>NZ_CM165567.1:4800000-6857500 GCF_056781675.1 Mesorhizobium monacense | reverse complement strand
GGCCAGACCGGCCTATCGACCGGCCCGCACCTTCATTACGAGCTGATCGTCAACGGCACCAAGGTCGACCCGATGCGCGTCCGCCTGCCGGTCGGCAAGGTGCTGAAGGGCGACGACCTCGTTGCCTTCAAGCGTGAACGCGAGCGCATCGACGACCTGCTCAAGCAGGAAGACAACAATCCGCTGAAGGTCGCCAGCGCCAAGGTCGAGGGATAGCCCTTAGCCTCGAATCGATTCGGTGCCGAATCAGTCCGGCGAATCATCCGTGCCGCGCGACCAGGGCAGTGCCCGTCCCGAAACGGTCATCCAGGCAATGACCGCCGAAAGCAGGCAAAGCAGCGCGGTGACCCAGGCGATGGCCGCGAAGGCCGCATCGCTGGCGGCGAGCCGCGTTGCATCGAGTTCGGGCGCTAGCCCTGCCGATGCCGGCTCGCCGAAACCCGGAATGCCGGGCCTGACGCTTGTGTCCAGCATCGTCGAATAGACCCAGGCCGCGAGCGATCCCATCGCCGCCACCGCGATCAGGCCGCCGATGCGCGAGACGGCATTGTTGATCCCCGAGGCAGCACCGGTGTCCTTGTCCTCGACCGCCGTCATGATCGCGGTCGACAGCGGCGACACGATCAGCGCCATGCCGAGCCCCATCAGCGCCATCAGCGGAAATACCCCCGTCCAGAAATTGTGGATGCCGGCATGGGCGAGCAGCGCAAGCCCGGTAAAGGCAAACGCGACGACCAGGCTGCCGCTGGCGATCGGAAAGCGCGGGCCGATGCGGTCGGACCACTGGCCGACCGGCCCGGACAACAGCGCGATCGACGCCGACAGCGGCAGGAAGATGAAGCCGACCTCGGCCGTGCTCAGCCCCCAGCCGGCAATCAGCAGCATCGGCAGATAGAACAGATTGGCCGACAGGGCGAAATAGAGGAAGAAGGTCGCGACATTGGCGCCGGCAAAGGCGCCGATGCGAAACAGCTTGAGATCGATCATCGGCTCGCGCTGCCGCAGTTCGAAGGCGATGAAGACGACGAGCAGCACGACGCCGGCGGCAATGCTTGGACCTGACAGGTGTCCGCCGCCTTCGGCGCTCATCGAGGTCAGCCCATAGGCCAGCGATCCGAAGGCAAGCGTTGCCAATGATGCGCCGCCGAGATCGAGGCTACGCTTCTCCGTTGGCGCGTCAGCTGGAATCTTGGCAAGGAGAAGATAGATCGAGAGCAGTCCGAGCGGCAGGTTGATGGCGAAGATCGCCCGCCAGATGCCGTTGCCGAAGGTCGACAGCACCAGTCCGCCCAGCACCGGGCCAAGCGCCGTCGTCAGTGCCGAGGCCGCCGCCCAGATGCCGATCGCCCTGCCCCGCTCCTTTTTCGGATAGGCCTTGGCGATGATGGCGAGACTGCCCGGCACCATGATCGCGGCGCCGATGCCTTGCAGGGCGCGAAACGCAATCAGCACGCCGGCATTGGGCGCGACCGCGCAAGCGAGAGACGCGGCAATGAACAGGGCGATGCCGACGACGAAGGCGAGCCGGAGGCCGAACCGATCGCCCGCCGCACCGCCGGCAAGGATCAGCGCCGAAAGCGTCAGCGCGTAGGCGTTGGAAATCCATTGTGCCTCGGCGAGGCTCGCACCGAGATCGACGCGTATCGCCGGCGTGGCGATGGCTAGGATCGAACCGTCGATGAAGCCGAGCGCCGATGCCAGGATCGCCGCGATCAGCACGAACCTGCGCCGCGATTGCGGACAAAACGTTCCGTTTGCAATGGCGCCCGTCAGGGGGATGGCGGCAGCTTCGCTTGGCGACTTCATAAGGGCTTGCTTAGACCTCCGGTCCGGCCGCAACAACCGGCCAGCGGGCCGTTCTCGTTGAAACCAGCCGTGGCCCGCCCGCATGGGCAGACTCGCTCCGATCGGCGTGCAATGGCCGGAGGTCTTGTTATGTCTATTGGCTGAACCTGCTGATGCTCGGCGCGACGCTCTTCGCCAGCTGGCGCTATGCGAGCCTCCTCGCGGAGGACGTCGATGCGGAAACGTCCCGCACCGTCTACCAGCGCATCGTCAAGGCGCAGATGTTGTGGGCGATCGGTGCGGCACTTAGTTTGATGAGCCCCTTGCTCAGCGTCGGCTTCATCCTGGTGGTGCAGCTGATCTACGCTACCGCGCTGCGCGGCTCACTGCTGCGCAAGGTCATCGGCTGAAGATCCGCCGACGAACTCGACCGTCACCCCTGGCGAGACGAGCTTGGCCAGTTCGCGCGCGTCCCAGTTGGTCAGGCGCACGCAGCCATGGCTTTCGGTCTTGCCGATCTTGGACGGGTCGGGCGTGCCGTGGATGCCGTAGGTCGGCTTGTCCAGCGCGATCCACACTGAGCCGACCGGGCCGTTCGGGCCTGGCGGGATGGTCAGGATCTTGTCGTTCTGGCCCTGCCTGAAATTGATGCTCGGATTGTAGGTATAGTTGGGATCGAGCGCGACCCGCGACACCGCATGGATGCCTGTCGGCGACGGCGTATCTGAAGAACCGATCGTGGCCGGATACGCCGCGACCAGCTTGCCTCCAGCGTCATAGGCAAACACTTCTTTCTTGCCCTTGTCGGCAACGATGCGGGCAACCGGCGTCGACACCAGCCTGCCGAAATTGGCGACCTTGATGATCGTGCCGGGGCGATTGAAGTTGGCCTCCGGATTGAGCGCCTTGAGATAGTTCTCGTCCATGTGGAAGCGCTCCGCCAGCGCCTCGGTCACCGACGTGTAGCCCATGCGGTCGAGCTGCGCCTTCTGGCTGTAGTCTTCCGGTATCGACGCGACATAGGGACCGGCCGCGTCCTCGGCCGTGATCGTGTAGTTGGCGAAGGCATCGCCGCCGGATTGCGCCAGCGCTGCCTGGATGCCGACCGCATCGGTCGACTTGAGATTGCTGCCGGTGATCTCGTTGTAGGCGGCCACAGCCTTGTCGACATTGGAGCCGAAGCGCCCGTCGATGACGCCGGGCGAAGCGCCGGCACGATCGAGCAGCACCTGCAATGCCGCCACATCCTGACGTGTGCCGAGCGAAAGCGACGGATCGACGACCGTCTTGCCGTCAACCTTCGGCGGTAGGGCTGCCTCGTCGCCCGGCGCCGCCGGCTGGACCGGATCTATCGAAGCCTCGTCGAGCGGTTGGCGCTTGATGCCGTCCGGTTCGCCAGGCTGGGGCTCGTCCGGATAAGTGTTGCCATAGATCCCCTCGTCCCGGGGCGCATCCGGAAAAACCTGATCCGAATTGTTGCCATAGGGATCGCTTTCATTGATCGGCGGTGGGATGACGGTGCCTTCCTCTTCCAGCTGCTTGCGGCGGAAGCGGGCCATGTCCTCGGGATCGTCGAGATAGTAGCGGTCCTCGCCCTCGACCGGCGCGCGCCCGAGTTGCTGCATGCGCAACTGACGGCGCAGCGCACGGCGGTCGAGCCTGGTCTGTGGCGGCTGGATGGCGATGACCTTGCCGGTGTCGGCATCGACGATGACGCGGTTTCCCCTAGCGTCGTAGTAGATGTCGAGATTGCCGTCCTGGGCAAGAAGGATCACGCCGGAATTGGCGGTACGGGTTCGTGCTCCTTCCTCACCCGGCGCGGCGAACACGCCGGTAGACACCAGTCCGGCGGCGAGTGCCGAAAGGCAGAAGATGGTGCGCAACATTGTAGCCAAACTCTCCGGTCCGTAATTGCCGCCGCCCGGCACAGTCCCTTTACGGCGAACCCCTTCGCCAGCAAACCATTTACCAAGCTTAAGGTTCCAATATGAACCGGGCATGAAGATGGCGGATTGCTGGTGTTTAGAGGTTCAATTCCTTGCGTGTCTGTTTCGTCAGCTTGAGGACGACGAGGCGATGGCTCTCGCCGAGATAGTCCTTCAGTGCGGCATCATCCATGCTCTGGCTTGTCTGACGCTGGATCCATTTCATGCCGCGCGAGGCGAGATAGGGTGCTGGCCGGCAGCCCGGCTGCTCCTTCAGCACATCATAGGCGATTTCAGAGCATTTGAAGGTGACGAAAAGCTGCCCGCCATCGTTCCAGCCGCCGATCGCAAAGACCTTGCCGCCGACCTTCCAGACATGGGCGCCGCCCCACTGGACGACATGGGTCGTCTGCGGCAGCGAGGCGCAGAAGCCGTTGTAATCGTCCAGCGTCATCCGCCCCCCGCGATCTCAAACAAAGAAGGTATTTCAGACAAGAAGAAAGCGGCGAAGGCTATCCCAATTCAGGCTTCGCCGCTCTGTTCAGGTAAGGCGGCCTGAGATCAGGCCGCCGCTTCGGTCGCCACCACCGTCGGCTTCGAACGGAAGTTCAACCGGTCCGAACCGGCGGTGACCTTGACGGTCGAACCGTCGAGTATCTCGCCAAGCAAGATCTTCTCCGCCAGCGGATCCTGCAGCTCCTTCTGCATCACCCGCTTCAGCGGCCGCGCGCCATAGGCCGGGTCGTAGCCCTTGGCTGCCAGCCAATCGACCGCCTCCTGATCCAGCGCCAGCGTGATCTTGCGATCGACAAGGAGGTTCTCCAGCCGCTTGAGCTGGATTTCGACGATGCGGCCCATATCCTGCCGGCGCAGCCGGTGGAACAGGATCACCTCGTCGACGCGGTTGAGGAACTCCGGCCGGAACGATGCCCTGACGACGCTCATCACCTCGTCGCGCACGGCATCGACGTCCTGGTCCTCGCCGAGGCTGACCAGATATTCGGCGCCGAGGTTCGACGTCATGATGATCAGCGTGTTGCGGAAATCGACCGTGCGGCCCTGCCCGTCGGTGAGCCGCCCGTCGTCGAGCACCTGCAACAGCACGTTGAACACGTCCGGATGCGCCTTCTCGATCTCGTCGAACAGCACGACCTGATAGGGCCGGCGCCGCACTGCTTCGGTCAGCGCGCCGCCTTCCTCATAGCCGACATAGCCGGGAGGTGCGCCGATCAAGCGGGCGACCGAGTGCTTCTCCATGAACTCTGACATGTCGATGCGCACCATGGCGCTCTCGTCGTCGAACAGGAAGTTGGCCAGCGCCTTGGTCAGCTCGGTCTTGCCGACGCCGGTCGGTCCGAGGAACATGAACGAGCCGATCGGCCGGTTCGGGTCCTGCAAGCCGGCACGGGCACGGCGCACTGCCTTCGACACGGCCTGCACCGCCTCGCCCTGGCCGACGACGCGCTTGCCGATCTCGTCTTCCATGCGCAACAGCTTGTCGCGCTCGCCTTCCAGCATCTTGTCGACCGGAATGCCGGTCCAGCGCGACACGATATGGGCGACGTGGTCGGGCGTGACCACCTCTTCGACCATGCCGACCTTGCCGTCCTGGGCCTCGGCTTCCTTCAGCTTCTTTTCCAGCTCGGGGATGCGGCCATAGGCAAGCTCGCCGGCGCGCTGGAACTCGCCCTTGCGCTGGGCAATGGCCAGTTCGTTGCGCGCCTCGTCGAGCTGCTTCTTGAGATCGGCGGCCAGCCCGAGTTTTTGTTTCTCGGCCTGCCACTTCGAGGTCAGCCCGGTCGATTCCTCTTCCAGGTCCGCGAGCTCCTTCTCGAGACGAGCGAGCCGGTCCTTTGACGCCTCGTCCTTCTCGACCTTGAGCGCCTCGCGCTCGATCTTGAGCTGCATGATGCGGCGGTCGATCTCGTCCAGTGCCTCGGGCTTGGAATCGACCTGCATCCTGAGCCGCGAGGCGGCCTCGTCGACAAGATCAATCGCCTTGTCCGGCAGGAAGCGGTCGGCGATGTAGCGGTTGGACAGCGTCGCCGCGGCGACCAGCGCCGAATCGGAAATGCGCACCTTGTGGTGCTGCTCGTATTTCTCCTTCAGGCCGCGCAGGATCGAGACGGTGTCCTCCACCGTCGGCTCGTTGACGAACACCGGCTGGAAGCGGCGGGCAAGCGCCGCGTCCTTCTCGACATGCTTGCGGTACTCATCGAGCGTGGTCGCACCGACGCAGTGC
The DNA here is from genome assembly GCF_056781675.1 of Mesorhizobium monacense. NCBI lineage: Bacteria > Pseudomonadati > Pseudomonadota > Alphaproteobacteria > Hyphomicrobiales > Phyllobacteriaceae > Mesorhizobium > Mesorhizobium monacense. The sequence continues at coordinate 6,851,548 of NZ_CM165567.1, read as the reverse complement.
AGTTCGCCGCGCGCCAGCGCCGGTTTGAGAAGGTTCGACGCATCCATCGCACCATCGGCCTTGCCGGCGCCGACCAGCGTGTGCATCTCGTCGATGAACAGGATGATGCCGCCGGCTGCAGCGGTCACCTCGTTGAGCACCGCCTTCAGCCGCTCCTCGAACTCGCCGCGGTATTTGGCACCGGCAATCAGCGCGCCCATGTCGAGCGCCATCAGCTGCTTGTCCTTCAGCGATTCCGGCACGTCGCCATTGACGATGCGCAGCGCCAGGCCTTCGGCGATCGCCGTCTTGCCGACGCCGGGCTCGCCGATCAGCACCGGATTGTTCTTGGTGCGGCGCGACAGCACCTGGATGGTGCGGCGAATCTCGTCGTCGCGGCCGATGACCGGATCGAGCTTGCCGGCGCGGGCGTCCGCCGTCAGGTCGCGCGCATACTTCTTCAGCGCGTCGTAGCCTTGCTCGGCACTCGCCGAATCGGCGGTGCGGCCCTTGCGGACCTCGTTGATGACCTGGTTCAGCGCCTGCGCGGTCACGCCGGCCTTGGAAAGGATATCGGCGCTCTTGGCCGATTTCTCCATGGCCAGCGCCTGCAGCAGCCGTTCGACGGTGACGAAACTGTCGCCGGCCTTCTTGGCCAGCTCCTCGGCGGTCGAGAACACCTTGGCCAAAGGCTGCGCCAGATAGAGCTGGCCATTGCCGCCTTCCACCTTGGGCATGGCATCGAGCGCCGATTCGACGCCGAGCTTGACGTCGCGGACATTGCCGCCGGCGCGCTCGATCAGCGACGCGGCCAAGCCCTCCTCGTCATCGACGAGCACTTTGAGCATATGTTCGGGGGTGAATTGCTGGTGATTGCGCGAGAGCGCCATGGTCTGCGCCGACTGGATGAAACCGCGCACGCGCTCTGAGTATTTCTCAAGGTTCATATCTGTCTCCTTCCATCACCGGCCCGCTTTGCGGCACCGGATCAGATTACGGTGACGAACCCGCTCCTTCGAGCCGGATCCTGTTCAGGCGAGATATGGTGCAGGGGCAATGGGCACTCAAGACGTCCAGATGACTGGGAACGCATATTAATCCACTGGAGCGTAAACGAAAACGGCGGAGATTTCTCTCCGCCGTTCAATGGGCCTGAAAGCCCTGTTCGAGCTGGATTCGATCAGTTGTCGACGTCGACGATGACCGGGTCGTTTGCGTTACCTTCGGCCGACGCCGCACTCACCTCATTGCCACCGGCATTGTCGCTGCCGCCATCGGCCTGATTGTCTGCCTGGTCGGCAGTGGTGCGCGGCCGGCGCGGGCGCCGCGGACGACGTGCGCCACTGTCGGCGGCGGCTTCGTTGCGCTCCGCCTGGGCGGCAAGACCGGCCGGCGAAAAATTGTCGAACAGCGGCGCGGGCTCGGCCGAAAAAGCCGGTTCTGTCGGCGCGGTGAAAGTGGGCTCGGCCTGGGGCACGAAACCAGTTTCGGCCTGGGGCGCGAAGCTCGTTTCGGCCTGGGACACGGCTTCCGCCTGCACCGGCGTCTCGCTGGACCGGTTCTGGTCGAAGCGTTGGCCGCCCTGCTCGCCGCGCGAATTATGGTCGCCGCGCTGGCCATTCTGGCCGTAGCCGCCATTGGGGCGGCGATCGCGATGGCGTCCGCCATTGTCGCGACCGTTGTTGTCGCGGTTGTTGCGATTGTCGCGGCCGCTTTCCTGGTTGAAAGCCACTTCGGCCGGCGTGCCCTCGATCACCGGCTGTGGGCCGGCGCCGTGACTGACCGTCTGGTTGTCGCTGACATTGTTGCCGCTGCTGCCGGCATTGTCGAACTCGTCACGGTCTTCGTCGCCGTCATCGTCGAAGTCGTCGCGGTTCTGCTGGGTGTTCTGGATCGGCATCTGCGCCTGGGCAGCGGCAATGATGCGATTGTAGTGTTCAGCGTGCTGGAGATAGTTCTCCGCCATCACCCTGTCGCCAGAGCTTTGCGCGTCACGGGCGAGAGTGGCGTATTTCTCGGCAATCTGCTGAGCCGATCCGCGGATCTTCACATCCGGGCCGTTGCTCTCGTAGTTGCGCGTCAGGGGATTGGGACCCTTGCGGTTGTTGTTGTTATTGTTGTTGCCACCGCCGCCGCCATTGTTGTTGCGACCGCGCATGCGCCTGTTCTGCTGTTGTGGCCTCATTCGACTCTCTTCAGTGTGAAATTTTCGAAAACTCTTCACGAACGGAGGCGCTCATGCAGCCAGCCGTTTCGTTTCTTCACCGGCGTTCGCCCGCATCAATTGCGTTGGCGCCACGTGCCATCCTGTTCCGGTTACATCACTTGCCGGACGATTCCCGCACGAAGCTTGGGCGTCGTTTGCGCAAGAAGGCAGCTATTTCCAAGGAAAACCGAATCGCTAAGAGCACTGCCTGCTTCGTCTCATCCGGTTAAGGTGACCCTAGCCGCATTCCCCGGCATTGCCAAGCCCTTTTTGCACTGCATCAGGGCTTTGTCCGTTCAAACATCAGAACCCTGTCGTTTCCGCCAAGGTCGCGAAACGCCCCGGCCAGACTGTAGCCGGCTGTCGCGAATATCGCAGTGACCTCGTTGCGCTGCGTGTGGCCGATCTCGACCGCAACCCTGCCTTGAACTTCCAGAAACCTTGCCGCCTCCGCGGCGATGATCCTGTAGGGGCCAAGACCGTCCGCGCCACCATCCAGGGCCAAAAGCGGATCGAAATCGCGGACTTCGTCCTGCAGATTTCCGATGTCTTGGCTTGGTATATAGGGAGGGTTTGCGGCAATTACATGGTACCGGCCCGAAACTTTTGCGAACCAGTCGGATCGAAGCGTCTCGAACCGGGCGGCAAGGCCCAACTGCTGGGCATTGCGTCCGGCGGTTGCCAAGGCACCCTCCGAGAGGTCGACGCCGGTGGCGACGGCGCCCGGAACGGCGCTGAGCAGCGCCAGCGCAATGGCGCCGGTGCCGGTGCCGAGATCTAGGATGCGGCATTCGCCTTGCCGCTCCACCGCCGCCGAGACGAAGGGTAGAACCGCCTCGACCAGCGTTTCGGTGTCCGGCCGCGGCTCCAGCGTTTCCGGCGAAAGCTCGAAGCGCAGGCCGTAGAACTCGCGGTAGCCGAGGGTGCGATGCACCGGCTCACCGGCGATACGCCGGCCCAGCGCCGCATCGATCGCGGCAATCGCGCCCGCCTCGACGGCTTGTTGGGGCTCAGCAATGGCCTGGGTGCGGGTCGTGCCGGAAAAATGCTCGACGATCAACCTGGCGTCCAGGGCCGGATCGGCCACGCCGGCGGCCGCAAGGCGTTCGCGCGCTGCCCGAAGCAGCAGCCCCAGCACCTCCGGCAATTTGTCAGCCATCGACGCCCATATCGGCGAGCAGCTTCGACTGGTGGTCGGCGATCAGCGCGTCGATGACCTCGTCGAGTTCACCCATCATCACCCGGTCGAGCTTGTAGAGCGTCAGGTTGATGCGATGGTCGGTGAGGCGTCCCTGCGGGAAATTGTAGGTGCGGATGCGCTCCGAACGGTCGCCTGAACCGACCTGCGATTTGCGCGATTCCGAACGCTCCTCATCCGCCTTGCCGCGTTCGAGGTCATAAAGCCTGGCCCGCAGGATCTGCATGGCGCGCGCCCGGTTCTGGTGCTGCGATTTTTCCGCCTGCACCACCATGATGCCGGTCGGCAGATGGGTGATGCGCACCGCCGAATCGGTGGTGTTGACGTGCTGGCCGCCGGAGCCCGAGGCGCGCATCGTGTCGATGCGGATGTCTTCTGCCCGGATCTCGATGTCGACCTCTTCCGCTTCCGGCAGCACGGCAACGGTCGCCGCCGAGGTGTGGATGCGCCCGCCGGCCTCGGTCGCCGGTACGCGCTGCACGCGGTGTACGCCGGACTCGAATTTCAGATGCGCGAACACGCCCTTGCCCGACACGGTGGCGATGATTTCCTTGTAGCCGCCGACTTCGCCGTCGCTGGCCGAGGCCACCTCGAAACGCCAGCCGCGCGACGCCGCGTAGCGCTCATACATGCGAAACAGGTCGCCGGCGAAGAGTGCTGCCTCGTCGCCGCCGGTGCCGGCGCGGATTTCGAGGATGGCATTCTTCTCGTCGGCAGCGTCCTTGGGCAAAAGCAGGATCTGGATGTCCTTCTGCAGCGCCTCGATGCGCTCCTTGACCTCGGGCAGGTCGGCCTCGGCGAGCGCCCGCATCTCGGCGTCGGTGCCCCTGTCGGCCAGCATCGCCTCCAGGTCGGCCTGTTCGTGCTCGGCCGCGCGCAGCGCCCTGATCTTGGCCACCATCTCCTGGATGTCAGCATATTCCGACGCCATGCGGACATAGGCGTCCGCAGCCGGCCCGGCCGACATCTGCGCTTCGAGCATGTCGAAACGCTTGACGACTTGATCCATACGGTCGCGGGGCAGGTTGATCATGGCGGCTGCTATAGCGGGATAGAGCGGTCGTCGGCAAAGGCCTGCAGCAGCGCCCGCATCGGCAGGCCGTGGGCAGGCGCCATCAGATTGTCGTCGAAGAAAGCCTGCAATTCGTCCAGCGGCAATTCCGTCAGCATCGCCTTCACCGGGCCGATCGAGGCCGGCGACATCGAGATCGAGCGGTAACCCAAACCGATCAGCGCCATCGCCGAGATCGGCTTTCCCGCGAGTTCGCCGCAGAGCGTCACCGGCGTGTGGTTGCGCGCCCCGGCATCGGCAATCTGCTTCAGCACCCGCAGGAACGGCGTCGACAGCGTGTCGAAGCGGTCGGACAATTGCGTGTTGCCGCGATCGACCGCCATGACGAACTGGAACAGATCGTTGGAGCCGACGGAGACGAAGTCGACCGCCTTCATCAGCTCGTCGAGCTGGAAAAGCAGCGACGGCACTTCCAGCATGGCGCCGAGCTTGAGGCTGGTCGGCAGATGATGAGCGAAGCGCGACAGATGCCGCACCTCGCGGTCGATGATCTCGCGCGCCTGCGCGATCTCGCCAAGTTCCGTCACCATCGGCAGCATCAGCTTCAGTTCGCGCCCGCCGCACGCCTTCAGCAGAGCGCGGATCTGGGTCCGGAGCAGACCCGGACGGTCGAGCGTCAGCCGAATCGCCCGCCAGCCGAGCGCCGGGTTCTCTTCCTGGATCGCGCCCTTGAAGTAGGGCAGCACCTTGTCGCCGCCAATATCGATGGTGCGGAAGGTCACCGGCTTGCCGCGCGCCGCGTCGAGCACGTCGCGATAAAGCCGCTCCTGCGCCTCGGCGCGCGGGAAGGTCGAGGCGACCATGAACTGCAATTCGGTGCGGAACAGGCCGATGCCGGCCGCTCCCGCCTCGGCGAGCTGCGGCAAGTCGACCGCCAGGCCGGCATTCATCAACAGATCGACCTGGACGCCGTCCTTGGTCACCGACGGCTTCTTGCGCAGCTCGCGGTAGACTTCCTGCCGCCGCGCCCGGAAGCGGACCTTTTCGGCATAGGCGGCTTCGAGGTCTGGCTGTGGCCGCAGGTGGATAATGCCTTCCTCGCCGTCGACGATGATGGCGTCGCCGTTTTCCGCCATGGAAACGGCGCCCTTCATCTGCCCTGCGACCGGGATGCCCATGGCGCGCGCCACGATGACGACGTGGCTGGTCGCGGCACCATCTTCCAGCACCACGCCGCGCAGCTTGTCGCGGGGATAGTCGAGCAGCTCGGCCGCCCCCATCGAGCGGGCGACGATGATGGCGTCCTTCGGCAGCGAGGCCGCGACGTCTTCCGGTCCGCGCCCCATCAGCTGGCGCAGCAGCCGGTTGGCGAGGTCGTCGAAATCGCTCATCCGCTCGCGCAGATAGGGGTCGGTCATGTGCAGCATGCGGGCGCGCATGTCGCTCTGCACCTTTTCGACCGCCGCTTCCGCCGTCAGGCCGTTGCGGATAGCCTCTTCCAGCCGGCGTACCCAGCCGCTGTCGTTGGCGAACATGCGATAGGCTTCGAGCACCTCACGATGCTCGCCTTCGAAGGCGACCTCGCGGCGCTCCAGCATGTCGTCGATGGAAAGCCTGAGCGAGCCGAGCGAGGCCTGCAGCCTGCGGACCTCCTCCTCGCTATCCTCGTTGAACAGATTGGTGACGACGATGCGCGGCTCGTGCAGCACGACGTGGCCGAGCCCAACACCTTCGTTGAAGGACAGGCCGGTGAAGCTGACCGGGCGGCGCAGGTCGAGTTCCAGGCCTGGCCGGGTCAGCCGGGCGAGGTCGCCGGTGGCGATCATCTCGGCGATCACCATCGCCGTCGTTTCCAGCGCCTCGACCTCGTCGTCGCGGTAGTGACGCATGGTCTTGTTCTGCACCACGAGAACGCCGAGCGTGCGCCCTGCCCGCAGCACTGGCACGCCGAGGAAGGAATTATAGATCTCTTCCCCGGTCTCCGGCAGGTAGGCGAAGGCCGGATGCTCCTGCGCATTCGAAAGGTTGAGCGGCCGGGCACTCGCCGCAATCGTGCCGACCAGGCCTTGCCCAAGCCGCAATTGCGCCAGGTGGACGGCGTTCGGGTTCAGACCCTCCGTGGCGTAGAGTTCGAGCACCGAATCGGCGCGCAGCACATAGAGCGAGCACACTTCGGCGACCATGTTGGAAGCGATGTCGCGCACGATCCGGTCGAGCCGCTCCTGCGGCTCCAGCGGCTCTTGCATGAGCTCGCGGAGCCGTTTCAGCAGAACGCGCGGGCCACTGGCCGTATCACGCATCGCGGCTTCTTCTCCAATAGAGTCCTTGCCGGCGCAGTTTCAGCTGTGCCCGGCACTCACGCAACAACTGATTCAGTCTTGCTATTGCTTATCCAGACCGTAGACGGAATGCAAAGTGCGAACCGCAAGTTCGGTATACGGACCGTCGATCAGTATCGAAATCTTGATCTCGGAGGTGGTGATCGCCCGGATATTGATCGCCTTGTCGGCCAGCGCCTTGAAGGCGGTGGCAGCGACACCGGCATGGCTTCGCATGCCGATGCCGATGACCGAGACCTTCGACATGCCGGCTTCCGACTGCACGACGTCGTAGCCGATCGTCGCCTTCAGGCGCTCCAGCACCGCAAGCGCCTTGTCGACGTCGCCGGACGGCACGGTGAACGTCATGTCGGTGAACTTGCCGTCCTCGGAGATGTTCTGGACGATCATGTCGACATTGATGTTGGCCTCGGCCAGCGGCCCGAAGATGCCGGCGGCAACGCCGGGGCGGTCGCCGACGCGGCGCAGCGAAATCTGCGCCTCGTCCTTGGCGTAGGCAATTCCGGTGACGACCTGCTGTTCCACGATCTCTTCCTCGTCGCAAATAAGCGTTCCGGGCGGATTGAGCAAATCCCCCATTCCGGGCGCGTCGGGATCGTCGAAGGACGACCGCACGAAAGTACGCACCCTGTGCACCATGGCAAGCTCGACCGAGCGCACCTGCAGCACCTTGGCGCCGAGCGAGGCCATTTCGAGCATTTCCTCGAAAGAAATCTTGGCCAGCCGGCGCGCCTTCGGCTCGATGCGCGGATCGGTGGTGTAGACACCGTCGACATCGGTGTAGATGTCGCAGCGGTCGGCCTTCACCGCCGCCGCTATGGCGACGGCGCTGGTATCGGAGCCGCCGCGGCCGAGCGTGGCGATGCGGTTGTCGGGTCCGATACCCTGGAAACCGGCGATGACCGCCACCTGGCCCTCGCCGAAGCGCTTGACCAGGAACGCGCCGTCGATATCCAAAATACGCGCCGCGCCGTGCGCATTGTCGGTCTTGATCGGTATCTGCCAACCCTGCCAGGAGCGGGCATGCACGCCCATGTTCTGCAGGGTGATCGCCAGAAGGCCGGCGGTCACCTGTTCGCCGGAAGCGACGACGGCGTCATATTCGCGTGCGTCATGCATCGGCGAGGCTTCACGCGTCCAGCCGACCAGCTCATTGGTCTTGCCGGCCATCGCCGAAACCACCACCGCAACCTCATGGCCGGCGTCGACCTCGCGTTTGACGTGACGCGCCACATTGCGGATGCGGGCGATGTCGGCGACGGAGGTTCCGCCGAATTTCATCACGATGCGCGCCATGGAAGCGAAATGCCTTTGACTGAAGCCGGCTCGTTGCCGAATGCGGAACGAAGCGCCCGGCTGGTGCCGGCCGCTGAATGCGCGGCCTCCTTAGCCAAAACAGCAAAGCTGCGCAAGCGACGGCGGGAAAGAACGGCTTGGCCGCAATCGCAGTCCTCCTGACAGCTTTTCATCCGCCTGCCATGCGATAAGACAAACAGGAACCTCGAACCGCGGAGGATTTGATGACCGAGACCCTGGAAATCGTCAGCTTCCGCCTCAAGCCAGGGACCAGGGCCGGCTTTGTCGCCGGCAACGGCGTGGTCACGGAGTGGCTTGCGCAACAGCCGGGCTTTCTCAGCCGCCACCTGGCCGAGCGCGAGGATCAGAGCTGGGTCGATGTCGTGCGCTGGCAGAGCCTGGAACAGGCCCGTGCGGCGGCCCAACGGATCATGGCAGAGATCGGCGATTGCGAAGCCATGCAGGCGATCGACCCCGCGAGCGTCGACATGGGCCATGCCGCGGTCGTGCTCTCGACCTCGTGAGGTCATGTTGGCAGCAGGCGAAAAATGCTGCCTTGACTTTCTCTGCCCGGCACCCGACTTCCTAGCGTCCGAGGAGACCCGCCCTATGCCAGAGCCCCGACGATCGACGATCGATGCCGGAGAAGTGGAACGCTTCTCGGCACTTGCCGCCGAATGGTGGAATCCGAACGGCAAGTTCCGTCCGCTGCACAAGTTCAACCCGGTCCGGCTTGCCTATATCCGCGACCAGGTGGCGGCGCGCTTCGGCCGCGATCCGCGTGCGGCGAGGCCGTTCGAAGGCCTGCGCTTCCTCGACATAGGCTGCGGCGGCGGACTTCTTTGCGAGCCGATGGCCCGGCTCGGCGCCGAAGTGGTCGGCGCCGATGCTTCCGCCACCAACATCGAAGTCGCCAAATTGCATGCGGCCGAAGTTGGCGTGAATGTCGACTACCGCGCCACGACCGCCGAGGACCTGGCCGACGCCGGCGAGACATTCGACGTCATCCTCAACATGGAAGTAGTCGAGCACGTCGCCGACATCGACCTGTTCGTGGCCAAATGCGCGGAGATGGTCAAGCCGGGCGGCATCATGTTCGTGGCCACCATCAACCGCACGCTGAAGGCGCTCGGCCTTGCCATCATAGGCGCCGAATACGTGCTGCGCTGGCTGCCGCGCGGCACCCACCAGTTCGGCAAGCTGGTGCGCCCGGAAGAGCTGGAAAAGGCACTTGGTGCCGCCGGCATGAGCATCATCGACCGCACCGGAGTCGTCTACCACCCACTTGCCGACCGCTGGCAGCGGTCGAAGGATATGGACGTCAACTACATGGTGCTGGCGGAAAAGGGCTCGGTCTGAACCTGCTCACGCCGCCTGACTCTGCGCCTTCGCGCTGGTCTGGCTCTGCGCCTTGGTGGTGATGAACACACCGGCAGTGATGATGACCGCACCAGCCCAGGTCAGCAGCTGGTAGTGCTCGCCAAGGAAGATCGTGCCGGCAAACAGGCCGACAGCGGCCGCCACATAGCCGATCTGGCTGAGATAGACCGGGCCGCCGACCGCCTGCAGCCGGAAGAAGAAGACAAACATCGCCGAGGCCGACGCCATTTGCCCGACGGCCACAAGCGGCACGCCGCCAAGCGGGGCAAAGGCTTTGACGCCGAACAGCGCGAGAATGCCAGCAAGCAGCAGCGTGGCTGACGCCAGATGGCTGCCGACGGCGAGCTCAATCGGGCCGGTGCCTTCGGGCCAGTCGACGGTACGGTAGATGTTGCCGGCGGCAAGGCTGACTGGGATGAGCAGCCCGACCGCCACCCAGATAAATTCAGCCGGCTGGCCGGCCTCGCCGCGCGTCACGGCGACCATCACCGCGCCGACGAAGCCGACGGCAATGCCGGCGACGCCAAGCATGTTGGGTCGCCTGACACCGAGCAGGATCGAAAACACCAGCGTGACGACCGGCGACAGCGTGAACATGATGCCGGTGTAGCCGGCGCCGAGATGCGGGATGGCCGAAAACATCAACAGATTGGGGAAGGCATAGGACACCGCCGCGGTGATGAAGAAATAGCGCAACCTGTGCGGCGTCAGCCTCACCCCCTGCCCGCGCAGCAGCAAGGCCAGGAGGAGCACGCCGCCCGCGCCGAGCGAAATGACGAAGGCCCAGACCATGGCCGGCACGCCGGCCGCAGTCGCCAGCTTGCCGAACGGCAGCGTCAGGCCGAGCAGGCCGCCGGTGACGACCAGCAGGCCGAGCGCCGAATCCCAGAGAATTTTCATCGGATGATCCCGTCGTTCCAGTCGCGGCGCTTGGCCGGCATCATATCTTGAGATAAGATAATACAAAGATTCTTAACGTCAAGATATTTAACGGTGAGATAGATGGACCGCGCCGCAAAGGCGATCGAGCAGTGGCTGAGGGAGCGGCCGGATCTGGACGTCTCGCCGATGGCCGTGCTCGGACGCTTGAACGAAGCCTCTTCGCTGATCGCGCGCGAGCGCCTCGCGCCGCTGTTCGCCCGCTTCGGACTGCAATCGGGCGAATTCGACGTGCTAGCGACGCTGCGCCGATCCGGCCAGCCTTACGCGCTGACGCCGACCGAGCTCTATGAGGCGACGATGGTCACGTCCGGCGCCATGACCAATCGGCTCGATCGGCTGGAAAAGGCCGGATTGACCCTGCGCGGCCCACACCCCAGCGATCGGCGCGGCATTGTCGTGCAACTGACGGAGAAGGGGCTCGCCCTGATCGACGAAGCGGTCGCAGCCCATGTCGCCAATGAGCACGAAATCCTTGCCGGCCTGTCTGGGCCGGAGCGGGAGACGCTCGCCCACCTGCTCGGAAAATTGATTGGGAGCCTGAGCTAGGCGTTCAGTTCCGGTCATCCGGAAAGACCGGGATTGGCATGAACTCTACGCCGTCCTCGGCCAGGCTCTTGGCTTCGTCAACCGTCGCCTCGCCATAAATGCCGCGCGCATCGGTTTCGCCGAAATGGATCTTGCGCGCTTCCTCGGCGAACTTGTCGCCGACATAGTCGGCATTCTCGCGCACCTTCTCAGCCATGGCCTTCAGCTGCGCCAGCGCCTGCTTCTGCGCCTCGCCCATGGCCAGCGCGATCTTTTCCTGCTTGCGCCCGGTCGAGACGGCCGGCGCCATCAACGCCTTCTCGACCTTGTGCGAACCGCAACTCGGGCAATCGACGAAGCCACGCTTCTTCTGCGTATCGAAATCGTCGTTGCTGCGGAACCACGCCTCGAATTCGTGTTCATGCTCGCAGATAAGGGAAAATCGGATCAAGAAGCCGCACCCCTCAGACGCGGCGCTTCCGCCGAGCCGGCATTGACGGCAAACTCCCGCGCGTTTTTCAGGTTGGGGATCTTCCTGCGCGCCGCAAGTGATTGCGCCGGATCGATCTCGGCGACGATGACCGCCGGTTCGTCATGCGCGGCTTCCGCAACAATGCGGCCCCACGGATCGACGATCAGCGAATGGCCATAGGTCTCGCGGCCGTCCTCGTGCAATCCGCCCTGGGCCGCGGCCACCACATAGGCGCCGTTCTCAATGGCGCGGGCCCTGAGCAGGACATGCCAGTGCGCCTCACCGGTCTGCCGCGTGAAGGCGGCGGGCACCGACAGCAGGTCGGCGCCGGCCAACGCCTCGGCGCGGAACAGCTGCGGAAAGCGCAAATCATAGCAAACGGCAAAGCCCAGCTTCGTGCCGTCGATCTCGGCCACGACGGCCTCGGTGCCGGGCTCGTAAGCGGCGGATTCGCGCCAGCTCTCGCCATTGTCGAGGTCGACGTCGAACATGTGGATCTTGTCGTAGGTGGCAAGCGTGGCGCCATCCGGCCCAAACAGCAGCGCCCGGTTGGCGAGCTTGCCGTCGGCGCGCAGGATGGCGGTCGAGCCGATATGCAGGAAAACACCGAGTTCGCTCGCCAGTCTGCGCGCGGTCGAGACGACGACGTCCTTGTCCTCGGTGGTGAAGGACGCAGCGCGCGCATCTTTGTCGCGGATCAGCGCACCGGTCATTTCCGGGGTCTGGATGTAGGTCGCGCCCTGGCCTGCCGCCTCGCGCACCAGCCGCTCCATATCGACCGCGTTGCGCTCCGGGCTCTCGCCTGAACGCATCTGGATCGCCGCTGCCTTGAAAACACCCATGGTCATGTCCTTACGTGGTCGAGCCGTTGGCAAGCAGCCTGTCCAGCCGGCCCTCGGCCTCCAGCTCGTGGAGTTCGTCGGAACCGCCGACATGCGTATCGCCGATGAAAATCTGCGGAAAGGTCGATCGGCCCCGCGCCCGGGAAATCATTTCCTGGCGCAGTTCCGGCGAGAAGGAGGCGTCATGCTCCTTGTAGACGACGCCCTTGCGCTCGAGCAGCCGCTTGGCCGCCGTGCAATAGCCGCACATCATGCGCGTATAGATCGTCACATCGACCATCGGTCAGAAATCCTGCCTATGCATGTCACCTGGAAGCGCGCAACGCTTCTGGGACAACGGCATGCACAAAAACAACAATTTCAATCTATATAGTCGCGGACTCGTCGGTCCGAAAGTCCCCCGGCAGCACACGCGCAAAGGTCAGCACGTCGACCGCTCCGGCACCGCCCCGCTTCAGCGCCTTGGCTACCGCGCGAACCGTAGCGCCGGTGGTATAGACATCGTCGATCAGCAGCACCCGGCGACCGGCGATCTCGATTTGCGCCTCGGTGGGCACGCGGAAGGCCGCACGCACATTCTCCTCGCGCTCCTGCCGTTCCAGCCCGACCTGCTGGCGGGTGAGTTTCACGCGCCGGATCGCGGAGGGTGAGAACGGCAGGCCGCTGAGATGCGCTACGGCCCTTGCCAGTTCCGCCGACTGGTTGAATTGCCGCCGAAAGAAGCGCCGCCAGTGCAACGGCACGGGCACGACCACGTCAGCCTCGGCGATCAGCTCGGCCCCGGCGCGCAGCATCCAGCGCGCCATCCACGGCGCCAGGTCGGTGCGGTCCTGGTATTTCAGCCCCTGCACCATCTGGCGGGCGACACCCGAATAGGCGACCGCCGCCCGAGCACGATCGAAAGGCGGCGGATCGGCGATCGCCTCGGCGGAAAGGAACCCTTCGCCCATGTCATGGGTAAACGGCGTGCCCATGACGGCGCACCACGGTCGTTCCAGCAGCCGGAGCTTGGGCCAGCAGGTGCCGCAGAGCACGCCGGGCTGCGAGACATGGCGGCGGCAGCCAGCGCAGACCGGCGGAAACAAGATGCGCGCCGGCAAGGCCAAGGCCTTTAGCGCAGCGCTCTTGATCGCAACGGTCTTGATCTTCGGCATCGGATCGGCCACGTGGTTGGTTGTCCGCCACCATAGAACCACTCTTTCGGAGCGCGGAAAACAGGAACCCGTCCGTTGCAGCCCCTGATCGATACGCCTTTGTGGCTGGCGCACAAGCGCCGCGCCTTGGCCCGCCCCGTTGGCGGCGCCGATTTCCTGATGCGGCGTGCGGCTGAGGACCTTGCCGACCGGCTCGACGCCGTCGAGCGCAAATTCGCCAAGGCGGCGGCGCTGTTTTGCCAGACGCCGGCGGCAGCGGACGTGCTCGCCGAAAGCGGAAAGGTGACGGAAATCGTGCGGGTGGAAGCCGACCCGGCCTTCCTGGAAGCCGAACCGGCCTTCCGCGCTGGCCGGCAGGGATTGGTGGCGCCACCGGATGCCGTGCCGTTCGAGCCGGAGAGTCTCGACCTCGTCGTGTCTCTCCTGTCGCTGCAGGCAACGAACGACATTCCCGGCATGCTGGTGCAGATCCGCCGTTCGCTGCGGCCCGACGGCCTCTTTCTCGGCGCCCTTGCTGGCGCCGGCACGCTTTCCGAGTTGCGCGAGAGCCTGCTTGCCGCCGAGACCGAACTCTACGGCGGTGCCAGCCCGCGGGTCATTCCGTTCACCGATGTCCGCGATGCCGGCGCGCTCCTGCAACGCGCCGGCCTGGCGCTGCCGGTCGCCGATGTCGAGACGGTGACGGTGCGCTACGACACCCTGTTCGACCTCGTCGCCGATCTCAGGGCCATGGGCGAGACCAGCGCGCTCGCAGATCGCAGCAGGCGGCCCGGCACGCGAAGGCTCTTTGCCCGTGCCGCCGAGATCTACGCGGAACGGTTCTCCGATGCCGACGGCCGCGTCAGGGCGAGTTTTTCGATTGTCTGGATGTCCGGCTGGGCGCCCGATGCCTCGCAACAGAAGCCGTTGAAGCCAGGCTCGGCCAAGGTCTCGTTGAAGACGATACTGGAAAATCCCGGCCGGCGTTGATCGCCGGGCGATGCAATCAGTGCTGGGCGAAGGCGTTCGCAAGCTGGCTGTTGGTGTCGCTGAACAGCCACTGGATTGCATTGGCTGCCTGGCCGACGCCGCCGACGATGGCGAGCGACAGCACAGCTACGATCAGGCCGTATTCGATGGCCGTCGCGCCTGTCTCGTCTCTGATGAACCGTTGCAGCAGATTTTTCATGATCGTCGATCCCTCTTGCCAGGACCTTAGCGCCGACCCGTTAAGAAAGGTTAACGGCAAAGGCTTAACAGGCGGTGAAACAGGCCGGTTCGGCGAAAAGTATTAACCAAGTCAGCATTCGCCGCTGCGCGTGCCGTCGTTGCGGATCACGCAGACTGAACTCGGCATTGGCTGCAGCACGCTGCGGCGCAGCGTATAGGTGTCGCGATGGCCGATCGAACCCGTGCTCATTGCGTCGAGGCTGCCGAAACTGTCCCGGGCCGATTGCGACCGGGCCTGGCTGTCGAGAAATGGTGTAGCGATCAAGGCCAGCGCCACCGCGGCCGAACCGAACAATAGCGTGATGCGCAATATACCCATGCCGGCATCGGCGGCGCGGAAGCCGCGATCGGGCCGGATCGAGTCCCAGTCTTTCTCGAGGCTCATGCTGTCGCTCCCAAGCATGTTGGCCGAAGTCCGGCCTTGCCCCAATTTTTCACACCGGGATAAATCTTCTATTAACGCTGACTAAACGATGGCGATCACAACAGATCGATGAGGAAATGGATCAGCGGTGCATCGGCGGGCGGCATTGGATAGTCGCGCATCTGCCGCGGCCGCACCCATTTCAGCGTCTGGCCTTCCTTCGGCTGCGCGATACCGCGAAAGCGGCGGCAGACGAACAGCGGCATCAAGAGGTGAAAATCATCATAGGAATGGCTGGCGAAGGTAAGCGGCGCCAGGCATGGGATGTCGGTCTCGATGCCGATCTCCTCATGCAGTTCGCGAATCAGGCACTCCTCCGGCGTCTCACCGGGCTCGACCTTGCCGCCCGGGAACTCCCACAAGCCGGCAAGCTGCTTGCCTTCGGGGCGCTGCGCCAGAAGCACGCGCCCATCGGTATCGACCAGGGCGCAGGCCGCGACGAGAAGCAGAGGCTTTCCGGCTGGTTTGACGTCGCTCATGCGCCGGGCGGCCGGCGATAGTGATAGCGGTAGACTTCCTCGAAGCCCAGCGAACGGTAGAGCGCCACGGCCGGCGCATTGCCGGCTTCGACCTGCAACCAAGCCTCCCGCGCGCCACGCAGCCGCGCCCATTTCAGCGCCGACAGGATAAGGTTGCGGCCGTGGCCCTTGTTGCGCGCCGCCTTGTCCGTGGCGATCTCGAACAAACCGGCGAGATCGCCGTCATGGACGCAGATCAGCGTCGCCAGCGGCTCGTTTCCCTCTTCGAGCGCGAACAGCCCGGCCTCGGGCTGGATGGCGCCGATGATCTCCGACAGGCCGGGCCGCAGCGACACGTCCGAGCCGCTCACCTTGAGTGATGCGCCGATGAAGCGGCTGATGTCCTTCAGCGGGATCTGGTCCATCGCCGGGGCGAGTTGCGCGTCCGCCAGCGGCAGGCGCATCACCAGCGATTCGTCGAAGCTGTTCCAGCCCTCGCTGTCGAGGTGTTTGGACAGGTCCGGACCCGACAGCGGCGATATGCGGAAGGTCAGCGGCCTGCCATAGGCGTCGAAACGACGGCTGGCGCGGCCGATGCGATCGGCAATGTGCTGGATGTCGCCGGGGTCGAGCGGATTGACCGAGTTCAGCCGCTTGGCCGGATGGCCGGCCGTCAGCCGCACCACCCAGGTGCCGTCATAGTGGACGGCCGCCGCCGGCCAGGCGCGAAAGCCCGCAGCCTCGTAGCGGCGCACGATGGCGAGCACGCTTGCCGGATGTCTGGAAACCAAGGCCGTCAGCTCCTATAGTCGCCGTTTATGGCGACATATTCCTTGGTGAGGTCGCAGGTCCACACCGTTGCCTTGCCACGGCCGATGCCGATATCGGCGCGGATGCGGATGTCGTCGCGCTTCATGTAGGCCGAGGTCGCTTCCTCGGAATAGCCGGGATCGCGCTCGCCCTCATGCGCCAGCCTGTTGTCGCCGAACCAGATCGACAGGAGGTCGCGGTCGGCGGGTTCGCCGGCCTTGCCGACGGCCATGACGACGCGGCCCCAATTGGCGTCCTCGCCGGCGACCGCCGTCTTGACGAGCGGCGAATTGGCGATCGACAGCGCGATGCGCTTGGCCGAGCGCGCCGATTTCGCGCCGGTGACGGTGACCTCGACCTGCTTGCGCGCGCCCTCGCCGTCGCGCACCACCTGCAGCGCCAGCGATTTCAGAACCTTGCCAAGCGCCCGGCGGAACGCGCCGAGGCGCGCATCCCTGGCGTCGCTGATCGTGGGTGCACCACGCTTGGCGGCAGCACCTGTGGCGAAGATCAGCAGCGTGTCGCTGGTCGAGGTATCGCTGTCGACGGTGACCGCATTGAAGGTCTTGGCCGTGCCGCGCGACAACAGGTCCTGCAGCACGGGCGCCGCGATCGGCGCATCGGTGGCGATGAAGGACAGCATCGTCGCCATATCGGGTGCGATCATGCCGGCGCCCTTGGCGATGCCGTTGATGGTGACATCGGCATCGCCGAGCTTCACCATCGCCGTTGCGACTTTCGGATAGGTATCCGTGGTCATGATGGCCTTGGCCGCCTCACTCCACAGATCCGGCTTGCCGTCCTTGACCAGACCGGCGAGCAGATGGCTGAACTTGGTTGTGTCGAGAGGCTCGCCGATGACGCCGGTGGAGGCGAGGAACACCTCGCCGGAGCTGCATCCAGCCGCCTTGGCCGCCGCTTCGCCGGTCAATGCGGTAGAGGCCCGGCCCTTCTGGCCGGTGAAGGCATTTGCATTGCCGGAGTTGACGACCAGCACGCGCGCCTTGCCGGCGCCAAGGTTCTGCCGGCAGAAATCGACCGGCGCCGACGGGCATTTCGACTTGGTGAACACGCCGGCGACCGCAGTCTCGGCATCGAAGACCATGGCCAGCAGATCGGTACGGTTCTTGTACTTTATTCCGGCCTCGGCAGTGGCGATGCGCACGCCCTCGATCGCGGGCATTTTCGGATATTTCTTCGGCGCGAGCGGCGAAATCGTTGCGGACATGGGAACCTCGGGCGGGAAAATCGCAAGGGAACGCCGGTTTGCCCGATACGCGGCGCCGGTGCAAGGGCGTTTTCGTCGCTGTGCGGCCCGCGCGGACGCACTCCGGATCAAGCTTGCACCTCAAATCCGTTGGCGTCGCCGCGGCTGATATGCGCGACGGTCAATGGCGCATCGATTCGGAAACATCGGAAGCCATGAAATAGGCGTCCATGCGGTCCCGCGGAGTGACCGTAGCGTTTATCCCTTGTCCCAGTCGAGAAACAACCCGTTAGAACGGCCCGTTTCGTTTCGCCGCGAGTCTTGTATGATCCCCGGCTATGATCCCGGCGAAAATTGCCGGCAAGGAAAAGCAGATGAGTGAGCAAGCGCATCCGGGGCGCAGATCGATTGGCGCCAGGCGCAATCCCGACAGCGCCGATGCCATTCTCGCGGCCGCCGAGGCCGTACTGGCCGAGGCCGGCTATTCCGGCTTCTCGATCGAGGCGGTGGCGCGGCGGGCGCGGGCCGGAAAGCCGACGATCTACCGCTGGTGGCCGAGCAAAGCAGCCCTGTTGCTCGAGGTCTATCAGCGCGGCAAGCGCGTCGCCGTTCCCGACACCGGCAATCTTGAGGAAGACCTTGTCGGCTTCCTGAACAACCTGTTCTCGCATTGGCGCGAGACGTCCTCGGGCAATGTGTTCAGATCGCTGATCGCCGAGGCGCAGTCGGATGAAACCGCGGCCCTAGCCCTTGCCTTGTATGCCGGTGGACGCCGAGCCCACACCGGCCAGATCATCGAGCGCGCGAAGACAAGGGGCGAGATCGCGGCCGATATCGATTCGGCGCTGGTCGCCGACATTGTGGCCTCCTATGCCTGGAAGCATCTCCTGACCAACCGGCTCGACGAGTCTGAAGCGACGATTCGCAAGGCGGTCCGTTATTTGACGCAAGGCATAGCAGCGCCCGTTAGAGCAATTCCAGGAAAAGTGTGAAACGGTTTTCCGTCCGGAATTGCGACAAAACAAAGAGATAGAGCGGTTCTCCGTTTCCGTGAAACGGAGAACCGCTCTAGGTAAAATCGCGGCCGAGCCGGCCGATTGAAAAAGGGGCGCGACAACCCAGTTGCCGCGCCCCTTTTCGAAGTTCCTTCAGCCTTACTTGGCGCTTTCCATCGTGTCGACGGCCTTCTTCAGGTTCGCGTCGGGAATCTCGACCTTGGCGGCGGCGCGCAGCGACTTGACCAGCGCAAAGTACTTGTCGCGGATGACCGCCTGCTTGGCCTGGTCCTTGACCTCTTCGAAGGCCGGCGGCTGCTTGGTGCGCTTGTCCTCGAGCTTGATGACGTGCCAGCCGAACTGCGACTGCACCGGCTCCTTGGTGTATTTGCCGACTTCGAGCGCGAACGCTGCCTTGTCGAATTCCGGCACCATCTGGCCAGGTCCGAACCAGCCGAGATCGCCGCCATTGGACTTGCCGCTCGGGTCGCTGGTGTGCTCGTTGGCGAGCTTCTGGAAGTCGGCGCCGCCGTCGAGCTGCTTGATGATCGCCACGGCCTCTTCCTTCGTCTTCACGAGGATGTGACGGGCGTGCACCTCATTGACCGGGGGCGTGTTGGCGATTTCCTGGTCATAGCGGGCTCGCACCTCGGCGTCCGTGACCTTGTCGACGACGCCCTTCTCGACCATTTCGCCATGCAGCGCGCGCTGCTGCAAGAAGGCCATGCGGCGCTGGAAATCGGGATCCTTATCGAGGCCGGTGGTGACCGCCTGGGCGGCCATGATGCGGATCTCGATGGCTGCCGAAAGGGCCGCCGCACGGCGCTGTTCGGGTGGCAACTGAGCGAACTGCTGCGACAGCTCGCCTTCGGCAAGCCCAAGGTCTGCCTCGGTCAGCGTCTGGCCGTTGACAGTGGCGACCACCGCGTTGGGGTCGACCGGCGCGGCCGCCGGGGCCGGTGCCGCCGGCTGGGCGGGGGCGGCTTCCTGCGCCATCAGGGGCGACAGCGACAGAGCCGACAGCCCGAAAGCCAGGCCAAGGCTGGCGAGCGACGCACGGCTAAACGATAAGGACATTAAGTTAACTCCGATGGGGATTGCCGATGGGGTTGCTTGAGCAAAATGGCTTGCAGATCAGCCAGATTGTGGCGGAATTTGGCGCGGCCCGCAGGGCGAGCGCGGCGTTGACATCAGTTGAGCCCCCTCTTATCTGTCCAACGACTTTGCGTCCAGAACCGTTTTCCGGGCGCTTTTTGCGTTTGTCCGCGTTTCACGCGGAATTGATGGGGCCGGCCGGCGCCCGTCGCAACGATTAAGAATGCTATCGAAAGGGCCATTGGATGGTCAGTCTCGGCGGTCTCGCCCGTAAGGTTTTCGGCTCCTCCAACGATCGCCGCGTCAAGGCGACCCGGCCGCGCGTCGAGGCGATCAACGCCATGGAAAACGAGATGCGGGCGCTCTCCGATGCCGATCTCAGGGGCCGCACGGAAAAATTCCGCCAGGACATCGCCAACGGCGCTTCGCTCGATGATCTCTTGATCCCTGCCTTCGCCACGGTGCGCGAAGCTGCGCGCCGCGTGCTCGGCATGCGCCCGTTCGACGTGCAGCTGATCGGCGGCATGGTGCTGCACAATGGCGGCATCGCCGAGATGCGCACCGGCGAGGGCAAGACGCTGGTCGCCACGCTGCCGGTCTATCTCAATGCGCTCGCCGGCAACGGCGTCCACGTCGTCACCGTCAACGACTATCTCGCCACGCGCGACTCCGAATGGATGGGCCGGGTCTACAAATTCCTAGGCCTGACGGTCGGCGTCATCGTCCATGGCCTCTCCGACGAGGAGCGCCGCGTCGCCTACGCCGCCGACGTCACCTACGCCACCAACAACGAACTCGGCTTCGACTATCTGCGCGACAACATGAAGTACGAGCGCGCCCAGATGGTGCAGCGCGGCCACAGCTACGCGATTGTCGACGAGGTCGATTCAATCCTGGTCGACGAGGCGCGCACGCCGCTGATCATTTCCGGTCCGCTCGAGGACCGTTCAGAAATGTACAACACCATCGACGCTTTCATGCTGCAGCTCGGCCCGGCCGACTATGAGATCGACGAGAAGCAGAAGACCTCGATCTTCACCGAGGACGGCACCGAGAAGCTGGAGAACCTGCTGCGCGATGCAGGCCTGCTCAAGGGCGAGTCGCTCTACGACGTCGAGAACGTCGCCATCGTCCATCATGTGAACAATGCCCTGAAGGCGCACCGGCTGTTCCAGAAGGACAAGGACTATATCGTACGCAACGACGAGATCGTCATCATCGACGAGTTCACCGGCCGCATGATGCCGGGCCGCCGCTATTCGGAAGGCCTGCACCAGGCGCTCGAGGCCAAGGAGCATGTGACGATCCAGCCGGAGAACCAGACGCTGGCCTCCGTCACCTTCCAGAACTATTTCCGCCTCTACAAGAAGCTTGCCGGCATGACCGGCACGGCGCTGACCGAGGCCGAAGAATTCGGCAACATCTACAATCTCGACGTCACCGAGATTCCGA
The DNA here is from genome assembly GCF_056781675.1 of Mesorhizobium monacense. Classification (NCBI taxonomy): domain Bacteria; kingdom Pseudomonadati; phylum Pseudomonadota; class Alphaproteobacteria; order Hyphomicrobiales; family Phyllobacteriaceae; genus Mesorhizobium; species Mesorhizobium monacense. The sequence goes on along the minus strand of NZ_CM165567.1, from coordinate 6,830,553 downwards.
CCAATTTGCCGGTCATCCGCAGGGACGAGGACGACGAGGTCTACCGGACGGTCGAAGAGAAGTACAAGGCGATCGTCAAGGAGATCCGCGAGGCGAGCGCCAATGGCCAGCCGACGCTGGTCGGCACCACCTCGATTGAAAAATCCGAGCAGCTGGCCGAGCGCCTGCGCAAGGAAGGCTTCAAGAACTTCGAGGTGCTGAATGCCCGCCACCACGAGCGCGAAGCGGCCATCGTCGCCCAGGCCGGCAAGCCGGGCGCCATCACCATCGCCACCAACATGGCCGGCCGCGGCACCGACATCCAGCTCGGCGGCAATGCGGACATGCGCATCGCCGAGGAACTCGGCGACCTGCCTGAAGGGCCCGAGCGCGAGGCGAAGGAACAGGCAATCCGCGACGATATCGCCAGGCTGAAGGAAAAGGCGCTCGCCGCCGGCGGCCTTTACGTGCTGGCCACCGAACGCCATGAATCGCGCCGCATCGACAACCAGCTGCGTGGCCGTTCCGGCCGCCAGGGCGACCCCGGCCGCTCGAAATTCTTCCTGTCGCTGCAGGACGATCTGATGCGCATCTTCGGTTCCGAGCGCATGGACGGCATGCTGCAGAAGCTTGGCCTCAAGGAAGACGAGGCGATCATCCATCCCTGGATCAACAAGGCGCTGGAAAAGGCGCAGAAGAAGGTCGAGGCTCGCAACTTCGACATCCGCAAGAACCTCCTGAAATATGACGACGTGTCGAACGACCAGCGCAAGGTGGTGTTCGAGCAGCGTATCGAACTGATGGACGGCGAAGGCCTGTCCGAAACGATCGTCGAGATGCGCGAAGGCGTCATCGAGGAGGTCGTCGCCAAGAACATTCCTGAAAACGCCTATGCCGAGCAGTGGAACGTCGCCGGCCTCAAGGCCGAGGTGGCCGAATTCCTCAACCTCGACCTGCCGGTCGAGGAATGGGTCAAGGAAGAAGGCATCGCCGAGGACGACATCCGCGAGCGCATCACCGCCGCCGCCGACGCCGCCGCCAAGGAGCGCGCCGAGCGTTTCGGCCCCGACGTGATGAGCTATGTCGAGCGTTCGGTCGTGCTGCAGACGCTCGACCATCTGTGGCGCGAGCACATCGTCAATCTCGACCATCTGCGCTCGGTCGTCGGCTTCCGCGGCTATGCCCAGCGCGACCCGCTGCAGGAGTACAAGGGCGAAGCCTTCGAGCTGTTCCAGGCGATGCTGGGCAATCTGCGCCAGGCGGTCACCGCGCAGCTGATGCGCGTCGAGCTGGTGCGCCAGGCGGCGGAAGCGCCACCTCCGGAGGCGCCCGACATGTTCGGCAGCCATATCGACGGCACCACCGGCGAGGACGATTTCCAGGGCGGCGAGACAGCACTTCTGGTCCGCCAGGAAAGCCACGCCATCGTCGCTCCCGAGGACCGCGATCCGAACAACCAGGCGAGCTGGGGCAAGGTCGGCCGCAACGAAGCCTGCCCCTGCGGCTCCGGTAAGAAATACAAGCACTGCCACGGCGCATTCGCCTGACGACCCTTCTTCCTTCTCCCCGTTCACGGGGGAAGGTGGCCCGCAGGGCCGGATGAGGGGCGGCACAGGTGTTAGCGATTGAGCAGCAACCTGTGGGGATCATGCCGGTGGTGCCCCCCGGGAATCGCTTTCAGGCAACAAAAGCCGCCGCCACGTAGCGAGTTCACGGGACGCCGCACGCAATTCCTCCCGGCCCTCCGCTATGGCTCCTTGTCCTTGGGGCGTTCAGTCCCTTCACAACGTCCACTGGACTTTCTGATCCGCCCGGAGGCGCACCGGGTCTTCACCGTTCGTCGCTCGAAAAGCCAAATCGTTGGCTTTTCGTCCGCCCTGCGGACCGCTCCTCACCCAACCGTTTCTTAAGGTGTTTCGGATAGACCCAAACGCTGAAAAAGAGGCGGAAAACGGAGTGTGATCGGGGTGCGCTTTTCCGCGGCCACGACAGCCGAGCGGTTTTTGCCGCAGCGTTTGGCGCTGCGCATGGTGCCGCTGCTTGACCGGATCGACGCCGTGCTGTTCACCGCCGACGAGCGCGGCGAGGCCGGTCGCATGTCGGTCATCGCCTTTTCCATCCGCATCATCAGCGCCGTCATCGCCTTCGTCAGCCAAGTGCTGATGGCGCGCTGGATGGGCTCGTTCGAATACGGCATCTTCGTGCTTGTCTGGGTGACGATGGTCATCGTCGGCAACCTCGCCTGCCTTGGCTTCCACACCTCGGTCATCCGCTTCATCCCCGAATATCGCGAGCGCGGTATGCTGGCCGAATTGCGCGGCATCGTCGTGGCGAGCCGCCTGTTCGTGCTGATCGCTTCGACGGTGATCGCCGGGCTCGGCGCCTTCGGCGTCTGGCTGGGCTCGGCCTGGCTGGAGAACTACTATGTCGTGCCCTTCATCCTCGGCGTCTTCTGCCTGCCGATGATCGCGATGGGCGACTTGCTGCAAGGGCTGTCGCGCGCCAACTCATGGGCGCTGTTTGCGCTCTCGCCGACCTATCTGGTGCGGCCAGTGCTGATCCTGGCGTTCATGGCGCTGATGCTGGCGATGGGCTACGCACCCGACGCCAGGACCGCCATCTTCGCCTCGATCGCCGCAACCTATGCCACCACGCTCGGCCAGCTGATCGGCGTCACCTCGCGCATGGAACGGATTATCCCGACCGGGCCGATGAAGGTGCATTTTGGGCAGTGGTTCGTCGTCTCGCTTCCGATCTTCCTGGTCGAGAGCTTCTTCTTCCTGCTCACCAATGCCGACGTGCTGATGGTTGGCGCCTATCTCGACCCCAATGACGTCGCCGTCTATTTCGCCACCGTCAAGACGCTGGCGCTGGTGCATTTCGTCTATTTCGCCGTCAAGGCCGGCGTTGCCCAGCGCTATGCCCAGTTCACCCATGGCGAGCCGGAGAAGCTTGCCGCCTTCGCCCGCGAGACGGTGTCGTGGACCTTCTGGCCCTCGCTGGTGATGGCGCTTTTGGTGCTGGCGCTGGGGCAGCCGATGCTGGTGCTGTTCGGCCCCGAATTCACCGCCGGCTATCCGCTGCTGTTCCTGCTGGTCTTCGGCGTCGTGGCGCGGGCCGCGGTCGGCCCCTGCGAGAGCCTTTTGACCATGAGCGGCAACCAGAACATCTGCGCCGCCGTCTATGCCATGACGCTGGCCTTCAACATCGGACTCAATGTGCTGCTGATCCCGCATTTCGGCCTGTGGGGCGCGGCGATCGCCACCAGTTTCGCCATGATCTTCGAGGCCAGCGCGCTGTCCTTCACAGTATGGCGCAAGCTCGGCATCGTCATGGCCATCTTCGTGCCGGCCAGGAGAGACGCCTGATGGCCGCCGTCCCGCTGCTCGAGGAAACCAGCGGCGGTCCTGCCGGCGCCATGGTGTCAGGCCTTGCCGGCCTGGCGCGCGAGGCCGATCCCGCCCATATCGAGATCCTCGCCAACAACCGGCCCGAGCGCAAGCTCGCCATCTACCCGGCTTCTGCCGGCTTCGACCTGGTCGAGGAACTGGACTATCTCTGCACCCGCACGATCGAGCCCAACGTCTTCTTCAACCCGCGCTTCCTCGCCCCGGCGATGCCAAGGCTTGAAGACCGGGAAGTGCGCCTCGCTGTGATCCGCGACGGCGACGAATACCGCAACCGGCTGCGCCTCCTGGTGCCGTTCTCGGTCGAGCGGCCGGCGATCCCGCTCGGCGTCCCCGTGATGCGCACCTGGTCGAGCCCGTTCGGCCCGATCGGCACGCCGCTGGTCGATCGCGACGATCCGGTCGGCGTCATCGAGGATTTCTTCTCGATGCTTTCGCGGCCGCATCTCAAGCTGCCGAAGGTGTTTGTGCTGCCCGACATCCGGCTCGACGGCCCGGTGGAGAGCCTGCTTGCCTCCGTCGCCGAGACGCGCGGCCTGACCATGGTCACCACGGGCAAGGCGGAGCGCCCGGTGCTCGAAAGCGAGGCCGAAGGCGAGGAGTATCTCAAGGCCTCGCTACGCGCGCACCACCATCGCGAATTCCGCCGCCTGAAGCGGCGCCTTGCCGACCTCGGCAAGCTCGAGCACGTCGTGGCGCGCGGACCCGACGAGATCCGCCATGCCATCGAAAGCTTCCTGACGCTGGAGGCGGCCGGCTGGAAGGGCCGCGAGCGCACGGCCATGGCGATCGACCGCTTCCGCGCCGCCTTCGCCCGCGAGGCCGTGCACCGGCTGGCCGAGCAGGATCTCTGCCGCATCCACTCGCTGACGCTCGACGGCCGCACCGTCGCCTGCCTGATCGTCTTCGTCGAGGCCGGCGTCGCCTATACCTGGAAGACCGCCTATGACGAGACGCTGTCGGCCTATTCGCCGGGCACGCTGCTGATGATCGAAGTCACCAGGCAGCATCTCGACGACCCCAACATCGTGATGACCGATTCCTGCGCCGCGCCCGATCATCCGGTGATGAGCCGGCTGTGGAGCGAGCGCAAGCCGATGGGCACGCTGGTGATCGGGCTCTCGCCGGACGCCGACCGCCAGGTGCGCCAGGCGGCGTCGCAGCTGCATCTCTACCGCGAGACCCGCAATATGGCGCGCCTGCTGCGCAACCGCATGAAGAGCCTGCTGGGCCGGCGCTAGAGCAATTCCAGGAAAAATGCGCAGCGGTTTTCCGTCCGGAATTGCGCAAAAAGCAGATACTTGGAGCAATTCCAGGAAAAGTGCGTAGCGGCTTTCCGACTTTGTCGGGTGCCTTCTCCGACCAAGGAGCCTTTTGGCTTAGGTCATAAGGGTTGCTGTTCCCACGCAGTGGGAAGGATTAGCATCGATACAGTTCCAAGGCGGACGAGGCGGTAGAGTTGGCCGCGCGGTTAGCATCATTTGCGCCTCGGTCTTGCACGGCCAGAATCAGAAATCTGGGAGGAGTGCATGACGAAAATAGCTAGTCTTGGGCGTCGCGGGATCCTCATTTCGGTAGGTCTCATTGGCGCATTCCTAGGCGCGGCAGCAGCTCAGGCCGCAGAACCCAACAAGGCCGAGATCGACGCCCTGAAGCAGTCGCTGGCCAAGTATGAAGACTACACGGCCGCCATTCGCGACCTCTATCTGTCGACGGTCGGGTGCGTCTCCTACACCGGAGAAAAGATCCCCGGAACGATGGACTACCCGAAGGGCGCCATGGGCATTCATTTCGTCAATGTTCCCAGCATCGGCCCGACAGTCGATCCGATGCGCCCCAATGTGTTGATCTACGAACCGGTCGGTAACGAGTTGCGCCTGGTCGGCGTGGAATGGCTCGTGCCCCTGACGCCCGACACCAAGGCGCCGCCGGAACTCTTCGGCCAGAAATTCATGGGCCCGATGGAAGGGCACTATCCGCTCATTCCGAAGGAGTTCCACCACTACGACCTCCACGCCTGGCTGTTCAAGGACAACCCAGACGGAATGTTCAGCCCGACGAACCCGGAGGTGAAATGCGATAACTACGCATTCCCGATGCCGGAGAAGCCGACCAAGATGGTGCCCGGGCCGATGTGATGTAGCCCCGGCGGTCGAACTGACCGCAGAGCCGGGGTGAGCCCCGCCTCTGCGGGTTTATCCTGGCGCGGGTCTTTCAGGCTCTGCGAACTCGACTCAACCCCGGGACCAGTTGTATCCCGAGGGCACAGGTGCATCCTTCGCTTTCGCGGCTTTTGCGTGAAAATTGGTGCCCCTAGCCGGGATCGAACCAGCACTCCTTGCGGAACTCGATTTTGAGTCGAGCGCGTCTACCAATTCCGCCATAGGGGCTCAGGCCGGGCGGCCTGGATGGGCGCGGACTATACGGTTGGAGGCCTGTTCGTCAACTGGCCAATTCTCGACTGTCCCGCGGCCGCGACCAAACCTCACCTTTCTGTTTCGTGAAGCTTCAGCCATTGTGCAGCGCAGAAAATCTTTCTAGACAGACGGCGCGTTGAAGCGCCTCGCGTCCGGGAGATGGATGCGGCGTGCTTCTGGTCTTTGTTTTCATGCATGTCGTTTTCCCAAAACCGCTGCGCACTTTTGGGCGACATGCATCAGGAGAGCCTATGCTTCGCGGACTTTACGACTGGACCTTGTCGCTGGCGGCACGGAAATCCGCCGAATGGTGGCTGGCCTTCATCGCTTTCGTCGAAAGCTCGGTGTTCCTGGTGCCGGCCGACGTGCTCTATCTGCCGATGGCCTTGTCGCGGCCCGACCGCGCCTACCGCTACGCGCTGATCGCCACGGCCGCTTCGGTCCTTGGCGGCATCGCCGGCTGGTTCATCGGCCATTATGCCTATGAAGCGGTGGCCAAGCCGATTCTCGAATTCTACGGCAAGTACGACGAGTTCGAGGCGCTGCGCACCTCGTCCGGTATCGGCTTCATCATCCTGATGCTGATCACCTCGGGCGCCGCCCATCTGCCGCCGATCAAGGTGGTGACGATTCTCTCCGGCGTCATCGGCGTCAATCTGCTGTTGTTCATCGCACTGGCGATCGTCGCGCGCGGCGCCCGCTTCCTGCTGCTGGCCTGGCTGTTGCGCCGCTACGGCGAAACGATCCGCGAATTCATCGAGAAGCGTCTCGGCCTGATCGCCAGCGCCGCCGCCGCTGCCCTGATTTTGCTCTATATCGCGGTCAGATACGCCCACTGAGGCGACGAAGCAGACGGACCACCACCGATGACAGCGACCATGAATGCCGATACCGGACGCCAGCGCACGCGGGCCGCGCTTTTTCTTGCCGTCGTCATGGCGGCCACGGTCGGCTCGGCACTCGCCTTCCAGTACATAGGCGGCTACATCCCCTGTCATCTCTGCCTGGAGCAGCGCACGCCCTATTACATCGGCGCGCCGCTGATGCTGCTGGCGGCGCTTTCCTCGATGCTGGGCGCGCCCGCCTGGGTGACGCGCGGCCTGCTCGCCATCGGTGGCCTGCTGATGCTCTACGGCCTCTATCTCGGCGTCTATCACTCCGGCGTCGAATGGGCATGGTGGCAGGGCCCGGCCGATTGCACCGCCGGTGCCGGCCCGGTCGACACCGGCGGCAAGGGCGTGCTCGACGCGCTCGACAAATTCGTGCCGCCGTCCTGCGACAAGGCGGCGCTGCGCATCCTCGGCCTGTCGCTGGCCGGCTGGAACGCCATCGCCAGCTTCATCCTGGCCGCAGTCGCCTTCCGCAGCGCCTTCGCCCGCGACTGAATTAACGCGACGCAGAGTTCGCGCAAAAATTCGGCATGGCGCGGCTTTCGAGAACCGGAGCGGAGCGTACTTAAGTACGTGAGCACCGGAAGCGCAGAAAGCTGCGTCAGGCGGCCAGCATGGCGGATTTGTGCCGAACTCTATGGTTCGAGTTCGACATCCCAGTAGAGATAATCCATCCAGCTTTCATGCAGATGGTTGGGCGGAAACAGGCGGCCATTGTTGTGCAGGTCATGCACCGTCGGCTGAAAGGGTTTCTGCAGCGGCCACATCTTGGCGTGCGCCGGCATCATGCCGCCCTTCCTGAGATTGCAGGGCGAACAGGCGGCGACGACATTCTCCCAGGTCGTCGCCCCGCCGCGATGGCGCGGGATGACGTGATCGAAGGTCAGATCCTCCGGCGTGCCGCAATACTGGCACTGGAATCGATCGCGCAGGAAGACGTTGAAGCGGGTGAAGGCCGGATGCCTTGACGGCTTCACATAGGCTTTCAGACTGACGACGCTGGGCAGCTTCATCGAGAAGGTCGGCGAGGACACGGCGTGCTCGTACTCGGCGACGATGTTCACCCTGTCGAGGAACACCGCCTTGATGGCGTCCTGCCATGACCAGAGCGACAGCGGGTAATAGCTGAGCGGACGGTAATCCGCATTCAGCACCAGCGCTGGAAGCCCATCCGGAGATACGGCAATCGTCACGCGTTGACCTCCTTGTCTCGCGAACCGATCGGCGCGGATACTGTAAGCCCGACATGACAGGGATGTGAAGCGGATTGTCGCTCGCCAGAAACGTCAAAAACGCCTGATTTTCAGGCTTTTTTGCGGATTCAGGTGGGCGGTGCCGCCTCCTTGCCCTTCAATTCACGGTAATAGGCCCAGAAAAGACGCGACGCGACACCTCGCCACGGGCTCCATGATTCGGCGAGCCGGATCAGTGTTTTCTCCGGCGGACGCGGGTCGATGCCGAGCGCGTGGCCGACGGCGCTCTGCAGCGCAACGTCCCGCGCCGGGAAGATGTCGGGATGGCCGGCGGCGAACAGCAGATAGACTTCCGCCGTCCACGGACCGATGCCCGGCACTGCCGTCATCGCCGCGATCGCCTCAGGGGCGTCGAGCGAGCAGAGATGGTTGAGGTCGAGCCCATCGGCCACGGCTGTTGCCACGGCAATCAGGCCGCGCTGCTTCGGCCGCGACAGGCCGGCCTCGCGAAAGACGTCTTCGCCGGCGGCAAGGATCGCCTGCGGCGTCAGCGGATCGAGGAGCGTCGTCAGCCGCCCAAAAATCGCATCGGCGCTGGCGCGGGACACTTGCTGCGAGACGATGATCGAGGCGAGGCTCCTGAAGCCCGGCTCCGAAAGCCTGAGCGGCACCTCGCCGGCCATGCCGCGCACCTTTTCAAGCCGCGGGTCGATGAGGCAGAGCGCATCGAGCCCTTGCGCAATGTCGTTGAGATCGGCGATGCGTTGCATGTTCCCTTCCGCCTGGAGCGAGCGCAAGGTAGCAATCGGCGAAAGCGCCTGACAACCGACAAGCCGCCTGAGAGATGACGCTCCTGACATTCCGCTTTGCGCCGAGTCCGAACGGGCAGTTGCATCTCGGTCACGCCTATTCGGCGCTGCTCAACCAGAGACTGGCGGCTGCGGCCGGCGGCCACCTGCTGCTGCGCATCGAGGACATCGACACAACGCGCTGCACGCCGGAATTCGAGGCCGGCGTCCTTTACGACCTGAAATGGCTCGGGCTCGACTGGGAGGAACCGGTGCGCCGCCAGTCCGGGCATTTCGCCGAATACCGGACGGTGCTCGACCGGCTGATTGCCGAAGAGCTTGTCTATCCGGCCTTCATGAGCAGAAATGAGATCCGCGCCTTCATCGCCGGCAGCGAAAAGCGCGGCCGCGACTGGCCGCGCGACCCGGACGGCGTGCCGCTCTATCCCGCCGCCGACAAGGCATTGCCGGTCAGGGAACGCCAGCGGCGGATCGCCGGGAACATGCCCTTTGCCTGGCGGCTGGATGTCGACGCGGCGATGGCGCGCGCCTCGGCCGACCTGTCATGGACCGAATTCACCGACGAGACGCTTTCCGGCACCAGGCAGGTCGAAGCACGCCCACAGGACTGGGGTGACGTGATCTTGGCGCGCCGCGACATCCCGACCAGCTATCACCTGGCCGTCGTCGTCGACGACGCGCTGCAGGGCATCAGCCATGTCGTGCGCGGCCAGGACCTGTTTTCCGCGACCGGCGTGCAGCGCCTGCTTCAGGACCTGCTTGGCCTGCCGCAGCCGGGTTACTTCCACCACCGGCTGATCCCGGGCCCGGACGGGCGCAAGCTGTCGAAGAGTTTTGGCGATACTGGTCTCGCGGAACTCAGGCAGGCGGGCGCCTCCCCGAACGACGTCGGGCGGCTGGTCGGTCTCTAGAAGTTTTCGATCTGGGAATGCTGATATTCAGGTCAGGCCGAGCCGGAGTCGAAGACGGCGCGAAGCGACCAAACTAGGTGGTTCCTGAGAACCGGAGCGGAGCGCACTCAAAGTACGTGAGCACCGGAAGCGCAGGGAACCGCCGTTTGCAGGCCGGCCTGAATATCAGCATTCCCAGCTACCAGCGGGCCATCCCGGCCTTGATAAACGCCATCGTGCTGAGGAAGGTGAAGGCGCCGCCCAGGCCCCAGGCGATCGCGAGTTTGAGATCCCGCAGGCTGATGCCATGCTCGTTGGCGACCATCACCGCGACGAAAAAGCCGAGCGTGAACAGCAGCGTGTTGCCGGTCGAACCGAAGCCGTCATCCTTCATGATGGCGTCGAGCGCTGTGCCGAAGAAGAAACCGAAGACGGCCACCGTCGCGACCGTCATCAGCAGCCAACTTGTGTCGAGATGCAAAAGCATGACTATCCATGGCGACCGAGCCGCCATGCCCCTGGGGATCAATCGATTGGCCGATTGTCCCGACGCCGTTTGTTGAATTCGAATGAGCTTATGGATCAATCGTTTCATTTTGCTTGCCGGATTGAACGGCATTAGAGCAATCGCCGTAGTCAGTTCTTCATCCAACACGTCTCCACCCGGTTCACGGACGGCCCCCGAAAAATGCACAGCGTCAAGCGGTTCATCCCCGCCTCCTTCGTCGTCCTGTGGGCCACCGGCTTCATCGGTGCGCGCTATGCCATGCCCTGGGCCGAACCGTTCACCTTCCTGGCCGTGCGCTTCGTTCTGGCCGCCATCCTGCTGGGCGGCTTGACGGTCGTGCTCGGCTCCAAAGGAGCCACCCGCACGGAGGCGCTTCACGCGGCGGGTGCCGGCGTCCTGATGCACGGCGTCTATCTCGGCGCCGTGTTCTGGGCGATCCACAGGGGCATGCCGGCCGGATTTTCGGCGCTGATCGTCGGCCTGCAGCCGCTGATCACGGCAGTGCTTGCCGGCCGGTTCCTGGGCGAGGCGATCCTGCCGCGCCATTGGGCCGGCCTCGCCGTCGGGCTTTTAGGTGTCGTCATCGTATTGTGGCCGAAGCTCGGTGCCCTCGGCGGCGGCGTAACGGCAGCGACGCTGACCGCCTCGCTTGTCTCGGTGCTCGGCATGAGCGCCGGCACGATCTGGCAAAAGCGCTTCGCCTCCGGTGGCGACCTCGTGGCGGCGACGATGTGGCAATATTTCGGTGGCGCCGCGCTGGTGGCGCTCGCCTCGCTCGCCTTCGAGACGCGCACCGTCACCATCAATGGCGAGCTGATCTTCGCCATGGCGTGGCTGGTGCTGGTGCTGTCGATCGGCGCCATCTTCCTGCTGATGGTGATGATCCGCGACGGCGAGATGTCGAAGGTCGCTTCGCTGTTCTACCTTGTCCCGGCCGTCACCGCGGTCATCGCCTGGGCGCTGTTCGGCGAACAGCTCAGTCTTGTGCAGATGATCGGCATGGCGATCGCCACGCTGGGTGTCGGGCTAGCCACCGCCCAGCCAACCAGGAATCAGCCAACGCGGGCGCGCGCCTCGAGATAGCGGCTGATCGCGGCATTGAGCTCACCGCCGAGGATGAAGATCGCCGAGAGCATGTAGAGAAAGACGACCGCGATCATGATCGAGGCGAGGCCGGCATAGGTCGTCACATAGGACGAGAAATGATCGAGATAGGTGGCGAAGATGGTCGAGCCGGCAAGCCATGCCGTCAGCGTGAAGATGATGCCCGGTACGATCGAGACGAAACGGCGCTTGCCCGCCGGCAGCCAGAAATGCACCGCGAACAGCCCGCAGACAATGACCGCCGAGGCGATGATGTAGCGCCATAGGGTGATAGTGCCCATATAGGGCCTGATCCATTCGAACTGCGCTTCGGCCAGCCGCGCCAGCAGCGGCGCGAACACCAGGAGCAGGCTGATCGCCAGGAAGCACGCCGTGGCGATCAGCACGAAGATGACGCTCTGCACCCGGCGGTAGATGATGCCACGCGTCTCCGACACACGATAGGCGCGGTTGAGCGAGGTGCGCAGCGCCTCGATGCCGTTAGAGGCAAAGTAGGCGGCAAGCAGCACACCGTAGGTCAAGAGGTCGGTGCGCCGGACGGTGAGCACGTTCTGCACCTCGCGCGCGATCGGCTTGGCGATCTGCTCCGGCCAGGTGTCGAAGACGAGGTGCACGGCGGTGTCGGAAAAGGCCTGCGCGCCAAGAAAGCTCGCCAGCGTCGTAGCGAAGATCAGGAACGGGAACAGCGCCATCAGCGAGGTGATCGCCAGATGGCTGGCCATCGCCCAGCCGTCGTCGGTGTTGAAGTGACCGATCGCGTCATACAGCACGCGGCGCAGGACGACGATTTTCCGCAACAAGTCCCGCGTTCCCTTCGATTGTCTCGACGCCGCGAATATGGGAAGGGAATGCGGCAAATGGCAACCCTTGGTCAAACCGATCCCGCGGCGAGAGAATTGCGCACCATCATCGTCACCGGTGCCTCTTCCGGAATAGGCGCCTATTGCGCCCGGGCGCTCAAGGCGGAAGGCTGGCGGGTGTTCGCCACGGCGCGCAAGCCCGCCGACATCGCCGCGCTCGAGGCCGACGGCATCGAGACCTTCTATCTCGACTATCGCGAGCCCGGCTCCATCGAGTCGCTGGTCGCCTCGGTACTGGACCGCACCGGCGGGCGGCTCGACGCGCTGTTCAACAACGGCGCCTATGCCCAGCCGGGCGCCGTCGAGGATCTGCCGGTCGCGGCGCTGAGAGAACAGTTCGAGGCCAATCTTTTCGGCTGGCATGATTTGACGCGCCGCATCGTGCCGGTGATGCGCGGCCAGGGCCATGGCCGCATCGTGCACTGCTCCTCGATCCTCGGGCTGACGCCGGTGCGGTTTCGCGGCGCCTATTCCGCCTCCAAGCACGCGCTGGAAGGTCTGATGCTGTGCCTGCATCAGGAGCTCGCGGGCAGCGGCATCCATGTCTCGCTGATCGAGCCTGGACCGGTGACGTCGAAGATCGCCAGCAACGGGCTGTATTGGTTCCTCAAAAATATCGACCACGAGAACTCGGTCCACCGTGCCGACTATCAGGCGCAACTGGCACGGCTCAGGGCCGGCGGCAGCATCTCCAAGCTGAAGCCCGGGCCGGAGGTGGTCCATACGGCCTTGCGCCATGCGCTTCTGTCGCGGCGCCCGCGACCGCACTATGTGGTAACGGTGCCGGCCAGGATCGGCGCGACGCTCAAACGCATTCTGCCCGCATCGGTGCTCTACCGCCTGCTTGCCAGGCGCGCCTGAACGAAAACGAACTGGAACAGACATGGCAACCGTCTTCAACGTCCTCGCCGTCCTCGTCATGGTCGCCGTCGTGATCGTGCTGGTCCGCGGCCTCATCAACATGATGCGTGGCGGTTCCGGCATGACCTCGAACAAGCTGATGCAGGCGCGCGTGCTGTTGCAGTTCGTGGCCTTGGTGCTGATCCTGTTGGCGGTGTATTTCACCCGCAAGTGAGCATTCAGGGGGGCAGAGCGTGGTCAAGCTCAACAAGATCTACACCCGCACCGGCGACGACGGCACCACCGGCCTTGGCACGGGCGAGCGGCGGCTGAAGTCCGACCTGCGCGTCGACGCCTACGGCACGGTCGATGAAGCCAATGCCTGCATCGGCATGGCCCGCATCCACACCGCTGCCGGCCATCCGGCGATCGACGCGATGCTGTCCCGCATCCAGAACGACCTTTTCGACCTCGGCGCCGATCTCTCCGTGCCGGACGACGGCAAGCCGCTCGGCTACGAGCCGCTGCGTATCATCGCCTCGCAGACCGACCGCGTCGAAAAGGATATCGACCTTCTCAACAAGGACCTTCAGCCGCTCAAATCCTTTGTGCTGAACGGCGGCACGCCGGCTGCGGCGGCCCTTCATCTCGCCCGCACCGTGGCGCGGCGGGCCGAGCGCATCATGGTGGCGCTGGCGCAGGATCCGCGCGAGCACGTCAACCGCGAGGCGATCAGGTACATCAATCGCGTTTCGGACTTTCTGTTCGTCGCCGCTCGCGCGGTCAATGACAACGGAAACGCCGACGTGTTATGGGTGCCCGGCAAGAACCGCTGAAATCGGCCGAAGCGGAAGGGGCAAGTCAAACCTCATGTTCATCCCGCTCTACGACACCAACAGGCTGCGGCACATCCGGCTGCAATATGTGACGATCGGCCTGATCGCGGTCAACGCGCTCATCTACTTCGCCACCGCGCTTGGCGGCGAGAGCTTCTCCAACGCCGCGGTGCTCGGGCTCGGCTTCATCCCCTCCGTCGTCCACGACAGGGTCGAGCTGTCGCCCGAATTCGTCGTCATCCCCGAGAGCCTGAGCTACCTGACCTATTCCTTCCTGCATGCCGACATCTTCCACCTCGGCGGCAACATGCTGTTCCTGTGGGTGTTCGGCGACAATGTCGAGGACGCGCTCGGCCATATCCGCTATCTCACCTTCTACATGCTTTGCGCCATTGCCGGCGCCTTCTTCCAGGGCCTGGTGGCGTGGGATTCGCAGGTGCCGCTGATCGGAGCATCCGGCGCCATCGCCGGCGTCGTCGCTGCCTATCTGATCCTCTATCCCCGGGTGAAAGTGTGGGTTCTCGCCTTCGCCCGCATCCCGCTGCGCATCCCGGCCTTTATCCCGCTGATCCTGTGGATCGTCTTCCAGATCGCGATGTTCGCGGCCGGCGGCGAAGACCAGGTTTCCTGGGCCTGCCATATCGGCGGCATCATCGCCGGCGCCATGCTGGTGCTCGTCCTGCGCAGCCGCGGCGTGCCGCTGCTTGCCGGCGCGGACGGCGAGCCAGCGGTGGATACCGTCCTGGCGCCGGCTACCGAGCCCGCGGCCATCGAGCCGGCCCCGGCCCAGCCGGCGCCTCAATGGGGCCGTGGCGGCGCTTCCGGTTCGGACTGAACCGATTTGACTGCGCAACGGATATTGACGCGCCGGGTTGTCGCAACTACGGAAGCGCGACCGTTAGGCGTTTGAAGAGCAGAATTCCGTCCGGAATGTCGGCTTTCGACAACTCAGAAGAGGCACACGCTGCTATAGCGCGCCCAAATATTCTTGAAAGAGGTGACAGGAAATGAAGATCCTTGTGCCCGTGAAGCGGGTTGTGGATGCGAACGTCAAGGTGCGCGTCAAGGCTGACGGTTCGGCGGTTGAGCTTGCCAACGTCAAGATGGCGATGAACCCGTTCGACGAGATCGCGGTCGAAGAGGCGATTCGTCTGAAGGAAGCCGGCAAGGCCGAAGAGATCATCGTCGTCTCGATCGGGCCGCAGCAGGCGCAGGAAACGCTGCGCACCGCGCTCGCCATGGGCGCCGACCGCGCCATCCTGGTCAAGACCGACGAACAGACCGAGCCGCTCGGCGTCGCCAAGGTGCTGAAGGGCGTGGTCGAAGCGGAACAGCCCGGCCTCGTCATCCTCGGCAAGCAGGCGATCGACGATGATAGCAACCAGACCGGCCAGATGCTGGCCGCACTGCTCGGCTGGGCACAGGGCACTTTTGCTTCCAAGGTCGTTGTCGACGGCGACAAGGCCAAGGTGACGCGCGAAGTCGACGGCGGCCTGCAGACGGTGGAGCTGAAGATGCCGGCGATCGTCACCGCCGACCTTCGCCTCAACCAGCCGCGCTATGCCTCGCTGCCCAACATCATGAAGGCCAAGAAGAAGCCGCTCGACGAGAAGAGCCCGGCCGACTACGGCGCCGACGTCAAGCCGCGCCTCAAGGTGCTCAAGACCGAGGAACCGGGCGGCCGCAAGGCGGGCGTCAAGGTCAAGAGCGTCGCGGAACTGGTCGACAAGCTCAAGAACGAAGCCGGCGTGCTCTGAGATCGGAAGGAATAGACAAATGACCATTCTCCTCATCGCCGAACACGACAACGCAACCCTTTCCGACCAGACGGCCAAGGCGCTGTCGGCGGCATTGCAGATCGGTTCGGACGTGCATGTGCTGGTCGCCGGCAAGGGCGCCAAGGGCGCAGCCGACGCCGCCGCCAAGCTCAAGGGCGTGAGCAAGGTGCTGCTTGCCGAAGCCGATGAACTGGCCGAGCGCCTCGCCGAACCTACCGCAGCACTCATCGTGTCGCTGGCCGGTTCCTATGACACGATCGTCGCGCCGGCGACTTCGTCCGGCAAGAATGTCGCGCCGCGCGTGGCGGCCCTGCTCGATGTCGCGCAGGTGTCCGAGATCATCGAAGTCGTATCGCCCGACACCTTCAAGCGACCGATCTATGCCGGCAACGCCATCCAGACGGTGCAATCGACCGACGCCAAGAAGGTGATCACCGTGCGCACCGCCTCCTTCCAGGCGGCGCCCGAAGGCGGCTCGGCCGCTGTCGAGACCGCAAAGGCGGCCGCCAATCCCGGCCTCTCCTCCTTTGTCGAGAACAAGCTGTCCGAGACCGACCGTCCGGAATTGACCTCGGCCAAGATCATCATCTCGGGCGGCCGCGCGCTGGGCTCTTCGGAAAAGTTCCAGGAAGTCATTCTGCCCGTCGCCGACAAGCTGGGCGCCGCCGTCGGCGCAAGCCGAGCCGCCGTCGACGCCGGCTACGCGCCGAACGACTGGCAGGTCGGCCAGACCGGCAAGGTCGTGGCCCCCGATCTCTACATTGCCGTCGGCATCTCGGGTGCCATCCAGCACCTTGCCGGCATGAAGGATTCGAAGGTCATCGTCGCCATCAACAAGGACGAGGAGGCGCCGATCTTCCAGGTCGCCGACTACGGCCTCGTCGGCGATCTCTTCGTCATTCTGCCGGAACTGCAAAAGGCGCTTTGACGCTATCTGCCTTAGCGTATTAAATTGTGAAGGGTGGGGTAGACGAAGCTGCCCCGCCCTTTTAGTTTGCACCGCACAAAAAGCAGGCCGCAAAGGCCTTTCTTCGACGGGATCGGTGTAATGAGCAAGATCGAGACGATCGGCATCATCGGCGCGGGCCAGATGGGCGGCGGTATCGCCCATGTCTCCGCGCTTTCCGGCTACAAGGTGCTGATCTACGACATCTCGCCCGACCGCATCGAGAAGGGCATCGCCACCGTCAGCGGCAACATGGCCCGCCAGGTCGGTTCGGGCAAGCTTGAGGAAAAGCTGCGCAACGAAGCGATGGCGCGCATTTCCGCCGCACCGGTCATGGCCGATCTTGCCGGTGCCGATCTGGTGATCGAGGCGGCGACCGAGGACGAGACGGTCAAGCGCAAGATCTATGCCCAGCTCTGCCCGCAGCTCAATCCCGAGGCGATCCTGGCGACCAACACCTCGTCGATCTCAATCACCCGGCTTGCCGCGCAGACCGACCGTCCCGAGCGCTTCATCGGCATACATTTCATGAACCCGGTGCCGGTGATGAAGCTGGTCGAGCTGGTGCGCGGCATCGCCACCGAGGACCAGACCTTCGAGGCGGCCAAGGCCTATGTGAAGCAGCTCGACAAGACGATCACGGTGTCGGAGGACTTTCCGGCCTTCATCGTCAACCGCATCCTGCTGCCGATGATCAACGAGGCGATCTACACGCTCTACGAGGGCGTCGGCTCGGTCGACGCCATCGACACCGCCATGAAGCTCGGCGCCAACCACCCGATGGGGCCGCTTCAGCTTGCCGATTTCATCGGCCTGGACACCTGCCTGTCGATCATGCAGGTGCTGCATGACGGACTGTCGGATTCGAAATACCGCCCCTGCCCGCTGCTGGTGAAATATGTCGAAGCCGGCTGGCTCGGCCGCAAGACCGGGCGCGGCTTCTACGATTACCGCGGCGAGCATCCGGTTCCGACGCGCTAATCTGAAGCCTTCGGCGCCGGCAAGTCCACAAACTCAGCAAGCGCCCTTCAAGAGGCCGCGGCAAGCGGCTTGGGCGGCGCCGTCTCGTCGGCCTTGACGTCCTCGTCCACCGTCGAAACGCAGCCCCTTCCAGCGGCCTTGGCCGCATAGCAGGCGGCGTCGGCCCGCGCGATGATCTCGTCGACTTCGCCGCAGCCGGCTCGGATCGGGGCCAGGCCGATGCTGGCGCCGATCGAATGCGCCAGTCCGTCCCAGGTGAAATTCAGGCCGCGGATTGCATTGATGATGGATCGTGCCGCAATCATGCCGCTGGCGGCCGAGCCCGACTTCAGGACGACGGCGAACTCGTCGCCTCCAAGGCGGGCGACAATGTCTTCAGGACCAAGCACGCCGCCGATCGCCTCGGCGACCCGCCTCAGCAGGGCATCGCCCGCCGCATGGCCGCCGGTGTCGTTGACCAGCTTGAAATGGTCGAGGTCGACAAACATGAACTGATGCTCCCCGATCGACCCTGTCGTATCGCCTGCCGAGTTCGTCGTGCCGGCGACCGGCCCTGCCGTGTCGATCGGCCCTGTCGTGTCGGCCGCGCCGGCCTTGCCGCTCCGATCGACCAGTTCCTCCATGGTGCGGATGAAGCTGGAGCGGTTGGCGAGACCGGTGAGCGCGTCATGGGCGGCGGCATAGGCGAGCTGGCGCTGCAGGGCGCGCGCATCCGTGAAATCCTGGAAGACGATAACCAGCCCGCAGAACTCAGCTCGCTCGTTCATGATCGGCGACACGACCTGGCGGATGCTGCAGCGCGTGTCGTCGCGGCGGACCAGCACGGCACGGCTGTTCTGCTCGGCGGGACCTGCGCCGCCGGTCGAAGCCCGCGCCACGCCGATCCTCTGCCCGGTTTCTTCGTCGACTGCCCAGTAGACATGACCGAGCGTCTTGCCGAGTGCCTCGCCGCTGGTGACGCCAGTCAGCTTTTCGGCCACCGGATTCATGAAGGTGACGCGGTTTGCGGCATCGGTGCAGATCACGGCATCGCCGATCGACTGCAGCGTGACGCGCAGCCGTTCCTTCTCGTCGGCCAGCATCGCCGCCGACACGATGAGGCGCGCCTCGGCCTCCTTGCGCTGGGTGATGTCGGTCAGGCTGCCGATGGCCCTGATCAGCCGCCCTACGGCGTCGCGCTCGATGGCCTTGCCGCGGTCGAGGATCCAGACCCAGTGCCCGTCCTTGTGGCGCATCCTGAACTCGGCTTCGAAAAACGGCGTCTCGCCGGAGAGATGGGCGCGATCGGCTTCGGCGACTAGCTCGCGGTCGTCGGGATGGATCATCGTCAGCCAGCGGTCGGGGTCGCCATCCAGTTCGCCATCGGCATAGCCGAGCATCTTCACCCAGGTGCCGGAATAGGTCGTGCCGCCGTTGCGCATGTCGAGATCCCAGACGCCCTGGCCGGCGCTGGCCAGCGCAAAGTTCCAACGCGTTTCGGCTTCCGCGATGCGGGCCTCGGACTGCTTGCGGGCATCGATGTCCTCTATCTGTGAAACCAGGTAGAGCGGACGGCCGCTGTCCTCGTCGCGGATAACCGAGCCGGCAAGTTGCGCCCAGACCGGCGTCCCATCCTTACGCAGGTAACGCTTCTCGAAGTGGAAAGCGTCGATCTTTCCCTCTTTCAGGCTGATCATCGTGTCCCTGCCGATCTGCAGATCATCGGGATGCGTGATCTGGAAGAAGGTCAGCGCCTCGATCTCCTCGCGGCTATAGCCAAGCATGGTGGCGAAAGCCGGATTGGTCTGCAGGATGCGGCCGTCGAGCCCGACGATGGCGACGCCGATCGCCGAATCCTCCATGGCGCGGCGGAAACGCTGCTCGCTCTCGCCTATCTGCCGGCGGTCCTCGACGATCTGGCGAACGAACAGGGCGGTGAGGAAAAGCGACGCCGCAATCATGGCGACCGCTATCTGCAGGCAGAGTTTCAGGGCCTCGGCGCTGAGCTCCAGGCGCGACAACAGGATCGACGCAAGGCCGGCGACAAGGCCGACCACCATCAACACCAGCGCAGCATGTCTGTCGGCCCGCAGGCCTTTCCACGTCCACGTCACAATGCGGATCCACCCGTTGCGCAATTGCACGTTGCTGCAACCCTGGCGGATCGATTTTAAGGAAAGGTTGCGCTGGCAGTCCCGGCGACGATGCTAACCGGCAAACAATTGCCGGCATGATTAAGGATCGGTGTGCGTTGCCCTACCAGCGCACGAAAAGCCGCCCGCCCAGGGCTCCCAGCGCCGTAAGGATGATGATCGCGACCGTGTACCAGGTGGCGACGAAGAGCGGCGAATCGTCGAAGCAGTGCGCGGCATAGAAGGTCGCCGCCAGCCCGCCGGCAAGCAGGCCCGCAACCGCGCCGGCAAGCACCGGCCGCGTCGGCGCGCCGTAGCGCAGCATCCACAGGAAAATCGCCAGCGGGCCAATGCCGATCAGCGGGATGAAGCCCATGCAAATCATCATGTTGGAGCCGACCAGCCGCGTGCCCCACTGCGCCTCAGGCACCGCGAAGAGTTCCAGAACCACAGCAACGATGACGAGCAGCGGCGCAGCGGCCATCCAGGCCACGGCCCTGCCTGTCGAAGCACCGGGCGTCGACAAAGCGTGGATCAGCGCGAAGGCGGTGCCGGCAAGCACGATGGTGAAGACGAACTTCGACAGGAAGCGCATCGTGTGCATGGCGATCATGATGTCGGAACGTGGACCGATGGTGAACCAGAAAACCACCGCCGCGATCACCGCCGCAACAGCGGTGGCCATCCACCAGGCCAAGCGCAGCGGCACCGCGTTGCTGCGGGCGTCGGCGTCCAATGCCTTGATGAGATCCTCGGTCCTCATGTCATTCCCGCCCGAAACGCCTGGCAATGGCGGCAAGGCCGCGATGCAGCGACACCCGCACCGCCGTCTCCGTGATGCTGAATTTCGCCGCCGTTTCACCGATCGAACGGCCTTCGACCGACACCGCCGAGACCACCGAGCGCTGCGCCGGCGGCAGGCTGTCCAGCGCCCGGTTGATGTCGCGCTCGCTTACGGTCTCGGTCTCAGGCTCGGCGAAGGTTTCGGCGATTTCGTCGATCTCGATCTCGACACGTCGTCCGCGCCGCCGGAAGGCATCGATCAGCTTGAAGCGCGCGATGGCATAGACCCATGGCAGCACCGGCGCATCGTCGCGCCAGGTATGCCGTTTCACATGAATGGCCAGCAAGGTTTCCTGCACGACATCCTCGGGGTCGACCCCGCCCTGTACGATCTTGCGCCGGGCAAAGCCGCGAACGAAAGCAGCCGTCCGGTGCAGAAAGTCGGCGTAGGCCCTTTCATCTCCGGCGATCGCGGCCTTGAGCAGCCGGGAAAGCTCGGCCTCGTCCTTGCCGGTCACAAGAGTTCACTCCCCCGATGTTCGCGTCTCGGCGCTGATTTGTTACGTGCCCGGCGAAATAATGTCCAAGCCAAACTGTCGGGGAATCACGAAAGTTTGCGCCCCGGCGGCCGATTAAACCAGTTCACCAATGTTGACTCGGACAATCAGGTATTGGTAGGTGCAGCCGTGCCCAAGACCGGACCAACAATACCAACCAACAAGATCGAGGACGACGCCCCATGAGATATGCCCTTTCCGCTCTCGCTGGCGCCACCGCGCTGGCGGTCAGCCTGATCGCCGCCCCGGCCATGGCCGAGGATGCCGGCATCGTCGTCTACAACGCCCAGCATGAGAGCATGGCCAAGGAATGGGCCGAAGGCTTCACCAAGGAAACCGGCATCAAGGTCACGCTGCGCAATGGCGGCGACAGCGATTTCTCCAACCAGATCGTCGCCGAAGGCGCTGCCTCGTCGGCCGATGTGTTCCTGACCGAGAACTCGCCGGCCATGGCGCTGGTCGAGGCGGCCGGCCTCTTCACGCCGGTCGATGCCGACACGCTGGCGCAGGTTCCGCAGGAATACCAGCCTACCACCGGCAAATGGGTAGGTGTCGCCGCGCGCAGCACCGTCTTTGCCTACGACAAGACCAAGCTGAAGGACGACCAACTGCCCAAGTCACTGCTTGAGCTCGCCGATCCGAGCTGGAAGGGCCGCTGGGCCGCCTCCCCCTCGGGCGCCGATTTCCAGGCCATCGTCAGCGCGCTGCTGCAGCTGAAGGGCGAAGCCGCTACGGCGGACTGGCTGAAGGCGATGAAGGAAAACTTCACCGCCTACAAGGGCAACAGCACGGTGATGAAGGCGGTCAACGCCGGCGAGATCGAGGGCGGCGTAATCTACCACTACTACTACATCGGCGATCTGGCCAAGACCGGCGAGAACAGCAAGAACGTCGCCCTGCACTATTTCAAGAACCAGGACCCGGGCGCTTTCGTCTCGATCTCCGGCGGCGGCGTGCTGGCCTCGAGCAAGCACCAGAAGGAAGCCCAGGCCTTCCTGAAGTGGGTGACCGGCAAGGGTGGCCAGGAGGTGCTGAAGAACGGCACGTCCTTCGAATATGCGGTCGGCAAGGGCGCCGACTCCAATCCGAAATTGGTGCCGCTGGCCGATCTGCAGGCGCCGAGGGTCGATCCGGCGACGCTGAACTCGAAGAAGGTCACCGACCTGATGACGGCAGCCGGCTTGCTTTAGTTCGCGTTCGTCCTAAAAGGGCAACCGACTGCGCTCTCGCGGGAATACGCCTTCCGCGGGAGCGCTCTGTTTTCGAGGTGGCATTCGTCGATGACGACAAGCTGCGTTTCTGGCCGCCTTCGGCGTGCCTTCGATGACCTCCGCCAGCAGGCGGAAGCGGCACGGCGTCCGGCCTGATGCAAGCGGTCGACCTTCCGCGTCCGGGCCTGCCGGCCGGCCTCGTGGCCGGGCACGGGACGCGCCGTCGGCCCCTCTCCTGGATCCTGCTCGCGGCCACTTTTGTCTCGCTGCTCGCATTGCTGCCGCTTGCCTTCATCGTCTGGGTGGCGGCGCAGACCGGCTGGGAAACCGCATCGGCGCTGGTCTTCCGTCCACGCGTCGGCGAACTCCTGCTCAACACCGTCCTTCTGGTGGCGGTGGCGGTTCCGATTTCGATCGTGCTGTCGGTGACGCTGGCCTGGCTGACCGAACGCAGCGACCTGCCCGGCGCCCGCCTGTGGGCGTGGCTGTCGGTGGCGCCGCTCGCCATCCCCGCTTTCGTCCACTCCTATGCCTGGATCAGCCTGGTGCCGGGACTGCACGGCCTGTGGGCCGGGGTGCTGGTTTCGGTCCTTGCCTATTTACCGTTCCTCTACCTGCCGATCGCGGCCGCGCTGCGTCGTCTCGACCCCGCGCTTGAGGATGCCGCCGCTGCCCTTGGTCTCGGCCCATGGCGGGTCTTCGCCCGCGTCGTGCTGCCGCAGCTGAGGCTCGCCATCTGCGGCGGCTCGCTGCTGGTCGGCCTGCATTTGCTTGCCGAATACGGCCTCTACGTCCTCATCCGCTTCGACACCTTCACCACCGCGATCGTCGACCAGTTCCAGTCGACCTTCAACGGACCGGCCGCCAACATGCTGGCCGCGGTGCTGGTGACGTGCTGCTTCGTGCTGCTCGGGGTGGAAGTGCTGGTGCGCGGCGAGGAGCGCTATGCCCGGGTCGGCTCCGGTGCGGCGCGCCAGCAGCAGCGCACGCGGCTCGGCCGCGCCACGCTTGTCTGCCTGGCGCTGCCCGCCGTCACCGCGCTGCTTTCGCTCGGCGTGCCTTTCGTCACCATCGGCCGCTGGCTGATCGCCGGCGGCGCCGATGTCTGGCGCCTCGACGAGATCGGCCTTGCACTTGGCCAGACCCTTTTCCTGGCGCTTGGCGGCGCGCTGCTCGCAACGATCGCCGCCATGCCGATGGCATGGATTTCGATCCGCGCGCCTGGACCATTGCAACGCCTTCTCGAAGGCTGCAACTACATCGTCGGCTCCCTGCCCGGCGTCGTCATCGCGCTGACGCTGGTCACCATCACGGTGCGCATCGCCATGCCGCTCTACCAGACCCTGTTCACCATCCTTTTCGCTTATGCGCTGATGTTCTTGCCGCGCGCTTTGATCAGCCTAAGGGCGTCGATCGCGCAGGCGCCGGTCGAACTCGAACGCGCTGCCTCGAGCCTCGGCCGGCCGCCGCTCAAGGCGCTGTGGGCGACGACGATCCGCCTGTCGGCGCCCGGTGCTGCGGCCGGCATGGCGCTGGTGGCGCTCGGCATCACCAACGAACTGACCGCAACCCAGATGCTAGCGCCCAACGGCACCCGCACGCTGGCGATGGCGTTCTGGTCCTATAGCGGCGAGATCGACTATGCCTCGGCCGCCCCTTACGCCCTCATCATGGTGGCGATGTCACTGCCTTTGACCTGGCTGCTTTACGTCCAGTCGAAAAGGATGGCTGGACGATGAGCTTTCTCGAACTCAGCGGCGTGCAAAAGCACTACGGCCCGGTGGCGGCACTTGCCGGCGTCGACCTCAGCGTCGCCAGCGGCAGCCGCACGGCGATCGTCGGACCGTCCGGCTGCGGCAAGACGACCCTGCTCAGGCTGATCGCCGGTTTCGAAGCGCCCGACCAGGGCCGCATCACGCTCGACGGCGAGGTGCTGGCCAATGGCGGTGCCGCCGTGCCGGCGCATCGCCGCGGCATCGGCGTTGTGGCGCAGGACGGCGCCCTGTTCCCGCATCTGACCATTGCCGACAATATCGGTTTCGGCATGGCGCGCGGCGCCGACAGGCGCGCCGAGCACATCGTCGAGCTCGCCTATATCGTCGGGCTGGACAAGGCGATCCTGAAACGCCGCCCGCACGAGCTCTCCGGCGGCCAACAGCAGCGCGTGGCGCTGGCCCGCGCCATGGCGATGAAACCCAGGCTGATGCTGCTCGACGAGCCGTTCTCGGCCCTCGACACCGGCCTGCGCGCCTCGATGCGCAAGGCCGTGGCCGAGCTTCTGGAAGCAGCGGGGATCACCACCATCCTGGTCACTCACGACCAGGCCGAGGCGCTGTCCTTCGCCAGCCAGGTGGCGGTGATGCGCGACGGCCTGTTCTCGCAGGTCGGCACGCCGCGCGAGCTCTATTTCCAGCCGAAGGACAGGATGATCGCCGAGTTCCTTGGCGACGCCATCATCCTACCGGCAAGGATAGCAGACGGCTTCGCCACTTCGCCGCTCGGCCGCATCGCCGTCGACACCTCCGAGCGGCGCGACGTCGCCCGCATCATGCTGCGGCCGGAGCAGGTGATGCTGAAAAGGACGTCGCGCGAAGGCATGTCGGGCACGCCGGACATGCTGTTCGGCGAGGTTACGGAATCCGAATTCGCTGGTTCCATGTGCACCATCGCCGTGCGGCTCCTGAACAGCCCCGATCCGCCGGACGCCGCCGCCATCGGCAACACGCCGCTCATCCTGCGCAAGCCCGGCATGGACGCGCCGGCCCTTGGCGAGATCGTCCGGCTGACAGTTTCAGGCAAGGCGCATGTGTTTGCCTGACTGGTCCTGCGCCGGCTGGGGCCGGCGCTGCTAGGCGATGAGCTTGCCCGTCGCCGTCGAATAGGTGGGCCACTGTTCGAGGAAGTCGCAATTGTGCACGACCACCCGTCGGGCGGCAGCGTCGATGAGCACGATCGCGTAGGTGGGCGGCGCCTGCTCGACCACCTCCTCTCCCACCAGATCGAGCGCGAAGCGGGCATGCAGCCCACGTTGCGCGGTAAACGGGATGCCGGCGACTGTGCCAGCAATGTCGCGATGGACATGGCCGAAGAAGATGTGGCCGACATTGCCGTGGCGCTTGAGCAGTTCCAGGAAGCGCGTGGGCTGTTCGAGCCCGAGCGGATCGAGCAGCGGCAGGCCGAGCTCGACCGGTGGATGGTGCAGGAAGATGTAGGCCTGCCGTCCTGCTGCTTCGCTGAGCCGCGCGTCGAGCCAGCCAAGCCGCTTGTCGCACAATTCGCCGGTGACGCGGCCTTCGGCCAGGCTGTCGAGGAACAGCAGCGAGGCTTCAGGCGTCTCGAAGACCGACTGCACGAAGCCATCGTCGTCGACCGGGTTTTCGGGAAATGCCGCGACGAGGTTGGCGCGCCTGTCGTGATTTCCGGGCAGCAGCCGGTAAGGCAGGGAAAGCCGGCCCAGGGCCGATTTCAGATCGGCATAGCTCTGGGCCTCACCGGATTCGGTCAGGTCGCCGGTGAGGACGCAAAGCGCTGCATCACCATGACGCGCGTTGATATGTGCGATGCAGCGATCGAGCCGCTCATGCAGATCCGCGCCGTAGCGAATTTCGCCTCGCCGGCCGAGATGCACGTCGGTGACCTGGATGATTTTCATTGCGCGGCCCTTCTTCGATCCGACGGGGGAATTTTCTGAACGCCCGGAGAGGGCAGGAATGACCTTGCGAACGGCCGCGAAGATCAGAGTGCGGGGACCGGCACCGATGCCTTGAAGACGTCGAGGCGGCTTCCCGTCTCGGAGGAGAAGAAATGCAGGTCGGCCTCGGAAAACTGCAGGCCGACCGAGCTGCCCGGCGCCGGATGGACAGCCTCCGACGTCATCACGGAAAACGCCGCGCCGTCGAGGTCGACATAGACGACGCGGCCCGCGCCCAGTTCCTCGACTAGATCGACGGTGGCATTGAGTGCGCCCGGCGTGCCGGGCGCGACCAGGCGCACGGCTTCCGGCCGGATACCCACCGCGACCTTAGTGCCGACCGGCAGGCCGGCACGCGAAACGGCCAGGCGCCGGCTGCCATCGAGAAGCGACAGCCCGTCGAGCGTGACGGTCCCTTCGAGCATGTTCATGGCTGGCGCGCCGACGAAGGTGGCAACGAAGCGGCTCGCCGGCCGGCTGTAGATTTCGCTGGGCGTGCCGACCTGTTCGACGCGGCCGCCATTCATCACCACCAGCCGGTCGGCGAGCGTCATCGCCTCGACCTGGTCGTGTGTGACGAACACCGAGGTTGCGCTCAGCCGGCGGTGCAGCTTGCGGATTTCCGAACGCATCTGCACGCGCAGCTTGGCGTCGAGGTTGGAAAGCGGTTCGTCGAAGAGAAAAACCTTGGGCTCGCGGATCATGGCACGGCCCATGGCGACGCGCTGGCGCTGGCCACCCGACAGCGCCATCGGCTTGCGGTCGAGCAGCTGTTCTAGCTCCAGGATCCGGGCGACTGCCTGGATGCGCTGGGTGCGCTCGGCGGTGGGAACGCCGGCGACCTTCAGCGAATAGCCGATATTCTGCGCCACGCTCATATGCGGATAGAGCGCATAGTTCTGAAACACCATGGCGCAGCCGCGCTCGCGCGGCTCGAGCTTGTTGACCACGGTGCCGTCGATGGCGATCGTGCCGCCGGAAATCTCCTCCAGCCCGGCGATCATCCGGAGCAGCGTGGACTTGCCGCAGCCGGATGGACCGAGGATGACGACGAATTCGCCCGACACGATGTCGAGGTCGACGCCATGCACGACCTGCATTTTGGCGTAACTTTTGTGGACGTCGCGAATGGTGATGGAGGCCATCTTTTCGTCTCCTACTTTTCGGTGGCGATCAGGCCGCGCACGAACCAGCGCTGCATGACCACGACGACGACCAGTGGCGGCAGCATGACGATGAGCGTGCCGGCCATGGCGATGTTCCATTCCGGTATGCCGCCGACATTCGGGATGAGCTGCTTGAGTTCGGTCACTGCCGTCGCATGCGACTGATCGGTGGTGATGAGCAGCGGCCACAGATACTGGTTCCACGCCCACAGGAACATGATGGTTCCGAGCGCCGCCATGTTGTTGCGCGACAGCGGCAGCAGGATGTCGATGAAGAAGCGCACCGCGCCGGCGCCGTCCATGCGCGCGGCTTCGGTCAGCTCGTCCGGCACCGTCAGGAAGAACTGCCGGTAGAGGAAGGTCCCAGTGGCGGTGGCGATCAGCGGCAGGATCAATCCGCTGTAGGAGTTGAGAAGGCCAAGGCTGAGCGAAACCTGGACGCCCGAGACTTTTTCGATAAGCCAGCTCAGGCCGGTCAGGTCGAGGATGGTCTGATAGGGCGACAGCACGTTGGCGACGACCGCGTATGTCGGCACGATGCGCACTTCGAGCGGCAGCATCAGCGTCACGAAGATCAACCAGAAGATCAGCATGCGGCCGGGATAGCGGAAATAGACGATCGAGAAGGCGGTAAGCGCCGAGATGATGACTTTGCCCGCCGCCACGCCGGCGGCCATGATGAAGCTGTTGAGCAGTTTCGGGCCGAGGTCGGCCGTCGTCCACGCTGTCTTGATGTTCACCCAGAAGTCACTGCCCGGCAGCAGCGACATCGGCACGTCGTTGACGTCCTTGAGATTGTGCGACGCGGCGATCGCCACGATGACGAACGGCGCGACGCAAAAAACGAAGCCGACGAACAGGATCACATGCGTCAGGAAATTGAGGATCGGGGTGCGCTCGACCATGGCCGCCTCAGCGATAATGCACGCGCCGCTCGATGAAGCGGAACTGGAAGATGGTCAGCACGATGATGAGCAGCATCAGGATGATGCTCTGTGCGGCCGCGCCCGAATAATCGAGGCCTTTGAAGCCGTCGGAATAGATCTTGTAGACCATCAAATTGGTCGCGTTGGCCGGCCCGCCCGATGTCATGATGTCGATGATGCCGAAGGAATCCTGGAAGCTCTCGGTGATGTTGATGACCAGCAGGAAGAAGATCGTCGGCGTGATCAGCGGGAACTGGATATCCCAGAACCGCCTGATGACGCCGGAGCCGTCCATTGCCGCCGCCTCGATCAGCGAACGCGGGATGGCCTGCAGGGCGGCGAGGAAGAAGATGAAGTTGTAGCCGACATACTTCCAGGAAAAGGCAACGATGATGGAAGCCATGGCATCGGTGCCGTCAAGGCCAGGGTCCCAGAAGCCGGGCCAGACCTGGTTGACGACAGCCATGAAGCCGGCTTCCGGTGCCAGGATGAAACGGAAAGCCATCGCCAGCGCCGGCGCGGCGATGCCGTAGGGCCAGATCAGCACCACGCGATAGAGCCGTGAGCCGGCCAGTTGCCGGTCCGTCAAGGTGGCGAGCACCAGGGCGATGAGCATGGCAAGACCGGTGCTGATCGCGGCAAAGGTCAGACTGGCGGTGATCGAGTTCCAGTAATCGGCGTTGGACAGGATCGAGCGGAAATTATCCAGCCCGACCCAGATGTTGCCGCCGCCCCAGGGCTGCTGCAGCGTCAGCGACCAATAGACGGCTTGGCCGGCCGGCCAGTAGAAGAAGGTGAAGATCAGGATCAGCTGCGGCACCGCGAACAGGATGCCGATCGACCATCTGCTGAAGGTGACGCGTTTTTCCATCGATCCGCCGACGCCGTTGAACCGCCAGCCCGCTTTCCCGAGAGGACACTAGATGCGAAATGGCCGCCCGTCGATTCTCGGCGGGCGGCCGTGGCAGTACCTGAAATCAGGGCAGCGTCTTGTCGGGATAGGTCTGCTGGAAGCGGTCGAGGATCGCATCGCCGTTCTTGACCAGCGTGTCGATGCCTTCCTGGACGCTGACCTTGTTGGCGAAGATTGCCTGCATCTCAGTGCCGAATTCGGCGCGGATCTGGGTGAAATTGCCGAGCCGGATACCGCGGGTAATCTCGGTCGGTTCCGACGCGGTCAGGCTGGCGATCGCGGTTTCACGGCCCTTGTAGGGCGCCTTGTCGTAGAAGCCAGTGGACTTCATGTACTCGAAGCCCGACTTCGTCACCGGGATGTAGCCGGTGTTGGTCGACCAGAACAAAGCCGTCTTGGGGTCGTGGATGAAGTTCAGGAACGCGGCCGCGCCCTTGTACTCGGCATCCGACTTGCCGGACAGCACCCACAGCGAGGCGCCGCCGACCAGTGAATTCTTGCGCTCGGTGCCGGCATAGGTCGGAAGCTCGGCGACGTCCCAGCTCATGCCTTCCTTATGCGTCTTGCCGACGGTGCCGTGGTCGCCGACCGAACTCATGATGACCTGGCAGGTGCCGGACGCGAAGGCCTGGACCATGTCCTGGCCGAGATCCTTGGATTTGATCTTGATCAGGCCGGCGTCATACCACTTCTTGAGGTCGCCGACATACTGGACGAACTTGGTCTTGTTGACTTCGAGGCGGGCGTCGAGACCGTCATAGCCGTTGTTCTTGGAGGCGATCGGCTGGTTGTGGATGGCGGAGAACTGCTCCATCAGTTGCCAGCTTTCGTTGGCGGAGATGTTGATCGCCATCGGGCATTCATAGCCGGCGTCCTTCATCGCCTGAAGGTCGGCGCCGACCTCTTCCCAGGTCTTCGGCGCCTCGGTCTTGCCGATCTTGGCGAAGGCGTCCTTGTTCCAGTACATCAGAGCGGTCGAGGAATTGAACGGGAAGGACAGCATCTCGCCCTTCGACGTCGCGTAGTAGCGGGCGATGCCGGGGAAATAGTCGCTGTAGTCGATCTTGTAGCCGTTTTCTTCCATCAGCTTGTCGGCCGGCTTGTAGGCGCCCGACAGCATCATCGTCGCGGTGCCGACGTCATAGACCTGGACGACGGTGGGCTGCTTGCCGGCGCGGAAGGCGGCGATGGTGTTCTGTAGCGTGGCGTCGTAGTTGCCCTGGCTGGTGCAGACGACTTCATAGTCGGCCTGCGATGCGTTGAAGTTCTTGCACAGCGTATCGACGACGCGTGCCAGGTCGCCCGAAAGGCCGAACCAGAAATCGAATTTGACCGGTTCCGCGGCGGCCGGCCGTGCCAGCGCGATACCGAGAGCGCCGGCGGCAAGGGCAGCTAAGCCCTGCTTGATGATCGACATGGATTTCATTCCCTCTTGAGTGGCTGATGACATCAGGCTTTGCGCAAGTCCTTTGCCGCTCTCATAGAGAAGGTATGTGACAGTTCTGTTGTGCCTTTTCAGGCCTGTGGACAGCCAACCTCTCCTCCCCGCGACGGCACGCCGGCATGAAACCGTCACAACCGGCGCACCGGGTAGCTAGGGCGCAGCAGGGTGGCGCAAAGACCCGAACAAACACGAGTGGTTATCCGGCTAAGTTGATGGACGAACCGCCCCGATCACGAGTCGCTGGTCGTGACAGTCCGCTTGGAATGACGACCGGTCGATCGCCCGGATAAAACAATGCGAAATGGCCCGTCGAACGATACAACCCGGCACAGCACGCTGCGGTTGCATGCGCAATAACTGATTCTTCAACCGTCGAGCCCTAATCAATACCACTGCCTTGATTGTTGCGGGAAGATCAGGTGAAGCGAGATGTTGACCGTCTATAATTGTATCGTGCACGAACACGATCTGAGACTGGTTGCGCTGGCGGCGCTTATTTGTGGCATTTCTTCCTTCTCCGCGATCAATCTGCTTCGCCATGTCGATCGGTCGACCAACAGAAACCGATTCGCCTGGCTGATGATTGCCGCCACCTCGACCGGATTCGGCATCTGGGCGACCCACTTCATCGCGATGATTGCGTTCTCGCCGGGAATACCGAACGCATACGATGCGGAACTGTCCGTGCTTTCGCTTGCCGCCGCCGTCATCCTGACCGCCGTCGGCATGTGGATCGCCACCTTGCGCGGCGGCATCGATCACTACCTTGTCGGTGGCGCCGTGCTTGGCAGCGGCATCGCCACCATGCACTATACCGGGATGGCGGCGTTCGAGGTGCAGGGCCGGATCGTCTGGGATCAGCTCCTCGTCGCCGTCTCGCTGGTGGCCGGCATCACGCTTGCCGCACTCTCGCTTCTCGTCGTGCTGCGCCGGCCCTCGACATCGGGGACAATCGGCGCCGCGGTGCTTCTGACGCTGGCGATCTGCACCTTGCATTTCATCGCCATGGCCGCGGTGTCGATCTACCCGGACAGCTCCATAGAAATATCGAAATACACTGTCGAACCGATGTCGCAGGCCTTTGCCGCCGCCGCGGTCAGCCTGATGATCCTCGTGCTTTCGGCCGCGGCACTCTGGATCGATCTGCGCTTCCGCCGTCACAAGGTCGAGGCCGAGCGCATGCATGGCCTGGCCAACGCCGCCGTGGAGGGTCTCATCGTCTGCGACGGCACCCGCATTGTCAGCGCCAATGACAGCATCGCGGCGCTGACCGGCATCGCGGCAGGCACGCTGAACACGATGCTGCTCGGCGATCTGTTCGGCGAGCGCGCCGCGTCGAGCATGGTCGAAGGACAGGCGCAGGAAGCCGAACTCCGAAGCCACGACGGCACCCGCATACCCGTGGAGCTGATCGCCAGAAGCATCGACTATTGCGGCAAGCCGCACGATGTGGTCGCCGTTCGCGACATCCGCGAACGCAAGAAGGCCGAGCAGGAGATCGTCCGCCTCGCTCATTTCGACCCGCTGACCGGGCTTGCCAACCGCCGCAGCTTCACGGGCCGCCTCGAAGCCGAAATTGCCGTGGCGGGCCGAGGCGGCAAGGGCGGCAATCTCGCGCTGCTGCTGCTCGACCTCGACCGGTTCAAGGAAGTGAACGACCTCTTCGGCCATGCCGCCGGCGACGCCATGCTGCAAAAGGTTGCGCAGTGCGCGTCAGCCTTACTTCGCCCCGGGCAGATGCTGGCGCGCCTCGGCGGCGACGAATTCGCCATCATCGCGCCGAACCTTCCCGATCCCCAGGCGGCGGGTCGAATCGCCGAGGCGATGCTTGCCGCAATGCGCGAGGAGAACAAGCTGTCGCCCGGCGGCGGCCTTGTCTCGGCCAGCATCGGCATCGCCCTCTACCCGCTCGATGCGGACGAACAGGCAGCCCTCGTCAGCCATGCCGACACCGCGCTCTATCGCGCCAAGGCCGAAGGCAAGGACACCTACCGCTATTTCGAGGCCTCGATGGGCGCCGAGGCGCGCGACCGGCGGGTGCTGGAACACGATTTGCGCCAGGCGGTGGCGCGCAACGAATTTCGCCTCGTCTATCAGCCGCAGAAGGAAATCAGCAGCGGCAGGATGATTGGCTTCGAGGCCCTGATCCGCTGGCAGCACCCGCAGCGTGGAGAGGTTTCCCCGGCCGTGTTCATCCCGGTGGCCGAGGACAGCGGCGCCATCCTGCAGATCGGCGAATGGGTTCTTGCGACGGCCTGCGAGGAAGCCGCCCGCTGGAAGAACCCGCTGACCGTCGCCGTCAATGTCTCAGTCGTGCAGCTGCACAATCCGAATTTCAGCCGCAAGGTGCACGAAGTCCTGCTTCGATCCGGCCTGGCGCCGGGCAGGCTCGAGCTGGAGATCACCGAAACCGCGCTGGTCAAGGACATGCCGCGCGCGCTGGCGACCTTGCGGCAGGTCAAGGCGCTCGGCGTCCGCGTCGCCATGGACGATTTCGGCACCGGCTATTCCTCGCTTTCCAACCTTCGCGCCTTTCCCTTCGACAAGATCAAGATCGACGGCTCCTTCATCAAATCGGTCGACAGGAACGGCCAGGTCGCGGCGATCGTACGCGCCGTGCTGGGACTGGGTCGCGGCCTCGGCCTACCGGTCCTGGCCGAGGGCGTCGAGACATTGGGCGAGCTGCGCTTCCTCGACGCCGAAGCCTGCGAGATCGGGCAGGGCTTCTATCTTGGCAGGCCGAGCCCCATCGAGACGTTCGGCGAACTGACCGGCGTGACGGGGCCAGCGGTCAACGACGACGCCAGGCAACGCGGCGGCAGCATCCTGATGCTGGAGCCGGCCGCGGCGCTGCGCTCAATCTGACGGGCCAAGTGCGGCTTCGACCAGCCGCTTGGCATCGGGGCTCGACCATTCGGCGGGCCCGTTCATATGGGCGATCAGGCAGCCCTCGCCATCGATCAGCATTGTCACCGGCAGGCCCAATGCCAAGCCGCGCTTCTTGACGTCGTTGAACAGCCCCATCGTCGAATCCCGGTAGTAGCCGAGCGTCTCGATGCCGATATCGGCGAGAAACTTCTTCGGCTTGGCGTCGTCGCCGGTATCGACATTGACCGCGACGACCTGGAAGGCATCGCTGCCCTTTTCCTTCTGCAACGCGTCGAGCGCCGGCATCTCGGCACGGCAGGGTGCGCACCATGTCGCCCACAGATTGAGCAGCACCGTCTTTCCGGCATGATCGGCAAGCGTCATCGGCTTGCCGTCGGGACCGTTGAAGGCAAGGCTTTTCAGCGATTGCGGCGGGTCGGCCGGCAACAGCGCTGCAACCTGGCCGGTGGCGGCAGCCGCAATCTTCTTGGCACGGTCGGCCTTCGCCGCGCAGACGGCATCGTCCTTGCCGTCGCCGGCTGTGGCTTGCGCCGGCACGTTGTTGCCAGACCGGCTCTCGCTGACATATACCGCGACCGCGCCGGCCAGCACGCCCGCCACCAAAGCGGCGAGGATGAGGCGCGGAGCCGGGAATAATCTATTGCCGTCTGCCATTTTCTTAAAACTGCTCCGGAGCACGGGTTATAGCGATGAGCGACAAGAAGGCCAGCAACCAGATGTGGGGCGGACGTTTTGCCTCGGGTCCGGCCGCGATCATGGAAGCGATCAACGCATCGATCTCGTTCGACCGCAAACTCTACGCGCAGGACATCAGAGGCTCGATCGCCCATAGCGAGATGCTGGCGCAAACGGGCATTATTTCGGCGGCCGATCAAGAAAAAATCGCTCACGGGCTGAACACGATTCTGAAAGAGATCGAGGCCGGCACATTCGAATTCTCGACCAGGCTGGAAGACATCCACATGAATGTCGAGGCTCGCCTTACCGATCTGATCGGCCCGGCCGCCGGCCGCCTCCACACCGCCCGCTCGCGCAACGACCAGGTCGCGGTCGACCTCCGGCTCTGGATCAAGGACGAATGTTTCCGTGTCGCCGAAGCGCTGAAGGGGCTGATCGCGGCCTTCCTGGAACGGGCCGAGGAGCATGCGGCAACCGTGATGCCGGGCTTCACCCACATGCAGGCGGCGCAGCCGGTGACTTTCGGCCATCACTGCATGGCCTATGTCGAGATGTTCTCGCGCGACCTGTCGCGCGTTCGCGACGCCATCGAACGGATGGACGAAAGCCCGCTGGGCGCGGCGGCGCTTGCCGGCACCAGCTTTGCCATCGATCGGCACCAGACCGCCAAGGCGCTCGGCTTCCGCGAGCCGATGCGCAACTCGCTCGATAGCGTCTCGGACCGCGATTTCGCGCTCGAGTTCCTGGCACTGGCGGCGATCTGTGCCACGCATCTGTCGCGACTCGCCGAGGAGATCATCATCTGGTCGACGCCGCAATTCGGCTTCGTCAGGTTGTCGGACAGTTTCTCCACTGGCTCCTCGATCATGCCGCAGAAGAAGAACCCCGACGCCGCCGAACTGGTGCGCGGCAAGACCGGCCGCGTCACCGGCCACCTGGTCGGCCTGCTAACGGTCATGAAGGGCATGCCGCTGACCTATGGCAAGGACATGCAGGAAGACAAGGAATCCGTCTTCGACGCCGCCGAGACGCTCGACCTGATGCTGGCGGCGATGAGCGGCATGGTGCGCGACATGACGGTGAATGCAGCCGCCATGAAGAAGGCGGCGGGCTTCGGCCATGCGACCGCGACCGACCTTGCCGACTGGCTGGTGCGTACGCTCGGCCTGCCGTTCCGCGAGGCGCATCACGTCACCGGCCGCGCGGTGGCGCTGGCCGAGGAAAAGAAGCTAGGTCTGGAGAAGCTCTCGCTCAAGGCTCTGCAGTCGATCCATCCCGGCATCACCGCTGACATTTTTTCGGTGCTGGCCGTGCAGAAGTCGGTCAAGAGCCGCGTGAGCTTCGGCGGCACCGCGCCGTCGGAAGTGAGGAAGCAGATCCGTTACTGGAAAAAGCGTCTGGCCAAGGCGTGACCTCGGCAGCAGCCTGATTTGCCGGGGTGCAAAGGCCCAAAAATTTCGCTAGAAGCAGGCAACGGATTTTTCTCGGACGGATGGATCGATGACCGGAAGCAGGATTTTGGTGACGCTGACGTTGCTGGCGGCGATGGCCGCCGTGACGGCTTGCGGCAGGAAGGCCGGCCTCGACACCCCTTACGAGGCCGCCGTGCAGGCCCGCAAGGACGCCGAGAAGGCCAAGCAGCCCGTGCCGCCGGAGCCGGAAAAACCGGTCGAGGACAAGAAGTTCATTCTCGACCCGCTGCTCTAAAGCCGATGAGATCACCCGATCTCATCGTGCTCCAACTTCCGGAACCACTCTCGTGAACCATTTCGACTACCGCGACGGCGTGCTCTACGCCGAGGACGCGGCGATATCAGATATCGCCGCAAGCGTCGGCACGCCGTTCTATTGCTATTCGACGGCGACGCTGACCAGGCATTTTCGCGTCTTTGCCCAGGCCTTTGCCGGGCTCGACGCGCTGGTCTGCTATGCCATGAAGGCAAACTCCAACCAGGCGGTGCTGCGCACGCTGGCCAGGCTCGGCGCCGGCGCCGACGTCGTCTCGGAAGGCGAATTGCGCCGCGCGCTGGCCGCCGGCATCCCGGCCAGCAAGATTCTGTTTTCGGGCGTCGGCAAGACCGCGCGCGAAATGGATTTTGCGCTTTCAGCCGGCATCCTCTGCTTCAACGTCGAATCCGAGCCCGAGCTCGAGCTGCTGTCGGCCCGCGCCGCAGCACTCGGCAAGGTGGCGCCGGTCTCGCTGCGCATCAACCCGGACGTCGACGCCAGGACCCACAAGAAGATCTCCACCGGCAAGGCCGAGAACAAGTTCGGCATCCCCTGGCAAAGGGCGAGGCAGGTCTATGCCCGCGCGGCAGCGCTGCCTGGCATCAAGGTCACCGGCATCGATACCCATATCGGCAGCCAGATCACCGAGTTGCAGCCCTTCGACGATGCCTTTGCCCTGCTCGTGGATCTGGTCGGCACGCTGCGCGCCGACGGGCATGCCATCGAGCATGTCGATCTCGGCGGCGGCCTTGGCATTCCCTACCGCGTCGACAACAGCCCGCCGCCACTGCCCGATGCCTATGCCGAGATCGTCAGGAAGCACGTCACCAAGTTGGGACTGAAGGTGATGTTCGAGCCGGGCCGGCTGATCGTCGGCAATGCCGGCATCCTGGTCTCGGAAGTGATCTTCGTGAAGGAAGGCGACGCCAAGAATTTCCTCGTTGTCGACGCCGCCATGAACGATCTGATCCGGCCGACGCTCTATGACGCCTTCCACGACATCAGGCCGGTGGTGCAGCAGCCGGCGGCAGCACCGCGCATGACGGTCGACGTAGTCGGCCCGGTCTGCGAGACCGGCGACTATATCGGTCTCGACCGCGACCTGCCCAGGCTGAAGGCCGGCGACCTGATCGCAATTTCCACCGCCGGCGCCTATGGCGCGGTGCAGGCCGGAACCTACAACACCCGGCTCCTGGTGCCGGAAGTGCTGGTCGACGGCGACCGTTTCCACGTCGTGCGCCCGCGCCAAACCTATGACGAACTGATTGGACTGGATTCGGTGCCCGACTGGTTGAATAGACCGTCGTCTTGAACCGAAGTCCGCGTTAATCCCCAGGAGCAAGCCATGGCCGACGGCATTTTGATCACCCGCGAACGCATTGCCGCGATGGAGCCCCGCATCCGGCCCTTCGTGCGCCACACGCCGGTGCTGCGCGTGGACATGGCCGATTTCGGCCGCCCGCCTCTGGCCGTCGACCTCAAGCTCGAATGCCTGCAGCACTCCGGCTCGTTCAAGGCGCGCGGCGCCTTCACCAATCTCCTCGAACGTCCCGTGCCCGCGGCCGGCGTCGTTGCCGCGTCGGGCGGCAACCATGGCGCGGCGGTCGCCTATGCCGCCATGCGGCTCGGCCACAAGGCCACCATCTTCGTTCCCGAAGTCAGCCCGCCGGCCAAGCTCGACCGCATCCGCGGCTACGGCGCCGACCTGGTTGTCGGCGGCGCCCGCTATGCCGAGGCATTGGCCGCCAGCGAAAGCTTCGCCGAGAAAACCGGCGCGCTACAGATCCACGCCTTCAACCAGGAGGAGACGCTGGTCGGCCAGGGCACGCTCGGTCTCGAAATCGAGGCCGACCTGCCCGAGATTGACACCTTGCTCGTCGCCGTCGGCGGCGGCGGCCTGATCGGCGGCATCGCCGCCTGGTTTGCCGGCCGCATCAGGATCGTCGCCGTCGAGCCGGAAGGCGCGCCGACGCTGCATCTCGCCTTCGAGGCCGGACGGCCCGTCGACGCGCCGGCCGAAGGCATCGCCGCCGATTCACTGGCGCCGAAGCGGGTCGGCGAAATGATGTTCCCGATCGCCGAAGCCTATGTCGAGCGTTCCCTCCTGGTCAGCGACGACGACATCGCCGCCGCCCAGAAAGCGCTGTGGGACCGGGTGCGAATCATCTCCGAGCCGGGCGGTGCGGCGGCCTTCGCGGCGGTGCTGTCCGGCCGCTACCAGCCGGCGCCGGGCGAGCGGATCGCGGTTCTGGTGTGCGGCGCGAACGCCAATCCCGCAAAATTCTGACCATAACCGGTCAAGAATTCTTCTCGTTTTCGGAACCGCCTCGCCTTTGCCGTGTTTGCTGGTAAACTTGGAGTCGTAAGGTTCGGGCTATCCCGCCCGGACAGGAAGGGCCGATGACGGAACGACCCACTTCCAGCGGCGATCGCGGACTGGCCGGGCGCCTTGCCTTGAGCCGGCTGGCGACGCGGGTCTCAATGGTTGTCGAACGCGGCTGGCCATTGCTTCTGCCGCTGAGCATTGTCGCCAGCCTGTTCCTCAGTGTTTCATGGCTTGGCCTGTTTTCGCTTCTGCCCGATCCGGTGCGCATCGGCCTCCTCGCGGCGTTCGCCATCGCTGGCCTTGCCGCCCTCTACCCGCTGCGTTTTTTCCGTCTGCCCTCCGCCGCCGAGATCGATCGGCGCATCGAAGCGGCCAACGAGCTTCTGCACAGCCCGGTTCTGGTGCAGACCGACCGGCCAAGCGGCCGCGATAGTATCTTTTCGCAGGCGTTGTGGCGCGAACACCAGAAACGCATGGCGGAGCGGCTGGGCAACCTTGGCGCCGACCGGCCGCGCACCCGCGTGCCGGAGCGCGACCGCTGGGGCCTGCGCGCCGTGGCGGTGCTGCTGCTCGTCACCGCCTTTGCCTTCTCCTTCGGCCCCTCGGGCGGCAAGTTGAGCGACGGCTTCGTCGCGAGTGCGGCGCGCGACACTGTTCCGCCACGCATCGATGCGTGGGTGACGCCGCCTGCCTATACCGGCAAGCCGCCGATCTTCCTCACCGCCGACGCCAACCAGGCCGCCGCCACCTTCACCGTTCCGCAAGGCAGCGATGTCTCGCTGCGCGTCACCGGCGGTTCGGGCGAGGAGACGCTTGCCTACGCCGGCAAGAATGGCAGCGCCCGCGCCATCGACCCGGCTGGGTCGCCGGCAGCCAAGCCCGTGGCGAACACGGCGGCGCCCAAGGTGCGCCAGTTCACCGGCAAGCTGACCAGCGACGGCACGCTGACTTTGAAGTCGGGCGAGGACGACCTTGGCCACTGGGCCTTTGCGGTGATCCCGGACAAGCCGCCGACGATCCGTTTCGTCGGCGAACCCAAGCGTGCCGTCAACGGCGCCTTCGAGCTCAACTACCAGATCGACGACGACTATGGCGCCGCCTCCGCCAAGGCGGTTTTCGCGCCCGCCGACCCGCAGGCGCCGAATGCGCATCCGCTCTATGGACCGCCCGACTTGCCGCTGGTGCTGCCGCGCCGCGGCGGCAAGGGCAATGCCGCCAAGACCAGCAAGGACCTGACTGAGCACGTCTGGGCCGGCAGCAACATCAAGCTGACGCTTGTCGCCACCGACGACGCCGGACACACCGCGAGCAGCGAAACCAAGACGCTGGTCATGCCGGAACGGCCCTTCTCCAATCCGCTGGCAAGAGCCGTGATCGAGCAGCGCCGCATACTGGCGCTCGACGCCAATGCCAAGCCTAGCGTGCTCGACCTGATGGATGCCATCACGCTGCGCCCCGAAGACACCTTCGACAACATGGCACACTACCTCGCCATCATGAGCGCCCACAGCCGGCTGAAGATGGCCGGCAGCGACGACCAGCTGCGCAACGTGGTGTCCTATCTGTGGGAGATCGCGCTCGGCATCGAGGAAGGCAATCTGTCGGCGGCCGAAAGGCGGCTGCGCCAGGCACAGCAGGCGCTGCAGGACGCCATCAAGAACGGCGCCAGCGACGCAGAGATCGACAAGTTGATGAAGGAACTGCGCGAGGCGATGAACCAGTTCCTGCAGGAGTTCGCCGAGCGCGCGCAGCAGAACCCGAACGCACCGCAGATGCAGCAGAACGGCCAGGAGCTGCGCCAGAGCGACATCGATCGCATGATGGACGAGATCGAGAACCTGGCGAAGTCAGGCGACCGCGACCGCGCCCAGCAGCTTTTGTCGGAATTGCAGGACATGATGAACAACCTGCAGGCCGGCCGTCGCCAGCCCGGCGGCGAGCAGGACAGCGAGATGCGCCAGCAGATGGACAAGCTGGGCGAGATCATGCGGCGCCAGCAGGAGATGATGAACGATACCTTCCGCATGGACCAGATGCAGCGCGGCCAGCGCCAGCGCGGCGAGAATCGCGACGAGCAGCTTGGCGAAAACGGTGGCGGCCAGGATGAGGACAAACCCGGCCCGGGCGACGACCGCGATCCGCTCGCCCGCCCGAAGCAGATGACGCCGCAGGAATTCGCCGAAGCGCTGAAGCAGCTTCAGGAAGGCCAGGGCAAGCTCCAAAGCGACCTTGAGCAGTTGAAGAAGGGGCTGGAAGGCATGGGCATGCAGCCCAGTGAGGGATTCGGCGAGGCCGGCAAGTCCATGGGCAATGCCGAGCAGGCGCTCGGCGAAGGCGAGGGCGACCAGGCGGTCGGTCACCAGGGCCGCGCGCTGGAGGCGCTGCGCAGGGGCGCCAAGGACATGATGAAGCAGATGCAGGCCATGCAGGGCGACGAGGGCGGCAGCGAGCAGGGCGGCCGCCAGCAGAACGCCGATCGCGACCCGCTCGGCCGGCCGCGCGCCACAAGGGGCCCCGACGACGGCACAGAGGTCAAGGTGCCTGACGAGATCGACGTCCAGCGCGCGCGCCAGATCCTGGAAGCAATCCGCAAGCGGCTCGGCAATGCGCTCAGCCCCGACATCGAACGCAGCTATCTCGAGCGGCTGCTGGAACTGAAATAGCGGGTCCTGCCACTTCCAACCTCTTCGAACGGTCGCAACGCCATGCCGAAGCTCGGTGCCATCACCCCGATCCTGCGCATCTTCGACATTGCCTGGGATTCCCCTTGACGGTCGGATCGTGATTCAAGGCTTCTCTTTGGGAGGCAGCCTTGGGTGTTCTGGAGTGTCTGGACCTGAGCGACGAGCAGTGGGAGCGGATGTCGCCCCACAAGGGCGCGACTGCCGTCATCCCAAACAACCCGTCCAGAGCCCGCAAACCCCCCGCTCGATAGTCACCTCTGTGCCGAGAGGCATCTGATCGAGTGCTGCTTTTCGAAACTCAAGCAGTTCAGGCGCGCCGCTACACGCTTCGAGAAGACGGCGAGAAACTACCTCGCCGTCGTCACCATCGCAGCACCGTCCCATTGATCAGGTAACTGTCCACGCCGCCTAGAGAGAAATAGCTTGGCCCACACCCAGGCGTCTGGCCTCGCGGTAAGCGAGGTCGGCTGCCACCATATCCTCCATGGCGACACCCATGGCCTTGTAGATCGTGATCTGCTGATCTGACGTCCGACCTGGTCGCAGTCCCAGCAACATCGCGCCAAGATCAGTGCCTGCATCGGGATCGATATTTGCAAGTTCGCAACAACCCACGGGTGTTGGCGAGAAGGCGTCGCGCGTCTCAACGAAGAGCTTGCCGCGGGCGATCAACTCGATCGGAAGTTCGCCGCCGGGTGGCGCGACACCAACCGAGGACACGTGCGTTCCTGGTTGAACCCATTCTGCGGATATCGCGGGGACGTAGGAGTGCGTCGCGAGGCACACGACATCTGAAGAGCGTACCGCGCCCTCGAGGTCCTCGACGGCGGTGATACCTGAGTGACGTGAAGCCAGCGCCTGCGCATCAGCAAACTCCTTCGAGAAAACTCGGATTTCCTGGAAATCTCGAACGAGTGGCAACAGGTGAAGGTGCTGGCTAGCTTGAACGCCAGCGCCCACGACGGTCGCGATCTTGGCATTACGCCTGGCGAGCTCTCGCACTGAGAGGACGGCCGAGCCAGACGTGCGTACGGCCGTGATGTAGGTGCCATCCATGATGCAAACAGGCATTCCTGTTTCTGGATCGAAGAGATGTATTGTTGCGAGGTGACTTGGGATGCCCCGGGCGATATTGCCTTCGAACACGTTGACCAGTTTTACGGTCAAATACATGCCCTTCATCCAGGCCGGCATCGCCAACGAATAGCCTGCATTCGGAATATCGAGTTGTGGCCGCGCTGGATTGACGACACGACCGTCGGAAAGCGCTTTGAACCCGTCCGCTAGCGCGTCGAGCAGCTTGCGTAGGTCGATACATTTTTTGATCTCCGCTTCGCTCAGCGAGAGAATCTTGATCTCACCCTTTGTGTGATTGCTCGAGGCAGGTTGTGTGCTGTCCATGATGTTGCTTGCCTTCGTTCCGGTTAGGTGTTGTGTGCCTTTCCAACCGTATTGCGGCAACTGGCGTGATGAAATATATCAATTTCGAGCTCTTTGCGTGATTTTCACGCATTTAGACCCAAGAAAGTGTGGATCCGAAATGAACGATCTGGACCGTATCGACCGGATGCTGCTCGGGCTGTTGCAAGAAGATGGTCGCCGGACCGTACTTGACCTCGCCCAACGCGTTGGACTGTCACCGACCGGCGCATCACAGCGCATCAAGCGCCTTTTCAGTGAAGGCTTTATCCGCGCAGTGCGGGCTGTGCTGGAGCCCTCAAAGATAGGACGCGGCACGCTCGTCTTTGTCGAGGTAAGGCTCGATCATACCGCGCCGCACGTCTTCGACCGCTTTGCAGAGGCTGTTGCGAAGGCACCCGAAATCATCGAATGCCATATGGTGATTGGTGGTTTCGACTACCTGGTCAAAGCACGAATAGCTGACATGGCGACGTTTCAGGAATTCCTGCAGCGGGTCATTCTGCCGCTTCCTGGTGTCAGGGAAACGCACACTTACGCATCAATCGGTGATGTGAAGCCCGACGCATTGTTGCCGCTTTGACACCTCCGGTTTTCTGGACCGGTTGGGGCTGGAAAATTCCAGTCTAAACGGAGTTTTCGGCATGAAAAAAGTCGACGTTCACGCAGGCGCACATCGCCTTCATTCTGCGGCAGACCGGGGAGGGAGCGCCGGTTCCCGAGGTCTGCCGGAAGGCGCGTATGGCGAACTGATCGGCAAGAAATACCGCTTTGCCAGGCCGGGACTGGAAGAGACGCCTTGGCGGACGAAGGAGGTCACCGTCGGCGATCCGTTCGGCAATCGCCTGACCTTCTACGAGGACATGCCCACCCCGGAGTCATAGATCCGGCGTGATACCCGCCTGACCGGTAAGCATGAACGCCTCGCGGATCGCCTGTTCCATGCTGTCGATGGCTTCGCCGGAAACGCTCGGATTGCGGTGCAGAACGACATTCGAGGAATCGATGTCGCCGAAGCCGTCGGCTGCGCCGAGCTCGCGGCAGCCGGCGGGAACGTTGCTGCGTGAGATCGGCGCGATCGCGAGGCCCGAGGTCACGGCGAGCGTCAGGCCGCCATTGGTGTCGCTGGTATAGGCGACGCGGTAGCCGACGCCGCGCTGCTCCAGCGACTTGATGGCGAAGTCGCGGCACCAGCCACCACGGTTGTAGAGTGCGATCGGCACCGGCCGCTCCTCATGCATGTGATGGATGGCGGACGTGACCCAGACCGTCGGGTCATGCATCAGCACCTCGCCGCCCGAAAGGCCTTCCCATTCGAACACCACGGCGAGATCGAGCTGGCCCGCCGCCAGCGCCCGCATCTGCGAGTCGGAGTGGGCGTACCGCACCGTAACCTCGACCTGCGGATGGCGCTTGGCGAAGGCGCCGAGCGCGCGCGACAGGATCGAATGGCCATATTCGGCCGGAATGCCGATTCGGACCGGACCGTCGAGCGGCGGCGCCACCAGCGACGCCGCCGTCTCGTCGAGCAGCGAAACGATGCGCCTGGCATTGACGATCAATTCGCCGCCGCGGCGCGTCAGCGAAACGCCACGCGAGCCGCGCTCGAACAGGCTGTCACCGACCATGCTTTCGAGCTTCTTCATCTGCATGGAGACCGCCGACTGGGTGCGGCCGGCCTGTTCCGCCGCCTTGGTGAAATTGCCGGTCTCGGCCACCGCGACGAAGGTGCGCAGGAGGTCGCTGTCGAGGGTAGGCTTCATCGCATTTCGCCATAAGAATTTTTGATTGCTGGCATCATTCCAATTCGTTTGCAACATGTCAAACGCCGGCCGATAGTCCCCTCTCCCATTGGATATGCGACCGCGAAATCGGTTGCGGACCAATCGAAGAGTCCTCACTCATACCCGCCACCCGAAAACGGTGGCGGGTTCTTTTTACTGGTACGCAGTGGCTCGCGGGGGGCCGAAACATATG
Source organism: Mesorhizobium monacense (assembly GCF_056781675.1). Lineage (NCBI taxonomy): Bacteria > Pseudomonadati > Pseudomonadota > Alphaproteobacteria > Hyphomicrobiales > Phyllobacteriaceae > Mesorhizobium > Mesorhizobium monacense. Next base: position 6,786,612 of record NZ_CM165567.1, on the reverse strand, counting down.
CAGAACCGGATGACGCTTGGCATCCTGAGCCTCTGTTTGGGCGTCCTGGTCTTTTCGCTGCAGGACCCGCTCGTCAAAGCGGTGTCGGGAGCCTATCCGGTGACCGAGGTGATGGCGATCCGCGCGATCGTCGCCCTTCCCATACTGATCGTTCTCGTCCACGCCGATGTCGGATTGCGGGCATTGCTGTCGCGGCGCTTCGGCCTGCTGACGTTGCGCGCCTTCATCCAGTTCTCGTCCTACACGGTCTATTATCTGGCGATCGCCGCCCTGCCGCTGGCCGACGCGGTGGCGCTTTATTTCATGGCGCCGCTGTTCATCATGGCCCTCGCCGGCCCCTATCTCGGCGAGCGCGTCTCATGGCAGACGCTGGCGACCGTTCTGATCGGCCTGGTCGGCGTTCTGGTGATGCTGCGCCCCGGCGCCGGATTGTTCGACTGGGCGGCCCTGCTCTCGCTCGGTTCGGCGGCGCTCTACGGTTTTTCGCAACTTATGGCGCGCAGGATCGGCGATACCGAATCGTCGACGGTGATGGCCTTCTACCAGAACGGCGCCTATCTCACTGGCGCCATCGTGGTCGCCGGCGCGTTTCACCTCGCCGGCATCACCCATGCGGTCCATCCGAGCCTCGAATTCCTAGTGCGGCCATGGGTGTGGCCGGCGCTGCCGGACTTCCTCAAGATGGCTGCCTGCGGCTTCGTCGCCTCGGCCGGCATGATCCTCTTGTCGCAGGGCTACCGGCTGGCGCCGGCCAACCGCGTCGCCACCTTCGAATACACCGGCATCCTCTGGTCGCCGCTCTGGGGTTTTCTGTTCTTCGCCGAGATACCCAGGGGAACAACGATGCTAGGTGCAGCGCTGATCATCGGCGCCGGCCTGTTGGCGCTTAACGCTAGCCGGCGCAGGCAGACGGCGACCGTACTTGCCGCGAGCGGCGATCCAGCCTGACACCTATCAGGCGAAACAGGTCAGCGCGCGTCCAACACGGGCGCGGATCTCGGCCAGCGTGAACGGTTTCTGCACGACGTCGAGAATGATGCCGTTCAGTTCCTCGGCGCGCTCGCGCTGGTCGGCATAGCCGGTCATCAGCATGATCTTCATCGCCGGAAACAGCTTCGCTGCAGCTATCGCCATCTCGATGCCGTCCATCTCCGGCATGCGGATATCGGAAACCACCAGATCGTAGCCGCCGCGGGACTGCTGGATCAGCGCAAGCCCTTGTGCGCCGTCGGCGGCAACAGCCACGCTGTGCCCATCGCGTTCAAGCGCGCGGGCGGCGAGAGTGCGGACGGACTCATCGTCCTCGACGATCAGAAGCTTTGCCATGGGCGGCATATTTGGCGGTGAAAAGTTGACTTTTCCTGAACCGCGAACGGCTTTTATGCATCCCCTTTGACGACGCCTACAAACGGCAATTCGCGAAAGGCGTGCGCGACATCCATGCCGTAGCCGACGACGAAATAGTCGGGGCAGTCGAAGCCGACATAATCGGCGTTGAGCGCCGTCTGGCGGCGCATGCGCTTGTCGAGCAGCACGGCGATCGAACAGCTTTTGGCGCCACGCGACAGCATCAGGTCGCGGGTGAAGGAGAGCGTCTTGCCGGATTCGAGAATGTCGTCGATCAGAAGCACGTCGCGGCCGGCGACCTCATTGTCGATGTCGCGCAGCACCCTCACCTCGCCGCTGGTGGTGCCGGCGCCATAGCTGGAAATGAAGATGAACTCGACCTCCGGCGACAGGCCGACATCGTGCATGGCGCGGATGAGGTCGGCGGCGAAGATGAAGGACCCCTTCAGCACCGAAATCACCAGGAGGTCATGGTAATCGTGACCGGCTATCTCCTTGGCGAGTTCGAGATTGCGCCGGGCGATCGCCGACGCCGAAAACAGGACCTCGATGTCCTTGCCACGCACAACTGGCATTTTTGGCCCTCCAGGCGCTCTGCCTACAGGGCCACGACCTTTTGGGTCTGCGGAAGCGCTGTAGACCTTTTTGATTTTGCACACGATCCCAGGAAACCGGTTTCTGGATCGAGCCTTAGCCGGCGAATGTGACCGATACGGACTTGACCCCGTTTCTAGGCACATCGAGGCGGCTGGAAAAGCCGAATCTTTCGCCGGGCGCCAAGGACCGGCTGGATGTCCCCAGCGTATAGCGCGTTACCTGGCTGTCATTGCCGGTGACCCGGATCTCCAGAGGCGGCAACGGCGCGGCCTTCGCCCCGTCATTGGCGGCTTCACCATCGACGAACAGGACCGGCTTCGGCCCTGAAGCGTCGATGCGGGAGGTGACGCTCGAGATGCTGAGCGCGACACCGGCTGGCTGCTCGGCGGCCCAGAACGGCGATTGGCGCACCAGCGCGTGGCCGCCCGAGACCCAGAAGGCGGCAAGTGCTGCACCGACGCCGGCGATCCAGAAGATCGGCCCGCCGCGCGATGCCGGCGGCCGCTCTGCAGCGGCTTCGGGTTTGCGCAGCATCTCCATGCCTTCGATCGGCGGCGGAGCGGCTACGTGCGGTTGCGGTCTGGCGGCCGAGGCTTCCGCATTGGCGGTGAAACGCGGCAGCACCTCATAATCGGCATCGACGACGTCGGCCGAAGCATCGCGCGCAAAGCGTTCCGGCGCGGCATTTGATGCCGTGCCGGTCATGATTTCGCCGGAAACGGGGCGCGCGGTTCGATCTTCAGCCATTATGGCCCTTGTTTAGTCTTCGTTTCTTTTGCGTAAACGGAAATGGTTAACGCTTCCCCACCGGAACCGCTGTGACGAACCGAAAAACACCGAAAATTAACCGACGGTTAACCATGCCGACCGATGGTCTTATAAGAGAAAAGGCAGGCGTTTCGCCGCCGCAAGTTTCAGGTCGTCGAACGTGATCCGCTTCGAAAATGTCGGCCTCCGCTATGGCATGGGTCCGGAAATCCTCCGCGACATTTCCCTGCACATTCCGGAGCGCTCCTTCCAGTTCCTGAGCGGCCCGTCGGGCGCCGGCAAGACGACGCTGCTGCGCCTTCTGTTCATGTCGCTGAAGCCGACGCGCGGGCTGATCACCATCTTCGGCAAGGACCGCTCGCGCATTTCGCGCAGCGAGCTGCCGCATCTGAGGCGGCGCATCGGCGTAGTGTTCCAGGATTTCCGTCTGCTCGACCACATGACCACCTATGAGAACGTGGCCTTGCCGCTGCGCGTACGCGGGCGCGAGGAGGCGAGCTATCGCACCGACGTCACCGAGCTGTTGAAATGGGTCGGCCTCGGCGAGCGCATGCATGTGCTGCCGCCCGTGCTGTCGGGTGGCGAGAAGCAGCGCGCGGCGATCGCGCGTGCGCTGATCGAGCAGCCCGAGATCCTGCTTGCCGACGAGCCGACCGGCAATGTCGACCCGCCGCTGGCACGCCGGCTTCTACGGCTGTTCATCGAGCTCAACCGTCTCGGCACCGCGGTGGTGATTGCAACCCACGATCTCGGCCTGATGGAGCAGGTCGACGCGCGCCGCATGATCCTGGCCGGCGGAAGGTTGGACGTCTATGACTGAACTTTCCGTCGAACACCTTCACGAACAGCCCACCGAGATGGCCGGAGCGGTGCAGCGCGTGCAGCGCAAGATGGCGCCAATCGTGCCGGCGCAGAACATTGCCGGCCGGGCGCTGGTGCTGGTCATCGCCATCATGACCTTCCTGTCCTGCCTGACCTTCGGCGCGGTAACGCTGGTGCGCGACACCGCTTCGGTCTGGGAGAACCAGATCTCGCGCGAGGCGACGATCCAGATCAAGCCTGTCGACGGCCTCGACATGGAGGCGGCCCTTGCCCAGGCCTCGCAGATCGCTGGCGAATTCCCCGGCGTGAAGGAGACCAAGATCATCGACCGCGACGCCACCGCCCGGCTGCTGGAGCCGTGGCTGGGTTCGGGCCTGAACATCGACGAATTGCCGGTGCCGCGCCTGGTCATCGTCACCATCGACGAGAACAACCCGCCCGATTTCGCCGCCATGCGCGCCGCGATCACACCCAAGCTGCCGAGTGCCGCACTCGACGATCATCGTACCTGGGTCGACCGCCTGGTGGCCATGGCCCGCACGACGGTGACCATCGGCATCGCCGTTCTGGCGCTGATGCTGTCGGCCACCGTGCTGACGGTGGTGTTCGCGACGCGTGGCGCCATGGCAGGCAACGGCCACATCATCGAGGTGCTGCATTTCGTCGGCGCCGAAGCGCGCTTCATCGCGCGCGAATTCCGCTGGCACTTCCTGGTCACCGGCATGAAGGGTGCCGCCGCCGGCGGGGCCGCCGCCATTCTGGTATTCATCGTCTTTTCCTGGTGGTCGTCGCGCAACATGGCGACGCCGCAGGCCGACCAGGCGACCGCCCTGTTCGGCAATTTCGCCATCGGATCGGCAGGCTATCTCGGCGTCGGCCTGATGGTCCTGGTAATCGGCGCGCTGACGGCGGCGACGTCGCACGCCACCGTGGTCACCTATCTCAGCGACATCGACATCCGTCAGCCGGACGCGGGCTGATGCATGGGATGGCGGCATGCATGAACGAAACAGGCTCAGGAACGATCACGGGTAGAAAACTGACGTAACGCAATGTGCGCTTTTTTTCCTATCAAAGGCCACATTTCAGGATTAACCATAGGATGATGGACGCGATGGACTCAACCGGAACGGCTGGACAGATGCCAGTGGTTGGTTCCCTTTTGCATGCCCGAGGCAGGCCGAGCCGATTGGCAAGAGCCCTGCGCATCTCCGCTTTCTCTATTCTTGCGCTGGCCGCATTGTTTGCCGGCGGCTTCGGCTGGTTCGCCAGCACCGTCAGCCATATGACGACTCCGGCCAATCCGGCCAAGGCCGACGCCATCATCGTGCTCACCGGTGGCCAGTCGCGCCTCGATGCCGCGATGGACCTGCTGGCCTCCGGCAAGGGTGAGCGGCTGCTGATCAGCGGCGTCCACCCTTCGGCCAGTCGCCGCCAGCTCCAGGCCGCAACCGGCGGCGACAAGGCGCTGTTTTCCTGCTGCGTCGACATCGACCGCGCCGCGCTCGACACGATCGGCAACGCCGAGGAGAGCGCCAAATGGGTGGAGAGCCACGCCTACGGCACCGTCATCCTCGTTACCAACAACTATCACATGCCGCGCAGCCTGCTGGAGATGAGCCGGCTGCTGCATGGCGCCAGGCTCGAACCCTACCCGGTGGTCAACACCAATCTCGGCAATGGCGGCTGGCTGACCAAGCCGGAGGCGCTGCGCGTACTTTTGACCGAATACAGCAAATATGTGCTGGCGCTGGCGCGCGGCATCGTGCCGGCTCGCCAGACCGGCAGCATCGCGGTGGCGCAAGCCGCGACAGCGCACGACTGAGCACTGCTCGAGCAATTCCAGGAAAAGTGTGAAACGGTTTTCCGTCCGGAATTGCGTCAAAACAAAGAGATAGAGCGGCCATGCGTTTCCGCGAAACGATGAACCGCTCTGGCCGGCATCAACCTGCGGCAGCAGTGCCCAGGGCGGCGCGCAGGTCGGCAATCTCCGCTTCGAGACGTTCTATGCGCTGGTCGCGCTCGGCCAGTGCGGCTGCCACGTCGGCCGCCTCGAAGCGCTGCGGAATGTGTTGCGGGCAATTGGCGTCCCAGGCCGACACCGTGAACAGGATGACCTGCTCGGGACGCGCCTTGTAGCCCCCGGGCATCAGCTTCGCCATGAGGTCGGCGTCGTCCTCGACGATGCGGGCCGTGCCCCAGATCTTGATGCGCTGCCGGCGGGCGTAGTCGATCAGGAACAGGAAAGCCCGAGAATTGTCGCTCAGATTGCCCTGGGTGATGAACTGCCTGTTGCCGGAGAAGTCGGCAAAGCCGATTGTGCACTCGTCGAGCACCTTCAGAAAGCCGGCGGGCCCGCCGCGATGCTGGATATAGGGCTGGCCCTCGCCGTTGGCCGTCGCCAGGAAAATGCTGGTCTGCGCCTCGATGAAACCGGCGAGATCGGCCGTGATCACTGCCTGCCAGCCGCCGCGCGCCTCGACGCGGGCATAGGCGTCGCGCGAACCCTTGCGGCTCTGGATCGCCTTGACGGTCGGTGTGAAGGCGACATCGCTGGTGAAGCTGTGAGCATTCATGAGAAGCCCTCCTCGCGGCCGCACCCTATGGCTATTGCCCACAGTAACTATGGCCTTCCATCCTTCGGATGTAGATGGCATATCTGCAATCTAACCTTCCATTTTTTGGGAGAATTATGGATCGTCTCGAGGCCATGTCGCTGTTCGTCGCCGCGGTGGAGGCCGGAAGCCTTTCCGCGGCGGGACGCCGTTTCGGCATTCCGCTGGCGACGGTCAGCCGCAAGGTCTCCGACCTGGAAAGACATCTGAAGACGCGTCTTTTGAACCGGTCGACGCGACGGCTGACGCTAACCGATGCCGGGCAGGCCTATCTGGCCGCATGCCGTCGCATTCTGGACGAGGTGGGCGAGGCCGAACGCAGCGCTGCCGGCGAATACAGCGCGCCCACCGGCGAACTGATCATCACCGCGCCCATCGTCTTTGGCCGACTGCATGTCCTGCCGGTCGTCACCGCCTTCCTCGCGGCCTACCCCGAAGTGGCGGTCCGGATGACGCTCGCCGACCGGATAACCCAACTGGTCGAGGAGCATATCGACCTTGCCGTGCGTATCGGCGAACTGCCCGACTCCAGCCTGGTCGCCATCCGCGTCGGCTCGATCCGCCGCGTCGTCTGCGCGAGTCCCGCCTATCTTACCGCCCACGGCACGCCGAAAACCCCGCAAGACCTCACGGCGCATAGCCGTATCACCTTCGAGAACCTCTCCGCTCCCGCCGCGTGGACCTTCGGTATGGGCAAGAGCGAACTTGCCATTCCGGTCCGCTCCCGGCTTCGGGTCAACACGGCGGACGCCGCGATCGATGCTGCGGTCGCCGGTGTCGGGGTGACGAAGCTGCTGTCCTACCAGATCGCCGCCGAGGTACGCTCCGGCACGCTATGCCCCATCCTGCAGGAGTTCGAGCCGCCGCCATGGCCGGTAAGTCTCGTCCATGCCGGCCAGGGCCTGCTGCCGGTAAAATTGCGCGCCTTTCTCGATTTCGCCGCGCCGCGCCTGAAGGAGCGCCTGACGCAGGCCATGTGGTAGACGGATGGCGCGCGAGCCCGGGATCGTTCCCGGCATCGCGCGTTTCCTTTTTGCCCGCGCTTGGTGTAACCAACGCACACCTCCTCACCGGGCCCTTCCTGCATGCTCTATATCCGCTCGCTGGCGTTCAACTTCGTCTTCTATATCAACCTGATCGTCCAGATGATCCTCTGGACCCCGTATTACTTCCTGTCGCCGCGCCACCGTGCCTGGTTCGTGCCGAAATTCTGGTCGGGCACCTGCATGTGGCTCTACGACAAGATCGCCGGCACAAAGGGCGAGATCACCGGCCTGGAAAACCTGCCCGAGGGTTCTTTCATCCTGGCGCCGAAGCACCAGTCGTTCTGGGACGCGATCGCCTTTTTCCCTTTCCTTCAGGACCCCCTCTACATCCTGAAGCGGGAACTGACCTGGATTCCCTTCTTCGGCTGGTACATCATGAAGATGCGCATGATCCCGGTCGATCGCGGCAGCCGCTCCAAGGCGCTGAAGGCGGTGGTCTCCGCGACCAGGCAAGAGATGGCACGCAATCCGCGTCAGTTGATCATCTATCCCGAAGGCACGCGTCGCGCACCGGGCGACGAGCCGGCCTACAAGTACGGCATCGTCGAGCTCTACACCCAGCTTGGCGTCCCCGTGGTGCCCGTTGCGCATGTTGCTGGCCTCTACTGGCCACGCCGCAAGTTCCTGCGCTACCCCGGCACAATCAAGGCTCGCTTCCTGCCGCCGATCCCGGCCGGGCTCGACAGGGAAGAGTTCATGGAGCGGCTGATCGGCGAGACGGAAGCCGCCTGCGATCAGCTCCTCGTCGAGGCCGCGCGCGTGCCAAACCCGCCGCCGATGCCGCCGACGGCGGTCAAGCGGCTGGCGGAACTCGGCGCGGCGAAGAAGGCGAAGGCCTGATTCCCAACAGTCCCGCTGGTCGGCTCATGGCCATGCCGCCAGTGCCGTGGTCAGCACCAGCGTTGCCGCGAACACCAGGTTGATGATCCGCGAAGCCAGCGGCTGACGCAGGAAGCGGGCGAATGCCGCCCCGGCGAGAAGCCACAGCGCATGAATGGCGACGATCATCAGAGCAAGGACCGCCAGCCTGGCCGAGATGCCGAGATCCCCGGCTCCCGACGAAGAGCCGGCGAGTACGGCGGCAATCGCCACATAGGCTTTCGGATTGGCGACGGCGAGCAGGAACCCGCCGAGGAAAGTGGGACGGGCAGCGCCACTGTCACGCGCGGCCAGCGGCGGCGCCGTCGCTATCTTAAAGGCGAGGTAGAGGATGTAGGCAGCGGAAGCGATCGCCAGCAGCGGCGCCAACGTCGGCATCGAGGCAAGCGCCGCCATGATGCCGGTGGCCACCACCAGCAGCACGGCGATCGTGCCGGCGATGATCCCCGACGCATAGCGGAGCGAATCGCGCAGGCCGAACGCAGCGCCTACGGCGGTGACGCTGATCGTCGCCGGCCCCGGACTGCCCATGACGACGGTTGCCGCCAGCACCAATACCAGCAATTGCTGCAATTGCTGCGTATGCGAAAGAACCTCTGCGGCCATCTCGGCTTCCCGCATCTTGCCACGATGCGAAACGCTATGACGAGACAGCCCAGCGCGTCTTGAACGATCGTGCGTCGGCGCAAGGCCGCCGGCGGCTATGCGCTCGCCTCGTCCAGCGCGGCCATATCGTCGGCGCCGAGCGCCAGCGATGCAGCGCGCACCAGGCTGTCCACCTGGGCGAGCGTCGTGGCGCTGGCGATCGGCGCCGTAATGCCTGGCCGCGCCATCACCCAGGCTAGCGCCACCTCCGCCTGCTTGGCTGAATGACGCTCGGCCACGGCATCGAGTGCTGAGAGGATGCGCATGCCGCGTGGATTGAGATAGTCCTTGACGCCGCCGCCGCGCTGGCTTTTGCCGAGGTCTGTCTCGCTGCGGTATTTGCCGCTCAGAAACCCCTTAGCGAGACCGTAATAGCTGATGACGCCGATGTCCTCCGCGAGGCAGAGATCGCGCAGCGAACCATCGAAGGATGAGCGGTCATAGAGATTGTAGGCCGGCTGCAGCGCTTCGTAGCGCGGCAGGCTGCGCAGGCTTGCAACATCCAGCGCCGCGCGCAGCTGGCCGGCGTCGAGGTTCGAGCAGCCGGCATGGCGGATCTTGCCCTTGGCAAGCAGGCTCTGGTAGGCGCCGAGCGTTTCTTCGTAGGGCGTGGCCGGATCGGGCCAATGCGACAGATAAAGGTCGATCACATCGGTCTGAAGCCGCTTCAGCGACTGGTCGACTGCCTTTTCGATGTAGGCAGCGGAGAGATCCCGCTTGCCCTGACCCATGTCCGAGCCGACCTTGGTGATGACGATGATCTTGTCGCGGTTGCCGCGGCTTTTCATCCATTTGCCGATAATGGTTTCGGACTCGCCACCCTTGTTGCCGGCATGCCAGCGCGAATAGGCATCGGCCGTGTCTATGGCGTTGAGGCCGGCGCCGGCAAAGCGGTCGAGCAGGTCGAAGGAGGTCTTTTCGTCGGCGGTCCAGCCAAAGACATTGCCGCCCAGAACCAGCGGCGCGATGGAAAGGTCGGTACGACCGAGACGGCGTTTCTGCAAGATTGGCTCCGTGATGCTGGAATGGGGCGGGTGAAACCCGAAGGATTCGGGGGCTGAAGCTAAGCTAGGTCTCGCCATGCCAAGGTCAAAGGCCTGGCTGCCCTTTCCTGCAGGCCAGCGCTTCACAAAGGTGAGAGGCGCCGGGCCACCTCTTCCAGCCAGTGGTCGCTTATGCCCAGCGCCTTCAGATGTTCCAGCGTGCTGAGCAGATAGTCCTCGTTCCTGCCGGACTGCCCGACGGCGCCGCGCACAATATCAGCCGCATGCGCTGCATCGAGCCCGCCGGCATACTGCTCATGCGCGCGGTCGACGATATAGGCGACCGCGGTAACCGTCTCGCCCCCAGTCGTGCCGTTCTTGTCGAGGCGGATATCAAGCGTGCGTTCGAGGTAGACACTGGTCACCAGTTCGCGCTCACGCAGATAGGCGAGCACCTCGTCGCGCAACTCGCCGGGCACGCGAAACGCCAGCCCGACGCAGGAGCCGCCACGGTCGAGGCCGAGCACAAGGCCCGGCCGCTCACGCGTGCCGCGATGCACGAAGGAATGGACGCAGAGCGACCGGCGGTAGCCGTAAAGACGGGCGCGCCGCGTTTCGACATGCGCGAATCCCGGTCGCCAGATCAGCGACCCATAGCCAAAAACCCAAAAATCGCCCATATCGCCAAGCCTGATTGCACGAGAGTGACGACTCCAAATCGGAATCGGTGTTTTTCCGCCTATCTGCTTGTTGCCTAAGCGACAGTCCACCCGCAACACGCGGCGTTAATGAAAGCTGCAGCATGACGTCAAGTGACGAGCGCCCGCCGAACTTTCGCCGCCGGCTGTTCTGGCTTGCGGCATTCATTGCCGTGCTGTTCGCCATCTACAGCGGCGGCTGGTTCTTTCTGGCCGACCGCGTCAGGAGTGGGGCCGACAAGGCGGTGGCCGCGCTCAACGGCAACGGCATCGAGGCCGGCTGCTCCAACCTGACCGTCAGCGGCTATCCGTTCAGCTTCGCCGTTTCCTGCGACACGCTTGCCTATGAGGACGACACCAGGAATGTCGCCGCCTCGACCGGCAGCTTCAATGCCGTCGCGCAGATCACCCGGCCTCTGTCGCCGGTCGCCGACCTGCGCGGGCCGCTCAGGACCTCCGTGCCGGGCATGACACCGCTCTGGATCGACTGGGATAAGTTGCAGGCAGACGTCAAACTCTCCTGGCCGCTGCCCCGGCGTATTGCGCTGAAGGCGGAGGGGCTGTCCGGCCAGACCGACCCGATCGACGACACCGATCCGGTCGAGCTCTTCAGCGCAGGCACGGCGGCTGGAGAGCTGCGTCCGAACGGCCAGGACCTCGATTATCTCGGGAATTTTGGCGATCTTGAAATCGACTCAGACGCAATCGGCGGCCGCGTGCTGCCGGCGCTCGACGGCAGCGGCGAGGCGACGCTGAGGAACGGCGTCGCGCTGATCGGGAAGCAGGTAAAGAGCCTGCGCGGCCAGGCCGTCGACATCGCCAAGCTGGACCTCTCGTCAGGCACCGCGCGGGTTACGGTCTCCGGACCGCTGTCGGTCGATGCCGAGGGTCTGATCGACGCCGATCTGACGATCAGGCTGAAAGATCCCAAGGCGGTGGCGGCAATCCTCGGCGCCGCCATCCCTGAGCGCAAGAGCGAGATCGAACAGGGTTTTGCCGGCTTGGCAATGCTTGGCAACGAACCGTCGATGCCGCTCCGGATCGTCAAGGGCAAGGCGTCGCTCGGCTTCATTCCGCTGGGCAAGATCAAGCCGGTCGATTAGAAACAACGAATGAGCAGACCGGTAAGGCTCCTGAGCGTTGGCGCGTTGACGCTGGACACGATCCTTCGCCTCGACACGCTGCCCATGCATCAGGGCAAGTTTATCGCCTCCGACGCTGCCCAGATGGCCTCGGGCATGGCTACCAGCGCCGCTTGCGCCGCGCGGCGTCTCGGCGCCGAGGTTTCGCTCTGGGCAAGCGCCGGTGACGATGCCGTCGCCGACCAACTCATTGCCGGCATCGAGGCCGAGGGTGTCGATTGCAGCCTTGTCCGGCGCGTCAGTGGCGCGCGCTCGGCACTGGCGGCGATCCTGGTCGACGCCCACGGCGAACGCATCATCGTTCCCTTTTACGACCCGAAGGCGCAGGCCGATCCCGAGAAATTGCCTGCCGATCTTTCCGGTTTCGACGCCGTGCTGGTCGATGTCCGCTGGCCGGGCGCTGCCGCACTGGCCCTGACCGCGGCACGCGCCGCCGGCCGTCCGGCGATCCTCGACGCCGATACCGCGCCGCTGGAGGTGCTGGAGCAATTGTTGCCTTTAGCCACGCACATCGTCGCCTCCGAGCCTGCGGCACGCATCGTTTGCGGCCAGGCATTGGATCCGGAGACTGCCTGCGCCGACCTCGCCAGCCGCACCGATGCCTTTGTCGCGGTGACAGGCGGGGCGGCGGGAAGCTGGTGGCATGACCATTCCGCCGGCTGTGTGCGCCATGTCGAGGCGCCGAGGATCAAGGCGGTGGACACACTTGCCGCCGGCGATGTGTTTCACGGCGCCTTTGCCGTCGGCCTCGCGGAGGCCATGCCTCCCGAGCAGGCCTTGCGCTTTGCCAGTGCTGCCGCCGCGCTCAAATGCCTGCGCTTCGGCGGCCGGCTGGGCGCGCCGGACCGGGCCGAGACGCTGGCGATGATGGCGGCCCACTGGCCGGCAAATTTGGAGGCGTGAGCCCTACCCCTTGGCCGGATGCTCGACGGCTTGCCGGCCGAAGTCCGGCACATCGATGTCCTGGCCGGCCTCGATGATCGAGCGGCGCACGGCACGCGTGCGGGTGAACAGGTCGAACAGCTTTTCGCCGTCGCCCCAGCGGATCGCCCGCTGCAGCGAGGCGAGATCCTCCGAGAATCGCGCCAGCATTTCGAGGATCGCATCCTTGTTATGCAGGCAGACGTCGCGCCACATGGTCGGGTCGGAAGCGGCGAGACGGGTGAAGTCGCGAAAACCGGAAGCCGAATATTTGATGACTTCGGACTTGGTCACCGACTGCAAATCGTCGGCGGTGCCGACGATGTTGTAAGCGATGATATGAGGCAGATGCGAGACGATGGCCAAAGTCATATCGTGATGCTGCGGGTCCATCGTGTCGATGTTGGAGCCGCAACGCCGCCAGAATTCCGACAGCCGCTCCAGCGCCTCCGGATCGGTGCCCGGCAGCGGCGTGAAGATGCACCAGCGATTGTCGAAGAGGTCGGCGAAGCCGGCATCCGGCCCCGATTTTTCCGTGCCGGCCAGCGGATGGCCGGGAATGAAGTGAACGCCCTCCGGCACATGCGGCTGCATCTGCGCGATGACTGAGGCTTTGGTCGAGCCGACATCGGTGAGGATGGCGCCCTTCTTCAGCGCCGGCGCGACTTCTTCCGCGACCGCGCCGGAGGAGCCGACCGGCACCGAAACGATGATCAGGTCGGCATCGCGCACCGCTTCCTTCGCATCGGTTGTGTAGGAATCCCCCAGCCCAAGTTCCCTGGCACGCCCCAGCGTCGTTTCGCTGCGCGTCGAGATGGCGACATGGCGAGCGAGGCCCCCGCGGCGGATGACGCGGGCCAGCGACGAGCCGATCAGGCCGATGCCGACCAGCGCGATCTTTTCGAACAGCGGTGATGTCATGGTGTTCTAGCTTTTCAGGAATGTCGTGAGGGCGTCGATGACTCCGCGATTGGCTTCTTCTGTGCCGATGCTCATGCGCAACGCGTTGGGAAAGCCGTAACCGGAAACGCGCCGCAAAATGAAGCCGCGCGCAGTAAGGTAGTCGTCGGCAGCCGCCGCCGAATGCTTCTTGTCGTCGGGAAAGTGGATCAGCAGGAAATTGCCGACGCTCGGCGTTACCCTGAGGCCCAGCTTTGTCAGTTCCTCAGTCAACCAGGTCAGCCAGGTCTCGTTGTGCACCACGCTGCGCTCGACATGGGCGCGGTCGCGGATGGCGGCGATCCCGGCCTCGATCGCCGTGGCGTTGACGTTGAAGGGGCCGCGAATGCGGTTGATCGCGTCGACGACGTGCATCGGACCATACATCCAGCCGATCCGCGCCCCGCCAAGGCCGAGCTTGGAGAAGGTGCGGGTCATGACCACGTTCTCGGTTCCGCCGACCAGCTCGATGCCGGCTTCATAGTCGTTGCGGCGGACATATTCGGCGTAAGCCGCATCGAGCACCAGAAGCACGTTTTTGGGCAGCCTCGCATGCAGGCGGCGCACCTCCTGGAACGGCACATAGGTGCCGGTCGGATTGTTGGGATTGGCGAGGAACACGATCTTGGTGCGCGGCGTCACGGCGGCCAGTATCGCATCGATGTCGGCGCGCTCGTCGGTCTCCTTGACAGCGACCGGCGTCGCACCGGCCGACTGGATGTAGATCTTGTAGACCATGAAGGCGTGTTCGGTAAAAATCGCTTCATCGCCAGGCGCCAGATAGGTCTGCGCCAGCAGGCCCAATATCTCGTCGGAGCCGTTGGAACAGATGATGTTTGCCGCATTCAGCCCGTGCACCTCGGCGATCGCCTCGCGCAGCCGCCTGGCGGTGCCGTCGGGATAGATATCGAGTTTTGCCGCGACCTCGCGCGCGGCCTCGATCGCCTTCGGCGAAGGGCCGAGCGGGTTCTCGTTCGACGACAATTTGTAAACCTTGGCGACACCGTCCGGCGCCGTGCTCTTGCCGGGCACATAGGCGTCGATGTCCATGATGCCCGCGCGGGGCGTTGGCCGTGCCTGATCCGGTCTCTTGTTCATGTCTAACAAATCCATCGAGAATTCTTCCGCCGGAAGCCGCAGCGGAAATACTAGCCGTGGCCCGGAATGTCGAGAGCCGGCAGTGGCGCGAGCGACCGGCCGTTGACGGCAAGGCGCGCGAGTTCTAGAAGAATGTGACAGTTCCGTGGTGATTTGGCCGGTCGGCTTGCAGCCACGTTAAACAACTCGCTAAAGGGCCGTTTGCATCCTGTAACCGGCTTTGCGAGGGCATTGCCGGTTTTTTGTTGTCCGCCGCCGGCCGGACGATGGGTAATGCAAGAGAGAGATAATGGCCGCTCCGCGCCCTGGAAGAACCAACAACGAGATCGACGCACCGTCGAGCCCGGTGTTGCGTTTCGGCGCCGACAAGCCGCTGAAGCTCGACGCCGGCACGCTTTTGTCGCCGTTCCAGATCGCCTACCAGACCTATGGCACGCTGAACGATGCCCGCTCCAACGCCATCCTCGTCTGCCATGCGCTGACCGGCGACCAGCACGTTGCCAGCACCAATCCGGTGACCGGCAAGCCGGGCTGGTGGGAGGCGCTGATCGGCCCCGGCAGGATCATCGACACCAACCGTTTCTTCGTCATCTGCTCCAACGTCATCGGCGGCTGTCTCGGGTCCACCGGCCCGGCCTCGACCAATCCGGCCACCGGCAAGCCCTACGGGCTCGACCTGCCGATCATCACCATCCGCGACATGGTGCGAGCACAGCTTATGCTGGTCGACCATTTCGGCATCGAAAAACTGTTCTGCGTGCTCGGCGGCTCGATGGGCGGCATGCAGGTGCTGGAATGGGCCTCGACCTATCCGGAGCGCGTCTTCTCTGCGTTGCCGATCGCCACCGGCGCCCGCCATTCCTCGCAGAACATCGCCTTCCATGAGGTCGGCCGGCAAGCCGTCATGGCCGACCCGGAATGGCATGGCGGCAAATATTTCGAGCATGGCAAGCGCCCGGAAAAGGGCCTGGCGGTGGCGCGCATGGCCGCCCACATCACCTATCTGTCGGAAGCGGCACTTCACCGCAAGTTCGGCCGCAATCTGCAGGACCGCGAGGCGCTGACGTTCGGCTTCGACGCCGACTTCCAGATCGAGAGCTACCTGCGTCATCAGGGCATGACCTTCGTCGACCGCTTCGACGCCAACTCCTATCTCTACATGACCCGTTCCATGGATTACTTCGACCTCGCCGCCGACCATGGCGGCCGGCTGGCCGATGCCTTTGCCGGCACCAAGACCCGCTTCTGCCTGGTGTCCTTCACCAGCGACTGGCTGTTCCCGACCGAGGAGAGCCGCTCGATCGTGCATGCGCTGAACGCCGCCGGCGCCTCCGTATCCTTCGTCGAGATCGACACCGACCGCGGCCACGATGCCTTCCTGCTCGAGGAACCGGAATTGTTCGCCGCCATCAACGGCTTCATCGGCTCGGCCGCCCGGGCCAGAGGGCTTAGCGCATGACCCCGAAAAGTTGCGGACTTTTCGGACCGGGATCACGCGCCAGGCAGGAGGCGAAGCCATGAGCGTCAACCGCGCCCAGCGCGTCGACCTTGAAGTCGTCGCCGGTCTCATCCCGCCGCGGTCGCGGGTGCTGGACGTCGGCTCCGGCGACGGCCTGCTGCTCGAACTGCTGCAGGCGACCAAGCACGTCGACGGCCGCGGCCTGGAATTGTCGCAGCGCGGCGTCAACGAATGCGTGGCGCGCGGTCTCAGCGTCATCCAGGGCGACGCCGACACGGACCTCGAATTCTATCCCGACAAGGGTTTTGATTTCGTCGTCCTGTCGCAGACCCTGCAGGCCACCCGCAACCCTAAGCTGGTGCTCGACGAACTGCTAAGGATCGGCAACCGCGCCATCGTCTCCTTCCCCAATTTCGGCCACTGGCGGGTGCGGCTGTCGCTGTTTGTCAAGGGACGGATGCCGGTGACCAAGGACCTGCCCTATTCCTGGTACGACACACCCAACATCCATTTCTGCACCATCCGCGACTTCGTCAATCTGGTCGAGGAGCTCGGCGCCACGGTGGAAAGGGCGACCGCTCTCGACGCCAACGGCCAGAAGATCGGCCTCTCGATGCCGTGGTGGTTCTGGAACTTCTTCGGCCAGCAGGCGGTGTTCCTGCTGAAGCGATGATCATGGCCGGCTGCCGGCCATGCCGCTATTCCAGAACGTCGGTAGCCCTGTGCGGATGTTCGACGCCGTCGACGAAGATGACGTCGGATTGCGAGTTTTCGGTGCGCAGCGCCAGGATCGCCTGATAGGCGGGCGAACTGTACCACCCGCGTATATGGTCGCGGTCGGGGAATTCGATGACGATCAGATGTCCCGGCCAGTTATTTTCGACGACCTCCACCTCGCCACCATGCACCAGGAAGCGGCCGCCGAAGGGTTCCAGCGTGGCGTCGATCTTGTGCAGATATTCGACAATCTCAGGTCCCAATGTGGCCTGGCTCATATGGGCAACGGCGTAAGCGGTCATGGCTGAACTCCTTTTGTGCAACTGGAGCAGTCTTGCCGACATGCGGTAGGCAGGTCGATTACGTGACGGGTAATAGCGGCAGCTACTTCGCCTGGCGGCAGTTGGATCGGCTCCGACATTCCTTCCGGATGGGCTTGCCAGCCAACAGACGGTGTTGCAGTTCAGGCGCGGCTTGTGAAATTCGACGGGGCGCACGGCTTGCCCGCCGACAGTCGGGATGACACAGGCGCTTCTTTTTTGTACATTCGAACCGAATGCAATCCCGGGGTGGGCATGGAAGGCGGTCATCAAATCTATCCGCACATCGTAGAACCCGGGGCATAGCCGCATGGGCAAAACCATCGACCCGGCTCCCCTTATCACGGTGATCACACCGACCCACAATCGTCGCGACCAGGTGGTGCGCGCGGTGGAAAGCGTGCTGGCGCAAAGCCTTACCCAGTTCGAGCACATCGTTGTCGATGACGGCTCGACCGACGCCACGGCCGCGGCGCTTGCCGCCATCCGCGATCCCCGGCTGGTCTATGTCGGCGCGAAATGGCGCGGCGCCAACGCTGCCCGCAACGCCGGCATCGAGCGTGCGCGAGCGCCGATCGTGGCCTTCCTTGATTCGGACGATGTCTACCTGCCGGACCGGCTGGAGCGGACGCTGGCACGCTTCGACGAGAATCCATCGCTGGAAATCCTCATCAGCTCGTTCGTCTCGGTGAAAGGCGGCCGCAGCACCAAATGCGTCAATCGCGAAGCCTTCTTGACCCGCAGTTCGCTGGAGAAGGCGCTGGTCGGGCAGACGATCTTCATTGCCGGCTCGGCGATAACCGCCCGCCGCGAATCCCTGCTGGCGATCGGCGGCTACGACAGCGACATCGCGCGCATGCAGGATCGCGAATTGCTGCTGCGGTTTGCCCGTCGCACTGGGGCGCTGCTGTCCGAGGACATCGACTGGAAGAAGTACAATTCGGAGAATTCGATCTCGGGTCGCCGCGACGGCTATGTCGAAGCCTACGCAAACCTGATCGACAAACACCCTTACATCGCCGATCGCTATCCCGACGTCCCGCCTTACATGATCGCGCGCCAGATCATCGCCGATGCTATGAAGGGCAGGGTTTCCCAGGCATTCGCCGGCTATCTCGCCAACCGGTCGTCGAAAGCGCTCGGCTATTCGCTGCCGCAACTGTTGCGCGGCTATGTCGGCGGTCGGCGCTGGCGCCGCGATCTCTACGATGAGTTCCGCAAGAAATACGGCACGCGGCCGGCCTGAACCATCCCGAGAACGGAGGCTCGGGAAACTCTCGGTTCATCGATCGAGTTCCGGAAAATACGGGTCTGAAAAAAACCGCCGGTCACGCTCGCCCTGCAGGCAGTCGACGGGCGCCGCCGCGTCGATCCGGACTGTCGTCGCGTTGGCGATACCGCTCACTTCGAGGATGAGCTTGCGGCGAATGGCGGTCGAAAATTCGGAAGCTGCATAGATCGGCAGCACGAAGGACCCTGGGCCGCCGGTGACGCATTGCTCATAGTAGCTGTCGAGATGGCTGAAGGTCGGCGAAGGGCTGATCAGGATCGGCAGGCCGTTGATGACGATGCCCTTTGCCAGCGCCGCATCGCGCGTCGCTGTGACTGGCGGGCCGATATTGTTGGGGCCGTCGCCTGAAATGTCGATGACGCGCCGCGCGCCGGCGAAGGCGGCTTTCTCGAAAAGGCCGGTGCCGAAGGCAAGCGCGCCGGAAATCGAGGTGCCACGAAAGCTGCGGAACGGGCGGGCCGCGATCCGGTCGGCGAAGGCGTTGGCGCTGTCGCTGCCGTCGATGATCTGCCAGGCGAGAATGGCGTCGTCGCGAACGGTGCCCGCCCACTCGAAATAGGCCAGCGCAATGCGCCCGTTTGTGCCCGAACGCACAGCCTTGATGAAGTCCGGATGCCTGAGCGCCTCGACATAGCCGGCACGCTGCAGGGCAAACTCCTTCTCGTTCATCGACAGCGAGATGTCGACGGCCAGCACCAGTTCGACATCCACGGCAATCGTGTCGGCCGGCACAGGCAGGGGTGCTGCCTGGGTACAGGCGAAACAGGCAAGCAGGCTGAGCATGTCGAGCATGGCTGCGTGCGTCCGAGTGATACTGACAATTTTCGCCGCGATCACGGCAAAATAAAGCTGGTCTACTTCTTCCTGCGTACAGCAGCCGGCGGCGGCTCGATAGCGCCGGCCCTGACGCGGGCGGGCTTGAGTGCCGATCCGCCGGTATCCTTCACGATCGTCAGCGAGCGCGGGAAGAACTGGTTGTTGTGCTGGCCGCGGCCGATGTTGAGGATGGCGGCGTCGGGCAGGCGCCGCGCCAGCATCGACAGCACCTGCCTCAGCGTCGCGCCGTCGAACGTATCCAGCGCCTCGTCGATGATCACCCATTTCGGTCGCCTGAGCGCAAGCCTGGCAATAGCCAGCAGGCGCTGCTCGTCATCGGCCAGTTCATGCTCCCAGCGCGCCGAACGGTCGAGGGAAGATGCAAGCCGGCCGAGACCGACCTCGGCCAACACCGCCGCGATCTCGGCATCCTCGACCGGTGCCGTGCCGTCGGTATGGTTGAGTACTTCGCGCAGCGTGCCGAGCGGAAAATAAGGGGTGCGTGGAACGAAGATCGGCACCTCGCCGGCCGGCATGCCGATCCGCCCGCTGCCCCACGGCCACAGGCCGGCAATGGCGCGGAAGAACAGCGTCTTGCCAGCGCGCGGGTCGCCGGTGATCATCACGCGTTCGCCCGCCCGTATCTCAACATCCGGCTCGGCGAGCTTGGTGCATCCATCCGGCGAGGCGACCTCAAGCTTCTCAAAGGTCAGCCTGCCGTCCGGATTCTCGGCGAATGCGATCCGCTTTTCCTTGTCGTGCCAGACATCGGTTTCGCCAAGCGCGATGCGGAAATCGGCGACGCGCATCAGCGTCGCCCGCCAGTCGGCGATGCCGCCTATGTTGTTGATGAACCAGCGCAGCGAGGAGTGCACCTGGTTGAAGGCGCCGACCGCCATCATCAGCCCGCCGAAGCTGATATCGCCGGCGAAATAGACCGGCGACGCGACCAGGATCGGCGCGACGACGGTGATCCAGCCATAGGCGTCGGTGACCCAGGACAGGTTGATCTGCGCGCTGTAGATGCGCTTCATGGCGCCGAGCACCGTGCCAAGATCGAGCTCAAGCTGCCGTTTGGCGTCAGCCTCGCCATGCGCCAGCGCGATGGCGTCGACATTTTCGTTGACGCGCACCATCGAGAACCTGAGCTCCGCCTCGCGCGTATAGCGATCGCTGTTGAAGCGGATCAGCGGCCGTCCGACCAGCCAGCTCAGCCACGAGGCGATGCCGGCGTAGAGGATCGCGGCCCACACCATGTAACCTGGTATCGCCAGCGAACGGCCGCCTATGTGGAAGACGAAGCCCGAGGACAGCGCCCACAAGACGCCGATGAAGGACGCAAGCAGGATGAAGGACTGCAGCAGGCCAACGCCGAGATCGGTCGACAGATCGGACAAATGCGCGGCATCCTGCTGCATGCGCTGGTCGGGATTGACGCCTATGGCTCCGGCATGAGCGAGCCGGAAGGCGCGCGCCGGCCGCATCCATTCATCGATCAGGTCAAGTGTCAGCGCCTCGCGAAGCTTCAGCCGGATCGTCTGGTTGAGCCAGGTCTGGCCGACATTGAGCACCAGCAGCCCGCTGGCAATTTCGGCAAAGACGAGAAGCTGATGCAGGAAACCCTGCATGTCGCGCCGCGCCAGCGCATCGTAGAAAGGCTGGTTCCAACGGTTGAGCAGAACCTGGCCGATCGCGGTCGCGACGATGACGGCGACGATGCCGATGCAGGCCCAGGCGAGCGGCTTGCGCACCGGCGAGGTCTTCAGCGCCTGCCGGATCGTCTTCAACTGGTCGCCGAGACTGCTGGCTTCGACCGACACGGCGGCCTGTCCCGCACCGGCTATGACATCCGCTTGATCCGCCATGCGTGATATTCCCTGCATTCGGAAGAGTGGTGGAGCCGGTCAGAACCATGACCGGCCATGTTCAGGCGGCGGCCCCGCACCCGACAGATAGGGACTGACAAAGCCCAGGTCCGATCACGAACGCGTCACCCGGGCCGGGGGAGCCGCCTCCCCGCCGCGCGACCGGCCGAGCCTGGTCGCGCCTTGCGGCGAGAGCACCGGCACGAAAACGCGGCGTGATGCACGCTGGGCGACCGGCACGCCTTGATAAAGCCGCTTCTGCGCCTCGACCACGATGACACCGGAAAAAATCGGCCAGAACCGCCGGCCGGCCCGTTCCAGCACATTGTGGAACCGCATCATGAAGCGCCGCGGCGATGGCGGGAAGAACAGCGCGTCGGACCATGCCGCCGGGGTGAAATGCGCCTCGCGCAGCAATTCGGTGAGTTGCCCGCGCGAGAACGGCCGGCCATTGCCGAACGGCGTATGCTCGAAACGCGCCCAGACGCCGCGACGGTTGGGCACGACGATGACGACGCGCCCGGCCGGCGACAGCACCCGCCAGATCTCGTTCAGCGTCTCGCGCGGGTTCTCGACATGCTCGAGCGAATGGACGAGCAGCATGCGGTCGATGCAGGAATCGACCAGCGGCAATTCCTCGTCGAAGACCAGCGCCGTCGCCGTCGGACCCGTCGCCGGCCAGACCACGGCGCCCTGCGTGGCCGGCATGAAGGCAAAGACGCGCTCGGCATCGGCGCCGAACCGCTCCAGCCACGGCAGGGTGTAGCCGAGGCCGACCAGCCGCTCATTCGGCACCGCGGCCCATATCGAGGACAGCGCCATGGTGATCGAGTGTTCGGCAAGCCGGCCGAGCGTGGTCGAATAGAAGGAACGGAGATCGACGATATCGGAATGCATGGCCGGGACGGTAGCCGCGATATCTGCCGAGTTCAACAAAGCTCAATTCCAGATGACATCGGCGGGCAAGCGCCCTATGTCTCCGACGACAAATGGAGAGTTGCAATGCCGGTCGAAATCGAACAGTTCATGTGCCGCAGCGATAATTTCGGTGTGCTCGTGCATGACCCCAGAAGCGGCCAGACCGCGATCATCGACGCGCCCGAAGAGGCGCCGATCCTGGCCGCGATCCAGCGCACCGGCTGGATGCCGACGATGATCCTGACCACCCACCATCATGTCGACCATGTCGAGGCCAATCTGGCGCTGAAGGAGCGCTTCAAGCTGCGCATCATCGGACCGGAAGCGGAACAGGCGAAGATCCCCGGCATTGACGAAACGGTCGAAGAAGGCTCGGTCGTCCACCTCGGCGAAGAGAGGGTCGACGTGATCGCCACGCCCGGCCACACGGCCGGCCATGTCTCCTACCATTTGCCGGCCTCGAAAGTAGCGTTCACCGCCGACACGCTGTTTGCGCTGGGCTGCGGCCGGCTGTTCGAATGCAAGCCGCCGGTGATGTACGAGTCGCTGAAGAAGCTGGCGGCGCTTCCCGCCGAGACGGTCATCTATTGCGGCCATGAATATACGCTTTCCAATGCCCGCTTCGCGCTGACCGTCGACCCGACCAATTCGGCCCTGAAGGAGCGCACCGCCAGGATCGAGACGCTGCGCGCCGACGGCAAGCCGACCCTGCCGACGACAATCGGCGAGGAACTGTCGACCAATCCGTTCCTGCGCTGGCACGACCCTGCAATCCGCAAGCATCTCGGCATGGAGAAGGCCAGCGACGCCGACGTGTTCGCCGAAATCCGCAAGCGCAAGGACAATTTCTGAGCTCGGTGCTAACCTGCAATCGATGACAAGTGCCGCCGAAATCATCGCCACGCTCGGCCTGAAGCCGCATCCGGAAGGCGGCTGGTATGCCGAAACCTTTCGCGATGGCGCGGAAGGCACGCGCGGCCACTCGACCGCGATCTATTTCCTTCTGGAAGTGGATCAGCTGTCGGCCTGGCACCGGGTCAAGGATGCGGCCGAGGTCTGGCATTTCTATGCCGGCGCGCCGCTGGCGCTGTCCATGTATGGGGAAGGCAGCACAATCATCGAACAGGTGCTCGGCACCGCGCTTGCGGCGGGCGAGCGGCCGCAGATCGTGGTGCCCGCCGGCTGGTGGCAGTCGGCGCGCAGCCTTGGCGAATGGACGCTGGTCGGCTGCACCGTGGCGCCGGGCTTCGACTTCGCCGCCTTCGAGCTCGCCGAGCCTGGCTGGCAGCCGAAAAGTCTTAGCTGAGCAGGAATCCCAAGGTGATGACCAGCTGGGCGGCATAGTAAAGCCCCCAGACCGCGTAGCGCATCCAGACGCGGTGCGGCGAGATGGCGGCAAGCAGGAACTGTTCCGTGGCGAGCAGCCCGTCCGACGCCATGAACAGAATGGCGCCGCCGATCATCAGGCTGTTGCTGGTGGTGAGCGCAGATATCCCCATGGCGAGGATCGCGGCGACATAGACGCCGATCGGAAGACGCAAGGTGGGGCCGACACGGCGCCAAAGGGCGGCCAGCATTGCGATCGCGAATGCCGCCATCGCCAGCGCGATCGCCCCGCGCCATGACTCGGCGCCGAGCAGCCCTGTCCCGCCGCCACTGCGCAGGAACAGCGCGACGTAGAAGATGTGCGCCGCGAGAAAACTGGCCAGCCCGCCGAGAAAGGCCTTCTCGCCGTCACGTGACAGGAAGGCGTCGCCGACGGCGCTCAGCGCCAGCGCCGCGACGAGCAGAAACGGCCCGCCTTGCATGAAGGCCAACACCGCCAGCATCGCCACCGCCAGCGTCTTTGCCGCCGAGCGCGCGAGCCTCGGCGGCATGCTGAGTGTGAAAGCATAGATCACTGCCGCCACCAGCGAAAACACCAGTGTCGCATTGGCGTTGGCGTCGATGCCGCCGGGGAACGGCATCGTCATGCGCTGGCCTCGCCTGTCGCCGGCTTGCGCGTGAACAGCGATTTCGCCGCCAGTGCAGCGCCCCCGGTGATGAGCACGCAGGCGGCGAGGATTCGCAGCGACGGCTCGGCGACGCCGGCGGCGATCAGCACCAGCGTCGACAAAAGCGGCGCGGCATAGCTTGCTGCCCCCAGCACCTGGATGTTGCCGCGCTTGACGCCGATGTCCCAGGCGTAGAAGGCCGCCCCCACCGGCATCAGGCCGAGGCCAAGCACGGCCAGCCACTGGCCGGCGCCATCGGGCAACACCGTCTTTTCCAGCAAGAGGTGGCAGACCAGCGAAAGCGCCGACGTCGCGGCGCAGAACCAGGTGACGATGCTGGTCGGCACCGACGGGAACCGCCGCGACAGCAGCGAATAGGCCGACCACAGAAGGGCGCAGACGCCGGCCATCGCATAGCCGAAGGCATAGCGCGCGTCGAAGGCGAGCCCGCCGCCCTTGGTGACGATCAGGATCGTACCGGCCAGACCGAGAAGCGCGCCGACGACATGGTTCCAGGCCAGCCGCTCGCCCGGCATTAGCGCGGAGCCCAGCACGATCAGCAGCGGCCACAGATAGGCGATCAGGCTCGCCTCCACCGCCGGCGCGTTGCGCAGCGCGGTGAAGTAGAAGAAGTGGTAGCCGAACAGGCCGGCAATACCGATCACCCACACTTGCGGCGGAATTTTTTGGCTCTTGTCGGCGGCTGGCATCACCAACCGCGCGGCGAGCCCGACGCAGGTGCCGATGGCGAAGGTGATTGCCGACAGCAGGAATGGCGGCACGGCACCCGATGCGTCGGTGAGCAGCGCCAGCAGCGCCCACATGGCAACCGCCGAGAACCCGATCAGTGTTGCGCGCCCCATGCCCGTCTCCGGCGGCGCGCGACGGCGCCTAGTTAACTGCTTCGAACCGCCCGGCGCTGATGGTCAGCGTGCCGATCTGCGTGCCGACCGTGGCGCGGATCGGCGCATATACCCCGCTTTGGCCAACTGGCGCAAACGTCACCATCATCCTGCTGCGGTTCTTCAGGTAATTCAAAGCCTTGCGGCCTTTGCGATAGCCCGCCACCGGCTCGAAGCCCATGCGGCAGGTCACCGTGTCGCCCTTGTAGCCTTGCACCGAGATCGAACCTTTCGATGCGTAAGTCAGCGTCAGGTCGGCGCGCATCTCGCCATCGTAGAATTTCACCGTGCGCCCGCAGACATTGTCGAGACTGTCGGCATGGATGACGGTGGCCGCCATCGGATCGAGCACCGACGACAGATCGCCGGTTCCCAGCGGAACCCAGCTTTTGGGATCGCGCTTGCCTGGCGCAGGGATGACCTTGGTGGCGGTGACGGCGCCATTTGCAAAGCGGATGTCGACAACCGATGCCTTCTTGCCCGACGTGTAATCGGCACGGAAAGCCTGCGGCTGCATCTTCTTGCCGGAAATGGTGCCTTTTGACGAGATCGTGCCCTTCGTGTCGTCGAACAGCTTGGCAAGGCCCGCGGCGGAGACCGTGCCATTGATCAAATAGGTATCGCCTTGATAGCTGCTGGAGAACGTCGCCCTGGCCACCGAAAGACCGAGGAACGACACCGTATATTCGCCCTTGAAGGACTGCGGTGCGGCTGCGGCTGCTGCATCCGGCAGGGCAATGGCAAGCAAGGAGCAGAGGGCATATGACGAACGAAGCATGACGGCGGATCGATCCTCGATTTCAGCCTGAAGGCGGACAACTTCAGGCTGGCATGTCCCTTTGCGACCGCTTATAGGCCAGAATCCGGCCTTTATATGAAACAGGCGCTGGGCATGCCGGAGCTTGACGCGCCAGCGAAATGCAACTATGGAACGCCAACTTTTTCCATAAGGCCGCCTGACCGAGACCGCGCGCCACCCGGCGCGGGTTGAATGGTTTGGCCAGACCGAGAACTGAAGGTTAGAACCATGTCCCGCACCTGCGAACTCACTGCCAAGGCCGTCATGACCGGCAACAATGTGAGCCACGCCAACAACAAGACCAAGCGCCGCTTCCTGCCGAACCTGGTCAATGTGACGTTGATTTCCGAAGTGCTGAACCAGAACGTGCGCCTGCGCGTTTCGGCCAACGCGCTGCGTTCGGTCGAGCATCGCGGCGGCCTCGATGCGTTCCTGGCCAAGGCCGACGCCAAGGAGCTGTCGCAGCGCGCGCGCCTGCTGAAGAAGCAAATCGCCAAGAAGCTCGCCGAGCAGCCCGCCGCCTGAGACGTGTTCGGACGGATTGCCGTCCGGGCATCTCACCGAAAGGCGCGAAACGGTTTTCGGCTAGATATTTGAGCAATGCAGCGCCGTCCGGATTGGGTAGCGCTTTGCTGGTTTCATTACCCAGGATAAAAAAATGAATTCCTTCTCGCGATACCTGCCTTTCGTGGCCGCCATGGCGCTTGTCGTCGTGGCGTCGAACATCCTTGTGCAGTTCCCGATGCAGGGCCAGATCGGCGGCCTGTCGCTGGCCGACATCCTGACCTGGGGCGCTTTCACCTACCCCTTCTCCTTCCTGGTCACCGACCTCGCCAACCGCCGCTATGGCCCGGTCGTGGCGCGCCGGATCGTCTTTGTCGGCTTCATGACGGCGGTGATCTGCTCAATCCTGGTCCCGCCTTTCCTGTTCCGCCACGGCCTGATCGAGTTCGAGACCGCCGCCGACCGGCTGGTCCGCATTGCGGCTGCCTCGGGCGCTGCCTTCCTGACCGCGCAGCTGCTCGACGTCACCGTGTTCAACCGGCTGCGCCGGCAGAGTTGGTGGCGCGCGCCGATCGTCGGCACGCTGGTCGGCTCGGTGTTCGACACTGTCGTGTTCTTCACCGTCGCTTTTTCGGCTGCCTTCGCCTTTGCCGGCCCGAACGACAGTTTCGCGCTCGAAACGGCGCCGCTGATGGGCGTGCTGCCGGTCGAGACCATGCGCTGGGTGTCCTGGGCGCTCGGCGACCTTTCGGTGAAGCTGATCATCGCCGTGGCGGCACTGATCCCCTACCGGCTGCTCGCCGCCCGCTGGAGCCAGCCGGCGTTGGCGACCTAGACCATGATCCCGAAAAGTGGAGTCCGGTTTTCGGGCAAGATCATGGTCAAACAAAAAGTCAGCCAGTGATACCCTGGGTCCAGCTAGACTCGGCAAAAACGCCTGATGGTGAACAAGAACTTCGCCTGAAGCGGCGCGGCACTGAATTCTCGATCATGCTTGGCACCAACGAGCTGATGAACAGCCGCCTCAGCGGCTCCGAGGAAGCGCTGGCCAGGCTCTCCTGTGAAAGGATTGCTGGCCGCAAGCAGCCAAAAATCCTGATCGGCGGCCTCGGCATGGGTTTTACCCTGCGCGCCGCCCTCGCAGGACTCTCGAATGATGCCAGCGTCGTTGTCGCGGAGCTGGTCCCGGCAGTCGTTGCCTGGGCGCGCGGCCCGATGGCTGAGATCTTCGGCGGTTCGCTCGACGATCCCCGCGTGACCATCCGCGAGGGCGACGTCGGGCACATCATCCGCTCGGGTATCTCGGCCTGGGACGCCATCCAGCTTGATGTCGACAATGGCCCGGAAGGCATCGTCTACAAGGGCAACGACGCCCTCTACGGTGCGGCCGGCCTCGGTGCCGCTCGTGCCGCGCTCAAGCCCGGCGGCGTGCTGGCGGTGTGGTCGCAAGGATCGGACAGTGGCTTTACGCGGCGGCTGAAACGGGCGGGCTTCGCGGTCGAGGAGGTCAACACGCGCGCCAACGGTAAGCGCGGCACGCGCCACGTCATCTGGATCGCGACCGCTCCGGCAGCGCGATAGGGCCACCCTGCACCTTGCGCAGAATGGCCCGTATTTTCCAGATGCCGGTCAGATACCAGCCGCCAACAACAACCCTATTTTGCCTTCTCGAGTTCGGCAGCCAGGGCTTCCAGCAGTCCACGGGTGCCCTCTTCGCGTCCTTGCGCTGAATCGACTCCGTCGAAAAAGACGCCCTGTTCAGTATAGGTCAGGCGGGTGCCATCACCTGAAGGCGCCAGTTCGACGGTGGTGAGCGACGCTGACAGAGGCTGGGATCCGATCGCCATTCGGTACGAAAACACAATGCGCTGGTCGGGGACGATATCCTGGAATTGCGCGTCGAGCCGGATCTCCGGGCCGCCCTGATAGCTGAACCGCGACACCTCACCGCCGCCGACACGGAAATCGAAGCTGAATTCGGTGATCGTAAAGCCATCGCCCCCCACCCGCCAGCGCCGCACCGTTGCCTTGTCGGCAAAGGCGAAGAAGACACATTCTGGCGATTGCGGGTAGGTCCGCTCGATGGTGAAGGTGGAGTGGATGACGGAATGCTCGTCTTTCACAGAGGCTATCTGGTTCATTTCGTTTCGTCCTTTTGTTCATTCTGAGTTTTCGAGTTCGGTTGATCTGTCTCCGCCAAAACCTGGCCGAGACGGTCGAGGTGGCGTTCTGCCGGTATGCGGCGCTCGGCGATCCAGTCGGCAAGCGGGGCAAGCCCACCGGGCTCAATCCTGCAGGTGCGAACCCGCCCGATCTTTTCGCTGCGGATCAGCCCGCACGCCTCCAGCGTCTGGAGATGCTGGAGCACGGCGGCGAATGTCATGCCGAACGGCTCCGCCAACTGGCTGACCGTGGCCGGCCCGCGAGTCAGCCTTTCCAGGATCTGCCGGCGGTTGGGCTCGACAAGAGCACGAAGGATGCCATCGATCTTTGGATAGTTAAGCATGGACTTGAGTATTGCGCTATCAATGTCAATTGTCAAGTTTGGACTAAAGTATTTTGCGGAGCGCAAGCCATCCCGCTCTGCCTTGGCCAGCGGAAGGTTTCGAAGGGCGAACTCAAAGGACGACGGCGGGGGCGAGGGCGGGCTGAATGGTGACCGTTCGGCAGCCAGCAGCGTTCCTCAATCCTCGTGCAGGATAAATTCCAGATAGAGGTTGCGCTGCAGGATCGAATGGTTGTCGTCTGACATCAGCGACACCATCAGCGCGCCGTCGTCGCGGGTCCAGACATCCAGCCCTTCCATATTGTCGATCTGGTAGCCCATGTCGGCGTCCAGCAGCACCGGCCCGTCGGCGACGGCGCCCTTCTCGACACTCTCGCCATAGATGCGCCGTAGCCGCATCTTCACTCCGCCGGCCATCGAGAAGCTGCGCTCGAGCAGCAAAAGATCGCCGTCCGGCAGGAAGGCACCGTCGGTGATGTCGAAATCGCCATTGCGCTTGACGGTGAAGACGCCCTTGTGCGGCCCTTCGATGATTGCCGCATAGATGTTGCCGGCCTTGTCGAGGCTCTTTTCCGACACAACGACCAGCCCGCCCTCATGCTGGCCATAAGGATTGGCGTGGGTGACCGTCTCGAAGCCGCGGTTCTGGCGCAACTCCTGGGCCGGAACCAGAAAATCCAATTGCTTGAACGGCGCCTTCATGCCGTCCGGATCGATCTTGAACTGGGCGACACGCTGGTTGCGTTCGAAACCGACCGTGGCGATGCCGTCCTTGACCGCCAGGCCTTCGGCATCGACCTGCCACTTCTTGTCGATCGGCTGGCCCGCCTCATCGACCATCTGCTGCATGCGGAAATTCTGGATGCCCGACGGACGCTTGTCGGCATTGTGGGTCACGCTGCCGAAGAACCAGAAGCCGGTGTCGGCGACGCCGATGAAGTCGCTGCCCGCCTTCAGGAAACGAAAGGCCGACAGCGCGCCGAAATCGCGCGACGGCGAGGTCATCTCCAGCCCGCCGACGAATTCGAGCGGCCCGAACTGCCTGTCGTCATGGCCGATGCGGAACTGGCCTATCGGCCGCGCCGTGATTTCGACCGGCTCGACCGAGTCTGGGCCGGCGGCAACCGCTGGCGACAGCATGCCAGCCAGCATGCAAGCAGCAAAAATCGTGTGCCTAAGGCCCCCGCCCGAAAAGCTCATCCGGCGCGCCGCAGGCCGCCGCGGCGCGTCTCGCGTGCGCTTTCCTCGCCAAACAGAGAGGCAAGCTGCTCGGTCATGGCGCCGGCCAGCTCCTCGGCATCGACGATGGTGACGGCGCGCCTGTAGTAGCGGGTGACGTCGTGGCCGATGCCGATGGCCAAAAGTTCCACCGGCGAGCGCGTTTCGATCAGTTCGATGATGGCACGCAGATGCCGCTCGAGATAATTGCCCGGATTGACCGAAAGCGTCGAATCGTCGACCGGCGCGCCGTCCGAGATCATCATCAGGATTTTTCTTTGCTCCGGCCGGGCGATCAGACGGTTGTGCGCCCAAAGCAGCGCCTCGCCGTCGATATTTTCCTTGAGCAGCCCCTCGCGCATCATCAGGCCGAGATTGCGGCGCGCCCGCCGCCACGGATGGTCGGCGGATTTGTAGATGATGTGGCGCAGATCGTTGAGGCGACCGGGATTCGGCGGCTTGCCGTCCTTCAGCCACTTCTCGCGCGCTTGCCCGCCCTTCCAGGCGCGGGTGGTGAAGCCGAGGATCTCGACCGAGACGCCGCAGCGCTCCAGCGTGCGCGCAAGGATGTCGGCGCAGGTGGCGGCGACCGTGATCGGCCGGCCGCGCATCGAGCCCGAATTGTCGAGCACCAGCGTCACCACCGTGTCGCGGAATTTTGTGTCGCGCTCCTGCTTGAAGGACAGCGGCTGCATTGGGTCGATGACGACGCGCACCAGCCGCGCCGGATCGAGATAGCCCTCTTCGAGGTCGAAATCCCAGGAGCGGTTCTGCTGCGCCATCAGCCGGCGCTGCAGCCGGTTGGCCAGCCGGCCGACGACGCCGGAGAGGTTGGCGAGCTGCTTGTCGAGGAAGGCGCGCAGCCGGTCGAGTTCTTCCTCTTCGCAAAGCTCCTCGGCACCAACGGTCTCGTCGAAGGCAGTCGTGAAAACCTTGTAGTCGATCTCTTTCGGCAGATTGGTAAAGGGATTGTCGTTGCGTCGCGCCTCGCCGGGTGTCTCCGCGTCGGAATCGTCCTCGTCGGAGAGATCGTCGGCGGTGGCGTCGGACGCTTCCGTCTCGGCCGACTGCTCGTCGTCGGCCGACGCGTCGGCTTCGTCGGACTGCGACTGTTCGGAGCCGGAATCGTCCTCGCCGCCCTCCTCGCTCTGCTCCTCGCCTTGCGGCTGGTTGTCGTCACTGTCCTCGGAGTCTTCGGTCTCCTGGTCGTCGCCGAGTTCCTCGGCCATTTCCATGGAAACCAGCATGTCGCGCACGACGCGAGCGAAAGCCTGCTGGTCGTCGAGCTTGGCGGACAGGCCGTCGAGGTCTGCGCTTGCCTTCTCCTCGACCCAGGGGCGCCAGAGGTCGACCAGCCGCTCGCCGCTCTTCGGGACAGTGCGGCCGGTCAGCTTCTCGCGCACCATCAGCGCCAGCGCCTCCTCGATCGGCGCATCGGCCTTGTCCTTGACGTCGACGAGGTTCGCCCTGGCGTATTTGTCCTCGAGCATCAAGCCGATATTGTCGGCAACGCCCTGCATGGCGCGGCTGCCGATCGCCTCGACACGAGCCTGTTCGACCGCGTCATAGATCGAGCGCGCCAGCTTGCCTTCCGGCGCCAGCTTGCTGTGGATGCGCGCGTCGTGGCAGGCGCGCTTCAGCGCCATGGAATCGCCGAGACCGCGGGTGATGGCGATATCGGTCCTGGAGGCCTTCTTCGGCAGTTCGGGCAGGCGGGCGCGGCTGCCGGCAAGTGCAGGCCTGTCCTTGGCGAAGCCGACTTCGAGATCCTTGTCGCCGGCGATAGCGCGCATGCAGACGGTCACCGCGCGCTTGAAGCTGTCGGCTTCAGACCCCGTCTTCGACTTGTTGCGCGTGTTGTCGCCCGGACCCGCCATGGAGACTTTGTTTAGCCCAGCACCACATTGGCGGCCGATTCGGGCAAATCTTCGCCGAAGGCGCGCTGGTAGAATTCGGCGACCACCGAACGTTCGAGCTCGTCGCATTTGTTGAGGAAGGTCAACCGGAACGCCATGCCGATATCGCCGAAGATTTCGGCATTCTCGGCCCAGGTGATGACCGTGCGCGGGCTCATCACCGTCGACAAATCGCCATTGATGAAGGCCGAGCGCGTCATGTCGGCGACGCGCACCATCTTGTTGACGATGTCCTTGCCCTTGCTGTCGCGATAATGCTTGGCCTTGGCCAGCACGATGTTCACTTCGTTGTCGTGCGGCAGATAATTCAGCGTGGTGACGATCGACCAGCGATCCATCTGCGCCTGGTTGATCTGCTGGGTGCCGTGATAGAGGCCGGTGGTGTCGCCCAGCCCAACCGTGTTGGCGGTCGAGAACAGCCGGAAGGCCGGATGCGGGCGGATGACCCGGCTCTGGTCGAGCAGCGTCAGCCGGCCGGACGATTCCAGCACGCGCTGGATGACGAACATCACGTCCGGGCGGCCAGCGTCATACTCGTCGAAGCAGAGCGCGACATTGTGCTGGTAGGCCCAGGGCAGGATGCCGTCGCGGAATTCGGTGATCTGCAGCCCATCCTTGACGACGATGGCGTCCTTGCCGACGAGGTCGATGCGGCTGACATGGCTGTCGAGGTTGACGCGCACGCACGGCCAGTTGAGGCGGGCGGCGACCTGTTCGATATGGGTCGACTTGCCGGTGCCATGATAGCCCGACACCATGACGCGGCGGTTGTAGGCAAAGCCGGCGAGGATCGCCATCGTCGTGTTCTTGTCGAACAGATAGTCGGGATCGACGTCGGGCACATGCTCGCTGGTCACCGAATAGGCCGGCACCACCATCTTGGAGTCGAAGCCGAATTTGTCCTTCACCGACACCGTGGTGTCGGGCAGGTTGGCGATGTCGCGATCGACCTTGTTCATCTCTATCAACGTCTCCACGGGCGAAACGCCTGATTTCGCCGGCAATCGATTTTGTCCGGGGGCGGTCTTAGAGCCTTTTCCAACCTTATGAAAGTTGGAAAACGACACGAACCGTATGGTCGCTCAGCACAATCCCGCCTGCTTGAGCACGCGATAGGCCTGCAGCACATCGCGGAACCGGTCTTCCGAACCTCTGTCGCCGCCATTCGCATCCGGATGGTGGCGTTTCACCAGTTCCTTATAGCGTGCCTTGATATCCTTGCCAGTCGCCTTTGTATCAAGGCCAAGCGTTTCCAGTGCCTTGGCCTCAAGCGGCTTTGCCTTGCGCTCGCGCGCCTCGCGCGGATCCTTTGGACCTTTGAACAGGTCGAACGGATCGCGCATGCGGTTGTAGTAGCCGGCGCGACCGGAACGCTGCTGGGCGAAGTCAGGCGACGATCGCGTCGAAGCGCCGTTGATGCCCATCTTCCACGTCGGCCGGTGGCCGGTCATCGCTTCCTTCTGGAAACGGGCGATCTCGCTGTCAGGCACGCCGGAGAAATAGTTGAAGCCCTTGTTGTACTCGCGCACATGATCGAAGCAGAACTGGAAATACTCGCCTTCCTTCATGCGCCCGACCGGCGCGCGATGGGTGCCGGCCTCCTTGCAACCGTCCCACTGGCAGATCGGCGAGCGCGACTTCAGCTCCGCGTCCTTCTCCGGCCGGATGCGGATCTTCTCGAAATATTTGGGATACGGTTTCATCTCACCCATTTATGGGCTGTTCGCTAGTGCGAAACAAGAATTGACATTTCGGCGATCATCGCCCTAACCGCTGAATCGCGGCTTAAAGCAGGCAAATGGCGAATTTTGCGGCGATGCCGTAGATTTGGTGAAGGGAAGCTCGATGTCCATACAGGCGACGATGGAAGGCAAGTTGAACGAGGCGTTTTCGCCGGAGCGGCTGGTCATCATCAACGAAAGCCATCTCCACGCCGGCCACCATCATCATGGCTCCGATCATCACGGCGCCTATGACGGCACCGGGGAGACGCATTTCCGCGTCCGTATCGTTTCGCCCGCCTTTGCCGGCATGAGCCGCATCGAGCGCCACCGCGCCGTCAACGAATTGCTGGCCGACGAGCTGAAAGCCGGCGTCCACGCGCTGGCGATCGAACCGGCGGCACCCGGCGAACAGACGCGCTGGTAGGCATTGCTTGTCGGCCGACGCCGCTCAACCCGGCTCCCTGGAAACGCCGCGGGGAAAAGCGGTCAGATCACTGCTTCGATGAGAAACGGCCCGTGGCGCGATAGGGCGCTGTCCAGCAGGGCATCGAACCGCTCGCACGTGTCGGCGCGGGCCGCCTCCACGCCCATGCCCTTCGCCAGCGATACCCAGTCCAGCGCGGGTTGGTCGAGATCGAGCATACGCCTGGCATTCTCGCCGATCGCGCCCACCCCGACATTCTTCATCTCGCCATGCAGGATTGCGTAGGTCCGATTGGAAAAGACGATCGTGACCACGTCGAGATTTTCCCGCGCCTGGGTCCACAATCCCTGCACGGTGTACATGCCGCTGCCGTCGGCTTCGAGATTGATCACCTTGCGATCGGGACACGCGATCGCCGCTCCGGTCGCCAAAGGGATGCCTCCGCCGATCGATCCGCCAGTCGTCATCATGTAGTCGTGCGGCGCGGCAAAGGCCGACAGGGCGAAATAGCGCCGGGCCGACGTGACCGCCTCGTCGCAGACGATGGCGTTCGCCGGAAGTTTCCGCGCCACTGAAAGGGCGATCGCATCGTCGGTCAGCTTGCCGCGCGGCACCGGCTCGTCGGGAAACGCCGCTGCGACAGGAAGCGGCTGCGTCGACTTGATGCCGAGTTCGTCGCGAAGCGCCTCCAGTGCCGCCTTCAAATCCTCGCCATGCGCAGCCAGCGAAAGCACCTCGCAACTGTCTCGAACCAGCCGTCCCGGCTTTCCCGGATAGGCGAAGAAAGCAACAGGCTCCTTCGCTCCGACCAGGATCAGCACGTCGATATCGCTCAGCAGCGCCGTTGCGGCATCGATCGGATAGGGGATGCGCGTGGGCGCGACCCTTCCGCGACCGCGCTCCATCCGCGCCACAAGAACCTCGCTGAACAAGCGGACATCCTGCGCTGCCGAGATTTGACCGGCGATCGCCAGCGCGTCGGCTCGCGCCGCGCGTCCGCAAACGATGATACCGACACGGCCTGGAGCGCGACGGATCGCCTCGGCTGCCTTTCGCACAGCGCCGATATCGACGGTGGGCTGCGCGAGTTCCACCTTGCGGGCCGAAACCACAGGAGCCTCGCCCCATGCGGCGTCCGCCGGCAGGATCAGGGTGGCGATACCCGGCGGTGAAAGGGAAGCGCGGAAGGCAGCCTCGGTGGCCGGCGCGACATCGGCGGGACTTTCGATACGGCGAACCCAGTTCGACATCGGCGAAGCGAGGCTTTCGATATCGCTGGTGAGCGGCGCCAGATGATAGGAGGCGTGGTCGCCGACAATGTTGATCATCGGGCTCAAGGCGCGCCTGGCGTTGTGGATGTTGGCCAGCCCGTTGGCCAGTCCAAGCCCGGTGTGCAGCAGCGTCGCGGCCGGTCGATCGGTCATCCTCGCGTAGCCGTCGGCGGCACCTGTCACCACGCCTTCGAAGAGGCCCAGCACGCAACGCATCTGCGGCTTGCGATCGAGTGCGGCAACGAAATGCATCTCCGATGTACCGGGATTTGCGAAGCAGACCGTCACGCCATTTGCCAGAAGCACGTCACACAGGACGTCGGCTCCGTTCATGAATCCCTCCCCGGTTGGCGCAGGACAATTGATCC
Source organism: Mesorhizobium monacense (assembly GCF_056781675.1). Classification (NCBI taxonomy): domain Bacteria; kingdom Pseudomonadati; phylum Pseudomonadota; class Alphaproteobacteria; order Hyphomicrobiales; family Phyllobacteriaceae; genus Mesorhizobium; species Mesorhizobium monacense. The sequence continues at coordinate 6,751,100 of NZ_CM165567.1, read as the reverse complement.
TGCCAGCGCCCGAACGGCAATATCCCGCCAGCAATTTTGGCGTGATCCACCATCTTCGCCGTCAGACATGGTCGCGGATCGCCCGATCGAAGGAGCCGTCGGCGAGGCATTCCAGCCATTCGGGATGCTCCTCCACGCCTCAATGTCTGATTGCAGCCGTTCTCCTTTAGGAGAAGGGAACCACAACGCTCCTCCAACAGTTGAATATGCAGATGGTCCGCCCAGCAGCCAGTCGGGCGGCTCTGAGGGCGAAATATCATGCGCGAGAACCAGTCTGACGTTTTCGACCTGTTTTCTGAGATTTACACGAACGCGGCGCAGGAAGAGATCAGCATCCAGCAGTACCTTCTTGCCTGCCGGGAAGACAGGTCGTTGTATGCCTCGGCACCCGAACGGATGGTGCAGGCAATCGGCGAGCCGAATCTTGTCGACACCAGCAAGGATGAGCGGCTTGGCCGCATTTTCTCAAACCGAACGGTCAAGGTTTATCCCTCCTTCTCCGACTTCTACGGCATGGAGGACACGATCGAGCGCATTGCGGGCTATTTCCGCTATGCCTCCCAAGGGCTCGAGGAGCGCAAGCAGATCCTCTACCTTCTCGGCCCGGTGGGCGGCGGCAAGTCGTCGCTTGCCGAACGGCTGAAGAAACTGATGGAGCAGCGCCCGATCTACACGCTGAAGGTCGGCAACCAGATCAGCCCGGTTTTCGAATCGCCACTTGGCCTGTTTCATCCCGATCGCATGGGCGATCTGCTGGAGGACAAGTATGGCATAGCGCGGCGGCGCCTCAACGGGCTCATCTCGCCCTGGGCATCCAAGCGCCTCGATGAGTTGTCCGGCGATATCTCCAAGTTCAGCGTGGTCAAACTGATGCCGTCGCGGCTGCGCCAGATCGGCATTGCCAAGACCGAGCCAGGCGATGAGAACAATCAGGATGTGTCGGCCCTGGTCGGCAAGGTCGACATCAGGCAATTGGAGAATTTCAGTCAGTCCGACCCGGACGCCTATTCCTATAGCGGCGGACTGAACCGGACCACGCAAGGCCTGCTCGAATTCGTCGAGATGTTCAAGGCGCCGATCAAGGTCCTGCATCCGCTGCTGACCGCGACCCAGGAAGGCAGCTACAACGGCACCGAAAATTTCGGCGCCTTTCCCTACCAGGGGATCATCGTGGCCCATTCCAACGAATCGGAATGGCAGCAGTTCAAGAACAACAAGAACAACGAGGCCTTTCTCGACCGCATCCTCGTGGTCAAGGTGCCGTACTGCCTGCGGATCACCGAAGAGAGGCAGATCTACGAAAAGCTGCTGCGCGAGAGCGAACTGGCCGCCAGCCCCTGCGCCCCTGAAGTGTTGGATATCCTCAGCCGCTTCACCGTCTCGACCCGCCTGGCCGAGCACGACAATTCACCGCTCTACACCAAGATGCGAGCCTATGACGGCGAGAACCTGAAGGAGGTCGATCCGAGGGCGAAGTCGGTCCAGGAGTATCGCGACGCCGCCGGCGTCGATGAAGGCATGACGGGGGTCAGCACGCGCTTTGCTTTCAAGATCCTGTCGCAGACATTCAACTACGACACCAAGGAAGTGGCCGCCGATCCCGTGCATCTGATGTACATTCTGGAGGAAGCGATCAAGCGGGAGCAGTTCCCGAAGGAAACGGAAGCGGCCTTTCTCGAATTCATCAAGTCGGAGCTCGCCGCGCGGTACGCCGAGTTCATCGGCCACGAAATCCAGAAAGCCTATCTGGAATCCTACAGCGAATATGGCCAGAACCTTTTCGACCGCTACATCGCCTATGCCGACGCCTGGATCGAGGACCAGGACTACAAGGACCCCGACACCGGCCAGATCCTCAACCGGGAGGTCCTGGACAACGAACTGTCACAGGTCGAAAAGCCGGCAGGCATCGCCAATCCCAAGGACTTCCGCAACGAGGTGGTGAAGTTCACGCTGCGCGCCAGGGCAAAAAACCACGACCGCAATCCGTCATGGACGAGTTATGAAAAACTGCGCGAGGTCATCGAGAAGCGGATGTTCGGACAGGTCGAGGACCTCCTGCCGGTGATCAGCTTCAGCTCGAAGCAGGACAGCGTTACGGAAAAGCGCCACAACGAATTCGTGCAGCGCATGGTCGAGCGCGGCTATACCGAACGGCAGGTGCGCAGGCTGGTGGACTGGTACATGCGGGTGAACAAGGCGGGTTGATAGGGCCCGGATGGTTTCCATGCCGATCTTCATCGACCGTCGCCTGAACCCGAAGGACAAGAGCCTCGGCAATCGACAGCGCTTCCTCCGGCGTGCTCGCGAGGAATTGAAGCGAAGCATCCGCGATCAGATCCGCAGCGGCAAGATCGCCGATGTGGATGCCGAGCACGCCGTGCCGATGCCCGAAAGGGGAACGGTCGAGCCGAGATTCAACAATGACAAGGCCAGCGGCCGGCGCCAGCACATCCTTCCTGGCAACAGGCATTTTTCCCCTGGAGACCTGATCCCCAAGCCCGGTCAGGGCAGCGGCGCAGGCGGCCCGGGAAACAAAGTGTCGGAAGACGATTTTCGTTTCGTGCTGTCGCGCGAGGAGGTGCTCGAGCTCTTTTTCGAGGATCTCGAACTGCCCGACCTGGTCAAGCTCAATCTCAAGGAGATCCTTGCCTTCAAGCCGCGCAGGGCCGGCTTCGCCGCGACCGGTTCACCGACCAACGTTAATGTCGGGCGCACCATGCGCAACAGCCACGGCCGGCGCATTGCGCTGAGGCGCCCAAAGCAGGAGGAGTTGGATGCGATCCTCCAGGAAATCGCCACGCTTGAGTCGGCATCAGCCGGCGCGGCGACGCGCCAGCGCATTGCAGGATTGCGCGAGGAGCTTGACCGGCTGGAACGTCGGCGCAGGCGGATTGCCTTTGTCGATCCGGTCGATATCCGGTTCAACCGCTTCGACGCCCGGCCCATACCGAATGCCAAAGCCGTCATGTTCTGCCTGATGGACGTGTCCGGATCGATGGGCGAACGCGAGAAGGACCTGGCCAAACGCTTCTTCGTGCTGCTGCACCTGTTCTTGAAGCGGCGCTACGAACGCACGGAGATCGTCTTCATCCGCCACACGCACGAGGCGCACGAAGTGGATGAGGACACGTTCTTCTACAACACGCAGAGCGGCGGTACGATCGTCTCCACCGCACTTGCCGAAATGCACCGCATCATCGAACAGCGCTATCCGGCCAACGAGTGGAACATCTATGCCGCGCAGGCCTCGGACGGCGACAATTTCGCCACCGATTCCGAGCGATGCATAGAGTTTCTGGACCGCAGGCTCATGCGCCTGTGCCAGTACTTCGCCTATGTCGAGATCATCGACGAACGAGAAACCCATATATTCGGCGCCACCGAAAACGGGACGTCGCTTTGGCGCGCCTACAGCAGGGTCGAGCTGAAATGGCCCAACTTCCAGATGAGCCGCATTGCCACTCCGGCAGATATATACCCGGTCTTTCGCCGGCTCTTCGCCAGGCAGCCGGCTTCACGCAAGAGCGCCTGAGGAGGGCCGATGGCCAGGCAAGCCACTAAACCGGGTCTGCTCTTTTCAGGATCCGACTGGGATTTTGGGAAATTGTCGCGGGCTTATGAAGCGATCGAGGCTCTCGCGATCGAGGAACTGCACCTCGATACCTATCCGGTGCAGATGGAGATCATCTCCTCTCAACAGATGCTCGACGCCTATTCCTCGGTCGGCATGCCGCTGATGTATCGTCACTGGTCGTTCGGCAAGCATTTCCTCTACGAGGAACTGCTCTATCGCAAGGGCGGGCGCGGCCTGGCCTATGAACTGGTCATCAACTCCAACCCCTGCATCGTCTATCTGATGGAGGAGAACACCATGGCCTTGCAGGCGCTGGTGACGGCGCATGCGGCACTCGGTCATAACCATTTCTTCAAGAACAATCATCTGTTCAGGCAATGGACGGATGCCGGGGCGATCTTGAGCTATCTGGACTTCGCCAAAGGCTACATCGCCCGCTGCGAGGAGCGGCACGGCCTTGCGGCCGTGGAGTCGGTTCTGGATGCAGCGCACGCTTTGATGGAACAGGGCGTATTCCGCTACCGCCGGCCGCCGAGACTGTCGTCGGAACGGCAGCGCGAGGGACTGCGTGAGCGACTGGAATACGAAGAGCGTTCCTACAACGATTTGTGGCGCACGCTGCCACCTGCGCAGGAAAGCAAAAAGGCCGACGGCGAGGCCGGACGTATGGCGGAGCGGAAAAAATCGCTCAACCTGCCGGAGGAAAACCTGCTGTACTTCCTGGAGAAGAACAGTCTCGTCCTTGAGCCCTGGCAGCGTGAACTCGTCAGGATCGTGCGTATCATCGCGCAGTATTTCTATCCGCAGCGCCAAACGCAGGTGATGAACGAGGGCTGTGCCACCTTCGTGCACTATACGCTCATGAACATGCTGTTCGACCGGGGCCAGATCACCGAAGGCGCCATGCTCGAAATCCTGCGCAACCATTCCAACGTGATCTTCCAGCCGGCCTTCGACGATCCGCGCTATTCCGGCGTCAATCCCTACGCGCTTGGCCTCGATATGATGCAGGACATACAGCGCATCGCGACCGAGCCGACGGCGGAGGACCGCGACTGGTTTCCCGACATCGCTGGCCACGGCGACTGGCGCGAGATCCTGCTCGACGCCTGGGCGAACCATCGCGACGAGTCCTTCATCCGCCAGTACCTCAGTCCAACCTTGATCCGGAAATGGCGCTTCTTTGTCCTTGGCGACGCAGCCGGCGAACCGCATTACCAGGTCGGCTCGATCCACAACGAGCGTGGCTACAGGAAGATCCGCGCCGCGCTGGCTCACAGCTACGATGTCGGAGTAAACCGGCCCGACATCCAGGCCATGGATGTCGATCTGCTTGGCGACCGGCATCTGCGGCTGCAGCACAAGGTCAAAGACGGTGTCGTTCTCGATGAGGCCAGCCGCGACGCGACGCTGCGCCACATCCGCAAGCTCTGGGGCTACGAGGTCAGCCTGGCGGCGGTCGATGCCCAGACCGGTGCGACCATCAACGAGCGCTCCACCCGCCAGATCGCGGAGTGAGGTTCCGCAACTGCAGCTCGCGGGCTGGTCAGGCTTCGCCGGCAGGCTTGATCCTCAGCCTGGCGATCCGGTTCTTGTCGCGCTTCATGACGACGAAGCGCATGCCGTGGAAGGTGAAGGCCTGCTTCTCGTCGGGGATCGACTGCGTCTCGTGGATGACAAGGCCGGCAATGGTGGTGGCCTCTTCGTCCGGCAGGTTCCAGTCGAGTGCGCGGTTGAGGTCACGGATCGGCACGGTGCCGTCGACGATGACGGAACCGTCGGCCTCCTGCTTGACGCCCTGGATCTCGATATCATGCTCGTCGGCGATTTCACCGACGATCTCCTCGATGATGTCCTCCAGCGTCACCAGCCCTTCGACCTCGCCATACTCATCGACGACGATGGCGAAATGCGCCTTGCGGCGCAAAAAAGCGTTGAGCTGTTCCTGGAGTGTCGTGGTGTCGGGCACAAACCACGGCTTCGACGCGATCTTCATCACGTCGATCCTGGAAAAGTCGTTGCCGACTTCGTTGAGCGCCCTGAGCAGGTCCTTGGCATGCAGCACGCCGACGATGTTGTCGAGCGAGCCCTTCCACAAGGGCATGCGGGTGTGCGGGCTCTGCAGGATCTCGCGCACCACCGCTTCCGGCTGATTGTCGGCATTGACCGAGCGCATATTGGTGCGGTGGACCATAATGTCGGAGACTTCGAGCTCTTCGAGGTCGAACAGGCCGCCGACGCGATCCCGGTCCTCGCGCACAACCTGGCCGTCGCGGCGGAAATCGTCGACGGCGCCGCGCAATTCGTCATGGCTCGAACGCTGCGGCTCGATCGGCTGCAACTCGTAGCCAAAGAGGGCAAGCAACCGCGTGCGCAAAAGAAGCACCAGCAGGCAGAGGCCGGCAAGGACGGCAGCGACGATCCAGCCGGGCTCGTTCGTCATCCAGGTCGGCTTTCCTGCCGATCCGGGCGGCTTTCCTGACCCGGATGGCTCTCTTTCAAGAACGACAAGACTTCCGAGGCCGGCACATCCCTGGCGATGAAGGACTGGCCGATGCCGCGCGTCAGGATGAAGGTCAGCGCACCGCGCGACACCTTCTTGTCCTGGGTGATGAACGGGAACAGCGCCTCGGCGTCGGGCAGTTCGCCGGGAATATCGGCCATCCGCCAGGGCAGGCCGACGGCGCGGAGATGCGCCTCGACGCGCACCGCATCGTCCGGGCTCGCCAGATTGAGCCTCGACGAAAAGCGATGCGCCAGCGCCATGCCGATGGCGACGCCCTCACCATGGACGAGGCGGGCGCCGTCATAGCGGGTGGCGGCTTCAAGCGCGTGGCCGAACGTGTGTCCGAGATTGAGCAGCGCGCGGTCGCCTGTTTCAAACTCGTCGCGCGCGACGACATCGGCCTTGGCGCGGCAGGCCTCTGCGATGGCTTCAGCCCGCGCCGGGCCGCCGTCAAAGACCTCGCGCCAGTTTTCTTCCAGCCAGGCGAAGAAGGCCGGGCGGTCGATCAATCCGTATTTGGCGAGTTCGGCATAGCCGGCGCGGAATTCCCGGATCGGCAGCGTGTCGAGCACCCCGGTGTCGGCCAGCACCAGCTTCGGCTGATGGAAAACGCCGACCAGGTTCTTGCCACGCGCGCTGTTGATGCCGGTCTTGCCGCCGACCGAGGAATCGACCTGCGCCAACAGCGAGGTCGGGATCTGCACGAAATTCATGCCGCGTCGCACGATCCCGGCGGCAAAGCCGGCAAGGTCGCCGATGACGCCGCCGCCAAGCGCGATGACGACGTCGCCGCGCTCCAGCTTTGCGGCAAGCACGCCGTCCACCACCTCTTCGAGATGGGCAAAACTCTTGGTTTTTTCGCCGGCCGGAAGCGTGATGACGGCAGGCTGGATGCCGCCCTGCTCGAGGCCCGCCTTCAGCGTCTCGAGATGGGCAGCGGCGACATTGTCGTCGGTCACGACGGCCGCGCGCGTGCCGGGCAAGCGGCGTGAAATCTCGGCGCCCGCGCGCAACAGCAGACCGGAGCCGATCAATATGTCGTAGGCACGCTCGCCGAGCCCGACCTCGACGGTCACAGTCTCCGCGACTGGCATATCGCCGCTCATGGGCGCACCTCGCCGCTGGTGACGATTTCAACAACGCCGAAATGCCGGCAAAGCGCATTCACGACCTCGGCCGCGATGACCTCCTTGCGGTCGTCGCGGGTCAGCACGGTGACGTCTGATGTGGTGTAGACCGGATAGCGCTCGGCCATCAGCCGCTCGAGCACGGCGCGCGGATCGGGGTTTTTGAGCAGCGGCCGATTCTGCTTCTTGGAGACGCGCTCCATCAACAGGTCGAGCTCAGCCTTTAGCCATACCGAAACGCCATGGCTGGCGATCGCCTCGCGCGTCTGCGCATTCATGAAGGCGCCGCCGCCGGTCGACAGCACCTGCGGACCGTTTTCCAGCAAACGCAGGATGACGCGCTGCTCCAGCGCGCGGAATTCCGTCTCGCCATAGCGCTCGAACAGCTCCGGCACGGTCATGCGCGAGACGCTTTCGATCTCCTGGTCGCTGTCGATGAAGGGCAGTGCCAGCATCGCCGCCACCTTGCGGCCGATCGCCGTCTTGCCGGCGCCCATCAGGCCGACAAAGACGATCGAGCGCTTGCCCAGCCGCTCGAGCAGCTCGGCATGGCCTTCGCCTGGAGGATTTGCTGGCAGCGCGTTCATGAGACTATGATGTTTCTAGGCCCTCTTTGCCGGCGTATCGACATCAAAAGCCTGTTTGCGTCAAGCAGGGGTACGCGAGCTTCGTCCTTGAATTGGCCGGATTGGCGTCCCATAAGGGCACAGGGTTTGGAAACGCAGAACAAGAAGACGGGCGAAGATTGATGCCGACTCTGTTTCGCTTTGTCGTGACGCTGATGATTCTTGCCGGCATAGCCTATGGAACGATGTTCGCCCTGGCGATGTTCGTCGAGCCGAAAAAGGCCGAGATGAGCGTGCGCATTCCGCCGGAAAGGCTGAATCCCAAGAAAAACTGATCCAAAAGAGAAGAACTGATCCGAAAGAATGAACAGCGCGGCTCGCATCGAAGCCTTCCTGGAAATGATGAGCGCCGAGCGCGGTGCTGCCGAAAACACGCTCTCCTCCTATCGCCGCGACCTTGAGGACGCCTCGCAAGAGATCAGCGGCGGGCTTGCGGGTGCCGGTGCCGCCGATATCCGCTCCTATCTCGACGACATCGCCGAGCGCGGCTTTGCGCCGACATCGCAGGCGCGAAAACTGTCGGCGATCCGCCAGTTCTTCAAGTTCCTCTACGCCGAAGGCCTGCGCGGCGACGACCCGACCGGCACGCTGGACAGTCCGAAGAAGGGCCGGCCGCTGCCGAAGACGATGAGCGAGGCCGAGACCGGACGCCTGATCGACCGCGCGGCGCAGGAGGCGACGAATGCCGCGCTGAACGGTGGCGACAGCCTGGCGGCGCTGCGCCTGCATGCGCTGGTCGAAGTGCTCTACGCCACCGGCCTGCGCGTCTCCGAACTGGTCGGCCTGCCGGTGACGGTGGCCCTGCGCGACGATCGCTTCTTCATGGTGCGCGGCAAGGGCGACAAGGAGCGCATGGTGCCGCTGTCGGCCAAGGCGCGCGCCGCGATGCGGGCCTGGCTTGCGGTCAGGGCTACCGTGCCGGCCTTTGCCGACAGCCCGTTCCTGTTCCCGGCCGCCTCCGACACCGGCCATCTTTCCCGGCAGGTCTTTGCCCGCGACCTCAAAGGGCTCGCCGCCAGGGCCGGTATCACCGCGGCGAAGATATCGCCGCATGTGCTTCGCCATGCTTTTGCCAGCCATCTCTTGCAGAACGGCGCCGACCTCCGGGCGGTGCAGCAGCTGCTCGGCCATTCCGACATCTCGACCACGCAGATTTACACCCATGTGCTGGAGGAGCGGCTGGTGCGGCTGGTCAATGATCATCATCCGCTTGCCGACTAGGCCTCATATCGCTATGTGAGGGCGACGTTCCACCGCCCGGAGCCTCCGTTTTCGAGGGTTTCGCCAGCCATTGCCTTCCGAATTGCCGGTCCGCTCAAGAATGTACAATTACCTCGATTTCGAAAAGCCGGTGCAGGATCTCGAAGGCAAGATCCTCGAGCTGAAGAAGCTCGCCGAGAACGGCGAGGCCGTCGATGTCGGCGACGAGATCAGCCGGCTGGAGAAGCGTTCGCGCGACGCGCTGCGCGATGCCTACAAGGCGCTGACGCCGTGGCAGAAGGTGCAGGTGGCGCGCCATCCCGACCGGCCGCATTGCGTCGACTACATCAAGGGCCTGCTCAGCGATTTCACGCCACTGGCCGGCGACCGCAATTACGGTGAGGATCAGGCGATCGTCGGCGGCTTCGCCCGCTTCCGCGGCGAGCCGGTGGCGGTGATCGGCCAGGAGAAGGGCTCGGACACGGCGAGCCGTCTCAAGCATAATTTCGGCTCGGTGCGCCCGGAAGGCTACCGCAAGGCGGTGCGGCTGATGGAGCTTGCCGACCGCTTCAAGATCCCGCTTTTGACCCTGGTCGACACCGCCGGCGCCTATCCTGGCGTCGGCGCAGAGGAACGCGGCCAGGCCGAAGCTATCGCCCGCTCGACCTCGGCCTGCCTTGGCCTGAAGGTGCCGTCGATCTCGGTGGTCATCGGCGAAGGCGGCTCGGGTGGCGCCATTGCCATCGCGACCGCCAACCGGGTCTACATGCTCGAACATGCCATCTATTCGGTGATCTCGCCGGAAGGTGCGGCCTCGATCCTGTGGCGCGACACCACCCGCTCGAAGGATGCTGCGACCAACATGAAGATCACCGCCCAGGATCTTTACGAAATGAAGATCATCGACGCCATTGTCCCCGAACCGCTCGGCGGCGCCCATCGTGCCCCGGAAAAGGTGATCGCCGCCACCGGCGACCTCATCGCCAAGACGATGAAAGACTTTGCCGGCGCCAACACCGATTTCCGCGAGCAACGTCGCGAAAAATACCTGACCATGGGCCGTAGCCTCTAGGCTGGGCTGACACCACGCCTCAAAGTGGCGGAATTGCGCAATTTCGCCACAAAAATGCCGCCGCATTCAGGTCAATGAAATTGCCGTGAGGGGTGATCCGAAGCTTGCGGTAAGGATTTTTCAAGGTTAACGGGCTTACGGTCCGCTAATGTTTAGCGTGCGGGCCGGCGGTGCCGAGATCTGTCGCCCGAGAGAAAAGACGTAGCCGTACCCATGTTTGCCAAGTTTGCCCGCACCGGAGTCCTGATCGCCGCCATCGGCGTCGCCGGCTGCAACGATTCCTCGATGAAGGATTTCGCCCCGGAGGCCAACAAGCCGCTGCCGGACAAGATTCTGGCCGACATGAAGGCCAAGGGCATGGTCCGCACGTCCTCGGTGATGGCCCGCATCTTCAAGGAAGAGGGCAAGCTCGAGATCTGGAAGGCCAAGACCAACGGCCGTTACGAGATGGTCGCCAGCTACGACATCTGCAAATGGTCGGGCAAGCTCGGGCCGAAATACACCGAGGGCGACCGCCAGGCGCCGGAAGGGTTCTATACGGTCCGTCCCCAGCAGATGAATCCGCGCTCGAACTATCATCTATCCTTCAACATCGGCTATCCCAATGCCTATGACCGCGCCAACGGCCGCACCGGCGCCAATCTGATGGTGCACGGCGCCTGCTCGTCGTCGGGCTGCTATTCGATGACCGATCCGCAGATCGAGCAGATCTACGCCTTCGGCCGCGATGCCTTCCAGGGCGGCCAGACCGAGTTCCAGATCCAGGCCTTTCCGTTCCGCATGACCGCCGCCAACATGGCGCGCTATCGCAACGATCCGAACTACGACTTCTGGAAGATGCTGAAGATCGGCTACGACAATTTCGAGATCACCAAGGTGCCACCGAAGGTCGACGTCTGCGAGAAGCGCTACGTCTTCAACCAGGTGGCTCCTGAAGGCACGACCTTCGATCCGACCGGGTCCTGCCCCGCCAGCACGCAGCCGGATTCGCTGAAGAGCGCCTACAACGCCTATCAGAGCACTTACGAAGCGGCGTTCAGCGGCGCGGTCAAGGCCAGCGTGCCGGCGCCCAAGCCGACGATTGCCGGCATCAAGGAAGCCAGCATCGTTTCCGACTGGTCGAAGCGGCGCGCCCGCGGCGAGCGCGTGCCGATCGATCCGCCGTCGCTCAATTCCGACGGTACGGTGACCGAGACGGCGCGCATGGGCCGCATCGATTCGCCGGCCGGCCGCAAGATGGCCGCGCTCGACGCGGAGAAGGCGGCCAAGCAGAAGGCCGAGGAGCAGCGGCTTGCAGCCATAGAAGCAGCGAAGGCTGCGAAAGAGGCGGCAAAGGCGCAGGCACTGGCCGAAAAGGAGGCCGAGAAGGCCGCGGCCCAGCAGCCGGTCGCCACCGCGACCATCACGCAGCCCACCGAGGCAGCACCGGCAGAGACGCAGGCGGCTGATGCCGGCGACAGCACGGTGACGAAACTCAAGAAGAAGCTGTTCGGCATGTTTGGCGGCTGAGGTTCCGAAGCATGATCCCGAAAAGTGGAATCCGGTTTTGCTGCGCTGACCTTCGGTTCGGAAAAAGATAATGCTTGAACAAGAAGCCCTGGCCGATCCCGACGCTGTCTACGACCTCAAGGGGCTGAACTGCCCGCTTCCCGTGCTCAAAGCAAAGAAGCGGCTGGCCGCGATGCGGCCGGGCAGCCGGCTGTGGCTTGAGACCACCGATCCGCTGGCGGTCATCGACATTCCCGCCTTCTGCTCCGACGCCGGCCACCAGCTGATCGAAACGGCGGCGGTATCCGGTGGCCACCGTTTTCTGGTTGAGCGCGGCGAGACCGCGGAAATCTTGCGGTAATCTGCCACTTTTGCGAGCTAGAGCAATTCCAGGAAAAGTGCGTAGCGGTTTTCCGTCCGGAATTGCGTAAAAACAAATACTTAGAGCGGATCTGCGATTCCATCAGAAGCAGAACCGCTCTAACGCCGCCCTGCGATCGCCAGCGGATTGTCTTCCAGCGCCGCGCGGTCGGGCGTGTCGATCGACGGTCGGTTGGTGAAGGCGGCAAACAGCCGGCGCACATAATCCTCCGGCATGTCGAGCGTGATCAGCACCAGCCTGGTGCCGCGCTGGCCGTCGAGCCAGGACGGCAGCCGCACCGGCGGATGCAGGATCTTCTGCACGCCGTGCACGACCAGCGGCCGCGACGGGTCCTCCTGCAACTCGATGACGCCCTTCATGCGCAGCAGGCGCTCGCCATGTGTGGAACGCAACAGGTCGAGGAACATCTCGATCGCCGAAAACGGCACCGGCCCGTCATGCACGAGCGAATAGGACCGCACGCGTGAATCGTGGCGATGGCCGTCATGATCGTGACCAGCATGGTCGTGATCGCCATCGTGATGATGATCATGGCCATGATGGTCGTGGGCGGCTTCTTCGCCGAGCCAGCGCTGCACGTCGGCGCATTTCGTCGCCGGATTGTAGAAGCCGCAGTCGAACAGCGCGGCCGCGCCCGTGTTCTTGTCGCCCGCCTCGAGCAGCGCCGCACCCGGATTGATCTGCCGCAGCCGGGTCCGCAAGGCATCGAGATCGCCGGGATCGGTGACCAGATCGGTCTTGGTCAGCACGATGCGGTCGGCGACGGCCGCCTGCTTCAGCGCCTCGACATGGGCATCGAGCGTCGCACCGCCATTGACCGCGTCGACCAAGGTGATGACGCCGTCGAGCCGGAAGGCCTGGACAAGTGCGGGATGCGCCATGATCGATTGCAGCACCGGTGCCGGATCGGCGAGACCCGTGGTCTCGACGACGACCCGTGCCAACTTTGCGATGCGGCCGGTCTGCAGTCGGTCGACGAGATCGGCCAGCGTGTCGACCAGTTCGCCGCGCACCGTGCAGCACAGGCAGCCGTCGGAAAGCTGGATGATGCCGTCGGAGGCCTGCTCGACCAGCAGGTGGTCGATCGCCACCTCGCCGAACTCGTTGATGATGACGGCGGTGTCGGCGAGCGCGGGATCCTTGAGCAGCCGGTTGAGCAGCGTCGTCTTGCCGGCGCCGAGGAAACCGGTGAGCACCGACACTGGGATCGGGAAGCTCGCCATTGCCTAGTTCGCGGCCTTGACCGACTGGTCGCCCTGTACGGCGGCTGAGCCGACCACGGTGGCGCCGGCCGGTGCTGGCCGGTCGGGCCGCCAGGTCGGCAGCGGCACGTCGGCAAATTCCTGGCCGGCCTCGTCGAGCATCGCTTTCGGCGTCGGCCCTGTGGCGCCACCGAGGCCGACGGCGACCAGGGTCGGCACGTGGTCGAGCTTTGCCTGGTAGGGCGATTTCGGCACGTCCTTGGCGGCAACGGCGGGCGGTGCTTCCGACTGCTCCGCCTTCCTCTTCTTCTTGCAGATCTCGTCATTCAGATCGTTGGCCGAGAGCGTGTCGCCATAGGACGGCAGCGCGGCAATGGTGGTCAAGCCGGTCGCCGGCGTGTCAAAACCCTGGTCGAGGAGACGTGCCGCCGTCTCGGCTCGGCTTACCGCGGACTTTTCGCCAAGCACCACCGCCACCAGCGTACGCCCGTTGCGGGTCGCCGAACCGATCATGTTGAAGCCCGAAGGACAGACGAAACCGGTCTTCATGCCGTCGGCGCCGGGATAACGGCCGATCAGGAGATTGTAGTTCGAGATCGCCTTCTTGCCGACCGCCAGCCCCTCGATCGAGAACCACGGCGCATATTGCGGGAATTCGCTGCGGATCGCCATCACCAGCAAGGCGAGGTCGCGCGCCGTCGTGTACTGGTCGGGCGAATAAAGCCCGTTCGGATTGACGAAATGCGTTCCGGTCATGCCGAGCCGGCGTGCCTCGCCATTCATACGCTCGGCGAAGGCGGCCTGCGAGCCGCCGACATTCTCGCCCACGGCCATGGCAATGTCGTTGGCCGATTTGACCAGCATCATCTTCAGCGCATTGTCGAGCCGCATCACCGAACCCGGCTTGAAGCCCATCTTGCTCGGCGGCTCGCCGGCGGAATGCTTCGTCACCTTGATCGGCGAATCGAGCTGGACCTCACCCGCCGCAATCGCCCGGAACGTCACATAGGCGGTCATCAGCTTGGTCAGCGAGGCCGGATACCAGCGCCTGAAGGCATCCTGATGCTCGAGGATCTTGCCTGTCTGCAGGTCGAACAGGACCTGCGGATTGGCGAGAGCCGATGTCGCGAAGGCAGGCAGCGCCACCGCGCCCGCCAGCAATAATTTGAGGAAATGCCTGTGCCGCATCATGGAACCCGAAATCGCCTCTTGCCGTAGTCGCCTCTGGCTCCGTAAGATTTCATTACACGGTCGCCAGCCATATTGGTCCGACCCTCATCCCCGGACCGCTTTGCTGCGGTGCTATTTACCCTATGTGACGCCAACATGGCAAAGTGCCGGACAATCACGATTGCAATTGAGCAGACGCAACCCGGCTGCTCCAACAGCGAAATGGACCGATCATGCCAATCCTGAATCGCGCCGCCGAGATGCAAGAAGAGGTTGCCGGCTGGCGACGACACCTGCATCAGACGCCAGAACTGAACTTCGACGTCTTCCAGACCGCCGCTTTCGTCACCGAGAAGCTGAAGGCTTTCGGCTGCGACGAGGTGGTGACGGGCCTGGGCAAGACCGGCGTCGTCGGCATCATCCACGGCCGCAAGGGCGACGGCACGACCATCGGTCTGCGCGCCGACATGGACGCTCTGCCCATCAACGAGATCACCGGCAAGCCCTACGCATCGACCGTTCCCGGCAAAATGCACGCCTGCGGCCATGACGGCCACACGGCAATGCTTCTGGGCGCGGCCAAATACCTGGCCGAGACCCGCAATTTCAGCGGTTCCGTGGCAGTGATCTTCCAGCCGGCCGAGGAAGGCGGCGGCGGCGGCAACGAGATGGTCAAGGACGGCATGATGGACCGCTTCGCCATCTCCAAAGTGTTCGGCATGCACAACATGCCGGGCCTGCCGGTCGGCCAATTCGCCATCCGGCCAGGCCCGATCATGGCCGCGACCGCCGAGTTCACTATTCATGTCAAGGGCCGCGGTGGCCATGCGGCGATGCCGCACGGCACCATCGATCCGATCGTCATTACCAGCCAGCTGGTCGGCGCGCTGCAGACGGTCGCCTCGCGCAGCACCGACCCGGTCGAGGCCGTGGTGGTGTCAGTGACGAAATTCCACGCCGGCGACGCCTACAACGTCATTCCCGAAACCGCCGAGATCGCCGGCACCGTGCGCTCGCTGAAGAAGGAAGTCGCCAAGAAGGCGGAGGAGCGCATCCGCACGATTTGCCAGGGGCTGGCCACCGCCTTCGGCGCCACGATCGAGGTCGACTACAACGCCAACTACCCCGTCACCTTCAATCACGCCGAGGAGACGGTCTTTGCCGGCGATGTAGCGGCCAACGTGGCCGGCAACGCCCAGGTGCACCGCGCCATCCAGCCGGTGATGGGCGGCGAGGATTTCTCCTACATGCTGGAAGCCCGCCCCGGCGCCTTCATCTTCATCGGCAACGGCGATACTGCCGGCCTCCACCACCCAGCCTACGACTTCAACGACGAGGTCATCCCGCACGGCATGAGCTATTGGGTGAAGCTGGCGGAAACCGCGCTGGCCGCCTGACGGATCGCGCCGGGCCGCATGCGGCGCCGGCGTTCCGGCACCGACCCGATCGAAGACCTTGCCATGCCTTGGATTTCAAGGCCGAGCCGCGCTGTAAACGACGCACCGGGCGCGTTGAACCTTCCTCTTGGCGAAACGGTCCGAAGCGGCTATGTGTCGGGCCGCGTGGTCCCGTAGCTCAGTAGGATAGAGCGGCAGATTCCTAATCTGTAGGTCACAGGTTCGATTCCTGTCGGGATCACCAATGTTTTCAAGGGGTTAGCGAGCAAGTTACCACGGAAAGGCTCGCCGAGGTCGGCTGCAACGCGCCGGGGAACGGCCCGATCCTGGCCGGGCGATGCCCGGACTGGAAGAGGTTGCTGTGGAGGTTGGCGATCCACTGCTTGCCTTCCGTCGTCAGCTCCAGATAGCGGATCGCGTCGCCGATATAGGGCTCGACCTGCAGCGTGAAGAAATCGGTGAAGATGGCGCCGAGATCGGCGGCGGTCCTGCAGCCGAGCTTCTCCACCATCCCGATCTCAGAGAACTCGGCAAACAGCGCCGGCAGCTTGCGATGGTAGAAGGGATCAGCGAGCTGGCCGATCAGGTCCGCGGCCCTGACCAGCGCCGGCTCGGTGTTGGTGACCTGGTAGGCCGGATCGTTCGGTACCGGAAAGCGCGTCATCTCGATCGCCTCTACAATGCGCTCCTCGTTGATGAACTTCGAGGAAGCAAAACGTTGGCGCGCATAGATCTTGGCGCGCTCGATATGATAGGGCGCAAGCACCGCGTCGGAGGCGCCGCGCGGTGGCGTATGGCGGTCGCCGGCCTCGTTAATGATGAAGCTGTCCGCGGTGTCGCCCACGCATACGCCGTGCACCATGCCAATGTCGTGGACAAGCAGCGCGCAGGTATAGTGCAGCCAGTCATCGGGGGTCAGGGATTCCGACAGCAGCCGGCCGCGGATGATCTGCTGGCCAGCGAGCGTAACCATCAGCGTATGCTCGATGTTGTGATAGAGCGCGTTCGAATTGCCGATGCGCTCCAGGACAAGGCGGGCCGCGCCCCCTATGTAGCTCGCATATTCCGAATTGCGATGCGAGAAATACTGGAGATAGAGTTCTGACAGATGGTCGCCGAGCCGGTCGGCCATGATGGAGATTGGATTGAGCATGACAATCGTTCCTGACCGCCTTGAAGCACGACATGTCGCGCCGCGCGGCGGCTATCCTAGCACGGTTTTGGCGTAGATTTTATCTCGGGACCAAAGCCCCAAGGCAGCGGCGACTACCGAATGTTGCTGCGGTCGCCATCGCCGCTCATGAGACCGTGGCCGCTGTCAGTGCTGAGCCTTTGATTCCAGCGACTCCATGTTAAAGTTGCGTGTCTTTTTGAGGCTGAAGTATGGAACACAGGCTCGCTGCAGTGCTTGCAGCCGACATGGCAGGATATTCTCGGCTCATGGAAGCCGACGAGCAGGGCACGCTCGCCCGGCTAAGAACCCACCGGATCGAGCTCATCGATCCGGCAATCGCCAAGAATCAGGGCCGAATTATCAAGACCACAGGCGATGGCATGCTGGTCGAGTTCCAAAGCGTGGCGGACGCCGTACGCTGCGCTGCAGAGATGCAGATTTGCATGCGCCGCCGCAACACCGACGTGCCGGAGGACCGTCGTATCCAGTTTCGCATTGGCATCAACCTAGGTGATATCATCTTCGATGAAGGCGACATCTACGGCGACGGCGTAAACGTTGCGGCGAGACTCGAGCAGCTCGCTGATGTCGGCGGGGTATGCGTCACCCAAGCCGTTTACGAACAGGTCTGCGATCGCATTGAAGTCAAGTTCGAGGATCTGGGCGAGAAGTCGCTGAAGAACATTTCACGGCCGGTGCGGGTCTGGCGTGCGTTACTCGACGAGGCTGCTTCGGCAGCGGGCAACGCCGCCGCCCGACGTGGCGTCATCAAGCCCTCGATCGCCGTCCTGCCCTTCGCCAATATGAGCGGCGATCCCGAACAGGAATTTTTCGTCGATGGCCTGACCGAGGACATCATCACGGAACTTTCGCGCCGGCATGAGCTCTTCGTGATCTCGCGCAACTCCACCTTCGTCTACAAGGGGCAGTCGGTGAATCTACGCGAAATCGCCCAGAAGCTGGGCGCGCAATATCTGGTGGAAGGCAGCGTCCGCAAATCGGGCGGGCAACTCAGGGTCACCGCCCAGCTGATTGACACGGCAAGTGACACACATATTTGGGCCGAGCGATACGATCGCAAGCTGGACGACGTGTTCGCCATCCAGGATGAGCTGACTGCGGCAATCGTGGCCACGCTGCCCGGCCGCCTCGAGGCCGCGCAGCAGGACCTGGTCGCGCGCAAGACGCCGGCCAGCATGGCGGCTTATGAATGTGTGCTGGCGGCCAAGGTCCGCCACCATCGCGGCAATCGCGCCGAGAACGAGGAGGCGCTGAAACTGATAACGCGGGCAGTAGAGCTCGACCCCGACTACGCGCATGCCCACGCCTGGAAGGGCTGCATCCTGGGGCAAGCCTGGGGCTACGGCTGGTGTGCCGACAAGGACGCGACCTTCGACGAGATTGTCCGCGAGGTGGAGTCGGCACAGGCGCTGGACGCCAACGACGCGGATGTCCAACGAATCCTGGCGGCAATCAACATCAGCCGCAACGACCTGACCAAGGCCCGCCACCACCAGGAACGCGCTCTCGCGCTCAATCCGAACTACGATCTCGTGGTGGTCCAGCAGGGCGAGCTTCTGACTTGGCTCGGCCACCCCAAGGAAGGGGCCGACTGGATTCGCAAGGCCATGCGGCTGAACCCTCACCACCCGGAGCGCTTCTGGAGCCATCTCGGGAAAGCGTACTTTGCAGCCCGGGAATACTCTGAAGCCGTCGAGGCCTTCATGCATCTGTCGAAGATGGATGCCAGCCAGCATGCCTTTGTTGCGGCCGCCTATGGCTGGCTGGGTGATCGGACAGCTGCGGCCGCGCACTACGCTAAAATAAGCAAGTTCGATTCGGAGTTCACGATCGACGCGTTGGTCGCCACCCTGCACTACGCGAATGAAGCGGACCTTCAGCATTTGGTTGATGGGCTAAAAACTGCCGAATCCGCTCAGTTCCAGGCATAGGTTCGCTGGTCTCATGCGACGGTCCAAATGATCTTCGAGCGGTTCGAACGATCAAATCGGCAACCGCACTGCCGGCCAATGGGGGGCCGGTCGATCGACAGGGGCTCTGCAAGCTGGCTAAGCAAACGGATCTGCATCGGCGAGGATCAATACCGGTGAAATGATACAGGTTCTTCTGGAACACGTGGCAAGCGGGCCGCTGAGCAGGCGCAGCTTCCTGGTTTCAGCATATGGACCCTCTTGGGTAATATAAATTGAAAATTGCGCCCTCATGTTCCAAAACAGGTCGGTCGACCCGCGAGGATGGTTTCGAATCCTGCGGCCCACGGTCCTCAAGGCGAGAATTTTAAGAGACGTTCAACAATGACCCAGCACGTACAAAACGCTCGAATTCTCATGTACAGCCACGACACGTTCGGGCTTGGCCACTTGCAGCGCTGCCGGACGATCGCGCATTCGCTGGTCGAGGATTTCCGCGGACTTCAGGTGCTTATCATTTCGGGTGCGCCTATCGCTGGCGCCTTCGACTACCGCGCCCGTGTCGACTTCGTGAAGATCCCCAGCGTCATCAAGTTGCGCAACGGCGAATACACCTCGCTGGAAAAGGATATCGATCTGCATGAGACGCTAAGGATGCGCCAGTCGATCATCCGCCACACAGCCGAGACTTTCCGGCCGGATATCTTCATCGTCGACAAGGAACCGCTCGGCCTGCGCGGTGAGATCGAGGACACGCTGTCCTACCTCAAGACGCGGGGCACCACGCTCGTGCTTGGCCTGCGCGAGGTGATGGACGCGCCGCATCTGCTCGAAGCAGAGTGGGCAAGCAGGGATGTGATGCGCAAGATAGGCCTGTTCTACGACAAGGTCTGGGCCTATGGTCCGCCGGATTTCTACGATCCGTTGACCGGCCTGGATGTGCCGCCGGCTGTCAGGGCAAAGATGAAGTTCGTCGGTTTCCTGCAACGGAGCCTGCAGAAGAACGAGTTGCCCGGCCACCGGCCCGAGGGCGACTATCTCCTCGTTACCACCGGTGGCGGCGGTGACGGCGCCGAACTGATCCACGACGTCATCGATGCCTATCAGCAGGATCCGCAGTTGCAGCATAGGGCGCTGATCGTGCTTGGGCCCTACATGCCGGCGCGCAAGCGCAACAAGCTGCTCAAGAAGGGGTCCAAGATCCCCTATATCAAGATCATCGAGTTCGACAACCGCATGGAAGAGCTGATTGCCGGCGCCAAGGCGGTAGTGGCTATGGGCGGCTACAACACCTATTGCGAGATACTGTCATTCGACAAGCCGGCGCTGATCGTGCCGCGCGTCAAGCCCCGCGAGGAACAGCTGATCCGAGCACGGCGCGCAGCCGAACTCGGCCTCATCGAGATGCTTTTGCCGGAAGAAGCCGAGGATTCCCAGCGGTTTGCCGATGCACTGCAGGGGCTGCCGGACCGGCCCCGCCCATCGCAGAGCAATCCGCATCTGACGCTGGAAGGGCTGCCTCATATTTCCGAAATCGTCGCGGAACTGCTCGAGCGGCGGGCCGGCCATCACCTTTCGGTCATTGAAGGCATGAACTGAGTTGCAACATCGCAAGATCGTCGTGGTTCTGAAGGGCTATCCGCGGCTGTCGGAAACCTTCATCGCGCAGGAACTGCTTGGTCTGGAGCGTGCGGGGTTCGATCTGGTACTCGTCGCGCTCAGGCGGCCGACCGACGCAAAACGCCACCCCGTTCATGACGAGATCAAAGCGCCCGTCCATTATCTGCCGGAATATCTGCATGAAGAGCCGCTGCGCGTGGTTCGCTCGCTGTTTGCTTATCTGCTGCGGCCGGGCTTCTGGCGCGCGCTCGGATCGCTGGCTGCTGATATCCCCCGCGACTTTACGCGCAATCGCGCGCGCCGCTTCGGGCAAGCGCTCGTGCTGGCGGCCGAATGGCCGGAAGACGCGGGCTGGCTGCATGCACATTTCGCGCACACACCGGCTTCGGTGACGCGCTATGCCAGCCAGCTTCGTGGCCTTCCCTGGAGCTGCTCGGCCCATGCCAAGGACATCTGGACTTCGGCGGACTGGGATCTGGCTGGCAAGCTTTCCTCGGCGCGCTGGACGGTCACTTGCACGAAAACCGGCTTCGACCGTCTGAAAAAACTCGCTAACGGCAACTCGTCTGTGCATCTGAGCTATCATGGGCTCGACCTTGATCGCTTCGGCAGTTTCGGCGAGGCGCGAAAACAGCATGACGGCTCGGCGCCGGACGAACCGGTTATCGTTCTGAGTGTCGGGCGCGCCGTTGAAAAGAAAGGTTACGATACCTTGCTGGAGGCCCTTGCCCTCTTGCCTGGTGATTTGGCGTGGCGTTTCGAGCATATCGGCGGCGGCGAGGAACTGGAACGGTTCAAGGCGCTGGCGCAAAAGCTCGGCCTGGATGGTCGCGTCTCTTGGAAAGGCGCGCTTGCGCAGGAGGAGGTGCTTGAGCACTACCGCTGCGCCGACATCTTCGCCCTGGCCTGCAGGATCACCGCAAATGGCGACCGGGACGGTCTGCCGAATGTTCTGGTGGAGGCGGCTAGCCAGAGGCTTGCCTGCGTGTCGACCGATATTTCCGGCGTGCCGGAGCTTTTATCGTCGGATGAAACCGGGCTGCTGGTTCCGACGGAAAACCCAATTGCCCTGGCACAGGCGCTGGAGCGCCTGATCCGTGATCCCGTGCTGCGCGCCCGCCTCGGCGACGCCGCAGAGCGGCGCGTGCGCTGCAATTTCGATCATATGGTAAGCATTGGACAGCTCAAGGAACTGTTCGAGCGGGAGTGGCGGGCCGCCGAATGAAGCGGCTGCGCGCTTTCTTCTATGTCCAGCACCTGCTCGGTATCGGCCATCTCGCGCGCGCCAGCCGCATTGCGGCGGCTTTGGTCGATGACGGGTTTGACGTAACCGTCGTGACCGGCGGAGCGCCGATCGCGGGGTTTCCGGGACTGGGTGTAAAATCTGTAACCCTGCCACCTGTCACCTCCGGTGATAAAGGATTTTCCGGACTTGTCGACCTGCAGGGCAAACTCATCGACGATGATTTCAAGAAATCGCGTTCAGAGATGCTGCTGCAGGCATTCCGGGATTGCAGCCCTGATATCGTCATTGTCGAAGCGTTTCCATTTGGACGCCGCCAGATGCGTTTCGAACTCTTGCCGCTGATCGAGGCCATCGACGCGACGTCGCCCAGACCGCTGCTGGCGACGTCCGTCCGCGATATCCTTCAGGAGCGCGTCAAGCCGAGCCGAAACGAGGAAACGGTCGATCTCATCAACAGGCATTTCGACCTTGTTATGGTCCACGGCGATCCGGCTTTCGTAACTATCGACAAGACATTTCCACTGGCTGGGGCGATCAGCGCCGAGGTCACCTACACAGGGCTCGTTGCCGCGCCGCCATCGCCCGCGGCCTCCGAGCGCTTCGACGTTCTGGTGTCGGTTGGCGGCGGGGCTGCCGGAAAGAGCCTCGTCAGCTCCACCATCGCAGCGGCGCGGAATGCCAACAACGCTTGGAAATGGTGTTTGATCACCGGCCCAAACCTGCCGAAAGACGAGTTTGACGCGATCGCACGCGATGCCACGCCGGGCCTGTCCATCTTCCGGTTCCGCGAGGATTTCGCCAGCCTGCTGACCGGCGCCCGCCTGTCAGTCTCGCAGGCGGGTTACAACACGGTCTGCGATGTCCTGCGCGCGGGTTGTCGCTCCCTGCTCGTTCCATTTGCAGCCGGCGGGGAAACCGAACAGACGTTTCGCGCCCTGATGCTCGAAGAGCTCGGTCTTGCAACGGTGCTGATGGAAAAGGATCTAACGCCTGAGGGTTTGGCGCAAGCGATCGAACAGGCGCTTGTGGGACCGACGCCATCCGCGCGTCGCCTCGATCTGGAAGGCGCGCGTCGCTCGGCGCAAATCCTGCGCGAGCGGTATCGAACATGGTCCCTAAAACTGGAGCCCGGTTTCGGAAAAGTTCATGATCAAACAGGCGATAGATCCTAGAACGGGTCATCGTTTCACGGAAACGCCGAACCGCTCTATCCCTTTGTTTTGACGCAATTCCGGACGGAAAACCGCTACGACTTTTCCTGGAATTGCTCCAACGCGCGTCGCGTCTGGTGAGATTCGTGCGACGCGCTTCAAGTCCTTGTTTTTCGTTGTCCCAAAACCGCTACGCACTTTTGGGCGAAATGCATTAGACAGTTCCAATCAGCATGAAGCGCGTATAATTTTTTGTCGGCAGTTCGCCGGAGAACCGCACTTCCCCTAGCGCCGCCATTGCTTCAAAGGCTGCAAGTGAAGCCACGCAGTTGATGTGCGTCGGCTCGCTGAAATAATCGTTCGATTGCAGCAGCACATTCGTGCCCCGCGGAAGCAGAGCAAGCCAGGCGCGCAGATCGGCTATGTGTTCGCAGCTCGTATTGACCATCAGGTCGGGCCGCCCGGCCGCATAGTCGAGTGCGTACATATCTGCCGTCAGCGCCCGGAACCGGTCGCCGGCTTCCCGGTTGAGGGTCCGGGCGACCGGCGCGACTTCGGGATCGATGTCGATGCTATCGATCGCCGCGATGTCGAAGCGGGCGTCGTTGAAAAGCATTGCCGGCAATACGCCGTACCATCCACCCAGAACCCATATGCGACCGAACTGGCCGCCGCAGCTTTCGAACAGCCTGTCGAGCGCCCACATCTTGCAGGCGACCTGCTTGTGGTTGAAGGCGTTGGCGATATCGGCCTTCGGATGCTTGGCGATGACGCGCGCCAACCCTGCCACGAGAGGGCATTTGACATAGGCAGCAATTCCCCGCGTGAGGTCCAAGGCTTGCTCGTGCCAGTCCATGTCGGCATTGCGTGGTTGCGTGACATCCATCATATTCGTCTTGTATGTTGGGATTTCGGGCGACGCAATCTTGCCTCCCGCAAGGCTGTTTGATCCGCGGACGTGATTATGCTGCAAGCCGCTTCGCCATTGCCCGGTGCCGGAGAGAGCCGCTTGCATCTGTCCGGACCATCGGCGTCCATCCGCCAGCACCAGCCGCGCAGCTGCGGCTTCGTGCTCGGCTCTTCGCCAAAACCCTACGGAAGCCGCGAAGTGTTTGAGCGCAGGACAATCTCCGTGCACTGCAGCTTCGAGCTTGTCGTTGGCGACGTAGAAATTGCCGATACGCCATTCGCCAGCAGGTGCTTTTACATCCTGCATCCTTCCAACTGAAGGGTCCACAGTCGCATATGGAACCCAGCCTAGCCCGCTATATCTGGACGCACACCAAGAAGCAGCAGATCTGGATATTGATGATCGTCCTGCTTTCGATGATCCCGTATTTCATGTCCTTCGACCTGCCGAAGCTGATCGTCAACGGCCCGATCCAAGGTAGGGGCTTCGAGCAACCGGGCGCGACCCAGCCATTCATGAGGCTACACTATAACCTGCCGTTCATTGGAGAGGTCCAGTTCTTCTCCGGTTTTCAACTCGACCGCAAGGAGACGCTGCTTGCCCTGAGCATTGTGTTTCTGTTGCTAGTCGTCATCAACGGCCTGTTCAAACTCTACATCAACACCTACAAGGGCCGCCTCGGCGAACGCATGCTGCGGCGTATCCGCTTCGAGCTGGTCGATCGTGTGCTGCGGTTTCCGCCGATTTACTTCAAGCGGGTGAAATCCGCCGAAGTGGCGACCATGGTGAAGGACGAGGTGGAGCCGCTCGGCGGCTTCATCGGCGATGCCTTCCTGCAGCCGGTGCTGCTCGGCGGTCAGGCGCTGACGGCCATGCTTTTCATCATGGTCCAGAACGTCTGGCTCGGAATGATAGCAGTCGTGATCGTGGTGATCCAGATCGTGCTCATCCCGCGAATGCGGCGGCGGCTGATCGTGCTCGGGCGCGAACGGCAATTGACGGCGCGCGCGCTTTCGGGCCGGGTTGGCGAAATCGTCGACGGCATCAGCGCGGTTCACGTCCACGATACATCAAACTACGAGCGCGCCGACATAGCTGCCCGGCTCGGGCTCATCTTTAAGATCCGCTTCGATCTTTACCAATGGAAATTCATGGTGAAGTTCCTCAACAATTTTCTGGCGCAGCTCACGCCCTTTCTGTTCTACATGATCGGCGGGTACCTGGTCATCCAGGGGCGGCTGGACGTCGGCCAGCTCGTGGCCGTGATTGGCGCTTACAAGGATCTGCCTGGACCGATGAAGGAACTGATCGACTGGGATCAGGCGCGGCAGGATGTCCAGGTCAAATATCAGCAGGTCGTTGAACAGTTCACAGTCGAGGGACTCATGGCGCCGAGAATCGGGGCATTGACGATCGACGATCCCGATCCGATGACCAACCCCCTGTCGGCGATCAGTCTGTCCATAGCAGACGATGGCGGTGCAATTCTCCTCGACCGTATCTCCCTCCAGGTCCAGCCAGGTGAGACGGTGGCGCTGGTCAGTACCGCAACAGGTGGAGCGGAGGCGCTTGCAGAAGCCTTCGCGCGGCTGAACTGGCCGGACAGCGGAAGGGTCGCTTCGGGCGCCGATGATCTGCTTGAACTCCCCGAAGCAGTGACCGGCCGGCGCATGTCCTATGCCTCGTCGGATGTTTTCCTGTTCCAGGCAAGCATCCGCGATAACCTGCTCTACGGGTTGAAGCATGCGCCGCTGACATCGGTGTCTTATGACGGTGCCGCTGCAGACCAGCACCGCTGGAACATCGACGAGGCGCGCCGGTCTGGCAATCCGGATCTTGATATCCATAGCGACTGGATCAACTATGCTTCCGTCGGCGCTACCGGCCCGCACGACCTCTTTGAAGCCGTGCGCCGGGTGCTCGACGCGGTTGTTCTGTCGCGCGACATTCTGGATCTTGGCTTGCGCTCTTCGGCCGACCTCACGCGTCACACGGAGCTCGCCAGGCGGATCGTCGAACTGCGTGCGGCGCTGCGAACCCGGCTGGAACACGAAGGACTGAGCGGGCTGGTGGTTCCTTTCGAACCGGGCGCCTACAACAAGGAAGCAACGATCGGTCAAAACCTGCTCTTCGGCGCTGCCGCCGGCCCCCAACTGGCCGACAAGGCTCTGGCGGCCAATCCCTATTTTGCTTCTGTGCTGAGGCAAGCCGGCCTCGACCGCACGCTCTACGAAATGGGCTTGGAGATCGCCGAACAGGCGATCGAGCTGTTTGCCGACCTGCCGCCCGATCACCAGTTCTTCCAGCAGCTCGCCTTCATGAGCGCCGAGGAGATACCCGCCTACGAAACCTTGCTGCAACGGCTCAAGAGCCGTCCCCACGAGGCGGTTTCTGAGAACGACCGCGCCATGATCGTCACCTTGAGCTTTGCCTATATCGAGCCCCGGCACCGCTTCGGCCTGCTGAGCGACGAGCTGATGAGCAAGATCGTCGATGCACGCAACCGGTTCTATGAAAACCTGCCGCCCGAGCTGCAAAATGCGATCGAACGGTATGATCCTGCCAAATACATTGCCGCGGCCACCGTCATGGACAATGTCCTGTTCGGGCGTGTGGGCAACAACCATCCCGACGCTCCGGACCGCATACGCTCCATCGTCTATGACATTCTTGACGAACTGGGGCTTTATGCCGAGCTTCTGGATGTCGGCCTGGACTTCAACGTCGGCGCCAGCGGCAGGCGGCTGACCGGTGGACAGCGACAGAAGCTCGATGTTGCCCGAGCCCTGCTCAAGCGTCCCGATTTTCTCATTCTCAACCGGCCGCTGTCGGCGCTCGACCAGCGCATGCAGGACAAGGTGCTGCGAAACGTGCTCGAGGAAGCCAGGCGCGACGGCCATTCGCCGGCAATTGTGTGGGTCGTGACGAATCCGGCAATGGGGGTGATGTTCGATCGCGTTATCGTCTTCGACTCGGGTCAATTGGTGGAAGACGGAACACACGAGACACTTTTGGCAGGGAACGGTATCTTCAAGGAACTGCTGTCTTAGAGCAACGGACATTCAGATGGGATCAAGGATTTGCCGCAAATTCACTCGGCTCTTCGGGTTTCCGGCCGGCGGACGCCCATTTTGTCAGGCGGCATCGCCCGATCGCACGACATCGGGTTCGCCACCTTTCGCGTGGTTCGTCTCGCCATCCCGGAAACAGAATTGATTCCATCTGGGCGTCCGTTGCCCTAGTCTGGCAAACGCGAATTTTGGGAAGGTTTGCGACAATGCTGCTCAAGGATGAAGTTGGAATGCTGCAACGCGTTCCCTTGTTCTCTGGCATCGAGCCGACAAAGCTCAAGCTGCTTGCGTTCACATCCGATCGTGTGAGCTACAGCGCCGGCCAGATCCTTTTCCGTCAGGGCGACGAGGGAGACGCCGCCTATGTCATCCTTTCAGGCAGGGCGGATATTCTGGTCGATTCCGACAGCGGACCGATAAAAGTTGCCGAACTGGTGCCAAATTCGATTGTTGGCGAGATCGCCATATTGTGCAACAGCTCCCGCACTGCCACCGTCAGAGCGGCAATTCCGCTGGAAGCCTTGAGAATCCGCAAGGACCATTTCCTGAGGCTTATGAAGGAGTTTCCGGAAATGACCATCGAGATATTGCGGGTTCTTGCCGATCGCCTAAGCCATACGACCGCGGATCTGATCGACGCACGAAGCGCCAAATAACGAATGACCTTGCGCTCAATCCTCGCCGTCGTGACGGCACTGGCCTCTTGCTGAGAAGATCACCCGGAGAAACCTGTCTCGCCTAGCAGCAGTTGTTTGGCTACGATGGGCGACGGGGACTGCGAAGGGTTAGCATGGACGACGACGTTTTCCTGGTCAGGTTTTGGGGCGTGCGCGGCAGCATTTCGGTATCGGGGCCAGAATTCTCTCGCTATGGCGGCAACACAATCTGCATTGAGATGCGATGCGGTAAGCATACGCTTCTGTTCGACGCGGGCTCTGGCCTACGGCCTGCCGGCAGGGCGCTTCGGGCGTCGGGCGTGACCGATTTCGACCTGCTTTTCACCCATTGCCATTACGATCACATCATCGGGCTGCCGTCTTTTGCGCCGATCTATGAACGGAGCGTCAAGGTTACGCTTTGGTCCGGGCATCTTGCAGGACGCATGACGACCCGGCAGATGGTCGATGAGTTCATGCGGCCGCCGTGGTTTCCGGTGAGACTGGAGATCTGCAAGGCAAGCCTCGACTGTCGCGATTTCGTATCCGGAGACGTGCTTCGGCCGCGCGAAGGGGTGGTGGTCCGAACCGGCAGTCTTATCCATCCGGGCGGCTGCATAGGCTACCGGGTCGAATGGGGCGGCCGCGTCGTGGCGGTGATCACAGACACTGAGCACGAGCCGGACAAACTCGATCAGGCGGTGCTCGGCCTGATCGAAGATGCCGACCTCGTCATTTACGATTGCGCCTACACCGAGGAGGAAATGGAACGCCGCCGCGGTAACGGGCACTCGACATGGCAACAAGGCGTCAAGCTCTGTGAGGCGGCCGGTGCGCGGGGGCTTGCGCTGTTTCACCACGATCCGGCACGCACCGACGAGGAACTGGACGAGATCGAGAAACTGGCCAAAGACAGGTTTGCCGGCGCTTTTGCCGCGCGGGATGGCCAGACGCTCAAATTTCCAGTCTCATTGCGCAAAAAGCGCTGAGCTATTTTCCCCTACCGGCGCTGCGCCCGATCAATGTCCTGATCGGAAGCCATGCGCAGGCTTCAGTCTGTGCGGTGACTGTGAACAGCCGTTCGAGGAAAAGCCAGGCCGATTCATCATGTACGAGATGGTGGGTGAGCAGGCCGACCGGTTCGCCGCCGTCGAATGCATGCTGCAATTGCGCGATGATAGCCTGAACCAATAGGCCATGATCGCGACAGCCGCGCGTGCCATGCCAATCCATGATGTCGACATTGCTGTTGATGACCGCCAGTGAAGCCGGCTTCGGCGGCCCATAGACCGACAATGCCGCAAATCCTATCGATCCAAGGTCGGTAACCAAGCCGGCGTCGATCCTGTTCCAGGGCGGCACCAGCATCGGAACGGCACGTGCGCCGTGCAGGCCGGTTACGTGCGACAGCCCGCGAGCCAGATCATCGAGCACCGCCTCGCGTGGCCGATGCGCGCCGAGCTCCTGCTTTTTCTGGTCCTCGGGCGCATGATTTCGGTGCGCCCAGCCATGGATGGCGACCGTGGCATGCGGCGCCTCTTCAAGCCGGCCGACAAGCTTCTCATCAGTCAGGGCCGGAATGACGGCCAGAGTGACCGGAACCGCGAATTCATCGGTGAGGTCGAGCAGCCGATCAAGCGCAGGCGTCGGATCCACGGCGTCGTCGTCGCGCAGCCAGAACTCTGCCCTACGGTTCGCCCGTTGCCGGCACGCCAGTTCTTCCACCAAGGGCTGCCAGATCTGATCGGATGTCATGAAGCCGGGATCTTCGAAATAAGTTCGGCCAGACGCACCGCTGCAGTACCGAGGGAACGTTCTTCGAGGATGAAACGTCTGGCTTGCGCGGCCATTATGGTTCTTTCGTCGTTATGGGCCAGAAGCCTTTCAATGGCAGAAGCGAACGCTGCCACATCGCCCGGCGGGGTGAGAAACCCGGTCTGGCCATCCCGCACGACCTCCGGCACGCCGGCGATGTCCTGAGCCACCACCGGAAGGCCGGCGGCCTGTGCTTCAAGATAGGCAACGCCATAGGCCTCGCCGTAACCCGGCCAGACGTAAATTCCCCCACCGTAGAGGACATCCGGCACGGCGGCTGGCTCAATCGCGCCAAGCCATTCGATACGGTCGGCGGGCAAGCCGGCGAATTGCGCTTTGACCTCGTCACGGGCCGGCCCGTCGCCGACGACCGACATGGTCCAGGGCAGGTGGCCGATCCGACGGAGCGCTTGCGCCAGCATGCGATAGCTTTCGACTTTGTCGCCCGGGCGCATCATGGCGACGGTAACGAGGCGCGTCGGACAACCCCGTGCCGGCAATTCCTGGAATACCGATGTGTCGATGAAGGGCGGAAGCATACCGAAAGCGGCGTCGGGAATCGCGTCTGTCAGTCCCTGACGATCCCTTCGCGTGAAGCAGATGTTCAGCGCTGCCTGTCCGATGGCTCGCGCCACCAACGCTTGCGTATCGGCCCACAAACCGACGTTGCGCCGCCTCGAATAGGAGGCTTCCGCCGTCACATAGGGGACAGCAAAGGCCGACGCCAGCTCGGGTCCGATCAGGTCGGGCGCCTTGTAATAGGGATGATAGGCGAACCAGAGATCGGGCTTGCCGTCACGATCCCAAAGCTTGGTCAGCCGCGCGGCTTCCTCTCGGGCCTCAATCTTGAGCGCATCGAAACTATTCGACTCCGGTTCGCGTAGATAGAAGCGCACTTCGGATGCCAGTTCGACGCTATGTCCTCCATGCTCCAGCGCCTTGACCAGCGCCCGTGCCATCTGGCGGTCGCCGGAGGCAACCAGATGATTGGGCGACTTCAACGGCGCGTAAAAGGCAATTCGCATCGCCGGACCCTATTATCGGAAAGCCTGCGCAAGTCAATTTCGAAGCATGATCGACTTCACCTTCAAGCAGTGGAATGTGCTATCTGATGCTCATGGAAACAGCTGCCGCGTCCGACCCGTTTGTCGCTTCTTTGCCGGTCTTCGCAAAGTTCGAAAGCGTTGCCGATATCGATAACTATCGGCCTCTCCCCGATGGCTGGGCGCTGGCCACCGCCGACATCGTCGGCTCGACCAAGGCGATCGAGGCTGGGCGCTATAAAACCGTCAATATGGCCGGCGCCAGCGTCATTTCGGCGCTGCTCAATGCGCTGGGTCGGCAAGATCTTCCCTTTGTCTTCGGCGGCGACGGCGCGCTCGTGGCGTTTCCCGGCTCGGCGCTGGAGATCACCCGCAACGCGCTGGCGGCTGTCCAGAGATGGGTGGCGGACGAACTCGACCTGACCTTGCGTGCCGCAATCGTGCCGATAAAGGATGTAAGAGCGCAAGGCCTCGACGTTCGCGTGGCGAGGTTCCAGGCCTCCGAAGCGGTCTTCTATGCCATGTTCGCCGGCGGTGGCGGCAGTTGGGCGGAAGCCGAGATGAAAGCGGGGCGCTACCGCATCGATCCTGCCCCGGTCGGCGCGCGGCCGGATCTGACCGGCCTCTCCTGCCGCTGGAACCCGATCGAAGCCCGGCATGGCGAAATCGTCTCGATCATAGCCATACCGGGGGCTTCGCGCGACTTGCGCGGTTTTCAGTTTCTGGCTTCCGACATCATCGCCCTTGCCGGCAGGCAGGAACGCGATGGCCACCCGGTGCCGGTGAACGGGCCGGGCTACAGTTTTCTGCCCGCCGGCCTCGATATCGAGGCGCGGGCCATGGCGCCGGCAGGATGGCGGTGGCTGTCGAAGCTGTGGATAGTGTTCCTGATGACGCTTACGGCTGTTACCGATAGATATGGCTGGACGATCGGCAGTTTCGATCCGAAGATCTACAAACGCGACGTAGCCAGCAATTCGGATTTCCGGAAGTTCGACGACGGCTTGAAGATGACCATCGACGTTGACGCGGATGTGTTGCAACGGATCGAGAACCGGCTGAAACAGGCGGAAGAGGCGGGCATCTGCAACTATGGCCTGCACCGCCAGAAATCGGCCTTGATGACATGCCTCGTCGCCTCGCCGTTGCAGCGCGATCACGTTCATTTCATCGATGGCGCGGCCGGCGGCTATGCGTTGGCTGCCGCAAGCCTGAAGGCGAAGGTGCCGGTCTGACGACGGCTTGCGGAAATCGATTTTCCGCAATATGCCTCGGCCATGGTTCTTGGGACCATGGTGAGCCTTGCCATGGGAGCGGACAGCCTGTCCGAATTGACGGGAAGCAGATTTTTGGACGCCTCACGATCGACATATGACGGTCTTCTGAACCGGATTTCGACGCGCGCCGCGCAAGTCGGCGTGATCGGACTGGGCTATGTCGGGTTGCCGCTGGCGGTTGCGATCGCACGCGCCGGCTTCCCGGTTTCCGGCTTTGACATCGAAGCCCAGAAGGTCGAGAACCTGAACAACGGCCAATCCTACATTGAGGCGGTGACGTCGACAGCCCTTGCCGGCCAGGTGGCGAGCGGACGGTTCCGCGCCACTGCGGATTTTGCTGAACTGGCCGTCTGCGATGTCATCATCATCTGCGTTCCAACACCGCTGACGAAAAACCGTGAGCCGGACCTCTCTTTTGTCAGGAACACGGCAGGCACCATCGCGAAGCATCTGCGTCTCGGCCAGCTGATCGTGCTGGAATTGACCACCTATCCCGGCACCACCGACGACGTGATCAAGCCCATACTGGAAGAAACCGGCTTGCACTCGAAGATAGACTTCTTCCTCGGCTTCTCGCCCGAACGCGAGGATCCCGGCAACCGCAGCTTTGAAGTCGCGACGATCCCCAAGGTCGTGGCAGGCGACGGCATTGAAGCGGCAACGCTCGTGCAGGCTTTCTACCAGGGCGTGGTCAAGACCGTCGTTCCGGTTTCCACCACGGCGACCGCCGAGGCGGTCAAGCTGACGGAAAACATCTTCCGCTCGGTCAACATAGCCCTGGTCAACGAGTTGAAGGTCGTGCTCGGTGCGATGGGCATCGACATCTGGGAGGTGATCGAGGCGGCAAAGAGCAAGCCCTTCGGTTACATGCCTTTCTATCCTGGCCCCGGACTTGGCGGGCACTGCGTTCCGATCGATCCCTTCTACCTGACGTGGAAGGCGCGCGAATACGAACTGCCGACCCGCTTCATCGAGCTGGCGGCAGAGATCAACACGGCCATGCCCCGTCATGTGGTCGACGAATTGGCGAAGGCGCTGGACCGGCGCTGCGGCAAGGCGCTCAGCCGCTCGCGCATTCTCATCATCGGGCTCGCCTATAAGAAGAATGTGCCCGACATCCGCGAAAGCCCTTCATTGCGGCTCATTGAACTCATCGAGGAACGGGGCGGCAAAGCGGAATTCCACGATCCGCATGTTACCGAGATCCCGACCACACGGGAGCATATGGCGATCAAGGGGCGTCGCTCGGTCGAATTGACCGAAGCGGCCTTGAAGGATTTCGATGCTGTCGTCGTTGCAACCGACCACGACGCGATCGACTATCAGGCGATCGCTGATCACGCTCTTCTGATCGTCGACACACGCAATGTTTTTGGCCGCCTCGGGCTAGCCAGAGAGACGGTGGTGAAGGCCTGACGGCGTCTGAGCCGGCGAATTTTTTGCCCGATGTCAGGATCGTGGTTGCACTCCGCCGGCAGCCTCGCCACATAATGCCCCAGGAAATAGATGCAGTTACGCCTGCTCCTTGCCTGCAAGGACAGTCATTCAGGAAATTCTTCGCCGGCTTTTGCCGCCGAAGCCGGCTTCATTGACTTCGAGAGCTTATCTTTGGGTCGTTGGCGGACTGTGTTGTGGGCGGATCAAAGGAGAATGGCTCGTCTTCGACGGGTTTCGAGATAGCATGAGCACAGCGCAAGCGGAAATTTCCACCATTCTCATGGATAAGGTTGCCGATTGGCTGACCCAATCGGCGCTGGCGGGCAACGACCTGGAAACATTGATAAAAGGCTTTTGTGAACGGCTGGCTGCTGCCGGCCTGCCGCTGAAGCGGGTGCATTTGAGCTTTTCGATGCTTCATCCGCTTTATGACGCGCTTGGCTTCACCTGGCTTCGCGGCCAGGGCATGGAAATGGAAGGCTTCCGCAATGAGGGCGGCGTGCAGTCTGACAGATTCCTGACCAGCCCATACTACCATCTGCTCAGCAACAAGCTCGACCATCTGCGGCGCCGGTTCGACTCGTCGGTGCGGTCAGAGTTTCCTGTTTTCGATGAACTCAGGCTTATGGGCGTCACCGATTACATGGCTTTCGTCCATCCCTTCAGCGGCAACACCAGTCAGGGTATGATGGGGTCTTGGTCCACCGACAGTTCTGCAGGCTTCAGCGACAGCATGATTTCGGCGCTGCTGCGCATCCAGAACCATCTCGCTATCGCAACCAAGATGGCAGTGCTCACCAAGCTCGCCGACAACATGATGACCACTTATCTCGGCGGCGACGCCGGCAGGCGCGTGCTGAACGGTCAGATCAAGCGCGGCGAGGGTGATACAATCCGGGCCGCACTGGTCATGGGCGATATGCGCGGGTCGTCAAGGCTTGCCGAAACCTCCGGCCGCGAAATCTACATCGACACGCTGAACCAGTTTTTCGACGCCGTTGCCGCCCCTTTCAATCGCACAGGCGGGCAGATCATGAGTTTCATAGGTGATGGCTTCATTGCCGTCTACCCTTGCGAAAGGCACCGCTCGCAGTCCGAGATCGCCTGCCAGGCCGCTCTTGCGGCAGCGCACAAGGCCAGCGCGCGCATGATGGACCTCAATCTGCGCAGGAAGGAGCAGGGGTTGGGCGACATAAAATTTGGTATCGGCCTGCATGTCGGCAATGTGATGTTCGGCAATGTCGGGCTTACCGACCGGCTCACATTCTCTGCCTTCGGCTCGGCTGTAAACGAGGTCCAGCGCCTCCAGACCCTGACCAAGAAATATCCGCACAGCGTTCTCGCCAGCAAGGACTTTGCCAGCTATTGCGGCGCCAACAGCTGGCTGACGCTCGGCAACGAGGAACTGGCGGGCATCAAGCAGAAGCTGACGGTGCTTTCACCCGATCTGTCGGGTGCCCTCGCACTCGATGAAGACGGTGCGCTGGAGCCGATTCACGACCGAATATCGGACGCCGAGCAGGTCATGTTGCTTCATCGCGATGCCGCGCGGCTGTCGGCGGGCGACCCGAGGAAGCTCCAGTAACCGCCCCGATCTGATCCGAACACCTTTGGTATGCAGTCCGGTTGCCGGTTCCGCCAGGGAACTGGTGACCGTTTCGAATCCAAGTTGCTCTAGGCTGGCAATGCGCTAGTCTCGCTTTCTGGGCCTGCCGCCCGGCAGGCGGCCAGAGTGGGCTGGTGTGAGAATGAATTCGGGCGTTGATCTGCTGCGGATCGAGGATGTTGGCATCTCTTTTGCCATCATCGGGGGACCGTTGCATGCCGTCAGGCGTGCAAATCTTCGCGTCCTGCCCGGCAAGGTTACTGCGCTTGTGGGCGAGTCCGGTTCCGGAAAATCGGTTATCAGCCAGGCAGTGATGGGCATTTTGCCGAAGACAGCCCACGTTCGCGGCCGTATCCTGTTTTCCGATCCTGAAAAGCCCGGCACGACGCAGGATATCCTGCAGATGCCGCGTGACGGACCCCAAATCCGGGCGTTGAGAGGCAGCCGCATCGGCAAGATCTTTCAGGAGCCGATGACATCGCTGTCGCCGCTGCACACGATCGGCAACCAGGTCAGTGAATCCCTGCAGATTCATACGCCCATGGCTCGGGCGGAGCGCAAGGCGCGGACCGAGGAAATGCTCGGCCTTGTCGGCTTTCCCAATCCCAAGCGCGCCTATGACATGTATCCCTTTGAACTTTCGGGAGGATTGCGTCAACGCGCCATGATCGCCATGGCGCTTATCTGCCGGCCCGCCCTGTTGATCGCCGACGAGCCGACGACGGCGTTGGACGTCACCATCCAGGCGCAAATCCTGCAATTGCTGCGCGAGCTTCAGACCAAGCTGAACATGGCGATGCTGCTGATCACGCACGACCTCGGCGTGGTCGCCAATGTCGCCGACGAGGTGGTGGTCATCTACCATGGCGAGATCATGGAAGCGGGACCCGTCGAGGCGATATTCCGCCGGCCAGGTCACCCCTACCTGAAGGGCCTGATGGCAGCCGTTCCGCATTTCGACCTGAAGCCTGGCGAAAGGCTAAAGGCGCTCCGCGAGGTGCCGGTGAATGTCGGGAACCTGCTCGGCAAGCAGACGGCGCCGGCATCGAAGGGGCCGGACGACATCCTGCTGTCGGTCAGAGATCTGAAAAAAACCTTCACCATCCGCAAGTCCGGATGGTTCGGCGGGGATCATCAAACCTCTGTTCGCGCCGTCGACGGCGTCAGCTTCGATATCAGGCGGGGTGAGTGCCTGGGTCTGGTCGGCGAAAGCGGCTGCGGTAAAACCACCGTCAGCAAGATCCTCATGCGGGCTGTCACCCCTAGCGGCGGCTCTGTGATCTTCAACGGCCGCGATGGACCGATCGACGTCTTGGAAGCCGAGGGAGGCGCCCTTCGCATGCTGCGCGCGAAAATCCAGATGGTCTTCCAGGATCCGGTTTCGTCGCTCTCACCTCGCATGACGGTGGAGAACATCTTGAGCGAGCCGCTGGAAATCCATCAACGTGGCAATGCCGCGTCCCGACTCGCCACGGTCAAGAGCCTGATGCAGGCAATCGGGCTCGATCCGCGCTTCATCAAGCGTTATCCGCACAGTTTCTCCGGCGGGCAGCGTCAGCGTATCGGCATCGCGCGCGCGTTGGCGCTGGGGCCTGAACTCCTGATCTGCGACGAGCCGGTTTCGGCGCTCGATGTCTCTGTCCAGGCGCAGATCCTGAACCTTCTGAAGGACCTGCAGAAGGAACTGGGCCTAACCTATCTGTTCATATCCCACAACCTGGCGGTGGTGGACTACATGGCAGACCGCATCGCGGTGATGTGCGGCGGGCGTATCGTCGAGCTTGCGCCGCGCGAAATTCTGCTTAGGAAACCGATCCACCCCTACACGCGCTCACTCGTCGCCGCAGTACCTTTCCCCGATCTCGACAGGCCGATGGATTTCAAGACGCTGAAGCTCAGCGGCGCTTCCGACACCAGCGCATGGGGACCGCAATTCCGCGACGAGGGCGACGAGGATATGCTGTCGCCGCTCGATCTTGGCGGCGGCCACCTCGTGCTGGCCCGACGTTCGGCCGATGTCAGCGAGCTACGCCATTGATCAGCCGGCGCACCGTCCTTGGCCTCATGGCTTCGGCATTTCTGCCGGGCACGTTGCGCGCCGGCGATCTGGAGCCGGAATTTCTTCAGCCGCAGCTGAAGGCCAGGGCTCTGCCGGCACTCGCCGAACGCCTGCCCAAGAGCCCGCGCGTGTTGAATCTCGCTGCGATGGGCCGGCAGCCCGGCCAGTATGGCGGCACGCTGCGTACGATCATCGGCAGCCAGAAAGATATCCGGATGATGACGATCTACGGGTATTCTCGCCTGGTCGGCTATAGCGAAAAGCTTAACATGCAACCCGACATTCTCGAAAGTTTCGACGTAGCGGATGATCGCGTCTTCACGTTCAAGATACGGGAAGGGCATAAATGGTCTGACGGCAGCCTGCTGACTCCGGAGGATTTTCGCTACTGCTGGGAAGATGTCTGGCTGAACGATGAGCTTTCGCAAGGCGGGCTCGCCCCGGCCCTGCTGGCGGACGACAGGCCGCCACGCTTCGAGATCGTCGATCCGTTGACGGTCCGCTATAGCTGGGATGCGCCCAATCCCGACTTCCTGCCCAAACTCGCTGCTGCTTCGCCGCTATCGCTTGTTCTGCCGGCCGCCTATCTCAAGCAGTTCCACAAGAAATACCAGGATCCATTCCGGCTCTCCGGCCTAATGAAGGAGAACCGGGTCAAGAAATGGACGCTCCTGCATATCCGCATGTCGCGGCAGTATCGCCCGGAGAACCCGTTTCTGCCGACGCTCGATCCCTGGCAGAACCGGACCAAGCCGCCGGCTGAGCAGTTCGTCTTCGAACGCAACCCGTTCTTTCATCGAATAGACGAGAATGGCCGGCAACTGCCCTATGTTGACCGGATTGTCATGAATGTCAGCTCGTCGGCGATCATTCCCGCCAAGACCGGTGCGGGCGAGAGCGACCTGCAATGCATGGGAATTGACTTCAGCGACTACTCCTTCCTGAAGGATGCGGAGAAGCGCTACCCGGTGAAGATGCATCTCTGGAAACGCACACAGGGTTCGCGGCTGGCGCTGCTGCCCAATCTGAACTGTGCCGACCAGGTGTGGCGTGGCCTTTTGCGTGACGTGCGCGTGCGCCGCGCACTTTCGCTCGCTGTGGACAGGCGCGAGATCAATATGGCCGTGTTCTACGGATTGGCGCAGGAAAGTGCCGATACGGTCCTGCCGGAGAGCCCGCTCTACCGGCCGGAATTCGCGAAAGCCTGGGTCGCCCATGATCCCGACCAGGCCAATGCCCTGCTCGACGAGGTCGGGCTTCAGACGCGTGACGATGACGGCCTGCGGATACTTCCCGATGGACGCCCGGCGCAGATCATCGTGGAAACGGCCGGCGAAAGCACGCTGGAAACCGACGCGCTCGAACTCATCACCGATCACTGGCGCAAGATCGGCATCGCCCTGTTCATCCGGACTTCGCAGCGCGATATCTTCCGCAGCCGCGCGCTTGGCGGCCAGATCATGATGTCGATGTGGTCGGGCATCGACAATGGCGTGCCGACCGCCGACATGAACCCGAGCCAGCTGGCCCCCACCATCGACGACCAGCTGCAATGGCCGCTCTGGGGTGCTCACTACTTGTCTCATGGCAAGATGGGTGAGGCGCCCGATCTTCCGCCTGTGGTCGAGTTGATGGCGTTACTCAAGCGCTGGAACGCATCGACCGAAGCCACGGAGCGCGCCGAAATCTGGAATTCGATGCTGTCGATCTACACCGATCAGGTGTTTTCGATCGGCACGGTGAACGGAACGCATCAGCCGGTTCTGGCGTCCTCGCGGCTGCGCAATCTGCCTGACAAGGCGCTCTACGGCTACGACCCGACTGCCTATTTCGGTGTCTACATGCCGGATACATTCTGGCTTGGAGACTCCTGAGCGTGCTTCGATATATTGTCTGGCGCATCACCGTGATGGTTCCAACGCTGCTGGTCATATCGGCGCTGGTGTTCACCATCATCGAACTTCCCCCAGGCGACTATTTCGACAGCTATGTTGCCGAGCTTCGGGCTCAGGGCGAAGGCGTGGATTCCGATCGCATCGAGATGATGCGCAAGGAATATGGTTTCGACAAGCCGCCGATCATTCGCTACTTCTACTGGGTCGGCGGGATGCTGCATGGCGATTTCGGTTATTCCTTCGAATATGAGTTGCCGGTTCGCGACGTCGTCGGGGATCGAATGTGGCTGACCGTGCTGGTTTCCTTCGTCACGATCATCTTCACCTGGCTCATCGCCTTTCCGATCGGCATGTACTCCGCAACGCGTCAATATAGCTGGGGCGACTACGGGCTGACTTTCCTCGGCCTTCTCGGCCTTGCCATTCCGAACTTCATGCTGGCGCTGATCCTGATGTATTTCGCCAACATCTGGTTCGGCACGTCCATCGGCCATCTCATGGACCAGCAATATCTCGGCGAGCCGATGAGTTGGGCCAAGGCGAAGTCCATCCTCGCCCATCTCTGGATCCCGGTCTTGATCATCGGCACCGGGGGCACGGCAAGCATGATCCGGCGGCTGCGCGCCAATCTGCTCGATGAGCTACACAAGCAGTATGTCGTGACCGCGCGCGCCAAGGGCCTTCATCCCTTCAGGGCGCTGGTCAAATATCCGCTGCGCATGGCGCTCAATTTCTTCATTTCCGACATCGGCTCTATCCTGCCGGCCATCATCTCCGGCGCCGAAATCACGGCGATCGTGCTATCTTTGGAAACGACCGGGCCGATGCTGATCAAGGCGCTGCAAAGCCAGGACATGTATCTGGCAGGGTCGTTCCTGATGTTTCTCGCCTTCCTGACGGTCATTGGTGTCCTGATTTCCGACCTGGCGCTGGCGCTGCTTGATCCACGAATTCGTTTGCAGGGCGGTAGCACCAAATGAACAAGCATTCGCCGCTGCCCGCCCCGGGTGCTCCGCTGCAACACTACGTTTCCATCGCGCCCATTGACCTGCAGTCGGTCGAGACGATGACGCCGGAGCAGTCGAAGGTCTTTCAGGCGTCGCAGTTGCGGCTGATGTGGTGGAAATTCCGGATGCACCGGCTTGCCGTTGTATCCGGCATATTCCTGGCAGCGCTTTATTTCGGGATACTGATCTGCGAGTTCCTGGCGCCCTACAATCTGCACACGCGCAACATGGACTACATCTATTCGCCGCCGCAGCGGGTGCATCTGTTCCACAACGGCCAGCTCGTCGGGCCGTTCGTCTATGGCCGCCAGATGACGCTGGATATGGACACGCTCAAGCGGAACTACATCGAGAAACAGGATGATGTTCAGCGGCTCCGTTTCTTCTGCAAGGGCGACAGTTACCGGTTCTGGGGCCTGATCGAAGGTGACAGGCATTTTGTCTGCCCTGCCGAGAACGGCCAGCTCTTTCTGGCCGGCACTGACAGGCTGGGGCGCGATGTGCTCTCGCGTATCATCTATGGCGCACGCATTTCACTGACAATCGGCCTCGTCGGCATCAGTTTCAGCTTCCTGCTCGGTATCGTCATCGGCGGACTGGCCGGTTATCACGGCGGCATCTTCGACCTGATCGTTCAACGGATAATCGAAGTTCTGCAATCGATCCCCAGCATTCCGCTATGGCTGGCTCTGGCGGCGATCATGCCGATAACCTGGAGTCCGATCCTGATCTATTTCGGCATCACCGTCATCCTCGGGCTACTCGACTGGACCGGACTGGCGCGGGCCGTGCGTTCGAAGCTTCTGGCCTTGCGCGAGGAGGATTACGTTCTGGCCGCGCAATTGATGGGCGCCAGGAGCAGCCGCATCATCGGGCGGCACCTCATTCCCGGCTTCATGTCGCATCTGATCGCGACGGCGACGATCTCCATACCCGGCATGATCCTGGGCGAGACGGCTCTGAGCTTCCTCGGGCTCGGCCTGAGGGCGCCGATAACCAGCTGGGGCATCCTGCTTACCGAGGCGCGCAGCGTCAGCGTGATCGCGTTCTATCCATGGCTGCTTTTGCCGATGCTCCCCGTCATTCTCGTCATCATGGCGTTCAACTTCCTCGGCGACGGCTTGCGGGACGCCGCAGATCCCTACAAGTGAGATCGCAATTCCGCCGCGCGCCGGGCCGCCGACTCCACCCAGTATGATCCTTGTCGGCAGCCTGTTCGGTTATTGCAGAGTTCATCGTTCGCCTCTATATGTGCCGAGACGCGATCGGGGTTAAACACGTCGCCCTCGGGTTTCACCCGTGAACCGTTCTGGTCGCGGGCATTGCCGATCTCTTGAGCTGGGTTCAGGACACACAAACGCATATGACTCGCCTCGAGAATTTCATCAGCAGGATGACTGCACAGCGCGACATTCTCGATCAAGTTTGCCCCGAGGTGGCGAAGATGGAAGGGCTGGTGCTCGAGCTCGGCCTCGGCAATGGTCGGACGTTCCACCATCTGCGCGAGCGTCTGCCCGGACGCCGGATCGTGGTGTTCGACCGCGAACTTGGCGCACACGCCAGCTCAATTCCAGAAGCTGAAAACCTCGTGCTCGGCGAAATACGCGAGACGGCGACCAGGTTCATTGGCGTCGACGCGGCTCTTGTTCATGCCGACATCGGCACCGGCTATGACGATCGCGATGCAGTGACCTCTACCTGGCTTCCCGATCTGATCGCGCGCCTGCTTCGCGTCGGTGGCATCGCGGTCAGCGGCACGCCGCTCGATCACCCGCTGTTGCAACCCCTCCCGCCACCGCCTTCGGTGCCCCCCGATCGTTATTTTGTCTGCAGGCGCGTGTGAGGGGCCGAGACGACCCAAATCTTCAGGGGCCAAATCTTCAGGGGCCAAGTCTTCAGGGGATCGTATAGACTGCTATCTCCCGCTCAATGCCGCGCAGCGAGACCTCGTGGGGCACGGGCGTCAGCGCGTTCCTGTGCAACAGATCGGCGGTGAGATTGTCGTCGACCACCGCACGAGTGGCGAAGATCGCCTGTGCGTTGGCAAGATTCTGGACCCGCGAAGCAATGTTGACCGTCTGGCCGAAATAGTCCTGTCGCTCGTTCATGGACACGGCAATGCAGGGGCCGGCATGGACTCCGATCTTGAGCAGCAGATCCTCGCGCCCGCTCTTGTCGTTGAGCTCACGCATGGCATCGCGCATCCTGAGGGCCGCAGCAATCGCACGATCAGGCGTCGCGAAGGTCGCCATTACCGCATCACCGATCGTCTTCACCACCGCGCCTGCCTCCGCCGCGACGATCTCGTGCAGAACCTGGAAATGCTCGCGCACGAGATCGAAGGCTGAAAGATCGCCCACTCGCT
Organism: Mesorhizobium monacense; assembly: GCF_056781675.1. Lineage (NCBI taxonomy): Bacteria > Pseudomonadati > Pseudomonadota > Alphaproteobacteria > Hyphomicrobiales > Phyllobacteriaceae > Mesorhizobium > Mesorhizobium monacense. The sequence continues at coordinate 6,709,090 of NZ_CM165567.1, read as the reverse complement.
CGTAAAGCTCGGTCGATCCGCGCAGGTCGGTGAACAGGAAGGTCAGGCTGGTGATCTTCAGGCGCTGGTTGATGTCGAGCGTATCCGTGCGATAGAGATCGCGGAACGTCTGGTTGGTGAGCAGGCGCTTGGCAGTCAGGAAGGGCCGGCGTTTGCCCAGGAAATCATGCAATACCTGGCCGGCGATGAAGACCGTCGGCAGCACGCGGGCGTCGGTCCTGTTTTCCAGCGAAATGCGCAACGGGCCGGGTTGCATCTCCAGCGTCTGGCTCTGGACATGGTCGCGGTCGAAGACCAAAGAGAGGCTTCGGCGCTCTTTTGTTGGTTCGCCCTTCCCGTCGATGAACTGCGCTGAATGGGTGACCGGCTCGAAGACGATGATGAATTCGGACGGAAGCTGTATGGGCAGAACCGCCTTTTCACCAGCCGCAAGCTCGATATCCTCCAGCGAGAACGCTTCCATCTTTTTCGCCAAATCCCCTTCCGGCAGATCGACGCCGGACGCCCAGTAGATCTGCCGGAAATATTCCACCACCGGCAGTTCGTGTGGATTGTGGGCGGCAATCCTGCGCACGCGGGGACTGACGGTGAATGTCACCTCGACCATCTCGTCGAGGGTCGGCGAATAGCCCTCAGAACATAGCGCGCAGGTGTATTCGTCCTTCTGCAGGGTTTTCAGCGTGGCGTTGGTGTCGAGCACGCCGCCACAGCCGGGGCACAGAACATTCCAGGAAATGTCGAAGATCCCCACCCGCGCCGCATGGAGAAAGGCGCTTATGGCGCGTTCCTCGTCGAGGCCATGCTTGCTGGCGAAGGCTGGCGCATTGATGCGGCAAAGTTCGCGGTCCTTGCCCTCCGCGATGGTTCGCCTGATCGCGTCGATTGCCTGTGGATCGACATCGGTCGATTGCCGCAGAAGCAAGAACAGATCCTGAGCTTCGTTCATCGTGCAGGCTCCGGAAAATGCGTCCCCGAGACATGTTGACCGGACCGGTCTTCGGTCCGGGCGCTCCATCCTACTTCGAAACGGACCTTACGGCCATTCGAATGGATACGCCTGGGGACGGTTCAATTTCCATTCGGCGGATTTTCACCGGCCGCAAGCGGCACTATGATGGTCCATGGGGCATTCATCTTTGGGGCTTTCTCCCATGCCGACACCCAACAACCCGCCATTTCCCGCGGCCCTGCGCCTTTTCTCGGTTGTGGTCATCTTCGTCCTGATCGTAGGCGCCAGCCTGTTTTTCGCGCCTGTGCTGGTCAAGCCGCGCTGGCCTTGGGCCGTCACGCCGTTCAATGCCCGCTTCCTCGGCGGCTTCTACACCGCCGAAATGGTCGTGATGGCAGCGCTGCTGGTCTGGAATCGCTGGTCGCCCGGCAGGCTCGTGCTCGTCATGGCCTTCATCTTCACCGTCATCGTGTCGGTGGCTTCGTTCATCAATCTCGGCTATTTCAACTTCGAGCGCAAAGCGCCCTGGCTCTGGTTTTTGGTCTATCTTGCTTCGGTCGCCGTATCCGGGCTGTTCCTGTGGCGGGCAAGGGCCCGTCCTTCTGCAAAAGGCGTGACCTTAAACCCCGCATGGCGCGGCTACATGCGGGCGGAATCGGCGATACTTGGGCTCTACGGCGTCGGTCTGTTGCTGTTTCCCCTGACATTCGGAAGCATCTGGCCATGGCCGATCGATGCCTTCCACGCTCAGGTCTACAGCGCCATCTTCCTCGCCGGTTCGGGCGGCATATATCTCGTCTGGAGAAGCGCGCCGCGCGAGGAACTGCTGGTGCTCGGCTTGGCGCAGTTTCTGGTTGGCCTACTTGCCATCCTTGGCCTCGTCATCACCGACGCTGCGGTGCACCGGATCGATTGGACGGCGACCGGGACATGGTGCTGGCTCGCCCTTTTCGGCTGGATCGGCATCAGCGGCGTCTTCAAACTCTACGCCGCCTCCCGGTATTTTAGCTCGCAATCGGCTTAGGTTGCAGAGACGGCTGGATTTTCAGGTGACGTCCGGTGCATCGTGCCGGGCCGATTGCCTTCGCCGGGAGCGCCATGACCAGCACGACTTCGCCATCCTCCGAGAAAATCCAGCCACAGCTCCGGTCTGTCCGGCCAAGCGATGCGGAGGCGCTTTGCGCTATCTTCAACATGCCGGGCTTCCGCAGGGGCACGCTCAGGATGCCCTTCGAGATTGTGGAGCAGGTGGAGCGGCGCATCGCCAAGTCCGGCCAGGAAACCACCTGGATCGTTGCCGAGTTGGACGGCAAGGTCGTCGGCCATGGCAACCTGGTCGTGCAGGGTTCGCCGCGCCGTTCGCATATCGGCGAGATCAATATCGGCCTTGACGATGCCTTTGTCGGCAAGGGTATCGGCTCTGCCATACTTGGCGCGCTGCTTGACGTGGCCGACAACTGGCGTGCCCTGAAGCGGGTCGAATTGACCGTCTATGCCGACAATGAATCGGCCGTCCGTCTCTACACAAGCCACGGCTTCGAGGTCGAAGGCCGGCATGTGAAGGCCGGTTTTACCGACGGGCAGTACCACGACCTCCTGAGCATGGCCCGGCTGCGGTTCTGAGATCCGCTGTTTGGCCTTAACTGTTAGCCAATCCAACAATTCGTGCCGTATCGGCGAACAGGTGATTGCTCATGGAGAACTCCGTTGGATACGGTCAATTTCGTCCCACACCATTTTGATCGCGTTGACAATCTATGTGTGGGCCGGCCGCATCCTGCGAGTCTGGTCTCCCTTGGCGTTTGCACCGCAAGCGGCTAGACGGGACCAATGACCGCCGTCGTTGATCCAACCCCTACGCCTCCGGTGGAAATTCTGGCTGTGCTGTCGCTGCTCTGCCCGGAAGTCGTGCGTGACATCGAGCAGAATTGGAATGCACCGGTTTCCGATTACGCCCGCCATCTGTGGCGGCCGGTGGCAAGGCCCGCATCGGGCCCGGCGATCGCTGCCCGCTCGATCCTGCGCGAAGTCCTGGGCCAGCGCCTTGGTGTGATCATGCAGCCTGAAGAGATCGGCAAGGCCCTCGAAGAATTCGAGCACAGACCGGTGATTCAGTCCGGCCTGCACTGCCTGCTTCTGATGGACCGGATAACCTTCGATGCCCTCCTGCTTGCCTGGCTCGGCGCGGTCGAAAACGGGCTGTCGACCTTCTTCAGCTTCATGGGAACGACGATGACCATGGAGACAATAGGCCGGGAGGGGCCGGGATGGCTCGATGTCGGCGACGACAAGGTCAACCTGTTTGGCATGGGGCGCCACAAACTGTGCCGCAAAAGCGCCTGCGTGGCAGGTCCCGTCACCCTCAACAAGCGCGCGCTCGAAGCGGTGGGCGACGAAACGGATGCCAGCCGCTGGCTGGGCACACTGCTTGCCAGCCGGGACAAGGTGTTTGGAACCGCCGCCGATGCGCTGACAGCCCTCAACGAGGATCTGGTCGCCGATTGGGATCGTTCCGGCATGGCCATGCCGGTTTTCATCGATGATCGGCTCGCCGCGGCTGCCATGGCGCGGCATCTAGAATGTGACGGCAGCCTTCTTTCCAGGCTGCTCATTGAGCCCGCAAGGCGCCAGCGTCTCGAACGTGCCTTGCAAGAGGCCGCATCGAGCCCATTTGGCAGATTCCTGCCCAATGCCACGGCCTATTTCTGGGGCATCCGCGAGGAGCGCGTGCGCAAGCTCGTCCTCGAGAACGGGCACCTGATCGAGCCCGACAGGCCGCATGGTCTTTCCATCCCGTTCGAGCGGCCGCATCTCAAGCAGGCGCTGCTGGACGGCCTGCTGCTGCCGAACTTGTTCCTGATGTTTCTCGTCCTTGCTATATTGCCGCGCGTGCGGGTTGTGGGCGGCCTGAGACAGATTGGTTATGTCGCGCTTTTCCACTCGATCCTGCTGGCTGCGCTAGATGAAAACGCGCCGGAAGAGCGCGATCTGGCTGCGGAGCTGCAGGTTCGGGAAAATGCCTGGGGCATGCGGGTCATCGATGAAAAGATCTCGGTCCGCGAGCAGCTTGCCGGCCTGCCGGAAGGGGCGCTCTTCCCGGACCTGCTCCGGCAATACCGTTTGCGGACATTTGCCGAGACGACCGACGACCTGAAACTGGTTCGCGAAAACGCCCGATGGCGCAAGATCGGCCAGGCAGAGATCAAGGCGACCTGAGCCTCGCTTCAGGCCTTGTTTCAGGTTGATTTTCTAGTGCGCAACCGCAAGCGACGGCGATCTATCGGTGAGCCTCAGGCGTCTGATCCGGCCGCTTCCTTGACGCTGATACCTTTCGGGATTTCGACGACGGCTTCCGCCTCGACGATCATATGGCTTGCCTGCGAGCTGTCTGCAGTTCAAGGCCTGACCTGACATGGCCTCACCTGTCATTGCACGACACCGGCCTTGCGAGCCCGTCCACCACGAGTTCGAAATCGGCAATGACTGCTCTATCACGCTTTCGGACGTTCGACACTGTCACGTCGAGCGCCCGCTCTGGGTCAAACTTTGCCGTTTAAGGCGGCGCCCGGAACGGGCAACTTGTGCCATATCCGGACCTTGCCAGTGATGCCGTGAATGTTAAGTTTCGACTCCGATGCGGACGTTCCGCCCGAGTTCGAGACTGACCGCGACCGTTCTGCGGCCTTCGCATCGATAGCGCCAATGAGCGGCGTCCCACATCCCACCCCTTGCGTCCATTGGGAGGGGTCGTTGTGGACCAAGCCCTGCTACCCGGGCTTGTGACAAAGCCGATCCAGCGCATCTCGAAGTGCAGTGGCGGCATCGCCACGCTCGTCAGGGGACATCAGCTCCGGTTCAAGTTCCAGCCTGAAGTGCGGCAGCTCGGTTCGAACGGCACGACGAGCGGCCGCCAGATTGGCCTTCAGATCGATGACGCGGTAGGTGGCGACGGGATAGGCGATCCCCTTGACCTGGACGTGCCCCAGCTCCTCACAGTCGATTGAGTCCTTCACTTGCGCAAACGTCTCGTAGGAAATGAGGATGGCCCCCGGCGGCGCCTCCTGCTCCAGGCGCGAGGCGAGATTCACGGCGCCGCCGATTATCGTGTAGTCCATTCGGTCCTCGCTGCCGAAGTTACCGACGGTGCAATAGTCGGTATGGATGCCGATGCGACAGCGCAGCGGTGTTTCGATCCCCATGTCCCGCCAGACTTCGGCAAGCTCGCTAATCCGCTTTTGCATTGCAAGTGCCATCTGCGCGCAAGCCAGCGCGTCCTCCTTGACGCCACGAGTCTCGGGATCGCCGAAAAACATCAGGATCGCGTCGCCGACATATTTGTCGATCGTCGCGCCGTGATCCGAAGCAATTTTCGACATTTCCGTCAGATAGTGATTGAGGAGTTGGGTGAGATCCTCGGATTCCATTTTGTCAGTGGTCTCGGTAAAGCCCGCGATATCGGAGAAGCATATTGTCAGTTTCTTCCGCTGGCTGGCGATCCTGACCTCCTGGCGGCCGGTGAATATCGAGCGATACACTTGGGGCGCCAGATACTTGGCCAGCTTGCTGGAAAGCGCCTCCAGAACCACGGATTTCTCGGCGAGGTTCTCCTCCCTTTGCTTCAGCTCAGTGATGTCCGAATAGACGGCGACGGTGCCGCCGGCGCTGATCCGCCGCTCGCTGATCATGACCCATCGCCCGTCCCCTCGCCGCTGCACCCAAGGTTCGCCAGGGTTGCGGTGCCGCGAGAGGCGCTCGGCGACCCACTCCTCGACCCGCCCCTCGGCGTCCCTGATGTAGCCGCGCTCAGCGGATCGGCGAATGATTTGCTCGAATGTCGTGCCGGGCGTCAGTTCGGTCTCCAGACCGGTGTAGAGCAATTCGCGGTAGCGGCTGTTGCTGAGGACGAGGCGGTCCTCCCCGTCGTACAGAGCGAATCCTTCGGAGATGCTTTCGATGGCATCGATGAGCCGCTGACGAGCTTCCGCAACGTCGCGCAGGTTCTTTTCCTCGACCTCGACAGCAGTATCCCGGAAGAGTCTCAGCGCTTCGGCCATGCGCCCGATTTCGTCGCTGCCCGCGGCTGGCAGCGGCGCATGCAGATTGCCACCCGCGATTGCAAGCATACCCTGGCTCACTGCTCCCAGACGGGCGAGAAGGCTACGATCGACGTAGAGCCAGACAACCAGAACCGAACTCAAGAGGCTGAAGAAGGCAGAGCCAAGGACAACTCCGGTACCATAGCGCTGGACGACCGCAGCTTCGCGACCGGACGCAGCGATCTCCTGGTCTGCCGTGGCGACCAGGCGATCGACGGCAGCGGTAAGATTGCGCGACAGCCGATTGTTTTCGGCCAGAAGCTTTTCGCCCTGCGCCAGGACGGCAAATTCGTCCTCCCGTGCCTTGAGGATGCTTTTCTCGCCGTCGGTTAGGGCTTTGAACTCCTCCACCCGCAGTTGGAAGCGGGTCCGCAGCTTCTCGTCGATCTGGGTGGAAGCCGTTTCAAGAGCGGCGAGCGAGCGGCGCAGCGGAAACAGGATCAACGCCAGGTCGCCCGGCGTTGGCGCATTCGCGGCCTTGACCAGCGCGTCGTTGACCGCCGAAATCTCCTGCTGCGCCTTCTGCTGTGGAATGTAGGCCGCAATCGCCTGGACCAGGTCCGCCATCGCCGCTGCGCGTCGATCCGGCGAAAGCGACGTGTCGGCCGCGACCGCCCGCCATTGCGGGAGCCTGGAATCCATCACCAGAATGCCGGTAGCCACGAGGCGCTGGCTTCCAGTCGTCGTCGCGGAGAGACGGTTCAGGAGCTCCTCCTTGCGGGCGACCACGTCCAGCCGGGCGGCAACAAGAGAGTCGAGCTCCTTCAGGTTGCGCCTCAGAACAATCGCGGCTTCCTCGATTTCGGCCAAAGGCACTGTGCCGAGCGTAGCGTCCCTGAGGTCCGTGCGCAGAACCTCGAGACGGGACATCTCGACAGCGACAGCAGCAGAGACGGCGCTGTGCTCAGCCTTGCTTGTCGCTGCCAGCACCGAAGGCGCGGCAGCGGCTACCCGCTCGGCCTGGCGGGACAGCTGGAGGGAGGCGAGCGCCGGCGGCACCCTATCCCTGGTGATGCGGTCTACGACCTCGCCAACCTGAAGGAAGGCATAGAGGGCCGCGGCGGTTGCCAACACCGCAAGGGCGCTGATCCCGAAGAAAGCGAGCAGCAAGCGGCCGCGTATGCCGAGGCGTTCAAGCATCGCGGCGAGTCTGAAGGATCCCGCCACACTGGTCTGCATCAGATCTCAAGCGGCACGCCGCTTGTCGACGGGTCCCTATTCAACCGGCACATACTCTCCACCTTTCCAGACGTACCAAACCCAGCTTTGCTTCGTCAGATCGCCCTTGTCGTCGAAATCGACCAGGCCCAGGACTGTGGGGAACTCATATCCGTGCAGTGCCGCGATGACCCCAGTCGGCTCCAGCGAACCCGCCTTCGCGACCGCCTGCGCCCAGATCTGGACGGCGGCGTAGCTGTGCAGCGTGTAACCGGCGGGCTCGAAGTTCTCGGCGCGGAACTTCTCCACAACCGCGGCCGCTTCAGGGTTTGGCCGCGGATCCGCCGGGAAGGTGAAAAGGGTCCCCTCGGCCGCAGGGCCGGCGATCAGGGTAAATTCCTCGGTCGCCAGGGCATCGCCCGAGACGATCTGAGCCGTGTAGCCGCGGTCGCGTGCACCGCGAACAATCAGCGCAACCTCGGTATGATAGCCGCCGACATACACCACGGCGATGCCCGCGGCCTGCAACGCAGCGATCTCCGAGGAATAGTCATTCTTGCCGGGGGTGTAGGCGTCGTAGACAGCTTCGGTCACGCCCCGCTTGTTCAACTGCTTTCTTGTCTCGTCGGCCAAACCCTTCCCGTAGGTCGAACTGTCGTGGAGGATCGCGATCTTCCTGTTGCCCCACTGGTCGGCCAGGTAATTGCCGGCCACGAGGCCCTGCGCATCGTCACGGCCAGTGACGCGAAAAACGTTGGTGCGGCCCTGTTCTGTCAGCAGCGGATTGGTCGATCCTGGCGAAATCTGCAGAACCTGCGCCGCCTCGTACACCTTGGATGCGGGAATCGAGGATCCCGAGCAGTAGTGCCCGACGACGAACACGACTCCGTCGGCCACCAACTTCTGGGCGGCTGCCACCGCCTGCTCGGGATCGCAGAAATCGTCGACCGAGATGAACTCCACCTGCTGGCCGAGCACGCCTCCCGCCGCATTGATGTCGGCCACGGCCATCTCCGTGCCGCGTTGCATCTGCTCGCCGACCCAGGCGAGTGGCCCCGTGTTCGGACCTGCGCCGCCGATCAGCACGTCCGCATGCGCGGAACAGCTCAACGCGGCCGCTACGATGGCTATGGTGATGATGCGGTGCATGGATGCACCCCCAAGACCGTAGTTTACGCCAATCCCGCCAGCGGGGACAGCCCTTTCCGCGAGCGCGGATATCCTGGCTGTGCTGCGGCGCACACCCAATTTGGCGAAGCAATCATACACTGGAATGGCGTGTTATAACTTCGTTCGCTGAGGTCGGAACCGCGCGCCAAATCCGGACGTTAGCAATGACCGGAGTGAGCGTCGTGATTGGGTCAAACTTCATCGAACGCCTTCTGCGAACGACCGTCCGCAAAGGGGTCGGTTCTCATTCGCCTCGTCGATTGGAACGAGCAAGTTGCGCTACGAGCCGACATTCGTGTTTCCGCCAGGCGAACGATCACCATTCGATTGCCTGAGCCGATTGGTGCTACACTGGCGAGCCGGCCAACGCCGCAGACCTCTGTTCAAGAATATGACCAAAGTAACCGCTCTACCTGACCAGATCGATTTTAACGTGGCCGCCGATGAGACCTTGCTCGAGGCGGCTCTCAGATCGGGCGTGCCGTTCGCCCATGCCTGCGGCGGCCGGGCGAAATGCTCGACCTGCCGCGTCTGGGTGCTCGATGGCCTGGAGGCCTGCCCGGACCGGAATTCCGCTGAGACTTCGATGGCGGACCGGTTGAGATTGGCGGATGAAGTTAGGCTGGCCTGTCAGCTCAGGCCGGAAGGCGAGCTTCGCGTCCGACGCCTGGTGCTGGACGAAACCGATATGATGATCACCAGCCAGCTTGGCGGTTCCGCCGCGACGCGTTGTGGCGAAGCAAAGCATGTTGCGGTCTTCTTCAGTGACATTGTCGATTTCACGGCGCTGTCTGAGCGGCTTTCGCCCTACGACGTGATGTATCTGCTCAATCGCTACTTCGCCCAGGTCGGCGACATCATCGAGCAGAATGGCGGTTTCATCGACAAACTCATCGGCGATGGGCTCATGGCAATATTCGGCATCGACGACCAGCCCGACGCTCCGCTCCGCGCCGTGAACGCCGCGCTCCAGACCCTCGCCACAGTCGATCGTCTGAAGCCGTTCTTCAGCTCGATGTATGGCATCGATTTCGATATTCGTATCGGCCTCAACTATGGCGAAGCCGTCATCGGCACATTGGGTTTCGCCGGACACGAACGTCTCACGGCAATCGGCGATGTGGTGAATCTGGCCAGCCGGGTCGAGGCGGCCAACAAAGATGCTGGTACGCGCTTGCTGATATCCGAGGCCCTCCGCGACCAGATCGCCGAAAAGGTGGAAATCGCCGACTTCGTCAGGGTGCGCCTTCGCGGTACCGGCGAGCGCACAAGCCTATTCGAAATCGTCAGGCTGAAGCCCGAAATTGACGCCGAGCTGAATGCCAGACGGCCTCGCGAAACCATCCGTCAGGGCGGCAGGAGGTGGATTCGCGCTTTTGCCGAAGACGAGCTTCAGCCCTACGAACGCCGGATTCTCGATTTTGAAGACTACGATATCGTTGTCGTTCGCGGATCCGACAACTATTGCGCCTTCAACAATGCCTGCCCGCATCTTCATCTGCCGCTCTACGAACGCCGAAGTTCCGCTCAGGCCGAAGCGCTGAAGCTCCCACACACGGAGAGCACGATCACCGCAGATCTTGGCCTGGTCTGCCGCTGGCATCAGAGTTGTTTCGACCTGCTTACCGGCGAAATCAGGGAGTGGGCGAAATTGGAGCACGATGGTACCAGCGCGGGCCTTGAATATTTGGGTGACATTTCGAAAAACCGCGCAAAGCTGATCGTATTTCCCTGCCGAAAGCAGGACGGCTTTGTGTGGATCGGGCTCGAGTGAAGCGACTTTCCGATATTTCAGTTTTCCGTCGCGATCCCATGTCGCCTTTTCTCACATTATCGGACCTTCGTGATCGTGAGACTGAACGGCAGCATCGGGTCAAACTTCACCGTACGCCTTCTGCGAACGAGCGTCCGCAACGGGGTTGAATGGTGCCGTTTGTCGGGTCCATGGGAACGAGCAAGTAGCGCCAACTGCCGACGCTCAGCGCCAGAAAATGAGCGTCTTGTTTTGGGCGTAAGCTGTAAGTCCGTTTGTGGTCAGGGAGGAACGATAGCGGATGGGCTTGCTAAAAATCCTCGAACAGGGCTGTCAACGCTGCTTCGACGCAAACGACAGCCACGCAGCCGCCAGAATCGGCAGCGCTCTGCCACCGGTCCCACACGGATCGCTCGATGCCCATTTGCGCTGCCGCTTGCTGGTCGACGGCTATCGGTTCATCCTTGTGAATACCCTGGCCGTGAAGTGCGTAGCGAGATCACGCCGTCACGGCCCCTAGTGAGGTCTTTGTTCTATGGACTGCTCGGGCTGCGGTTTCGAGGTTGAGGGCGGTTACGCTTTCTGTCCGAGGTGCGGCAGGCGCCAGCCCGTGCCATGCGCCAGTTGCGGCTACCAGTGCGCACCTGATTTCGAGTTCTGTCCGAAATGTGGGGCAAGCGTTGGTGCGCCCGCAAAGGCCGTCGAACGGCCTGCTCCGACGCCAAGCCGGACCATTGTGTCGCCTTCTCGAACTCCGTCGCTGCTTCCGAACATCGAAAGCGAAGATGGGCTGCATCCCGTCTCTGACGCCGATCGCCGGACGGTAACGGTCCTGTTCGCCGACCTTTGCGGCTTCACGACACTCAGCGAGCAGCTCGACCCCGAGGTCATGCAAGCGCTGCAGAACGAACTGTTCAAGGAATTGACGGCGGCCGTGCGAAACTTTGGTGGTTTCGTCGACAAATTCATCGGCGATGCACTGCTCGCTTTGTTCGGTGCGCCGGTTGCGCATGAGGACGATCCGGAACGTGCGCTTCGCGCCGCTCTCGACATGATCGCCCGGACGGCGCGGCTCGGCGAAAGCGCGCCCCACTCCGGCTCGCCTTTGCTACTCCACATCGGCATAAACACTGGTCCGGTCGTCACTGGCGGCTTGGGCATCGGCACCGCCAAATCCTATTCGGTCACCGGCGACACCGTGAATACGGCGCAACGCCTGCAATCGCTGGCCGCACCGGGTGAGGTGCTGGTAGGCGAGCTCACCCACAGGCTGACCCGGCATGCCTTCTCTTACGAGCCGCTGGGTGATGTCGTGCTTCGCGGCAAGGCTGGCAGTGTGCTCGTCCATCGACTGGATGCACCGCTTGCGGCGCCGCGTGCAGCGCGTGGGCTCGAGGCGCTCGGCCTCAGCGCACCGATGATAGGTCGTGGTGCGGAGCTCCATAGAATGTTGGCGAGCCTTGACCAGGCGTGCGGCGGCTCGGCCCAACTTGTCCGCCTCGTCGGAGAAGCCGGTATCGGGAAATCGCGGCTGGTGAAGGAGTTCGTCGCCCGCGTCGGCGACGAGGATCGTTTTCGCAACGTCGCCGTGCGGCAGGCCACGTGCTCACCGCTGGGCGAACAATCATTTGGCGCCTTGGGCGCAGTGGTGCGCAGCGCTGCCGGGATGATGCAAAACGACAATGGGGACGAAATGCGGGGTAAGCTCGCAGGCTTGCTTGCCGATCTCGGCCTGCAGGGCGAGGAGGCGAAGCGGCTGATGCCTTTGCTCTACCATGTGCTTGGCCTTGGCGACCCCGATGCCACCTTGCAGCATGTCGAACCCGAGCAGCTACGACGGCAAATTCTCTACGCAGTCCGCACAATCATCGAGCGGCGGCTTGCGTTGTCGCCGCTGTTGATTGTCGTCGAAGACCTGCATTGGGCCGACGCCGTGTCGCTCGAGGCACTACGTTTCGTGATGGACAGGTTGGAACGCACGCGGTTGATGGTGCTGGTCACGCATCGTCCGGCGCCGGACAACGGCCAGCTCGACTCAAGTCGGGTCAGTCACACAGCGCTCAGGCTTTCGCCGCTCAACAGTGATGACGGACGCAGCCTGCTGGCGGCGCTTTTCGGCGAGAGCTGGGTAAACTCCGCAGGAGGGCTTGTCGACCAGATCCTCGAGCGCGCGGGCGGCAACCCCCTTTTTGTAGAGGAGATCGTTCGCGGCCTTATCGATCGCGGTGTACTGATGCGCGAGGGCCAGCGATGGCGGACTGTGGCAGGCGAAGTCGCAACCGGTATTCCCGCCACTATCCAGGCAATGTTGCTTGCTCGCGTCGACCGGCTGCCCCAAGAGGTGCGCCGGTTGGCCCAGGAAGCTGCGGTAATCGGCCCGCGCTTCGATGCCACACTGCTGAAAACCGTGACAGCAGACCCCGGCCGCGTAGAGGCCGGCTGCGAACTGCTTTGCGATGCGGAAATCATCGAGGAAGTTGCCGGATCAGGCTCGGTCTCGTCGCAAAGCTACCGCTTTACGCAGACGTTGCTGCAGGACGTGATCTACCAGAATCTGCTCCTGCAACGCCGGACCGACATCCACGGGCGAGTTGGTGCTGCCTTGGAGCAACTGTGCGGCGACAAGCCGGAACGGCTCGAGGATTTGACCGTGCTCGGTCATCATTACGCACAGAGCGCCGAGCGGGAGAGGGGCGCGCATTACCTGCAGGTGGCGGGCGATCGCGCTCGCATGATATACGCCAACGATGACGCTCTTCGTCTCTACGAGCGAGCACTGGCTGCGTTGGGCGCGATCGGGCAAACACCGCTCAAACTGGCAATTGCAGAGCGCATTGCCGATTTGAGCGGCGCGGCAGGCCGCCGCGAGATCGCGCACCGCCACTACGAGACGGTGTTGCAGGCATACCAAGAGTCAGCCGATCGTGTCGCTTCGGCGCGAGTTTTGCGTAAGATCGGCCGGCTGCTCTGGGACGTTGGCAAGCGGGACAACGCAGAATCCCGCTATGCTGAAGCGGCAGCGCTCCTCGATGGCGCCGATGCCCCGATCGAGCAGGCGCATCTCTGGCAAGAACGTGGCCGACAGGCGTTCCGAAGCGGAGAACACGCTCTCGCGGCAAAATGGGCAGACGCGGCGCTGGATTGCGTACAGGCTCTGACAACGGAGCATGTCTCCGAGGTAGGGTGTGATGCCACTCTTGTGACCGCCGAGGCACTTAATACCAAGGCTGTTGCGCTGGCTCGCCTTGGGCGAAACCGTGAAGCAGTGCATCAGATTGAGCGTAGCATTGAATTAGCCGAAGCCGCCGGTTTGCTGGGCACGGCCTGCCGCGGCTACACCAATCTCGGCGTGCTTTACACGACCATGGATCCGGTACACGCGATGGAGGTCTGTCGGCGCGGTCTTGAAGTGGCGCGCCATATTGGTGATTTGGGCTTCCAGGCGCGCCTTCTCGCCAATCTGGCGGTCGCTTGTTGTACTTTCACGGATCGCTGTCCAACGGAGGGCGTGCCTGCTGCCGAGAAGGCCATCGAGATCGACCGGGCGCTCGACCAGCGCGAGCACCTGCCGGTGCCGTTGATCGTGCTTGGGCAGATCCACCAGTGCAACGGCCGTCCGGACCTGGCGGTTGGCTTGTTCCACGAAGCACTGGACGTAGCCCGCGAAACGGGCGAGCCCCAACTGCTGTTTCCGTGCTATGATGGTCTCGCAACGCTTAATCTCGACCTCGACAATCTGGCCGAGGCCGAACGCTACTTTTCCCTGGCGCAGGGTATATGCGCCCAGCACGGGCTCGACCCGGAAGCGCTTGTGGTGCTGCCTTTTCTCGACTAGCCGGGTTGGAGGTTGGAGATGTCCGCGGGTAGTGACTTGGTACCGCTTCAACCGGGCGACCGTGCGCCGAACTTGGTGCTCGACGCCATTACCCGGGAGGGCAAGATCGCGCTTGACGATTTTCGCGGACAAAAACCGGTGCTGGTCGGGCTGTTTCGAGGTCTGCATTGTGCGTTTTGCCGGCGCCATATCGCCGCCCAGGCGCGGCTTGATCCGGAGCTGCGCGAAAAGGGCGTGGGGAGCCTGACGGTGGTGAACACGCCGATCGAACGGGCGCGTCTCTATTTCCGCTACCACCCGATGCCGAATCTGCTTGCGGCCTCCGACCCTGAACGCGCTTCACATCGTGCTTTTGGACTGCCCAATCTCGAATTCACCCAAAACGAAACGAACTGGCCGTACAAGGTCTCGATGGCAGCGGCAAAGGATATGCGAGTCGACATGCCAAGCGAGTTGCCCGGTCCTATGGATCCTTTTGCGGCCAGCGAAATCCTCAACAAGAAGGACAATTACGAAGTGACCGAAGCCGACGAGCAGATGATGGCAACGGGACACGGACAACTGATAGGTCAATTCCTGCTGGACCGGCAGGGCATCGTCCGCTGGAGCTTCACGGAGGTTCCAGAGGGTGGGCAATACATGTTTGGGGCGCCAAGCCCGCAGGAGCTGATGTCAGCCGTGTCCCAAGTCGCCCAATAGACTTGCGAATGCGATTAGGTTGGATCGCGCCGCTCGCCAACCCGTATTGCGGGCGGCGGCCACACTGGCGTTTGCCCACTCGATCAGCCGCACTCGCGTGTCGATCTCCGCGTGACATCGGGCGATCGCGGCAGGCTGGTCGCGTGAGCCATCGTCAACAACAATAATCTGAGCGCACGATAGGACTGAGCGCGCACGCTGCGGAGCGTCTCGTCGATTGCATCCTTGCGCATTGTGAGCGGGTGACAAGTTTCACCGTTCATTCGAGCACGGCCTCAACAGTGGCAACAAAGTCATCGAGCGAGCGGTCCCCGCGAATCTCGATGCGCGGAAGGTCGATGGGATCGCAATCGAGGTCCGCCGGCCCGTGTTTGCGGCCGAAGCCGATTCGATAGCCGCACTCCTTGGCCAGCCGGCCAAGCCGTCGGTCGGTGACAGAGAAGGGTGCCGCGAACGCCGTGGTTGGCCGACCGGTCCACCGTTCGATGAACATACGAGAGCGCAGGAGCTCGGCGGCCAAGTCAGAGCTCGACAGACCATCGATCGCGCGATGCGTCGCCAGATGGCTTCCGAAGAACGCACCTTCGCCGGAGAGGCGTCGCACCGTCCCGGCGTCCATAAGCTGCGTCGGCGTCCCGCTGTCGGCGTCCCACTGTGCACTTTCACCCACCAAGTCCGTCACCAGGAACACTTCCGCGGTCAGGTCGTTTGCGCGCAAGGTCGGCCAGGCATGGTCGGCAAAGTTCTGGAAGCCGTCATCGAAGGTGATGACCACTGGGCGGCCAACGAAAGGCTGACGGTTGGCGATGGACCCTTCCAACTGCTCGGACCCAATCGCGTGGAACCCATTGGCGCGCAGCCATGCCATCTGGCTGGCGAATGCGGCCGGTGTGAGCCGAAAACGGGCGAGCGCGGCCGGACCTTCAACAGCGACGCTGTGATACATGAGGACGGGGATACGCTGCCGCCGCTCGCTACGTGCGACGTCGCGGCGCAAGGCCCGCGCCCCACCCCAGACGATATTTCGCGCGACCCCGATTTCGATGGGCGCGCGGATTGGCACATGATCAATCATCGGTTCCGTCGCCACGTCATCTGGCGACAGGCGGCGGAAGCGGTCTATGCGGTAGAGCTCGGTCTGGATCGATTGCTCAAGCACGAGGCCTTCGGTCGCTGCCAGCGTCTCCGAGATCGCTTGCGCACCGAATGTGTTCCAGTCGAAGCCCGTCCTTTCAACATTGTCACGCAGCACGAATGCGTGTGCGCTGATGAAACTGCCGCCAGGCGCCAACGCCTCAGCGAATTTTTTGGCGATGCGCCGCAGCTCGGCGAGGTCATCCAGATAGTAGAGCACTTCCGAACAGAAGATCAGATCCATCTCACCCGGCAGCGTGTCGGCCGAGAAATCCAGTACACCGAACTCAATATTCGGCTGATCGCTGCATCGCGCGCTGGCCCGCCCAATGGCTATGGCGGAGATGTCGGTTGCGGTCAAACGGCCCACTCGCGGCGCCAGCTGCCGCGTGAAATGGCCCTCCGCGCAGGCCAGCTCAAGCGCCCGTCCGATGGGACCGGCAGGCAGAATTTCGAGCTGCCGCTGATATTTTTCCTGCTCATAGGGCGAACCGTAATTCCAGGGATCCTCGGTCGCGAAATAGCCATTCCAGAACGACGTGCGATCCTTGTCATGCTTGGCCCGTGCGCGGCGCGGCGCTGCAGGAGGCTCCGCAGGTTCGGCGCTCGACCGAACCAGCTCCCGCGCTTCCGCCGCCAATTGGGCGAGTTTGCCGAAATGGCCGTCCGGATCGGGCCCGCGTTCCGCTGTGGACAACAATGCCTCGGCTGCGAGCGTGTTTGACGTGGCGGCGCCGGCGGCCTGTTGCGGTACAGGTGATCGTCTCGCAAGCCTTGCGGCACTGTCTACAAGCCGCTTGGCGGGCACGACATTCAAGATCAATTCAATCCAATGATCCCTTGTCACTGTCCCGAGTACGCCGAACTGCACGACAGCTTCGATCTGGCCATCAATCATCAGATGGGCATAAATTTGATCGATTCTTTCCGGCAGTTCGGTCGAGGTCGGATTTCGAGCGTCGACGCGAATTCCAAGTGTCCGCGCCAGCCTGCGCGGCGCGGCAAGATCGTCGACGTCGAGAAGCATTTGCTCAAGCTGATACTGGACGCGGCGAGCCGCGACGGGATTGTCCCAGACCTTGCCGAGTTCGATGATCAACTCGGTGAGGGAGCCGCCGAACCTGTCCCACCTGGCAGCCAGTTGCGCCGGCGCCGACAGGCTTCCTACCATAAGGCCATCGACGGCCACCTGGGCGATCTCACGCGCCCACTTACGTCCTGCCGGGAGCGCGCGCAGGGACTGCGGGTTGATCGCGCGCAAGCCGCAGCCGCAATCCGATGCGGCGTTCCACAAGGCGAACCACGCGAGTGCTTCGGAAGCGGTGTGGCCGTTCGCCTCGATCGCTCCATTGGCGTGAGCCGATGCTGGGTGTTTGACCCTGGGATCAGCAGAAAAGCCGCGGGCGATCACGATTTCCGCATCTACCAGCATCTGCGTCGAATTGCGGGCGAGCGAGTTGGGGCTGGCCCGATAGAAAGCGAGCGGCTCGTCGACCATCACCCAATTTTTGCCCAGACGTGCGAGGCGCTGCCACAGATCCCAGTCCTCGCAGGTGCGCAGCGACACATCGAAACCGCCCAACTCGACAATTGTCTCCCGGTCGACCAGCAGCGCGTGAGTGCGGATGGCACACCGGCGGGCAAATGTTTCGAAAGGCTGGATTGCAACCTCCGTTGCGATGCTCGACGGGGTGAGTTCGCCATCGGGCATCACGCACCGGGAACCGCAATAGGCGGCCACCGCATCGGGGGCGGTTTTCAGTGCTGCCAGCATTTTCGCAAGGAAGCTGGCATCCACCCAATCGTCCGCATCAAGAAACATGAGCCAGTGGCCGCGCGCTGTCGAAATCCCGCTATTGCGCGCGCCGGCGGCGCTATACGCGCAAGAGCTCAAGGTCCGAAATCGGGCATCGCGCTCCACATAACCGGCGATGATCGCGGGGGTGCGGTCCGTGGAGGCGTCGTCGACGATGATCGCCTCCCAATCCACTATTTCCTGATCGAGAAGGCAATCGAGTGCGCGCGCCAGCGTTGCCTCCGCGTTGTGCGCAGGAACCACGATGGAGACCAAGGGATTATGCGCCACGCCGTCTTACCCGCGCCTGTCTGGCAAGCATTGCGCCGATGGTTTGCTCGGCATTGAACATCGGTACCACAACGCCTCCGGTAGCATGGACCTGGATCATCGAGCTTTCGTTTTCTTCGGCAAGAGTCGGCGAATGTCAAAAACGGATGACGGCATCGGATGGCAGCACTGCTCTCTCAAGATCGGGGCGAATTAGAGGCAGGCAAAACGACATGAAGACAGGCTTGAATGGCAAGCGCTGATGCCCGACGGCTTAGAGCTGAGGTCGATGCGCCGGGGCATTTCCGCTCGCGCTTTTCTTCACCGCTCGGGTGAGGATCATCTGGTCCCCGCCACTCCGATTTATAAACAAGCCTGACCTGGCTTGCAGGAGGGCTTGCAGGAGGGTTGTACTGGCGCGGGCGCTGACGGTGACGTCGCATGACCGCTGCGCTCGACAAGATCGCGAAAGCTTTCCAACCAGATCCGAGGGATCATGAAAACGATCGGCTTGCTCATTCCCGCCGGCAAGGAAGCTGATGGTCGCAGTATACAGCCGGGCGCGAGGCAGCATGTGCACCGCCTGACCAACGAATTGCGATGTATCTAAAGAGTCTTCGCAACGTAATTGCGCTCTTGCAGCTATAGCCTGACATAGTATTGCTCATTTCGCTATTAGATTGCGCCCAATGGTCGATTAGATTAGCCGGCTATGGCCGCTGTCACGAAGAGACACTAGAGTGACACCCATCGGAACTTCTGCATTTGTTGCCATTCCAGAGACGTAAAAGGGACGCACGAATCGGCCTAGGCCAAAAGTCCGGCTTGCGGGCCGCGTATTTTGCTGACATGCTCGCCTGTTTCTGAGTTTTGCACTGGGGCAGTTGTTCAACTGAAGGGGCATAAGGATGGCTAAGGAAACTTCGAGTACCGCTTCTTCTGCAAGTAAAGCGGACGCAAATCTGATAGGTAATGCAGAGGGAAACGGGCTAAACTTCATGGCGGTCCAGGCTCGCGAGAGCGGGGCCCCCGGCGACGCTGTAGGTGTCGACAAGATACGTGATCTGCTGTTCGGCAACCAGATGCAGGACTATGACCGCCGTTTTTCCAAGCTTGAAGACCGGTTCTTGCAGCGCTTCAAGGATGTCGAATCCGAGGCCAAGCGGAATCTTGAAACGTATGAGTCAAATGCAAAGAAGCAGGTCGAATCGCTCGCGGCGCAATTGCGGAACGAAAAAGATGCACGAGCCGAGGCCGACAAGGAGATCGACCGGAATCTTCGCGAGCACAATCAGGCGCTTGAAAAGCAGGTGCGCGCGTTGTCGGATCAATTGAGCGAGCTTGAGCGCGAAGTTGCGGACCGGATAAATCGAAACGATCATTTGCTGCGTGAGGAAATCAAGCAAAAGAATGAGACCATTCAGATGGTAATGGAGAAAATGTTTTCCGATCTCGGCAACGTCAAGACCGACCGAAATCTTTTGGCTGGCCTGTTTGTCGAGGTTGCAAAATGTCTAAATCAGGATCCCGTCGGCAGCAAGAGCAACTCGGAACGTAATTGGAAAGCGAGTTGATCGGAACTTGACGTCGACCGTCGACCCAATCAGCCTTCCTCAAAGACCAGCTTCGAACGATACAGAGATTGATCGCGGGGCTCTGGCTAGTCTTTTGATCGAAATTGCCCGGAACGTTGATCCGGACTACCGTGCGCGTTTCGACGGTGTTCCAACCGCCGATCCTCGCATGGAAACGCTGCGCCAGTTGCTGGTCGGCGGAGAAATTTCGGAGCTTTCACGAGTTACGCACCTGCTCGACGAACCTGAGCAGCTTGCGGCTGCAGTGGGGGGCGTTCTCCCCAGTGCTGCCGCACGTGCGTCTCATGCGCAACTCGGCGAGGCCCTTGCGCCAGCTGTCGAGAGGGCCGTGCAACGGTCCATCCAGAAGAGCCCGCGTACGCTCACGGATATATTATACCCGGTATTTCTGCCGGCAATTCGCAAGTCGATCGGGGAAAAGATCGACCAGACCTTTCAGTCGCTGAATGAAACTCTAAGACATATATTTACCTGGCATGGGCTCAAGTGGAGATTTGAAGCTTGGAGAACAGGTGCAAGCTTCTCGGAAGTTGTACTTAAGCATTCTCTTGTCTATCGCGTAGAACATGTCTTTCTCATTAATCGCAATTCCGGGCTTTTGATAGCGCATGTAACTGCCGATAATGCAACTAGCGAAGATCCTCAACTCATTTCTTCGATGCTTAGTGCAATTCAAGATTTTGTGAAAGACTCATTTAACGAGAAAGAACAGAGCGGCCTGGACACTATCCGTTTTGGGGAGCTTCGTCTCTGGTCAGAAGTTGGACCGTTTGCGACCTTGGTTGCGGTGATCCGGGGAAATCCGCCAGAGGAATTACATGAAATAGTTCGCGATGTGTTGCTTCGCATCCATGATGAATGCTCACAGGCTTTAGAGCAGTTTGACGGCGACAGTTCGCAGTTGATCGGCGTAGAGACGCAGTTGCAGACCTGCGTTGAACTGAAGCAGGAGGACTCAAACCAGGGATTTCCGTGGCTGGTGGTGGCTGCAGTCCTGCTGGTTTTGATTCCGGCAGGCGGTTGGTTCTTTCTTTCCTGGCAATCCGGGCAGCGCTGGCAGGCCTATGTGTCGCGACTGGCGACCCAGCCGGGCATAGTCGTTGCCGAACAAAAGGTGAGCGATGGCCAATTCTATATTGCCGGCCTGAGAGACCCGCTTGCCGCCGACCCGCTGTTGCTGTTGTCCGGAACGCAGGTCGATCCCGCCCGCGTTCATTCACGCTGGCAATTCTATCAGAGCCTTGAGCCGGAGTTCGTGTTGAAGCGGCTAACGGCGTCGCTGGCTCCGCCGGATTCAGTACGACTTTCGATCGTCGAGGATCGCATCGTTGCCGAGGGTGAGGCTACTGCCACGTGGATCAACCGGGCGCGTGCCGCCGCCCAACAGCTTTCGGCAGGCGGACCGGTATTCGATATCTCCAGGGTCCGTGATGTGAGCCCCGAAGAACGCGAAGCGGAGCGCTGGCAGGCCTATGTGTCGCGACTGGAGACCCAGCCGGGCATCATCGTTGCCGAACAAAAGGTGCGCGATGGCCAATTCTATATTGTCGGCCTGAGAGACCCGCTTGCCGCCGACCCGCAGGCTCTGCTGTCCGGAACGGAGGTTGATCCCGCCCGCGTTCATTCGCAGTGGCAATTCTATCAGAGCCTTGATCCGGAGTTCGTGCTGAAGCGGCTGATGGCGTCGCTGACCCCGCCGAAATCGGTTCGGCTTTCGATCGTCGAGGATCGCATCGTTGCCGAGGGTGAGGCTCCCGACACCTGGATAGATCGGGCGCGCGCAGCGGCCCGACAGCTTTCGGCAGGCGGACCGGAATTCGACATCTCCAAGGTTCGTGATGTGAGCCCCGAAGCACGCGCGGCGGAGCACTGGCAGCATTATGTGTCGCGACTTGAGGCCCAACCGGGAATCATCGTCGCCCAACAAACGACGAGGGGCGGACATTTCTACATTTCCGGCCTGAGAGACCCGCTTGCCGCCGACCCGCAAGCTCTGCTGTCCGGAACGCAGGTCGATCCTGCCCGCGTTCATTCGCAGTGGCAATTCTATCAGAGCCTTGATCCGAAGTTCGTGGTGAAGCGGCTGACGGCGTCGCTGACCCCGCCGAAATCGGTTCTGCTCTCGATCGTCCAGGGCCGCATCGTTGTCGTGGGTGAGGCTCCTGCCGCCTGGATCAACCGGGCGCGGGCCGCCGCCCAACAACTTTCGGCGGACGGAGTGGCTCTGGATGTCTCGCAGCTGCGTGAGCTGAGCCTTGCAGAACTCAATCATTTGAGAGAGGCCATTCAGGCAACCGATATTTTCTTCTATTCCGGCAAAGCTGTGCCGGGACCAGAGCAGATCCCGGTTCTCGACAGGTTGGCGGATCAAATAAAGGAATTCGCCCAAAAAGCCCGCAAGTCAGGCGTAACAGCGCGGTTCATGTTGACCGGCCATTCGGACGCCACGGGCCGTGAGACGGCCAACGTGTCGATCAGCGCCGCCCGCGCCGAGACAGTTCGTGCGCTTCTCAACAAGCGCGGCGTCGCTCCGGAACTGCTGCTGGTTCGGGGCGCGGGCACCTTTGAGCCGGCGGTGCCTGAAAATAGTCAAACTGGGAGCTCCACCAATCGCCGGGTTTCGGTTACGGTAAACCTGGACTAGTGGGGAGCCTGGGATATTGCAAAAAAAGATCTGCATGTTGGGCGGGTTCGCTGTCGGAAAGACGAGTCTGGTTCGCAGGTTTGTGCAAAGCATCTTTTCAGAAACCTACTTGACCACGGTGGGAGTGAAAATCGACAAGAAGAGTGTCGCACTCCCGGACAAAACCGTGGATCTGATTTTGTGGGATTTGGCCGGCGAAGACGATATCGGCTCATTCCGCGTCAGCTATGTGCGGGGTGCGACCGGACTCGTGCTTGTCGTCGATGGAACCCGCGCCGCTACTCTTGCCGTGGCGCTCACGCTACGCGAGCGGGCCGAGGCCGAATTCGGCGCTATGCCGTCTGTATTGCTGTTCAACAAATCCGATCTGGCCGATCGGTGGGAAATATCGGATAGTGAGATTAACGAACTCAGGCAACTTGGATGGCAAATCTATCTAACAAGTGCGCTTTCGGGTGAACATGTTGATGATGCGTTTCGTCAGCTTGCTTCGATGGTCACCAAATAGACCATGCATGGATTGCCAAGAGAAGTCAGAAGCTGGATTTACAATTTCTTCTACAATGAGCACTCTATCGCATATCTGGAAATTGACGCCCAGCATTGCATAGCTGCGAAGGGCGGAAGTGTCGAACATTACGGACTCTCATCACTTCGCATTGGTAAGCCTGTTGCCGAGCAGCTTGAATTCATGGAAGGTTTGCTGCCTTGCCCGGAGCTTCCATATCATATGGAAATGGTCGAACTGCCCAGCGGGCGTGTCGCGGACCTTCATCTTTTTGCTGACAATGCCTGCGTGTGGCTGCTCTTTCTTGACGCCACTGCCGAACGCGACAATAGGCAGCGGCTTCAACAGAAGGCTTATGAAATGACGCTCCTGCAAGAGAGGGAGCGTCAACTCAACGAGAAATTACAATCGACGAACGAGGCGTTGAGGAAGAGCCAAGAGGGATTGTCGCGTGAATACCAGCGCGCCGAAACCCTACTCCTCAACATTCTTCCGGCGTCGATCGCGGAGCGGTTAAAAGCGCACAAAAAAATTGCTGACAACCACGCAGAGGTGAGTGTGCTTTTTGCCGACATCGTCGGTTTTACGGAAAGAGCGCGGAGCGTCGGAGCCGTGACGACGCTCGCTATTTTAAATTACTTTTTCAAGGCGGCGGATCGGCTCTCGGAACGATACGGCTGCGAAAAGATCAAGACAATCGGCGATTGCGTGATGGTGGTCGCTGGCCTGCCCACCGCGCGATCCGATCATGCAGAAGCCCTCGCGCACTATGCAGTTGAACTGCGGAAGGCGGTTAAGCGCGAACGCTTCGCAGGAGAACCGCTGAGACTCAGAATTGGAATTCACTCAGGACCAATCGTCGCGGGCGTCATAGGCAAGAGGCGGTTCGCGTATGACCTGTGGGGCGAGACCGTTAATCTCGCCGCACGTATTCAAACGTCCGCGGAGCCCGATGAAATTCGTATTTCTGATGCAACTCACCAACTGCTTGGACCAAATTTTGCTTGCGACCCACTCGCGGAAACGGAATTGCGTGGTACAGGTCGTGTGCGAATGTGGCGGCTCCCGGCCTGATTTGCCGCTTGGCAGTGCCGACCCTGGAGCGCATTGCATCTCAAGCAACTCATGGTTTCGAATGTCCGCAGAGGTGCGGTCGACCACCGAGCGACCGCCAAAGGTCTGTCCTGGGTCAACTCAGGACATCGGATCCTCGAGATTTAACGTCCGCTATCGTTCTTCCCTGCACCACAAGCGGACCTACAGCTCCCGGCCCGTAGCCGTCATTTCCAAAGTTGTGTCCCATTGGCCGCTTTTTGGCGCAATCGGCCCATCCTCCAGCTGCCTGGCGTCGACCACAGCAAGAATGTGGTCGCGCCAAGCAAGATATCGGCGCCTTACTGCAGCTTTGCCTGCAGGGCGTTGACGTCATCCGTGGTCATCTCGCCGTCCGTCGTCACCTTGCCGTCGACGATCTTCCAGAGGCGGAACGGGCCAGTGATGTCCCCGTATTTGTCGAAGGCGACCGGGCCAATGACGCCTTCGTAGCGGATCGGCTTGCCGTCCTTGATCAGACCGAGCGCCTTGGCGAACTCCTCCTTGCCGGCAAAGATTGGCGTGCCGGCCGGGTCCACGGCCTTGTGCATTGCGTCCTTGATCTTGGCCGGATCCTCGGAGCCGGCAATGGCGATTGCCAAGCCAACGATGGCGCCGGCATCATACGACCGATCGGCCGCCGGATTCGACGGCTCGATGCCGGAAAACTCCTTGTAGTTCTTCATGAAGTAGTCGGTGGAGGCCGTCGGGCTGGTGCCCGAGGACGTGCCATAGGCATCCTTGAGATAGTCGGCGCCAACGGATTCGATGAAGTCCGGGCTGTTCATGCCGTCATTGAGCAGGAATTTCTGCACGCCGCCTTGCGAGATCCAGGTGCGAGCAATGGTTGCGCCATCGACCGGCGTGCTGACGAGATAGAGCCCGTCCGGCTCGCCGGCCATGGCGGCGGTGACTTCCGAGGCATAGCTCGACTGCTTTTCATTGTAGGGCGTGTCGGAGACGATGGTGCCGCCGAGCGCCTTGTAGGCGCGCGAGAACTCCGCCGCCATGTTGACGCCGAAGTCGTTGTTGACATGGATGATCGACAGCTTCTTGAAGCCCTTGTCGACGGCATATTTGCCGGCGGCGACACCCTGCAGTGCATCCGAGGTAATGGTGCGGAAGAAGAAGCCGTTGGTCTTGCCGTCGCGGCCGAGTGCCGTCAGCGTCGGCGAGGAGGAAGCGGGCGAGACCTGGACGATCTTCGCCGGCGCGGTGACTGAGGTCAGGATTGGGATCGACACCGAGGAAATGATGCCTCCGATGATCACCGGCACCTTCTTGACCTGAACCAGTTGGGTCGCGGCGTCGACGGCGATGTTGCCCTGGCTCTGGCTGTCGCGGGTGTCGGCGGCGAGATCGCAGCCGCGCACGCCGCCGGCTGCATTGATGTCGCGGAAGGCCATCTCGACCGACTTGGCGCCGGCCTGGCCGTATTCGCCGGCCGGGCCGGTCAGCTCCATGACGAGGCCGACGGTGATCTTGCAATCGGCGGCGTGTGCCGCACCGGCCGCCGTCAGCAAGGCGAGCGCGGTGGTGATGTGGAGTATCGTCTTTGTCATTGTTGTTCCCCTTTCGTTACTCGACTCTAATTTTCATCTGTGGAGCCTGTTCAGCCTTCCGACACCTGCAGCCAGGTTTCATGCAGATGTCGCCATTCGACGCCGTTGGGCGCCGATGAACTGGTGGTGAAAACGGCACTCGACTGGCGGCGGCTGTGCTTGCCGCCGCGCCGCTGTGCCTCGACATAGAGGACGGCGATGGTGTCCGCGGTTTGCCAGCCGGGACGGATGTCCTCGATCGAGATGGCAAAGCCGTCGTCACAGGTGGCGCGGCTGTCCCTGACATGACCGATGACCGCATCACGGTCGAGGATCATGCCGCTCGGTGCAATCATGTTGAAACCTTCGCCCATGACGGATTCGAAGCGACTGAAATCCACAGTGCCGGCGCGGGCCTCGACGAACCAGTCGACGAAGAAGCGATGCAGGTCGACGACCTCGGCACTCGCGCGTGAAAACAGGGAAGACTGTGTGTTCATATCCGGCCCGCGTTCAGATTGTAGTGCATGATCGAGCCGTGGCGGCCGTGACGGTCGCGCTCCAGCGTGTAGACGTCGCCTTCAAGTCCCCTGCTCTCAGCGATCACGGCGCCGATCGCCGTCTTGTCATCCGGCGTCAGCGCGACGTCCATGATCCCAGCATTGGCGAGCGCATGCGCCTGGTTGCGGGCGCCGACGATGACAGCTGCCACTTGCGGCTGCTCGAGCACCCAGGCGCTGGCGATGGTGGCGATGTCGACGCCGTGGCGGTCGCCGACCGCCTTCAGCGTGCTCAGCAAGGCCTGGAAAAGATCCCAGCCGCCGAAGTCGTCGATGATCAGCTTGTATTTGACCAGCGACCGATTCTCGAGCGGCGTTTGCGGCTCCGCGACATCAAGCCATTTGTCGCTCAGGAAGCCGCCGGCCACCGAACCGTAGCAAAGGAAACTGACTCCGTTCCGGGCAGCGAGTGCGGCAAGCCTGCCCGCCGGTCGCTGGTCGAGCACGGAGTATTGCAGTTGCTGGCTGACCAGCGGCACACCGGCCGCCAGGATCTCGGCAAGGCGTGGCGTGTCGAAATTGGTGGTGCCGACATTGCGCACCTTGCCTTCGAGGAGCAGCTCGTTGAGCCAGCCTGTCGCATCGACGTAGCCGGGGAGCGCGTAGTCCCACCAGTGGAACTGCACGAGGTCGAGCCGTTCGGTCTTCAGCCGCCGCAGCGACTGGTCGACGATGCCTCTGATGTAGTCGCGGTTGATGCTGGCAAGCCTTTCGAGGTCGGGCACCAGCTTGGTGTGCACCTTCATCCGCGCGGCGGCGTCGAGACCGCGCTCGTTGGCAAGCCGGAGCCGGGCGGCGCCGATCAGCTCCTCGACGCCCGTATAGATATCGGCGCAATCATAGGTCCAGATGCCGGCGTCGAAGGTGGCGATGAGGTCGGTCACCGCCTGTTCGCGGTCGATGGCTCCGTGGCCGCCGGCAAGCTGCCAGCCGCCGCGAATGACACGCGAGATCGTGTAGCCGGGACCGAGCTCGAAGGTCTTGCCGGTCATTTCTGGTCATCCTCCTTCGGCAGCGGCACTGCCGTCGTCTCGGCATGGCTGAACAGCCGCTTGCCGGTCCTGACGATTCTCAGCCGGCTAGCGCAGTTGGGATCGGGACAGGCGATTTCGGTGTCGGACGTCATCCAGTCGTTCTTATCGGTCGGGCGCTGCTTGGCCGCCAGCAGCGGCAACACGGCAGCAATCGAATAGATCGAAAAACCCTGCCCTGCCGGCATCGACAGCGTCTCGCCCTTGAGCTCGAAATAGTCGCCAGCCCTTGCGCCGCAATAGATCGGCTTGCCCTCGGGGATGACCGCCTCGACGCGGAGATCGAAGAGTTCGAAACTGTCGTCGGCCACTCAGACCTCCACCAGGCTGAACGTGACATCGCAGGCACCGTTGCGGCGGATGACGCCGCAGGCGGCGGCCAGGTGCTCGCGCTCGTCGGGAAGCACCTGGGCGACGACGCTGCCTGCCAGCCATCCGATCGGGAACAGAAGGCGCGCGCCCGGCCCGTAATAGAGGCCGATATCAAAGATCGCATTGGGCGTTCCGCCCCACACGCGCGGCGGCACGTAGGACAGCACGATGTCACCCGGCTGCGGCGTCAGCGTCGCATTCTCCGCCGGCAAAGGCCGGGCATAGGACTGGCCCTCAAGATCGGCAACGGGAACGGGACAGGAGATTTCGGGTCCCGTCCACATCGCATGGATGCCGGCAACAACGCGCGGCTTGTCGAGATATGCCAGTAGGAAGGCGGCATTTTCCGGCGCTTTTTCCGGCAGCAACAGCGCGGTCACGGAAAGCTTCGAGCGCGGCTCGGTGATCCTGATGGCAGGGTTCGTCATGTCTGGTCCTTCGTCACGGTGGATTGCAGCTTGTTGCGCAGGAAGGTGAAGGGCCGGCTGATATCGGTGATCAGCGACTCGCGTGCCGCCTGCGCATCCCGCGCGGACAGTGCCGTGACGATGCTGCGATGATAGTAGGCGGTGTCGACCTCACCGGCTTCCGAGAATGCGTAGATGGCGAGACGGATGCAAGGCCCGGACTGCAGCCACAGGCTCTCGATCATCGGGATGAGCACGGCCGAACCGCAGGAGCGGTAGATCTCGAAGTGAAAGCTCTGGTTGAGCGTCACTTCACGATCGACGTCCTTCTTGTGCTTCAGCGCACGCATCTCGTCCCATTCGCGAAGCAGAGCCTCCACCGCCGCGATCTGGCGAGGCCCCATGCGTTCGGCAGCCAGCGCGATCGCCTCCCCTTCGATGAGGATGCGGGCGCGCAAAAGATCATCGAGCCGCTCCAGCGTGATCGGCGGCACGCGCACCGAGCGGTTGGGCAGCGCCTCCAGCGCCTTTTCCGTGATCAGCCGCCCGAGTGCCTCGCGCACCGGCATGGTCGATGTGACCAGCGCATCGGCCAAGCCGCGAATGGTCAGCACCTGGCTTGGCTCGAAAAGACCGCCAATCAAAGCCCGCCGCAACTCTGAATAGACGCGATCCTGCACGGTCTCGCGGCCGACCGGCGCCAGCTGGGCCGCAATCGCCTCGTGGTTTCTTTCGCTGGCGGCCTTTTGCATGGGGTTCCCGTGATGGCCGGTTTTGGTCAGCCTTTGGCCCGTTTTGGGGCTTGCGGACGGGATTAAAGCCGAATATCGTGATCAAAGCAAGTGTGATCACAGATCAAAAAAATCAGAAGGCGGCAACGATCGTCTTCGGCCAGAGGGACTGATGAGCGAGACGGCGAGACAGCATGGGACGGAGACCCGTGCGCCGGTTCTGACAGCAACGAACGTCGTTAGGCGCTTCGGCGGCTTGGTCGCGGTCAACGATGTGTCGTTCTCAGTGCGGCCGGGCGAGATCCTCGGACTGATCGGCCCGAACGGCGCCGGCAAGACGACGATGTTCGACTTGCTGGCCGGCAGCATCCTGCCAACCAGCGGCGAGATCCGTCTCAACGGCACGCTCGTCTCGGGAGAGGCTGCCCATCGTCGCATAGGACGCGGCCTCGGACGGACCTTCCAGATCCCCCGGCCTTTGCCCAATCTGACACTGATCGAGAATGTCATGCTTGCCGCGCAAGGGCAGACCGGAGAGCGGCTGCTCGCCAATTTCCTGTCGCCGCGGCGGGTTGCCGCCGAGGAGATGGCCGCCGCGATGAAGGCCGCCGAACTGCTGGAACTCGTCTCCCTTGCCCGGCTGGCGCACGAACCGGCGCGCGTGCTTTCCGGCGGCCAGCGCAAGCTGCTCGAACTCGCCCGCGTGATGATGGCCGATCCGACGATCATCCTGCTCGACGAGCCTGCGGCCGGAGTTAACGCGACCCTGCTCGAGGTGATCATCGACCGCATCCGCGACATCAACAGAAGCGGCATCACCTTCCTTTTGATTGAGCACAATATCGACATGGTGGCGAGGCTCTGCCACCGGGTGCTGGTGATGGCGAGCGGCGAGCTTTTGTGCGAAGGCAGCGCCGATGAGGTGGCGCGCGATCCGCGCGTCATCGAGGCCTATCTCGGGGGCGCGGCATGAGTGAGGTCGTGCTCGATGTTCGCGATCTTGAGGCCGGCTACGAACCGGGCGTGCCGATCGTGCGCGGCGCCTCGATCACCGTCAACAAAGGCGAGATCGTCGTCGTCCTCGGCCCCAACGGCGCCGGCAAGTCGAGCCTGATCAAGGCCGTCGCCGGCCTTGTCCCGATCAGCCGCGGCACCGTGCTCCTCGACGGCAAGGACATCACGGCGGCGCCGGCGCACACCATGGTCCGCCTCGGCCTTGCCTTCGTGCCGCAGACCGAAAACGTCTTTCCGCTGATGTCGGTGGAGGACAATCTGAAGGTCGCCTGCGGCATCCTCGAGCGGCGCGAGGCGCCTGCCCGCATCGAGGAAATGTACGCCGCCTTCCCCGATCTCGTTCGCCAACGCCGGACGGCGGCCGGCAATCTGTCGGGCGGACAGCGGCAGATGCTTGCCGTGGCTCGCGCACTGGTCGTCCACCCGAAGGTGCTGGTGCTCGACGAACCGTCGGCCGGCCTGTCGCCCAAATTCGTGTCGATGGTGTTCGAGATGCTCTCCGCCATCCGCAGATCCGGCGTCACCATCCTGCTGGTCGAACAGAACGCCAAGGCGGCCCTTGCCATTGGCGACCGCGCCTATGTGTTGGTCGAGGGCAAGGACCGGCACGAGGGCGTCGCCTCGGACCTGTGGAACGATCCGGTCGTCGCCGAACTCTATCTTGGTCAGCGGCCCCTCAAGCCGGAAACGGGAGGTGCCGCGTGAGCCTGCAATTTGTCGTCGACGGCCTGCTGGCGGGTTCGATGATCGGCCTTGGCGCCATCGGCGTGACACTGACCTACTCTATCCTGCGCTTCTCGAACTTCGCCCATGGCGATTTCATGGCCTGGGGCACCTACGCAACGCTCGCTGCCGTCAGCGCCATTGGCGCCATGTTCGGCAAGGTGGCGCCGATCGCCCCGCTGTCCTTCGGCTGGCCGCTCATTGTTGCGCTGGTCGTCGGCATGGCGTTCACCGCCTTGCTGGCGCTGCTGCTCGACAAGGTGCTGTTCTCGCGGCTGCGCAGACAAGACCAGGCGATCATCGTGGTGATGGCGAGCTTCGGCGCCTCGATGGCGCTCAGAAGCCTGCTCGAATTCGCCTTCACCTCGCGCCCGACCTATTTCAGCCGCGCCATCCAGATCGCCACGCCGGTCGGCTTCGGCATCCGCATCACGCCCGACCAGATCGCGCTGCTGCTGCTCACCGCCGTGCTCGTGCTCGGCGTGCATCTTGTGATGACGCGCACCCAGACCGGCCGCTCCATGCAGGCACTCAGCCAGAACGCAGCACTTGCCCGCATTGTCGGCATCGACGTCGCCGGCGTGGTGCGTGTCACCTGGATCATCGGCGGGGCACTGGCCTGCGTCGCCGGCGTGATGATCGGCATTCTGGTGCAGATCCGCCCGCTCATGGGCTTCGACATGCTGCTGCCGATGTTCGCTGCCGCCATCCTGGGCGGCATCGGCAGCGTGCCCGGCGCCGTGCTCGGTGGCCTGATCATCGGCCTGGCCGAGGCCGGCGCGGTGCAGCTGATCGGCGCCGAATGGCGCGCCGCCATCTCCTTCATCATCCTGATGGCGGTGCTGTTCGTGCGTCCGATCGGCCTCTTCGGCGTGAGGGAAAGATGATGGACCTGCTCGGCTATGGCGCCTTCTTTCTGACCACCGCGCTGATCTTTTCACTGGTCACGCTGGGGCTCAATCTGCAGTGGGGACTGACCGGCCTCGTCAATGTCGGCCTTGCGGGCTTCATCGCCATTGGCGCCTACACGTCCGCGCTGCTGACCACGCCCGACGACGCCGCGCGGCTGGGTGGCTTCGGCCTGCCGATCCTTGTCGGCTGGTTCGGCGCCATGATCGTCGGCGGCATCGCCGCCGCGCTTACCGGCGTGGCCACGCTGCGGCTGAAATCGGACTATCTGGCGATCACCACATTCGGTGTAGCCGTCGTCGTGCAACTGGTCGCGCTCAACGCGCAGAAGCTGACCGGCGGCCCCTTCGGCATCGGTTTCATTCCGCGCCCCTTCGGCAGTCTTGCCGAGACGCCGCTGCTGTTCAATCTGTCCAATCTTGCCATCGTCTCTGCCGTCACGCTGATCGCCTATCTCGCTTTGGAGCACCTGTCGCGCAGCCCCTGGGGCCGGGTCCTGAAGGCGCTGCGGGAGGATGAGCGGGCGGCGATCTCGCTTGGCAAGAGCGCGCGTTTCTACCGCGTCCAGGCCTTCGCCGTTGGAGGCGCCATCATGGCGCTGGCAGGGGCGCTGCAGGCGCATTTCACCGGCTTCATCGCGCCCGACAATTACCTGCCGATCCTGACCTTCCAGGTCTGGGTCATGTTGATCGTCGGCGGCTCAGGCAGCAATGCCGGCGCTGTCGTCGGCAGCGTCCTGGTCTGGGCGATATGGGCCGGGTCAGGCACCATGACCAGCATCCTGTTCCCGCCGGAGCAGCAGGCACGCGCCGCCTCGCTGCAGATCGTCGCCATCGGCGTGATGCTATGCGTCATCCTCCTGATCCGGCCGAACGGCCTGTTCGGCGACAGGCCGCGACGGCCACGCTTCGGCAAGCGGGCTAAGGTGGTCGCGGGCGAGAGCAGCTCGGGGTCATGAATGCTCTGGTCCGGCAGGACGCGCATGGCGCCTCGCTCTGGCACGTCGTCAGCCGCAACCGCCGCGACCGGCTCGCGCTGCAAGGCGAGTTCGACGTCGACCTTGCGATCGTCGGCGGTGGCTTTTCCGGCCTTTCAACCGCGCTGCACGCCGCCGAGAGAGGGCTTTCAGTCGCTGTCCTCGAAGCTGAAATCATCGCCTGGGGCGCAACCGGCCGCAATGCCGGCTTCGTCGTACCGAATTTCGCCAAGATGGACCCCAGCGACATCATCGCCTATCTGGGGCCGGAGCGCGGCGACCGGCTGATCGATTTCGCCGCCGGCAGCGCCGACCTCGTCTTCGGCCTGATCAGGCGGCACGGCATCGAATGCGACGCCTTGCAGAACGGATGGATCCAACCGGCGCATTCGCCGGCCGCCTTCGAAAAGACCAGATCGCGCGCCGAGCAATGGGCGCAGCGCGGCAGGCCGGCCGTCACGTTGGACAGCAGGGCAGTCACCGAGTTGACCGGCGTTCGCGGTTACGCCGGCGGCTGGATGGACCGCTCGGGCGGCGTCCTCAATCCAGTCGAATATGCGCGCGGTCTCGCCGATGCGGCCGAGAAGGCCGGCGCACGTATTTTCGAGCATACGCCCGTCACTTCGGCCGACCGTGAGGCGGGCGGCTGGGCGTTGAAGACCGCATCCGGCCTGGTGCGGGCGGAAAAGGTGCTGATCGCCACCAACGCCTATGGCGAGGTGCTGAACCCGATGCTCCCGCGAACCTACGTCCCGCTGAAGGTCTTCCAGATCGCCACGGCGCCGCTGCCGCGCGACATACGAACGCGCCTGCTTCCCGGTGGGCAGGGCGTCGGCGACACCAGGCGCAACCTCATCACCTTCCGCTTCGACAGCGCAAACAGGCTGATCAGCGGCGGTATGCACATTGTCGGCGCCGGCGCCGATATGCGCGTACCGCGGGCGATCTGGCGGCGGCTTGCCAGGCATCTCGATCTGCCGGACCTGCCCCCGCTTGCCTACAGCTGGTCGGGGATGGCCGCGGTCGAACCGGATTTTCTGCCGCACCTCGTCGATCTCGGGCCGGGCCTGATCGCCGGTCGCGCCTGCAACGGCCGCGGCATCGCCATGACCACGGCGATGGGCAAGGTGCTCGCCGACTGGGCTGTTGGAACCGACGCCCGTGATCTGCCGCTGCCGTTCGCGCCGCCTTCGCCGATCCCCTTCCATGGCCTGATGCGGCACGCGCCAAACATGCTGCTCGCCTGGAGCATGCTGCGCGACCGGCTGGAGCAGGGAGGCCAGGTTAGTCCCAAGGTTGACAGATAGGATCGGTCGCAAATCCTCCCGTCGATGTGGATAAGCGACTTTGCCGAAAGCGACGGTCGCGTCCCCACCGGGACGGTTCTCACCTTCCGGCATTTCATTGCGATGCATGTTTGCTGGGGTATCCGGGATGCCCCGGCACAGCCGCGTCACGCCGGCTGCACGCTTGGCCCTCTATCCGCGAATTAAGCTGCAGGCATTGCGAAATGCCTCAGCTCAAGAACCGTTCAGTCAAACGCGACCAAAGTGCCGCGCCGACTGTCAGGTTTTCGTCGGCAAAATCGAATTTCGAGCTGTGCAGGATTTCCGAGCTCATCCCATTGCCAAGGCGAAGGAAGCTTCCCGGCCTGTGCTCCAGGAAATAGGCGAAATCCTCGCTTCCAGGGATCAGATGGGATGTCGAAACTCTGTCCGTGCCGACGAGTTCCTCCGCCACGCTGCGGGCGAACTCGGTCTCCTTTTCCGAATTGACGACGACCGGGTAGCCGTGGAGGTAGTCGATTTCGGAACGCGCCCCATGTCCCTCCGCGACGGCGGCGGTGAGTTTCTTGATCCGGGCTTCGAGTAACTCCCGTATCTTGGGCTCGAAGGAGCGGACGCTCAGCGAAAGCGTCGCGGTGTTCGGTATGACATTGGACGCTTCGCCTGCATGGATCGAGCCGACGGTGATAACCGCCGTTTGCGTCGGATCGACATTGCGCGAAACAATTGTCTGCAATGAAACGACGAGATTGCAGGCAACGACGACCGGGTCCACCGTCAGATGCGGCCGGGAAGCGTGTCCGCCTTTGCCGGTGACGGTGATCTTCACCGTATCGGAGGCAGCCATCAGAGGCCCGCTCCGCGTCAGCCAGCTGCCTTCCGGCGCGCCGGGATGATTGTGCAATCCAAAGATCGCATCGCATGGAAAACGCTCGAACAGGCCATCGGCAATCATCGCCTGGGCGCCGCTGCCGATACCAGCTTCTTCCGCCGGCTGGAAGATCAGGTTCACCGTCCCGTCGAAGCGCCGGGTGCGCGCCAGGTATTCGGCGGCACCCAGCAGCATCGTGGTATGGCCGTCATGACCGCAGGCATGCATCTTGCCCGCGGTCTGGCTCGCGTAAGCGAGGCCGGTGTCCTCATGGATCGGTAGGGCATCCATATCCGCCCGGATTGCGATGCTGCGCGTCCCTGTTCCCACCTTGAGGCGGGCGACGACGCCGTGGCCGCCGACATTGCGGGCAACCTCGTAGCCCCAGCCCTCAAGCTTTTCGGCGACGAAGCGCGCCGTCTCCACCTCTTCGAAGGATAGCTCGGGATGAGCATGAAGATAGTGCCGGGTCGCGACCAGCTCGTCCCTGAGCGGTTCGAAGTCTGAGATACGAGCGAAAGCATTGTCGCGGATCATCGGATATTCCATTCCAGATTGAACAAGAAGGCGCAAGGCCGTCACACCGCCCTTGCTCGACGCTGAGAGTGCGCGTCTCGAACTGTTAGCTTGACGGCTAAATAAAACGCGCCAGAAAGCTTCTGGTGCGCTGATGTTGCGGGTTGCCCAGCACGTCTTCCGGCTTGCCCTGTTCAACGATTTGACCACCATCCATGAAGATGACCCGGTCCGCCGCCTCCCGCGCAAAGCTGATTTCGTGGGTCACCACGATCATCGTCAGCCCCTGGCCGGCAAGATCCCGCATGGTCGAAAGCACCTCTCCGACGAGCTCCGGGTCGAGCGCCGAGGTCGGTTCGTCAAACAGCATCAGTCTCGGCTTGATTGCCAGCGCACGGGCAATCGCGACGCGCTGTTGCTGGCCACCGGAAAGATGGCGCGGATAGCTGTCAGCCTTGGCTGAAAGGCCGACGCGTTCCAGAAGCCTCAGTGCATTTTCCGTCGCGGCCTTGCGGCTTTCGCCATGAACGCCGACCGGCGCCTCGATGATATTCTGCAGGACCGTCATATGCGGATAGAGATTGAACTGCTGGAAGACCATGCCGATCTTGCGCCGCTGCGCGGCGATTGCGTTGTTCGACAGTTTCTCCAGCCGCTGCTTTCGCAACCGGTAGCCGATCTGCTCGCCATCGACTTCGATCGAACCCCGGTTGATCGCCTCGAGGTGATTGATGCAGCGCAGAAAGGTCGACTTTCCGGAACCGGAGGGTCCGAGAATGACCACGACCTCGCCCGGCATGACGTCAAGGTCTAGGCCCCTCAGGACCTCAAGCCGATCGAAGGATTTGTGCACGTTGCGCGCCCGCACGAGCGGCTCGACAGATGCGGCGACAGTCAATGGCTTGCCTCCTGCGCGAGGGCCGGTGACAGGGTGCCAGAAACGACCTTGTCTTTTGCATTCTTGATCGGGTTTGCGGTGTCGCCCGAACGCCTGTCACCGCGGCCGTAATAGCGTTCGATATAGCCTTGGCCGACATTGAGCACCGAGGTGATGAGGAGATACCAGATCACGGCCACAAGCAGCATCGGGATGACCTCGAAGGTGCTGTTGTAGATCGATTGCACGGAATAGAGCAGGTCCGCCATGGCGATGACGCTGACCAGGGAGGTGGCCTTGATCATGCTGATCAGCTGGTTGCCCGTCGGCGGAACGATGGAGCGCATCGCCTGCGGAATGATGATCCGGCGAAGGGCGCGGGCGCGTGTCATCCCGAAAGCCTCCGCCGTTTCCGCCTGCCCCCTGTCGACGGACAGAAGGCCGCCGCGGATGATTTCGGCCATGTAGGCAGCTTCGTTCAGGGCAAGTCCAACGATTGCAGCCGTCATCGGCGTGATCACCGAATTGGTATCCCAACTGGCCAACGTCGGGCCGAAGGGGATCGTGATCGACAAGGTGGGAAACAGCGTCGACAGATTGTACCAGAAGATCAGTTGGACCAGCAGCGGCGTGCCGCGGAAGAACCAGATGAAGAGACCGGCAAGCGAATAGGCCAGCCGATCCGAGGACAGCCGCGCGATCGCAAGAAGCAGGCCCAGCACAATGCCGATCGCCATGGCGACGACCGTCAGCCCGAGGCTGACGTAAAGGCCGCTGATCACGGTCGGATCGAAGAAATACTTGCCGACCACGGGCCAACCGAAGTTTTCGTTGTTGGCAACGATCCACGCAAAATTTGCGGCAATCGCCAGGGTTGCGATCCACAGCAAGAGGCGACCCGCGCGAAACGGCTGGTGGGCGTTTACGACATCGCGAGGCTCCGCACCGCCAGACGGCGATGCGTTTGTCCGGGTATTGGCGCTCATTTGGGCAGGGTCCCGCCGAGATTGATACCGGGCTCCTTGATCATGTTGTTCTCAAGGCCCCATTTCTTCATGATGATGGCATAGGTGCCGTTGGCCATCAGGACCTTGATGCCGTCGCGAAGCACCTCGCCGAGCGGCGATCCCTTCGGCACCACCGCGCCCTGGTAGAGATTGTCGAAGCCGTTCTTCTGGCCGACGCCAGCAAGCTCGAGCTGACCCTTGGCCTGCGCCACGAAATAGGTAAGGGGGGCCTGCGACGAGAAGAAGGCATCCGAACGCTTGGACCGGACGGCAAGGATCGAGCTTGGCTGGTCGGTGAAGGACTGGATCTCGACGGGCTTCTTGCCGTCCGTCTTGCACTTTTCCAGTTGCGCCTGGATCACGCGCTCCGCCGATCCACCCGCCATGACTGCGATGCGCTGTCCGCAGGCTGTATCCAGCGAGGTGATGCCGTTGGGATTGCCCTTCTGGACGGCGAAAACCACGAATTCCTGAACCCAGTCGACGAAGTCGTTGGCTTCCTCGCGGCTCTTGAAGTCGCCGACCGGGCCGAAGGCGAATTGATAGCGGCCGGAATTGATGCCTGCGAGAAGCGCCGGGAGGCCGCCGACCGTGGCGTGTTCGATCTTGACGCCGAGCACCTGTCCGAGTGCATCCGTCAGGTCGGCGCTCGCGCCAGTCATCTCGGTGCCCGTAACTATCTCGTAGGGAGGGAAGGAGCCGTTGTTGACGGAGATCATGCTGCCGGCGGTTCTGATGCTTTCCGGCAGCTTTGCCCGCAATGCCTCGTCTACAGCCAATTTCGGGACTTCCTGAGCAATGGCGACGCCTGACAGCAGGACGGTGGCAAGCATGAAGGACGTGATGGATCTCAATAGCATGTCGTATTCCCCTTTTTTGGCTTTGTTAAATTGGTTCAGGATCCGGTCGCGGCGAGTTGCGGGCGATCCGAATTTTCGCAAAGTGGAAACAGCTCTTCCGGCGTCAGAGTCCGCGCCAGGATGCCTTGCGTGTGCAATTCGACGGCAAAGTCCGCGATCATCGCCCGATTGGCGTTGAAGCCGCTGTCACGCCAATTCGCCGGAAGGTCGGTTGAAACCCTGAGAATCTCATCAAACGTCCATGGACTCGTCTCGGCGTATTTGCGCCGCTTGGCGGTCCAGACGCGCTGAGATTCATCGATCAGCTCGCTCAGTTCGGCGGCAAGCCAGGGATGTTCTTCAAGGATCGCCGCCTTGATGCCGATCAGATGCATGCCGGGCACGTAGCCGACATCATTGAAATAGTTGAGCTCGGCGCCGCGAAAGTCGCTCAACACCTGGCGGAAGGGAGAGTTTGCGTTGAAGAACCCGTCCGGCATGAAGGGCGTGAAAACAGCGTCGAGGCCGCCTTCGTAAAGCAGATCCATCATCGGCCGTTCGCCGCGTGCGGCTTCGATGCGTCCAGGGCGGCCAAAGCCGTCGAGACGGTCGACGATTGGATGGGCTTCAGTCAACCGGCCGGCAAACCAGGTCGCATCCTCGACGCCCACGCCTTCGCGGCGCAGGGCCGCGCGCGTCCATGTGTTGCCGGAGTCACGCCAGCCGGTGACGCCGATGCGTTTGCCCGCAAGCTGGCTGAGCTGCGTGATCTGGCTGTTTTTCGTCGTGATGATGCAGCGATGACGAAAGCCGCGCATGATGAAGTTGGGAACGCCAACGACCGTGTTGTCGCCATCGGCACGAAGCTGGGCATAGCGGCTGAAGGACATTTCGGCGGCATCATGGGCTTCGTCCTTGCCTACATGCGACACCAGCGTGCCGACCCTGTCGACCTTCACCTCAAGGCGAGGCGACGAAACATCTCCGAGCACGAGCGGGGTCATATAATCCCAATCGCGCAGAGCCAGACGTATGGTGACAGGCATGCAAGTCGCTCACCAAAAATGGATGTTGAGCGTGTAAATAAATGTTCAATTTTCACTGATCAAATGCTATTACGTTACTGAACATTAAATCTGGCGTGAAAATGAGCGAAATTCACAGCGCTGAATGGTTTGCCGAAAAATTGGGCGACAGGACCATGCGCGGAATCGCGTTGGAAACCAGCGCCTTGATCCGCTCTGGCGCCTTGCCCGTCGGGACAAAATTGCCCGCGATCCGCGAGCTGGCCTTCGTGCTTGGCATAAGCCCGGCAACCATCTCCGAAGCCTGGAGCGAATTGCGCCATCAGAAAATCATCAGCGGTCGTGGCCGCAACGGCACCTGGGTCAGCGGCGACCGCTTCATCGCCAAGCCGCAGCGGCTGGCGAGTTCGGGCAATTACGGCGAGAGCGTGCTCAATCTGACCGCTGCCGTGCCGGACGTGCGCCTTTTGCCGCAACTGGCGACGGCCTTGGGTTATGGCGCGTCCGCCGAGAACCTGAATAGTTATGAGCGCAGCCGTATCCTACCGGAACTCGAGGCAGCAGCGCGGCTGACATGGCCCTATGAGCCTGAGGCTTTCCTCGCAACGAACGGCGGCTACAATGCGGTCTACACCTTGCTTCATGCCCTGGTGACGCCGGGCGCTTCGGTGGCGATCGAGAACCCGACCGCCATGCGTCTGCTCGACATTCTGGAAGATCGCGGCGTTCGCATCGTGCCGGTGCAATGCGACCGCAATGGGCCGTTGCCGTCATCGCTGCAGGAGGCGATGAAGTATAAGCCGATTGCCTTCCTGTTCCAGCCGCGCCTTCATTCGGTAACGGGACAAAGTGTCGGCAAGGCAAGGCTGGATGCCCTGGCGGACGTACTGCAAGCAAGCGACGCGCTGATCATCGAGGATGACGGCGTGGCCGATATTTCCAGTGCGCCGCGCCATTCCATGGGGGGCCGCTTCCCCGACCGGGTGATCCATATCCTGTCCTATTCGAAGACCTTGGGGCCCGATCTGCGTCTGGCCGTTCTCTCGAGTTCGAAGGCGATCGTGGAGCAGATCCAATCCTATCGAAGTTTCAGTGCCGGATGGACCAGCAGAATCCTGCAATCCGCGGCCGCCTGGCTGCTTCGCGATCCGGCCACTGAGGAGACCTTGGAGCGTGCCCGAGCAATCTATCGGAAACGGCGGGACGATCTGACCGGCGCGTTGCGCGCACGCGATGTCGCCGTGGAGGATGGGATGGGACTTTGCGCCTGGGTTCCCGTGGCATCGGAACCGTTCGCGATGGTGACGATGGCTGCCAGAGGCATTGCCGTCCATCCGGGCGCAAAGTTCTCGATTTCCCCGAGCAATCACATCAGGGTGGCGACGGGAAATCTCTCGGATCGTTGTGAGGAAGTCGCGGACGCCATCGCGCTTGCCTGCACGCCCCCTTGAGCTCGCATCATTGCGATTGCCGGCGGGCATCGCCCGCCTCGGTCAGATACGCCGGCCGGTCTTCGCGTCGAACAAATGAGCGCAGGCGCGGTCGACTTCGATCCGCACCGTCTCGCCCTGCTTCAGCGCCAGCCGCTCGCGGAACAGGCAGGAGATCTCCTCGCCGGCGCAATCGACCTTGGCGAAGATTTCCGAACCGGTCGCTTCCAGAAGCGTGACCGTGCCGGAAATGCCCTGCGCGGTTGCACGGATATGCTCGGGACGGATGCCGTAGATGAGTTCGCCGCCTGTGGCGTGCGCCGGGTGGATGCCTTCCGGCAGCGGCAGGATCAGTCCGCCGTTGCTGCGGAAGATGCCTTCCTCGAGCCGGCCGGCAATGAAATTCATCGACGGCGAGCCGATGAAGCCGGCGACGAAGAGATTGGCCGGGCGGTCGTAGAGGTCGAGCGGCGCGCCGATCTGCTCGACCAGGCCGTCATGCAGCACGACGATCTTGTCGGCCATGGTCATCGCCTCGATCTGGTCATGCGTGACGTAGATGGTGGTGGTGCCCAGCCGCTGGTGCAGCGCCTTGATCTCGCCGCGCATCTGGACGCGCAGCTTGGCGTCGAGATTGGAGAGCGGCTCGTCGAACAAAAAGACCTGCGGGTCGCGCACGATGGCGCGGCCCATGGCGACGCGCTGGCGCTGGCCGCCGGAAAGCTGGCGCGGAAAACGATCCAGCAACTTCTCCAGCCCGAGGATGTTTGCCGCCCTTTTGACACGACCGGCGGTGTCGGCCGGATCGGCTTTCTTGATCTTGAGCGCGAAGCCCATATTGTCGGCCACCGTCATGTGCGGATAGAGCGCGTAGTTCTGGAACACCATGGCGATGTTGCGGTCCCGCGCCCTCAGATTGTTGACTGTGCGCTCGCCGATGGCGATCTTGCCGCCCGAGATGGTCTCCAGCCCGGCGATCATGCGCAGCAGCGTCGACTTCCCGCAGCCCGACGGCCCGACCAGGATGACAAACTCGCCATCGGCGATATCGACGCTGACGTCGTGGATGATCCGCGTGGCGCCGAAGGCCTTCTGCACGTTGTTGATGGTTACCGATGCCATTGGATTCCTCCAGAAAGAGTAATGTCCGCTCGGGCCACGCCTCAGCCGCCCTTGACGGCGCCGGCGGTCAGCCCCGCGACGATCTGCCTTTGCGCGAACATGGTCAGCACCAGCACCGGCAGCGTCACCACCAGTGCGGCGGCGGCGAGCGGCCCCCAGCTCACCTGCTCGTAGGAAAGCATGTTGTAGACGGCGACCGGCAAGGTCCGCGTCTCGCGGCTGGCGAGCACCACGCCGAAGACGAAATTGTTCCACGAGAAGATGACCGACAGGATGAAAGCGACGACGATGCCAGGCTTGGCGATCGGCAGCGCGACCAGCCGGAACACCTGCCAAGAGCTGGCGCCGTCGATGTTGGCCGCTTCTTCCAGTTCCATCGGCGTCGTCTCGAAATAGCCGATCATCACCCAGACGACTATCGGCACCGTCACCACCAGGTGGATGATGATCTGCGGCCACAGCGTGCCGAGGATGCCGATCCACTGGAACAGCAGGAACAGCGGGATCAGATAGGAAAGCCCCGGCGTCATGCGGGCGATCATGATGACGACGGCCGATCG
Organism: Mesorhizobium monacense; assembly: GCF_056781675.1. NCBI lineage: Bacteria > Pseudomonadati > Pseudomonadota > Alphaproteobacteria > Hyphomicrobiales > Phyllobacteriaceae > Mesorhizobium > Mesorhizobium monacense. The sequence goes on along the minus strand of NZ_CM165567.1, from coordinate 6,667,595 downwards.
TTCGGCCTTGAGCCGCGCGATGCCATAGCCGGCCGGCACGCCGATCAGCAGCGCCAATAGCGTCGCCGTGCCGGTCACCAGCACCGAATTCCACAGATAGAGCAGGAAATTGTTCTCTTCGAACACCTTCGCATAGTTCGACCAGGCGAAGCGCTCGGGGACCAGGATCGGCGGATAGGCGCCGTTGTCGATCTCGAACTTCAGCGACAGCGAGATCATCCAGAGGAAAAACAGGATCGCCGGCGAGACGAAGACCAGTGCCGCGAAGAACAGCCCGATCCGGTTGAGCAGCCGTGACGTCATCTATTTGCCCTCCGCATCGATCCATTGCGATCGCTGGCGCAGCATCAAAAGGACGAAGGACAGCGCCACGATGACAATGAAGAACACCACGGCCATGGCTGAGCCGTAGCCGATGTCGTAGTAGGAGAAGGCGGTGTTGTAGAGATAGATGTTGATGGTTTCGGACGCCGTGCCCGGCCCGCCCTGGGTCATGGCGTAGATGATGTCGAAGCTCTTCAGCGCATCGATCGAGCGGATGATGACGGCGATCATCAGGAACGGCGCGATCATCGGCAGAGTGAGGTAGCGGAACTGCTGCCAGGCGTTGGCGCCGTCGATCTCGGCGCTTTCGAACGGCTCGCGCGGCACCGAGGCCAGCCCGCCCAGTACGATCAGCATCACCAGCGGCGTCCATTGCCAGGTCTCGACCGCAACCAGCGACGGGATGACCGTCTTGGCGTTGAAGATCCATTCCTGGGCCGGGATTCCGACCAGCGACAGAAGGTAGTTGAGCACGCCAAGCTGCGGATGGAACATCATCGTCCAGACCAGCGCCACGGCAACCGGCGTCGCCATCATCGGCATCACGAAGACGCCGCGCAGCAGGCCGCGCAGCGGAAACTTCGCGTCGAAGATCAGGGCAGCCACGGTGCCGAAGAACATCGGCGCGACCACCGACAGGAAGGTGTAGGTCAAGGTATGCCAGAGCGATTCCCAGAAGCGCGGATCGCTCGCCAGGCGCAGATAGTTTTCCGCGCCGGCAAAGCTCCGCGACTGGCCGAGCGTCCAGCTGTTGACGCTCATCCACAGGGTGAAGGCCCAGGGAAAGACGATCACCGCGCCGACGACGACGAGTGCCGGCACGACGAAGGGCCAGTAGTTGGGAGCCAGGCGTACAGTCTGGCTCCCGTCCATGGTTTCCATCGTCACCCCGGCCTGTTCTGGGGTGGTTGCGGACATCAGCCCTGCTCGCTCCTGTCGAGCACCGGCTGGAACTGCTCGGTCGCCTTCTTCAGCTCCTCCGCCGGATCGGCGCCGGCGATCATGTTGCTCAGCGCCACGCCATAGATGTCGCGGAACTCGGTGACCGGGATGATGACCGGCAGCGCCAGCCGGCTGACATTGCCGGAGCCGACGACGGCATCGAGCCAGCTCGCCGGCATGGTGACGCCTTCGCGCACCTTGGGGTCTTCCAGAACCGACTTGCGGAACGGCACGCCGGCGCCGGCCTGCAGCAGCCGCGCGCCCATGGCCGGCGACACCGCCCACTGGCAGAACAGATAGGCGGCCTCCTTCTTCTCGCTCGCCGCCGTCACGCCGATGCCGTCGCCGAACGTGCCCGAGGCATGCGCCTTGGGGCCCTTGGGCATGACGCCGTAGCCGACCTTGCCGACCACCCGCGATTTCTCGGGGTTTTCCATCGGCGGGGCGAACCCGACGCCGTCGAACCACATGCCGATCTTGCCTTGCAGGAAGGCGGACTGCGCCTCGGCCCAGTTGAAGCCGGTGACACCGGGAGGAGCAGCCTTGGTCATCAGCCGCTGGTAGAGGCTGGCGGCCTCGACCGCCTCCGGCGAGGTGGTGCGCAGCTTCCCCTCGGCGTCGAGCGGCGTCATGTCATAGCCCAGCATCAGCGACGTCCACACCGGCGTGTTGGCGTTCTTGAGCCCGCGGGCGACGAAACCATAGGTGTTGGTCGACGGGTCGGTCAGCGCCTCGGCGGCGGCCACCAATTGCTCGAACGTTTCGGGGTATTTGAGTCCCTTGGCTTCGAACAATTCCTTGTTCCAGTAGAGGATCCAGTAATCGACCGAGAAAGGCAGCGAGCGCAGCGCGCCCTGCCCGTCCTTGGCGAACACCATGCCGGCATCGGCGAAGTCGGTTTCGACCAGCGCCGGATCGGTGAGCGTGGCGTCAGCGAGATAGCCGGAGATGTCGGCCAGCCAGCCGCCCTTCTCGAACTGCCGCTTCTGCACATGGTAGCTCAGATGCACGACGTCGAAGCTCGGTTTGCCGGAGCTGAGCTCGATCACCGTCTTCTGGCGCTGCTGCTGTTCGGGCGTCGCCTCGGCATTGACCTTGATGCCGGTCAGTTCCTCGAACTCGGCGATATACTTTATCAGCGTGTCGCTGCGCGGGCTCTTCACCAGATTGACGTCGAGCGTGCTGCCGGCAAAGCGCTTCCAGTCGACGCCCGCGGCAAAGCTCGGGCGCAGGCCGGCGAGGCCGGCGGCGGCGAGGGCCGCGGTTCCTGCGAGGAGTTGCCTCCTGGTTGGGTTGAACAGATTGGACGACATTTCTTCCTCCCGGTTGCTGTCGTTGTGGGTTGCGCCGCGGTTGCGGCGCGGCTCATGCTTCCTCAGATTTGCAGCGCCAGCCGGCGCGCGTTGTCGATATGCTGGCTGATCGCCTCGACTGCCTTTTGCGGATTGCGGCTCTCCATGGCCTCGATCACCGTCAGGTGCTCGCGCATGACCGGCACGACACGGCCGTCGATGCGGAAGCGCTCCTGGTGGATCAGCCGGATCTTCACCGAATTGACCAGATAGGCCTTGGCGATGATCTCGTTGTCGAGCGCGTCGATGAAGGTGTCGTGCATGGCCCAGTCGATGGTCTGCGCTTTTGCTTCCATTTCCGGCGTCGCGGCCTGTGCCAAAGCGTGGGCCAGCATCTCCTCGTGCTCGCGCCTGAGCCGGGCGAGTTCGGCATCGGGCGCGTTGACCGTGAACAGCGCCACCGCCTCGCGCTCCATGAACAGGCGGAACTGGAAGGCCTCGCGGATCAGGTTGATGTCGATATGCGCGATCTGCATGCCGCGCTGCGGGATGGTCGTCAGCAGCCCCTCGGCCTCAAGGCGCGGCACGATCTCGCGGATGGCGCCAAGCGGCAGCCCCGTGAAGGCGACCAGCTCGCGCTGCGACACGAACTGCCCGGGCCTCAGGTCACGCGCCAAGAGATGCCGCGTAAAGCTGGCATAGGCCTTTTCCCTGAGGGTTCCCGGTTCGCTGCTGTCGTCCATTCAGCGCTTCCTTGCCGGTCAGGCCGGCTCTGTCGCAAACAGCCTGTCATAGGCGGCGGCAAGCTGCTGCCGCCCCTGCGCAGCGATCGGCTCCAGCGGCGGGCGGACCGCCAGCCAGCCTTCATCGCCGGTCTTGCGCGCCACCATCACCTTCACCGCCGGCGTGACCGGATATTTGAGCAATTCGAGCACGAAGTTCTCGACACGGCTATCGTCGCGCCCGTCCACCGCCATGGCGCGGATTTCGGCTGTGACGAAATTGGCCATGCCGGAAATGGCGCCTTGTCCGCCCTGGCGCACGCTTCGCGCCAGATGCCGCTCATCGCCGATCAGGATCACCAGGTCGCCATGGGCGGCAAGCAGCGCCTCGCTGTAGCTCCAGTCGCCACCCGAATCCTTGACCCCGGCGACGACGGCCGGAAAGGCGGCGCGCAGCCGGCCGATCAGGCTGAGCGGCAGCTGCACCATGGTGACAGAAGGGATGTTGTAGAGCAGCACATCGCGCGCCAGCGGGCCGAGCGCGGCAAAGACGGCGGCAAACCATCCGAACAGCCCGTCCTCGCCGACATTCTTGAAATAGCTTGGCGGCGCCAGAAGGATGTTGCGGGCGCCGCGCTGCAGGGCGTGGCGCGCCTGCTCAGCCGCATCTTCGGCGGCATCGACCAGCACGCCGGCGACAAGCTGATGCGCCGGGATGCCGGCGCCGAGCATGGCCTCGATGACCTTTCGCCGCTCTTCGGTGCCCAGGGAAGCACCCTCGCCGGTGGTGCCGAAGAGCGTCGCGCTGCTGCAGCCGGCGCCAAGGCAGGCCTTGGCCTGCGCGACCATGGCGGGAACCGCGATCTGCCCGGACGCATCAAAGGGCGTTGCAAGCGCAACCGAAAGACCAAAGCGCGAAACCACCAGAATGCTCTCCAGATATCAATCTGCAGTCAGTGATATCAGACTAACATGTCAGTTGTAAACAGGAGAGGTGCATTTTTCGAAATGACGTGTCCCGCCGCGATGGCGAGCGCATCACAGCCTCACAGGCAAGAGTGATGTGACGCCTTCAAGGGCCAGGCTTCACAGCGCTTGCAGCACCAGCCCGGCCAGCGCCGATCCGGCCAGCGTCGGCAGCATGCCGAGCTTCAGCCTGAGCATGGCGACCATTGCGGCGGCTGCCAGCAGTGCAGCACGCCAATCCAGCGACGCAAGCACCGGGATCTCCATCCCGTGGCCAACGCTGCGCACCTGACCGAAGACGACATGCAGCGCGAACCACAAGGCAAGGTTCATCACCACGCCGACGACGGCCGCGGTGATCGCGCCGAGCGCCGCCGAGAGCGCCTTGTTCTGCCGCAACTGCTCGATGTAGGGCGCACCGAGGAATATCCAGAAGAAGCAGGGCACGAACGTCACCCACAGCGTCAGCAGCGATCCGAGCGAGCCGGCGATGAGCGGGCTCATCGCGCCGGCGTGGCGATAGGCGGCGACGAAGCCGACGAATTGCAGCACCAGGATGAGCGGCCCGGGCGTCGTCTCGGCGAGACCGAGACCGTCGACCATTTCGCCGGGCGCCAGCCAGCCGAAAGAGGTGACAGCCGCCTGCGCGACATAGGCGAGCACCGCGTAGGCGCCGCCGAAGGTGACGACCGCCATGACACTGAAGAAGCCGCCAAGCTGCGTCCAGACGCTGGTCGAGCCGGTCAGAGCTGCGATCAGCGCCACCGGCCCGAGCCAGATCGGCAGCCAGGTGGCGACGGTGCGCGGCGCGTGCCATCTCGTCGGCCTTGTATGGTCGAGTTCGCCGCGCTCGAACATCAGGTCGACCACGCCGCGTATGTCGGGCGCGTTGCCCTTGCCGTGCGCCGCTCCGGAGAACGGCACCGGCGCAAAGCGGTTGCCGATCCAGCCGGTCAGCCCGGCTGCCAGGATGATGAGCGGAAACGGCAATTTGATCACATAGATGGCGAGGAAGGCGGCGACCGCGATCGCCACCATCACCCGGTTCTTCAGTGCCCGCTTGCCGATGCGGATGACGGCCTCGACGACCACGGCGAGCACCGCCGCCTTGACGCCGAAGAACAGCGCCTCGACGACCGGCGCATCGTTGTAGAGCATGTAGAAGCTGCTCAAACCCAGCATGACGAACGCCCCCGGCAGCACGAATAGGATGCCGGCGACAAGGCCGCCGAGGGTCCGGTGCAGCAGCCAGCCTATATAGATGGCGAGCTGCTGCGCCTCCGGGCCAGGCAGCAGCATGCAGTAATTGAGCGCATGCAGGAACCGCTGCTCGCCGATCCAGCGACGCTCCTCGACCAGTTCCTTGTGCATCAGGGCGATCTGTCCGGCCGGCCCACCGAAAGACAGCAGGCCGATCTTCGCCCACAGCCTCACCGCCTCCTTGAAGGTCGGCACGGCCGGAATTTGGTCCACTTGCGCATCGTTGTCCACGACAAGGGAGTTCATGGCGCTTTGCTCCCGCTCGGCCAGTTATGCGTTTCGTCGGTCGCGTCGCGGCACCACCTGAAAAAGGCGTCATAGAGCAGCATGCCGGCCTCGAGCTGTTCGAGATCGTCGCGGAACATGCGCGACAGGCCGAGCGACGCGGCGAGGAACCCCGACGCCTGCGGCACGAGATCGAGGCGCGCTGTATCGGCGGCGCGCACGATCAGAGCGAGGCGATCAAGCGCCTCCGACCGCAGCCCGAACTCTTCGATCATCGTGTCGAAGGTGCAGCGCTCGCCGCGATGGCTCCAGAATACGTCGTCGATGTCGAAGGGTACCGCCGAAAAGCGATCGGCCGCCGCCAGCACCTCGGGCGGTTCGACGAACAGGAACACGGCCGATGGATCGACGAAGCGGCGGATCAGCCACGGACAGGCGATGCGGTCGACCTTGGGCCGCGCCCGCGTCACCCACACCGTACGGCCCTTGTCGTCGCGCGGCGGCAGCGCGTCGGCCTTGACCAAAAACCCCTTGGCCGCGACCCAGGCCTCGAAGCCGCCTTCCAGCGATTCCGCGGTGATGCCTTCATGGCGCAGCCATGCGGCGACGCCCTGCGAGAGCTTTTGCCCTCTTTGACAGATGACGACGACCCGGCGCCCGGCGAAATCGGCCGCCCAGGTCGAGACGGTCCTGAAATCGCGCCGGCACGACGCCGGCAGCAGGCGCGGATCGGCATCAAAATCCTCGTCGATGCGAACGTCGACGAAATCGGGCGCATCGGGCAGGCCGACGAGCCGGGAGAGCTGCGCTACGGTGATTGCGGTTGTTGACGGCATGGCGTCCACCTCCATGACAAGAGAGCTTGGACGCGATCGTTGGGCTGACGCCTCACGGGGTCATCGCGATGAACCCCTTGCCACAATGCTGGAACGATCCCCGGCCTTTGTCAAGGAAGGAGCAGTTGGCGGCGGCCATGCGCTTCATTCCCCAACACCGTCACAATACAGTTATCCTGCAGCGATAGGCAGTGCTTTAGCTGGCCCGCGGGCCGGTTCTCTCATTCTTTGGAGCTTTCCATGCACAAGATCATTTTCGCCGCCATGATGCTGGCATCGGCCGTCACAGGCGCTTCGGCTGCTGAAGGCAAGCTCGTGCTCTACACCAGCCAGCCCAACACCGACGCCCAGCAGACCGTCGATGCCTTCATGGCCAAGAACCCCGGCATCACGGTCGAGTGGGTGCGTGATGGAACGCCGAAAATCCTGGCCAAGCTGCGCGCCGAGATCGAAGCCGGCCAGCCGCAGGCCGACGTGCTCCTGATCGCCGACGTCGTGAGCATGGAAGGGCTGAAGAAGGAAGGGCGCCTGCTCGCCTACCCCGGCGCCGATGTCTCCGGCATCGATGCGGCCCTCTACGACAAGGACAAGACCTATTTCTCGACCAAGCTGATCACCACCGGCATCGTCTACAACACCAAGGCGCCCTTCGTGCCGACGAGCTGGGAAGATCTGACCAAGCCGGAAGCAAAAGGCCTCGTCGCCATGCCCAGCCCGCTGACCTCGGGTGCGGCGATGATCCATGCGGTGACGCTGACCGGCAATCTGCCGGAAGGCTGGGACTATTATGGCGCGCTGGCCAAGAACGGCGCCCAGGCGAGCGGCGGCAATGGCGACGTGCTGAAAGCCGTCAGCGGCGGCGACAAGCTGTTCGGCATGATCGTCGACTACATGCCCATCCGCGAGAAGGCCAAGGGCGCTCCGGTCGAGTTCGTCTTCCCGAAGGAAGGCGTTTCGGCCGTCACCGAGCCGGTGGCCATCCTGTCCACAGCCAAGGACACCGACGCCGCCAAGGCCTTCGTCGATTTCCTGCTGTCCAAGGAGGGACAGGAAGTTGCCGCCAAGATGGGCTACATCCCGGCGCGCACCGACGTCGCCTTGCCGGCCGGCTATCCCGATCGCGGCTCGATCAAGGTGCTGGGCTACGATGCGGCCGCCGCACTTGCCAACGACGCCGCCAACAAGGAAAAGTTCGGCGCCGTGATGAGCCAGTAGCCGGTCCACTAGCCGGCAATGTCATCCGCGCAGGATATCCTGCCCGGGCGGCCTGTATCGGCGCCGGCAAGTCGCCGGTACACCGCCGGACGAGCGACGTCAGGCTTTCGCGTTTCGGCGCTGGCCGTTCTGCTGTTGATCGCGTTGCTCAGCCTGTTACCGATGGCGAGGCTTGTCGTCGCGGCCGTCGCGCCGGGTGGCGAACTCGACGTCGGCGCCTTCGCCGATCGCCTCGCCAGGCCTGCCGCCCTGCGGGCGATGGGACACACGCTGGACACCGCCTTCTTCGGCGCCGTGTTTGCCGTCTGCCTCGGTGGCCCCTTCGCGGTCGCGGTGACCATGACCGACCTGCCCGGGCGAAAGGCGCTCGGCTTCCTGCTGCTTTTGCCGTTGATGATCGCGCCGCAGGTCACGGCGCTGTCGTGGCTGCATTTGTTCGGCCCTTCCAGCACGCTGCTCGGCATGGTCGGCCTGGCGCCGCCACCTGGCACGCCCAACCCGATGCTTGGCCGCAACGGCATCATCCTGCTTTACGCCGTCCAGCACGCGCCGATCGTGTTCATCACGCTGCGAGCAGGGCTTTCCCGGGTGCCGCGCGATCTCATCGAGGCCGCCAGGGCCTCGGGCGCCACACCGCATTACGCGCTGCGAACCATCGCGCTGCCGGTCGTGCGACCATATGTTGTCGCCGCCGCGGCACTCGCCTTCGTCTCCGGCGTCGGCAATTTCGGCATCCCGGCCCTGCTCGGAATGCCGGTCAACTATTTGACGCTGCCGACGCTGATCTATCAGGATCTGTCGAGCTTCGGCCCCGGCGTGCTGCCGCAGATCGCGGCGCTGTCGGTGCTGGTCGGCGTGCTGGCGCTGGCTGGCGTCGCTTGCCAGTCGCTGGCCTTGCGCGGTGCGGCCCATCGCTTCACCGGCGGCACCTCGGCTCGTTTCGAACTCGGCGGCTGGCGCCTGCCGCTCGCGGGGCTCGCCTGGCTGGTGATCGGCGCGATCCTCGTCCTCCCGGCTTGCGCGCTTTTGACGACCTCGCTCATCCCCTCCTTCGGCGTGCCGCTTGGCTGGGGCACGATCACCGCTTCCAACTATGCGGAGGTGCTGGTCCGGCAGGCCTCGACCGTTCGAGCCTTCCGCAACTCCGCTCTCTTTGCCGGCAGCGCGGCGCTGATCCTGGCGATCGGCGTCATTCCGGTCAGCGTTGTGCTCGACCGGTTCGGCCGGCGCTGGCAGCGTCTTGCCAGCGGCATCGTCGACCTGCCCTATGCGGTTCCCGGCGTCGTCCTTGCCATCGCCTGCATCCTTCTGTTCCTGCGCCCGCTGCCGCTGATCGGCAGCCTCTACGCAACCGCATCGATCATCGTCATCGCTTACGCGATGCGGTTTTTCACGCTCGCCATGAAGCCGGTGGCGACCGCCGTCGGGCAGATTTCGCGCGATCTCGACGAGGCGGCAGCGATCTCCGGTGCCGGCCCGCTTCGCCGGCTGGCAACAATTGCCGCGCCGCTCGCCGCACCCGCGGCGGTGGCCGGCGGGCTGCTCGTCTTCATGAGTGCCTTCAACGAGCTGACGGTCTCGGCCCTGCTCTGGTCGAGCGGCAACGAGACGCTCGGCGTCGTGCTGTTCAGCCTCGAGGAAGCAGGGCTGGGCACGCAGGCTTCGGCGATCGCCGTGTCGACGATCGCCGTCGTCATCGCCTTGCTGCTGGTGCTGGACCGGTTCGGGCGCCGGCTTCCGGCAGGCGTATTGCCCTGGAGGTAGAGCAATTCCAGGAAAAGTGCGGTGCGGTTTTCCGTCCGGAATTGCGCAAAAACAAATTCCGAGATTCAGGCGCCGGGGATCACCCAGGCGTCCGCAACCGCCACATGCACCTGCTGGCCGACCGCCAGCGCATCGGCGCTGTCGATCACCAATTCCTGTCCTGGCATCGGCAAGGCCAGCCTGACCTCATGGACCGGGCCGCGATAGATGCTGTCGAGCACCGTTGCCGGCAGGCCTTCGGGGGCAAGCCGCAGTGCTTCCGGCCGCAACAGCACCTTGACCGCGCCGGCAGCACCCCCGGCACTGCGCGCCGTGACGCGATGCCCCGCTATGTCGATCCTCGCGCTCGTTTCGTCATGATCGACCGCCGTCGCGGCAATGACGCTGCCACGCCCAACGAAGCCGGCGACCATTGTGTCGGCCGGCGCGCGATAAACCTCCTTCGGCGGCGCCACCTGAAGCACCTTGCCTTGGCTCATGATCGCGACGCGGTCGGCCAGTGCCAGGGCTTCGGCCTGGTCGTGGGTGACGTAGACGATGGTGGCGCCGGTGCGGCGATGGACGTCGCGAAACGCTTCGACCATCGAGGCACGCAGATGCATGTCGAGATTGGCGAGCGGTTCGTCGAACAGGATGATCCTGGCGTCGGCCACCAGGCAGCGCGCCAGCGCCACCCGCTGGCGCTGGCCACCGGACAGTTCCTCGATGCGGCGGCCTTCAAAACCGGCGAGCCCGACGATCTCGAGCACCGCGCCGACGCGGACGGCGATCTCGCCGGCTTTGACACGGCGAGCTTTCAGCGGATAGGCGACGTTAGCGGCCACGTCCATATGCGGCCAAAGCGCGTAGGACTGGAAGACAACGCCGATGCCGCGCGCTTCCGGCGCCACCTGCCGCTGCGGATCGGCCATCAGTTCTTCGCCAAAGAACACGCGGCCATCGCTGGGCGCCTCGAAGCCGGCGATCAGCCTCAGCATCGTGGTCTTGCCGCATCCCGACGGCCCAAGCAGAGCCGTGAAGGTGCCTGCCGGGAAATCGAGCGAAACGGCGTCCAGCGCAACCGTGTCGTTGAACCGCTTGGTGAGGCGGTCCACCCTGATTTCGCTCATGCCTGGCTCATCCGCGCGTCGTTTCGCTTGTCGGCGCAGGCATAGCCGTTACGGCATCCGGCCGGCAATAGGCTGAACCTGGCAATGACGAAGACCAAGGCTGCATGGCGCGCCAACGACGCCGGCCGCGCCTGCACGGATCCGCGAAAAACCGGATCGCCTGCCGCGGCGCCTACTGCGCCGTCCAGCCGCCATCCATCGGCAAGGTCGTGCCGGTGATCTGCCTGGCCGCGTCCGAGCACAGGAACAGCGCAAGTGCGGCAAGCTCCTCGACGGTGACGAATTCCTTGGTCGGCTGGGCCGCGAGCAGCACGTCGTGCTTGACCTGTTCCTCGGTCATGCCGCGCGCCTTCATCGTGTCGGGAATCTGCTTTTCGACCAGCGGCGTCCAGACATAGCCGGGAGCGATCGCATTGACGGTGACGCCGTCCTGCGCCGCCTCCAGCGCCACGGTCTTGGTCAGGCCGGCTATGCCATGCTTGGCCGAGACGTAGGCCGACTTGAACGGCGAGGCGACCAGCGCATGCGCGGAAGCCGTGTTGATGATGCGGCCCCATTTGCGTGCCTTCATGCCGGGCAGTGCGGCCTTGATCGCATAGAAGGCCGCAAGCAGGTTGATGCGAATGATGGCTTCCCACTTGTCGTCGGGAAATTCCTCGATCGGCGCGACATGCTGTATGCCGGCATTGTTGACCAGTATGTCGAGGCTGCCGAAGGCTTCCTCGGCCTCGCGCACCATGGCACTCACCGCCGCGCCGTCCATCATGTTTGCGCCGGAGTAACGGCACTTGACGCCGAAATCCTTCTCGATACCGGTTCGCTCCTGCTCGATTGCCGCGGCGTCGCCCAGCCCATTGATGGTGATGTTGGCACCCTCGGCGGCGAAGGCGCGGGCTATGGCCAGGCCGATACCACTGGTCGAACCGGTGACGAGGGCGTTTTTCGAAGACAGCAAACCCATGGGGGATCTCGCGAGAAGTGGGAGGGAGATACGATCATATATTTGTGCATTGCAGCATGACAATGCCAGCGCCATATATCGATGCGATTACAGCCAGATTGCGGCCCAACCCGGTCCGCGATTGACCTTGCGGCCGTGGTCGCCCGGCCGACACGGGACTGTCATGGTGCCGTGCAACATAATTGCCTGCGCATTCGCGCGGTCATTCCCGAATGAATGGGGTACAAGCTTGGAAATCGCCGATGTCGTGAAGCGCGCCTATGCGATGCCGCTCACCAATCCGTCCTTCCCGCCCGGTCCCTACCGTTTCTTCGACCGCGAATATGTCATCATCACCTACCGCACGACGCGCGAGGCGCTCGAGGCTGTCGTTCCGGCGCCGCTGGAGATCGGCGAGCCGCTGGTCAAATACGAGTTCATCCGCATGCCGGATTCGACCGGCTTCGGCGACTATACCGAGACCGGCCAGGTCATCCCGGTGCGCTACAAGGGCCAACACGGCGGCTATGTCCATTCGATGTAGCTCGACGACGACGCGCCGATCGCCGGCGGCCGCGAGCTCTGGGGTTTCCCGAAAAAACTCGCCAACCCCAAGATGGTGCATGAGGGCGAGGTCGTGGTCGGCACCTTGCACTATGGCAGCGTGCTCTGCGCCACCGGCACGATGGGCTACAAGCACCGGGAGGCCGACCACGATCAGGTACTGGCTTCGCTTGCCGCGCCCAATTTCCTTCTCAAGATCATACCGCATGTCGACGGCACGCCGCGTATCTGCGAGCTGGTCCGCTACTACCTCACCGATGTGACGCTGAAGGAGGCCTGGACGGCGCCCGCCGCGCTCGACCTTCGGCCTCATGTCATGGCCGACGTGGCAAAGCTGCCGGTGCTCGACATCGTGTCCGCCGTCCATTTCACCGCCGATCTGACGCTCGGGCTGGGCGAAGTCGTCCACGATTACCTCGCCGACCACAGCCAGCCCGCTGCCAGCGCATCCCAGCCGGAGAAAGCTCGTGCTTGAACGCACCCGCAACAAGGCGCTCGCCGCCACCATCGAGGAAATCACGGCGCAATATGATCGCATCGCGCTGGTGTTCCAAGGCGGCGGCGCGCTCGGCGCCTATCAGGCCGGCGTCTATCAGGCGCTGGCCGAAGCCGGCTGCGAGCCGAGCTGGCTGTCCGGCGTGTCGATCGGCGCCATCAACGCGTCGATCATCGCCGGCAACGAGCCGAGCCGCCGGCTGCAGCGTCTCGAGCAATTCTGGCAGACGATTTCGGGGCGCAAGATCTGGGCCTATACGCCCGAAGGCGACATCTACCCGCGACATCCGCAACCGCACCTCCTCGTGGATGACGATGGCCATGGGCCAGCCCGGCTTCTTCAAGCCGCGCAGTCCCAATCCATGGTTCGAACAGCCGGGGGCCGAAGGCGCCACCAGCTTCTACGACACCGCCGAGTTGAAGGACACGCTGGAAAGCCTGATCGACTTCAACATCCTCAACGACGGCAGGAAGCGGCTCAGCGTCGGCGCGGTCAATGTCCGGACCGGCAATTTCGTCTATTTCGACACCGACAATGTGCGCATCGGCCCGGAGCACATCATGGCCAGCGGCGCGCTGCCGCCCGCCTTCCCGTCGGTCCGCATCGAAGGCGAGTATTACTGGGATGGCGGCATCGTCTCCAACACGCCGCTGCAATATCTGCTCGACCAGGACGAGGACCGCTCGTCGCTGGTGTTCCAGGTCGACCTGTTCAGCGCCCGCGGCGTGCTGCCGCGCGGCATGGCCGACGTGCTGTCGCGTCACAAGGACATCATGTATTCCAGCCGCACGCGCCAGAACACCGACAATTTCCAGCGCATCCACGCACTGAAGATGAAGCTGCTCGATGTGCTGAAGCGCGTACCCCCGGAGCAACTGAGGGACGGCGAGAAGGAGCTGATCGCCGACTATTCGGACGCCGGCGTGGTCAACATTGTTCACCTCATCTACCAGCACAAAGGCTATGAGGGGCACGCCAAGGATTACGAATTCTCCGGCACCTCGATGCGCGAACATTGGGAGATGGGCCTCGAGGACACGCAGCGCACGCTGCGCCATCGCCAGTGGCTGACACTGCCGACCAATGTCGAGGGCGTCGCGATCCACGATCTGCATCGTGAGGATCCGACCTAGAGCAAATTCCAGGAAAGTGTGAAACGGTTTTCCGTCCGGAATTGCGTCAAAGCAAAGAGATAGAGCGATTCTGCGTTTCAGTGAAACTGATGAACCGCTCTAGGCTAGCGGGCCCGGCAACTCATTTTGCAATCTCCAGCAGCGACGCCACCAGCAGCCGGCGCTCGTCCTGCGAGAGCACGTCGGAATCGAAGAGATTCATGCTGCGAAGCCCTTCGATGGCGAGAAAGCAGACCAGCAGCGCCTTGATATCAGGCGTCTCATCCTTCAGCCGCTCGAACAGCTGCTGCTTGAAGGTCTTTATCGGCGTCATGAAATCGGGGTCCTCGGCGATTGCCGAAAATATCCAGGACGCCGAGGGTTTCGGCTCCTCGCAATCGTCGGCCGAAAGCCTGACATAGGCCGCAAGCCGGCTTTCGCCGCCATTGTCGGCCGCGCGGGACTCCAGCGCCTGCTCGAATTCGCGCAGATAGTCCTCCACCAGGCCCTGCATCAGTTTCGCCTTGGTCGGGAAATTATAGAGCAAGCCGCCCTTCGACACGCCGGCGCGGCTGGCGACGGCGTCGAGCGACAGGCTGCCGGGACCGGTCTCGCGCGCCACCTCGGCGGCGGCGGCGAGGATCTTGTCGCGGGAATTTGCTCTGCGGGTTTTCATCGGCGCCTCCCCTTACATTAGCCTATGTGGAATTGACAAGACCGTCCAGACGGTACAGTAAGACCGCCATCATTTGAAATCGGGACATGAGACGAATATCTGTCCCGGGATCGACCGCCATGCCGGTCGCCGGTTGAGGGGACACTCTTGTTCAAGCGCACAATCCAGACAATCGTCATCGCCTTGGTTTTGCTCGTGCTCGCGGTGGTATGTGGCGGCATCGTCGGCTTCAACTTCCTGCGCGACAACGGCATCAAGCAGTACTTCGCCACGATGAAGCCGCCGGCGGCGACCGTCTCGACGACCATCGTCAAGCCGTCGAGCTGGACGCCGGGCGTCGAGGCCATCGGCACGGTCAGCGCCGTGCGTGGCGTCGACCTGACCGTCGAGACCGCCGGCATCGTCAAGGAGATCCTTTTCCACGCCAACCAGAAGGTGGCGGACGGCGCGACCCTGCTGCAGCTCGATGATGCCGTCGAGCGTGCCGATCTGGAGGCAACCAAGGCGCAGGTGGCGCTCGTCGAGACGGCGCTGACGCGCGCCATCGAACTGCAGCGGCGTGGCGTTAATGCGGAAGCTACGCTCGACACGGCGCGGGCAGCGGCATCGGCCACCGCCGCCCAAGTGAACAAGCTGCAGGCGGTGCTCAACCAAAAGCAGCTGAGGGCGCCCTTCAGCGGCACGGTGGGCATCCCCAAGATCGATCTCGGTCAGTACCTGGCGCCCGGCACGTCCGTGGTGACCTTGCAGGACCTGGACACGATGCGGGTCGATTTCTCGGTTCCCGAACAGCAGCTGCCACTGCTGAAGATCGACCAGACCGTGCGGCTGGGAATCGGCGGCGGCGACATGCCCTTTGCCGGCAAGATCCGCGGCATCGATCCCAAGATCGACCCCGCGAGCCGGCTCGTCACCATCCGCGCCGAGGTCGCCAACAACGAAGGCAAGCTGACGCCTGGCCAGTTCGTGCAGGTGCGTGTCGAACTGCCCGAGGAAAACAACGTGCTGGCGGTGCCGCAGACGGCATTGACGTCCAGCCTCTATGGCGACTTCGTCTTCGTCGTGCGTCCGGCCAAGGCCGCCGAAGCCGCTCCGGCCCCGGCAGCCAAGCCGGACGAAAAGCCCGCCGACAAACCTGCGGCGGATGCCGCCAAGCCGACGGCAGATGCGATGAAACCCGCTGCCGAAGGTGCTGCGGCAAAGCCAGCCGACAAGGCGGCTGCAGACCCGGCCAAGCCTGCAACGGAAGCGCCGAAGCCGGAGCTTGTCCTGTCCCAGGCCTTCGTCAAGCCGGGCCGCCGCAACAACGGCATGGTTGAGATCCTGGAAGGAATCGCCGCTGGCGACGCGGTTGTCACCGCCGGTCAGAACCGGCTCTACAACGGCATGTCCGTTGCCGTCGACAACACGATCGACCCGACCAAATCGGCAAACAACCAGGCCGCCCAGCAATGAGCATTTCCGACATCTTCATCCGCCGCCCGGTCCTGTCGACCGTTCTGGCCTGCATGATCCTGCTCCTGGGCTTCCAGGGCATCTTCAACCTGTCGATCCGGCAATACCCGAAGGTCGATGAAACCGCGATCACGATCACGACCGCCTATCCCGGCGCCAGCGCCGACCTGATCCAGGGCTTCATCTCCGCGCCGATCGCACGTGCCGTCGCCTCGACCGAAAACATCGACTACGTCACCTCGGCGAGCCGGCCGTCTTCCAGCACCGTGACGGTGCAGATGAAGCTTGGCTCCAATCCCGATGTCGCGCTGACCGAAGTGCTGTCAAAGGTCCAGGGCGTGCGCGGCACCTTGCCGGATGCATCCAAGGACCCGGTGATCGTCAAGGGCACCGGCGATCAGTTCGCGATGATGTACATCTCGATGCAGAATCCGAACATGACGAAGGAGCAGCTGACCGAATACATCGAGCGCGTCATCCGGCCCCGTATCTCGACGGTCGAAGGCGTTGCCGAGGTGCAGATCTTCGGCGCCCAGGAATATTCGATGCGCGTCTGGATCGACCCGGTCAAGCTTGCCGCGCGCGGCGTCACCGCGTCTGACGTGCTGACCGCCATCAACGATTCCAACTTCCTCTCCGCGCCCGGCAATACCCAGAACGAGTATGTCGTCTCGTCGATCACCGTACGCTCGACATTGCAGACCCCGGAGGCTTTCGCCGAGCTTCCGCTTCGCTCAAAGGATGGCAACGTGGTGCGGTTGCGCGACGTTGCACGCGTGGAACTGGGCGCGGAGAACACCGACACCCGGGTCAGCTTCAACGGCAAGCCCGGCACCTTCCTCGCCATCTTCCCGACGCCGGCAGCGAACCCGCTGACGACGGCGGCGGCGATCCACAAGATCGTGCCGACGATCCAGGACACGCTGCCGAAAGGCATGACGATCGAAATCGTCTACGATTCCACCGAGCAGATCAGCGCCTCGATCGAGGAGGTGTTCAAGACCATCGCCGAGGCGGTCGCCATCGTCATCGTCGTCATCCTGCTCTTCCTCGGTTCGTTCCGTTCGGTGATGATGCCGATCGTCACCATCCCGCTGTCGCTGATCGGCGTCTGCTTCCTGCTTTTTTCGGTCGGCTATTCGATCAACCTCCTGTCGCTGCTGGCCATGGTGCTGGCGATCGGCCTGGTCGTCGACGACGCCATCGTAGTGGTGGAGAACATCCACCGCCACATGGAAGAGGACCACATGTCGCCGATGCAGGCGGCCTTCAACGGCATGCGGGAGATCTTTTCCGCCATCGTCGCCATGACGATCACGTTGGCTGCGGTGTTCGCGCCGCTGGCTTTCACCGGCGGCCTGACCGGTGCGCTGTTTCGCGAATTCGCGGTCACCCTTGCCGGTTCGGTGGTGCTGTCGGGCATCATCGCCGTCACCATCACGCCGATGATGTCGGCGCGCCTGCTGAAGGCCGGCGCGCCCGGCCGTTTCCAGCGCGTTGTCGATGGCACCTTCGGATGGGTCGAGCGCGTCTATGAGAAGGCGGTCAAAGGCTCGCTGAATTATCGCCCGGTGACACTGATCATCGTCTTTGCGCTGGTCGGCGTCACCGGCTTCGCGTTCACAAAAACCTCAAGCGAACTGGCGCCGGAAGAAGACCAGGGCTTCCTGCTGTCGATCGTGACCGGGCCGCGCTACGCGACGTCGCATTACACCGAGACCTACGTCAATCAGATCCTGGGCCTGGTCAAGGATATCCCGGAAACGCGGGCGCAGTTCTCGGCGGTCGCCTTCGGCGGCCAGACCAACGGCGCCTTCGTCGGCTTCGCGTTCAAGGACTGGGCCGAGCGCGCCCGCGGTTCGAAGGAGCTCCAGGCCGACATACAGGGGCGTCTCGGCAAGGTCGCCGGTGTCGAAGCCTTCGTCTTCGCGCCGCCGACGCTGCCGGGCTCCGGCGGCGGCCTGCCCATCTCCATGGTGGTGCGATCGACCGGCGCCGCCTCGGAGGTTTACGAGGCGGCCGAGCAGATCAAGAACAAGGCGCAGGCTTCCGGTCGTTTCATCGTCGTACAGAACTCAATGTCCTACGACGCGCCACAGGTGACGGTGACCATCGACCGCGATCGCGCCGCGGCCCTCAACCTGCCGATCGCCGACATCGGCCGCACCTTGACCTTGCTCGTCGGCGGCGCCGAAGTGGCGCAGTTCGACCGCGACTCCAACAGCTACGACATCATCCCGCAGGTGCCGCAGGAGTTCCGTGACAATCCCGAAAAGCTGGCCGAGTATTTCGTGCGCAGCGCCTCGGGCGAGATGGTGCCGCTTTCTTCCGTGGTAACGATCTCCACCAACGCGTCGCCGGCGGCCATCGAGCAGTTCAACCAGCTGAACTCGGCGACGATTTCCGCGCTGCCGCTGCCTGGCGTCACCACCGGTGACGGACTGAAGGCCCTGGAGGACATCGCCAAGGAGAGCCTGCCCGAAACCTTCTTCGTCGACTATTCCGGTCAGTCCAGGCAGGAGAAGGAACAGGGCAACACGATCCTGATCGCCTTTGCGGCCGCCGTGCTGGTCATCTATCTGGTGCTGGCGGCGCAGTTCGAAAGCTTCCGCGATCCGCTGATCATCATGATGGCGGTGCCGCTGTCGATCTTCGGCGCCATCGTGCCGCTCAATCTGGGCCTCGGAACGCTCAACATTTACACGCAGGTCGGCCTGATCACGCTGATCGGCCTGATCACCAAGCACGGCATCCTGCTGGTCGAGTTCGCCAACCAGCAGCGCGAGAAGCACCAGATGTCGCGGCGCGAGGCGATCGTCGCCTCGGCCAAGGTCCGGCTGCGGCCGATTCTGATGACGACGGCAGCGATGGCGCTGGGCGTGGTGCCGCTGATCATCTCCAGTGGTGCCGGCGCCGCGGCGCGCTACTCGATGGGTCTGGTGATCTTCACCGGCATCCTGGTCGGAACCATGTTCACGCTGTTCGTGGTGCCGATGTTCTACACCTTCATCGCCAGCAAGGACCTGCCGCATCACGCCGAGAAGCCGGATCCGAAGCTGATGCCGGTGCCGGTGGACTGACAAAGACAAAAGACAAAAAAAGAGGCCGGAAATTCCGGCCTCTTTTTGACTGAGTTGTTTTACCGCGGACGCCGCTTCCAGCGCCTTCCGGCGGGAGCCTGAAACGGTGAAGCGCAGCAGCTTGCCGAGGCTTCACAGACGGCTCCAACCACAGCCTGCTACTTGACGATGACAATGCTGGTGTTGGCGGGGCCGAAAGCCTCGACCAGCTGGTAGAAATCGGCGGCATTGTCAGGATGCAGCCGCACGCAGCCATGCGAGGCCGGCCGGCCGAGATTCTTGATGGCATAGGTCGCATGCACGGCATAGCCGCCGTTGAAGAACACCGAATGCGGCATCGGCGCATTGTCGTATTTCTTCGAGTACCACATCTCATGCATGCGGGTCGGCTTGAATGAGCCGGTCGGCGTGACATACCCCCTGCCGCCGGTCGACACCTTCCAGGCGAAGGTCGGCCGGCCGTCGACCAGCACTTCCATGGTCTGCTGCGAAAGCGAGACGCGGGCCAGGATCTGGTTGGCGTGGGCGGCGCCGCTGCCGAAGAGCAGGGCCGCACCGGTGAGCGCAGCGGCGATGATGTTGATAAGCTTGGCGGAAATGGTGGTGTGCATGATGTCCCCTCTCTCTGCCGGTCCGGCCGGCTCCAATTCGATGGCGGACTTATCGCAGCGTCATGTTTCAGGCTTAGTTCGCATGATGCTCGTTTTTGTTTCGAATCTGTTTCCTAAGATTAACAAGAATGGTTACCCAGCCGACCGGTTCAGGCCGTCACGGTCTCGCGGCCTTGCAACCCGATACAACCGAGTTCCCACGCTTTTGCGAATCGAAAGCGCGATTTTCCTTTATATGAAAATGACTTAAGTCGGCTCGAAACCAATCTGCTACAAAGCGCGGCCCGCGCGGCATGATCTGGATACAGCCCGGCCGCACAGTTGACGTAACGAAAAGCAGTCGGCACCAAACGAAAATGAGCAGGAAAACGAACATCCCGTCCTGGATCCTCAGGATGAGCATCGCGGCGGTCATCGTCGGCGGCGTCGGCACAGTTGCCGGAAGCCCGATGACGACGCTTGCGGCGATGAACACGGGTGAGGTTTCGACACTGCATGCCGCACTGTTCATTGCCACGGTCTGGATCGTCTCCAGCCTGCGCATTAACCGGCTCAAGGCCCTCTGGCGGGTCGGCCTTGGGCTGAAGTGGATGCGCGGCGCCTCCGGCTACTTGCTGCCGAGAGGACCGAAGGCCCGCGCCGCGACGGGGGGCTCCGTGGGCGGCGCGGGCACTTCGGGGGTTTCCTGAAGCGCCAACATAGTTTGGGCTGATCTGAAGGGATGGAAAGAATGAACACGAAATCTGCTGCCGCGGTGCTTTCCGCATTGCTTTATGCCCAAGCCCTGCTGGGCTTTGCCGGCCTTGCCGCGGTGCTGTTGCGGGATCGTGCCCAGACCTATGAGGTCAGCCTCGCCAGCGATATGCCGTCAGGGCCCTCCGTACTCGTGGTGCGCTGAGCGATTGCATCGGACCAAGAAGATGAAAGCCGGTCCGATGCTGAAGCAAAGAAACAGGATGACCGCCCTGTTCTCAGTCGGCGCGCTGCGTCGGCGGGTCGAACCGGTAGCCGGCTCCCCTTATCGTGGTGATGGTTTCGGTATCGAGCTTGCGGCGCAGCCGCACGATGCGCGAATCGATCGAGCGATCGAAGGCGTCGGCGTTTTCGGCAGGTGCCGCGGCAATGATGTCGTCGCGCGTCAGCACCTTGCGCGGGCTGGCCAGAAACAGCCTGAGCAGCGCCACCTGGCCCGGCGAGAGCTGGTCCTCAGTGCCCGAGCGATGCATGACCATGGCCGACCTCAGATCGACGGTCGCATTCTCCAGCACGACCAGTTCCCCCACACCTCTGCCGCGCCGCGCCAACAGGCCGCCGATGCGCGCGGCAAGCTCGCGGACGTTGAGGGGACTTTCGACGACGTCGGCGGCGCCGAGCTCGAGCGCCAGCACCTTGTCGACAAGGTCGGCCGGCCGGCAGATCAGGATGAAATCAGGTCCGCCCTCACCGCCGTGGCGCCTGAGCAGATCGCGTCCCTCGGCCTGGCTCAGGCTGTCGCCGACAACCACGACGTCGATGCCCTTGGCCGAAAGCAGCGATTCCGCTTCCCAGGGCTGGCGCGCTTCGCGCACGTCGTGGCCACGCCGCTCGAGATGGTCGGCGAGGGCGCTCGCCACCACGTCGGCAACAGATACGAGCGCGATGACCGATCGTGCCATGTTTTTCCACCCCGCGACAGACATCTCAAGATGAGTGCTGGACATGATGTTTATACCCAATCTACTTTCCGCTGAAAGCGGGAGCGAGAGCATAGTGCGGGCACGGATTGTAGTCGTCGAGGACGAGCCTGACCTGAGGGAGGCGGTCGCCGAGTATCTTGGCGCCAGCGGCTATGAGGTGGCGATGGCGGAAAGTGCCGCCGAGGCGCGGACTTTGCTGGAAACGCAATCCTTCCACCTGGCCATTCTCGACATTGCCATGCCCGGCGAGGACGGCCTGTCGTTCGGCCGCTGGCTGCGCTCCAAAACCCCGATCGGCATCATCTACGCCACCGCCGCCGGCACCGCGCTCGACCGCATCGTCGGACTGGAGCTCGGCGCCGACGACTACATCGTCAAGCCGTATGAGTTGCGCGAAGTTCTGGCCAGGGTGCGCAGCGTGCTGCGCCGCGTTCCGCAGCCGACCGTGCCGCAGGCCGCCAAGGCCGAGACGGGCGCCGGGCGCCGCCTGAGCTTCGGCTCCTTCCAGGCCGATCTCGACGGCAGGCTCGTTACCGGCGCCAACGGCGTGGTCATCGACATGGCCAAGAGCGAGTTCGACGTGCTGGAGGTCTTTTTGACTCGCGCCAACCGTCTTTTGACGCGCGCCGCGATCTCCGAAGCGATCGGGTTTGTCGAAGATCCGGAATCCTCGCGCGCCGTCGACATCCGCATCATGCGGCTGCGCAAGAAGATCGAGGCCGATCCCGCCAATCCGAAATTCCTGCGCACGGTGCGCGGCGAAGGCTATATCTTCTCGCTGCCGAACGGCGACGGCAACTGAGCTACCAGCCCGGTGTCGTGGATTTGAAATTCTCGCTATTTCGGCGATAGCGTTCAAATTTCAGGGATTCAAAACCGTAAGACAGCGCCACGCGTCCTTTCGGACACGCAAGGGAAGCTGTAGCATTCTGATTTTGCGTAATGACGCTTCCGGAAATCGGCATCGATTTTCGGGGTTATGTGCTGAATTTCCGTAGTTTACCGGATGTGGCTTTTGGATAATTGCTGATCATGACTGCCGACGCAGCAAACACGGACATGAAGGGCGACCGCCAGGGCGCCGCGATGGCGGCTGTGCGCGTCGTTCGCCGGCTGCGCGAGGCCGGCGACTGGCAGCGCGAGATGGAGACCATCCTGGAGACGCTCTGCAACGCCATGGATTGCCAGCGCGGCATCCTGTTCCGGTTGCGCGAATTGCCTGGCCAGGGCTTTGCCCAGTCGGTCTCGGCCTACTGGATCGACCCCGACTTCGGCGGCGAACTGGCATCGCCGACGGTCATCATGCAGACGGTCGTCAATTCGGATCCGCTGCTGGAGCGGCTGGCCGAGGATGAGCGTCAGGGCAAGGTCTTTGCCGGTCATACGCGCGATCTGGAAGGCTTTCTCAGAGTTGACTTCGAAAAGCAGAACATCAAGTCGTTCCTGTCGGTTTCGGTCTTCGCGCACGGCCATCTATGGGGCACGCTCGCGGTCAACGACTGCGTCGACGAGCGCGGCTGGACCGACGAGGAAGAGGCGACACTGCACATCATCGCGCTCGCCATCGGCGACGCCATCGAGCGCTCGCCCTCGGACGCCCATGCCAGCGAAGTCATCCGCCGCACCATGCTACAGGCCTCGCTCGACGCCATCATCGTCATCGACGAGACCGGCTCGATCATCGAATTCAATCCGGCCGCCGAAAAGATGTTCGGCTTCCGGCGCTCCGACATACTCGGCAAGGACCTGCTCGATACGGTGGTTCCGGCATATTATCGCAAGGGCTATGCGTCGGGCGCCGACTACATGTCGGGCCGCGGCTCGCCGATGGTTGGCCAGCGGCTCGAAACGGTCACCCAGAATGCGGCCGGCGAGGTCTTTCCGATCGAATTGACGGCGACCGAGATGCGGGTCGCCGACCGCCGTCTCATCTTCGGCTCGATCCGCGACCTGCGCGACAAGCTGCGCGCCGAGGAGGAGATCGGCCGCCAGCGCGAGAAACTGCACCAGAACGAGAAAATGGCGGCGATGGGTTCGCTGCTCGCCGGCGTCTCGCACGAATTGAACAATCCGCTTGCGGTGGTCGTCGCGCAGTCGACGCTGCTGCACGAATTCGCCACCGATCCGCAGACCAAGGTGCGCGCCGAAAAGGTCCGCGCCGCCGCCGAGCGTTGCGGCCGCATCGTCAAGAGCTTCCTGTCGATGGTGCGCCTGCATCCGGCAGCACAGGCCGAGACCGATCTCAACCAGGTGATTCGCGCAGCGCTCGAAGTGACCGCTTATGGCGCCCGCTCGAGCGGCATCATCATCGACACCGATTTCGCCGCCGGTCCGCTGCTGGCCATGGCCGATGCCGACCACGTAACACAGGTGGCGGCCAATTTCCTGATCAACAGCCAGCATGCTTTGGCCGGCGTCGCGGGAGACCGGCTGATCAAGGTGCACACATTTCGCACCGACCGCGGCAATCCCGGCTTTTCGGTCGAGGACAACGGACCGGGCGTGCCGGAAGCGATCCGTTCGCGCATCTTCGAATCCTATTTCACCACCAAGCCGGTCGGCGTCGGCACCGGCATCGGCCTGTCGATCTCGAAATCGATCATCGAACGGCACAACGGCAACATCTGGTTCGAGGAAGTCCTGCCGAGGGGCGCCCGCTTCGTCGTCCAGTTGCCGGCGATCGCCGCCGGTGCTGCCACGACCGGCGAAGGCCCGGCGCGCTCGAGCGGCCTGCGCCATGCGCTGATCATCGACGACGAGCCCGATGTCGCCGGCTCGCTGTCCGACATTCTGGAACTGATGGGCTTGAAGTCGAGGGTGGTGGCGGCCTGGACATCGGCTGCCGCGACCCTCGCCGGGCATATGCCGCCCGACATCGTCTTTTCCGACCTGCGCATGCCCGGCACCAGCGGCATCGCCATCTATCGCGAACTGCTTGCCGAACGGCCTGACCTGGCGCAGCGCTTCGTGCTCGTCACCGGCGACCTGATCGGCGCCAAGGCCGAGATCGAGGCGTTGCCGGCGCCACAGCGCCCGCAAATCCTCGAGAAGCCTTTCAGCACGCTGGACGTCCGCGGCGTGCTCTCGGCCATTGCCGAGCAGGTCGCCGTGGCCGCCGGCTGACCCCTTCCTGGGTCTGTTTGAGATCAGGTCAGGCCGGCCTCACCTGAATATCAATAGACCCCCAAAAAAAGAGACTCCCGACCGACGTGCGGCGGGAGCCTGACTGAGCGCTGGAGGCGCGCTCTGGGAGGTCCAAGCATGATCCGAAGACTAGATACCTACTGTCGGATCATGCCTAGCAGAACTCAAAAAACATTCGGCGTGCTGCTCAGCGGCGCGGCATTGGCGATCATGCGGACGGCGCGGTCTCTATGCACGCCGGACTGGGCGGCAATGACGCGCAGGCAATCTGCGCTCTCGGCGCCCCAGGCCTGGCCCTTGCAGGCAAAATCGATCTCCGGCTTCGGCAGCCGCGCCGTCTTGACCGTGGTCGAGGCGCCGTCGATGACGTTGGCTGGCGGATTGAACGAGGCGAAGGCCGGACCGGCCGCCGGCGTGAATGCCATGATGGCGAAGGCGCAGGCGCCCATCATCATGAACATCACCATCGGATGATCGCTGGCGCGCTGGCGCAGTGCCAGCTTCGGACGCCTGTCATTGCGCTCCGGCACTTGCCTGCCGCGGTCGCTGTTGGCGTGAACCTTCGTAAACATCGCCGTTCCCTTCGTTTATTTTTGTCTTTGCTATAAAACGAACATAATCGCGCCTGGTAACGGACGAACGACGCGCGAAGGGTGCCCGTGTAACAGAGATGAAACAAGAAAACCGGGCACAATCGGGCATATTCGGTCAAGCGCCGATGGTCTGTTTCGTTTGCGAAGCTGTTTCATGTGCATGATCAGGATGTTGCCTTGACGGTTAGAGCGTTGAGCTATGCCCGGACCTGCCCGGTCCGACTATGAGCAAGATCACACTCCGGGCGGCAATCTGCCGGCGCCGGGGCTTTTTCCTCGGAAATGGGTTTCATTTTTCCAGGCGCGGCGCCCGCGAATCCCCGCGCCCGGCGCATCTTCCACAACCGGCGCTAAGGCCCGGAATTTCCGGGATTTTCTCTCGCCGGGCCAGATCCAGGTCTGCTCAATTCAGCTATCTTGAAATTTTCGTATTTCAACAAGCCATTGCATTTCAAAGAAAAATATGATTTTATTGAATGAGCATTCAACAAATGAAGAGCCTTTGATGAACCCGCACCTCCGTGACGTGGCGATCCCCAACAATTGGGACCGGCGGGGCCTGCCGGGCTGGAGTTACCACTCCGACGCCCTTCTCGACCTCGAGAAGGAATACGTCTTCCGCAACCACTGGCAGATCGCCGGCCATGTCTCCGACGTGCCGAATGCCGGCGACTATCTGACCATGGATGTGGTCGGCGAGCGCGCGCTGATCGTGCGCGGCAAGGACGGCGTCGTGCGTGCCTTCAACAACATGTGCCGCCACCGCGGCAGCCGCGTCGTCGCCGACAGCCAAGGCACCTGCAAGAACGCTCTGGTCTGCCCCTTCCATGGCTGGGTCTACAATCTCGACGGCACGCTGCGCGGTGCGGCCCGTCCGCGCTCCTTCCCCGAGCTCGACAAGACGGAATTCGGCCTGATGCCGCTCGATCTGGAAATCTGGATGGGCTTCATCTTCATCCGCTTTCGCAAGGGCGGCCCGCAGCCTTCGGTGGCCGAGCTGCTGAAGCCGATCGAGGCCGAGATGGCCCATTACGGCATTGCCGACATGGTACCGTCCTGGGGCATCTGGACGCAGCAATCGCCGGTCAACTGGAAGTCGGTGCGCGACGTCGACAATGAAGGTTACCACGTCGCCATGGCGCATCCGGCGCTGCAGGATCTTTACGGCACGACCTATTTCGACGAGCCGTTCATCAACGGCGTGTCGCGCTCCTTCGCCACCTACAATCCGCATGCCGGGCGGCGTTGGAGCGTGCGCGAATACATCAAGCTCGCGCCCCACGCGTCGCATTTGCCGGAGCACCTGCGCAAGGCCTGGGTCTACTACGGCGTCTTCCCCAACAACGCCCTGTCGATCATGCCGGAATCCGTGCAGTTCTATCAGGAGTTCCCGCTGTCGACCGGGCAGACGCTGCTGCGCGGCGCCATCTACCGCTACCCCGACGAGACCAGGGAGCAGGCAGCGGCACGCTATCTCGCCTACCGCATCGACCGCGACACCATGAACGAGGACGTGCAGCTGTCGGTGTGGTCGAACGAATCGATGCTGTCGGAAGCCTTCGAGGGCTTTTACCTCTCCGACCTCGAATACGGCGTGCGCACCCACCACGACCATCTGCGCAAGCAGATCCCAGTGCTCGGGCTGGAGACAGCGCCTGAGGAAAAGGACATGTGGGCGCTGAACGACGCGCTAAGGTCGCGGTCGTAGGATGGCGAAGCCGGACCACGTGCGGGCCGCTTGGCCCGGACGGCCCGACAGGTACATTCAGGCACGCGGAACTCGGCACGATCCCGTGGCAACCCATTTCGGACCGCGCACCGCGAATCGAATCCAAATGAAGCCTGAGTAACCACCAGCTTCAGGGTTTTGTTCGGCGTGCAAAATGCTCATACGTGATTTGCCAAGGGTGGCTCTCGGAAGATCTTTCCTCGCCGATCCAATGGAAGCTGTTGGCAGTGATCTCGGTGAAACGCCATCGCGTTTTCAGACCGCGCGAATCATTGCCGAGCTGGACAATGTCTTTACCTTCGGCCCGCCCGATCTGGCGCGAGTGATCCTGGTTGAGCGGGTCGTTCCATATGATGTGCCAGCCATCGATCCCAGGATCGAAGATGCGCAAAGTCGTGCCATACATCGTTGACGGCGCAGGGCGCTTGGGCCTGATCCAAACGTCCTGAATCGCGCGGCCTTCGAGCACCCAGTCAAAATGGCATTCTCCATCCCATTTCTGGATTGTGCCGTCGTCGAGGTAGTGGACCGAGTCTATTTCCCAGCTTCCAATTAGCCATCCATACAGGTCCATGTCTTTCGCTCGGTCGGCTGGGGGACCTTCGGATCCGAGAGCGGTAAGAAACGGAGAAATCGTCATCGTCATACTGCCTTTCGTTTCCAGGCAGACGGACTGAACTGCCAGCGCAGCCCGCCGGCCCATTATCGCGCCCGCCTGCCGCAAGCGCGCCTTGTGGGATTTGCGACAGAAGCCCGTGTTCGGCGCCGGAACATGGCCGCCACAGCTTGCAGCGTTGCGGTGTCCAGGGCTTGGGGAAAATTGCTATAATGCCGAGCTGGCCACCAAGGCGAGCTGCCGATGGGCGACGATCCAGCAGGGCAATTCACGGCACCGGCTGGGCCGCGAGCTGAGCTTCGCCGCGCCGCCTGCAGACTGGCCCACGTCGGCGATCCTGCGCCGCCGGCCGCTCGCCAGGCGAATAGCTGCCGGATCGGACAGCGCCGCCCCTCATCCGCCTGCCGGCACTTTCTTCCCGTAAAACGTAGATAGGGACGAAGGGAACTACCCCCGCCACACCCCTTCCTTCCTCAGATCGTCCATTGTGCGCGAGATGCCTTCGCGCAGGATCGCCACCATGTCGTCGATCTGCTCGCGCGAAATGATCAGCGGTGGCGACATCACGCACATGTTGATCAGCGGCCGGACCAACAGGCCGAGTTCATGGCAGTGCGCATCGATGCGCTTGCCGACGTCCTTGTCGAGCTTCAGCGGATCCTTGCTTTCGCGGTCGGCGACGCATTCGACGCAGCCCATCAGCCCCATGCCGCGCACCTCGCCGACCAGAGGCAGTTCCTCCAGCGTCTTCAGTTGCGCCTGGAAGTAGGGCGCGACCTCTCTCGTATGGGCGAGCACGCTCTCCTCGAGGATATCGAGGTTCTTCAGCGCCACCGCGCAGCCGATCGGATGGCTGGTATATGTCAGGCCGTGGCCGAACAGCGCGTCGGGGTGGTTCGAACGGCGCAACTCCTGCAAAATCCGCTCCGAGATGATGACGCCGCCGAGCGGGAAATAGCCTGAGGTCACGCCCTTGGCGAAGGTGATCATGTCGGGGTCGATGCCGAAGATTTCGCCGGAGGCAAAGGCGTGGCCGAGCCGGCCGAAGCCGGTCACCACCTCGTCGGAGACAAAGAGGATGCCATTCTCGCGGCAGATCTCGCGGATGCGCTTCAGGTAGCCATCCGGCGGCACGATGACACCGCCCGAGGCCTGCACCGGCTCGCCGACGAAGGCGCCGATCCTGTCAGCGCCGACGCGGGCAACCGTGTCGCGGAACTGATCGACCAGGAAATCGGTGAACGCCTCGATGCTCATGCCTTGCGGCCGGCGGAACGGGTCCGGCGAAGAGAGCTTCACGACCAGTTCGTCGGCGCCGTCCATCCAGTCGCGGTCGCGCGGACGCCCGTTGAGCGAGGCCGACAGATAGGTCGAGCCGTGATAGGCGCCGCCGCGGCTGAGGATCAGCTTCTTTTCCGGCCGCCCCCGTACATTGTTGTAGAACTGCATGAAGCGGAGCGCCGTCTCCACCGCCGAGGACCCGCCGGTGGTGAAGAAGACATGGCTGAGATCGCCGGGCGCATGGCCGGCAATGCGCATGGCGAGCTCCGCCGACGGCGCGTTCATCGTGTACCACGGCGTGTTGTAGGACAGCGCCATCGCCTGGTCGTACATCACCTTGGCCAGCTCTTCGCGGCGGTGGCCGACATTGATGCACCACATGCCGGCCGGTCCGTCGATCAGCTGCTTGCCCGAAGCATCGGTGATGTAGATGCCCTCGCCCTCGCCGATCAAAGCGCGCGCCTCGGCGCCGACCGAGCCGGCGAACGGCCAGGGCTGGACGAGATGGCGCTTGGCCAGTTCGACGGCGTCGGTACCAGCATCGGCCGCTTCCATCGCCTTCAGGTCTCTTGCAGCCGCCATCTTCGCCTCACATGCTCTCGTGACAATTTTCAGCGGACACGAAGCAAACTCCAAGCCTCGGTAAAAGCGGCTTTCTTCACTTCATTTTGAATGTCCGTTCAATCAATATTACAGAAATAGCGCTTGATTTCAATCGCCGGATGCGCGCATGATGAAAGAAAGCCGGCAAGCTTGAAGCGCGATCGAGAGAACGGGTTCACCGTGCGGCGCGCTCGGCAGAATGGGGAACATGCCGCCGGCCTTGGAGGATGGAAGACTGCATGGCAGGACAGTCCGAGCCCGCAACGGAAATCACGCCGGGGGCGCTACAATGACGGCAGCTGCCGAAGGGTCGCCTGTACGGCGCATGACGCGGGCCAGGCGAAACGCCCTTCTGCAGTCCGAACCCGTGCAGGGCTTTGCCCTGATCAGCCCCACCTTCCTCTATGCCCTCATCCTTCTGGTCCTGCCGATCCTGGTGGTCATCGCCCACTCGTTCTGGACGCAGAATTACCTCACCATCGACCGCACCTTCACGCTGGAGAATTACCGCATCGCGCTGACCGAGCCGATCTATCGCGACCTGCTCTGGCGCTCGCTCTACATCTCGCTGATGGTGAGCTTCTTCACTGTCATCCTCGCCTACCCGATCGCCTATTTCATCTCGTTCCATGGCGGCCGCCACAAGAGCCTTTGGCTGTTCCTGATCACCATCCCGTTCTGGACCAGCTATCTGCTGCGCGTGATGTCGTGGAAGGTCATCCTCGGCTACAACGGCGTGCTCAATTCCGGCATGATGGGCCTCGGCATCATCGACGAGCCGTCGACAGCACTTCTCTACAATTCGACCGCCGTCATCATCACGCTGACCCATGCCTGGGCAGCCTTCGCCATCCTGCCGATCTTTGTGTCATTGGAGAAAGTCGACCGCACGCTGGTCGAGGCGGCCAAGGACCTCGGCGACGGTCCGCTGCGCTCCTTCCTGCGCGTGACGCTGCCACTGTCGGTGCCCGGCATCATTTCGGCGGCGCTGATCGTCATGATCCCGACCGTCGGCGACTATGTCACGCCGAAGCTGGTCGGCGGCAAGGACGGCGTCATGATCGCCAACGCCATCCAGGCGCAGTTCGGCAAGGCGTCGAACTGGCCGCTGGGTGCGGCACTTTCCGTCACCACCATGGTGATCGTGACGCTGATCGCCGGCGCCATGGTATTGGCCATCCGAGCCGCCCAGAGGCTGGCGCGATGACGGCGTTGCGGCGTTTCCTGCCAGGCGGCGGCTGGCTGTCGGCCTATGCCTTCCTCTACGTGGTGTTCCTCTATCTGCCGGTCATCTTCCTGCCGATCTTCTCGATCAACACGGCGGCAACGCCGAAATTCCCGCTCTCCGGCTTCACCCTGAAATGGTACGAGGACCTGCCGCGCACGCCGGCACTGCTCGACGCCGCCTGGAACAGCCTGGTCGTCGGCGTCTCGGCCTCCATCCTCGCCACCGTCTTCGGCATCCTCGCCGCCCGCTCGATCACCCGCTACCGCTACCCCGGCCGCCGCGCCATCAACGGCCTGATCATGGCGCCGCTGGTGCTGCCGGAAGTCATCGTCGCTATCTCGATGCTGCTGGTGCTGCTGCAGCTGGGCTTGAGCCTCTCCCTTTTCACCGTTGTGCTCGGCCATGTGCTGGTCTGCATCCCCTATTCGATGACGGTGCTGACCTCCGGTTTCGAGGGGTTCGACCGCAGCCTGGAGGAAGCCTCAGCCGATCTCGGCGAGAGCGCCTTCGGCACCTTCCGGCGGGTGACGCTGCCGATGGTGGCGCCGGCGATCATCTCCAGCCTGCTCGTCTGCTTCACCATCTCGCTCGACGAGTTCATCATTGCCTTCTTCCTGACTGGCACCGACGCGACACTGCCGATCTACATCTGGGGACAGCTGCGTTTTGCGTCGAAACTGCCGGGCGTGCTGGCGCTGGGAACCTTGCTGCTGGTCGCCTCTTTCCTGCTGATGACCGTCGCCGAAATCCTGCGCCGCCGCGCGGCCAGGCGCACCCAGAACGAGGGAGGCCTCTATGCCTGAGCAATCGCAGGCCGCACGGCCTCATCAGTCCGAACGGCCCCCGCTATCCGAAAGACCCATGATCGAGATCCGCAACGTCACGCGCAGCTACGGCGCCTTCAAGGCGCTGGACGATGCCACGCTGACCATCAGGGGAGGTGAATTCTTCTCGCTGCTCGGCCCATCCGGCTGCGGCAAGACCACGCTGCTGCGCATGATCGCCGGCTTCGACAATCCGACCACCGGTTCGATCGCGGTCGGCGGCCAGCCAATGGAGGGCATTCCCGCCAACCGCCGGCCGACCAACATGGTGTTCCAGAGCTATGCGATCTTCCCGCATCTCAATGTCGAGCAGAATGTCGCCTATGGGCTGAAGCGGCTGAGGCTCGAGGGGACGGAGGAAAAACGCCGCGTCGAGGAGGCGCTGGCGCAGGTCTCGTTGACCGGCCTCGGCAAGCGGCTCGCCACCGAACTCTCCGGCGGCCAGCGCCAGCGCGTCGCGCTCGCCCGCGCACTGGTGATGCGGCCCAAAGTGCTGCTGCTTGACGAGCCGCTGTCGGCGCTGGACAAGAAACTGCGCGAGCAGATGCAGGTCGAATTGCGCCGCCTGCAGCAGGCGGTTGGCATTACTTTCGTGCTGGTCACCCACGACCAGTACGAGGCTTTGGCCATGTCCGACCGCATCGCCGTGATGTTCGGCGGCAAGATCGCGCAGGTCGCCTCGCCCAAGGAAATCTACCAGCGGCCGGTCAACCGCCAGGTGGCCGACTTCCTCGGCGGCATGAATTTCGTCAAGGCTGAGATTGTCGAGGAGAACGGCGCCTCCTTGGTCGTCGACACGCTGGGCTTCGGCCGCGTCAAGACCGACAAGCCGAAGGCCTTTGTCCGCAATGGCGGCGCCGCGACGCTCGGCATAAGGCCGGAGCGCCTGCGCGTGCTGTGGGACAATGCCACGGCGAAATTCGAAGTCGCCGGCAAGGTGGTCGAGCGCCACTATTTCGGCGAGATCACCCACCTGATCGTCGAGATCCCCGGGCTGGAAAAGCCGCTGTCGGTGACCGAGACCAACGACTTCGGCGCCGACGACATCCCGGTGGGCACCTCGATCCGCCTCGCTTATGATCCTGAAGCTTTAGTGGCGATGGCAGACTGAAGTTCGGCGGCGATCTTCTTGGCGGCGATGCGCCCTGCCACGATCGCGCCCTCGACATAGCCCGGAAATGACGGCGACACTTCCGACGAGGCGAAATGGACGGGCGGCGCGCCCGCGAGAATCGTGCGTTCGGCATCCTTCGCCGTGGTGTCGACAATAAGGTCGCTGTAGGCCCCGCCGCTCCAGCGATCATGCGTCCAGTCGCGATGACTGAAATCGAGGATATCTGACGCCTCCGGGCCGAGGGCTTCTTGCAGCCTAGCCGTCACTTCGGCGCGCAGCGTTGCGTCGCTCAGCTCGCGCCAGCGCAGTGCCAGTGGCCCGCCGACGAAGACGACAAGCGCGGCATGGTCCGCATCCTTGCTGGCGTCGCAGGCAAACAGTCCCGGCCGGTCGCGCCACATCACCATGCCGCTCAAGCCGCGGTCGCGCCAGAACGGCGCGGGATAGCGCACGAGGATCTTGATCACCGCACCGCTCTCCCAGACGCCGAGCGCCCTCCTCAAGTTGACCGGCAGAGATGGTGCGAAATCGAGTTTCGCAGCTTTCGCCGGCGGCAGCGCGACCAGGACTTGGCGCGCTTCGATCGCGCCGCTGGCCGAGATGACACGGACGCCTTTCGGCCTGTGCTCGATCTGCGTCACAGGCTCGTTCAGCCGCAACCGGTCGCCGAGGTCGCCGGTCAGATCATCGGCCAGCGACTGCATGGTCTCGCGCAAAGAATACTGCAGCTCCGGCACCTCGTTGGTGATGCGGCGGTCATTGTCGATCAGGTGCCAGAGCGGCACCTTTTCCAGCGCCAGGCACCACAGGCCTTCGATCATCGAGCGGAAGGCTGCCTTGGCATCGCCGGTATCGTTCTGGCGGTCGAGCCAGGCTGCGACGGTCAGGCCGGCAATCGAGGCATCGTCAGGCGCGATGGCATTCATGCGCTCGCGGATCGCCATCGCGGCGACATAGGTCCTCTCGGCTGCTTGCGGTGACATTGACGGCCGCGCGATGAAATCGCCTTCGACATAGGTCTCGACCAGCGTCTTGCCGCGCGCCTCGACCAGGGCCATCAATTCCGGCATGTCCTCGCACAGAAACTGACCGCCGCTGTCGATGCGTTCGCCAAGGCCGTTCAACCTAGCCTCGACGCGTCCGCCGACGCGGTCGCGTGCTTCGAGCAGCAGGAAATCGATGCCGGCCTTCTTGAATTCGAGTGCGGCCGACAGGCCGGTGAAGCCGGCGCCGGCGATGACGACGCCGGTTCTT
This sequence comes from Mesorhizobium monacense, assembly GCF_056781675.1. Taxonomy (NCBI): domain Bacteria; kingdom Pseudomonadati; phylum Pseudomonadota; class Alphaproteobacteria; order Hyphomicrobiales; family Phyllobacteriaceae; genus Mesorhizobium; species Mesorhizobium monacense. Next base: position 6,633,944 of record NZ_CM165567.1, on the reverse strand, counting down.
TCGATTTCTTTGCTCAATAGCCGGCCTTGATCTTCTCGAACTCGGCGATCATCTTGAGCTTGAGATCGGAAGGAACCGGCGACTGGAACAGCGTCTTGTCGACGAATTTCTGCACGTCGTCATAGCCCTTTTCCTTCAGGATCGCCTGGTCGACTCCAGCCATGCCCTGGGCGTTGGCCTGGCCGTAGCCCCAATCCTTGACCAGCACCTTGGCGATCTCCGGATCGTTGATGGCGTTCAGATAGTCATAGGCCTTGTCGACATTGTCCGGCGCATCCTTGAACAGCACATAGCCGCAGACCCAGGTCGAAATACCCTCGGCGGTATCCTTCTTGGACTTGATCGGCACGCCGGCGGCAACTGACTGCACCGTCGCATCATTCCACGCCCAGGCGAGATCGACCTCGCCGCCGCTCAGTTGCTGGACGATGTCGGTGGTGTCGGTCCAGTAGGAGCGGACATTCTTGTGCACCTGGCGCAGAAAGTCGGATGCCTGCTTGAACTGGTCGTCCGTCATCTTGGTCCAGTCCTTGAGCCCGATGGCGAGGCTCGCCAGCGCATAGGCGTCGTCGACATTGTCGCCGATCGAAACCTTGCCCTGGAACTTGGGATCGGCAAAGGCCCTCAGCGACTGCACGTCCTTCTCGTCGACCTTGTCGGAATTGTAGGTGAGCTGCGTGTTGCCCCAATCCCAGGGCATGAACCAGGCCTTGCCGTCGGCAGTGGTGGCAAGATCCTTCATCGCCATGATGCCGGGATTGAGATCCTTCCACCCCGTGATCTTCGAGGTGTCGAGCGGCTGCAGCAGCCCTGCCTCGCGCCACTTCACCACGCTCTGCGAACAGGGATGGCCGAGGTCGGCCTTGAAGCCGGAGCGGACCTTCTCGAACGCCTCGTCCTCGTCGCCGAAGAAGGTGAATGTCGGCGAGTCGCCGTTCTTCTCGACATATTTCGGGTGGAAGCCGGGGTCTTCGTAGCCGGACCAGTCGAACACGATCAGGTCCTTGTCGGCGGCAACCGCCAGCGCCGCCGCAGAAGTCGCCAGCGCACCAGTCAGTGCCAATGTGAGAGTCAGGCGTCGGCTGAAAGTCTTCATTGCTGTTCCATCCTCTTTTATGGTTCAGCCGGCCTTGCTGGCCGGCTGTTGCTAACCGTAGTGCTTCGGAAAGGCGGCGGCCAAAAACGCGTTCGCCGCCTGCAGCGCGCTCTCGCGGGTGACGTCCTCGGTCCCCATCATCAGCCGCAGCCACAGACCTTCCAGCATGGCGCTCAGCGCCAGGGCGATGACTTGCGGCTCATAGGCATAGCCGCCACTCTCTTTGAGCGTTGCGCAGAGGTCGATGAAGATCTTCTGGTAGGCCGCGTCGCGCGCGCCGCAGAGCGACTGATAGGTCGGGCGCGATTTGGCCTCGCCCCAGAAGGCGCACCAGGCGGCCAGCTTGCGCTTATTGCAGATCGAACGGTCGAAATCGGCGGCGACCAGCGCCCGCAACTGGTGGGCTGGATTTTCGCCGGCCTTGGTCAGCGCGGTGCGCCAGTGCGCGGCGTACTCGTCGGCCATGTACTGCAGCGTGGCGACGAGGAGCTTGTCCTTGCTCTCGAAATGGAAGTTGACGATGCCGCGCGACAGGCCCGCGCCATCGGCGACATCGGCCATCGTCGTCTCCGAATAGCCGCGCTTGGCCAGCGAATCGATCGTTGCCTCGATCAGCTGCTGCTGCCGGACTTCCTTCGACGCCTTGCGGCCGCGCTTTTCGGCGTCGCCTTTTCGTGCTGGTTCAGGGCGAACATCCCTTGCTTCTGCGGTCTTCATCGGCGTCTTGATCTCCAGCATTGCCGGCTACCCAGCCGGCTTTCGACCGCGAAGATGAGTGGGACGGTGCTCACCGCTGTCAAGCACCTTCTGCATGGCTTCCCAGGTCCGGATGTTCTTGTCGACATAGGCCGCGCCGACCGCGTCCGCGACCGTCGGATAGAGCGGACCTTTCAGCCTCTCCAACTCGCCGCGGGCGACCTCGCGATACCAGGGATTGCGGTCGCGAATGGTGACATCGGAAAGGCCTGCCCGGCGCATCGCCAGCGCATAACGCTCAGGCGAGGCCATGGCGAAGGACAGGCCTTCCGCCGCGACATAGGCCTTCATCTCGGGTGACGGCTCGCCATCATGCGAGATCATCCAGTTCGATGCCGCAAAGACTCCGCCCTGCTTCAGCACGCGAAAAACCTCGGCAAACAGAGCGTCCTTGTCGGGCACATGCAGCAGCGCATCCTTGGAGAAGACGACGTCGAAGGAAGCATCAGCGAAAGGCAGCGGACCGGGCGGCGCCTGGACGAAGCTGACGCGGTCGCCGAGACCCTGCGCAGCAGCGCGTCGGCGTGCCGTTTCGATCACTGGCCGTTCGACATCGAAGCCGGTGGCGTGGGCGGCGCCATGGCGCTCGACAAGATGCAATGTGATGCCGCCGGCACCGCAGCCGATGTCGAGGATCGTCTTGCCCGCGAGCGACAGGCCTTCGACGACCAGGTCGACCTCGTCGGGCCCGCCCGGCGACAGATAGCCGTCGCCCCAGAGCGCCTCCAGGAAGCGGATGGCGGTGTCGTCATATTCCGGCTCGGCGTCCGCCGTTTCGATCATCTGACCTCAGCTCCAACTGCCTGCAGACAGTCCAGAATGTCGGCAAAGCCTAGCGCATAAACAGGAAAACGCAACACCATTTGTTGAACATTCATTCAATATGGCTGGACAAAATGACTGAAGCCGTGCCAAATTCCGCGCATTCGGGAACAGATCACATAAAATGAACGGTGAGATTGCCATGAAGGCTCGGCGTATATGAAGGCGTGGGATGCGATCGTCATCGGCGGCGGCCATAACGGATTGGTCAATGCCTGCTACCTGCAGCGCGCCGGCCTCGACGTGCTGGTGGTCGAGAAGAACGACTGGGTCGGCGGCGCGGCCACCAGCCGCGAATTGACGCCTGGTTTCCTCTATTCCAACTGCTCCTATGTCTGCTCGTTGTTCCGGCCCGAGATCATGCGAGACCTCGAGCTGCCGCGCTTTGGCCTGCAGGTGATTTCCTATGAGGGTGGCGCGGTGTTCACCCGCGACGGCGACTATCTCGCCAACTACCGCGACCACGACGCCCACCGGCGTGAGTTCGCCCGTTTTTCCAAGCGCGACGCCGAGGCCTATGACCGCTACGCCCGCGACGTGACGCGTCAATGCCGCTTCATTCAGCCGCTGCTGATGCGCACCGCGCCGGACCCGACCAGTTTTCGACCACGCGATATCAGCGAGCTGCTCTATCTCGGCAAGAAATTCGCCGGCCTGTCGGCGGAAGAAATGGCGCTGACGCTGCGCTTTTGGACCATGTCGATCTCGGACTTCCTCGACGAATATTTCGAGACCGACGTCATCAAGGCGAACTTCGCGCTGTCCGGCATCATCGGCACCGCGCTCGGGCCGATGTCGCCAGGCACGGCCTATGTGCTGCTGCACCACTATATGGGCGAGGTCGACGGCTCGGTCGGCGCCTGGGGCTATGCGCGCGGCGGCATGGGCGCCGTCACCCAGGCGCTTGCCGCGTCCTTCCAGGCTTCCGGCGGCACCATCCGCACCGGCGCCGAGGTCGACCACGTGCTGGTTATCAGCGGCAAGGCCAAGGGGGTGGTGCTCGCCGGCGGCGAGGAGATCTACGGCAAGCTCGTCGTCTCCAACGCCGACGTGAAGCGCACCTTCCTCAAGCTGGTCGAGGAAAAGGAACTGCCCGCCATCTTCCTGCGCCGGGTCAAGAACTTCAAGATCCGTGGCTCGTCCGGCAAGGTCAACATAGCGCTCGATTCGCTGCCCGAATTCCCGGCACTGCCGAAGGATTCGCCGGTCTATCGCGGCGACATGCATTTTACCGATTCCATGGAGCGCATGGAGCGCGCCTATGACGACTGGAAGGCCGGTCGCTGGTCGGCCGACCCCTTCCTCGACATGGTCATCCCGACCACGCTCGACCCGACCATGGCGCCGCCGGGCAAGCATTTCATGAGCTGCTTCGTGCAGTACGCGCCGCCGAAGGTGGACGGTCACGACTGGACCGATGCCGACCGCGACGGTTTTGCGGAAAGCGTGATTTCGCAGATCGCCGAATACTCGCCGGGTTTCCGCGACCGCATCGTCCACATGGAGGTGCGCACGCCGCGCGAGATCGAGGCCGAGGTGGGCCTCACCGAAGGCAACATATTCCAGGGCGAGCTGACCTTCGACCAGCTTCTGTTCAACCGTCCGGTACCGGGCTACGCGCAGTACCGCTCGCCGCTCAGTGGGCTTTACATGTGCGGCTCGTCGACCCATCCCGGCGGCGGCGTCATGGGCGCGCCCGGCCGCAACGCCGCCGCCGAGATCCTGCGGGACCTCGCCAAGTCAACCTCGCATATGAGGCCGGCCCATGACGTCATTTGATGCGATCATCATCGGCGGCGGCCACAACGGCCTTGTCGCCGCCGCGACGCTGGCAAAGAGCGGCCGCAAGGTGCTGGTGCTGGAAGCCGCAACCGATATCGGCGGTGCGGCACGGACCGAAGAGTTCGCACCGGGCTTTCGCGTCTCGTCTGTCGCCCATGTGCTGAACCGGCTGCATCCCGATGTGGCGAAGACGCTTGAGTTGGAAAGGCACGGGCTACAGGTCGCGCGCGGCGATTTCGTGCCGACCGTTGCGCTGTCGAAGGACGGTCCGCTCGTCCTCCATGGCGCCTATGGCGAGGTGCTGACCGGCGCCAATTCGTCCGAGCAAACCGCTTGGAAGGAACTGCGTGCCCAGCTGCTGCGCTATGCCGGCATTTTGAAGCCGTTCTTGTCGCGCCGTCCGCCTGACCTTGGCGCCATGTCGCTGCTTGAGACGGCAGCTCTTGGCCAGACAGCGCTGGCGCTGAAGAAACTCGGCAAGGAGGACATGCGCGATTTCCTGCGCGTGCTTTTAATGAATGTCGCCGACCTGCTTGACGAGCAGCTCACCGACGATCGGCTGAAAGGTCTGCTCGCCTTCGACGCGACGCTCGGCAGCCATCTCGGTCCGCGTTCGCCGACCTCGCTGCTCGGCCTCTACTACCGCCTGGCGGGCGAGGTGGGCGGCAAGGCGGGCGCGCAGATCGTGCCGAAAGGTGGCATGGGCGCGGTCGTCGCCGCCATCCGCGCAGCGGCGGAGAGGGCCGGCGTGACCATCCGCGCCGCGTCACCTGTTGCCAAGATCATCGTCGAAAAAGGTCGCGCCGTCGGCGTCACGCTCGACGGCGGCGAGGTGCTGCATGCGAAAACCATCGTCTCCGCCGTCAATCCGGCAACAACCATCCTCGATCTCGTTGGACCGCGCGAGGTCGACACAGGCTTCGTGCGCAAGGTGAAAAATATCCGCATGAAAGGCGATGCGGCCAAGCTGCATCTGGCGCTCGACCGGCCGCCGCAATTTGCCGGTATCGACGCCGCTGGCCACAAGGGCCGCCTGGTCATCGCGCCCTCGCCCGACCATGTCGAGCGCGCCTTCAATCCCTGCAAATATGGCGAGTTCTCGCCCGAGCCCGTGATGGAGATGACGCTGCCCAGCCTGACCGACCCCTCGCTCGCTCCAGCTGGTGCCTGCGTGCTTTCAGCGGTCGTGCAGTACGCACCCTATACGCTGAAGGAAGGCTGGCGTGCCGGCAAACCGAAATTCCTGAAGGCGATCATGGCGCAGCTGGAGGCCTATGCGCCGGGGATTGGCAAGAGTGTGCTTCACACCGAACTTTTGACGCCTGCCGACATCGAGGCACGCTACCGCATGCCCGGTGGCCATTGGCACCACGGCGAATTGCAGGCCGACCAGATGCTGATGTCGCGCCCTGTCTCCGGCTGGTCGGGCTACGACACGCCGGTCCAAGGGCTGTTTCTTGCTGGCGCCGGTTCGCATCCGGGCGGCGGCGTTTCCGGCGCACCGGGGTTGAACGCGGCGAAGCGCATCATCGCGATAAGGGGATAGACCATGGCACAGGCAACCAGGAAGAAGCCCGCCGTGACCGAGATCGACGCGCCTGCCGATGCCCGCGCAGCCGCTCAATCGCATTTCCGCACCTTGCGCCTCGGCACGCCGTTCCAGCCGCGCATCGACGCGTTGGCGAGGACCAATGACTGGTACAATTGGGCCGGCTATCGCGCCCCGCATTCGCTGTGGGACGAGGAGCTCGAATATTTCGCCATCCGCAGCCAGGCAGCCCTGTTCGACATCTCGCCGATGTCGAAATACCGCATCGAGGGTCCCGACGCCGAAGCCTTCCTTAACCGCGTCACTTTGCGCGACGTGACCAAGCTCAAAGCCGGCCGCGTCCACTACACCGCCTGGTGCGACGACGACGGTTTCGTCCTCGACGACGGCACGCTGTTCAGGCTTTCCCCGACACGCTTCCGGCTGTGCTCGCAGGAACGGCATCTGCCCTGGCTGCTCGACAGCGCCATTGGCTTCGAGGTCTCAGTCGAAGAGGAGACGCAAGCGGTCGCTGGCCTGGCACTACAGGGCCCAACCTCGTTTGCCGTGCTGCGCGATGCCGGTTTCACCGGCGTTGATAAGCTCAGGATATTCGACCTCGCCGAGTTTCCGCATGACGGCGGCACCGTCACAATTTCGCGCACCGGTTTCACCGGCGATCTCGGCTACGAGCTGTTCGTGTCGGCGGACAAGGCGCTCAGCCTCTGGGACCGGCTGATGATTGCGGGCGAACTGCGCGGCATCCGCGCCATCGGCTACACCGCGCTGAATCGCGCTCGTCTCGAAGCCGGGCTGATTGTTGCCAACGGGGATTTCACCACCGCCGAGCACGCCATCCGCGCCGACCGTTTGCGCATGCCTGACGAGATCGGTCTCGGCTTCATGATCGATCTGGAAAAGGGCCATTTCAACGGCCGCCGCGCCATTCTCGAGGCTCGTAGCAAACGCAAGCTGCGGCATGTGCTGGTCGGGCTGGAGATCGAAGGCAACATCCCGGCCGAACATGCCATCGTCTACTACAAGAAAAGCCAGGAGGTCGGGCTGGTCAGCGCCGCCATGTGGTCGCCGATGGCCAAGCGCAATGTCGCCATCGCCTCTCTCAAGCGACCTTTTGGCGATACGATGGTCGAAGACCTCTGGGTCGAAATCTATGCCATGCGCGAATTGCAGTATCAGAAGCTGATGAAGCGGGCCAAGGTGGTGCAACGGCCTTTCATCAAGCTCGACCGCCGCACCGCCAATCCGCCAGCGGATTTCTAACCATGGGCGACGAGGCAGAGCTCGAAGCCGCCGAGCAGTGGCAGCTGGTCAAAACGCCGCTCGGCGAAAAATGGTCGGGCCGCGCGCGCTACGCGGCCGCCATGTTCTTCTACAAGCGCGGCGAGATGAGCGCCGAGACGCTCGAAGTCTACCGCATCTGCGCGCGCCTGGATTCCGCCGATCCGTTGCCGATCATCCGCGACCGCGGCGGCGGCCAGGACTGGCTGACGCGCATGGGCTACAAATAGCGACTGGGTGGATTACCCGATCGTCTTCTCGAGCATGCCGATCCAATTGCGGTAGGCGATCTTCTCGATCAGCGCCCGTCCGAAGCCACGCGCGGCGAGCGCGTCGATCAGCTTCGGCAGGCCGGCGACATCACCGATGACGGCCGGGATCATGGCGCCGTCGAAATCCGATCCCAGCCCGACGCCATCCTCGCCCAGCGCCTGCAACAGCGAGTCGACATGGCGCACCATGATCTCGAGTGAGGTGTCGGCATTCATCCTTCCGTCCTCGCGCAGGAAGCCGGTGGCGAAGTTCAGCCCGACCATGCCGCCGGTCTCGCGGATGGCGCCGAGCTGCCAGTCGGTGAGGTTGCGCGAATGGCCACAGATCGCATGCACGTTGGAATGGGTCGCCACCAGCGGCGCGTCGCTGATGGCGGCGACATCACGAAACCCCTTCTCGTTGAGATGCGAGAGGTCGATCATGATCCTGAGCTGGTTGCACGCCTTGACCAGCGCCTTGCCGGCGTCGGTCAAGCCGGGGCCGGTGTCGGGCGAGGACGGGAAGCGGAACGGCACGCCATTGCCGAAGGCGTTAGGGCGGCTCCAGACGATGCCGAGCGAGCGCAGGCCAGCGGCGTGCAGAACGTCGAGCATGGTAAGCTCGGGATCGATCGCCTCGACGCCCTCGATGTGGAATACCGCCGCGATCGAGTCCTTCGCCATCGCGTCACGCACGTCGCCGGCACTGCGGCAGACGGTCAGCGCTCCGGCCCGCTCCAGCCGAAACAGGATCGAGGCCATGGCGATGGTCGAGGTGAGGGCTTCACCGCGCGGAAGCTCGGGCGGCAAGGGCTCGTTGTCGCTCGGCGCCGGCGGCACCGCGGCGCGTTTGGTTTTCTCGGCCGGCGGCGGGAAGATCGCGAACATGCCGCCGGCAAAGCCGCCCTTCTTGGCGCGCGGCAGATCGATATGGCCGCCCTGCGTCCCCTCGATGAACAGCTTTTCGACATCCGCGTCCTTCGACTGATAGAGCCTGAGCAGCGTGTCGTTGTGGCCGTCGAAGACGGGGACGAGATCGGTTTCGGTCATCAGGAAGCCATTCGGTTGAGGTAAGCAGGGCCGCGGACCGTGAACCGGCCCGCGGGCAATACCTCTACTTAGGCAAGATGGCCAAATCGCGCAAATGCCAGACGGGTGATTGCACTTGTGACTGCCCGCTCGGCCGTTTGTCCCCGCGCGGGCAAACGCCTATTGCTTCAGCACGTCGGCCCATTCCGGGTGGCGGCGGAACTGGGCGTTGGCGAAAGGGCAGAGCGGGATGATCTTCTTGCCGGCCGCGCGCGCGTCCTCGACGGCGCGGGTGACAAGCCGAAGCCCCGCGCCCTGGCCGCGAAACGCATCCGGCACCTCGGTGTGGTCGATGATTAGCTGGTGCTCGCCGATCTTGGTGAAAGTCATCTCCGCCTCGGCGCCGCCAGGTCCGCGCAAGAGATAACGACCTTTGGAGCCACGATCTTCGAGCTCGATCTCAGGCAGTTGGTCAGGCATTGCTTAGGCTCCTTCAACTGGCGCGCCGGCGAAGAACCGCCGCGCCGCCTCGATTTCATTCGGCCGCACCTCGTGCCCGCCCTCATGCCATTCCAAAGTGACATCGGCGCCATCGGCGCGCAAATAGGCCTCAAGCCGCGACGTCAGGTTGGGCGGACAGATCGGGTCGCGCTTGCCGGCGGTGACCAGTATGTGGCGGCCGGCAAGGCTGCCCTTGACCTCCGGTTCGAAGGGGATCAGCGGATGCATCAGCACCGATGCATCGAACAGATCGGGCGCCGCGAACATCACCGAAGCCAGGATATTGGCGCCGTTGGAGTAACCGAGGCCCAACACAAACGACGGCTTTGCTGCCTCGACCTGCGCCTTGACGAAGCCAACCATTTTGCCGGTCGCCCGCGCAAGGTCGTCCATGTCGTAGACGCCCTCGCCGGTGCGGCGGAAGAAACGCGCGGCACCTTGTTCGGAAACATCACCGCGCGGCGATATGATCGTCGCCTGGGGCGCGAGTTCGCGCCCCAGCGACAGAAGCTGGTTCTCGTCGGCTCCCGTGCCGTGGAAGACGAAGAGCAGCGGGCCGCCAGGCGAACCTGGTAGCAGCTTGTGGATGTATGCGTCCTTGCTCATGACCGTCAGCCTTCCAGCTTCTGCAAATGCTGTTCGAGATATGGCCTGAGATGCTGGTGCTGCGTCGGCAGCTTCAGCGCCTCGCCGAGATGGGCAGTGTCCTCGTCGCGATCGAAGCCCGGCTCGTTGGTGGCGACCTCGAACAGCACGCCACCCGGTGTGCGGAAATAAATCGCCCAGAAATAATCACGGTCGATCACTGGCGTCACCTGGTAGCCGGTGTCCATCAGCGCCTTGCGCACTTCGAGCTGCTTGGCGCGGTTTTCGACGGCAAAGGCGACATGGTGGACCGAGCCGGCGCCGAGATTGGCGAAGGCGGCACCGGGCAACGATTCGATGTCGACGACATCGGCGCCGTTGCCGTTCTTGACCGCCAACCGCCTGACATTGCCGGACTTGTCGACCTCCTCATAGCCCATGAACTTCAAGAGCTCTTCGGTGGCGCCACCATCCTTCAGCCTGAGCGATACCGAGTGGAAACCGCGGATCGCTTCCTCGGCGGGTACGCCGCCCTTCACCCATGGCGCGCGGCTGTCGGCCCTGTCCTCGACCAGCGCGAAGCCATCGCCATCGGGACCGGCAAAGGCCAGCCGCTTCTCGCCGAAAGTCTCTTCGCGGGACAGCCCGGCGACGCCCGCATCGGCGAAGCGCTGCTCCCAATAGGCAAGCGTGCCCTCGGGCACCGAATAGACGGTGGTGCCGACTTCGCCGACACCATGGCGGCCCTTGCCGATGTTCGGGAACGGAAAGTAGGTCATCACCGAACCCGGCGTGCCGACCTCGTCGGCATAGTAGAGGTGGTAGACGTCGGGCGCGTCGAAATTGACGGTTTTCTTGACCCGGCGCAGGCCGAGCTTCTTGGTGAAGAACGCATTGTTCTGGCGCGCATCGCTGGCCATCGAAGTGACGTGATGCAGGCCCTTGATCTGGTCGAGCATTGTCTTGCTCCTTCCCTTGGTACTTGTGCGGCCCATGCCGCTGTCCACGCCAATATGAGGATAGGCACGTCGGCGGCAAAGGACGCAAACACAGAATGGACTGTGCTGTAAAAGTGAACGAAGAAGCCCATTTTGTTCACCAACCAACGAACCTACTCCGGCTTGCAACGGTCCGGAATTTCGGCTCCATGAGCGGCGCGCCTTCATCCAGCGAGGAGACCCAGATTGGCCAAGTCCGGTAGACGCCCGAACATTCTCCTCATCACCTGCGACCAATGGCGCGGCGATTGCCTGTCCGCCGCCGGCCATCCCGTGGTGAAGACTCCGAACGCCGACGCGCTTGCCGCCGACGGCGTCCTGTTCCGGCGCCACTATGGCGGGGCCGCACCATGCTCGCCGGCTCGCGCCTGCCTCTACACCGGCCTCTACCAGATGAACAACCGGGTCTGCCGCAACGGCACGCCGCTCGATGCCCGCCACGGCAACATCGCGCTCGCGGTCAGGGCCCTCGGCTATGACCCGACCCTGTTCGGCTATACCGACGTGTCGCTCGATCCGCGCCGCCTGGCGCCTGGCGACCCCAGGCTGAAGAGCTACGAGGGCGTGCTGCCCGGCTTCAGCGTGCGGCAGTTCCTGCCAGAGCACCAAAAACCTTGGCTGTCATGGCTGAAGGCGCGTGGCGTCGAAACCGGCGCTGGCTTTCCCGACATCCATCGCCCCGTCGGCGGAGAGGCCGGCGATGATGTGACCACCACGCCGCCCGTCTATTCGAAGGACGAGACACCGACGGCCTTCCTCGCCGGCGAGTTCATCCGCTGGCTCGGCGAACAGGAAGGCGGCGCGCCATGGTTCGCACACCTCTCCTTCATCAGCCCGCACCCGCCCTTCATCGTGCCGGAGCCCTACAACACTATGTACGATCCCGCCGACGGCCCCGCCTTCCGCCGTGCCGAGAGCTGGCAGGCCGAGGCCGCGAGCCATCCTTATCTTGCCTACGCTCTCGACCGGCAGAAGCGGAAAAACTTCCGCCCTGGCAGCGAAGGCAAGGTGCGCGACTGGGGCGACGACAATTTTCGCGCCATCCGCGCACTCTACTACGGCATGATTTCGGAAGTGGACGCGCAGCTCGGCCGCCTCTGGCAAGCGCTCAAGGCGGCCGGTGCCTGGGACGACACCGTCATCATGCTGACGTCGGACCACGCCGAGATGATGGGCGATCATCTGATGCTCGGCAAAGGCGGCTTCTTCGACGGCAGCTTTCACATCCCGCTGATCATCCGCGACGCGCGTCGCAGCGAGGCATCAGGCAGCCAGGTCGACCGCTTCACCGAGGCCGTGGACATACTGCCGACGCTGCTCGACCTTCTCGGTGAGCAATCGCCGCCGCATCTCGACGGATTTTCGCTGAAGCCGTTCCTGGGGGGCGAGACGCCCGAGGACTGGCGCGACGCGGCACACTGGGAATTCGATTTCCGCTCGATCGCCGGCGGCGAACCCGAACGCCATTTCGGCATCGGCCCGCGCCAGTGCAATCTGGCCGTCATCCGTACGGAAAAATTCAAGTACGTACATTTCGCAGGCGGCCTGCCGCCGCTGCTGTTCGACCTGGCGAAGGACCCTGGCGAGCTGACCAACGTCGCCACCGATCCGGCCTATGTCGCGGTGCGGCTGGAGTTTGCCGAAAAACTGCTCGGCTGGCGGGCCGCCCATCTCGACCAGTCTCTGGCGCTGGCCGAACTGACGGAGGACGGCGTTGTGGGGTACGTTGATAGGGGAGTAGGGAATAGGAACTAAGCTAGTCCTACTTCCCTACTTCCCTACTTCCCTACTTCCCTACTTCCCTACTTCCCTACTTCCCTACTTCCCTACTTCCCTACTTCACCATCATCCGCTGCTGGTCGCGCTTCTCGGCGTAGCTGCCCTTGTCGTAGGCGGCCTGTGCCTCGAGCTGCTCCTTGGTGAAGGTGGTATAGAGATACTTCTTGCCGTCCTTGTCGGTCATGAATTTGAGATTGTCCATGCCGACAGCCACTTCCTTCTCCCCGACGCCGAGGAAGCCACCAACGTCGACGATGACCGCGTCAGGCTTGTTGTCCGGCGCCAGCACGACATCGCCGATCTCGCCGACCTTGACGTCGTTGGCGCCGTAGACGGTCGTCCCTTTAAGGTCATCACCTCTGATTTCGCCGACCGGCATCTCTGTCAGCGCCGACTTGTCGATCGCCGCGGTCTGCGTGGGGTCGGTTGCCTTCACATCGGGCGCGGGTGTGGCCGGAGCCTCAGCTGTCTTTTCCCCCGGGGCCGGAGCGGTCGCTGTTGGGGCGGCAGCCTTCGGGACCTCGTTCGAGGCCGTGCTGGCCGCCGGTGCCGGATCATAGGCCTTGCGGTTGAAGTCCGGCTGCGCCTCCAGCTCTTCCTTGGTCGTCTGCACGACCAGCCAGCGATCGCCGTTCCGCTCGGCCCATTCCGTCTTTGCGAAGTCATAGGCGACGTTCTTTTCGCCCATGCCAAGGAACCCGCCGACGCCGATGACAAGCGACTGCGCCTTGTCGTCCTTGGTCAAAACGATGTCGTTCACATCGCCGATGTTCTGGGCGTCATCAGCGGTGCCGTTATAGACGGATTCGCCAATGATGTTGGTAGCCAGGTTCCCATCTGCCTTCTTTACAACGGGTTCAGCCGGCGCCGCGTTCATGTCGACGGGCTTCTGTGTTCCGGTAGCGTCCGTAGAAGCCGTCGGCGCTGTCGCCGACGTATCGGTCGAGGCTGCCGGGGCTGGGTCATAAGGCTTCCTGTCGAAGTCCGGCAGAGCCGTCAGCGCTTCCTTCGAAGTCTCCGCAACGAGCCAGCGGTCGCCGTTCTTCTCGACCCACTGCAGCTTGTCGTAGTCGAACGCGACATCCTTCGCCCCGATGCCAAGAAAGCCGCCGACGCCGATGACAGCGGATTTCGCCTTGCCGTTTTCGTCAAAGACAACATCGCTGACCTGGCCGATGCTTTGGGCATCGTCGGCCGTACCGTTATAGACGGATTCACCGATGATGTTGGTCATCAGGCTGCCTTCCGCGCGCATCACCGGAGCCGCGGGAGCATTCTCGGTGGCGGGCGCCTGTGCAGGCGCTGGGGTTGTTGCCGTCTGTGCGAAAGCGCCGGTTGCAATCAGCGTTGCCAACGCTGTCGTCGCCAAAAGAGTGCGGATCATGATCGTCTCTCCTCGTGCCTGATTTCTGCACGCCGAGCCAGACGAGCGGTCAGCCTCGGCATCCTCCTACTGGTTCACAACGTCGTGACCACGCTGTTGTTCCGAAATTAGGCGTGCTCGGCACATCCGGATAAGTCGCCGGAAACCTTGCGGGATTTCGCCCGAGCCAAGGGGAACCTTTCATCGGCCATTTCGTTTCAGCCTGTGGCTGGGGCCTTCCCGGCCCGATGGATTGTGAAGAAAATCGGAGCGGGCATGCGATTTGCGGCGGTGCTGAACCGGGACGGCGGCACCTTGCGCACGACCGATCTCCCGGCCTTTTCCGAGCAGATGCGCAAGACGCTGGAGGCAGCGGGCCATTCCATCGACATCGACATCGTTGCCGGTGGCGAGATCGAGGCCGCGCTGCAGAAAGCCGCGGCGAGGCGCGGTGTCAACGTCGTGCTTGCCGGTGGCGGCGACGGCACCATCTCGGCCGCGGCGGCCCTGCTGATGAACCGCAAGAAGGCATTGGCCATCCTGCCCGCCGGCACCATGAACCTTTTCGCTCGTGGGCTCGGCATCCCGCAAACGCTCGACGCTGCCGTGAAATCCTTTGCCGATAGCGAGGTGATCGCCGTCGACATTGCCAGCGCCAATGGCCGGCCATTCGTGCATCAGTTCTCGATCGGCCTGCATGCAAAAGTGGTGCAACTGCGCCAGAAGATGGAGTTCGGCTCACGCCTGGGAAAGATGCGGGCCTCGGTGCGTGCCGCCTGGGCAACCATCAACAACCCGCCGGCGATGAACGTGACGCTGACCATCGGCGAAGCCGAGATCATCACCCGCACCACCGGCATCGGCATCACCAACAACCTGTTCGGCGAAGGCCACCTGCCCTACGCCGACAATCCCACCGGTGGCATGCTCGGCATCTACATTGCGGTGGCGCGGCAGCGTGGCGAGTTGGCCAGGTTCTTCCTCGACATGGTGCGCGGCAGATGGCGCGACAGCGAGCATGTCGAAATCCACCAGGCCGACAGGGCGATGCTGAAAATCCATTCGGCAGCGAAGAAATTCCGCGCCGTCATGGACGGCGAGCTGGTCAGGCTCGACCGTGAAACGGAAATCCAGATCCACCCCGGCGCATTGAACGTGCTTGTGCCCGCGCGTACCGCCCAGGCCAGGGCCGCGTGATGCGCCAACCGGCCAAATTTCGAACCCTAGCCGTCTGGCGACTGCCCCTGACCTGGCGGCGTGTGGTCGATCATTCGACCATAAATCTCGGCACCGCCCCAGGCGACGAACGCCAGCAGCAAGGCTGCGATCAGGATGGTCAAGACACGCCGCCCCCAATGTCCCTGGCGAGCTTTGTCTTCAGGAATGATCTTGATCATCATCGGCCTTCGTATGGTTCGGCGCCGGCAGGCGCGTCTGGCAAAGCATGGTCGGGTAACGATTCCTTGCTACGAAGGTTCCGCGGGCGGCCGCGTCTGACGGCGTGGCGGCCTGCGACCACAAACCCGGGTATTCGGGGGCTCGGTGGACAACAGGGTTGAGAACGCACCGGCATTGCCGGCTGATGTGTTTGGCGCCGTAAACGCGCCGGACCGGCTTGCCGTGCTTCATGGCCTCGATGCGCTCGATACTGCGGCCGATCCGGACTTCGATCGCGTCAGTGGCCTCGCCGCGGCCGTCATGCAGGCGCCTGTTGCACTGATCACCCTGGTTGGCGCCGAGCGGCAGTGGTTCAAATCCTGCATTGGCTTCGACGAGACTGAGACGGCGACCGAAATATCGTTTTGCGCCCATGCGATCGCCGCTGGCGACGAGCCGATGGTGGTGGCCGACGCTACCCTCGACCCTCGCTTCGCCGGCAATCCGCTGGTCACCGGCAAGCACCACATTCGCTTCTACGCCGGCGCGCCGATGGTGGTGGCCGGCACCCGCATCGGCACGCTCTGCGTGCTCGACCGCAAACCGCACGCCTTTCCGTCTGCCGCCAAGCTCGAGCAATTGAAGGCGCTTGCCGGCCTTGCCGCCAGCCTGTTCATGCTGAAGGACGCCACTCGCAGCGGCGCCATCGCCGCGGCCGCACTTGAGCGCGAGGAAAAGCGCCGCGCCATCGCGCTCGACGCCGCATCGCTCGCCAGCTGGGCCTGGGACATCCGCACCGATATCATCGAATGCGATGTGCTGCTGTCGGAGCTGTTCAACCTGCCGCGCTCCAACCGGCTGCGAGCCCGCGACATCCTGGCCGCCATCGACCCGCGCGACGTCTACCAGACCGAGACGCGCTTTCGCGACGCGCTGACCGGCAGCGATGACTACTTTGGCGAATATCGCGTCAAGGGCATGCATCCGCCGCGCTGGGTGGCCACACGCGGCCGCGTCATCGAGCGCGACGGCGACGGCAAGCCGACGCTGATCTTCGGCGTCAACTACGACATCACCGAGCGCAAGCTCGGCGACGAGCGGCAACGGCTGCTGTTGCGCGAGCTGAACCACCGCGTCAAGAACACGCTGGCGACCGTGCAGGCGCTGGCGACACAGACCGTTCGCCATGCCCGCCAGCCCAGCGAATTCCTCGAAGCCTTCGGCGCCAGGCTGCAGGCGCTTGGCGTCGCCCACAATCTGTTGTCGGACCGCGAATGGCGCGGCATCGGCATCAGGGAACTGGTGCAGATCGAGGTCAAACCGTTCGACAGCACTGAGCGGCCGCGCATGACCATTTCCGGCGCCGATCTCCTGCTTACGCCTGATCAGGCGGTTGGGCTGGGCCTGATCCTGCACGAGCTTGCCAGCAACGCGCTGCAATACGGGTCGCTGTCGGTGGCGTCCGGAAAGGTCGATCTAACCTGGAAGGCCGAAGGCAAACGGGGCGCGCGGCGCCTGGTGCTGACCTGGCGAGAAAGCGGTGGCCCGCAGGTGGAGCCCCCCGACCGCCACGGCTTCGGCTCGATCCTGATCCGCCGCAGCCTGGCCAAGGTCATTTCCAGCGAGGTGACCCACGAATTCCGCCCCGAAGGCGTCTTCGCCGAAATCTCGATGCCGCTTGAGGATCTGCCGAAGTAAGCCCCAAATCTCTTTGTTTTGACGCAATTCCGGACGGAAAACCGTTACACACTTTTCCTGGCATTGCTTCAGTCCGCTTCGCCGCCATCCTTGTCATCGGCATCGGGTTTCACGTTCTCGCGGTAGATGGCGTAGGCGGCAAGCGCGACCGCCGGGCCGAGAATGGCACCCAGGCCGCCCTTGCCCTTGAGCAGCGCCGGCAATACGGCAAGGGCGGCCGTGATGCCGATCGCTTTCATGTCGGCGCTACGCCTGCGCGCCCGGCGCCGTGCGCGCGCACCGGCCGACAGCTGATAGACGATGAGGAGAAGTCCTGCGACCGCGAGGAAGCCGAAGCCGAAGGCTATGGCGGCTGGCAACGGGCCATAGCGTTCGGCCGCCCAGATATAGGCCGCCCCGATCAGGAAGCCGAGGCCGCACAGCGCGGCTATCGCGGCAACCGCATACGCGATTGCGGCCGTGCGCGCGCGGTGCAGGGCCGCAACCGTTTCGCCCGTGGCGAGGGCTGAGATCAGCGATGCCAGCATTCCCATCTGTGCGGAAACTAGCGCCGCGCCAGAAGCGCGAAAAGAAAGCCTACCCCGGCGGCGATTGCCAGCGAGGTCACCGGCTTTTCGCGCACGTTCGCAGCGATCTGCGCTTCGATGTCCTTGGCGTTGCCGCGCAGGCTGTCGAAGGCGGCTTCGCCCTGGGCGCGCAATTGCTCGACGCTCTCGGTGGCGGCACGGCGCGCCGTGCCATACCCATGTTCGCCGGTCTTGGCCAACTGCTTGGTGAGTTTTTCGATGTCGGCTTTCAATTGCCTGATGTCGGCTTCGAGATCCGAATTCGCCCGGCTTTCGTTCGCGCTCTTTCCAGTGGCAGTCGCCATTGCTTAACTCCTTGCGTTTGCTTGATTTCAAACGCCCTACACACACCAAGGTTCCGAAATCGGATCCGGCTTCATGAAAGGCTGTTTGCGCCTGCGAGTCCAGTCCGGCCCGATGTTCAGATCAGCGGCCGTCGATCCTCGCCCAGCCCTTCCCAGTGCGCCAGCTCCTTCAGTCTTTCGTGGTCGACCACCTGGCAGCCGCCATCGCGCCAGACGATCAGCTTGCGGTCCATCAGCTTGCGGATCGTCTTGTTGGTGTGGACCAGCGACAGGCCGAGCGTATCGGCGATGTGCTGCTGCGTGATCGGGATGCTGACCGGAGCCTTGCCGTTCAGCCCGACCGCGCGGGCGCGGCTGGAGATGAAGGCGATGAGATAGGCGGCGCGCTCCATCGCCGTGCGACGGCCAATGCTGAGCAAATTCTCGTCCAGCATGCGTTCCTCCCGCGACGCGATCCAGGTGATGTCGTAGGCAAGGCCGGGATGGTTGCGATAGAGCTCATGCAATTGTTCGCGCTCGAAGACGCAAAGCAGCATCGGCGACAGTGCCTCGACGGAGTGCTGCATCTCGCCCATCAGGCTGCCCTGCAGGCCGATGAGATCGCCGGGCATCGAATAGTTCAGGATCTGGCGGCGGCCGTCCGACAGCAGTTTGTAGCGGAAGGCCCAGCCCGAGAGCACAGTGTAGAGATGCGCGCTGTGGCTGCCCTCGACCAGGACCGTGGTGCCCTTGTCGACAGCCAGCTCTCCTTTTTTGAACGTGCTGACGAACAGCAGTTCCTGCTTCTCGAATTCGCGAAAGGCAGGCAGCGGCCGCAGCGGGCAGTTTTCGCAGGAATACTGACGGCTGGAAAAAGAACGACCGTTTTGCCCGGACATTTCGACCCTTCTTCCAACCCTCACCTTAAGAGGGTGGACAGCAACGCTTTGCAAGGGATCGAGGTTCCGGCAATCACCAAGCCTTTCAACCGGCCATGTCTTTTTTAAATGACAGGCCGCCAAATAGCGCTCATGACTCGCTCCGTTTCAAGGAGACATTGCCCTGTGCCCTCATTGCTCGACGGATTGCGGATCCTCGTCCTCGAAGATGAATTCCTGATCGCCATGGATGTCGAGCAGCTGTGCCGCGACTATGGCGCCGGCGACGTGGTGATTGCTCGCGACCTCACGGAAATCGAGCCCCAGGATGTCGTTGCGCAATTCGACGCGGCCATTGTCGACCTCATGCTGGGCGGCGCTTCGACGCTCGACTTTGCCTCGCGGCTGCGCCAGCAGGGCGTGCCTTTCATCTTCGCTTCGGGCCATTCGGACGCCGACGAGATCAAGGCGTCCTTTCCGGGCATCAGATTGGTCGCCAAGCCCTATTCCGGAGACGATCTCGTCGAGGCCGTGGCCGCGGCCTGCGGCCGTGGACCACTCGTCTGAACGTGCTGAAACCCGGCTTCGAAGCCCCGTCGCCATTCAAGCGGCGTTCGACCCTGTCACCTGCGCCGAGATGGCATCCGGACCGTACTCGTCTTCGCCGGAAATCTTCAGGATCTCCTGCAGCCGTGTCCGGGCGCGGCTGACGCGGCTTTTGATCGTCCCGACCGCACAGCCGCAGATCTCGGCTGCCTCCTCGTAGGAAAAGCCCGACGCACCAATCAGGATGATGGCTTCGCGCTGGTCCTCGGGCAGTTGCTCGAGCGCGCCGCGAAAATCCTTGAGGTCGAGCTGGCCGTGCTGGGCCGGATGCACCGCGAGCCTCGCCGTCATGATGCCGTCGCTGTCCTGCACCTCGCGGCCGCGCTTGCGCATTTGAGAGTAGAATTCATTGCGCAGGATGGTGAACAGCCAGGCCTTGAGATTGGTGCCCGGCTGGAAGCTTTCATGCTTGTCCCAGGCCTTGACCAGCGTTTCCTGCACCAGGTCGTCGGCCTTGTCGGCGTTCTGCGTCAGCGACACGGCAAAGGCGCGCAGGCTCGGGATCGAGCCGAGCAGATCGGTCTTGAAGCTCTGGGAAACGGCCGTCATGCTCAGTCCTTCTTCGGTGCGGGTTCGGTCCGCTCCAGCTGGCTGAGCAGCTGGGCAAAGCGATCCGGCACATGATCGGAGACCAGCTCATCGTAATATTGCTTGAGTTTGCGGCCGATTTCCGAGTTTGGCCCGAGCGGGTCACCGGAACCGGCCCGGCGCCTGCCTGCGGCGCCAGCCCTGGTATTTTTCGTCATATCTTTCATTTCGCCCTTGATTCCAGCACCCGAGCCGCACCCCAACAACACAAAACACAAGGCAAGCGGCACCCTCGTCTGGTTTGCCCATCCCAGCCCAGAACGCCCTCCTCTTATGTTAGTTCCACGTTGATCGGAACTTTTTCGGGAAGCTGGCGTTTGGGTCTTCGGGACTTGCATTCGGCTTGACCTGCGATCTATGCAATTGCGTCATCTGAGGGAGACGTCCATCATGAGCTTGTCCGCCACCATCGCGCCGCACCTGCCGTTCCTGCGCCGCTTCTCGCGCGCCGTTTCCGGATCACAGGAAAGTGGCGATGCACTGGTCGCCGCGATGCTCGAAGCCATCATCGCCGACGTCGATGTCTTTCCCGATGCATCGAACGACCGCATTGCGCTGTACAAGGTTTTCGCCAGGCTGTTCACCTCGATCGCCATCCGTGTTCCGCAGGAGCATGCCCAATCGGCATGGGAGCAGCGCGCGGCGGCCAATCTGAACGCGATCGCCCCGCGCCCGCGCCAGGCCTTCCTGCTGGTCGCCGTCGAAGGCTTCAGCGAGGATGAGGCGGCAGAAATCCTCGATGCCGACGAACAGGAGTTCTCGGACCTGCTTGCCCAGGCCAGCAACGAGATTTCCCGCCAGGTGGCGACCGATGTGCTGATCATCGAGGACGAGCCGCTGATCGCCATGGACATCGAGGAAATGGTCGAGAGCCTTGGCCACCGCGTCGTCGGAACGGCGCGCACCCATGCCGAGGCGGTGACGATATTCGGCAAGACGCGACCGAAGATGGTGCTGGCCGACATCCAGCTTGCCGACGGCAGCTCGGGCATCGAAGCGGTGAACGAGATCCTGTCGTCCACATCGGTGCCTGTGATCTTCATCACCGCCTTTCCAGAACGCCTGCTGACCGGCGAACGGCCTGAACCAGCCTTCCTCGTCACCAAGCCGTTCAATCCGGATATGGTCAAGGCGCTGATCAGCCAGGCGCTGTTCTTCGACAGGCAAGCCAAGGCGGCCGCATAGGGCCGAGGCCCGCGCCATCGCGGCGCTGGCCTGTTTCCCAGATGAAATGACCTTTCTTCGTGCCTCGGTGCCCGCCAAGTTGGCGGTTCGCGCTGCACGACTGAATTTCGCGCCCGAGCGGTTTTCCAGGGATCGTCTTTTTCGGCAAATGGTGGAACAAACACCAACCAACCACGTTTTGCCTCAGCATTGGAAGGAGACGGATCATGCTCTACTGGGCGCTGGTATTTCTCGTCGTGGCGATCATCGCCGGCGCGCTTGGTTTCGGCGGCATCGCCGGCACCTCGGCCGGCATTGCACAGATACTGTTCTTCATCTTTCTCGCCTTCCTGATCATTTCGCTGCTTGCCGGCCTGTTCAAACGGGCGTGAGGGCAGGCGCGAACGGACACTGGAAGCCGCACCCCTCAAACGGTTTCCAGCCACCGCCGGGCGGTGCACTCCAACGAGGTGCCGCCCGGCGGACCGTTTGAGGGAACCCAATTCACAGTGAACCGTTCAGCCTGGGATCGGTGGCAATGATCGATGCGTTCCAAGGCGCCAGAAATGATCGACAGCCCGCGGAGTGATGAAGTCATCGCTCTGCATCCAGCCGAAAGCGGAATGCAGCTTGGCCGGGCTCTTCTCCACGCGTTGCACAATGCCGGCATTTCGGTTCTCTACCAGGATCGCGAGATGAAGACCGTGTGGGCGCGCAACATGCGCGCGCCATGGGCGTCCGACAGCGCCGACAGCAACGGCATATTGCCGCCGGCGCAGGCAGAGCGCATCGGCGCCGCCAAGCGCAACGTCATCGCCTCTGGCAATCCGGAGCGTCTCGAACTCGGTGTTCCCGCCGAGGACGGCATACGCTGGTTCCAGGTGTGGATCGATGCCGATCACGGCGAAAACGGCGCCGTACAGGGCGTCGTCACCACCATGGTGGAAACGACCGAGCAGAAACGCCGCGAGCAGACCTTGAAGACACTGCTGCGCGAGGTCAGCCATCGCTCGAAGAACCTTTTGGCCATCATCCAGAGCATCGCTACCCAGACCGGCCGCTATTCCGAGACACTCGGCGATTTCCTGACGCGCTTTCGCGGCCGGCTGCAGTCGCTGGCCTCATCCCAGGATCTGGTGACGTCCTCCAACTGGCGGGGTGCAGCCCTGCGCGAGCTGGTCTCCGGACAGGTTGCGCGCTACGGCTCCGACCCCCGGCGAAGCTTGCGTTTCGCCGGCGAGAATCCCTACCTCAACCCGAATGCCGCCTTGCATATCGGCCTGGCGATGCACGAACTCGCCGTCAATTCGGTGAGCTACGGCGCCCTGTCGCGGCCGGATGGCTTTGTCGAGGTCACAGCCAGACTGACCGCCGCTTCCGCTGACAAGCCTGCCTTGTCGCTGACATGGGCCGAAGCCATCGGCGCCCGTGACCGGCAACCCAGGGAGAAGCGTTTCGGCAGCGTTGCGCTCGAGCGTGTCGTGCCGACATCGCTGAACGGAACGGCGACGCTCGAGATCACCGGCGACCGTGTCGAATACCGCCTCGTCGTGCCGCACGGCAATTTCGAAACGGACTGACCGGATATCGCCGAGAAGTTGCAGTTCTTAACCGGCTGTTCACCATAAAATTGGATGCTGCCTTACCCGGATTGCGCTGGAGCCTGCCGACCCGCCGGATGTCCCGCCGCGGTCGCAGCGCAACAGAGCAATTCAGGAAGAGTGCGCAGCGGTTTTCCGTTCGGATTTGCGCAAAAACAAATACTTAGAGCGGAGCAGCGTTTCTATCAAAACCGCTCTAGGGGAGGATTGGTCTTGACGGTTGCCGACATGAACAGGCTTGAGCAAGCCGCCCGCGTCTCGATGAGTGGATTCCAGGATCCCGAGACCTCGGCCGCGGCTTCGCGGCACTTCCACCCTATGCTTCGTTTCGCCGCTGTCGTGTTGGTCGCTGCTGCGGTGCTGGCGGCGGCTTGGCAACTGACCTGACGTCGAACCCGAACAATCTCGCGCTCGTCTGAAATCGCTGCGGAGCCTTCGGCGAACTGCTGCCTCCAATTGTTGGCTGCCGCGCCGCCGGCGCAGGAACTTTGGCTGATTTCGACCGTTCTTATGGCGAGAGGTTTGTCGCCATGGAACACATCGCTGCTTTGCTCCTGGTCATCGGTTGCTCGAACACCATGACCGAGTGCCATGAATTGTCCGTGCCGGTCAGTGTCTTCGAGACCGCCGCGGAATGCACCGCCGAAAGGCCTTTTGCCCTGACCGATGTCCAGGGCCAGGCTCCGCATATCGTTGCCGAGTGCCTCGCTGTCGATCCGGCGCTGGAGGATGACTATGACCAGATCGTCTGGAACGTGCGCCCGGACGGCACGCTCGACGCCTCCTTGCAGGTTTCCAACCTTGTGGTTGCATCGAACGCTGCGCGCCCCGAAAAAGACTATCTTAGCCAACAGTAAAATCGGGCGGGCAAAGGCCGATGTTTCATGCTAAATGACGGCTGGTGCTCGCTAAAGTGAGGACAAAGTGAGGAGAGACTCTATGCGGAAAGTGATTATTGCCATGGTTGCCGTGGTCGCAATCAGCGGCTGCAGCACGACCGAGCAGGACGTTGGCGTCGGCGCCGGTGTCGGCGCAGTGGCCGGCGGCCTGATCGGCGGCGGCAAGGGTGCGCTCATCGGCGCAGCCGTCGGTGCCGGATCCGGTCTGCTCGTGCGCAACCTGCGCAATGGCTATTGCCAGTACCGCGACAATCGCGGTCGTCTCTACACGGCCCGCTGCTGATCCGCTTCAGCATGCAAGCATAGCAACGGAGACCGGTTCGTCCGGTCTCCGTTTTTCTGCGTCGTGGTTTTCCGTCCGGAATTGCATAAAAACAAATAGTTAGAGCAATTCCAGGAAAAGTGTGAAACGGTTTTCCGTCCGGAATTGCGTCAAAACAAACAGATAGAGCGGTTCTGCGTTTCCGTGCAACGATGAACCGCTCTAGAGCCGGCCAGCGATTCAGACCAATGGGATCCTGATTTTCACCCTCAGCCCGTCGGCCTGAAAGTCTCGCTTGATCGTACCGCGCAATTCGCGCGTGACGTTGAGATCGATCAGCTTGGTGCCGAAGCCGGTCTTGACCGGCGCTTCCAGCCTCTTGCCCCCGGTTTCACGCCAGTTGAGCGCCAGCGTCCTGTCATGCCCACGGCCTTCGACCGACCAGTCGACCTTGAGCGCGCCGACCGAATTGCCGGCCTCGCCATATTTTAGCGCATTCGTCGCCAACTCATGGAAGGTCAGGCCGAGCGCTTGCGTCGTCGTCTCGTCGAGCAGCACTTCCGGCCCCGACAATATCCCCTCGGGAAGCTCCTTGCCGAACACCTGGCCAAGCTCGATGCGCAGCAGGTCGCCGAGATCGGCCTTCTGCCAGCGCGAGCGCGTCAGCATGTCCTGCGAAGCAGCCATCGCCTGCAGCCTGGCCGAAAAGGATGACGAGAACTCCTTCACGTCGGTGGCGTGCGAGGCCGTCTGGCGGGCGATTGCCAGCACCCTGGTGATCGAGTTCTTGATGCGATGCTTCATCTCCTGCAGCATCAGGTCCTTTTCGAGCAGGCTCTTTTCGGTCGTCTCGTGCAGCAGTGAAACCGCGTCATAGGCCCGCTCCTGAAAGCGGGCCACCAACGCGATGGCGCCGGCAAGCAGTAGCCCGAACAGGCCGAGCATCACCGGAATGGCGCGCGACGAGGGCTGCGAGAAGGCGCTTGTCGGCCTGAACAGGACGGTCCATGGCCGCCCGGCCACGACGATCTTGCGGGTGACCAGCAGCCGGTCGCCGAATATCGAAACCGGCGGCGTCTCAGACTGGAACAGAAGATTTCCGGCATCCACCTCGCCGTCATAGATTTCGGTATTGACCGGCAGCAGCGGCGCGCGGCTAAGCGCGATCTGGAACAGGTCGCGGGCGCGGAAGGCAGCATAGAGGAAACCCGCCGTCGAGGAGCGCGTGGCGTTGATGACATCAGGCGCGGTCTCGACATTGAGCCGCACGAAGACCAGGAAGCCTGTAAAGGTTTGCGCGGCACCCGTCCCCTGGCCGAGTTGGATCAGGCCGCTTGCGTGCTGCTGGTCGTCGGCCATCGCCTTTTCGATCGCCACCCGCCGGACCGGTTCGGTGAACATGTCGAAGCCGATGCTGGCCTCGTTGGACGGGTCCATCGGTTCGAACAGCACGATCGGTGTGCGCCATGGCTGCGTCGTCGCCGGATAGACCGCATGCGCGACACCCTGGTCGCGCAGTATGTCGCGCTCGACCGCGGCCTCGTCGCCGGTCTTGGCCAGCCTGAGATAACCGATGCCGCGCAGTCCGGCGAAATTGCTGTCGACATCGAGCGCGCTGAAGAAAGCCTTGAACTCACCGCGCGAAATGTCGCCGTTGCGGACGTCGAACAGCGCCTGGGTCGAGCGCAGCAGCGACAGATGCAGATCGATGCGGCTCTCGATGCGATTGAGCGCGTCATCCGCCGTCGCCGCGAACTTGATGCGCGCCGCCTCCTGCGTGGCGAAATAGGCAAAGCCCGCCATCGTCAGGCTGATCAGCGCGACGGCGATGAAGGCGACGATCGGGAAAAACTTCTTCAATGGATGGTGTTGTCCATGGGCGATTCGGACCCCTTTTATGGGCAAGTCCCCGCGCCAACACAATGGCGCGGCCAAACCATCATGACGGCTGGCATATCGCATAGAAGATAATTAGCCGGCTTACTTTGTGCTTCAGGCCGCAATTTTCAGTGCGCCTGGCCCGGGAATGGCACCGGGCGGGCATTTGCCGAGGATGATCATGCCGAGCACCTCGTCCTGCGTGACGTCGCTGGTGCGCGCTGTGCCGACGACCTGGCCGTTCTTCATCACGCAGACCCGGTCGGCAAGCTCGAACACGTCATGGATGTCATGGCTGATCAGGAAAATGCCGATGCCGTCGGCCTTCAACTGCCTGACCAGTTCGCCGACCTGGGCTGTTTCCTGCGGCCCAAGTGCGGCCGTCGGCTCGTCCATGATCAGGATGCGGGCATTGAACAGGATAGCGCGCGCGATCGCCACCGACTGCCGCTGGCCGCCCGAGAGCTTGACCACCGGTTCCTTGAAGCGCTGGAAGCGTGGATTGAGGCGGCCCATCACCTTGCGCGCCTCGGCCTCCATGGCGACATCGTCGAGCGTGCCCCAGCCGGTCATCAGCTCGCGGCCGAGAAACAGGTTGGCGGCGGCGTCGACATTGTCGGCAAGCGCCAGCGTCTGGTAGATCGTCTCGATGCCGTATTTCTTGGCGTCGCGCGGGTTGAAGATCGAAGCCTCCTCGCCGTTGACGAAGATCTGGCCCGCATCGCGCTTGTAGGCGCCGGACAGGATCTTGATCAGCGTCGACTTGCCGGCGCCGTTATGGCCGAGCAGCGCCACCACCTCGCCCGGGAAGAGATCGATCGACGCATCATCGACGGCGCGAATACCGCCGAAGGCGATCGAGATGTTGCGCATGTCGATCAGCGGGGTGCCCGTGGGAGTAGTCTTTTCCATGGCGCGTCCTCCTCAGACTCGCTTGCGATAGACGGTGTCGAGCCAGACGGCGACGACCAGCACGGCACCGACGACGATGCTCTGCAGCGGCGAGTCGATGCCGAGCAGCACCATGCCGGACTGCAGCGACTGCATCAGCAGCGCGCCGAGCATGGCGCCAAGCACGGTTCCGGAGCCGCCGGCCAGCGACGTGCCGCCGATGACGGCGGCGGCAATGACCAGAAGCTCGTCCAGCGTGCCCAGCGCATTGGTCGAGGCGTTGAGGCGCGCCGACGAGATCGCCGCGCTGATCGCCGCCAGCACGCCCATGATCATGAACACTTTCATCGTTACCCAGCGGGTGTTGATGCCGGCGAGTTCCGCCGCTTCCGGATTGCCGCCGATGGCGAAGACGTAGCGGCCGAAACGGGTGCGCCTGGTGATGAAGGTCATGACGATGCCTACCGCGACCGCCATCAGCACCGGGATGGCGATGCCATGGGCGATGAACAGGCCGCCTTCGGGAATGGTGATGCCGTTCTGCTGCGCATACTGGCGCACGATGCCGACCGGCCATGGATAGGAATTGGCAATCCACACCGCGCCAAGGATGGCGGCGCAGGCGACCACGCCAAGGAATGTCTCTGCCCACACCGGGCGCAGCGGGAAGTTGAACCGTTTGCGCTGCGAGCGGCCGTTGAGCAACGCGAAGGCGACTGCCGCGCAAGCCACGACACCGACGATCCAGCTGGCGGTGGCGCCAATGGAGCCGCGCGGGCCGCCGCCCATCAGCTGGAAGGTGGCGTCGAGCGGCGCGACCGTGCGGCCGCTGGTGATCAGCCACGCCATGCCGCGCCAGACCAGCAGGCCGCCCAGTGTCACGATGAAGGCCGGCACCTCCATATAGGCGATGATGAAGCCCTGGAACGCGCCGATCAAAAGGCCGAGCGCCACGCCGACGGCGAGTGCGATGATCCAGAGCCAGGGATTACCGAGCTGGAAGCCGATGACCCGAATGAGGAATTCGGCCTGCGCCACGCCCATGATCATGCCGATCACGCCTTCGACGGAGCCGACCGAAAGGTCGATGTTGCGCATGACGATGACCAGCACCATGCCGGTCGCCATGATCGCCACCGACGAGGTCTGCACCGACAGGTTCCACAGATTGCGCGGCGTCAGGAAAAGGCCGCCCGACAGGAGGTGGATGCCGATCCAGATGACCAGCAGCGCGCCGACCATGCCGAGCATGCGCGTGTCGAGTTCGGTTGCCTTGAGGAAACGTCCGACGGCGCTGAGCTCGGCAGCCCGCGCCCGATCCGCGGCCGCATTGGCGACCGGCGTGTTGGAAGCCGTATCGGTCATGATGTCCTCCCACCGGTCTGCCGTCTGGCGCGGTTGCCGGAACACGATGCTATTTGCTTTCCCGGCTCAATTGAAGCGGAAAGCCCCTTTGAGAAACGCCGCGGCTTTAGGGCCGCGGCGCCGAACTCGCTACCGGTATCGGCCGGCTTTAGTTGCAGGCCGCGACGCTGCCCGCGGCGACACCAGCGCAGACCTCGTCCTTCTTGATCCAGCCGGCGTCGATGACGACATTGAGGTTGTCCTTGGTGATCGCGACCGGCGTCAGGAACAGCGACTTGACGGTGTTGCCGCCCGGCGTGGTGAAGTCCTTGACGCCGGCGATGTCGGTCATCTGCTTTCCGTCGGCCAGCTGCGAGGCTATCTCGGCGGCGTTCTTGCCGAGCTCGCGCGCGTCCTTCCACACCGACACGGTCTGCGTGCCGAGCGCGATGCGGTTCAGCGCGGCGTGGTCGCCGTCCTGGCCCGAGACCGGAACGGTTCCGGCCAACCCTTGAGCCGTCAGCGCGGCAACGACACCGCCGGCGGTGCCGTCATTGGCCGCCACCACCGCATCGACCTTGTTGTCGTTGGCGGTCAGGAACTGTTCTATGTTCTTCTGCGCATTGGCCGGCAGCCAGCCATCCGTATAGGCCTCGCCGACATTCTTGATCTTGCCGCCGTCGATGGCTTCCTTCAGCACTTCCATGGAGCCGGCGAACAGGAAATCGGCGTTCGGATCGGCGCCCGAACCCTTGATGAAGACATAGTTGCCTTCCGGCTTGACCTTGAACACTTCGCGGGCCTGCATGCGGCCGACTTCCTTGTTGTCGAAGGTCAGGTAGAAGACGTCCTTGTTCTCGATCAGTCGGTCGTAGCCGACGACCGGAATGCCTTCGTCAAGCGCCTTCTGCACCGCCGGCCCGATGGCCGAGGCGTCCTGCGCCAGCACGATCAGCGCATT
Source organism: Mesorhizobium monacense (assembly GCF_056781675.1). Lineage (NCBI taxonomy): Bacteria > Pseudomonadati > Pseudomonadota > Alphaproteobacteria > Hyphomicrobiales > Phyllobacteriaceae > Mesorhizobium > Mesorhizobium monacense. The sequence continues at coordinate 6,605,158 of NZ_CM165567.1, read as the reverse complement.
CGCACCCTGCGAGATCAGGCTTTCGACGTCGGTCAGCTGCTTGCCGGGATTGGACTGCGCGTCGGCGGAAATGTACTTGTCGCCGGCAGCCTCGATCGCCGCCTTCATTGCCGCCTCGTCGGTCTTCCAGCGCTCTTCCTGGAAGTTCGACCATGACACGCCAATGACCTTGTCCTTCGCCTGCGCGACCGACGCCAGTGTCAGCGACATGGCGACACCCGCCAGCATGGCGACTGCAAATTTCTTCATGATATCCTCCCTGCGCCGCGCGCGGCGCGACAAAACTGACCCGAAGGTCGGCACAAGGCTCTATTTTTTCGAGCCTCGAAAAAATACTGATGCAACGATGAAGCGCTGTCAACATCGATTCTGATGGATTTTGATGGGTCGGTGACTTTTTTTCGAGTCTCGGAATAAATAAATGACAGGGCTTCCCACTTCTGCCAATATTCAATGAGCGCGTCGACGGCTTTCGACGTCACGAAAGGCTGCGGCGGCAGGGAGGAACGCAGGCCATGTCGGTTGGAATCCGCCACGACGATCTACGCCGGCGCAACCGGGCGATGGTGATTTCGGCTGTGCGCCGGGCCGGCCAGCCGTCACGGACTGAGATCGCCGCGACCACCGGCCTCAGCCATTCGACCATTTCGGCGATCTCGTCGGACCTGATCCAGGAAGGCATCCTCACCGAGAGCAAGCCGAGCGAGACGGCTTCACTGAAGCGCGGCCGGCCGCAGGTCGGCCTCGGCCTCAATCCGGAAGCCACGGCGGTGATGACCGTGGTGCTGTCGCTGAACTTCCTCTCCGTCGCCGTCATCGATTATGCCGGACAGGTCATTGCCGAGGAACAGCGCCGCCTCGACACGCTGACCATGCCGCGCGACGAGCTGATCGGCGAATGCACGGCAATAGTCCGGCGCCGGTTCGAGGATCCGGACCTCGATGTGCGCAGCGTCGCCCGCATCGCGATGGGCATCCAGGGCATCACCGACACCCATGCCCGCGCCATGCTGTGGTCGCCGATCACGTCGCTGACCGACATCCCCTTTGCCGACATTCTGGAAGGCGAATTCGGCATTCCCGCCACCATGGAAAACGACTGCAACATGATGGCGGTGGCGCTGCAATGGCGCGATCCCGACCGCTACCGCGACGATTTCATCGCCATCCTGCTCTCGCACGGCATCGGCATGGGGCTGGTGCTGAAGGGCGAACTGTTCACCGGCACTCATTCGTCCGGCGGCGAGTTCGGCCACATGATCCACCGGCCGGGCGGTGCGCTCTGCCGCTGCGGACGGCGCGGCTGCGTCGAGGCCTATGCCGGCAACTATGCCATCTGGCGCAACGCCAGGATGATGAGCGAGGATGCCGAACCGGTCGATGTCGGCGATGCCGACATGCGCGCGCTCGCCGCGCGGGCGCGCGAGACCGACGGCCCGGAGCGCGAAGCCTATCGCAAGGCCGGCGAGGCGCTCGGCTTCGGCCTTGGCAGCCTGTTCGCACTGATCGACCCGGCACCGGTCGCCATGGTCGGCGTCGGCGCCGCCGCCTTCGATCTGATCGAACCGGCGCTGCGCGAGGCGATTGCCCAGACTGCCGGCGGCCAGCACTCGAAATCGATCTCCTTCGACACCGAGCCGAATGAGTTGCCGCTGATCCGCGAGGGCTGCGCCATGCGCGCGCTCGGCTTCGTCGACCAGGAGATTTTTGCGCCGGGCGTCCAGCAGCGAACGGTCGCCGGCAAGAGCGTTGCCTGAAACGTCAGACCCCCAATCGTGAGCGTCTATGATGAAGAGCTACCGTAACCGGCATGGCGTGACATATTACCTGCCGGACTTCGGCCCGCCAGTCCGTTGGCTTTCTTGCGCCGATGTCTCGTCCCGTGAAACTGATCTTCCCGTCGTGTCCTACTTCGAATGCGACGCCGAAAATCTTGGTTGTCGGGCAATGCACATTTACGCAGATGGTCGCGTGCTCCTCGCCTATCCCGGCGGTCTCGACGGCGATCACTTGCCCGAAGGGGAACTGCCGCCGGTGGGAGAGGTCGACGACCCAGATGGCGCGCAAACCCGCGAGACCACCAAACCCGAGTTCGATGCTCTGTGGGCTGTACTGTCTCGCTTAGAAAGTAGCGCGTGAATCCCGATCTGTCGGGATGGAAGGGTCCTAATCTTCCCTGATGGCGTAGCCGGCGCCGCGGATGGTGCGGATGACGTCGGGCATGCGGCCATTGTTGACCGCCTTGCGCAGCCGGCCGACATGCACGTCGACCGTGCGCTCGTCGATATAGATCGTCTCGCCCCAGACATTGTCGAGCAGCTGGCTGCGCGAAAACACCCGGCCCGGATGCCGCATCATGAATTCGAGCAGTCGGAACTCGGTCGGTCCGAGCCTGATCTCGCTCTTCTTGCGGTAGACCCGGTGCGACTCGCGATCGAGCACGATGTCGCCAACCTTCAGCATGCTGGACAGCACTTCCGGCTTGGCGCGGCGCAGCAGCGCCTTGACCCTGGCCATGAATTCCGGCGTCGAGAACGGCTTGACCAGATAGTCGTCGGCGCCGGTGGAGAGGCCCCGCACGCGGTCGCTCTCTTCGCCACGCGCCGTCAGCATGATGATCGGCAGCCGCTCGGTCTCGGGCCGCATCCTCAGGCGCCGGCAAAGCTCGATGCCGGAAACCGCCGGCACCATCCAGTCGAGCACCAGAAGATCGGGCACATTCTCCTGCAGGCGGATCTCGGCCTCGTCGCCGCGCGTCACCACCTCGACCTGGTAGCCTTCGGACTCCAGATTGTAGCGGAGCAGCACCCCCAGCGGCTCCTCGTCCTCCACCACCATGATGCGTGGCGCGATCATCGGTCGGTTACCCCTGTCATGCCGCCGGCGCGGACATCGCCGTCTCGTCCTGTTTGGGACGATTGGCGGGCAATTGCGAGCCGGTCAGAACGTAGTAGGCGTTCTCGGCAATGTTGGTGACATGGTCGCCGATGCGCTCCAGATTCTTGGCGCAAAACAGCAGATGCGTGCAGGCCGTGATGTTGCGCGGATCCTCCATCATGTAGGTCAGCAGCTCGCGGAACACCGACGTGTACTTGACGTCGATGCGCTCGTCGTCGTTCCGAAGCTTGGCGAGTGCCGCAGCGTCGGCGGCGGCGTATTGCTCGATCACCCGTTGCACCTGGACCAGCACCAGCTGCGCCATCACATCGATGGAGTGCGAGAGGTCGCGCGGCGTGACGCTGAGGCCGACGGTGCCGACGCGCTTGGCGATGTTCTTGGCAAGGTCGCCGATGCGCTCAAGATCGCCGGCCATGCGGATCGAACCGACCACCGCGCGCAGATCGTTGGCCATCGGCTGGCGCTTGGCGATCAGCGTGATGGCGCGGTCGTCCAGCTCGCGCTGGCGCGCATCCATGATGGCGTCGTCTGAGACGACGCGCTGCGCCAGCGCATTGTCCGATGTCAGCAATGCACGGGTTGCCCCGCCGACCATCGAGCCGGCCAGTTCGCCCATGTCGGAGATCAGCTTGCTGATCGCCCCGAGATCCTCGTCGAAAGAGGCGACGGTATGATGTTCACCCATGATCCTGTCCTCGTGCCTGAAAATTGCCGCCGGACCGCTCAGCCGAACCGGCCGGTGATGTAGTCCTGCGTGCGCTTGTCGTCGGGGTTGGTGAACATCTTGTCGGTGGCGCCCTCCTCGACCAGATAGCCGAGGTGGAACATGGCCGTGCGCTGCGACACGCGCGCCGCCTGCTGCATCGAGTGCGTGACGATGACGATCGTGTAATTCTGGCGCAGCTCGTCGATCAGCTCCTCGACGCGGGCCGTGGCGATCGGGTCGAGCGCCGAGCAGGGCTCGTCCATCAGGATCACTTCCGGCGACACGGCGATGGCACGCGCGATGCACAGGCGCTGCTGCTGGCCGCCGGAAAGGCCGGTGCCGGGCTCTTGCAGGCGATCCTTCACCTCGTTCCAGATCGCCGCCTTCTTCAGGCTCGATTCGACGATCTGGTCCATGTCGGCCTTGCGCTTGGCCAGCCCGTGGATGCGCGGGCCGTAGGCGACGTTCTCGTAGATCGACTTCGGGAACGGGTTGGGCTTCTGGAACACCATGCCGACGCGGGCCCTGAGTTCGACGACGTCGATGTTCTTGTCGTAGATGTCCTCTTCGTCCAGCGTGATCTTGCCGGTCACCCGCGCCGAGTCGATGGTGTCGTTCATGCGGTTGAGGCAGCGCAGGAAGGTCGACTTGCCGCAGCCGGAAGGGCCGATCAGCGCCGTCACCTGGTTGAGGCGGACGTCGAGATTAACGTCGAACAGCGCCTGCTTGTCGCCATAGAACACGCCGACCTTGTCGCCGCGCATCTTGATCACTTCGTTCGACTTGGCGTTCATCTTGTCGCCCACTGCATTTTCGAGGGACTGTTCGGTCATGATGTTCATACCAGATGCCTTCTTTTACCAGCGCCGTTCGAAGCGGCGCCGCAGCACGATCGCTGTGATGTTCATGGCCATGAGGAAGACGAGCAGGATGATGATGGCGCCCGACATGCGCTCGACGAAGGCGCGTTCGGCCTCGTTGGCCCACATGTAGATCTGCACCGGCAGCGCCGTCGCCGGATCGAAGGGCGTCTTCGGATAGTCGGCGACGAAGGCGACCATGCCGATCAGCAGCAGCGGCGCGGTCTCGCCCAGCGCACGCGCCAGCCCGATGATGGTGCCAGTGAGGATGCCGGGGGCGGCGAGCGGCAGGATATGCTGGAACACCATCTGCATCTTGGACGCGCCGAGGCCGAGTGCTGCCGAGCGGATCGACGGCGGCACCGCGGCAAGGGCGGCGCGCGTGGCGATGATGATCGTCGGCAGCGTCATCAGCGTCAGCACCAGGCCGCCGACGAAAGCGGCCGAACGCGGCATGCCGAGGAAGTTGATGAACACGGCAAGCCCGAGCAGGCCGAAAACGATCGACGGCACCGCTGCCAGATTGTTGATGTTGACTTCGATCAGGTCGGTGAGGCGGTTCTTCTTGGCGAATTCCTCAAGATAGATCGAGGCGGCGACGCCGATCGGCAGCGCCAAGAGCAGCACGATCACCATCATGTAGAACGAGCCGATGATCGCCACCCCCATGCCCGACGTTTCCGGGCGGCTGGAGGCGCCATAGGAGAACAGGCCGGTGTTGAAGTGCTCGGCCATCGCCCCGTCGGCCTTGAGCTTGTTCATCCACGTGATCTGCTGGTCCGAGACCTTGCGGCGCGCCTCCTCGACACTGAGGTCGATCTGGCCCTTGAAGGCGGAGTCGAGATTGGCGGCGGCGAGGATGTTGACGTCGCGCGTCGTGCCGATGACCGACGGGTCGGCGGCGACGATGTCGCGCAGCTGGACGCGGGCGCCTTCCGACAGGAAGCCCTTGAGCTTCATGACCATCGGCTTGTTGCTGGGATCGATGCCGAGCTTGGCCACCAGCGCGCGTTCGGCGAGCTTGGGATAATTTGCCTTGATCAGCACGCTCGGATCGGTAGCGCGCTTGTTGGACGGATCGATCAGCTTCTCGTCGAAGCTGATCGGCAGCGTCACCGTCGTCTGCCAGAAGGCGGTGTAGCCCTTCGAGACGATGGTGATCAGCATGATGGCGAGGAACGCCAGGCCGACCGAGATCGCCAGCGCGCCATAGATGCGGAAGCGGCGTTCGGCGGCGTAGCGGGCCTTGAGGCCGATGTCGCGGCGCGGATGAGCCGCCGCCCGGACCATCGTATCCATGGGGATGTCGGTCATTCGTACTGCTCCCGGTATTTGCGCACGATGTACAGCGCGACGATGTTCATCACCAGCGTCAGCGCGAACAGCGTGAGGCCGAGCGCGAAGGCGACCAGCGTCTGCGGCGAATTGAACTCAAGGTCGCCGGTAAGCTGGTTGACGATCTTGACGGTGATGGTGGTCATCGCTTCGAACGGGTTGACGGTGAGGTTGGCGGCGACGCCGGCCGCCAGCACGACGATCATCGTCTCGCCGATGGCGCGCGAAGCGGTCAGCAGGATGGCGCCGACGATGCCGGGAAGTGCCGCCGGCAGGATCACCCGCTTGATCGTTTCCGAGCGCGTTGCGCCGAGACCGAGCGAGCCGTCGCGCATGGCGCGCGGCACCGCGGTGATGATGTCGTCGGACAGCGAGGACACGACCGGGATCAGCATGACGCCCATGACCAGGCCGGCGGTGAAGATGCTCTGGCCCTGGATGAAGGGCGAGCCGCCGGTCAGCGCCGCCGAGAGATCGCGCAGGAACGGCCCGAGCGTGACAACGGCAAAGATGCCGTAGACGATGGTCGGGATACCGGCGAGCAGTTCAAGCGCCGGCTTGACCACCCCGCGCACCTTGGGCGTTGCGTATTCGGCCATGTAGACCGCCGACATCAGCCCGACCGGCACCGCCACCAGCAGGGCAACGGCGGCGATGTAGAGCGTGCCGGCGAGCAGCGGGATCAGGCCGAACTGGCCCTGGCTGCCGCCCGAACCCGCGGCGGCGAAGCGCGGATCCCACACGGTGCCGAAGAAGAAGCTCATCGGCGACACGCTTTCGAAGAAGGTGATCGTCTGAAACAGCATCGACAGCACGATGCCGACAGTGGTCAGGATGGCGATGGTCGAGGCGGCGAGCAGCCCCCACAGCATCAGCTTCTCGACATTGTTCCTGGCGCGCGCCCGCGGTGCGATCTGCCTCAGCGCATAAAGGGCGCCGGCAATCGACAAAGCAAGCGTGATGACCGCGCCGAACAGGCCGAGCATGCCCTGGACTTTGTTCGTCTCGACGGCGATCGGGATCATGTAGTCCTGCGTATCCGATGCCAGCGCCACGCCCTTGGCAGCAAGCAGCGGCTGCAGCTCGGCAAAGGTGGCGGGCAGCACAGTGTTGCCGTCGAGTTGGCGCAAGCCCTTGGCCAGGCTCTTCACCAGGCTGACATCAAGCGCCTCGCTGGCAACCTTGCTGTCGGCCGTACGCTCCGGCAGGGCGGCATGAATGTGCCGGTCGAGATAGACGGAAGAGCCAATGGTCCAGACGGCAAGCAGCAAAAGGGCGGGCAGGACGGCGAGCAGGAAAGCCCACCAGCCGTGATAGTGGGCGCGTGAATGTGGCTTCACCGTACCATTATCATGCGTGGAGGCACGCTGCCGGCCGATGAAGAATGCAACCAGGCCGATGGCAACGATAACGGCCAGTACGAGCAAGGACGACATGGACCCACCCCCGGGGAAGCTTAGCGCCAATGCGGCAGGCGATAAAACCAGGGCGCGGACTTTGTCCGCGCCCTGGTTTGGAAGATAGATTACATCGACTTCCCGGCGGCGAACGCGTCGCGCTGGGCCTGACGCTCGGCGTCCGGAGCAGGCACGAGGCCGTATTCGGCGAGCGGGCTTTCCGGGCCGACCATCTGGTCGTCGAGGAAGAATTCGACATATTCCTTCAGGCCCGGAACGACGCCGAGATGCGCCTTCTTGACGTAGAAGAACAGCGGGCGCGAAACCGGGTACTTGCCGCTGGCGATCGTCTCGGTCGAAGGCACGACGCCTTCCACGGTGGCGACCTTCAGCTTGTCGGCATTGTTCTCGTAGAAGGAGAGGCCGAACACGCCGACGCCGGTCTTGTTGGAGTCGATGCGAGCGAGAGTCTCGGTGTAGTCGCCGTCGATGTCGACAGCCTTGCCGTCCTTGCGGATGGCGATGCAGGTCTTGCCGATTTCCTTGGCGTCGGCAACGCCGGCGGCCTTGATGGCGTCCTTGTCGCAGCCGGCGTCGAGAAGCTTGGTCTCGAACACTTCGCGGGTGCCGTGCTTTTCACCCGGAATGTAGGCGGCGATATCCCAGTCGGGCAGCTTCGGATTGACCTGGCTCCACTTGGTGTTCGGGTTGTCGACCAGCTTGCCGTCGACAACCAGCTTGGCGGCGAGCGCCTTGTAGATGTCGGCGGGAACCAGCGCCCAGTCCGGACCCTTGATGTCGGTGGCGAAGACGATGCCGTCATAGCCGATGCGGACTTCCTGGACTTCCTTGACGCCGGCGTCGGCGCAGGACTTCAGCTCGTCCTTCTTGATCGGACGCGAGGAGTTGGCGATGTCGATGGTGTCTTCGCCGACGCCCTTGCAGAATTCCTTGATGCCGGCGCCGCTGCCGCCGGACTCGACCACCGGGGTCTTGAAGTTGGTGAAGGTTTCGCCGAACTGCTCGGCGACGATCTTGGCATAGGGTAGCACGGTCGACGACCCGGCGACCTGGATCTGGTCGCGCGCGGCGGCGAAGCCGGACGACGCGGCGAGCGCAAGCGCTGCGGCCGACGCCGTGAGGAGAAATTTCTTCATGTGGCCTGCTCCTGTTCGGAAGATGGTCTCTCGGCACCCTTGTCCTAGGCGCCCGGTGAGGCCAATAGCTCCCGATTATTACAGTCGCATGACAGTTTCATGTCAGCCCGGTAACGTCTGACAGCCATGTCGGAAACCGCCGGCTTCCAGCCTTGGCGGCGCATCGGAGGTTTGCCGCAGGAATCAGGTACTTGCGGGATTTTCTAGCCTCGTCTGCCTCGGCGGCACGAGCCGCGCCGCCGAGAAAAGAAAAGCCGGACGGAAACGCGTTGCCCGTGGCCAGAGCGTGTCATGGCCGAGCCATCGCCGAAAACAGGTCCGTTGGGGTAGATTCGACGCTGTTCTAGTCGGCGGTCGCTGCTCCCGCCCGTAACCGAGGGAGCCAAATTCGATGCACCCATTGTCACGGCTGGTCGCCGATTTTGGTATGGTGCGATCGCACCATACCTTTGGGTCACCCGGCGTTTTCCGGGGCGCCGCGAGCAAATCGCGTGCGACGGCGACCGGCCTTGCAGACGGTGCAACGACGCACGCGGAGATAAGATCTTAGCCGGCGCTGCGCTGGGCCTGGCTGTCCGCGCCGATCCAGCGCTCAAGCTTTTCGAGAAGCGCCCTTGGGCTGATCGGCTTGGGCAGATAGTCGTCCATGCCGGCCTCCAGGCAGCGTTCGCGGTCGCCCTTCAGCGCATGCGCGGTGACGCCGACGATCGGCACATGCGTGCCCGTCTCTTCCTCGAGCCGGCGGATGGCTGCTGTCGCCTCCAGCCCGTTCATCTCCGGCATCGACACGTCCATCAGGATCATGCGCGGGTTGAGCCTGCCGAAGGCGTCGAGCGCCTTGCGGCCATTGCCAACGATTTCGAAGCCATAGCCGGTCTCACCGAGGATCTGGGTGAACACCATCTGGTTCACCTCATTGTCCTCCGCGACCAGAATGTCGAGCCCGCGCTCGCCCGTGGCCCGGGCGCGCGCCCGAACCGGCGGCGGTTGCAGCTGGGCCCGCACCGAGGCCGCCGAGGACGGCTGTGCCGGCGACGGTACCTGAGTGCCCCTGCCGCTCGCCGAGGGCAGCACGCGGCCGGCCTCCGTGCTGTGGTGGTGACGCTGGATGGTGGCGACCAGCGTCTCCAGGAGCACCGAGGATCGCGCCGGCTTGATCAACTGGGCGTCGATGCCGAGGTCGCGGTAGCTGGTGTTGGCAAGCGACTGGTCGACGGAGGTCAGCATGATGATCGGCGTATGGGCGAGACCGGCGGTGTTGCGCACGATCCGCGCCATTTCGGCGCCGCTCATGTTGGGCATCTGGTAGTCGAGCACGACGCAGTCGACCGGAACGCCATAGGCGGCGGCCGCGATCAGCACCTTCAGCCCTTCGGCACCGCTTTCGGCCGCGCAGGAATCGAAGGTCCAGGAGGCCATCTGCTCGCTCAGGATCGACCGGTTGACGGCATTGTCGTCGACGATCAGCACCCGTGCGCCGGTCACGTCCACCGGCATGATCCGTTGCCCGCTTTGCTGCTCTGCCCTGGGCAGCGTCACCGTGAACCAGAAGGTCGAGCCCTTGCCTTCGGCGCTCTCCACGCCGATCTCGCCTTCCATCAGCTCGACCAGCCGCGACGTTATGGCGAGGCCGAGCCCGGTGCCTTCATGCCGCCTGGTCGACGAGGTGTCGACCTGGTTGAATTTCTCGAAGACGGCTTTCAGCTTCTCCTCGGGAATGCCGATGCCGGTGTCGGTGACCGAGATGGTCAGCTTCGTTCCCGCGGGAACCCGGACGCCGGTGACGTCGACCAGCACATGGCCTTCGTCGGTGAACTTTACCGCATTGCCGAGCAGGTTGGTTACGATCTGCCTTACGCGCCCGACATCGCCGATGAGCTGGCTTTCGAGGCCGGGCTGGACGCGCACGATGAGCTCGAGATCCTTCTCCTTGGCGCGTGTCGACACCAGCGTCGCCACGTCCTCGATGGCCTCGGCAAGGTTGAAGGGCGCCGGATCGAGCACGAGCTGGCCGGCATCGATCTTGGAGAAATCCAGGATGTCGTTGATGATGGTCAAGAGCGCGTTGCCCGACTTGACGATGATGTCGGTGAACGTCTTCTGCTTCGGGTCGAGGTCGGACTTGGCGAGCAGCTCCGCCATGCCGAGCACGCCATTCATCGGCGTGCGAATCTCGTGGCTCATATTGGCCAGGAATTCCGACTTGGCGCGGTCGGCAAGCACGGCGCGCTGGCGCGCCTCGCTGAGTTCGGCCTCGCGCTGCTTCAGCTCGGTGATGTCGGTGGTCGAGCCGATCAGATAGAGCGACCCGTCGGACGCGATCATCGCGCCCTTGCGCGCGAACTGATGCCGCACGCTGTCATCGGCTATCGTCACCGTCTCCTCGATCTCCTGCGTCTCGCCCGTACGCAGCACCGCGAGGTCGCTGGCGACGAAGGCTTCGCCGTCCTTGCCGAATATCTCGATGTCGGTCTTGCCGATCGCGTCTTCCCTGCTGAGACCGGTAAGATCGCACCAACCCTTGTTGACGTAGAACTGCCTGAGGTCGGAGCGCTTGGCGTAGATCGACACCGGCACATTGTCGATGAGGCTGCGGAACACCTCGTTCTCGCGCATGCTCTCTTCCAGCGCCCGCTCGCGCGCCTTGACGTCGGTGATGTCGGTGCTGGAGCCGACCAGATGCACCGACCCGTCGAGCGCCACCAGCCGGCTCTTGCGCGTCATCAATTGCCGCACAGTGCCGTCGCGATGGGTAACCGGCTCCTCGACCTCCCTCACCTTGCCGGTGACCACCACCTCGGTGTCGTCGTGGCTGTAGCTCTCGGCATCCGCGGCGCCGAAAAGCTGGCGGTCGGTTCGGCCGATGACCGCGTCCTTGGTCAGGCCGGTCAGCGCGCACCAGGCCTTGTTGACGAACTCGATGCTCAGATCGTGGGCCTTGATAAAGGCCGCCACCGGTAATTCGTCCATGACGTGGCGGAACAAATCGATCTGGCGCATCGAGTCATGCAGCGCCTTCTCGCGGCTCTTGATGTCGGAAATGTCGACGCGCACCCCGATGAAGGTGCCGTCGTCGGTCCGCATGTCGTAGACCTGGTACCAGCGGCCGTCGGGATTGAGGCGCTCGTAGGACGAGTTCGGCAGGCGGTAGCGGGCGAGGATGGCGTCCAGCCAGACGTCGAGATCGCCATCGTAGAGCCTGTCGATCTCTGCATCGCCGCTAAGCCGGAAATAACCGGCCGAATGTCCAAGTTCCAGCGCCTCGCGGAAGCTGCGACCGGGCTGCCATGCCGGCTTCAGCGCCGGCAGCGTGTCCTGCAGCTTGCGGTTGGCGAAGACGAACTTGTCGTCACGGTCGTAGATGATGACGGCGGCCGGCAGCGATTCCAGCACGGTGGCAAGGTTCTTGCGGGCCTCCTCTGCTTCCGTCTCGCGCCGCTTGATCACCGCCTCGGCCAGCCGCGACTTTTCCAGCGCCTCGGCGAGTTCGGCCTCGCGGCCCTTCATCTCGGTGACGTCGACATAGGAGATCAGCCGCTTGCCGCCGGCCAGCGGCGCCAGCGACGCAATCAACGTACGGCCGTCATTGCGCGGCAATTGCCTGGAGCCCGCCACGCCGGCCATGATTTCGGCCTCGCGCTCGGCCATGTGGCCCTGCCAGACCGCGTCGTCGGCGCCGTACGGGTCCATATCGCGGCTGGCCTGCATCAGCTCGCGAAAGCCGCAGCCGATCCCGGCGCTGCTGGAATCGATTTTCCAGAAGTCATAGAAGGCGTGGTTGATCACCTCCGCGCGCATATCCGCATCGAGGACAAGGACACCGATCGGCATCTGATCGACCAAGGTGCGAAGATTGGCGAAGGTCTCGGCGATCTTGGCGTTGGCGCTCTCGATCTCGGCGTCGCGACGCTTGACCTCGGTGACGTCGTAGTAGGTCAGCAGCCGCCTGCCGCCTGACAAGGCGGTGACCGAGAACATCATCGTCCTGCCGTTGGCGTGGAGAAACTCGCGCGGCGCGACGGAGCCGGCGCGAATTTCCTCGATGCGGGTGGCGAGGTAACGCTGCCATTGCTGCTCGTCGAGGTCGCCATAGATGCCGTTGTGGCGGTTGAGCTCCATCAACAGGCTGAACGGAGCACCGACGGTCACGGCGCCGTCCGGAATCCTGGAAAGTTCGCGATAGGCCTTGTTGACGATCAGCGTGTCGAGCCTGACGTCCAGAAGCACGACGCCCATGTGCATGGCATCCATCGTCCGCTCGAGATCGGCGAGATGCTGTTCGCTGCCCTCATCGCTGGGCAGGTCGTTCCGACCGAGTTCCTCGAAGGCACCGGCGAGTGCCGTCACGTTGCGACCGATGCCGCGATAGCCGGCAAACTTACCCTCGCCGTCGAAGCGTGGCAGGCCAGTGATCGAGATCCAGCGGCAATCGCTGCGGCCGCCCTTCAGCTCATAGACGAAGTCACGAAACGGCCGGTGCGCCTGCAGATCCTCAAGATGCGCGGCAGCACTATGGCTACCCTTCAGCACCTGCTTGAGAAAATCGAAACGGAAGCGACCGAGAACGCTGGCGGGTTCAATGCCGGTGGCCGCCTGATAATTGTCCGAAAGCCGGGAAAACCGCAGCTCGGTATCGGTTTCCCAGGTCCAGTCCGCAGCCGCGTCGAGCAGCTCGCGAAGCGCCTCGGGCGAAGACGCCTGCCCGGCGGGCGCAATCGCGTCGTCGCCACGTGTCGCTGGCTTGCGGGGACCGCCCTTGCCAGCCGTCCCGACTGTTTCGTCCACTTCCGCCATGCCGCTCCCACCCCCAGGACCGAACCCCCTTCGCGGCCCGTCGGCGGAATGTGCCCGAGAAGCATTAACGGACCGCTAACCATAACAATCGCGGCCGGCCTCCGGCTGGGGGTTCCGGATCGGTCTCGATTGCGGCATTGCATCGGTTGTCGGCCACGGCTCAGCCGCGTTATAAGTATATTGGGGTGTTGCTAATGTTCGGACGGATCCTGCTTGTTTTCCTTTGCCCGGCGCTGCTTGCAGCGGGCGGGTGCGCGCGCAGCGGCGACGGCACGGTGGTCATCCCGAAGCCGCTCGACGTCAGGCGTATCTGGGACAAGCCTCCACCCCATGCGCAAGCCAGCCAGTCGCAGATGGGTGTCTTTCCGGTCGCACCACCGCAGGCGCCAGCACGCTCGGCGGCCCGCAGGCTCGCCCCGCCGCCCACCCGGACAAGACAGGTTACATCCGGTCCCCCACCCCTCTCTTCTTCCGACCCGGCCACGACGCTCGCCTGCAGGAATGTTAGCAAACCCGGCACGCGCTACCGCGTCGTCTGCGATTAGATTCGGCGAGCGAGACTTGCTCGACAGGGTCAGAGCGACGCCGCGCCCTTCTTGGGCTCCTTGGCGCCAAGCTTGTCCAGCGCGATGCGAACCTGCCGCAACTCGTCCTGCCAGCCGTCATCGTCGCCCATCGGTCCTTCCGACGCCGCACGCTGCAACCCGCGCGCTTCGGATTCGATGTCGCGAAGCCTGGCGATCTTCTGTTCCGTGGTCAGGGACTGGTCCTCGACAATCTCCTGCACCTTCATTTCCCTGAATGTGACCATGGCGATGGCTCCGGTTGGTCGTCTGCCACAACGCGGCAGCCGGCAAGCCGTTCCGGCGCGGAGCCCGTTCGCCTGGATCGGGGGCGACGGCCGGCCAGCCATCCGCCGAAAAGTCAGTCCGGTGGGAAAAAGGGCCGGGCCGACCACCGGCCGCGCGACCGTCGGCTTCGACCGTGACCAATTTCACTGTGGTCCGCCGCTTCCTGTGAAACCTTTGTCCGACATCCCGCGTTGTAGGTAAAAAGGAGGGCGAAGATGTCTATACACTTCACCGTCTCGGGGCTGACCAAGAACCTGATCCACTCACTTGGACTGGATCATCAGTGGTGGCCAAGAGCCCTGACCCCGGAGCAGAAACTGTTGGTGGAATGCTATCTGGCCGGCCAGATACCGGAATCGGCCTGGAGCGATTACGTGTTCGAGACGCCCGAGTTGCAACGGCACGTCAACGCCAGGCGCGCACACCACTGAGCCAGGTCGTGAAACGAGCGGTCTGCGCCGGCAGGCGTCCGCCTATTGCTTCGGCGACTTGAACTGCAGCGTAAAGACATTACCCGCAATGCCCTTGGCAAGCGCCGGCGAAAAGCTCAGCGGCAGGCAGTTCCGCAACGCGGCAGTCGCGGCATCGACAAAGGCCTTGCGCGCCTTTTCATCACCGGCCACCTTGATGGCCGTCGGCTTGGGCGGACCGATGAGCGTGCCGTCGCGCTTGAAGCTGAAGCTCAATGTCACCGTCGAATTGCCGGCATCCGCCGGCGGCGTCCAGCACGCCTGGATCGCCGTTCCGACATCGTTCATGGTGTTTAGCGATGCGGCATTCGATTGAGCGATTGCCGCCATCAATACTGTTCCCACAATCGCCGACAGTGCTGCGCCGCTTTTCATTTGCAGGTCCTCGTTTCTTCCACCGGTTGCCAGTCCGCACAGGACAACTGAAATCGATGATAGGGTCGACGCCGGCAATGACAATATGCTTCGCAAGGACTTGAAGTCGGCAGCGCTTGACTGGCCTGCTCACCGCCCCCGGGACAAGGCCCCGAAAAGCAAAAAGGCCGGCGCATTGGCCGACCTTTCCTTCCACCTCTCGATCGCGCCAGTACATCCGTGGTCGCAAGCCGGAGGTGAATTGCCATTCAGTAGACAGGGCTTTGGTTAACGAATCCCTATCGTTCGAGCCGCGCCGTCACGCCTTGGCCTGCGATTTCACATAGGCGATATAGCCGCGGACGTCGGCGGCCGGCTCGGCATAGGCCTTGCCGAGCTTCTTCTCGACCGCCGCCACATAGTCCTTCGCCCATTTGGGCAAGGCGTAGTCGATGACGGCCAGGAATTCGAGTGTTGCCGCCAGACGGATGTCGGCGATCGACGGGTTCTTGCCGCCGATGAACGGCTTGCCGTCCCTGAAGAAGCTGTGAAACACCTCCAGCGGCTCGGCGATCGCGGCCATCGCGGCCTTCTGGGCTTCGGACTTCTTGTCGGGGTGGGCGTCGCTGTGGCCGACCTCGCCGGCATATTGCGGGAAGCCGAGGAACGGATATGTGGCGCGCGCCACATAGGGGTAGAGCGTGCCGACCAGGTAGAACATGGCGCTGTCGATCATCGCCCGCTTGGCTGGCGCCTTGGGATAGAATTTCTCCAGCCCATGCTTGTTGGAGAGGTATTGCATGATGGCGCAGCTTTCCCACAGCACGCCCCTGGGAAGGCCCTTGTCCTCGATCATCGGCGTCAGATGGGCCGGGTTGCGTGCCATGAATTCCGGCGAGCGGGTGTGGCCCCAGGCGTCGGTCTCCGCGGCATCCAGCCCGGCCGCGCGCGTGAACACCCGAACGGTCATGTTGTTGACGCTGGGCTTCAGCATGCTGAGTTTCACGGCAGGTTTCTTCGCCGGCTTAGCCTTGGCCTTAGCCGCGGCTTTTGCCGTCGCCTGCGCGGCTTTTGCCGTCGCCTTCGCGGCCGGTTTGGCCACTGGCTTTGCCGACGCTTTCGCTGCCGGCTTGGCGGCTGGCTTGGCGGCTACCTTGGCCGCGGGTTTCTTCGCAGTCTTCGTCGCTGTCTTGGCCATGTGTTCCTCCCACTGGTTTTTGTTCAATATGGGTTCTTCGGTGCCCGGTCGTCCGACAAGGTGGCGCGGGAACGCTCGACGAGCGCCTGGATCGCATCGGCGAGATGCGCTTCCGCAATGTTGTAGTCGCCACGCGCCACGCGCAGTCTGTGCGCTTCCATCAGCACGTCGGCATGGGTGAAGCCTGCCGGCGGCTCGAAGCGGTAGGACGCCAGTTCGATAAGCAGGCCGAGCGGATCCTCGAAATAGATCGAATCCATGAAGCCGCGATCCTTGACGCCGCTGTGCTTGATGCCGCGCTCGTCGAGCCGCGCGACCGCCTGCAGGAAAGTGACGCGCGACACCGCAAAGGCGATGTGGTGGACGCAGCCCGGATCGGTTGGCGTGCGCCGTTTCTCCGGCGTGCGGCTCTCATCGGTGAAGATGGTGATCAGCCTTCCGTCGCCCGGATCGAAATAGAGATGGCTTTCCTTGGCCTTGTCGAGATTGGGCTGCTCGAAGATGAACGGCATGCCGAGCACGCCTTCCCAAAAGTCGATCGAGGTCTGTCGCCCGGCGCCGACCAGCGTGATGTGATGAACGCCTTGCGATTGCAGTTTCTGCATCTGGCCTTCCTCCCCGCGCGGCATCCAACTGCCGGTCCGAACGTGCCCAGCAGCTGGCGTTCTGCGCGCCGCTAAAGCTGTACCTCAGGATCCATGATGCGATGCTAATGCAATCGGCTCCGCCGCGCCAGAAGGACGCGTGATCGCTGAGGCGCGCGTCAGGCGTGATGCCATGGAGGCAGCCGTCACGACCGCGACGCGGTGGTGGCGGCGATCGAGCTTCTGGTGACAACCAACTATTGCCGAGAAATCCCCAAGCCTGCCGGATTCGCAGTCGGAAGGCCGACATCGGCATTCGAGTGGAACCCTAGGCTGGAAGGAGGAACGACCTGAAGAAAATTCAAATTCGGCCAAGGAAGAAACTGACAAAACCGACAAAACCTTCACGCCTGTAGGGAGTTTTGCCAGTTTTGTCACCTCGTCTTGAGGCGTTTTTCGATTTATTGGAGCCGACGATGCCAAAACGGCGAAGCTGGACCTGCCCGAAATGCAGGCGCACGACCTACCATCCCGATGATATCCGCAGGCGCTACTGTCCTTGGTGCAACGATCCCGACGAGCGCCGGCCTCGCCTGCGTTGCCCCAAGCCACGGCCAACGCCGCCGGCTTCGCCAGAGGCACACAATGAGGAGGAACTCGCATGACGGCACCGTGCATGTCGTCATCTCCGTCAGGTGGGCCATCGGACCGTGAGGTGGCAGCCGTTCCCGTATTGAGCCACGAGCACTTTGCGCAAGGTCTAGCCAAGGGCCTCACCGGAAAGGCAGCTTATGTCGAGGCGACCTATCGCGGACAGGGACATGTAGGCGAGGCCTTCGCTTCGTCCTTGGACGTCAACATGTCCTGCCCGCGCCGATTGTCGCTGAACCGATAGACCACGCAGGTGATAGGCTCGGGCGTGGCGGTGTGAACGCGCCGAGGGGCCCAACTCTCTACTTGGCTGCGCGAAGTTGGAAACTGATCACGCCGGCTGCAACGTTCAGGCCAGTCTGCGCCTGGACACTGAGTGGCTGCAACGTATAGGTCCTGTTGGATCCTCCAACCAGAAGATTTGCACCGACGCCTACAACGACCGTTGCTTCGGCGCCGACGCCGCTGTAGTCACCGGCCAGCACGCCGGGCGCGTAGACGTTACCGGCTGGCGCAAGGACCCGCCACCGCAGCACTGCCCTCGGCGTCGGGCCGACGTCCAGCCCCAACTTCGTGATGACCCCTATGTATGTTTCGGGCGCGACCTTCGGGTTGCCCGACGTGAAGGTGCATGTCAGAGCTTTTTTCGAGCCGATGATGAAGCGTGTGCCAGCTTCGACAACGCAGTCGAGTAGGCCGAACGTCGTGTTGGCCTCCTGAGCCGCGCTGGGCACAATGGACGCCGCGATCGCGACAAGGGTGATGGCTGTGAGACGTTTACGCATTGTGGTTTCTCCTTGTGAGATGTTCAAGACTTCCCCGGAGGTGTGAGCGCTGCTTTTCAGCATACCTACAAAAGGAGACGATCCGCATTTTGTTCCCGGAACCTGTTGGCCTCCGGTAATTGGGGCAGGTCGGCGTCTCGCCCGGGGTTATCACCGCACGCATCTCCGCCATTGGCGGCAGCCAGCTGATTGCGTTTACTTGCTGTGGCGTCAGGAAAGCGACTGCGGTATCCTGACACCACCATGCTGCACGCCAAATTGAACATACGGCAGGAGCGGTTCTGCCTTGGCCTCGCCGAAGGCCTTCCCCAATCTCGAGCCTATATCGAGGCTGGCTACACGGCGCGCGGCAATGCCGCCGAGGTGGAGGCTTCCAAGATGGTCAGGTTGCCTAAGGTGGCCGCCCGCGTCGCCGAGCTTCAGACCAAGGCTGCAGGGCGATCGGGAGTGACGGTTGACAGCCTCGTCGAGGAGCTTGACGACATGCTCGGCCTAGCTGTCGCTACGAAAAATCCCGGTGCCGGTGTTGCGTCAATCATGGCCAAGGCCCGACTGCTGGGCCTTGTCGTTGACAAGGCAGAGATCAACAGCACGATCAGGAAGCCATTCCGGACACCCACCACCGATAGCCAAATCAGCATCGACGAGTGGGTGAAACGCTTCGCGCCGAAGCGCGTCGACCCCGGCTCGAACTAACGGTTTGCATAACACCTGCTATCCGTGCAGCCGATGTCCGCAACTGCGCCGCTACTGACCAATATGCGACGCGACCGACATTAGCTCCAGCGTATTCGGAGCGCCGAACAGGCCGCCATCGAGAACCTCGGTGGAGGTCCAGCGAACGACACCGTCGCGGTCGAGCAGGAACTGGCCGACGAGCTGCCCCATGCCGTTGGCCATCATCTGTTGATCCGCTTCCGTGATATCGTAGCTGTCCTTCTTGTTCAGATATTCGAGCGCCGCAAACGGGTCCATCGGCTCCGGCATCTCGCCCGGCACGTTGACCCGCATCGCCTTCGCATCGCTCATCGAAACCTTTTGCGGCCATGCGCTCTCGTCTTCGGTGATCTGCATATTCGGCAATCCAAAGGCGCGGTGTGAAGTCCGCTCCGGATCGGATGCCGCGAGCAGGCCGAGCATCGGATGGTACCGCAGATAGAGGCGCGCCCGCTCGATGGGCGTGTTGACCACTGTCAGGCTTTCGATGCCCTTCTCGTTGAGGGCTGGGGTGAGCAGCGAAATCGTCGCGATATGACGCCTGCAAAAAGGACAATGGAGACCTCGATACAGCCCAACCAGCACTGGTTTCTCGCCACGGAAATCGTCGATAGCGATTGTGCCCTCGCGGGTAATCGTGTCGAGCACGAAATTGGGCGCACGTTCGCCCAGTTGCAGAGGGCCTACGTCGGTTCGGTCAGACATGCTTGATCCTCCTCGCGGGTCAATCCAGTAACGGAAGCGCGGCGGTACTTCCGGCTCCAGCCCGTGTTCGGCACATACTTCCTGTGCGTGTTGAAATTGCACTGTAGCACAGAGATGGCGGACGTTGGGGCGCTACCTTAGGGCGCTACCTTATGACGGCACTTTCCGTGCTTGATTTCCGGCCATTTTCACGCCAAGATTTATCAAATGCTGAAGCAAACGATATGACGGACGGGCGGTAGACTATGACTGGTAAGGCTTTGAGGCAGGCCGTGGCCTATCTTCGTACCTCATCCGCAGCCAACGTTGGCGCCGACAAAGACAGCGAGAGGCGCCAGGGCGAGGCCGTTGAGGCGTTTGCCCGTTCGACTGGGTACGAAATTATCGAGAGCTACTACGACGCGGCGGTGAGCGGTGCCGATGCGGTCACGGCGCGCCCTGGTTTTTCCGCAATGCTCGAGCGCCTTCTGTCAAATGGCGTGCGCACCATTCTCGTCGAGACCGCATCCCGCTTCGCCCGCGATTTGATCGTTCAGGAGACTGGCTACGAGATGCTGAAATCACGTGGAATCGAGTTGATCGCTGTCGACAGTCCCGACAGTTTTGTCGGCAACACCCCGACAGCGAACCTGATCCGCCAAGTGCTCGGCGCTGTTTCGGAGTTTGAGAAGGCGATGCTGGTGGAGAAGCTCAGGGGAGCCCGAGAGCGCAAGCGCCGCGAGACCGGCAAGAAGGTCGGCGGGCGCCGGAACTATGCCGAGATTGAGGGCGGACTTGAGCTGATAGCGCTGGCGAAGAAGCTTCACCGGTACCCAGTGAATGGTCGCCAGCGCACGTTGGCCGACGTTGCGAAGGCACTCGCCGGGGCGGGATATCTGTCGAGTGCTGGGAAGCCTTACACGCCGACTGCAGTCTCGCGAATGCTGGCATCAAGGGTAGGTGCGCGGGAGAGGCAACGAAAGGTCAAGGCCGATTCATCGCCTTCGGCGCTCGAACCAGCCGCTGCAGAGTTGCAACAAGAGGTGACCGAGCCCGCAATGCGGACACCGCTCGGCTCTCGCTGGTAGCCCCGTCCCCTGCCGGCTTTGTCGGCGGCGGGGGGTGGGGGTGGCCTGGGGGGCCCCTGTCAAGCGCGCCTTCATCCGACACCAGGGCTGATCTATATAGGGCTAGTCGGGAAAAGCTCCACGCGCTGATCGGGGTCTTCGAAGTTGCGCTCGACGTTTATATGCAGGATGCGTGCATCGAGATCCATGGCCATCTGTTTGAACAGCTTGCCGAGCTTGGCTAGGTAAGTGTGGGTGATGGTGTCGTGACGCTTCCCATCATTGTCGCGGCCGTTCCGATGAACGCAGTCGTGGCGCATCTGAATAGACGCAACCAATAGGTCTCGGTCCTCCTTCAAGTCTGGAAGCAGCGGCTTTCCCAAGGCAACACCGCATATCTTATTGACATTGATGAGATTGTGGAACGACACGTCCTGCAATGCCGACCTGACCATATCCCGCACGATATTCGGGTTCCCCGCTGTGGTCTCGAGCGACACGGTTTTATCTTTCAGGATCGGTAGGACCTTGATCATCCTGGCCTGGACCTTGATGTCTGCCATGGCCAAGCTGATGATGGCATCTGACAGGTAGGCCTCGACGATGGAAAAGAGGCGGGTAAAGAGCATGCGGTTTTCGCTGGCAGCACCGTCCTTTTCGTCCGAAAAGGTCCCCAACAGCACACGCCACTCCTGCAGCGCATTCTCGAAAATCGAATGGGCACCCGGCTCAGGCGGTGGGTCATCGTCCCAGTCGTCACCTAAATTGACGGGCGATGCACTTACGTCGACATCTGGATATCCGGACAGTTCAAGCCTTAGGCCCTTGTTGTCTGCGCACATTTCCAAGATCCAAGAGCTGTCGCAGGTCAGGCACTCAATCTCCTCCACACGCTCATCGGATATGTCGTCTCTAGAGCCCTCATCGACAGAAGGAACGCGGACATACGCTGCGGCTAGACGGCCGCAATCCGGGCACCTGAACGAGACCTCATGGTCTGGCCGCGTCATCATCCAATATTCTTTAGCCGAGCCCATTTTCAGGTATCCAGCATGTTCCACATAGTGCCTTCGGGAAGTACTTCGTAACGTGATCTCGCAACTCACGCCACAGCCATCGCGGCAATGAGTGGCTACACGAGATTTTGCCGCGCTATGATGAATGATCGAGGCGAGACGGCGGAATTGGGGATTTGCTGAAGTGCAAAGCCCGGTGTAGCACCCGCCGGGGTTTGTCGGCGGCGGGGGTAGGGGCGGGGCTTGTGGGGCCCCTATCAGGCGTGCCCGCCTCGTTCAGGTTCATCATAGCCGCCTCTCTCGCCCCTAAACCCAAATAGCTCCGAAAGACGGAATTTCGAACCCAACGGTGACCTTCATTGTCCGCGTTGCGAATGGCAGTAGTGCGCCTCATGTCGGCCGTTGAGGTGCTCTTCGCTGTTGCCCGATAGCAGACGTTGCCGGCGACCACGGTGGAGGTCGTGGTTGCGCCATCTGCGGACCATCGCTCGTATCGTGGGGAACGTCGTGTTCCTTCCGTAGCGGACGTTCGCATGCGGGCTAAGGCGCACATCCCGAGCTTTTTTCTGGGTCCTTCTCAGAACTTCGTGATGTTGGCTGCTGGCGGGTTTGGATGCTTCTTGAGCGTCTCTTCGTATTTCTCGACCAATTTGAGCGCTGGCCCGACTGTCCATCCGAAGAACGCCCCAACCTGAAGATCCTCGTGAGGGTCCATTTGGATGTTATAGACCTTGGGATACCCTGCCATGGGTGCGCTGGCGGAGAACATGCCCGGCTGACGCTGCGGTCCGTCGCCGGTCGGATGCACGTCGGTGAAGTAGAAACGCCATTGCTTCCAACGCGCGGCCACCAGATCGGCGCCGATAAAGGTCAGCAAGCCGTCTCTGCCACCGGTCGCGCTCTTGCCAAACAAAACTTCGGTCTGATCGACGCCATCGATCGGCCGGTCCGTGGGGATCCTGCCGTCGATCAGCTTGGCAAAGGTTGGGAAGAAGTCCATTTCCGAGAACATGGCGGACGAAGTGCTGTTCGGGGCGACGTGGCCCGGCCAGCGGATAAAACAGAAGGTCCGGATCGATCCCTCGGTCGCTTCGCCAAGTTCTCCGCGGAAAGGACCGGAGTTGCCCATATCCGGCGTTCCCTGGTTGCCCATCTCTCGGGCGGTCTCGCCTTGCGGCCCGTTGTCCGACGCGAAGACGACAAGCGTGTTGTCGTCGAGACCAAGTTCCTCTAGGGCATCGAGCATCTGCCCCACGTGATAATCGCCCTCCAATGGGCTCCACTGAAAGCGTCGTCCGCGCCGGCGTGTCGATGGGCTCTGCGACATGCACCGCTGGCACCAAAGCCATCGATGACATGATATCGCGACTCAGCGCGGGCCACCCCATCGATGGGCGGGTGCCAGTCCGTTATCCGGAACGTCATACATTATCGTCCCGAGTTCCTGATCGTGGTCCGGACCTATTATTCGGATAGTTGTTACGCCAACCAAATCGTCTCGCGGATTGTTGCCGGGTT
The DNA here is from genome assembly GCF_056781675.1 of Mesorhizobium monacense. Lineage (NCBI taxonomy): Bacteria > Pseudomonadati > Pseudomonadota > Alphaproteobacteria > Hyphomicrobiales > Phyllobacteriaceae > Mesorhizobium > Mesorhizobium monacense. Next base: position 6,582,116 of record NZ_CM165567.1, on the reverse strand, counting down.
CGATTTTGCTGCCTCCGGCCAGGTCGATGTCGGGGTCACTCGGCATGTTGGCCGCGAAGGTTTCTGAAACGCCAACTGCTACATAGAACGCCAAGCCGCAGCCAAGCCCAACACGAGTTCGCTTGCTCATGAACTCCTCCCATCGTCTTGATAGTGCGTCGTGGTGCGTCGTGGGCATCACGGCCGGATCATCGGCGTTCGACGACTTCCGGTCCTGAAAGCCATTCCGAACTATTCCGAAATCTTCGGAAAGACGATATGATTGGATATGTCGCTTCAGCTCATCACGTTCGGTTCGTTCGCATTCGATTGCGGACGCGGGACCTTGTTGCGACGCGGGACCTTGTTGCGACGTGGGTCGCCGGTTGCCATCGGAACCAGAGGCCGGGCGCTACTGAAGGCCCTATTGGAAGCAAATGGCGAGGTCGTGACGAAGTCAGCATTAATGGATGCGGCGTGGCCATGCACGAACGTCGAGGAGAGCAATCTTACCGTTCAGATCGCCGCGCTTCGCAAGGTCCTCGGCCGGTCGGCTGACGGCGAAGAGTGGATAGCAACTGTTCCGCGCGTGGGGTACAGGCTGGTCCATTCCACGCCGTTACGAAATCGCGACATCGATGCGCCGGTGCCGCAAGCGACTGGGTCAACGCCTTCGATTGCCGTAATGCCGTTCACCAATATGAGCAGCGATCCAGAGCAAGAGTATTTCGGCGACGGACTGGCCGAGGATTTGATCACGGACCTGTCGAAGGTCGCCGGTCTCCTGGTGATCGCACGCCATTCCTCTTTCGTTTACAAAGGCAAGCAGGCCGATATCCGATCAATCGCCACGGATCTCAACGTGCGCTACGTGATCGAAGGGAGCGTACGCCGTGCCGCGGATCGGGTCCGGATCAGCGCCCAGATCATCGATGCGCTCGACAATCGCCCACTGTGGGCCGAACGGTTCGATCGGGATCTCGCAGATATCTTTGCGCTGCAGGATGAGATAGTGGCAAGGATCGTGAACAGCCTTTCTGATCTGCTGCCGCCGGTGCCTTCCATTGCAGGTCAAAGGCCAGCGAATCTTGAAGCCTACGACCTTTTCGTGCGCGGGCGGGCGCTGGTCAACCAGTCGGTCAAAGGGAATCGGCCCGCTCGTTTGCTGATCGAGAGATCTATCGAACTGGATCCGGGTTTTGCGGACGACCTGCAGCTTCGCGCCACTGAACAAGCCGGGCATCGGGCCGAGGCAACAATGCGGACCATCCGGCGCGAGGTGGAGTTGTGGCTAGTGAAACGCCGGCTGCTCGGGGCTGACGACAGCATGTTCAAGGATGTTGGTGTTTCTTCCGGGAACGTCGATTGGCTCGTTCGAAACGGTCGTGGCGATCGGTGCGGATAGTCGGCGAGGAGTCCAGCGCTGGGGCTGATTCCCCAGCGACAACCTTCTGACCGACTCCGGTGCTCGCGCCGCTAACTGCTCACCTTGACGCAGCGCTGGCGGAGAAGGAGCGCAGGCAAACCTCTGAGCGTACGCGAGCTGCCCTTGCCGCTCGCAAGGAGCGCGGGACGAAGCTGGGCAATCTCGGAACGCTCCCGATGCGGCTGCGGCCTACGTGCGCGCCCCCGAGCTCAAGGCCGTGACCTGAGAACACCGCTTACACCGCGGCGGACCCCAGCCATCATCTTCATCACGGCGATCGACGACGAATTCCTGCTGGGGAACGTCCAGCGCGTTCTGAATGCACACGGCTTGGCCGCCGACTACATTTCCCTCGGCTGATGCTGGCGTCGTCTTCCACGACCGCTACCATGCATGATGGCTTCAGGCTCTTCCCAAGCTATTTGCTTACTGGAAGCGACAGCTGGCATGCTCCAGCAGTGGGCCCGAATAGTCGGCCCAAAGCCGAACCCCGCATACTGTCCTTCAGGGAGGCGGCCGACGACCGCTTGACCCCATGTAGAGGACATTCGCCTCGAGCACTGCTACGTCCGAGTTGGGTCATGATTTCGCGTTGAGCAACGACGCGGTTGCGCCGCCATTTGCCGACCTTCGCGCGCTAAGGGCGAACGTCAGCGAACCGCTGACAGACGATTTATGTTGCGCGGGAAGGGCTCTTCGGTTGGACGAGCAGGTGGTGACAATTCGGCCACACGGCGCGGTTGCTGATATTCACTGCGTCAATATCGCTTGCAGCATCTTGGTTCATACTTCACAGTGCAGTGGATCGTATCTGGCGTCCGAAGGTACTGGAAGCTTGGTCAAAATTGGCGTCAGTTTGGCTGCTGCAACCGTACTCCTTGCGACGCGCGCCTGGTCAGCCGACAATTCAGGGGTGGATCAGGCGCCGCCGACTGATGTCGACGTTATCATTGAACTCGGCCTTGGCGGAATAATTCAGCCTAAATACGAAGGCTCAGAGGACTATGAGGTTTGGCCGTGGCCAGTGATCGGCTTCGGCTATCTCGCCATCCCCGGCTTGTTTGCAATCGGCAGCCCAGAAGCTCAGGTTGGCGGATTCGCGGTCGGCCCCTCCTTCAACTACACCTCTGATCGGGACTTCAACGATGATCCCGACCTGTTCGGGCTTGATGAAGTCGACGCCACATTTGAGGCTGGTTTACGGGCCAGCTATGAGTGGACCAACGCGGAGGTTTGGGGAGAGGCTCGCTATGCTTTCGGCGGTGCTGATGGTGTCGTGGGTGAATTCGGCTTGAACGCGGTGGCCCGGCCTACGCCTGAGCTCGAGCTTAAATTGGGACCTTTCGCGACAGCTGCTTCAGCCGACTATATGGGCAGCTATTTCGGAGTTTCGGCTCAAGAATCCGCTAACACAGGCTTCAGAGTTGACGCCTTTGATCCAGAGGGTGGCTTTAAGAGCGTGGGCATCAAAGGCCTCGCGAGATATGAATTTCGGCCGACGTGGTTTTTGAACGCAAAGGCATCGTACAGTAAGCTTGTGGGCGACGCCGCCGATTCGCCGATTGTTAAATTTGGCGCCGAAGATCAATTCTCTTTCGGCTTGAGTATCTCAAAGAGGTTCTCGCTCGACCTGTTTTGACGCGTGTCGCAGCTGTGCGTAATGGCGCGCCTGGGCCGGCCGCGTGATTGCGTGGACATTGGGGGTTGTTCTTCGTGCTCGGATATTTTGGCCTCCTTGTCTTTGGGCTCGCAGGTGAGGATGGCGAAGGTGGGCACGTCCTCACCCGTCGCAGGATTTTCCGCTGGGTCATCCAGCGTCCTCGAGCTCGGTCAGCTTGCGCTTTCGGCTCGGAGCAGCGCTTCACGTTGAACCGAACCTGATCGGAAGGAAGTGGCGGCCCTACTGCACCTGCTCACGACAACTTTTGGCACTCGTTTCCGGTCGGCGAGATGTACGGCAGGGAACCACGCTTTCGAGACGTTCTCCGGGGAAACAGGGAGGGCAGGATTGGGTCAAACCTTCGCGTTCAAAACGGCAACGCCGCGTTACCTTGTGGCCTGGTGCCGAATGTCCTTCCCGAACAGTTCTCTCTTTTGTTCGCGCGCCTCTTCGGAAACGGTTTCTACTCAATGGGTTGGAATTTTGGCACGCCAAAGAGGATGAAACTGAGAACTGGACGATCAGGCATGTAGCCTGCTCATGACGCCCGTTTCCGGATGATCCAGCCGATGCCTCCCGCAAGCACGATGCCGAGTAGCGGCCATTTCGCCCAGAAAATCCCGTTCCAGGTCAGCAGGTTTACACCGACGATCCCCAATGCGACGACACTCAGCATGGCGACGCCCCGATTGATGAGGCTCGTCATGCTTGCCCAGCGGAGGCCCGCCAGAACCGCCACGACGAGCATCGGCCACTCAGCCCAGAAAATCCCATTCCACGAAAGCACATTGATGGCCACCAACCCCAGCGCGATCAAGGCAAGCAGAAGGAAATTCCGGCTGATCCTGCGCCCGAGGAAAGCGCCAGACCGGGCGGCGTCGCGCGACCGCCCGTCAGCGGCCGGTTCGGCGCGGCGCGCCACCGCTTCGGCCCCGCTCTTCTCACCGCCGATCCGGACAACGTAGCTCGGCACACCTTCTTCGATGTTCTTGACGGCGAGGTCGCCCAGGAACTCGAACCCGACCGCCATTTTGTTGCGGACCTGATCGTACACCGTATTTGAGATCACGATCCCGCCTGCCGGGGCGGCGGTCTGAAGGCGGGCGGCAATGTTGACGCCGTCTCCATAAATGTCATCTCCCTCGACCATGACGTCGCCAAGGTTGATTCCAATCCGAAAGCGCATCTGCGTTTCGGCCGGGCGAACGGCATTGTGCCCGGCCAACTCGTTCTGAACGTCGATGGCCGTCCGGACGGACTCGACCACGCTCGGGAATTCGGCGATCAACCCGTCGCCCCAGGTGTTGACGACACGCCCGCCACGGGCCTCGATTAGGCACACCATTGCGTCCCTGTACTGTTTCAGAGTCGCCAGCGTTCCTTCTTCGTCGGCTTCCATCAGGCGCGTATAGCCCTGAACGTCCGCCGAGAAGATGGTCGTCAGTTTGCGTTGTGTCGCCGACATTGAACTGTCCTGCTCGATGTGAGCAGCCGAAGCTTGCCGTGCTCCGGTGGCTGAGTCTACGTCGCATTCCCGCGTCGCATGAAGATACTGAAAACACTCTTTCTTGGCGCGGGGATGGCGGTTCTGGCCGCAGTGAACAGGAAGACGCGTTGGGTCGACCGGAGGGCTCGAAAAGCCGCCCTGCGGGGGAGGGTCCCGAAGTCATGGACGGTGACCGCGTCCGTCGCGTCCTGCGGAAGCTGCATCGTTGACGTTTCGCGTTCTTCTTATTTGCGAGCCGGAGCGCCAGCAGCCAAGCCCGGAGCCCCGATGGAGCCCGGCAGGCCGCCGTCGAGATCCCCGTGGGTGATTGTACCGGAGGATCGCACGGCATGCCGTGCGATGTCGTGCAAGTAGACCACCGCGTGAAGCGAACCGATCCCCGGCACCGTCATGGCCTGATCCGCACTGGATGCCATTTGAAAGCCTGAAAATGCGATCCGGATTTTGGGCTCGTTTTAGGCTCAGAATTCGATTGGGAGTGGAAGTTTCCCGTAAACCATTGAAAAGATTGGTACGCCAAAGGGGGATGAAGATGAGAACTGGACTATCAGGCGTGCAACCTGAGTAGCGCCTCCGATCGGGCAGGGTGCAGGATGTCGCCTGAGGGCGTGGTCGCCCGCCAGTTTCAGGGATTTTTACCTGCGTGCATTAAGGTCATTAAGGTCGGCCTTGCGCCACAAGTGGACAGTCCCCACCCGTTCGAGATGGTCACGTGTGCGCACCAGCATCGGACACTACCCGCGATGCCAAACCAAGACTGGGCGGACTCGTGCCGAAACGGGCAGAGTGGCGCGCGAGACTATCGACGGCTCAACTTCCCCAGTTCAGCGAGGATCGCCGAACCCGACTTGATGCCGGCGATGAAGCACTCGATCTTGAGATTCTCGTTGGGCGCATGATTGGCTTCGTCGGCATTGGCGTAAGGAACGATGAAAGCCGGCACTCCGAGGATCTTGGTGAAGACATAGTCTGGCAGGCTGGCTCCGAGTGTCGGATAGAGCAAGGGCTCGACGCCACGCGCGGCCACCAACGCCCTTCGGATCGGCTCGGCATAGGGTGAGTCCATCGGCGTCTTCGACGGCAGCATGCGACTCAGCGGCACAAACTCGACATCGGGCGCGTGGCGGGCGACATGCAAGGCTACTTTCTCCAGGACGTATTCAGGCGTCAGCGGCTCCACGAGGCGGATATCGCATTTGACGAAGGCCTCGCAGGGAAGCACTGTCTTTCCCCCGGGCCCGCCGTAGCCGCCATGAAAGCCGTTGATGGTCAAGGTCGGGTGGAACATCAGCCGGTCGAAATAGCCGCGGTCCCTCGGCGCGTCGAGCTCGCGAAACCCCAACTCCGATTTTAGCTGGTCGAGGTCGAGCGGGAGTTTTGACACCGCCTCGCGCTCGGCGTTGGTCGCGGGGATCACTGGTTCGATCAGCCCCTCGATCGTGATCTCGCCAGCAGGGTTCTTCATAGTCGAGAGGAGATGGACCAGCTTCCAAATGGCATTCGGCACAACCCCACCGAAATTGCCGGAATGCACGTCGCGGCTCGCCGTCTTGGCGCGCAGTTCGAAACCTGCCACGCCGCGTGCCCCGAAGGTAATGACTGGAAGCCCGGATTCATGGAGCGGGCCGTCGGACGTCACGACCAAATCGGTTTTGAGCCTGTCAGCGTGCTCGCGCACGAACTCGGCTATGTGCGGACTGCCGATCTCTTCCTCGCCTTCAAGTAGGAAGATCACGTTGCAGGGCAAATCGCCATTGACCGCAAGATGCGTTTCGAGCGCCAGCAGCTGCGCGAAGTGCTGACCCTTATTGTCGCCAATTCCTCGCGCATAGATGCGGCCGTTGCGGATGGTCGGTTCGAAGGGCGGACTCTCCCAAAGTTCGAGCGGGTCCGGCGGCTGCACATCGTAGTGGCCGTAGAGCAGGACGGTCGCCTTATCTGGCGATACGTTGCGCCGGCCGAGCACCATTGGATGGTTCCTTGTCGGCACAATTTCTGCCTCCATGCCGAGGGCCTTCAGCATATCCACAAGCAGGGCCGCGAGTTCGCTAATGCCGACATTGTGCGCGCTTATGCTGGGGTGGCGTACATAATCCATCACGCGCGCGATGAATGCCTCGCGGTGGGCCTCCACATGATCAAACAGCTTCTGGAGATCGGCATCGACAACGCTCATTGGCGGCTCCCGCTATGTGGCCGGATGATGACGCCAGTCTCGTGAATAGCAAAACTTATTCTGGTGATCCGCAGAGATATAGAAATGCCCGTTTTCCGGACGTTGCGATTTGCCCAATCGAACGTCCTCTCTGGGTCAGGTCACGACGATGCCCGCGCCCAACCTAAATGTCCGCTCTGGACGATCCGCAGACCGAAGCTGCCGGTCTGTTCTCGGCCCGAACGCGACGTCCGAGTAGTGGCTTGGTAGTTGGCGCAACGTGCCCGTTCTGGCAGTTGAGCCGAACGGCAACTTCCCATTCACCTCGGCCATCGGCGGCAGCCAGTTGGTAGAGTTTGACCCTAGACTAGAACGCCAGCGGGTGAGATCGCCGCCGCCGGGACGGCCGGTCGCCGGCACCCGCCTCCGGGGTTTGTCTGTAGCGGGGTGGGGGTGGTTTGTGGAGCCTCAAATCTGCTCGATTTCACACCCCCCCAAACTTCAACCACGAGGAGAAAACTTGCCGAAGTGCAATCGTTTTGTTAAACTGATCTGTGCATCCAGAGAGGGCTTCGGCCCCGCCAACCAGCCTGACCGGCAACGGTGGTGAAGACGATGTGGCCCTGAACGGGGCAACAGTAGGTCAGAGCTCTCCACGATGTGTGCATTGACGACCGGCAAGGTCCGAAACCCATGGAGAACGTATGACCAACAAACATCCACCCGTCACTTGGGAACTGATCGACGACGCTGGGCTTATCGCCTCGCTGATGCGGATGGCGGATGAAAACGACCAGGCGGTCGCCGTGCTTGATCTCATCGCTCGTCGCGACGACCGCATCGAACGGCTTGGGCTGGGGCTGAGAGAGGCAGCAAGGGCGCTCTCCGGTGATCATGCCACCATCAGCAAGCGCATCGGGCGCTTGTTGCCGGAATTCGATGATCCGATGGCGCGCTTCAGGGATGACGTGCACCCTGCCGTTACGAATGCCCGCATTGCGGTGCACAACGCAAAAATCATGGGCCAGCTTGGTTCGGAGGCTCCGGACGATGAAGATTAACCGGTCGAAGAAGGCGCGCAAAGAGGTGACGGACGCACTCGCCTATCATCTCGACCTACTGCGGGGTTTGCGGGAGGAGCAGCGGCGAGCCATCGCTGAGGTGGCAGCTGGTGGAGAGAACACTATTGCCAGCGCGGTTCTCCTATCTCGCGATATCGTCAAATCCGAGCGCGGCAATGAGTGGCTGCGCCAGATTTTGGCATGTTATGATGAATGACCGTGGCGAGATCGATTCAGCCGGCTCGAAGCGAGGTCACGACGACTTCGGATTTGCAAGACGATGAAACGTGCCGGTCGTCGCCTTCTCGAATCGCAGCTGCATGCAGGCGTCTATCGCGGTATATTAGCCGAAGTCATCGTCGCGGCCGTTCGGCGTGACGAGCGCCATAGTCAGCACCCGGATAGATATCCCAAGCTCCGCCAAAGCTATCATGGCAACAAGGCCGTCGAGATTAAATCTCGCGTACCGAAGAGAAGTGCGAAGCCCCGGTGCACCACCCGCCCGGCCTTGTCGGCAGTCGCGGGTAGGCTGGCTTTGTGGGGCCCCGATCAGGCGCACGCGGCCGACACCCTCGTCCAGGTTCGGGGCCTCCTCGCGGCCGGCCGTTCTCGCCTCAAAACCCAAATCACTCTGAACGACCGAGTTCAACCGGTTGCGGTCCTTCAGTTGCGAGCGTTGCATGACGCGATCTGACCCTAACCGGTCATACCTGGGCCGAGATGGAGCGTCTCAGTTGGGCGGAAAGTTGCCGTTGGGCTCACCTGCCAGAACGAGCAGATCTCACCTCGCGCCGGTCTGCCCGACCGCATCGCAGTGGCATCGTCCTCACGGTTTTCAGGCCTGAAGCGCGGCCTTGGCCTCCCGCTCGCACGGCCCCAAGCGTCTGGCACCAGGTTTTTTTGCCGGCGAATATATTTGACAGGCCCGACCATGATCTGATGGCGGTCACCTAGCCTCGCTGGTATGCTAGCCTCATCGTGATAGGTATGGAGTTCCAGTCATGGAAGCGGAAGAGATGCAGGCGATTGCTGACACCCTCATGCGTGTCGTGACGCCAGGTATGAACCCCAAGCAGCTGCTGAAAGCCGCAAGGAAAGAGCATCCGAAGGCCTCGAAAAAGGACATCGTGTGGGCGGCCTTCTTTTCATTCATCGCCAATGCCGAAGAAGACCACGGAAGGACAAAGAACCTAAAGGCAATCGCCGAAGCCGAGCGCGTTGGCAGCAAAGCCCATTGAGGTCACGCCCCTTTTGGGTCCAACGATTGCCGGCGGCGCTATGCAAGATGGCCGACCGCGGCCAAATCACCGGCGGCGTGCTGGACGGGCCGCTCGCCTTCGACAATGCTATCGACCCAGAGGCCGCGCGGATCAAGGGCATCGGCGGACCGGTTGCGGGCCAAGCACAGGTTTTTGGTGCCGGATCTTGAGTCAGGGAACATGCTGGCCAAGAACCTGATCTTCATGGCCAAGGCCGATGCGGCGGGCATCGTTCTGGGAGCGCGTGTTCCGATCGTCCTGACCAGCCGAGCGGATTCGGTACGGACGCGGCTGGCCTCGGCTGCAGTGGGAACGATTCTCGCCGCCGTGCGGCGTGCGAGCGGGCCCCTGCTCAAGGTGTGACGCACATGGATGTGATCCTTGTTCTAAATGCCGGTTCGTCGAGCCTGAAGTTCCAGATTTTCGCCGTGGGCTCCAAAGGGCCCGAGCGGCAGGTAAAAGGTCAAATCGACGGCATCGGCGTGCACCCTCGCTTTCGCGCCGCAAATGCCGCAGGCGCGGTGCTGATTGACGAGCGGGCCGAGGTGAAGGCAATCCCTGATCTGCCCGCCGCGACCCGCGCGCTAAAGGACTGGCTGCGTGCGCTTTCAGGTTATTCGCTGCAGGCGGTCGGCCATCGCGTAGTACATGGCGGACCGGATTATTCCGCGCCCGTGTGCATCGACGACATCGTGCTGGAGCGGTTGCGAGCCCTCGAGGCGCTGGCGCCGCTGCACCAGCCCAACAACCTGGCCCCGATCCGTCTCGTGCGCGAGCTTGCCCCCGATTTGCCGCAGGTCGCCTGTTTCGACACCGCCTTTCACCGCAACCATCCGGCGGTGGCCGATTGCTATGCAATCCCCCGAGCCTTGCACGACGAAGGCGTGCGGCGCTATGGCTTTCATGGCCTCTCCTACGAATATGTCTCGCAGCGTCTGAGCGAGGTGGCCCCCGAGATTGCGAATGGCCGCGTGATCGTGGCACATTTGGGCAGCGGCGCGTCGATGTGCGCGTTGAAGGCCCGACGGAGCGTGGACAGCACCATGGGCTTCACCGCGCTGGACGGCCTGCCAATGGGCACGCGGCCGGGGCAGATCGACCCCGGAGTGGTGCTGTATCTGATCGATCAGAAGGGAATGACGGCGGCCGAAGTGTCGAGCCTTCTCTACCAGGACTCTGGCTTGAGGGGACTCTCGGGCGTGTCGAACGACATGCGCGAGCTTCTGGCCTGCGACGATCCCCGTGCGGCTTTCGCCATTGACTACTTCGTCCAGCGCTGTGTGATGAACATCGGCGGGCTTGCGGCTGCTATGGATGGCGTGGACGCGCTGGTTTTTACTGCGGGCATCGGCGAGAACGCGCCCGAGATCCGCGCTCGTATCGCGTCCAGGCTAGGCTGGCTGGGAGCGGCTCTCGATCCGCAGGCCAATGCCGCCGCTGCCACGGTGATATCTGCCCCCGGTTCGGCGCTGCGCCTGATGGTGGTCCCCACCGATGAGGAACTGATGATCGCGCGGCAGACCCTGGCGCTGCTGCCCTCCAGCATTTGATCAACCGGAGATACACATGACCCTTCCCATCGCCAAGGCAAGGCTGCTCGAAGGCAAGCGCGGCCTGATCGTCGGTATCGCCAACGACCAGTCTATCGCCTGGGGCTGTGCCCGTGCCTTCCGTGCTCTTGGGGCCGAGCTAGCGATCACCTATCTGTCCGACAAGGCTAAGCCTCATGTCGAGCCGCTTGCGCGCGAGGTCGAGGCCAAGCTGTTCCTGCCGCTGGACGTCATGCAGGACGGGCAGATGGAGACGGTCTTTGACCGCAGGATTGGGGAAAGCTCGATTTTGTAATCCACTCAATCGCATTTTCGCCGAAGGATACACTGCAGGGCCGGGTTACCGATGCCCCGCGCGACGGGTTCCTGAGGACCATGGACGTCTCCTGCTGGTCATTCCTGCGCATGGCCCATCTGGCCGAGCCCCTAATGGAGGATGGCGGTACGCTTTTCACCATGACCTATTATGGCGCACAGATGGTGGTCGAGAATTACAACATCATGGGGGTGGCCAAGGCAGCTCTGGAAAGTGCAGTACGATACGTGGCGGCGGAACTGGGTCCTAAGGGCATCCGCGTCCATGCGGTATCGCCAGGCCCATTAGCCACCCGCGCAGCCTCGGGTATCGCCGACTTCGACTTGCTGCTGGACAAGGCCCGCACCAGGTCGCCCGCACGTAAGCTAGTGACAATCGACGAGGTGGGCGCGACCTGCGCCTTCCTCGCGCTGGATGTCGCGCAATCGATGACCGGGCAGGTGATCTATGTGGATGGTGGCTATCACATCGTCGACTGAAGCAGGAACTATCGCACGGGCCAATCCGGTTGGCACCTTCGGTGAAGTAGGCGTCCGGAATGACCCCACCAGCTTTTTGACCGGAGGCAGTGCCGATGACAGCGCCCCTTGCCGGCCTGGCGTGCGAACGCGTTTCTGGAGAGCCGACGGCCGGCTTCCAGTCGGTCGGAACAAGCTGCCCCGACTTCAAACGGCACCCCGTCGCGCTAATCTCGTCCTGAATTGTTCTGTGCCTAAAGCGCTTTTTATGCGACACTGCGACAGGCTTTAGAGATGCGGGGATGGCTTCCCGATCTGCTGACCCTGCCCGTAGCAATTTTCGGATCGACAGGTTCCGAGCAGCGCATGTATCGCTGCAAATTTTGTTGGCTATCGCCCTAGCCTAAAGTTTGGTCGGGCGGCGTCAGTGTAGACTTCGATAGGAGGTTTCGATGTCTGAGGTTCTGGCTGCAAAAAAAGAAAACAAGAGAACGGACAATAAACGGACGGAAGGAGAACATCTAACCGCGGAGGAGCTTCGCCTGTTGGATGCGTATTGGCGAGCATCAAACTATCTTTCGGTCGGCCAAATCTATCTTCTCGACAATCCCCTGCTGCGGGAACCATTGAAGCGCGAGCACATCAAACCACGACTTCTCGGCCACTGGGGAACGTCTCCAGGATTGAACATGCTTTATGTTCACCTCAACCGGATCATCAAACGCGACGAACTCAACATGATCTACGTCATAGGGCCCGGGCACGGTGGCCCGTCCCTGGTTGCGCACGGCTATCTGGAAGGAACCTACAGCGAGTTCTATCCAAACATCAGCCAAGACGCGGAGGGCATGAAGAGGCTATTCAAGCAGTTCAGCTTCCCCGGCGGTATTCCGAGCCACGTTGCGCCAGAGACGCCTGGCAGTATTCACGAAGGCGGTGAGCTAGGATACGCCTTGAGCCATGCATATGGCGCAACTTTCGACAACCCGGATCTGATCGTCGCCTGCATCGTCGGCGATGGCGAGGCGGAAACCGGCCCACTCGCGACTGGTTGGCATGGCAACAAATTCCTTAACCCGGCCCGCGACGGTTGTGTGCTTCCGATCCTCCATCTCAACGGCTACAAGATCGCCAACCCTTGCTTTCTTGCGCGCATCCCCAAAGAGGAACTGCGGAAGTTCTTTGAGGGCATGGGCTACGCGCCCTACTTCGTCGAGGGGCGCGATCCGGCCGACGTCCATCAGCAGTTGGCAGGCGTGCTCGACACTGCAGTGGCCGAGATCAGGCGGATCTGGGCTGAGGCGCGCAACAAGGGCAACCTGAAGCGGCCTGCGTGGCCGATGATCGTCTTTCGCACTCCGAAGGGGTGGACGTGCCCGGAAGAGATCGATGGCAAGAAGTGTGAAGATTATTGGCGTTCACACCAGGTTCCCATGGGCGAAATGGACAAGCCGGAACACATTCGAATTCTCGAACGGTGGATGAAGAGCTACAGGCCGGAAGAGTTGTTCGACGACGATGGCCGGCTCAAATCCGAACTGGCGGCGCTGGCCCCCACGGGCCATGGCCGAATGAGCGATAATCCGCACGCTAATGGCGGACTGCTCCTCCGCGACCTCAAGATGCCGGATTTCCGCGACTATGCGGTGACTGTTCCCAGCCCTGGCGCAACCACGGCCGAGTCCGCGCGCGCGATGGGCAAGTTTCTCCGCGACGTGATGAAATTGAATTTGGAAAACAAGAACTTCCGCTTGTTCAGCCCGGACGAAAACAACTCCAATCGCTGGCAGGATGTGCTCGAGGTCACTGACCGCTGCTACATGGCCGAGATCTACCCCGAAGACGACCACCTCTCGCCTGACGGGCGTGTGATGGAGGTGCTCAGCGAACATCAGTGCCAGGGTTGGCTGGAAGGATATTTGCTAACAGGCCGCCACGGTTTCTTCTCCTGTTACGAGGCGTTCATCCACATCATCGATTCGATGTTCAACCAGCACGCCAAGTGGCTGAAGGTGTGCAACCATATCCCTTGGCGCCGGCCGATCGCCTCTCTGAACTACTTCCTGAGCTCGCATGTCTGGCGTCAGGACCACAATGGCTTCAGTCACCAGGATCCCGGCTTTATCGATCATGTCGTGAACAAGAAGGCGGAGGTCATCCGGATCTACCTGCCGCCGGACGCCAACACGCTGCTGTCGGTGACCGACCACTGCCTGCGCAGCCGCAACTACGTCAACGTCGTGGTCGCCGGTAAGCAACCGGCGCCACAGTGGCTTAGCATGGACGAGGCCATCAAGCACTGCGCCGAGGGCCTTGGCATCTGGAAGTGGGCAAGCAACGACGAGGGTTACGAGCCCGACGTAGTCATGGCCTGTTGCGGCGATGTACCGACTTTGGAGACTTTGGCCGCCGTCGAGCTTATCCGCAAGCACCTGCCGGACCTAAAAGTGCGTGTGGTCAACGTGGTGAACCTGATGAAACTGCAGCCACAGAGCGAACATCCGCACGGTTTGTCGGACCGCGATTTCGATGCGCTGTTCACCAAGGACAAGCCGATCATATTCGCGTTCCACGGCTACCCGTGGCTGATCCATCGTTTGACCTATCGCCGGACGAACCACGATAACCTGCACGTACGCGGCTACAAGGAAGAGGGCACGACGAGCACGCCGTTCGACATGGTGGTGCTGAATGACCTCGACCGGTTCCATCTGGCGGAGGACGTGATCGACCGCCTGCCGCAGTTGGGCGCTCGCGCTGCCTACTTCAAACAGGCAATTCACGAAAGGCTGATAGAACACCGACAGCACATTGAACGGTACGGCGATGACATGCCGGCAATCAGCGGCTGGAAATGGGGCCTGAGCGGCAAGTCCGCCAAGTCCGCTAAGTCGCAAAAGACCTCGACGGAAGGGGACAACATTTGAATTGTGGTACAACCGCAGGCCTGCCGCATTTACACGATGTCCGAGTGAACCGCGCTTAACAGGGCACGTTTGCGCTATGCCCGAATTGCCGTCAACCGACGCAGACCTGGACCGGCCGCCGACCGATCAGGACCTGGCCCGCCTGCAACTTACGACACTGTTGTACTACCTGCATGAAACGAACCCGGACAACGGTCTGGTCCGCGACAAGACGGAGCCCAACGCCCCGGCGAGCATCGCGGCCATCGGCATGGCCCTGGCCACGCTTCCCGTCATCGTGGAGCGGAGCGTTGTCATACGCAAATTCGCGGCAAAGATCGCCCGCAAGCGACTGCGATACCTGCTGGAATGTCCTCAGGGGCCAGAAGCGGACGCATCCGGCTACAAAGGCTTCTTCTACCATTTCCTGGACATCGAAACTGGTCGCCGGGTCTGGCAATGCGAATTGTCCACCATCGACTCGGCGTTTCTCTTCGCAGGTGCTCTCACGGTTGCCACCTATTTCGATCTGGACAGCCCGGAAGAAGCCGAAATCCGTGATCTCGCCACGACGCTTTACGAGCGTGCCGATTGGCAATGGGCCTGCAATGGAGATGTATCCCTGACACACGGCTGGCGCCCGGAAACCGGGTTCATCCCCCATCGATGGCACGGCTATGACGAGGCTTTGCTACTCTATATCCTCGGTCTGGGCTCGCCGACGCACCCGTTGCAGCGCGAGAGCTATTCCGCCTACACCGCAACCTACGAATGGAAGAATATCTACGGCCGCGAGCTGCTCTATTCCGGGCCGCTTTTTACCCATCAGCTGTCACACATGTGGGTGGACTTCCGAGGCATTCGCGACGACTTCATGCGGCAGCGTGACAGCGACTATTTCCAGAACAGCCGGCAGGCAACGTTCGTCCAGCAAGAGTATGCGATTAGAAACCCGATGGGGTTCGCTGGCTACGGGAAATATTGTTGGGGATTCACCGCGTGCGATGGACCCGGATGGATCACGCGAACCGTCGCTGGCGTAGAGCGGCAGTTCTTCGATTATACGGCGCGCGGCGCTCCGTTCGGCCCCGACGACGGAACCGTCGCACCATGGGTGGTCATAGCCTCGCTGCCATTCGCGCCGGAAATCGTCGTCCCCACGATCCGTAACTTTGCCCGGATGAACCTCGGCATGACACGCCTCTACGGGTTCAAACCATCGTTCAACCAGTCGTATGCCATGGACGATGGTCCCACCGGTTGGTGGGTAACGCCCTGTCACTTCGGCATCGACCAAGGACCCGTCGTGCTAATGATCGAAAACTATCGAACGGGCCTGCTCTGGAACATCATGCGTCGCTGTACGCCGATAGTGGCCGGTTTACGACGAGCAGGCTTTTCAGGGGGTTGGCTGCATCAGGCCAGTGATCCAGATCGGAGGCCATGAAGCCTCGCGGTTGCGCGGCTCAAGAAGGACGAGAAGCGATGAAGGTCAAGGATGTGATGGCGACGACAGTCGTCACTGTGTCGCCGGACAACAGCGTCAGGCGCGCCGCCGGTATCATGTTGGACAAGCATGTGAGCGGTCTCCCCGTGGTCGACGATAAGGGCATGCTGGTCGGGCTGATCAGCGAAGGCGATCTCCTCCGAAGATCCGAACTCGGGCTCCCCACCATTGCTGCATCCGAACACCTCGCATCTTCGGAGGAAAGGGCTAACGCCTATGTGAAGAGCCATGCCTGGAAAGTGGGAGATGTCATGAGCCGCAACGTGATCACAGTCGACGAGGAAGCGGATCTGTCCCATGTGGCGACGCTGATGGCGGAAAACGGCGTCAAGCGGCTGCCGGTGATCCGGAACGGGAAGCTGGTGAGCATTGTAAGCCGTGCCGACCTCCTGCACGCGATCGCTACCGCCAGGTTTGATGATACGGCCGCCGGCGACGAAGCAATACGCCGCAGCATCGTGACGCGCCTCAACGAGGATATCGGCCTGAAGTCCGCCAACGTGACGGTCACCGTAGTGGACGGCCTGGTCCATCTCTGGGGAACCGCCTCTGCAGCGAGCCGGAAGGCAGCCTGTGTTGTTGCCGAGGGCGTGAGGGGCGTCAAAGGCGTGATTGAGCATTTCCCCGACGCTGGAGGTCGATCGGCCTAATCGTGGGAGGCTGACTGGATCGGGATCGGTGATCCCGCCGCAACAATGAGGTAGTCGCACAATGGCGAAGCTGGTTAGAGGAGTGCGGTCAAAGGACGATGGCCCGGCAAACGTGACAGATACTTCCGCCGCCGCCGCCATCCTCTCTAACGGTCGCTATAGCGTCTTACTCACTCCCTCGGGCGCCGGTTGGTCGAGCTGGCAGGACTTTGATGTTACTCGCTGGCGCGAGGATGCCACACGGGACTGCTGGGGCGGGTTTTGCTATGTTCGAGATCTAGCGAGCAACACGCTTTGGTCCATCGGAAATCAGCCAGTTTCCTCACCGCAGAACATCCATAAGCACAGTTTTCATAGTGACAGGGCCGAATTCTCTAATCGCGCCGGGGACATCGAGATTTCTTGGGCCGTATGTGTGGCACCACATGCCGATGCGGAGGTTCGCGCGCTTAATGTTGAAAACCGCGGCGCGGGGAAACGCACTCTCGAATTCACAAGCTATTCCGAAATTTGTCTGAACAACCGGCGCGCGGACATGGCACATCCAGCGTTCGCCAAGCTGTTCGTCGAAACGGAATATGACGGGAAAACGAGCGCCCTGTTCGCGCGTCGGAGACCACGCGACGCAAAGGAGAAGCCGATCTGGGGCGTCCATGCTTCGGCATCAAGTCAGCAATCCATACGGAACGTCGAATGCGAGACTGATCGCGTGAAGTTTCTCGGACGAGGGCGCACGCCGGCAAACCCTTCAATATTTGATACGGACGCCGCACTTTCAGGCACGACCGGCCCCGTA
Source organism: Mesorhizobium monacense (assembly GCF_056781675.1). NCBI lineage: Bacteria > Pseudomonadati > Pseudomonadota > Alphaproteobacteria > Hyphomicrobiales > Phyllobacteriaceae > Mesorhizobium > Mesorhizobium monacense. Next base: position 6,564,886 of record NZ_CM165567.1, on the reverse strand, counting down.
CTGGATCCAATCTTCTCCCTTCGAAGGAGAATCCAACTGGAGCCCGGCGAGTCCGCTCGCCTTGCCTTCGTGACGGGTGCCGGCGACGATAGAGAGGTGGTCCAGGCAATCGCGGAGCAATTCTCCAGCATCGAATCGGTTGATTCGACGTTCTCCCAAACTTCGGAAAGGTGCCGCGCGGAGCTTCAAGACATTCAGCTGGATCCGGACGACGTTCTACTGTTTTACCGCATGATCGGAAGTATTGCATTCACCAATCCGAATACCCGTCAGGCGGTGGATTTCAAGAGCAAGGGGTTTAATCGGTCAGTTCTCTGGTCGCGCGGAATTTCGGGTGACCTTCCAATACTCCTGGCTCGCGTCGGAGCTGGAGACGAAACTCTTATTCGCGAAATCCTTCTGGGGCATGAATTCAGCCGTGGCCGAGGGTTGCGATATGACCTGGTCCTGTTTGACGAGCGCGGTTCCAGTAGCGCCGGTCACCTGGTTAAGGAACTGAAGGCGAGTCCCAGAGCGGAGTTCGTGGACAAACCGGGAGGCATCTTTGTCCTGTCTCCAGCCACCGCTTCAGACGACGATATAGCAACGATTTCTGCCGCCGCGCGCGTCGTTCTCCTTAGCAATAGGGGTTCACTCGCAGCTCAGCTTGATCGGCAAAACGTGGCTTCCTCGCTTCCGCCAAAATTGGTGGTGTCTCGAAAGGACGAGCCAACCAAGCCGCCGACTTCCGGTCGGGTCGATGATTTGCTTTTTTGGAACGGCATGGGCGGGTTCTCGGCAGACGGACGGGAATACACCATCTCGGTTGAGTTTGGATCGCAGGGACCTGTCCTACCTCCGGCACCCTGGAGCAACGTCCTAGCGAACGAAAACTTTGGCTGCCTCGCAACCGAAGCCGGTTTTGGATACAGCTGGGCGGGCAACAGTCAAATGAACCGGCTGACGCCTTGGTCGAATGACCCGGTTTCAGATTCGCCCGGCGAAGTAGTGTACCTGAGAGACGAAGAAACCGGCGCGATCTGGACCCCGACGCCGTTGCCGCTTGGAAATCCTACGACCGTCTCCGTTCAACACGGCCAAGGTTACACCCGCTACGAAGCCCAGAGCAGACAATTGCATCAAATGCTCACTGTTCATGTTCCGCGGCACGATGGGATCAAGGTTCTAAATCTGAGATTGGACAATACCGGGAGACGAACGCGCCACCTATCAGCGACGTATTTCGTCGAATGGGTGCTGGGGGCCCATCGTGAGAATGCTGCAATGCAGGTGGTCTGCAAACGCGATGCTGTTTCTGGAGCCATTGCGGCAAAGAATCTATGGTCCGACGATTTCGCCGGAAAACTGGCCTTTGTTGCCGCCAGCCCAGTGGCGAATTCGGCCACTTCCGACCGGACCGAGTTTCTCGGGAAATACGGGTCCGTATTCAACCCATTGGGGTTGAAACGGACTAAGCTCGCAGGACGTTTCGATTCCCTGCAAGACCCCTGTGCTGCGCTGATGGTAGACATCTCCTTGCCGCCCGGCGAGAGCACGGAAATTGTTTTTGTTCTTGGACAAGCTGATGGACAGGATGATCTCCGCAAACTTGTTCGGAAATATGCCAATCCCCAGCGTGCTCGCGAAAGCCTCGCCGCGACTTGCAGCCAGTGGGACGACATCCTGAACACGATACAGATCTCGACACCGGATACCGGCCTGAATTTGATGATGAACCGCTGGCTGCTGTACCAGGTGTTGGCTTGCCGCGTTTGGGCACGCACTTCAAACTATCAATCTGGCGGGGCGTACGGGTTCAGAGATCAGCTTCAGGACGTGATGGCGCTGGTTTACTGCGCTCCTGACGAGACCCGCTCACACATACTGCGATCGGCAGGCCGTCAATTCAGGGAGGGTGATGTCCAGCACTGGTGGCACCCTCCTTCGGGTGTCGGAGTGCGCACGCGCATGACCGACGACTTGTATTTCCTGCCCTATGTCGTCCAGCACTATGTCTTGGCGACGGGCGACTTCGGGTTGCTCGAGGAGAAGGTTCCGTTCATCAATTCGCCCGTACTGAGGGATGATCAGGAGGAGGATTTCAATAAACCCGAAATCAGCGAGGAGACAGTCACCGTCTACGAACATTGCATACGCGCGCTAGAGCATGGTTTGCGTCTGGGCTCTCATGGCTTGCCCCTGATGGGAACGGGCGACTGGAACGACGGTATGAACAAAGTTGGTGCTGAAGGCATGGGCGAGAGCGTCTGGAACGGCTGGTTCTTCCTAACTGTCCTAAGATCATTCGCCCCAATTTGCACCTCACGAGATGACGCAAGCCTTGCCGAATGGTGCTTTGAGCGAGCCGAGACTTTGCGAGTAGCTCTCGAAGCTACCGCCTGGGACGGCGCTTGGTATCGCCGAGCCTATTTCGACGATGGCACCCCCCTCGGGTCGTCTCAGAACGACGAATGCCAGATCGATGCCATCCCGCAGGCATGGTCCGTCATTTCCGGCAAAGCTGATCGCAAACGGGCCTCGCGGGCGATGGACGCGGTCTACGAAAGGCTTGTGCGCGAGGCTGAAGGGCTGATAGCCCTTTTTGACCCACCATTTGACGCCGGCACGTTGCAGCCGGGCTACATCAAGGGCTACGTCCCCGGTATCCGGGAGAACGGCGGTCAATATACCCATGCTGCCGCGTGGGTTGTCTGGGCAACTGCACTATTGGGTGACGGTGAGCGCGCCGTGAGGCTTTGGAACCTGCTTAATCCCATTAGCCACGGAACGACCAAAGATCAGGTCGTGCGTTACAAGGTAGAGCCCTACGTGGTCAGCGCCGACGTCTACGGCGCTCCTCCCCATACGGGACGCGGTGGGTGGACTTGGTACACGGGTTCAGCCGGGTGGATGTACAGAGTGGCGCTGGAGGCAATCCTCGGTCTCCGCCGCCAAGGTCAGTTCCTCCTATTTCAGCCCTGCGTTCCCGCAAGCTGGTCGGGCTACCAGATCACCTATCGGCACCGTCGTGCGACTTATGAGATCCGCTTCGACAATTCTTCCGGCGCTGGCCGAGGGGTGCGCTCGGTCATGATGGATGGGGTCCTTTTGCCAGACGGAAATGTTCCTCTCAGGGACGAAGACCTGACACACGATGTGCGCGTCACAATCGGTCAGTGATCACGATTGATCGGTGGGTCATCCGTCCAGGTCCACCGACCATCTTTACCGCATTCAACAATCGCTTGATAAATATTGCGCTCGTTTCCGCCTTTTTCCGATGTTGATGCAAGTGTTCGAACGCCCGGACAATAGCCCCAGTATTTTCTGGAGCTGTTCGGAACCCAACGTCATCTCGACCCGATCCAGCAGGACGAACCTTGGTGTTCCAAAAGCACTTCGCAAGTGCCAGGAACTGCTGCTCGCTGAGCGACATAACTTTCTCCCAATTTTGCTCACCAGCCAGCCCGCCGGCCTGATTGATAACCTGGTCAAGGCCAAGCTCGTCGAGCACTCGGACAATCCGATCATCCAGCCGCTTTTACTTCTGAATGTACGAGCATCTCGCGCAGTACCCGATGGCAGATAGGACCCGTTGCGGCAGAAACATGACCTCATCAGGACGAATGATGCGTCCGGCGTCATGTGTGGGAATGCCAGCGGTCGCTCTGAACAGCGCCGCGCCCGGCGCGTGAGTGGCTCCGGTAACTAACACGCAGGCCCCAAATGGGATCGATACGGAGGGCGGAGAAACTCCAGCCGATATCGTTGAGGACCGACTAGCCGGGAAAGATCGGTCCTGCCTACAACTCGGCGCCGAGCGCCTTCGGCGTCAACCCTCAAATTCGATCGGCTCCGATGGCAAATCAGGCCGGCCTCCGATTTCTAGGCTAGAGGGGAACCGAATCGAACAGTCCCCGCAAAATCGAAGCGCTTCGGTGGAGCGCCGCGCGCTCCTGTGCATCGAGTTCAGGATAAAGATCTGCGGTCACCCCTTCGCGCCCCACGACCCGAGGAATTGACAGCGCAACACCCTGAACCCCCTCCGTGTACTCGGTAACGATCGAAACAGAGAAGACCGCCTGCTCATCTTGCCTTATCGCGCCGATGAGCCGAGCGAGGCCGGCTGCGATGCCGTAGTAGGTGGATCCCTTTCCCCGGATAATTGTATAGGCAGCATTTCTGGTCCTGTCGTCGATCTCCGCTCGGACTAAGTCTGTGATCGGGGCTCCGACCTGTGTAGCGAAGGTCGCAATCGGAACCGCTCCTGCGCGGGCGCTGGACCAAGCCAGTACCTGGCTGTCGCCATGTTCTCCCAGCACATATGCGTGGATGGAGCGAGGCGAGACGTGGAGATGCGCTCCCAGCAAACTGCGAAACCGAGCTGAATCAAGGATGGTGCCTGATCCAATCACGCGGCCTGCCGGCAGGCCTGAAATCACCTGGGCGATCTGGGTCATTATGTCGACCGGGTTCGATGCGATCAAAAGGATCACATCGGGACAAACGCGCATGATTTCGCCGATGATATCGCGGAAGATTGCCGCGTTCCGCCCGAGAAGGTCAGTCCTTGTCTCGCCGGGGCGCTGCGCGGACCCCGCTGCAATGATGACTATTCCAGCATTTCGAAGCCGGTCGTAGTCGCCGCTCGTAATCGACATGCCCGAGGCAAACGGAAGGGCATGGGCGATATCCAGAGCGTGTGCCTCGGCCAAAGCCGCATCCAAATCAACCAGCACAACCTCACTAGCCACCCCGCGAAGGCCAAGAGCATATGCAGCCGCACTGCCCACCATCCCAGCTCCGACAATGCCGACTTTCATCTTTTTTCCTCCTGTGCGGAACCCGGCCTATTCTAGACCATCGCTAGAAGACGCCAAATGGTCGTAGCGATAGTGACATTGTACGGAAGGTTCCCTTGGCTTGGAACCAAGATAGGGCCCAGTGGCACGCAAGCCGGCTCTTGTGTGACGGGTTCATGCTATAGCCACCTCCGAAGCGCGATGGTCCGCCAGCCGCAGGATCGCCTCCACGCGGGCGAAGCCCAAATCCCGTAGTGGGCCATGGTACGTCTGCCATGTCTCACCATAACCCGGATCCGTGTGCGGATCGTGCCAATCAGCCACAGAACGAGATCCGGATCTTTAGCCGTTCTCAAGCGGGATAGATCATCGTCGGGCAGACGGATGGTGCTTCGTTGCGACAGCCCTCGGTAACTACAGCTTACTGGCCTGTCTGAGGGGTTTTGTCCGAGGGCGCTAACAAGACGTTGGCGATCGGATACAGTGGCTTCACTGCGGAGTGCAAGAGGATGGCATGCCGGAGACCACGGCGAACTTCGTCGCGCCAGACTTCCTGGCCCTTACAATTGGCATCGTCGTCTTCTTCGTAGGCGTACTGATCACGCAGCGCGTGTCGTTCCTCCGCACTTACAACATTCCCGAACCGGTCACTGGCGGCTTTGTCGCCGCCGAGCGCGACGTGGCAGTTCGATTTAAGCCGTCGTGGCTATTGCTTTCGAGGATCGTCCGCCGGATTGATGTACTTGATGCCCCACGGGCCATTGGTGGTGAGTTGGAGAACCGTCTCCTCGTCGAAGTAAGCAAAATGCGCCATGCCTTGCGGCAAAGCGAACAAGGCAAGCGCCATCGTAGCCGGAGCAGCGGCGCTGAACCAAGCGCGGCCCGGCACTCGCGAGCGGGGTAGGCCAGCAAATACCGGGCCTGACCGGTGGGGCTCAGTGGCGGCACCGGCCGGTTAATATATACGCTACTGCTAATATAATCGGAACATACCCAAATGATCTAGGTGGAGCATGACCGACAAGCCGCCCACCACCTACGTCGTGATTGAACTGGTTGGAAAAGCTGATTGGAGTGACGGCTTTTCCCTGGTTTGCGGGCGGCACGCTCGGTTTGGCAGCAGGCGTATGGCTGGACACGGTTATGCGCCGCCTAGATGGACGCTATCCTGTCGGCCGAACGGCCAAGGCCAAATTGCTCGCGGCCGATCTGGAGACCTTGGCATATCGGATCGATTCGGCAACCAGAGCGCCCCACATCTCCACCGGTCATTTCCCAGCCCTTTTTTTCCGAAATCGAAATCGCTACGACGAAGCTTGAGCAAATGGGTTTTGACCCTTTTGCGGAGCCCCGCGACTTCGACAACCCAGTGGAGTTGCTTAGGAAGGTGTCTGCCATCTTCAAGTTCATCTCGCCCCTGCTGAGAGTTGGCGATATCGAAAAAGCTAAAAGGCTATCGACTGCCGTCCAAGCGACACCACCCCTGTTGGGGCGCCACTAATGCTTGTTCGTTATTTGTACGTAAGAACAGTAAAGCGGAAGATTATGCAAGTAAATCAATAGCCTATGGCGGAGGGAGTGGGATTCGAACCCACGGTACCGTTCCCGGTACGGAAGTTTTCAAGGCTTCTGCCTTAAAACTCGGCCATCGCTCCCAGAGCGCAGGCTCCCGTCCTAGGGTCTATTCTTCTGAAGGGCCGATCGTTTGCAAGCTCACACTCTGAACTCAGCGCGCACGGTTCGTTTTGCGCTCGTGTATCGCCAGGAACAGTGATCGTCCGTTGCTCAGCAGGGCGAGTGCGTCGCTCGTAAGGCGTGGGGAAACGTGAAGCCACGCTGTCCAGCGGGGCTCGCCGCGGATCTTGTCGATGAGCCCCATGCCCGGGGGTGGCTTGTAAATCGGGATCTGCCTACCGCGGTATTGACGATATTTGGGCGAGCCGTGCTCATCCCGCTCCTGCACATCCTTGAGCGTCGCACGAATGTCGCCTGAGCCCAAATTGTCGCCATAGATTGTGACCTCATAGGTGTCGCCCGCCCGTTCCTCCGGGTAGGTGGATATTCCGGCGACGGTCAGTCGCGTAGTGAACCGATACAGTGGGTCGTCATCATCTGAGTCCCAAGCGGACTGCGGCGTGTAGACGTTGTAGTTGACGGCAGCTTCGACGCTCGCTTCGCAGTGTTCTACTCTGATGGCGAGATGCGTATGTTCGTCTTCGTGCCCTTTCTGGCGCTTCGTCTTGCGGGGCATCAGATCCTCCGTCTAACGATCTATCGATTGATGATGGCTTGAGGAGTCATCCCAAACCCTCTCGCATCATAGTTCGGATCTCGCGACACGTTGCCGTTTGCCCGCGACTGCTGCTGGACTCGGGCGGCACTGAATCGGCCGCGGCAGCACTGTTTTTCGGGTCTCTTATCGGGACCGAAGTTTGGGTGGAAAAGCTAAATTATTGATTTTGTTGGTACGCCCAAGGGGAATCGAACCCCTGTTCCCGCCGTGAGAGGGCGGTGTCCTGACCGCTAGACGATGGGCGCGTTCAAGAACCGGCGATATAGGCTGACGGTTGGGAAAAAGCAACTGGGCTTCCGACGTTTGGTGAAAGCCTCGAAATGTCCGGCGCAAGCCTATCGTTTCGGCTCGATCAGGTCCCACAGATTTCCGTAGAGATCGGCAAACACTGCCACCGTGCCGTAAGCCTCATGGCGCGGCGCTTCGCGGAATTCGACGCCCTTTTCCAGCATTGCCTGATGATCCCTGGCAAAGTCGGACGTTTCGAGGAACAGGAAGACGCGGCCGCCGGTCTGGTTGCCGATGCGGCTTTCCTGCTCCTCGTCGGACGCTTCGGCCAGCAGCAGCCGCGCGCCCTGGCCGTCAGCCGGTGTCACCGTGACCCAGCGCTTGCCGCCGCCGAGATCGACATCCTCGATCAGCACAAAACCGAGACGCTCGACATACCAGGCGATCGCCTCGTCGTAGCTTTTGATCACCAGCGCGACGGTCGCCACGCGACGATGTTCAGCGAACCCGGTCATTGTTGCGGCCCGGTTATTTGCTGCGACCAAGTCATTTGTTCCGGATCGCAAAGCGGCCAATGATGCGGCGCTCGGCGATGTCGTAGACGAAGATGGTGCGGCTGCCGTCGGCGAGTTCGGCATCGATCGAAATCCGGTTGCCGGACAGCGACTGGCTGACCACCCTGGCGCCGACGGGCAGCACGATGTCGCCGCTGACCGGCTCGCCAGCCGGCACCTGGATGTCGCTGGCCAGTGGCGGGCTGGCGGGCGGCGCCTTGCGGGCTTTGTAGACAAGCGCTCCGATCACCACCATAAGGGCGAGCAGCAGCAGGCCGAGATTGATGGCCATGAAGCGCAAGAGTTTCTTCCGCACGCCTTCGACTTCGGGGTCGAGCGGCTTTTCTTGGTCTTCGTCGGCAATTGGCCTGGCCATGACAAATATTCCGGAACTTTCTTTCGATGAGCGCTCATAGCGAAGACACCCAGCAATTCATAGAGGCCGCGCCGACCGTGCTGGAGGCCGGCACCGAGGCGGCCGGCCAGCGCCTCGACCAGTGGCTGGCCGGAATGCTCGGGCCGGATATGTCGCGCAATCGGGTGCAGATGCTGATCAAGCAGGGTGCCGTCAGCATCGGCGGCAAGCCAGTCGACGAGGCCAAGCGCAAGCTGGCCGCCGGCGACGTGGTGTCGGTCGTCATGCCGGAGCCGGAGCCGGCCACGCCGCAAGGCGAGGCGATTGTGCTCGATATCCTCTATGAGGACGCCGAGCTGATCGTCATCAACAAGCCGGCCGGGCTGGTCGTCCATCCCGGCGCCGGCAACTGGACCGGGACGCTGGTCAATGCGCTGATCCACCATTGCGGCGACAGCCTTTCCGGCATTGGCGGCGTCAAGCGGCCCGGCATCGTCCACCGCCTCGACAAGGAGACCAGCGGCGTCATGGTCGTCGCCAAGACCGACCGCGCCCACAAGGCGCTGTCGGAGGCCTTTGCCGACCATGGGCGGACCGGCGACCTCCAGCGCGCCTATCTGGCTTTGGTCTGGGGCATTCCGCCAAGGCCGACCGGCACGGTCGACGCGCCGCTCGGCCGCGCCGCCGACCGCGTGCGCCGCGCCGTGGTGCCGGTGGGCCGCGACGATGCCCGCCACGCGATCACCCATTTTACCGTGGTCGAGCGCTTCGGCGAGCGGCAGCAGGAGTTCGCCACCGCCAGCCTGGTCGAGTGCCGGCTGGAAACCGGCCGCACCCACCAGATCCGCGTCCACATGGCCCATACCGGTCATCCGGTGGTTGGCGACCCCGATTACGGCCAGGCCTTCCGCACCAAGGCCAACCGGCTGCCCGAGCCGCTGCGAAGCGAAGTCAAGGCATTTCCGCGACAGGCACTGCACGCGCGCCTACTTGAATTTCGCCACCCCGCCACCCATCTGACGATGCGGTTCGAGGCGCCGATACCGAGGGACATGGAGGCACTCGGCGGCGGCTTCCGCAAGCTCTGAACCCGTCATCAAGGCGCTTCAAACCAACCATCAAAAAACCTGACTGGCGTTGTTCACTTTGGCGTGACACACTGTTTCGTGTTGAACAAATGCCTGTCTTTTCTGGTTTTGTTCCTATATACACCAGTTGCCGCGAGCGAGCCTTTTGGTGCTCGCGTCACATGCCCGCCGCGTTTCGGGGGCATCACTCCAATAGAGAGGGGGCGCTACCATGGCCCAGTCACTACCCAGTATCGTTTCCGGCGAAGGCGGCCTCAGCCGCTACCTGGAAGAAATCCGCCGCTTTCCGATGCTTCAGCCGCAGGAAGAGTACATGCTCGCCAAGCGCTACGCCGAGCATGAGGACACAACGGCTGCGCACAAGCTCGTCACCAGCCATTTGAGGCTCGTCGCCAAGATCGCCATGGGCTATCGCGGCTACGGCCTGCCGATCGGCGAGGTGATCTCGGAAGGCAATGTCGGCCTGATGCAGGCCGTCAAGAAATTCGAACCGGAGCGCGGCTTCCGGCTCGCCACCTATGCCATGTGGTGGATCAAGGCCTCGATCCAGGAGTACATCCTGCGCTCGTGGAGCCTGGTCAAGATGGGCACCACCGCCAACCAGAAGCGCCTGTTCTTCAACCTGCGCAAGGTGAAGGGCAAGATCCAGGCGCTCGACGATGGCGACTTGAAGCCCGACCAGATCGCCGAGATCGCCACAAGGCTCAACGTCTCCGAAGCGGAAGTGGTGTCGATGAACCGCCGCCTGTCGGGCGACGCCTCGCTCAATGCGCCCATCCGGGCGAGCGAAGGCGAGTCCGGCGAATGGCAGGACTGGCTGGTCGACGACCACGAAAGCCAGGAAGAGATGCTGATCGAGCAGGATGAGCTGGAAAACCGGCGCACCATGCTATCGGGCGCTCTTGCCGTGCTCAACGAACGCGAGCGGCGCATCTTCGAGGCGCGCCGCTTGGCCGAGGAGCCGCTGACGCTTGAAGAGCTGTCGACCGAGTTCGACATCAGCCGCGAACGCGTGCGCCAGATCGAGGTGCGCGCCTTCGAGAAGGTGCAGGACGCGGTCAAGGCCGCCGCCAAGCGCCAGATGCAGGCGCTGCGCACCATCGAGGCACAGCCGGCGGCGTAAAGCCCTCCGGCACGAGAACAAAAGGCGGCGCCGGGAAACCGGCGCCGCCTTTTTTATGGCCTTTGATGGCCGAACGAATTGGCCCTGCGCCTCAAGCAGTGGGCTGCTTGGTCTTTCTCAGATAAGGCAAAATGGTGTCGAAGGCGCCGAAGCGCTTGATCGCGTCCTCGTTGGAGACCGCGGCGGTGATGATGACGTCCTCGCCCTGCTTCCAGTTGGCCGGCGTCGCCACCTGATGCTTGGCCGTCAGCTGGATGGAGTCGATGACGCGCAGGATCTCGTCGAAGTTGCGGCCCGTGGTCATCGGATAGGTGAGCACCAGCTTGATCTTCTTGTCCGGGCCGATGACGTAGACCGAACGCACCGTGGCGTTGTCGGCCGGCGTGCGCCCTTCCGAGGTTTCGCCGGCGCCCGCCGGCAGCATCTCGTAAAGCTTGGCGACCTTGAGTTCCTTGTCGCCGATCAGCGGGTATTTCACCACCTGGCCGGTCGCGGTCTTGATGTCGTCCTGCCATTTGTCGTGGCTCGAGACCGGGTCGACCGAAATGCCGATGATCTTGACGTTGCGTTTTTTGAATTCGCCCTCCAGCCCGGCCATGGTGCCGAGCTCGGTCGTGCAGACCGGCGTGAAATTCTTCGGATGGCTGAAAAGCACCGCCCAGCCGTCGCCGATCCATTCGTGGAAGCTGATTGTGCCTTGCGTGGTTTCGGCCGTGAAATCCGGCGCGATATCGTTGATACGAAGACTCATGACGTGTCCCTACCCTTTGACTTTGCCGCCGGCACAGTCAGCCCGCCGGCGCCGCCTGGTCTTCTTAGCACTGTAGGAGCATCCTTAAAACGCTGGCGGACACCGGCGCCGAGACCTATGGCGAATAATTTTCGCCCTTTTCGTGGAAATGCAGCAATTCTTCCGGGACACCCGCAGCCGGGCAGTTCTCAGGCCTTCTTCACCGCCAGGGTAGTGGCCAGATCCTCCATGCGCTGGGCGAGCGCGCCAAGCGCGCTGGTCAGCACGGAATCGCTCTTGTCGGCCTTCGTCAGCGCCTCGTCGCGCGTCTTGCGCAGGGTCAGCACTTCACTCTCCATGCCCTTGACGCGTTTTTGCAGTTCCGAAAGCTCGTCCATGACCATGATACCGGCCATGACGGTCAGCCGCTGGTCGCCGATCTCGCCAAAAGAATCCTTCAGATGCGAAACATAGCGGTCGAAGCGCTCGGCAAGGTCGATCAGGTGCTCTTCCTGGCCCTCGTCGCAGGCCATGCGATACTGCTTGCCGTCGATGGAAACCGTAACCTGTGCCATGGGCCTACCTGTCCAGTACCGCGCGGATGGTTTCCATCGCGGTCACCAGCCGGCGCGACACTTCCTTGTTGGCATCTTCCAGCCGTTCGGCGCGCGCTTCGGAATTGTCGAGTTCCTGCGCCAGCCTGGAGCGGTCGGCGTTCATGCGCTGCACCTCGGCCTCGGCTTCCGAATAGTCGCGCTCGTGCTCGAGCTTGGCCGCGACGGCGTTTTCAAGGCCCTCGATGGCTTTACCCAGCCGGGCTATGACTTCCTTGAGCGTCGTTTCCCCGGTCATGGCTTTGTCCTGTACCCTGCCCATCACCGAATTGTTCGCGTTCAGAACGCGTTATGTCGGAAACATTAGGCGCCGTGTGAAGGCGACGTCAACAAAGCTCTCGCGACTGTCCCCTGCTAACGCTAATGTAGAGGGGTTGCGGCATCACAAGCCCGGCAAAAACGCACCGATTTGTTGACTCAAGGGCCGCGCCTGCTATGTGTCGCGCACCCTTTCCAGGCCTCTCCCAAGGCCCCAAACCCCCACCCCGGAGGAAGCATGACCTCGCGTGAACAACATGATCGGATGGCCAACGCGATCCGTTTTCTCTCCATGGACGCCGTCGAGAAGGCAAATTCCGGCCACCCCGGCCTGCCGATGGGCTGCGCCGACATCGCCACCGTGCTGTTCACCCGCTTCCTGAAATTCGACGCCAAGGCTCCGCATTGGGCCGACCGCGACCGCTTCATCCTGTCGGCCGGCCACGGCTCGATGCTGCTCTATTCGCTGCTCCATCTGACCGGCTACGAGGACATGACCCTCGACCAGATCAAGAATTTCCGCCAGCTCGGCTCGAAGACCGCGGGCCACCCTGAATACGGCCACGCCGCCGGCATCGAGACGACCACCGGCCCGCTCGGCCAGGGCCTCGCCAATTCGGTGGGCTTCGCGCTCGGCGAGCGCATCATGAACGCCGCCTTCGGCAACGACCTCGTCGACCACTACACCTATGTGCTGGCCGGTGACGGCTGCCTGATGGAAGGCGTCTCCCAGGAGGCCATCACGCTGGCAGGCCATCTCAAGCTCAACAAGCTGATCGTGTTCTGGGACAACAACAACATCTCCATCGATGGCCCGGTTTCGCTGGCCGACAACACCGACCAGGTCGCGCGCTTCCAGGCCTCCGGCTGGAACGCCAGCCACATCGACGGCCAGGATCCGGAAGCGATCGCCTATGCCATCGAGGCGGCGCGCCATTCCGACAAGCCGACGATGATCGCCTGCAAGACCACCATCGGCTTCGGCGCCCCGACCAAGGCCGGCACCAACAAGGCGCATGGCTCGCCGCTCGGCGCCGAGGAAATCGCCGGCGCCAGGAAATTCTTCGGCTGGGATGCGGCGCCTTTCGAGATTCCGGCCGACATCCTCGACGCATGGCGCGCCGCCGGCAAGGCCGGCGCCAAGGCGCGCAGCGACTGGGAAGGCCGTCTCGTCAAGGCCGACGCCACGCTGCAGGCCGAGTTCGAGCGCCGCATCGCCGGCAAGCTGCCGTCGAATTTCGATGCCGTCATTGCCGACTACAAGAAGAAGCTCTCGGCCGACAAGCCGAAGGTCGCTACCCGTAAATCGTCGGAAATGGCGCTCGAAGTCATCAACGGCGCGGTGCCGGAGACCATCGGCGGCTCCGCCGACCTGACCGGCTCCAACAACACCAAGACCAGCCAGACCAAGAACCTCACCCCGGACGATTACGGCCAGCGCTATGTCCACTACGGCATCCGCGAGCATGGCATGGCGGCGGCGCTCAACGGCCTGACGCTGCATGGCGGCTTGATCGCCTATGGCGGCACATTCATGTGCTTTTCCGACTACGCCCGTCCGTCGATGCGCCTTGCCTCGCTGATGGGCATCGGCTCGATCTTCGTCATGACCCATGATTCCATTGGTCTGGGCGAAGACGGCCCGACCCACCAGCCGGTCGAGCATCTGGCGGCACTGCGCGCCATTCCGAACCACAATGTGTTCCGCCCGGCCGACGCGGTCGAAACCGCCGAATGCTGGCAGCTGGCGATCGAGTCGAATAAGACGCCTTCGACGCTGGCGCTGACCCGCCAGAACCTGCCGACGGTGCGTACCGAATACGCCGCCAGGAACCTCAGCAGCCAGGGCGCCTACGAACTGGCCGCAGCCAGCGGCGAAGCGGCGGTGACGATCTTCGCCACAGGTTCCGAGGTCGAGATCGCGCTTGGGGCGCGTGACTTGCTGGAAAGGCACGGTCATCCGACCCGCGTCGTCTCGGTGCCCTGCTTCGAACTGTTCGACCAGCAGAGCGAGGACTACCGCAACAAGACGATCGGCAACGCGCCGGTGAAGATCGCCATCGAGGCCGGCATCCGCCAGGGCTGGGATCATCTCATCGGCACCGACGGCATCTTCATCGGCATGACCGGCTTCGGCGCTTCCGGCACGATCGAGCAGCTCTATCCGCATTTTGGCATCACCGCCGATGCGGCCGCGAAGGCGGCGGAAGCCCGCCTGCACAGCAAGTAAGGCCTTGAGGGCCGGCCCGCGAATTGCTTCAAGCGATTTCGCGGGCTGGCTCAACCTAATCGATTTAAATCCACGCCTTGCATGGCTGGATTCTTCGCCCGTCCGCCGCTATGAAGCAGCGGACCCAATTGCCCCCCAGGGAGAGAAAAATGACCGTCAGAGTTGCCATCAACGGATTTGGCCGCATCGGCCGCAACATCCTGCGCGCCATCCATGAATCCGGCCGCAAGGACATCGACGTCGTCGCCGTCAACGACCTCGGCCCGGTCGAGACCAACGCGCATCTGCTGCGCTACGACAGCGTGCATGGCCGCTTCCCGCATGAAGTGTCGGTGTCCGGCGACCAGATCACCGTCGGCAAGGAGACCTTCAAGGTCACGGCGATCAAGGATCCGACGCAGCTGCCGTGGAAGGAACTCGGTATCGACATCGCGCTCGAATGCACCGGCATCTTCACCGCCCGCGACAAGGCCGCCGCGCACCTGACCGCCGGCGCCAAGCGCGTCCTCGTCTCGGCACCGGCCGAAGGCGCCGACCTCACGGTCGTTTACGGCATCAACCACGACAAGCTGACCAAGGACCACATCGTCATCTCCAACGCCTCCTGCACCACCAACTGCCTGGCACCGCTGGCCGCAGTGCTGCACGACGCGGTCGGCATCGAAAAGGGCATGATGACGACGATCCACTCCTACACTGGCGACCAGCCGACGCTGGACACCATGCACAAGGATCTCTACCGCGCCCGCGCCGCGGCCCTCTCGCAGATCCCGACCTCGACCGGTGCCGCCAAGGCGATCGGCCTGGTGCTACCCGACCTCAAGGGCAAGCTCGACGGCATCTCGATCCGCGTACCGACCCCGAACGTCTCGGTCGTCGACCTCAAGTTCATCGCCAAGCGCTCGACCACGGTGCAGGAGATCAACGATGCGGTGATCGCCGCCTCCAACGGCAAGCTGAAGGGTATTCTCGGCGTCACCCATCACCCGAACGTCTCGATCGACTTCAACCACGACCCGCATTCCTCGGTCATGGCGCTCGACCAGACCAAGGTCATGGACGGCAACTTCGTTTCGGTGCTGTCCTGGTACGACAATGAATGGGGCTTCTCCAACCGCATGGGCGACACCGCCGTCGCCTTCGGCAAGACCATCGCCTAATCGCAGCCTTTCTTTTCGAGACCCGAAACGCCCGGCTTTGCCCGGGCGTTTTTCGTTATGCACGACATGATCGCTCCGGCATCCCGGACGCCGGCGGATATCGGGCAGGGTTTGGCTTTCCCTGGATTGTGGTCGAGGCGCCAAACCATCCGGAAATCAGCGGCATAGGCCAAAAAGCCACCCTCCCGCCTTGCACTGGTCACGTCTTCGCCTCACTCTCCCGTAATTCGGTAAGGACGCGAATGTGAGGGGCAAATTCGGATGGAGCATGCGATCTATCTCGCGACGCTGATCGGCACCGCGCTTGTCGTTGCCGCCGCGTTTTCGAGCCTGATCGCCTTCCGCTTCGGCGCCCCCCTCCTGCTGCTGTTCCTCTGCATCGGCCTGGCCACCGGAACCGATGGCCTTGGCATCGAATTCGACAATGCGCGGCTGGCTTATTTTGCCGGCTCACTGGCGCTCGCCGTCATCCTGTTCGATTCCGGTTTCGGCACGCCGCTCAACGCCTTGCGCCAGGCCGCCGGGCCAGCGCTGTCGCTGGCGACGGTTGGCGTCATCCTGACCACCGGCCTGTTCGGCGCGGCCGCCCATTATTTGCTCGACCTCACCTGGCTGGAATCCTTCCTGCTCGGCGCCGCTGTCGCCTCGACCGATGCGGCTGCGGTGTTCTTCCTGCTGCGCGCCGGCGAGATCAATCTGCGCGAACGCGTGCGTGCAACGCTCGAAGTCGAATCCGGCACCAACGACCCGATCGCCATCTTCCTGACCATCACCTTGGTCGAGATCATCGCCGCCCACGCCAATCCGGAGGCCAATGTCCTGGTCACCAACCTGGTCCTCGGCTTCCTGCTCAATATGGGCCTTGGCGCCGTCGTCGGCGTGCTCGGCGGTCTCGCCATCGTGCGTCTGGTCGACCGGCTCAACCTCGACCATGGCCTGTTGCCGATCTTCGTGCTGACCCTGTCGCTGATGGTGTTCGCCGCCGCCGGTGCCATCGGCGGCTCCGGCTTCCTGGCGGTCTATCTCGCCGGGCTGGTCGCCGGCAATTCCGACATTCGCGCCGTCACCATCCTGAAACGCTTCCAGGACGGCATGTCGTGGCTGGCGCAGATCATCATGTTCCTGATCCTCGGCCTGTTCGCCACGCCGTCGCAATTTCCGGCGATCATGGTTCCGGCGGTGCTGCTCGGCCTGTTCCTGATGTTCGTCGCCAGGCCGATCGCCGTATGGCTCTGCCTGATCCCGTTCCGCCTGCCACGCCCGGAAGTGGCCTTCGTCTCCTGGGTCGGCCTGCGTGGCGCGGTGTCGATCCTTTTAGCCATCACCCCGCTGCTCGGCGGCCTGGAAAACGGCCGCGCCATCTTCAACACCGCCTTCATCATCGTGCTGGTGTCGCTTGTCATCCAGGGCTGGACCGTCGGACCGCTGGCGCGCCGCCTCGGCCTGATCGTGCCGGCCCGGCTCGGGCCGCTGGACAAGGTCGAACTCGAACTGCCGGGCTCGGCCCATCACGAACTTCTGGCCTATCGCGTCGCGCCGGGCAGTCCGGTGGCGCGCGGCGAGCGCATCCCACGCTGGGCGCGGCCCTCGCTGGTGCTGCGCGACGGTCGCTCGATGCGCTTTCAGGACATGGGCCGGCTGGCTGCCGGCGACCACGTCTACATCTTCGTGCCGGACCGCTACCCGCGCCTGCTCGACAAGCTGTTCGCCAGCCGCGCCGTGGTCGACCCCGAGGATGCCGACTTCTTCGGCGCCTTCGCCGTCGACCCGACGCGTTCGGCCGCGGAACTGGAAGCCGCCTATGCGCCGGGCCTGACCGAGGCCGAGAGCAAGCTGACCATCGGCGCCCTGGTTACGGAGCGCCTTGGCAGCCATGCCGAATATGCCGACCGTGTCCTGCTCGGTCCGATTGAGTTGATCGTGCGCGACGTCGACGACAAGGGCAAGATCACAGGCCTCGGCCTGTCCTTCGAACCGACCGCACCGGTGGCGCGCGTGCCGGTGTTCCTGAGCGCCGGCGAAATCCGCGACCGCCTCGCCGCCATCGTCCGCAAATGGCGCAAGCCGGCCGAAGTGCCTGCTGCCGAGCTTCAGGCGGAGGAAGCACCGGGGCCGGCGGATGAGAAAGCAGCGAGCGAAAGCTGATCTTTCGCGGCGACATCATTTTTGCGCGCGCGCCTTCACGCGGGCCTTGCATCGTCGTCGGTGCGGGGTATGGTCCCGGCGATTTTTCGCGAAAAGGGATCAGCATGGCCGGCTTCAAGACACTGGACGACATCGGCAACATCTCCGGCAAACGCGTGCTGGTGCGCGTCGACCTCAACGTGCCTGTCGCCGACGGTAAGGTCACCGACGTCACCCGCATCGAGCGCATTGCGCCGACCCTGGCCGAATTGTCCGGCAAGGGCGCCAAGGTCATCCTGCTTGCCCATTTCGGCCGTCCCAAGGACGGCCCGACCCCGGAATTTTCGCTGGAGCCGATCGCCAAGGCGACGGCGGATGTGCTCGGCCGGCCGGTCGGCTTTGCGTCCGACTGCGTCGGCGACACCGCGGCAAGCGCCGTTGCCGCCATGAACAAGGGCGACGTGCTGCTCTTGGAAAACACCCGCTTCTACAAGGCCGAGGAGAAGAACGACCCGGAATTCACCGAAAAGCTTGCCGCCAATGGCGACATCTTCGTCAACGACGCCTTCTCCGCCGCGCACCGTGCCCATTCATCGACCGAAGGACTGGCGCACCTGTTGCCGGCCCATGCCGGCCGCACCATGCAGGCCGAGCTCGACGCGCTGGAAAAGGGCCTCGGCAATCCGGTCCGCCCGGTGGTCGCTATCGTCGGCGGCGCCAAGGTCTCGACCAAGATCGACCTTCTGATGAATTTGGTGAAGAGGGTCGACGCGCTGGTCATCGGCGGCGGCATGGCCAACACCTTCCTTGCCGCGCGCGGCACGGCGGTCGGAAAATCGCTGTGCGAGCATGACCTCGCCACCACCGCCAAGCAGATCATGATCGAGGCTGCCGAAGCAGGCTGCGCCATCATCCTGCCGGTTGACGGCGTTATCGCCCGGGAATTCAAGGCAGGCGCCGCCAGCGAGACCGTCGCCATATCGGAGGTGCCGGCCGACGGCATGATCCTCGATGTCGGCGAAAAGACCGTGAAAGCCGTCGCCGACTGGATCGACCGCGCCGCGACGCTGGTCTGGAACGGTCCGCTCGGCGCCTTCGAGATCGCGCCTTTCGATCATGCGACGGTGGCGGCGGCCAAGCACGCGGCGGCCCGCACCAAGGCCGGCAAGCTGGTCTCTGTCGCCGGTGGCGGCGACACGGTGGCCGCGTTGAACCATGCCGGCGTCGCCGACGACTTCACCTATGTCTCGACCGCCGGAGGCGCCTTCCTCGAATGGATGGAAGGCAAGCCGCTGCCCGGCGTTGAGGTTCTGAAGCGCTAAGCCGATCAACACTCGGCGAGCCAGTCCGGCAGCGCGACTTTCAATCGATTTTTGCGCTTTCCGGCATCATTCCTTTGGCGGTAGTGTTCCGTGAACGCGGAAACCACCGTCAGGAGGAAGCAAGAATGAGCAAACGTCTCGAAGACATTGCCGCCGCGATCGTCGCCGACGGCAAGGGCCTCTTGGCCGCCGATGAAAGCTCCGGCACCATCAAGAAGCGTTTCGACGTCATCGGCGTCGAATCGACCGCCGACAGCCGCCGCGATTACCGCGAGATGATGTTCCGCGCCAAGGACGCGATGACGAACTACATTTCCGGCGTCATCCTCTATGACGAGACCATCCGCCAGAAGGCGGCCGACGGCACGCCGCTGGTCGACATCATCAAGGCCTCGGGCGCCATCCCCGGCATCAAGGTCGATGCTGGCGCCAAGCCGCTGGCCGGCTTTCCCGGCGACACCATCACCGAAGGCCTCGACGGCCTGCGCGAGCGGCTCGCCGACTACTACAAGATGGGCGCGCGCTTCGCCAAATGGCGCGCGGTGATCGACATCGACGTCGGCAAGGGCGTGCCTTCCGCCACCTCGATCGACTCCAACGCCCATGCGCTGGCCCGCTACGCGGCACTTTGCCAGGAGGCCGGCATCGTGCCGATCGTTGAGCCGGAGGTGCTGATGGACGGCGCCCACGACATCGACACCTGCTACGAGATCAGCAAGGCGACGCTGACAAAACTTTACACCGAGCTCTATGCGGCCCGCGTCGTCCTCGAAGGCACCATCCTCAAGCCCAACATGGTTCTGGCCGGCAAGAAGTCGGGCAAGGTAAGCAGCCCCGAGGAAGTCGCCGAACGGACCATAAAGCTGTTCCGCGAGACGGTACCGTCGGCGGTGCCGGGCATCGCCTTCCTCTCCGGCGGACAATCGGACGAGGAGGCCACCGCCAACCTAAACGCCATAAACGCCATCGGTCCGCACCCGTGGAAACTGACCTTCTCCTACGGCCGCGCCTTGCAGGCCGCCCCGCAGAAGGCCTGGAGCGGCAAGGCGGAAAATGTTGCCGCCGGCCAGGCCGCCTTTGCCCATCGCGCGCGCATGAACCATCTGGCAGCGCTCGGACAATGGCAGCCCGCGCTGGAAAAGGCCGCCTGACCACACCTCTCCTGTCTTGATCCGGACCCGGGCCGCGTGCCCGGGTTTTGTTTGCCCGATGGTTTGGCCGAACCGCCCGCACGCCTATGTCCTCTTGGAAAAAATTGGCGGTCATGTCGGTTTGCGCCGGTGCCGAACGTCCTTGGAGGGAAGACAGGGAGTGGTTCATGCCAAACAACAAGATCGTTTCGCGGGAAGACTGGTTCGAGGCGCACAAGGCGCATCTGGCGCGCGAAAAGGAACTGACGCGCTTTCGCGACCGCATCGTTGCTGAGCGGCGGCAATTGCCTTGGCTGAAGCTCAGGAAGGACTACGTCTTCGAGACCGAACAGGGCCCGAAGAAACTGGCCGACCTGTTCGCGGGCAACAGCCAGTTGATCGTGTATCATTTCATGTTCGGGCCGGGCGCCGATTACCGCTGCGAAGGCTGCTCGTTCCTCGCCGACCACATCGACGGCGCCAACCTGCATCTCAAACATCACGACGTGTCGCTGATCGTGGTGTCGCGGGCGCCGCTGGCCGAGCTGCTGCCCTACAAGCAGCGCATGGGCTGGAAGTTCGACTGGGTTTCGTCCTACGCCTCGGACTTCAATTTCGACATGCAGGTCTCCTTCACCGACAAGCAGATCGCGGCCGGCGACACCACCTACAATTTCGAGACGCGTCCCCGGAAATCGAAGGATCTTCCCGGCGCCAGCGTGTTCTACCGCGATGCGGCCGGCGACATCTTCCTGACCTTCATGACACGCGCCCGCGGCGGCGACCCGCTGATCGGCGCCTACCACTATCTCGATATGACGCCCAAGGGCCGCAACGAGACTGGCCCCTATAACGGGCTGATGGACTGGGTGCGGCTGCATGACGAATACCAGGAGAGGCCGCAGGCTGAGTGCGATTGCTGCCGCTGACGAGAGCGGCAGCCGCGCAAGCCCGTTCACCTGCGGCGCCGCATGCGATAAAGGCTGGTTGTCGTCCGCTCGAATGGTATCGCCATGCGTTTTCCAGCCCTCCTCACCTGGCTCGCCTTCCCGGTCTATATCTGGCAGGGGCTCGGCGTGCGCCGCCGCACCACGCGCATGCTGCCGGCGCAAGGCCCGGTCATGCACGAAATATCAGGCAGGGCGCCTCCGATCTCGCTGCTGGTGCTGGGCGATTCCTCGGCCGCTTCGGTCGGCATCGGCAATTCCGAGGACGGGCTTGCCGCGCAACTGGCCGCTCTGATCTCGCAAGGCACCGGCCGTGTCGTGCGCTGGCGGGCAGCCGGCTTCAATTCGGCAACGTCAGGCCAGATCCGCGATCATGTCCTGCCCAATCTGTCGGCCGATTCGTGGACGCATATCGTGTTGGCCATCGGCACCAACGACACCAAGAACTTTCATTCGGTGCCGCGCTTCAAGAAAGAATTCGGCGGCCTGCTCTATGCGCTGCGCGCCAAATGGCCGGAGGCGCGCGTGGTGTGGTCGCCGGTGCTGGAATTCACCCGCGCGCCGGCCATGCCGCCACTGCTCGGCAAGATCCTCGAAATCCGCGCCACCGAGATGAACCGGATGGGCGAGCGCCTTTGTCTCGAGCGCGGTGCAGTGCCGGCGCCGCGGCTGCCGATCACAAACCCTGAGGCCGGCTTTGCCTCCGACGGATTTCATGCCTCGGAGGCCGGTTATCGCGCCTGGGCCGAGCATCTGGTCGGCCTGGTGTTGGCGGATGGGCAAGGCGAGGCGCTGTAGCGGCTGCACCCTACCCCCAATGGCCGAGCAGCGCCGTTATCGAGATCGCCGCCATGGCCAGCACCGCCAGCTTCCAGAAATCGCTGCGCCGCCTCAGCCCCGGCCAGCCGAGCGGCTTGATCAGCTGGATGACCATCATGCCAATGATGACGAGGGCGAGGAGTTTCGACATGCTGCCTTTGACCAGCATCGCGCTCGGCTGTCAAAGCAGTTCTCCCGTCATCTCAGCCGGCTGAGCCGTTCCTGACAAAGGCCCGTTTCCCGGGCAACCGCACGCTAACCCAAGACCTTCTTCAGCGGCCTGACATCCTCCTGACAGACTGCTGTCAGCAGGGGTGTGCGATGATGCTCTCATCGAAACAGAGGAGAGTCGTCATGAACGGTTTTACGATTTTGCACAGCATGCAGCGCTATGTCGGCAAGATCCGCACGCTGCGCAACGAGATCCGCACCCAGCGTTTCATGAACGGGTTGCCGGCGGACATCCGCAAGGACATCGGCTGGCCGGACATGTATGCCAACGGCCGCCACATCGATAGCTGAATATTTTTACGCGCCGCGCTTGGATGCCGAGGCTGTGGCGCTCAGATGTAAGTGGCGCGACTGCTGAAGGCTCCTGACAGCATGTTGTCAGGAGCGACGTGCGATAAAGCGGCAAGTTCAGGAGAAAGACATGGCATTCATCCCTGCAAAAGCCTCGGCCTGGTTCGAGATTCCCGTCACCAACATGGACAGCGCCCGCGCATTCTATGCGTCGGTGCTGCAGAACGATCTGGTGCTCGAGGAGAGCGGCCCGAACCCGATCGCCATGTTCAGCGCACAGGAACGGATGGCGTCTGGGCACGTCTATCCGGGAAAACCAGCAGCACCGGGAACCGGCCCGACCATCCATTTGTCGGTGGCCGCGCCGATCGAGGACGCCATGGAGCGGGTGACGCAAAATGGCGGCAAGGTGGTTTCACCGGCCATCTCCATTCCGGCTGGCACATTCGCCTATTGCCTCGACCCCGACGGCAACAGCTTCGGTCTTTTCGTCTAGGTACGCGCATGGTGAAAAGCTGGAACGATAGGCTGAACACAGCGGGCATCAACGGCATCAAGCCGTCGCCGCGCACTGTGGCCGACGTCGTCGAAGGCCAGTCGATGCTGGTACCGACGGCGCGCCAGGTCGACGATTTCATCCGCTCCATCCCCAAGGGCGTCGAAATGGATGTCCGCGCCTTGCGCACCGCTTTAGCCATCGAGCACGGTGCCGAAGTGACATGTCCCGTCACCATCGGCTATCATCTGCGCACCGTGGCCGAGGCCGCCAATGAAGATCTGCAGCGCGGCATGTCGCTGAGCGACGTCGCACCCTTCTGGCGGGTGATCGACGCCAGGACGCCGACAGTGAGGAAATTGTCCGTCGGCGCGGAGTTCGTCGCCGCGCAGCGCAAGCGCGAAGAGCTGAAACCATAATGCATGTCGCCCAAAAGTGGGAACCGGTTTTGGGACCACGACATGCATAAAGACAACGCCGAGGGTCCATACGATGCGCCGTGCCGACAGGCTCTTCCAGATCGTGCAGCATCTGCGCGGTGGCCGTTTGGTCACCGCCCAGAAGTTGGGCACGTGGCTCGAGGTTTCCGAGCGAACCATCTACCGCGACATCGCCGATTTGCAGTCGACCGGGGTGCCGATCGACGGCGAGGCGGGCGTTGGCTACATGATGAGGGAGGGTTTCGACCTTCCGCCGCTGATGTTCACCCGTGACGAGATCGTGGCGCTGGTCGCCGGCGCCCGCATGGTGCGCGCCTTTGGCGGCGCCGCCATGGCCAGGGCCGCCGACGAGGCGCTGGTCAAGATCGGCGCCGTGCTGCCCGACGCCGAGAAGGACCGCATCGCCCGCACCGAGATCCACACGCCGATGTGGGTGGTGAGCGATGCCGCACGCGAGGCGATCGACCTGATCGAGCGTGCCGTCGAGAAACGCCAGGTGCTGACCATCGACTACTCGGACGAGGCCGGCCGCGGCACCGCACGCGACATCCGGCCGCTCGGCCTGTGGTTCTGGGGCAAGGTCTGGACGCTGGTCGCCTGGTGCGAGATGCGCGACGATTTCCGCGCCTTCCGCATCGACCGTATCGCTTCGGTGGTGATCGCCGGCCGCATCTTCAAGCCGGAGCGCGGCAAGCAGCTCGCCGATTTCTACCGCGCCGTGGAGCGCAGCGAGGATTACGGCATGACCCCGGACCGGGCGGCGCGAAGCTGAGGCCATAAGAAACAAAAAAGCCCGCTCGAAAGCGGGTTTTTTTGATGAAAGTTGCGGGCCGCTGCCCCATGGCGGACGTTGGCTTATTCCTCGTCCGCTTCCTCGTCCTTGTCTTTCGACTTCAAGGCGGAAAGCTTGGCGAAGACGGCGTTGGCGTCGAGCTCGGCATCCTCGTCCTTCGGCTTCTCCGGCGCCGGCACCAGCCGCTCGGTCAGCGCCGCCGGCAGCAGCGTATCGCCGACAGGCTGCGCCTGCTCGCGGCCGCGCGAGGCGCGATTGACTTCCATGTCGAGGTCGATCTGCGAGGCCAGCCCCAGCGTCACCGGGTCCATCGGCTGCAGATTGGCCGAATTCCAATGCTTGCGCTCGCGGATCTGGTCGATCGTCGACTTGGTGGTGCCGACGAGGCGCGAGATCTGCGCATCCTTCAGCTCCGGATGGTTGCGCACCAGCCAGAGGATGGCATTCGGCCGGTCTTGGCGTTTCGACAGCGGCGTGTAGCGCGGACCCTTGCGCTTGGATTCCGGCACCCGCACCTTGGGGTCGGAGAGCTTCAGCCGATGGTTCGGATCCTTCTCGGCGCGCGCGATCTCGTCGCGGGTCAGCTGGCCGGTCATGATCGGGTCCATGCCCTTGATGCCTTGCGCCGATTCGCCATCGGCAATCGCCTTGACCTCGAGCGGGTGCAGCCCGCAGAACTGCGCGATCTGCTCGAAGGAGAGCGCGGTGTTGTCGACCAGCCAGACGGCGGTCGCCTTGGGCATCAGCAGCGTATTGGCCATTTCAAAAATCCTTCTCGTTCGCCCGCGTTCCCGCGCGGGCGGTGGTTTTAGAGCCACCAAAATGGGAAATTCGCGGCCTGTATAACCGCTCCGCTGCCATTTCGCAATGTTTTTGGGAAAGTCGCGGCAAGAGCGGCGACAGAGTATGGGAACGGCCGATCAGCGATCGGCGGGCGGTGCCGCCGCAACAGACGGGCCACAAAGACAAAACCCGCCGGACATGGTCCAGCGGGCTCGGAACCGGCGACGCAAAACTGTCAGCGGCGGCTCTGGCTTCTTGCGGCGGGGTCCGGCCTTTCGGGCCGGACCTGCCGGAAATCAAATCGCCTGGCGCGCGATCCTCTCGATGTCGCCGCGGTTGATGCCGAGGTCGTGCAGCTGACGGGCGTTGAGCTTGTTCAGCTCGCGCACGGTCTCGTTGTACATGCGCCAGTTACGGTAAGCGCGGATCGGGTTCATAGTAGTCCTCCATTTGTTGGATCAATTGTTTCGATGCCGCTTAGATAGGCATCGTTGCCCAAGAAATGAACGGACGCTTTTGCATGGCCGCAATGCAATTGTGCATTGCAGCATTAAGCCTTTGTTCAGGATGCAGCAGGCGACGCGCGCACCCAGGATGTGTCGAGATCAGGTCAGGCCGAGCCGAGAATGGTGGCTTGCGAGAACCGGAGCGGAGCGTACTTAGGTACGTGAGCACCGGAAGCGCAGGAAGCCGCCATTCGCAGGCCGGCATCACCTGAATATCGATGCATCCTAGGCTACGTCGAGCACGATCTTGCCGATATGCTCGCCCTCCTCCATCCGCTCATGCGCCCGCCAGGCATCCGTGAGCGGGTAGATCATATCCATGACGGGTGCGACCTTGCGGGTGCCAAGCAGCGGCCACACCTGCGCTTCGAGTGCGGCCGCAATTGCCGCCTTGAATTCGACGGTGCGTGGCCGCAGAGTCGAGCCGGTATGGGTGAGCCGCTTGACCATGATCTTGGAGAAATCGGCGCTCGCCACGGCGCCGCTTTGCAGGGCGATCTGCACGATACGGCCTTCTATCGCCGCCGCCTCGTAATTGCGCGCAATGTAGTCGCCGCCGACCATGTCGAGAATGACATTGGCGCCCTTGCCGGCGGTCGCGTCCTTGACCGCAGCGACGAAATCCTCCTCGCGGTAATTGATCGCCCGGTCGGCTCCGAGCTTCAGACAGGCGTCACATTTTTCCTTGGCTCCGGCGGTGGTGATGACATAGGCGCCGAAGGCGGATGCCAGTTGGATCGCCGTGGTGCCGATGCCTGACGAGCCACCATGGACGAGCAACGTCTCGCCGCTTTTCAGGCCACCGCGCTCGAAGACATTGTGCCAGACGGTGAAATAGTTCTCCGGCACCGCTGCCGCCTCGGTGTGGGTGAAGCCGGCCGGCAGCGGCAGCACGCTGCCGGCATGCACTTTGACATATTCGGCATAGCCGCCGCCGGGCGTCAGCGCGCAGACCCGGTCGCCGATGCGCCAGCGCGATATCTCGTCGCCAAGGGCCGCCACTTCGCCCGACGCTTCGAGGCCTGGCAGGTCGGACGCGCCGGGCGGCGGCGGATAGGCGCCCTTGCGCTGCTGCACATCGGGCCGGTTGACGCCGGCGGCGCGAACCCGGATCAGGATCTCGCCCGGAGCGGGCATGGGTACGTCGCGCGTTTCCGGCTTCAGCACCCGTGGGCCGCCGGGTTCGGAAATTGCGATGGCCGTCATCTTCGCCGGAATTTTCTGTCCGCTCGCCATGAACTGTCCCATCTTGTCTATGCCGCTCTGTCGCCGGCTGTTTGCATCAGCACCCCTGCCCTATGTATGCTGATTGCCAAATCAGGCAAATGCTGAATCAGGGAGGAGCGACGATGGCGATCTTCGACGACGAACCCAAAAAGAAAGCCCGTCCGCACGAGATCGGACAGGATCTGGTGCTGCTTTCGGTCGGCGAACTCACCGAGCGGATCGGCATCCTGCGCGACGAGATCGCCCGGCTGGAAGCCGAGCTCAAGAGCAAGGGCACGACCAAATCCGCCGCCGAGGCGCTGTTTCGTCGTGGATGATTTCCACCGATAGGCCTTCGGGGCGCCGCGCGCGCCGCTGAAAAGCCCGAATGCCACTGTCTTCAGAGCTGCGCCCCGCAATTCCAGCCGGATCAAAACATGTTCGCAACCTACAGGCCGATCCTTTCGCTGCTTCGCGGCACCGCCTTCCTGCTCGCGGCCTCCGGACTGCACGGGCTGCTTCTGCCGCTGCGCGGCCAGGTGGAAGGGTTTTCAACGGCATCGCTCGGCCTGATGGGAACGGCCTGGGCAGGTGGCTTCGTCACCGGCTGTTTCTTTGCGCCGCGCATCGTGCGCCGCGCCGGCCATGTCAGGGCCTTCGGCGCCTTTGCCGCGTCGGGCGCCATCGTCGCCCTGCTCACCGGCCTCGTCATCGACGAATATATCTGGATCCTGCTGCGCGCCTTCACCGGCTTTACCATGGCCGGCGCCTTCATGGTCATCGAAAGCTGGCTGAACGAGAAGGCCACCAACGAGAACCGCGGCACCGTTTTCGGTCTCTATATGATGGTCACCTATGCCTCGATCATGGGCGGCCAGATGATCGTTGCAGGCGGCGACGTGAAGTCGGCCTCGCTGTTCATGATCACCGGCATATTGTTCTGCCTGTCGCTGATCCCGACCGCCGTCTCGTCGGCTTCGCACCCCAAGCCGCTGCAGGACGTCAAGCTCGACGTCAAGGGGCTCTATGCCAATTCGCCGGTATCGGCGATCGCTTGCCTTTTGATCGGCATCGCCAATGGCGCCTGGGGCACGCTCGGCGCCGTCTACGGCGCCCGCATCGGCATTTCCACGGCCGAGATCGCGCTGATGATGAGTCTCGTGGTCGTTGCCGGCGCCGCCATGCAGCTTCCGGCCGGGCGTCTGTCCGACAAGACCGACCGCCGTTTCGTGCTGGCCGGTGCCGCCTTCGGGGCGGCATTGTTCGCCATCCTGATCTTCCTGTTCGAACCGCGCTCCAGCGTGTTCGTCATTGTCTTCACCGCCGCCTATGGCGCATTCGCCTACACGCTCTATTCGATCGCCGTGGCGCATGCCAACGACCACGCGCGCGCCGAGGATTTCGTCAAGGTCTCCGGCGGTCTGCTGTTGCTCTATGGCTTCGGCACAATGATCGGACCATTGCTGGCGGCCGGCCTGATGGGCTGGATGCGTCCCGAGGGATTGTTTCTTGCAACCGCATTCGCGCATCTTTGCCTGGCCGCCTACACCCTGCTGCGCATCAGCCGCCGCGCCCCGGTGCCGATCGAAGATCGCGACGCGTTCACGACGCAGCCGGCCGACCGCTCGGTCACGCCGGAAGCCCTGCGGCTCGATCCACGCAGAAAGAATGAAACCAACGGTTGAGATTCCGGCAACTTTGCCCCACAAATGAGGCATGATCTTTTCCGATGCCTTCATGGCGATCGCCGATCCGAACCGGCGCTACCTTCTCGAAGAGCTCCGGCGCGGCCCGAAGACCGTCAACGAACTCGCTGCCGGGCTGCCAGTGTCGCGCCCGGCGGTTTCCCAGCATTTGAAGGTGCTGCTCGACGCCGGCCTGGTCAATGCCAAGGCCGAAGGCACCAGACGCGTCTATGCGGTGAGCAGTGCCGGCTTCCTCAAATTGAACGTCTGGCTCGACCAGTTCTGGGAAGCCGGGGAGCTTGGGTCGCCTGGAAGCTGATTGCATCGCCGGCCAGGTTTCGGCGGCCGGCGATCGGCGCTAGCCGTTGTTGTAGGGAAACAGCTTGAAATAGGGCTGCGCTTCCTCAATCACGCGGGCGACCGACGGGCGCGCCAGCAGGCGGTCGTGGTAGCGCCTCACCGCCGGGTAGTTGTCGCCGAGCGGCTCGACCTTGTTGGCGTAGAACAAGGCCGGCGCCGCGGCGCAGTCGGCCATGGTGAAGGCTTCGCCCACCGCCCAGGTCCGCGATTGCATCTCCCCTTCGATGATGGCGTAGGAGCCGCGCAGCTGGGCACGTGCCTGCTCGACGCCGAACGGATCGGTCTTGCCTTCCGGCCGCAGGCGGTCGCCGACGATCTTCTGCATCGGCTCCTGCACGTAGAAATCGTAGAAGCGGTCGGCCAAGCGAACCTGACGGGCAAGATCGATGTCGGCCGGGATCAGCTCGACCGGCCCAGGGTAATATGCATCGAGATATTCGATGACGATGGTCGATTCCGGCACCGTATGGCCAAGCGCCGCGTCGAGCAGCACCGGCATCTTGCCGGCCGGCGACAGCTTCAGGAAGGCGGCACGCGACTGCTCGTTGCCGAGATCGACGATGACGGAGCCGAACGGCGTGCCGTTCTCGTAAAGCGCGATGAGCGGCTTCCAGCAGAAGGACGCCAGCGGGTGGAGGTGCATGGTCAAGGACATTGACTGCTCGCTTCTTTCTTCGGTCATCGATTTCAACAGTGAGCCACGTGCTTATCTATTGCCGCAAGTCCAACCTGACAGGGCCGCACTCAGCCTGCCTGCCTGGCTATGCGCTGCGATGGCGGCGACGATCTCCGGCCAGTCGTCGGGATGCAACTCGTGGCCACCGCCTTCGATCCGCAGCAGCTTTGCGCACCTTTGAGCATGAAGTGATTGGTCGCGCTCAAAAGGCCGCCGGAGCGGTCGTAGTCCTGCTCGACGAACGCCCTTGTCCACTTCTCGTCGAACGGATGCGCAATGCCGGCGATGGCGCGCGCATCGCTGACCACGAAGCCGACCACCTGGTCGCGGTCGGCCCAATCGACCTTCGCGCCTTCGGCCGAGTGCTCCCGATAGGCATCGGTCATCCCCGGCAGATGGGACGTGTCCACTCCCATCGGCGAACTGCTGATGATCGTGAGCGTCGCGACGCGCGATGGGTGCCTCAGCGCCACAAGCTGCGCGATCATGCCGCCCATCGACATGCCGACTACATGCGCTCTCTCGACACCATGATCGTCGAGCACGCGGATGGCGTCGTCGGCCATGTCGTCGAATGTGTAGGGCGGCTCGCCCTGCGCATATTTGGTCGACCGGCCGGTGTCGCGATTATCGAAGCGGATCACGAAGCGGCCCTCGCCGGCCAGCTTCCGGCAGAACGCCTCCGGCCACCATAACATCGAGGCCATGGCGCCCATGATCAACAGCACCGCAGGATGCGCGGGATCGCCAAATGTCTGGGAGACGATTTCGGGTTGCTCGTTCCTGCTCATGTTCTCCTCCTCGCATTCAAATCTGATTGCATTTTGCAATCAGTTGCACGATAATAAAACTGATAAGATAATGCAACCAGTTTTATCTGGAGAATCGCATGAACACCAATCATCGGTCCGGATGCCCGATCAACCTGTCGCTCGAAGTGTTCGGTGACCGCTGGAGCCTGATCGTCCTGCGCGACATGATCTTCGGTGGCAGGCGCCATTTTCGCGAACTGCTCAACGGGTCGATCGAGGGCATCGCCTCCAACATCCTTGCCGATAGGCTGAAGCGGCTGATGGAATTGGGCATGCTGACCAAGGCCGACGATCCGTCTCACAAGCAGAAGGCGATCTACAGCCTGACCGAAATGGCGATCTCGCTGGTGCCGATCCTGGCGCATCTCGGCGCCTGGGGTCGTGTCTGGCTGCCGGTCAGCGAGGAACTCTCGATTCGCGCCGAACTTCTGGAAAAGGGCGGTCCGCCAATGTGGGAGCAGTTCATGGACGATTTGCGCCACGAGCATCTGGGCGCGCGCGCCCGCGCATCGGGCCCCACCGTCCGCGCAATCCTGCAGGCCGGCTACGAGGCGGTGGTCGCGCGCAAGGCGCTC
Organism: Mesorhizobium monacense; assembly: GCF_056781675.1. Classification (NCBI taxonomy): domain Bacteria; kingdom Pseudomonadati; phylum Pseudomonadota; class Alphaproteobacteria; order Hyphomicrobiales; family Phyllobacteriaceae; genus Mesorhizobium; species Mesorhizobium monacense. The sequence continues at coordinate 6,534,276 of NZ_CM165567.1, read as the reverse complement.
GGTGCCGTGCGCAACCCGGCCTGACCAACTTATTTTCCCAATTACGGGCCGGCTCTGCTATCAAGGGCCTGAAAACAATAATTTATGGGATTGGACAGCGCTCTTGGTCGAGAACTCTAAGGATACTGCCCGCGCGCGGGCAGATTTGCGTTTCAAGAAGCAGGAAGAGGCAGCCTCGGTGCGCCAGAAGGCGATGGCTGAGTATGTCGCAGAAAGCGACGCCCGCCAGGCCAAGACCAACAAGCTGAGGGCGCTGCGTCTCGCCAAGGAGGCCGAAGACCTTGCTAATGCGGCCGCTGCTCCCGCGAAGAAGCCGGCGCGGGCAAAGAAAAAATAGCCCTTTTCATCAGCAGTCTGGAAGCGACCGCACGGCAACGCCATATCGCGCCGGTGCCGGGTCGCTGGCTCGTTCTATAGTGGCCCTCGCCTTCCATTTCGCCTTTTCACGCGAAGCAATTTCAACCGCAATCGGGATTTCGCATCTCCTGCGGCCGGTCGATGATTGACGCGTTTCAACAGGAGACTGCCATGACCGCACTGCCGCTCGCCAAAGCCATTGAGATCATCGACGCCGCCTTCGCCAAGGGTGCCGAGCTCAAGCTCAAGCCGCTGGGTGTGTCGGTCCTCGATGCCGGTGCCCATCTAGTCGCCTTCCAGCGCCAGGACGGCGCCTCGTTCCTGCGTCCGCAAATGTCGGCGGGCAAGGCCTATGGCGCACTGGCGATCGGCATGGGCTCGCGCCGCGTCGAGGCCTTCGCCAAGGAACGGCCGCATCTCGTCGCCGGCATCTCCGACGTATCGGGCGGTCGCGTGCTGCCTGTCGTCGGCGGCGTGCTGATCCGCGACAATTCAGGCACCGTCATCGGCGCGGTCGGCATTTCCGGCGACACGTCGGACAACGATGAGGCAACCGCAATCGCCGGCATCGAAGCGGCCGGCTTCACCGCCGATCCGGGCTGAGGCGCGCCGGAGCCTGCTTCTAGTTGAGATTGATGTCCCGGCTTGCCGAGCGCATCGACACAGAGAAGCCGGCCAGCACGTCGAACAGCGCAATCACCATCAGCGTGAAGAAGACGGAGTGCGCCGCGCCCTTCACCAGCAGGAACTCGACCAGGAACGCCACGAAGACCAGCGTGGACAAGAGATGATCCAGGATCGAGGCATTCGTCGTGCGAACCGATTTCACCATTTCGGCGAACAGGAAGACCAGCGCGATCATCACCATCAGGTCGCCAAGCGTCATCGAGAATACCCCGCCCGACATCATGCCGATCGAGAACATCTCGGTTGCCCACGGGTCGTCGCCGCTGCCGAAGATCCCGAGAAGCCCGAGATTGTAGAGCACGAAGGGCACGATCAGCAGCGGAATGGCACCGAACATTACGGGTCTCCGGTTGGTGCGTGTCGCCCAAAGGCGGGCTTCGGACAACGATACGCACGGAAACAACAGTCGAGGTGCGCCGCACAGTGCCGCTCAGATACGACGCGCTCTAGTCTCTCACTAGCAGCGCCCGGGCCATTGTCGTCAAGATTTTTCGCGCGCGCAGCGAACACGGACAAAGACCGTTCGAAACAACGGCGTCAGCAGCAACTGGGCTACCACGTTGCGGTTCGAGGAGCGGGACCTGAAGGGGGCTCACTTGGTCGTTAGAAATAACGCTCAAGGTTCGAGCGGATGCGATCCAACACGGTGTGGCCGGAAGTGTCGGGAAGGAATTTCTTGCCCGTGATTGCCTCATAGGCCTGCGCATAGACGCGCGAAGCCTGGTCGACCACCTCGTCCGGTATCGTCGGTATCGGATCCCTGTAAGGATCGCACCGCGCCGAGACCCACGACCTGATGAAATCCTTGTCGAAGCTCTCCGGCCGCCTGCCGCTTTCGAAGGCCTCTTCGTAGCTCGCCGCGATCCAGTACCGGCTGCTGTCCGGCGTATGGATTTCGTCGGCAAGGATTATGGTGCCGTTCTTGTCGGTGCCGAATTCGTATTTCGTATCGGCGAGGATCAGGCCGCGTTCGGCGGCACGCGCCTGGCCTCTGGCGAACAGCTGCAAGGCGTAGTTCGATACGGTATCCCACTGCGCCTCTGTGAGAAGGCCCTGTTCGATGATCTCGGCTTTGGACAGAGGCTCATCATGAGCACCGTCCAAAGCCTTGCTCGTCGGCGTGATGATCGCCTCAGCCAGTTTTTCATTATCGCGCAAGCCATCCGGCAGGCTGATCCCATAAAGGTCCCGCTCGCCCTTCCGGTACTTGGTCAATATCGAGGTGCTGGTGGTTCCCGCCAGATAGCCGCGCACGACGATCTCGACCGGCAGGATATCGAGCCGGGTGCCAACGACGACGTTTGGGTCGGGGTATTCCAGAACATGGTTCGGGCAGATATCGGCGGTTTCCTCGAACCAGTACCGGGCCGTCTGGGTCAGGATCTCGCCCTTGAATGGGATCGAGGTCAGGATGATGTCGAAGGCGCTGAGCCGGTCGGTGGCGATGATGATGCGCCTGCCGTCCGGCAGGTCGTAGTTCTCGCGGACCTTGCCCCTGTAGTGGCCCGGCAATTCGGGAATGAAGGCATCGGACAGAATGCGCATCGGATCTCCTGCCTTCCGAAAATTGGTGGATGCCAACGCATAGGCCCTCGACCCTCAGCATATCAAGCAGGAAGGAAGGGCTTGCCCGACAATGCAAAAAGACCGGCCATTGGCCGGTCTTTTGGGTAGGCGCAAAACCGAGAAAAGCTTCTCAGCTTTCCTTCGGCTCCAGAACCTGGCGGCCGCGATACATGCCGGTCTTCAGGTCGATATGGTGCGGACGGCGCATTTCGCCGGAATTCTTGTCCTCGACATAGGTCGGGGCCTTGAGGGCGTCGGCCGAGCGGCGCATGCCGCGCTTGGACGGAGAGGTTTTTCGTTTCGGAACGGCCATGGATATGCTCCACTAGATGGTCAAAATGCCCCGGCTGCCCTCGTGAAAGGGCCGCGTCAGGGGCCGGAATCTGAGAAAGTCGGGTGCCTATACACGCCCTGCGCCGTTTTGGCCAGCACTGCCGTGAATTTTTTTAGGCCGAAACTAAAGGCTAGTCCAGACAGCCGACATAGGCGCCCGACCTACCCGCGCGCCGCTCGATTAAAGCGGCCAGCCGTCTTAGCCCCGGCCCCGGCTTTGCCGGGTTGCGGGCGATCGGGTTGGGCAGGCTGACGGCAAGCAACGCCGCCTGCCGGCGCGACAGCCGTTTTGCCGAAACGCCGAAATGGTGCTGGGCGGCAGCCTCGATGCCGTAGATGCCCGGCCCCCATTCGGCGATGTTGAGATAGATCTCCATGATCCGCCGCTTCGACATCACCGCGTCGAAATAGACGGCCAAAGGCAGCTCCACCACCTTGCGCACGGTGCCCAGCGGCTTCGACCACAGATAGAGGTTCTTCACCGTCTGCATGGTGATGGTCGAGGCGCCGCGTGTCGCTTCGCCGGCCAGCGCATCGTCGACGACGCCACGCAATTCGCCGAGGTCGACGCCGCGATGGAAGCAGAACTGCCCGTCTTCCGACATGATCACCGAATTCGCCAGCACCGGCGACACGTCGTCGATCGAGACCCAGCGCCGGTCGTAGCCGGAAAACGTCGCCAGATCCTTCAGCATCAGCGTCGACACCGGATGCACGAAGGACGGCAGATAGAGGAAGGTCAGCACCACGGGTATCAGGGCCAGCACGGCGGCCACGACGATGCCACGCCGACCCAGGCGCTTGAGACCGGCGCGGTTCAAGCGCCTCGGTCGCGCCATGTCCAGCCCTTCGATTTCATGATCGACGATCGGTTCCGTCAAGCCGCCCCACCTGCGCTATCAGCTGCTCCGGCATAATGGCGAGAGGCTTCTTGCGCAATGTCTGAGTGTCGGCTACCGCTCCCGGCCATGACGAAAGACGACCAAATGGGCTTCGAAATCGTGCTTTCCGCGCGGGCGGCCCCGCTTGAGGCGATGTTGAGGCGGCTCCTCGACGCCCGCACGCTTACGGGTGAGATCGCCCGGCCGGAGCGGCTGATGGCGGCGATGCGTCACGGCGTGCTGAATGGCGGCAAGCGCCTCCGCCCTTTCCTGGTCATGGAGAGTGCCACCCTGTTTTCCGCCGACGGCGAGGCGGCATTGCGTGTCGCGGCGGCGCTCGAATGCGTGCATTGCTATTCGCTGATCCATGATGATTTGCCGGCCATGGACGATGACGATCTGCGCCGCGGCCAGCCGACCGTGCACAAGGCCTTCGATGACGCCACCGCGATCCTTGCCGGCGACGCGCTTTTGACGCTCGCCTTCGACATCCTGGCCGACGAGGCAACAGTGCTGCCGGTGGAGCGCAGGGCAGCCCTGGTGCTGGCGCTTGCCCGCGCCGCCGGCGCAGGCGGCATGGTCGGCGGCCAGACGCTCGACCTCGAAGCCGAGCGCATCAGGCCGGACGAGGCCGGCATCATCCGGCTGCAGGCGATGAAGACCGGCGCACTGATCCGCTTCGCCTGCGAGGCGGGCGCGATCATCGCCGGCGCGGCACAAGAGGATCGCGAAAGACTGGCCGAATTCGGCTCGGCGATCGGGCTCGCCTTCCAGCTCGCCGACGACCTGCTCGATCTGACGGCGGACGCGCACCAGATGGGCAAGGCGACCGGCAAGGATGCGGCCGCCGGCAAAGCGACGCTGGTGGCGCTGCACGGCGCCGACTGGGCGCGCAAGCAGCTCAACGGCCTCGTCGATCAGGCGCATGCGCTGCTGGCACCCTATGGCGAGCGGGCCGTTCTTCTCAGGCAAGCTGCAGAATTCGTAGCCATTCGCAACAAATGACGTCAGCCAATAGCGATCTCCTGTCGGGTACGCCGATCTGGACGATGTCGGCTCGGACGACTTGCCCGGTCGTCTTGCCCCGGCGCCGTGTCAAAATCGGCCAAAGTTTTGTAGTGGCAACAGGCGTTTCGAGTTCGGGATCGGGCGAAGAATCTATCCGGCAGCGATCTATATTTGCCGCCTCCACACCCACATTTTACTTCACCCGGTCATTCACCGGCTAAATGGTTTCGCGTAGCACCTGACCTACGAAAAATGAGACTGTCGCCAATAGAGCTTGCTTCATTCCATTGGAACATTTTGTGGAAATTCTGAGTATTGAAAAATTCTATTGCGCGCACTTGAAATTCGGACAATATTTAGTCGAACGAGAGTGGCGGGTGACGGCTTCGGACGGCGGCCGAGCTTCTGTTTTCTTTTTGGCGACGACAGCCCGCTTTTCTGCCAACAATCTCTATCTTGGGCGAAGCCGCCAAAGTCGGCAGCGGTGTGTGATTCACGCCATCTGAAGCTAGCGATCATGAGGAGAGTCGGGCATGCGATTCAAATCAGATAAGATCGGAGGCTTTCAAGTCTTCGCGGTATCGGGAACAAACACAGTTTCCTTCGGCATCGATTTCGATCCCGCACAAATCGCGGGGCTGATGGGCTTTGCAGTCGAGCGCCACGACATCAAGGAGAATGAGCGCTACTATATGTATGGGTTCAAGGTATTCGAGAGCATCTATCCGAACCCTGACCCGACGCTGCAGGTGTCGACCTTCGACCAGCCGATCCAAAGCTTTGTCTGGGATGATTTCACCGCCAAGGACGGTCGAGAGTACGTTTATTATTTCCACCCACTGAAAGGCACACCGAAGAACCTCGATCGTTCTGCCCCCGCAATCCCGATCCGAATTCAAACCGAGAAGGCCTTCAGCACCGGCGCCCATGACATCTTCTTCAATCGGGGTGTTGCCAGCAGCCAAGCCTATGCTCGAAAATTCGACAACAAGCAGCCGTACAAACTTCCCGAGCCCAAGCGCACGGAAGCTCTGCAATGGCTCAGCCGCGATCTCGACGAAGCTTTGCAAAAGTTCATCGAGCAGGCCCAGCCGGGCGACACTTTGCTCGGTGCATTTTACGAATTCAGGTATGCGCCCGCCGCACAGTGGTTCAAGACGGCCCTTGATCGGGGTGTCGACGTCAAGCTTGTCATCGATGCGAAGAAAAATGGTGGTGGAGTCGACAAGAAGGGCAAGCCTGTCCCCAACTTCCCGCGTGATGACAACATGCAGACAGTAGCCGATGCCAGTCTACCGGCGACCGCGATCGCATGCTGGCGGGAGAAGAACACCAACGAGATCGCGCATAACAAGTTCATAGTCCTGCTGAAGGGAGCCGCGAAGGCGCCGACACAGGTTTGGACCGGCTCGACAAATCTTTCGGTCGGCGGCATTCATGGCCAGACCAATGTCGGCCATTGGGTCCGGGACGCGACTGTCGCAGGCCACTTCAGAGACTATTGGACACTGCTTTCGGGCGATCCGGGAAAACCCGGAACGGGCACGCCGGCTGCCGAGAAGGCGGCGATGAATGGGCTAAGGTCCAGTGTCGCCGCCTTGCTTCCGACTCCGACCGATTGGCGAACGATTCCGCAAGGTGTCACGCCGGTTTTCAGCCCGCGGGCCGGCGGCAGTGTGCTCGACATGTATTCGATTGCGCTCGATGAGTCGGACGCATTGGGCTGCGTCACACTCGCCTTCGGCACCTCCGCGGTCTTCAAAGGCCGCCTGGTGAAGCATGATCCGACCTCGCCTTTGACCTTTCTCATGCTCGAGAAGGCGGACACACCGCCAAAACCAAAGCCGGGAGCCGCCCCGAAACCCTTCGTAGCCCTCAGCTGGAGACAGAACGTCTATTCGGCGTGGGGATCGTTTATCGAAGATCCGCTGTACCGCTGGACGCGCGAGACAAATGCCGGGGCGCTCAAACTCAACCAACATGCGAGTTACATCCATTCAAAGTTCCTCCTGCACGATCCGCTTGGGGCGGATCCGATCGTGGTGACCGGATCGGCGAATTTCTCGACCGCCTCGACCAACGGTAACGATGAGAACATGCTGTTGATTCGCGGCGAGACCAGGGTCGCCGATATCTATTTCACCGAATTCAACCGGCTGTTTTTCCATTATTATTTTCGCTCGGTTCACGAGTTGATCAGTGACCGCAAGCGAACAGACACACTGGGCGTGGCTGCCACCAGTGCGGCCGAAAAGGCAAGTCTGTTTCTTGACGAGACGGGGGGGTTGGGTCAGAAAGTATTCACCGGGGAGTCTGAAGACGAAACGGGTGAAGATATTCACAGCAATGGCAGGAGCGGCGACCATCTAGCAATCGGACACGCCCCAGGCTGCAGGCGAGCGCCAGGCATGATCCTGAAGCGTAGAATCCGGTTTCGCTGGAGATCATGCTCAAGCACGGAGTTCCATTCCATCGGGGATGGAGCAGACTCTGGGCTCATGTCGTCATCCGAGTTGAAAGTCCGGGTTCGCCCCGGCACCCCGCCCCGCACGAACGAAATTTTAATGTAAATCGAGCGTAATCCCGACCATTAAAATGATGCGTATGTGTTGGGGTTGCGCATGCCGGAATACTCTTCCTTCATCCGGTCGATCCGAGTCCGTTATCTCTCGGGATTGCTGATATTCGCGCTGGCCTCCGCCGCTGTCATGTTCGCGCTCAACCGCGTCAATTCCTTCCGTCACGACGTCGATGCCCTCAGCAGCAATTTCGTCATCTTCGGCCGCGACTTGCGCAACGCCACCAATTTCGCCGAGACGACCGGCACCGCGTGGCGCAGCGAAACCCGCGATGGGCTGGTGGCGTCGGCCCGAGGCCACTCCGAGCGCCTAGCCGGCGAGATCGCGACCCTGACGGCCCAGCTGGCCGCGATCAGATCACGGCTTTCGAAAGACACCCTCAACGAGTTCGATTCCGCGTCCGTGAACGGCGACCTGTTCTGGTCGGCGCGCGACATGGTGCGCAACTTCAACCTGATGTCGGTGGCGCAGAAGGTCGATGAATGGAGCTATCGTGAAATCCGCAACCAGAACGACCTGTTTGCCCAGCCGGTGCTGGTCCGCGTCCGCACCGCCATGGATGCCGAGCGCCATCTGGCGGACGCTTCGAGTGACAGGCTGCTGTTGTGGGCGAGCGGCCTGTTATTCGCCGTTCTCGCCATTGTCGCCATCTGGGTCTTCCGGCCGATGGAAAAGGCGATCCGCCGTGCCTTCGCCGAATCCGCAGAGTCGCTGTTCAAGGCCGAGGCCGCCGATCGCGCCAAATCCGAATTCCTGGCCAACATGAGTCATGAGATCCGCACGCCGATGAATGGCGTGCTGGGCATGGCCGAGCTACTGGCCAAGACCGACCTGACCTCGCGCCAGAAGACGTTTACCGATGTCATCGTCAAATCCGGCAATGCGCTGCTCACCATCATCAACGACATCCTCGATTTCTCCAAGATCAACGCCGGCCAGCTGACACTCGACCCCGCCCCCTTCCGCCTGTCCGAGGCGGTTGAGGACGTGGCGACGCTGGTGTCTGCACGCGTCGCCGAAAAGAACCTCGAGCTGATCGTGCGCGTCGACCCGCGCCTGCCCTCGTTCGTCGTCGGCGACGCCGGCCGTTTCCGGCAGATCATAACCAACCTGCTCGGCAATGCTGTGAAGTTCACCGAGAAGGGCCATGTGCTGGTCGATGTCGGCGGCGACGTAGTCGACGGTGTCATCCAGCTCAAGGTCCGCGTCGAGGACACCGGCATCGGCATTCCGGCCGAGAAGCTGCAGAACGTGTTCGAGAAATTCGCGCAGGTCGACGGTTCCTCGACGCGCCGTCACGAAGGCACCGGCCTCGGCCTGGCGATTGCCGCCCGCCTCGTCGACCTGATGGGCGGCAAGATCGGCGTCGAAAGCGAGATCGGCCGCGGCTCCGTCTTCTGGTTCGCCGTGCCGCTGCCGGCGCATCAGCAGGTCGCGCGCGACGAGATCGTGCCGGTGGACGTCACCGGTGCCCGTGTGCTGGTCATCGACGACAATCCGGTCAACCGCGAGATCCTGCTGGAACAGCTGAAGAGCTGGAGCTTCGACTGCGCCGCCGCCGAAAGCGGCGCCGTTGGCCTGGCCTTCCTCGACCGCGCCAGCCAGCTCGGCGCGTCGGTGGATTGCATCATCCTCGACTACCAGATGCCAGGCATGAACGGCGCCGACGTCGCCAGGGCCATTGCCGCCGACAGCCGCCTTGCCGCCATTCCGGTCGTGCTGCTGACCTCGGTCGACCAGGTTGATTTTGGCAAGATGGTCATCGATTTCGGCATCGCCGCGTATCTGACCAAGCCGGCGCGCTCGGCCATCCTGCTCGGCACCGTCATCTCGGTGATCCAGAAGGCCCGCGCCCAGGTCGGCAAGGCGCGTTTCGTTCGCGAGCCGGCCGCCCCGCAGGTGGCCTCTCCGGCGGCGCCAGCCTTCACCGTCATTCGCGGTCCGGCAATCCCGGCGCCAGCCGCGCCGGAGTCGGCCACGGCAGCCAACGGTCCGATCGACATCCTCATCGCCGAGGACAATGACGTCAACCAGCTGGTGTTCGGCCAGATCCTCAATGGGTTGGGGCTAAGCTATCGCATTGCCGGCAACAGCCGTACCGCGGTCGAGATGTACCGGGCGCTGCGGCCGAAGCTGATCCTGATGGACGTCTCCATGCCGGAGATGAACGGCTACGAGGCGACCGGCGCCATCCGCGCGATCGAACAGCAGAGCGGCAGCCATACGCCGATCATCGGCGTCACCGCGCACGCGCTGAAGGGCGATCGCGAAAAATGCATCGAAGCCGGAATGGACGACTATCTGCCGAAGCCGGTCTCCCCCGACCGCCTCGGCACCAAGATCGGCACCTGGCTGAGCGAGACGGTGGTGGCGAAGACGGCCTGACCTGCCGCCATCAATGCCTCAGATGGCAGCATCCAAATGGTAGCGGCGCATCCAATCGAGGCTGGTCTCATCCGAGAGCTTTGCAACGCCTGGCCTCACATCCTCGGCATTCGGCGGTTGAATGCCGAGGGCTTCGCAGATGGACGCCAACGTCGCAGCCGGATTGCTTGAAAGGCGCTCATGGCCAACCCGCAGCGGGGTTATCCCTTGCTCCGCGAACCACATGTTCCAGGCCGCATCATAGGCCTCGAGCTCAGCGACCTCATGTTTGATCCGCTCGAAATCGTATCGGGGTTCTTTCGGAGGCGCGATCCTTTCGATCTCGGTTCCGTCAGGAGCGATATGCCAAAGACCGGTCTGCTCCGCTTTCACCAGGGAGACAGCCTGCGCAAGCTTGTTCTCGCGCGAGAGGTGTACGTAGAGAATATGGCCAAATGCTCTTTCGAAACGCGCTTTGTCCGATGGAAGGCGTGGAAAAATCTGGTCGAGGATCGCCGAGAGCTCATCCAGATTTTCTCGCATCAGACGAAGACCGAAGACGCCTGTCCCACCCTTTCCTGCGGTGATTGCCGCGTCGAGATAGGCGATCTTGAACTCGAGCTCGCTCATCGTGTCGCGACTGACCAGATTCCAGTCTTCAGCCCACTCCGAGACGTCCTGCCGCCGATAGAATGAGTGAGGATTACCGGCCGTCTTCGTTGACGCAAGAAGATTGCACAACAGAGTGCTGCCGGTTCTCGGCGTGCCGCAGATAATGTATCCGTCAGACATCCTGCGGCCCTTGTCGCCGTCAGAGGCAGGGCAGCCCCGGCCAATTCATGGCCGCCTATAACCGAAATTCCTCCTGGATGCGACGGGCGCATTCGAGCGGCGTAAGCTGACTGGTATCGACTTCAAGGTCGTAGCTTATGTTCTCGTGCACGCGTTCGTATTGCCAGCGCGCCAAACCCGGCAATCTGTCGCCCCGGCGGCTTTCGCGAGCCTCCAGGACCTCCAGCGGCGCGAACACGCCGACAAGATGAAGATCGAAGTTGGACAGCAGCGCCCGATACTCCGATATCTCGCCGTCACACAGCACGTCATCGACGATGAGGTTGTTGCCCTGCCCGGCCATGGCGGCAACGGCGTGCCGCATGCCCTGCATGGTTCGCCGGCCGACCGGACCTGCCTTGATAACGACGGATGGCTTGCCGTCCTGCAATATTGTTTCGAAGGCGAAGCCTTGCGTATGGTTCTGCAGCGCCTCAGGCAGCATCTCCAGGAACGCGTCCATCTGCACATGCAGGAAAGGCTCGGCGGTGATCGTCTGCAGCGCCCTGGCGATCGAACTCTTGCCGGCGCTGCCGACGCCGTTGAGCAGGACGATTTTGGCTGTCACGTCAAACCCCTTCAAGCCAGGACTTGCGATGCGCGCCCTACCGGTTGCGCACCACAATACAGGCGCCGCCGATGCTTTGCAGTTTCTGGCAGATGACATCGGCGGCGCCCCTGGAGTCGGTGCCAATCCTGACCGCATAGATGCCGCGTCGTCCGATCGGCGTGCGCACCCGGCTGACGACCGGATCATGGCCGCCGAGCAAGGCCGGAAACCGGCCCCTCACCCGCAGCCACTGATTGATCGCAGCACCCCGGCGGAAATTGCCGGCCACCTGGACGCCCCACGGCTTGACGTTGATCGAGGCCATCGCCACGGTTCTCGACATGATCACCGGCAACTTGCGGCAAGCGACGGCAAAACTCATTTTCTTGTCGAGCGGCTGGACGGTACCGGCATAGGTGGTTTCGGTGAACTTGTCGGCCGGTTCGCCCATGATGTCGAAGACGTAGCTCTCGGTCTCCATCGGCAGGAAGCCGCCGGAACTCAGCCAGCGCGACACACGGTTCTCGCCGGCATTGTAGGCCGCCGCCGCCAGGCCGAGATTGCCAAAGCCGGCCTTCATTTCGGCGAGATATTTCGCCGAAGCCGGGATCGCCTGCTCGATGTCGAAGGAATTGGCCAGCCCGCGCATCTTGGCGGTCCCCGGCATGAACTGGGCGATGCCCTCTGCCCCGACCGGGCTCACGGCGTTCGGGTCGAAACGGCTTTCCTTCCAGATCAGGCGAGCGAAGAAATCCTTGGGCAGGCCATTCTGGTCGGCATGCGCTTCGATCAGGTCGCAGACCCGGCCGATCAGTCTCTTGGCCGATTGCGGCGGGTCGGCGTAAGCGGCGTTGCTACACAGAAGCCAGATGGAGCCCAAGGAAATAGTAAGCGCAATGACATGCGCCAAACGCTGAGCCCGTGTTGAAAATCGCTCCGGTAAGCCACATGATGGTGGCTTCGGGGTCGCCCTGGCGACGAGCGGAGCGGACATCCGGTCCGTGAGCACCGGAAGCGCAGAAGACGCCTTCAGGTGGCCGCCGGAGTAGATTTTCGGCATGGGCTCATTCCGCTGCGGCCTTGCCGTGGCGTCCAAACCGCTGCTCGATATAGTCGGCGACCATCTTCTCGAAGTCGGCGGCGATCGACGGGCCGCGCAGCGTCGCCGCCTTCTTGCCGTCGACGAACACCGGCGCCGTCGGCGTCTCGCCGGTGCCGGGCAGCGATATGCCGATATCGGCATGCTTGGATTCGCCGGGGCCGTTGACGATGCAGCCCATCACCGCGACCTTGAGATTCTCGACACCGGGATACTTTTCGCGCCAGACAGGCATGTTCTTGCGCAAATCGGCCTGGATGTTCTGCGCCAGTTCCTGGAACACGGTGGACGTCGTGCGGCCGCAGCCGGGGCACGCGGCAACGATCGGCACGAACTGCCGAAAACCCATGGTCTGCAGCAATTCCTGCGACACCTGCACCTCGCGCGTGCGGTCGCCGTTCGGCTCCGGCGTCAGCGAGATGCGGATCGTGTCGCCGATACCTTGCTGCAGCAGGATGCCCATCGCGGCGGACGAGGCGACAATACCTTTCGAACCCATGCCGGCCTCTGTGAGGCCGAGATGCAGCGCGTGGTTGGAGCGGGTGGCGAGTTCGGTGTAGACGGCGATCAGGTCCTGCACGCCGCTGACCTTGGCCGACAGGATGATCTTGTCGCGGCCAAGGCCGATCTCCTCCGCCATCTCGGCCGACAGGATCGCCGACTGCACGATCGCCTCGCGGGTGACCTCCTGGGCGGTGAGCGGAAAGCCTTGGGCCTGGTTTTCGTCCATCAGCCGGGTCAGCAGCTCCTGGTCGAGCGAGCCCCAGTTGACGCCGATGCGCACCGGCTTGTCATATTTGATCGCCATCTCGACGATCGCCGCGAACTGGCGGTCTTTCTTGTCCTTGAAGCCGACATTGCCGGGATTGATGCGGTATTTGGCGAGCGCCTCGGCGCAAGCCGGATGATCGGCCAAGAGCTTGTGGCCGATATAGTGGAAATCGCCGACCAGCGGTACATTGATACCGAGCCGCTGGAGCCGGTCACGGATGGCTGGCACGGCGGCGGCGCTCTCGTCGCGGTCGACGGTGATGCGCACGATCTCGGAGCCGGCCCGATGCAGCGCCGCGACTTGCGCGACCGTCTGGTCGATATCGGCCGTGTCGGTATTGGTCATCGACTGCACGACGACCGGCGCACCGCCGCCGACGATCACGCCGCCAACGTCGACGCCGACCGACGTGCGGCGCGGGAAAGGAGAGGAAAAATACCCGGTCATGGCCGGCCACCTCTTATCTAGAAGGTCCGGGCATGAGGTGGAGGAGCAAATATGGCTTGTCAATGGCAAGCGGCAAGCAGTCGCGGCAAATCGCCGGAAGGCCAGGAAAGCCTGGCGTTCGCGAGAGTCGCATTCCGGCTTCGCCGGTGACGACAACAGTGGGATGTTGGATTTCAGAACAAACCACCAACACCGGCGGCATGACTGCCACCGGAAAGTTGATTGCGCACCGAAGGGGCGCGCGCTGTTTGCTAGTGGAGCGTCAGTGCGTCGTCGGTTTTGCCTTCAGCTTTTCAATCTCGTCCTTGATTGCCAGCTTGCGCCGCTTGAGATTCACGATCTCGAGGTCGTCGACCGAAGGATGGTTCATCGCGTCGGTGATTTCGCGCTCGATGTCGCCGTGTTTCCGCTGCAACTCATCAAGATGGGATGCAAGAGACATGATTGGTTCTCCCTTTCATGGTTTCCTCGATTGCAGCCGCCAAAATGCGTCCACCGCCAGTTCGCATCTGTGACAGCGCGATGACACTTTGCCACCATCCGGCATCGATGTCGAATGCCCTGTGGTAGCATTCCACGACAATGTGAAATGTGATAAGGGCTGCGCACCGGTGGCAAAACCCCGCCGGCCCCGCCCAATCAGGCCCATCCTTTGGGCGCCGCTTACGTGCAGACGGTAGATAATGTCCGAACAGGAACAGGCTGAGATCCGCCTCGAATATTCCCGCCTGAAGCAGGAACACGCCGATTTCGACGCCGCCATAAATGCGATGATCGCCATGGGCTGCGACCCGCTGCAGATCCAGCGCATGAAGAAGAAGAAGCTCTTCCTCAAGGATCGGCTGATGGCGCTGGAAGACCGCATCATTCCCGACATTATCGCCTGAACAGCGTCCGAGCCTCGCGGCTCAAACGCCTCACGCCGCTATCGACAGCCGCGCCGCGCGCTGGCGCAGCAGGACAAGCAATTCGTCGGTTTTTTCCCTCGACGTGTCGATCGGAACCACCAGGCACATCGTCGCCTCGACCTTACCCGGAGCCGAGAACACGGGGGCGGCCAGGCATTTCGTGTAGGCGTCGACAAGGCCCGATGTCACGCAGTAGCCGGTCGACCTGGCCGTTGCGATATCGCCGATGAAATCGTCGATCTTGAGCCTGCGTCCGTCCGGCAGCACAAGATCGTCTTCGGAGACCATGTCCTCGATATCGGCCCTTTCGAGACCGGCGAGCAGCAGCCGTCCGGAAGCCGTCCAGGGCAACGGGATCTGCAGACCGGTGGCCGAGCTGATCCGGAACGGCCTGGTCCCAGGGCTCGAATGGACGATGGTGTAGCGGCCGCTCTGCAGCATGCACAATTCGGAGGTCTCGCCGGTCTCGCGCGACAGGTCATCGACCTCCTGGCGCCCGCGCCGGAGCAGGTCGTTGCCCCGCACATAGTCCATTCCGTAGAGATAAAGCTTCTTGCCGAAATAGACCCGGTTGCCGTCGCCGGCCATTTCCAGCAGGCCCGCATCCACCAGCGAACGCACCAGCGTATAGGTCGTCGAGCGCGGCGCGTTGACGCCCTTGGCGAGGTCGCCGATGCCGATCGCACGTTGCGTCGTGTGCAGGAAGTCAAATATCTCGAGCACCCGGTTGAGGCCTTTCTCACGAGAGCCGGGAGCCTTGTCGTCGGCCGGGCTGATGTCCGGCCGAACTGTAACGCCAATGCCGTCTTGCATTGCTGATTCCTCATGTTAGTATCTGTCTTGTACAAGGTACATGTGTCTTTTGTAAGAGACAATTTGTCAAAAGACGCATGTATCTGAAAGGGGAACACAACACGAAAAGGAGGTCGCCATGAACGATACATCCAAGAGACGTGATTTTCTGAAACTGGGAATGGCCGGGCTCGCCACGGCCGGCGTGATCGGCGCAGCCGCCTCGGTCGATGTTCAGAAGGCGGCGGCACAAGCCGCACCCGACAGCCTGCTGCGCACTGTTCTCGAGCGCGGCAAGCTGATCGTCGGCACCGGCAGTACCAACGCGCCCTGGCATTTCGAGAACGATGCCGGCGAACTCGTCGGCATGGACATCACCATGGGCCGCATCCTGGCCAAGGGTCTTTTCGACGACCCGACCAAGGTCGAGTTCGTCATGCAGGACCCGGCGCAGCGCATTCCGAATGTCACCACCAACAAGGTCGACATCACCATCCAGTTCATGACCATGACCGCCCAGCGTTCGCAGCTGATCAACTTCTCCAGGCCGTACTACGTCGAAGGAGTCGCGCTGCTGACGCTTCCGACGGCCGAGAACAAGACATTCGACAAGCTGCTCGCCGGCGGTTCGGCAACACGGATTTCCATCCTGCAGAACGTCGATGCCGAGCAGAACGTCCATCTCGTCCTGCCGGAGTCGCAGGTGATGCAGATCGACACCCAGGCCAACGTCCTGCAGGCGCTGGAATCGAAGCGCGTCGACGCGGCCGCCGTCGATCTCTCGACGGTCCGCTGGCTCGCCTCGCGCAATCCCGACAAATACTTCGATGCCGGCAAGAGCTGGTTCTCGATGCTTTACGGGGCCGCACTGCGGCAGGGCGATCCCGACTGGCTGGCATTCGTCAACACAGCCTTCGCGACTGCGATGTTCGGTCATGAAACGGCGCTCTACGACGCGGCATTCAAAGACTATTTCGGGCTGGAGCCGCCGGCGCGCCATCCCGGTTTCCCGGTCATCTGACAACAAGCCGGCGGAGGGGCAAGCAAACGCCCTTCCGCCTCCTTATCTCCTCGACAGCGTGCTACCACGCTGGCTATTGAGGCGGACGCATGGGCTATACGCTCAACTTCAACCTGATCTGGCGGCATTTCGACAAGCTGTGGGGCGGGCTGCTGCTCAGCCTTGAGCTCGCCGTCATCTCGATCGCCATCGGCATCGTCATCGGCCTGGTTTTGGCGGTCTGGTACGTTTCGGCCGGGCGCGTCGTGCGGTCGATCATCGCCGCCTATGTCGAGTTCATCCGCAACGTGCCGCTGATCCTGCTCGTCTACCTTGTCTTCTACGGCCTGCCAACCGTGGTCGACATCGCCTACAGCGCACCGACATCGTTCGTCGCCACACTGTCGCTCTACAGCGGCGCCTATCTGGTCGAGGTGTTTCGCTCCGGCCTCGAAGCCGTGCCGCGCGGACAGCTGGATGCCGGCAAGGCGATCGGCCTGACACCCTGGCAACGGCTCATCCATGTGCGCCTGCCGACGATGCTGCGGATCACGCTGCCGGCGCTTTCGAACACCTTCCTGTCGCTGTTCAAGGACACCTCCGTCGCCTCGGTCATCTCGGTGCCCGAGCTCACCTACGGCGCTCAATGGATCAATTTCAACACCTTCCGCATCGTCGAGGTCTATCTGGTGACGACGGCGATGTATCTCCTGACCGGCTATGTGCTGCTGTTCGCGCTCAGGCTCGTCGAGCGCCGGTTCAGGGCGGCGCGCTGACATGCTGAGCCAGATCATCTACGCCTTGCCGTTCCTCGCCGAAGGCTTCGCCGTGACGCTGTGGGTGTCGCTGCTGGTCGTCGTCCTGTCGCTCGTGGCCGGTGTCGTGCTGGGTGTCGGCCTTGTCTACGGTCCGGCGCCATTGCGCTGGGCAGTGCGCATCTTCAGCGACACCATCCGCGGCATCCCGATCCTGGTGCTCATCTTCTTCGTCTATTACGGCCTGCCGGCTGTCGGGGTTCACCTGCAGTCCTTCTGGGCGGCCGTGCTGGCGCTGACCTTGTTCAAGACCGCGCAGGTCGTGGAATATCTGCGCGGCGCCGTCGGCTCCATTCCCCAGGGCCAGTCCGAAGCGGCGATGGCGATCGGGCTGACCTTCCGCCAGCGGCTTGCCTACGTCATCTTCCCGCAGGCCTTCAGGCGCTTCCTGCCGCCCTGGATCAACGGCGTCACCGATGCGGTCAAGGGCAGCGCGCTGGTGTCGCTGCTCGGCATCACCGACCTGATGCAGGCCATCAACCAGGTCATCGGCCGCACCTATGAGGCCATGCCGCTCTATATCCTCGGCGCGCTGGTCTACTTCGCGGTCAACTACGCGCTTTCGCTTGCCAGCCGGCGGCTGGAACAGCGCTTCTCCTTCATTCGGGAATAGCAAGAATGTCCGATGCCTCCAATGCCGCGCTGCTCGATGTGCGCGATGTTTCCAAGGCCTTCAGCACCGTCGAGGTGCTGCGTGCCGTCAGCCTCGAGGTGAAGCGCGGCGAGGTGGTGACCATCATCGGCCCGTCCGGCAGCGGCAAGACCACGCTGCTGCGCTGCGTCAACTTCCTCGAAAGCTACGACAGCGGTTCGATCCGCATCGACGGCAAGGAGGTCGGCTATCGCGACGCCGGGACGCGCCAGCGGCGCAGCGAACGCGACCTGGCGGCGATGCGTGCAGAGACCGGCATGGTGTTCCAGAGCTTCAACCTGTTCCCGCATCTGACCGCGGCCGGCAACATCATGCTCGGCCTGCGCAAGGTGCGTGGGAAAAGCGAAGCCGAAGCGCGCTCGATCGCCGAGCACTGGCTCGGCCGGGTCGGCCTCGCCCACAAGGCCGACAGCCTGCCGGCCGAGCTTTCCGGCGGCCAGCAGCAGCGCGTCGGCATTGCCCGCGCCGTGGCGATGGAGCCGAAGATCCTGCTTCTCGACGAGATAACCTCCGCGCTCGATCCCGAACTCGTCGGCGAAGTGCTGGCGGTCGTGCGCAGCCTGGCCGAGGACGGCATGACGATGCTGATGGTCACCCATGAAATGGCCTTTGCGCGCGATGCCTCGAGCCGCATCGTCTTCATGGCCGATGGCGGCGTCAGCGCTGTCGGGCCGCCGGCCGAAATCCTGGCGGCGGAAGCGTCAAACGAACGCCTGCGCAGCTTTCTGGCGCGGTTCCGCGCCTCGCATTTCTGACACCGGACAGCGAAAGCTGTCGCAAGGAGCATTTTATGACGCCTTACATCCGGCTCGCCGAACTCGGCCTGACGCTGCCCGAGCCGCCGACACCGATCGCCAACTTCGTCACCCATGCCGAGAGCGGACGCTTGATCTTTCTCTCGGGACAAGGGCCGCTGCGCGCCGACGGCACGCTTTGCACCGGCAAGGTGGGCGAAGACGTGACTGTCGAGGAAGCCTATCAACATGCCCGCCTCACCGGCCTCAACCTGCTTGCCGTCATGCATGCGGCAGCGGGCGACCTCGGCCGCATCGTGCGCGTCGTCAAGCTGCTCGGCTTCGTCAATGCCATCCCGACCTTCAGCGACCACCCGCAGGTGGTCAACGGCTGTTCCGATCTTTTCGCCGACGTCTTTGATAGGATCGGCGGACATGCCCGTTCGGCGATCGGCGTTGGCTCGTTGCCGGGCAATATCACCGTCGAAATCGAGGCTGTCGTCGAGATCGCCACCTGATTTGTTAGAAATGGATCTGCCGAGATGAACACCTATTCCGCCGACCGCTCCAACCTGCCAATCCGCGACCGGCTCGGCCTGCGCCCGATCATCAATGTCTCCGGCACGATGACGACGCTCGGCGCTTCGATCATCGTTCCGGAAGCGATCGCGGCAATGGCGGAGATCGCCTCGCAATGGGTGGAGATGGACGATCTGCAGCGGGCCGCCAGCACGGTGATCGCGCGTCTCACCGGCGGCGAGGCCGGCTTCATCACCGCCTGTTGCGCCAGCGGCATCACCATGGCGATCGCAGGCGCGATGACCGGAACCAACCTGCTGGCGATCGAACGCCTGCCGGACGACACGGAAGGCCTGAAGTCTGAGGTCGTCATCCAGCTCGGCCACATCGTCAATTACGGCGCGCCGATCGACCAGTCGGTCCGGGTGGCCGGCGCCAGGGTGATACCTGCCGGTACGGTCAGCGTCACGCAGGACTATCATGTGCGCGAGGCGATCAACGAGCGCACGGCGGCCGGCCTCTATGTGGTTGCCCATCACACCGTGCAGTACGGCATGCTGTCGCTGGAGGAGTTCTGCGAGATCTGCCACGCCAAGGGCGTTCCGGTGATCGTCGACGCCGCGTCGGAATATGATCTGCGCAGCTTCCTCGCGCGAGGCGCCGATATCGTCGTCTACAGCGGCCACAAATTCCTCTCAGGACCGACCAGCGGCATCGTGACGGGGCGCAAGGACCTGGTGCGCACCGCCTATCTGCAGAACCGGGGCGTCGCCAGGGCGATGAAGGTAGGCAAGGAAAGCATCGCCGGCACCATGGCGGCACTCGAGGCCTGGGAGCGGCGCGACCATGCCGGCATTCGCCGGCGCGAGGAGGCAGCGCTCAACCTGTGGAAGGACGCGCTGCAGGGACTGCCCGGCATCGCCGCGCGCATCATCCCCGATCCGACCGCCAACCCGCTCGACCGACTGCAGATTTTTGTTGCGCCCGAAAGCAGGTTCACCGCAGCCGGCCTCGCCTCGGCGCTGGCCGCCGGGTCGCCGCCGATCATCGTGCGCAATCACGAAGTCGAACGTGGCCATTTCTTCCTCGATCCCTGCAATCTCCATCCCGGCGAGGCCGAGATCGTCGCCGAGCGCCTGCGGGCAGTGTTGAGTGCGGCCGAGCGTCCGGCGGATGCCATGAAGCAGGCCCGCAAGGACTCGTCCGGTGCCTTGCGCTGGCCGGATTAGGCTGGTGGCAGCCCATGTCCTTGCGGCTCCCCGCGAATTCCGCTAAGGCGCGCCTTTGCCGCCGGGAGCATGCGCTTGAACGATCACCGCGCCGACGTCGCCATCATCATGGGCAGCCAATCCGACTGGGCGACGATGCGCCATGCCGCCGAAACGCTGGAGGCGCTGGGCGTTGCGCACAAGCGCCTGATCATCTCGGCCCACCGCACGCCGGACCGGCTCTATGAGTTCGCCAAGGGCGCCAAGGCAGCCGGCTACAAGGTGATCATCGCCGGCGCCGGCGGTGCCGCGCACCTGCCCGGCATGACGGCGGCAATGACGCCGCTGCCCGTTTTCGGTGTACCGGTGGAATCGAAGGCGCTGTCCGGCCAGGACTCGCTGCTGTCCATCGTGCAGATGCCGGCCGGCATCCCCGTCGGCACTCTGGCCATCGGCAAGGCCGGCGCCGCCAATGCCGCACTTCTTGCCGCCGCCGTGCTGGCGCTGCACGACGAAGAACTCGCCGACCGGCTGGATGCCTGGCGCGCTGCCCAGACCGCCAAGGTCGCCGCCGAACCCACGGACGCGCCGTGAGCCTGCCGGCGGGATCGACCATCGGCATCATCGGCGGCGGCCAGCTCGGCCGCATGCTGGCGATGGCCGCGGCCCGTCTTGGCTACCGCACGGTGGTGCTGGAGCCGCAAGCCGACTGCCCGGCCGCGCAGGTCGCCAACCGGCAGATCACAGCCGCCTATGACGATGCCGCCGCACTTGCCGAACTGGCGGCAACCAGCGCCGTCGTCACCTATGAATTCGAAAACGTCCCCGTCGTTGCCGCCACAGCACTTTCCGCCAAGGTGCCCGTCTATCCGCCGGCACAGGCGCTGGAAGTGTCGCAGGACCGCTTGGCGGAAAAGAATTTCCTCAACGGCATCGGCATTCCCACGGCGGACTATTGTCCCGTCGACAATGACGAGGAACTGACGGCGGCGCTGAAGAAATTCAACGGCAGCGGCATCCTGAAAACCCGGCGCATGGGCTATGACGGCAAGGGCCAGCGCGTCTTCCGCAACATGGAGACCGGCGGCTTTGCCGGCACCTGCGAGGCGATGGGCAACGTGCCGCTGATCCTCGAATCCTTCGTCGCCTTCGAGCGCGAGATTTCCGTGATCGCCGCACGTGGCATCGACGGCACGCTCGCCGCCTACGATCCGGCCGAGAATGTCCACCGCAACGGCATCCTTCACACCTCGACCTTGCCGGGCGTGATAAGTCCTGAAACCGCCGCGGCGGCGCAGGCGGCGGCAGCAAAAATTCTCACGGCACTCGACTATGTCGGCACCATCGGCATCGAGTTCTTCGTCCTTGCCGACGGTTCGCTGCTGGCCAACGAGATGGCGCCCCGCGTCCACAATTCCGGCCATTGGACGGAAGCTGCCTGCGTGGTCTCGCAATTCGAGCAGCATATCCGCGCCGTCGCCGGCCTGCCGCTGGGATCGCCTGCCCGGCACTCCGACTGCGTCATGGAAAACCTGATCAGCGACGATATCCTGCGCGTTCCGGCTTTGCTCGCCGAGCCCGACTTGATGCTGCATCTCTACGGCAAGGCCGAGGCGCGGCCTGGCCGCAAGATGGGCCATTTCACGCGCATCAGCCGCCGCGGCTAGAGCAATTCCAGGAAGTGCGCAGCGGTATTCCGTCAGGAATTGCGTAAAACAAATAACCCTATTGCAGGTCGCTGTTCGGGTCCTCGTCCTCGTTCGGACTGTCGCAGTTCACGTCGCCTTCCTGGCAGTTGGCGCCGGAGGTGAGCTGTTTGATGCGCTGATCGGTCAGTTCCGTCAGGCATTGCGAAACCTCCATAGGATGGATGGAGCCGCCCTCGCTGTCCGCGGTCGTATAATTGCATTCCGCGTCGCGGAAGGTAATCCAGGCGCGCTGGGCGATCTGCAGCAGCTTGTTGGACTTGTCGTCATTGCGGCCGACAAGATCCTTGTAGGCCACGTTGAGCTTGGCGTCGGCGGCCTGGTAGTCGGCGCCAGCGCAGATGGTCATCATCGATTGGCTGTCGTCGCTGCGGTCGCATTCTTGTGCCTGCGCGGCCGAGACTGCCAGCATGGCAAGGCAGACGGACAGGGAAATTCGGCGCATAAGGGTCTCCAAATCACTTCGCGCATGACCCCGAAAATCGGCATGATTTTCAGAAAGGATCATGCGCCAAATCAAAGTGGCTACAGCGGTCTTTGCGCGTCCAGGAGGAACGCGGCGCTGTAGCGGCGCCGGCACCATTCCAGCCGGACATGCGCTTCGCAATGGCGCGAGGCGTCGATGGCGAATATTTGATGGCGCGGACCATTCGCTTGGCCTATGCAGCACGCTTGCGGTTGACACGGGCAAGGCTCCTCGTTTATGAGCCACGCAAGTTCAAAGGCGCGCTTTCCGAGCGCGCCTTTAAAATTCGGCCCGGCAACGGGCCCTGACCGAATAGGCAAGACCATGAAGATCAAGAATTCGCTTAAGGCGCTGAAGGCGCGTCATCGCGACAACCAGCTGGTTCGTCGCAAGGGACGCATCTACATCATCAACAAGACCGCCCCGCGCTACAAGGCGCGCCAGGGCTGAGTTTTGCACGCGCAGCTGGATTGCCGCGCCCGCATGATGCTATTTGCCGGCCTGCCGGCCCTTTCACGCTAAAATCACTTTGACGATCCGCCGTCCGGGGCTAGATTCCGGCGATGCGGATTCTTTTTACATTGATCCCGGTCCTTCTGCTTTCCGGCATCGTCTTGCCGGCCGCTAGCTCACCGGCTTGGGCGGACGACCCTGTCGCGCCTCCGGTTGCCACGACCAAACAAGCCCGCCTCGACCAGCTGTTCGTCGACCTGAAGCGCGAACGCAATGAAAAGGCCGCCGAGCGCATTGCCGGGCGCATCTGGAGCGAATGGTTCCAGTCCGGCAGCGCCTCGATCGACCTGATGATGCAATGGTCGCAGAAGGCCATGGAAAACCAGAAATACGACGTCGCGCTCGATTTCCTCGACCAGGTGGTGACCTTGCAGCCGGCCTATGCCGAAGGCTGGAACCGGCGTGCGACGGTGCATTTCATGATGAAGAACTACGGCAAGTCGATGTCCGACATCGACCGTACGCTGCAACTCGAGCCCCGCCATTTCGGCGCGCTTTCGGGGCTGGCGCAGATCATGGCCGAGACCGGCCACAAGCAATCGGCACTTGAAGCCTGGCAGAAGGTCCTTGCCATCTATCCGATGATGCGCAGCGCCCAGGATCAGGTCGGTGCGCTGTCGGAAGAGCTTGCCGGCGAAGGCATTTGATGCGCAGGCTTGCAGCACAAAAGCCGCTGCGCCCCTGAACTAATTCCGCTTCGCTCCGTACCTCCTGCTCATGAACCTCATCTACGCCGCGTTTGCTTTCCTCCTGGCGCTGGTCTTCGCCTTTGCCGGCGCCACCCGCGCCGGTGCGTGGCTGATCGAGCGCCGCAATCCGCCGGCCGGCGACTTTGCCGATATCGGCGGCGCCCGCATCCATTTTGTCCACGTGCCGGCGCCGGCCAATGCCGACCTGCCGCCGATCGTCTTCATTCATGGCGCCAGCGCCAATCTTGCGGATCAAATGCTGCCGCTGAGGCCCCTGCTCGAAGGCCGCGCCGAGATGCTGTTCCTCGACCGTCCCGGCTTCGGCTGGTCCGGACGCGGCAACAACGAGACCCCGTCGGCGCAGGCCAACACGATTGCGGCGCTGATGGATCGCCTCGGCATCAAAAAGGCGATCGTCGTCGGCCACTCCTTCGGCGGCGTAGTCACCGCCGCCTTCGGCCGCGAGCAAGCCGACAGGACGCTTGGCCTCGTCTTCATTTCGCCCGTCAGCCATCCCTGGCCGGGCGGCGCGACCGCCTGGTATTACAGACTGACGACGGTTCCGGTCGTCGGCAGGCTGTTTTCCGAAACGCTGGCCTATCCGGCGGGAACGTTGCAGATGGACGCCGCCACCACGTGCGTCTTTTCTCCTAACAAGGTGCCGGACGGCTATGTGGCCGCGGCTTCGATCCCTCTGGTGCTGCGGCCCGCCGCCTTCCGCGCCAATGCCATCGACGTGGCGGGGCTCTATGACTTTGTGCTCGCCGCCGCGCCGCGCTACCACGACATCAAGGCACCGACCGTGATCATCTCGGGCGATCGCGACAAAATCGTCTATGCGACGATCCATTCGGTTGGCCTCGCGCGCGACATTCCAGGCGCCGAACTGGTCTGGGTGCGCAATCTCGGCCACAAGCCCGATTGGATCGCCCCCGATCTCGTCGTCGGCGCGATCGGCAAGGTCGCCGGCAAGGATCTGGACCTGCAGGCAATGGCCAGGAGCGTGGAAGCACGCATCGCTGCCGACACGCAGGGCGCCAAATGTCCCGATCTAAAGGTGCCGGAAGCCGAACTCGCGCCGACCTAAAGCATGATCCCGAAAAGTGGAATACGGTTTTCGGAAAAGATCATACTCAAACAAGAATTCCGCAATCGGGCGAACCGGCCTCAGCGGCTGGGCTGCGTCTCCGATCCGACATAGGCGATGCGCAGCATGTTGGTCGAGCCGGGTGTTCTGAGCGGCACGCCGGCGGTGATGATGACGCGGTCGCCCGGCTTGGCGAACCCTTCGTCGATGGCGATGCGGCAGGCGCGATCAACCATGTCGTCGAGGTCGACCGCATCGGGCGAGACGACGCAATGCGTGCCCCACAGAAGCGACAGACGCCTGGCGGTGTTGAGGATCGGCGAGAGTGCGATGATTGGCACCTGCGGGCGCTCGCGCGCGGCACGCAGGCCGGTGGTACCGGAGGCCGTATAGGTGACGATCGTCGACAGTTTCAGCGTCTCGGCGATCTCGCGGGCGGCGAGCGAAATAGCGTCGGCGCCGGTCGCTTCCGGTTCCGAGCGCTGCGCATTGATGATGCCGGCATAGGTCGGGTCGGTTTCGACCTTGGTGGCGATCCTGTCCATCATCGCCACCGCTTCGACCGGATAGGCGCCGGCCGCTGATTCGGCCGACAGCATGATGGCGTCCGCGCCTTCGAAGACGGCGATCGACACGTCCGACACCTCGGCGCGGGTCGGCACCGGTGCGGTGATCATCGATTCCAGCATCTGCGTGGCAATCACCACCGGCTTCCCGGCGCGGCGCGCGGCGCGCGTGATCTGCTTCTGGATGCCGGGCACGGCTTCGAGCGGCATCTCGACGCCGAGATCGCCGCGGGCGACCATCAGCGCGTCCGACAGTTCGATGATCTCGGGCAGCCGGGCGACGGCCTGCGGCTTTTCGATCTTGGCCATGATCAGCGCCCGGCCGCGCGCGATCTTGCGCGCTTCGGCGAGATCCTCCGGCCGCTGCACGAAGGACAGCGCCACCCAGTCGACGCCTGCCGCCAGCACCGCGTCGAGGTCCTTGCGGTCCTTTTCGGTCAGTGCGCCGACCGGCAGGTCGGTGTCGGGCAGGCTGACGCCCTTCTTGTCGGAAATGGTGGTGCCGGCAACGACCGTGCAGACGATCGACTTGCCGTCGCTCTTCACCGCCCTCAGTTCGAGCTTGCCGTCATCGATCAACAAACGGTCACCGGCCTCGACCGAGCTCAGGATTTCCGGATGCGGCAGATAGACCCTGGTCGATGTGCCGGGTTCCGGATTGTCGTCGAGCGTGAAGGTCTGGCCTGGGGAGAGCACCTCCTTGCCATTGGCGAACTTGCCAACGCGCAGCTTCGGCCCCTGCAGATCGGCGAGGATGCCGATAGGGCGGCCGACGGTTTCCTCGACAGTGCGGATGCGCCCGACCAGCGTGCGCATCAAATCGTGGTCGGTGTGGCTCATATTGATGCGGAAGACATCGGCGCCGGCTTCGAACAGCTTCTTCAGCATCTCCTCGGACGAGGAGGCCGGACCGATGGTGGCGAGGATCTTGACCTTGCGGTTACGTCTCATTGACTGTTTGTTCCCGGGGCGGGGGTCGCTGGAGCGCCTCCCGTTGCGGGCTCGTCAGTCAGCTGGACCATCCAGCTTGCCTGCTCGCCCGTGTCATATTCCTGAAATCCGGCGCGCTGGAAGCCCCGGGCGACGCAATCGGTTACGCCGGCGATCTTGAACTCTTTTTCGGCGACGCACATGTTGATCGGGCCATCCCAGCGCCCGCCGCGCTCGGCGTCTTCTGCATAAAGATAGTAAAACCTTGATGACAGCGGACCTTCGATCAGCGTCTTGCAGCTCGACCCTTCTATGTGCCACCAGCCCTCGGTGATCCAGCCGGCCTTGGCGCGATAGCCGATGCCGACGCCGACCAGGTTCTGCGTGGCGTTGCAGACGCGGAAGTCGGCGCGGGCGGGCGAGGCCGCGACCATGGCCGACAGGCCCGCGGTGACGATCAGGACCGGCAAGGCGAAGGCACGGCGCATACGCGGCCTGCCGGCGAAACCCATCCTGAAACCCCTCAAGAACCACATCTGCATCTCTCGACGCCCCTTTTCGGAAAACTCCGGGCGCATGTCAACGCGCCGTTCTGTCCAATTCCAATCGATTTAGAAAGGCCCCGCGGGCGATCTGTCACCGTTTGTCGGATTTTTCGCAGAAACCGTGGCCAAACAACGGCATTGCGCCTGCGCCCTCTTCGTGGAATGACGATACCACCCTCCCCGGAAGCCAGCGACCAGACCATTTTCAGACAATGACCCGATCCACAGTTTTCGCGCCGTTCGATATCGTCGAAGGCGATCGCAGGCGAGGCATCGTGCTTCTTGGCGATCACGCCCGCCGCGAACTGCCGGAAGAGTATGGCAGCCTCGGCCTGCCGGCTAAGGAGTTCGACCGCCACATCGCCTACGATATCGGCGTCGAGACGGTGACGCGCGAGCTGGCGGCAATGCTCGGCGTGCCGGCGGTACTGGCCAGTTTTTCGCGGCTCCTGATCGACCCCAATCGCGGCGAGGACGACCCGACGCTGGTCCGCCAGCTCTATGACGGCACCATCGTGCCGGGAAATTACCCCATGGCGGCGGAAGAGCGGGAGAGACGGCTCGACAGTTTTTACCGGCCCTATCACGATGCCGTCGGCGCCATGATCGCTTCGGTGGCGCAGGCGTCGGCGAAGGCGCCCTTCATCTTCTCCGTGCACTCCTTCACGCCGGCCATGCAAGGCATGGAGCGCCCATGGCATGTCGGCATCCTGTGGGACCGGGACGACCGGGTGGCGCGGCCGCTGATCGACATGCTGGCGGCCGACAGGAGCCTCGTGGTCGGCGACAACGAACCCTATGACGGCGCGCTTCGCGGCGACACCATGTTCCGGCACGCCATCGTCAACGGCTTTGCCCATGCGCTGATCGAGATCCGCCAGGACCTGGTCGCCGACGGCAAGGGCGCAATGCAATGGGCCGAACGGCTGGCCCCGATCGTTGACGCGATCGACCGCCGTCCCGATATACATCAGGTGAAAATGTTCGGCTCGCGTACCGGGCCGCTGTGACGGAGAGCCGACAATGACCGAACTCAGCGACGAGCAGCGACGCGATTTCGAAGCCGCCGCCTTCCGCCGGCTGGTGGCGCATCTGCGCGAACGCGGCGACGTGCAGAACATCGACCTGATGAACCTCGCCGGCTTCTGCCGCAACTGCCTATCCAACTGGTACCGCGAAGCCGCCGAGACCGAGGGCGTTGCCCTGTCGAAGGACCAGTCGCGGGAGATTATCTATGGCATGCCCTATGCCGAATGGCAGGCGCTCAACCAGACCGAGGCCTCCGACGCCAAGAAGGCGGAATTCGAGGCGAGACGTCCAAGGGACCACTAGAGCGTTTCATTTCTTGAGAGAATCGTAGGATTCCCAAAGCAGCTGGTTTGTGATTCAAGATGCTGGCTGGACGGAGGCCAGCGTCTGATGACACGAGCCCTTTCGAACGATCTTCGTGAGCGTGTTGTTGAAGCCGTCGGCACCGGCGAGAGCTGCCGTGTGGTGGCGTCGCGTTTTGGCGTCGCAGTGTCCTCGGTGGTGAAGTGGTCGCAGCGTTACCGTGCCACCGGCTCGGTTGCGCCGGGCAAGATGGGTGGACACCGCAAGCGTATTCTGGAGCCGCATCGGGCCTTCATCGTGGAGCGGATCAACCAGACCTCTGATCTGACGCTGCATCGGCTGAAGGATGAGTTGGCCGCACGCGGGGTGATGGTCTCGCACAACGCGGTCTGGGTGTTCTTGAGGCGCGAGGGCCTGAGCTTCAAAAAAAACGCTGTTCGCTCTTGAGCAGGCCCGAGCCGACATCGCTCGTCGCCGCCAGCGCTGGAGGTCGTGGCAGGGTCGCCTCGATCCGGCGCGTCTGGTCTTCATCGACGAGACGTGGATCAAGACCAACATGGCCCCACTTCGCGGCTGGGGGCCAAGGGGACAGCGCCTGCGCGGCTTTGCCCCACATGGCCATTGGCGAACCCTGACCTTCCTGGGCGCATTGCGCTGCGACGAACTCACCGCGCCATGCGTCTTCGACGGCCCGATCAACGGTGAATGCTTCCGCGCTTATGTCCGTCAGCAACTGCTCCCGACCCTGCGGCCAGGCGACATCGTGATCATGGACAATCTGGGCAGCCATAAATCTGCAGCCATCCGTCACGCCATCAAGGCCGCCGGCGCAAGGCTCTGGTTCCTGCCGCCCTATTCACCCGATCTCAACCCGATCGAGCAGACCTTCGCCAAGATCAAACATTGGATGCGCCACGCCCAGAAGCGAACTATCGAAGACACCTGGCGCCATCTCGGCACCCTCGTCGGAACAATCAAGCCAGACGAATGCGCAAACTACTTCAACAACGCTGGATACGCTTCCGTCAAAACATGAAGGAGTCTAGATCTAAGGTCAAACCCAATCACGCTCGGCGGCCGGGTTCGGAGCCGCACTACCCGGCTCGGCCCAGCGCTATGGCCGAGCCCGTGAACGGCAGCACCAGATCAAAGCCTGTCGGTGGCGGCATGATCGGCGTGGCCGCGGAGGTGCCGAACTGGGTCACGCCCTCGCCAAGATGGTATGCGAGATCGTGGCGCCCACCGCCGAATTCGAACGCATTGCTGGCGACCAGGCGCGCCGAGAACACGTTGGTGCCGATCAGCGACTCCATCGTCGTACTGGCGGAAACGGCGACTGTCGTGCCCACCACCAGGCTGGTGCGGCGGAAGGTGGCGATGCATTCGCCTTGCCCGAACGAAGTCGGGTCGTCGAAGGTGCCCGCCGGCCGGCGTTGCAGGTAAAGCGAAAACTCGCCCACCGGATCAAGCCCCAGCGACAGCGCACCATTGTCGACCCCCTCGGCCTTGAACGGCCTGGCGGCGAAGGTGAAGTGCGCGGTCGTCTCGGCGCGCTTGCCGTCGAACAGCGGCACGTCGAGGAACGGCAGATGCAAGAAATATCCGTAGTCGGCCAGCTCGCCGCTCTTGGCGCGGTAGAAGCGGCCGGTGGCGTACCAGGCGAGTTCGGCGGGAAGCAGAGCGGTCATGCGGGGGTCCTGTGGCGTCTGGCAAGGGATACAGCGACTGTGCAGCGTTCCGGCACGCACGGAAAGGGCCAAACGGGTCATTTCGAGCCGATCGGCTTCCGCATCCCATGCGCCGGTCCGGATCGCCGAGATGGTTCGCCGACACCAGGCGACATAAGGCGCATGACGGCGCCTCATGTCCCGTTTGGCCCAAACACTTTCGGCCGGCAGCGCTTGACTGGGAATTGAATCGATCTAATTTGCCGCGCAAAGCCATTTTGTACCGGATTCTAGTCTATGGACGCGCAAAGCCTCATGCAGGCTGCCATTCGCGGGCGGTGGGCCGTGGCCGGCATCTTCCTCGCCAACGGCTTCCTGACCGGCAGCTGGGCGCCGCAGATTCCGGTGTTCCTCACCCGCCTCGACATCTCGAAGTTCACGCTCGGCCTGCTGATCCTGCTGTTTGGCGCCGGCGCGGTGACTGCCATGACCTGGTGCGGCCATCTCATCTCCAGGCACGGTTCGCGCAGCGTGCTGCGCTGGTTCGGCCTGTGCGGCAGTCTCGGCCTGCTGGTCGTGGCGCTGGCCCCAAACGTTCCGCTGGCGGCCATCGCCATGTTCATCTTCGGCGGTTCGATCGGCGGCATGGACGTCGCCATGAACGCCAATGCGGTGGCGGTGGAAAGAAGGCTTTCCCGCGCGATCATGTCATCGTCGCACGGTTTCTGGAGCCTCGGCGGTTTCGCCGGCGGCGCGCTCGGCGGCTTCGCCATACAAAACTACGGCCATCTTCCCCACGCGACAGTGGTGACGGTGCTGGCCTTCGCTATGGTCGCTGTGGCCGTCGGCTACCTCATCGTCGAGGACAAGCCGCAGGTGGCCGAGCACCAGAAGTTCTCGTTGCCCGCAAATCCGCTGGTCTATCTGGTCGGGCTGATGGCGCTGCTGACCATGATCTCCGAGGGCGCAGTGCTCGACTGGGCGGCGCTCTACCTGCAACAGGAGCTCGGCGCCGACCTTGCCATAGCCGGCCTCGCCTACGCCGCCTTTTCCTGCGTCATGGCCGTCATGCGCTTCCTTGGCGACGGCGTGCGCAATCGCTTCGGCGCGGTGGCGACGCTGCGCGGCTCGGCGCTTGTCGCCGCCGCCGGCATGCTGGTCGCCGGCCTGTCGCCCTCGCCCTGGCTCGCCATCGCCGCCTTTGCCTTTTGCGGCTTCGGCATCGCCAACATGGTGCCGATCATCTTCTCGGCCGGCGGCAACCAGGAAGGCATGTCGTCCGGCACCGGCATGAGCGTCGTCACCACGATGGGTTACTCAGGCATTCTGGTGGCGCCGTCGGCGATCGGCTTCGTTGCCGAGCACTCGAGCTTTGGTCCGATCTTCGTCGCGCTGTCAGGACTGCTCGTCATTGTGCTCTTGATGGCGGGACTTGCTCACCGCGCCGAATTCGCGCCCGAGCCGGCGCCGGCCGAATAGCGCTTCAGTTCCTCGTAGAGGAAATCCGCGACGCGGCGGATGCGCACGCTGCTGCGGACATCGCGGTGCATGGCCAACCACACCGGCAGCACCGGCAGTGTCAGCTCCGGCAGTACCGTCTCCACCAACGGATCGCGGTCGATCAGCGGCCCCTGGCCGAAGCCAATGCCGTTTCCCGCCCGCACGGCCTCCCACAGCACGATCTGGTTGTCGGTCCTGAGGCGAAAGGCATTGCGCGTCAACGAGATGCCGAACTGGGTAAAACCGCGAATGATCTCGTCGCTGCGGTCGAAGCCGATCAGGTCATGCCAGACAAGATCGCCGGGCTCGAGCGGCCGGCCCCGCCGCTCGAGATAGGATGATGCCGCGCAGAGGCAGAGCGGAATATCGGTGACCTTGCGCGCCACCAGCTCGTTCTGCGCCGGCTTCACCATGCGGATGGCAATGTCGGCATCGCGGCGCAACAGGTTCTCGACCTGGTTCGAGGCGACGATCTCGACTTCGATGCCGGGCTCCTCGATACCGAGCCGCGCCGTCATCTCCGGCAGCACACAGGCCGCCACCACTTCGCTGGCGGCGATGCGCACGGTGCCCTCGATCGCCTCGACCGATCCCAGCGCCAGCAGCGAAAAGGCGCTCGCCTGCTCGCTCACCGCCCGGCCGCGCTCGTAGAGCGTGCTGCCGGCCTCGGTCAGTGCGTAGCCGCGTCGCCCGCGCCGGAACAGCGTCACCCCGAGTGCCTGCTCCAGTTCCGCGATGTGGCGGCCAAGCGTCGGCTGACTCGCCGCCAGCTTTCGCGCGGCAGCGGACAGGCTGCCGGTTTCCGCCACGGTGACGAAACTCTTGATCAGGTTCCAGTCGATGTCTGTCATTCAACATTGAATATCAGATCGCCAATCTCAGTCAATTTCTATTCGTTTGCAAAGGCTCCACATTGGAGGCCTCAACGCAAACACGGAGACGAGAAATGACCAAGATCGCAATCCTCGGCGCCAATGGCCGGCTCGGCCGCTTGGTCGCCAAGGCCTTCATCGACGCCGGCTACGACGTCCGCACCGTCACCCGCAGCGGCAAGGTTCCGGCGGAGCTTAAAGGCGCCACGGCCATCGCCGGCGATGCCCTCGACCGCGAGGCGCTGATCCGCGCCACGCAAGGCGTCGACATCATCTTCAATGGCCTCAACCCGATCTACACCGACTGGGGCAAGTGCCTGCCGATGGCCGAAAACGTCATGGCCGCCTGCCGGGCGAATGGCGCCCTGCACCTTGCTCCGGGCAATGTCTACAATTTCGGTTCGCCCATCCCGGCGGTGATCACGGAAGACACACCGTTCCACCCGACGACCGAAAAGGGCCGCATCCGCATCGCCATGGAGGAGCTTTTTCGCCGTGAGGCGGACGCCGGACGTGTCCGCACCATCCTGCTCAGGGGTGGTGATTTCTTTGGCGGCACCGGCAGCGGCTCCTGGTTCGACCTGATCGTCGCCGCCAAGATGAACAAGGGCGTCTATACCGCGCCCGGGCCGGTCGATCTCGTGCATGAATGGGCCTATTTGCCGGATATGGCCAAGGCCTTCGTCGGCCTGGCGGAGAACCTCGACAAGCTCGGGTCTTACGAGGCGCTGAACTTTCCGGGACATGCCGTCACCGATCTGGAGATCAAGGCGGCTGCCGAGAAAGCACTCGGACGCACGCTCAAGCTGACGACGATGCCCTGGTGGGTGTTGCGCGCGGGCAGCCCGTTC
This sequence comes from Mesorhizobium monacense, assembly GCF_056781675.1. NCBI lineage: Bacteria > Pseudomonadati > Pseudomonadota > Alphaproteobacteria > Hyphomicrobiales > Phyllobacteriaceae > Mesorhizobium > Mesorhizobium monacense. Next base: position 6,501,450 of record NZ_CM165567.1, on the reverse strand, counting down.
GTGGCGATGTGGCGCGAGATCGTCTCGATGTCCTATCTACGTTTCGAGCCGCATCGGCTGGCCTCGGCAAGGCTGGAAGGCATCATCGGGCCGATCCCGCATACGCCGCTGGAGACGGCCGTTGCGGATGCCCTCAACGACATTGGCATTGCCACGATTGCCGCAGCGGACAGTCAGAAGGCTGCCTGATCTACAGTACGAACAACGCAGCGGGCGCCCCATGGGCCTCCGCTGCTTGCTCTGCTCGAGTCTCGGCTCAGATCCTGCCCATCAAGAGCAGGATCAGCAGCACCACCAGAAGAACGCCGACGATACCCGACGGGCCATAGCCCCAGGCCCGCGAATGCGGCCATGCCGGCACCGCGCCGATCAGAATGAGGATCAGAATGATGATGAGAAGGGTGCTGATCGTCATGAATAGTCTCCCGCCTTGAATGCCGATATGATGGGACAATGCAAAAGGCCGCCCGGTTGTTCCCAGACGGCCTTTTTGTTCGGCTAGTCAAATGCAGCTATTCGGCGGCCTTCGGAAAGGCAATCGCTGGCTCGGCACCAAGGTCCGGCGCCGGCGCGTCCGACGAAATCTCGCCCTTGCCGCGCCGGAACAGACGGCTGAACCAGCCGCGCCGCGCCCCGGGTTTGACCTTGGCGCGGGTGAACACCATCAGCATCGACGGCGTCACCACCAGCGTCAGGATGGTGGCGAAGGACAGGCCGAAGACGATCGCCGACGACAGCGAAATCCACCATTGCGTCGACGGCGCGTTGATCGTCGTCTCGTGATGGAAGATTTCGAGGCCAAGACCGAACGCGATCGGCAGCACGCCGAGGATCGCCGACACCGCCGTCAGCACCACCGGGCGGGCGCGTTCGCGGCAGGTCTGCAGCACCGCCTCGACCTTGTCCCAGCCCTCTTCGCGCAACCGGTCATAGGTATCGATCAGCACGATGTTGTTGTTCACCACCACGCCGGCCAGCGCGATGACGCCAATGCCCGACATGACGATGCCGAAGGCTTCTCCCGTCAAGAGCAGCCCGAGGAACACGCCGATCGTCGCCATGACCACGCAGGACAGCACCAGCCAGACGCTGGTGAACTTGTTGAACTGCGCCAGCAGCACGAGGAAGATCAGGAAGATCGCCGCACCGAAGGCCTTGCTGAGGAAGGCGCTGGCCTCCGCGCTATCCTCGTTCGAACCGGCAAGCTTCCAGCGTATGCCGCTGCCGAGATCCATGTCGGACACGGCCTTGGTGACCTCTTGCTGGACGGCCGCGACCTGGGCGCCGGCGGCGACGTTGGCCTGGACGACCACCGTGCGCGCGCCGTCGATGCGGTTGAGCACGCCGACCGTCGGCTCCGGCTTGCGGACGACGAAATTCGAGATCGGCACCGCCCCTTGCGAGGTCTGCACCCTGAGCTCATCGAGTGTCGACAGCGTGCGCCGGTCTTCCGGCAGGCGCAGCCGGATGTCGACGGCGTCATCGGCGCCCGCGGGCCGGTATTCCGAGAGCTTCAGCCCGTTGGTTACCAGCTGCACCACGGTGCCGACCGAGGTCGGGCTGATGCCGTACTGCGCCGCCTTGGCGCGGTCGACCTCGAGCGCCCAGTCGACGCCGGGCGGCGGCAGACCATCGGAAATGTCGATGACGCTGGGCACCTTGGCGATGCGCGCGGCCACGGCGCGCGCCTTGTCATCGAGACCGGCCGGATCGGCGGCCGAAAGCCTGATCTGGATCGGCTTGCCGGTCGGCGGGCCGGCTTCAGGGACGCGCACCTCGACATCGACGCCGGGGATGCCGGCCATGACGCCGCGCAAATCGTTCAGAATGTCGTTCGCCGATTTGCGCTCGCGCCAGTCGACGAACTCGTACTGGATCACGCCGACCACATCCTCCGGGATGTCCTGGCCACCGCCTTGCGTCTTGCCGACGCGGGTGTAGACCGACTTCACGCCCGGCCAGCCGAGCAGCCGGTTCTCCGCCTCCTTGGTCGCGGCATCCATTTCGGCGAGCGAAAGATTGCCGCGCGCGTGCACGTAAAGCAGGCCGTAATCGGGCTCGACATTGGGGAAGAACTCGACGCCGGCGCCGAACTTCGAATAGGCGAAGCCGACACCGAACAACAGGGCGACAGTCAGCACGAGCACGGTGATGGGGAAGCGCACCGCCTGCTTGACCACGGCCATGTACCAGCCGTCGCGGTTGTCGTCCTCGTGATGTTTCGGCGCCTTGGCGAAGATCGCGCCGAGTGTTGGTGCGAAGACCAGCGCATAGAGCATCGAGGCCGACAGCGTGACGATCAGCGTGATCGGCATGTATTTCATGAAATCGCCGATGATGCCTGGCCAGAACAGCAGCGGCGAGAAGGCGGCAATGCGCGTCATCGTCGCCGCGATGACCGGACCGGCCATGCGCCTTGCGGCAAGCGCGAACGCCTCTTCCTTCGGCATGCCTTCGCTCATCCGCCGTTCGGCGAATTCGGTGACGATGATGGCGTCGTCGACCAGCATGCCGACCGCCAGGATGAGGCTGAACAGCACGATCATGTTGATCGTGTAGCCCATCATGGCGAGCAGCAGGATGCCGATCAGGAAGGACGATGGAATGGCCAATCCGATCAGCAGCGAGGCGCGGCCGGACAGCGCGTAGAGAATGACGATGAACACGAGGATGACGGCGATCATGACGTGGTTCTGCAGGTCGCCGAGCAGCTGGTTGACGAAGACCGATTTGTCCTGCGTGTAGGTGACGTGCATGCCTTCCGGCATCGACTTGATGAAGGAGTCCGACACCGCCCGGACATTGGTGAGCGTGTCGATGAGGTTGGCGCCGATGCGCTTCTTCACCTCGATGGCGATCGCCGGCTTGCCGTCGAGCCGGGTCACCGTCTCGGCATCCTTGAAGGTGGAGCGGATGGTGGCGATGTCCTTGGCCTGGACGACCGCATCGGCCGTGGCGACCACCGGCAGATTGGCGACGTCTTCCGGCGTCTCGATCAGCGACGGCACCTTGACGGCATATTTGCCTTCCGAGCCTTCGATGTTGCCGGCGGCAACCAGGCTGTTGGAGGCGATGACGCCTTGCATCATCTGGTCGAGCTGCAGCCCATAGGAGGACAGTTTCATTGGATCGATGACCACTTCGACCAGATCGTCGCGCGCGCCCTGCAGCGAGCCTTCGAGCACGCCCGGCACTTCCTCGATGCGGTCGCGCAATTCGCGCGCCGCTGCCGTCAGCACGCGCTCCGGCACTTCGCCCGACAGCGTCACCACCAGCACCGGGAATTCGGAAACGTTGACCTCGGTGACCGTCGGCTCCTCGGCCGCCTGCGGCAGGTCGGCCTTGCCGTCCTGCACCTTGCTGCGCGTATCCTGCAGCGCCGTCGCCAGGTTCGTCTGCGGCTGGAACTCGACCAGCACGTAGCCGCCGCCCTGGAAGGCGGCCGAGCGCATCTCCTTGAGCCCCTTCAGGCTCTTCAGCTTGCTCTCCATCGGCCGCAGCAGCAGGCGCTCCGAGTCCTCCGGCGAGATGCCCTGATAGATCAGGCTGACATACATCATCGGAATCGGAACGTCGGGCTCCGCTTCCTTCGGCGTCGACTGATAGGCGACCCAGCCGGCGAGCAGGAGGAAGACCAGGACCGAAATGGTCAGGCGGGCGTTGTGGATTGCGAGTCTTACGATATCCATGACTTAGGCCTGCTGTTGCTTTCGGGAGCTGCGCGGCAGCGTGTCGTCACCGGGGTGGAGCACCGGCGGTCACACTATTGCGTGCCGGCTGTCGCCTCGCCGATCAACTTGTTGATTGTCGCCTGGTCAGCCTCGACCGGTTTGACCAAATCGCCTTCCTTCACCAGTTCCTGGCCGGCGACGATGATGCGCGCATCATCGGGAATGCCGCCGAGAACCAGGCCGTTTGGCGTGTCGTCGACCAGGTCGATCGGGAAGAACGCGACCTTGCTGTCCTTACCGACGGCGCGGATCCCGAGATCGCCCTTGTCGCCGAGCGTTACCACCGAGCGCGGCAGCATGATCGCGTCGGTCGGCTGCGCGCTGAGCGCGATCTCCGCCGTCATGCCGGCTGGGATGCTGCCGTCCGCATTGGGGATCGCCACCTCGACGCGGAAGGTACGGGTCTGCGATGAGGCATCGCGACTGATGTAGCGCACCGTTCCGGTGACCTTCTGGTCATTGACCAGGCGCACATTGGCCTCGTCGCCGATCTTGATGTAGCGCAGGTCGCGCTCGCTGACCTCGCCTCGGGCGATGACCGGATCGAGCTTGAGAATGGTCGCCACCTCGCCGCCCTGCATGACCGAGCTGCCAAGCTCCACCGGCACCCGGTCGATGACGCCGTCGAACGGCGCCTTGACCTCGTTGCGGTCGAGTTCGGCCTGCGCCGTTTCCAGCAAGGACTGCGCCGCCGTCAGGTTCGAGCGTGCCGTGTCGAGCAGCAGCTTGGGCAGGTTGCCGGTCTTCATCAGCCGCAGCGCCGCATCCAGTTCGGCCTGACGCTGCACCAGAAGCTGCTTGGCATTGTCGACGTTGGAGATCTTCTCTTCGGCGGCGAGCATCAGCACCAGATCGCCGGTCTTGACGCGCTGTCCCTGCTTGACCGGCAATTTGTCGATGACGCCGGCGACGCGTGTCGCCAGCACCGCGCGCTTGTCGGCCTCGGTCAATCCGGAAATGCGGATCGCGCGGGCATAGGTTTTGCGCGGCGGCGTCACCACCGCGACGGTGCGCGGCGCGGCCTTGGGCTGCTCGGCCTCGGCGGCCTTCGGCTTGTCGGTGCCCGCCGCCTTGGGCTGATCGGCTTCGCCGGCCTTGGGCTTGTTGTCAGGGGCAGCGCTGCCGACGGACGAGAACGCGCCTGTTCCCATCCAGGCTGCGAATCCGATAAGCACGACAATTGCTGCAAGCTTATGAAACCTGATTTTCGGCATGTCGTTTTTTCCACTGCGGGGTCGGGCCAGGCCGCGTCTTCGAAACACGGGCGCGTCGCCGATATGGGTGCGCGCAAGGCCATGTTCAATTTGCCGTGAACGGCGAAGCGCGCTTCTACCTCAAAGTTGCATCGCAAAACAGTCTGAAAGTTTGATGGATCATTGCGCCACCGGACAGTGTATGCCCGCCATTCTCCAGCTCCTTGGCCGCCTGGCCGCCCGCCTTCACTGGGTCGGGACGTTCTGTGGCAGCAGGTGTCAGGATGATGCGAAACCTCTCATGCATTCGAGGAAACAGAGGACAAATCTATCAGGTGATGAGCCTCAGCAGGCGGAAAAGCCGCTCGAACGTGTTGCCGTAGGGTGGGCGCAGAAGGGCGCCCGCGCTCAGCTTGGACTGGAGGAAAATCGGCTTTTCCTTGCTGAAGGTCCGAAAACCCCATTCGCCATGATAGGCACCCATGCCGCTGGCGCCGACGCCGCCGAATGGCTGGCGTTCCTGCACCAGGTGCAGCATGCAGTCGTTGACCGTCACGCCGCCGGCAATGGTTTCCTGCATCACCCGTTGGCGATTGCCGCTGTCGCGGCCGAACCAGTAGAGCGCCAGCGGACGTTCCGCCCGGTTCACGTGCTCGATCGCGTCATCGACCTTGGCGTATTCGATGATCGGCAGCACCGGCCCGAAAATCTCTTCGCGCATCAGCCGCAGATCCTCGCCCGCGTTCCTGACCAGCGTAGGCAGCATCTTGCGATCGGTGACGCCGAGTTTTTCGCCTGCCGGATTGACCTCCATGACATCGGCACCACTCTCACGCGCCTCGGCGACCATGTCGCTGAGGCGCCGATGGTGCCGCTCGCTGACGATTGCCGTATAGTCGGGATTGTCGCGCAGGCTCGGATAGAGCCGCGCCATCGCGGCCGCAAACTTCGTGGCAATCATCTCCGACTGCCCCTGCGGAACCAGCAGATAGTCCGGAGCGATGCAGGTCTGGCCTGCGTTCAAAAGCTTGCTGTAGGCGACGCTGGACACGGCTGCGTCGAGGTCGCATGACGCATCGAAGATAGCTGGCGACTTGCCACCAAGTTCGAGCGTCACTGGCGTAAGGTTCGCTGCCGCGGCCATCGCCACCTGGCGGCCGATCGCGGTCGAGCCAGTGAACAGCAAATGATCGAAGGGCACTGACACAAAGGCTTTTCCGACCTCGGCGTCGCCGACAACGACACTCATCTCGTCAGGCGCAAAATGCTCGCCGACCAGACGTTCGAGCAGGGCGGAAAATTTCGGTGTCAGTTCGGAGGGCTTGATCAGAACGCGGTTGCCGGCCGCCAGCGCAGCAGTGGCCGGCGCGATGGCAAGCTGGAAAGGATAGTTCCAGGGCGACACGATCCCAACCACACCGACCGGCTGGGGCAGAAGACGGTTGCGCCCCGGCAGGAACGGCAGGCTGGTGGCGACGCGGCGCTCCCGCATCCATACCCGCAAATGCGCAACCGCATGCCTTATCCCCGCGCCGACGACGAACAACTCGGCAAGGCGTGTCTCGTGGGCCGACCGCGCGCTGAAATCGGCGTCGATGGCGGAGCATATCTCAGCCTCATGCTGCTCGGTGAGCGCCAGCAGACGCTTGAGACGATCCTTGCGGACATCAAGACTTGGGAAAGGCTCTTTCTCGAATGCACCACGCTGCAATGTGAACTGTGCGCCGAGGGCATCCTGTCTGGTCTGCAGCATCGCAACCTCCCGTTTACGTGCAGGTAAGGCTACATCGCACCAGAGGTCGAATCCAGCACTTCCCCAGTTCCCTTGGGGAAGCACCGCGCCGACGGACATCTCGATGTCTGTCTTGCCGCAAGGCAACCACCTGGCAGCGGGGCGAATCGAAGATCGTACGATCTACGCCTGACGGCCCGCCTGCTCCGGCCTCTTGCGCGCCGCCAAGAATTCCTTGACCCGCCGGCCGGGCGCCGGCCCGCGCACCGGCTTGAAGCCGTCGTCGAGCTCGCCGGAAAGATCGAGCGTCGGTCGCTTGCCGACGGCGTCGTAGTTCTCCTCCAGCCAGTCGCTCGCCGCGGTGCGGCCGAGATCGCGCAGATAGGCGAGAAAGGCCCATTCGGCATTGACCTTGGACGATGCCGACAGGTCCTTGAACGCCTCGTCGGCGTCGATGCGGTGCATGCGGATGTCGCGGTATTCGCCATGCGGCAGGCGGCCGGCGGCGATCAGTTCCTTGACGAAGGCAATCGAGCGGAATTCGTTCAGCAGCCCGGCATTGAAGGTGATCTCGTCGATGCGGTTCTGGATTTCGTTGGCGCTCTTTGGCGTCCCCTCGCGCACCACCGGATTGATCTGCACCAGAAGCACGTCCTCGGTCGCCGCCGTCTTGAAGAACGGGAACAGGGCCGGATTGCCACCATAGCCGCCGTCCCAATAGCGCACGCCCTTGATCTCGACGGCGCGGAACAATTGCGGCAGGCAGGCCGAGGCCATCACCGTATCGAGGTGGATCTCGCCGTCGGAGAAGACGCGCAATTGCCCGGTCTCGACATTGGTCGCCGATATGAACAGCTCCATCGACTTGCAGGCGTGCACGTTCTTGAAATCGATCTCCTGTTCGACCACGTCGCGCAGCGGGTTGAGCCCGAGCGGATTGGCGACATAGGGCGAAAACACCCGCGACATGGTGTCGAAGAAGAAATAGCCCGGCGTGTTCTCGATCGACCAGTTGCCCCAGGCGACATCCCACGGCATGCGCTGCACCGGGCTGAAGCGGCCCTTCGCCGCCACGGCGCGCCAGAAATCGTCGAGCTTCTGTCGCGCACCTTCGACACCGCCGCGCACGAAGCCATCAGCCAGCGCCACCGCGTTCATGGCGCCGGCGCTGGTGCCGGAAACTGCTTGGATCTCGAGCCGCCCATCCTCCAGCAGCCGGTCGAGCACGCCCCAGGAAAAGGCGCCGTGCGAGCCGCCGCCCTGGAGCGCAATGTTGATCTTCTTCTTTTCCTGCGCCTTGCCGTTCGTCGTCATGGCGTTCCTGTCGGTTTGGATGCTGCGTGCCTTGTCCTGCCCGTGAATCGGAGCAGTTCGGCCGCAACGGACTAATGTTGCAGTGCAGCATATAAGTCCTGACCAAGGCAAGAACACGAACACGGTCGCGTGATCACATGAAATTTCGGTCATGGAGAACAGCCTCTCCGCCTTGACTTGGAGAGGCAGCGTCAATCGAAACAGGTTTGAAGACTCAAGCCACCAGGTTCGGCACCGGGCCGACATAGCGCGACTGCGGCCGGATCAGCCGGCCGGTCGCCTGCTGCTCGCGCGCATGGGCGACCCAGCCAGCGACGCGCCCGGCAGCAAAGACATTGCTGAATGCCTCGGCAGGAAAACCAGCCGCTTCCAGCAGCAGCGCGGTGTAGAACTCGACATTGGTCAGGATCGAGCGCGATGGCTTGGCTTGCCGCAGCACCTCGAGCGCGGTCTGCTCCACCTCCTCTGCAAAGGCCAGCCGGCGGCCGGTTGCGCTCTCGGCGCCGAGTTGCCGCACCACCGCCTTCAGCACGTCGGCGCGTGGGTCGCGCACCCGGTAGATGCGATGGCCGAAGCCCATAATGCGCTCGCCGCGGGCGATCTCCGCGCGCAGCCAGGCGGCAGCATTGCCCCCTGGCTCGATCGCGTCGAGCATCTCGATCACCGGACCGGGCGCGCCGCCATGCAGCGGTCCCTTGAGCGCGCCGAGCCCGGCTAATATGGCCGAGGTCAGGCCGGCCTGCGTCGAGGCCACGACGCGGGCGGCGAAGGTCGATGCGTTAAGACCATGATCGCAAACGGTGACAAGATAGGTGTCGAGCGCCTTGGCCAGGGCAGACGATGCGTCGGTGCCGCCCAGCATCCGCAGCATGTCCGCGGCATGGTCCGCCTGCGGGTTCGGCGCGATCGCCGGACTTCCGCGCTTGCCGCGCAGCAAGGCGGGCGTCAGCACCGCCGGCGCCGCGATCAACAGCAAGGAGTCCGTCAACGTATCGCCGTCCGGCAGCAAGGCGATGCCGGCGCGCATGCCGCTGTAGACATCAAGCGGCACCAGTGCCGGCAACATCGGCTGCAGCCGCTCGAACACTTCCGCGCGCGATCGGCCGATGGCCTGCGCAAGCTCGGCATCATCGGGGAGGTCGACGAAAAAGCCGTCCAGCAGCAGGCGAACCACTTGCGGATAGCGCCAGCGGCCAGCCAGCTCCGGCAGCGAATGGCCCCGTATGGTGAGGCGGCCGCCAAGGCCGTCGACATCGGAAAGTACGGTTTCCGCCGCAACCACGTCATCGAGCCCGTTTGCCATATCTATCTCCTTGAGAGGTTTACCGACTGGAATTAATGGTGGATGATCAATTCATCAATCTTGATCAAGATAATCAATATAGGCTTGGAGCCACATGTCCGAATGGCTGACACGCGAGGAAGCGCTGGGGCGGCTCAAGGTGCGACCGCAGACGCTCTATGCCTATGTCAGCCGCGGCCGCATCGGCATGCGGCCGGACCAGGCCGATCCGCGCCGCAGCCAGTACCGTGCCGACGATATCGCAGCACTTGCGACCCGCCGGGCGCGTGGACGAAGCCCGCAGGCGATCGCCGAAAGCGCCATCGCCTGGGGCGAGCCGGCCATTGCCACTTCGATCTCGACCATCGTCCACGGCCGCCTCGTCTATCGCGGCGAGGACGCAGTGACGCTCTCGGCCACGGCCACGCTGGAGCAGACGGCGAGCCTGCTTTGGGCGGCGGATGCTGGCGTGTCGTTTGGCTCGAAGGAGCCTGCCGATGGCGGCGAAGGCGGCCGCGCCGCGGCCTTCACGAGCCTTGCCCGGCTGGCGGCGGAAGGCCGGCCTTCCCTCGGACGCTTGCCGGCCATGCTGTATCAGGATGCGGCCGGCGCCATCGGCGCTCTGGCCGCGGCACTTGGCGCGGCTGCCGGACGCGGCGCCGTGCATGAAAGGCTGGCGCGCGGCTGGTCCGTGGGCGGCACCGGCGCGGACCTGATCCGCAGGGCGCTGGTGCTGCTAGCCGATCATGAGCTGAACGCATCGACTTTTGCGGCGCGTGTTGCCGCCTCCACCGGAGCGCCGGTCGCCGCCTGCCTGATTGCCGGTCTCGCCACGCTTTCCGGTCCCCGGCATGGCGGCGCCGGCGAGGCGGCCGTTAATCTCGTCGAGGACGCGGAGCGGCTGGGAGCCGATAGCGCGGTCATGCGCTGGCTTGGCCATGACCGGCCGCTGCCCGGCTTTGGCCACCCGCTTTACCCCGAGGGCGATCCCAGGGCAGACGCCCTGCTGGCCGATATCGAGGTAGGCAGCGGCCTTGCGCATCTGCGGGATGCCGTTCTCGCGGCGACCGGCGCGCGCCCGAACATCGACTTTGCGCTGGCCGCGCTGACCCGCAATTTGCGCCTGCCGTCAGACGCGCCGTTTCGCCTGTTCGCGCTCGGCCGCAGCATCGGCTGGACCGCGCATGCCGTCGAACAAGTGACCAGCAACGGATTGATCAGGCCCCGCGCCCGCTATGACTGGCCCATGAAACTCTAGCTCGGCTTGGCGAATGACGGCAGCCCTGTGGGCTGCCGTTGCATCAGAAGTTTGCGGCGCCCGCTGGCCGGCGCCGTCCGGCGCTCACGACATGGTGTCGAGCTTGCGCTGCATGGCGGCGATCTGTTCCTTCAGCTCCTGAAGGTCGTCCGGCTTCTCCGGCGCTTCCTTCTTGGCCGGCTCGGCCGGGGCAGGAGCAGGCCCGTTCGAACCGGCCGATGGGAACGGCGTGAACAGGCGCATCGCGTTCTGGAACATCTCCATGTTGCGGCGCGTCTGCTCCTCCAGCGCCTTGATCGGTGTGGCCATCTTCATCACGTCGATCGGCGACTTGCCGAAAGCGCCCTTCATCTGCTCGCGGAACCGTTCCTGTTCCTTGGAGAAGGCGATCATCGATTGTTCGAGGAAACTCGGCACGATCATCTGCATCTGGTCGCCGTAGAAGGCGATCAGCTGGCGCAGGAACGGGATCGGCAGCATGTTCTGCCCGTCCTTGTTCTCCAGCTCGAAAATGATCTGTGTCAGCACCGGATGCGTGATGTCGTCGCCGGTCTTGGCGTCCTGGACGGTGAACTCCTCGCCTCTCTTGACCATGTCGGCCAGATCCTCGAGCGTCACATAGGTGCTGGTGCCGGTGTTGTAGAGCCGGCGATTGGCATATTTCTTGATGATGATCGGATCGTCTTTCGCGGCCATCAGTATCCTCCCCGGACACCGGCGCATGTGAGTAAGCAGCCGGTAACGATTGCGCCCTTGCGAGGATATGCGCAAAAGCGTCACAATTCCAAGTGGTTTGTGCAGTGCGGCATCATTTAATGCTGCATGGCGGGCAAAAAATGCTGCACAGCGAAAGCCGCAGCCTTTGCACTGACTGCCGGCAGCCTGCTTGCCGCGCATGGCTGGCATGCCTATTTCCGGTTTGACTTGGGTCATGGAACGGGCAAGAAAAGTCCCTAACGATACCCAAAAACACGTCACCTCGAAGTCTGGAGAAGAAAATGTCCAATGCCATCGTTGTCGCCGGCGCGGCACGCACGTCTGTTGGCTCCTTCAACGGCGCCTTCGCCGCCACTCCGGCGCACGAGCTCGGCGCCGTGGTCATCCGGGAGTTGCTGTCGCGTACCGGTGTCGAACCGGGCGAGGTCGACGAGGTCATCCTCGGTCAGGTGCTGACAGCCGCGCAAGGCCAGAACCCTGCCCGTCAGGCCTCGATCAACGCCGGCCTGCCCAAGGAGACCACCGCCTGGGGCCTCAACCAGGTTTGCGGCTCGGGCCTGCGCGCCATCGCGCTCGGCATGCAGCAGATCGCCGCAGGCGACGCCAAGGTGATCGTCGCCGGTGGACAGGAATCGATGTCGCTCTCGGCGCATGCCCAGCATCTGCGCGCCGGCGTCAAGATGGGCGACTACAAGATGATCGACACCATGATCAAGGACGGACTGTGGGACGCTTTCAATGGCTACCACATGGGCAACACCGCCGAAAACGTCGCTCGCCAGTTCCAGATCACCCGCGACGACCAGGACCAGTTCGCGCTGGCCTCACAGAACAAGGCCGAGGCCGCGCAGAAGGCCGGCAAGTTCAAGGACGAGATCGTCGCCTTCACCATCAAAGGCAAGAAGGGCGACACCATCGTCGACCAGGACGAGTACATCCGCCACGGCGCCACCATCGACGCCATGACCAAGCTGAAGCCGGCGTTCGACAAGGACGGCACCGTGACCGCCGCCAACGCCTCTGGCATCAATGACGGCGCTGCCGGCGCGCTGTTGATGAGTGAAGCCGAAGCTGTCAGGCGCGGCATCACGCCATTGGCGCGCATCGTGTCCTGGGCCACCGCCGGCGTCGATCCGCAGATCATGGGCACCGGCCCCATTCCCGCTTCGCGCAAGGCGCTGGCCAAGGCCGGCTGGTCGGTCGGCGATCTCGACCTGGTCGAGGCCAATGAGGCCTTCGCCGCGCAGGCCTGCGCCGTCAACAAGGACATGGGCTGGGATCCCTCGATCGTCAACGTCAATGGCGGGGCCATCGCCATCGGCCATCCGATCGGCGCTTCCGGTGCCCGCATCTTCAACACGCTGGTTTTCGAAATGCGCCGCCGCGGTGCGAAGAAGGGCCTCGCTACGCTCTGCATCGGCGGCGGCATGGGCGTCGCCATGTGCATCGAAGCGCTGTAGCGACAGACTATCCGGGCGGCGCGAGCCGCCCGTTCCATTCTGCATGAAAAGCCCGAAAACAGGGCGGTACCGAAAGGGGAAACGCATGAGCAAGGTTGCAATCGTCACGGGCGGGTCGCGCGGCATCGGCGCGGCGGTATCGGTCGCGTTGAAGAACGCTGGCTATTCGGTTGCCGCGAACTACGCCGGCAATGACGAGGCGGCGACGAAGTTCACCGCCGAAACCGGCATCAAGACCTACAAATGGTCGGTCGCCGACTATGACGCCTGCGCCGCCGGCATCAAGCAGGTCGAGGCCGATCTCGGTCCGGTTTCCGTGCTGGTCAACAATGCCGGCATCACTCGCGACGGCATGTTCCACAAGATGACGCGCGAGCAGTGGAAGGAAGTCATCGACACCAACCTTTCCGGTGTCTTCAACATGACGCACCCTCTGTGGGGCGGCATGCGCGACCGCAAGTTCGGCCGCGTCATCACCATCTCCTCCATCAACGGCCAGAAGGGCCAAGCCGGCCAGGTCAACTATTCCGCCGCCAAGGCCGGCGACATCGGCTTCTCGAAGGCGCTTGCCCAGGAAGGCGCCCGCGCCGGTATTACCGTCAACATCATCTGCCCGGGCTACATCGCCACCGAGATGGTCAAGGCGATCGACGAGAAGGTGCTCAACGAACGCATCATCCCGCAGATCCCGGTCGGCCGCCTCGGCGAGCCTGAAGAGATCGCGCGCTGCGTCGTCTTCCTCGCGTCCGATGAAGCCGGCTTCATCACCGGCTCGACAATATCCGCCAATGGCGGACAGTATTTCGCCTGAGGTTTCGAGCCCCCCGGCGACAACTGATGTACCGGCCCAACGGCCGGTACAGACATACGATCCCACGATCGAAGCTCGTTACCCTAACAATCGCAGCCGTCAGGCGGCAAGCTTCAGCGCTGGTTTGGCTGCAGGCTTGGCAGGGGAGATTGAACCCGGCCCACGCGAAGGTGCCGGCAGCCGGGCCAGCGGCGCGCGGCTGAGGCCTGACAGTTTCAAGGCCATGCGACGCTTCAGCAATGGATTGAGGTTCGTCAGGGAGAGCAGCAGATTGCGGACGAACCGCTTCACCGGATTGCGGGTAAGCGCCATCTCGGTCATCTTGCCCGCCAAATCAAGCACCTCCTGCGCCGCTGGACACCGCAACGTTTCGTAGAGGTCGAGCTCGGCTTCCGACCGCACGCCGTTCACCACATCGCCAAGCAGTTCGCCAAGCACGACCGCGTCGATGATGCCGGTGTTCATGCCTTGCCCACCCGCGGGGCTGTGGACATGCGCGGCATCGCCCATGAGGAACAACCGCTCCTTGCGATACGACCGCACGCGAAAGCGCGAGCTCCACGCCAGGCCGAGCACGCGAGCTCGTTGTCTGGTCGGCCCACGGCTGTCGAGCAGCGCCTGGATGTCGGCAACCGCAGGCTTTTCCGGCGCGTCATCCATTGTTGCAACGATGCGGTACGATCCGTCCGGAAGCGGCGCCACCACTACCAGCCCGGCCGGCGCAAAAAACAGCGACACTTCCTTCGGCCCAACCGGCCAGTCGAGGCGGACGTCGGCGAGCACGAACGACCCGTCATAGGCTGCGCCGTCGAACTCGATGCCGGCCGCGCCGCGCACCAGGCTGTTCATGCCATCGGCGCCGACGACGTAGCGCGCCGATATGAGCTTCTCGCGGCCGTTCTCGACCACCGTCACGCGGGCGCCGTCAATATCCTGAACAACCGCCTTGGCCTCGACTTCGCGATGAATGACGCCGCCCAGGGCAGCGATCCGCTCGGCCAACACCTGCTCGGTCAGGTTCTGGGGCAGCATCAACAGATAGGGATGCCTTGATGGAAGCTTGCCGAAATCGACATCGAGCAGCGCCCGGTTGCGGTCGCGGATGACGAAATTTTGCAGCTTCAGGGCAAGTTCGCCCAGCCGCCCGGTGACACCGAGAGGCTCCAGCGCTTCCAGCGTCTGCGCATGGATGACGCCGGCGCGCGAGGTCTGCAGGCCCTGCGCCAGCCTGTCGATCAGAACGTGATCGACACCGGCCTGGTGCAGCATGATGGACAGCGCCATGCCGGTCGGGCCGGCGCCAATGATCAGGACGTCCGTTGTATCGGGCAACATTTTCCCTCTCCATTTATCAACAAGTGTTGACTTTCTAATCGACGCCATTGCATTTGTCAACAGGTGTTGGCATATGCATTTTCATGACTCAGAATCAGGCGAAGAAAATCAGCAAATCGGACCGCACGCGGGCCCATATCCTCGAGGCGGCGCGGCTACTGTTCGCCGAACACGGTTATGACGGGGCTTCGATCCGCGATGTCGCGGCGCATGCCTCGATCGATCCGGCCATGGTGATCCGCTATTTCCGCAGCAAGGACGAACTGTTCGCCAGGGCGGCGGTCGTCGACCTGCATCTGCCGGAGCTGCGGGTGATTGACCGAGCCGCCATCGGCGAAACACTGATCAGGCGCTTTCTCGAAATCTGGGAAGGTCCGGCCAGCGGCCCTGGCATGACAATTCTGTTGCGTTCGGCGATGTCCAACGACTTTGCTGCCGAAAAGCTGCGCGAGGTGTTTGCCAGTCAGGTGAGGCCAGTGGTTGCGGCGGTCGGTGACCCCGCCGATGCGGGTCGACGGGCCGGTCTCGTCTCGAGCCAGTTGCTGGGTTTGGCAATGTGCCGATACCTGCTGCGGCTTCCTCCGGTCGTCGCCCTGTCGCACGATGAAATCATCCGGAACGTCGGCTCTGTCTTGCAGCGCTATGTGACGGAAGAGGACCTGGCCTGAAGCAGCCGTTTTGACATTGCTGGCCGAGCCTGGTTGTGGTTGCTATGATCGGGCCGACCGATGCACCCAACGCCGATCTGTGCCGGAGCGGCACGCAAAGGTTAACGGCAGCTGCCAAGTCTGTGCGAAACCCACGCCACAAGCTGTGACTTCTCGGTGGATAACCTGTTCACAACACAACATATTGGGGTGAACAAACCAAGAAAACCTGAGCATCGCTGATTCGTCGCCGATTCGTTCCGGCTTTGGCCGAAACATTAACGATGAGGCCCGAAAACGTCGATCAAATCATTAAGGCCGCGTTAGGAAAAGTCAATAATTTCATAACGTTGGCTGAGGTCGATCGGGGTGCGGCGATCGTTCCCCGGCGAAGGTTAACAGCATTGTTCTCCTTGCATAAATCGGGCCAGTTTAGCGATTCAGCATGTGGTGAGACTCGCCGTCAAAAAATCCACATATAGCCGTGAACAAAACCTGAATCAGCGAGAGTCAGTGATTCGTCGCCGATTCGTTCCAGACTCGTTCCAACTCTTAATCGAGACCGGATTTTGTACGAGCCGGACGGCTCTTTGCCCCGCTTGCGGAACATTCCGCTTTCGCTTCGCGCCTGAAATCCTTATGTGTCGGCTGTCACACGCGCCACCACTGGCGTGCTCCCCGGCAACGAGCGGCAGAAGCGTTATTTCCGAGCCGATGAATATCCAGCCGAAACACTCCCAGCCGCTGATCCTTTCGGGCCGCGACGTGACGGCCGTGCTCGGCCCGACCAACACCGGCAAGACCCATCTCGCCATCGAACGCATGGTGGCGCATGAGAGCGGCGTCATCGGCCTGCCGCTCAGGCTGCTGGCGCGCGAAGTCTACACGCGCGTCTGCGAAAAGGTCGGCGCCCACAAGGTGGCGCTCATCACCGGCGAGGAGAAGATCCAGCCGGTGGGCGCCAAATATTCGGTCTGCACCGTCGAGGCCATGCCGCGCGAGACCGACGCCGCCTTCGTCGCCATCGACGAGGTCCAGCTCGCCGGCGATCTCGAGCGCGGCCACATCTTCACCGACCGCATCCTGCATCTGCGCGGCCGCCAGGAAACGCTGCTCTTGGGCGCAGCCACCATGCACGGCATCCTGCAGCGCCTCTTGAAGGGCGTTTCGGTGGTGACGCGGCCGCGGCTGTCGCATCTGGCCTATGCCGGCTCAAAGAAGCTGACCCGCCTGCCCCGGCGCACGGCGATCGTCGCTTTCTCGGCGGACGAGGTCTATGCCATCGCCGAACTGATCCGCCGCCAGCAGGGCGGTGCCGCCGTCGTGCTCGGCGCGCTCTCGCCGCGCACCCGCAACGCCCAGGTGGCGCTGTTCCAATCCGGAGATGTCGATTACCTCGTTGCCACCGACGCCATCGGCATGGGCCTCAATCTCGACCTCGACCATGTCGCCTTCGCCCAGAACCGCAAATTCGACGGCTACCAATTTCGCGACCTCACGTCCGCCGAGCTCGGCCAGATCGCCGGCCGCGCCGGCCGCCATTTGCGCGACGGCACGTTCGGCGTCACCGGCCAGGTCGATCCGCTCGATGAGGAGCTGGTCAAGAAGATCGAAGGCCACGATTTCGATCCGGTGAAGGTGCTGCAATGGCGCACCGCCAATTTCGATTTCGCCAGCCTTGATGCGCTGAAGCGCTCGATCGAGACCAACGCACCGGTCGAGGGCCTGACGCGGGCGCTGCCGGCGGTCGACGCGCAGGCGCTCGAGCATCTGTCGCGCGACGCGGACATCCGTGCTCTGGCCTCCGACGCCAAGCGGGTGGCGCTGCTGTGGGAAGCCTGTGCGCTCCCCGACTACAGGAAGATCGCGCCGGCCCAGCATTCCGACCTCATCGCCTCGATCTATATGGACCTCGCCCGGCATGGCCATGTCGACGAGAACTACATGGCCGAGCAGGTGCGGCGTGCCGACACGACAGACGGCGACATCGACACGCTGTCGCACCGGATCGCCCAGATCCGCACCTGGACTTTCGTTTCCAACCGGCCCGGCTGGCTGGCCGATCAGGCACACTGGCAGGAAAAGACGCGCGAAATCGAAGACAGATTGTCGGATGCGCTGCATGAGCGGTTGACGAAACGCTTCGTAGACCGCAGGACTTCCGTCCTCATGCGGCGCCTTAGAGAAAATACCATGCCTGAAGCCGAAATTAGCCCTACCGGAACCGTCCTTGTCGAAGGCCATCATGTCGGCGAGTTGCAAGGGTTCCGCTTCACCGCCGACCAAAGCGCCGGCGGCGAAGATGCCAAGGCCGTGCGCACGGCGGCACAAAAGGCGCTTGCCACCGAATTCGAGGCGCGCGCCGAACGTTTCGGCGCCTGCGCCAATGGCGACATCGCACTCGGCTCCGACGGCACGCTGCGCTGGATCGGCGCGCCGGTCGGCACGCTGGTCGCCGGCGACGAACCGCTGAAGCCGCGCCTTGTGCTTCTGGCCGACGAGCAGCTCACCGGTCCCGCCCGCGACAAGGTCGCGGCGCGCGCCGAGCGCTTCGTCAACTTCCAGGTCGAATCCCTGCTGAAGCCACTGGTCGACTTGAAGAATGCCGACCAGATCACCGGCATCGGCCGCGGCATCGCCTTCCAGCTGGTCGAGAATTTCGGCCTCATCAACCGCCGCGACATCGCCGAAGAGATGAAGTCGCTCGATCAGGAAGGCCGCGCCGCGTTGCGCCGGTTGGGCGTGCGCTTCGGCGCCTACCATGTCTTCGTGCCGGCGCTGGTCAAGCCGGCGCCTGCCGGACTGGTGACATTGCTTTGGGCGCTGAAGAATGACGGCAAGGACAAACCGGGCTTCGGCGACGTGGTTCACGCCCTGGCCTCCGGCCGCACCTCGGTGGTCATCGATCCCGCCTTCGACAAGTCCTTCTACAAGCTCGCCGGCTACCGCAATCTCGGCCGCCGCGCGGTCCGCGTCGACATCCTCGAGCGGCTGGCCGATCTGATCCGTCCCGCGACCAACTGGAAGCCGGGCCTCGGACAGCGCCCCGACGGCGCCTATGACGGCCACGCCTTCATGGTGACGCCGCCGATGATGTCGATCCTCGGCGCCACTGCTGACGACATGGAAGAGATCCTGAAAGGCCTCGGCTACCGCGCCGAGCCGAAGCCTGCCGCCGAGGTCAAGGCGCGGCTCGAAGCGCAGGACAATGCCGCGCGCGAGGCAGCTGCCGCAAAGCTGGCGGCGGAAGAAGCTGCGCGCGCCGAGCAGGCCGTGACGACGGAAGCCACGACTGAAGTCGCAGCCGAGGCGCCGGTGGAGGGTTCTGAGCCTGATGCCGCAGTTGAGGCCTCAGCCGAAGCACTTGCCGAGCCCGTCGCCGAGGCAGTAGCGGAGCCTGTCGCGGAAGAGCAGACGGTAGCTGCGGCTGAAGTCGCGGAAGAGACCGCGCCCGTAGCGGAAGCCGCAGCGGAAATACCGGCCGAACCTGCGTCGGTCGCCGAACCAGAATCCGAACCCAAGGTCGCCGAGGTTGAAGCCGCGACGGTCGAGGCGACCGAAGATGCAACGCCCGCTCAGGAAGCGCTGCCGGCCGAGCCAGCCACGGTGGCGGAAGCCGCTGCCGGCGAGCCCGCTCCGGAAGCCGAGCAGCCAAAACCCATCCTTTTGTGGCGGCAGGGCCGTTTCGAGCAGCGCCCACGCCATCGCCATCACGACAACCGCCGCGACAATCGCCCGCGCAACGGCCAGGTCGCGCAGGGCCGAAGCGATGCCCCGGCGGATGCCGGCGGCGGACAGCCGGTGACCGCACCAGGCGAGCGGCCGGCCTACCAAGGCCGACGCGACCAGCGCGACGGCGCCGGCAAGCCGCGCTTCGATCGCTCAAAGTTCAAACCCAAGCCCCAGGGCGAAGGCGGCCGCGAAGCCAAACCGCAGGGCGAGCGTCCCGATCGCCGCGACAGCCGACCCGACTGGAAGGGCGGCAGGCCGGACGGCAAGGGCGGTGCACAAGGCGGCAAGCCTGCATTCCAGGCAAAACCGCGAGAGGAACGTCCGGTGCGTTTCGATCCGGACTCGCCCTTCGCCAAGCTCGCCGCTCTGCGCGACCAGTTGAAGAAGTAAGTCAAAGGTCCGATGGTTGCCGAAGGCCGCCAGAGAATAGACAAATGGCTGTTCTTTTCCCGCGCGGTGAAATCGCGCTCGCTGGCGGCGAAGCTGGTGGTCGCCGGACGCGTGCGCATCAATCGCGACAAAGCAGCGCAGGCCTCGGATCTGGTCAAGCCTGGCGATGTCCTGACCATCACGCTGGAGCGGCGCATCTTCGTCTGGAAGGTACTCGAAACGGGCGTCCGGCGCGGCCCGGCTGAAGAAGCGCGCCTGCTTTACGAGGACATGTCGCCACCGTCGGCACCGAAGGGCGAGGCCGTTCCGGATGCGATTCCGGCGCTGCGCGACGCCGGCAGCGGCCGGCCGACCAAGAAGGAACGCCGCCAAACCGACCGGCTCATCGGCGAGGATTGAAGGCACGAGCGACTTTCGCCAGTGTCGCGCTCTGGAATTCCATTCCGGAGACGCCGACATCCTTGGGAATAGCCGCCCTTGCCAGCGGCAGGCAAAGGCGTTACCTCACCAAAAAAGCCCAACAAAAACGGGACGTCCCGGAGCCGACCGATGACCTACGTCGTGACCGACAATTGCATAAAATGCAAATACATGGACTGCATCGAGGTCTGTCCGGTCGACTGTTTCTACGAAGGCGAGAACATGCTCGTCATCCACCCCGACGAGTGCATCGACTGCGGCGTCTGCGAACCGGAGTGCCCGGCTGACGCGATCAAGCCCGATACGGAACCCGGCCTTGAGAAATGGCTGCAGGTCAACACCGAATACGCCGAGAAATGGCCCAACATCACCGCCAAGAAAGAGCCCCCGGCAGACGCCAAGACCTTCGATGGTGAGGCCGGCAAGTTCGAGAAATATTTCTCCGCCGAGCCCGGCGAAGGCGACTGACGGTCGTGCCGGTTCGGCCGGCATGACGCAGCGTAACGGGCATGAGACACGAACCGTCTTGACAGGCGGCGATGGCCGGTTGCCTTCGCTAATGCAGCAAAACCTTGATTCTTCCGACTTTTTGTGCTACATCAGCCAAACATGCCGGTGACACAACATCGATTTATGGCGCAAACGCCCCAAATCACTGAAAGGTGAACTTCTCAATCTGGACCAGAGCGATCTGGGGCAGGCGGTCGCGATATTGCGGTTTGCCGGTCCCGGCTTTTCCGGATGGGTTCGTCTGTTGTGCGGCTAACGGTCGGCCACCCCGATCGCGCGAAGTTTCAGCCGGCGCCGCCATGCCGGCGCTACAACAAGGAGTTCAGGGCGTATGGCAACGATCACCCCGCAGAAGAAGTCCACCGCAGCGCGTCACGGTTTCAAGACCGGCGAGTTCATCGTCTATCCGGCGCATGGCGTCGGCCAGATCGTGTCGATCGACGAGCAGGAAGTGGCAGGCCACAAGCTGGAACTCTTCGTTATCGACTTCCAGAAGGACAAGATGCGCCTGAAGGTGCCGGTCGCCAAGGCGACCTCGATCGGCATGCGCAAGCTGTCGGAAGAGGACTATGTCGACCGCGCGCTGAAGGTGGTGCAGGGCCGCGCCCGCATCAAGCGCACCATGTGGTCGCGCCGCGCCCAGGAATATGATGCGAAGATCAACTCGGGCGACCTGATCTCCATCTCGGAAGTGGTGCGCGACCTCTACCGCGCCGACAACCAGCCGGAGCAGTCCTATTCGGAGCGCCAGCTTTACGAGGCGGCACTCGACCGCATGGCGCGCGAGATCGCCGCCGTCAACCGCATGTCGGAGACCGAAGCGGTGCGCCTCATCGAGGTCAACCTCAACAAGGGTCCGAAGCGCGGCGCCAAGGCCGACAACGAAGAAGCCGAGCAGGAAGAAGCTGCCTGAGCTTTTTCACTCTTTGAATTCAGGAAAACCCGGCCTCGCGCCGGGTTTTTTTATTGGGACTCGCCCGCCTCCTGCTTCAGCGTGGCGATGAAGCGCCTGGTGCGCTGATGCTCCGGGGTGCTGAACACCACGGAAGCCGGGCCTTTCTCGACGACGATACCGGCGTCGAGAAAGACCACTTCCTGCGCGATCTTGGAGGCGAGCCTGAGATCATGCGTCGCCATCACCATAGTCGTGCCTTCACTGGCGAGCTGGCCAAGCACGTCGACCACTTCCTGCGCCAGTTCCGGGTCGAGCGCCGATGTCGGCTCGTCGCAAAGCAGCACCTTTGGTGACGGCGCGAGCGCCCGCGCGATCGCCACGCGCTGCTGCTGGCCACCCGACAGCGTCGCCGGCCAGGCATCGGCCTTGTGCGCCATGCCGACCTTCTCGAGCAGAGCCATCGCCCGTTCGCGCGCCCTCTCGACCGGCCATTTCAGTACCGTCACCAGCCCTTCCATGACGTTCTCGATCGCGCTGCGGTGTGGGAACAGCTGGAAGTTCTGGAACACCATGCCGGTCTGCAGCCGCAGGCGCCGGATGTCCCTTGTGGCGACCTTGATGCCAGGCCGGAATTCGAGCGTCTCGTCGCCGATGCGCACCGTGCCGGAGGTCGGGATCTCCAGCAGGTTGATGCAGCGCAGCAGCGTGCTCTTGCCGCCGCCGGAGGGGCCGACAAGGGCGGTGACGCTGCCTTCCTCGATGGCGACGGTGACGCCCTTCAGCACAAGATTGTCGCCGAAGCGCTTCTCGATATTGGTGAGGCCGATCATGCCCGCGCCTCCAGGAAGCCGCCATAGCGATTGAGCCTGGCCTCCAGCCGCGTCTGCAGCGCCGACAGCACCGAGCTCAGCGCCAGATAGAGCGCCGCCGCCTCGACATAGAGGATCAGCGGCTCATAGCTGGTGGCGACGATGCGCTGCGCCGCCTGAAACATTTCCGGCACCGTGATGGCAGCGGCCAGCGAGGTGTCCTTGACCAATGAGATGAAGGTGTTGGACAGCGGCGGCACCGCGACGCGTCCGGCTTGCGGAAGGATCGTGCGGCGCATTGCCTGGCTCCAGCTCATGCCGATCGAATAGGCTGCCTCCCACTGCCCCTTCGGTACCGAACCGATGGCGGCGCGGATGATCTCCGACGTGTAGGCGCCGATGTTGAGCGTGAAGCCGATCAACGCGGCGGGAAAGGCGTCGAGCAATATGCCGACCGACGGCAGGCCGTAGAAGATCAGGAACAACTGCACCAGCAGCGGTGTCCCGCGAAAAATCCAGACATAGAAGCGGGCCACGGCAACCAACGGTTTCGGGCCAAACAGCCTGATCAGCGCCGTGGCCAGTCCGGCCGCGAGGCCGAAGGCAAACGACAGCAGCGTCAGCGGCACGGTGAAGATCAGCGCCGCCCACAACAGCGTCGGCAAGGAGTCCAGCATCAGTTGCAGCCAGTGCGGCACAGAAGGCCTCCTTGCCAGATCATCCGCGGTGCATCAGCCGGCATCCGTCGAGGCGCGGACACAGGACCGGATATCACGCGAAAACCGGCGAGCCGTCAAAGACGGCTCGCCGCAATATATGGAAAGCGGGCCGGTATCGGCCCGCCCGAGAAAAATGCGTTTACTGCGAGACGTCCTGGCCGAAATAGGTGTCGGCGATCTTCTTGTAGGTGCCGTCGGCCTTGATGTCGGCCAGCGCCTTGTTGATGGCGGCGACCAGTTCCGGATCTCCCTTGCGCACGATGACACCGGAGTAATCGGCGTTCTCTTCCTGCGCAGCGATCTTCACTTTGGCGTCGGGCTTGTGCTTCTTGAAGTCGAGGAAGGACAGGCTGTCGTTGATGGTGGCGTCGGCACGACCAGTGAGCAGCAGCTGGATCGACTGGTCGAAGCCGTCCGTGCCGACGAGCTCGGCGCCGTTGGTCTCGGCGAGCTTGCCGAAATTGGACGTCAGCGACTGTGCCGACTTCTTGCCCTTGAGATCGGCGAAACTCTTGATGTCGGTGTTGTCGCCGCGAACGATCAGCACCGCCTTGGAGGCGATATAGGGATCGGAGAAGTCGTACTTCGCCTTGCGCGCATCGGTGATGCCGACCTCGTTGATGACGGCGTCATAGCGGTTGGCGTCGAGGCCGGCGATCAGCCCGTCCCACTTGCCTTCGAGGAATTCGACTTTCACGCCGAGCTTGTCGGCGATCGCCTTGGCGATCTCGACGTCGAAGCCGACCAGCGCGCCTGGAGCGTCATGATAGGTGAAGGGCGCATAGGTGCCTTCCGTGCCGACCTTGATGACGCCAGCCTGCTTGATCTGGTCGAGGTTGGCGCCGGCGTGGCCTGACGTAACCGCCAGAACCTGCAGCGTTCCGGCAACGATGAGCGAAGTGAGCCATTTCATTTTTCTGTGATCCCGTCTTGGCCGGTGGTCGGCGCTTTGTGAAGGGCCGGAAACTGGCAGATGCAGCTCGGCAAAATAAGGAATTGGATTTCAAAGATAGGTCATTTCCGAAATCCCATTCTCAAAATCCGCACCGACGAACGCGGCGCCAACCTTCGGCGGTCCCGCAGCGCTCCGCTCCGTTCAACCGCAGGACGATCGCGCCGGGGAACATTCCTCGGCATGGCGAGTTTTGCTGTTGTAGGGCGCAGCGCCGACATTTCAACCGAAGCGCCGACAAGATCGCGGGGGCGAGCCCGCCGGCAAGACCCGGAACAGGAGCGCGGCATGATCGAAGATACGGCAGGACGAACCATGGTCCGCGCGGCGATGAAGGCTCCCTATCTCGAGCGCGAGGAGGAGCATCTTCTGGCCTTGCGCTGGAAAGAGGACAACGACCAGCAGGCGCTGCACCGGATCACCGTCGCGCATATGCGGCTGGTCATTTCCATGGCCTCGCGGTTTCGCCATTACGGCCTGCCGCTCGGCGACCTGATCCAGGAGGGCCATGTCGGCCTGCTGGAAGCCGCGGCGCGTTTCGAGCCGGATCGCGAGGTGCGGTTTTCGACGTATGCGACCTGGTGGATCCGCGCCTCGATGCAGGACTACATCCTGCGCAACTGGTCGATCGTGCGCGGCGGCACCAGCTCGGCGCAAAAGGCTCTGTTCTTCAACCTGCGGCGCCTGCGCGCCCGGCTGGCGAACGGTGCCGAGCCAATCTCCAACGCCTCTCTCTACCGCGAAGTTTCCGTCGCGCTCGGCGTCTCCGAGGCCGACGTGGCGATGATGGATTCCCGCCTTTCGGCTCCCGACTCTTCGCTCAACGCGCCGCTTGCCGACGATGCCGGCACGGCCGAGCGCATGGATTTCCTGATCTCGGACGATCCCTTGCCGGACGAAATCGTCGGCGACACGATCGACATCGAACGCCGCTCGCTGTGGCTGAAGGCAGCGCTCGGCGCGCTCAACGCCCGCGAACTCAGGATCATCGAGCAGCGCCGCCTGACCGACGAGGGCGCGACACTCGAATCGCTCGGCGAAGCGCTCGGCATTTCCAAGGAACGCGTCCGCCAGATCGAGGCTCGCGCCATGGAAAAGCTCAAGGTCGCGCTGGTGGAACAGAACCCGGAATTCATGGCGACAGCCGCCTGAACCTCGCCGTCCTGAACCTTATCTATCTGTGACGATCTTGACCTTGTCGCCGGTCGAAACGGCGGCGCCCGGCGACATCGCGTTGAGCACCCTAAACAGGTCGAGCTTGCGGTCGACGCCGACCATCTGCGCGGCGAGCGAGCCCATGGTCTGCCCCGCCTGCACGGTGACGACGCGGATATGCAGCGGCTTCAGCGCCGCCTTTTCGGCCGCGCTGAGGATGCGGAACGAGCCGCTGACCGAGCGCGCCACCGGCTCCAGCGTGGTGCTGGCCGAGGGTGCCGCCGTCAGCAGCCGGTAGACCTGGCCGCCGGCGCGGATCACCGCGATGTCGAATTGCCAGCCGTCGGCGCCGGCATGCGCTGTCGCCGCCTCGTTGCCGTTGATGGTTTCCTGCTTCACGCTCGCATCGTCGAGGCCGGCCACCCAGCCGCTGCGGATATAGTCGGTCAGCGGCCGGTTCTTGTCGATCGCAACGCCATCGAAGCGGATCGCCATGTCGCCCGGGCCGGTCGCCGTCACCGCAGCCGCCGAATTGTCGATGACGAAGCCGTCGGGCACGGTGAACGACACGCCGAGGCCAGGATGCAGGAAGGTCTGGCCGCGCACATAGCCTTCTTCCGGCGTGTCGCCGTAGAGCAGGCCGTCTATGCCGGCGAGGAAAGCATCGCGGTCGCGCGTGCCCACGCCCGGCGGGCCGAACTGACGGGCATGCCGCTGTGCCAGGTCGATGCGCTGCGGCGTGTTGGGGTGCGTCGCCAGGAAGTCGAGGCTGGCATCGGTGGCGCCGCTGATCGAGCGGAAATCGGTATAGGCCGACATCGACTGCAGGAAGCGGCCGGCGGCGTAAGGATCATAACCCGCCTCGCCGACCGACTTGATGCCGATGGCATCTGCTTCGAGCTCCTGGTTGCGCGAGAACTGCGCAAGCCTGAGCTTGCCGCGGATGAGTGCGGCCTTGGCGGTCGGGCTGTCGCCGAGCACATCGGAGACGACCTTGGTCGCCAGCCCCTCCTCGGCCTCCAGCTGCTGCCGCTGCAGGCCGTGGTTGGCGGTGACATGGCCCATCTCATGCGCGATGACGGCGGCAAGCTCGGCCGAATCATTGGCCAGCGCCAGCAGGCCGCGCGTGACGTAGAGATAGCCACCAGGCAGCGCGAAGGCGTTGACGTTGGGCGAATTGAGGATGGTGATGCGGTAGGTCTGGGTCGGATTTGCCGACACTACCGTCAGGCTGCCGACGACCTTGGCCACCATGCGCTCGAGCTTGGGATCGGAATATTCGCCGCCATAGGTGGCAAGGATGCGCGGATGCTGCGCCTTCGCCATCTCGGCGAGCTTGCTGTTGGCGACGACATTGTCGACGGTGACGGGCCTGTCGGACGGCTGGAAACCGGATTCCTGCACATCCGACGGCGTGAACATCTGGCAGCTTGCCAGCGCCACGGCCAAGCTGGCCAGCGCAAGGAATCGCGCCAGCGGCTTCATCAACAGTCTGTCCTTGCCGGTCGGCAGATCGGCGTCCTTTCTGTTCTTTGCGGCAAATCACGGCCTATGCCGGACCAGTATGGCCGGACCTAGCCACACTCCTCCGGTCAAGGCAAGCAAACGCCGCATCGTCCAAACCCGGTTTGGCCGTAAATTATGTCCGCTTCCGGGCAATATCTTGTGATCCGGCGTTGACCGGACCCGAGCCGATATAGCGCCGGAAGGCTTCCGGTCCAGAGCCGTCGAAAAAATCGGCCGCCGTCCCCGCCTCGGCGACCGTGCCATCGTCCAGAAACACCATGTTCTGGCCGATGCGGCGCGCATCTTCGGGCTGGTGGGTGACGAACAGAACCGTCATCTTCCGCTCGGCATGGACACTGGCCAAAAGATCCAGCATGTCGTCGCGCAAGGCCGGTCCGAGCGAGGCGAATGGCTCGTCGAGCAGAAGCACCGGCCGGTCGCGCACCAGCACGCGGGCAAGTGCGACGCGCTGCCGCTCGCCACCGGAGAGCTCGCGCGGCAGACGGCTTTCCTTGCCGGCTAGGCCGACGCGCCGCAGCGCCTCGGCAATCGCCTCGCGGTCGGCGCCGGTCAGGCTGAGCGACGGCGAACGGCCGAGCCCGACATTGCGCTCCACCGAGAGATGGGCAAACAGATTGTTTTCCTGGAACACCATCGACACCGGCCGGGCCGAAGGCGGAGCGGCGCTGACATCCGCCTCGCCGATCAGCACGCGGCCCGACCCTGGCGCCTCGAAACCGGCCACCAGATTGAGCAGCGTCGATTTTCCAGAGCCGCTTGGCCCCATGATGGCGGTGATCCTGGAAGCGGCAAACTCGACATCGAAGAGAAACGACGCCTCGCCATAGCTGAACGAGACCTTGTCCAGCCGCACTGCTGCCCCCCGTTTCACGTCGGCGCCATCATGAGTGGGCGTCATGCTCGTTCTCCCCGCCCCAGCCGGTCCGCGACAAGCACGAGCGCCAGGCAAACCAAGCCGAGCAGCAAGGCCAGGCCGGCGGCGTCCGCCGTCCGGTAACTGCCCATGCGCGCCAACAAAAGATAAGGCAAGGTCTGCACCGAATCGCTGCCGAACAGCGCGATCACGCCGAGATCGCCGAGCGACAAGGCCATGGCGAAGGCGAAAGCGGTGGCCAAAGGCCGCCTGAGCGATGGCCAGTCGACCAGAATGAGCCGGCTCCAGCCCGAGATGCCAAGTTGCGCGCAAAGCCGTTCGTGGCGTTCGCTTGCCGCATCATAGGCGGGACGCACGGCACGGATGGCGAAGGGCATCGCCATCACCGCGTTGACGGCAACGACCATGACAGGGGCGACGGCAAAGACGTCGCTGACCGTACGCAACAAAAGGAACCAGCCTGCACCGACGACGATGGGCGGCACGACCAGCACGAAGCCGGCGCCGGTATCAGTGGCATGTTCGAGCAGCGTCCTTGGGCCGGCGCCGCGCGTCAAGGCGAGTGCCCGCCGCGCCATGATGAGCGACAGCGACAGCGTCACCGCAAGCAGCGCCGACAGCAAGGCAAGCGCGACGCTGGTCAGCGTCGCCTGTCGCACGGCAGCCTCGCCCGCCAGCCGGCCGAGATCGGCGTCAAGCCCGGCTGCCAGCGTCGCTGCCATCGGCCCTACGACGAACAGCAAGGCCACGCCGATCAACGTGACGTTCAAAGCGGTCTCGGCCGTGCCGGCGGAAAGATACCGTCGCGGCGCCACCGGCAAATTGGCATCGCCAACCGTGTTGGCGCCGAGCCGCATCAAGGCCAGCACGACGACGAAGGTCAGAGCGATCTGCAGAAATGTTAGCGTTACGGCCCGCGCGGGATCGAAATCGAACCGCAGTGCCTGGTAGATGGCAACCTCCAGCGTCGTGGCGGCCGGACCGCCGCCCAACGTCAGCACGATGGTGAAGGAGGTGATGCAGAGCATGAAGACGAGCCCGGCAATGCCCGGCAACGCCGCGCGTAGCGCCGGCCATTCGATCAGGCGGAAGGCCGGTTTTGCGCCCATGCCGAGCTGGCTCGCCAGGCGCCATTGGTTGGCCGGGATCGTCCCCAGCGCTTCGAGGAACAGCCTTGTGGCCAGAGGCAGGTTGAAGAAGACATGGGCGATGAGGATGCCTGACAGCCCGTAGATACCCGGCCAGCCCTGGTCGCCGAGCAAGCCGGCGAAATAGCCGGCATTGCCGTAGAGCGCCAGGATGCCGAGCGCCGCGACGATGGCCGGCAGCGCCAACGGCAGGGCGAAAAGCTGCAGGATCAAGCCGCGGCCGAAAAAGCGCGGGTGCCGCGACAGGGCGCGCGACACGAACAGCGCCGGCATGACGGAAAGCAGCGTCGACAAAAGCGCCTGCCAGAGTGTGAAGCGGGCGACACGCAGGAGGTACGGGTCGAAGGCCGACGCAGCACCGGAAAGGTCGCGTGCGCCTTCGAGGATGAGCCCGGCAAACGCGCCGCCGATCAGCAGTGCAATGGCGGCAAGCGCGACGATGCCGGCGGTGACACGGGAATCGGTCGAACGCGCCGGCGCCATCCCGACCCCTACTTGCTCATCACCGCCAGCCATTCGTCGACCCAGGCCTTGCGGTTGGCCGCGACTTCTTCCGGGCTGAACAGCAAGGTCTTGGTCGGCTTGACCAGCTTGTCGAAGGCCGGGTTGAGCGGCTTGTCGGTCTTGCCGGCCGGGAACATCCAGTTGGTTTCCGGAATAATATTCTGGAACTTCGGCCCGGTCATGAAGGCCATGAACTTTTCCGCCAGCGGGTTCTTGGCGCCGGTCGTGGTGATGCCAGCAACCTCGATCTGCAGATACTCGCCTTCCTCGAAGGAGGCCGCCTGGTAGCGCTCGATGTTTTCGGCGACCATGTGGTAGGCCGGCGACGTGGTGTAGGACAGCACCATCGGCGCTTCGCCCTTGGTGAACAGGCCGTACGCCTCGCTCCAGCCCGGCGTCACTGTCAGAACTTTCGACTTGAGCTTGGCCCAGGCCTCCGGC
Organism: Mesorhizobium monacense; assembly: GCF_056781675.1. NCBI lineage: Bacteria > Pseudomonadati > Pseudomonadota > Alphaproteobacteria > Hyphomicrobiales > Phyllobacteriaceae > Mesorhizobium > Mesorhizobium monacense. Next base: position 6,471,894 of record NZ_CM165567.1, on the reverse strand, counting down.
GCCTTGTCGCCATAGACCGACTTGACCCAGAGCAGCAGGCCGAGGCCCGGTGTCGAGGTGCGCGGATCCTGGATGACGATCTTGTCGGTTGCATCGCCCTCGACCAGTTCCTTCAGGCTCTTCGGCGGCAATTTTAGCTTTTCGGTGTCGTAGACGACGGCGAAATAGCCATAGTCGAACGGCACGAAGGTGTCGTCGCTCCAGCCGCCCGGCACGTTGACGTCGGACACCGCGCCATGCGACGCGAACAGGCCGGTAGCCTTGGCTTCGGCCGTCAGGTTGGTGTCGAGGCCGAGCACGATGTCGGCCTTGGTCGAGGCCCCTTCGAGCTTGACGCGGTTGAGCAGCGCCACGCCGTCGGCGACCGAGACGAAGTCGAGGGTGCAGCCGCATTCGGCTTCGAATTCCTTCTTCACCACCGGGCCCGGACCCCACTCGGCGGTGAAACTCTCATAGGTGTAGACGGTGAGTTTTTCCTGGGCCGATGCCGGCCCGGACACGGCAAAAACGGATGCCGCGAGGACTGTTGCTGAGACAAGCGAGTGTAAAAGCGTGCGCATCGGCGCCTCCTTCGTTCGTGTGAAAGGAATTGAGGCGCCGGGTTGTCCGAAACGTCTAATCCCTCCGCCGGTACAAACCGGATCAGGTTCAGCGGGTTGGCGAGACTGCCTCTCAGCCGGTCCGCGAAGATCGCGTCCGGCACCCCGTTAGAGCGTTTCGACACATAGGCCCGGCCGATCAGCCGCGCAAGCGGAACTTTGCCGGGCATCCAATGCATGTTGCCCAAAGACGCGACGCACTTAAGGCGCGGCCTTCCGTTTCGCAGGCAGGGCTGGTAAGGGCCACGAGATATGAGCACATTCACCATCCTGCTTGGCGGCGATCTCATCCGCACGCCGCTGCTCGACCGCCAGATCGAGGGCACGCGCGTCATCGCCGCCGACGCCGGCATCGGCCATGCCCGGATGCTGGGGGTGATGCCCGAACTCTGGGTCGGCGATTTCGATTCCGTTCCCGCGGATTTGCCCGCCGATCTGGCCGCCGTGCCGCGCCACGTGTTTCCGCCCGAGAAAGACCAGACCGACGGCGAACTGGCGATATCAGCCGCACTCGAACGCGGCGCCACCAGCCTGGTTCTCGCCGGCGCCTTTGGCGGCAAGCGTGCCGACCACGCCTTCCTGCACCTGGCCCTCGCGGTGCGCCTGGCCAAAGGCGGAATGGATGTGCTTTTGACCAGCGGCGCGCAGGAAGGCATTCCGCTTTTGCCGGGAAAAGCCGGTTTCGACTATGCCGACGGCACGCTGTTTTCGGTGCTTGGTTTCTCCGATCTTGCCGGCCTCAGCGTCACCGGCGCCAAATGGCCGCTCGACCATGTCGAGGTTGCGTTCGGCTCGTCGTTGACCATTTCCAACGAGGTCAAGGGCCGGCTCGAAATCGCCTTGGGCAGCGGCCGCGCGCTGCTGCTTGCCCACCCATACCCCTTGCCCGAAAGCTGATCATGACCCCGCCGCTTCTCAATCTCGACGGGGTCAAGCTCACCTTCGGCGGCACGCCGCTGCTTGACGGCGCCGAACTCAGCGCCTCGGCCGGCGACAAGATCGCTCTGGTCGGCCGCAATGGCTCCGGCAAGTCGACGCTGCTGAAGATCGCCGCCGGGCTGATCGAGCCGCAGGACGGCGAAGTGTTCCGCCAGCCCTCGGCGACCGTGCGCTATCTGCCGCAAATGCCTGACATGGACGATTTCGCCAGTGTTCGCGCCTATGTCGAGGCCGGGCTGGGGCCTGCCGACGATCCCTACCGCGCCACCTATCTGATGGAACACCTCGGCCTCACCGGCGAGGAGAAGCCGAACGATCTCTCCGGCGGCGAGGCGAGGCGCGCCGCCCTTGCCCGGGTCATGGCGCCCGAGCCCGACATCTTGCTGCTTGATGAGCCGACCAACCATCTCGATTTGTCGGTGATTGAATGGCTGGAGGAGGAGCTTGCCCGCACCTCGTCGGCACTGATCCTCATCTCGCATGACCGCCGTTTTCTCGAGCGCGTCTCGCGCGCCACAGTCTGGCTCGACCGCGGCCAAACCCGGCGGCTGGACAAGGGCTTTGGCCATTTCGAGGAATGGCGCGACCAGGTTCTGGAAGAGGAAGAGCGCGAGCAGCACAAGCTCGGCCGCCAGATCGTGCGCGAGGAGCACTGGCTGCGCTACGGCGTGACGGCGCGGCGCAAGCGCAACATGCGCCGGCTTGGCGAGCTGCAGACGATGCGCCAGCGCTTTCGCGGCCATCGCGGCGCCGAAGGCACGGCGACACTGGTGGCCAGCGACGCCGCCGAATCCGGCAAGCTGGTGATCGAGGCCAGGAACATCGAAAAGAGTTTTGGCGACCTCACCGTGGTCAAGGGCTTTTCGACCCGCATCCAGCGCGGCGATCGCGTCGGCCTGGTCGGACCGAACGGCGCCGGCAAGACGACGCTTCTGAAGATGCTGACCGGCGAACTGACGCCGGATGCCGGCTCGGTGCGGCTCGGCGTCAATCTGGAGATCGCCACTCTCGACCAGAAGCGCGAGGCCGTCGACCCGGCCGAGACGCTGGCGCATTACCTCACCGACGGGCGCGGCGAGAACCTCGTCGTCAATGGCGAGCAGCGCCACGTCGTCTCCTACATGAAGGACTTCCTGTTCAAGCCGGAGCAGGCGCGCACGCCGGTGCGCGAGCTTTCCGGCGGCGAACGGGCGCGCCTGCTGCTGGCCCGCGTGCTGGCCAGGCCGGCAAATCTTCTGGTGCTCGACGAGCCGACCAACGATCTCGACATGGAGACGCTGGAGCTGCTGCAGGAACTGGTCGCCGGGTTTGCCGGCACTGTCATCCTGGTCAGCCACGATCGCGATTTCCTCGACCGCACCGTGACCAGCGTGATTGCGCCTGACGGCGGCGGCCGCTGGATCGAATATGCCGGCGGCTATTCCGACATGCTGGCACAGCGCGGCGGCACCAGGCTGGAAGACCGCAAGGCAAGGCCGAAGGCGGAGGCCGGAGATGCGGTTGCGACCAGCAGGCCCGAGTCTTCTGCTCCGAAGGCCCCGGCGAAGAAACTGTCGTTCAAGCAGAAATTCGCCCTGGAATCCTTGCCCAAGAAAATCGAGGCGATAGCCGCTTCGATTTCCAGGCTGGAGAACAACATCGCCGATCCCGCCTACTACGAGCGTGACCCGGCCTCGTTTCAGAAGACCATTGCCGCCCTCGACAAGGAACGCGCCACGCTGGCCGCGCTCGAGGAGGAATGGCTGGAGCTGGAGATGCTGCGCGAGGAGATGGAAGGATAGCCGCCTGTCACAGGCAGGCCTCGCAGATCGCGACAATGTGCCTTGCGTCCGTACCGCAGCAGCCGCCAAGCACGCCGATGTGGCCGAAACGGTCGCGCATCGCGCGATAGCGCCGGCCGAGGTCGACCGGATCGCCCGGATCGAGCTCGGTCGCCGCGTCAAGCTCGGCATGGCTCTTGGCGGACGCGTTGGCGCGCATGCCGCGAATGCGGCTCACCCAGCCTCCGCCGCCGGCAAGAACGGCGTCGAAATGGCTGGGGTGCGCACAGTTGATCATGAAATAGGCCGGTGCGCCGTCAGTTTGGTCGTCAACGGTTTCGATGGCATCTTTCAGGCTCTCGCCGGAAGGCAGGCGCCCATCGATCTCGACAGTGAAGGAGATTACCGACGGAAGGCCCGATGCCATTGCGGCGCAGGCTATCCCGGCCGCCTCGTGCGAATAGGTCATGGTGATGGCGCTGACCATGTCGGCGCCGGCGTCGCGGAACGCCTTGATCTGGTCGATGTGATAGTTTTCAGCTTCGGCCGTCGTCATGACCGCATCGACCCGGTAGCCATCGCCGCGCGGTCCGACCACTCCATTCACAAGGACGACCATCCCGCGCGCGGCGTAAGGCGCAGCGAGCGTCCGTGCCCACGAGACAGCGTGCCGGTTGGCGGCCGACAGCGCCTTGTCCGAATAGCCGAGCTTCCCGCCCCAGTCCGGATTGGCGCGCCATGTCGGCGTGTCGAGCACGAAGCCGACGCCGTGCTGTTCGGCGATATCCAGAAACTGGCGGAAATAGCGAGCGAGCCTCTCTTGGCCTTCTTCCTCGCCGAGCAGGGGAAAGGCGGCGAAGAACGGCAGATCGAGCCCATCCATGAAGACGAGCGACGTTTCGAGGCCGCCATCCGTCAGGAGAACGGTTTCGCCCAGCTCACGAAGATCGATCTTCGCATTGGTCATCGCCGTGCCCGGCTTCGGCCTGCCGTTTGTGTGACTATAGCATCTGAAGGCAATTTCGCCCATGTCCCCAGGAAGCAAGCTCGTGCGCGCACGCGATCCGACACCGCATCGCCATTGCCGTGGCGCGCAAATGCGCATAGATTATGCGCATGTTGCGGAGGTCACCATGCGCAAGCTAGCCTCGAACGCGATCCGCCAGCCGGCGAACCTGTCGATCGATTCCAACCTCATGAAGGAAGCCAAGGGGCTGGACGTCAATGTCTCGCGCGCCGCGGAAGCCGGCATCGCCGAGGCCGTGGCTGCCGAAAAGACGCGACTGTGGAAGCTGGAGAACCGCGCCACGATGGAGGCGTGGAATGAATACGCCGAAAAGCAAGGAATACCGCTGGAAGAGCACCGGCAATTCTGATGGCCCGCTATGATGTCTTCGCGGGTCGCGTCGAAGGCAGCTATTTGCTGAACGTGCAATCCGATCTGCTCGACCACCTCAAGACACGAGTGGTGATCCCGCTCCTCCCGATCCGGACCGCACCGCCGGCGATTCGAAAACTGCATCCCATCGTCGAGATCAATGGCCGAAAGCTGCTTGTGGCCACCCATCTGATCGCCACGGTTCCGACCGGCGAACTGGGTGAAACCAGGTTGAACATCACCAAGAATCACGACGACATCGTCGGCGCGCTCGACATGCTGTTCCAGGGTTTTTGAATTGTTGGGCCGAGCCTTGCTCAGCCCGAAGTCTTGGCCTGCCAGGCCTTCAGCGCCTCATCGAACACCTTCTCGCCGGGGATGCCCTTCTCCATGGTGAGCAGCGCCCGCCGTCCGGTCTTGTAGACAACCGGCACGTCGATCCAGTCCTGGCCGCGTAGCAGGGTCAGGTTGGCGTCCTCATCCGCCTTGGTGTCGTTGAGCGCGACGAGGAAGAAGCCGTCGGCGATCTTGGCCGGGATGCCGATCAGCGGGCTGCCGGCATCCTGCTCCGAGCTCTTCATGGCGATGCGCAGGATGTTGTCGACGCCGCCGCCGTCAAAGCCTTCCGGCGTCAGGAAGATCATCTCGATGATGTGGCTGGCCGGCAGCGTCTGGTCGGTGTTGCGCCTGATCGTCATGCGCAGCTGGATGTCCTTGCCCGGAATGGTCGCTTCAGCTCGGATCGCCGGCTCGGGCGGCAGGTCACCGCCGGGCGATTCCTGCACCAGCGACCAGACGATGTTGCCCGGCTCGGCCGAGCCTTGCGCGGTGCTGGTGCGCTCTTCGTAGAAGATCGCTTTCTGGCCGACCGGCAGCGCGGTCTCGGCGGGTGCGGCCGCCGGTGCGGCAGGTGCGGCCGCCGGTGCCGCCGGTGCGGCAGGTGTGGTGCCAGCCGCCGGCGCAGTCGGGGCGACGGCAGTCGCGTCAGCCGGTGCTGCGGGCGGCGCGGCACCGTCGGCTGGCGGCGTTGTTGCGGGCGCGGGCACTGCGGGAGCGCCTGTGGCTGCAGCCGGTTGACCAGCTGGCGCGGGCGCCGGAGTGGCCGAAGATGGCGCGGTCGAAGGTGGCGTGACCGGTGGCGGCGTGGTCAACGCGGCGACGGATTCGCCTTCGCCTATGCCGCTTTGTCCGGCGGCCGGACCGGGATCGGTCTCCTTGCCCTCGGGCGTCAGGCGCTGGGTGAACTTGGTTGTCTCGGCGGTGTCGGTGGCGCCCGCCGCCGGCGGTGCGGCGGCATCGGCCGCCGGCTTGGCCGGGGCCGCCGGTTTCACCAGCGGCTCGGTGGTGACGGTCTTCGACCCGCCAGGGCCGAACATCGAGCCGAACGCGTCCTTGTTCAGCCAGATGCCGTACCCGCCGCCGGCAATCACCAGCAGCACGGCCGCGGTCGCAATCAGCCCGCCATAGCTGCGTTTGCGCACGGCGGGGCGCAAGCGCTGGAACGTGTCCTCCGCCGCCGGTTGCTCGTCATTGGCAAAGACGTCGTCCTGGCCGTTCGGCGCCGACGCGTCCATCCCCGGAAGGCGGGTATCGGCATTGTCGAATGGCGGCGTCTGCGGCGCCTTCTGCCAGCTCGGTTCTGCCTTAGCAGCGGGCGGCGCTGGCCTGAAGGTCTCCGACTTCGCGGGTTCCGGCTGGGCCATAGGCGGCGGCGGCCAGGTCGGTTCCGTCTTTGCCGGTTGCCGAGTGTGGCTCGGCTGGTTCTTGTTGCGGTCTATGGACGAGAAGATGTGCTCCAGCTCCGCCAGCGGGTCGGCGGCAGGCACGCTCTTGGCGTAGTTCCGCTCGACGCTGGAAATGGCATCTTCAAGCGTGCGCTTCTGCTGGTCGGCGACCGACGGAGCCAAAGGCGGAACGTGATCCGCAAGCTTCTTCGCGATCGTCGCCCGGGCCTTGTCGTAGACCCTTGCGCGAATCTCCGGCGTGTTCTCACCGAGACCGTCGATCGTCTTTTTCAGAACAGCAACGAAATCTGCCATGCGTCAGTCGACCTGTATTTTGTTCCCGGACCGGCCCCCGCAAATCAGCCGCAATGCCCGGAAAGGCTCAGAAACTAGTCTTGAAACGGATCGGTCACAAGTATCGTATCGTCCCGTTCCGGGCTGGTGGAAAGGAGTGCTACCGGCGCGCCGATCAGCTCTTCGATGTAACGGACATATTTGACCGCCTGGGCCGGTAGATCGTTCCAGCTGCGCGCACCGGCGGTGGTGCCTTTCCACCCCTCCAGCGTCTCGTAGACCGGTTCGACGCGGGCCTGCGCGCCCTGGCTGGCCGGCAGATAGTCGATCGTCTCGCCGTCGAGACGGTAGCCGGTGCAGACCTTGATCTCGTCCAGCCCATCGAGCACGTCGAGCTTGGTCAGCGCGATGCCCTTGATGCCGTTGACGGCGACCGCCTGGCGCACCAGCACGGCGTCGAACCAGCCGCAGCGGCGCTTGCGGCCGGTGACCACGCCGAATTCATGGCCGCGCGTGCCGAGGAATTCGCCGATCTCGTTCTTCTGCTCGGTCGGGAACGGACCTTCGCCGACACGCGTCGTATAGGCCTTGGTGATGCCGAGCACATAGCCGATGGCGCCGGGGCCGACGCCGGCGCCAGCCGCCGCCTGGCCGGCCACGGTATTGGACGAGGTGACGAACGGATAGGTGCCGTGGTCGATGTCGAGCAGCGTGCCTTGCGCGCCCTCGAACAGGATGCGTTCGCCGGCGCGGCGCCGGTCGTCGAGAACCTTCCAGACCCGGTCCATATAGGGCAGGATTTCGTCGGCGACCGATGTCAGCTCGCCCATGATCGCGTCATGCGTGACCTCGGCATGGCCGAGCCCGCGGCGCAGCGCATTGTGGTGCGTCAGCAGCCTGTCGACCTTCAAGGGAAGTGTTTCCAAATCCGCCAGATCCATCACCCTGACCGCGCGACGGCCCACCTTGTCCTCGTAGGCAGGGCCGATGCCGCGGCGGGTCGTGCCAATCTTCGTTCCGGAATTGGAGGCGGCGTCCTCGCGGAATCCGTCCAGCTCCCGGTGCAGCGACAGGATAAGCGCGGTGTTTTCGGCTATTTTCAGGCGATCCGGCGTCACCTCCACGCCTTGCGCCTTCAGTTTCGCCACCTCGGCGACGAAGGCGTGCGGGTCGAAGACCACGCCATTGCCGATGATCGACAGCTTGCCTTGCCGCACCACGCCGGACGGCAGCAGCGACAGTTTGTAGACCTTGCCGTCGACGACCAGCGTGTGGCCGGCATTGTGGCCGCCCTGGAAGCGCACGACGACGTCCGCCCGTTCCGACAGCCAGTCGACGATCTTGCCCTTGCCTTCGTCGCCCCACTGCGAGCCGACGACCACCACATTGGCCATGTTTCTTTTCCCTTGAGATGCCGACCGGCGGCCTTGAAACGACAGGCCTCTATAGCGTCAAGAGCAGGCCGATGCGACCATTCTTTGCCGCTGGAAACGGCCTGAGGCACAACAATTTTCGCCTTCCGCATCATTTACTTGAGGAGCCGCTGCAAAAACAGAAAGGCGCGGACGGAACCGCGCCTTCGATAAAGCTTTGCTGGAATCAGGTCAGGCACTGCCGACGTCGAACCGCAGCCGCTTGGCCGAGTCGATCGACTTGTGCGCCCGCACCTGTTCCAGCACCTTTTCCGGGAACGGCGCATCGAGATAGAGCAGCGCGATGGCATCGCCGCCGGGCCGGTTGCGGCCAAGCTGGAAGTTGGCGATGTTGACGCCGTTCTCGCCGCACACCGTGCCGAGCAGGCCGATGATGCCGGGTGCGTCGGCATTGGTCGTGTAGAGCATGTGCTGGCCGACCTCGGCGTCGAGATTGATGCCCTTGATCTGGATGAAGCGCGGTTTGCCGTCGGAGAAGCAGGTGCCGGCGATCGAGCGCGTCTTGTGCTCGGTCTTGACGGTCAGCTTGATGTAGCCGTCGAACACGCCCGATTTGTCGCGTTTGACCTCGGCGACGATGATGCCGCGCTCCTTCACCATGATCGGCGCCGATACCATGTTGACGTCGGAGACCTGCGGCCGGATCAGGCCGGCAAGGGTGGCGCTGATCAGCGCGCGCGTGTTCATCGTCGCGGTCGAGCCGTCGAACAGGATCTCGACCTCCTTGATCGGATCCTCGGTGACCTGGCCGACAAAGGCGCCGAGCACTTCGGCGAGCTTGACGAAAGGCTTCAGCCGCGGCGCTTCCTCGGCGGTGATCGACGGCATGTTGATGGCGTTGGAAACGGCGCCTTTGATCAAATAGTCGGCCATCTGCTCGGCCACCTGTAGCGCGACGTTCTCCTGCGCCTCCGTGGTCGAGGCGCCGAGATGCGGCGTCGCCACGACATTGTCCATGCCGAACAGCTCGTTCCTCTCCGCCGGTTCGACCTCGAACACGTCGATGCCGGCGCCGGCCACTTTGCCGCTCTTCAGCGCCGCCACCAGATCGGCCTCGACGATCAGGCCGCCGCGCGCGCAATTGATGATGCGCACCCCGTCCTTCATCTTGCCGATCGCCGACGCGTCGATGATGTTGCGCGTCTTGTCGGTCAGCGGTGTGTGCAGCGTGATGAAATCGGCACGGGCGAACAGTTCGTCCAGTTCGACCTTCACGACGCCAAGTTCTTCCGCACGGCTGTCCGACAGGAACGGGTCGAAGGCGATGACATGCATCTTCAGCCCGACGCCGCGCGTAGCGACGATGGAACCGATATTGCCGCAGCCGATCACGCCCAGCGTCTTGCCGGTGATCTCGATGCCCATGAAACGGTTCTTTTCCCATTTGCCGGCATGGGTGGAGGCATTGGCCTCCGGGATCTGGCGCGCCAGCGCGAAGATCATGGCAACCGCGTGCTCGGCCGTGGTGATTGAATTGCCGAAGGGCGTATTCATCACGATGATGCCCCTGCGGCTCGCCGCCGGGATGTCGACATTGTCGACGCCGATGCCGGCGCGGCCGACTACCTTCAGATTGGTGGCGGCATTGATCAGCTTTTCGGTGACCTTGGTCGCCGAACGGATGGCGAGGCCATCATACTGGCCGATCACTTCAGCGAGCTTTTCCTTGTCCTTGCCGAGATCCGGCAAATAGTCGACCTCGACGCCACGGTCCTTGAAGATCTGCACGGCGGTGGTGGAAAGTTTGTCTGAGACGAGAACGCGGGGCGCCATGGCGGCCTCCTTGAAAATGGGATTGATCCGTACGGGAATCGGCGGCCCGAAGGCCGCCGCGCAATGAAACTCAGGCGGCCGCTTTCAGCGACGCCTTCTGCAAAGCAAAGGCCCAGTCGAGCCAGGGCAGCAATGCTTCGAGATCGGAGGTCTCGACCGTCGCGCCACACCAGATGCGCAGGCCGGGCGGTGCGTCGCGATAGGCGCCGATGTCGTAGGCGACACCTTCCTTGTCGAGCGCTGAGACCAGTCCCTTGGCGAACGCCGCCTGGCCGTCGGCGTCGAGCGCCGCGACATCCGGATCGGTGAAGGACAGGCAGACGGAGGTGTTCGACCGCGTTGCCGGCTGGACGGCGAGATGGCCGAGCCACGAGGACTTGGCGACGAAGCGATCGAGCACCGCGGCATTGGCGTCGGCGCGGGCGATCAGGGCCTGGAGGCCGCCGATCGACTTCGCCCACTGCAGTGCGTCCAGATAATCCTCGACGCACAGCATCGAGGGCGTGTTGATGGTCTCGCCCTTGAAGATGCCTTCGATCAGCTTGCCGCCCGAGGTCAGGCGGAAGATTTTCGGCAGCGGCCAGGACGGCTTGTAGGTCTCCAGCCGCTCGACGGCGCGCGGGCTGAGGATCAGCATGCCGTGCGCGCCCTCGCCGCCCAGCACCTTCTGCCAGGAGAAGGTGACGACATCGAGCTTTTGGAAGTCGAGCCTTTGTGCGAAGGCCGCCGACGTCGCGTCGCAGATGGTCAGGCCCTTGCGATCGGCCGGGATGAAATCGCCGTTCGGCACCCGCACGCCCGATGTCGTGCCGTTCCAGGTGAAGACCACGTCACGGTCGAAGTCGATCTTCGCCACATCAGGCAGTTCGCCGTAGCCGGCTTCGATCCTGCGCACGTCAGCGAGCTTCAGCTGCTTGACGACATCGGTGACCCAGCCGGAGCCGAAGCTCTCCCAGGCGACCATGTCGACGCCGCGCTCGCCGAGCAGCGACCACAGCGCCATCTCGACCGCGCCGGTGTCCGATGCCGGCACGATGCCGATCCGGTAATCCGCTGGTACCTGGAGGATCTCGCGCGTCAGCTCGATCGCCTGTTCGAGCTTGGTCTTGCCGATCTTGGCGCGATGGGAACGTCCGAGCGCAGCATTCTGGAGTGCCTCGACCGACCAGCCGGGGCGCTTTGCGCAGGGACCTGAGGAGAAATTGGGGTTTGCCGGACGGAGTCCGGGGTTCGTAAGCGTCGTCATCGTGGTCTATCCTTCCAGATAGTGGCCCCTCGTTGGGGAGGGGTGGCCCACGGACGGCGATATGCGTTCAGGCTTCCGGCGTCAAGAGGAAAGATTTTGTCGCTGGCAGGATACTCGCGCGCCATGCAGTCTTAGGCGCATAAAGCAAACGGCGAGCCCGAGGCTCGCCGTCGATTCCTTGGGCTTCATTGCGCGCCTACCAGAGATCGTAGCGCAGGCCGAGTTTGACCGTCTGATAATTAATGCCTTTGTGAATGCCGAACGCGCCGTCATCATAGGCGACATATTTGGCGCTTGGGATCGAGAAATACTCGTAGCCCAGGTCAACCGAGACGTTCTTGCTCACTTGATAGGACAGGCCGGCGCCGATCGAATAAGCGAGATTGTATTTGGCCTCTGAGTCTTCCGACCCGCTGTATCCAGCCGGATCGTTACACTGGAAGCCACCCGCGCCCGACGTCGGATCGGGATCGATCGGAATGCAATCGCGCTCGCCCTGGGTCTTGAAATACTTGTTGTAGGCAATACCGACGCCGCCACCGATATAGGGTGTGATGCCTACATAGGTGCCGAGGTCCACATAGCCATTGGCCATCAGGCTGTAACCCTTGTTGGTGCCGTAGTTTGAGGCCTCGCAATCCTGGGTCGTAGCCGTGGGAACAATGATGAAGCCGCCAGCCCCGTCCGGAAACAGGCTGTTCGTCGTGCCGGCGCACCCGCTTGGCACCAGTGCATGGTCGCCGAATTCGTTGGTCGGCAGAATTCCGCCGTTGAGTTCGACCCGAAGATAGTCGTTGATGTGATAACCCATGCCGATACTGCCCGTGAAAAGGCTGCTGTCGGACGTGAAAGTGGTCGATCCGCTCGCCGATGTCTGTTGATCGAACGGATGGCTGAACGCGTAACCCAGATCGCCGCGCAGATACCATCCCGAACCGACCTCGACCGGCACATAGTCGGGTGCCTGGTCGACATAGATGGGCGGATCGTAGTCGGCCGACGACGCCTGCGTCACCGGCATCAGCATGATTGCCGCAAGCGCAAGCGCTATACGCGATTTGAGTACCATGGTCCCCAGGCTCCCGAACTTGGCGCGCATTGCAATCGCACGCGCCGTTTCAAGGAGCATTGTTAACCATAGTGGTTAAGTGCCGGTTAAGGATAACAGAGCGTTAGCGAATTGATTTCGGCAGGGTTTTGACTGGAGCATGAAACCCGCTGAAGGTCGGGCGGCAGAAAGCGATCCGGTTTTTGCTTCGCTGATCTTCGGCTCTGAAGAAGCCGGACAGGACTGAAGCAGCTCAAACGAAAACCGCCCGGCAGAGCCGGGCGGTTGAGGAACTCCTGGATTTCTCAGCGCTTACTTGGTGTAGACCGGCTCCGGTTGATAAGCAACCACAGGCGCTGCGCACCCATTGTTGCCGCCGAACTGATAGCGCAGACCGCCGCGTACCTCGTTCGTGCTGATACCGTCGTCGAAGCCTGGACCCGAGCTGGTAGTATCAAACTCGAACATGCGGCCGCCCTGGATGTGGCTGAAGCGGTAGCCTGCATCGAGGATGATCTTGTCGGTCAAGCAATAGGAAGCGCCCGCCATAAGCGCGTAGGCAAAACGCCAGTTGGTCGACCCGGGGTTGGTCTCGGTGGTGTTAGGATCGCGGACCGTGTCCCACTTGATGCGCGCGCCGCCGATGCCGGCGCCGATATAAGGCGTGATCCCGTGATAGGTGCCGAGATCGGCATACGCGTTTGCCAGCAGCAGGAAGGCGCTCATTTTCGAAACCTCGGTCGATGTCGTGACGAGATCCGAGGTCTGGCCGTTGAAGTCTGACTTGAACCAGTAGTCGGCAGTTAGATCAGTACGGAAGTAGTCGTTGACCTTGTAACCAATGCCGCCGCCGAGCGAGAACCCGCCCTTTAGGTCGCCGAAATCGAAATCGTTGGTGCCGGGCGGCGGGCCGTACGTGATGTAGTCGATGCTACCCAAATTCGACCAGTGATAGTCGATGTCGCCGCGAATATACCAGCCGCCAAAATCGGCCGGTTCTTGATAGGCCACCTGCGGCGGCGCCTGCTCGACCACGGGCGGTTCCACGAAATCGGCGGCGAAGGCCGGTCCGGCCACGCCCGCCAACAGCGCGGCAAACAGTGCCATTCTTGCTGCATTGAACATGCTTGTCACCCCTAAGAAGCCTCGGAACGACGAATCCGCCCGAATGTGATTGACCTCGGCGTGGATAATGAATTGCAAAGGTTAAAAGGCGTTTAACCGTATCGATTAACCACGAATCTATAGAATTTTAGAAGTACAGCATGTTTCCCCGGGCAGCAGGGTGTTGCGGCAAGCACAAAAAGGCCCGCCTGGAGGCGGGCCTTTGCAACTCTGGAACAAACGGTTTTTGCGCCGCCGCGCCCTCTCGGACTCGCCAGGGATCAGGCGGCGCTGCGGGTCTCGGAAATGATGCCAACGATGTCGTTGACGACCGCCTCGACCAGTTGCGGATCGTCGCCCTCGGCCATGACGCGGATCAGCGGCTCGGTGCCGGAAGGACGGATGACCAGTCGCCCGGCCTTGCCGAGGCGGTGGCGGGCATCCTCGATCGCCGCCTTGACCGGCGCCTCCTCGAGCGGCTTGCCGCCGGCGATACGTACATTCTTCAAAAGCTGCGGCACCGCCTCGAATTTCTTCGACAGTTCGCTGACCGGCCGGTTCTGCCGCTTGATGCAGGCCAGCACCTGCAGCGCCGAGACCAGACCGTCGCCCGTGGTCGAGAAGTCGGAGAGCACGATGTGGCCCGATTGCTCGCCGCCGACATTCAACCCATGCGCGCGCATATGCTCGACGACATAGCGGTCGCCCACCTTGGTGCGGTGCAGTTGCAGCTTCATGTCGCCGAGGAAGCGCTCAAGGCCGAGATTGGACATCACCGTGGAGACGACGCCGCCGCCGGCCAGCCGCCCGCTCTGGTGCCAGGACTCGGCGATCAGCGCCATGATCTGGTCGCCATCGACGATCGTGCCGTTCTCGTCGACGATGACGACGCGGTCGGCGTCGCCGTCGAGCGCGATGCCGATATCGGCGCGCACCTCATGCACCTTCTTCTGCAGTCCGGCCGGATGGGTCGAGCCGCATTCCTTGTTGATGTTGAAACCGTTGGGCTCGACATTGATGGCCACCACCTCGGCGCCGAGTTCCCACAGCGCCTCGGGCGCCACCTTGTAGGCGGCGCCATTGGCACAATCGACGACGATCCTGAGACCCGACAGCGACATCGAGCGCGGCAAGGTGCGTTTGGCGAATTCGATATAGCGGTCGTGCACGCCGTCAACGCGCTTGGCGCGGCCAAGCCCATCGGAATCGGCAAGCGCCAGTTCTATATCCTTGTCGAGCATCCCTTCGATGCGCTCCTCGATCTCGTCAGAGAGCTTGTAGCCGTCGGGGCCGAACAGCTTGATGCCGTTGTCGTAATAGGGGTTGTGCGAGGCCGAGATCATCACGCCGATATCGGCGCGCAGCGAACGCACCAGCATGGCAACCGCGGGCGTCGGAATGGGACCGAGCAGGAACACGTCCATGCCGGCGGCACACAGGCCCGACACCATCGCGTTCTCGATCATGTAGCCGGAAAGCCTGGTGTCCTTGCCGAGCACCACGCGGTGGCGATGGCTGCCGCGCTGGAACGACAGGCCGGCGGCCATGCCGACCCGCATGGCGATCTCCGCCGTCATCGGAAATTTGTTGGCGCGTCCGCGAATGCCGTCGGTGCCGAAATACTGCCCTGCCATACCTGCCTTGGTCCCCGTCGATTTTTCAGCCGCCCGTATTGCCACAATTGGGCTGCGTCCGAACATCACATTGTGTGATTATGTATTACGATTCCTTAGAAAATCATTGTTGCGGGTAGTTCAAGCGATTCGACAGTCTACCACGATGACACTGTCTCGCCACAATAGACCAGTCGCGGCGGGCAGAACGGCGCGGATTCGCCGGGCAACTCTTACCCCGGCGGCCTTGGTCCGCAACGATTTCATCACCTTGTCGGCAGAACTCAGGTTCCGGCGACGTGCGCGCCAGTTAGCATCTGGCGCAACCGCCCGTTGAGAGCTATTGATTCCGCAAAGGGACATCTTGGGCGGCAACGGAGAAACGCCATGCTCATCCACAGACTTGCAACACTGACGGGCCTTGCCGTCGCAACCCTGTTCCTGGCGGCGCCGGCCAACGCGCTGACCATGGCAGAGTGTAGCACCAAGTATAACGCGGCCAAAGATGCGGGAACACTTGGCGGACAGACGTGGAACCAGTTCCGCAAGGCCGAGTGCGGCACCGACGCGGCGGCGACGACCGACACCAAGCCGGCCAAGAAGACGACCAAGGCCGACACCAACGCTGCTGCTGCCAGTGGCGACGATGTCGCCAAGGGTCTGACGGCGAAGGAATGCAGCACCAAGTACCAGGCCGCCAAGGCCGCCGGCACGCTGAACGGCATGAAGTGGAACGACTTCCGCAAGACCGAATGCGCCGCCAGCGCTACGGCCGCAGCCGAGCCCGCCAAGGCGACGACCAAGGCCGCCGCGGCCAGTGACGACGATGCCGCCAAGGGTCTGGCGGCGAAGGAATGCAGCACCAAGTACCAGGCCGCCAAGGTCGCCGGCACCCTGAACGGCATGAAATGGAACGACTTCCGCAAGACCGAATGCGCCGCCGGCGCCACGGCCGCAGCCGAGCCCGCCAAGGCGACGACCAAGGCCGCCGCGGCCAGTGACGACGATGCGGCAAAGGGTCTGACGGCAAAGGAATGCAGCACCAAGTACCAGGCCGCCAAGGCCGCCGGCACCCTGAACGGCATGAAATGGAACGACTTCCGCAAGACCGAATGCGCCGCCGGCGCCACGGCCGCGGCGGAACCCGCCAAGGCAACGACCAAGGCAGCCGCCGAAGACGGCAAGGGCCTGAGCATGGCCGATTGCAGCGCCAAGTATCAGGCGGCCAAGGCAAGCAACTCGCTGGGCGGCAAGAAGTGGAACGACTTCCGCAAGAGCGAGTGCGGTGCTTCCGCCTCCGACGACGACACCGTGCCGGCCGCCGACGAGGCGACCTACACCAGCGACCCCGAGAAGCCGACGGTTGCCGCGCCCGGGGGCGTCAAGTTCCCGACGGCGATTTCGAAGAAGTTTGCCGGCGAGACCCCGGCCAAGGGCCGCATGCACACCTGCCTCGAACTGTACTATGCCAACAAGGACGCCAACACGTTGGGCGGCCTGAAGTGGATCCAGAAGGGCGGCGGCTTCTACAGCCTCTGCAACGCCAAGCTGAAGAGCTGATCGCGAAACTTCGAGCATGATCAAGAACCCCGCGGACCTTCCAGGCCGCGGGGTTTTTGTTCGCGCGACAGTTCCTCCGAACAGAGGATTTGACTGTTTTTTGATTGAGCTAACGGAGGCTGCGGATGATCCCTGCCACCAGCTTCCAACATCCATGAGCTTGGCCGCGTGCCACCGCACCTTCGTCATCCTCGGGCTTGACCCGACGATCCATGCCCCGACCCTTGCCGCAGAATGCCGCGGAGCAGAACCCGCACCGCCGCAACGCTCAGATGTCACGGCATGGATCCCAGGGTCTGCGCGACGCCGCTTCGCGGCTGCTTCGCCCAGGATGACGAGGTGCAAAGGCCTCGGCCAATCTTCAACGTCTGCGATACCTCTGAACGGAGCAATCGACGGTCGCCACTGATCGGCAACCAGTCCTCCAAACAAAACGCCGCGGACCAGCCACGGCGTTCTCGAAATTACCCTTTTGCCCGAACCTCAGCTCGAAGGCTGGGGCTCCATGCCGCCTTCGGGCTCGGGGCCCTTCTTGCGGCGGCCGCCGGTGCCGGCTTTCGGCACGGCCGAGCCACGGCTCGGCGGCGTATCGTCGCCGAGGTCGCGGGCCGGCTTGTGGCCGGCGATCAGCTGCTTGATCTCCTCGCCGGTGAGCGTCTCGTATTCGAGCAGCCCCTGCGCCAGCGCGATCCATTCCTTCTTCTTCTTGGTCAGCACGGCCTTCGCCGTCGAATAGGCGTCGTCGATCAGCCGGCGCACTTCGGCATCGATGATCTGCGCCGTCTCTTCCGAGATGTTCTGCGTGCGCGCCACCGAGTGGCCGAGGAAGACCTCTTCCTGGTTGTCGCCATAGGCGACATGGCCGAGCTTGTCGGAGAAGCCCCAGCGCGTGACCATGGCGCGCGCCAGCTTGGTTGCCTGCTCGATGTCCGAGGAGGCGCCCGAGGTGATGTTCTCCTTGCCGAACTTGAACTCCTCGGCGACGCGGCCGCCCATCATGATCGCAAGACGCGAGACCATGTATTTGTAGCTCATCGAATAGCGGTCGCCTTCCGGCAACTGCATGACCATACCAAGCGCACGACCGCGCGGAATGATGGTCGCCTTGTGCAGGGGATCGGCGGACGGCACGTTCAGCGCCAGGATGGCGTGGCCGGCTTCGTGATAGGCGGTCAGCTCCTTCTCGGCCTGCGTCATCGCCGACGAGCGGCGCTCGGCACCCATCATGATCTTGTCCTTGGCGTCCTCGAACTCGGCCATGGTGACGAGGCGCTTGTTGCGCCGCGCCGCCATCAGCGCGGATTCGTTGACGAGGTTCATCAGGTCGGCACCGGAAAAGCCCGGCGTGCCGCGCGCGATGACCTTGAGGTCGACGTTCGGCGCCAGCGGCACGTTGCGCACATGCACCTTGAGGATCTTCTCGCGGCCGACGATGTCGGGGTTCGGCACCACCACCTGGCGGTCGAAGCGACCCGGACGCAACAGCGCCGGATCGAGCACGTCGGGCCGGTTGGTCGCGGCGATCAGGATGATGCTTTCGTTGGATTCGAAACCGTCCATCTCGACCAGCAGCTGGTTCAGCGTCTGTTCGCGCTCGTCATTGCCGCCGCCGAGGCCGGCACCGCGATGGCGGCCAACGGCGTCGATTTCGTCGATGAAGATGATGCAGGGCGCATTCTTCTTGGCCTGGTCGAACATGTCACGGACACGGCTCGCGCCGACGCCGACGAACATCTCGACGAAGTCCGAACCGGAAATGGTGAAGAACGGCACGTTGGCTTCGCCAGCGACCGAACGGGCGAGCAGCGTCTTGCCGGTGCCGGGAGGGCCGACCAGAAGCACGCCGCGCGGAATCTTGCCGCCGAGGCGCTGGAACTTTTGCGGATCGCGCAGGAATTCGACGATCTCTTCCAGGTCTTCCTTGGCTTCGTCGACGCCGGCGACGTCTTGGAAGGTGACGCGGCCATGCGCTTCGGTCAGAAGCTTGGCCTTCGACTTGCCGAAGCCCATGGCGCGGCCGGAGCCCGACTGCATCTGGCGCATGAAGAATATCCAGACGCCAAGGATCAGGATCATCGGCAGCCAGGAGATCAGGTAGCCGAACAGCGAGTTGGAACCGTCGGATTCAGGCCGGGCATTGATGGTGACGTTCTTGTCCTGCAGCCGCGTGACCAGCGAAGGGTCGCCGGGCGAATAGGTCTGGAAGCCGGTCGAACTGTCGGTGTAGGTGCCGGAGATGCGCGCGCCGGCGATCGTCACCGTCTTGACCCGGCCCGCCGCGACATCCTGCAGGAACTGCGAATACGGCACATCGCTCGAGGCGCCCCGCGTCTGCGGCGTCTGGAACAGGTTGAACAGGGCGATGAGCAGGACCGCTATGATCGCCCAGAGCGCGAGGTTGCGATAATTCGGATTCATCTAATGTCCCGTTAGCGCCCGCACGCGGACACACATGATGAGAGGAAGCTTGAGCCTAACATAGGGAGAGCGCCTCCCCTTGCCAAGCATAACAGCACGTCTGGGTTAAGCTTTCGCCCCATCATCGCCCGGCACTATGGCCGCGGAAAGGCAGGGCCGGTAGCGGCGCCGCGCCGATCAGCCCGGCAACGGCTGCGGCGGGTGCCAGATCGAAGGACGGCAGGAAGCGGGCAAAGGGCGCCACGACGGGAGACAAGCCGACCGTGGTCGGCACGCCGCTGTCGCTCGCAAAACCCAGGCATTCGGCTCCACGCCACAGCGCCGGCTCGGCGGCCAGCGCGGCGCTCGCAAGGCTGGACGGTATGCCGTCTTCGGCAATATCCCGCTTTGCAGCCGCGGCCTGTCCGAGCGGCGCGATCAACAATGCGCCTGAGCTGTCGCCCAATGTGACACGCCGACGGCCGTCCCAAAGGACATCGCCGGTCGCCGGCACGGCCAGGGGCAGGCCGCGCGCTTCACGGCGCAGGAAGATGCCGGCGCGCCGCGCGTCGACCACCGTCCGCGACAATGTGGCGCAAAGCGGTCCGGCCCGCAGCCGGGAAAACAGCGCCTGGCTGCGCGCCTCGTCGGGCAGGAAGGATACGCCGCCAATAGTCGCCAGCAGGATGCGCATGGCGTAGACAGCAGCCGGGGCATCACCAGATGCCGCAAATGCAGGATCCAAACGGACGAGCCCCGGGACTGGACAACAGGCAAAGTCACGGATCAGCATGGCTGCGCGCTGCCCGAGTTCTTCGCGCTCGGCGCCAGCCTGCCCGGCCCGCGCGATCAGCTCCGCGAAACGCCGCTCGCCGTCCTCGCCGGCAAGTGCGGCCCGGATGCGCGGCCGTTCGAACAACTCGTCGAGATTGGTTGGATCCTCGGCCCAGCCGGCATTGCGGCGCCTCAGCATGTCGCGCAGCGCTTCGCGCCGCATGCCGAGCAGCGGCCTGACGATCCAGTGCCGCCAATCGTAGAGCGTGGCCGGCGCCATCCCCGCTAGGCCGCGGCCTGCCATTTCGGCAAGTCCTCGGCCCTCATCCCGCGCGTGCCGCATCAGCACGGTCTCGGCCTGGTCGTCGGCGGTATGGCCGGTCAGGATCAGGTCGATGCCTTCCTCTTGCGCGGCCTGCGCCAGCAATCGATAGCGCGCCTCGCGCGCGGCGGCGGGCAGGCCGCTCGACGGCTTTGGTCCGGACCAGCGAAGGGTGCGATGCGCGATGCCGCGCTCGGCGCAGAGGCTGGCTACGGCTCGCGCTTCCGCCGCCGAGCCAGACCGCAGATCATGATCGATCGTCACTGCCAGCAGCCTGGTGGCCGGCGCGGTGCGGTCGAGATGGTTTTTGAGGAGAAGGAGGAGGGCGGTCGAGTCGCTGCCGCCAGACACGGCTGCAATGGCGCCGTTGGTAAAGTCGATCTTGGAAAAATCCGAAAGGTCAGGCCCTGTAAGGTCAGGCCTGGTATCGAGCGTCAGCACGCCGCGAGCGCCCTTTCCTGCTTGATACGTTCCTTGAGCGCGCTGGAAAGGTCGGGATAGCGCTTGCCGATCTCGCCGAAAGTGGCGCACGCCACGTCGTTCTGCTTCAGGCCGACCAGCGACACGCCGAGCTTCAAAAGCATGTCGGGAGCCTTCTTGGCCTTCGGATAGTCCTTGCTGGCGGCGAGGAATATCTCGGCCGCGTCGCGGTATTTCTGCTGGCCGAGCAGCGATTCACCCAGCCAGTAATGCGCGTCCGCCGCCTTGGCGTCCTTGGGGAAGCGGCTGATGTGGTCGCGGAAACCCTGTTCGGCGGTGCCGTAGTCGCCCGACAGGATGAACTGGTAGGAGTTGCGATAGAGTTCGTCGGGATTGTTGGTGGACGGCAGCGCCGCGACCACCGTGCCGTCGGCCTTGCCGGTCTTAGGCCCGGTTGCCGGAGCCTCGGTGGCCGGAGCGGCAGTCTCCGCCGGCGCGCTCGCCTGCGTGTTGCCACCGGCCTCGACCACGTTGCCGTTCTTGTCGACGGTAATGGTGCCGAAGGTCTTCGGCGGCGCGCCGTTGATCACCTTGCCGGGATCGCCGGTCTGCGATTCGACGATGACCTCGCCGACGCTCTGGCCATCGGCCGGCGGCGTGGCCGCATCGGCAGGTGCCTGCGTCGCCGGGGCCTCGGCGACGCTGTTATCGGTATTCTCCGGCGCCGCATCCGACTTCTTCTGTGCCGGCTGCTGGGCTCCCTGGGTGCCGCCTTCAAGCTGCTGGAAGCGGAACTCGTTGTCTTCCTGCTGCTTGCGCATCTGCTCCTGCATCTGCAGGATCTGGAAATTGAGTTCCTCGATCTTGCCGTTCATCTGCCGCAGCTGGTCTTCCAGACCGGTGGCGCCGGCAGGATCCTGCTGCGCCACCTGCTGCTGGTCCGGCTTTTTCTTCTGGCCGAAAATACCCAGCGTCGGCAGGTGGAAGGAGAACCCGCTGTCTGCTGCTTGCCCGGTTTCGCTTGCCGGGGCGGCGATGCTTGATACGAGCAGCAGCGCGAGCGTGCCGCTCAGGACCGTTCTGAAATGCATTATGTCTCTCGCCGTGAAATCGTTTGTCTGTTGCGCCCTTCCGATCAGAGTGGGACCAAGCGCCCTCGGCTCATAGCAGGGCCTGAGACTTCGGCCAAATTTTGTTTGGCCGAAGGATATCGAAGCGGCACATGAAAAAGGCGGCCCCGAGGCCGCCTTTCGCACAGGTGTGTTGTATTTTTGCCGATCAGGAACCGGCGCCGCCCAGCGTGGTGACGGCGCGGCGATTCTGCGACCAGCAGGAGATGTCGTCGCAGACCGCGACCGGACGTTCCTTGCCGTAGGAGATCGTCTTCAGGCGCTGCGCCGAGACACCCTTGGCGACCAGGAAGTCGCGGGTGGCGGCGGCGCGGCGGGCGCCGAGCGCCAGATTGTATTCGCGCGTGCCGCGCTCGTCGGCATGGCCTTCGATGACGATGGCATACTGCCTGTACTGGTTCAGCCACTGCGCCTGGCGGGCAAGCGTCGTTTGCGCGTCGGCGCGGATCGAGGACGAGTCGGTGTCGAAGAAGATGCGGTCGCCGATGTTGACGGTGAAGTCCTGCGCCGAGCCGGGCGTGGCCGCGCCGGCGCCGTTAAGGCCGAGATCGGCAGCGCTGTTCGGGGTCTTCTTCGAGGCGCAACCGGTGATGGCGAGCATCGCGACCAGCGCGATCATCACCGGGTTTCGAGTAAGTGCTGCGATACGGCCCATGCCGCCTCTCCTTCGCATTTCGAGTGATTTCGTTGATCACCCAGTAACCACGTTTGGGTTAACCGGCATTCAAGAAACACGGTTAAAATTTGGTTTCGGCTGCCCGTCCGCAGCCCTTTTGGCCGAGGCCACAATGGGCGCGGACCGTAGGCGGAAATGCGGCCAAAACGCGACCAAGACGTGAAAAAAGCCCCAAAATGGGGCTTTTCCGGCAGCGGCACCGAATTGCAACTGAGCACGGATGCTCGACTCGAGCATCCGTTGCCGGGACTACTCGAGCAGCGGCGACCAGGCCGGATCCGAGGCAAAGTTCGACGTCGGGATCGACTGTTCGTTGCGGCCGGTAAGATCGACCGAAACCAGCTTCGGCCCGCCATTGGCATCGCGGAAGAACATCAGCACGCGACCGTTCGGCGCCCAGGTCGGTCCCTCCTGCTGGAAGCCGGAGGACAGGATGCGCTCGCCGGAACCGTCGGTCTTCATGACGCCGATCTGGAACTCGCCGCCGGTCTGCTTGGTGAAGGCGATGAGGTCGCCGCGCGGCGACCACACCGGCGTCGAATAGACGCCGTCGCCGAAGGAGATGCGGGTCTGGCCCGAACCGTCGGCGCCCATAACATAGATCTGCGCGCGGCCGCCGCGGTCGGAGGTGAACACCACCTTGCTGCCGTCCGGCGAATAGGATGGCGAAGTGTCGATGGCGGTCGAATTGGTCAGTCGGGTGGTCGAACGGCTTCTCAGGTCCATGGCGAAGATGTTGGAGTTGCCGTCGTCGCGCAGCAGGCTCATGATCACCTTCTGGCCGTCAGGCGAAAAGCGCGGTGCAAAGGTCATGCCGGGAAAGTTGCCGACCAATTCGCGCTGCCCGGTCTCGATCTGCAGCAGATAGACTTTCGGCTGGCCGCTCTCATAAGACATATAGGTGATTTCCTGCCGGTTCGGCGAGAAACGCGGCGTCAGCACGATCGCCCGGCCGTCCGAGAGGTAGCGGACATTTGCGCCGTCCTGGTCCATGATGGCGAGACGCTTCTTGCGCGCGTTCTTGGCGCCGGATTCGTCGATGAAAACGACTCGGGTATCGAAATAGCCCTTCTCGCCGGTCAGCCGCTCATAGATGGCATCGGCGATGATGTGGGCGACACGCCTGGTGTTGGCGTCGTTGGCGAAGAACTGCTCACCCGACATCTGCTGACCGGCAAAGGTGTCCCACAGCCTGTACTGCGCGCGGATGCGGCCGTCGGCCTCCTTGCCGACGCTGCCCGTCACCAGCGCCTGCGCATTGATCACCTTCCAGTCGTCGAAGCGGGGCTGGGCGTCGGGATTGGAGATCTTCTCGATGAAGGCGCTCTTGTCGATCGGCGCGAACAGACCCGAACGCTTGAGATCGGCGCTGACGATGTCGGAAATCTCCGCCCCCAGCGCGTCGCCGCCCTGGAAGTCGGTGATGGCGATCGGCAGCGGCTCGACATTGCCCTTGTTGACGTTGAGCTCGACGAGCGCCCACGCCGGCAGCGGAGCCGCGGCCGTCATGCCCAGCGCCATCGCTGCAATCGTCAGGAGCGGCTTGAGGAAAGATCTCATATCTTCTCGCTTCTCTTCTTTGATTGTGTGGATGCCAGGCCTAGAGGCCAAGCATCTCCCTTGGATCGAAGGTGACCCGGATGTCGTTCCAGATGTCCTGCTTGCCGGCGGGAACCTGCAGGCCGGCCATGTCGCATTTCTGCACCGCGCGCACGGCGCTTTCGTCGAACTGGCGGTTGCCGCTCGATTGCTCGACTGATGGACGGCCGTCCAGCTTGCCGGAGGTGTCCAGGTTGAACCGGACCACGACGACGAAATTCTCGGAACCCTCGAGCCCGACCGGCAGGGTCCAGCAACCACCGAGCTGACTTTCCAGTGCCCCCTGCTCCGACTTGGAAAGCTTCGCGCCCTGATCTTTGTCGCCGCCAAGCGTCGATTGCTGGGTCGAGCGCTTGGCGCCGCCGCCGGACGGCTTCTGTTTGTCGAGCATGGCGGAAATCTCGTCGGCGTTGAACTGCTTGTCTTCGGACTTCGGCTTGGACGAAGCCTCCTTGACCGGCTTGTCGGCGTCCTTGCGGTCCGGCGCCTTGGCGCTTTCGGCCTGCGCCGGCTGCGGCTTCGGCCGGGCTTCCGGTGCCGGTGCGGAGTCCGGCAGTTGCGTCGTCTCGGTCGGCGGCTCCTGGGCAATGGCCTCGGCCACGGCGTCGGGCTTGACCTCCGGCTTCGGCTCGATCGCAGCAGTCTTGTCCTCCGGCGGCGTGGGGGCAGGTTCCTTGGCCGGCGTCGGCTTGGGCTCCGTCTGCTTCACCGGTTCGGGCTTGACCTCTTCCTTCGGCTGCGGCACCGGCGCCACCTCAGTCGCCGGAATCGGCTTCGGCTTTTCCTGCGGCTTCGGCACGTCCTCGGGCCTCGGCTTCTCGACCGGCGTTGGCGCCGGCGGCGGCGCCGACGTCATGTCGACAGGCTTCGGCTTGGCCTCCGGCGTTATCGGCTTGTCGGTGTCGACGCTGTTTTCGCCAATCTTCTGGGCAGCGGGAATGATGTCGGGACGCTGGGTCGGCACCGGCGCCGGCTTGTCATGCATCACCGCCTTCTTGTCGCCCTGCAGCACCTGCGCCACAGCTTCCGTCGGCACTATGTCGACCGACACGGATTCCACATCGGCCGCCGGCAGCGCAGCCGGCGACGTCAGCGTGAACAGCCCGAGAGCGAGCGCCACCGCATGCAAGATTACCGATGTGGTGAGCCCGGTCCTCATCTTCTTGTCTATTGATCCTGTTCCTGCAGCGAAACCAGGCCGATATTCTTGTAGCCGGCGGCCGAAATGCGGGCCATGACCTTCATGGCGGTGCCGTAGTCCGTCAGTTTGTCGCCACGGATGAAGATGCGCTCGTCATAGCCGGTCTTCGAGATCGCCTGCAGCTTCGCCACCAGTTCCTCGATCGGGATCTCGGTTTCCTGCAGATAGATCTGGCCGGTGGCGTTGATGGAGACGGTGATCGGCTGGGTGTCGACATTCATCGCCTTGGCCTGCGTATCCGGCAGGTCGATCGGCACGCCGACCGTCAGTAGCGGTGCCGCGACCATGAAGATGATCAAAAGCACCAGCATCACGTCGACCATCGGCGTGACGTTGATTTCCGACATCAGCGCATGATGGCGGCCGCGCCGCCTGTGGCCGCGCCCGCCGCGTCCCGACATGCCTACGGACATACCCATGTTTGTACCTCAGGCCTTCTGCGCGACTTTTTCATCGATTTGGCGCGAGAGTATGGCGGAGAACTCGTCCGAGAACCCTTCCATGCGCACCGCGATCTTGTTCGCGTCCGATGACAGCTTGTTGTAGGCGATGACGGCGGGAATGGCGGCGAGCAGGCCGATGGCGGTGGCCAGCAGCGCTTCGGCGATGCCGGGCGCCACCACCGCCAGGCTGGTGTTCTTTGACGCGGCAATGGCCTGGAACGAGGTCATGATGCCGATGACGGTGCCGAACAGGCCGATGAAGGGCGCGGCCGAGCCGGTGGTGGCGAGGAAGCCGAGCCGTCCCTCCAGCCGCTCCATCTCGCGCGTCAGCGCCAGGTCCATCGCCTTGTCGATGCGGGTCTGCAGGCCGAGCGGCGATTTCGCACCCTTCTCGAAGCTCTTCTTCCATTCGCGCATGGCAGCGACGAAGATCGCGCCCATGCCGGTCGTCTTGCGGTCGGCGAGCGTGCGGTAAAGCTCCTCCAGCGACTGTCCCGACCAGAACACCTGTTCGAAGCGGTTGAGCGCCAGCCGCATGCGGGCATAGGCGACCAGCTTGTCGATGATGATCGCCCAGGTCCAGATCGAGGCGCCGAGCAAACCGATCATGACCAGCTTGACCACCCAGTTGGCCTGCATGAACAGCGCCCAAATCGACAGATGCGCGCCCGGTTCGGCGAGTGCGATGTTTTCCATGGTTACGTCCTTAAAGATTTTCCGGGCATCGCTGGCGGCTGGCCCATGGGCATCCCTTGTGGTCCGTTCGCGCGAAGCTTGAAGCTTGAAGCTTGCGGAGCAACCCCGAAATGCGCCGTTCTCGGCCTTTTCGGGGCAAATATTGGTGAAAGGAAGGCGTTCGGATTCCGCCAATCTTCACCAATCTCTTCATGAACCGTTATGGTTAAGGATGGGTTAGGACATACGCGCGGCGCATTGCCGCGCCTTCCGGATCGCTTGGCGACGGTCGCGTCTGTTATTCGAATGGGTCGCCAAGAGCAATTCCAGGAAAAGTGCGTAGCGGTTTTCCGTCCGGAATTGCGCAAAATAAAGAGTTGGAGCGGGTCGGCTTTTCTATCAAAAGCTGAACCGCTCCAGGTCGCCGATGCGAGAAATATCAGCCGTTTGTCTTGGGTAAGAAAGCCGCCACCCAATCCTTCGGAAAGCGCCTTGGCCTTCCGTTCTCGCCGATGATCGCTGCCTCGACCCGCGCTTTGACCAGCAATTCGCTGCCGCGCTTCAGCTGTTGCGCCATGACGATGCGGGCGCCGGAAATGTCCTCGGTGCGCGTGTCGATGGTCAGGATGTCGTCCATGCGGGCGGGCGAGCGGAAATCGATCTCCATGCGCCTGACCACCCAGACGATCTTTTCGCCATGCTTGCCGTCGGCCAGCTCGGTATGGTGGACGCCGGCGAGCCTGAGATAATCGGAACGGCCGCGCTCGAAGAATTCGAGATAGCGCGCATGGTAGACGACGCCGGAGAAATCGGTGTCGGCATAGTAGACCCGCGCCATCAGCCGGTGGCCGAATTCCGTCAGTGCGCCGGAAAGCCCAGCCAGAAGCGCTGCCGATTCACCATGATCGTCCATCGCGCTTTCCTTTTCGAACCCGACGGGGCAGGTGTTTGTGGTGCAGGAACCGCATGGCACTGTTGAGAGCGATGATCAAGACCTTGCTGGCAACGCTGCTGGTGCTGGCTTCCGTGGCGCTGCCTGGCCAGGCGGCGACCTTCTCCATGAAGCGCGGCCTCAACCTCGACCAGTGGACGACCTGGGTCGGCGAGGAGAAGTGGAACGCCCCGAAAGCCATCCTGCCTTATCCCGAGTGGCGCAAGTTCCTCAAAGATGACGATCTCAAGGCGCTGAAGGACGCCGGCTTCGATTTCCTGCGCATGCCGGTCGACCCCTCGCCGTTCCTCTCCGACGAGACGGTGGCGCTGCGCGACGACCTCTATGCCAGCGTGCTGGACTCGGTGCGCATGATCAACCGAGCCGGGCTGAAGGTCATCGTCGACATGCACTTGATCCCGTCCGGCGGCAACCGCAAGATCGGCATGGGCGAGGTGATGGACGACCCCGAAGCCTTCGAAGCCTATGTCGAGATGGTGCGCAAGATGGCGCGCACGCTTGCCGCCGAAGATCCGCGCCAGGTTGCCTTCGAGCCGATGAACGAGCCGATCGCCGACTGCGACGGCGACGGCACCAGCCTGTGGCCTGACCGGCAGCTGAAACTGTTCGCGGCGGCGCGCGCCTCGGCGACGAAGCTCACCCTGATCCTGACCGGAGCCTGCTATTCCAGCGCCGCCTCGCTGGCGAAGATCGATCCGAAGATGATCGCCGACGACAACATCATCTGGACTTTCCATTCCTATGATCCGTTCCTGCTCACTCATCAGGGCGCAACCTGGGCCGGCGATTTCATCCGCTATGTCACCGGTCTGCCCTTTCCGTTGACCGCGGTGCCGCACGCTCAGCTCGATGTGGCGCTGGACACGATCCGCGCCCGGATCAAGGCCGAAGCGCCATGGGCACGACAGAGCGGCATGCTTGCCTATCTCGACGAGCAGGTCGCCAGCATGGACACGGACGAAAAGCTGCTTGCTCTGATGGACGCGCCGTTCAAGACGGTGGAAAGCTGGGCCAAGACCAATGGCATCAAGCCGGAAAACATCACGCTGGGTGAGTTCGGCATGATTCGCCAGGAATACGGCAATTCCTATGTGATGCCCGGCGATTATCGCGCAGCCTATGTCAGGGACATGATTGCGCGCGCCGAAGCGCACGGCTTTTCATGGTCGGTGTGGAGTTTTGGCGGCGCCTTCGGCATCGTCGATGCCTTCGATGGCGACAAGGCCGAGCCTGAAGTGATGGACGCGATCAGGTCGCTTCACTGAAACGCCTGAGGTTGAAGCGCTTCAGACGGAACCAAGATCGATCTGCAGGATTTCGGGGCGCATGCCGAAGCGCACCGGCATGATGCTGAAGCCGAGCCCGCCGGATACGATCAGGTTGCGGTCCTGTTCCACGACATGGCCATAGGCGTAGCGGTTGCCATACCGTGATGGCACGACAGGCGAATAGCCGAACAGCCGCACCTGCCCGCCATGGGTGTGGCCGGACAGGGTCAGCGAAACCCGCGACGGCACCTTCGGGAATATGTCCGGCTCATGCGCCAGCAGGATGACGGGCGCGCCGTCGCTTACCTTGGCCAGCGTACCGTCGAGATCGTCCAGGCCCTTGAAACCGGTCCGGCCCCAGGCCTGGCCAGGGCGTAGTGCCAGCTGATCCGCAAGTCCGGCAAGCCAGAAGCCGTGTCCGTCCTTTTCCAGGCGCACGACATCGTTCTCCAGCACCGGAATGCCGACAGCCTCCAGCGCCTTGCGCGAAATCGTTGGCCCGGCTCCCGCCGCCTGCGCGGCATGATCGTGCCACCAGTCATGATTGCCGAGGATCGACAAGACGCCGAGCGGTGCCTTGAGACTTGACAGAGCCGAGGCCCATTCCAGTTCAGTCACCTGGTCCGTCACCAGGCGCATGCCAGCAATATAGTCGCCAAGCAGTACGATCAGGTCCGGCTGCAAGGCATTTGCCTCGGCGGCGAGCGAAGCAATCCGCTCGGGCGTCATCCAGGGACGGCACGCATGGATGTCGGCCAGCACGACGGTGCGCAGCTTGAGGCCCGCCGGCCAATGCGGCGGTGTCAGCGAATAGCGCTTCACATGCGTCAACAGCATCGGCTCGATGCCGACCGCATAGGCGCCAAGCGACACCATCGACAGGAACGAGCCGCCGATGAGGCGCAGGAAGCCACGTCTGGTGATCATCAATGAGCCCCGGCCTCTTGAGCAAGACTTGCCATGAAGCGGGCAATTGCGCCTTCACGCTGGCGGAGGCGAGGAGATTTTGCGCAGAAGAGCCGTTCCTCGGGCAACCGAAGAACAAATCTCCGTTACTCTTCCTGGAACAGGCTGATCTGCTGCTGCGCCAAATCCTTCGGCGCATCGAGGCCGAGGTGCCGCCAGGCGTTGGCGGTCAGCACACGCCCGCGCGGCGTGCGCTGGATGAAACCCTGCTGGATCAGGTAGGGCTCGATGATGTCCTCGATGGCGTCGCGCGGCTCGGAGAGCCCCGCGGCGATGGTCTCGATGCCGACCGGCCCGCCGCCGAAATTGCGGGCGATCATCGACAGATAGCGACGGTCGAGCGCATCGAGGCCGAGCGCATCGACCTCCAGCCGGGTCAGCGCCTCGTCGGCGATCCGGCGGTCGACATGACCGTCACCGGCGACCGATGCAAAATCGCGCACGCGGCGCAGCAGCCGGCCGGCGATACGCGGCGTGCCGCGCGCGCGCCGCGCGATCTCCAGCGCGCCGTCGTCGCCCAGTGGCATCGACAGAATCCGGGCGCCGCGGCGCACGATCTGCTCCAGTTCCTCGACCGTGTAGAAATTGAGCCGGACCGGAATGCCGAAACGGTCGCGCAGCGGATTGGTCAACAGGCCGAGGCGAGTGGTGGCGGCAACGAGCGTGAAGCGGGCAAGGTCGATCTTGACGGAACGCGCCGCCGGCCCTTCGCCGATGATCAGGTCGAGCTGGAAATCCTCCATCGCCGGATAGAGGATTTCCTCGACCGCCGGATTGAGCCGGTGGATCTCGTCGATGAACAGCACATCACGGTCTTCAAGGTTGGTGAGCAGCGCCGCCAGATCGCCGGCCTTGGCGATGACCGGACCGGAGGTCGAGCGGAAATTGACGCCGAGCTCGCGCGCCATGATCTGCGCCAGCGTCGTCTTGCCGAGACCGGGCGGGCCGACGAACAGCACATGGTCGAGCGCCTCGCCGCGCCCCTTGGCGGCGTCGACGAAGACCTTGAGGTTGGCCCGCACCGCCGCCTGGCCGACGAAGTCGTCAAGCGTCTGCGGCCGCAAGGTCTGCTCGGCATCCTCGCCGCGTTTGTCGGGGGCGATCAGGCGGGGCGAAAGGCTCATGCTGCCTTCCTTGCACAGGGCAGGGAACGGAACAAGCGACGCCTCACCGCGCCAGTTCCTTCAGCCCAAATCGAATGAGCTTCGAGGCATCGGCGCCCTCGCCGGCCGTCTTCAGCGCCGCTGAGACTGCATTGGCGGCGATGTCGCGCGAATAGCCGAGATTGACCAGCGCCGAGACGGCATCGGTGATCGGCGCAGGTGCGACGCCTTCGCCGAGCTCCTGCTTGAGGCCGATGGTGCCGGAGGCAGCACCGGCATAGGCCGGCGCCTTGTTCTTCAATTCGGTGACGATGCGCTCGGCCACCTTCTTGCCGACGCCCGGCGCGCGAGAGACCATGGCGATGTCGCGCAACGCGATCGCATTGGCGAGATCGGCCGGCGCCAGCGTCGACAAGATCGCCAGCGCCACCTTGGCGCCGACACCCTGCACATTGTTCATCAGCAACCGGAACCATTCGCGTTCCAGCACCGACTGGAAGCCGTAAAGCCGGATCATGTCCTCGCGCACATAGGTCTCGATGAACAGC
Organism: Mesorhizobium monacense; assembly: GCF_056781675.1. NCBI lineage: Bacteria > Pseudomonadati > Pseudomonadota > Alphaproteobacteria > Hyphomicrobiales > Phyllobacteriaceae > Mesorhizobium > Mesorhizobium monacense. The sequence goes on along the minus strand of NZ_CM165567.1, from coordinate 6,440,949 downwards.
ACCACCGCCTCGCCGGGCGCCGGCAACGCGGCAAGTGTACGCGCCGAGCAATAGGCGACATAGCCGACGCCATGCACATCGACGAGGCAGAAATCCTCCTCGATCTCGTCCAGCGTACCCTTCAGCTTGCCGATCATACGTGATCCCTCATGCCAGAGCCGCCATCCGGTAGGCGACGCTCTGCCGGTGATGCGCGTGGCAGATGGCGATGGCCAGCGCATCGGCGGCGTCGTCGCTGTCGAAGGTCGCCTTAGGCATCAGCACCTTGACCATCATGTGGATCTGCTTCTTGTCGCCATGGCCGACGCCGATCACCGCCTTCTTGACAGCGTTGGGCGCATATTCGGCCACGACCAGCCCGGCGCGCGCCGGCACCAGCATTGCAACTCCGCGCGCTTGGCCGAGCTTCAGCGTCGCCGTCGCATCCTTGTTGACGAAGGTCTGCTCGACCGCAGCCTCGTGCGGCATGGCGGCGTGCAGCACCTCGGCCAGCCCGTCATGCAGCTGGCAGAGTCGAACCGCCAGCGCCGCCTTGTCGTCGGAACGCACGGTGCCGGAGCCGACGAAGCGCAGCAAATTGCCGAGGCTCTCGACGATGCCCCAGCCGGTGCGCCTGAGCCCCGGATCGATACCGATGATGCGAATCGCTTCCCCCATCCGCCAAATCTACCCCAGGCGAACGGTGATGCCAGCGAAATGTGAACAAACCAGAAACAATGCCGCTCAGCAGCTCACTGGCTGCTTGAGACTCCGCTCTGTTGGGAGAAATGCCGCGGCTTTTCAGCCGCGGGCAAAGGCCGTGTTCAGCAAGCTGATCTGGTCGGAAACCGGATTGGCGCGACGGACCGCCGGCGGCGTGTCGGCGAAGGCGTTGCCGTAGATCTCCTCGTCCATGCGGCGCACCAGCGCCTGCAGGCGCAGCGAGCGGGTGACGAGGTCGAGAAAATCCGCCGGCAATTCGGCCCAGCCGATCGCCTCGTCATGCGCCGAAGCGGTGTCGAGACGCACCTTGGATTTTTCCGACGCGACCTGATCGCGGGTCATCTCGCCGGAATTGGCTGCCCGCTGCAGAAGCAGCCAGGAAGCGACCTGCATCAGCCTGGTGGTCAGCCGCATCGACTCGGCCGCATAAAGGGTTGCCGCCGTCCGCGACAGCTTCTTTGCCTCGGCGCGGCCCTTGCCGTCGAGATATTCGGCAGCCTGCTCGACCAGGCCCATGCCCTCCTGGTAGAGTGGCTTGAAGGACTGTGAGAAAACCCGGCGCTCCGCCAATTTAATGGTTTTCGCGCTCCCCTTGGAAGGCTCGTTCATCGATACGCCCCTGCACTGCCGCAAGCCGATTCGGCATCGTATGCCGTCACGCCCTGAACCCTAAATGACTGAAGCTTGAAAATGCGCTTCGCCGCCGGTGAAGGCAAGCACATGTTTAACGAAGGGTTAACGGCGGAGGCGGCGTGGATGTCGTGCCGGCCGCGGACAAAAAAAGAGCCGCGGATAAGGCGGCTCTCAGGAGTTTAACAGGGAGGCGTCAAACAAAGTGGCTCCAACCACTCGGTAAGAATCCAGATCACTGGATGCGCATAGTAAACGCTCGTAAAGCTTAATGAACCCTTAACGGGGCCGGAAAAATTCTCATCGTGCCGCAGATCTGTACCGCTTCGGGACAGGGCGGGCATCGCCCACACCCGTGACAAACGGGCGTCGATACAAGCCGGTCTCCCTCCCGACATCGTTCCGAAACAGCCGCCACGCTAAACGCCCGCTCCTCTGAACCGGGCGGCCGCGTCGCCTGCAATCATTTGGGATATCCAGGGAGAGACCCATGGACTGGTACTCGATCGTCAAATTCCTCCACATCGTCTCGGCCACCCTATGGGTCGGCGGCGGTTTCGTGCTGTTCCTGCTTGGCGTGCTTGCCGAGCGCGCCGGCAACATCGAGGACAAGCTGCAGGCGATGCGCGCCAGCGGGCAGCTGGGCGGCCGTTTCTTCGCGCCGATGTCGATGCTGACGCTTATCTTCGGGCTCATCATGTGCGGCTTCTGGACCGGCTTCTCCGACCTGTGGATCCTGATCGGCCTTGCCGGCTACGCCACCACCTTCTCGATCGGCATGTTCATCTTCAAGCCGACCGCCGAGCGTATGGCCGGCATGATCGCCAAGGACGGCGTGACGCCGGCCGCCCTTGCCGTGGGCCAGCGCATGATGAGCGTGGCGCGCTTCGACTATGCGGTGATGCTGGTGATCGTCGCCGACATGGTTCTCAAGCCGACCGCGCACGACCTCGCCGTCCTTGCCGGCATGGCGCTGGTCGTGGCGGCAGGCGCAACGCTCGCCTTTGGCGGCAGCCGCCGGCTGATGCCGAGCGCTGCCTGAAGCCGATGATGGTTGGGGGCTTCCGGATGGCCGCCCTCGTCGTCTCCCGATCTCATCGGAATGGAACAGGCTCTAGAAGAGGCCGGCAATCCCGTCCCACAGAAGCTTGACCGCGACGACCGCCACGGTCGCGTAGGTGAACGGATAAAAAACCTCCGGCCGCATGCGTCGCACCAGCCAGGCGCCGGCGATGGTCGAGAGCGGCGCCAATGGCATCAGCACCGCCGATGCGGTCAAATTGGCGGTGTCGAACTGGCCGAGCGCGAAGTAGGGGATGAGCTTCAGCGCATTGGTGGCGGCGAAGAAGATCGCCGATGTCCCCGACAGCACCTTCGGATCGAGCCGGATCGGCAGCGCATAGACCTGGAAGGGCGGGCCGCCGACATGGGCAACGAAGCTGGTGAAGCCGGCGACGGTGCCCCAGAAGGCTGCCGCCACGCGGTTGGGCGCCGCGGCATGGTCGGATCCGTGGCGGAACTGCAGATAGAGCCAGCGCAGCACGAAGATCAGCGCGACCGCGCCGACGATTAGACGCACCATCTCTTCGGTGACCAAAGCTGCTGTCAGCCAGCCGAGGCCAATGCCGATCACCGCGCCTGGCATCATGTCGACCAGCATCTTGCGGTCGTAGACGCCCCACCATGTCCAGACCGAAACGATATCCATCAGGCACAGGATCGGCAGCAGGATGGCGGCGGCCTGGACCGGCGGCATCGTCAGCGCCATCAAGGGCACGCCGACAAAGCCGACCGCCCCGCCAAAGCCGCCTTTCGATAGGCCGACGAGAATAACCGCCGGAAGGGCGGCGGCATAGAACCACGGATCGGCGAGCAGACCTGACATGAGAGGAGAGAGGTGGCTGGAGGAATGGCGGGAGCCCTGCAATAACCCAGAAACCTTTGCGCCGCGACAGCCAATATTGGAGGCAGCGGCTGCTGGCGATCAACTGTCCGTAACTCGCCGCTCCAGATTTGCGGCGAGGCTGCTGCCGACGCATAAGGTCGCCGGCCTGTGCACGCAGTTTTGAGAATGAGCGAAATCATTATCCGCCGCGCGGAAGAAGCCGACCTCCCGGCCATCGTCGCCATGCTTGCGGACGATCCGCTTGGACGTGGCCGCGAAGATACCAGCCTGCCGCTTGCCAAACCCTATCGCGATGCCTTTGCGGCCGTAGACGCGGATCCCAACCAGTTTCTCGCCGTCATGACCGAAGGCAGCCGCATCATCGGCACGCTGCAGATCGCCTACCTTGCCGGGCTGTCGCTCCAGGGGGCCTTGCGCGGCCAGATCGAAGCCGTCCGCATCGCCGACGACCGGCGCGGAACAGGACTGGGGCAACGGCTGCTCGAGTGGGCGGTCGAAGAATGCCGCCGACGCGGCTGCAAACTTGTCCAACTGACGACCAACAAGAGCCGCCTCGACGCGCATCGCTTCTATGAGCGGCTTGGCTTCAAGGCCAGCCATATAGGCTACAAGCTGGAACTCTAGAGCAATTCCAGGAAAAGTGTGAAACGGTTTTCCGTCCGGAATTGCGTCAAAACAAACAGATAGAGCGGTTCTGCGTTTCTGTGAAACAATGAAGCGCTCTGGATCAGCTTCGTCCGGCGAGGGCCTCCAGCGGCGGCGGGCGGCGCCTGATCGGCTGCGCCTTGATGATGGCCGTGCTGGTTTCCGCCTTGTCGGCGATACGGTCGAGCAGGTGGTCCAGTTCGCCGATCGAACGCACGAACAGCCGCGCGACAAAGCAGTCGTCGCCCGTGACCTTGTCGCATTCGCCGAACTCTGGGATCTCCTCGATCAGCTTCTGCACGATATGCAGCTTGCCGGGCAAGGGGCGGATGCGCACGATCGCCTGCAGCGAAAAGCCCAGCGCCTGCGGATCGATCTCGATGGTGAAGGCCCGGATGACGCCGCGCTCCTCGAGCCGCCGCAGCCGCTCCGAGACGCTCGGCGACGACAGCCCGACCTGCTGCGCCAGGTCCTTCAACGACATTCGCGAATCCTTCACCAGGATCTCGAGAAGCTTCCTGTCCAGCTCATCCAGCATTTTTACTTCCTGAAATAAAAGCCCAAGAACGCCTAATAAAATAAGGCTCTCTCTCGCGACCGCCTTTTCTATCTCATGGAACGCGCTCGCGCAACATGGGATTGTCAGGCATCGACGATCCAGGGAGCAAGCGATGGACAATACAGTGCGCGGCACGATCGAGATGACGGCGGCCATGGCGATCCTCGGCACGATCGGCTGGTTCGTCGTCATGTCGGGTCAGCCGATCATGGACGTGGTGTTCTGGCGTTGTGCCTTCGGCGCCGTCACGCTGCTGGTCATCTGCGCGGCACTTGGCTTGCTGCGCGGCAGGCTGACGCTTCGCATCGTCGGCATCGCCGCTCTCGGCGGCGCGGCCATTGTCATCAACTGGCTGCTTCTGTTCAGCGCCTTTTCGCGCGCCTCGATCTCGATCGCGACCGCCGTCTACAACACCCAGCCCTTCATGCTGGTCGGCTTCGGCGCGCTGTTCTTCGCCGAGCGGCTGACCCTGACCAAGCTGACCTGGCTTGGCATTGCCTTCGCAGGCATGCTGCTGATCGTGCAGGCGACGCCTGACACCGGCGATGTCGGCACCGACTATTTCACCGGCATCGCGATGGCGCTGGGGGCGGCCTTCTTCTGGGCCGTCGCCGCCATCGTCACCAAGAAGCTCAAGGGCACGCCGCCACACCTGATCGCGCTGATCCAGGTCTGCGTCGGCGTCGTCATGCTGGTGCCCTTCGCCAATCTGTCCCAGCTTCCCGCCGACGCATGGAGCTGGGCCATGCTGGCGACGCTCGGCGTCGTCCACACCGGCCTGATGTACATACTGATGTATGGCGCCATCCAGAAGCTGCCGACGCACCTGCAGGGATCGCTGTCCTTCATCTATCCCATCGTGGCAATCCTGGTCGATGTCGTTGCCTTCGGCCATCGGCTGCATCCCGCCCAGATCATCGGCGCCGCCGCCATCCTGATCGCCGCCGCCGGCATGAATCTCGGTTGGACGCTGTGGAAGTCGAAGCCACCAGTCGAAAGCCCTCAAGCCGTCAAATGATCCGCAGACTGGCTGCCCGCCGACGTTCGTAAACCAAGGCCATCGCAACGATCCCCGCCCGCCTGTTCAAGACGGGCGCTTTGCTCTATGCCGCAATGCAACCATCTTCGCCCGGCATAGGCGAAAACCGGGATCGAAAGCCAATGAACGACGCCACACCGCCCAACCGCTGCCGCATCGTGCTGATCGCGCCGAAAGACGCGCCGGCCGAGCGCATTGCGGCGGCCTTCGAAGGCGGCGACGTCGCCTCGCTCATCCTGCCTGAAAACGGCATGGACGAGGCCTCCTTCCAGGCCTTCGCCGAACAGATCGTGCCGCTCGCACAGGCGGCCGGCATCGCCGTCGTCATCGCAGGCGACAGCCGCATCGCCGGACGTGTCCAGGCCGACGGCATCCATGTCGAGGTCTCCAAGGCCGAACTCGCCGAGACCATCCAACATTTCCAGGGGAAAATGATGGTCGGCGCCGGCGGCGCCAAGACCCGCGACGATGCGCTGGAACTCGGTGAAGCCAGGCCCGACTACATCTTCTTCGGCCGCTTCGGCTACGACAACAAGCCTGAGCCGCATCCGCGCAACCTGTCGCTCGGGCAATGGTGGGCGGATATGATCCAGATTCCCTGCATCGTCATGGCCGGCTCCGACATCGCTTCCGTCGAAACCGTGGCCGCCACGGGTGCCGAATTCGTGGCGCTGTCCAGCGCCGTCTTTGCCGACGGCATCGACCCGAAGGCGGCGATCGCCACCGCCAATGCGATGCTTGACGAAACCGCGCCGCGTTTCGAGGACTGACGTGCGCTGGCCGCGGTTTCCTCTCCTGGCTCTGGTCGCGGCCGTTGCGGCCCAGTCCGCCTCTGCCGCGCAAAGCGTTCCGCTGCCGCAGCCCAAGCTTGATGCAGGCACGCATGTGGACAAGCCGATCGAGACGCCGCTGCCCCAGCCCGCCACCACGGCCCCGCTGCCGTCGGCCGACACCATCAACCCCGATCGTTTCGGCGCCAAGCCGGCGGATCCGGCCTACGGCGCCTTTCAGCGCGGACTCTACAAGACCGCCTACAATCTCGCTTTGGTGCGCGCGCAGAACGGCGATCCGGCGGCCGAGACGCTGGTGGCCGAGATCCTGTCGCGCGGGCTTGGCGTGCCGCTGAACGCGGCGGAAGCTGCGAAATGGTACGCGCTTGCCGCCGAGCAGGGCGTGCCGGAATCGCAGTTTCAGTACGCGCTGATGCTGCTCGACGGCCGCTACGTCAACAAGGACGAGAAGGGGGCCTATGCGCTGATGCAAGCCGCCGCCGAGGCCGGCAATCGTCTGGCGCAGTTCAATTTCGCGCAATTGCTTGTCCAGCAGGACCCGGGTGATGTCGGCATGGCCAAGGCCGCGTCCTACTACGAACGCGCCGCAGCCACCGGGCTCGCCGACGCGCAATATGCGATGGCGCAGATTTATGCCAACGGCATCGGCGGCAAGCCGCGCGACGATGCCCGGGCACGCACCCTTTTGGCGCAGGCCGCCAGGCAGAATTACGACACAGCGCAGATCGACCTCGCCACCTGGATGATCGAAGGGCGCGGCGGCACGCGCGACCTTAAATCCGGCTTCGGCTGGATGAAGCAGGCCGCCGAGGGCGGCAACGTCGCGGCCCAGAACCGCCTCGCCAAGCTCTACATGGAAGGCATCGGCACTGACCCCGACCTGGTCCTGGCCGGCGCCTGGTACATCGTCGCCCGCCGCGCCGGGCTGATCGATCCGCAGATGGACGATTTCCTGCAAGGCCTGACCGACGACCAGACCAGGCAGTCGCTGCAGAAGGCCAACCGCCTGCCTTGACCGGCCACGCATTGTCATGCGCAGGCCGCACGCGGACGGCAGGCCTGCGAGGGAACGGCCTCACCACGGTTCGGGGCCGCCTTGCGTCGCTCCCTTGCCTCTGCAGCTTGCCTCGCTCCCTTGCCTCTCCAGCCGATTTGTGGTCTTGGAGGCGCCAAATCGCCGTCAGGGCGACAATCTCATTCCGGAACAACTCAACATGGCCAAGATCAATGGCAACGAAATCCGTCCGGGCTACGTCATCGAGCACGATGGCGGCCTGTGGGTGGCGGTCAAGACCAACACCGTCAAGCCCGGCAAGGGCGGCGCCTACAACCAGGTCGAGCTGAAGAACCTCATCAACGGCACCAAGCTCAACGAGCGCTTCCGCTCGGCCGAGACGGTCGAGCAGATCAGGCTGGAGATGAAGGACTTTTCCTTCCTCTACGAGCAGGGTGACGCGCTGGTGTTCATGGATACCGAGAGCTACGAGCAGCTCGAACTGCAGAAGGATTTCGTCGGCGACCGCGCCGCCTTTCTACAGGACGGCATGATGGTGACGGTGCAGCTCTATGAAGAGCGGCCGATCGGTATTTCGCTGCCCGACCAGGTGACGCTGACCATCACCGAGGCCGACCCGGTGGTGAAAGGCCAGACGGCGGCCTCGTCCTATAAGCCGGCGATCCTGGAAAACGGCATCCGCGTTCTCGTGCCGCCGTTCATCGGCGCCGGCGAGCGCATTCTCGTCGACACCAACGAAATCACTTACATTCGCCGCGCCGAGTAGGCAGCGAGCAGCGGGAAGAACAAAAATGGCGCGTTCCGCGATCCTCAATGTCATGGTTCAGGCTGCGATGAAGGCAGGCCGCTCGCTGTCGCGCGACTTCGGCGAAGTGCAGAACCTGCAGGTATCGATGAAGGGGCCGGGCGACTATGTCAGCCAGGCCGACCGCAAGGCCGAGGACATCCTGTTCACCGAACTGTCGAAGGCACGGCCGGGTTACTCCTTCCTGATGGAAGAGCGCGGCGCCGTCGAGGGCGATGACGGCCAGCACCGCTGGATCGTCGACCCGCTCGACGGCACCACCAACTTCCTGCATGGCATTCCGCTGTTTGCCATTTCGATCGCGCTCGAGCGCCAGGGCCAGATCGTCGCCGGCGTCATCTACAATCCGGCCATGGACGAGCTCTACACCGCCGAGCGCGGCGGCGGCGCCTTCATGAACGACCGCCGGCTGCGCGTCGCCGGCCGCACCAAGCTGGTCGACGCCGTGATCGGCTGCGGCATGCCGCATCTCGGCCGCGGCCAGCACGGCAATTTCCTTGTCGAACTGCGCAACGTGATGGCCGAGGTTTCGGGCGTGCGCCGCCTCGGCTCCGCCTCGCTCGATCTCGCCTATGTCGCCGCCGGCCGCATGGACGGGTTCTGGGAAGTCGGCCTGTCGGCCTGGGATATCGCCGCCGCCCTGCTCTTGATCCGCGAAGCAGGCGGCTTCGTCTCCGACTTCGACGGTGGCCAGGACATGCTGGACAACGGCTCGGTCGTCGCCGGCAACGAGATCATCCAGCGCGCGCTGTTGAAAACGGTGAAGAAGCCGGTTACGCCGCGCTGAAGCGCCGCAGTCGCAAAATCGCAACCAAAGCTTGAAATACTGTCCCGCAACCGCCCAGATACGGGCGATGCAGGACTATTCATGAGCGACACCGGACCGCATTCCCAGCTCGACATCCCGTTCGTGGGCCGCTGGCACTATTCGCGGGCCGAAATGATCGCCGACGGCATCGTGCATGCGGTGGGCATCGTGCTGGCGATCTCGGCCGGCTCGGCATTCCTGGCGCTGGCTGCCTTCCATGCCGGTCCGGGCGAGTATATCGCCGCCGCCTTCTATGTCGTGTCGCTGCTCACCGTCTTGTCGGTGTCGCTGGCCTACAATCTCTGGCCGATGTCTTCGCCGGCGAAGTGGATCCTGCGCCGCTTCGACCACGCCGCGATCTATCTCCTGATCGCCGCGACCTATACGCCCTTCCTCGCGCAGCTCGACGGCTCGCCGCTGGCTGTCTCGATGATCGTCCTGGTCTGGGTCTCGGCGGCGATCGGCATCGCCATAAAAGTGCTTCTTCCCGGCCGCTTCGACCGGCTGGCGGTCGTCTTCTATCTCGCCATCGGCTGGAGCGGCGTCGTCCTGGCCGGCCCGCTGGTGCAGACCTTGCCGACGACGTCAATCGCGCTGATCGTTGCCGGCGGCATTGTTTACTCCTGCGGCGTCATCTTCTTCGCCTGGAAGGGCCTGCGCTTCCACAACGCCGTCTGGCACGGCTTTGTCGTCACCGGCGCCGGCCTGCATCTGGCCGCGATGGTGGACTGTCTGGTGATAAACCGCTTCTGAGCTTTGGCGGGCAATATTGCCAAGCGCCATTCAATTTGGTCACAATTCCGTTTAGAGTCGCGAACAAGTTGATCGGCGGCAGCGGCATCGGAAACGGGGCACGAATGGCTTTTCTCAGATCCTTCGGCATCGGCAGACGCTCCGACGTTCTGATCTACGACCCCCATAAACTATCGAGCCCGCAGGTTTTTCTGCTGACCATGCTGATCTTCCTGGTCATCGTGGGCTTCATCGCCGCCATCCTGACCCGCCAGGTCTCGAGCGCATTCGTCACCAATCCGGGCCTTAACGGGCTGATCATCGGCGTGCTGGTGGTCGGCATCCTGCTTGCCTTCGCCCAGGTCGGGCGCCTGTTTCGCGAGGTGCGCTGGGTCAACTCCTTCCGCGCCGGCTCGGAAACCACCGAACCGGTGCTGCTGGCACCGATGAAGGCGATGATCGGCCGCTCGTCGACGGTGGCCTTCTCGACAAGCTCGATGCGCACCATGCTCGATTCGATCGCCACCCGCCTCGACGAAAGCCGCGACACCTCGCGCTATCTCGTCGGCCTCCTGGTGTTCCTCGGCCTGCTCGGCACCTTCTGGGGCCTGCTCAATACCATCGGGTCGATCCGCGAAACCATCGAATCGCTCGATCCCGGCACAGGTGACGCCGCCGCCGTGCTGGATTCGCTCAAGCAAGGCCTGTCGGCGCCGCTTGCCGGCATGGGCACCGCCTTCTCGTCGTCGCTGTTCGGCCTGTCCGGCTCGCTGGTGCTCGGCTTCCTCGACCTGCAGGCCGGCCGTGCCCAGACCCGATTCTACACCGAGCTGGAGAACTGGCTGTCCTCGGTCACCGATCTCTCCTCCGACATCGTCGTTGCCGATCCGGCCAGGAACGAGCCGTCCGACGAGATCCGCCTGTTGTCGGAAAGGCTGCGCAGCCTGCAGGAAAATGGCGGCGGCTCCAATCCGCGCGTCGCCACCGCCATGGCCAATCTCGCCGACGGCATCTCCGGCCTGGTCAAGAACATGCGCTCCGAGCAGCAGATCATGCGCGACTGGGTCGAGGCCCAGTCCGATGAGCAGAAGGCGATGCGCAACACGCTGGAAAAGATCGCCGACGCCCTGAAGAAGCAGGGAGTCCACTAGCATGGCTCTCGCCAGGGCGCGGCGCGCCGATCGCCGCATCGACTATTGGCCGGGTTTCGTCGACGCGCTGTCGACGCTGCTCCTGGCGATCATGTTCCTGCTCACCGTGTTCGTGCTGGCGCAATTCCTGCTCGGCCGCGAAATCTCCGGAAAGGACACGGTGCTCAACCGCCTCAACTCGCAGATCAACGAACTGACCCAGCTTCTGGCGCTTGAGCGCTCGTCGACGCAGGACAAGGAGGATTCGCTTGCCAATCTGCAGGCTTCGCTCTCGGCGTCGGAGGCGGAAAAGAGCCGGCTCCAGCAATTGCTGGCGCAAGGCGCCGGCGCCGGCGACGCGGCCAACCAGCGTGCCACGGCCCTTTCCGGCGAGCTCGACAGTCAGCGCCAGATCAGCCAGCAGGCGCTGAGCCAGGTCGAGATCCTCAACCAGCAGATCGCAGCACTTCGCAAGCAGATCGGCGCGCTCGAAGACGCGCTCAACGTGTCCGAGACGCGCGATCGCGACTCCAACACCAAGATCGCCGATCTCGGTCGCCGCCTCAACGTGGCACTTGCGCAGCGTGTGCAGGAGCTGAACCGCTACCGCTCCGACTTCTTCGGGCGCTTGCGTGAAATCCTCGCCGACCGCGAGAACATCCGCATCGTCGGCGACCGTTTCGTCTTCCAGTCGGAAGTGCTGTTTCCGACCGGCTCCGAGGTGATCAACGATGCCGGCAAGGTCGAGATGAAGAAGCTCGCCGACGCCATCATCGAACTGCAGAAGGAGATCCCGCCGGAGATCAACTGGGTGCTGCGCGTCGACGGCCACACCGACAACAAGCCGCTGTCCGGCACCGGCCGCTACCGCGACAATTGGGAGCTGTCGACGGCGCGTTCCACCTCGGTGGTGAAGTTCCTGATCGAGAACGGCGTGCCGGCCAACCGGCTGGTCGCTGCCGGCTTCGGCGAGTTCCAGCCGCTCGACCCCGCAGACACCGACGAGGCACGCAACAAGAACCGCCGCATTGAACTGAAGCTCACCGAACGGTGATCGCGCATCACGCGAATTTGTTCGCCGGCTCAACGCTAGGGCGCAGACATCAGGCCGGCAAGGCCTGAAAAGATTATCTTTTTTTAATTACACTTCGCCGCCGGCCGCTTCTAGTTTCCGCCGCGGAGGCCGAGAACCGCCGGCGATGACTCCCATCATCGCGGCACGACGGAACCGGACGGCCTGTGACCGGAAGTGGGGCGCAGCAATCGCCCCTTCCGCAGTAAGAGGAGGACGCAGCCATGCGCTCTTATGCTTCCAAGGCAACAATCAGGACTGCAACGATCGCCGCCTTTCTTGTGGCGGTTCCTTTGTCCGGCGCCTATGCCGCCGGACATCACAAGGGCGCTCTCGACGCAGCCGACCCGACCGATATGGTCGGCCCGCGCGTGACCGGCCTGATCGAACAGGCGAAGGGCGTTGACGAAGGCATCGCGGACGCGAGGCAGGCGAACACGATCACGCCGGCCGAAGCGCAGCAGCTGCACATGCGCGCCGCCCATATCAGCCAGGCTGCCGCAAGAACGGCTGCCGCGGATCATGGCAGGATACCGGCCGCGCAGTATCATGATTTGCTGCGCCGGCTCGACGATGTCGACCAGGCGCTCCGGATCGACACCGGCACCGGCTTCCTGATGGGTGACGGCGCCGATGGTGGGCACTATCCGAACGGCTGATCATCGGAACAAGAGGAAGGGACGACCTGGCGCCCAAGGGACCTCATCCCAAGGGCGTCTTTTTTCACCAGCCCAGCCAGAGCACGATCAGGGCGAGCACGGCCGGCACGGTCTGGATGAACAGGATCTTCCTGCTGACGGTCGCCGCGCCATAGAGGCCCGCTATCGCGACACAGAGCAGGAAGAACACCTTGATCTGGAAGCCGGCCGCGCCAAGAGCGAGGCCCCAGATCAGGCCGGCGGCAAGAAAGCCGTTGTAGAGCCCCTGGTTGGCGGCGAGCACCTTGGACGCCTTGGCAAAGTCAGGTGTCAGGCCGAACGCCTTGTGGCCGCGCGGCGTATCCCACAGCACCATCTCCAGATAGACGATGTAGCAGTGGATCAGCGCCACCAGCCCGACCAGAATGTTGCCGATCATTTTTCCCCTCCGTTTGCCGTCTTTGCGGCCAGCCAGCATTGATCACGCACGGGCCTCGCGGCGCAAGATGCCTTGAGCTTAGCCCGCGCCAGGCTCAGGGTTGCCAACCCCGGCATGTTGGTATCTTTTCCCGCCAGCCAATCGAAGCTGACGGAATCCACAATGTCCTTTCAGAAACTTGACGACCTCGGCCACAAGCTCGAAGCGCTGGAACATGCGCTCGCCATCCTCGGCGCCGACGAGGCGACCCATATGGCGGTCGGCGGCGGCGAGAAGCGCGCCGAGGCGATGTCGGCGCTCGCCGGCATGCTCCATGCCCGCGCAACGGCGCCCGAGATATCTGACTGGATCGCCGCAGCCGAACAGGAGGTGCTGAACGAGGAACAGCAGGCGGCGGTCGGGGAATTGCGCCGGCAATACACCAATCTGACCTGCCTGCCGGTCGAGTTCGTCGAGCGCCAGACGACGGCGCGCATGCGCTCCGAACAGCTCTGGCGCGATCTGCGCGCCAAGAACGACTGGGCAGGTTTCCTGCCGGCGCTGGAAGGCGTAGTCGCCCTGGTGCGCGAGGAGGCGGCATTGCGCGCCGATGTGCTCGGCCTCGCCCCCTACGACGCGCTGATGGAACAGTACGATCCCGGCAACCGTGCCGCCGACATCACGCCGGTGTTCACCGAACTGAAGACCTTCCTTACAGGCTTTGTGCCGGAAGCACTGGCGGTGCAGGAGGCGCGGCTAGCCAAGCACCCGCTGAAGCCGCTTTCCGGCAGCTCTGCGATCGACAGGCAGCGCGAACTCGGCCTTGCCATGATGGCGGCCGTCGGTTTCGACCTGACCCACGGCTCGTTGTCCGTGTCGCACCATCCCTTCTGCGGCGGCGTGCCGAGCGACGTGCGCATCACCACCCGCTACAAGACCTCGGATTTCCTGTCGGCGCTGATGGGCGTGCTGCACGAGACCGGCCATGCGCTTTACGAGCAGAACCTGCCCAAGGCCTGGTCGCATTGGCCGCTCGGCAAGGCGCGCGGCATGGCGGTGCATGAAAGCCAGAGCCTGTTCGTCGAAAAGCAGATCGGCCGCAACCCGGCCTTCTGGCGCTGGGCGCTGCCGATGGTCGAAAAGCATCTCGGCGAGGCCTGGTCGATCGACGACATCCTGCCGCATGTGCACCGGGTGGAACGCGGCCTGATCCGCGTCGACGCCGACGAGGTCACCTACCCGCTGCATGTCATCCTGCGTTACGAGCTTGAACAGGAGCTCGTTTCGGGGCGGCTGGAAGCGGCGGACCTGCCGGAGGCATGGGACGCCAAGATGCGCGACTATCTCGGCCTCTCGACCATCGACAACCCGGCTGACGGCCCCATGCAGGACGTGCACTGGCCGGGCGCCGCGTTCGGCTATTTCCCGTCCTACACGCTGGGCGCCATGATGGCGGCGCAGCAATGGGCCGCGCTGACGCGTGACCACCCGGCTGCCGACAGTGATCTCGCGAAAGGCGACTTCAGTGCCATCAACGATTGGCGCCGTGAAAAAATATGGTCGCAAGGGTCGCGCTGGTCGACGCCGGGCCTGCTCGAACGCGCCACCGGCGAAAAGCTGAATGCCGTGTATTTCACCGACCATTTGCGCAAACGCTATGGCAGATGAACGCATTCGTCCTTTGCCACCGCCCCCTCATGGAGGCTGAAAAACCCGCGCAATAGACTTTACTTTGACTGAAAAGCCTCTGAAGAAAGAAGCTCTTTCAAAGTAAGCGAGCGTGGATGCCGGCCCGTGGCAGTTTTCGTGAGGTCAGGTCTTTCTGGTGCCTCATCGTTTTTTTGGTCTTACCGGTCGGCCTTAGTTCTCCTGCCAGGTCCGATGAGACGGTTCTCAAGGCTCCGGCGGAAAGCTGGACGAAGCTGATCGACGTTCCGACGGCAGACCCTGCACGAGCGGATCAGGTCAGGAACGGACTGTCCTGGCTGCTGTTGGACGAGCAGATCGTCCATCGGCCGGGCGGCCATGATGATTTTTCGCGCACGGTCTACAAGATTGTCGACCGACCTGGCCTTGAGCAAGGTGCGGGCATCGACCTGCAGTTCGACCCGTCGCGGCACAAGGTTACGCTGAACCATTTGCGCATTATCCGCGACGGCATCGTTCTGGACCGGCTGGCTGACGCGAAGTTCGACATCTTCCGGCAGGAAAAGGATGCTGAACGGGGCGTCTTCGACGGCTGGTTAACCGCTCATATCAACATCGATGACGTGCGTGTTGGCGACACGATCGACTACGCAACGACCTACGAGACAACGCCGCTTATCGGCAAGGATCTGTTCTTCTTCAATTTTTCGACCGAATGGGAAGAGCCGGTAGCGCTCATACGCTCCAGCGTCACCTGGCCTGCCGATCAGCCGCTCGAGGTCAAGGCAAGGGGAACGCAGGTCAAACCGACAATCTCCTCGTCGAGCTCCGATACCGTCTATTTGTGGGAGATTCCAAGCCCGAAGCCGGTCAAGGTCGAGGACAACCTCCCGACCGAGTATCCGGCCCGAGGCTCGGTCGATGTGGCATCGACAGCAGACTGGCAAGGTGTGGTCGACGCGGTTGCCCCATACTACAAGCCGGCCACAACTTTCCCGCCGGCATTTGCAGCGCAACTCGACGCCATCACTCTCAAGCGTCCCATGCCCGAAGACCGCATGATACAGGCGATGCGGCTGGTGCAGGATCAGATACGTTATGTCAGCCTGTCGATCGGTACCGGATCCTATATTCCGCGCGACCCCGCGACGGTCATTTTGAGCGGATTTGGGGACTGCAAGGACAAGGCCTTGCTGCTTGCCTCGTCGCTCGTGCGGCTTGGCATTTCCGCGCAAGTTGCGCTGACCGATCTCGACGAGGGGCGCGCGCTGGACCAGCATCTGCCGGCATTTGCGCGCCTTCGACCATGCCATCGTCAAGGCGACGATCGGAAAGGAAACATATTGGCTGGACGCCACCAACTATCTTCAGGGCGGCAAGGCGCACGATTTCCCGCAAGCCGATTACGGCTTCGCACTGCCTCTCTTCGGCACCGGCAAGTTGGAGAAGATGCCCAGCGCCGTGCCTGCCAACCCATCGGTGCAGGTTGCCGAGGAGTTCGTTTTTCCCGACAAGCTGGGCGATCCGCTGTCGCTGACGGTGTTCTCGACCTACGAAGGCGCCGACGCTGATTCAATGCGCAGCAGATTGGCGGGCCGATCGCTGAGCGATCTGTCGGACACGTATCTAAAATACTACAGCAAACAGTACCCAGGCATTCAAAGCGTGGCGAAGCTGGAGATAGTCGATCGCCGCGACGGCAACATCGTCAGCGTGAAAGAGAGTTACAAATTGCCGGCGCAGGCACTGGCGGCCAACGATCTGGCCAAGGACTTTCCGATTCGGGCGTCCGATCTCGGCAACTTTCTGCCGACCCCGACAATTGTGGGCCGTACCGGTCCTGTCTCGCTCGGCTCTACGCTTTACCGGCGTCACAAGGTTACGGTGCGCAACCTCAAGGCCAGGTTCTCCGGTGGGCCGATGAAGAACATCACGACGCCCTACGTGTCGCTCAAGGCATCGTGGAGCAACACGCCGACCGAGTTCGAGGTGGAATGGAATTTTAAGACGCTGGCAACGGAAGTGCCGGCCAAGGCGATTGCCGACTACCTGAAATCTGTCGACGATATTTCGAGGGAACTCGAGTGGCGGTACGACTTCACCTACCAGGATCCGGAAGACCCACCCGCCAATGTAGAGGTCAGAGATCCGGGTCTGGAACAAGAACGTGTTTTCGCCAGCCTGCTTCTCTTGTCCGTGTTCCTCGGCGTTCCCCTGTTCATGGCCTATCGTCGCAGCAGACGCTAAGCCACCGCGACTCCGGCGCCGGCTACTCGGCCGCGCCCTTGAATGCGCTGGCGCCTGTCTCGAACTGCAGCTTGGCCAGCCGCGCATAGATGCCGCCCTTGGCGACGAGGCTCTGGTGGGTGCCTTCCTCGACGATGCGGCCAGCCTCCATGACCAGGATGCGGTCGGCCTTCAGCACCGTCGCCAGCCGGTGGGCAATGACTAAAGTGGTGCGGCCCTGCATCAGCCGCTCCAGCGCCGTCTGCACCAGCGTCTCGCTTTCGGCGTCGAGCGCCGAAGTCGCCTCGTCGAGCAGCAGGATCGGCGCGTCGCGCAGGATGGCGCGGGCAATCGCCACGCGCTGGCGTTGGCCGCCGGACAGTGTCACGCCACGCTCGCCAACCTGGCTGTCATAGCCTTTCTCGAGCTTGAGGATGAACTCGTCGGCAAGGGCTGCCTTGGCCGCCGCCTCGATCTCGGCCTCGCTGGCGCCGGGCCGGCCGAAGCCGATATTGTCGCGCGCGCTGGCCGCGAAGATGGTGACATCCTGCGGCACGATGGCGACGCGCCCCCTGATCGCCGCGGGATCGGCCTCGCGCAGGTCGACGCCGTCGATGACGATGCGGCCGGTCTCGGGATCGTAGAAGCGCAAGATCAGCGAAAACACCGTGCTCTTGCCGGCGCCCGAGGGACCGACGATCGCCACCGTCTCACCGGGCTTGATCTGAAAACTCAGGCCGTGGACGGCGGCGCGGTCGGGCCGTGCCGGATAGGAGAAGGAGACGTCGTCGAAGCTGATCGCACCTTTCGCCTTGGCCGGCAGCGGCGCGGGATTGGCCGGTGACTGAATGGCGGGCTTCTCGGCCAGGATCTCGGTCAGCCGCTCCGCCGCGCCCGCCGCCTGGGCAAGCTCGCCCCACACCTCCGACAGCGCGCCAAGCGCGCCGGCGGCAAACACCGAATAGAGCAGGAACTGGCCGAGCGTGCCCGGAGACAACGTGCCGGCAAGCACGTCGCGCGAGCCGAACCAGAGCACCGCCACGACTGAGGAAAAGATCATGAAGATGGCGAAGAAGGTAAGGAAGGAGCGGGCGAAGATCGAGGCTCGAGCCGCCTCGAAAGCGGCTTCCACGGCGGTCGAGAACCGGCCGGTGACCAGTTTTTCGTTGGTAAAGGCCTGCAGCGTGCGCACCGCGCCGATCTGCTCGCTGGCATAGGCGGTGGCGTCGGCAAGCGTGTCCTGCGCCTGCCGCGACTTGCGCCGCACCGAGCGCCCAAAGGCGACCAGCGGCAACACGATGATGGGAATCGCTGCGATGACCAGGCCCGACAATTTCGGGCTGGTGAAGACCATCATCGCCACCGCGCCGAGGCCGAGGATGACGTTGCGCAGCGCCACCGAGGCGGTGGCGCCGACCGCCGATTTCACCTGCGTGGTGTCGGCCGCGAGCCGCGACACGATCTCGCCGGATTGCGCGGTGTCGAAAAAGGCCGGCGACAGCGTCGTGACATGGGCAAACACATCGCTGCGGATGTCGGCGACGACGCGCTCGCCAAGCGTGATGACGAAATAGTAGCGGCTGGCCGAGGCAGCCGCCAGCAAGGCGGCCATCACCACCAGCATGGCGAAATATTCAGCGATGAAGCTGGAATCGGAGGCGGAAAATCCGTGGTCGATCATGCGCCGCACGGCGAGCGGCAAGGCCAGCGTCGTCGCCGCGGCGACGATCAGCGAGATGACCGCGCCGATGACCATCTTGCGGTAGCGGGTGATGTAGGGAAAAAGACGCCGCAGCGGTCCGAGCGAGCGCCGGCGCTCGTCTTCCTCGCCGCTGATATCCGCCATGACCGTTTCCTCTGGCCGCTTCCAGGTGGGCGCTTCAATATGCGCCTGCCGCGGCCTTGTGATTCAATTCCGGCTGATGTATAGGCTCGCCGACCGTTTTAGAAGCCGTGGCTCCTCAATAGCTGCGGCTTCGGATTTTAAAAAGGGGCGCATCGACGCAGGCCATGGGCCCGTCGGCAGCGCCGGCAAGCCAGGAACAGAACCATGAAGACCGACATCCATCCCGACTACCACACGATCAAGGTCGTCATGACCGACGGCACCGAATACATGACCCGTTCGACCTGGGGCAAGGAAGGCGATACGATGAACCTCGATATCGACCCGACCACCCATCCGGCCTGGACCGGCGGCCAGCAGACCCTGCTCGACCGCGGCGGCCGTCTGTCGAAGTTCAAGAAGCGTTTCGAAGGCTTCGGCATCTAAGCCGCAACAGTCTTTCACGGATCAAAAAACCCGCCTTCGAGGCGGGTTTTTTGTTGACCTCAAGCAGCCGGTGATGGGACGCAAGCGGTCAGGGAGGACACTATGTCTAATCTCGACGACGAGCGGTGGTCCGACCTCAAGGGCGGGTACAAGGTTGTCTATGACCCACGACCGGCCTTGCGAACGCTGGCCGTTCACTACGGCGACAAATCGGCCTGGGATGAGCTCTGGAATGAATTGCATCATCAGGGAGATGTTGGAGACGCGTCTTACGCCGCGGTCGTTGAAATCGTCCGCATCTCCGAAGATCACACTCCGGCTTACTGGGGTGCCTATGGTCTGGCCGCAACGATCGAAGAAGCGCGACTGCTCGACGACCGGAACCCGCCGGTCCCTGCTTGGATCGAACCGCATTACAAGGCAGCGTGGCGAACGCTTCAGCACCTGGCATTGCGGGATCTGGCCACTTCCACCGATGACGAGACGGTAAACTGCGCATTGGCTGTCATCGCGCTTCATCGAGGCCGGTTCAGCCTTGGCCGCATGGCGATGTGCACGGAGGATGAGCGCGCGGAAATGCTGAGGAACCATTTCGGCCGCTAGCGCGCCCTACTCGGCAAGCAATTCCCGCAGCGCCATGCGCTTGTAGGCCGCGACCAGCCTGTCGCCTTCCTGCCGCTCGACCGAGATCGCAAGCCGCATCGCGGCCTCGCCCATCTGCCAGACGAGAAACGCCGTCGTCTCCATCGCCACCGGGTCGGCTGCCGGACGCAGCCGCCTCAGCACCGCGATGAGGAGTTCGGCATTGGCGCGGCTGTCGGCCAGCTCCAGTTCGCGCAACGCCTTGTCGGCTTGCGTGCCCGACCAGATGTCGCGCATCACCGGCTCGGCCAGGAACAGCCGGTAGTAGATGTCCACCAGCTCCGAAAACGCCTGCCGCAGGCCTTCGGCATCGCCGACATCCTTCAGCGCGGCCGCAATGCAGGCCTGGCTTTCGGCCGTGTAGCGCTCGGCCAACGCCCAGACGATGGCCCGCTTGTCTGGGAAGAACTGGTAGAGCGAGCCGATCGACACGCCAGCCCTTTCCGCCACCTCGCCCATGCGCATGGCATCACTGCCTTGCTCGGCGATCAGATTTGATGCAGCGGCCAGCATCCGCTCGACCCGCTCGCGGCTGCGCTGCTGGCTGGGCGCCCGGCGCGGCGATCCGACCTGCCCCTCCTGCTCAACGGTCCTGCCTTCCATGGCCCCTCCAGAATTTTTCAGCGAACGCGCTTGACTTGCAGAATACGAGGGTTTATCACGTTTTGCAAATGTGAGGATTACTCATGTTTGGAAAAGAGAGGAAACCGAAATGACTGACACCACTTCAAAACCAATCCTGATCCTCGGCGGCACCGGCAAGACCGGCCGTCGCCTCGCCGAGCGGCTGACCGCACAGGGCGTTCCCGTGCGCATCGGCTCGCGTTCGGGCAGCCCGCGCTTCGACTGGGAGGTTCCCGCGACCTGGGGCCCGGCCGTGCAGGGCGTCAGCGCCATCTACATCAGCTACTATCCCGACCTCGCGGTGCCGGGCGCTGCCGAAGCTATCGGTGCCTTCGCTAGGCTAGCCGTGGCCAATGGCGTCACCCGACTGGTGCTGCTGTCCGGCCGCGGCGAGGCCGAGGCCCAGCGCGCCGAAGAGATGGTCAAAGCCTCGGGCGCCGACTGGACGATCCTGCGCTGTGCCTGGTTTTCGCAGAACTTCAGTGAAGGCTTTCTCGTCGAGTCCTTGCTCGAGGGCGAAGTGGCCTTGCCAGTCGGCAATGTCGGTGAGCCCTTTGTCGATGCTGACGACATTGCCGACGCGGCCTTCGTCGCGCTGACCGAGCCAGGCCATGCCGGCCAGCTCTACGAACTGACCGGCCCGCGCCTGCTGAGCTTCGCCGACGCGGTCGCCGAGATCGGCAAGGCCGCCGGGCGCGACATAGGCTTCAAGCAGATTTCGCATGCCGAGTTCGCCGCCGCTATCGTCGCGCACGAGCTGCCGGCCGAGTTTGCCTGGCTGCTCAACGAGCTGTTTACCGAGGTGCTCGACGGCCGCAACGAGGCGCTGACCGATGGTGTCCAGCGTGTGCTCGGCCGTGCGCCAAAAGACTTTTCCGCCTACGCAACCGAAACCGCCGCTACCGGCGTGTGGAGCAACTGAGATGATCAAGCTTCTTCCCACCCTCACCATCATTGCCGCAATCGGCTCGGGCGTCGTCGGCGGCGTGTTCTTCGCCTTTTCCAACTTCGTCATGGCGGCGCTTGCCCGGCTGCCCGTCCCAAGCGGCATCGCTGCGATGAATTCGATCAACGTCACGGTGATCACCCCGACCTTCATGACGGCGCTGTTCGGTACCGGGCTGCTCTGTCTGGTACTTATCGCCAGTGCCGTCATCGGCTGGAGCCAGCCGGGTTCGTTCTGGCTGCTTGCCGGCGCGCTGCTCTATCTCGTCGGCAACCCGATCGTGACCATGCTCTTCAACGTGCCACTCAACGATGCGTTGGCCGCGGTCGACCCGGCCAGTGCCAACGGCACCGCGGTGTGGACCACCTATCTCAGGGATTGGGTGATGTGGAACCACGTCCGCACCATCACCGCGATCGTGGCGATGGCCTGCTTCATTTTCGCATGGCAGTGAAATGCAGAGCGTAAATGCAAAAAGACCCCGCCCTTTACGCGGGGTCTTTTGACTTATGCCCCTTGCGATCGGCATGGCCGAGATCGCGGTCCGGATCGATCACATCGCGGACCAATTGCTTGAGCTTCGCCGCGTCCGGAAAGCCGCCATCGCGCTTGCGGTCCCAGACCAGCGTGTCGTCGCAACTGATGGTGAAGATGCCGCCGGTGCCCGGCACCAGGGTCACCTCGCCCAGCTCCGTGCCAAAGGTGGAGAGCAGTTCCTGCGCCATCCAGCCGGCACGCAGCAGCCACTGGCACTGCGTGCAATAGCTGATGCGGATGGTGGGCAGCGGCTTGTCGCTCATGTCAGATTGAGCTCCGCTCATATCTCGGGATGGCGCGTGCCGGGCTGAGCTGTGCTCATGCCGCGCTGAGTTTCGCCATGGTCTCGTCGTCGACTTCGAAATTGGCGTAGACGCTCTGCACGTCGTCGTCATCCTCGAGCGTGGCGACCAGCTTCATCAGCGACTGCGCCCGCTCCTCGTCGACCGGGATGTTGTTCTGCGGCCGCCAGATCGGCTTCACCGATTCGGCTTCGCCGAGCGCACCTTCCAGGGCCTTGGAGACTTCGCCCAGATTTTCGAAGGCGCAATAGATGGTGTGGCCTTCCTCGTCCGACTGCACGTCGTCGGCACCGGCCTCGATCGCCGCGTCCATGACCTTTTCGGCGCTGCCGGCTGACGCCGGATAATAGATCTCGCCGACGCGGTCCCACATGAACGACACCGAGCCGGTTTCGCCCATCGCCCCGCCGGCCTTTGTAAAGGCGGCGCGCACGTTCGAGGCCGAACGGTTGCGGTTGTCGGTCAGCGCCTCGACGATCAGCGCCACGCCGCCCGGCCCGTAGCCTTCG
Organism: Mesorhizobium monacense; assembly: GCF_056781675.1. NCBI lineage: Bacteria > Pseudomonadati > Pseudomonadota > Alphaproteobacteria > Hyphomicrobiales > Phyllobacteriaceae > Mesorhizobium > Mesorhizobium monacense. The sequence goes on along the minus strand of NZ_CM165567.1, from coordinate 6,418,354 downwards.
TAGCGCACCGCTTCGTAGCTTTCGGCATCGCCCATCGACGCCTTGTTGATGGCGCGCTGGATGTTGTCCTTCGGCATCGACACCGCCTTGGCATTCTGCACGGCAAGGCGCAGGCGCGGGTTCATCGACGGGTCCGGCGTCCCGGTCTTGGCGGCGACGGTGATTTCGCGCGCCAGCTTGGAAAACATTTTCGACCGCACCGCGTCCTGGCGGCCCTTGCGGTGCATGATGTTCTTGAACTGTGAATGGCCAGCCATGGCACCCCTGTCGTCTTCGGCTAGAGCATTTGCGGCCGGGCGGTTTCACCCGGCGTTTGCGAAAATGCTCGAATTCAAATCTCAGAACGTCCCTGGTACGCCCGGATGGACATACGGCGCTCGCTGTCGGAATGGCCGGCTTATAAATAAATCGGCTCAATTCGTCCAGCCGCGCCGTTGGCGACCTGTGCGGGATCAGCCCGAGGGACCGGCCGGCAGCCGTTCACGCCTCGAGATCGGACTTCAGCCGGTCGATGATGCTGATTGCGTGGCCGGCATACTGGCTGATCCAGCGGTCATGGATCTGCTTGATCGGTAGCGCGTTGAGATGGTTCCAGCGCTCGCGCCCCTCGCGCCGCGCCACGATCAGCTCGGCCTCCTCCAGTACCTTGAGGTGCAGCATGACGGTACAGCGATCCATATCGGGAAAGGCATCGCACAGCGTGCCTGTGGTCTGCGGCTGGTCTTTCAGCCGATCCAGCAATTCGCGCCGGCGCGGATGCGCCAGCGCCTTGAAAACATTGTCGTCTTGCGATTGGCTTGACATGTTATATTTCTATAACATATCGTTGGCCCAAGCAAGGAAGGAGCTGGATATGCCTCTTGGTTTCAAGATATCCGGACGCATCGGCAAACCGGTCGCCGAAGTCTTCGACGCGGTCGTCAATCCGAACAAGCTCAGCGGATATTTCACCACCATTGGCGGCGCCAGCGCACCACTGGTGGCGGGCACCACCGTGACATGGTGGAAGACGGTGCCCGTCGAGGTCGACGAGGTCGCGAAAGACAGCCGCATCGTGCTGCGTTGGGACGCCACCGACGCCGACGGCAAGCCGGCCTACAAGACGCGCATCGAAATGAATTTCGAGCCGCTGGACGACGGTGGCACCTTCGTCACCATCGCCGAGACCGGCTGGCATGAAGGAGAGGTCGGATTGAAGAAGTCCTACCTCAATTGCGAGGGCTGGTCGCAGATGCTGGCCTGCATGAAAGCCTATGTCGAATACGGCATCAATTTGCGCGACGGCTACTATCGCAGCGAGCTGAAGGGCGAACCCGCCAACGAGACCAATATCTGAGCGACCGTGATGAAGACGGAGGCCTGTGATGAAGCAAGTAACGCCATTTCTGATGTTCGAGGGCAAGGCCGAGGAGGCGATGACCCTCTACTGCGAGACCATTCCCGACAGCAGCATCCTTGACGTCACACGTTACGGCTCCGGCGAAGACGGCCCGGAAGGAACGGTCAAGCTGGCGCGGGTGTCGATCGGCGGCCTGGAGGTAATGCTTTACAACAGCCCTGTGCACCATGCCTTCACCTTCACGCCGTCGGTCTCGCTCTATGTGGATTGTTCCTCCGAGCAGGAGCTGAACCGCATTGTCGAGACAATGGCAAAGGACGGCGCGTTCCTGATGCCGCCCGACAATTATGGCTTCAGCCGCCGTTTCGCATGGCTGAACGACAGGTTCGGAGTTTCCTGGCAGGTCAACCTGTCATAGCGAGCGCGGACCGAACCGGCTGATGAAGACACCATCTGAACGCAGGAAGTGGGGCCAGCAATGACCGCGAAAATCACCGGCGGCGTCAACGTCGCCATGAAGGTACCGCCGCACCAGTATGAGGCGACGATCGCATTCTACCGCGATGTCGTCGGCCGGAAGCCGTTCACCACCAAGGCGCCGGCAATCGGCTTCGAGTTCGGCCCCAACCGCCTGTGGATCGATGAAGCGCCGATGATGAGCCAGGCCGAAATCTGGCTGGAACTGTTTGCGGACGATTTTCCGGCCGCCGCGGATCGTTTCGCCAAGGCTGGCGTTGTGCGCTGTGACGCCATCGAGCCCTTGGGCGAAGGTTTTCGCGGCTTCTGGATCACCAATCCGGCCAGCATCGTCAACATGGTGCGCGAACCGGATGCCTGGTGAAGGGCCAAAGCCTGGAAAGGAGACCGCCATGGAAATCCGCGAAGCGCCAACCGCCGAAACCGCCATGCTGATCAGGCGGCCTGTTGCCGAGGTGTTTGAAGCGATCGTCGATCCGGCTGTCACCACGAAATTCTGGTTCACTCATTCCAGCGGCCGGCTGGACGCAGGCAAGCCGGTTCAGTGGGAATGGCGCATGTACGACGTCTCGACGGCGGTCGATGTCAGCGAGATCGTCAAGGACAAGAAGATCGTCATGCAGTGGAGCGACCCGCCAACCATTGTGGTCTGGACCTTCACCGAGATGCCGGGCAACACGACCTTTCTCGAAGTTCGCAATTTCGGCTTTGCCGGTAGCGGTGACGAGCAGGTCAAGCAGGCGATCGATTCGACCGGCGGCTTCTCGCTCGTGCTGGCCGGCGCCAAGGCGTGGCTGGAGCAGGGCCTGACGCTTGGCCTGATCGGCGATCGCCATCCGAAGGGCGTGCCGGCGAGCTAAGAGCAATTCCAGGAAAAGTGTGTAGCGGTTTTCCGTCCGGAATTGCGCAAAAACAAAAGGTTAGAGCCGGCCAGCCTCAGTGCCCGCCGCCGGACCTTGCCTTCCTCCGCCGCCGCGCCAGCATGTTGAGGCCTTCGACCAGCGCCGAGAACCCCATAGCGGCGTAGATGTAGCCCTTCGGCATATGGTAGCCCATGCCGTCGGCGATCAGCGTCATGCCGATCATCAAAAGGAAGCCCAGCGCCAGCATGACGATGCTCGGGTTCTTGGCGATGAAGTCGGCGAGCGGCCCGGCCGCCAGCATCATCACGGTGACCGCCACGATCACGGCGATGTACATGATGGCGATCTCGTCGGTCATGCCGACGGCGGTGATGATCGAATCGATCGAGAAGACCAGATCGAGCAGCAGGATCTGGAAGATGGCGCCGGCGAGCGAAATCTGCAGCGTCTCGCCGAGCATCGTGTCCTTATGGTCGTCGGGATCGACCGTGTGGTGGATTTCCTTGGTCGCCTTCCAGACCAGGAACAGGCCGCCGGCAATCAGGATCAGGTCGCGCCAGGAAAAGCCGTGGCCAAGCGCGGTGAACACCGGCGTCGTCAGCTGGACGATGATCGAAATGGTGGCAAGCAGCACCAGCCGCATGATCAGCGCCGCCGAGATGCCGAGCCGCCGGGCGCGGGCGCGTTGCGTTTCCGGCAGCTTGTTGGTGAGGATCGAGATGAAGATCAGATTGTCGATGCCGAGCACGACCTCCAGCACCACCAGCGTCAGCAGCGCGACCCAGGCGGTCGGGTCCGAGACAAAGGCAAAATGCGGCGCCAGGAATTCGATGAGCTGCATGGAGGTCGTCCCCTCTACGATCTAGAGCAGTTTGGCGGAGTTCGTCGGCAGTTAGGGACTGCCAACGCTCATATCAATGTCACGACCAAAAGGACGGCGCGGTTTCCTCGAGCCGTGGCCCGCGACGAAACGGCGCGATCTTCTCGGCCAGCCCGGTGCGATCGGAAATATCGACGCCGACACCGCACAGGGTAGCCGGACCGTTTGCCGCCTCGAACCGCCCTTTCGGCACTTTCGACAGGAAGCGGTTGAGCGGCTCCTCCTTGTCCATGCCGAGCGAGGAATCATAGTCGCCGCACATGCCGGCGTCGGACATGTACCCAGTGCCGCCATTGAGGATCTGGTGGTCGGCGGTCGGCTGGTGGGTATGGGTGCCGACGACGAGACTGGCGCGGCCGTCGACGAAATGCGCAAAGCACATCTTTTCCGAGGTCGCTTCGGCGTGGAAGTCGATGACGGCCGCATCGGCCTGTTCGCCGAGCGGGCATGCCGCCAGCTCGCGCTCGCCGGCCTGGAACGGATCGTCGAGCTCGGGGTGCATGAAAACACGGCCCATGATGTTGGCGACCAGCACCCGCGCACCGTTCCTGGCGATGTAGACGCCAGAGCCGCGCCCCGGCGTAAACTTGGGGAAATTGGACGGGCGCAGGAAACGCTCCTCGCGCGGCGCGAACGCCAAAGCGTCGCGCTGGTCCCAGACATGGTTGCCGGTGGTGACGACGTCAGCTCCCGCTGCGATCGTGTCGCGAAAGATCTCTTCGGTGATGCCGAAGCCGCCGGCGGCGTTCTCGCCGTTGACGACGACGAAGTCGAGCTTGAAGTCAGCGATCAGGCCGGGCAGTTGCTCCCACACCGCCGTGCGTCCAGTCTTGCCAACCATGTCGCCGAGGAAGAGAAGTCTCATAAGATCCCGAGCCGAAAGTCCATGAAGCACCAGCTGCATGACTTTCCGCAAAAGACCATGCACCCCAAGACTATCTACAATTGCGGAGCGAAGCGACGCAACCCGCTCTCGGTGAGTATTTCCGGAATGATCACGTCGTGATTCTCATCCGGCACCTGCGCGCCCGCAACGCGATCGGGCTAGGCGACGTCTACGGCGCGTTCCGTCGGCGTAGCTAGAAGAACCAGACGTAGAAGGCGGTGAAACCGCCGGTAGCGGCAAGGAGCAACAGCGCGCCGCGCCAACCTTTGGCTGCGGCGGTATCGAGGTTCGACGGATCGGCAGGGTCGTAGTACAACTCTACCTTGTCGCCTATGGTCGCCGCATAAAGACCGATGACCTTTCCCTTTCCGGACCAAGTCATCGGCGCGTCGTCAACCACATAGGTGACGGCGACATTGATGCCATCTATCGTTAGCCCGTTTTTTTCGTTTCAGTGTAGGGATCGACATCCGTCACGGTGGCGACCGTCTGATACCAAGCGGCTTTGTGATACAGGGAGGTTCCGGTGATGTGCAATCCCATTGCAAGCAGCACTACCGCGCGGCATCAAGAGGAAACGCATTAAGACCATAGCTATTGCTGCCATCGAATCGGATTGTATTGCAGAAGTACTATCCGATATGTCTTAGAAACGCGTTAAGCAGATCATCACATATCGAACCGGCGCAACCCGCTCTCAGTGAGTATTTCCTGAATGATCACGTCATGGTTTTCGTCCGGCACCTGTGCCACCTCCTGGCAGTCGAAGGCGATGCCGATCAGCCGCGGTGGCTGCCCCTTGTCAACGAGCTTGGCTATGGCGCGGTCGTAATAGCCGGCGCCGTAGCCGATACGGTGGCCACGCGCGTCGAAAGCGGCGAGCGGCACCAGCATCACCGCCGGGTCGAGCACCGCGGCCTCTTCATGCGGGCCGATTGTGCCGAAGCCCATCTCCACCAGTGGCGTGCCACGCACCAGTTCGCGAAAGACGATGGTGGTCTTGTCGAGAATGGCCGGCAGGCAGAGCCGCGCGCCCTTTTCGCGCAAGGCGAACATCAGCGGCCGGACATCGACCTCCGAACGCATCGGCCAGAAGCCGGAGATGATCTGGCCCGGTTCGACCGCGATCTGGTCGCGAGCGGTCTCGGCCATTTCGAGTGCGATTTCCACGCGCCAGAATTCGTCGAGCGCATCACGTCGCCCGAGCGCTTCCTTGCGAAGATGTTTTTTCAGGTCTCTCGTAGATGTCATGCGCCAAGGTAGAAAAGGTCAGATTGGGGATGAGGTTTTGGGAGCGACGTTTTCCACCTTATGATCCACCGGAATGCGTGGATGCCTTGCGAAAAATGACGATCCACACAACCGGTGGAGAAGTCGATCCCGGGTGCCTACAAGGTAGGTGGGCGCCGTGTGAGAAAACCCACGGGTCTTCCCAGGGACAGCTCCCTAAGGATCGTTAAGGCCCCGGGGAAAAGTGTCTCCTGCCGGGAAGCGCAGACCGCCGACCCCAATATAGGCCGATGGTTAGCCGAGCGCCAGAGACACGGCATGGTTGGCTGCTTTATCATTCAGAATTTCCGCCAAACGCAGCGCCCGAGCTCGTGCTTGCGCCGGCGTGGCCGCATCCTTACGGTCGGCTCGATCGAACCGAGGAGCAAAAATGCGTTTCGAAGGCACGGCGGCCTATGTCGCCGACAAGGATCTGATGGTGGCCGTCAACGCGGCGATCGCGCTGGAGCGGCCGTTGCTGGTGAAGGGCGAGCTCGGCACCGGCAAGACGGAACTTGCCCGCCAGGTGGCGGCCGCGCTCGGCCTCGAGCTGATCGAATGGCACGTCAAGTCGACCACAAGGGCGCAGCAAGGCCTCTACGAATATGACGCCGTCTCGCGGCTGCGCGACAGCCAGCTCGGCGACGACCGCTTCAACGACATCAGGAACTACATCAAGCGCGGCAAGCTCTGGGAGGCCTTCACTGCCGGCAGAAAGGTCGTGCTGTTGATCGACGAGATCGACAAGGCCGACATCGAGTTCCCCAACGACCTGCTGCAGGAGCTCGATAGGATGGAGTTCTTCGTCTACGAGACCGGCGAGACGATCCAAGCCGCGGTCAGGCCAATCGTCATCATCACCTCCAACAACGAGAAGGAACTGCCGGACGCCTTTTTGCGCCGTTGCTTCTTCCACTACATCCGCTTTCCCGATGTCGAGACGCTGCATAGAATCGTCGACGTCCACTATCCCGGCATCAAGCAGAATCTGGTGCGCGCCGCACTCACCCAGTTCTACGAGATCCGCGACGTGCCCGGACTGAAGAAGAAGCCGTCGACCTCCGAGGCGCTCGACTGGATCCGGCTGCTGGTCGCCGACGATATCGCGCCGGAGGATTTGCGCGCCGACCCGAAGAACGCGCTGCCCAAACTGCATGGCGCGCTGCTGAAGAACGAGCAGGACGTGCACCTGTTCGAGCGCCTGGCCTTCATGGCGAGACGGCAGGGATAGGAAAGACCGGACAGCGTCTATCCCCTCGCTGGACCGTTGCCGCCAACCGGGCGCCGAGGCAGCTTCAAGCCACAAGCTTCGGAGGAGAACGAAATGACCGAGATCACCATCCGCCCCTTGGCGCAGTCCGACCGTGCCGACTGGCAGCGCCTGTGGACCGCCTATCTCACCTTCTACGAAACCAAGTTGCCGGAAGAGGTCTATGCCGTCACCTGGAAGCGGCTGTTCACGGTCGGCGAATTCGAGCCGAAGGGTTTTATCGCCACGCTCGACGGCAAGGCTGTCGGCCTCACCCACTATCTCTACCATCGCTCCTGCTGGTCGCAGATGAACAACTGCTATCTGCAGGACCTGTTCGCCGACCCGGCGGTGCGTGGCAAGGGCGTCGGTGCGGCCCTCATCGAAGCGGTCAAGCAGGAGGCCGGCAAGATCGGCGTCAAGAACGTCTACTGGATGACCCACGAAACCAATGCCACCGCACGCAAGCTCTACGACCATGTCGCGCGGTGCACCGGCTTCATCGAATATGATCTGCTGTAGATAGCGTCATGTTCATCCCCTTCTTCCTTGAGCTGAAAGCAGCACGCGTTCCCGTCTCGCTTCGGGAATATCTGTCGCTGCTGGAGGGGTTGGAGGCCGGGCTGGTCGACTATGACGTCGAGGGTTTTTACTACCTCGCCCGCACTGCCCTGGTGAAGGACGAGCGCCACATCGATCGTTTCGACCAGGTGTTTGCGCATGTCTTCAAGGGCGTCGAGGCGCTAGACGGAAACGCCGCTGTCGACGTCAGAGACATCCCCGAGGAGTGGCTGCGGCGGCTCGCCGAAAAGCATCTGTCCGACGAAGAGAAAAAACTGGTCGAGTCGCTCGGCGGTTTCGACAAGCTCATGGAAACGCTGAAGCAGCGGCTGGAGGAGCAGAAGGGCCGCCATCAGGGCGGCTCGAAATGGATCGGCACCGGCGGCACCTCGCCCTTCGGCGCCTATGGCTACAATCCCGAGGGCGTGCGCATTGGTCAGCACGAAAGCCGCCACCGCCGCGCGGTGAAGGTGTGGGACAAGCGCGAGTTCAGGAATTTCGACGACGCCGTCGAGCTCGGCACCCGCAACATCAAGATCGCGCTGAAGCGGCTGCGGCGCTGGGTGCGCGAAGGTGCGGAGGAGGAGTTCGACCTGCCCGGCACCATCCACGCCACCGCCGAGCACGGCTATCTCGACGTCAAGACGCGGCCCGAACGGCGCAATGCGGTGAAGCTCTTGATGTTCTTCGATGTCGGTGGCTCGATGGACGACCACATCAGGAGCGTCGAGGAACTGTTTTCGGCCGCCCGCGCCGAATTCCGCCAGCTCGAATACTTTTATTTCCACAACTGCCTCTACGAAGGCGTTTGGAAAGACAATCGCCGCCGTCTCGCCGAGACGATCCCGACCTTCGACCTGCTCCACAAATACGGGCCGGACTACAAGGTGATCGTCGTCGGCGACGCCTCGATGAGCCCCTACGAAATCGCGCACCCCGGCGGCTCAGTCGAGCACTGGAACCCGGAGGCAGGCGCCGCCTGGCTGGCTCGCCTGCTGCAGCAATGGCCGAATGCCGTCTGGCTCAACCCGGAAAACCAGAAGAACTGGGGCTTTACCCATTCGATCGCCATGATCCGCGACATCTTCGGCGGCCGCATGTTCCCGCTGACGCTGGCCGGGCTCGAGGCCGCGACGAAGCAGCTTTCGCGCAAGCACTGAGCAATTCCCGGAGTCACCATGACCTGCTTCCTTTGCCTGCAATGCGGTGTCCAGTTCGCAGCGAGCGAAGCACCGCCGCGACACTGCCCGATCTGCGAGGACGAGCGGCAATTCGTGCGCTGGGAGGGTCAGGCCTGGATCACGCCGGAAGAGCTCGCCGCCACGCATCGGCTCGCGGTGAAGGACGACGGCGGCGTGCTCGCCTTCGGCGTCGAGCCGCGCTTCGCCATCGGCCAGCGGGCGCTGCTGGTGCAAACGCCGTACGGCAATGTGTTGTGGGACTGCGTCTCGATGGTGAGCGACGAGGCGGTGGCCGAGATCAACCGCCGTGGCGGCCTGGCGGCGATCGCCATCTCGCACTGTCACTATTATGCGGTGATGGTCGAGTGGAGCGAGGCGTTTGGCGGCGTGCCGATCTATCTCCATGCCGACGACCGTCAGTGGATCATGCGACCGCACGAAGCGATCGTCAGCTGGGACGGCGAAACGCGAGCCATAAACCCCTCGCTGACACTCATCCGCTGCGGCGGCCACTTTGCTGGTGGCCAGGTGATGCACTGGAAGCGCGACGGCGGCAACGTCCTGCTGTCCGGCGACATCCTGCAAGTCTCGCCGACCCGCCGCCACGTCAGTTTCATGTACAGCTACCCGAACCAGATTCCGCTCAACGCGGCGGCGGTGCGCCGCATCGCGGTGGCGCTGGAGCCATACGAGTTCGACCATATCTACGGCGCCTGGTGGCAGCAGAATATCATCGGCGGTGCGAAAGCGGCATTCGCCGCTTCGGTCACACGCTATCTCGCAGCCATTGCCTGAGAACAAGATCGAAAATGCGGGCAAAACCCGTAACAAATGCCTATGTTGGAGCGAACATGGGTTGCAACTCGCGCATGACCCCGAACCTCCGGTTCGGAAAGGATCATGCGCAAACCAAAGTGCTACAGCGTCCTTTGCGCGTCCGACGGACGCGCGGCGCTGTAGTAACAAGCCGCCAAGGCTGAGGAGATCAAATGGACACCCACGCCTACCCCGTTACCCGCACCGATGCCGAATGGCGCGCGCGGCTGACGCCGGAGCAATATGCCGTCATGCGCAACCATGGCACCGAACGTCCCGGAAGCTGCGCCCTGCTCTACGAGAAGCGCGCCGGTACCTTTTCCTGCGTCGGTTGCGACCAGCCGCTGTTCGAATCCAAGCTGAAGTTCGAGAGCGGCACCGGCTGGCCGAGCTTCAACGACCCGGTGCCGGGCTCGGTCGAGAACACCATCGACCGCAGCTATGGCATGGTCCGCACCGAATGCCATTGCGCCCGCTGCGGCAGCCATCTCGGCCATGTCTTCGAGGACGGCCCGCCGCCGACCGGCCTGCGCTACTGCATCAACGGCGTGGCGCTGAAATTCGAGCCGGCCGCCTAGAGCAATTCCAGGAAAAGTGTGAACGGTTTTCCGTCCGGAATTGCGTCCAAGCAAAGAGATGGAGCGCAAGTCGCCAGAATGGAAGGCGGCTTCGGCCGCCTTTCTCTTTACAGTCAACAGGCACTCGAGCCTGTCAGACCACGACGACCAGGATCAGCCAAAGCGCGGAGCCCAGCATCATCAGCGAGGCCTTGGCGCCGCCGGATTTCTCCGCGCTGCGCCAGACGGCAAAGGTCAGGAAGATATTGTAGGGCACAGGCAGGAAATGCACCGCCAGGACTACGGCGAGCGGCAGCTTCATCCCGAGCAGGACCAGCGCCACCACCGACAAAGCGATGTTGATCGCCGTGCCGACAAACACCAGGTCGCGCCAGAACAGCCGATCGAGCGGCACCAGGCCTTGCCAGCGCGAGCGGAAGAAGCCCGCCGTGCGGCTTGCCTTGCCGTCTTCGCCCGCGAAGGGCTCCGGAGCACTCATTGCCGCGGCCTTCTTTTTGACGGCGGCCGACATGCCGAACGCCGCAAGCCTGTCGACGCGATGCTATAGTCGAGTATGCGCGAGCCTATTATTTGAACGATTGTCATCAAACCGTCGTGAAACCTTCCTACGTCGCCCCTGTCGGCATCTTCGGCAATCTGTCGGAACTGCCGGCCAATCATCCAGTCGCCTGCCAGGGAGGTCTTGAGATGAGCGACAATTTCTACAACGTCCTGTTTCTTTGCAACGCCAATTCGGCGCGATCCATCATGGGCGAAGCCATCCTCAACCGGATCGGCGCCGGCAAGTTCAAGGCCTTTTCCGCCGGTTCGCAGCCGAAAGGCACGGTCAATCCTTATGCGCTGCAACTGCTGGAAAGCCTCAACTACGATACGGGCTTTGCCCGCTCGAAAGGCTGGGACGAGTTTGCGGCGCCCGACGCGCCGGAAATGAACTTTGTCTTCACGGTCTGCGACAACACCGCCAACGAGACGTGTCCTATCTGGCCCGGCCACCCTATGACGGCGCTCTGGGCGATACCAGACCCGGCCAAGGCGGACGGCACCGACGCCGAGATGCACCTCGCCTTCGCCGAGGCCTATCGCATGCTGAACAACCGCATCTCGCTGTTCATCAACCTGCCTGTGGACGCGCTCGACCATCTGACGCTGCAAAACCATCTGGACGAGATCGGCCGCGACACGCCAAAGCCGAACTGACCGGGCCATTGCGATCCCATCGGGATGGCGGCAGGCGATCACGGACCGTCGCCGCCCTCTCCGAGCACTTCGATCACGGCGCGCTCGAATCGCGAGCATTCCGTCACCAGCCAGTCGGCCATCGCCGGCCAGTTGTCCTCGGCAAAGCAGTTCACGCGCCACAGCGAATTGATGCCGAGGCCCTCGCAACTCTGTTCCGGCCTGAGCTTCAGCCTGTCTTCGATCGCCGGCTGGAACGGCCTCAACCGCGACCAGACCTCGGTGGCACCGAACTTCTCGTTGCGACCGAAGAAAACGCCGACATGGTTCTGCGCCGGCGCGACATACATGGAAAGGACCAGTGCGAAGTCTGGTAGCCCGCGCTGCCAGAACCAGGGTCCGCGCCGCGCCAGCCGGACCTTTTCTTCCGGATGCCGTTCCGCGAACAGGGCCCAGAAGCCGCGTTGGCGGAATTCCGAGCCGCGGCGGGCGCCAAAATCGAATTCGCTCATGGTTGGTTCGATGCTCGTTGCAGCCTTGGATAGCCGAGGCTGCCTTACATCACACCATCATGCTGACATGCAACGATCACGCCTATCGCCTGGGCGCACGGACCTACCAGCGGTACTTCAGCGACGCGGTCATGTTGCGGCCCTGGCCGAGATAGCAATAGCCTTCGTTGCACACCGTCGCGCGGTCGTCGGCGATGTTGCGGACGGCAAAGGCCGCGGTGACGCCGTCATACTTCTTGTCGATGGCGCCGAAATCGTAGGACGCGGAGGCATCGAGATAGATGGCCGCATCATTCTTGCTGGTGTTGGCGGTGTCCGTATAGGTCTCACTGAGGAACCGCAGGCCCGCCCCCACCGACAGGCCCGAAACGGCCGAGCTCTGATCGAATGTATAGTTTGCCCAAAGCGTCGCCACATGTTCGGGCGTTACCGAAGGGACCTTGCCGATCTCTGTAGGATCGAGCGCGGCGGTGATCTCGGCATGGTTGAAGGTATAGGCAGCAATCACATCCAGCCTGTCCGTGACGGCGGCACGCACCTCCAGTTCCAGACCCTTGCTGGTCACCTCACCCAGCGAGCGATAGGTCAGCGCGACGGGATCGACCAGAACCGGCTTGTTCTTCTCGACAAGATGATAGGCGACCGCCGACAGCAGGATATCGGTCCCTGGCGGCTGGTATTTGACCCCCAGTTCGAACTGTTCGCCCTTCAACGACTCGAGAATGGTGCCCGAAACCGACTGGTTGGTAATCGGCTCGAACGAGGTCGCGTAGCTGGCGAAAGGGGCGATGCCATTGTCGAACAGATAGAGAGCGCCGGCCTGGACACTGAAGGCATCCTTCTTCACATCCTCGGGGGCGCCGCCCAAAAGCTGAACGCGCGTCTGCTCGACCCAGGTCTGGCGGCCGCCAAGCGTGAAACGCCATCTGTCCATTTCGATCTGGTCCAGCGCATAGATGCCGGTCTGTCGCAGGTCCGCGTCGGACTGCGCAAGAGTGTAATCCGGGGTCGGGCCGGAAACGCCATAGGTCGGATTTGCGATGTCGAAATCGAAGGCTGGATTGACGGGATCCGCTCCGTAGCCGAAGGACGACGTCAGGTCCGTATAGTCGAGGCCGAAGAGCACTGTGTGCGCCAGCGGCCCGGTGTCGAACTTGGCTTCGAGCTGATTGTCGACCTGGAAGACGTTCATCTCGTCGCGGATCGAACTTGCGCCGCGATGGGCGACCGTGCCGGTCCAACTGAAGATGCTGAGGTAGCGCGACTGCAGGTCCAGATGCGAATAACGGAGGTTCTGGCGTAACGTGATGCCGCCGTCGAACTCGTGCTCGAACTTGTAGCCGATCTGCTGCTGCCGCACCTTCTGATAGTCATAGTCCGGATCGCTGGAGCGCAGCTGGAGAATCTTTCCCGATGGGTCGGTCACCGCGCCGACGTTGGTGTCGGTCTCGTCGGCCTGCACGAGCCCATAGATCGTGAAGGACGTCGCGGCATCCGGAGCCCAGGTAAGCGAAGGCTGTAGGAAATAACGGTCGTCGGCGATATCGAAATTGGTTTCGCCGTTCCGCGCCAGGCCGACGACCCGGTACAGGAAATCGTTGCTGCCCTCCTGAACCGGGCCGCTGAAATCGAATGCCGCCTGCGCCCTGTCCTGTGTCCCGTAGAGCAGTTCCACCTCGCGGATCTTCTCTTCGGTAGGAAGTTTCGACACCTTGTTGATAATGCCGGCCGGCGTGCCGGCGCCGTAGAGGACCGATACCGGCCCCTTGATGACCTCGACGCGCTCGAGCGAATAGGGGTCGGTGCGGAAGGTGCCGTAGTTCATATATGGCTGGCGCAGTGCCGTCCTTGTAGTCGCCGATCGTCGTCGTGCTGTAGCCGCGGATGTAGATCTGGTCAAAACGCGGATCGAAGCCATAGCCGCCGGTCGTCACGCCCGCCGAGTAGCGGACCGCTTCGATGATGTCCTGCGCGCCGCGCTGTTCCATCTCCTTGCGCGTCACCACCGAGACGGAGCGCGGCGTCTCGATCAGCGGCGTGTCGGTCTTGGTTGCGCCGGAGCTGCGCTTGGGCGACGACCGTCTTGCGGTCCTCCTCGGACGCGCTTTGGGCGGCCTTGTCGCTCACCGTGATCGGCTCCAGCACCGTCGTGCCGCCCGATGCGGGAGCGCCGCTTTCCTGTGCCGCCGCATGACCTGCGCAAAGCAGCGTCGACAGGCAGGCAATCAGCCACTTCCGATGGAAAGCACCGTCGCTGTCACGATGAAACGCCATTTGAATTTGCCCCACTGCCTCTGACCGGCGCAGGGCCACCAGAGGCGCCTGCGTTCGAATTGTTGACTATTTGTGTCAAGTTCAATATTGACTATGAGACTCATGTTTTATAGTCAACCGGTTTTCAGGCATGCGTGAAGACAAATCGCATCCGCAGGGTGGAGGCGCTAACGAAGCTTGGGAACGAAAGGGCCTCGCGCCGGCGAGGCACGCCTTGACGATGTCTGCGGCGATGTCAGCGACGGTGCCCGCCGCTGCTCATCATGTCGCGACAGATGCGTCTTCCGGGCTTAAGGCAATTCCCGGGAAGACGCGAGGCGAGGCTGGCAGCGCCGCGCCTGTGTTAAAAGGAAAGGGCCGGGCCGGTTCTTACACCATGCCGAGAGCGGCTTTGTACAGATCGAGGATGCTTTCCTCTTCCTGCCGCTCAGCCTGGTCCTTCTTGCGCAGCCGGATGATCGAGCGCATCGCCTTGGTGTCGAAACCTTTTCGCCCCTACGTGAATCTGTCGCCTAATCCTCATGCATCCCGCCCCTCCAAAGCCGAGCAACGCAGCCGAATCCGTCTGTGCACTCTTCACGTCAAGGCGACACCGACGCAAGTCTGCGGGGGGCGGCGCGTAACCAAACAACGCTGTAGCCGCCCCCCGCATGCAGAACGCCTAAGAGCTTCCGGTAGACGACTGGGTCCGCGATCGCGAAACATCTGGAATCGACGCGAAGTTCTGGAATGCCTGCGGTCAGCGAAAATTGTTCAAGTGAACGTCAGCTTTGCGCCTTAATTCGGTCGTTGAAGACCACCTTCAGCGTTTCTGAAAGCGGCCCCCATCATAACGGGCGCGCCGGCAGCGCTTAGGTGCGCTAATACCGGACCCACGGATATGCATGGCATGTAAATTCCGCAATGGCCGTCCAAGTTAAGCGCGCTTGGAGTACCTATCAGGTTGAGCCACCCAAGGTTCCGTTCCTGTATCTCGTGTCCAGTACACGCGGCCGTCCCTGATCCAGAAGTGGCTCATGCAACCCCTGTTGCGCCACACCGAGGGTGAAAGTGTCGCACGGCCAGCTGCACTCAATGATAGGCGCCATCGTGGGTTGTGTGGCGGCTGCATGGGCAAAGAAATCACATCGCCACAACCGCACGGGCAACGGAACATGGTCCAGAGGGGCTTGTTATGATAGACGACATTGATGAGTTGCCGGGGGCCGATGGATGCATTCGCAGGCGTCTTGGTAACGACCTCACAGCTTTCGAAATAGACAGCTGGTGGCGGTGGTTCAGCCCTAGGCCCAACGGAACCTTCCTGCTGCGACAGACTATCTAGAAACGCACGAAATCTATCTGCGAGCCACTTGAACATGGTGTTAGGTGATCTTCCCGAGCGCCGGCATATCGAGCCGGTAGCCACGCTCACGCTTGAGTTTGATTCCTTCAGGACCGCAGCAGAAACAGTCGGGATCATCCGGGTGCGCGTTGCTATGGATGACCATGTGAACGAAGTCGTACCAGACATTGTCCCTCAATAGGTCGCTTGGCATCTTACGAAACGGCCGTATGAGGTCCATCAGTGTAGCAACTGCGGTGTCCGCTGACGCGCTCGTAAACGGTCCCACCCCTGGCGCCTGCTCCCCGCCGCCGACCAGATAGTATTCCTGTTTGAGCGTTTCCTTGTCGAGTTCCGCAAGCTCGGGGCGCGCTCTCAGTTCGCGCTCATAGTCGAGTTTCTGTTGGGTCACTACCTTCTGGCAGCGGAGACATTTGCCGTCTTCCGGGAGGATGCGGCTGATGCGCCCGCGATGGTCCCGGAGATACGGTTCTCCGTCGGCGCGGGTGTCGATCTTGCCGGTGAGACCGACGTCGATGAATGCCAGGGCATAGTAGTAGGTGCTCTGATTGAGGAGATCGCGCCCTGCAACGTCGTCCGTGCATCCGAAGATCACGTCGGCACCGGAAATCGCGTCAATGGCATCCGGCGACTTCTCCAGATACTCACCAATAGCCGCCACGGTAACGCCAGGCAACCCTAGGGACCGAATGTAGGCGGTCAGTACCTCGGCCTTGTTGCGCTTCACATCCTGGGTGCGATAGCCGCGGACGCGGTTGAGATTGGTACTCTCAAGCACGTCGCCGTCAATCAAGACGAGCTCGCCTACGCCTGCGCGGGCCAATAGCGTCGCAACCGAGGAGCCGGTGCCGCCTACACCAACAACGGCCACACGAAGCGACTGGAGCTTGCGATTGAACGGTGCGCCGAAAGCCGCCGCTTGACGCTTGAGGGCCTCGGAAGGTGTGCTCTCCTCGCCGTTGATATGCATGTCCAGGTTGGTGCCGAGCACCGCCACGTGCCGCACAGCTTCTGTCTGCAGCGGTGCGTCGCCCCGTCGTATGCGAGCGCGCCATCGATCCTCAACCCAAAGTAGCGCAACAAGTGCAACAGACTTGCCGTTGCAGCCGGCATAACCCTTCAAGATGCGCTGCTCGTTATCCTCATCCTTTTCCGAGAACTCGAGGAACCCGCCGGGGTGATTGTGCGCGAACCCGAGTTCGAGGCCTTCGTGCTCGCAGCGAAAGTAGATGTCCTGCATCTTGCGAAGGTTGACGCGCAGGTGCACGGGCGAGCTGTCGAGTATCCAGTCGCCTTGCATCTCAATGATGTCGACACAGACGAATCTGATTGACGGCCGAAGGCCCGCATGATTGCGCTCGAAGCGGCGGAACAGGATGACCGCCCCGCGCTCATGGCCTTCTGGATGACCGTTGAACCATGTACGCAGACGTTCGTGCTGCGTGCCAAGCAATGTGATCCGATGTCCGCTCATGGGCGCTTCGCATCCGGATAGGTGAACGCCCACATGATGCGGTCAATGATGGTTCGAATATTGTCGGCCTTTGGCTTCCATCTGACACCGGGCTGGTGCCAGTGACGTGACCAACGTGTGTATTCGACGCCGGCATAAGTACGCGAATCCTGGTTCGGACCTGCCGTGCCGATGTTTGGAATTGGCTTGCTGTCGGCACGCGCGAGCTGCGGGTGAACCCAGAACATATCACCGCCCGACGTGTTGTAGTCGGGCGGAATGGCGTAGAGCACATCAACGGTCGCGCGCACCTGCCCGTTCGCGGTGTAGACGTGTTCGGGCAGTGGAAAATCGCGGAATATAAAAAAGCGTGATGCCTCGTTCTCGGTGAACGTCAGACCTGTATCTTTGAGTATCTGGTAGTCTTCATCGAAGAGGAGCGCCATGGCTAGGAGTTGCCTGCCTCGGAGCTGGCATCCTGAGCATAGAACTTCTCGATACCCGGCTCTGCGAGGTCGATCTTCTCGTCGTCAGCAACTGGACGGCCGGGGAGATTGCGGATTTTAACGTACAGGTCCATGCCCTCGGGGATGCCTGGTCCGACCTGCCTCACCTGTGCGCCAGTGATGAACTGCTCTTCCCAGTGATAGGTCTCGTCTTCGATCTTGAATTGATATTGCTTAGCCATGATTATTCTCCTGCTCCCATCTAGAGAGCATTAGTTGCAGTTACAACGAAGCGCGTGATTGCCCCCACACTGGCGAATCAAGTGCCAAGTATAGGTTCAAATGGCGCACTTGAACAGATCGTGAACGAGTGCGGGGCCATCGTTGGACCAACTGCCCACCAAGGCTCGGATCTGACGGCCGCTTTCCACTTTCCTCGAACTGCAAAGCGGACCGGTGGAGTCCGGCCCCAAATGCTACCGGGCGGCAACGCGCCTCAAGTCGGAGCCGATCTCTGCCTTTACGCATGTTCGATACCGATGCTCAACTGAATCCAGATAGATCACAACCCACTCGATGAATGACGTTAGGATTTCGGTTTCGAACGCTCGTGGTCGGTGAAATCGGTCACGTGTGGGGAATTGCTGGTGGCGCTCGACAGTCGTCCATGTCTTAACCGCTTTTGCGGTTATCCGGCGTTCGAGCCGCAGTCACCTCCTAGCAACCATGGCTGAATTCTTTCGGCGCGATCTCCGCGTTCGGCATTGCGCGCGTCGATGGTCGGTGTCAGCCTTTCTTGAAGATGCCGCAACGGGGTAGGTACCACACCGCAGAACGAAGCAATGCGGCTAGAAGCGGGGACGTTGGCGTGACTGATGAAATCGATTTCGAAGAACTCGGACTCTGTGAATCTGAGGAAGAAGTCATTGCGCGCTTTAGGCAAGAGCAGATCGACAAGCTTCTCCCCTTTCCACACTTCAAATTGGATATCTTTCGGGCAACGGAAAGGGCAGCAGTTGAGAGCGGCAGAACTGTGTCGGAGTTGCTGGATGATCTGATGTATGGTTCCGAGGACGAGAGGGCCGCAGTTTTACAGAAGATGACCGAGATCGCCAAACTACGAATTCAGGAACGTTAAATTCGCGTGACATACGCGCTCGGCGAGCTATCCGGTGGCTGTTGCAGAATCCTGATGGCCCAAACCGGAAACGGCTTACGCTTGGCTGTCGGCTTCACAGTTAGTGCTAAACGCTAAAGTTGCGCGACTTTGCCTGCCCCAGCGAAGATGCGTTGACCATCAACTGCTTTAACAGATGGGCTATTGCGACAGCATTGCCCAAGGCCCGATTTGAAGGAAGCTCCATTTGTTTCCTGCGGTTCAATCGCTTATGTTAGAGGCTTGGACACGAAACAGGAAATAACGGTGGGAAAGCTTGCCATCAAAAATCGATCGATGGACGATAGTCGCCTCTCCGGATCTCTGAACCCAGGGAGCTTCGGCGAGCATAGTCGCCATGAAGACATGAGGCAGATCGCGGCGATATCAGGGTTTGAGGGGCTGACCCCGTCTCCGGCGCTCAAGGCGCTTCGCGAGCGTTACATTTCCGGCGAGATTTCGATCAAGGAGTTCCGGAAGGAGATCGATTCCCGCTGGAAACGGAATGGCTGACCCATATCTCGTTCCAGGCCCTGGAGGGCTCCTTCGAAACAAGCTCAACCTGACGACGATCGAGGAACTTCGGGAAGCTGAGTACCATTATGCCGAAGTGGGGCAGCGGAACTATTCGCTTCGCAGCGAAACATCCAAATTTCCATGCGCGGATGGCGAACCGTCCACAAGGTTCTCTTCCGGGATGTCTATGACTGGGCCGGCGAGTATCGCACGGTCTTCCTCATCGGCTGCCTTCCTACTAGCGCAATCTACACTGCATTGGCGGACGAGGCGGGACGGCCGCGTCCGAATCTAGACCAGTCCGTTTGGGGCGACTGTCAGCGTGTTTTGAAGCAGGCCCCCTCCGGCGAGATCGGCCTGCCTCCCGCTCAGACCCTAACGAAGCGCGGCTGTAAACTTTCTGCAAAAACTTTACAACCGCTTTGAATCTTGCTGACTTGTAACGGTACGGTTGTACATAAATTGCGAAAAATGTACAACCGGAGATTCTTGCATGAAGGAGATCGATCTCGTTTACAGAACCATGTTCGCCGAGCTCGATCAGCGGACCTTCGACGCTGCCTTTACCTCCGAGGTTTCGCCTGACGGGCTTTTCGTGAAGCAGAAGGCAAAAAACCTGGAGTTCTGGTATTTCCAGACTGAAGTCAACGGAAAGCCCTTCAGGAAATACGTTGGCCCGTGTTCCAACGAAGAGATAAATAGCCGGGTTGCGAAGTTCAACGAGCTAAAGAATGACCTTAAGAGCCGGCGCAAGCTGGTTTCGACTTTGGTCAGAAACGCCTACTTGCCTTCCCCGGAGCGGTTTACAGGCGACGTTGTGGAAGCGCTTTCGAATGTTGGGCTGTTCAGGCTCAGGGCCGTTTTAGTCGAGACCGTCGCCTATCAGTGCTATTCAGGCCTCCTCGGAGTCCGTCTCCCTTCGACGGCCATGCAGACCGGCGATGCCGATTTCGCCCAGTTCCATTCTATTTCCGCCGCCGTCGAAGACAGCCTCCCCCCTATATTGGAAGTGCTCAAGAAGATCGATCCGACGTTTCGCGACATCCCGCACCAATCGGATGGCAGGTCCAGCACCCAGTTCGAAAATGCGAAAAAGTTCAAGGTCGAGTTTTTGACTCCAAACACAGGAAGCGACGAATATTCAGGTCGCGCCACAAAAATGCCAGCGCTCGGCGTGGCCGCAGCCCAGCCCCTCAGGTTCCTCGACTTCCTCATTCGGGATCCGGTGCGCACTGTTATGCTCCACAAAAGCGGTGTCCCCGTTGTGGTCCCTGCACCGGAGAGGTATGCGGTGCACAAGCTGATCGTTAGTTCACGGCGACGGAACGATGCTTCCGGCTACACCAAGCGAGATAAAGATACGGCGCAGGCTGTATCTCTCTTCGAAGCCTTGTTTCAAACCCGACGCCACGGAGACCTCGGAATGGTTTTCGCGGAAGCATGGAGTCGCGGCCCTTCCTGGCGCGAAGCAATAACCGCCGGCCTCTCTTACGTCGGGGAGAACAAGCGCAGCCTTATGGAAGATGGACTTCGGCAAGGCTTGATCGAGATTGGCGAATCTCCAGAGGACTTCGGACTGACAGGCGGCCTGCCAAAGCCATAGATGGACAGCCTGTCGACGATGTGACGGGGACCGGAAACCACGTCGTCGACGAATGCGTTCCGTCGCCTCGGCGCCGCCCTCCCTGGTGCGGGCTGCTATCGTGCTTATGAACGGGCAAGACGCTCGGGTTCAAGTGCTTGGAGAAGGACAAGGACGGCCAGATCGTGGACTACGGGAAGGCAGTCTCCGGCGAGGCCGGTGAGCCTCAAATCGCCGCGAAGCCCAGAAAAGTAAAAAGGCCTCCGAAGAGGCCCTTTTGGGTTTGTTTAGACTCGTTCGCGTCGTCACCGACGTACAGCTCTCATGAGGGCACCGCAACAGAGTACCAAGAGCATAGATAAGGGGCTCGAGACCGTCAACCCACATTGCACAACTTTTCAGTAGCACATTCCCCGAATACCCATCATAGGTCTCATACTAGAAAAAGGCACAAAAGCAGGCGATGCAAGACGTTATAAAATCCTACGCAGAGGGCATGCTGAAGGAGTATCTGGATCACGAGATCTCAACGCCCGAAGCCGCTGCTTACTATGCATTCTGCCGCCAGGCCAACAGCGATTTGATACGCCACTCCCTCAAAGAGCTGAAAGGTTTTGCCAAGTCAGCCAAGAGGCTGAAAGCCGCAGGTAAGGATGCGCCTCCATTTCTTCCGAAATTGACCCGCATATATTTCCGGAAAGTCGAGGAACAGGCGCGCCTATTTACAGCACTGAGCATATTCGAAGCGGCGTATCGCGTTCATCTCGCGACCTGGATGGAGCAACATTACGGCGTCAAGAAGTGGTGGGACCCAGTATATACCACGCTGATTGGTGGCGGAGGATGCGCCCAAGTCACGAACATCAGCGGTGTTGAACTCACGCCCGCAGTGGCGAATGCGATCGACAAGCTTCTCAAGGGGATCGACGGCTACGACCTAAAGGGCGCAACTGTGGTAAAGCAGGCCCATGGTCACAGTCTTTTGTGCTATAGCAAGCTCTCAGATCTGGAGGAACTCATTAAGGAACATTGGGTTTCATTCAAGGCATCTCTACGCGTTCATAACCCTTCGCTTACTGCGCTACCTAGTTTCATCTCTGCTTTCAAGCGCATTAGAGACTCTCGCAACTCCTGCTTCCATCACCGTGAAGTTTCTGACCGACCCGGGTTACTCAGAAGCATTGAGAACATGCTGGATCTTATCGATATCCATCTCGATACCGCTTCCATCAATGCGCGGACATCGGCAGTCAAACCGATGACAACAGGAATTCAATGGCATGAGCGTCACAACTTCGGCCTGGTGCAATCGCTGACTTACGACACCGAATTGCATTTCGAGGATCAAAAATCGAGATCGACCATCGATGGGCGGACACAGTTCGAGGCAATTCAAAGGGCGATTGATGCCGTTGCGGCCGATGACCGATTGAAGCTGAAGGGCATCCAGATCCAAACAAGGGCAGCTGGCCTTGCCACGACGGACATCGAGGAGGCTATCAAAAAGGTCGGGGTAATCGAGACAAGACTTCGACAATAGTACCTGGCCGCTTGTTCTCCCGAGACGCGATCCCGGTTCGGATTTACTCGAATAACCGACGGGACGGTGCCGCAAGCCGAGCGCCACATGGCATCAATGTCGCGAGCGTCTTCGAGGCCTTCGTTGGAGCCTGGGACCTCGTTGGTGAGGCTAGGAAACAGGTCGCCATCGCTATCTTCTTCTCGCCGCCGTGACGCTGAACGTGATCTGACCTCACGGGTCGGGCGAGATGCAACCGAACACAGTGGGTCAGATCGACAGCCACTTCCATGCGTGTCAGTACCGCTCGCGGACTGATCGCCATCATGGCGAAGGGCGAAATACGAAGATAGCAGCCTCGGATCCAAGCCATCCAGCACGCACGGCAACAAAGAGGCGATCGAGTCCCGGTACGAAGAGCGAAGTCCGCGCTCCGCTGGAGGTTGCCACACGTTGGGCCAGTGCGAGCCCTTTTGGGCTGCGCAGCACAACGTCGATCGCGCCGTCTCCGCAGCTCACGTAAATTCGATCGCGCTTGCCGTCGAAGAAAACATCGTCAGCATCGCCGCAGGTATCGAGGCTCGCTGTCACCGCACCAGTCGCGGCATCCAGCGGGGCAAGCTTTGCCGGACTGCGGAACACAATTGCAAGCTGTCCATCGGTGCTGTCGAGCGCCATCGGAAAATTCGCCGCCAAAGGTGTCTTCCAGGCGGCAAGGCCTCGAGGCTCGACGATGCCGTTGCCACCTTCAACTCGACCGAGCGACGCGCGGGAAAGACGGTGATCCGCGTTCGGCCGTAAGAGCTTGGGGAGGGCGAGATGGCACGGACATCCGTGGCCAATTCTCTCTGGGTCTTGGTCATCGCTGCCGCGAGCGGGGTCATCGCTTTCCTTGCCATCGCGCTGCTGAGAAGGCGCGACAGCCGTGTCCCGTTTGTGATTGGCGGGAACGCTGGTGGGGCGGTCTAACGACCGACGTATTGCCGATTGGCAATATGACCCGCCGCTCTTCCGGTAACTCCTCAGAACCTTATCCCGAACAGGCCCCCGCTGTCCGTGTCCTGCAGCCGGACTGGAAGTATCTTGCCTTCGAGTCCGAACTCCTTTGGGAACGACAAATGCTCGAATTCATCCGAGTTCATGAGGACTATGTACTGGCCGCCGAGCTTGTCGGCCTGTTCGGAGCCGATGACGAGCGCAGTGGTTACCTGCCGTTCGTCCACGCCGTCGAACAGATGGCTGTCGTGGATCAGGAATCCGGGGCCTCCGAGCCGCTCTGTGACCTGCCGATAGAGCGCGTAGTCAAAGCAGAATACCTCCATGTTGGAGATGCCACCGCTCCTGTCTCCTTCGATATTGACCTTGAACTCAGGTCCGTTGGTCGACGCGACAATCTCGAATGCGCCTGATCGGTCGGCATAAAGCGCTTCTTTCGCTTCAGCGACCGCCAACAGTGCCTCGTTGAGGATTGGCTCCCTCTCCCTGAAATCGGCTTGGAGTCGAGCGAACAGGTTTTCTCTCTCGATTTTGCGCTCTGAGCTCGCGCTCTCGATTGACTGAGCCTCCTTATACTGGCTTTCGAGCCGGGCTACGGTTTCCTCCTGTTGTGCGAGCAGCTTCTGCATTGCCGCGAGGTCCTTGAACGCACCCTTGCCGGAAAGCGTCGCGAGAATTTCGGAACGGCGAGCTGCCTGCGCTTCCATTTCAGCTTTTACATTGGCAGCTCGCAAACGGCTCCGCTCCATCTCGCCGCTGAGATGGTAGCGTCGGTTTGCTACTACGGAAGCGTGGAAAGCACGTACTTCGTCAAAGGTCCGGACAACACTGCTTGGCAACTGGATGCCAGCTTCGGAATACAGTTTGGCGAGATCCCGGCCATCGGTGCCTGTCTCATCGGCAACGCTGGCTTCCAGGTGTTCGATGGTGCTTGTCACGGCGGCGGCCTCGCGACTGAGCTTCTCAAGAGCGTTCGCGGCGGCCGAAGCCTCCCGCGCGAGCTCGTCGTAGTGTTCTTCGACTTGGAAAGTCTCTACGTCTTTCTTGAGCTTCTGTGCCTTGTCCTTGGCGACCGCCACCTCGTGACGGATTCGTGCGACGGTATCCAGCCCGTCCTCCTGCTTCGCCTTCACGCGCTTGCTCAGCGCCTGATGTTCCTTCTTTTTCCCGCGCTCCAGCTCGAAGTCGCGCGCGAGCTGCCAATCGAGGCTGAACAGATAGGAGAGGGCGATCTGCGAAGTGCCTGTACCCAACGCTGTCGCGTATTTGTCAGGTGCCGAAAACCCGCCGTCTTGGCGCCGGCGCGCAAAATAGCCGAACAGCGAACGAAACGATGGCGCGAAAGCCTTGTCGAATGGCGGGACGGGAAAGAGCGGGAGCTTGAAGACGACATGTCCTAGCCAACGGCGCCAGTCGTCGAGAGAAATGTATTCGCGTCCAGAGGCGGCATCTGGCTCGAATTCTAGCGCGTTGCGCGAAGGGTGCTCGAATTCAACGAATACTCGTTTCGGGTCGGAAGCGCTTCGCTCGACGCGGACCTCGATGCCATTGAACTGAAACACGCCCCAGAAGGATTCAGCATCGACGGGCGACGCCCTGAAGAGAGATTCCCTACCTACGGACCCGCCGAGCAGGAAGTGGACTATCTCGACCAGGCTCGACTTGCCGGAGCCGTTTCGCGTCTGCGTCTCCGAAGACATTTCATGACGGTCGGCAAGCAGGATGTTCAGGCCAGGGTGGAATCGGAGGCCTTTGAATGTAGCAAGGGTACTGCCGATTTCCCTGATCACGCCCGGCGCTCCGCGCGCAGCGCCACTACGCCGTCCTTGGTTTCGATCGATCCGATCGCGAAGAGCAGGGAAATCGCCAGTGCGAACCAATCGAAAGTCAGCACTGGGGTCGTGCGCGAACGACCCGCTCGGACATGATCCCAGATTTCGCTGGCCGACCTCGGTGAATCTTGGACGAGCGCAAGAATCTCGCCGCCAATAACAATCAGCGACCGTTCGGCCGGGAGAAATTTGCCTGGCAATATCATTGGGCTGGTTCCTCGAGAGGAATATACTTCTTGTCCTCGAAAACCACGCAGGATTCAAACATGCTCGCCAGCAGCGTCAGCACTGCTGCTTCCCTGCTGCTATCTGGACCGCCGGGCAGACTTCCAAGGAGCTCGGTCTTCAGCTCCTGAAGTATGCTCGCAGGGGAGAGGCCCTGATTCCTCAGGTTCAGGTAGCTGGCTCGCAGGAATGCGGGGACCGTCTCCGAAGCCCGATGTTCGCCGAACGTCGCCAGACAGTATTCCGCTATAGGTGCGTGGACGAAGAACCCTGTCAGGACCGCTCGCCAGTGTTGAGGGATTTCGTTCAGGTCGAGCTTGTCCTGGGGAACAGGACCCGCGGCAAGGGCCGCGCTTGCGTCCCCGTCGTATTGGCCCATGATATCGCCAATCAGCTTGTTGATTTCACGGGGCAGGGCGACCCGATCGACCTCTTGCATCGCCCTAACCCCGAGGAGCGCTTCGCGGTTGTCGTTGTCCAGTTTTGCGAGAAGTTCCTGAAAGCTTTCAAAGCCGAAAAGCGTCACTTCGATGCCGTCGCTTTTGCCGGCTTGCCTGATCTCCTCGAACGTGTCGAGAAGGGGCTTCGGCAAGCCTTCAGTCAAATTATGAGTAAACCTCCACCTCTTCATCCCCTTCGTTGAGTTCAAGGCCTTCTGGTAATCGGTTTTCATTTTCTCGCGGACGTAGCTGAGGTCGTGCACCAACCCACCTAGCGCGCCGTAACATTGATAGACGGTGTCATCCGAACAGAAGTAGCCGTCGACGCCGCCGTCGCCCAGATTTCCATGCGGCCTGACTGGGACGAACGCGTCACCATGGACACGCCCCATCAGGGCGGAGAAGAACGTCTGGAACGCGTCTCCGTTGGCTTTCCGAAGCCGCGCCTCGAGCGCGACTAGCCAGTAACTCCAGTGCAGCACGTCTGATTCCCCCAACCCCTGCGGTTATGATGCAGGTATCGTCTAGCACTCGCAAATGGAAACGGAACGGCTATAGGAGGCTTTGCCTAAAAAGCAGGATTTCTTACATGCCCTTTTGCGTGCGGTATGACGACTTGAAACGGACGCTCCCGCGGAGAAGGGCGGCTCTAGCGTCGTGTGGTTGATCAGAGGAGGATTCATGGCGTCGTTTTCCCAGGAACAGCTGCAGGCCATAGCGGATGCGCTCGCGGATACTTCGGAGGGATTGAGAGGCCCTGAGATTGGTCACCTTCTGGCGAGCTGCCACATCAAGGACACCGACCCGGGCATCACGAAGCGTCACCGCCTCTACAACGCCTTCGCCCATGAACAGAATACACGCCGCGATCGCACTCGCATTATGGGGTTCATCCGGAAGGCCATGAAGCCGGCGCGGTTTGCCCACGAGCCTGAGCGCTTCGAACCAATGCGTGCGAACCTTAATCGGGCGCTCGCGTTCACGGGGCTTTCGGTCGCCGCCTCTGGCGAACTATCGAAGGCAGAAAAGGTCGAGACGCTCGGGCAGGCAGAGCGGCGGGCGCGGGAGCTGCGCGAAGACCTCGCGTCACGAGGCGTGCATCCGGACGTGATGAAGTTCTGTCGGCAAGAGCTGCTGCAGGACAACTATTTCCACGCCGTGCTCGAAGCGGTGAAGAGCATCGCCGCCAAGGTGCGGTCCCGCACCGGGCTTGATGACGATGGCGCCGTGCTTGTCGACAGGGCGTTTTCGGGGATGCCTCCGATGCTGGCAATCAACGCCCTCGCGACCAAGAGCGAGCAGGACGAGCAGAAGGGCTTCGGCAATCTGCTGAAAGGGACGTTCGGGATGTTCCGCAATCCCACGGCACACGAGGCGCGGATAAACTGGACGATGTCGAAGGAGGATGCCGAAGACTTGCTGTCGCTTGTTTCGTTGATTCACCGTCGTCTGGACGCTGCCAGCATGCCCCCGCGAGCATGAGGCTTCACGCAATTGCGGCGGTTGACGCAAAGAGGCCTTCCGCTAGGTTCACAGCCAACGTGCGGGTAAGCTTCTGCCGCTATCATTCGTCCGCACATGAGTATCAAAATGCCCCCTATCCCTGCTGTCGACAACGCAGACTGGCCCCGTGCTCTGGCGGCAGCAAATGCATGGCGTGGACGCTGTCTCGATATATTTGCTCGAAGCGAAGCAGCCGTTAGCGATACGCTTTTGGTTCTGGCGAACGTATCGGAGCGGGGCATCGTCGTGAAACTGCCCCATCTGGTCGGCCAGCGATTCGAGGAGTTGGCAAACTTGACCGGACCAGCCGGAGCTTTCGCGTTGGAAGGCAAGGCATCCGCAGCAGCATTGTCGACCTTCCGTGCCCATGAGAGCCTTCGCGCGTCGCTGTGTCACGGTGTCGGCAAAATTGTACTCGACCAACAAGGGGGTTGGTTGCTCGTGTTGCGGACACTTGCGTTTCGATCAAAGCAGCCGCAACGCACGGTTCTTGTTATTGAAGAGAACGAAGCCGAAGGATTGGTAAAAACGCTCCAGGCCGCTGGGCAGCGACTCCGCTCAGAATTAGGAAACCTGCGGCATACTCTGAACCCGACCTGATAGTGGCGGATCCATCTCGACCCCTACCTGCACAGCCGATGAACATTGGGACGCGAACCGCATATGGCCGATACAGCTTCTCTATCCTCAACGACGAAAAGAGGCTTTGGCCATTCCTGCGCTGGTCTCCGGGGCGTGACGACCGCTAGTAAGTAATCTTCGGGTACCAGTTGGTCCCCCGGCCTTCCGGCGTCCAGTCCAGGACGTTCCATAGCATCATCAGGTCCGGCTCGGTTGTCGGGTCCTTGCCCGGATCGGCTGACTCGAAACCCAGCTCCGCGCCCCAGAAGTGCCGGATGGTGCCGTCGCGCCGGGTGAAGACGTTCTCGGCGGCGGTGTCGGTCCCATCGTCCATGATGGCGTGGTAGTCCCGGCTGAAATTCCCGTTGAGATCGGCATAGAGCGGCAGGTTCTTCCAGCCGCGCTCCACCTTGAAGGCGATCTGCCGCTCGATGGTCGAAAGGCCTACGACGGCGAGAGCGATCCGCTGGCGGAGATGATCGGCGTTGCCGTCCATGCAACTCAGGAGCGCGGTGCACATGGGGCAAGGGCGCTGGCGCTTGGGACCGTACATCCAGTTGTAGACGAACAGGGTGTCCTTATCGCCAAAGAGTGCCTCGAACCCGATTGGATTGGCGCCGGTCACGCTACTGGCTTCTCCGATGAACTGATAGTCGCCCTTCACCTCGCCACCCGGCGGCAAGGCGCGGCGCTGGGCGGCGACGCGCGCGATCTGGCGGTTGAGCTCAATCTCCTCGACCAGAAGGGCCTCGCGCGCGCTGCGGTACTCGGCGCTCTCGTTCGGCTGGCGGGCGCGGTTCTTGTGAGCGATCTCAGTGGCGGGTCGCAGGGTAGAGCTGTCGGCCATTGCTTGTCTCCCAGTTCAAACCCTTTCAACTGGCCACTAGGAGCCTGTCTGATTAGTGGCTGGCGTTTTGGGTGCGAGTTTGATTCTGTTTTTGGCCATGAGCAAGCACTTTCGCCCCTGGAAGATCGATGAACCACAGCTTCTGCCGCCGAGCGTGCAGGACTACGTGGCCAAGGACCACGTGTCGCGGCTGATCGTAGCGCTGGTCAGGGAGAGCCTCGATCTTTGCGAGATCACCGGCAGCTACACGAGCGGGCTCGGCCAGCCGCCGTTCGACCCACGCATGATGACGGCGCTGCTTCTGCATGGCTATGCGAGCGGCCTCTATTCGTCGCGCCGGATCGCCAAGGCGGCGGTGGAGCGTGCGGATTTCATGATGATCGTGGCGGGCGACGTGCCGGATTTCCGCACGATCTCGGAGTTCCGCAGGCGGCACCTGCAAGCGCTGGCCGCTCTGTTCGTGCAGGTGTTGCAGCTGGCCGAGAAGGCCGGCCTGGTGAAGCTCGGGCACGTTGCGCTCGACGGCACCAAGATCAAGGCGAACGCGTCCAAACACAAAGCGATGAGCTACGCGCGCATGAAGAAGCGGGAAGCAGAGCTTGCGGCCGAGGTCGAGCGCTGGCTCAAAGCCGCCGAGGCGGCCGATGCCGAGGAGGACAAGCTCTACGGCAGCAAGCGTGGCGATGAGATGCCCGATTGGGTGGCGGACAAGCAGAAGCGGCTTCAGAAGATCCGCGCGGCCAAGGCCGAGCTGGAGGCGGAAGCGAAAGCCGCCGCCGAAGAGGAGATGCGGCGCCGGGAAAAGGCGGAAGAGGAGCGCAAGGCGGAAGGTCGCAAGAAGAACGGCAAGACGCCGGCGCCGCCGCGTGAGGAGCCCGACGGCAAGATGCAACGCAACTTCACCGATCCGCAAAGTCGCATCTTGAAGACCAAGGATGGTTACATCCAGGGTTACAACGCACAGGCGGCGGTCGATGGCACGGCGCAGGTCATCGTGGCCCATGGCCTGACGCACGGCATGAGCGACCAGGATCAACTGGTGCCGCTGGTGGATGGGATCGAAGACAATCTCGGCTGCAAGCCGAAGGAGGCCTCAGCCGATGCCGGTTACTGCAGCGAGGCAAACCTCGAGGCCTTGGCCGCTCGCGATATCAGGGCCTACCTCGCAACCGGGCGAGCCAAACACCCCGCCGACATCAAACGACAGACCGCAGGGCCGCTCACAAAAGCAATGCGGGACAAGCTGAAGCGGGCAGGATGGCGAAGCAGGTACAGGCTCAGGAAGCAAATCGTGGAGCCGGTGTTCGGACAGATCAAGCAGGCAAGAGGGTTCAGGCAGTTCCTGTTGCGTGGCATCGCCAAAGTGAGCGCCGAATGGGCGATGATCTGCACCGCCCACAACATTCTCAAGCTCGCAAGAGCTGCATGAGCAGGCTATCGTTCATGACACAGCCCGCCGCCGCAGGTAACTGGACGGGCTCCTAGCTTTCGGGTTCCGCCTGGATCGCTGCAGCGCGCGATAGGCGGAAATCGCATTCCCACCAAAGACGACTGCCGCCACAAAAATTATAGTGAGTTGACAATGACATAGCGGTGCGCAGTTTTCATCTTGTCCGGTGCGCTCTGCGCTCGACGGGGGCAGAAAGGAGATGGCTCGTTTTTTCGGTGATTTCGACAAGGCAGCTGCCCTTCCTGAATGAAGGCATCCGGCCACTGATGACTCCGAAGGCGACTTCCAAACTGCTGCCGCAAGCAGCAACTCGCTATTCTTCAATCACCGCAGCAACCCTTCGCTTTCAAACTCGTCCCAGCCAACTGGTTTCCGCCCTGAAACCTCAGCGGCGGGGCGCTCGTTGCCTTGACCACTCCTTTGAGCGCGCTTCATAGCCGCCTTCCCGGCCGCTCGTCGCCTATTCGCGGCAGCCGTCGCAGCGTCTTCCTCACGCCAGACTGTAACTAGGTCACGGTCTAGCAGATCCTCGATATGACGCGGGTTGAATACGTGAAACGTGATCTTCCGCGCACGACCGCGAAGTTTCACCGTCCTTGTCCCGGCGCTCTGCAAGCGGCCGTCCTTCAGCCAGCGGTGACGTTCGGATGACTTGATCGTCAGAATGTCCTCGACCTCACGGGGGATAACAGGCAGATTTTCGATATCGTGCATTGCCTGCGATACGATGGCAGCTGCCTTCCGCACGTCCGCTTCGACACCCTCCGGCAGGCGCAAGGTCAGTACCCTAGACTCGATATGGAGCAGCTTCTTGGAGGTCACCGGAAGACGGGCTCGCACTTCCAGAAAGATGCCCCTGGCCCTGACCGACGATCCAAGAGTTGCCGCCGGGGAGAGCGGCCACTCGCCTATTAGCTTCGCAGTCTCATCTATTTTCGGGTGCGCGGGCATAGCTGTTAGATAGTTCTTCAACGCCAAGGGTGCCATGCACTGGCTCCCATAGTTGGAACAATATGCACATCCGCTAATTAACAACTCCAACCGGCTGAGGATACCGCATGCCGAGATTCAACAGCGAGTGGAAAGTGGGGCCACATGGCCCGCTGCAACAGTTGGATCAAGCGCTGCTGACGGTCGAGGGCGAGATCCAGATGCCGCTCGGCAACTTTCCGCGGCGCATGACCGTCGTTGGCCTATCCGGCCAGCGAACTGCCATCTGGAGCGTCATTGCGCTGGCCGAGCCGCAAATGCGGGAGATCGAAGCGCTTGGTGTGCCGAGCTTCCTGATCGTTCCCGGGCCGGGACATCGGCTCGACATCAAATCCTGGAAGGCCCGCTATCCCACAGCGAAAGTGATCTGTCCGCCCGGCGCAAAGGAAGCTGTCGAGAAAGCAGTCAAGGTCGATGCCACCACAGACGTCTGGGACGACCCGTCAGTGGGGTTGCGCACGGTGCCTGGCATCGCCGGCAAGGAAGGCGCGCTGTTCGTTCGTCGGGAAGGCGGCACAACGCTCGTTCTGAACGACCTGCTTGCAAACGTGCATCATCCTCACGGCATCGGTGCCCGGATCATGGCGCGGTTGCTGGGGTTCGGCGTTGCGAGGCCGCAAATTCCGCATGTGGCCAGATGGATGTTCGTCAAGGACAAGGCGGCTTTGGCTATGGCGTTTCGAAACTGGGCCGACGACTCCAATCTCAAACGGATCGTCGTCAGCCATGGCGATGTCATTGCCGACAATCCCCGACAGGTGTTGCGGCAGGCCGCAAACAGCCTGTGACCTTGACCAGGAACCCGCGCCGCTTTTCGAAGGTTTCTTGCAAGACATGACAACCTCCCCCGGTGTCTGCAACGCGCCACGTTCGCTATCGTCGTCTATCCCGGTTTGAGTTGCTGACGCGACAGGGCCGGTCCCCGCGTCGGCCGAGGGCGTGCACCACACGGTCTGGCTTTGCCGAGATCAAGCCAACGGTGCAGCAACCGCGCGAAGAGCCTGCAGAGCGACGAAGGTTTGTCGTCTGCCGTCATGTTCACGCGAGGTCTTGTTTTGCAGCGCTCGCTGCCACTTATGTAGGTAAATGCGAGCTAAATCATCGACGACACCGTCGTGAAGGCGATTCGTCATGGTCTAAGTGGGACTCGCGGGAATTCGGGAAAAGTTCTGGGTTCTCCTCCCTCAAGGCGTTCAGCAGCTCTCTGTGTTCCGAAATCGACAGGTGCCTGCCGTTTCTCACACCTTCAGTTCGGCCTTTGAGGATTTCCGCGACCTCGGGCGGACATGGGGGCAGTACCGCCCTCGAGAAATCAGGATCCATCCTTGATCTCCACAAAGTTTCACGATTCCACATAAGCCTTGCAAATACAGTTAGCCATTCGATTTTTCCAGCCACGATCAGCCCCCTTGGTCATCTCCTGATCGCGCGTGTTCCGCCTGCATGTGTCAATGACCTTTACCTGGGATGCCTTCGGATAGCTCGAACCCGACGCTGTGCCGATGTACCTGCCAGGCAAGCCGAGTGTCTGACTGCCGTCGGCAGCTTCGACACCTGACATGCCCTGATGGCTTGAGGAGGAGGACAGCGGGTTAAAAGGTGAGGGCATGCGCGGTGATTTGCGGAAATCTGAGGCGATCTCAAAACGACTTTGGGAACATTATCGCACTCAGAGTGATCGCCGCGCAGGACCATTGGAACGCTCTCACGAATCCTGCGATTTTCCCCAAAAGGTTCTTGATGAGTTCGATATTCCTGAGCGTTAGGAAGATGATCGCAGTTCGGCTCGTCCGATAACCGGAAGATCGGTTAGGAGACTGAATGGCGGTAGAGCATCCTCCGATGGAAGATCGAGAACCTTGCGATGGTCGAACGAAGAACTCGGCCAGAGGCAACGCTTGCTGCCCTCAGGGGTGATCGTCATGATATCACCACGCCTCTCCATGTCGGCGACAGTCTGGCCCTACCGAAGAACGCGGCAGATCTGACGCCGTTAAGTTAGGGACGACTAAAATCCAAGAATGCGTGGAGATAGCTCGGGTCGAGTGAGGTTAGAATGTAATGAGTTTTTGACGTAGAACGCTTAAACTCGTATACGTTTTAACCCAAGACCTTGACCGCAAGCGGGTTAAAACGTATATCATTCTCGATGTCTCACGTCGATAAAACCATACAAACTAACCTGCGCTCCTTGGGTCCCGAGGAAGCGAGGCTTGTTTTGGCGCTTGCGGCACGGCGGGCTTCCGTGGTCACAACCCGTCAAGCGGCCCAACTGCTCGGTGATGAAAAGAAGGCCAGAAATGCTGTTCGCCGGCTCCTTCAGAAAGGCTGGCTTCAGCGGGCTTCAAACGGTCACTACGTCGTGCTTCCTGCGGAATGGGGGGCTGAGAAAATCGAGGACTTCGACATCTATGTCCTTGCCTCTGCCTCGGTCGAGAAGGGTTATGTTGGATGGTGGGCCGCTGCGAGCCGTCATGGATTCACTACCCAAGTACCCAACGTCACTCATGTGGCGACCGACCGCCAGGTCCCGCCGCGGCTGATTCAGGACAACCCGGTCCGGTACGTCAAGCTTGCCCCTCGCAAATTCTTCGGCTGGGAAGACATGCCCTCTTTCGGGCGCACCTTTCGGATTTCAACCCCGAAAAAAACTCTCGTCGACTGCATCGATCGCCCGGACTTGTGTGGCGGGCCAACGGAGCTCGCCCAGATCGTCACCCGCGCAGTTGAAAGCGTTTCGCCCTTCGAGGCCGTCGAGACCGCTATCAAGAACGGATCTGTTTCGACGTCCCAGCGCCTTGGCTTCTTGGTTGACCTGATCGCACCGGACTACCTGACACCTGAAGCTCGGGGCAGGCTGCGCGGCTTCATCCCTCTTTCGGCCAAGTCGATCTTCGGCCGCCCCGAACGGAGCGAACATGACATCGGATATGTCTCAGATTGGGGGTTATTTGTGAATGTTGATGAGACTGATCTGTTCGCCGAAGCGAACCGTCTGGTTTCGGGGCCTCTGCGACTGGCACACACGGTAGCCTGGGCGCCGCCAGGTGCCCAGGCAGTCCATCGAGGGTAACGCCGGTCAGTTGTTACCGACGCCGGCGGCGGCCTGCTCAATCAGGTTGGCAACTGCCTTGGGATCGGAGACGTAAACTGCGTGGCTGCCGGGCACTTCAACGACCGTCGCTTGGGCGCGGCCGGCCATCATGCGCTGCGCTGGTGGTGGGATCATCCGGTCATCGGTGGCGACAAGATACCAGCTGGGCTTCGCCTTCCAGGCTGGAGCGGTGACCTTGCCTTCGAGCGCCGCCACACCCCACGGCACCTGCGAGTCCGCCATGAAGGCGGCGAGCGAGGGACGGACATCGGCGGCGAACGAGGCGGCGAACTTCGCCTTGTCGAGCATCAGGAAGCCGTCGACGGGCGGCAGGATCGGCGGCACCGACGCTCCGGGCGGCGGGTTGGCGATCAGGCTCGAAACCGACTCTCCGGCGTCCGGCGCGAAGGCCGCAATATAGACAACGGCTGCCACCTTCGGATCGGTGCCGGCTTCCGAGACCACGACGCCGCCATAGGAGTGGCCGACCAGGATGACATTGCTCGGAGCGGCGGCGATGGCGCGCTTGGTGACGGCGACGTCATCGGCGAGCGAGGCCGTCGGGTTCTGGACGATGGTGACGTCATAGCCGTCCTTCTTGAGGATTTGGTAGACCCCATCCCAGCCGGAGCCATCGACGAAGCCGCCATGCACGAGGACGACGGACTTTGCTGCAGTGTTCGACATTTGAGTTCTCCTTTTCAAAG
The DNA here is from genome assembly GCF_056781675.1 of Mesorhizobium monacense. NCBI lineage: Bacteria > Pseudomonadati > Pseudomonadota > Alphaproteobacteria > Hyphomicrobiales > Phyllobacteriaceae > Mesorhizobium > Mesorhizobium monacense. The sequence continues at coordinate 6,383,571 of NZ_CM165567.1, read as the reverse complement.
CGTTGATTGAAGCGTTTGTCGCAGGAGGACTATGCGGCAGGCCTGAGAGGCGCGCTTTGAGGCGGCCTTCAGGACCTCTTGATTTTGCCTTGAGACCGCTTTGATTTTGGGTCCACGACGCGGCTACAGTGTCGGCCTATTGCCGCGGAGTCTGGAGCGAATGATTTTGCCGTATTTTTTTGAGGATTTTGCACTGGACGGCGATCGGCGCGAACTGCGCCGCGGTAACGACCTGATCTCCGTCGAGCCGCAGGTGTTCGACCTCTTGCAATATCTGATCCGCAATCGCGAACGGGTGGTCAGCAAGGACGATCTGGTCGACGCGGTCTGGCAGGGCCGCATCGTTTCCGATGCCACGCTTGCCAGCCGCATCAACGCCGCCCGCAATGCGCTCCACGACAGCGGTGAGGAGCAGCGCCTCATCCGCACCATCCTGCGCCGGGGCCTTCGCTTCGTCGGCACTGTGCGCGAGGAGGCCGAGGCGACGGCACCGGTGGAAAAACCGAAGTCTGGCCTGGGTATTCCCGCCCGTCCCTCCATCGCCGTGCTGGCCTTCTTGAACCTGAGCGGCGATCCCGAGCAGGATTATTTCGCTGACGGCATGGTCGAGGACATCATCACCGGCCTGTCGCGCATAAGGTGGCTGTTCGTCATCGCGCGAAATTCCTCGTTCACCTACAAGGGCCGCGCGGTGGACGTGAAGCAGGTCGGGCACGAACTCGGCGTGCGCTATGTGCTGGAAGGCAGCGTGCGCAAAGTGGGAAGCCGCGTGCGCATCACCGGGCAGCTCATCGACGCGGAGGACGGCAGCCATCTGTGGGCCGAGCGCTACGACCGCGAGCTGACCGACGTGTTTGCGCTACAGGACGAGATCACCATCAGCGTGGTCGCGGCAATAGAGCCCAATCTGCGCCGGGCCGAGATCGAACGCGTCAAGCGCCAGCGCCCTGACAGTCTCGACGCCTACGATCTCCTGCTTCGTGCACTGCCCGATGTCTACACCTTCATGCCGCAAGGTGCTGCCAAGGGGTTGCCGCTGCTCGACCAGGCTTTGGCCATCGAGCCGACCTATGCCCTTGCCCATGGCTTTGCCGCCTGGGCGCATCAGTCGCTGTTCGTGCGTGGCGGCATGCAGCCGGAGAATCAGGAAAGATCGATCCGCCACGCCCATGCGGCGATCGAGCACGGCGCGGGCGATGCGATGGCGCTCGCTCTGGCCGGGTTCACTATCGGCATCGTTGAGCATGACCGCAGGCTCGCCGACGAGGCGTTTGCACAAGCTTTGACGCTCAGCGCCTCCTGTGCCTTCGTCTATGCCTTCGGTTGCGTGCCGGTGGCCTATGGCGGCGATGCTGCCCGGGCGATCGACTGGAGCGAGCAGGCGTTACGGCTGAACCCCCTCGACGTCATGAGCTGTGTGCCGCAAGGCATCATCGGATTCGGCAATTTTCTCACCGGCCGACACGAGCAGGCCGTCACAGCGGGCCGAAGGGCGGTCGAGATGAACCCGGGCTTCAGCATGCTACACGGATGGCTGGCGGCACCGCTTGCCAGGCTCGGCCGGTTCGACGAAGCAAAGGCAGCTGCGGCGCGGTTGTTGTCGCTCGACCCGCATTTCAGCATCGGCCGCTGGTCTGCCGCGGTGGGCATTGCGCCCGATATCATTGATGACGTCACCGACGCCATGCAGACGGCAGGTCTGCCCGCATAGCCGCGATTGGCCGTAAACGGACTATCCGTTTTCGATGCCCGGGCTAGAGAGCGGACGGATGTCCCCAATGCGGCGCGACCTCCTTGCGCAAGCTATGCACATGTCGGTTCGCAAAATGCGAACAGCGGTGGGATCGGTCTCGCGTCGAAGCCAAACTCAAGAGGCAGGCTGCTGCTGCCGCCCTTGGGGACTGGTGACCGTAGGTATTCGGGGACCGTTCGGACTCTGCTGGAGCCGGCTCGCCAATGCCACCGTGAGAGCTTGTGCGAGGCACATCGGCGCCGCCAGCGAGCGTGAGAAGGTGTATTCGTGTTCCGGAACGGCAAAAAGCACCGAGGCTGACTTCGCGAGTGGCGACAAGGTGCTGTCGGAGATGGCGATGATCGGCACCTTCGCGGCAGCTACCTGTTCAACCACATTGACGACTTCCGTTGCGTAGAACCGGAAGGATACCGCAAACAGCAGATCGCGCTGAGTAATCGTGCGCGCCATGTAGGTTGCGAGGCCGCCGCTGGGATCCAGCAAAACGCAACGTTTGCCAAGCATCGTCAGGACGTAGCGGAGCAGATCGACAACCGGGGCCGAGCGCAGCTGTCCTATCAGGTAGACCGTCTCACTCTTCTGCAACAGATCGACGGCCTCGACGATTTTGTCAGCCGAAACGTCCGCCAGCAAATCCTGCAGCGATGCGATGTCCCGCACGACCAGATCTCGCAGAAATCCAAGTTCGCTTCGATCTTCACGAGTACCCAGCTCCGTTTCGAGAGCCCGCATTCTCGCCTCGAAGCCGGGCGCGGCAGTGGAAAGGCGCTTTTGAAACAAGCCCTGAAGCTCTTTGAAGCCCTCATAGCCGAGTGACTGCGCGAACCGGACAAAACTCGACGCGTGGATTCCACAGCGTTCAGCTATCGCACTGACCGAGAGAACCGCGACATCGTTCGGATTCTGCGTGAGATAGACCGAGATAGCCTGGTACGACTTGCTCATGGCCTCGTAACGGTCGTGCACGAGACGAATGAGTTCCTCGTAGGTCTTCGGCGGTTCGGCAACATTCATGATCAAGATTCCTGCAAAATTCGTTGCAGTGTGCTCTGAACTCGTTGGAATTGCCAATGGGTTGGCGAAATGATCCGCATCTTTCAGTGCGGACCATTTCCCATGGTTCAATAGGCCTGCTGACCGGTCAGCTTCTCGATGATCTTGTCGATCGACACAGCCAGGACGAGGAGCAACCCGGTAACGATGAGCCTGACCTCGTTCTTGACGCCCATGAGATTGAGGCCGTTTTGAACGGTTCCGATAACCAATGCCCCAAGCAGGGCCGCATGGATGGCGCCGCGCCCGCCGAACAGGCTGACGCCGCCAATAACCGCCGCAGCTATGGATTCCAGTAGAAGCGTGCCGCCGCCGACTCCGCCGCCGGAAAACACACCCACACCCAGGGTTCTTGAGGACGCAATGATGCCCGCAATAGCCGCGACGCCGCCTGCGATGGCAAACGCCGCGGCCCGGATGCGCGGGACCTTGATGCCGGAGCGCCTAGCGGCCTCGGCATTGTTGCCGATCGCGTAGAGGTAGAGGCCGAACTGCGTTTCGTTGAGAATGTACCCTCCCAGCCCAAGCAGAACGGCAAATATGAGCACCGGTAGCGGAATTCCCTGATTGGCATTGAGGACGACGACCACCGCCGCGCCAATGAGTGCCGATACAGTCAACGGTATAGCGACTGAATGGAAGACGGAGACTTCGAGGCCGACTCTACGCCTGCGCCGGACGCTGGAAAGAATGAGAAGCGCCAGCACCACGAGGCCGACCGCCCAGGCGAGCCAGGCGTAAATTCCTTCGATCGTCGTCTGTGCGATCAATTCGACACCCGTACCCATGAGCCCGAACCGTGCGGTGGCAGGCAATAAAAGCAGCTGGATCCCGTTCAAGGCGAGGCCGAGCCCTAGCGTAACCACGAATGAAGGCACACCGATCCAGTTCACCCAGCGGGCTGAGCCCGAGCCGATTACAGCACCAAGCAAGACCGACAGCGGAAGGGCAAGCCACGGGGAGATACCGTAGTCGACAATCATTTTGGCGCTCATCACTGCCGTGACGCCATGGATAGCCGCAATCGAGAGGTCGATCTCGCGAACCAGAAGCACAAACATCAGACCGAGCGCCATGATGCCGACGACGGTCGACTGCAGCAGCAAGTTCGAAAGATTGCGAGGCGTGAGAAACACGTCGCTTTGAAAAGCGAAGAAGACCCAAAGCGCCACAAGTCCAATTATCACTGGCAACGCCCGAAGGTCGCTTCCAAGCAACTCGCCAAAGGTGCGGCGTTTCGGAGCCGCGCTTGCCGGGATCGAGACCATGACTTTCCTCCCTGAGGTGAATTTTCGGCGGCGGATCAGCCGGCCAGATTCACACCTTCGTTGCCGCCCACCATCGCATTCACGACCGTCTCTCCGGTCACGTCCTTGGACCGGAAACTGGCCGCGTTCGCGCCAAGGCGCATAACCTCGATTCTGTCTGTCGAGTTGACTACGAAGTGATGGATGTCATGGCTGACAACGACGACACCAAGCCCGTCATCAGCCAGGCTGCGTATAAGGTCCGCGACCTGCTGCGCGGCCGAGTGGCTCAGAGCCGCCGTGGGCTCGTCCAAAATCACCACCTTGGGCTTCCACAGGACGGATCGGGCGATTGCGATGTTCTGGCGCTGTCCTCCCGACATCGCTCCGACGGGGCGGGTTAGCGAGAGATTGCTGAGCCGCATCCGGGACATAACCTCGCGTGCCCGCACTTCGCACTCCGCTCGTCTTATGCGGCTACCAAACAGGCGCGAGCCGGTAAGCTCCCGTCCCAAAAACAGGTTCTGCACCGCGTCCAGATTGTTGCACAAAGCGAGATCCTGGTAGACGGTGGCAATGCCATTCTTGGTGGCATCCGACGGGGTGCGAACGAGCGCCGGCCTGCCTTCGATCTCGTATTCGCCGGAGTCAGCGGCGTGAACGCCTGCCATGACTTTGACGAGCGTCGACTTGCCGGCTCCATTGTCACCGACAAGGGCAACAATCTCGCCGGCGTGAACGTCCACGGATGCGCCGCGTAGCGCGTGCACTGACCCAAACGACTTCTGGATGTTGCGGAGGGAAATGAGCGGCACGGACGAGTTCGTGGCCGTCGCGTTACGCATGGAAGGCGCATCTGCTGGTGCGGTCATTGTTTTCTCCTCCCCAGGCTTGGTGGGGGGCCATCCTCGGTGGCCCCCCTTGGTGGCTCTACATGTTCTTCTTGCAGGTATCCGTCGTTTCAATGCCCTTGCAGATTTCCGCCCAGGTCCAAACGCCGGCCTTCACCACGTCGCCGAGGTTGTCCTTGGTGATGTTGGAGACCGGAAGGAATACGGCGGGCACGTCCATGAAGGTGTTGTTGACCTTGCCGTTGATCAGGTCCTTCGGAACGCCTTTGCCTGCCACAATCGATGCCACCACATCAGCCGCATAGTTCGCCTGAACCTTGAGGTCCTTGAGGACTGAGTTGTCCTGCCAGCCCTGCGCGACGTAGCGCAGTGCTTCGACGGTTGCATCCTGACCGCCGGTCACCAGCTTGTCGCCTGGCTTGAAGCCCTGGGAAATCAGGGCCGCAACCGAGCCGCCGGTCGTGCCGTCGTTCATGCCGATGAACACATCGACGTCGCCGCCATTCTTGGTGAGGCAGTCTTCGGCGAAGCTTTGAGCGATCGTCGGATCCCAGTTCTGCGTGTACTGCTCACAGACGACCTGTACCTTGCCGGAATCGATCAGCGGCTTCAGGAATTCATCCTGGCCCGCTTCATACTGCTTGGTGCCATATTCCCCCTGGTTGCCCTTCACTCGGGCGACTTTTACCGGGGTTTTCGACATAGCCTTGATCAGTTCGGCGGCGCGCTTGCCCTGCTCCCGGCCAACGGCAAGCGAGTCAAACACCACGTGAGCCTCGGCCTTCCCGCCGACGGCATCGTGATCGTAGAGCACGACCGGCACATTCGCCTTGGCCGCCGCCGCGAGTTCGCCGGCGGCAAGATTGGCGTCAGCGGAAGTGAGGAGGATGACCTTCGCCCCCTGGGCAATGGCGTCCTCGACCTGAGACTGCTGCTTGGACGGGTCACCCTGGGCGTTCGCGACGACGACTTCAACGTCCGGAGCTTTCTCCTTCATGGCCGCAACGAAAAACGGGGCATCACGGCTCTCGAAGCGGATCGTCGTTTCGTTGGGCAGGAGAAAGAAAACTTTCGCCTTGTCCGCAGCAGCGGCGCCGCCAATCAGGGCCGCGGAAATGAGGGTTGACGCGAAAAGGGTAGAAATCAGTCGTTCCATTCTTACCTCCCGTGGAACAATGGTTACCCGGAGCTGCGGGCTGGAGATCTCTCCCCTCGCCTTCTCCTCCCCGGCCTGAACAATGACGCTTGCAATGCTCATTGCACAATTATGTATTCTGCAAAACACGATGAGTCAAAGGAAAAATGCAACGATACGTGACCGATCTATGAAACCGCAAAAAGCATTGCATAGAGGTGCCCAAGTTGGACCGTAACCACCTCGTCAAGCGGCCTTGCCTGCGGAGCGGTTCACGACCAGAGCCGGATCGATCTTCCCCGAAAAGAAATCGATCACGTTTCGGACGGAAGCCACGGCCATGCGCTCCCCGCATTCTTTTGTAAGTCCGGCGATGTGAGGTGAGAGGATGACCTGATCCAGATTGACCAATGAGTCGCCTTCGGCCGGTGGCTCACGGTCGAAGACGTCAAGGCCTGCGGCGCCGACCTGGCCAGACCGCAAAGCATCAACGAGAGCTTGCTCTTCGACAATGCCACCCCTGGCCGTATTCACGAGGATGGCACCGCGCTTCATGACAGCAAATTCTGCACGGCCTATCAGAGGTTGATCGGCCTTCGGTATGTTGATCGAAATGACATCGGCCCACGACAAACCATCACGCAGCGTGTCTGCCGCGCGGACCGGACCTTCGGGCCAACCTTGCTCTTGCAAGTATGGGTCGAAGGCCCTGACCTCAATGCCAAAGCCGGAAGCCATGCGCGCCAGATGGCGCCCAATTCGGCCAAACCCGACAATGAGGAGATGCTTGCCCGAGATCTCCTCCGCCTCCAAATTGTTGCGCCATCCCCACTCATTGGGTTGCCGTACCGAGCGATCGGCACGAAGCGCACGTTTGGATGCGGCAAGGATCAGCATCATGGCGTGTTCAGCGACAGAGACTGAATTCACATCTCCAACAATCGTGAGCGCGATGCCGCGTTCGTTCAACGACGGCAAATGCACGGCGTCATATCCAACCCCATGCCGGGAGACGACCCTCAGGCGATCGGCTTTCGCAACAGTCTCGGCAGACAGAGGTTGAGTCCGAAGGACAAGTGCGTCGGCCTTGCCAATCAGAGGTGCATATGACTGCTCGGACACTTCTTCGACATAGTCGAACGTGACATCGGGCAGGCTGTTCAGGAGAGCTACGCCGGAGGGATGCAGTTTCCCGGCAACGAGGATGTGCGGCATCAGTAGGCCCCCTTCTCTCCGGCGGTTGCGACCCGACCCGTCAATTCCCGAAACCGACCAACGCTTGCCGCCGCGGCTGCGGCCAGGAGGCGAGAGTCCCCCGCGACGGTGGTCATGTTGAACCCCCATTCGATGGCGCGGGCTGCGTAGTCGGCTGTGCCGCAGTGCAGGGCTGCTTTGATGGCGTTGGCTTTGCAGGCCGCCACGATCTGGTGCAGGGCGTCGATCATCTCAGGCTCTTCGCGATCGAAGCCGGGTGACAGCCTACCCTGCGTCAGGCTGAGCGTCAGATCCGCGGGCCCGACATAGATCCCGTCCAGACCGGGTGTAGCGGCGATCTCGTCGAGGTTGTCCATCGCCTGCTTGGTTTCGACCATTGCAAAAGCCAGGATTTCGTCATTGGCTTCACCGGCGTAATTGGAGCCGGCTGCAAAGCTGACCCTGGTTGGCCCGAAGCTGCGCTGCCCTGACGGCGGATAACGCAAGTAGCTGACGAACTCCGCAGCTTGCGAGCCAGTGTTTACCATCGGGCAGATAATGCCATATGCGCCCGCATCCAGCGCTTTCATGATGATACCGGGTTCGAGCCAGGGAACACGAGCCATGGGTACGACCCCGGAAGCCCGCATTGCCTGAAACATCGGCAGCACCGTGGAATAGTCCAAAGCGCCGTGCTGGATATCGATCGAAACAGAGTCATAGCCTTGCGCCGCCATGATCTCGGCTGTGAAGGCATTGCCGATCGAAAGCCAACCGTTGATTGTCGGTCGACCCTCGGCCCAAATCTGCTTCAGCTTATTCTTTATCATCCGAGCCTCCTAGAAGACGATTTGCGCGAGCTTGGTATCGAGGTAGTCGTTGATGCCTTCGGTCCCGCCTTCACGTCCCATGCCGGAGTGGTTTGTGCCGCCGAACGGAGCCTCGGATGCCGCCAGCGCGAAGCTGTTTATGCCGACCATCCCGGCCTTCAGCGCGGAAACGGTACGACGCGCTCGCCCAGGCGAACGGGTGAATGCATAGGCGGACAGGCCCATGTCCGAGGCATTTGCCCGGGAGAGCGCCTCCTCTTCCTCAGTGAAGCGCGTGATTGCCGCGATGGGACCGAAGTTCTCCTGGTCGAAGACCTTCATGTCGTCGGTGACATCGATAAGGACCGTCGGCTCGAAGAAGTGGCCCGAATTGAGATCCGGAGCGCGACCGCCGCCCGCGACCAATGTCGCGCCTGCCTTCACCGCATCGGCGACGATGGCGTCGATCTCTCTGAATCGCGCTGCGTTTATCAGTGGGCCCATCTGGGTCGACGGATCAAGCCCGTCGCCCAGCTTGAGGGCCTTGGCCCTCTTGACGAACCCATCGACGAACTGGTCATGAAGGCTGTCATGGATGAAGAACCGATCGGGCGTCACGCACACCTGGCCGGCATTTGCAAATTTCGTAGGCACCGACACGTTGAGCGCGAGCTCGAGATCCGCATCGTCGTAGACGATCAGGGGGGCGTTGCCGCCAAGTTCCATCGACACTTTCTTGACGGTGTCGGCCGCGTCCCGGATCATCTGCTGGCCGACGCGGGTCGAGCCGGTCAAGGACACTTTTCGCACGGCCTTGTCGGCCATGATCGGGGCATAGGTTGTGGTCGTCGGCCCCACCACCAGGTTGACGGTGCCCTTGGGAAGGAGACGCATGCAGTCGACCATCACCATGGCGACGCCCGGAGTTTGGCTTGACGGACGCAAGACGACGGAGCAGCCGGCGGCCAGCGCCGGTGCGACTTTGCGCGCGACAAGCGCTGCGGGAAAGTTCCAGGCGGTGAAGGCACCGACAATGCCAACCGGTTCCCGGGATACTTCGAAGCGGCCGCCGGGAACACGCGATTCGATGATCCTGCCGTAAATCCGCCGCGCCTCCTCGGCGAACCACCTGAATTGGTCAATCGCCAATGTCCACTCTCGCTCCGCTTGCGCGACAGGCTTGCCCGTCTCGAGCGCGATCATGCGTTTGGCGTCGTCGGCACGCCGGGTCATCTCATCGGCGATCTTGTGAAGGGCATCCGCACGGGCGAACCCGCCCGTGGACCGCCATTCCCGCAACCCTCTGGCGGCCGCTGCGAGCGCGGCCTCGGTATCGGCCACGGTCGCAACAGGCACAGCGCCCATTGTTTGGTCGCTGACGGGGCTCATGACTTCGGCTTGCGTCTTGTCCGATGCGGCCATCCATTGGCCATCGATGAACAGACCATAGTTCTCGTACATGAATCACCCAATCTCACTGATGCTGACGGTGCGGCGCTCGGCGGCCGACCTGATCGCCGCCTCGGCCAGCACGAGGGCCGCATGGCCGTCCTCGAAACCGACTTCCGGCCTTGTTCCCGTTTCTATGGCATCCACGAAGGCGCCGATTTCGGCCATGAAAGCCTCGGCGTATCGATCGATGAAAAAGTTGAGCAACGGCGCCGCCTTGCCTGTGAAGTCTGCCCGATGGAGGCTGGTCATGTGCGGCCGGCGATTTTCTGACACCAGCATGCCCCCGGAACCCAAGGCCTCCACACGCTGGTCATAGCCGTAAGTTGCCTGCCTCGAATTGTTGATGATGCATTGCTTGCCCGACGCTGTTTTGAGAGCGACCGAAACGGTGTCGTAATCATCCAGGCGATCCATCAACGCCTTGTCGACCAGCCGGCTTCCTGCAGCGAACACTTCGGTGACCTCTTCGCCCAGAACAAACCGCGCCATATCGAAGTCGTGAATGGTCATGTCGCGGAAAATACCGCCGGAAGCCTCGGCATAGGCCACTGGCGGCATTCCAGGATCGCGTGATGTGATGACCACCTGATGCAGATCGCCGATGTCCCCCGCGCGGACCGCGTCGCGCAGGGCCCGATGACCAGGATCGAAGCGCCTGACAAAGCCAAGCATGATGGGGATATTGCTATTGGGCCGGATGGCCTCTGCGCATCTCTGCACGCAGCCCAGATCGAGATCGATCGGCTTCTCGCAAAGAACCGGCTTGCCGGCGGCGACCGCCTTCTCGAGCAAACTAGCGTGAGTTGGCGTGGATGTGGCGATCAGCACCGCGTCGACGTGCTCGTTCTCGATCACGGCATCGACAGAATCGAAAACCGGCACACTCAGTTTGGCGCCCACTTCTTCAGCGGCGGGACGATGCACATCGAGCACGCCGGCCAGCGATGCACGGGGATGCGCGGCGATGTTGGCCGCATGCATGCGGCCGATTCTGCCGCAGCCAAGCACAGCGATTTTCAACAAGGGCTCCTCCCTACGCCAGATTTTTGCAATGCTTGTTGCGAAACTCTTGCATTGTCAATAAATATTTCGTAGGTATCTCGAAACCTGATGCATGGGAGGAGATGCGATGTCCCGCGAGACCGTGCGCCTGACGATGGCGCAGGCGTTAGTGCGCTATTTGTGCAATCAATTCACTGAGATAGACGGACAGAAGGTGTCTCTGTTCGCCGGCGTATTCGGTATCTTCGGCCATGGCAATGTCACCTGCCTTTCCGAAGCGCTTGAAGCGGTACAGGACAAATTGCCGACCTGGCGCGGTCAGAATGAGCAGTCGATGGCACTCGCCGCGGTTGCCTTTGCAAAGGCATATCGACGTCGCCGGCTCATGGTCGCCGCGACATCGATCGGGCCGGGTGCGACGAACATGATAACCGCTGCCGGAACGGCACACGCCAATCGCCTGCCGGTGCTTCTTCTTGCGGGCGATATCTTTGCAAATCGCGTGCCGGATCCGGTCATGCAGCAGGTCGAGCATTTCAACGATCCGACCATATCCGTCAATGACGCCTTCAAGGCAGTCACGCGGTATTGGGATCGCATCCTGCTGCCCGAGCAGATCATTTCGTCGCTGCCCCAGGCCGTCGCCGCGATGCTCGACCCGGCCGATTGCGGGCCTGCCTTCCTCGGCCTCGCACAGGACGCGCAAGAGGTGGCATATGACTATCCGCTTGCCTTCTTTGAACCGACGACCTGGGCTGTGCCGCGTCCAAGGCCGGACCGCAACAAACTGTCAGAGGCCGTGGAGCTGCTGAAGAAGGCAAAGAAGCCGCTCATTATCTCGGGCGGTGGCGTCCGATACTCGATGGCCGAGGAGCTGGTCGCTGATTTCGCGGTTCGGCGCGGCATCCCGATCGTGGAGACCATAGCCGGCAAAAGCGCTCTTACACATGACCATCCCGCGCACGCCGGACCTATTGGCATCATCGGTTCGACCTCCGCGAATGCGCTGGCGCAGGACGCAGATGTCATCCTGGCGATCGGAACACGGCTGCAGGATTTCACGACTGGATCCTGGACTGCATTCCGGCGAGACGCCAGATTCATATCGATCAACGCTGCACGCTATGACGCGCACAAGCATCGTGCGGTCGCGGTCGTCGGCGATGCGCTCGAAACGGTTACCGAACTGGACGCGGCGCTCGGCGACTGGAAGATCAGTCCCGACCACATGAAGCGCGCGAAAGCGCTGTTCGCGGAGTGGAACAAGCTCCTCGACGAATATCAGGCACCTACCAACGGGCCTGTTCCCACCTATGCCCAAGTCGTCGCGGTGGTGAATGAAGCCGCCAAACCGAATGACACGCTGATTGCCGCCGCCGGCGGCACGCCAGGCGAAGTCACCAAGGGCTGGCGGGTGAAGCAGAGCAACACCTTCGATTGCGAATTCGGGTTCAGTTGCATGGGCTATGAGATCGCCGCCGGCTGGGGTCACGCCATGGCCAAGAACGGTGACGGCACGCCAATCGTGATGATCGGCGACGGCACCTACATGATGATGAATTCCGATATCTACTCGACCGTGCTCGCCGGCCACAAGATGATCGTGGTGGTTTGCGACAATGGCGGTTTCGCGGTCATCAACCGGCTGCAGCAATTCAAGGGTGTCCCCGGCTTCAACAATCTCCTCAAGGATTGCCGCGTCAAGGAGCCGTTTGCCGTCGACTTCGTGAAACATGCGGAATCCATGGGAGCATTGGCCCGCCGTTGCGAAAGCCTCGCCGATCTCAAGGCCGCCATGGAATGGGCGCAAGAGACTGACCGCACCACCGTGCTCACCATCGTCACCGATGCCTTTGCATGGGTGCCCGGAGACGCCGACTGGGACGTTGGCGTGCCAGAGGTCTCCGAGCGTGAGTCCGTGCAGAAGGCGCGCGTCCAGCAACTTGAAATCCGCAGCAAGCAGCGCGTCGGAGTTTGACGTGAACCGGATTGATGGGAAAATAGCAGTCGTCACCGGCGGCACGCAGGGCCTCGGCGCGGCCATTGCCAGGCTTTTCGCCCAGGCGGGCGCGGCAGGCATCATCACCTGTGGTCGTGACCGAAATAAAGGCGAGGCTGTCGCCAAAGCGATAACCTCGGATACTGATGTCCCGGTCACTTTCGTTGCCGCCGATCTTCAGAACGTCGATCATTGCCGAGCCGTCTTGGCGCAGGCCGAAGCCACATACGGGCGCGTCGACATCCTCGTGAATGCGGCCGGCCTCACCGATCGCGGAAACCTGCTCAACACGAGCCCTGAATTGTTCGACCGCATGTTCGCGATCAATGTCAGGGCGCCGTTCTTCCTGATGCAGGAAGCCGCCAGGTTGATGATCGGCCAAGGGGTGAAGGGAAGCATCGTCAACATCGGCTCGACGTCGGAGAGGGCCGGGCAACCCTTCCTGGCCTCCTATTCGGCATCGAAAGGGGCGCTAGCCACGCTGACCCGAAATTCCGGCTACGCGCTCATGCGCAACCAGATCCGGGTGAACCAGCTCGATATCGGTTGGATGGCGTCTGACGGCGAGGACCGCGTGCAGCGAGAATACCATCACGCAGAAGCCGACTGGCTGGCCAAAGCGGCGGCCGCTCAACCCTTTGGCCGGCTGCTCGCGCCCGAGGAGGTTGCCCGCGCGGTTCTCTTCCTGGCATCGGACGATGCCGGCATGATGACGGGCGCGGTTGTGCATTTCGATCAATCGGTCTGGGGCGCCTACGATGGTGGGCCCCCGGCACCCGCACTGGCCTTATCCGCATGAGGACGCGATGATGAAAACCATAAAAGGACCCGGCATTTATCTGGCGCAGTTCGCAACCGACGAGGCGCCGTTCAACACGCTTCCCAGCCTCGCCGGCTGGGTCGCGGACAAGGGCTTTGCCGGCGTCCAGATACCGACCTGGGACACTCGCCTTATCGATATGAAGCTCGCGGCCGAAAGCAAGACGTATTGCGATGAGCTGAAGGGCGTTGTCGCCGAAAAGGGCCTCGAACTGCCCGAGCTCGGATCACACATCACCGGTCAGCTGGTGGCGGTGCATCCCGCGCATGACCGCATCATGGATAGTTTTGCTCCGGCGGCCGTCCACAACAACCCGGCAGCCCGGCGCGCCTGGGCGGAGGAACAGATGGCGTTCGCCGCACGGGCTTCGCGCAACCTCGGCATCGACCGCCATGTGAGTTTCACGGGCACGCTTCTGTGGCCTTATCTGTATCCCTATCCGCAATGGCCAGAGGGTCTGGTGGACGACGCCTTCGACGAACTTGCCCGTCGCTGGCTGCCGATCCTCAACGACTTCGACGAGCAGGGTGTGGATCTCTGCTTCGAAATCCATCCCTGTGAGGATGTTCATGACGGGCTGACCTTCGAGATGTTCCTAGAGCGGGTCGGAAACCATCCGCGCTGCAACATCCTCTACGATCCCAGCCACTTTGTGCTGCAGGCCCTGGATTACCTCGCCTTCATCGATCACTACCACGAGCGTATCAAGATGTTCCACGTCAAGGACGCGGAGTTCCGGCCCGACGGCAAGACCGGGGCATACGGTGGTTTCCAGCCATGGTCCAAGCGGGCCGGACGGTTCCGGTCGCTCGGCGATGGCCAGGTGGATTTCGGGACGATCTTTACGAAGCTCGCCACCTACGGCTTCGACGGCTGGGCCACTCTCGAGTGGGAATGTTTCATCAAAAACCCTGAAGACGGTGCGGCGGAAGGCGCCAAATTCATTCGCGAACACATCATCCGCGTCGCCGACCGGGCATTTGACGATTTTGTGAAATCTGGCGCCAACAAAGCCGCCAACCGCGCGATGCTTGGCTTGACTGAGGCATAGACGAATGTCCGATACGATGACGAAGAAGCCCCTGCGACTTGGTATGGTGGGCGGTGGCCAGGGAGCCTATATCGGCAACATTCACCGCATCGCCGCGAGGCAGGACGGCGCGTGGCAACTCGTCGCCGGCGCGTTCGATGTCGACGCGGCCCGTGGCCACGCCTTTGCGGCTCGCGAAGGCCTCGATTCCGCCCGTTCCTATGACGACTACAAGACGATGATCAGCGCAGAGTTGTCACGGGATGACCGAATCGACGCGGTCGCCATCTGTACGCCGAACTTCACCCACTTCCCCATCAGCAAGGCGTTCCTGGAAGCCGGCTTTGACGTCATTTGCGAGAAGCCGCTGACGGCCACCCTGGAAGACGCCATTTCGCTGGAGAAGCTGGTGCGTGACAGCGGCAGGTTCATGGGCGTGACCTACACATACTCGGGCTATCCGATGGTGCACGAAGCACGGCAGATGGTCGCTAGCGGCCAGCTCGGAAAGATCCGCACCGTCCAGGTTGAATATCCGCTGGAGTGGATGGCGACTGCCATCGAAACAGAAGGTAACGCCCAGGCGGCCTGGCGTACCGATCCCAAGAAGAACGGCCGAGGCGGTTCGATCGGCGACATCGGCACCCATGCTTATCACCTTGCTGGTTTTGTCTCTGGCCTTAAGCTCGAGTCTCTGACTGCGGATCTCGCCACGTTCGTGCAAGGGCGCGCGCTCGATGACAACGCGCACGTGATGCTTCGCTATCAGGGTGGCGCCCGTGGTCTTCTGTGGTCTTCCCAGGTGGCGCTGGGATCGTCAAATGGGGTCCGGCTGCGCGTGTTCGGGGAGAAGGCCTCGCTCGCCTGGTTTCAAGAACAGCCGAATGAGCTGATCCATGCATCTCTTGGCGGGCGAACTGAAATCATCAAGCGTGGCGCCGACGATCTCAGCGCAGCAGCGAAGGCGCGAACCCGAACACCGCCGGGCCATCCTGAGGGATACTTGGAAGCCTTCTCCAACCTCTACGCCGGGTTTGCAGAGGCGATCCACGCCAAGCGCGAAAAGCGCGAGCCCATTGCCATAGGTCGCGATATCCCAACTGCCTACGATGGCCTGAAGGGCGTCGCCTTCGTCGACGCCGTCGTTGACAGCGCGACCGCTACTAACCCCGCTTGGATGACGCCCGTCGCCGTTTGACACTGTGTCTGCTATCGGGCACCGACAAAGTTGATCTCAATGGCCGATATGAGGCGCATTGCTGACCGGCCGATCTTGGGCCGTTAGCGGACCGGCAGCTTCCGGCTGCAGATATTCAGGAGCGGACACTACGGCCGGCGCGAGCATCTTCGTACCTGACATCTCGGACGTTCACAGTCCTCAATCGGCCGGTTCCGAATCCGGTTTGAGACGTTTAGCACATCACAAATACTCTCTGAATTTGAATGCCGTTCTGACGTTCGTGCCAACGCTAGGCCAAGCAGAATCCGCGCCTTCTGACTTCAGATTGTCCGCCGCGATGATCCAATGGCGCGATGTCCGGCGCTGTCTAGGGCGCAGCCGCTGCCGTGGGCGTGGCTGCTTATCCGATATAGTCAGTGACCCGGCCCGGAGGACCAAGCCGAGCTGCTATCGGGTTGGGACGGAGGACAAGATGATCCCACCTTCCGTTCAGCGCCGGATGTCACGGCGGACCGGCGCAACTTGATGCTGAAGTCAAGCGTTGCCACGCGATCTATGAAACGCAGCCAAAAGGCAGTGACAGCCCTCATTCAGAGAGCTGTGTGAAGCGTGAATTCAAAAATGGCAGCAGGCAACTAACCCTGCATAGTTCCGCCCCCGGCCTCGTGCGCGGTCGGCGGAGTTTCCCCAGAACGAAACGGCGCGCTTGTAGCCGCCTTTCAGGCAGAAACAGACAAAACGCGCGCCTGCAGGAAATACGACTGCCGGAATGATGTCTATTTCATCGGGACCAACGTTGGCTGTCGTTGGGGAAACCGCTTATCTGAGAAGGAACACATCTATGCACATCAAAGCTGTCTGTCTCGGCGCAACACTTGCCCTTTCCATTTTTGGTGGTCAGGCGTTGGCCGGCGCACTGAAGGAGCCGAACACCATGAAGCCGTTCTATACCGATCCCAGCATGAAAACCATGAAGCCGCTCGAGGAATTTAAGGCCGTCTTCTTTGGCATGCCGGCCGAAAAGCAGGCACAGATGAAGGGTGAATGCGCAGGCGAGGTAGAGCAGCCGTTCACCGCCTTCTGCGCGAACGTGAATACACTCGGAGGCCACAACTAAGACTGCGTTCATAACCGAACAAAATGGCGCGGCCGATCGGCCCGCCATCGCCCCTCAGCCTCTGTGCTTCGGCCAGATGGGCTTGGCTACGGCGAAGCCGGTCTTCTGCCTTCTTGGCTGCCTCGCGCGCTGGAAAGCCTCAAATATCCAAGAAGCCGCAAGAACCTACAATAAAGATGGGAAGGACGCCCTTAATCAGATGCGGTGCCGGACAGCGCAGCACACTGTCAAGATGGAGCCATCAGTGACAAGCGAATTTTCCCTCCCCCTCTCCCGGCGTCAGGCCCTCGTGGCTGGGGCGACCGCATCTCTCGTCATAGCCGCGCCGTCCCTCGCCGCAACCGAAAAGCACCCAAACACGCCCAATGGAGCAGTTCCCATGACCGAAGAGTACGTAAAGACAAAAGACGGCGTCGACATATTCTACAAAGATTGGGGTCCGAAACACGCGCAGCCAATCGTGTTTCATCATGGCTGGCCACTGTCTTCAGACGACTGGGACACCCAGATGCTGTTCTTCTTGGCAAACGGCTATCGCGTCATCGCCCACGACCGCCGCGGTCACGGCCGCTCCTCGCAGGTCAGCGAGGGTCACGACATGGATCACTACGCAGCCGACGCGGCTGCAGTGTTCGAGCATCTCAACCTCAAGAACGCCGTCCACGTCGGACATTCGACAGGCGGAGGCGAAGTGGCCCGTTATGTCGCAAAATTCGGCGAGCCACAGGGCCGCGTGGCCAAGGCCATCTTGGTGAGTGCTGTCCCACCGCTGATGCTGAAGACAGACGCCAATCCAGGTGGTCTGCCGATCGAAGTCTTCGATGGCCTACGCAAGGCCCTTGCAGACAACCGCAGCCAGTTCTTCATCGACCTGCCGACCGGGCCATTCTACGGCTTCAACCGTCCGAATGCGAAGACGTCGCAGGGGCTGATCCAGAACTGGTGGCGGCAGGGCATGATGGGCAGTGCGAAGGCCCATTATGAAGGGATCAAGGCATTTTCGGAAACGGACCAGACCGAGGACCTTAAAAGGATCAAGGTCCCGACGCTCGTGATGCACGGCGACGACGACCAGATCGTGCCGATCGACGATGCTGGCAAACTATCGGTCAAGCTCCTGAAAAATGGCACTATCAAAATCTATCCGGGCTATCCGCACGGCATGCTGTCGACCAACGCCGACGTAATAAATCCGGATCTGCTTGCCTTTATAAAGAGCTAAGCCGACACCCTGCGTGGGGACGCCCGGACATGAGGCGCGAACCGGTCGTTCACGTCGCGCCCTGCTTAAGTCAGCTTCGGGTCAGTTCACGTCGATGCACGCAGTGTGCTTGAAGGTCCGCCTCTGGCCTTCCGAGCCTCGAAGCCGCAAGTCCGCATTCGGCCCAAAATCTGTCGGTCAGCTTCCGGCCCCAAAGGCTGCCGGACCGCAATGCGCCTCATGTTGATCTTAGAGTTCAGTTTTGCGGTTGCCCGAAAACTGACATCTCTACCCCCGGCCGACGCGACGTCAGGTCCGGTGGGTTCCTAGTGCTCACCCAGCGCATATCCGGCACTTCCCGTGGTAACGGCATGGATTGCGTCCATAATCCTGGTACTGGCCGTTTCGTAGCGTCGGTCATTGACGAATTCGTCGATGAGCGCGAAGTCGTGCATCACCAGGATGCGATCGGCCATCGCCACCATTTCGGGCATATCGCTTGAGATGAGCAGGATTGCCATCCCTCGGTCCGCGAGCTCGTTAATAAGCTCGTGAATGTAGGACTTGGCCTTGATGTCGATACCGACGGTTGGCTCGTCGATGATGAGAATGTCCACGTCCGCCGCCAGCCACTTCGCCAGCGATACTTTTTGTTGGTTGCCACCCGACAGATTGCCAACGCGTTGTTCGAGGTTCGGGGCGCGTATCTCGAGCCGTGCTGCCAACGGCGCCGCCAGAGCAATCTCATCGTTGCGAACAAGCAGACCGAACGTGCGGGCGATCGCGTCCCACACGGTGATCGCGATGTTGCTGCGAATGGGATGATCGAGGATCACCCCCTCATACTTGCGATCCTCACTCACATAGCCGATACGAAGCCGCTTAATGGCATCGCGCACGGAGCGCACGTGTACCGCCGCGCCATCGACAAGGACCTTTCCGGAACGAACCTTGCCTTGCCCCAGAAGGGCAAGGGCAAGTTCGGTCCGACCCGCTCCGACCAAGCCGTACAGGCCAAGAACTTCCCCTCTGTGAAGGGTAAAATCGATAGCATTGTGCCCATACGAAGTGGTCAGCGCCTGGACCTGCAGCCGTGGCTGATCGAGTCGGGGTCGTTGCTTTCGAGGCAAAACGGGCCGTTCTGATCTGCCGATCATCGCTTGGATCAGGGTCCCGCGCGTCATCCCCGCCACCGGCGCGGCCATCAACGTCGTCTCGCCGTCGCGCAGAACGGTGACACGGTCACAGAGCGACAGCACTTCCTCGAGCTTGTGACTGACGAAGAGGATCGCAGTCCCCGCGTCCCGCAATTGGCGGACAAGCCGGAAGAGTGTCTCCGCCTCTGCCTCGGTAAGTGAGGCGGTTGGCTCGTCGAGCAACAGCACATCCGCCTTGTGGCTGAGGGCCTTTGCGATCTCGACCATCTGCATCTGGGCGACGCTTAACCGACGCACCTCGGTGGCTGGATCGATGTCGAGTCCCACCTTTGCCAGGTGCTGGCGCGTCTCCACATGCGCCCGGGCGAAGTCTACCATCCCATTGCGCGTCGGCAGCCGCTCCAGGAGGATGTTCTCGGCCACCGAAAAGTGCGGAATGAGGTTGCGTTCCTGGTGAACGACGGCAATGCCCGCGGCGATCGCATCCCTGGGCGAGTTGAAAACGAGATCTCGATCGTCAAGCTTGAGGCTGCCGCTATCGGCGCGGTAGACCCCGGTGATGATTTTGATCAGCGTGGACTTGCCCGCGCCATTCTCGCCCATCAACGCATGGATTTCGCCGCCCAGCAGCGTGAGAGAAGCGTCGTTGAGAGCACGAACGCCCGGAAACGACTTCGTTATGTTCTGCAGGGCGAGACTCATCGTGCCCTCTCCATGCGTACGGTGCGGATACGGTTGATCCAGACGGCGGCAAGGATCAATGCGCCGAGCAGGAAGGTTACCCAATAGGGATCGACTGCAAGCAGAACCATCGCGTTCTGGATCAGGCCGATGAGAACCACGGCGATCACGGTCCCTGTTATCGACACGGATCCGCCGGACAGGCTCGCACCGCCGATGATCGGCGCGGCGAAGGAGATGATCAGCCAGTCCGATCCGATCGTGGGCTGAGCCGATCCGAGTTGTGCGACCGCGAGCACACCGGCGATGGCGGCGATGAGACCAGAGAGACCATGCGCCAGCATGACTGTGCGCGACACCGAGATGCCGGAAAGCTCGGCTGCATTGCTGTTGCCGCCGACTGCGAGCAGGTGACGGCCCCTAACGGTGCGATTGAGGAAGACCGCGAGGAACGCGGTAACGATGATCGGAACGATCATCAGGAGCGGAAACGCTCCAATGCGACCGTTGCCGAATGCGACAAAGTCCGTGGGCAAATCATAGAACGGCACAGCCTTGGTGAGGCCGAGATTGATCCCCGTGAAAGCCGAAGCCGTGGCGAGCGTAACCACGAAGCCGTTGATACCGGTTCGGACCGTCAGCCAGCCGTTCAGCAAGCCTGCTGCGCCACCGACCAACACCGCAATGCACGCAGCCGGGATGGCCGGCAGCCCCCACGCATCCATCAGGCCGCCGACGAGGATGGCAACCAATCCCCCCAAGGCGCCAACGGAGAGGTTCATCTGACCGACGCCCAGCATGATCATCTGGCTGAAAGCCGCCAACGCGACCACGCAGACGCTACGCAGCAGCACGAACCAGTTGAATTGCGTGTTGAAGGTCGGTGTCGCGATGCTCAGCGCCGCGATACCCAGCACCACGGCGAGGAGGATTCCCGACCATTGCTGACGAAGCAGGAACGTCAACGGCTTCATGCTTGCCTCGTCTGTTCGCGCGCCGACAGCACCGATCGATATCGTTCGACCAGGATGGCTGCTAGGAGGAAGACGCCCAGGAAGAACTGCAGCCAGAAGCTTGCGAATTGCAGGATCAAAAGTCCGCTTCGAATGGTGGAAACCAGCAGCGCACCCAGGATCGTGCCGATCACCGACACGGCACCGCCGGCGAGTGACGTGCCGCCGATTACAGGCGCCAAGAATGACGGCAGAAGCCAGTCGTCACCGGCCACCGCTGGCATGGCCGCCCCGAGCCGCGCCATCAGCATCAAGGCCGCGGCTGCCGCCAGGATCCCCGACAGCACATGCACGAAGACGATCACGCGGGACACCGGTATGCCCGACATCTCGGCGGCTCTGGCATTGGCACCTACCGCAAGAATCTGACGCCCCAGAACGCTATGCGCGAACAGGATGTAAAGCAGCCCGCCGATTGCCAGAGCCACAATGGCAAGCGCTGGAACGCGGCCGACCATTGTCTTGCCGAAGGCACCGATTTCGGGCGGCAGGCCGTTGAGCGGCACACCGTGGCTGAGGATTAGCATGCCGCCCGAAAACAGGCTGGCCGTGGCCAGCGTCACCACAAAGCTGTTTACGCCAGTCCTGGTGATGGCAATCCCGTTGAGCCACCCGAGCAGGCCGCCGAAGGCCAACGTGGCGACGATCGCGAGCGGTATGGGCAACCCCAGCACCTGAAGAAAATAGCCGGCGATCATGACCGAACAGACGCCGATCGCGCCGACCGAAAGGTTCATGCCACCCGTGGCGAGGACGACCATTTGGGCGAAGCCCACCACGACGTCAATCGCAACCGAGCGGCCAAGCGAATTGAGATTGAAGGTTGAAAGAAAGCCTGGCGACAGGCTCGCGAACACCGCCCAGAGGATAGACAGGATGATCAAAAGGCCCAATTGGGTGGAGCCCCGTGTCAGCAGACCTGTGATCGAAATGGATTCACCCGAGCTTGCCGGAACTTGTGCTGTCATTGACCTTCTCGCGATTGTGTTCGATCCGGCACGATGGTTGGCGCCAGGTAAAAAGGGCGGCACCGTGGCTCGGCGCCGCCCGCACGATCATTTGCAGGTGAGGTAGGTGTCCTTGAAGCTCACCTGCATCTTCTTGGTCAGGGCCTTCAGGTCTTCGGCATAGGTGCCAACGTTGGCGGCCGAGACCACGACCGTGCCTGAATCAACGAAATGAGCAGTCTGCGGCGTGGTGATCCACGGCGCGTCTGCCTTTACAGTGCAACCACCCGCCAGCAGATCGAGCGCATAGGCGCCGATATAGGCTTGCCCATACGGGTTCTGGGCAATCGTACCAGCGACAAAGCCGTCACGAATGCCGTTGAGCACGATCTTGTCGTCGTCGATGCCGACCATCTTGATCCGCTTGTCGCCCAGATTGCGGAGCGCGGTGGCGGTGACGACGGAGGAGATGTACGCGGTGGCGATGATGCCGCCGATCTTGTCCTTCTGAGCGGCGAGCAGGGCATTGATCTTCTGGTCGCCCTGCTCCTGGTTGTCGGTGTCGCCGACGGTCTGCAAAAGCGTGACCGCCCCCTTGGTCTCGTCGACTGCCTTCTGTACTGCCTGCACGCGCAGCGTAGTGTTGGGGTCGACCAGCAGGCCGGCCACATGGACGATCGCACCCTTGCCACCCATCGCCGTGATCAGCGCCTTGGTGCCGACATAGGCGGCCTGAAACACGTCCGTGGAGAAGCAGAACGCCGCGTCGGTCGGATCCTTGGCGCAGCCGGCAATCGCGATCGAAGGAATTCCACCTGCCTTCAGTTCTCCCAAGGTAGAGTTGATGCCAACAGCGTCGCCCGGGAAGAAACCGAACGCGTTCGTGCCCTGCGCCGCGAGGCTTTCAAGCAACTGTGTCTGAGCTTCCAGCTTCCATTCGGCGGGCACCTGATATTCGACCTTTGCAATGCCGAAATCCTTTGCGGCGTCTGCCAGCCCGGGTTCCCAGCCGGCAAAGTACGGGTGGGGACCACCCGGCACGAGCGCAATCCGGTGATCGGAAGCGTTCGCTGTGAGTGGGGCCAGCGCGAGCGGGCCGGCGAGGCACGCAGCAAGCACGCCCCGACTGACGCGCTTCACACCGGCGGTCACGTATCTCGTCTCCATTTGTCCAATCCTCAATTTATCCTCCTAAGTTGCTCGCCGGTTTTCTTGGCGCCCAGCTTTGCGCCCATGCCCCGACCATCGCTGGACTGGTTTCCCAGTGGCCCAATCGGAGGATCGGTAACCTGCTAGGCCACCCCGCGATCGGACCGCGAAGTCGCTCACTTTCGGCCTATAGGCCGTAAAACCTTTCGGCGTTCGAGGCCCAAACCTTCTGTTGGTCGGCGCGTGTCATGTGCTTGAGGGCAGCATCGACGACATCGACCCACCTGCCGTAGTCGGCGACCAGATTGACCACGGGCCAGTCGCTTCCGAAGACAAGGCGGTCTGGCCCGAAGATATCGATGACCGTTTCCAGGTAGGGCTGCACCCGCTCCGGCGTCCATTCTGGGCCGTCTTCGGTCAGGATACCGGAGAGCTTGCAATGGACGTGATCGAGTTGACGGAACTGCTCCATGTCACGGGCCCAGGACTTGAGTTCACCCTGGTTGATCGTGGGCTTCGCCATATGATCGACGATGACCGGGAGGTCAGGATATCGCTCCACGAAACGAACCGTGTTGAGTATGTGCCGCGGCTTGATCAGCGCGTCGAAACGCAGGCCGAACCCGGGAAGCTTCCTTATCACCGCATCGAGTTCGGGACGCAGGATCCAATCATCTTCGGGCAAGTCCTGCAGGTAGGGCCTGATACCCTTCAGCACCGGCGAGCGAGCCCATTGCTCGAGGTCTCTGACCGCATCGGGAGCCAACATATCCACCCACCCGACGACGCCGCGGATGAAGTCGTGCCCGTCGGCAAGACCCAGGAGGTAGCCCATTTCCTCGATGGTGGACGCGGCCGAGACCAGCACGCAGCCTTCGACGCCGTTCGCCTCCATCAGCGGTCTGGCATCGCGGGGACCGTAGTCTCTGTAAAGAACCTTCAGTTCGGGCGTCATCCAGAGCGCGTAGGATCGCTCCATCGCCAGGGTCCAGAAATGCATGTGGGTATCGATGCGACGCATGCCGATCCTCCGTCCTTACCGCCCTAGAAAATCCTGAGGCCCGCCAGCAGGCCGCCATCCGCTGTGAATTGGGCGCCCGTGCAGAACCCGGACCTGGCGCTTGCGAGAAAGGCTGCCAGTTCTGCGATCTCCCAGGCGTGGCCGAGGCGTCCAAGCGGCACCGGCTTTGCGAACTCGCGGTACATCTCCTCGACGCTGCGGCCATTTCCATTGGCTCTGGCGAAGTGTTCCTGCATCGGCGTGATGACCGATCCCGGGCAGATCGTGTTTGCGCGGATGTTGTGCTTGGCTAGGTCCACGGCCAGAGTGTGAGTGAAGGTCACGATGGCGCCTTTTGTCGTCGCGTAGGCACAGACGCCGGGCGTGTTCGATGTGGCCTGCACGGAAGCCACGGTGATGATCGACCCACCCTTGCTGGCGATCAAATGCGGCACACCATAATGGCAGGTGAGATACATCGACTTCACGTTGACCGCGAAGGTCCGGTCCCAGGTGGCCTCATCGGTCTCGAGTACATCGCCAACCGGATGAATGGCGGCCGAGCAAACGAGTATATCAAGACCTCCGAAGGATTCGACGGTCCGATCGATCGCCTGCCTGACAAAGGCAGATTGGCTGGCATCGCCGAAAAGGCCGACAGCTTTGAGCCCGTCGTCGGCGAATTGCTTGGCGACGACGAGTGCATCGTCGGCATGGCCGACTATGGCGACGTTGGCCCCTCGTTCGGCAAGCAACCGGGCGGTGGCCAAGCCAATGCCGGAACTTCCCCCGAGTACAAAGGCCGTCCGACCCTTGAACTCGCGCTCCACTGGCAGAAGCTGCATGATCCTCCCCTCCGCCACTAACAGGACTGACTGAATGCCGCCACCGCCTGGTCGGTCAGCGTGCACCCTGCCCCAGGCATCTGCGGCCGGACATAGTGTCCGTCCTCGACCTTGATGGGCTCGACAAAGCAGTCCTTGATCCAGGGGATGTATTCCAGCATCGAGGTCGCCGGATGCCAGTATGAAAGGTGGACATGCACCTGCCCCATGTCGCCGACGTGAGCGACGACCGGCAGGCGGTGCGAGTGCGCGTTGTGCGCGACCTGGATGTATTCGGTGATGCCGGCGACACGGGTGACGTCAGGCTGCACATATTGCACCGCGCCGGCGTCGATGAAGGTGTTGAACGCGTCGGCGGTATAAAGCTGCTCGCCAAGCGCCACGGGGATCGATGTCGATCGCGCAAGTGCTGCGTGGGACCCCACATCATCGTACCACATGGGTTCCTCGAACCAGAACACGTCGAGTGGTTCGGCCTGGGCGCAGAACCGCTGACAGGTAGGCAGATCCCATTTGCCGTTTGCGTCGATTGCAATCGTGACGTTGGCACCGACGGCCTCGCGCACAGCCGCGAAGCGGTCGATGTCGATCATGGGATCGGCGTGGCCGACTTTGATCTTCAGACGGCGAAAGCCATCGTGCTCGATCGCTCGCTTGCAGCCATCAACCAGTCTGTCCTTGGGAATGGAGAGCCAGCCGATGTCGGTGTTGTAGGCTTCGAGCCGCTCGGTCGTGGCACCGCCCAGAAGCTTCCACAGCGGCAATCCGGCCGCCTTGCTGCGGAGATCCCACAAGGCAATGTCGATCGCCGCCAACGCGATATGGGTGACGCCCGCCCTGCCTACCCATTGGACTGCAGGGAAGCGCGCCAGCTTCAGCCACAGCCGGTCTCCATCGAGTGCGTCCTCGCCGATCAGCATGGGCCCGTAAGATTTGGCGATGCAGGAGGTCACGAGCCGATCAGACTCGAGGTGAGCGTGGGTGCCGGTATAACCGTAGCCGAAGAGACCGTCGTCGGTGCCGATCTTGACCCCGACTATCCCCCAGTGGGTGATCGTATGCGTTGAGTCAGAGATCGATGGGACGTTTATCGGGGCGTGCAGGATGAAGGGCTCGACGGACGTGATTTTCATGTGGTGACCTAGCGGATGGATTGCTTGCTGAGTTGGCGGACCAGTTCGACATTTTGGCGATCGACGATTGCTGCACCGGCGTCCAGAGATGACGGGATGAGGCCGAACCGCCGGTAGAGCGTCAGTTGCACGATTGGATAGAAACCCTGGGCGTAGGGCTGTTGATCTATGACGCAGTCGAGGTGTCCCTCGGCGATGAGGTCGACGATCCCAGGCGACAGATCGAAGCCGGCCGCATAGAGCCCACGCCTCTGATCCGCCTTGGCCACCAGCCCAGCCGCCTCGGTGTCGGGCTGTCCGGTGCCGATGATTGCGCGGGCGCCCAAACGGACCAGTGCCTCGTCGAGAATCCTGGCGCCCCTTACAGGCTCGCGCCCGGTGATGACATGCGTAACGACGACTTTTCGCGATGCGAGGCCCGCCACGATCCCTGCCGCCCGCTCTTCCAATGCCCCTACCCCGTCGTCATGCATGGCGACGATGATGCGGTCGCCATCGCCAACAGAAGCCGCGGCGCGATGCCCCAGCACCGTGCCGGCGGCAACGAAATCCTGCATGATGTAGCTGAGATTGCCGCTGCCGGTTTTCGCCGCGTCGATGTTGAAGGCGACTACCGGCACGCCGGCGGCACCTGCTTCGGCGATAACGCCTGCCAGGGCGGTTGGGTGAAAAACATTCAGCCCGATGCCGTCAACGCCGTCATGGATGGCGGATCGAACAAGACGGATAACGTCTTCGATGTCGAAGCCGGGGGTGCCGACCAGATCGGCGTCCACGTCCAACGCCGCAGCCGCGTCGCGCATTCCGCGCTCGACGACATGGAACAGTTCCTCGTCGCTTGCGATCGTCACCAGGCGGAACCGCAGTCTGTTATCGATCATGCGAACCCTCCCTGGTTCCCGGTTCACGCGTCGACCTTGTCCAGTCGTCCAGTGGTCCAACCACTTGACCAATAGTCCGACTTCGCTTACGCCGTCAACGAGAAACTTCCATAAAGCCGGGGTCGGGTGACTGGGCGATGCGCTAGACTATCGGTGGGTAAGCCGCTGACCTTCCAGACCGACGAGAGAGGGATCAATTTGCGCAGCAATGACTTTGCCGATCCGGCACCCTCTTCCGAGGAGAGGGCCATGGCACGCCTGCCACAATTGGAGTCGACCCGTCTCTATCGGCGGATCGCCGAACTCCTGGAGACGCGTATCGATCAGGGGCTGTTCCCCGCCGGCACCTTCTTGCCGTCGGAGCGGGAACTTGCCGAACAGCTGGCGGTAAGCCGGACGTCGGTACGCGAGGCTCTTATTGCCCTTGAGGTCACCGGTCGCGTCGCGATCCTGCCGGGCCAAGGGGTCCAGGTCCTGTTGGGCGCTCAACGTCCGGCGGCACAGAATGCGTCTGAGACGGATATCGGCCCCATACAGATCATGGAGGCGAGACGCGTGATCGAGCCTCGGGTCGCGGAACTGGCAGCCGCCCATCACAGGCAAGAGAACCTGGACGGCATGCGCGCTGCGATGGACCTGCAAGCGTCGGCAACGTCTGCTACCCCGGAAAATTACAGAGAGGGGGATCGCCTGTTTCACGTCGAGATCGCCCGAGCGAGTGGAAACCCGGCATACGAGGTGGTCGTCTCCAAATTATGGGAATACCGGACAAAGCCACTCTTCGAACGCTTCGAACAAATGCTTCTGGGACCCGAGCGTCCGGGGCGAACAGCCGCCGAGCATCAGAATATCTTCGAGGCTATCGCCGCCGGCGATGCAACGGCCGCAGGAAAGACGATGAAGCGGCATCTCGACGGCGTGCTGAGCGCCTTCATCAAGGGTTCGACTGCGAAGTAGCCGTAAGGAAATCGAGTTTGACGATGGCACGTTGGCAGGATCTTGTTACTCACGGCCTCAAGCGGCGCGGCATCGCTAACCTCGCCTTCGATGAACTCGGCATCGCGCTTGCAGTGTTGTTGTTCTTCGTCGTTGGTGCTTTCAGCAGTCCTTATTTTCTCACGCTCGGCAATTTGACCGGCATTCTGCAGAACGTCAATTTCCTTGGCTTTCTCAGCATCGGAATAGGGCTGACGCCAATGGCGGGCGAGATCGACATCTCGATTGGCTCGGTGTTCGGGCTTTCTTCGATCGTCACCGCGCTGCTGTTGAAGGCAGAGTATCCGGTGGTTGCCGCTATTGCCGCGGTCTTGGCGGTTGGCATTGTCTGCGGCCTCATCAATGGCATCGTCGCCGAGATCATCAAAGTCCCGATCGTCGTCATCACGCTGGCGACACTCGGCATCTACAGGGCACTGGCGCTGGTTCTTGACGCGGTCATACAAAAAGGGCAGCAGGCAGCCCTACACCGCTAACGCTCATGCCTTCTTCCTCGCCAGACTCAAGGCGCTGTTGATGGCGACTTCCATCTCCTTGCAGCTCTGCAGGATCGCCCCGAAATCCGGCGCGTCTGCGGCTGTGACGCCGCTTTCCTGCATGATGCGGTAGTCCTTCTCCAGTTCTTTCAAGGCGGTGCCAGAAGGCACCATAACTATTTCGCCGGAGACCGCCTTATCGTAGTCCACGATCTGACCGTCCTTGTCCTTCTCCTTGAAGAAAAATGACTTGTGGCGCGCGACTTTCCTCGCGAGATCCGCGTCTTCGAGCGCGGACGCCCAATGTTTCGAATTGTAGATATAGTGGAGATCATGCCAGTGCCTCGAGAAGCGGTCCTTCTTGAGGTTCTGCTGAAGGCAGTAAACGTGAGCCGCTGTCGCCTTCTCCCAGAAGGTGCGCTCCACCGCCATCGCGTGGACCGACGCGGTCGGAAATACTAGCCCCGTGTTCGCCTGAGCCGCGTCGCACGCTATCGCGTGTTCTTCGGCGGGCCGACCTGTGGACCGAGCGCCGAACTCCAAGAGAACGGATGAGCGAACGTAAGAGTGACCGTCGA
This sequence comes from Mesorhizobium monacense, assembly GCF_056781675.1. Taxonomy (NCBI): domain Bacteria; kingdom Pseudomonadati; phylum Pseudomonadota; class Alphaproteobacteria; order Hyphomicrobiales; family Phyllobacteriaceae; genus Mesorhizobium; species Mesorhizobium monacense. Next base: position 6,354,872 of record NZ_CM165567.1, on the reverse strand, counting down.
AACGACTCTCAAAGTCGACATTGAGCGTTTCCGAGGAATTATAGGCCAGGACCACCTTGATCCCCTTGTCAGCCATGGATTTCTCCATCATCGGAGCGAATTCGCCTTTGATCCACTCCGGCAGGCGCTTTCTGACCATCTCAGTTAGTTTGCTTGCCTGTGATCCGCTCGGAGGAATGCCGTCCTCATCAAAGTTCCCGCCATCAAGGAATTTTGTCATGTCGTAGGTCAGATCCAAGTCTTCAGAAAATCTATTGATCAGCCCATAGACTTTGGAAAGCGAAGTTCCCCCTTTGAAATATAGGATGTCCTTGAATTCGGAGGTGTAGATAGCGTCAAACGTCGCGACGACCATGACATCCTTTTCAAGGATATGCGGCTCGCGTCCCAATGTTCCCGAAGCGGCCAGAAGAGCATCTCTTTGCTGGCCACGTTTCAAATCGAAGAAGGATTCACCACCCATTTTCTGCTTTCGAGATCGCCGCGTGGACCCAAGCGGGCACTTTCGCCTTGAGAGCAACTACGCGAGTCCATTCCTCAGGGGTCAGTCTGTTCTTGAGCAATTTCGCGTAGTGAACACCGTTAGTTCGACCAAGATGCGCGATTGCCCGGATGGCTTCGCCAGACCTATTCTTTGGCAGGCTCGTGATCCAGGCCGGCGCGTGCTTGAGGCGTATTGTGCGGCGGCCAAGCTTCAGGTTCTTCGACTTTCCGTTCGTGAGAAAGACTTCTTGAACCGGAACTTGTGTCGTCAGGCCGAGCCGATTTGCCGCCGTGGCACCGGAATTGACGACCTTTTCACCCGACAACGAAGCATACGACCTCACGATGGCTTCCGCTTCCGGCAGCACATATCCATAAGGCGTCTTCCTGGAGGGCGTGTAGATTCCTCTGTAGACGCGCGCCAGTTCGCCCTTTTTCGCAAGTCTGCTCAGAGCTTGATCGGCTGCCGCACGGTTTCCAGAGCCGACGAATTCCTTCGAAGTGAGCAAAGCACCCTCCTTGGCTCTTTTCGTACGCATTTGGACCGCTCGCGTAACCTCTTCCATGGCATTAGCTCCTGTCAGAGAGAAGATTCGAGTTTCTGACTGAATTGTCCCTTATCATATTGATTGGAAAGAAACAGTTCAAGATCGACCGCAGCCAAATTTAGATGCTGTATCCTATCCAAATTATGACCGGGCCTGCCTGTCTGCACCGGAAGTCTGGCGTTGAGCTTTGGAATGGGATCAAGCTGCCGCGGGTCTTCGAGCCTTTCTGCATGGACGAATGAGGCATCCCGGGCTAGGCGACTGCGGAAGATGGCCGAGTCATTGCCGCCTTCGCCCGGAACTTCAAGCCGCACGACGATCCCGCTTCGACAAGGCCATCCGGCAATAGGAGCAGCATTTGGAGTTCCTGCACGACGGCTACTACGTCGGGAGCCCCTCTGATCATCGGCTTTCGGCCTCGTCCGACTCTTCAAGAATGCCTGGCCGACGGCACATAGCATCCAGATCGGGCGCAACCCCGTCTGTGAATGACGTTGCGACGTCCGGTGCTCGAATCCCCGCAGCCAGCGAAAATCGGTCACTCGAACGGCAGCTCTACGTCTATCTCGGTCGTAGGATTCAATTTTTCGGTTGCCCGAAAGCAGGCATCGTGAGTCCCCTACTGGGGGTCGCGGTCGCAGAAGGTAAAGGTCGGTTTGCGTTCAATCAGCGAAACCGCTCGTCAGAGTCGAAGGTTCAAAATTTGACTGAACGCCTCTGCATTCCAAGTTCGAACACGTCAGCGCTCGCACTACATCTTCCGTTTCATCTGCGGACGAGCTGCTTCTGCAGCCTCGCTCTCAGCGTTGAGATCGGCAATCAGGGCTTCGAGCTCAGAAATATGCTCGGTGAATTCGTCGGGAAGCGGAACGGCTACCGTGTCGGCGGCCGGATTGTCATGGCTGTGAGTGTTTGCGCGGGTCATGCCCTCATGGAATCGGATTGCCAGTGCGTCAGGAAAGCGAACGTAGCGCAACAACTGGGTCTGAATGACATCCGTTCCACGTCGGACGATATCCCGGAAGATCACTTCCTCCACCACGCGCTCATAAGTGTCGCGCAGTCGGCCATAGAGATTCTTCACCTGATATTCGTAGTCCGCTGGACTCGCAGCACGTAGCTTGGGCAGAGGCGCCGCGTCATTTTTCAATCGGCTGATGCGTTTGGCGACGTTTTGCCCCTTCCACGGCATCCCTGCCGTGTCCACTTTGCCAGCGGCAGACTTGTCGCTGAACAGTGCCACCGTCACAGGCTCGATGCCCACTTCGTCAGCGGCGCGGGACAGCTCGTTAAAGAAGACAATATCGTGGGTAAACACCACTACTTGTCGACTAGATGCCTCCTCCGCGATCCGCTCGGCCACCTTGGCGCTTCTATCGCGATCGAGGGACGACACGGGATCGTCAATCACAATCGGTCCCGAACCGTCGGTCAAGGCGACTTCGGTGAGGAACCCAGCAAGGGCCAATGCACGCTGCTCGCCCTCGCTCAGGATCTCCGACGTCACCTTGGTCAGCTTGGTCTTGGGATCAACTTCGAATTCCGCCTTGGTCTGTCCGCTCTTGCGTGCCAAGCCGACGTTGAGATGCATGATATCGAAGCGTGCCCGTTCGGCATCAAAACGTGTGACAACGGCAGTGGTCAGATGAGCGTCTACAAGCTCATTCGCGCGCTGAGTAATCCCCCGGGTCTGAACGTCGGCGAGAGCCTTCGTGTAGCAATCATCAACGACGAGCAAGTCCCGCCGGGTGGTGAGCTTCAACTTGTTGGCCATCAAGAGCTTCCGATCCTCGAGCTCCACTTTCTCGACCACTAGCGTGGCCCGCTCCTCGCTGTTGCCAGCCCGCATCAGCCCACCCGTCTCGCCTTTCAGTCTGAGCGCAAAAGCTTTCAACTCGTCGGTCGGCACGACGAGGGGAGAAACCATCCCGCCTTCTTCGCCTCTCAGTCTCGTGAGCGCCTCTTCCCGCCTTACGACCGCTGATGTCTGGAGGTTCGCGAGCACATCGGCCAGCGCCTCATCACGCTTTCGGACCTGCTCGAGGCGGTCAGCAAAGTCAGAGGCGCGAAGACAAATCAGCTCGTGAACACCTCTCAGCGCGTCTTGGACCGCTTGCTCCGCCTTCCTGGCCGCTGCATCAAGGGTGTCATCCATGTACTTCTGAAATCGCTGCATGCGAGCAGCACCATCTGGCAGAAGCGGCTGCTGGCACAACACGCATGCCGCGGCCCCACCATCCGCCATCAAAACCGGGAACGCCTTCTCTTTGTAGGCATCCGACACCGAGTAGTCGCGCGCCGCAGCCCAAAGCGACCGCCAGGCAGCGCCGCCGACACCTGACAGCGGCTCGTCGGTGAACAACGCCCCGGCGGCCACCGTGACCGCCTGGCGTGCCGCGGCCGCTGTTGCCCGGAGCTCTCGAAATTTTTCCAGCGCGCCATCCGTGAATGCCGATCCTACGGCCTCGGACTCAAGCAGGAGGGCGTCTGTCCATTTCGAAAGCGCATTGACGTCAGCGGCGGCGGCGGCACCTGCGGAAAGCGCGGCAGTCAGTTCTTCGATACGCTGCTCATCGGCATTGCTGAATGACGTCGCTGACTCAATCTGGGCGTCAGTTGTCGACCTGTTCAGCTGCTTGTCAAAGAGCTGAGCCTTACTATTGCGCTGAGCGGCGAAAACGATCGAAGTCAGGCCTACCTTGTTGCCGATTGCTACCGCCCGTTCTGCGTCCAGTTTCTCCTTCAAGATGATGCAGATGGCGTTCAGCCGATGCGGGAGAGCTAGTCCGAAGGGAAGAAAGCGGATTTGATTTCCGCCATCGACGTAAAGTTGTGCGGACGCCGTATCGAAGACCGCAACTTGCATGAGCAGCGGCGATGCCGCTTTACCGGGCGACCAAGGAATTGCCACCTCACCATCGCCGGCATTGACCACGATGTCGGCTGTCGGCGGACCGGGCGTGCTGCCATAGACGTCCGCAAGGACCTTGAGCTTGAGCGGATTCTCAACGCGCGTACGACAAGCTGTGCGTAGAATCCTTACGAAACCGCTCTTGCCGCTTCCGTTGCGACCATAGACGATCGTCAGGGCCTTGGGGCAAAAGGTGAGAGATGCCTTGGGCACCAGCCGATTCACGTTTTCGACATTGGCGATGCGCGTCAAGACGACCGGCTGATACTCGCCGTTTCCAAAATGAGCTTTCGTGAACGGTATGGCAGATGGCGGCCCAGCAGCAAGTTTCAAGCCGGCTGAGGACTTGACCATAGCCAGCAGGGCGTCGATGTCAGCCTCTGTAAGCTCATTGCTGATCGCCAGACGCCGAAGGGCGTCCCGCTTCCAGGATGAGAGCGTCTCTGACCATTCCACAACGTCATCAATCGGCGCCCCCGCCATTATACTTCCCCCCGAGAACACCGGTTGCTCATTCCTATTCGCTCTGGCCGATCTGCAGCTTCGCCCTGGCGATTGCCTCGTCCAAGCGTGCACGTGAGATCGCTGCAAGGCGCTCTACCCCAAGGAGCCGAGCTAGATCGCGTGCGGGATCATGCATGTCCAGAAGATCAGGGTTGCCGATCACCATCGAGGCAAGTTCAGCCAGCGGTATATCAGCAATCGAACGTCGCGCTTCCTCATTGACCGGTTGACGATACGGCAGGAGATCCGAGACCTTGCCCGTTTTCCAGATGAACTCGCCGCTCGACTCCTGCGTCCTGTCCAAATCCCGCAAATGAAGGTCGATCCTCTCGCGGATGCGCCCACCGGTGCGGAGCCAACCATGGACCCGAGCAATCCGCTGGGCGAGGACATCTGTTCGCAATGGACTTTCGGTTTCGATGACGGTTTCAATCATGCCAAGCAACGTCGTGCGATAGCCAAATTCGAAGAACTGATCGGGGTCTGCCCGGAAGTCGCTGAGATCGGCCACTCGATACCGCCCTTCCGCGGCGCCGATGGTGTGCTGGCCCGTCATCGTTGATGGTGGGGTTGCCTCAGAGTGGCTGGATGCCTCGGGAGTGTTCACCGATACGAGTTCAGTCTCGGCCACCGTCGACGGCAATGGAGGCTCTTCGATCGGCCCCGCGTGGTCTTGTGCACTCTCGTCGATCGGGTTGACCTGGCGCCCCATGTCCCAGTGAGACTCGGTCTCCGGTTCTTCGGTCGCGCGTTTCGCCCGGCCCTCCTCCAGTAGGGTTTCCAGGCTGGTGTGCAACCGTTCGGCACATCCGTTGGCGTCGAACCACCAATCCGTTGACCACACGCGCAGGATGTTCCAACCCAGTCCCGTCAGTACTTGTTCGCGAACCTTGTCGCGATCTCTCGCCGTCGACGACCGGTGATAGGTCGCACCATCGCATTCCACCCCCGCGAGGTAGGCGCCAGCCAAATCCGGGTGACGGATCGCGAGATCGATCCGGAAGCCGGAGATCCCGACTTGCGGGACGACAATCCATCCCCGCCGCTCCAATTGAGCGGCCACGGCTTCCTCGAAGGGAGAATCAAAACCACCGACAGATCCGATGTCCTGAGCCGGCAGCGCGATAGCGCCTCTTTCGGCATAGTCGAGGAATGTCTTCAGATGCTGAACGCCGAGCGCCTTGCTTCTCGCCGGGTCGATCTGGTCCGCCGTGAACCCGGAAAAGACGATGAGTTCCTGACGAGCGCGCGTCACGGCGACGTTGAGACGCCGCTCGCCTCCGTCGCGATTCAGTGCCCCGAAATCCATCGGCGGCGGTTTTCCTGAGGCATCCTTCCAGAATGTGATCGAGAACAGGATGACATCCCTTTCGTCGCCCTGGACGTTCTCGAGATTCTTGACGATCGTTGGCTCGATGCGATCTTCCGCGAAGAACCATTCGAGTTCAGGATAATCGCGGCGCGCGGCGTCGAGCAGGTCCAGGATCAGGGACTGTTGCTGGGCATTGAAGGTGATCACGCCAAGCGTCGGCCGGCCAATCTCGGGGAGTTTTAGCCAGCTATTCATCCGCGCTACGGCCTCAGCTGCGACAGCATCCGCCTCGATCCGGTTGGTGCGGCTCTTGCCACGGTCATAGATGCCATTTGGCACCTTATGCAGGCGCACCGCGCGGTCCTCGACCGCAGGCGAAGGAAATGTCACCAGTCGGTTCTGATAGTAGTGATGGTTCGAGAAGGCGATCAGGGATTCGCTTCGGCTGCGGTAATGCCACCTCAGATCGCGCACCGGAATGCCAGACGCCCTTGCCTCGTCCAGAATGCTTTCAAGGTCCTTCTCGTAGTCGGCGACCTCTTCCTCATCCTCGCTGCGTCCGAAGAAGTTGGTCGGCGGCAGCTGCTTGGGATCACCCACGATGATGGTCTGGCGCGCCCTGGCAATGGCGCCGACCGCGTCCCAGGTGGTGATCTGCGAAGCCTCGTCGAAGATTACCACGTCGAACAGAGCCTGGTTGGGGGGAAGATACTGGGCAATGGAGAGCGGCGACATCAACATGCAGGGCGCAAGCTTGGAAAAGCATTCCGGCATCTTGCCGATCATGTCTCGGATCGACTGGTTCGGCCGCTGAAGCTCCATCTGGTGGCGCAGCAGGCCTAGTTCCGAGTTACGCGGAACACCTTGAACCGCCGGCAGGCCATGCGCGATCGAACTGATGACGCGCTGCGCGGCATGCGACCGCGCCAGATCATCGATCTCGCGGAACTCCTTGATGGCGTTCTCATGCTGAAACCTGCGGAAGTTTCGCAAGACAATATCCTCATCAAGGACCTTCGGGAGCCACCATCGGGCATAGCCAACGCGAAACGTTGAACGTGCGTGTTCGGGCCGGACGGCTCCCGTCTCGATCTGCTCGACCAGAGGGGCCAAGTTGCTGCTGATTGCCCTGCTCCTGGCCCGACACCAGGCCGACCAGTCGCGCAGCAGATTTCGCGCGCCTATCAGAGCACCGAGCTTCATGTTGAGCGCGGCGAAACCTGTGCCATCGGCGCTGTCGGGAACGTCCCGCCCGGCAATCTCACCGAACACCCGACGCGCGACTTCAAGGCTTTTTGTAGCCGCGAGAAGCCGATCTCCCGCCTGGCGTATCCTGTCATTTTCCAGCGTGCCCCGGAGGCTCGGCGCGACCGAACGTAGGACGGATCGTATTTCCTCTTGAGTGCACCCTGGAATGCGCAGGGCACCGCGAAGTCGTTGGGCGAGATCGAGGATATCCGTCACCGCCTTGACATCCGTGGCAAGGCCATCGACCCGCAGCGGCTTCCTAGCCAGCAGGCTCTGGTCTATGGCGGAGAGAGCTTGCTTCATTCGCTGCAGCAGCGGCAGGTCCCGGCCGGGGTCGGCTGTGCCGAGTTCAGCATAGCCCTGCAGAAGCTTCTGGACCTTGCGCCTGCCAAGCATGGAGTTCGGCCAGAACGAAGCCTTCGCTTCGCGCCATTGACGGTCCAGACCGTCGGGATCCAGGTCGCGGATCTGGGCAACGCCATAGGTGGCGGCAAGGCCTCGCTCAGCTTCGCGATAGGTTTCGATCGAACGTCCCAAATCAACGAGCGCGATCCTGCACTGTGCGAAGTCCCGGTCGAACGCAATCGAGATGTCGCGACCTCGGCTTTGGCTCAGGACCTCCGCCAGGCTTGCAAGGCTCTCAGGTACCGCGCGCGGCATCGGCTCTTTGGCGCCGAGGCCCAGACTGGTGAGGTAGTCCCCGATCGAGCTCGTCAATAGTTCGATTGCTGTCTGAAGCGATTTCGCTGCGGAAAGCAGGTTTTCTTGCCAACCGATGCTCCACTCTCCAACATCGATCAGGTCGAGTGCCGGCTCACGGTCAACGGATGCAAAAACAAGGCCCACTTCTGCGGCAAGCTCTTCTAGATCGAAGAGTGTTTGCGCGTCGTGCGTATCGCGCGCCTGCCATGTGAGCACAGGCGCAGGCTCATCTGCCGATCTAAGTGCGATCCCCAATGCCAGATAGGGCGTCCAGCCATTTGAGTAGCGTTTGTGAAGCGCCTCGACGTAGGCATTCAATTCATCGCGCCTCAGGCGAAGCCGCTCGTTGATGGCGATCCATTCGGACGCGTCGGTGCGGCCGCCATGTTCCCAGGACGATTTCAACTGCCCGAGAAAATGCTTGCGGTCGGCCTTGTTCGAATGCAGCTCGATACAGTGATTTCCCAGGCCGTGTTCCCGCAGCCGGCGATAGACGACGTCGAGAGCCGCCGTCTTCTCCGCCACGAAAAGGACCGTCTTCCCCACACCCAGGCAGTTGGCGATCATGTTGGCGATGGTCTGGCTCTTGCCCGTACCCGGGGGACCCACAATGACGAAGTCATGGCCCGCGGCAGCCGCGAGACTGGCGGCCGTCTGCGATGAATCCAACGGCAGAAGGCTTATGATGCTCGAGGGCGCATAGGCGCGGTCCAGGTCACGCTCCTCGCGAAACGGCGACTGTCCATCTGCGGCCTGAAAGGCCTGCTCCGGTGTGTCGATGAGGTGGCGCACGACCCTGTTTTGGCGGAGCGCCTCGGTCCGCTCGACCAGATCCTTCCACATCAGAAACTTCGCGAAGGAAAAGGTTGATAGCGCGGTTTCGTCGACGACCTCCATCCCGGGAACGTCACGCACTGCCTGCCGCATCATGGTGAGGACCCGCGGCACATCAATGCCATTGTCGTCCAGCGGCAGATCGCCGCCAAACTGCGGAAGGCGCAGATCAAAGTCCCGCTCCAGGAACTGAAGAAGCGTTGCGTTGAACCGGGGTTCGTCTTCATGGAAGCGGATCGTGAAGCGCGACGTCGCACTGCGGCGCTCGAGCCGTACCGGAACGAGAAGAAGTGGTGCCCGATAGCTGCGGTCGTCGTCCGGCTTCTTTTTCCAGCGCAGAAAGCCCACCGCGAGGAACAGGGTATTGGCCCCTCCCTCGGCAAAATCGTTGCGGACCTGTCGATGCAGATCGATCAGCCTGGCGTCCAGCTGACGGACGTCCAACGTCGATGGAAGCTCGTCCCTGAGCAGAGCCTCCGCCGCAAACCCGCGCTGAAGGTCGCGCCCGTGGACGTCGCGATAAAGCACCTCGTCGCGCTCACCCAAAGGGTTCTGGTCGGGGAGCGATATGAGACGGATAGCGACGCTATTTGCGAGCCGATCTTCCAGATAGGCCACGTCGGTGCACAGAAACGGGATCGTCTTCTTCGAATCCGGGAGATTGAGGAGCCGGTTGCGAAGCGTCAGGTCGAGGAGCTTCTTCTGCCAGCGGTCGATACGGCCGGCGGCATTGGTCGGCTTTACCTCGATAGCCTCGGCCGGCAATTCGCCAATCGCTGGCGCTGGCGGAAGTGGCAGAGCGGCGACTACATCCTCATCATCCTCGACGGCGTTGCCGCGGATCGGCTCGTGTGAGGCGAGCGGCGTTATGCCGCCGCTGCGAGAGCGGCGTACGTCTATAGCCGCGACGAAGGCGTGCGCCTGGTCTTCCGCCAGACGGTTGCTCAACGCACTTTGCGCGCCGTCAAGTGTGAGCGCAGGTCGATGGGTGACGCCAGTTGTCTCGAAAGCAATGAATTCGCGGGACGCCAATGCCTTGCGGACCTCCATCTGATCCGTCTCAATGGCATTGGCAAAGGTTCTCTTGGTCAGCCAGACGCCGGCCGCCGCATGCCCATCGAACATCAAGATGCCCGGATGCAAGCCGGCAGCCTCCAAGGCCGCGGCAAACAGAAGCGTTGTGTCGAGGCAGGTCGCAAGACGCTCCTGCGCGATCGTCGTTGGGCGCCTGATCTTCTGGCCTCGGCTCTCGAAGCTGGCCGGCGGCTCCGCATAGTGCAATCCCATCCCGGCAATCGCGGAATAGATGGCCGCAGTCAGCATGTATGCCCGTTGGGGACTCTGGGATTGATATCCGTCCAGGCCACTCGGGTGACCATGCGCTACAAGTCGTTCCGCCGCGGCCCGCAGGATCTGCGCCACCCCCGGATCATTCGGCATGGCGAATGCTGGCAGCAATTGAGCCATGTCCGCAACGCCACCCCATTCGTCGCGCGCAAGCAATCTGACTGTCAGGCGTCTTTCGTCGAGAACGTTGCCCGCTGAAGTGAGGCGGAGCGTGATCTCGCCGCGTTCGGCCTCGTTCAGGCCGGCGAGATAGCCAGCATCGAGCTCGACTTTGCGGTCGCTCAGCGCAAGCTTGTCTCCTGGGATGAGTCGATCGACTGTCCACGTCTTCGGCCGCAGGAACGACGGTGAAGACGTCAACTCAAGAACGCAGTTTTCAAAATGAGAGGCCGAGTTGTTCTCAATTCGTATCGAACGAATGACCGGTATCGCATTCTGATAGGATGCATAAGTGAAGCTGAAAGCGACATCGGCAACGATGCATGGCGCGGCAGAGATATCGGGTGCGGAACTGTCAATTGTTGCGTACTGAGAATCGGCTGATTCCATTGATGAAGTACCCCCCTTTAGAGACTACCGGCTTTTTTCCCTCTTGTCGTGTTTTGGATGTCAGATCAGAACAAGAAGCTCTTTTGTCAGCTTGATAGTTTGGATGTACAGATGATTTTCTGGGAGAGCGGGTCGCAGCATTTCCCGGCGAAACCCATCGAGGCCCCTGTCGCCACATTCCAAACCCACGAAAGAGAGTTGCCGAAGGCGGTTGCGCTTTGCTAACCGGGTGCGAGAGGCGGCAGAGCCGACCTAGCAAGCGCCTGAGTGAAAGGTCCCCTGAGCTAGGACCGAGTGCCTAGAATTCGCGTCGAACCACGTCCCTTCGTTCGGGGCCGGAGATAGCCCAATGGCATTTCGCTTTATCCATACGGCCGACATTCATCTCGACTCGCCGCTGCGCTCGCTGGCGATGCGAAACCCCGATCTTGCCGAACTGGTGGGAGACGCCAGTCGTCAGGCATTTGTTTCCATCGTCGACCTTTGCCTTGCGGAGCGTGTCGATGCCCTCGTCATTGCCGGCGATCTTTATGACGGCGATCAGACGTCGATGAAAACGGCGCGCTTCCTAGCGTTGCAGATCACCCGTCTCCACCAGGCCGGTGTCACGGTCTTCATGATCCGCGGAAACCACGACGCGATGTCGCGGATTACGAAGCAGCTCGTGTTTCCGGATACTGTGACGATCTTCGGTGGCCGTGCCCAACCAGTGCTGCAGTCAGCCGGAGGCCTGGATGTCATGGTCCATGGCTTGAGTTTTGCAAGCCCAAAGGCGCCGGAGAGCCTGCTGCCCAAATACGCGGCTCCCCGCGAAGGGGCGGTCAATGTCGGCATCTTGCACACCAGTCTGGCGGGATCGCCCGGACATGACGTCTATGCCCCCTGCAGCGTTGCCGACTTGCACGGCCACGGTTTCGACTATTGGGCGCTGGGGCACATTCATGTTCGGAAAGTCCATCCCGGCGCGAGCACGGTGGTGATGCCGGGAATGCCACAAGGCAGGGACATCAATGAGGCCGGAGAGAAATCCGTCACCCTGGTAACGATAAGCGATGACCGGACCGTCGCGATCGAGGAGAGGCTGACCAGCGTCGCGCAGTTCGAGCGGATGAATGTTGATCTGACCGGGACGCAGGAGTGGCCCGAGGCCGTCAGACGGATCCGGTCCGCACTCGAGCAAATCCGGGCCTCCGTTCGATCCCGCCATGCTGTGGTCCGCCTCGGCCTGACCGGTACGTCGCCCCTGTCCTGGAAAATAATCCGCGACAGGGATCTGCTGCTCGGAGAGGCTGAACAGGCAGCCGAACACGTGGGTGATGCGTGGATCGAAAAGCTCGAGCTGGACCTGTCGCCGCCCAACAGCGCGACATCCGACGGCGTTGCCGATCCGGTCCTGGAACTCGCGCAATCCATGCACACCATTGCCAGGTCGGAAGCTTTCCGAGGGGAAGCCAAAGCCCTGGTTTTGAAAACCATCGCGGATCTTCCGCCGGACGCGCGCGACTTTGCCGGAAAGGACGAAGCCGCACTGGACGTGTTCCTCGACGGAGCGCTCGCTCGCGGTGCCGACCTGGTCACTGCCCGCCTCAAGGCAGGCGGGCAGCAATGAGACTGCGGCGCCTCGACCTCATTCGCTACGGGAAGTTTACCGACAAAGCGATCGACTTCGGGCCAAAGCCGGAGTCCGGACCGGATCTGCACATCGTATTCGGCTTGAACGAGGCCGGAAAATCAACCGCGCTTTCCGGCTATCTGGACCTGCTGTTCGGCATTGAAGAACGCAGCCGCTACAACTTCCTGCATGAGTATAGCGCCATGCGCATCGGCGGAGTGCTCGAACTCGCCGGCGAGGAACAGGCCTTTTCGCGCACGAAACAACGTAGCAACTCGCTCCACGATGCATCCGGCCAACCGGCTAGTGAAGTCGCGATATCGGCACATCTGGCAGGCCTGTCGCGCGAAGCCTACAGCACCATGTTCTCACTGGACGACGAGACGCTGGAAGCAGGCGGAAAATCGATCCTGGAATCACGCGGAGACCTCGGCAAGCTGCTTTTCGCGGCCAGTGCAGGTCTAGGGCAAGCCAGTGACATCCTGAGCGCGCTTGAGGCGGAGGCAGATTCTCTCTACCGCAAACAGGCACACGGAACCGAACTTGCGCTGCTCAAAAAGCGGTTTACCGAACTGAAGTCGCGCAAGGATGAAATCGACACGCTGGCCTCCACCTTCGAGACATTGGAGGCGGAACGTGTTGAGGCCGCGGAAAAGTACGACCGCAGTATGACCGAACGATCGGTGCTGTCGGCTCGCCTGGAGACAATCGCGAAGTATCTGCGCGCGGCTCCCCTTGCGGCCGATATCCAGCGGAAGGCCGCTCGGCTTGCCGAATTGCCTGACCTCGCTTCGCCGCCCCGGACCTGGACGGGGAGTGTCGCCGAAATGATCGATCAGGACGCCAGCCTGCGAACGCGCCAACTGGCAAACGGCGACGAAATGGATAGGCTAAGGGCGAAGATCGCGGCGATCGCCGTGGACGAGGCGATCCTAGCAATCTCTGAACAGGTTCGCGGATTGGCCGATCGCAAGGCACGATATGTTTCTGCGGGCCTGGATCTGCCCACGCGCAGGACGGAGCTTCAAATCCTCGACAATGCCGTCGCGAATTGCCTTGCCGCCCTGGGAAAATCCACAGAACCGGAGCCAGCTTCGCTTCTCCTGCCCGCCGCCATTGTCGGGACCGTTCGCACTATGGTCGAACAGCGATCCGGAATAACCACCAGCGTGCGCGTTGCCCGCGATGAAGCCGCGGCAGCCTTGGATGCGCTTCAAACGGCAAGGCAACGGGTTGGCGAAGAACGGGCTGTGCCTGAGCCTGCCAGGGCAAGGCTGACGGCGGCGTTGTCCAAGGCGAGAGGAAGCGGGCATCTGAGCGAGATGAAGGCGGCTCGTGAGGTGGAAGACGCAAGTCAAATCCGTTGGCAGGCGGCAATGCGGCGCCTGCAGCCGTGGAAGGGAGACGCTCAGGCGCTCTCCACGATGTCAGTGCCGAGCGCCAGCCAGATCGCGGCCTGGAAGACAATTTCGGCAGAGAACCAGAAGAACAAAGCCGTCCTTTCCCAACGTCTGGCGGAGCAGGAGCAAACGCACGCTTCGCAGCTGGCGCATTTGGAGACCATCCGCTCCTCGGTCGATGTGGCGGATGACGAAACCGCAACAGCCATACGACGCAAGCGGGACGAGGCCTGGAAAGGGCACCGCGTCAGGCTGCTCGCCGAGACGGCGGACATCTTCGAGGTAGCGCTGGCTCGTGACGACGATGTTGCAGCAGCCCGTCTGGTCCATGCGCGCGAACTCGCTGAAATCAGAACAACGCAACGAAGCCTTGCCGAGGGCGTCGCAATCATCGCACGTACGGCTGATCAGCTGGCGCAACTCGCCTCGATCGTGGAGGCCGCACGCTCGGAAATCAACGCCGCGGCGACAGACTTGCTTGCGGCATGCCAGGAAACCTCGCCTGAGCTTTTGATTGGGCTGATCGAGGAGCGTAGCTCCGCCCGCGCCGATGCGCTCGCGGCTTGGGACGAGATCCTGGTCGCGCGCAAGAAGCTTGAGCGGGCAACTGACGACGGCGGCCTGATACGCCTTGAGGTGAGCACGGCCCTGGAAAGCGTGGGGATAAAACCGGAAGCGAACGAGAGCCTGGAAACCATGATGGCCGTTGCTGAACAGTTCCTCGACAGACAAGCCAAGGTCGACGCCGAACGCGCCGAGGCGGTCAAAACGGTGGGCGCGAAGGAGGAAGATTTGGTAACCAGACGCCGTGCCCTTGAGGTGGCGGAAACCCGTGAGGAGGATTGGGCGGCCGACGTCACCGAAGCCCTCAAGGGCACCTGGTTGGAAAGGGGGATTTCCGCGCCTGGCGTCGGCAGCGTGCTCGATCAGTTGGCGGAGCTGTCAAAGGCCATCCAGGATCGCGACGCGATGCGGCTGCGTATTGCCAAAATGGAGGCGGACAGAGGCACGCTCATCGAGGAGGTTGCCGCTGCCGCGACCCAAATCGGTGAGCCGGTTGACAAGGATGATCCGGAACAGTTGGCCATCAGGCTCGCCGAGCGGCTGGAGCGCGCCGAGCGCGCCCGCGAGGCGAAGGCGACCCTGCTCGTTGACCAGCAGCGCCTGCAGGATGTTCGTGACGCGCTCGATTTGGAAGTCGCGGTGCACGAGCGACGCAAGCAGGATGTGTTGGCGGCCTTTGGCGTGGCCACTTTGTCCGCAGTCGTTGAGCGCGACGAACTGCTCAAGGAAAGGGATCGCTTGCGTTCCGCCTTGACCGACCTTGAGGAACAGCTGTCGGCTGAGCTCACTGCGGATGGGGCCAAACAAGCCCATTTGATCCTGGATGGCCTTGATCTGCATGGACTTGCCATCGAGAAGGCCGAAAGCGAGCGGCGGCTTGGCGATCTCGACGAACTGATTCAGCGACAGCTCATCCGGCGGACCCGTGCGGCCGACAAGCTGGACGCGATCGGCGGCGACAGCGCGGTTGCCCGAATAGACGCAGAGCGTCGCACCGTGCTTCTAGAAATCGAGGAGAGGGCGGTTCGGTATATCGAGCTGAAACTGGGAGCCATGTCCGCCGCAAACGCTCTGAGAGTCTATCGCGAGCAACATCGCTCCGGAATGATGGTGCGGGCTTCGGATGCCTTCGCCCTTATCACACGCGGTCAATACACAGGGTTGGCAACCCAACCGGCGAAAGGCGGCGAAGTCCTCATCGCCTTACAACGCGATGGTCAATCCAAGGTCGCCGATGCGCTGTCGAAAGGCGCCCGGTTTCAGCTGTACTTGGCCCTGCGGCTCGCGGGTTACTACGAATTTGCACGGCTCAGACCGGCCGTGCCCTTTATCGCCGACGATATCATGGAGACGTTCGACCATGTCCGATCCGAGGAGGTTTTCAAGCTGTTTGGTGAGATGGCATGTGCGGGTCAGGTGATCTATCTCACCCATCACCAGCACCTGTGCGACATCGCCAAGGCCGTTATTCCCGGCGTGGCGATCCACGACTTGGGTAATTAATTGTGCACGCTTTCCTTTGATGCAAATGATCGCCTTGGGTCAGTCAAGGATTTCGGCCACATGCCCTGTCCTAATAAACAATGATGACGAGTCCTACCGTCGTCAGGCTCGTGACCCCCTCGAATGGCCACCTCTGGAAGCGAAGGAAGTCAGTCACGCCGTGTATTCTTAATGCTCGTGGGGTCGAGGGTTTCATCGCGCTTACGAGCACAATCTCGTACATCGCAGCTACGCTGATCGCTCCCCTTATCCCTTCAATTTCACGGCCCCGACCCATCCAAGCCGGCGAGCCGCTCCAAGAGCCTCATCTCTTCCGGGAAGATCAGGTCGAGGCCTGCCCCAAGGCTCATTTTCACTCGGCCGCTGCGGTAGATTAGGTCGAACTCTTCAAGCTGATCGCTATCCTGAAGCCGAGTTACGATCTTGCGTATGAGTTTGGTGTCATCTGCACCAATGGCGGATTGCGCCTGTGGACCATCGACGTTCCGCGGCGAGTACCTCCCCTCTCGGAGTGCATCGACATTGATCTCAGGATGCTTCCGCAGCGCATCGACCATGATATCGAGCTGTCTCTTCGCTTCGCGCGCTTTGGCGAGGATCTCCCGCAGAAGGGCTTGGTCGTGGATGCTATCGATGCGGTCGATGATTTCGTCAGCTCGTCGTGATTGCGGTGTTGGCCTCTTTGGCTTTCCGGGACGCTTCGACTCGGCATCGCGAAGCTTGAGATACGTCATTAAGTCCTTCTCGCTGCGGATGGTCGAGGCCACTGGCCCCGTCCATTCCGTCTCGCCCTTTTCGAGACGGGCGCGGAAGCGGACGTACGCTTCGATGACGCGAGAGTTCAACTTGACGAAGTTGGGATTGAAGAACTCGGGATCTTGCCTGGCCGACTTGGCGCGCTTGTAAGCGTCTCCCGAAAGAATTTCATCGCAGGCTTCGACGAGCCGGGCCAAGGTCCCGACGCGTCGGAGATCGGATGCCCTCTTCGCTTCGGCCTGTAGCCGACTCATCAGCGAGTCGGCCGTCACCGTTTCAGATTCATCCATCTGTGTCATGCGGCGTACCCGATCAGCGGCTTCGGCGTAGGAGTGTTGGCAATAGCCGCACGCAGGTCCGCTCGAACTTCCTCGAGAGCGTCGTGGTCGAGCTTGATAGCCCCGTCCACGAGCCGCTGGAACTGAGAAGCTTCCGGGTACCGTTCAAGGAGCTTGTCGCCTATCTGCAGGCATGCGTCGGTCTCCTGCCGGTCGGTAAGCGGGGCCATTAGCTCAGCCACATTGTTCACGCGCAGCACCGCTTTCAGCAGCTGCTTCATCTTCGCTTCTACGCCGTGGGGGATCTCCATGATGGAAGCCGGAAGGATGCGGGTTTCCTTGACCAGGGTATGGAAAAGCTCGAATTCATGCACTTCGGTGAAACCATAGCCCAGGGCTGCGGGGTCGAAACCAGGGACAGCCGGAAGGAGCAGATTGTCGGCCGACGTACCCTGCTCCATTGCGGTCGCCTCGACCTCGTGGACCATCTTCTGAATCTTGAGTTCCTTTCCGAGTTCGTCGGACAATCGGTCCTTGAACCGATTTTCGGCGCGTCGGATACCGCGCAGGGCGTAGTCTTCCCTGCCCGACTGGAGCTCCACCTCCTCGATTTTAAGGCCGAGTTCCCGAGAGCGTTGCTCCGCGAGCCTGAGTTCCGCGATCAGGTTGTTGATCTTGTTCTGGATGCCATGCTTGAAACGGGGGCCCGTGACTCGATAGCGACATCCGGAACAAGCCCGCTCGCGCCACACGGGTTGAAACCGCTCGCCGCCGCCCTTTTCCCCGCCCGTCGCGCACGATCCGCCTGGGCATATGCCGTGCAGGAAGATTTCGAAGGGCGGCAAGTCCCTGCGTTGGGCATAGTTTCGGAGCATACCCACGCCTACATGGTGCTCGACGAAGTCAGGCACCACCGACTCGGCGGCGTATTGTTCGATCGCGTCTTTATCTCGAGCTGCGAGCCTGTCATGCGCCTCGGTACGCCTGTTCATCGCCTCCTGGACGCCGGCGTTCAGCTTCGCGCTGCGCATGGCGTTGTAGTGCCATGTCATCATCCACGTGGCGTGACCGACCAGATCCCGGACGATGTCGATGCTGACCCCGGCTTCAAGAAGGTTCGTCACCATCGTCACGCGCAACGCGTGAAGGTCGAATACAAGGCCGTCGTCAGTGATGAGCGGGTATTCGTACCCGAAGAGCGTGTTGACATCGTCTTGGCAGTGGCGAAGCAGATCTTTCCAAAAAGCGAGCACCTTTGCGTCGCTGATAGCCTTGTCTGCCGTCGAGCCGGGGTCGCGGAACAGAGGGAAGATGTCCGGAAAAAGCTCGGGGTTGGCTCGGGTCATCTCGCGCGTGCGCGCTTGGATAGGCTTCACGCTAGCATCGATCGGGTTGTATTTCGTCTGCAAAGCCAACATTCGATAGAACCCGTCCACCACCGCGGGGTCTACCCAGGGGATGATGAATGGTTCGCCCGTCTTATTGATGCCGACCTTCTGGCCGATGATTTTCCGCCCCTCCCGGCCGGGCAAGTTCACCAGCTGTAGGAAACAGTCCTGCCTGCGCACGGTCGCCGCAGGGTGGTCGTTGGTTACCATTTCCATCTTTTCGCGATCGAGACGCTTCGCGTCGCCCTCGCCGCTATCCACCCATCGCGAACTTATGTGGCGCATGCCACTGTTCAGTATTATGTCCACCGCTATGGCTTCTGCGGGCCAAAATACGTTCTCGTATTCTCCGGTGTCAGGGTTTCTGAGCGTATAGTGACATCGCTTCGGCCCGAGGCTGCGCGCGAAGCCGTAGTCGTTTTCTCGGTTTTTCCTGACTATGAGCTCCCATGCTTCCAAGGCGAGGGGGCTGCGATGCGTAACATCGGCGCGCTTCGAGTATCCGGCACCTACCTTGTCGAGCTTGGTGTCGAAAGGGTTCGCCCCCTTGAACTTGTCCCGCATGGCCGCGAGATGGAACGCCTTGCGCATCGTGGAGATCGCCCGATTGCCCAGGTCGGGCGCATCTTTCGCGCAGTGCATATCCAGGAAATTCCAGAACGCGCCAGTATGGTATCCGCCGAGGTCGTGGACATGCGCATTACGGTCGATAGTCTGGAAATCCTTCGGAGCGCCGTTGGGATCCAGCGTCATGAGATAGATCAACCAGAGGTTAGCGGCGTTCTCGACCGTCTTGACGTGCTTAACCCCGAACAACCGCAGAAGATCCCGCAACTGCGCGGCCCAGGATTTCACATGGACAGGGACAACCTTGACGGGCTGCCCGAGCAATCTGGATGCAACCTGAGTGTTGAAAGGAGTGGGGTTAAGCGTCCAGTTGAAAGCATCGACCCCGATCTTGGCCAGACGGGCAGCGTTGACAAAGAGAGGGGCCTCCGGTCGCCGTTTGGTGGTGCCTCCGCTGTATTCGACCGCCAACCTGTAACATGCATTTATCGAACCCAAGATGTGGTTGGCACTTGCCAAGCTCGCCGCGCGTTCCTTGAACGCAGCCAACGGATACCAGCGGAACGAACCTCGATCCGTGTCCCAGGCATTCCCGCAGAGCGCCGCCGTCGCGAAGGCCTGCAAGCTCACTGCTGCCCCGGTGTGCCTCTGGTCTTGATGGTAGCGAAAAACCAAGTCAGCAAATTCCCGGCGATCCGCCGGAACGGACATTCTCGTGACCAGCGGTATAAATCGCGCTGGATACATGAAGACCATCCGGGCGGCGTATTTCGCAGGCCAGACCCACACCTTCCGCTTTGCAAGAAACTGCGCAAACCACGTGGATGCGAATTCAATTTTCACGTCCGGGTTCGCGTGCCTGACGGTTCGCTGCTCGTCGTCGCCCATGAGTAGTTCGGTCTCGTCTGCAAGGTGATCCAAGAACGCGACCACGTCGGTCGTCGCCTTGATCACGTTGCGGAGCGCCGCCCAGCCGACCGCACTGCCCTGCGACACCAGCATCCACTCGTCCAAATTCTCATGATCGTCGACGATAGTTTCGATGATCGCCTTCTGGCTGGCGCGAGGCATTGCCATTAGCTGGTCGAGGATAGACCCTTCGCCCTGGGCCATACGCTTTCTAGCCTGCCCATTGGGTTTTTTGTCCGGAACCAGATCAAGCGCGATGGCCGCTCGAAAAAGAGCTGGCTTTGAAAAATGCGAGGACTTCACCTCGCTCTGGGTGAGCATGCCGAAGAGTTCAGTCTTGCGCTCTTCGGCACTGCTCCTCGTGAAGCCTAGGTACCCCAGCTTTTCAACGATGTCGCCATATGGCTGCACCAGAAGATCCTTGAGTTCAGCGCGCAGCTCGCGATCGAATTCGGTCCATAGCTGCCTCAGTTCGTCCAAGTCAGGAACGCGAAGCAGCACCATCCGGTCAGTGGCGTTGAAGTAACTCCCACCCTCCTTGTCGGATGTCATGAGGTTGTCGTCATTCCGGATTTGCAGCTTCATGCTTCAGGCGCCCTGTCTTCGGTGAATTTTTTCATTGCGTCGTGGGTATCCGACGCGCGTTTTCCGTAAGTGCGTTGGCTTACCGGACTCTTCTGGCGCAGCATCCGCTGGATGGTTTCCTCGTCCAGGCCCAGGACGTGCTTGGCGTGCCAGGCGTAGTAGTGTCGAAACCCGTGCAACGACGCGCCAAGGGAATGAGGTATGATCCCCGCTCGCAGGCATGCGCGAACGTACGCCTTCTTGACGTTCGACATCTTCAGCGGCTCGCCGCGGTATTCCTCGTTCATGGCGTTGACGAACAGATATGGATGAGTGCGATCCGTGCCGATGTCGGCGTGCAAGGCGCGGATCTCGTCGAGCAGATCCGCGAACTGCTTCGCGCGCTTCTGACAGGTCCAGGTCCCATGTGTGATGAGGTAGCGGGCATTGAAAGTGGTCATGCCTTTCCAGCCTGCCCGCATGCTCTTTCCGCCGTAATCGGGCCGCGGCTTTAGGCCGTACGTGGCATCGAGATACTCGGAACGCGTCTGGATGGCTCTCCTCGGGTCGGACGAACCGAGGAACTTGGACTTTCTCGGGTCGGCGAAGACTGTGACCGGACCGTCGAAATCGGCTAGGAAGAGCTCCCTCGCGAAAGTTGGATCGATAACATCGCAGATGAACATGTTCAGAGCCTCCGAGATCCGGGGGCCCGCGTAAGCCAGGAGGATCCAGAGCGCCTTGAACATGAAGTTGTTTTCGAGATCGATTAGCGCGTCGATCTGCTCGGTGGACAGCGATGTTGTGTTGCCGTTCTTCTCGACCGATGCCTGAACCGCGATGCGCTTCAAAATGGATGGCGGAGCGACCACTTCATCGTCGCCCTGGAGGATGTTCCAGCGGTCGCGCTGCGCCTCGAGATGCATAAGGAAATCCTCGGGCGACGAGTTGCGTTTTACCGATGTCCAGATTTTCGACTGCTTCTTGAAGGCTCCGCCGATGACCGAGGCCGCGCCTGTGTAGTCGGCGCAGAACCGCGCAAAGTCGACGAGATCGCGAAACTCGATGTGGATACGCTCGTAACGGATTGGCTGCCAGTGCGGGAACCGACGCCTGGACGGGTCGAACGGGTTTTCGGCCCGAGCCGTAAGATATTCCCAGACGACCTGATCGATGACACCGGGCTCCGAGATCCCGTCGCCGACCACGACGCTGCCGTACTCAAAGAGCCTTCCGACCGTATTGAGCTTCCGCCTGATGTCCGCAACCGGCACCAGTTGCTCGATCATTGTCCTGGACCAGCTGAGGCTCTCGTCCGGTATGACGACATCGCCTTCCCCAGGCCGGATCGCGAGGACGGGTTGAAGCGCCCTGTCGGGTTTCTTGCGTGCCCTGTCCTGGTAGACACCCCTGTAGATCGATACAGGGACATCAAACACGAAGAACCCCGGATTTCCGTCGCTGAGGTCAAAGCCGTCCATAGTCCCTGCGCTTCCGATTGCTTGCGACAGCGTGTTAGGACAGCAGGACTTAAGGAAGCACCGGCACACATCGTAAACGAGCCCTTGATGTCGCGGTGAATCCTACGAGGCTGTGTCTGCCGACGATTCGATCAGGGCGGTAACGCGCTCCGAGCTTGCACAAGTGATTGAGGCCAAATCGTCGCAAACTTCTTATCTACGAGAGCCTAAACGCCGTCGTCGGCACCCAGCATCGTGGGGTCCTCTTCGAGTTCGGGCAGAATGCGTACGATACTCCCAGCCCCCATCAAGACGCTCACGCCAAGCGTCTGGAATTGGATATTGTGCGTCTAGCTCCGATCGAAACTGGAAACGACGGTTAAGACCAAGCGCGAAGATTCAATAATTTTTTGGGGCTCTCTCCCAATCGCTGATCGATTATCTTTAGTGGGGATCGAGGTCTGCGGGATTTCGATGCAGAGCGGAGGGCAACAAATGCGACAAGACTGGAAATCAATACGGAAATCATTGAGACGCGAGCCAACCGTCATATATCTAAGCGAAGCCGACAGTAAAAGAATTCGGCGAGCTGCCGAACTCGGCCGCCGGGGGCTAATGACTTATTGTGCTCACATCAGAAGAATGGGCGAGGAGGGCGAGATCAAGATCCTCCAGACCGGCGGCAAGCCCCTGAACCGCAATCTGATCAAGCCATAAACTTTCCTCACGGCCTAAAAGAGTTTCATAACGGATCAGCATGCCACTGTCCGCAGACCGCATTTCGATGTTGAGGGCCATGTTCTCCTCGACGTCAGATACGCCTGGCCCTCGCATTCGAGTTTGAACCGACACAAATTCATTCATTCGTTCATCAAGTGCGGCCCCCTTCAGAGTCGTCCCAGGAGCTGTATCTGTATGTCTATTCAAGATTTTGATCATGCCAGCGATGCGTTCCTTCGGGATAGCTAGTATCGCCTCCTCGTGATTGCGGAACAGGAAGCGAAAGATAGCCAAAGCCATACCGCTATCGACGACTAGAACACCTGTCAAACTGAGTACCGTAGGAATTGACTGCATTTAATCACCCCTTCTATCAAAGGCCAGATCGAGACGCGTAGGTTATCGACTTTGCGTCGCAAAACTATTCGAGCCAGTGCGGCCCGGACCACGCGCGAGCCAGGAAGGCTGGAACAATCGTTCGCCGGCCATGTCGACATTGGGATGGCCATAAAGGGCTGCCATCCCAATGCTTCAGCTTCAAGTCCCGAGTACGAGTGACGTCCTCAGCAATAATCTGGAACGGTATCGAGTTGATCGCTTACACGCGCAAGCATGTTGAGCTTCAGCCTGCCGTGATGCTGGGCAGGTAGCGGCGACTGCAGAGCCTGCGCGTAGTCAAAATCCACTCCGGTAAGCGCACTGTAGATGGCGAGGCCGACCGCCCGCGCCATTACTGGCGGCAGGGCGTTGCCGATTTGACGCTTTTGCGGGTGTTGCGTGCCGCAGAATTCCCAGTCGTCAGGAAAGCCCTGAAGCCGGGCGCCCATTTTCATCGTGAATTTGAACGGCTTTTCCTTCGAATGATCTGCGGACGGGGCGCTCTTTGCGATCCCCAACGGATCGATCCCGAGAGCCAGCCATTTCTCCAGGCCCAGTTTGGCACTGAACGCCAGCCTTCCGGATTGCTCGGACCCACCGAGGATTGTCGGGCCGATCTTGTTCGCCGTGCTCCTGGCCCACTCCTCCGCGCCTTCCCATCCGTTTGCGGCTACGAGATCGAATAGAGTTTCGCCGACGGTCGTTCTCCATTCGGGGAATCTCGGCGGCATACGGAAGCGGCCGATGGGAACATCCCGAAATCCCACGAACGCTACCCGTGGCCGATTTTGAGCCAATCCGTAGTCGCTGCCAAAGAAGCTGAATACCTGCGTGTCGTAGCCAAGCTCCTTGAACTTCCGATGAAGTTCCGCACGATAAGCTGAGTTTGCCCTGAAGCCGAACCCCTCGACGTTTTCGAAGAAAAAGGCTTTTGGAGCGACCTCGCCGACAATCCGCACAGCTTCCATAAAGAGATCGCGGTCATCCGCGTGGCCCTTCTGCAAGCCCATGCTCGAGTGAGGCTGGCAAGGGACCCCGCCTGCGACGAGATCGATTTTTCCGCGATATGCAGTAAAATCCACATTCGCAATGTCGGCTTGACGGACCGGACCGAGCGCTCGGTTGGCTTTCAGGGTCGCAACCGCGTTCTTGTTTTGCTCGTAGATGCAGACGGCATCGAAACCCGCGGCGTGGAGGCCGAGCGCTTGGCCTCCCGCACCGGCGCAGATCTCAATCGAGTTGAGCCGATAGGGAGGGTCGATCACCGTTTTTGCGGCTGCGGCAGGCAATTTCCTATGCTTCAGTTGCTCTTTCGAAATACCGCTGTCGTTGAAAAGCCAGATCACGCTTTCCACCGCTGCCCGGTCGAGGAAATCATGTGTGGTGTCGTACGGATTGCCGCTGTCGGGATCGACCGACTGGAATTCTCCGAGGGCCAAGCTCTTCAGGCTGTCGTGCGCCCGTGCAAGCCAAACGGCCTCGTCGGAATTGCCCTGGTAATTGTATTCCCACGGAGTCGGCAGCGCTGTGATATCGAAAAGCTCCTCGAAGCGCGCAAGGCAATCGCCAGCTTCCTGCATTAAGGAAGAGCGCTTGGCGACCAAAGATTCGCGTGTGCAGGCATCGTCGAAACCGTCGTTGTAGAAATTGACGAGCGACTGCGCGAACGGCAGAAACTGCTCGCCGAAGGATTCCACTTTCGACAGCGCTTTCAACTCTGCCGCTGAACGCAACGCCTTCAGGCGTCGGCGTTCCTGCTCGACATGAGGATCCTTTGCGTCGTTAGCATGGCGGCGCTTGATTGCCGCGACGTCGCTTGAATGCACGAAACTTCCTAGCGAAATCCTCTCGACGGCTTCCTCCGTGACGGCTGTCGGAGCCGCGACAAGGGCTTTGACGGTCGCGAAGGAAATGGCCGCTTTCATGATCGTCTCTCGGTGAGTTCCAAGAACTTCGGAGAATTTCAGATAGGTTCGGAGATCGCTTCTATTCAGGCCGCACTCGGAAACGAGAAACGCCTTTAGCTTGGATTCCGGCAGTTCGTTGCGAGCGGCGTCGAGCTCCGACGCGATATCGAGAAACGCTTTAGTCATCGCCTTCTGGCGGGCGCGTACACGCTCTTTGATTCCGTGCAGCCTGTCGCTCTGGGTATCAGCTGGCACCACCTTGGCGCCTTCCGGCCGGTCGGCCACGTTTTCGTATGACTGAGTTTCGTTGAAGTCCACTTTGCTCTCCCCGGTTGCGAGCGGACTTGTGGATGCCAACCCCCTTCGGCGGTATCAAAAACGTCGATAAAATTTGAAGCACCTATCGATTTTAAGGACAGCAGTAAAATTATCGGACATCGTTCTTGGCTGGGTTCTTCACTGGCCACATTGAACCCGTTTACTGTCTTGCCGTGATAGCGACCTCCTTTGGCGTCCCGTATGAGAACGGAACCGATGTTCTCTCAATCGATCGCGGGATCCGAATCTCAGCAGCAGCTTCAAACGCGGCCTTACCCACAGCGTCCGTTGTTTCCATAGGCCCGCCTTTTCGGGCTTGCCCATGTGGCCAAAATCGTCGCGAATGCGAACAGCCGCGTGCTCATCCCGCGGCGGCAACCGCTCTATGAGCGCGCAAAATCATCGAAGGGCAGTCCAGAATCAATTGACGAAGGAGTTGCCATGTCCGGTTCTCTGCGGGAAATCCACTGTCAGCGGTCGCCCCTGGCGGCGTCATGCTGGCAGCGCTGCGAGCATGCCTGAATGGATGAGCCCAGCCGCCTTGACCATGCCGGCGGCGAGTGCGGCGCCGGTGCCCTCCCCCCCGCCCATCTCGAGATCGAAGAGTGGTGTCAGGCCGATTTTCTCCGCGAGTTGATGATGGCCGGGCTCGCTCGTGGAGACATAGGCCAACAGGCAGTGGTCGAGTGCCGCGGGATTGGCGCGATGGAGCACAGCTGCGGCCGCTGTCGCTGCAAAGCCCTCGAGGACAATGGCCACCTGTGTCCGCGCCGCGATGATTGTGCCGGCAATTGCCGCGAATTCGCGTCCGCCCAAGCGGCGCAGAACTTCGAGCGGATCCCCGAGATAGCCTGAGTGCAAGGCGAGCCCAAGATCGACGATCTCCGCCTTCCGGCCGATCATTGCAGCATCGGCCCCTGAGCCGGCGCCAACCCAGTCGGCTCCACTGCCCCCGAAGAGCGCGGCCGATACCGCCGCAGCGGCAGTGGAGCCGCCGACGCCGACACTTGCCAGTGCCATGAGATCAGCGCCGTCGCTGACGGCCTCTATGCCATATGCCATGGTCGCAGCGCAGCTTCCCTCGTCCAGCGCGGCGTCTGTGGTGAAATCGGCGGTCGGCAGGTCGAGCGCGAGGTCGTATAGCTTCAGCCCGAGGTCGTGGGATGCACAGACCTGGTTAACTCCCGCGCCGCCGGCCGCCGCAAGCTCGACGAAACGCCGCGTGGCGCCCATCGGACGCGGTGAGACGCCATGTCGCGAGATCCCGTGATTACCGGCGAAGATCGCCACGACCGGGCGCTGAACAGTCGGCAGCCGACCCGTCGAAGCGGCGAGCCAAGCGGCAACCTTTTCGATGCGGCCAAGCGAATTTTCGGGCTTGTCCATGCGGGCAAAATCGTGGCGAACGCGTGCAAACGCGTGCTCATCCAGAGGCGGCAGCCGCTCTATGAGCGCACGATAATCGTCGAAGGGCAGGCCGGAATCAATTGACGAAAGAGTTGCCATGTCCGGGTTCTCGGTGAGAAATGCAGTTAGCGCTCGCCTTTCGTCATCGCGTTTCGCAACGTTGCAGCAACGGTGTTCACACGCTGAGAGGGGCGAGCGTTGCGAGGCGGATGTGTTGGCGTGGGCATGCTCAGCTACAGTGTCCCATCAGCCGTGGGGCTGGGCTGCGTATACACGAGCGGGCGCTCGCCGGCCTGATAGTCCTTTACCGGCAGGGCCGGCTGCGGCCGTGCATAGAACATCGGCTCGCGGGTATCGAGACCGGCGTCGGTGGTCTGCATCTTCATCTCTACCCCAGTGCCGTCGGCTTCCGCCTTGCCCATCGCATCTTGCAGTTGTTGCGCCGCCTGCTGGCTCCATGGCAGCACATAAAAGCGCGGCTCAGTCGAGGCGGGGGTGGTGAGCCATACGTAGATGGCTTCGTTCTCAACCGGCACCGCGCCCACCACCTGGGCTTTTGCTGTCTCGCGCCACTCGAGCGTCAACGGCTTGGGACGGCCAAGAAGCTCGCTGGCGCCGACATAGACGACGGTGATCAGCGCCAGGAAGATACCGACCGAGAGGGTGCGGCGGGCAAAGCCCGCATGCGGCAGGATGACGAAGATAAACGCACCCAGCAGCAGGGCGAAGATTACAGGAGCGATCATCATTGGGTTGCCGCCACGCGCAGGGGTTTGAAGATGCTGTTGATGCTGCCTGACACCACTTGGCCAGTCGAATCGAGCCGGAATCTCAAGGCGGTAAGCTCCTGGTTGGGCCTGCGCAGCTGGACCGTCGTGGTGGCCACTGGCGCTGACGACTTCGTGGAATCGGCCTTCACATTGACGCTTATCTTCGCCGGGACGGGATATGTGACATTCACGCCGCGATACATGTGAACATTGACCACGTATTCGCCCGCGGGAGCTCCCCGCGAATAGGCGACCTCATGGTTGGAGTCGGTCATGTCCTGTGCCATGCCCAGGTCGTCGCGCAGCAGATCGAACACCTTGCCGCTCTTGTTGGAATAGCCGACCGGCACATCGCCAGGCGCCTGGACCCACAGATCGACATCGGCGTCGAGCTTGTCGGGCCACTGCGTCTCGACGGTGACGTTGCCGGGCGCTGCGACGCCTTCGGTTTCGCTCGCTTTGGCAGGCGGGTTCATCACCGTCATCATGAGCATGGTCATGAGGACGAAGCCACCGAGCATCAAGAGAGCGGTGTCGAGCCAGACGGTGAGAGTTTCCTCATCCATCGAAGTCACCCAGCAGGCGAAGATTGATCTTGAGCCACAGATTCGTGGCTATGCCGAGCAGCGTCGCATAGAGCGCGACATACATGCCGTCGATGACCGACGCGATCATCGGCCGGATTGCGTTGGGGTCGGCTGAGCCGCCGGCGTGCGCTGCGGAGAAGGCGACGATGAGCCCAACCACGGTTCCGAGCAGCCCGATGCGCACCACATGCGTCGCCAACCAATCGACATCGCGCCAACGCTGGAAGAAAACGCACAGAATGCCCAAGGCGCCGATGGCTGCGATCAGCCAACACAGATACGCGTTGTTGCCGGCGAAAGGTTTGCCGGCAACGCCGACGGCCCACAGCCCGACGATTCCGGCGGCACCGATCGCCTGAAGAACGATGAACCGCGACAGGAACGCCTTTGGAGCGCCATGGTCGGAGTAAGTTTCCGACAGGCGACGGGCAACAGCGTGCGATCCCAGGTCAGCTGCCTGTCCAGGCCATAGCTTCTGAGCAATCGGATTGGGCCACGGCTTTTGCTGCGGTGCGCTTTCGCGGGAATAGATATCAACCATCTTGCCGCTCCTTCTTTTGCGATCCATTCGATCGATCAGGCGCCGCGCTCGCCCTTGGCGCCGACACGCTTCAATTCTTCCCAGCCTTCGCCGATGGCGACGAGGCAGCTCGAGCCGTTTGGCTGGCTGACCAGGATCGTCCAGGTCTCGCCATCGTCGCTGGTCAGCACTTCAATAACCGAGCCGTCCTTGGCCAGGCCGAGGGCCACGGGCGCTTCCTTGAATCGGCTGGAAAGTTGCTTCAGGATTTCCGGCCGCGAGCCACACGGGGGCAACCTGCTCGCCGTGGCCGCTGGCGATGCCGCCGCCACGGGCATGGTGGAGATGGCGACCAGCGAGAGTGCTGCGCCCATCGCTTTGATACGCGTCAACGCAAAAGGCGTCTTGATCAGTAAGAGAGCTTCGTTGGACATCGGGATCTCCGAATTCTGGCGAAGGCTGAGCTCTCAGCCGTCGCTGCGGTTGAATTCAGTGCAATACGCCGACCGTTTCCTGAGCTTGGCTAAGCTGTTCCAGCAATGGTCCTGACGCCATCTTGCTGCTAATAGAGGCCAATATAGTATGGTCGTCAGGGTCGGCGTCCATTTCCCAAAGTTACAATACTCCAAGGGAATTATGCTTGTACGGTGCTGCTAAGCCGGGGCCGATCATGCTCAAAGAGTCGGTTGCGCGACGTTGACCAGTAGCGCGGCGAGGCTGAGCAAGGCCGGGAGGAGCAGAGCAGGCAGGCCGATTTGCCATTCGAGAAGACAGCCCGCCGCGCAACCGATGAGAAAGCCGACGATCGGCGGGAAGGTTGCTGCGACTTTTTCGTGCGCAGCCCTGCGGGTCGTCGCCGGACCTGCGACACTCTCCACGGCCGCCGCCGTGAATCGCGTGATGTTGGTAGTCAGGACCGCTGTCGAGGGAGCACCGGGTATCGAAATCTGGACCAGGACGTTCTGGACCGCCATGGCCGCTACGCCGCACATGCCAGCCAATGTGACCCACGGCGCATCGATGTCAAAGCAGTGGCCAAGCGGGAGACAGAGAAGGAAGAAGCCGAGAAGAAGAGCGAACTGGAGTATCAGGAGCGCACGGTCGGCCGCCCCCTTTCCGTATCGGTCGAGCACGAGGCAAAGCAGCCGTGCCAGGCCGAGCACCACAATGAATACGGGTACAGAGATTATCTCAGCGAGGGCCGCCCTGCCGTGCGCCACCAGATGGCCGGCCAGGATGACCATGTTGCCGGTGATGTGCGCCGTGAACAAGCCGTTGAGGCCAAGAAAGCCTATCGCATCCGTCGAGCCCGCAGTGGCGCTCAGCAGCAGCAAAGCCAGGGTTCGACCGCGCTCCGACTGATGGTTGCCTAAGGTCATTCCCCGCCTTGGGAGCTAGAGCCTAGAGCGGCGAGCGCTCAAACGGAATCGGCTTCGCCGCTCTAGCTTTTGTTTGGGCATCTGACTCATTCGAGAACCGCTTCGCACTTTCGGTCCGATGCTTGCTACGCCAATGGACAGACCTTCGCCTCACGCGGGGTAGACCGGGCGGTAGACGCTCGAGCGGATCAGCGCGCCGACATCGTCCGGCTGCGGTACCCGCGCCAGCCCCTGTTCGAAGATGCGAGCTGCAACCCGCTCGGCCACATGCAGCGAGGAGCTGAAAATCCGCTCGCGCGGAGGGTAGATCAGCCCTGCCGCGAGGTTCTCCTCGCTGACCTGCTCGGCGATGGCCTGCGCGGCGGTGAGGAACATGTCCTCGGTGACGCGCTTGGCCTCGGTGGCGAAGATCGCCATAGCCATCGCAGGGAAAATGTAGACGTTGTTGCCCTGGTTCGGGACGAGTTTCCGGCCGTCGAGCTCGACTGGGGGAAACGGGCTGCCGCTGGCAAAGATGGCGCGACCGTCGGACCAGCGATAGACTTCTTCCGCCGTGGCTTCGGAGCGCGAGGTCGGATTGGAGTAGGGAAAGATGATCGGCCGTGGATTGAACTCCGCCATGCTTTCGATCACCTCTCGGGTGAACAGCTTTGGCACCCCGCTGACCCCGATGATGCCCGTGGGCTTCAGGGTTCTGACCGCCTCGAGGAATGTCGAGATCGGCGACCGGTCCTGCACGAATGGGCGCTGAAAGTCAGCAACATCGTTGCGCGAGGTGACGAGCAAACCATTGAGATCAAAAAGAGCGTTGCGACGCCTTGCTTCGTCTATGTCCATCCCGGCTCCAGCCATGGCCTGACTGATCAGCTCCGCAATCCCGGTCGCCGCGGAGCCTGCACCGAGAAACAGGAACCGCTGATCGGTGATCTTCTGTTTTGTGATGCGCAAGGAGGCCAGGATTCCAGCGAGCGCGACCCCCGCAGTGCCCTGAATGTCGTCATTGAACGTGCAGATCTCGTTCCGGTAACGCTCGAGGATGGGCACGGCATTGATGTTCCCAAAGTCTTCCCACTGAATGCAGCATTTCGGGTAGAGCTGCTGTACTGCTGCGACAAATTCCTCGACGAACGCCATGTATTCGTCACCGCGAACGCGGCCCTGCCGCAGTCCCAAGTAGAGTGGGTCGTCGAGTAGAGCCTGGTTGTTCGTGCCGACGTCGAGGACGACGGGCAGGCAGTTTTGCGGCGGCACGCCGGCGCAGGCCGTGCACAGAGAGAGTTTCCCAATTGGAATGCCCATGCCGCCGGCGCCGAGATCCCCGAGCCCGAGGATGCGCTCGCCGTCGGTCACGACAAGGAAGCGCACGTCCTTGTCGGGCCAGTTGGAAAGCAGCTCCTTCACGCGGCCGCGCGCGCTGATCGGCAGATAGATGCCGCGCGGCTGGCGAAAAATATGGCCGAATTTCTGGCACGCCTCGCCGACCGTGGGAGTATACACGATCGGCATATAGGCCGCCGGATCCGACATCAGGACGGCGTAATAGAGCGTCTCGTTACGCGCCTGCAGGTCCGAGAGCACAAGATATTTCTGCAGATCGTCATCGAGGCTGGAGATCTCGTCGTGGCGGCGCGCCACCTGCAACTCAGTCGATAGCACGGCGGGCGGCAGCAGACCTTCGAGGCCCAAGGCGCGGCGTTCTGTCTCCGTGAACGAGGTGCCTTTGTTCAGACGCGGATTGCGCAGCAGATCGTAACCTGTGGGGTGCTCCGGCGCTGACGCAGTCGTCCTGGATGGTGCATTCATCGTTTTGCTCCATGTACTAGCGGTTGTCAGATGCTGTTGATTGTCGAAATGCTCCGATCGGCTTCGTTGGCCACGTAAGGCCTGACCATCTTTGCCGGATCGATCACGCGCTCAAACGTCGCCTCGTCGACATGGCCGAGCTGCAGCGCAGCCTCCTTCAGCGTCAGATCGTGCTCCAATGCGTAGTGCGCGATCGCCGATGCCTTGTCGTAGCCGATCACCGGCGCGAGCGCGGTCACCAACATCAGCGAGCGGCGTACATATTCGGCAATCTGCTTGCGGTTGGGCTGCGTGCCCTCGACGAGGAACTTTCGGAAGTTCGTGCACCCGTCACTGAGCAACGTAATCGACTGAGCGATGTCGGCTATTATCAACGGCTTGTAGACATTCATCTCGAGATAGCCGCCAGCGCCGCCGAAACCGACCGCTACGTCGTTTGCCATGACCTGCACGGCGATCATTGTCAGAGCCTCGGCCTGCGTCGGATTGACTTTGCCCGGCATGATCGATGAACCGGGCTCGTTCTGCGGGATCAGCAACTCGGCGAAGCCAGCCCGTGGGCCGCACGAAAGCAGCCGGATGTCGTTGCCGATCTTGTAGAGCGACACCGCCAGGGTTCGCAGTGTTCCCGACAGTTGGACCAGCGCGTCATGTGCGCCTTGAACCGCGAACTTGTTCGGTGCGGTTACGAAGGGCAGCTTCGTCAGCCTGGCGATCTCCGTAGCCGCCGCTTCGGCGAAGCCGGGTGCGGCGTTGATGCCGGTGCCAACCGCCGTACCGCCGAGAGCGAGCCTGTAAATGCCTGGCAGCGCTGCCTCGATCCGCTCTAGGTCATCCGCCAGCATCGCGGCATAACCCGACCATTCCTGGCCCAGGGTGAGCGGCGTCGCATCCTGCATGTGGGTGCGCCCGATCTTCACGATGTCGTCCCATTCAGCTGCTTTGGCGGCAATTGCGTCGCGTAGCGCGGCGATGGCGGGAACCAGCCGCTCCTTGACATTGACGGCGGCGGCTATGTGCATGGCCGAGGGAAACGTGTCGTTCGACGATTGCGACATGTTGACGTGGTCGTTGGGATGAACCGGTTGCTTGCTTCCGAGCTCCGTGCCGGCCAGCTGGCAGCAGCGGTTCGAGACGACTTCGTTGACGTTCATATTGAACTGAGTGCCGCTACCGGTCATCCACACATGCAGCGGAAACATCTCGTCGTGTTCGCCCGCAAGGATTTCGTCGCAGACGCGGGTGATCAACTCGCAAACCTGATCGCTCAACCGTTGGCCAGCGTGGTTTGTAACGGCCGCAGCCCGCTTGATGATTGCGTAGGCGGAAATCATCTCTCGCGGGATCAGGTCCTGCCCGATGCTGAAGTGCATCAATGAGCGCTGGGTCTGAGCGCCCCAGAGCTTGTCAGCCGGCACGTCGATGTGGCCGAAGCTGTCGGCTTCCGTACGAACTCGTGTCATGTTGGTCTCGCCTATTGCTGAGCCTCGAGGATGCTTACGCGCGCTCGGTCATCATCCGCTTGGTGTTGCCGATCGCCCGCGCCGGGTTCAGCCCCTTCGGGCACGTCCTGGTGCAATTCATGATCGTGTGGCAGCGATAGAGACGGAAGGGATCTTCAAGCCGATCAAGTCGCTCTCCGGTGTGCTGATCACGACTGTCGGCAAGCCAGCGATAGGACTGCAACAGGATCGAGGGGCCGAGATACTTGTCCTGGTTCCACCAGTAGCTCGGGCAGGAAGTGGAGCAGCAGAAGCAGAGGATGCACTCCCACAGTCCATCGAGCTTGGCACGATCTTCCGGGGATTGCGGTCGTTCGCGATCCGGCGCCGGTTGGTCGGATTGCAGCCACGGCTCGATCAACTCGTACTGCGCATAGAGTCCGGTCAAGTCTGCAACGAGATCCTTCAAGACCGGCAGATGCGGCAGTGGCGTGATCCGGCTCGTCCCCTTCTTCAGGCTATCGATCGAGGTGAGACAGGCCAGCGTGTTGTGTCCGTCGATGTTCATAGCACAGGAGCCGCACACGCCTTCGCGGCAAGAACGCCGAAAGGACAATGACGGATCGATCTGATCATTGATCTTGAAGAGCGCGTCGAGAACCATCGGTCCGCAATGTTCGAGGTCAATGTCGTACGTATCTATGGTCGGATTGGCGTTATTTTCCTGAGCCCAACGATAGATATGAAAGCTCTTGACCTGGGCGCTCTTTGTCGGCGACGGCCAGTGTTTTCCTTTGCCGACTTTTGAATTCGCGGGAAGCGTAAATTCGGACATTTTCAGAATGCTCCTTGTTTGAGCGCGCGATGCTACCGACGCGGACCGGGGACCGGGACCCCATCCCGATTGGGGGACCCGCAGCCCTGGAGAAAATTTGGTGACCGACGCCTAGTGGGTGCGCTCTGCCGGCGGAAAACTTTCCACTTCGCTGGAGAGCGTATCCAGCCGCACCGGCCGGTAGGCGAAGTTGACGTTCCAGTCCTCGTTCTTCCAGGCCACGGTATGCTTAAGCCAGTTTACGTCGTCTCGTTTTTGATAGTCCTCGCGCGCATGAGCACCTCGAGATTCGGTGCGCGCGTTCGCGGAGTGAGCGATCACCACGGCTTGATCTGCCAGGTTGGCCAATTCCAGTGCCGAAACCAAGCCGACGTTCCACGTCAGGGAAGGATCGTCGACGGTCACGCGGTCTAGCGGATCGCGCAGGGCGATCAGCTTGGTAAGCCCTTCCTTCAAAGTGTCGCCGCGTCTGAATACGCCGAAACCCGTTTGCATCACCTCCTGCATGAGCGGTCGGACCTCACCCGGCTTGTTCCCGCCCCTGCTATTTCGCGTTCGGTCGAAGCGCGCCAATGCCGCTTCCTGCGAAGGGCCGTCTGCTTCGCGCACACGCGATCCGGGCTTGATCAACTCCGCAGCGCGCTGCGCCGCGGCCCGACCAAAGACGATCAAATCGAGCAGGCTGTTGGTGCCAAGGCGGTTGCCGCCATGCACCGAGACGCAAGCGGCCTCGCCAATCGCCATCAAACCCGGGACGACTTCCTCGGAATTGTCCTTGGTCGGACTAACGACCTCGGCTCTGATGTTCGTGGGAATGCCGCCCATGACATAATGCACGGTTGGAATAACCGGGATCGGTTCCTTGTGCGCGTCGACTCCGGCGAAGGTGCGCGCCGACTGGACGATTCCCGGCAGGCGCTGATCGAGAACGTCCGCGGGCAGGTGCTCGAGATGCAGGTGGATGTGATCCTTCTTCTCGCCGACGCCGCGGCCCTCGCGGATCTCGACGGCTTCTGCCCGGCTGACCACATCTCGCGAAGACAGATCCTTCTCGCGCGGCGCATATTTGGGCATGAATCGCTCGCCGTCGCTGTTGGTCAGATACCCGCCTTCGCCGCGCGCGCCCTCCGTGATCAGAACGCCCGCGCCATAGACACCGGTTGGATGGAACTGGATGAACTCCATGTCCTGCAACGGCAGCCCGGCTCGCAGCGCCATGGCGCTGCCGTCGCCCGTGCAGGTGTGCGCCGAGGTGCAGGACTGATACACCCGTCCACATCCGCCCGTGGCGATGACCGTCATGTTGGCGCGGAAGCGGTGGATCGAGCCATCCTCCAGGCACCAGGCAAGCAGGCCACGACATACACCATCCTCGTCCATGATCAGGTCGAGGGCGAAGTATTCGATGAAGAACCGCGCTTTGTGCTTCAGACACTGCTGGTAGAGAGTGTGCAGGATGGCGTGGCCGGTCCGATCCGCTGCGGCGCAGGCCCGATAGGCCATGTCGCCCTTTGTGTACTCGGTTGTATGTCCGCCGAACCGCCGTTGATAGATCTTGCCCGCGTCGGTCCGGCTGAACGGCACGCCTAAATGCTCGAGCTCGACAACCGCGTCGATCGCCTCTCGGCACATATATGCGATCGCGTCCTGGTCACCGAGCCAATCAGAGCCTCGAACGGTGTCGAACATATGCCAACGCCAATCGTCGTTCTCGATATTCCCGAGAGCAGCGCTGATCCCGCCTTGCGCCGCCACCGTGTGGCTACGCGTAGGAAAGACCTTGGTAATGCAGGCAGTGTTCAATCCGGCCGCGACCATCCCCAATGTCGCTCGCAGTCCGGCCCCGCCGGCGCCAAGAACGATCACGTCGAAGGAGTGATCTATGATGTCGTAAGCATTGGGCATACTGAGCTCCTAGTGACCGAGAAAAAGCTTGAGGACGGCGAGAACACTCGCAGCTGCGAGAATTACCGCTGCCGCCCGGATGAGCAGCTCTGCTGCAAGCCGGCGGGCCCGCGTGTGCACATAGTCAAGAAGCACCGAACGGATACCGATCAGCGCGTGGGTGATTCCGGCAAATACGAAAAGGATGACGAGCAATGCCGGCACGGGTGACGCAAGCCAGGCGGCTGCAGTCGTTCGGTCGGACGTGGCGAGCCAAAGAACTGACGCGGCGAAGTACAGACCGAGTGGAATTAGCGCTAGCGCCGTCAAACGCTGCATGCGCCATTCCTGCAGCCCGTCACGCGCGCTGCCAAGCTGGTTCACGCGCCGGAGCACTGTCGCATCGCGCAGTGCGGTTGAATCGGCTGAAGACGAAGACTTTGTCATCGAGTCCTCCTAGGCCAGAACCACGTAGAGCCAGGTGATCAGGGTCAGCACAACCGTCGCTGCCAAGACCCCGTAGCCGCTGCGGTAAGCGCTGCGGAGTTCAAAGCCGTAGCCGGCATCCCAGGCTAGGTGACGAACGCCGTTGCACAAATGGTAGAAGAAGGCGATCGACCAGCCAAACAACAACAACAATCCGATTGGAGAGGCGATGAAGGCATGGGTCCGGGCGAAGGATTCGCCCCCGGCCGCCACGCTGACCAGCCACCAGGCGAGCAGGATTGATCCCACTGCCAGAGCGATCCCCGTAAGCCTGTGCAGGATCGACAGCGCCGAAGTGATCTGGAAACGGTACCAGGTCGGGAACATAAAGGGCGATAGCGGCCGTTCCATGATGTACTCCTTGATTGTCAGATTGGATGCTGTCGGTTCTGCAGGGGCCTTTGATGGCGTGCTCCGCAGAAGCCGCGCAGCATGCGCATCACGTCATGATCATGTTCGGCCGGCGCCGGTGTGTTGCCCAAGATCCAGTCGAACAGATCAGCGTCGGTGCAATCGAGCAGTGCTTCGAGCCGACAGAGTTGAGCTTCGTCTAATTTATCGATGGACTGCTCTGCAAACGAACCGAGGATGAGATCGCTTTCTTGCGTTCCCCGGTGCCAGCAGCGGAACAACACTCGCTTGCTTCGGACGTCCAGATCTCCACGCTGTGATGCATATGAGACGTGACTATTCATATCTGAACGCCCTTTGCTGAATTGAGGACTAGTCTTACAGGCCCGCCTATAGCCGCCGAGACCGAGGCTGCATGCCACGCTGCTCAGTGCTGCATATGCAGATCCATCAGGTCGGCTGACGGCATCATCCCGTCATTGAGATCGGCCATGATCACCAACGAACCCGCCATCACCAGCAGGACGATGAGCACGCCAAACGCGAGCGCCAGCACGTTGTTGGTGTTGTCCGGGCCGGTCGTGATGTGCAGGAAGAACACCAGGTGAATACCCATCTGGGCGATCGCGAGCACAGCCAGGCCGAGGGGAATTCCGGCAGCCCAGAGCAGTGATGTGTTGGCCACCCAGAACGACAGGGCTGTCAGGATCACCGCGAGAAGCAGCCCGATCGTGTAGACGAGCACGCCCGAGGAGACTGGCTCTTCCTGGTCGGTCGCTATCGACTGGTCGCCAGGCGCGCGATTGAAACTTGTTGTCATGGGGTAGCTCCCATCAGATAGACGACCGTGAACAGCCCGACCCAAACGATGTCGAGCGCGTGCCAGAAGAGCGAAAAGCACTGAAGCCGACGCAGTACGGGGGGGCGAAACCCTTTCAACGCGACCTGCGCCATCATCACCGCCAGCCAGATCAGTCCAGCGGCGACGTGCACTCCGTGACAGCCGACGAGAGCGAAGAACGACGAGAGAAATGCGCTGCGTTGCGGGCCCGCGCCATGTGCGATCATGTCGGCGAATTCGTGGAACTCGAGAGCGAGGAACGCGGCGCCGAGCGCGAATGTCAGCAAAGCGCCGACATACGTGCCAAAGCGGTTTCGCGAACCGACCGCCAATGCCATCAATCCGCACGTATAGCTCGACGCCAGAAGGCAAGCAGTTTCGATGGCGACCCTGCCCTGATTGAACAGTTCGGCGCCGGTCGGTCCGCCCGCGGTGGCATGCCGCAAGACGGCGTAGCCGGCAAAGAGCACCGAGAACATCACGATGTCGCTCAGCAGGAAGATCCAGAAGCCGTAAGCAACGACAACGCGCTTGGGGGCCGGACCGGCTTCGCTTGCGCTCGGCAGCGCTTCGCCAGCCTCAACGGCAACGGTGACATTCATATCGCGACCTCCGCCTGGTGAACCCGATCGAATTGCGCAACCTGCGCTGCCGACACCTCGGTCTCGTCCTCATCGCGGAAGGCGAAGATCAGGATCGTCAGGAACGTGCCGATCAGGCCCAGCCCTGCCATCCACCAGATGTGCCAAATCAATGCGAAACCTATGACGACGGCAAAGAAGGCGTTGACGAACCCGACAGCGCTGTTCTTTGGCACTTCGATCGGCTCGTACTGGCGCGGTGGCGCTGGTTGAGCTTGCTGTGCGTTTGCGCGTTGCTTCGCGACCCAGTAGGTGTCGCGCTCGGCCACATGTGGCAGGACCGCAAAGTTCCAGGCCGGCGGCGGCGACGTTGTGGACCATTCCAGCGTGCGGCCATTCCAGGGATCCCCGGTCACACGAAGCATGTCGCGATTGCGGATCGAGACAACAAGCTGAATGATCTGGCAAACAATCCCGGCCAGGATAATGACGGCGCCAATGGCCGCCACGACCAGCCATGGCTGCCAGGCCACGTTGTCGTAGTGCTGCATGCGGCGGGTCATTCCCATCAGACCCACCACATAGAGCGGCATGAAGGCGAGATGAAAGCCGATGAACCAGCACCAGAACGAGCGCCTACCCCAGCGTTCCTCGAGCTTGAAGCCGAAGGCCTTGGGGAACCAGTAATTGTAGCCGGCCATCACGCCGAACAGGACGCCGGGAATGATGACGTGATGGAAATGAGCGACCAGGAACAAGCTGTTGTGCATTTGGAAATCAACTGGGGGCACGGCCAGCAGCACGCCGGTCAAGCCGCCGAGGACAAACGACACCATGAAGCCGATGGTCCATAGGACTGGTACCGTGAATCGCACGCGCCCGCCGTACATGGTGAACAGCCAGTTGAAGATCTTCACGCCCGTCGGCACCCCGATGACCATACTCATGACGCCAAAGAAGGCGTTGACGTTGGCGCTGGCGCCCATGGTGAAAAAGTGGTGCAGCCAGACAGTGTAGGCCAGAATGGTGATCACCATCGTCGCAGCGACCATCGAGCGGTAGCCGAACAGCGGCTTGCCGGAGAAGGTCGCGCTCACCTCCGAAAAGATGCCGAACGCCGGCAGGATCAGGATATAGACCTCGGGATGACCCCACACCCAGAACAGGTTCACGTACATCATCGCGTTGCCGCCGGCGTCGACTGTGAAAAAGTGAAAGCCGAGGTAGCGGTCGAGCAGCAGCATCGCCAAAGTCGCGGTCAACGCAGGAAAAGCCGCGACAATCAGCAGGTTGCTGGCGAGCGCGGTCCAGCAGAAGACGGGCATGCGCATGTAGCCCATTCCGGGTGCCCGCAATTTCAGGATCGTGGTGACGAAATTGATTCCCGTCAGCAGAGTGCCGACGCCGGAGATCTGCAGTGACCAAAGATAGTAGTCGACGCCGACGCCAGGCGAGAATTGCAGCTCGCTGAGCGGCGGATAGGCGACCCACCCCGTCTTGGCGAACTCGCCGACAACGAGGGAGACGTTGATCAGCAGGACGCCAGACGCCGTCAGCCAGAAGCTCACCGAGTTCAGCGTCGGGAAGGCGACATCGCGGACGCCAAGCTGCAGCGGCACAATGAAGTTCATCAGCCCGATCACAAACGGCATCGCCACGAAAAAGATCATGATCGTGCCGTGTGCCGAGAATATCTGATCGAAATGCTCCGGAGGCAGGTACCCCGGGGCGCCGCCGGCGGCGACCGCCTGTTGCCCCCGCATCATGATCCCATCGGCGAATCCGCGCAGCAGCATGACCAGCGCCAGCAGGAAGTACATGACGCCGATGCGCTTGTGGTCCACGGACGTGATCCATTCGCGCCAGAGATACGGGACATATCCTTTCAGCGTGATCCACGCCAGGATGGCGACTATGGCCAGGACCACGACAGCCCCTGTGCCCATGATGATCGGCTGGTCGAAGGGAATGGCGCTCCAGTCGAGCTTGCCAAGCAGGTTCATTTGACTGTCCTCTGTGATGTCTGGTCTGCGAGCCGCGAGGGATCATTCGGCTGCGCAGCGAAGCTCTGGATGTGGTTGAACAGATCGGGAGCGACGTCGCGGTACGTGAAAGGCGCAACCGCTTCACTTGGCCTGGCCAAGTCGGCATAGGCTTGCGCGTCGAGCATTGGACCGGCGTCGCGAGTTGCTTTCACCCACTGCGAAAAGGCTGTGGGGGACACCGCATCGACGGAAAACCGCATGTCCGCAAAGCCGTCGCCACTGAAATTGGCCGACAGCCCCCGGTACGTTCCAGCGTGGTCGGCCTGTAGGTGAAGGCGCGTCACCATCCCCGCCATGGTGTAGATCTGGCCACCGAGCTGCGGCACGAAGAAGCTGTTCATCACGCCCGAGGAGGTGAGCTCGAAGCTGACCGGCGCGCCAACCGGGATGGTCAATTGATTGACGCTTGCGAGGCCCTGGTCGGGATAGATGAACAGCCATTTCCAGTCGAGTGAGACCACCTGAACCCTGACTGGCCTCACGTCAGAGGCAATCGGCTTTCGCGGATCGAGGTCGTATGAGCCGATCCAGGCGACGCCACCGACCAAGATCACCGTCATGATGGGGATAGACCAGACGAGCAACTCGAGACGGCCCGAATACTCGAAATCGGGCGTGTAGTGAGCGCGCCAGTTCGACGAACGAAACCAGAAGGCGACTCCGAGCGTGGCGAGGATCGTCGGGATCACGATCGCCAGCATGATGCCGAGCGAGTTGAACAGGATCTGCCGCTCGGCAGAGGCAATAGGTCCTTGTGGATTGAGCACGCCTTCCGAACAGCCCCCGAGTGTCACGGCGCCGATCAAGCCAGCAGCGAGCAACCAGAGCCTCATATCAAACCTCATCTGTGCCGGTGGTGATGGAAGTGCCTGCAGTTCCGGCATCAGTCCGGGAACTGGACGCCGGCGTAGAGTGCAGTGCTTGATTGGCGTGATCGGCCAGGAGTGCCGCAAACAACACGAACAAGTAGAAGATGGAGAACACGAACAGGCGGCGAGGAGTGCGGCGGTCGGCCGCGTCGCTTCTGCGCAACTGGATTGCGAGCACGACAAGAATTGCTCCGCATGCCATGGCCGCCACACCATAGATCGGGCCTGCGAACCCAAGCGCCCACGGCAGCACGGAAGCCGCAACCAAGAGCGCGCAGTAGATCAGTATCTGCCGCGTCGTCGCGGCCCGCCCTGCGACGACCGGCAGCATCGGTACGCCAGCACGCGCATATTCATCAGAGCGATTGAGGGCCAGGGCCCAGAAATGCGGCGGCGTCCAGAGGAAGATGATGAGGAACAGGACCAGCGGCTCGAGCCCGATTTGGCCCGTCGCTGCAGCCCATCCGATGACCGGCGGAAGTGCCCCAGCGGCGCCGCCGATGACGATGTTCTGGGAAGTGAGCCGCTTCAGCCATGCTGTGTACACAACGATGTAGAAGAGGATTGCACCGGCGAGCAGCGCCGCCGCCATGACATTGGCCACCCAGCCAAGCAGCCCGACGGAGCCGCCGGCGAGCACAACCCCGACTACGAGCGCCACGCGCCGCGAGATCTTGCCGCGGGGAATCGGCCGCATTGCCGTGCGCGCCATGACGGCGTCGATATCGGCGTCGTACCACATGTTGAGCATGCCGGCCGCACCAGCGCCCGTAGCGATCGCGATAACCCCTGCAAAGGCGCGGAGCGGATCCAGGTCGCCCGGCGCGATGATCATCCCAACCACCGCAGTGAAGACAGCGAGCACCATCACGCGCGGCTTCATGAGCCTGAGGAAATCGGGCAAGCGCCAGCGCTCGATCAGAGAGGAGGCGCGATGTGACGA
The DNA here is from genome assembly GCF_056781675.1 of Mesorhizobium monacense. NCBI lineage: Bacteria > Pseudomonadati > Pseudomonadota > Alphaproteobacteria > Hyphomicrobiales > Phyllobacteriaceae > Mesorhizobium > Mesorhizobium monacense. The sequence goes on along the minus strand of NZ_CM165567.1, from coordinate 6,313,367 downwards.
TGCTATGGGACCGACCTTCGAAGACAAGGTTAGGCGGGAGCGGAGAGCGGCTGTGATCGCCATTTCCGATAGTCCTCTGCGCGAAAGATCTGTCGTTTTGGCATCGCAATCTTCTTGATGCCGTCGTCTTGCTAAGTTGCCTTTTCGGGGCGCGCCGCGCTTGTATGGTGCTGCTGGAGCTAGGGTGATCGTGCTCAAAGAATTCGCAAGGGGACGCGTTATTCGGCGCTCGAAGTAGAGCGTCTCGCCGACATTGACGGCGGGCGTTATATTCAGGCGTCGAGGGACTATATTATCGCGGATATTGTCCGCTGGTTCCCGATGTTGTGGGCAGCAGGAAGTGCCCGAGCAGCATGCGCGGTACGATGAGCCCGACGGTCATCGCCAGAATGATCAGGAAGGCCGTTGCTCCATTCACGACGCAGCTCGTGAGCAGAGTTGCCGAGGCCTGCGACCCACTCGAGACCAGCTGGACCAAGTCTTCCGCTGCATGAAACAGGTAGAAGCCTGGCATCATTGAGACAACCGCCGAAAAGCCAAGGGCCGCAAAGGGCAGGCGTAGACGGTTCGCGACCGGTGTGACCATAAGTCCGGCGAGGAAAGACGCAACCAGCGCTGCGGTTGCGACATGAAATCCTGCGAGCGAGATCATCGCCCAGCGCGCGCCATGCGCGAGCATGCCGACGACCATCGGGAATGGCAGCAGGCGCCATGGCATGGAAAAGAACGTGGCGAATGCGGCGACCGCGCAACCCGCGGAGATTACATCGGCAGCGAGGGGCACTGGCAGGGATGATCCGGAGCCCTGAAGAGTTGCGCCGCCGGCGGCCAGACCGGCAAACAGGCCAGTGCAGATTGTGAGGACGACGACTCCCGCGTAGACCAAGCGGGCGCTGCCCAGCGCGATGCGCGTCCGTGCCAAGTCGATCGCGCCATTGAGGAGGTGTGGGCCGGGAACCAGTATCATGCACGGGCAGAGCGCGACGAGGGATTGCGCGTCGGACAGCTGCAAGCGGTCAGCGGCGGCCGCCACGATGCCGGCAATAGCAGCTGCGCAAAGCGGTTGGATGAAGGGATTGCGTGAAAGCGCTGCCAGTTTGCGGCGGGCGAGCGCACCTGCTCCCGCGCTCGCCGCAATCAGCAGCAGGCTCACAACGTCCAGCGCGCCGAAGATGACACCCATCGACGCAGCGCCGATGGCCGCGAAGAGAACGAAGCGCAACGTCGAAACCGAAGGCAAAGTTCTCACCGCCGAGAGGGCGGCACGCACCGCCTCGAGAGGCAAGCGGCGATCGCAGACCTGGTCCACTAGCGTCATGACGGCAAGCACCTTGCCGAGGTCGACGCCGAGAGGCGTGGCCGGGGCAATCTGCGACAGCGGCGCGCCGGCGATCTCGACGGCAATCTCGCCCCACTCCGGCAACACCCTGACCTCCACATACAGGGCGTGCCCGAGCCGTTCAGCGGCAACAACCGTCTGTTCGGACGTCTGCCCGTGCTCGAACAGAAGCGCCGCCGCCAGCGCAATTGTGTCAAGTGCAACTTCGCGGGTTGTAGACGCGCCATCCGGTGGCAGTGGTGCGATAGGGCTTGTCACGTCGGTTTGCCGCGATGTACTGGATTTGGTGCCCAGAGGCAGTCCGCCTGTGCGGCGGACGTCCGACAGGTCACTGCCGGTCAGAGGAAGTTTTCCTTCACCATTTCCCAAACATCCCCTCCCCGACCGTGCAAAACGGCGCGAGCCGAATAGAGCGCCATGCCAACAGTTGGTGCCGCAGCCATGAATGGTGGGATCACGAGCTGCAAGGGACTGACGTGCACGTGCAGCAGTGCGGGCCCCGGTTGCGCAAGCCAGTCTTTGACGCTCGCTTCAAGTTCGTCCGCCTTGGAAACCGTCTGGCCCCAGAAGCCCAGAGCTCGCGCGACTTCGCCAAAGTTCGGGTTTTTCAGCCGTGTGAACGTATCCAGCATTCCCTCGGCCTTCTGCTCGATCTCCACGAAGCCGAGCTTGCCGTTATCATAGACCGCAATCTTGATCGGCAATTGTTCCTGGATCACGGTCATCAGGTCACCGAAAAGCATTGAGAGCCCGCCATCGCCGGCCAGACAGATTACCTGGCGGCCTGGCTGGGACTTTTGTAATCCAAGGGCCGACGGCAAGCCGCCCGCCATGGTTCCATGTAGCAGACTGGCAAACGTGCGGCGCTGACCATTGGTTTCGATGTAGCGTACAAGCCAGGCGGCGGGCGTGCCATCGTCGGCAGAAAATACTGCGTCCTTCGCCGCATGGCGGTTGATCGCCTCGGTAAGATAGGTTCCGGGGATACAGCCGCCGTGACCCGCGACAGCCTTCGTCTTTTCCGATTGCCTGGCTTTGGCGTAGCGCCGCACGTACTGGTCGCGGAAGGAGGGGTCAGAGCGCTCGACCAACTTCGGCAGCAACGCTTCCAGGGTTGCTCTCACGTCGCCAACAACACCCTTTGTGATCGGATGCCGTCGCCCGAGATGTGTCGGGTCGATATCTATTTGAACAATCTTCGCCTTGTCGGGATAGAACTGCCGCCAGGCAAAATCCGCCCCCAGGAGCAGCAGCGTGTCGCAGTCGAGCAAGGCGTGATAGCCGGCCTCGTTGCCGAGCATTCCGGTCATGCCGATGTTGAAGGGATTGTCGAACTCGAGGAAGTCTTTCCCGCGCGAAGTATGAGCGATCGGGGCTTTCAGCTTCTCGGCAACGGCCAAAATTTCCTGGCGCGCTCCCTGGCAGCCGGAACCGCCATAGATGGCAAGGTTCCCGCTTTTGTTGAGTATCCCCGCGATTTCGTCGAGATCACCATCGCTCGGACGAACAACGGGGTCGGAAACATGAACTGCGTACGGGATATCATCGGCCACCGTTGACGCAGAAACGTCCGCCGGCACGATGAGAACGGCAACGCCCCGCTTCGACAAGGCGGTCTGACAGGCAATGACGGTTTTGCGCCGCGCCTGCTCCGCCGTATAGATCATGTCGCAGAAGACGCTGCAGCTTTGGTAGATCTGCTTGAAATCGACTTCCTGGATGAAATCGAAGCCCAGCTCGTCGCGAATGATCTGGCTTGCAATGAGAATGACGGGCGCACGGTTTCGGTTGGCTTCAAAAATCCCGTTGATGAAATGCAGGCTGCCGGGGCCGCAACTTCCGGCGACAGCCGTCAAGTGACCCGTCAGCTGTGCTTCGGCCTGCGCCGCGAAGGCACCGGCCTCCTCGTGCCTCACCGACACCCACTCGATCTTGCTTCGCTCGAGTGAACGCGCGATCAAATTGAGCGTGTCGCCCACGACGCCGTAACAATGTTCAACGCCGGCGCTCTGCAGCGTTTCAACAATGATGTCTGCTACCTGTTTGCTCATGCCGCCTAACACCTGTGAGATCGTTTCAAGGTCTCAACATGTGGCGTCCCTCCCGCCCGATCTTGGTTCGGGCTGCGAGGACTTGTCTCGGATTGCTACGATAGTTCGGCGAAGACGCCTAACTCCGCGCACGGCTATGAGACGCGATTATTTGCGCGCGCATGCAGGTCAGCGGCGCCAAAGGGTCTCGCGCTCGCGCCGCCAGTTGGCCGGGCTTTGGCCAAACGCATGCCGGAAAAGCTTGGACAAATGTGCTTGGTCGGAGAAGCCTACGGTCAGAGCGATTTCGCTCAGCGAAGCTGGGCTGGTCAGCATCAGGTGACAGGCTTCCTCGAGCCGTCGCCTGACAATGTAGGCGTGCGGCGGCTCTCCGAACGCCTGTTTGAATGAGCGGGAAAAGTGCGCCGTGCTCCGCCGCGCAACGGCGCTGAGATCACTCGCGTGAATGGTTCGGTGCAGGTTCCGCTCGATAAAGGATCGGACACGCGCTATCTGCCAACCCGCCAATCCACCCGTGCCGGAACTTTTTGCACCTGAACGGCGCTCGATCTCCGACTGGAGCATGGATGCCGCAGCGGACAGCGATGTCTTTGCCGCCTCATGGTTGTGCTCGATCTCGCTTTTGGCTGCTTCAAGAAGCAGCACGAGACTGTTTGCCAGGCAACCAAACTCGAGATCGATCGGAGACGAAACGTCTGCAGTCGCGTTGTACAGCCTGTCCATATCGAACCCTCGACAAACATTCCGCACCAGCCGGGACGAATTTCGTGTGCTGGCTCTCAAAGAGAGACAAACACGGTCTCGCCGCGCGACTTGCAGTGTGATGGTTTGGAATGCCGCGATCTATTGCACGCGGGTGGCGCGGAGTAGCGTCATGGTTTCGGTGCGCTGAACTTTGGCTTACACGGGAATAAAAGGGCGCTCGAATGCCGGTAGGGCCACCATTGCCGGTTCGGCTTCAGCTCAGCAGTGTTGCGACGCTTCGACCACCAGTTGCAGCTTTCCGCTACGACAGGCTTCCTCAAGCCGTCGCCTCACAAAATAAACATGCGCTGTTCTCCGAACGTTTGTTTGAACAAGCGTGGGAAGTGCGCCCTGCTTCGCCGTGCGACGGCACTGAGGCCACTCTGCGTGAATGTCCGGTATAGGTCCGGCGATGAAGGATGGAACACGCGCTATCTGCCAACCCGCCACCCATTCTGGAGCCTTTAGCGCCCGAACTGCGCTTGATCTCCGACTGGAGCATGGATGACGCGGCAGCCAGCGACGTCTTTGCCGCCTCCTAATCATGCTCAAGCTCGCTTTTGGCAGCCTCAAAGAGGCAGCGCGTAATGCCCGATCGGCTGAAAGGTCCGACGGCCCGTTCCCATCGACGACGCGCATACCGCTTCTCCAGGCCATCTCGCGGCGATCAGCCTGAACAAGCGCTGGAGCGCGTAGATGCTCGCCAGATCTTCGGCGAGGAATGCATTGTCCCAACTCGCTCCTCATTTTTTTCGTGACATCGCTGCGACAGCTTCCGCCTGTGGAGAAAACCGAGCTTCGCGAGACCGAGCTGGATCTCCGGACAGCTCATGAACAGCCGCCACAGGAGCCCGCTCCGGTAGTTCTCGATCATGAGCACGATCGGCCCCTGATCGATGGCGAGATAGGAGTCCGCGTACCAATCCATCGCCGGGCTGAACGCGTCCCTGAATCCGTACTCGCCCCAGAGCCGGTCCCCTCGCGAAGCGAAGTGGCGCAGCGCCTGCTTGCACTCCGCCGGGGCATAGGGGAAGGAGCCGAGCGCACCGGTGGGAGCAATCACGCCGTGGTCCCGATCGGGAGCGTGTGCCACGTAGCCATCGATGCTGTCACTCGCAGTTAGCCCCCAACACTCCGCGCTATAGCCTTCGAATTTCCCGGGGTTGCGGACGCAGTGCGCCCGGTTGATGCGCGTATAGGCGACGTTCTGCTGCCAATAGTCGGCGTAGCGGTCCCGGAGCAGCCTCGGGTCGAGGCCCAGGAAGGAATAGTGCGCGAAGAAAAGGGGGCCGCCATGATCGGGCCCGAGAGGGAGCAGTACGCCGTCAAAGCTTCGGCCATTGGCGAAGGCATGGCCCGCCGTCCAGCCGCGGTGATAGACGCTCGGCTCGATCGGATGCCATGGCGCCGACGCGGCTAGGACGAATGCGATCAGGCACTCGTTCCAGCCGTGGATCGCGTGGTCCATCGCCCACTCGTGCACCGGACTCCAATGCCAAAAGAGCGAGTCGGAGCCGCGGGTGAACCAGTCCCATTCGACGTCCCGCCACAGCGTGTCGATAAGGCTGCGCAAGACGCGCTCCTTGGCTTCCGTGCCTCGGAAATACTGCCGCACCGAAAGGAGCCCTACCATCAAATATGCCGTCTCGACGATGTCGCCGCCGTCGTCGCGGTCACTGAAGGGAATGGTGCGGCCGCTGTCGCCATCCATCCAGTGAGGAAAGGCACCGTGGTGGCGCTCCGCCTCGCCGAGAAAGCACACCATTGTAATGAGGCGATCGAGAGCCGCTTGCCGGCCGATCCATCCACGCTCCACGCCAGCAAGGATGGCCATGACGCCGAAGCCTGAACCGCCGGTCGCGACGACATGCGGTGTCGCGTTGCTCCGCTCTCGCGCAAGACCGCTCGTCGGATGGCCAAAATCCCAGAAATATCGGAGCGTCTGTCGCTGTACGATGTCGAGGATCTCTTCCAAAGACGCGTCAGAGCGAGGGGCACCGTGCTTGCGGCCGATGGAGATTCTGGGCGGCGCTTCGAGCGCGGCTGCGGCGAAGAGCGCGCCGCCAAGGCCATGCGACTTCGCTGCGTGGCCGGGAGACTGCCAGTCGCTCTCCACTCTGAGCGCGTGGGACGTCGTGCTCTCGAGACCGATCGGAGATGAAACGTCTGCAGCCTCGCTGTACAGCCTGTCCATATCGAATCCTCGACAAACATTCCGCACTAGCCGGGGCGAGTTTCGTGCGCTGGCTCTCAGGGAGAGACGAAACGTGGTCTCGGCCGCAGCGACTTGCATTGTGATGATTTGGCATGCCGCGATCTATTGCACGGGGGTGGCGCGGAGTAGCGTAATGGTTTCGCCGCGCTGAACTTTGGCTTACAAATGATGGACGGGAGATCGAATGTCGGCAGGATCGCAGTTGCTGGTGCGGCCTCGGCTCAGCCGTGTCGCGGCTCTTCGTCGGGTACAACTTGCAGTTTTTCGGCCATTCGGCTGAGCGCGAGAAGCGAATTGGCCTTCATCTTTCGCATCAGACGGCTGCGGTGCACCTTCACCGTTGCTTCGGCGATGCCAATATCGCCGGCAATCTGTTTGCTGAGGCGACCACGCGCGACGTGGATCATGATCTCGCGCTCCCTGGGGCTCAGCGACGCGAACCGCTCCCTGAGAACGACCAGAACCTCTTCATTCTCCCGCCGCGCACGATCGCGAGACAGGCCGAGTTCAATGGCATCGAGGAGCTCCTGGTCGCGGAACGGTTTGGTCAGGAACTCAATGGCACCGCCCTTCATCGCCTGCACCGACATGGCAATGTCGCCATGGCCTGTGATGAAGATGATTGGGATGTCCCGGTTCGCCATGGCGAGCTGACGTTGAAGATCAAGGCCGCTTCGGCCCGGCAATCTGACGTCGAGCACCAGGCAAGTGGGACCGGTCGGCGGATCTGCCTCGAGAAACTCCGGGATTGAGGCAAACAGCCGGGCCTCCAGGTCGAGCGATCGCAACAAACGACCGATCGAGGCTCGCAGGGCGGCATCATCGTCGATGACCAGGATGGTAGCGTTCGCGTCCGACATCAATGCTGCTCACGATCAAAGGGCGGGCAAATGAGCCTTTGTCTCGGTTTGCAAGTTCGCGTGGCTCCTCCGCCGCAAACTTAATCCCGACCGATGGTCGTGAACAGTCTCATTTTCCCTCCAGCGTGCGCGCGGGCGTAAACCAAAGTTTATGCGCTCTACGATCCGCCTGGTGGGCATCCTGCCGCATAAACAGCGGATATCGCGTCCAGGCATAAGCCAAAATTTACAAACGCTGGTATTGCTCCACCATCACCTTGGGCGCAGGCTGACCCATCGCAAGCGGGTGCGGCGGTGTTGTCGGAGCGCCCGCGTCGCAGTTTCGTGCGCACTTCCGGAGCACATATGCCGGTGGCGTCGTTAATCTCGGTCGTCGAGGACGATCATTTCTTTCGCGAATCCATGAGGAGGCTCATGAGATCGCTTGGCTACGACGTCGCGGCCTTCTCGTCGGCAAGCGATTTCCTTGCATCGCCTCGTCTCGCCGAAACCGTCTGCCTGATCGCTGACGTCAATATGCCAGCGATGACCGGACTCGAACTCTATGACCAGCTCATCGAGGCGGGTCATGCGATTCCAACGATCCTCGTTACGGCCTATCCCAACGACGTCGACCAGGCCCGCGCGTTGAACGATGGGGTTGTTTGTTACCTTCGTAAGCCGTTTGACGAGCGCCATCTGATACGGTGTCTTCGTGAAGCTGTCCAGTCCGGTCGGCCGAGCGACGAGAAGTCGTGAGTTCGTTGCCTGCGCCGGGCAAGGAGAACCGAAGTACGGCCCCGCGCGGTGCATTGCTGTCAGCCCACAGCCGGCCCCCATGCGCTTTGATAATCGATCGGGAGATCGACAGCCCCATCCCAACTCCGCTGGACTTCGTGGTGTAGAAAGCGTCGAAAACGTGATCGAAATGGTCCGGATCAATGCCCGGCCCTGAATCGCGCACGGACACGAGAACGTCACCGGTCTGGGTCTGCTCGGCGCCGATCGACAACTCCCGTGGTCCCGCTTCGACTGTGCTCATTGCCTCGACCGCGTTCAGGATCAGGTTCAGCACAACTTGTTGCAGTTGGACACGATCCCCCTCGACGGGAAACAGCGCCTCCGTCAGGCGAGTCTGGACCGAGACGCGATTCTTGGCGAATGCGCTTCGCGTCAATACAATCACCTCGTTGATCGCCTCGTTCAGATCGAAACGGGACTTTCGGGGAGGCGATTTCTTGATCTGGTCACGGATGCGGTCGACGATATCTCCGGCTCGATCAGCATCGCCCACAATAGAGTGAAGCGCGTCGCCGACTTCGTCCAGGTCTGGCGGTTGCTTGCCTAGAAAATTGAGGGCGGCAAGTGCATTGTTTCGCGACGCGGCAATCGGGTGCATGATTTCGTGGGCCAGCGAGGCGGTCAGTTCCCCCATTACGCTCAGGCGGCTCATGTGGGCGAGGTCTGACTCCAGCTCGCGGAGTGCCTCTTCCGCCCGTTTGCGCTCTGTCAAATCGAGCACAAAGGCCACAGATTGGTCTCCTCCCTCTTCGAAGGTCGCTGAGCCCAGCAGAATGGGGACGCGGCTGCCGTCTTTCCGGAAGTATTCCTTCTCGATCGGCAGCCGCACTCCAACCCGTTTGTGCTCTTCGATCCATTGGGCGTCGCGCTCGCGCCAGTCCTGGGGGGTCAGATCCTTCCAGTTGATGCGGCCCGCCGCAAGGTCCTCACGGTCGTAGCCGACGATTTGGAGAAACGCGTCATTGGTCTCGAGAATCCGACCATCGAAGTCCCCGACGAAGACGCCGATGATGTTGGAGTCGACGAGGCGTCGAATCTTCCCTTCGCGATCTTCGAGATCGCGATAAAGCCGCGAATTCTCGAGCGAGATTGCTGCTTGCGACGCAAGCACCTTCAACACAGTGACGCGGTCAGGAGTGAAGACGTGTCGGGTCAGATTGTTTTCAAGATAGAGAATGCCGGCGAGCTTGGCCTGGTTAATCAGTGGTAGACAGAGAATGGAACGGGAGGAACGCTGAACGATGTAGAGATCGCTAGAAAACGGATTCTGAGATGATACATCATCGAGAATTACGGTTTCCTGGGTGCGCATTACATAGCGAACGAGCGCCTCCGGCATCCCGGCTGTATCGCCGTTCAACAGACGCACGGTCACACCCTCTCTACCGGTAGTCGCCTCCGCCTCGACCCGTAACTGATCACCCCGAGGCAGGATCAGCAGGCCTCGTTCAGCGCCCGCGTGCTCAACTGCGAGCACCATGAGTGTCCTAATCAGATTTTCGAGGACAATCTCACCCGACACGGTCTGCGAAGCCTTGACCGCCGTCTCGACGTCCAGCTGCGCGACGGGCGCGCCAATGGTCGTGGCGCGTGAGATCGAGACACCTTCCTCCTGCAAGTGCGGGTAGCGTTCCTCGAGTTGCTTGACCTTGCCGAGCGCGCCCCATTGGAGATAGCAGTGCCGGGCGTCCCGCAGATAGACGTGCGCAAACCGCTCGAAACCTCGCGCTGCATAAAACCACGCGGCCACCTCCAGGGCCAGCGCTTCGTTCTGGACAAAACCGTTCTCCCGAGCCGACTGAATCGCCTGCTCGTACAAGCGCATTGCATCGGCATCTCGCCCATCCAGGCGTGCGATCTCGGCTGACACGAGCGCGTGCTTGTCGGCGAACGTCGGTGGATAGTTGTCGGCCCATTCGCGCAGTTGCTCCTGGTGCGCCGTCAGGAGGTCGCGCCACGCCTGCTGTTCGTTGGCCGAAGCCTTCTCGAAGAGCGCCGCCACGGTCAGCGCGGAGTAGTAGGAATAGTCGAGCAAATAGATCTGGGCGGCTGCCCCCCAAAGCACCGCTCGCGCCTTGTCGGCCGCTGCCAGCGCTTCGGCGTAGTCGCCTGATAAAAATCGTGCCTTCAGCTTGAGGATCCAGTACAGGCAAGTCATCTGGCTCATCCGGTCGGCTGTTAGTTGGGCTTCGAACGTTGCCTCGTCGAATTGCACATCGCTGAAGGTAGAGAACGCCGCGGTTCGACCCAGCATCGTCGCGACGAAGCGTTGTTGGCTCACGATGAGATCCGCGACATCGCGGAACTTCGTTGATCGCGCGAAATTCAACGCCATCTCCGACTCGCGCCAGACCACTTCGAGCGGGTCGTTCCGCAGGAGAAGGGCCGTGACGGAATGGTGCATATTGTAGCAGGCATACGTCAGATCGCCTGTTTCGGTGGCAGTGCGAGTACCCGCCCGACGGAGTTCGATCACGCTTGTGATCGGCTGCGTCCAGACGCTGACGAGTCCCATATCGTGGTAAACCTTTGCCTTGTACATGATGAAGCCGTGCTTCTCGATCAGGTCACAGGCGAGCCTTCCGAGGCGGTAGCCCTCTTGGTAACGATGAAAGGCCGGTCCAAGGATCCACCCAAAATAAGCAAAGCCGTGCGCCGAAGCGCCGCTCACGCCGTGCCGAACGCTGATATTCACCATCCGGCAGATGAGCATGCAAAACAAATGGAAGTCGGAAAAGTAGCTGACTTCGGCAAGGATCGAGAATACTTGCATCGCACCCTGCAGTTCTGGATCGGTCATCAAAGGCAGATCGATCAGACGATCGATCGTCCGCCCATTGAGACTCCGCCAGACAGTCTCGTATTCAGACTGGACCTCTTCCCAACTCGGGTGTGCCGGCAGGTCGATGCCGAATAAGGCCAGGCACGTGAGCGCATTGTCCACGGCTTCAGGGTATTCTCCCTTCACTGTATTCAACTGGACCCTGAGGTGATAGGCGGCGACATGGTCGACATTCGAGGCCGCGCGCGCCAGCAACTCCCCTATCAGTTGTTCGGCCCTTTCGAAGTTGCCGCTCAGAAGATGGCACTGCGCGCCTGCGAGCCACAGGCCGAACGTCAACTCGTACCGGCTACTCCAGCTCCTCTCGTCCAACAGCGCCATGCCCGCCTCGAGATATAGGCATGCTGACTCATAAGCCGCTGAGTCTTTTGCTTTTCGTCCGGCACGCAGATCGATCGCCGCCACTTGCGCTTTCTCGTTCCGGTCGATCAGCCGTGCGGCGCCTCGACTGAACTGGCTCGCGACATCGAACAAATGCTCGGTGAGTTGGTCCGTCGTCATACTCGCAAGCAGCGCGCGGCCCAGTCGCAAGTGGACGTCGGCACGGCGCTCTTCTGGGATCAATGAATAGGCCGCCTGCTGGATCCGATCGTGTAGGAACGTGTAAGCGGTCTCCCGCCGCAGGACGAGACCTGCGCAGACGGCCTCCCAGAGCGCTGCGTGCATCGCCTCCTCGGTTTCCTCGTAGACCAGGCTCAGCGTGGCGATCTCGGCGACGTCGCCGAGGCAGGCGAGGTGTTTCATCGCTTCCTGGGTGGGTACGGAGAGCCGCTTTATCTTTTCGACCAGGAGAGCCGCGACGTTTTCTGTGTAACTCCTGGCGCGGATGCGATTGATGTCCCACCGCCAGGCTGGCGCGACCGGGTCGAACACGAGGAGCTCATCCTGGTTCAGCGCCATCAGGAACTGGATCGCAAAGAATGGATTGCCTCTAGTCTTCTTGTGCACCAGTTGCGCCAGTGGTCTCGCGCGTTCCGGCTCGCAATGCACCGCGTCCGTGACGAGCCGGCCAATATCGTCGAGTTCCAGAGGCGTCAGCACGATCTCCTCGATCCTTGCTCCCGCCTCGCGTATCTCGCCGAGCGTCCGCATGAGCGGATGCGCTGGGCCGACCTCGTTGTCACGGTAGGCCCCGACCAGCAGCAGATGCCGCACCTCCGGATGAGTGACCAGGTGTTCGAAGAGGTCGAGCGTCGCCACATCCAGCCATTGCAAATCGTCGAGGAACAGCGCCAAGGGGTGCTCTTTGCGCGCAAACACGCTGAGGAAGCGCCGGAAAACCATCTGAAAGCGATTCTTGGCGTCCTGCGGAGGCAAGTCCGCGACAGGCGGCTGCGTTCCGATAATGAGTTCGATCTCGGGAATGAGGTTGACGATAAGCTGGCCGTTCGGGCCTAGCGCCTTGCTCAGGGAGCCCTTCCATCGCTCCAACTCGGCCCCGCTCTCTCCGAGAAGAGGCCGCACGAGGGTCCGGAAGGCTTGCGCCAGGGTGGCATACGGAATGTCGCGCTTGAACTGGTCGAACTTGCCCGACGCAAACAGGCCACGCGGCGGAACGAGCGCCTTCTGGAGTTCGTTCACCACCGAAGACTTGCCGATGCCAGCGTACCCGGACACGAGCACAAGCTCTGTTGCCCCATTCGCCACGACCCGGTCGAAGGCGCCAAGCAGCGTCCCGATCTCATTCTCCCGGCCGTAGAGCGTCTCCGGCGTCATCAGTCGGTCCGACACATCGTTAACGCCGAGCGGGAACGGCTCTATGCGACGATGCGACTGCCATTCGGCAAGGCATTTGCGCAGATCGACCGAGAGTCCGGCGGCGGTCTGGTAGCGATCCTCGGCCGTCTTAGCGAGAAGCTTCATCACCATCGCCGAGACCTGCCCGGGGATGCCCGATACCCGCTCGTCGGGCGGCGGCGGTTGGCGGGCAATGTGGCAGTGTACCCATCCCATCGAATCGGAGGCGGTGAAGGGAAGTTCGCCCGTCAGCGTCTCGTAGAGGGTGACCCCAAGGGCATAGAGATCGCTGCGGAAATCGATCGATCGGTTCATCCGGCCCGTCTGTTCGGGGGCCATGTAGGCAAGTGTCCCCGCGATCACCTCCGGCGGCGCGGGGTCCTGGCGCTCGCGTGGGAGACGCGAGGCGATGCCAAAGCCCATGAGCCAGACCTGGCCGGTGACGGAATTCACCAGCATATTCGCCGGCTTGATGTCCTTATGGATGAGGCCACGCCGGTGAAGCTGACCAAGCGCCGTAGCCGCGCCGATGGCCAGGCGTAGAAACGCCGTAATGTCCCAAGGCCGCCCCAGGAGCCGCAACAGGGGCTCGCCGCCGGGGTCCTCGCTCAAGAGCGTAAGCCGCCCTTGGTGAAGCTCGAGCCTCAAGGGGCGGACTGCCCAGGCAGGGTCGAGTTCATCCCTCAGCGCATAGGCGTGCTGCAGCCGCGCGAGGGTTTCAGGCGAGGACTTCGCCGATGAAGGCATAGCTGCGAGAAGAGGCAGGGATTCGCCATCCTGCAGGTCACGGGACAGGACGAACTCCCCGTCCTCCCAATCGGTCTCAGACGCATGTCCACATGGAGTCGTCACGGCGCGGGCCTCTTTGACGCCGGCATGACGATGTCGTCGTTGGGCTCTCCGGTTGAGTGGGCCGAGCGGCGAGAAGTCGAAAGTTCGTTGCCTGCGCCGGGCAAAGAGAACCGAAGTATGGCCCCACTCGAAGCGTCCATTTCTGCCCACAGCCGGCCCCCGTGGGCATCGATAATCGACCGAGAGATCGACAGTCCCATCCCCACTCCGCTCGGCTTCGTGGTGTAGAAGGCCTCGAAAACGCGATCGAGATGGTTCGGGTCAATGCCCGGTCCTGTGTCGCGCACGATCACAAGAACACCACCGTTCTGGGTTTGCTCGGTGCGGATCGACAACTCCCGCGGCCCCGCCTCTACCGTGCTCATGGCTTCGACCGCGTTCAGGATCAGGTTCAGCATCACTTGTTGCAGTTGGACACGATCCCCCTCGACGGGAGCCAGCGCCTCCGTGAGGCGGGTCCGGACGAAGACACCATTCGTGGCGATCGCACTTCGTGCCAACTCAATCACTTCGTCCATCGCCTTGTTCAAGTCAAAACGAGACTTGCGAGGAGGCGCCTTCTTTATGTGATCACGGACACGGTCGATGATATTTCCGGCTCTGTCGGCATCATCGACGATACTGGCGACCGCTTCTCGGATTTCTCCCAGATCCGGTGGATTCCGGTCCAGAAAATGCATTGCGGCACGGGCGTTGTTGCGCGCTGCGGCAATCGGTTGCGTGATTTCGTGGGCCAGCGAGGCGGTCAGTTCCCCCATTAGGCTGAGCCGGTTCATATGCGCGAGATCCGACTCCAGTTGGCGCAGCCTCTCATGTTCCTCCTGCGCGCGCACGAGTGCCGTCACGTCGGTGCCGGTGCCGCGATAGCCACGGAATTCTCCGTCGGCGTCAAACACTGGCTTGCCACTGGCCTTCACATGGATGGGAGGGCCGTTCTGGCGAGCGCAGCAATATACGAAGTCACGGAACGGTTTGCGCGCATCGAGGGTTGCCTGGAAAACCCGCCATTTTTCCGGTTCCGTTTCGAGATCGAGAGCGCGATGCCAGCACGTCGCGCCGATTCGATCAGCCGCGTCTGAACCAAACGCATTCTTGGTCAGCAGCGTGAATCTGTAGTCCGGACCGATTTCCCAAAACCAGTCGGAGGCACTTTCGGCGTAGTCGCGGAACTTCGCCTCGCTCTCCCGCAATCCTTCCTCAGCGCGCTTGAGCTCTTCAATATCGAGAGTTGCCCCTACCCATAGCAGAAGCGTTCCATCGCTTGCCCGGAGCGGCTCGGTGCGAGTGTGGAACCAGCGGTAGTCGCCTTGGGCGGTACGGACTCGATAGTTATGTTCGTAGCCCTCGCCCGTGCGCAGACTATTTGACCAGAGTTTGCGCCCGTCTTCTTGATCGTCCGGATGCAGGAACGGGATATGGACGTCCCACGGTGCTCCGGTGTCGATGCCGAAACGCAGGGGATGATCCTTCGGAACACCAAGGAAATCCGCTTGTCGTGTATTCACGAAGATCAGGCTGCCCGACGGAGTTCCGTACCATGTAAATGCCGGAAGCACATTCAGAATGGCTTGTACCTGTGCCATGAATCCGGGCTGGCCCGTTGACCAGGTGAGGCCTGGTACCGTGTCCATCAGCTGACGGAGTTTGTATTCGCTTTCCCGCAATGCCTGTTGGGCACTTTTGCGTTCTGTCACATCGACGATAGTGCTGACAACCTCCACAAGGTCTCCGCTTTCTGAAAACTTGGGATGAGAGGTCACTTCGATATGTTTTATGATTCCTGCGGGCAGTACGATTCTGTACTCAAGTTCGTAGTCGCTCTTCTGCTGCACCGCTCGTTGGGCCTCCTCGCGCACCCGCTCCAGATCATCGGGATGGATCGCTTGCACCACAGCTTCGCGGCTCGGGACACCGTTGCTCGGATCAAGTCCAAAAATTCGATAAGTCTCGTCCGACCAATAGAGAATCGCTGTGTCGTTGAAGGCCGCGGAGCCGGTGTGGCTCAGGCTCTGTGCTTCGGCCAGATAGGCCTCGCTGCGGCGCAGCAAGTCTTCTGCTCTCTTGCCTTCATCGATGTCGACAGAAAGGCCATACCATTGGACAATGCGCCCCAGACGGTCGCGAAGAGGCTCGCCACGAGCATGGTGCCACCGAAACTCGCCGTCCGCCCGGCGCAGACGGAAGACGCCCTGGAAGGGAGTTCCTGCCTGAATTGCGCCTCGGAAGGCCCTTGCAGTTTCTGGAAAGTCGTCGGGGTGCAGGAAGGTCCCCCAACCACCATGCTTGAAGTCTTCAAATCGCATGCCGGTATAATCCAACATGCGCTGGTTGAGCTGTGTTGGTTCGCCGGCGGGATCCACTGACCAGAGCAGGCCGGGTACCGTTTCAAAGAGTTGACGGAGCGCGTGTTCGCTTTCCCGCAAGGCTTCCTCGGCCTGCTTGCGCTCCGTCAAATCGATGTTTGTGCCCACAAACTCGACAAGCCTTCCGTCCGCGGAAAGGACAGGTCGGCTGATCGATTTGAGATTTTTGACAGTCCCATCGGGGAGTACGATTCTGAGCTCGATCGCGAAGCTTCTTTTCTCGGTGAACGCGCGCTCGAATTCTACGCGCGTGCGGTCCCGGTCGTCGGGGTGAATCCGTTGGAACACATCCTCAAGACTCGGAATGCCCAATGCCGGATCAAACCCATAGATGCGGTAAGTCTCGTCCGACCAATAGAGAATCGTCTTCTCGTTATAGACCGTGGAACCGGTGTGGCTCAGGCTCTGTGCTTCGGCCAGATGGGCTTCGCTACGGCGTAGCCGGTCTTCCGCTCTCTTGCGCTCCGTCACATCAATCTGTGTCGTGACAATCTCGACCAGTTCCCCGCTCGACGAGAACGCAGGCTGGCCGATCACTTCGAGGTGTTTGATTTTTCCATCGGGCAGTACGATTCTGTACTCGTGCGAATAGCCTCTCTTCTCGCCCACCGCGCGCTGAACCTCTGAGTTAAGCCCGTCGCGGTCGTCGGGGTGGATCCGTTGGAATACGGCTTCGAGGCTCGGCACGCCTTGCGCGGGATCAAACTCCCAGATGCGGTATATCTCTTCCGACCCATAGAGAACCTTCGTCTCGTTGAAGGCGGCCACACCGCTGTGGCTCAGTCTCTGTGCTTCCGCCAGATAGGTTTCGCTGCGGCGTAGCCGGTCTTCGGCCTTTTTGGCGTCATCGACGTCGACAGACAAGCCATACCACTGGACAATGCGTCCCTGCTGATCGCGCAGAGGCTCACAGCGCGACTGGTGCCAACGGAACTCACCGTCCGCCCGGCGCAGACGGAGCACAGCCTGGTGTGAAATTCCGGCTCGAATATCGTGGAAGAACGCCTTCTCGGCTTCTGGAAGGTCGTCGGGGTGTACGAACGCGCCCCAACCACGATGCTTGAAGTCCTCATATTGGATGCCGAAATAGTCCAGCATGCGCTGGTTGTAGTGGGTCGGCTCGCCGTCGGGGGCCAACGACCAGAGGAGACTTGGCACTGTTTCGATAATTTGACGGAGCTTAAATTCGCTCTCCCGCAGCGCTTGCTCGGCACGCTTGCGTTCCGTCACGTCGAGCTGTGTGGAGACGACTTCGAGAAACTCCCCGCTTGCGGAGAACACAGGCTCCCGGATGGATTCGAGATGCCTGACCGTTCCATCGGGCAGTACAATTCTGAACTCGTTCGAGGAGCCTATTGGATCGACGAGCACGCGGTCGATGTCTGCACGCATCCTATCTCGGTCGTCGGGGTGAACCCGTTGGAAGACGGCTTCGCGGTCCGGAATGCCTTGTGCCGGGTCAAACCCCCAGATGCGGTAGGCTCCCTCGGACCAATAGAGCAGCGTTGACGCGTTGTAGGTCGACGCACCGCTGTGGCTCAGCCTCTGTGCTTCGGCCAGAAGGGCCTCGCTGCGGCGTAGCAGGTTCTCGGCTCTCTTGGCCTCATCGACGTCGACGGACAGGCCATACCACTGGATGACGCTTCCCTGTTGATCACGCATAGGTTCAGAACGGGTATGGTGCCAGCGATACGCGCCGTCCGACCGACGCAGACGGTGTACAATCTCATGGGAAGTTCCAGTCTGGATTGCCTGGCCGAAAGCGTTTGCCGTCTCTGGACGGTCGTCGGGGTGTATGAATGCCTCCCAGCCACGACCAACAAATTCTTCAAATGGCGCGCCGATATAGTCGAGGATGCGCTGGTTGACATAGGTCGGGTTGCCGTTGGGATCCGTCAGCCAGATGAGACCTGGCACTGTTTCAAGAATTTGACGAAGCTTGTATTCGCTGTCCCGCAGGGCTTCGTCGGCCCGCTGGCGCTCCGTCACATCGATCTGTGTGGCGACAATTTCGACAAGCTCCCCGCTTGGCGAGAACACAGGTTCCCTGGTTGATTCGATGTGTTTAACCGTTCCATCGGGCAGCACGATTCTGTACCCGTGCGAATAGCCCTTTTTG
The DNA here is from genome assembly GCF_056781675.1 of Mesorhizobium monacense. Taxonomy (NCBI): domain Bacteria; kingdom Pseudomonadati; phylum Pseudomonadota; class Alphaproteobacteria; order Hyphomicrobiales; family Phyllobacteriaceae; genus Mesorhizobium; species Mesorhizobium monacense. The sequence goes on along the minus strand of NZ_CM165567.1, from coordinate 6,295,465 downwards.
TCGCTCAACAAGCGCTCAGCCGTGGCGCGCGCCCGGTCTCGGTCGTCTGGGTGAATCCGTTGGAACATGGCTTCAGGGCTCGGAATACCCAGCGCCGGATCAAACCCCCAGATCCGGTAAGCTTCCTCCGAGAAATAGAGGATTGTCGATTCGTTGGCGGCCGACGCGCCGCTGTGGCTCAGCCTTTCCGCTTCGGCCAGGAGAGCTTCGCTGCGGCGCAGCCGGTCTTCGGCTCTCTTGGCTTCATCGATGTCGACTGACAGGCCGTACCACTGGACAATGCGTCCCTGCCGATCGCGCAGAGGCTCACCACGAGCGTGGTGCCAACGAAACTCCCCGCCCGCCCGGCGCAAACGGTGTACAGCCTGGTACGACGTTCCGGTCTGAATTGCGTGCTGGATAGCCCTTGCGGTTTCTGGAAAGTCGTCGGGGTGCAGGAAGGCCTCCCAACCGCCATGTTGGATGTCCTCAAGTCGCATGCCGGTATAGTCCACCAGGCGCTGATTGATTTGGGTCGGGTCGCCGGCGGGATCCGCTGACCAGAGCAAGCCTGGCACCGTCTCGAAGATTTGACGGAGCTTGTATTCGCTTTCTCGAAGAGCCTCCTCCGCCTTCTTTTGATCGTCAATGTCGATCAGGACGCCGTACCAGCGGTGCACACGGCCGTCGTCGGCCTTCAGCGGTGCTCCGCGTACATTGAACCAGCGGTATCGACCGTCCGCTCCGCGAAACCTGCAGACCACATCGTGAGGATTTTCAGTTTCGAGATTTTCGAGCCAGCTCCTCATCTTGAAGGCGACGTCATCCGGATGGACTCTTTCCGCCCATCCCCAGCCGGTGATTTCGCCAAGCGGCGCTCCAAAATAGTCGAGCACACGTTGGTTGACATACTCAATATTGCCGTCTGGCCCGGCTCTCCACACGAGCGTTGGAATCGTCTCCACCAACAGACGAAGCTCTTGCTCTGCGCTGAAGAGCCCCACCCCGGCTCCATCACCGTCCTTTGACACAGGTCGCTCCATGGCCGGCCTCCAGATTCGGACCTGCCTTTGTCGGAGCGCCATGTCGCAGAGGATCGCTGATGACCCGGCAAAGGTGGCACAATCATCTTAGCCCCTGCGGCAGAGACGGACCATGTCCTTTCGGCCATGTCCTTCGGGCCTTTTCAGATGATTGGCGAAGCGTTCCGGGGTTCCGCCTCATCCTCAGAAAAAGACGCTCTGCAAAGCTGGTATAGCAATCGTATGCGAATGCGCTCTGGAAAGGTGAGTTCGCCCTCGCCTATCCATATGTCTGCGACGAGGGGCTCGTTCGACATGCGGCGAACCGGCTCATCCACCGTCGGCTCATCGCGCGTTCCTGCGGAGAGCCGCAGAAAATAGCGCCCGTGTCACAGATTGGCCGGCAGTTCCATGTCACGCTAGAAACTCGACCGCCAGAACGCCACCGTGAAAGGCCGTGGCGGCGACGGTGTCCGTACGGCATAGCCCAGGGAAGACAGCGCGACCGCAAACTCCTTCAGCATTCCGAGTCCTTGGCGGGAGACGGCCTATCCGCTACCGGAACTAGCGAGAAATCTAGCCTGGGAGGTTCCCGATCGCTTGCATCGACGTGCTGCGATTTGGTTGTTTCTGCGCACTCCATCGCAAAGAGGAGGGCGACCCATATAGTCGCTCCCTCCTCTCGAGAAACCCGGATTGCGCAGCTTGCGACGCTGCACCGCGCTGCGGTTCGTCATCGCAAGGCGCGAGTGTATATGAGCTAGCGTTCGCCGTATTTCTCTCTCAGCTGCTTTTTGTCGAACTTGCCGACACTTGTCTTGGGGAGCGCATCGACAAACAGGATCCTGTCCGGGATTCCTATTTTCGAAATCACGCCGGCATCGGCGAAGGCTTTCAGGTGCGCCTCTATCTGCGTGTCGCTGACATCGCCGCCTGTGTGGGCGTCCCTGACGACCAGCGCCAGCGGTCGCTCTCCCCATTTATCGTCCTTGACGCCGATGACAGCGGCTTCCGACACACCCTCGCATTGCGAAATGAGGTCTTCGATCTGCAGCGACGACACCCATTCGCCGCCCGTTTTTATGACGTCCTTGATCCGGTCGATGATCCGAACGTACCCGCCCGGCTCGATGACGCCGATGTCGCCGGTGTGCAGATAGCCGCCCGCCCACAATTGCTCGGATGCTTCCGCGTTGTCGACATATCCCTGCGTGAGCCACGGCGCGCGCACGACGATTTCGCCAGGCGTCGTCCCGTCATGCGGCAGTTCGTTTCGGTCCCAGTCGACCAAACGGATATCGACCAGTGGTGCTGCCATCCCTGCTTTGGTTCGGATATCGATCTCTTTGTCGGAATCGCCCGTGAGATCTGCTGATTTCACCTGCGCCAGACAAAGTAACGGTGCGCCCTCCGACATGCCGTAGCCGGCATAGACGTCGACACCCAACGCAAGCGCCTGTTTGGCAAGCCCCTTCGGAAGTTCGGAACCTCCAACCACCATCTTCAGGCCGGCGAGATCGGTGTTTGCCGCCGTGGCGGCGCCGAGCAACATCTGCAGGATCGTCGGCACGCCGTGCGTGAAGGTCACGCCTTCGGTCTTGATCAACTTGAGGAGCAAAGCCGGATCGTAGCGCCCTGGATACACTTGCTTGACGCCGGAAAGCGTCGCCGTCCACGGAAACCCCCAGGCGTGAGCGTGAAACATCGGGGTAATCGGCATATAGACGTCGTCGCGGCAAAACCTCCCCTGCTTGGCGGCGCTGCCCAGGAAAGCCATTTCGGCGAGTGAGTGGAGCACCAACTGGCGATGGCTGAAATAGACACCCTTCGGCGAACCCGTTGTTCCGGTCGTATAAAAGGTGGTGGCAAGGGTGTTCTCGTCGAAGTCTGGGAAGGTGTAGTCGGGCGAAGCGCCGAGCAGCAGCTCCTCGTATTCGGCTGCGAATGAAAGTCCGCCTGTTTGCGGCACTGCTCGATCCGACATCAGAATCAGCGTCTTCACCTTGGGCAGTTGCTGCCTGATGCCTTCCAGAACCGGGACGAAGTCGTCGTTGACGAGAAGCACCGACGGGCCCGCGTGATTGATCGTATAGGCGATCTGTTCCGGTGACAGACGGACGTTCACCGTCTGCAAGACAGCTCCCATCATCGGAACGGCAAAGTAGGCCTCCAGGAACCGGTTGCTGTCCCAGTCCAGCACGCCGACGGTGTCTCCGGCGCGGACGCCAAGCCTGTCGAGGCTGTACGCGAGCCGCCCGATGCGCTCGTGCAGCTGCCGGTAGGTGAAGCGCCTGATATCCCGATAGACGATCTCCTGATCGGGCGCCTGCAAGAGCGGGCTATGCCACAGTTGCTTGATCAGCAACGGATACTCATATGCGGACTTGGTGGCTTGTATCGGTCTTGCGGCCATGGCGGCGTCCCCAATGATATATCGCGCGTCTGCGCTCGATGACGCCGGCCTGGCGTTGATGACGGCGCGTCTCCTGTCGTCAGGCCTTCGCTTTGACGCGCCTCGTCGCCAGAGCGGCTGCGGTTGGCTTGGAACCCGCGAACCGCTCTGGCTATTCGTGTTGCCGTCCCTTGTACGGACGCCAAATAGTTGGCTGTAAATGCCCTAGGCGACGCGATCGGCCTTTCTCTGCCGCGCCGCTTCCTCATCCGCCTTGTTTCGCAATTCCAAGAGCCCAAGCAGGACCTCGTCCCGCTCCGCGGCCAAGTCGTCGATCGTCCGCGAGCCCACCTCGGCGTGAACGCCATCGATCAGCTTCTGCTGGAGCTCAGGTGTCAATTCCGGCGAACCGAGGACCTTCCACCAGGCTGTCATCGGACCGGTGAATTGCTGCAGGAAATGCTCCATGCCGCCTTGGCCGCCGCCGAGATGATTGAGCATTACCTGGCCCATAATGCCCCACCGCAGTCCCGGTCCCCAGGAGAGCGCGGTGTCGACGTCGGCAACACTGACGACGCCCTCGCCAACCAGATGATACACCTCCCGTGCAAGCGCAGACTGCAATCGATTGGCGACATGCCCAGGCACTTCCTTGTGCAGGCGGACCGTTTTCTTGCCCAGAGCCGTATAGAATTCCGATGCGCGCCGGATCGTCTCCTCGGACGTCTTGGCGCCACCGACGATCTCGACCAGCGGGACAAGATGCGGCGGATTGAACGGATGCGCGATGACGCAGCGCTCGGGGTGAAACGGGCAACCGGATTGGATATCGCTCATTGTCAGGCCCGATGAGCTTGAGGCGATAATCACATCGGACGGCAGCAGTTCGTCGAGCTGACCGTATAGCTTTTTCTTGAAGTCGATCCTCTCCGGTCCATTCTCTTGGACGAGATCGGCTCCCTTGACGGCCTCCGACATGTCGGCGGTAAAGGCCAGCCGCATTGGAGAGGCCCCGGGGGAGAGCCCCAGCCTATCGAGGGCGGGCCAGGCCGCATCGACAAAGCGTCTCAACGAGGCTTCCGCATCAGGAGCGATATCCGTCGCCACAACATCGAGGCCCTTTGCAAGGAACTGTGCTGCCCAGCTCGCGCCGATGACACCCGTCCCGATAATGGCGACCTGAGAGATCTGCTTGCTGCCAGCCATGGTCATTGCTCCTTCGAGGGGATTTCGGCGTACGCGACGCCGGACAGATTGCCTTGGGCGAAGAGAAGCGCGCGCTTCTTGGAGCCATCGAGCTTTGCCGAATAGACGGAGCCGCCAAGGTCGGTGACGAACATCCGATCGCCGGGAACATCGAGCGCGATACCGATACCTTCCATCAGGTCGCTGACGACGAGCTCAGGTGCATATCCATTTCTGGCCGGTGCATCGATCGAGGCCCGATTGACCGTATTGCCGGCCGGCGGATTGCCGCGATCCGTCCAGTAGAGAACGCGGCTCTCGAGGTCGAGCTCGAGGTCGATCGGTTCAGGCAGCTCGTCGAACCATGGTTCGATGTCCGTTCGACTGGCGGCGTCCTCGCCCTTGGGTATGCCTATGCCCGCCCGGAAGATGCAGCCGAGGCCGGCATTGTCCGGACCCTTCTGTGTCCAGTAAATTTGCCCACGCACAGGGTCGACCGTGATACCCACACACCAATTGGTGGCGTCGCGGCTATCGTCCTCGCCCTCGCCTGTCTGTACCAGCGTTTCGACATCCGAACCGTCGAGATTTGCGCACATCACCCGCATGCCCTCGCGGTCGCACCAGTAAAGCTTGCCGCTCCGCTTCTCCAGGTGAAGCTGCTTTGGCGTGTGTGTGATGCCCTGGGGGACGATCACCTTGCGATTGCTGCCATCGAGGTCGGCGCGCTCGATGGAACCGTCGTTGAGGTTGGGCACCCCCATGTTGGTCCAGTAGATATGGCCGGCCTCGACATCGACCACGATGCCGTCGGGCAGATGACATCCGGTGACGATGACCTTCCGGTCGGAGCCGTCCGGGGTCATCGAGTGGATACGGTCGCCACTCAGCTCAAGAACGAACAGTCGGCCAACCGTATCCTTGCTGCCCGATTTTGGATTCGACTTCGTCGCGAAAGCGTCATTCATAGCTCTTCCTTTCACAAGCTCAGGGCTGCGATGCCGAAGCGCCGCATCCTGCAAGTTCGGTCGTCCCCAACGGCCTACACGGCCGCCAAAGGCTTTCTGGTTTTGGTGAAGTCGGGAGGACGCTTTTCCAGGAAGGCTGTCAGCGCTTCCATCGCCTCCTCGGAGCGGACATGAGCGCTGAAGGCCTCATTCTCGGCCCGCATTGCCGCCTTGATCTGTTCGCGAAAGGGACGCTTCAGAAGTCGCTTGGACGCTTGCAGCGCACCAGCGGGTTTCGCGGCCAGCTTGCGCGCCGTTTCGGTCGCCACCGGCAGCAGGTTCTCATCGAGCACGACCTGCGTGACCAATCCCAGCTCCGTGGCGCGCCTAGCATCGAACGCCGATCCCAGCAAAATCAACTCAGCTGCGCGGATGTGCCCGATCGCAGCCGGAACGGCGTAGCTCGAGCCAAATTCCGGCACCAAGGCAAGGTTGATGAAAGGCATCTGAAACCTGGTGCTTTCGCCGGCATAGACGAAATCGCAGTGCAACAGCACGGTGGTTCCGCTTCCCACCGCGGCGCCACGCACGGCCGCAACGATCGGCTTGCCGAAATCAGCCAGCGCATTCATGAGTCGAGCCTGGGGAGATTCTCCAGGACCCGGAGGATTCTTCAGAAAGTCCTGGATATCGTTGCCGGCGCTGAATACATCTCCCGCACCGTGCCAAAGCACGACACGTACGCTGTCGTCCTTGGCCGCGTCATTGAAGATATCCGCGAGCTTCGCGTACATGCTCGAAGTTAGCGCATTCTTCTTTTCCGGCCGATTCAATTCGACGCGAAGTATGCCTTCGGACCGTTCCGTAGCTATGTCATCCATCGTCTTCAATCCAGTTGGTCCAACAGTTGCTTGAGCTCGGAAAGGCTCGAACGTCGCTCTAAGCGGCGCGTCCTGGTGCCTTCGGAACCGTACCGTTGGTACGCAGAGTGTCTATCTCGTTCATGTTGAAGCCGAGCTGCTTGAGGATTTCCTCGCTGTGTTCGCCGAGCTCGGGCGCGCGTCGGGCCGGCGCCTTGGCAACGCCATGCACCTGGAGGGGGCTGCCGATCGTGGAATTGAGGTTTCCACCGGCGCCCTCGAGCGGCACGACGATATCATTCGCCCTCAGCTGCGGGTCCTTGATCACTTCGCTGGGTGCCTGCACCACGCCGAAGGTAAGATGGCCGTGCTCGAAGACTTCGCCCCAGTGTGCCATCGGCTGCGCAGCAAAGATCTGATCCAGAATCGCGGTGAGTTGCCCTGAATTCGCAGCCTGTTTCGCAGGGTCCGCGAAACGGGCATCCGTCAGGAGATCCGGACGACCAATCGCATTGACCAGAGCCGGCCATTTGTCGGGTGTCAGCACGATCAAGAACCATGTCTCGTCGGCCGCCCGATAGACATTCAAGGTCGCGTTCGGCGGGTTGGCGCGATCGTGCAATGGGAAGAACGTGGCATCGGCTAGCGCAGCCTGTGCCGTGACAGCACTGGCCCAGACGCCGGCAGCGAGCAGCGAGGTGGTGACGTACGAACCCTTCCCCGTGCGTTCCCGCCGGTAGAGCGCCGTGACGATTGCCGAATAGAGGCTGACCGCCGTCGCATGGTCGCCGCTGCCTGCTACTGGCAGTGTCGGCGGGGCACCGGCATCTCGTGTCAATGACAGCAGTCCGCTTCGTGCCCAGTAGGCCGTGATGTCGAACCCCGAAAGCTGTGCATCAGGCCCGTTGTCGCCATAGCCGGTAACGTCCGCATAGATCAGACGCGGGTTCCACGGCACGACATCGTCATAACCGAGCTTGAGTTTTTCGCGAGCCGGATGCGGCGTGTTGACGATCAGAACGTCGGCCCACTCCACCAGCCGCCGCAGAACCTCCCACGCTTCGGGCGACTTCAGATCGAGCGCCAATCCGCGCTTGTTGCGGTTGTTGAGATGCCAGGGATAGTTATCCTTTGACCGAGGCTGCGGCGGGACCTTGTATCCGATCCGCCACGTGTCGCCGGTTGGCGGCTCGACCTTGATGACGTCGGCGCCGAAGTCGGACAGGATCACCGCGGCGGCTGGCCCCGCTATGAAGCTGGCCAAGTCTACCACCTTCAGTCCGGCGAAAATGTTGTCGGTTGCCATATGGGCTGTCCTTTCTGAATTGCCGTGTGCGTCGGGTTTGTTCAGCGTCCACGGAACTGTGGCGCGCGCTTTTCGAGGAAGGCGGTCGTCCCCTCCTTCTTGTCCTCGGTTGCCGCGCACAGCCCGAAGTAGGAGGCCTCGAGCAGAAGGCCTTCGCCCTGGCTCGTCTCCATCCCCTTGTTTGCCGCCTCGAGCGCGAACCTGATGGCAATCGGAGCGTTGGCGGCGATCTTCCCCAGGATCGCCTCGGCACGGGTGATGAGCTCGGCGGCTTGAACAATCTCGTTGACCAGCCCGATCCGATACGCCTCCTGCGCTGTGATCATGTCCCCGGAGAGGATGAGCTGAAGGGCGCGGCCCTTTCCGACCAGCCGCGGCAGTCGTTGCGTTCCACCGCCACCGGGTACCAATCCCAGTGTGACTTCCGGCTGGCCGAACCTCGCCGTTTCCACCGCGATCCTGATGGTGCAGGCCATCGCCGTCTCACAACCGCCGCCGAGCGCAAATCCGTTCACGGCTGCAATCACCGGCTTGCCGAGATTCTCAATGAGATCGAGCACCCCCTGCCCGAAGCGACTGGACTGTTCAGCTTCGAACGCTGATACCTGTGCAAGCTCGCTGATGTCGGCGCCCGCGATGAAAGCCTTGTCGCCGGCACCCGTCAGGATGACGCCACGTATCGCAGCGTCGTCCCGAGCGTCCGCGAAGGCCTTTCCCAAATCCGACCACGTCGGCGTATTGAGCGCGTTGAGAACCTTTGGGCGATTGACGGTGACGTAGGCAATTGCACCCTTCTTCTCATAGAGGACGTTTGCGAGCGCCAGGCCCGCCGCTTCAACGGCCATGATCAATCTCCTGCTTAGGAAAAAAGGGGGGGCGAGCCAGGGTGGGGGGAGCGACCCTGGCTCGCCGCTGCTCACACGAATGCGCCAAGGCCGGTGATGGCTTTGCCGACGATCAGATTCTGCATCTGATAGGTGCCTTCGTATGAGTAGAGCGCTTCGGCGTCGTTGAAGAAGCGCGCCACATTGTAGTCGGCGACGATGCCGTTGCCGCCGAGCAACTCGCGGCCCCACGAAACCGTCTCGCGTGACTTTGCCGTGCAGAACGCCTTGGCCAGCGAGGCGTGGTGGTCGGCAAGCTTGCCTTCGTCATCCATCTGCGCCAGGCGGACCATCAGGCATTGGCACGCGGTTACGTTGGCGAGCATCTTGGCGAGGATATCCTGCACCAACTGGAACGAAGCGATCGGCTTGCCGAACTGCAGACGTTCCTGCGTGTATTTCAGCGTTGCCTCGAACGCGCCCATCTGGATGCCGGTCGACGCCCAGCCGACCATGTAGCGCGTCATCCGCAGCACCCGCGCGGTATCGCGAAACGAGTTGCCGCCCTGCAGGCGGTTGGCTTCCGAAACGCGGACATCCTTCAGCGTAATGACGCCGTTCTGGACGACCTTGAGCGCGATCTTGTGCTCGATCTTCTCGACGCTGAATCCCGGCGTCGTCTTGTTCTCGACGATGAAGCCCTTCACCTGATTGTCGGCGAGGTCGCGCGCCCAGATGATCGACACGTCGCACCACGTCGCGTTGCCGATCCAGCGCTTCTGGCCGTTGAGCACCCAGGTATCGCCCTCGCGTTTGGCGGTCGTGGTCAGCCCTCCGCTCGTTCCGGAACCGACCAGTGGCTCGGTCAGGCCGAAGCAGCCGATCTTTTCCCAGCGCGCCATAGGCGGCAACCACTTCTGCTTCTGCTCCTCCGACCCATCGAGATAGATCGAGCCCATGGCGAGCCCGCTGTGCACACCGAAGAAGGTACAGAACGAAGCGTCAACGCGTGCCAGCTCCATTGCGACGAAGCCGAACAGCTTCTGGCTGCCGCCGGCGCAACCGTAGCCCTCATATCCAAGGCCGCCGAGGCCGAGTTCCTTGAAAGACGGTAGCAGCTCGAACGGAAACGCGTCTTCAGACCAGTATTTGTTGATGATCGGCTGGACCTTGCTCTCCATGTAGGCCCGCACCTTCCTGACCACCGCCGATTCGTCAGGAGTCAGGACATCGACAAGCTGGTAGAAGTCGCTGTTCGGCGCCGGCAAAGGCTTCGCCTTCTTGTCTTCCTTGGTTGCGACCGCCATTGCCATCCTTCGTTCTCCTGCTCGATTGTCCCGATCTCTCGGAATGAAGTGTGAGTGGGACTATGGCTTCGGCCGGCGCTTTCTTCTTGGAGAACTCTGCGGCGGGTAGGACGCCTGTGCCCCCAATCCTCATAATCTCAGCGGTGCCTGCTTCGGTTCGCGAGATGGCACCGGAATGGCAAGGCCTACGAATGGTATGCTCCACCAGCCGCTGTGCGCGGCGCAACCAGTCCGGATTGATGATGGTTCGCTAGTCGCGAGGAAATCGGGAGGGGATCGACTTTCATCCAAAACAGGGCGGTGGACAGCCGACCTTGCGGATGGCGAATGGTCGGCTGTCCAACCGCCATGCTGACCCGGTTTCTGTGTCCGCATCCAGGCCATCAACCGGAAATTCAATATCACTATCCGTTCGGCGGTTCGTTCTGAAAGAACTGACGGCTCCGTTGGAAGGCGTCGCCGAACGTGTTCTCTCCCTCGCTAAGAAGGTGTTTCGGCTTATGTTTGCACACCACCTCGCAGTCGCAGCCGGGGCCTTCACTGTCGCAGAGCTCGAAGTACTCAGGTTTGTCACCCGCCTCCTCCCCCAACCGCATGAGCGATGCGATCTGCCGAAGCCGCCTGGAAGTCATGTCGGCGTAGTCGTGAACAGTCCTGAGGACTGCGGCGGCCTGCATCAAATTGACCGCTGTCTGGCCGCATCTTCGCGCGCCTTTCAGGTTTTCCTGTGCGCTGTGTTCGAGGATGTCGTGCAGCTGCTCAATCAGGCCATTTGTCAGGTGGTTGGCGGCCTCTCTGAGCCTCGCACGATCAAAACCATCGTTGGTCGTGGGCTTCTTGACCATTGTCGTACTCCTGCGAGCTGCTGCGCATTTCTCGGCTTCAGCAGGAGCTTACCGGGACCGATCGTCGCTGGATTTGATCGACGTGCGCCGGCTTGTTCGTTTCGACGGTTAAAGCAACTGCCAAAGAAACCTGTCGCCCTCGCTGCCGAGCCGCCGGCTGCTCCACGCCGAGACCGGAAACTGCAATGGTGATTTCACCCAGGTTGGCAGCAAGATCTGCGCTGACCAGCATCAGGAGCTTGGGGCGAAGTGCTGGCCGCTCCGAAGCGGTTGCCACGATGCGAACCGCATTTACGGCCATGAATGGTACGCTCCAGTGGCGCCCATAATGTCAAGCAGTCTGAGAATCTAGGATCCGTGCTCGCCGAGATCGGGAGCAGCAAGGCTACGCGTTGATGTCTCGACGATGGTCACTCTGTCGCTGGCAGATCGTCTCCTAGAGGCAATCCCAAGCGGGACCATACGTCTACCAGCGCATCACCAAGTTCGCCAACCATGCGGTCGTTGTGCAAAGGTGACGGCGTTATCCGAAGCCTCTCTGTTCCCCTAGGAACCGTGGGATAGTTGATCGGTTGGATGTAGATACTGTGCTCGGTCAACAGCAAATCGCTGATCGCCCTGCACTTCTCGGGATCGCCGACAAATATGGGAATGATGTGGGTATCGGTGTGCCCAACCGGCAGACCGGCATTAGATAGATGTGATCTTACCTCATCAACGCGCTTTCGGTGATGGAAGCGCTCCCGGTCGGAGGCCTTCAAATGCCGGATCGCCGCGGTCGCTGCCGCTGAGATCGGCGGAGGAAGGGCGGTCGTAAAAATGAAGCCGGGCGCGTATGAGCGGACCGCGTCGATCAGGTTCCTGCTGCCAGCAATGTATCCGCCGAGACAGCCGAAAGCTTTTGCAAGAGTTCCTTCGATCACGTCAATGCGGTGCATGACGCCTTCGCGTGCCGCTACCCCTGCGCCGCGCGGACCGTACAGTCCGACGGCGTGAACTTCATCGCAGTAGGTCATGGCACCGTGCGTTTTGGCTAGCTCGCATATCTCTGAGATCGGAGCGACATCGCCGTCCATGGAGTAGAGGCTTTCAAACACGATTAGCTTCGGACGCCCCCGTCCCGCCGCCGCGAGCAGGCTTTCCAGATTTGCCATGTTGTTGTGACGCCAAATCATCCTTTCCGCGCCGGACTGTCGGACACCCTCGATGATGGAATTGTGATTGAACTCGTCCGACAGGACCAGGCAGTTCGGGATCAGCTTGGCAATAGTCGAAATGCCCGTCTGGTTCGACACGTACCCAGAGGTGAAAACCAAGGCGGCCGTCTTGCAATGAAGATCGGCAAGTTCACGCTCGAGCTCGACGATCGGCGAGTTTGTTCCGGCTATATTGCGCGTCCCGCCAGCGCCCACTCCCGCTCTGTTCGCGGTGGAGCACATGGCACCCACAACAGCCGGATGCTGGCTCATTCCGAGGTAGTCGTTCGAACACCAGACCACAACCTCCCGGGGGCCTTCCGGAGACTGCCAGATGGCAAGGGGATAGCAGCCAGCAATTCGCTCGATCTCGACGAACACGCGGTAGCGCTGTTCTTCGCAGAGCCGCGCAAGTGCCGCGGCAAAGAAGTCGCCGTAGCCAGGCGAAGACACGCCCGACCACTGCTGTGGCTGCCTTGAGAGATCGTCGCTTTCACGCAAGGGAGTGATCACGGCACTGTAGTTTGTTTGGTCGTGACAGGGGCATTTGTGGGTCGTGGCGCTTCAGAAATGAGCCGGGAACTGCGCTGACCGGTCAGATACGACCATAGCCATTGCGACTGAACCCTCCAACGGTTTTGGAGTTGGGGTAGAGCCAACAGGTGAACGAAAGCCCACACAAAATAGGTGAGGAAGCCACTCGTTCTCAGATGACCGGCCTCCAAGATGGCGAAATTCTTGCCGACGACTGCCATGTTGCCCTTGTCTCGGTACCGGAACGCCCGCTTAGGTTCGCGCCCCCTGATTTTATCGGAGATCAGACCCCCCACATGGCGCCCTTGCTGGATGGCAGCCTGCGCAACCCCGGGTACGGGTCGCCCGCCCTGCTGTATGAACGCCGCATCGCCAACCACGAACACGTTTGGTTCACCTGGCAAATTGAGGAAAGGCTCGACCAATGCCCTGCCCGCCCGGTCGGTCTTGGCGCCAAGCAGCTGTATGACGGGTGATGCGGCCACGCCTGCCGTCCACAACACGGTCGCGCTCGGAATCCTTTCGCCGCCTGCGATCACACCCTGTGCGTCAACACGGTCGACCTTGACGCCGGTCAAGATCTTCACGCCGAGCTTGGCAAGGCGTCTGGCGGCCTTTCTCGACAGCGACGGAACAAAGGTCGGAAGAACCCGATCACCTCCCTCGATCAAGGTAATCGTGCTGGTTGCCGGATCGATCTGCCTGAAATTCCCACGCAGCGTGACCTTCACCATGTGTGCAATCGACGCCGCGAGTTCGACACCGGTCGGTCCGGCACCGACGAGCACAAAATTCATCTGGCGGGCGCGCTCGTTCTCATCGTCGGTCGCCTCGGCCATTTCGAATGCGCTCAGGATCTTGGTTCTGATCGCCTCGGCGTCCGTGAGATTCTTGAGCCCCGGTGCAAAGGCTGCGAAGTCGTCGTGGCCGAAATAGCTCGGGCGCATGCCTGTAGCGACCACGAGGAAATCGAACCGCACCTTACGCATACCGATCCCGGGGCAAAGTACATCGACCGTGCGGTGGGTCAAATCGAGGTCGGCGACGTCGGCGAGCATCACATTCAAATTGGCTTGCTTCGCCTCCAGCTGCCGGATCGGCGCCGCGATCTCGGACGGTGCGAGCAGTGCGGTCGCCACCTGATAGAGCAGCGGCTGGAAGATATGATGATTGCGGCGATCGATCAGAACCACGTCCGCATCGGATCTCTTAAGGGCCCGCGCCGCTGCAACTCCGGCAAAACCGGCGCCCAGGATGACGACCCGCGGTCGCCGGGGGCGTGAGCCTTTACCGTCGACGGCGTTTTCGGAGGCATCAGTTTCAGCCAACATAGCTCACCACCTCATGATTAGCTGGGGGTCGTGCAACTGGCCGACCTGAAGACCATGCAATGCGATACCTTCCCTATGCACATCTCTCTTGTACTGATCTGCCGCGAGCGGAACGCACTTGCGGCGTTCGTACGGTGGCGAGCTCAACGGATGCTTGGAGATCCTGGGGAGGTAGTGAGCGCATCGTCAGCAGAGGCTGCCGCTGCTCTTTGCGCAGCGTCGGCAGCACTTGGCGCGACTGAGCCAGGACGGCACGGCGAGCAGTGGCCGGTCCAGCCCCTCGCATGTAATGCAGCTCCGGCCGGTAGCGCGGCCAGAAGAAATCACTGGTTGTCGAACCAACTTTGATGATCAGAGCGCGGACATCCATTGCACGTTCTCCTTTCGGCCTGCTGATCGACAAGACTAATCGGCGAATGACGCTGACATCACCGGAAGCCACAAATCGATGGTGGTGCCGCGATCAGGCGCGCTGGCGATCGAAAGCCCGCCACCTTGGCGTTCCATGAGTTGCCTGACAGTTGCGAGACCGAGGCCCGTTCCATTTGTCTTGGTCGAAAAGTGGGGTTCCCCCGCCATTCTCAGGGTCGCCGCATCCATCCCGATGCCGCAGTCCGAGATTGTCAGGCGGATCATCGAGTCACCTCCCCGCGCCCGATTGCTGGACAGACAATCCAGCGCAGCAGCGATCGTCACATGGCCTCCGGTCGGCATCGCGTCACGGGCGTTCAAAACAAGATTGAGCAAAGCCCGCTCGATAAGCTGCTGGTCGATGAAGGCCTCGGGGAGATCTGGGGCGATGTCGAGGTCAAGGCGAATGTGCGTCGACAACAAGCTCGCAAGCGGTGCCTCAAGTCGTTCTAGAAGCCGACCGACATCGACCGCAGCGAGCTTGATTGGTCGGGGGCTTGCAAAATCGAGCAGTTGCCGTGCCAACGTCTTGGCTCGAAAGACACAGTAAATCGCGCCGTCAATCTTTTTCAGTTGCCGCGCCGTCAGGGCTCCGCGACCTTGCATTTCCTCAAGGACGGACACGATCGGCGTCAGCAATATGTTGAAATCGTGAACGATGGAGGTGAGCAACACGCGCGGATCAGGAACTATCGGCGCGGCAATATTGTCATCAGTAACGCGCCGCCCGGACTTCCTGTTGAGATTGTCAACCATAGATTCTCTCCATCGAGAGCTTCGCAAAGTCTTCTTTCCGTGAGTAGCATTTGATCACGTCTCAAGATTCAGGGCTTGTACGAAGCATCTGATCTTTTGACGTTTCTCGCAGGCTTTCTGATTGCTCGGTCGATATTCACAGCACATGGCCGCAAAATCGCCGACCTCATGACGCGACAGGCGTCTGCGGTTTCGTGGGGACACCCTCAGTGGCTTGACTGAATCCTGCGTAGGCGCAGCAACGTCTCCTGGGTGCACGTCCGCCACGAAGAGGTCGCGGCGGGCGCAGAAGCAGCCTTGGCTGGCGAGCGGACGCTCGTTCCAATCGTGGCTCTGCTCTCTTACTTCCACAGTCAGCGAGAGAGATTTACCTTGGCAAGGTCGACAAGCTGGGTCGCCCGGCCGTCCAGAACGGCCTTCATCGTGTACATCCCGAAATGATAGGCCTGGTCCAGCGTGGTCTTGGGGGGCATGGCAAGCTCCTGTCGAGCACTCACCACGTCGACGAGAACCGGTCCCTTGTGCGCCAATGCTGCCTCGATGGCGCCCTTCAACTCCTGCGGCTTCTCAACCCTGATGCCGCGGACACCCGTGGCTTCCGCTATCAGGGCAAAATTGGGGTTCTTGAGATCGCAGCCCGTATCCAGAAATCCGTTCGCTTTCATCTCCATCTCGACAAAGCCGAGCGTTCCATTGTTGAGGACGATGACCTTCACCGGAAGCCCCATCTGGGTCAGCGTGATAAAATCTCCCATCATCATGCTGAAGCCGCCGTCGCCCGACATTGATATGACCTGGCGATCCGGATAGGTCGCCTGTGCGCCGATCGCTTGTAGCATCGCATTGGCCATCGATCCGTGATTGAACGAGCCGATAATGCGGCGCCTGCCGTTGACCTTCAGATAGCGCGCCGTCCAGATGATCGGCGTTCCCACATCGCAGGTGAAGATCGCGTCGTCGGCCGCCAGTTCGCTGACAAGGCGGGTGACATATTGGGGATGAATGATGTTGCTGTTGGGACCACTTTCCGCCAGGGCATCGAGGTCTCTGCGCGCCTTTCTGTAATCGATCAGCGCATCGCTGAGATGACCTGAATCCTTATTCTCCTCGACCGAAGGTAGCACGGCCTCGAGCGTGTCCTTGACATTGCCGAGCAAGCCCAGATGAAGCGAGCATCGATTGCCGAGCGCCTCAGGGCGCACATCCACCTGAGCAATTTTTGCATGCTCCGGAAAGAACGCCCGATATGGGAAATCGGTGCCGAGCATCAAGAGAGCATCGCAGTTCTTCATGGCCGCGTAGCCGGATGCAAAGCCGACCAGGCCTGTCATTCCCACGTCGTAGGGGTTGTCGTATTCGACAAACTCCTTGCCGCGGAACGCATGCACGATCGGGGCCTTCAGTTTGCGGGCGAGTTCGATGACCTCTGCGTGGGCGCCTGCGCATCCGGCGCCGCAGAACAAGGTTACCCGCGATGCCCTGTTGAGAAAGTCCGCAAGATGCCCGATCTCGGCCTCGCTTGGCCGCAGGACAGGCACAGTGGGCGCTATCCATTCCGGCACATCGGCATTAATTTTCATCAGCGCAACATCCCCAGGCAGTACAACGACTGCAACACCTCGCTTGGCGATGGCGACCCGGATGGCCCGTTTCAAAATCTGTGGAAGCTGCTTGGGATTGGAAACCAACTCGACATAGTGGCTGCAATCTCTGAACAGGTTCTCCGGATGTGTTGCCTGGAAATAATCGATCCCGATTTCGCTGCTGGGGATGTGGGCGGCGATTGCCAGCACCGGCACACCGTTGCGCTGGCAATCAAACAGGCCGTTGATCAGATGAAGGTTGCCTGGGCCACAGCTACCCGCGCACACTGCAAGGCTTCCTGTAAGATGAGCTTCAGCCCCGGCGGCAAAGGCTGCGGCCTCTTCATGGCGCATATGAATCCAATCGATTGACTTTCGCTGCCGCAACGCATCGGTAAAGCCGTTGAGTGAGTCTCCAACCACCCCATAGACGCGCTTCACGCCCGTCTTCTCAAGAGTTTCGACCAAATATTCGGATGCAGTTTTGCTCACAACTTTCCTCACCTATCGCAAGAAAACCTCCGCCAGGACTACTGGACGGGGACTTTGAACTCGGATGCTCGTCTCCGGCGGCGAACTGTAGGGCGATAATTTCTCTTCCGTTTTCAGCGGATCGAGTGCCAGTCGCGCGCGCAACCGGCAGAACTACGCGATCGATCCTGCACCACCAGGTGCGCTCAAAGCTTGTAGGAAGCGTCTGCGCTTTGGACGCTTCTCGCAGAATTGCTGACCGTTCGGCGGAGCTAACATTCGCGCGGCGATCAAGGATTGATTGGTTGAGTCAGAGATTGAACAGCTGCCTGATACGCGCGCGGAGCGGCGGTATCGTCGTCGCGGCGTCCGCTCCGTCGCCCCGGCCGAGCCGGAGCTGTTCGGATGCGTTTCGTTTCGAGAGCAGCAAGGCCAACTCGTCGGCGATCGCTGGGCGATCGCGTATCAACGGCGCCAAGCCTTCCTGTGTGATCTCATAAACGACCACGAAAGTGAGAGCTTTGACTCTGCCCAACTCACCGGCTTCTGTCAGAAGACCGCCTTCGCCGAGGCAGTCACCTGGCGCAAGACGCCCCAGTACCGTCTCGCGCGCGCCGTCGCGCCGATTTACGGTTACGACGCCGCTGCGAATGATCATGAGCGACTTCAGCACCTCCCCCTGCTCTGCGAGGGTCTCACCTTTTCGGAAGGTCTGGCGCGTCATTGTCGAAGCGAGCGCTTCCTTCTCATCCTCCGTCAGCGGGGCAAAGAGGGGGATCGCGTCCAGAAGACGCCGTGGCGTGGTGTGGAAGCCGAATGGCACTTCGACTTCGTTCGGTTCCGGGGATGCCAGACCACCAGCTCCCAAGGGCGCAGCAAGAGTGAGCCCGGCCGCCTTTGCATGACGAAAGATCAGGTCGAAGACCTCGCTCTTTGCCTTGCCGGCAAGGGTTCTGTCTGCGACCCTGAAAGCAAGCTCCAGTTCCACCGCGCCTCCGTCCAGCGACACTATTTGTACACTCGGCTCGGGTTGCGCCAATATCGAATTGCTGCTCAAGAGAACCGCGCGCATCACATCGGCCATCGTGGACGGCCCTGTGCTCGGCCGAAAACGGACTGTGAGCGTCACGCCGTGGCTCCGCTCGGGGCTGCTGACATTGGTCAGCCTTGCCTTCGCGAGGTCGCTGTTGGGGACGACCACCAGGTCGTTTGTCCCTGTCAGGAGATGAGTGGCCCGCCAATTCGTTTCGACCACCTTGCCTTCGATGCCGCTGCTCAGCACAAGCCAGTCGCCGATCCCGTAAGGCTTCGCAAGGTTGAGTGCGATGCCCGAGAAGACGTCGCCCAGAGTGTTTTGCAAGGCAAGGCCAAGGACAATGGCGACCGCGCCGGATGTGGCTATCAGCGTTCCGACCGGGGCGTTGAATACGTAAGCGATAATCGAGAGGAATGCAGCTACGTAGATGACACCCACAACAAGATCTTGGAGAAGCCGCCCCTCACGGGGCTGACGTTCGAGGATAAGAAATACGCGGACCAAGCCGATCAGCGACCATGCGGCATTGATCCACCAGATCACCTTGACGATATCCAGGAATACGCGCTGCACCAGTGAGGTGCCGGCCGGATCGACCTCATACGGGAGGATCCCGTGATACAACAGCAGCACCGTAAGCACCAAAAAGAATGCCAACTGACCGACCAGACGCAGGGTCGGGCGGCTGTGGCGCAGAATGCGTGTAACCAGTGCGCCCATCGCAGCAAGCACGCCGGTCTGGACAATGGGATCCGCTATGATTTCGGCTAAGTGTGCGTAGTTAACCATGGGATTGGGAGCCACATATTGTTCAACGACAAGAGGACCCGGTATGAAGTCCTGCTGTGCGCCCCCCCGAAGTCGGCGGTGGTGGCGGAGACTGCCGCCTGAACAGGGTTGGAAGTCATATTGCTGGCTGCGAAGAACTGCTGGTTGAAGAAGACGGTGACGAACGGATCGCGTCCACAAACCTTCCAGAGACTTTCGGTCCGTCTCGATCGACCACCTCGACCGGAAGGTCGTGGACGATTGCATTTCTGAGTATGGCGCGCCAAGCCGACGACAACTTTCCGGGCCTTCCTGCCGCGGCCACGACCGACCTCAACCGACGAACCTCGGAGACTTACGGTTGGGCGGTGAGCCAAACGGTCATGCCGGGCTCCAGCCCTTCGGCACTGCCGCTTGGATCAAGGCGCATTCGGAAGGAATTGAGATCATGGTCGCCGACGGCGCGGGCCGCGCGCCAGGTCGCGAATTCCCCCAACGGACGCAGTTCAGTTACGCGAGCATCGATTTGACGCCCGCCCTGCGCCGTCAGCACCACCCTTTTCCCGAGCGTCATCTCGTGCAGATCGTCTTCACGCAAGGTGAACGCGAACCAGGCCTGACCTTCTGCTTCCATCGTCATCACCGGCTTTCCCGGCCCAATGACCTCACCGGGCTCGGCAATGTGTATGCCGATCTTTCCGTCGGCAGGTGCCGTTATTCTGGTCTTGTCCAACTGGGCCTGCAGATCCGCGACCGTCGCCTCGGCTAACGCCACTTCAGCATCCGCCAGGACACGCTCCTCGGCGGTAGGACCCGCGCTTGCTTCGGCCGCTTGCGCCTGCTTGAGATCAAGATCAGCTTTCGCTTTCGCGAGGGAGGTCGTGCTCGTGTCGAGCGCTTGTTTGCTGGCGAAGTCCTTGCCGGCGAGTGCCACCGCACGGTCATACTGCTGCTGGGCGAGCAAAAGATTGGCCTGCGATGTCTGCACGGCTTGTGCAGCGATTGCCACCTCTTCCGTACGCACGCCCGAATAGACGTTGTCCCGCTGCGCCTTGGCGCTCGCCGCGGCGGCTTTGGCTTCACCAACGGATGCCGTCAGTTCTGGGTTGTCGAGCACGGCAAGAAGATCGCCCTTGTGCACATGCTGTCCTGGAATGACGGCCACCGACGCCAGACGACCCGTGGCGTCCGGCGCGATGCGAATCTCGGTCTGCCGGACCATACCGGCGATCAGGGGCGTCGCCTGTTCTGCTGACGCCCGCCAGGCGCTGCACATCATCGCACATGCCGCAGCCAGTGCGATTGCAAAACCACATCGCGATCTAGCGAGCATCGGGTTCCCTCCAACCTGCAGTGATCCTGGCCGAGGCGATGGCGAGAATTGCGTAAACGCCTGTCAGCACCCATAGCCGCACCCAGTCTTTCGAGACATCCGTCAAAGTCGCCCCCATCTGGTTGACCCGCACCAGGCCATCGATCCCGGAGGTGCTTGGAAGGATAAAGCTGACCGTTCGAAGCATCGGCGGGATCGCTTCCAGCGGCCATGCGACGCCAACGAGAAAAAACATCGGAAGACTGACCGCAACAAACAGCAGAACCGCCGTTTCGCGCCGCTTGAACCAACTGCCGACGAACTGGCCGAGCAGACTGACCGAGAGGATGAAGGGAATGGCCAGGACGATCAGGTCGAGCACATGATCGTTTGCCGAGAAACCATACATCCTCGGCAGCACGACGAGGAATAGCGCGAAGCCCGGCAACGTCAGCAGCAGATGCGCGAGGCTTTGACCGATCACCGCTGACACGGCGCCACGACGACGGCGAGCGCTGCGTCCGCCCTGCTCGTAGAGCACCCCACCCAGCGTCGCCGAGCCCATCAGCAGCGTCTGCTGCAGGATCAACATAAAAGCGGCCGGGACGATGTAGCTGCCGTAGCCGCCGGTGGGATTGAACAGAGGCTGGTTCAAGATCTCCACAGGCGAGGTCTTTGCGAGAGCTGCCCGATAGAGGCTTCCATCTGGGCGGGCGCTGCGCGCCGCAAGATCTGTCGCGACCGCACCCACTCCTTCCTGAATGCCCTCCAGCGTCCGGTTGTAAAGCAGGAAGTAGGCTGAATTGACATAGGCAGGGAGTTTGGCCTGATCGCCCTTCAGGATCTCGCGCTCAGTTCCTGCCGGAATGCTCAGGATGCCGAAGACTTCCCGACGTGCGAGCGCGGCCTGCGCGTCCGCCAACGTGGCCGGCCGAAGCGCCACCTTCACCGCTTCGTCGGCATTGACTGCCTGGATGATCGTGCGGCTAACGTCGGAAGAATTGTCATCCACGACGGCAATGGGGATGTCCTTGATAAGTTGGCTAAGATAGGGTTGCGGATAGAATACGCCGTAGATGATAGGCGCCAGGACAATCAGGCTGAAGGCGCTGCGGTCGCGGATCACTCGACTATATTCGTCGGTGAATGCTCGAACGATGCCGATCCTGGCCAGGTCAGATTGCCGAGAGGCTTCGGTCGGTTTTGGCAGCGGGTCATGGCCGACGGCGCGCAGTCTCAGCCAGGCCAAACTGAAATAGATGACGGCCAATCCCCCCAGCACCATGAAAGGCTCGGCGGAATCTCCTGCCGGCACGCCGCGAGCCGCCTGGTCGAACAGGATCTGGATGTACCAGCGCAGCGGCAAGATCGCACCCCAGCTACGGGCGAAGAGGTTCATGGCGAGCACTGGAAAACCTACACCGGCGAAGCCGAACGCCGGCGAGCAGATGATGCCGGTCAGGCTGAGACCAAAGGCAAGGTTTTTGGCGAGAAGCTGCAGCAGCGCCCCCAACGACAGATAGGCAATGATCAGTAGGCAAGCGCCGGCGCCGATCAGCAGCGGGTCGCCGCGGAAGGGTATATCGAAGATGCCGTGAATGATGCCCAGCCCGACCACCATCATGACGAGGAAGATGCCAAAATAGGGAGCCAGCTTGCCGACAAGCGCGACAAGCATGCTGTCCCCAGCCGTCGCCAGCCATTCGTGCATATTGCGTGATCCGAACTCGGTGCCGACCGCATAGCCGGCGGAAATTGCGATCACGATGTGGAGTACGGTCGGCAGAATCGCCCGCAAAAGGAATTGCGCATAGTTCAGCGCCGGATTCGTCAGAACGTATTGTTCGACGACAAGCGGACCCGGCGTGAAGGCCGTGCTGGGCGGCCCAGCCGGCAGGTCGGCGATAGCCGCCGATATCGCCGCCTGCAGCGCGCTCGAGGCGACATTGCCAGGCGTGAAAAACTGCTTGTTGAAGAAGATCACGACTTGCGGCCGGCGCCCGCCCATGATGTCGCGTTCGAAATTCGCGGGGATATAGACCGCGGCTATGGCGTCGCCGGAGCGAATGGCATGCGTGGCTCCATTGAGGTCGGAGGAACGTCTCGCCACGGCAACGCTCGGTGCCGAGTTGATCGCCAGGACGAAGGCCTCGGAGGTCTTCGTCCTGTCCTGATCGACAACGTCGATCCGCAAGTCACGGATAACAGCATTGCTGAACGTTGCGGAAAGGACCGCAAAGGCAATCAACGGGATGACGAGGACGAGCAGAAGGGCCACCTTGTCGCGGCAGATCCAGGCCACCTCGCGGACAGCGACATCGACAATGCCGAAGCGACGGGTTCCCGGCATCAGCGCGCCTCGTTCCAATCCGCGTACGCGCTCATGCCGGGCCTGAGGTTGGGTAGCTTGTCGACCGGATAGGCCCGTACCGAGAAGGTCCTGAGATCGAAGTCGCCCGTCGCGCGCGTCGCACGCCATCCGGTATACTCGCCGCGCGTTGCGATGGTCCGCACCTCGACGGTAACGGGCATGTCGCCAAGCGCCGGGATCTTGACCGTAAACCGGTCCCCTACCTTCAGACCCTTGACCAGATCCTCGCGCAGATCGAAATGCACCCAGACGTCATTGAGATCCACCAGCGAGAGCAGCGGCACCCCAGGCGATACATATTCGCCTACCTCGGCGCCGACCTGATAGACCTGCCCGGCAATCGGCGCCTTGACGGTCGTTTCGTCGACCTGCGCCTGCAGGGTCGCGATCGCGGCCGCGGCCTTGGCGACAGCAGCTCGCGCTACGCCGCGCTCTTCAGGGGTGTGGCCTGCGACAGCCTCCTGGTAGGCGAGTTGCGCTTGCTCCAATGTTCGCTTCGCTACGTCCAGCGACGCGGTCGCCTCATCAAGCTTTTCGACCGATTCGAAGCCGCTCTGGGCAACCTGCTTGACCCGGTCATATGTCTGCTGGGCAAGCGTCAGGCTGGCCTGCGCCGACGCCACCTCGGCCTTACGTTCCGCGACCTCCTCGGCGCGCGTGCCGACCTGGATGCGGGTGAAGTCGGCCTGGGCGACGACCCCTGCGGCCTGCGCCTCGTGAAGCTGTGTCAATAGCTCCGGATTGTCGATCGCCACCAGTCGCTGTCCGGCCGTGACATTGTCGCCGCGCGAAACCGGCCGCTGTCCGACCCTGCCGTCGACACGAGCCGCAATGTCAACGCGGGTGGCATCGGCTTCGCCTTGCACCAGCAGCGGCTGCGGGCGAACGAGATACCACAATGACAAACCGACGATCGCCAGCACGCTGAGCGCAACAATGATCGCCGCCATTTTCGAGGTTTTGGGAGGCTCGGCGGCGGCGAGTTGCACTGGTGTGGGCGCGCGAGGATCCGATTGCCGCAATTCAGCTTGAGGGCTTCCAAGGCCTCGGTCCGAAGCTCCAAGACCTTCAAGACGGGCGACCGCCGCAACGCGACCGGGCCCCGATGACTGATCGGTCGAATTTAAAGTCTTGCCTATCGGGTCACGCGACTTGTCCGACACCGTGTGTCTCCGTTTGGTCTGGACAATGCTTGATGGCGATTGTCATCGTGTCTGTCGTCTCGGCCTTGCTCTCTCAAATGAGCCTGCCCGCTCGTCGGGACGCGTGGCTTCGAAGGCCGTCGACGCGTACCCATTCCCCGGCAGCCTCACCTCAAAAATCCAGGTGGCGTTTTTTTCCAAGGCACGCCGTTGCGGCCCATCTCGTAGCCTTCTGCGTACAGCGCACGCATGAACCTGTTGTCGAACGGGCTCTTGGCTTCAACCGTGAAGTCGGCCGGGATGTCTATGTAGTTGAAGTCAATCCGATCACGTTCGGCGTCTGCGTAGAGCCGATAGACGTCGCCAATGGCTTGCGTTTTGATCAGCGACGAAACCGCCTTCTCGGCGATATCCGGCAAGGTGGCCTTGACCGAGCTGTACTCCGGCGTGGTTCGACCGTTGCGGATCACGTACAGCCGCGCCTTGACCCTGGTGTGGAAGGTCTTGTCGAGTTCCCCGAGCGTAAGCCCTGCAGGCATGAGGAAGACCTCGTTGGCAGTGCCGCCATCGACATGCATCTCGTGATAGTTCCTGCCGGCTGCGGTCACTTCCAGATTGACGGGCGGAAAGATGCCGGGAACGGACGTCGAGGCAAGAATGACTTCGTTGAACAGTTTCCTGCGATCCGGCCGCCCACTCGCAGCAATGGCCCCCATGTCCCAGATGACGGCGCGGTCTGCATCGAGATTGGTCGTCCCGATAAATAGGCGGCGTCCCTTGGAGTACTCGTTGGCGATCGCCGCAAGCACGGCGTCAGTGATGTGTTCGTCGAGCATCTTGGCGAGCGGCGCATTGCTGGTGAACGAGCCGCTCGAGAGCGCTCCGAGTAAACTGTACCTTTTATAGATATTTGCGTCGCTGACCTCGGTGAAACCATCCTTGAGCTCGCCGTCATAGGCTGGCCCCAGGAACGCAAAGGGCGCGATGAGCGCGCCGGCGCTGATCCCGGTGACGATGTCGAACTTTGGCCTGGTCCCGGCTTTCGCCCAGCCGGCAAGAATCCCGGCTCCGAAGGCACCGCTGCTGCCACCGCCCGACAGCGTAAGAGCGTTTAGCTCCCTCATATTTATGGATGGATCGGTCTTCGACGCTTTCAGTCGCTCGTCGCGTAGCCGGACGAGGCGGCCAGCCGGATAGCTGGCGTAGGAATCGCCCCAGACCCGGATGTCACGCTGATAGCCGGGCGGCTCGGCCGCCGACGCAAATTGCTGGGGCACGCTATCGCGCGGAAAGGCTGCAATGCATGCGGTGAGCTGGGTTGTGCAGAGGCTAAACGCGATCATTCGCGCGAGCGTTCCTGCTCTTTTGGAGCTGCGCAACGGGTTGCAGACATGCTGAAGGCGCATGGCGATGGCAGAACGGGCTGAATTGGCAAGGCAGGAAGACAATAACTGGGACAAGCTGCCTTCCGATGACCATGCGGTCCGGACTGTCGTCATGGATCCTTCCTCTCTCAAGCAGCTTGCGACAAGCGAGAGGGGCTTGCGGCAAGTCACTCCTCAACTGTCTCGACGCCCGGCGGTGCTTACGAGAGATCCTTTGACCACAGGCGGGTGTTCCGGGCTTGTACAAAGCATTGGGTATTTTGACGTCTCATGCATGATCGACATCCGAACTGTCCCAATCCATTTGGACCAGCCAATCGTGGCGAGCGGCCCTGACGTCGCGAAGAAGGTGAACCGAGCGACACGCGCGGACGGTTGAAACGCTTTCGCCGTGGAGAGGTCGAATGGTCGGTATCGCCCAAGCACCCTCTGCTGAATGCTCAACAATCCAGCGAGAAACGTCAAAAGCGCGGACGCTTCCTACAAGCCTTGAATTTCGAGGAGTGATCCAGTGCGCCCCACGGAGAGGAGCGCAAGCACGGAATGCTCGCCGGTCAAGGCTTTGCATCAACATCAACCATTCAAACGAGGACAACCATGCCGTTGAATGCCACTCCCCACGCTGTGAATTCGGCATGCGCCAGGGGAACATTGTGTAAGCGGACATCTTCATGACGAGACCATCGCTCGGCATCCTCCTCGGTCTCAACGGCGGTTACGTCGACACGATGGGCTTCCTCGCCCTTGCTGGCCTCTTCACTGCCCATGTCACGGGGAATTTCGTGACGCTGGGCGCTGCGCTTGTCTTCGGAACGACAGGGGTTATCGCGAAGCTGCTGGCATTGCCGGTCTTCTGTATCGTTGTCCTGCTGTCCAGAGCGCTTGCGCTTCGCCTCAAGCTCGAAGGACGAAGAGCCATCGTCACACTCCTCACCCTGAAGCTTGTGCTGTTCACGATCGCCGCCATCGCCGCCTTCGTTCACGGCCCTGTCTCGAATGGCGACTTGCCTGCCGCAATCGCCATCGGGATGACCCTCGTAACGGCCATGGCGATCCAGAACGGGCTGCATCGCGCCCATCTTTCCAATCTGCCGCCGACGACGCTGATGACCGGCACGACGACGCAAATCATGATCGATCTCGCCGACCTCATGTCCGGCACGGCAAGCGGCCATGCGCTCGAGGTCACGGAGCGGCTGAAGCGCATGGCAACCAGCCTCCTCAGCTTTGCAATCGGATGCGCGGCCGCAGCACTCGCCGTCGTCGCCTCTCCGACCTGGTGCTTCGTGGTGCCTCCAGTGCTGGTCGGCCTAAGCTTCCTGACCCCTTCCGGCGAACCCTCCGAGGCGTGAGCTCGACAACGTTGAGGAAGACACCCCCTTGTGGATGTCGCAGTTCCGATCACCTCGCGATCCGGCCGCTCAAGTCATTCATGGTCATTCCTCTCGATTGGTAATGATTTGCCGCGCGCCCCCATCGGCGGCGCGCCTTACAGCCTCGATGAGACGGGCGTTGTGAACAGCGTGTCCAAACCCGGGCGTAGTGTAGGTCCCCGCACGCAGATCACGGGCAAGACTAGCGTAGATCTCTCCAACGTTTATCGCCGCGCCCATCAGCCCACCTGTGACTGCGGCCCGGTCGGGTGCCTCGAATGGGATGTTCGAGACGAGCCTGAGGTCCCCCGCCTGGAAGCCATAGGGGTGATCGCTGGTCAGGCTGAGCCATCCCTCCGATCCCCTGATATCGAATGTGAAACGAACCTGTTCCCGCTGGCCTCCGTCAAAATCGGCCGTGAACGCAGTGCCGGAGCGCGTATTTCCGACAATGGCGACGTAGTCGGCGGTTTCGCGGACGCTCTCTTCCCCGGTCTCTGTCAGTTTGACGCTGGGCCACCGAATTTCGGTCCGGGCGTCAACCTCGACAATCTGTCCCAGGACCGCTTCCACCAAATCGACCGTATGCCCGCCGCAAATGGTTAGGAGGTTGGCGCCAGAGGATGCCTTATTAAAAAAGTCATGCGCCAAGGGGATTTGTGGCCCGAATCCAAAGGTTGGCGAGACGATTCTGGCGCTTAGCGGCCGCCCGATCTTTCCAGAGGACACCAACTCGGCTGCGCGCCGTGCGGCGGGATTGTGCCGGCCTTGCAATCCTATCGCCGTGTGGTTTGAACCCACTGCGCGAGCCATCTCTTCAGTCTCTGCGACGCTCCGTCCCAGAGGCGCCTCGCAATAGACCGCTTTGCCGGCGTGGAGCCCCGCCAGAACAAGGTCGCGGTGCGCAGGCACCTTGACGGCGATCGTGACGAGGTCAATCCGGTCGTCACGGATCATCTCGAAGGGATCGGAAAACCAGCGCTCCGCACCGAAGGCCAGTGCCGCCTCGCGTGCACTCTGCTCGTTGCGCGTCGCCACAGCTGCGAGCTTGAGCCCGGGAAGACCATTAATGGCCGGAACGTGCGAGACCTTCGCCCAACTTGATCTGGTGTCCGCACCAATGATTCCGACGCGAATTTCTTTCTCGGTCAACGCCTCACCTCTTCATTCAACCAGTACTGACGCACTTCGTCTTTTTCTGAGAATTCATCACTCGCGGCCGTCCTGGGTGACGTCGAAAGTCCACATTGCCGCACGCGGGTCGGCACCGCTGCCGATCTTGTATCTGAAAGGCAAGATATGCGTATAATCTGGCCAGACAATCATGCCATAGCCGAACACACTGTCCGAAATTTCCTGACAATAGGAGCCAACCCGATGGACCGCTTCGCAAGCATCACGGCATTTGTGCGGGTCGCTGAGAGTGGCGGCTTCTCGGCTGCGGGCCGCCGCCTGAACCGATCCAAGGCGACGATCAGCGATCAGGTCCAAGCACTGGAAAATGCCATTGGCGTACGACTGCTGAACCGCACGACCCGGCGGATTAGCCTGACCGAGATTGGCCGTGGCTATTACGAGCGCTGCGTACAGATTCTGCAGGATCTGCAGGAAGCCGACGAAGCGGCCGGTGCACTACAGGCTATCCCACGTGGCCAGCTCCGCGTCTATTGCCACCAGAGCATCGCCCGATTCGTCGCACCGGTCGTCACCGATTTCCTGACCAGCCATTCTGAAGCGTCGGTGGATATTCGTTTCGGCTACGGGATGATCGACCTGGTTCAGGAAGCGTTCGATCTGGGGATCAGCCCGCTCTCGCCTCCCGACGCCACTCTGGTCGGACGACGCCTTGGGAGTTTGAGCCCAATTGTGTGCGGCGCTCCCGCCTACCTCGAAAAGCATCCGGCACCGCAATCCCCGGCCGATCTGGCCGACCATAACTGCCTGCGCCATCCATACGCACCACCATCTCCAGACGAGTGGCATTTCCTCGACACCGCCGACAATCCAGTGGTAGTGCGCGTATCGGGAAACCTGATCACCAGCAACCTCGAAACGATGCGCGCGGCCGCCGCGTCCGGGATCGGTCTGGTGTTGACGGTCCCGTTTCTCATCGCGGATCTATTGGCTTCGGGAGCGCTAGTGCCGCTGCTATCCGACTATCGTGCGCGAGGTTTTGATGTAAAAGCGCTTTATCCCCATCGTCGGCACCTGAGCGCCAAAGTTCGCGTGTTCATCGACATGCTGGTAGACCGGTTGGCCGAGCAAGAGCGCTGGCTCCAGCGAGGAGCCGGCTAGGTCATCGACGGGAGGTCCGTTTTCGAGACTGGTGCCAAAGCGACTGGAGTGGACGGGATAGGCCACGGATAAGAGCAAGGCTGCCCCGTTACCCGTCGGCAACTTCTTCTCGTTGCCGTGCGGCATGGGTCCATTGGGGCATCACCCACCTCGATCCGACCGACGATCCTAAGATACTCTGGAGCGCCTGTCTCATCCAGGCGGCTCAGATCAAGGGCACCCATTCCGTTGCAGCCTTATCGTGTGGAGGTCGGCAACGAGTGTCGTGCAACTTTCGAAACCGAACGACCGCAAAGAATCCGGGCTCAGCCGCTCCTAATGATTGGGGTTGGACTCAAAGCAAATCGGATATTCTGCTGGCCCATGGCCTTTTCGATCAGCCTGTCGATCGCACGGCCTCCACCAGAAGCAGTCCTGACACTATGAGACAAACGTAGTGCTCAACACCCATTGAGTTGAGACCTATCAGCACCGTTCCCACAATCGGCTCTTCCTACGCCGCTCGGTCTTGCCAAGGTACTCATATAAAAGGCCTAGACTGGACCCTGGTTGATTGACGGCCTTCCCTACATTTGCACTGGGTGCACCGGCGCCGGCAACAGGTCGAGGATGCGCTGGCTCGCTCGATTCACATACAGCGTCGCCGCCTGAACATTCTGTGCTTGGACGGCACGAACTTACATCCGATGGCGAAAGCCCGAGGCTTTCAGCGGCGAGCGGCCTGAACGCTAGGGCACATCTCTAGCAGCGAACTGGGCCGTCGGCCACGATCTAGACGTTTAAGTCTTCTCGGCAAGCATCACTGAACGCGCGAAGCAAATCGACCTCGTCGGCCCGCCTGCTGTCTGGATTGCGAAAATCTAAGTTGGGGCGGTCGTAGATTTCGACAATGCGTCGCATGACCGCCTCAGCCTTCGAGACGACGTCAGCAGAGGCGAAGAGCCGCAATTTCCCGGTCAGCGCGTAAAGGCGGATAAATTTTGATGGATCGTCGAACTCATGGGATAGGGCATCTGTGAACAATCTCGAAGCTTCGTCGATGAACTCTCCATACAGATGTTCGCGGCGAGCTATTGCTTGAGTCACGCGTTGGGCGCGCGCCTGTCCGTGCTGAGTTAGCCAGGTCGTCGCGAATGAAGCTATCGCACCAATCGCCGAACCAGCGAGAGCTGCGACAGCGGATACATAGGCATTGTCCATCACGCCTCGCCTCCTGCTAAGTTGGTTGGAGCCCGGCGGACTTATCGAACCGCGCTGAACCGCGTCGCCTTGCTGCGATCAAGGCTGACGCGAAACCGACGGTCGGCTAGTCTAGAGACCAAGAGCTGGTCGCGACGGCTTTGAGTCTCGATGCTCCAGCGTCATTGGCAAGAGCACACCACTCCTCGGAAACATGAGCCCAAGCCGCGGTCGGGAACGGCGCTGGAGACCAATCTTCTCCACTTGAACGTCGGACCGAATTCGGATCCGCGGGATCACTCCATGACAGCATTGTGATCAACTTCGGCAGGATGCGAGGGCTTGCGCAGAAGCAGGATCAGGGGGATGGCGGCAAGCGACAGGATCATCATCAGCTTGAAGTCGTCCATGTAGCTGATGATCGTCGCCTGCAGCGTGACCACGCCGTCCAGTGCAGCGCGGCCGGCGGCGCTGTAGGGGTTCATCGCCTGGAAGATCGCCGGGTTACCGAACGCCTGGTTATAGGGCGTTACATAGGTGGCGATGTTGGCGTGGTTGACCTGCACGTTTTCCGTCAAAAGGGCGGTGACGACCGAGATGCCGACGCTGGAGCCTATGTTTCGCGAGAGATTGTAAAGTCCGGTTCCCTCCGCACGCCGCTCCGGCGCCAGCGTCGCGAAGGTGATGGTGGTGAGCGGCACGAACAGGAAGCCGAGCCCCGCGCCCTGGATGAAGCCGGTGCTGATGATCGTCCACTGCGATACATCCGGAGTCCATTCGGTCATGTCGTACATGGCCAGTGCGGTGATCAGCAGGCCAGTCAACAGCAGCCAGCGTGTATCCACCCTGCCGACCAGCCTACCGACCAGAAACATGCAGGCCATGGTGCCGAGTCCACGCGGCCCCATGACGATGCCGGCCGTCACCACCGGATAGCCCATCAGCGTCTGCAGATAGGGCGTCATCAAGGCCAGCGAGGCCAGGTAGGTGACGCCGACGATGAAAATGAAGACCATGCCGACGGCGAAATTCCGGTCGAGGAAGAGCCGTGGGTTCACGAACGAATTGCGGCCGGTGAAGGTGTGGACGAGGAAGATGTAGAAGGCCGACGCGCAGATCAGCGCCTCGACGATGATCTCGGACGACGCAAACCAGTTGAGCTGCTCGCCGCGATCGAGAAACACCTGCAAGGAAGCGATGGTGAGGCTGAGCATGCCGAAGCCCAGCCAGTCGAGCCTTGCCTTGAGGTCCGTCTTCGTTTCCTGTACGAACATCGACACCCCAGCGAAAGCCAGCGCGCCGATCGGGACATTGATGTAAAAGACCCAGCGCCAGCTGACATTTTCGGTCAGCCAGCCGCCAATGACCGGTCCGAGCACCGGGCCGACCATGATCGAAACGCCGAAAAGCGCCATGGCCGAGCCGCGCTCTTCCAGGCTGTAGATATCGAGCAGGATACTCTGCGACAGCGGCACCAGGGCCGCGCCGAACAAACCCTGCAGCAGGCGGAAGCCAACGATCTGCGGCAGCGACTGCGCGAACCCGCAAAGCACCGAGGCGACCACGAAGCCGGTGATCGACAACAGCAGGATGCGCTTGCGGCCGAAACGGTTGGCAAGGTAGCCCGACGGTGGCGTCATGACGGCCGCCGCGACGATGTAGGATGTGAGCACCCAGTTGATCTGGTCGGCGCTCGCCGAAACGCTGCCCTGGATATAGGGAAGCGCCACATTGGCGATGGTCGTGTCCAGCGCCTGCATGATGGTGGCCAGGATCACGCAAGCGGTGATGGCGCCGCGATTGGCGACCACCGATGAGCTAGCTGTCGCGGACGCGCTGGTCATGACTTTTGCCCGAACAGTTTCAAGAGATCCGTCACGAAGTCCGGCAGGCCACGCGCATGGCCGGTGTCGACGCTGACCACGACGCTCATCCCGCCGCGCAGCGGCGGCTTGCTCTCCGGATCGTCGACCGTGACGCGCATCGGGATCCGCTGCACGACCTTGACCCAGTTGCCTGTGGTGTTCTGTGCCGGAAGCAAGGAGAAGCTCGACGATGAGGCGGGGCTGATGCTGGCAACCGTGCCGTGCCAGACATCGCCCGGATAGCCGTCGACGCTGATCGTCGCCGTCTGTCCCGGCCGCACATAGGTCAGTTCGGTTTCCTTCGGCTCGGACGCGATCCAGAGATCCGTCGACGACACCAGGCTGAAGGCTGGCTGCGAGGCCGGCAGGTACTTGCCGACCTGAAGCATATCCACATTGGTGACGACGCCGTCGAACGGCGCCTTGACGACGGAATCATCGAGGTTGCGCTGGGCGTCGTCCACGGCCGACTGGGCCTGGAGGTAGAAGGGGTTCTTTTCGACGGGCTGGTTGGCGTCGCCCCCCAGTTGGGCGACCGTCGCCTGTGCCTGCGCCTTGGCCACGGACACTTTCTGGCGGGCCGCATCGAGGTCGTGCTGAGCGCTGTCGAAGCTCGCCTTGGAGGCGGTAGAGGTCTTGAGCAGATCCTGCTGGCGTTTGAAAGCGGCCTCATAATAGGGAATATCGGCCTGCGCCTGCTCGATCTGCGCCAACGACTGCTGGTAGCTCGCCTGCAAGGTCAGTACCTGGTTGCGCACCGTCCCGAGCTGCGCCCGGGCCGCGGCGAGAGCGGTTTCGAAACGGGCCGGCCTCAAGCGGAAAAGCACGTCGCCCTTCTTCACCGCCTCGTTCTCGTGCACGTCGATCTCAGAGACGGTGCCGGACACGTCGGTGGAAACGCCGAGTGATTGGGCCTGGATGTAGGAATTGTCGGTCGTCATGACCTGGCCACCGATGACGTAGTAATAGCCGCCGACGACCAGCGCGACCGGAAGCAGGGCGAACAGGATAGGCCGCGTCAGGCTCCGCCTGGGCCTGGCCGGCGCCGGAGGAGGCGCCAGGGCGGCCGTGACTTGTGGCTGCGGCTCTTTGGACGGAGCCTCAAGTGCTGCCGGATCGAGGGCGACCGGCGATTCCAGCTCGTCGTCATCGATGACGATGTTGGCTCGCCTCTGCTCGCGCTCGCTATCCAGCCGGATTATCTGGTCGTCCGACCGATCCGCGGAAGGTTCATTCCCGGCCGGCTTCTTTGAAGAGATTGGTTCAGTCATGTACTTTCTCCCGGTCGACGACTGGCTTGGCGCAAGCCTCGAGCAGATTGGTTTTGATCAAGCAAAGGTTTTGCAGCAGACGCTGCTGTGCATCCGCGGAAAGGCCGACAAAGGCCTCGTCGCGTGTTTTCTGGCCGTTGCTCTGCATGTTTTCGAGCAGCGGACGGGCCTCAGGTGTGAGGTAAAGCAGCCATGCCCGGCGATCGGCAGGATCGGTCCGGCGCTCAACGAAGCCGCGGGCTTCCATCTTGTCGAGCAGCCGGGCGAGCGTGATCGGCATGATCTCGATAAGATCGG
The DNA here is from genome assembly GCF_056781675.1 of Mesorhizobium monacense. Taxonomy (NCBI): domain Bacteria; kingdom Pseudomonadati; phylum Pseudomonadota; class Alphaproteobacteria; order Hyphomicrobiales; family Phyllobacteriaceae; genus Mesorhizobium; species Mesorhizobium monacense. The sequence continues at coordinate 6,262,222 of NZ_CM165567.1, read as the reverse complement.
CCAGCTTGTTCTGGTGGATGCCTTCATGCAGGGAGAGATAGGCCAGCACCTGCCACTGGGCGCGGGTCAGCCCTGACGTCCGCGAGCGCTGCTCGAAACGCTTTCGAAGCAAACGGGCGGCATCGTGCAGCACGAAGCTGATGTTGGGTGAAGAGGTCATGGAAGGGACCGAATTATCGGCGCGACTTTAGTGAGCATGCTTATTATCATCATGCACATAGATGGGCCCTGGCCACCAATTTGATAATTGCAAATACCCAGAAGAGGCTATTTGGCTTTTGCGAAGATTGGCCCTTCTCCGCTTACCGAACATCTGCAGGCACCCTGTGAGAAAGGTGCTAGACGGTTGCCCGATCATTCCGAGCTTACCGGCCAACCGCGATCATCAATTGCAGCTGAGGCTGTCGAGAGTTCTCTTCCAGCGTCGTCAATCACCTCGGTCGATAGCTGCCGAGGCACGCGCACAAGGTGCGTTGGCGGAGGGAGAGAAGCCGAGATCCAACCTCCGTCTCGCGTTATGCCTTCGGCATCGCCACAAGGCCCGCTTTGGATTTCAGTTCTGTGATGGCACCAGTGAAAAAGGACGCCCGCGAGCAAAAAGTCCGGGGGCGTCAGGCAGTTCCCTCAGCTGGATGATTTCAGGCGTTTGGACCGTAGCCGTTTGGATGGTATCCGCCATCGCCGCCATTGCCCATCAAGAAGGCGCTGCCGGTGTCGACCCGAAGCTTCTGGCTCAGATCATCGAGTTGATGCAACAACTGCTTGGCTTGCCCTGCCGGAGCTGCATGCCCGCCATTTCCCGGCGCAGTGGTCTCGTAGGTCACACACCTCGTCGCATTCAATCAACTCCCACGCGCTGCAGAGACCGGGTCTGAAGAGGCTACGGTGGATCACGGGCAGTAATAGCGATGCCCGTTCCGCCCGAGATGCGTACCGCTGGCCGGGCCATACGAACGGTAGTTCTCGCAGTAGCCGTATTGGCCAAGTCCGAAGAATGGGGCAAACCCAAGGAAGTTGTCGAAGTCACGGTCATGGTCACGGAAACGACCAAAATGGCGCCTGCCGTCGAAGCGATGATCCCGGTTGAAGCCATGACGCATACCGAAGCCACCATGGCTCATGGTGAACCTATGGCCGCCGAAGCTGCGACCGCCACCGAAGCCACCTTGGTTCCTGATGAATATGGCGCCGCCATCCCCACCGCCGCGAGCCATCGACGCCGTTGCCGAGCCGATCGCCAGCACAGCACTCAAGGCGATCGTCGCCAGGATTGTCGTTGAGGTTCTCATGAAGCACTCCTTCCAGTTCAGGCTGGTCGCCGAGAAGGGAAACCTTCGGCATCGCATAGCTGAGTTCGGGATCCTGCCGTCATGTCGAGTCCGATAGGGCCACCGCACGCGGTTCACGATCCGCGTGGATTCGAGATGGGGATTGGCCGGCAAATGATAATTGGAGATACCCGGAAGAGGGTATTTGGATTCTACGAAGACTATCCTGTCTCCCGCGCACCGAACCGGCCGCTGCCAAATCTTGACTGCGGTCAATATGCCGCTCCGGATCCGCTTGGCGCCGCACCCCGGCGCGGCCTGAGGCCGCGACCCACGGAAAGTGACCGATGGGAATAAATCGGTCTGAACCGTTCGGTACTGACCATCACAATGTCGCGACGAGGCCTTCTCGCCTGGTGCGCGGTCATTGATTGCCTGGCTTTCGCTACATATGTGCGACGGGTGTCGCCTTCCGCGTCAGGCCGAACCGCCCGATTGGGAACTTCGGGATCGGCCGACGCATTGGCTATCGCGAGTATTGGAAGGAACTGTTTGGCTTCGACGACGAATGGCTCCTGTCCAACTCACTGAACTGACCGCCTTCGTGGCAGTCGCGGAACATCTCAGCTTCACGAAAGCGGCGGCGGAGGTCGGAATCGCCCTGCCTACGATGAGCCAGACCATCCGGTCGCTCGAGGACCGGCTCGGCGTTCGGCTGTTCAATCGCACCACGCGAAGCGTCGCCATGACGGAGGCTGGGCTTCGCCTTCTGGCGGAAGTACAGCCGATCCTCCAAGGCATCGATCACGCTCTAGAGAGTGTCAATTCGTTCCGCGACAAGCCAATTGGAACATTGCGCCTGGCTCTCTCGCGGCCGACCGCCGCGATATTGGCCCCGATGATGTTCGCGCCACTCATTCAGCCGTTTCTCGCGGAATACCCTGCCATTCACCTTGAAATCCATGTCGATGACACGGACAGCGACATTGTCAGCGGCAGGTTCGATGCCGGAATTCGAGTCGGGCACAGAATCGAGCGCGACATGACGATCTTGCGCATTGCGGACGAGTTCAGAATGATTGCGGTCGCCGCTCCGAGTTATTTGGCGCGCCGTTCGAAACCGTCGCTTCCAAAAGATCTGCACGCCCACGACTGCATCCAATTCCGTTCGCCCTTTGATGGCTCCGTACAGCCCTGGGTTCTCACCAAGGGCGACCAGCATACCGAGATCTCCGTCGAAGGCTCGCTCATCGTCAATGATCTTGACGTGCTACTGAGCACCACCCTCCAAGGAGTTGGCATTGGCTACCTTCCAGAGCAGATTGTAGCGAGGCACCTTGCGCGAGGCCGGCTGGTGACGTTGCTGGAGGGCTGGAATCGCACGCTGCCTGGCGTTTTCCTTTATCATCCCAGCCGTCGTCAAACGCCCATGCCGCTTCAGGTCTTTCTCAGATTCGTCGAGAAATGGCGCAAGAGTGCCCTGGCAGCCCATCGCGTCTTATGAAACCGGCGGCGAAGGTGGTCCAAGCAGCAGAATACCTCAATCTCGCGCTGCAAGAACGGCTCTCCGGGTCGACATCAGACTGGATCATGGGGTGGACAATTTGGCGACAGCCATATCCCTGGTCGCGTCCAACCGCGGTTGGCGCTTGTGCCCGCCGCCTATGCGAAAAACCGATCGGCGCATGATGTCGCTATACGGCCTTTCCAGAGTCAAGAATCAGATGGCAACATGATCGCCGGGCACGGCGCGAATCCGAAATCCTCGCCTACGTCCTGCTGGAACTTCCAATACCGCTCTTCACGATCGCTTAGTAGAAAGTGCGCTGAAACTCGACCTGCGTCTGAAACATGATGGGTCGGATCGGCTCTGCGGCCGGTTGCAACGTGTGCGTATGAAACCGATGCTGCAAGAATATCGGACAATCAAATTTCAACGACGAGCGCAGGGTTGAAATCTTGGTTTTCGCTGTCGTAGCCGCGAGGATTGCAGACGATACGCGTTTGGCCGAGTTGGTAGTCGCAGCTGGCGTGGGTATGCCCATGCACCCACAAAGCTGGACGTCCCTGTTCGATCAAGTCGGAAAGGTCGCTCGCATAGGCGGCATTCAGCGGATCGCCCTCAAATCTAGAAGGAATCGATTTCTCGTGCGGTAGATGGTGCGTGACGACGATCGTGGTAATCGGATCTGCCTTCAGCGCCGAAGTGATGAACAGACGGGATTCCTGATGCATCTTAAACGCCGTCTCCGGCACGAATCTTTGCCAAGGATTCCGCCGTTTCGCGATCAGTTTGTGGTCATTCATGCGCTCGCGCGCGTAGGCCATGGCCAGTTCCGGATGCCCTTGGATTCGGTAATCCGTCCATAGTGTGGCGCCGAGGAAACGGACGCCGTCGATGACGACGAAATTGTCTTCGAGGAAATGCACATTCGGGAACTGTTCGGCCGCAGCGCGCCCGTCCTCAAGTCCCTCTCGGATCGATCCTCGGTAAAATTCATGATTGCCGGCGACATAGATGCAGGGCATCGCCGGAGCGATATGCTTTGCGAGCCAAAAAACACCGTTGGCGGGGGCCCGGCAGAGATCACCAGCGACCACGCAGACGTCGGCGTCCGGAATGGTCAGTGGCCTTCCCAGGTCAGCAAATTCCAGATGCAAATCTGAGAGCAACCATATCTTCATAGGATTGAGTCCTTGGATTTCATCCGCGCAGAAAGGCCGCCAGAATTCACACCTCGGCGCTGATTGGATTTCCTCATTTCGACAGTCACGCGATCATCTAGGCGAGGTCATTCGCTTCCCCGTTTCAACAATGACCGCAACGCGGCTTCGCGCCCGCCTCGCGGGCGATAGTGTCGAGACACGCCCTAGCCGGCAGATCATGCTTGATACCGTTAGATTTGTTGGTGGCAGCCGATCTCGGCTTAGAACCGGGCATCACGTTCTCCGATCATAAGGCATTGAACAGCGCGCGGCGTAGCGCGGCCATCTCGGGCCAGGGCAACGCCTACATCCGAAGCCCTGAGGATTCGACCGTCCGGCACTCGGAGCCATCACGGGAGATCCTCCGTGTCGATCACGAAGTCCCACTGAAAGCCATCGCGCTCGCTGGCGACCCCTAGGCGGCCCATCGGGTTACAGACGATCCGGGTCCGGCCGACCCTGAAGTCGCTTGGATGATGCGTGTGACCGCAAATCCAGAGCGGGGGAGCCGCATCCGAATTCAGGATCCCCTCGAATGCTTCCTTCGCGCAGGCAAACAGAAAATTGGTTTCCCGGCCGACGTAAGCCGAAGGAGTACAATTCCGATGGGGCAGATGGTGCGTGACGACAACCGTTTTGCCGTCGAAAGGGAAAGCCAGCTCTCGCGCGATGAAGCCGCTCGTCAGCAAATGAAACCCAAGCATGACCTGCGGTGTCAGCAGTTCGCCGTCGCCCAGCCAGATTCTGGAGAAGTCCACCAGTTTCGTGAGTGCCGATTGCATCCGTCGCGGAAGGCCGGCGTCGTTCACTAGGTCCGTCTTGAAATCGGTCCAAAGCGTGCCTCCGACAAACCGCACTCCGCCGAGCTCCACGACGTCGTCGTCTAGAACGTAAAGTCGTTGCCGCCACGATCGCGACGCTTCGGCCACGTCCTTCATCAAAAGATGGTCGGAAGGTTTCGTTCGCAGTGGCCAGACTCCGCGATCGCTGAAGAACTCGTGATTGCCGGGCACGAAAACCATCGGCAGTTTGTATCGCTCGATAAGCCAACGCGCGTGATCGCCAAGCGTGTCGGCGTGGCAGAGGTTACCCGCGCATACGATCAGGTCGGCCCTCAGGTGCCCTATCCACGAACGAAGGATTCTGCATCTCGAGATGGAGGTCAGACCAGATCCAAAGTTTCATATCTGGCTCCAGTCATCTCAGTCGGCCAAACGCCGGGGCGCCTCTGGATCGGCGCCGTGCAGCCCAAAGGCTCGAATGCTTGTCTGCAGGATTCCCGCTCGCCACGCGCGCGCCGCGCTGCAGGCGAGACAGGCAACCAAAGGGAGCGGGAGTTCGAGTTCCTTTCTTGCACGGACATGCCATCTCAGTTGTCCTTCGACATGTCGCGGGAAGGATTCCCCAAGCGGTACCAACGGGACATTGATCGAGCTATGCGCAGCTCTTCGGAGAAAAGCCAGATATCAGAGGTCACGATCGGTCGCTCGCAACCGGGCAGAAGCGGGTGCCCGGTCGAGAAGCCGACTAGGCAAGGGACGGGGCGGACAGCCTGTCGCCAGTCCTCCAGAAGCGGAGCGTCTGACAACGCCTTCTCGCTATACAGGCGGCGGCAGTCGAACGGCGAGGCCACCAGCCAGAGGTCGACGACGAGCTTCTCTAACCTTTCGATCTCTCGCCGGATGCCGTCGTAGTCGACATCGCCGTTCTTGTTTCCAAAATAGTACACGGTTGGCTCTCCTATCCTGCTTCCCAACGCCGTCAGACCTACAAGTCCTGGGGAACGAAGGATTCGATCCGGGAACCTATCGGTTCGCAGCGCTCACGCTAGATGTCACTTTTTGTGCATGATTCGCCCGTGTAGGTCCATAGCTATGTCACTCCACGCGCCAATTGTTGACAAAATAAACCGAGGGCGGACTTGCTGCTCCATGGATTCAATTTCTGACACTCTGCGGGCGCTACGTGCAGCGCGGGCGCTCGTGAACCTCAGCCAGGAGCAAGTCGCTGAGCGCGCAGGCGTGAGCCGCAGGACGGTCGTTCGTATCGAGTCAGGCGGAAAAGGAATCGCACTTGATGCGGTGGAAAAACTTCGGCTCGCATTTGAGAAGGAAGGCGTAGAGTTTCTTCCGTCAACTCCGGAGCGGGGGCCAGGCGTCGCTCTCCGCAGGCAGAACCTGTTGTAGCTATGGACAACCTATCGCTCGGTTCACCAAGACGGCGACGTTGTGATCGACACTGAAGGCTGGCGAAACCGCTGACGTCAGGCTTTCAAACGAAGCGTCCCATCGAGATACCTTGTGCCTGACAAGATCCCAGGTTCTGATTGGCCATCGGGATCGTCATGCGGGAAGCTTCGATGCAAAAGCTAGGACAACGACTGCCAAATCACGACCGGATCTTGCTGGGAGCCATGCTCTCGAAGGAGGATCGAGGCTCCTATGGAACTTTGCGAGGTTTCATCAACCGAACCGGGCATCACCTGGAAGCGTCGGCGGATCCCGATGTCGTGACGGAGTACAAAAAGCTCCTCACGCGTGCGGAAGAAGCGTTCGCCTATGAACGCCTCCACGGGGAGGGCAGCCTGTTCAAGCTGGACCACCCTCTCAATCAACAATTCCTCCGTGCTTGGTTGAAATTGCCTCCCGGTTACATAGAAGCCATAGAGCGCGAGAAGGCTAGGAAGTCAGCGCGTTCCTAGCTGAAGGCGGTCGTCGGCTTCGTCTAAAGCCGACGCGAGCGTGTGGCGAACGGTGCCAATGACTCTGCCGCCAGGACCGAACGTCACATAGTTTTCCAGCCCTTCCTCGTCTTCGAGCGTTCGGTAATCCTCCAGAACGTTTGGAGTATCTGCATCGTTGAACCGGCGCACAACGATGCTCACGAGCATAACGCGTGCCGCATCTTCCAAAAACCCTGCCTCCATCAATGCCTTTAGGGCTCCTTGCCTGCCCTCGTATGCGTCTGTCGCCGTCACCCCACCTTCCGTTATCGCGAAAAACCACCTCTTTCCGTCATTCAAATAAGAGCCCAGTGAAACCATGAATCCTCTCCGATTGCGTCGAGGACCATCGTCGCGAAAGATTGAGAAAGGGTGCTGTCACCGGGAGATGCAGGCCGCTCATGCACCTGTCGCATTCGCACGCGAGGACTACGAAATGCACCAAGCCGCCGGCTCGTCTTGGATACGGACGAGCATCAGTCCTGACCTTTCGGATTCGAAGCTCCTGTTGGCGGTCCATTGAGGGAAGCGTCCGGGCAGGCGCGGCCAGTCATCCTGTGCATGCAGCGGCCAAGCGCGCACATTGCAACGCATGGCAAAACGCGGCGAAGCAGCGGGACAACACCTGCTAAAACCAGCCATCTCCGGTTCGGTGGCGCTTATCGTCTGACTACATTGCCGGAGCTGCGGCGGCCGAGGCGGTCAGGGTGTCCTCGACTCCAGTAGGGTAGACTCTGTGTTCCCGTTTTTATCATGAACTTCCGGACCAGCGCTTGGAAACTCTCCCGGGCATAGGGTCGAATTTCGTCGCGGAAATATTTACCGGAACGCGCTATAGGCGCTTCTTTCCATGGGAGGCAATACAGTGAACATTCTCGTAGAAGTCAGGCAGGGGAAGCTATTCTTCTCCTTGAAACTTGACGATGGTGGCGAGGAGAGCGGCTTTGCCCCGAGGGCCTTGGAAAAGTTTTAGGGGCCGTTCGAAACACTGTACTCCGAAAAATACTTATGGAGCATTTTCAGGAGGAGCATGGCAGGTATGTGCGCATGCTAGGGGATCGCAAGATTCGTATCGACAGATACGACACCAAGGTTTGCATGACTGTGAATACGGCATCCGACAAAGCCGTATTCACGACCAGCAGCCTCATTGAATTGATGACGTTCATAGACCCGCGAACTGGAAATCCAAGGCCTTTCGATACCAATTTATCCCCTTCGCGCTCCTGAGCTTGCGGGCATTCTTGATCCTTTCAACGCCGATGAATTCTGCTCCAGCAGGGCGCGCGATCGCGTGCGCGATATTGGGCTTTTCGATGTTCAGCATCGCACCCCAGCCAAATTCTTCTTCGACACGGTTCCATCCGGGATAGATTTCCGTCACAGCTTCGATGACCCAGTCATAAGAGCTCTCCCAGCCATATTTCTGGTGGTCAGGAGTTGGCCCGAGTTCCCATCCGAGTTCGGAAGTCAAGCCGATTTCCAGCGGGCAAAGGATCGGCCAGAGGAACTGCGGCGTTCTTATATCGACCATCTCATTGGTCGCATAATCCCTGATCATTTTCCGTAACAACTCAAGCCGATCTTCTTTGCCTAAGGAAGATGTCTGGTGCACATACGCTATCGTTGTCGTTAACATGGCTTCCACCCCCACTTTGCCCTTGATGGTAACCTGCCGGCGCAAATCTGGGAGCCCAGCCAAAACAACAAATGCAGCTCAAACCTCTGGCGGTGGCATAATTTCATTCGCGGCAGCAATCGTTCTCAGGATTCGCCCATCTCCGCCGATGACGCCAACAATCATGATCTCGTTTGTGAGTTTCCCCGACAATCCGCAAACGGCATTGAAAATTGCGCTCAACATTTTTCTATCGGTCATAACGCGCCTTCGGCGGAGCGCCACCGACGCCGAAAGCCGCCAACTGTTTTTAGAAAGTACAGGTAGACAAGTCACCCGCCAGTTTGCGACGGTCGGATAACTTTGGGGAAAATCCGATTGTGCCAATAATACCCGATGCTGCGCCGTCCATTCAGAATGGCCAGAAAGCCCCAATTATTCATAGGGTCATTCACTGAACTGCGATTTCCCGCAATCAACGCGGGGCGGGCTAGTTTCAAGCAACCAGCCCTCGAGGAAAATGAGATTCTTTTTATTGGTGGTCATATTTACGGCAGCCGCTCAAAGGACGGATACACCATTGATGACATTGTGCATCAGATTGTCAGCGCTCTAAGCGAGGATGCCGTAGCTATGATCACGCATAAGATGTCATGCACACGCAACCCGACATCTAGGGCTGATGCGTACGGCAACCTTGTAAATGATCGGGCGGTATACGAAATGACCGCTCGGAAGCCTAGGGCGGAATTGTTTTCAGTCATCCCCAAAGGGGGATCACAAAAAGCCGCCGAAAAAGTAAAGGCTGCCCGAAGGCAGCCTCTTAGTGAAACGGCCCCTGGGTAACTTATAAGAGGTCCAGCGCCACCGTTCCGAAAAAACATACAGGCCATTCCGCGAAAAAGTCCACCTAAAAAGTGAAACTCGCCAAACCATCAGGCCCCATCTCGTAAGCCAGTTTATCCCTTTGGCTTCGCCTTCTCAACCTTCACCACTCGCTTCGCGGCCACCTTCCGTGGCGCCTCATTCAAAAGCTCTTCGGTTTCAGACGCGCCTATTTTGCACGCCAACTCGCGGAATTTCTCAACCTGGCTCTTCATTCGCGGCAGCAATCGTCTTGCGACCTGATGACATCGGAGCCGATGCAGCGTCAGATCAGCGGTCTGATAGGCCCTCGCCACGATGAAGGTCCGAGGCGGTTCCAGAGCTCGCTTGCGGCCAGGCTGCCACCTACCCCGTGGAACGGTAACGTTGCGACCAATTCACCACCGAGGAAACAGCAACGCAAAGCGAGATGCCGCCACACGGCAGCTCTCGCCGGCGCCCACTGCCTCAACAACACGTTCACGAAGATCGTTAGAAAGGGCTCGCGATCAGATGCTGGCCTCCGTCCAGCCAGCATCTTGAACTGCAAACCAGCAGCTGTGAGAATCCCACACCACGCAGAATGGCGCGAAAAGATCGCTCCACAGACGAGTGGAACTTACACCATTCCGAGCGCGGCCTTGTACAGATCGAGGATCGCTTCCTCTTCCTGGCGCTCGGCCTGATCTTTCTTGCGCAGCCTGAGAATAGTCCTGATGGCCTTTGTGTCGAAACCCGTGGATTTCGCCTCTCCGAACACCTCTTTGATGTCGTCGGAGATCGTCTTCTTTTCTTCCTCGAGCCGCTCGATGCGCTCGATGAATGCGCGCAGCTGGCCTGCGGCTACGGTCTGGCTGGTGTCTGTGATGTCGTCGGCCATTTATGAACCCTTCCTGGCACGGGAGGCGTGTCGTCCAATTCGACGAAGTGTCGCCTGCTTAAGTTGTTGATTTGATTTGTAGCCTACAGGAAAAGGGGGCGACTAGAAGCCGGTGCCCTTGGCTTCGGCGAACACTTCCTTGATGTCGTCGGAAATCGTCTTCTTTTCTTCCTCGAGCCGCTCGATGCGCTCGATGAAGGCGCGCAACTGGCCGGCGGCAACAGTCTGGCTGGTCTCGGTGATGTCGTCGGCCATTTTTTCTCCACGTCGTTTCGGCGCCGCGCTCAGGCGATTCTCGCCGCGGCAAATTCGAGCGGGTTCGATGCCCGAGCGGGCGGCGCGGGTCAAGCCGTTATCGATGCGACATGAAGGGTTGGGCACACCCTAAAGATTCGGGTCAGGCCGAGCCGGAGTCGAAGACGGACGCGAAGCGGCCAAACAAGGTGGTTTCCGAAAACCGAAGCGGAGCGTACTTAAAGTACGTGAGCACCGGAAGCGCAGGAAGCCGGCGTTTGCAGGCCGGCATCACCTGAATATCGACCCACCTTAACCGAAGGCGATCAGCAAGTCCTTCGCATCGATCTGGTCACCGGCCTTGACCAGCACCTCGACAATGGTGCCGTCGCGCTCGGCATGCAGCGCCGTTTCCATCTTCATCGCCTCGATGGAGAGCAGCACGTCGCCGGCCTTGACCGCCTGGCCGGCGGCGACGGCAAGCGCGGAGACCACGCCCGGCATCGGCGCGCCGACATGCGCCTCGTTGCCCGGCTCGGCCTTGCGCCGCGCCTTGGCAGCGGAGGCGCCATGCGCCCTGTCCGGCACCTTCACGCGGCGCGGCTGGCCGTTGAGCTCGAAGAACACGGTGACCATGCCCTTCTCGTCGACATCGCCGATCGCCAGGCAGCGCACCACCAGCGTCTTACCCTTCTCGATGTCGACGAAGATCTCGTCTTCCGATTTCATGCCGTAGAAATAGGTCGGCGTCGGCAGCACGCTGACCGGCCCATAGATCTCCTGCGTGGCGGCGAAGTCGGAAAACACCTTCGGGTACATCAGCCAGGAAGCGAATTCGAACTCGCTGAGCTTGCGCTCGAGCTTCTGCTCGATCTCCTTGCGGCTGGCCTTGAGATCGGCCGGCTTGAGCAGCGAGCCCGGCCGCGCCGTGATTGGCTTGTCGCCCTTCAGCGCCTTTTTCTGCAGCGCTGGCGGCCAGCCGCCGGGCGACTGGCCGAGATCGCCGCGCAGCATCGACACCACGGAGTCCGGGAAGGCGATGTCCTTGCTGGGGTTCTCGACATCGGCGACGGTCAGGTCCTGGCTTACCATCATCAGCGCCATGTCGCCGACGACCTTGGACGACGGCGTCACCTTGACGATGTCGCCGAACATCAAATTGACGTCGTGATAGGTCTGCGCCACCTCGTGCCAGCGTGTCTCCAGCCCCAGCGAACGCGCCTGCTCCTTGAGGTTGGTGAACTGGCCGCCCGGCATCTCGTGCAGATAGACTTCCGAGGCCGGTCCCTTGAGGTCGCTCTCGAACGCGGCGTACTGGTTGCGCACCGCTTCCCAGTAGAACGAGATGTGGCGGATCCATTGCGGATCGAGTCCCGGATCGCGCTCGGTGCCCTTCAGCGCCTCGACGATCGAGCCGAGGCATGGTTGCGACGTGTTGCCCGAGAAGGAATCCATCGCAGCGTCGATGGCGTCGACACCGCTTTCCACCGCCGCGAGCACCGTAGCCGCCGACAGGCCCGAAGTGTCATGCGTGTGGAAATGGATCGGCAGGTCGGTCTCCTCGCGCAGCGCCTTGAACAGCACGCGCGCGGCACTTGGCTTCAGCAGGCCGGCCATGTCCTTGACCGCGATGATATGGGCGCCGGCGGCCTGCAATTCCTTCGCCAGCCCGACATAATATTTGAGGTCGTATTTGGCCCGCGCCGGATCGAGTATGTCGCCGGTGTAGCACATCGCCGCTTCGATCAGCTTGCCTTCGGCGCCGACCGCGTCCATGGCGACGCGCATGTTCTCCACCCAGTTCAGGCAGTCGAAGACGCGGAACAGGTCGACGCCGCCGCTGGCCGCTTGGCGGACGAAATGCTGCACGACATTGTCGGGGTAGTTCGTGTAGCCGACGCCGTTGGCGCCGCGCAGAAGCATCTGCAGCAACAGATTGGGCGCCGCCTCGCGCACCAGCGACAGCCGCTCCCACGGATCCTCGGTGAGGAAGCGCATGGCGACGTCGAAGGTCGCACCGCCCCAGCATTCGAGCGACAGAAGCTGCGGCAGCGCCCGTGCATAGGTGCCGGCAATACCGGCGATGTCATGCGTGCGCATGCGGGTGGCGAGCAGCGACTGGTGCCCGTCGCGCATCGTCGTGTCGGTGACCAGAACCTCTTTCTGCGCACGCATCCAGGCCGCGAATTTCTCCGGGCCGAGCGCATCGAGTTTCTGCTTGCTGCCGCCAGGCACCTTGCCGTTGAGATAGGGCACCACCGGTGCCGCCGCATCGGCCTTGGGCATCGGACGGCCGCGCGTCTCGGGATGGCCGTTGACGCTGACATCGGCCAGGTAGTTGAGCAGCTTGGTCGCGCGGTCCTGCCGCTTGACCTGCTGGAACAGCTCCGGCGTCGTGTCGATGAACCTGGTCGTGTAGGAATTGTCGGCGAAGCTCGGGTGATTGATGATCGCTTCGAGAAAGGTGAGGTTGGTCGCCACGCCGCGGATGCGGAATTCGCGCAAGGCGCGGTTCATGCGGGCGATGGTCTCGGACGGCGTCGGCGCCCACGCCGTCACCTTTTCCAGCAGCGGATCGTAGAAGCGGGTGATGACCGCGCCCGAATAGGCGGTGCCGCCGTCGAGACGGATGCCAAAGCCGGTGGCGCCGCGATAGGCGGTGATGCGGCCATAGTCCGGGATGAAATTGTGCTCGGGGTCTTCGGTGGTGATGCGGCACTGCAGCGCGTGGCCGTTCAGCCTTATGTCCTTCTGCGCCGGCACGCCCGATTCCGGCGTGCCGATGGCAAAGCCGTCGAGGATGTGGATCTGCGCCTTGACGATGTCGATGCCGGTCACCTGCTCGGTGACGGTGTGCTCGACCTGGATGCGCGGATTGACCTCGATGAAATAGAACTTGCCGGTGTCGGCGTCCTGCAGGAATTCGACCGTTCCAGCGCCGACATAGGCGGTCTCGCGCGCGATCTTCAGCGCATAGCCGCACAGTTCCTGGCGCAGCGCCTCGCTGAGATAGGGCGCCGGCGCGCGCTCGACGACCTTCTGGTTGCGGCGCTGGATCGAACAGTCGCGCTCGAACAGATGCACGGCGTTGCCATGCGTGTCGCCCAGCACCTGCACCTCGACATGGCGGGCGCGCTCGATCAGCTTTTCGAGATAGACCTCGTCCTTGCCGAACGCGGCCTTGGCCTCGCGCTTGCCTTCCATGACCTCGCGGGCGAGATCGGCCTCGGAGCGGATGGCGCGCATGCCGCGGCCGCCGCCGCCCCACGATGCCTTCAGCATCACCGGGTAGCCGATGGTCTTGGCCAGCGCCTTGACCGCCTCGATGTCGTCCGGCAGCGGCTCGGTGGCGGGCACGACCGGCACGCCGACCTCGATTGCCAGATTGCGCGCCGCGACCTTGTTGCCGAGCCGGCGCATCGTCTCCGGCTTGGGGCCGATGAAGGTGATCCCGGCCACCGCACAGGCCTCGGCGAATTCGGGGCTCTCCGACAGCAGCCCGTAACCGGGGTGGATGGCGTCGGCGCCCGAAAGCCTGGCGACGCGGATCACCTCTTCGATCGACAGATAGCTTTCGATCGGCCCCATGTCCTTGCTGAGATGCGGCCCGCGCCCGACCTGGTAGCTTTCGTCGGCTTTGAAGCGGTGCAGCGAATATTTGTCCTCCTCGGCCCAGATCGCCACGGTTTTGAGGCCAAGCTCGTTGGCCGCACGGAAGACGCGGATGGCGATTTCGGACCGGTTGGCGACGAGGATTTTCGTGATGGCCAAGGACTGCGCTCCAAAGGCGGAGAGGATGGGGGCTACCGCAATGATTAGCGTGAAAATGCTGCAGTGCAAACGGATTCGCGCGACATCTAAACCGATTTAAATCGTTTGTTCGCGCCAACAACGAAAAATGCCCGGCGCGGGTGCGCCGGGCATTCTCGATTTCAGACGTTTGCCGGCTTATTGCTCGAAGTAGGAGTACTTGCCGTCGTCACCCTTCTTCCAGGTGTACATGACGTAGTCCGGGCGGGTGATGTCGCCCTTGGCGTCATAGCCGATGTCGCCGATGGCCGTCGTCCAGGGGCCGCTCGACTTGATCGTCTCGGCGACTTTCTGGGCATCGTCGGCGGAGCCGGTCTTGGTGATAGCCGCTGCGATGATCTGTACCGTGGCGTAGGAGTAGAGCGTATAAGCCTCCGGCTCGAAACCGGCGGCGCGGAACTTCTCAACAAGCTCCTTGGCGTTCGGGTTCTTGCGCGGATCGGGAGCGAACGTCATCAGCGTGCCTTCGACGGCGTCGCCGGCGATCGACGCCAGTTCGTTCGAGACGATGCCGTCGCCGGACATGAACTGGGCCTTGAGGCCCTGGTCGGCGAGTTGGCGGATGATCAGGCCGGCCTCGGTGTGCAGGCCGCCATAATAGACGATGGAGACGCCGGCTTCCTTCATCTTGGCGATGAGCGCCGAGAAGTCCTTGTCGCCGACATTGATGCCTTCATACATGGCTTCGGTGACGCCATTGCCGTTGAGCGCCTTCTTGGTTTCGTCGGCAAGGCCCTGGCCATAAGGTGTCTTATCATGGATGAGCGCGATCTTGGCGTCCTTGAAGTTCTTGGCGACATAGTCGCCAGCAACCTTGCCCTGCTGGTCGTCGCGTCCGCAGGTGCGGAACGTGTTCCACATGCCGCGTTCGGTGAACTTCGGATTGGTCGCGGCAGGCGTGATCTCGAGGATGCCATTCTCGGCATAGACTTCCGACGCAGGAATTGAGACGCCCGAATTGAAGTGGCCATCGACGAACTTGATGCCGTCGGCGACAAACTTGTTGGCGACCGAGATGCCCTGCTTCGGATCCGACACGTCGTCACCGACGCTCAGCTTGAGTTGCTGGCCGAGGACTCCGCCGGCCGCGTTGATGTCAGCGACGGCCTGCTCTGCGCCCTTCTGCAGCTGCGCGCCGAAAGCGGCGTTCGGGCCGGTGATCGGACCGGCGACGCCGATCAGGATGTCAGCCCACGCGCTGCCGCTGAACGCGATGAACGCGGTCAGGGCCACGGCGGACAAGAGTGACTTTTTCATATAAACGCTCCCATTTACGGAGTGGGCGTGGATGACACTTTCATGCGATGCCCACCCTTATCGCAGAAAGCTCAGTTTGCCGATTTTCAGGCACTTGTCACGCCGATTCATCCCCGAAGCGGCGTTAATCATGAACGTCAACCCTTCGGTTTCCAGCTCAAAAGCGATGCTCTTTCGTAGAGCCAATTATACTGCGTCACCATCTGGTTGGTGCGCGTGTACTGGTAGCCGATGAAGCCCAGTATCATCAGCACGATTGTATCGACGATGTAGTAATGCAGCGAAAACATCGTGCCATTGAACAGCGCGTGATGGATGAACCTGATGCCGATGCCGAGGCCCAGCATGAAGAGGAACAGCTGGAAGAAGCTGCGCCAGGTCTGCGCGCTCGCCTTGCCCGTCATCCATGCGGCCCAGCCGCCGAGCAGGCAGGTGACGAAGAAGAACTGCCAGATCGAGGGTTCCTCGTAGAGAATGCCCTGCATGATTGATGTCTCCTTAGCATGATCCCGAAAAGTTGCAGACTTTTCGGACAAAGATCATGCGACAAACAAACAATTTGGAGCGGAATAACGAATGCACACATTCCGCTCCGAACTCAGTGGTGTCCGCCTTCGAGATAGGCGGCGCGCACTTCCGGATTGGCGAGCAGCTCCTTGCCGGTGCCGCTCATCGTCACATTGCCGTTGACCATGACGTAGCCCCGGGTGGCGAGCTTCAGCGCGCCGAAGGCGTTCTGCTCGACCAGGAACACGGTCAGCCCCTGGGTGCGGTTCAATTCGCGGATGGCGTCGAAGATCTGTTTGACGATCAGCGGCGCGAGACCCAGCGACGGCTCGTCGAGCAGAAGCAGCTTCGGCCGCGCCATCAGCGCGCGTCCGATCGACAGCATCTGCTGCTCGCCGCCCGACAGAGTGCCGCCGCGCTGGGCGATGCGCTCCTTCAGGCGCGGGAACAGCGTGAATACCTTCTCGACGTCCTCATTGTAATATTTGAGGTTGTCGAGGCTGGCGCCCATCTGCAGGTTTTCCATCACCGTCATGCGCGGGAAGATGCGGCGACCCTCCGGCGACTGGGCGATGCGCATGCGCGCGATTTCGTGCGTCGGCATCTGCGTGATGTCGGTGCCGGAAAAGGTGATGGTGCCGGCGCGAGCCCGTGGCGCGCCGAAGATGGTCATCATCAGCGTCGACTTGCCAGCGCCGTTGGCACCGATCAGCGCCACGATCTCACCCTCTTTGACGCTGACGTCGACGCCGTTCAGCGCCCTGATGTTGCCGTAGTAGGTCTCGACGCCCTTGATATCGAGCAGCGTTGTACCGGCCATTACTTACGCCCTCCGCGCGGCTTGGCTGTCGAGGATTTCCCAGCGGGCTTGGCCGTGGCCCGCTCGGCAGGCTTTCTTGGCGCGGCATTGGCCTTTGCATCGACCTGCTCGGCCTTCGAGGCGCCCTTCGACACCGTGACGCGCTCGCCCTCGCTATGGCCGATCGTGTCGGTCACCGGTCCGGCGAGAAAGGAAGACGACGTGCCCGGGCCGTGCGCGGCGTCGGGACCGATGTCCAGCTGCTCGATGACGTCCTCGTCGCCGACTTCGGTCAGCACCGTCTCGACCTCCTCGTCGTCGACGCCGAGATAGGCGGCGATGACGCGCGGATCGGTGCGCACCGATTGCGGACTGCCGTCGGAGATCTTGCGCCCGTATTCGAGCACCACGACATGGTCGGAAATCTGCATGACCACCGACATGTCGTGCTCGATCAAAAGGATCGAGGTGCTGTTCTTGATGTCCATCAGCAGCGCATTGAGCGCCGCCGATTCCCTCGGGTTGAGGCCGGCGGCAGGTTCGTCGAGGCACAGAAGCTCCGGCCCCGTGCACATGGCGCGGGCGATTTCCAGGCGCCGCTGCGCGCCATAGGGCAAATCGCCGGCCGGATCGTCGGCGCGATCGACGAGGTTGGCCTTCTCCAGCCAGTGCTTGGCCAGATCGATCGATTCGGCCGATGCCTTGCGGTAGCTCGAGAAGCCGAACAGGCCAAGCATCGTATAGCCCGACGCCTTCATCAGCTTGTTGTGCTGGGCGACCAGAAGGTTCTCCAGCAGCGTCATGCCCGAGAACAGGCGGATGTTCTGGAAGGTACGCGCCACCTTGGCGCGCGCCGGGATCTCGTGGTTCGGCAAGCGCTCAAGCAGGTAGCTCGAGCCGTCACTCCGGTTGAGCGTGATCATGCCTTCCGACGGCTTGTAGAAGCCGGTGATGCAGTTGAACACGGTGGTCTTGCCGGCGCCATTCGGCCCGATCAGCGCCGTGATCTCGCCACGTCTGGCCTGGAAGGACAGGTCGCCGATGGCAACCAGACCGCCGAACTTCATCGACAGATGCTCGACCTGCAGGATGGCGTCGTTCATGCCCGGGTTGGCTTTCTGAATAGGGTCCGCATTCATCAGCCGTGCCCTTCCTTGGTGAAGGATCCCGATACCGACCTTCGCTCCTTCAGGAAGGCTGTCGGTTCACGGCTGCCGACGAAGCCACGCGGCTTCCACAGCATGACGATGACCATGGCCATGCCGAACAGCAGCATGCGGTAGAGTTCGGGTGTGAAGTCGGGACCGAAGATGCGCTTCAGGAAATCGAGTTCGCGCAGGATTTCCGTGCCGCCGATCATCACCAGCGCCGCCACCGCGATACCGCCCAACGAGCCCATGCCGCCGAGCACGACGATGGCGAGGATGATCGCCGATTCCAGGAAGACGAAGGATTCCGGACTGACGAAGCCTTGCCGTGCGGCGAAGAACGAGCCGGCAAAGCCGCCGAACATGGCGCCGGTGGCAAAGGCGGTGAGCTTAGTGGTGGTGGTGTTGATGCCGAGCGAGCGACAAGCAATCTCGTCCTCGCGCAATGCCTCCCAGGCGCGGCCGACCGGCAGACGGCGCAGTCGGATGGTGACGAATGCGGTCAGCAGGCAAAGCCCCAGGATCAGATAGTAAAGGAATATCTTGTAATAGGCGCCCGACTGGGCGATGCCCAGTACCTTGGCGATGTAGTTCGGGTCCGAGACGTTGAACGACATCAGGCCGAAGAAGCTGACCTTGGGAATGCCAGAGATACCGGCCGAGCCGTTGGTCACCTCGCGCCAGTTGATGATCACCAGCCGGATGATCTCGCCGAAGGCCAGCGTCACGATCGCCAAATAGTCGCCGCGCAGGCGCAGCACTGGAAAGCCGAGCATGACGCCCCAGAAGGCGGCCATCAGGCCGGCGGCAGGCAGCAGGATCCAGAATGACAGGCCGAAATGCGTGCCAAGCAGCGCATAGGCGTAGGCGCCGACGGCGTAGAAGGCGACATAGCCGAGGTCGAGCAGGCCGGCGAGGCCGACGACGATGTTCAACCCCCAGGCCAGCATCACGTAAATCAGGATCTGGATGCCAAAATTATCGACCCACTTCAGCGAACCTTGAAAGCCGACCAGCAAAACGATCACGATCGGATACACGAACAGCACGGTAATGCCGATCGTATTGAAGTTGCGGCGCACGAAGCCGGGCGCTGCCACCACTGCGGGCGCCTGGGCCTTTCGCGCCTTGGCGCGCTCCAGCGCCGGCTGTCCGAAGCCGACATAAAGGAAGCGCCCGACTGCGGTGAGGATCACCACCAGGGCGAGCAAGCCCCAGCGCTGCACCAGAATCAGTTCGTTGGAGATGTTCTGGTCGGTCTTGAGACCGATGAACAGCACGAACAGGCCGAGCGCGATGGCGCCGGCATAGAGTGCCTCGCGCAAAGCGCGCTGCACTGGAGTGGCGACGACGTCGCGCTCCGGGGAAACGGTGACTGCCATGAGCTCAGACCTTTTCGACTTCTGGCCGGCCCAGAATGCCGGAAGGCAGGAAGATCAGCACGATCGCCAGGATCGAGAACGCGGCGACGTCCTTGTAGTCGATCGAGAAATAAGCCGACCACATGCTTTCGATGAAGCCGATCAACAGCCCGCCGAGCACGGCGCCGGGCAGCGAGCCGATGCCGCCGAGCACTGCCGCGGTAAAGGCCTTCACGCCGGGCGTGAAGCCGTCGGAAAACACCACCACGCCGTAATACATCAGGAACAGCGTGCCGGCGACGGCGGCAAGGGCAGCACCCATGATGAAGGTGATCGAGATCGTGCGGTCGACATCGATCCCAAGCAGCGCCGCCATCTTGCGGTCCTGCTCGCAGGCGCGCTGCGCCCGGCCGAGCGAGGTCTTGTTGACGAGATACCAGAAGATCGCCAGCAGGATTGCCGTGACCAGAACGATGATGATCTGCTTCAGCGACACGCTGACGCCCTCGATCGTGTAGACCTTTGACACCAGCGGCGGGATCGGCTTGTTGCGTGGCCCTTGCGTCACCTGGACGAAATTGGAGAGTGCGATCGACATGCCGATCGCGGTGATCAGCGGCGCCAGCCGGAACGAACCGCGCAGCGGCCGGTAGGCCACCTTCTCGATCGTCCAGTTGTAGAGGCTGGTCAGAAGCATCGCCACGATCATCATGATCAGCAGCGCGATGACGATCGGCACCGAATAGAACAGGGCGCCGAGGATGAGGAAGACGATGAGGGCGGCGAAGGCCCCGACCATGAAAATGTCGCCATGGGCGAAATTGATCATGCCTATGATGCCGTAGACCATCGTATAGCCGATTGCGATCAGCCCATAGATCGATCCCAGCGTCAGCCCATTGATAAGCTGCTGGACGAAGTACTGCATACTGCCGTGGCTCCCCTGGAATGTCGCCTTTGCGGACGCATTCCTTTTCGTATTTCCCCTAGTCGTAAAGTTTCGAGCCCGGATTGCAACGTGATTTTTTCAATCGTCGCGCGTCTTTTGCCGGCACGCCTTCCGATTGCCCGTTTTTTGCTACCCGACCTCTGGACTACCGCGGACCCTACCATTGGCATAACGCAATGTCTTTGACGATTCGGCCGTATCATGCACCCTGTTTCGAAGAAATCGCCGTCAAGATTAGGTGATGAGCGGGATCGTTGCGCCGGCCGAGATCGCCCCGTTTGCGCTCCTCCTGTTTCCGCGGGGTCAGGATTCTCCCTATTTGCCGACGAACCCGTGCGCGAACGGATCGCGGTCGTCGATGAAGATGGTGTTCAGTCCGGTCATCCGCGCCCAGCCGCCGATCGATGATCGCCTCGCCAGAACTCAGTAGGCCGATCCGCCATCCTGACCAAGAACGTGCCGCTCGGTGCCGTTCAGCGGCGGGTTGAAGACGCTGACCAGGACCATGTCGCTGGCCGCGTCCGCACGCAGATAATGCTCGTCATGCTCGTCGAGCACATAGATCGTGCCCGGCTCGATCCGATGCACCCGACCGGCCATGTCCTCGACCTCGCCTGCGCCGGTGATACAGTAGCAAGCCTCGAAATGCCGCCGGTAATGCAGGCGTGATTCGCTGCCTGCACGCACGACGGTATGGCAGACGGTGAAGCCCATGCCGTCCTGCTGCGTCAGCAGGCGATGGCTCGTGCCATTGCCCCAATCGACGAAGAAGTCAGATTTTTCTACATCAGTCAGTTGTCTTGTAAACATGATCGCTCTCTCGAAGGCTACACCGACCGCAGGAATGCCGCAGCGAAGGCACGCTTTCAAATGATTGCTTCTCACGCGAGATGTTAGTAAATTTTACAGATGGACTACTTCCCACTGAATGCCGTTCGCGCTTTCGAGGCGGCTGCTCGCCATCTGAGCTTTTCGGCTGCCGGCGAAGAGCTTCACGTCACCCATCCCGCCATCAGCCACCAGATCAGGCGGCTGGAGGAATGGCTGGGCGTTTCGCTCTTTCATCGGGATGCCCGCAAGGTTCGCCTGACGGAAGCGGGGGTGATCCTGCAGGCCTCGGCGAGCAGCGCGCTTGCCGAACTCGGCGCCACGTGCCGCCGAATACGGCGCAATGCCGCGCTGGAGACCTTGTCCGTTGGCTGTATCCCTTCCATTGCCAGCCGCTGGCTGGTGCCGCGTCTGGCAGACTTTACCGCCCGTCATCCGGGTATCGGCATGAGGGTCGCCTACGCCAAGGCCGACGAAAGGCTCGGCGACGGCCAGAACGACGTGCTGATCACGCTCGGCGCCGATCCATCTCCCGACGTCACCAGCCTAAAACTGTTTTCCCGCTTCAATCGGCCGGTGTGCAGCCCGCACTATCTTGCACGCAGGGAGCATCTGCGCACGCCGGCCGGCATCGCCGCCGCCGACCTTCTGCACGACGAGAGCCGACACGGCTGGCGTGAATGGTTTCTGGAGGCCGGACTACCCGAGGTCGATGTAGGCAACGGACCGGTCTTCGCCGACTTCAACATTCTTGCCACGGCGGTCATCGCCGGTCACGGCGTGGCGCTCTGTCCGGTCGAGGTTTTTCGCGACGAGTTAAGGCGTGGCGACCTGATCGTTCTGTCGGAGGTGGCGACGAACCGCGACAAGGGCTACTTCCTGACAATGTCGGCGCAAGCATCACCGGCAGCGCTCAAATTCGCTGACTGGTTTCGCCAGGAGGTTTCCGCCGACAAAGAATCTCAGGTCGGCCCAATCGACGTCACTTGACGATGAACCCATGCGCGAACGGATCGCGGTCGTCGATGAAGATGGTGTTCAGTCCGGTCATTCGCGCCCAGCCGCCGATCGAGGGGATGATCGCCTGCTTGCCCGCGACGCTGACTTCCTTTTCGACCCGGCCCTTGAACAGCGAGCCGATGATCGATTCATGCACGAAGCTGTCGCCCGCCTTGAGTTTGCCCTTGGCATGCAGCTGCGCCATCCGCGCCGAGGTGCCGGTGCCGCAAGGTGAGCGGTCGATCGCCTTGTCGCCGTAGAAGACGGCATTGCGCGCATCCGCTTCAGGATGCGTCGGCTTGCCGGTCCACAGCATGTGCGACAGCCGGTTGATGCCGGGATTCTCGGGATGTTCGAATGTGTACTTCTCGTTCAGCCGCTGCCGCACCACCGGGCTCCAGGCGATGAGATCGCCGGCGGAATGGTCGGCCATGTCGCGATAATTCTCCTGAGGCTCGACGATGGCGTAGAAATTGCCGCCATAGGCGACGTCGACCTTGATCTCGCCGAGCTGCGGACATTCCACCGTCAGGCCCTCGGCATAGAGGAAGGACGGCACATTGGTGATGCGCACCTCCTCGACATACTCGCCGACCTGCTTGTACTCGGCGATGACCAGGCCGGCCGGCGTGTCGAGCCTCAGCACGCCCGGCGTCTTCGGCTTGATCAACCCGTGCTCGATCGCCATCGTCACTGTGCCGATGGTGCCATGGCCGCACATCGGCAGGCAGCCCGAGGTCTCGATGAACAGGATGGCGATGTCGCAGTCCTCGCGCGTCGGCGGGTAGAGGATCGAGCCGGACATCACGTCGTGGCCGCGCGGCTCGAACATCAGCCCGGTGCGGATCCAGTCATATTCGGCAAGGAAATGCGCGCGCCGCTCCATCATCGTCGAACCCTGGAGCAGCGGCCCGCCGCCGGCGACCAGCCGCACCGGATTGCCGCAGGTATGGCCGTCGATGCAGAAGAAGGATTGCTTGGCCATGACGTCTCCTGGAACTCAAAACCGTTGTGGACTGAAAGGCGCGAGATCGATCGGCGGAGTCTGCCCGAGAACGAGATCGCGGATCAAGCGGCCGGTGGCCGCCGACTGGGTCAGGCCGAGATGGCCGTGGCCGAAGGCATAGAGGACCGACGGGCTCTTCCGGGCACTGCCGATGACCGGCAGCGAATCCGGCAGCGACGGCCGGAACCCCATCCATTCGCGACCGCCGGCCGGATCGAGCCCCGGCAGGAAGGCTTTCGCCTTTTCCAGCATGGCCTTCGAGCGCGCGAAATTCGGCGGGCGATCGATGCCGCCGAGTTCGACCGCGCCACCGACGCGCAAGCCCGTTTCGAGCGGCGTGATGACGAAGCCATGGCCGGAGAAGATCAGCTGCCGCTTCACGTCGAAGGCGGTCTTCGGCAGCGTCGTGTTGTAGCCGCGCTCGGTCTCCAGCGGGATGCGCTCGCCGAGATCCTTGGCCAACAGATGCGACCATGCCCCGGCGGCGACGACGAGCTGCCTTGCCATTCTGGTGGCGCCATCGGCAAGCGTCAGCGTCGCGCCATCTTGCCTCACGTCGACCCGCTCGACCCGCACCTTTTCAAAACGGGCGCCTAACCTCTCGGCATAGGCCCAGACCGCCTTGCCGAGCAATTTGGGATCAGCCACGGTTTTCCATCCCGGCACGAACGTGGCCTTGATGAAACGCGGCGAAAGCCCCGGCTGCAAACCCGCCAGCTCCTCACCCTCTACATGGCGGAAGCTGATGCCGAAACGCTCGCGCGCTGCCCAGCTCGGCAGCGAAGCGCGAAACTCGGCCTCGCACTCGTAAAACTCCAGCGAGCCGTCCTCGCGCAGCATCGGCCGCGTGCCGGAGCGATCGAGCAAGGCCATCCATTCTGCCTCGGCAAGCTTCATCATGCCGGCCTGCGCTGCGAGGCTCGCCTCATAGCGATCGCTGCGCCCGGCGCGCCAGAAACGAAACAGCCAGGGCAGGAGTTTCGGCAGATAGGCGGGCGGAATGCTGAGCGGCCCCAGCGGATCGGCAAGCCATTTCGGCAATTGCCTGATCATGCCCTTGTGCGCGAGCGGCAGCACATCGGAAAAGGCGAAGGCGGCGGCATTGCCGGAGCTTGTCTCCTCGCAAATGCCGGTCCGGTCGAAGATCGTGACCTTTCGTCCCGCCTCGGCCAGATAGGCCGCGGCACAGATGCCGATGATGCCACCCCCGACAATGGCGATGTCTTCACCTTCTCCCCGTTCACGGGGAGAAGGTGCCCGAAGGGCTGATGAGGGGCGGCGCCCTTCGTTTGCCGGTTCGGAATTTCCTTGCACGTCGGTGCTGCCCTTCATCTGGCTGCCGCCATTGCCCTTCGCTATCGCTCCGGGCGTTCACTGTTCGAAACGCCAAGCAATTGGCTTTTCGTCCGCTACGCGGACCACGCCTCGCCCCCGTGAACGGGGAGAAGAGACCTAGAACTGCGGCAGCTTCGGCCGCACCGTCAGCGCGTCCTTGACGATCTTCTCGACCGCCTTGCGGCGCTCGCCCGACAGTGGCTGGCGCGGCATGCGCACGCGGTCGTTGGTGTTGATCGCAAACACTTCCGCAAGCTTGATGTTCTGCACCAGATAGGTCGACACGTCGAGGTCGAGCAGCGGCCGGAACCAGCGATAGATGGAGAGAGCCTCCTCGCAGCGACCCTGCTTCATCAGCTGGTAGATGGCGACGGTCTCGCGCGGGAAGGCGGTGACCAGCCCAGCCACCCAGCCGATGGCGCCGACCGACAGCGCCTCGAAGGCGAGATTGTCGACGCCGGTGAACAGATCGTAGCGTGTGCCGAGGCGATTGATGATCTCGGTCGAGCGGCGGATGTCGTCGGAGGATTCCTTGATGGCGACAAAGCGCTTGTCGGCCGCCAGCTCCTCCATCTGGTCGACGGTGACGTCGACGCGGTAGGCGAGTCGATTGGAGTAGATCATGACAGGCAGGTCGCCGGCCTCGGCGACGGCGCGCAGCGCCGCAACCGTCTCTTCCGGATTGGTGTGGTAGATCGGGCTCGGCACGACCATCAATCCGTTGGCGCCTTCCTTGGCGGCGCGGCGTGCGATGTTGGCGGCTTCGCGTGTGCCGGCCTCGTTGACCGTCAACAGCACCGGCTTCTTGCCAGCAACCTTCTGCGCGGTCTTCAGCACCTCGATCTTCTCGTCATGCGACAGCATCGGCCCTTCGCCGAGCGAGCCGCAAACGATGATGCCGTCGCAACCGGCCTCCATCTGCAGCGCAAAGCAGCGCTCCATCTCGGCATGGTCGAGGCGGTCGTCCTCGGTGAATTTGGTCGTGACGGCGGGGAATACTCCGGTCCACATGTCTATCTCTCCATCTGATATATCAGTGATATATTTGATAGGAAACCCGCTGTCAATGCGGAATCTGTTATGATATATCTAGCATATATCAGAGGGCACGATGGCATTGTGGGATGATATATCTGGCTCCGAGCCAGCGGCGGCGAAGGCCTATCGCATGCTTGAGCACATGATCGTAACGCTCGAACTGGCGCCGGCCAGCTTCGTCACCGAAGGCGCGCTGATCGAGCGCCTCGGCCTCGGCCGCACGCCGGTACGCGAGGCGATTCAGCGCCTGGCCTGGGAAGGCCTGCTGGATGTCCGGCCGCGCGCCGGCATCGCGATTGCTCCGCTCCATCCCGGCGACTGGCTGCGCGTCCTCGACGCGCGTCGCGGCGTCGAGGTGGTGCTGGCCCGCTCGGCCGCCCGCTTCGTCACCCGCGAGGCCGCCGACCTGTTTCACGAAGCCGCCCTTGCCATGCAGAAGGCGGTGATCTCGGGCAATGTGCTTGCCTTCATCCAGGCCGACAAGGCGCTCGACGAGGCGCTGGCGCTGGCTGCCGACAATCCGTTCGCGGCGCGGCTGGCCGCGCCCCTGCAGACCCACAGCCGCCGCTTCTGGTTCCGCTACAAGGCCGACACCGGGCTGGCCGAATCGGCCGAGCACCATGTCGCGCTGATCCGCTCGATCCTCGATGGCGACGAGGAAGGAGCAGCCAAGGACGCCAAGCGGCTGATGGCGCTGCTGCGCGGCCATGCCGAGACGGCGGCGACGCGGTAATCCAAGTCAGCCTTCGGCCGGGCCCTTGTGCGCCGCCCATTTCAACAAGGCGTCGAGAGCCGGGCACAGCGCCTGACCCCAGTCGGTCAGGCAGTACTCGACCTTCGGCGGCACCTGGTGGTGCACGATGCGGCGCACGATGCCGTCGGCCTCCATCTGCCGCAGCTGCTGGATCAGCATCTTCTGCGAGATCGCCGGGATCGCCCGTTCGAGATCGGAAAAGCGCAGCACCTTGCCGCCGAACAGGTGAAACAGGATCACCAGCTTCCAGCGACCTTCGAGGATGCGCAGCACATTCTCCACGCCGTTCGCCGCTGACAACGGCGTCAATGCCTCGACCTTGCTTGCAGGTTTCACCTTACTTTCGGGTAAGTACCTTACTTTTTCGTCCGTTCTTGTCATTTCGGCAGCTTATCTCATTTTAGGGACCGAACAAGCGCCGCGCACGTCAGGTCGACAGCGGTAATCGGAACCGGAGACGAGCCCATGACCATAAAACTTCCCCAGCCGCTGGTGGACTATTTTGCCGCCAAAAACAGGCACGACATCGACGGGATGCTCGTCCCCTTCTCGCCGAACGCAACGGTCCGGGACGAAGGCGAAACCCATCAGGGGCCAGCCGCCATCCGCAACTGGATGGAAGCAACCACACGCAAATACCGGGTGACCGTCGAGGTCGCCGACGCGACGGTCAACGGCCATGCGTGGCGGGTCGCCGGCATCGTGTCGGGCAATTTCCCCGGCAGTCCGGCGACACTCCATTACAACTTCACGCTGGACGGCGACCGGATCACGACCCTGGAGATCGGCGCGTGACCATGCCGCCGGCGAGGCCATCGTTCATCGGCTTTCGACGGCGGTGGTGACGCAAGGCACAGCGCCCGTTCCGTCATGCATCGTGGCCGGACTGGGCCATCACGTTTTCCCAATTGTTGCCGGCCGCGATGATGCAGCTTGTGCCGGCGACATCGGTGACGACGATCGTCCAGGTTCCGCTCTCACCGACGAAGACTTCCATGATCGCGGTCTGGCCGATCAGCCCGAACGCAAACTGCCTTTCCTGGAAATTCTCGCTCAGATGCGCGACGAGAACGCCGTGCTCGACGCAGAACTGGTACTGGGCGCTGGCGGCACTCGTGCCCATCGCCAGCGCGCCGGCAAGAACCAGGGTTTTCACCCAAGCTGACAGAGATTTGCGTGCCATAAAGCACCTCCTTTGCCATCGCGTCCCGGCAAGAGGAAGTGATTTGACGGCCTCATTTTGCCGGGACGATCCAGGCCGGTTCCGACGTCTTCATCGCGTCGCTCCTTTCTGTGTTCCGGTCTGCCGTCCAGCGGATGTTCCCGCTATGTTCCATATATGGTGTTGACCAAGGAAAATAACAAGCGGGCGCCGCGCGAGGACGCCCGCTTGTTCCCTTTTGGATCCGAAAGACAGTCGCGGTCTGGCCATGCCGCAACAGCCTTGGAAAACCTTCAGGTGCCCGGCAGGGCAGCCACCATCGTCGCACCGTCCCAACCTTCGCCCGCCATGATGACGCAACTCTGACCTTGCGTGTCGGTGGCAAGGATCGTCCAAGTGCCCTGCTCGGAAACGAAGACCTCAAGGATCACGCTTGGATTGACCAGGCCGCGCGCTGTTTCGCTTTCGTGGAATCTATCGCCAAGCGCCTTGACCATGTCGGCGCGCGCCGCGCATTGCTCGGCCGCCGTTGCCGGGGCAGCAATGGACACGGACGCTGCCACGCAAGATATCATTGCCGTGAGACGTGTCATCTCACACCTCCTCACACCAGGGTGGCGCCCCTAGACATTCGCCACCGCCATCAATTGATCCGCCCGCGCTCCTGCGCGGCGGGATTGTGGTGTAAGGCTGTTGTCCACCCGCCCGGTTCCATCACATTAGCGTTCTGGCGGATATCGGCCGCGATCCAAAGCAAAAGGCCCGGCGCTGGGGCCGGGCCTTTATTTTCGGTCGGTCGAAACTGGATCAGTTCATCGTCGGGATGACGAACTCCGCACCATCCTTGATTCCGGCCCGCGCGCCCGCAGCCGAAGGCAAGGACGCGCAAGCGAAGAAGCGTCCGGTCAGTTCATCGTCGGGATGACGAACTCCGCACCGTCCTTGATGCCGGACGGCCAGCGCGAAGTGACCGTCTTGGTCTTGGTGTAGAAGCGGAACGCGTCCGGGCCGTGCTGGTTGAGGTCGCCGAAGGACGATGCTTTCCAGCCGCCGAAGGTGTAATAGGCGATCGGCACCGGGATCGGCACGTTGACGCCGACCATGCCGACCTGGACCCGCGAGGCGAAGTCGCGCGCGGCATCGCCGTCACGGGTGAAGATGGCGACGCCATTACCCATCTCGTGGTCGTTGGCGAGCTTGATCGCGTTCTCGTAGGTCGGCGCGCGCACCACCGAGAGCACCGGCCCAAAGATCTCTTCCTTGTAGATGCGCATGTCGGCGGTGACGTTGTCGAACAGGCAGCCGCCCATGTAGTAGCCGTTCTCGTAACCCTGCATGGAGAAGCCACGGCCGTCGACGACCAGGCTGGCGCCTTCCTTGACGCCGATGTCGACATAGCCCTTGACCCGCTCCAGCGCCTGCGCCGTCACCAGCGGGCCGAAATCGGCGGAAGAGTCCGTCGACGGGCCGACCTTCAGGCTTTCGACGCGCGGGATCAGCTTTTCCATCAGCCGGTTGGCGGTGTCGTTGCCGACCGGCACAGCCACCGAGATCGCCATGCAGCGCTCGCCGGCCGAGCCGTAGCCGGCGCCGATCAGCGCATCGACGGTCTGGTCCATGTCGGCGTCGGGCATGATGATCATGTGGTTCTTGGCGCCGCCGAAGCACTGCACGCGCTTGCCGGCCGCGGTGCCGCGCGAATAGATGTAGTGGGCGATCGGCGTCGAGCCGACGAAGCCGACGGCCTTGATGTCGGGATCGTCGAGGATGGCGTCGACCACTTCCTTGTCGCCATTGACGACATTGAGGATGCCAGCCGGCAGGCCGGCCTCGAGAAACAGTTCGGCGATGCGGATCGGCACGCCCGGGTCACGCTCGGACGGCTTCAAGATGAAGGCGTTGCCGCAGGCGATCGCCGGGGCGATCTTCCACAGCGGGATCATCGCAGGGAAGTTGAACGGGGTGATGCCGGCGACGACGCCGAGCGGCTGGCGCATCGAATAGACATCGATGCCGGGGCCGGCGCCGTCGGTGAATTCGCCCTTCATCATATGCGGCGCGCCGATGCAGACTTCGACCACTTCAAGGCCGCGCTGAATGTCGCCCTTGGCGTCGGCAATGGTCTTGCCATGCTCGCGCGCCAGGATATCGGCCAGCTGGTCATAGTCCCTGGCCACCAGTTCGAGGAATTTCATCAGGACGCGAACGCGGCGCTGCGGGTTGGTGGCGGCCCATTTCGGCTGTGCCGCCTTGGCGTTCTCGACCGCCGCGCGCAGTTCCGCCTGCGAAGCCAGCGCCACCGTGCCACGCACGGAGCCGTCCATCGGCTGCATGACATCCTGCTTGCGGCCGCTGGTTCCGGCGACATGCTTGCCGCCGATGTAATGACCGTACTCGATCATGATCTCTCTCCCTTTGTTTGGATGAGGCATTGTCCGCCTTTGCCGGGGTGATGGCAACGCGAGCCAGAACGCAACCGTTGTGCGGAAAATAGAGTGCGCTCGACGGCTGTGCATCAAATCCCGCAAATGATAAGTGTTGTTCGATTGCTGTAAGGACTGAACGGTTGCGTTCCTTCACACCCCCCTCCGGCCTGCCGGCCATCTCCCCCGCAAGGGGAGAGATCGGCAGCTTCAGCGCACCGCTCATTCTTGCCACGATGGAGATTGGCGAAAGCCGGGATGACATCCAATCTCCCTTGCCGGGGAGGTGTCCGGCAGGACAGAGCGGAGTGGGCAGGAACGCGGCGCTCGTTGCCAAGGCGGCCCCCCATGAACTGGGATGACGTCCGCATCTTCCTCGCCGTGGCGCGCGCCGGGCAAATCCTCGGCGCCGCCAGGCGGCTGGAGCTCAACCACGCCACCGTCTCGCGGCGCATTGCATCACTCGAGGATGCGCTCAGGACAAAACTCTTTCGCCGGCTGACCACCGGCAGCGAACTGACGCCGGCCGGCGAACGCTTCCTCGACATCGCCGAGCGCATGGAGAGCGACATGATCGCCGCGCGTTCGACGGTGGCCGGCGAAGGCGACGACATCTCGGGCACGGTGCGCATCGGCGCGCCCGACGGCTTCGGCGTCGCCTTCCTGGCCAAGCACCTCGGCCAGCTGACGACACTTCACCGCGAGCTCACCATCCAGCTGGTGCCGGTGCCGCGCTCCTTCTCGCTGTCCAGGCGCGAGGCCGACATCGCCATCACCGTCGAGCGGCCGACCGAGGGACGGCTGGTGGCGGGAAAACTGGTCGACTACACACTCGGTCTGTTCGCCTCCCGCGCCTATGCCGAGGCGCATGGCCTGCCGCAAACGGCCGCCGAGCTTGGCTCACACAACCTGATCGGCTATGTGCCCGACCTCATCGTCAGCCCCTCGCTCGACTATGCGGCCGAGTTCAGCGCCGACTGGCGCACCAGCTTCGCCATTTCCTCGGCGCTCGGCCAGGCCGAAGCCGTGCGCTCCGGTGCCGGCATTGGCATCCTGCACACCTTCGTCGCACGCTCGATGCCGGAGCTGGTGCCCGTCGACATCGTGGCCCCGATCCGCCGCGCCTACTGGCTGGTCTATCACGAATCGGTGAGGCCGCTGCGCCGCGTCCAGGTGGTCGCCAATTTCATCACCAAGGCAGTGGAGCGCGAGCGAACGCTGTTCGTCTGAGCGCCTTGCCCTTGCCACAAAATCGGCCAGTGTGGCATCAGCCACCGAGCGGCAAAGCGCCGGGTGGCACATTTTCGAAAGCTGGCGCGGAAACAATGCGAGCCGTTCTTGCCATCCTGCCGCTGGTTCTCCTTTCGAGCTGCGCCAACCCCTGGACCAAGGTACCCGAAGCGGAATTGCCGAAGCCGATCCGCTATGCCCTGGCCCGCCCCTCGCCTTTCGTCTTCGGCAATTATTGCGGACCGGGCACGCGCAGCGGCGACCTGTCGTTGCGGCCGGTCTCCCGCCTCGATGCGGCTTGCCAGAGCCATGACGCCTGCTACATCGCCCGCCACAATCATTGCGATTGCGACGGCGCGCTTGTCGCCTCGGCACGGACGATCCGTGACGACAAGACCGCGCCGAGGACCATGCGCAACGAGGCTGAGCTTTTGATCGCCACGTTCGCTGCCCCCGTCTGCAAGGTGTTTCCGCAAGGCTTCATGCCGCCACGCGATCCCGCCCAGCTCAAGGCGATGAACGGGGCGACAGGGTGAATCAGCGCAATATCGGATGCCTGGTGCTGGCCTGGCTGGCGCTGGCAGCGCTGGCCGGTTGCGCCAGCCCGCATCATCGCACATGCGACTTCTTTCCCGGCGAAACCGCCTGCGCGCGCCCGTCCCTGTCGGCCAAGGCGCCTGGACCGGAAAACGCGGCTGCCCAGTATTTCGGCGAGTCTGGCGAGAGCGATTACGAGAAGCAGTTCCTGGCGCTGCTCGCCCACAACGAGATCGGTGCCATGGACCGGGCGAACGGCACAGGCCCCTTCGGCCACGACCGCCACGACATCGCCAACAGCGATTTCCAGGCGACATACCGGACGCTTGAGCGGCTGGCGAAGCCGGTTGCCACCACACAGGTGCCGCCGACGGACGGCAAGCCCGGTGAAAGCCACTTCACGGCGCGCTGGCGGGTGTCGCGGCAGACGCTCTATGTCGACGCCGCGGCCCGGCCTTCCGAGCCCAAGACGTTCGGCTTTTCCGGCCTGCAGGCGCGCTCGGTCGAGATCGTGCTGCGCCAGGCCGGCAGCCAGCCCGTAGACATCGGCGGCTACTGCGACGGAGCGCTGGCGATCCGCGCCGGTGGCCGCTCCCGCACCATGGAGCGGGGTTCGGCATTCAGCTTCCGCCTGCCGGCGAGCGACACGTCCATCAGCCTGTTTCCGGACGAGACGCTGAACCGCTGCGACTTGAAAATCCGCTCCATCCTGGCGCTGGCCGGCGCACCGCTCACCATCCTCCGCGAAGAGACCGCCGATCCGCCGCTTGCGGCACTCGACAGCCTTTACCAGCGTTGCCCGGAGCCCGCTCCGGCCGGGCTGGGGGAACTCGACCGCGTCTTCTACGCCAGCCGCTGGCTCTCGCAGACCTGCGCGATGCCGCTCGCTGAGCCGCGCCTGCTGCGCAAGTCGCGTGATGGTTTCAACGCCAAGGTCGAAGCCTTGCTGGGCGCAAGGCTGCCGGACAGCGCCTTCGACAAGGGCGATCCCGAACTGCCGCTCGATTTCTCGCGCGCGCCAAAACTCGAGCTGATCTATCTGTCGTCGCTGGAATTCAAGGCGGATTTTTCCGGCCGCATCATCGAACGGCTGATCCGCCACCACGCCGCCCTGGGCACCAAGGTGCGCATCATGGTGACCGACGTGCTGGAGCGCGAGAAGGACGACGCCATGCTGCACCGGCTGGCGGCGGAGTTCCCCAATGTCGAACTGCAGGAATACCGCTGGCAGGCCGACCGCGGCGCACCGATCGACGAGCAGCTGTCGCAGCTGCACAAGACCCACCACGTCAAGATGCTGGCGACGCTGGCCGAAGACCCCGGCCGCTCGCGCGTCATCATCGGCGGCCGCAACATCCATGACGGCTTCCTGTTCCACAGACCGGTCGACCTGTCGCGCTACCCCTACCTGCAGCAATACGGCAAGACCGACGGTTTCTCGCTGAACTACTATTCGAACTGGAGCGACTTCGACATCGAGATCGCCGACCCGGCAACAGTCGAAACGCTCGCCGCGCATCTTTCGACCCTGTGGCTGGACGATGCCGACACCAACATCTCCCGGCCGTTCTCCATCTCCGTCCGCTCAGGCAGCCGACAACCGTCAGGCGTGGCGCGGCATTTCATTTCCGTACCCTATGAGGACGGGCATGCGCTGGAGAATTACTTCGTCGAGCTGGTCGACACCGCCGAGCACCACATCCAGATCGTCAATCCCTATCTCAATTTGACGCCAAAGCTCGCTCTGGCCTTCGACCGGGCGCTGGCGCGCGGGGTGAAGATCGATATCGTCGGCCGCATCGACCTCAAGGGCGACATCGGCGGCAAGTTCCTCACCGCGCTCAACAAGCTGTTCGTCGAGAAATATGGCGACCGCATCGACATCCGCGAATTCAAGGCGCCGGACGTCGTGCTGCATTCCAAGATCATGATGATCGACGAAAGGCTGGTGATGATCTCGTCGGTCAACCTCAACAACCGCAGCTTCTTCCACGACTCGGAAAACGGCATGATGGTGCTCGATCCCGCCTTCTGTCGCCGCATGAAGCCGGTCTATGACGACTATCTCGCCCATTCGAACCCGGTATCCACCAAGGTGACGATCCCCTGGGCCCACCGGCTGCTGTTCTCAGAGGGCTGGGTGAAGCAGGCGTTTTGAACATCAGCGGAGCAGAAGAAGCGCTCTGTAGCGATCCTGCTGTCCCTCCAGCCTCGACAGACTCGCCGCGCCTCTATTTCAGATACCGGTCCGGGCTGAGGTCGCGTGCGTTGATCTCCGGCACCCGGTTGGAGATGATGTCGGCCAGCACCCTGGCCGAGCCGCAGGCCATGGTCCAGCCCAGCGTGCCATGGCCGGTATTGAGGTAGAGGTTGGACAGTTCGCTTTGGCCGATCAGCGGCGGCCCGTCCGGCGTCATCGGCCGCAGGCCGCACCAGAAGCTCGCCGCCTTGAGGTCACCGCCGCACGGAAACAGATCGCCGACCGAATGCTCCAGCGTGCGCCGGCGCGTTTCGTGCAGCCTGAGATCGAAGCCTGAAATCTCGGCCGTGCCGCCGACGCGAATACGGTCGCCAAGCCTGGTGATCGCCACCTTGTAGGTCTCGTCCATCACCGTCGAGACGGGTGCGGCGGCGGCATCCTTGACCGGCACCGTGATCGAATAGCCCTTGACCGGATACACCGGGATCGGCCGCTTCAGCTTGCGCATGAACTGGGCCGAATAGCTGCCCATCGCCATCACATAGGCGTCGGCCGATCGTCCACCCTTGTCGGTGTTGATGTGTTTGATGCGATTGCGGGTCCTGACGATGTACGAGATCGTCGTCCCGTATTCGAAGGTGACGCCGCGCGCCACGCAGAGCTCGGCCATCCGGTCGGTGAACATCTTGCAATCGCCGGTTTCGTCGCCGGGCAGCCTGAGGCCGCCGACGAATTTCCCGCGCACGCCGGCTAATGCCGGCTCGGCTCCGATGCAGCCTTCGGGATCGAGGAGTTCATAAGGGACGCCGTATTTCTTCAGCACCTCGACGTCGCCGCCGGTGCCGTCGAGCTGCTTTTGCGTGCGAAACAGCTGCAGCGTGCCTTTGGTCCGCTCGTCATAGGCGATGCTCGTCGTCTCGCGAAGCGCCTTCAGCGTATCGCGGCTGTATTCGGCTAAAGGCACCATGCGCGACTTGTTCAGCGCGTAGCGCTCGGCCGTGCAATTGCGCAGCATCTTGAGCAGCCATGTCCACATATGCGGATCGAAGGCGGGCCGCACCACCAGCGGGCCATGCTTCATCAGAAGCCACTTGATCGCCTTCAGCGGAATGCCAGGCCCCGCCCATGGCGAGGCATAGCCGGGCGAGACCTCGCCGGCATTGGCAAAACTGGTCTCCAGCGCCGGCCCCTTCTGCCGGTCGAACACCGTCACCTCGTGGCCGGCCTCGGCGAGATAATAAGCGGTGGTGACCCCGATCACACCGCCGCCCAACACGAAGATCTTCATCGCATAGCTCTCCACGACGACGTCTCGTCAGGCCGGGTCGTCATGCTCTGTCTGCCGGATTTTCGAGCGCCCGCCAAGTACCGCGTTGCTACCCGTTCACATAGCGCCGGTAAAAGCGAGGCCCGAGGCTGGTCAGGATCTCATAACCGATCGTGTCGGCATGGCCGGCCGCCTCATCGACGCTCTGCGACGGGCCGAGCAGTTCGACAAGGTCGCCATCGCCGAGCGTGCCGGCCGGCAGCGCGGAAATGTCGAGGATGATCGAATCCATCGACACCCGTCCGAGAAAGGGCAGCCGGACAGCGTCGAACCAGGCGGCGGAAGCGGCGCGGCGATGCCAGCCGTCGGCATAGCCGAGTGAGATCGTCGCAGCTCTCAACGGGCCGGTTGCGCGAAATGTGTGGCCATAGCCGACGCCGGCACCCTTTTCGAGGCTGCGCGTCTGGACGACCTTCGCCTGCAGCCTCACCACAGGCAGCATCGGGTTCGGTTCGCCCGGCGTCGGGTTGATGCCGTAGAGCGCCGCCCCCGGGCGGGCAAGGTCGAAATGAAAGGCCGACCCCAGGAAGATGCCGGAGGAATTGGCAAGCGAGGCAGGGGCCTCGGGCAGCATCTTGCGCAGCCGTTCGAAGGCCAGCCACTGCCGCTCATTGGCCGGATGCTGCGGCTCGTCGGCGCAGGCGAGATGGCTCATCACCAGGACGACGTTGACGCCGTCGAAAGCGCGCGGATCCTGGCTGATCACCTCCACCTCCGCCGGCTGCAGGCCGAGCCGCGACATGCCGCTGTCGACCTGGATGGCGGCCGGCAGCTTGCATCCGGCCTGCTGGCCGGCGTTGCTCCAAGCCTTCAGCTGGCCGGCGCTGTTGATGACGGGAACGAGGTCCGCCGCAACCGCCTCTGCTTCGGAGCCTGGCGGCAGGCCGTTGAGGACATGGATCGCCGGTCGGGGTCCGAGTGCCCCGCGCAGCGCCAGGCCTTCGGCGAGCAGCGCGACGAAGAAAATGGTGCAGCCCTCGGCCGACAGCGCCCTCGCCACGGGGGCCGCCCCCAGGCCATAACCGTCGGCCTTGACGACGCCGGCGCACGGCACGCCGCCCAGTTGTGCCTTCAGCCGCCGGTAGTTTTCACGGATGGCGCCGAGATCGATTGTCAGGATGGCGCCGGCCACCGCTTCGCTAACAGGTTCGCCTGGTGCGGCGATGCTCTCGGGAAGGTTTTTGGAGGCGTCGTTCATGCCGACCCTGTGTGAAGCAGCTCAGCATCCATAAGACCACGAAACCGACGCAGCGACCATGCGCGATCGCGATGACAGCGCTTCTTACGCCACCAGATGCCGGAACGCCGCCACCACGTCCTCATAGACCTTGCGCTTGAACGGCACGATCAGGTCGGGCAAATCCCGCATCGGCCGCCACGCCCATTGGTCGAACTCGGCCGTGTGGCCGCCCGGTGGCGGGTTGATCTGGATCTCGCTCTCGTCGCCGTGAAAACGATAGGCGAACCATTTCTGAGTCTGGCCGCGATAGCGGCCCTTGAAGGCGATGCCGACCAGATGCGCCGGCAGGTCGTAATTGATCCAGTGCGGCGCCTCGGCCAGCAGCGAGACGCTGCGCATGCCCGTCTCCTCGTAGAGCTCCCGTTCGGCCGCCGCGAGCGGGTCCTCGCCCTTGTCGATGCCGCCCTGCGGCATCTGCCAGAGCTGCGTGGTGCCGGCGAACTCGCTGTCGGGCTCGGCGATGCGATGACCGACCCAGACCAGCCCCTCGCCATTGAGGATCATCAACCCAACGCAGGGACGATAAGGCAGTGTCTCGGGATCGATTTTCTTCTTTGACATCAGTCGGATTTCCAGCCGTTTTGAGAGTTCGCTCCGGCGAGGCAGCGGCGAGCGGTTTTGAGAACGGCTGCTAGCCTTTTTGCGGATCGATGGCCACCGCTGAAATCGGCACGATCTCGATGCCGCGCTTCTTGGCTTCCGTCACCCAGGACGACACCGTGTCGACCGTCAGATCGAAAGCCGAGCCGATGCCGACGGCGGAGCCCTTTGCCCGCGCTGTGGCCTCGAGCTCGTCCAGCTTCTTCAGGATGGCGCCGCGATCCTGCACCGCATCGATCGACATGTCGCCGGCGACGAACGGCACGCCGTCCTTGAGCGCCAAATCGGGTGCCAGGCTGCGCGCCGACGAACCGTCATCGACATAGGCGAGGCCGCGCTTGCCAAGCTCGGCCATGAACGGCCCCATCGCCGCGGAATCGGCCGAGAAGCGGGCGCCCATATAGTTCATGACACCGGTATAGTTGGTCGTCCGCGACAGCGCCCAGTGCAGGCTCTTCAAATTCTCGTCCGGGCTCGCCGCCACCGTCAGCGTGTTGCGGCCGGGATTGACGTTGGGATAGTCGAACGGTTCGAGCGGTACCTGCATGACGATCTCGTGCCCGCTCTGTCTGGCTGCCTGCATCCAGCGGCCGATGCTGTTGCCTTGCGGCGCAAAGGCCAGCGTCACCTCGGCCGGCAGCTTGGCGATGGCCGCCTGGGTACCGGTCTGTGACACGGCGAGCCCGCCGATGACGATCGCCACGCGGGCACCGCGCGATCCCGACCACGGCCGCGCATAGACGTCGAACGGACGCCTGCCGTCGGCGGCGCGCATCGGCAGCGGCCCGGTTTCGCTGGTCTCGATCAGCGCCCTGTCGGGAATATGCGCGATCTTCAGGTTCTGGCCGACCGTCGAGGGGTCGCGAATGACGATCACTGCCTTCGGCGGACCGTCGCCTTCTTCCGTCTGCACATGGATGATCTGCGGCCCGCCAGTCTTGGGCGGGGCTTCCGTTTTCGGTGCCGCCGGTGTCGCCTCGGCAACCGGCGCTGTGGCCGTCACCTTCGGCGTCGAAACCGCGACCTCTTCCGGCTTGCGGAACGGCTTTTCGCGCAGCGCGATCGCGCCGGAGATACCGACAACGGCCAGCACGGCGAGCGTGGCCCCGACCGCGCCGGCGCTGAACCCGCGCGACGCAGTGCGCGGCGGCCGGATCGTCTGTCCGAGCGGGCGTTCGATGTCCTTGCCGATGTCAGCCAAGTTGTGTCCCCGGAAGCACGACTCTTAAGTGAAAGTCACTTTTTTCGAGACATGCTGCGCAAAAATTCGCAATCGCCGGCACGTTAACCCAGACGCGTGGCGCTCCAACCGCGGCCCCCCGAATCAAACTGCCGGAGCCTCGCGGCTCCGGCAGCATCGCATTGCTTCGTTCAGGCGACCAGAGCTGTTTAGCCGGCCGCTCCAAGCCTTACTGGTTCAGCACGGCCTTGTCCGGATTCGGCGGGAACGCCGGATCGGTCTTCTGGCCACGCAGCAGCTCTTCGGCATAGATCAGCTGCAGGTCGTCCTTCGGTTCCGGCGGCACATAGGCGGCCGACCCGGAGCCGGTCGAACCCTCGTCGGCACCCTTGATATGGCCCTTGAGGTCCGATTCGCCGCGCGTCAAGTCCCTGCCTTGCAGATCCGGCGGCAGCGGCTGCTCGACCTTGATGTCGGGCGTGATGCCCTTGCCCTGGATCGACTTGCCGGACGGCGTGTAATAGAGCGCCGTCGTCAGGCGTAGCGCGCCGTTCTCGCCGAGCGGGATGATGGTCTGCACCGAGCCCTTGCCGAAGGACTGGGTGCCGACCACCGTGGCGCGGCGCAGGTCCTGCAGCGCGCCGGCGACGATTTCCGAGGCGCTCGCCGAACCGCCATTGACCAGCACGATCAGCGGCTTGCCCTTGATGTCGTCGCCCGGACGGGCGTCAAAGCGGGTGACGTCCTTCGGATCGCGGCCGCGCGTCGAGACGATCTCGCCACGGTCGAGGAAGGCGTCGGACACGCTCACCGCCTGGTCGAGCAGGCCGCCCGGATTGAGGCGCAGATCGAGCACGTAGCCCTTGAGCTTGTCGTTCGGCACCTGCTTCTTGATGCTGTCGATGGCGTTCTCGAGGTCGTCATAGGTCTTCTCGGTGAACGACGTGATCTTCATGTAACCGATGTCGTTCTCGACCCGGAACTTGACCGCCTTGACCTTGATGATGTCGCGCACGACGGTCAGCTCGATCGGCTTGTCGGCGCCTTGGCGCAGGATGGTGAGCTTGATCGGCGTGTTGACCGGCCCGCGCATCTTCTCGACCGCGTCGTTGAGGGTCAGGCCGCGCACCTCATCGCCGTCGATCTTGGCGATGTAGTCGCCGGCAAGCACGCCTGCCTTGGCGGCCGGCGTGTCGTCGATCGGGGTGATCACCTTGACCAGGTCGTTTTCCATGGTGACTTCAATGCCGAGGCCACCGAATTCGCCCTTGGTCTGCACGCGCATGTCCTGCGCCTGCTCCGCATTCATGTAGGAGGAGTGCGGATCAAGCGAGGTCAGCATGCCGTTGATGGCGTTTTCGACCAGCGACTTGTCATCCGGCGGCGTCACATACTGTGCCCGGACGCGCTCGAAGATGTCGCCGAAGATTGCCAGCTGCTTGTAGGTCTCGGAGCCCGCAGCGTTCGCCGTTGAGCCGGGTGCGCCGTAGACCAGGCTCATCGCTGATGCGCCCATCAGCGCACCGGCAAACAGAAGCGACAGTTTCCGCATCATTTCACGTCCTTCCAGAAAAACGGTCCGCCCACCATGGGGCTGGATCGACGGGTTTTCCATCCTTGCGGAACTCGACATAGAGTTCCGGCGTGGCATTTCCATTCTTCGAGGCCGAGGTGCTCGCAACCCGGGCCTCCCCCATCGCGCCGACCGGCTCTCCTGCGAGCACCGGCTGGCCAGTCGCGACGCTGATTCTGCTCATCCCCGCCAGAACGACATGATAGCCGTCGCCTGCGTTCAGGATCAAGAGTTGACCATAGGAGCGAAAAGGCCCCGCATAAAGCACATTTCCATCCGCCGGTGCAGTGACGATGGCGCCCGATTGTGTCGCAACCATGTCACCAAGCATCACCGCGCCGTTACCGTCATCGGTGCCGAAACGCTGTTTTATCCTGCCGATGACCGGCAGCGCGATCTGCCCCTGCAGCGCCGAAA
Source organism: Mesorhizobium monacense (assembly GCF_056781675.1). Taxonomy (NCBI): domain Bacteria; kingdom Pseudomonadati; phylum Pseudomonadota; class Alphaproteobacteria; order Hyphomicrobiales; family Phyllobacteriaceae; genus Mesorhizobium; species Mesorhizobium monacense. Next base: position 6,222,250 of record NZ_CM165567.1, on the reverse strand, counting down.
ACGGCGCCGAAGCGGTCAGCCGATTGCCTTCCGGCACTGGCAGCGCAGCCAGTTCCGTCTGCGCCGGAGCCCCTGCTTGTGCGGGAACGCCTTGAACCGGAGCCGTGTCGCCGTCAGCCGATTTCTGCTCGCCCGCCTTGGCCTGGTCCGCCGCCTTGCGCGCCTTGTCGGCCTCGAGCGAGGCGATCAGCTCCTTCAGGCTACCGGCCTTGGCCGCCAGTGTCTCGGAGCGCTGCTTTTCGGCCGCCAACGCCGTTTGCGTGTCGGCTTCCAGCTTCTGCTTGGCTTCGAGCAGCATGGTGAGCCGTTTCTTTTCCGCCGTCTGCTCCCCGACTGCAGCCGTCAGCCTGGCACGTTCGGCCTCGATCGAGGCCGTCACCCGCGTCTGTTCCTTGAGGTCGGCCAGCAATATGTCGGTCTGCTGGCGCAGTTCCGGCACCACGGCGCCCAAGAGGATGGCGCTGCGCACCGACGACAGCGCGTCCTCCGGCTTGACCAGGATTGCCGGCGGCGGATTGAGCCCCATGCGCTGCAGCGCGCCCAGCACTTCGGCCAGCACGTCGCGCCGCCCGTTGAGCGAGGCGCGGATTTTCTGTTCCTCGCCCTTCAGCCCTTCCAGCTTGGCGCCGATGTCCTCGATGTCCTGGCCGAGCTTCTGCTCGGTCATCGCCGACTGGATCAGCGCCGCGGTGATCGAGGCATGATCCTTCTTGACCGCCGCTATGTCGGCCGCGAGCCTGGCCAGCCGCTCGGAAGACAGCGTGATCTCCTTCGAGACCTGTTCGTACTCGGCGCGGCTCTTGTCCGGATCTGGCGCCAGGTCGAGCGTGTTCTCGGCCCTGGCGGCACCGAGCGACAGCACGAACGTCGCCGCCGCAATACCGCAGCCGCGCAGAATGCTTGCTCTGGTTCGTCCAATTTCAGACATTGAAGCCCGACTCTATGCGTGGCTTCGTTAACGAACAATCAACCATGTTCGATAGGTTTGCCAATGGCGCACAATCTGCCGCTGCATTGGGGCGGAATTCCGGGCGGAGGCGCCGATGCACAGGATTCGGCCTGGTCTATGAGCGATGATATGGATGCCCCGAAAGGATGGTGACGATCCGGTAGAGCTGTTCGCCCAGCATCACCCGCACCAGTTGGTGCGGCCAGGTCAGCGCGCCGAACGACACCACCAGATCGGCCTGGTCGCGCAGCGACTGGTCGTGGCCATCGGCGCCACCGATGGCGATGACCAGCGCCTTGCGGCCGCCGTCGCGCAGCAGCCCGATGCGGCCGGCGAAATCCTCGGAGGAAAAACTTTTGCCGCGTTCGTCGAGCAGGATCAGCGCGGTGCCTTGCTGCAGCTGCGTCTGCAGTCTCTGGCCTTCTTCGCGCCGCCGCTCATTGGCGGTCTGGGCGCGGCCTTCGGCAATCTCGACAACGCCTGAGAATTCGAGCCCGATCGGAGGGCCGCTCTTGGCGAAGCGCTCGAAATAACGGTCGGCGAGCAGCTTCTCGGGGCCGGCTTTCATCCGACCCACGGCATGAACCGCAATCTTCATCCCTGCCTCGAAGAGCCGTCGATGCATGCACAACGGCATGCATCGAAACAGATGCGGCTCAGTGGAGCGTCTCTTCCTCGAGGTCCGGCGCCTGCCACATCTTTTCGAGATTGTAGAATTCGCGGACTTCGGGACGGAAGACATGGACGATGATGTCGCCCGAATCGATCAGGACCCAGTCGGCACCGGCCAGCCCCTCGACGCGCGCCATGCCGAGACCGGCATCCTTGAGCGCCTTGAGCAGGTGATCGGCGACAGCCGAGACATGACGGTGCGATCGGCCCGATGCGACGACCATATAGTCGCCGAGGCTCGATTTCCCCTGAATGTCGATTGAGACGATGTTTTCGGCCTTGGAGTCTTCCAGACTGGCAAGGACTGTCTTGATGGCGCGGGACACGGCGTCGTTTACGCTGATCCCGGCCGGCGAAGGCACGATGTCGGCCTTCTTCCGCAGTGCTGTTCTCAGTGTATTTCCTTTCGCAGCAAGAACAACCAAATCACCCGCCAAATCAGGTGACACCCCCTAGATAGGCAGAGTTCCGTTGCAGTTTCAAGACGGGGGTCGCTGCCGTCGCCAACGCGGTTCCCTTCGACTGGTTCCTCGCACCGATAAAAATCGGAACTTTTGGCGACTTGTGCGGGTTATCGACTCGCCCTCCCAACCGGATTTCCCAACATGCCTATCGACCCCCAGAACACCCTCCTCACTATGCAGGCGGGCCTTGCCCAACTCAGCACCCTGATCGTCTCCTACTCCTTCTCGGCCATCGGCGCCGTTATCCTGCTCGCCGTCGGCTATATCGTGGCCGGCCTCGCGGAGCGCTCGATCTTCGCCGGCCTGAAACACATCCATGGCTTCGACGCGACGCTGCGCCATTTCTTCTCGAAAATCGTCCGCTACGCCATCCTGATCCTCGTCGTCATCATGGTGCTCGGCCAGTTCGGCGTGCAGACAGCGTCGATCATCGCCGCCGTCGGCGCCATCGGCCTCGCCATCGGCCTGGCGCTGCAAGGCACGCTGCAGAACATCGCCGCCGGCATCATGCTGCTGGCGCTCAGGCCGTTCCGAATCGGCGAGTATGTCGAGGTCGGCCCCATTTCCGGAACCGTCGAGGAAGTCGGCCTGTTCGCCACCAGGCTGCGGACGGTCGACGGCGTCTACGTGCTGGCGCCCAATTCGACCCTCTGGAACCAGCCTGTCCGCAACTTTACCCGCAACGGCGTCCGCCGCGCCGACATCACGCTGACCATCGGCTCCTGGAACGACATCGATTTCGCGCAAAAGACGATGCTCGGTGTCGCGGCCGCCGAGCGGCGTGTCAGGCGGGAGCCGGCGCCGATCGCCTTCGTCTCGACCGTCGACGACACCGGCGTCGCCGTTGCCCTGCGCTATTGGACATCGGCGGCGGATTTCTTCGCCACCCAGATCGATCTCACCAAGCGCATCAAGCAGGCCTTCGATGCCGAAGGGCTTTCGGTTCCCGCGCCGCCGCCGGACGCGCAGCGGCCGGAACCCTCCAGCACCCGGCAATAGCGAGGCACCTTCAGCTGTCGCGCTGCTGATCCGGCGCGAAGGCAAGCTCCACCGGCAACGGCGCCTGCGCGCTCATCGGCGCGAAGCTGCCGGTTTCGGTCGTCGGCACCGGCTGCGTCGTCACCACCCGCCAAAGCACGAACAGGCAGAAGACCGACGCTATGACGATCGCCACATAGATGAAGGCCTGTGTCCCATAGAAGGCGGAAAGCCCGGTCACGATGCCCGGCACGAGAAAACCCGACAGCGACCAGGCAAACAAAAGCGAACTCGACAACGCCACCATGTCGTTCTTGCTGGCGCGATCGGCGGCATGCGCGCTGGCCAGCGAATAGATCGATTCCGAAGCGCCGTCCCACACGATGTAGATCACCACCAGCGCCGCCAGCGCGCCGCCATCGAAGCCGATGGCAAGCACGCCCGCCGCCACCGCGAGCGCGGCAGCGGCGATCAGCACATAGCGCCGGTCGGTGCGGTCTGAGATCCAACCGAGTGGAACCTGCAGGATCAGCGTCCCGATCGGCATCGCCGCCAGGAGCAAGGCCACGTCGGCCTGGCTGTAGCCCTTGGCCGTGGCATGGATCGGCGCAAAGCCCGCGATCGCCATCGACAGGCCGCCGACAGCCAGCATGCCGGCGACGCCGACCGGCGAGATCCGCCAGGCACGGGCGAGCGCCACCGACGCGGCCTGTGGCGGCGGCGGCTGGGCAAGCCGCGTCATGCCGACCGGCAGGATCGACAGCGCGGTGAAGGCGATGCCGATCAGCGGCGCTTCCGCAGTCGCGATGTCGACGGCCGCCAGCGTGGCATAGCCGACGCCGAGCCCGGCGACATAGGCGACATAGAACACCGCCATCACGCGACCTCGAATGCTGTTGGCGACGGCATCGTTCAGCCAGCTCTGGGCGACGATGAACAGGCCGCAAATGGCAAAGCCGTAAAGCGCACGCGCCGCGATCCAAAGCAGCGGGTAGGTCCCGGCACCGATCGCCGCGTTGGAGAGCGCGATCAGCGCCGACAGCACCATGAAGGCGCGCGCATGTCCCACCCTTCGCACCAACGGCCCGGTCAGGATGCAGCCGGCGAGGCCGCCGGCCGAAAGCCCGGTGATGATCAGCCCGGCCCAGGTCGGATCGAAGCCGCCGGCGCCAAGGCGAACCGGGATATAGGCGAACATCAACCCATTGCCGACCGCGATCAGCGCCATCGACAGCACGACGCTGGTAATGGCGATCAGCGGCGCCGGCGGGTTGCCATCTTCCGGACCGGTTTCGAATTGATTTTTCTTTGAAATCGCCATGTCCGGTCAGGATCGCCTACCAGACGGACAAACGCAGCCGCAAATGCGACATGGCCGGGCGGCCTGGCTCAGTCTTTCGCAGCCTTGCGGATGGCGCTCGACGACAGCGACGAGCGCGGACCGTGGATGAAGGTCCAGGCCGGCGCCTTCATGCGGGCGAGACGTGGCGCGTCACCCTCGTCGACGCGGGCATAGTCGAAGGTCTTGGCGACGACCGACGACAGGAAGGAGAGCGTGGCACCTGGCCGATCGATGACGGCGATCGGGAAGGTCATGACGATCTGGCGCCAGCGCTGCCAGCGGTGGAAGTTGCGCAAGCTATCGGCGCCCATGATCCAGACGAAGTCGACGCCGGGATTGCGCGCCTTGACCAGTGCCAGCGTATCGGCGGTGAAGCGCACATGATGCGCGGCCTCGAAGGCGGTGACCTTGATCTTCGGGTTCTTGGCGATCTGTTCGGACTGTTGCAGGCGCTCGTTGAGCGGCGCCAGCTCGCGCGCGCTCTTCAGGGGATTGCCGGGGGTCACCATCCACCACAGCTGGTCGAGCGCCAGCCGTCTCAGTGCGATCTCGGCGACCAGCGCATGGCCGGCGTGCGGCGGGTTGAACGAGCCGCCGAACAGGCCGACCGCCACGCCCCTGCCGGCATGTGGCATCTTGAGATGCGAATGTCCGACGCCTGGCCAGGACTTGGAAATATCGCTCAAGGCCGTATCTGGCCAGACCCGCGCACGCGGTATTTGAACGAGGTCAGCTGCTCGACGCCGACCGGGCCGCGCGCGTGCATCTTGCCGGTGGCGATGCCGATCTCGGCACCCATGCCGAACTCGCCGCCATCGGCGAACTGGGTCGAGGCGTTGTGCAGGAGGATCGCCGAATCGATCTCGTTGAAGAAGCGTTCCACCACCTGCGCATCCTCGGCGATGATTGCTTCGGTGTGATGCGAGGAAAACGTCTCGATATGCTCGATCGCGCCGGCGATGCCGTCGACCAGTTTTACCGCAAGGATGGCATCGAGATACTCGGTAACCCAGTCGGCTTCGGTCGCCGGCTTGGCGTCGAAGAACAGCTTCATCACCTCGGCATCGGCATGGATCTCGCAGCCCGCCGCGCGCAACGCGTCGAGGGTCGGCACCAGATGGGTGGAAGCGACGGCACGGTCGACCAGCAGCGTCTCGGCGGCGCCGCAGACGCCGGTGCGCCGCATCTTGGCATTGACCGCGATCCTGACCGCCATGTCGAGGTCCGCCGAGCGGTCGATGTAGAGATGGCAGATGCCCTCGAGGTGCGCGAAGACCGGCACCCGGGCCTCGCTCTGCACCCGCCCGACCAGGCTTTTGCCGCCGCGTGGAATGATGACGTCGAGATTGCCGGAAAGGCCCTTCAGCATCTCGCCGACGGCGGCGCGATCGGTGGTCGGTACCAGCTGGATGGCATCCTCGGGCAATTTGCCCGCCTTCAGCCCTTCAACCAGGCAGGCATGGATGGCGGCCGACGAATTCAGCGAATCCGAACCACCGCGCAGCACGACCGGATTGCCGGCCTTGACGCAGAGCGCGCCGGCATCGGCCGTCACATTCGGACGGCTCTCATAGATGACGCCGACGACGCCGAGCGGTGTCCGCACCCGTTCGATATGCAGGCCGTTCGGCCGGTCCCATTCCGCGATGACATCGCCGACCGGATCACGCAATTCGGCGATTTCGCGGATGCCCTCGGCGATAGTGCGGATGCGCGCCGGATCGAGCTTCAGCCGGTCCATGAAGGAAGCGGAAAGCCCGGACTCGTGGCCGTTCGAGATGTCGATGGCGTTGGCGTCGAGTATTTCCTGCTCGCCGCGCAGGATCGCGTCGGCCATGGCGACGAGAGCGGCTTTCTTGGACGCGGTGGTGGCAATGGCCAGCGGTCGGGCGGCGGCACGGGCGCGATGGCCGATATCGGCCATCAGCGCGACAGTGTCATCCCCGGATTTTTCATGCAGCTTCAGCATGGCTCATCCTCCGCTGGATACTTGGTCACCGGCCAATACTTGGTCGCTAGAGTGGCTCACCACAAGGTCGTCGCGGTGGACCATCGCCGAACGCGCCTCGTAGCCGAGCACGGTTTCGATCTCGGTCGTCTTCAGGCCTGCGATCCTTACGGCATCGGCGGCATCATAGGCAACCAGCCCACGCGCGATCTCGCGGCCCTCCGGCGACAGGATCGCCACCGTGTCGCCGCGCGAGAAATTGCCGCTGACCAGCTTGACGCCGGCCGGCAGCAGCGACTTGCCCGACAAGAGTGCACCGATGGCGCCGGCATCGACGGTCAGCCGTCCCGCTGGTTCGAGCTGGCCGGCGATCCAGGTCTTGTAACCCTTGACCGGATTGGCGCTCGGTCGGAAGAAGGTGGCCCGCTCGCCGCGTTCGATAGCCATCAGCGGCGACAGCCGCGTACCGGCAGTGATGACCATGGCGGTGCCGGCGGCGGTGGCGATCTTACCGGCGTCGAGTTTTGTCCGCATGCCGCCGCGCGACAGCTCGGAAGCAGCGGCTCCCGCCATGGCTTCGATATCGGGCGTGATGCGATCGACCACCGGAATGAATTTTGCTGCGGGGTCGCGCGCCGGCGGCGCGGTGTAGAGCCCGTCAATGTCAGAGAGCAGCACCAAAAGATCAGCGCCCATCATCGTCGCCACCCGCGCGGCCAGCCGGTCGTTGTCGCCATAGCGGATCTCGGAGGTCGCCACCGTGTCGTTCTCGTTGATGACCGGCACCGCCTTCATCTTGAGAAGCGTCGAGATCGTCGCCCGCGCGTTGAGGTAGCGGCGGCGCTCTTCGGTGTCGCCCAGCGTCAGCAGGATCTGGCCCGATTTCAGGCCGCCCTTGCCGAGCGCGTCCGACCAGGCGCCGGCCAGCGCAATCTGGCCGACGGCGGCCGCCGCCTGGCTCTCTTCGAGCTTCAGCGCCCTTTTTCCGAGGCCAAGGATGGAGCGGCCAAGCGCGATGGCGCCGGACGACACGACCAGAACTTCGGCGCCGCCATTGGCGAGCACCGCGATGTCGTCGGCCAGCGAATCCAGCCAGTCGCGCTTCAGGCCGCTGGCGCGGTCGACGAGCAGCGCCGAGCCGATCTTGACGGTGATGCGCCGGTATTTCTTCAGCGACTGCATGGTCATTGCCAGCGCGTGTCGACCGGCGCGGCGACCTTGTCGCGCGCCTCGGCCACGATGGCCATCAGCGCCCGCTGCACCGCTTCGACGCCCTCGCCGGTGACGGCCGACAAAAGCATCGGCGCGCGGCCGGCGGCGCGTTTCAGCGAAGCCGCCTTCTTCTTGCGCTCATCGGCATCGAGGATGTCGACCTGCGACAGCGCCACGATCTCGACCTTCTCGATCAAGCCATTGCCATAGGCGTCGAGTTCGGCGCGCACGGTCTTGTAGGCCTTGCCGGGGTTTTCCTCCTGCGCCGAGACCAGATGCAGCAGCACCCGCGTGCGCTCGACATGGCCCAAAAAGCGATCGCCGATACCGACGCCTTCATGCGCGCCTTCGATCAGGCCGGGAATGTCGGCGATGACGAATTCGCGGCCGTCAATGCGGGCGACGCCGAGGCCGGGATGCAGCGTGGTGAAGGGATAGTCGGCGATCTTCGGCTTGGCGGCTGTGACCGCCGCGAGAAATGTCGACTTGCCGGCATTGGGCAGCCCGACCAGGCCGGCGTCGGCAATCAGCTTCAGCCTGAGCCAGATGTTCATCTCCTCGCCCGGCAGGCCGGGATTGGCGCGGCGCGGTGCCTGGTTGGTCGATGTCTTGAAATGCTGGTTGCCGAAGCCGCCATTTCCGCCCTTGGCCAGCAGGAAGCGCTGGCCGACCACGGTGAGGTCGCAGATCAGCGTCTCGTTGTCTTCCTCGAAGACCTGGGTTCCGGCCGGAACCTTCAGCGTCACGTCGGCGCCCTTGGCACCGGTCATGTTGCGGCCCATGCCATGCGTACCGGTCTTGGCCTTGAAATGCTGCTGGTAGCGATAATCGATCAGCGTGTTCAGCCCGTTGACCGCCTCCAGCCAGACATCGCCGCCGCGGCCGCCATCGCCGCCATCCGGCCCGCCAAACTCGATGAATTTTTCGCGCCGGAACGACACCGAACCGGCGCCGCCGTCGCCGGAGCGGATGTAAACCTTGGCCTGATCGAGAAATTTCATCGGATTTTCGGGTTTCTGCTAGTGGGCTTGCGCGATTGCTCTAAACCAAGGCGAGGCGAAGGGCGAGGCCGTTTTGCGAAGGATTGCGCCGACGCCGGCTTTTGCCGAGGCGCGGGACGCGGTAGCACTGTGAGCGAAGATCGATTTCGGCTTTCGGGGGCAGAACGCCGGGCTGGGGAATGCTGGCATGAAGCTTGTGACCTACAACATCCAGTACGGCATCGGGCTCGACGGCCGCTACGATGTCGGCCGCATTGCCGACGCCGTGCGCGGCGCCGACGTGATCGCGCTGCAGGAGGTTACCCGCAACAACCCCAGGAACGGCAACCACGACATGGTGGCCGAGCTCGGCGACGCGCTCCCCGACTACTTTGCCGCCTATGGCAGCAATTTCGAGGTCAATGTCGGCTCGCGCCTGGAAGCCGGCCGCGCCATCACCACGACGTTCCAGCTCGGCAACATGGTGCTGTCGAAAACGCCCATTCATCTGTCGCGCAATCTCCTGTTGCCGCGCAGCCGCAGCCTGGAAGCGATGAACTTCCAGCGCGGCGCGCTGGAGGCGCTGATCGAGACGCCGCTCGGCTTCATCCGCTTCTATTCCACCCATCTCGACCATCGCAGCCCGGTCGAACGCCAGAGCCAGATCCGCTTCCTGCGCCAGCGCCTGCTGAACTATGCGCTTGAGGGCGGCGGACTGTCCGGCATTCCCGAGATCGGTCTGCCCGACCTGCCCTACCCGGAAGCCTTCATCGTCATGGGCGACTTCAACATGCTGACCGGATCGCCCGAATATGTCGAACTGGTCGGCCGCCCGGATCATGAGTTCGGCATGCCGCTGACAGCCGATCTCGCCATCGACGCCGCCCAGCGCCTCGACACGCCCGATCTCGTCACCTGGGTCGACCCCAAACGACCCGACGATGCGAGCCGCCACAAACGCATCGACTATGTCTTCACCTCAGCCTCGCTCGCCGGAGCGCTGAAGCGCCTGTGGGTCGACCGCCAGGCGGTCGGCTCGGACCATCTGCCGGTCTGGCTCGAGACGGCTTGACCTCGAGCCTGGTCCCAACCTTTGCGCCGTGGTGTGTCGAGATTCAAAGTCAGGCCGCGCCGAGAATGGTGGCTTCCGAGAACCGGAGCGGAGCGTACTAAAGTACGTGAGCACCGGAAGCGCAGGAAACCGCCATTCGCAGGCCGGCCTCACCTGAATATCGACACACCTAGAAGTGCACCCAGTTCCTGAGGCTGGTCCAGGTCTTGCGGTCGAGCCGATAGCGCTCGACCGGCACCTGGCCGGCGACGATCGAGTTCAGCATGCCCTGGCCGGCATACTGGAACCCGCATTTGTGGATGACCCGGCGCGAGGCCGGATTGATGACCCGCGTCGAGGCTTGCAGCACCTGAACCGTGGTTCTCTGGAAGGCGAGGTCGACCAGCGCGTGCGCGGCCTCGGTCGCATAGCCGCGCTTCCAGTGGGGTTCGCCGATCCAGTAGCCGAGCTCCAGCCCGCGATCGGTGGTGTTGAGCCCGGCGCAACCGACGAAAGTGTCGGTTCCCGCCAGCGTCAGCGCATAGACGATGCCGGCGCGGCGCGATGCCGTCATGGCGAGGAAGGCGCGGGCCTCGGCCTCGCCATAGGGGTGCGGCATGCGGGCCAGCATTTCAGCGATATGGCGGTTGTCGGCGAGCGCCACCAATTGCCCGATATCGCTGTCACGCGGGCGCCGCATGACCAGCCGCTCGGTGGCCAGGACCGGGCAATCTATCGCGTAACTTTCGTCGTCCGTGTCGTCCGCTTCGGCAACCATGTCAAAGTCCTCCAGGCGCAAGAAAAAAGGGGAGATGGAAACCCATCTCCCCTGATCCTTTTCCTGGCCTGGCCAGACACCGGTTCCCGAGATGGGCGCCGGTGTTGTGGTGCGGAACCGGCTACTCCGCTGCTTTGGAAATCGGGTTCACCGATACGTAGGTTCGGCCGTTGGCTTTCTTGTTGAAGGTGACTGCGCCAGCTTCCAGCGCAAACAGGGTGTGGTCCGTGCCCATGCCGACATTGACGCCGGGATGCCACGAGGTGCCGCGTTGACGAATGATGATGTTGCCCGGAATCACGGCTTCGCCGCCGAACTTCTTCACGCCGAGACGCTTGGAATGCGAGTCGCGACCATTGCGCGACGAACCGCCAGCTTTCTTGTGTGCCATCTAACTAACTCCGATGCGCCCTGGGGGCGCTTGAATGGTCTTATGAACGCGTTCGCGTTCCGTTTCAAGTCCGATCCGGCGATCGTTTCGCCGGTTCGCCTTACTTCTTCGCCAGCTCCTTGGCCTGCTCGCGCCAGTCCTTGATCTGGTCGGCGCTGAACGGCATGTGCTCGTCGATCTTGGCCACATCCTTGTCGGTCAGCTTGGCGAGCTGCGCGAAGGTGATGATGCCCTGCTCGGCGAGGTCCTTGGCGGCGACCGGGCCGATGCCCTTGATCACGGTCAGGTCGTCCGGCTCACCCTTCGGCGCCTTGAACAGCGGCGCCGCGGCGGCGGTCTCGGCCTTGGCTTCTTCCTTCGGAGCAGCCTCTACCTTGGCTTCCTTCTTGGCTTTGGCTTCCTTCGGAGCAGCCTCTACCTTGGCTTCCTTCTTGGCCTTGGCTTCCTTCGGCGCGGCCTCGGCCTTCGCCTCGACGGCAGCCTCTGCCTTGGCTTCCGGCTTGGCGGCGGCCTTCTTCGCCGGCTTGGCGCCACCCAGCAGGATCTCGGCGATCCGGACGGTGGTCAAAAGCTGGCGGTGGCCGATCTTGCGGCGCGAATTCTGCCGGCGGCGCTTCTTGAAAGCGATGACCGTGCGGTTCTTGCCCTGCTCGACGACTTCAGCGGTGACCATGGCGCCGTCGACGAACGGCGCGCCGAACGTGACGTTCTCGCCTTCGCCATGCGCCAGTACATTGCCGATCTCGACGATATCACCGACCTGGGCTTCGAGTTTCTCGATCTTCAGGAGATCGTTGGCGGCAACGCGATACTGCTTGCCGCCCGTTTTGATGACTGCGAACATTTTTTGCCTTTCGCTGTTCGGTCGGCCTTGATGAACCGCTTCAGGCGGTTCGGCCGTCTTTTTGTCAGTCTGCGGGTTCAAAAAACAAGCGGCGCGGAAGAACCCTCCACGCCGATTGCGCGCTGTCCCTAACCGAAGGTTGGGCTGAAGTCAAGGCAAACGGCTGTATCTCTGACGCGCCCGGCAAACCATCATCGGTCGCCACGATATTGCTGCCGGCAAGGTGACGAGGACACCCGTGAAACATCTTGCCCCGAACGGTTCGCGCCATAGCGATCCCGCAGCGGTTCGCAGAAGCCGGAAATCAGGCAGATAGGGCCTTGTAACCTGCCCGCCCAGCCGTTATCTAGTGCGCCGCGCCGGCAACGGCGGACCATGACCGCGGAGAGGTGGCAGAGTGGTCGAATGCACCGCACTCGAAATGCGGCATGCTCGCAAGGGCATCGGGGGTTCGAATCCCTCCCTCTCCGCCATAGATTTCCTATAAGATTTTGTTTCTATTATAGTTTCCGGATTACCTTCGGATCTACTTGCACCTTTCCTTGCACCTTCGGCGCGCGCTAGATGCTGGTTTCGAGCCTCAATCCGCAACGCCTTGCCGCAGGTCAGGTGGTCGTACAGGAGACCGTATTTCCAATTGGGACACAGACTGTCCGGCGCGGCTTCATGCCCTCAAAATCCTGCTCCCCCCGAACAAGTTCCTGTGCAAGGAGGGACTTTGCTTCTGCATTGCTCAGCGATCCCGCTCGCACCCTCTCGTCGAGCAAATTCCCATAGGCGATGTACCGCATGCCCGGCGAGTTGTTCATCATCCCCGCTTCATTCGCAGCAATCCTCCCCCGAATGCAGTCCCACATCGCCGTGTAGTTTGGATTTGCCGCGTCACAGCTACTTTGTGCATATCCTCGCGCAAGACGTTTTCGGCAAGACTAGTCGCCTTCGCGTCCTCGCCCGCGCGCTCCTGCATTCAACGGGGAAATCCTTCCCGATCTCTCCCTTTTCGGCCAGCAGATTGAGCGCCGCGCGGCGTCGCCCCAAGGCCCCATCCCGTCTCCGTGCTGCTCTCATCAGTGGCTAACAAAACCTGTGGCAAAAGGCATACGGCGAAAAAGGTCATCCATCATTCTTGACCACGGTCAACGCGCCCCGCCAGTAGTCTCATGAGCGCTGAGGGAAAAGGCCCGGTCACGGAAAAATGGCAGGCAACGCTGCCCGCCATCTCCGACTTCGCCAAACCGGCAGCGTTTACTGGTGGCCAACCATCGTGCAGAAGTCGCCATGCTTCTGGGCAGTGGCTATGTCGCCGCATTCCTGCGTTATCGCGGCGCGATCCTCGTCTTTCGCCGCCGTCCACGCGGCCTTGAAGTCGGCTTCCGACTTTAAGGTCTTCATGTCGGCAGCGGTGTAGAAGGGCGCCATTTTCGTCGGCTCGTCGAGGGCGCCGCCGTGCTCGGCAAGTGCGGCGCCGGTCATCATCGAAAGCGCCATCGCGCCCGTGCAAAGCATCTTGAGACTCATGGTCATTTCTCCTGGTTGCTTTTAGGTTCGTCCAACCACCGATCCATGCAGGAACGCGTCACCTTGGCCGATTGCTTTACTTTAGGGGACGTAACTAACTGTATCCTACAGATAGAATTTGCAGGCGGGACCAAGACAGTCAGTCTTGATGGCGGTCAGTTCGATGTCCGCGAGATCTTTGAGGCCTCAATCTGCAAGGCGTGTACGATCTTGTGCGGACTACGATCCGGTCCGGTACGCATCCCCTGCTTACTTCAGGATAGTCACATCTTGATCCTCCTGAGCGACGGCTCCTGATCGATTGTGTTGATTTAGTCGGCGTTGATCGACTGGCTGTGCCGTGATTCCATCCACCTGTTGATTCCGGAGGGAATGGGACGATGATGGGATTGCAGGTGGCATCTGCGCAGTTGTTCTACGATTTCTGTCTCGATGATCATGTCCCTGATGACCACCTCCCTCGAAGGATCGACCAGTTCCTCGCTCTGGAGAGCGTATGCTCGGAGCCTGAGCGAAGGCTTGGTGGGCGGCGAAGGGTTTGGGGTGGACGCCAGCTTGATCGCGGCCGATGCCAACAAACAGCGCTCCATTCCGGGCGACGAGTGGCGCGGCGCCGATCTTGGCGCTGGGGCCGGTCGAGCGGTGCGAGAGTATCTCGCAACCCTGGATGACGCCGCATTCGGGGCGGCCAGTGAGGTCACGCCGAAGTTCATCTCACCCTCCGATCCGGCGGCGCAGTGGACCGGAGCGCACAAGGGTCATGCCTTGCTACAAGACGCCGCGCACAGGCATCACCAGTGCGGGCACGCGGCTTTACCGCGCCAGCCAGCACGACTGCAAAGTCTGCAAGCTGAAGCCGCAGTGCTGTCCGAACATGCCCTTCCGTAAGATCCCCGAGATCTGAATGAGGATGCCCGCGATGTCGCCAGGGCAATTGCCGAGACGCCGGAATATGAGCGGTCCCGCCATCGACGGAAGAAGGTCGAGATGCTGTTCGCGCATCTGAAACGCATTTTGCGGCTTGGGCGTCTGCGACTGCGCGGTCCCTCAGGCGCGCGCGACGAATTCCTCCTCGCCGCTACCGCCCAGAATCTCAGGAGATTGGCAAAGCTCCGACCACCGGCCGTGCCGATGATCGCTGCCTTGGCGCCATGCGGCCGACATCGGCCGGCGACGAATGCGTCTTCAGGACCTCCTGTGCCATGCTGTCGATTTGCCGGCCGCCGCGTCAGCAGCCGCGCCCGCTGTCAACTGATCGACAAGGCCTTGCGCAATGATTTCGCAGACAAAGACATCCACGCCGCGCGCGAGTTCGATGAGGTTCTTCGAGTATCCGGTGTCGCCCGATAACACGATCGAGCGTTCCGCGGTGTCGATACGGTAGGACAGCGAGCGGTACGGCACCATCGCCTTGACACTCTCGGAGAAGTGGGTGTTTTCGATGGCTGTCACCGCGACTCTTTCATCCTTCAACACCTTCGTCGGCGTGGCAGTTGCGGCGACGTCGTGGCCAAAGAACATTCCCTGGGGCGTTGTTCTGCCTTCGCCCGCCTTGCGAATCTCGGCGGTGGCGCGGAGGAACGAGAGCGCGCCTTTCACGAGCGCCGCCGTGCCGTCTCCGCCCACGTTTGTCGGTGTCGCTTTGCCGCCCGTCCATTGCTCCGTCAGCAGCGCCACGATGTCGGACGTGTGGTCGTCGTGCAGGTGCGATAGGAACAGCGTGCTGATTGGCTGAAGGCCGACGCCCGATGCCATGAGCGCGCGCATCGTTCCGTACCCGCAGTCGAAGAGATACGGCACGCTATCGACCACCGCGGCGCTCGCGGTTTGGCCGCGCGCGAGGTCGACGCCAGATGCGCCGCGCGTGCCGAGCAGCAGGAGATGCGTGCCGGCCGGCGGCGGTCCGCCGGCCGCAACAGTCTGGGTAAGAGCGCGACCCTGGAGGCCTGTGCCGAGCGGCCAGGTGGAGGAGCCAAGCCAGATCGTACAAGCGGATATCGTCTGACATGACCCGTAGGGAGATCCAGCTCCCGGTGGCGATATCGCGCAATAGCCTTGGTTGGCTCGGGAAGACGTTGCGGGTTCTTTGGGGACCGCCTGCCACAAGCGTGTCAATCCTCGGCCATGGGCAGATACAGCTTCGCCAGCAACAGTCCGCCTACGTAACTTACATACTGATACTGGCACCATCAAAAAGACTATGCGCAGTCTAGCGCATAGGGAATGGCGCTATGGCAGCAAACAGCGAACCTCCTGGCAGGGAGAAGGCATATTCGGCGGCAGTGCGACGCTTTCCGCATGCCGAATTTGCGATCCGCAAATTGATGGGCCGTAGCGAGGCATTCCGCGACATCTGCGAGGAACTTTTAGAAGCCGAAATTGCTCTGTCGAATGTACCCGGCACGCCGCCTGAACTTCACGAAGCCAGAAGGGCCGAGTGGGAGGAGTTGGTGGATCGGCTGGTCGCTGAAGTCGGAGCTGCTCTACTGGAGGCTGAAGCATCCCAAAATCGGTCGCCGCGATGATGGCGGCAGGCAGGAACTAGCCAAGAACTTTCGAACCCTATCGCCTCAAACTTTACGGTGTCGAAGCTTGTAGGCGAGCCGATTAGTTGACGGGGGCGTATACATTTGTGCCGGATTGGAGGAACGACTGCGTGTCGTTGCGACCAGCATCTCCACCTTGCTGGAGGAAGGGGAGGTATCGGCCACGGGCAGCAGCACATTCGTCGCACCCCCACAGCAGGCCAACCAACGCCGACGCCAACAAAACGGTGCTGATACGCCTGACTTTGGACAGGCTCCCGAAACAGTTCCCCAAACTCTCCTCCCGTTTCGAAGTCGTCCCAAAGCGTCCTCGGATCGCGAAGCCGCCCTGCAACCGGGAGCGAGAACGATCAGCACTGTACTGCTAGCGCGAACTTCGCGATGCGATTGCTCGGACACGCGGACATGATCATTTGAACCCCCGGCTCAGATCCGATCAGAACCGAAATCTGGCGCCGATGATTGGCCCCTGCATTGCTATGTCAAACACAAATCCGTCGTCGTCGTAGTCAACGGCAAGATAGCGATAGCCCGCTTCCAGCGTGACCGAATCACTGTACCGGTATTGAAGGGTGCCCTGCACTTGCCAATCGATGTCGGCGCCGACACCGAAGCCACCGACATCCGCCTCGCCGTGGAGCCCGAATCCGTTGCCGAGAGCAACATTGCCGGCCACACCAATCAGGGGATCGACCCAGGTCTTGCTGCCGCTGGCCTCATTCGTGGCGAGAGGGCCGGTAACGGTCAAATCCGTATCCAGGTACCAGAGCCGGCCGCCGGCCAGAACGTCCAAGGTCGCGGTGCCAGTGTCGACGACCCGATAGGAGCCTCCGAAGGTCCACACCACCGTCTTCATGTTCGCTTCGGCCGAAAGACCCAACGGGCCGGCTGACGTGCCATCAGCCTCAAGTCCCAGGTAGATGAAATCTGTAAAAAGAGCGTAGCGGCCATTGCGCGCCTCACCGGCAAGCATGACCGGCGGGGGAGACCAGTCAATGTGGTCGAAAATCTGGCTGAAATCGACATTGATATCCGCTGGCGACAGGCCCCTGACGCCGACCCTGCCCTTCATACCTGCCATCCAGAAATAGGGCTCTGCGGTGAAGGTCCAGACTGGCGCGGGCGCGGCTTCAGGAAGTTGCGTCGCAGCGTCCGCGGCGATCGCCGGCACCGCAACCAGCGCTGCCGCTGTTCCCGCCGAGGCCAGCACGAGAGCTCGGATGATTCCCATGTCGAAGTCCCCTCTAATTCCGTCTTTTACTTCATGTCCGATGCGATCGTCTTGCGTCCACAGTGACAAACATGCATGTACTCGCGCTGCTCAGCTAATAAATATCGGATTCCGTTCGTTTTTCATATGGATCATCGTACCCCCAACTGTTCAAAAGGCGGCGCAAGCCTACTTGTTCCTGCAGCTTCCAAAGCCAATAAGTGAGTTATCTGCCGTCGACAGCGAGAGTGAAGCTGCGTCGCTGTTGTCGTGGATTGTCAGCTGCCAGCCGAATGCGCCATCGATGCCATGAATGATCATCTGATCCGCCGACTTGGCAGCGCTGTCAAACTTGTCGATCCTTGCGTAACCTTCCTCGTCGACAGACCCGACCGTGCTGTTTTCGAAGTCCACAGTCACTTTCAACGGCAGGGTCATGCCTTCAATTTTCTCGTCAGCCACGCAGGGTTTGCCGGCCGGACAGGAATTCATCGACTTGAAGTCGCAGTGGAGCGTCGGGATTGGCGGCGCGGCGTCGGCAGGTGGCGCTGTCGAGGTCTGGGCGAAGGCGCTGCCTATCGGAACGATGACGCCGACCAGCAGAACGAGTCTCAAAGCTTGCTTCATGGTACTCTCCTATCTGATATCTGATGCATTCAGCGGCAGTAATAGGGGACGGGCGCGATCAGCGGGCAGGTCGCGTAAGGTGGGTAGACGGGATAGCGGGAATACGCTGGCACCGGGTATACGTAACGTGGCGGGTAATAGAGCGGCCCAGCGATCGCAGCACCAGCAATTGCCCCTGCAGCGAAGGCGCGCCCGCCGCAGGCAAAACAACCGCCCGCGCGAAACCAAGCCTGTGATGGGGACACGAAAGCAGTGGCAATTGACAGGGCAGCAAATACGACTGCACCAGTTCGCTTCATTTTCCTTGGCATCGTTCTCTCCTAGGTTTCATTTCTTTGGAAACAGCAGTGTAATTCCCGTGCGGAAGCCGAAACCGTCTGGTCCGCTGTCTGGGCTCACAGCCCAGTAGCGCAAACCGGCGAATAGGCTGATCGGATGCTTGTCGATGACGACCAGCTTTGCGACCTGGAAGTTGATCGGCACCGACCATTGATGCGCCTCCCAATTGTAGGTGCTCTCGGTATTGAGCGTGAAGGTCCAGGCGTCCTTCGTCGTGTAGGAGACGAAAGGTTGCAGGAAGGTGGAGTTGATGTCGCTGCGGTCGCTGTCGCCCGCAAATGACCAGATATGGTTGGCCAGCATGCCAACCGTCCATCCGTCCTTTTGCGTCAGCACGACGGCTGTCGGACCAGCTCCCCATTTCTGCCCGCCAAGCAGCTCGTCGGTCGCGGTGGGCAACAGGAACACCGGGCCGACACCCCAGATGATCCCGCTTGCGGTGGGCTTCGACGGCGAGAAGAACAGGCTTTGCGTTATGTCGCCGAGCCCGAACTGATCGCCTGATGGTCCTGCAATGTCGTGCTGCCAGGCGACCGGTGCGATGGTGCGCGATATCAGGTTCCAGTCGTCGTTGAGCGAGAACGGGATGACCGGCTGGATATTGACGTAGGCCTTCTCGCCGTCGTTCGGGCCGTAGCCGCTGTCGTAGTTGAACTGGAACGGCACGCTGATCAGCGAGGCGATCGGGTTGGACAGCTTCTTGGCGAGATCCTGGGTGCTGTCCTCGGCCCAGGCGGCTGTGCCGACGAGCAGAGCCGGGAGCAGGGTCGCCATAATTTGTAAGCGCCGATTGTCAGACAGAAATTCCAAGTTAGCCTCCGTTCAGTTCTGCCACTCTCTGTCGCTTACCGTGGCGGCCAGGGATTGAAACGCGATTTCCAGGGAGCGTCCGTGTCCAGCACGGCTCCGACTTACCCAACCAACCGGTCCACCGGTTCCTGCCATTCTGCTCGTCTAGACTCGCGCACTGCCGGCGGAACCTTTTCAATCCTTGAGAGTGCGAGCTCCGCTTCAGCAAGTTCCTCGCACATATCCTGAAAGCCCTCACTTCGGTCCATCAGCCGATGGATCGCCAATTCAAATTGCGGGAACCGACGCACCGCCGCCGAGACCGCTCTTTGTCTATCAGCCGGTTCGTCGTCCATCCTCATGGCGCAAATTCGTATTTTCCCGAAACCACCGTAGCCTATCGCATGGAGGCGGCTGCGGAAAGTAAGTTACGTGGGCGACAGGGTAATTTCTGAACATCCATAGCGAGCTCGGTCGGCACCAAGCCTATAAAATCGCGAATTCAAACTGCGCTGCCCGTGAGGCCGCCTAACTATTGATCCGTCGTCATCCGCCGCTGCATTGCACAAGTCGTCGCCGTCATCCCAATGTTATCCGTTCAGACTACTAGGAGGATTGCAAGAATTGGCTCGCGCATATAAATTACGCAGCGACGGGTAACCGGCGAAAAAAGAAATATAACTGGGAGTAGTCACCCCAGAACGTCAGGTGAGGGAACCAAGGTGATCCGGGCGGAACCAGCCGGAGGGAGGGAGCATACGCTCACCCCAGAGGATTGTCGCGCCCAGCTTACCCTGATCCTCAATAGTACAGACTTCGAGGCCACCGGTCGCGAGCACCGCTTCCTCAGCCATGTAGTTGAGGAAGCATTGTCGGGACATGGCGATCGCATCAAGGCCTATTCGATCGCAGTCGAAGTGTTCGGCCGCAGTGAGTTGTTCGACCCGCAGACGGATCCGATCGTCCGCATTGAGGCTGGTCACCTTCGGCGCGCGCTCGAGCGTTACTATTTGACGGCCGGACACTCCGACCCAATTCTCATCACGATCCCAAAGGGCGGTTACGTTCCAACGTTCTCGGAGCGATCGCAACCGCCGCTGGCGCAGCCGACAGCGCCGGTTGTTTCTCCAACTGTCGCGGAAGCTCCGGTTCGCCGGACGGCATCGCGGCTGTTGCTTCCGGCCATCCTTGTGGCCTTTCTCGCCGCCGGGGCATCTGTACTGGCGTGGTGGTGGCCCTCTGCCAGGCCAGGCGCGCCGGAAACACCCCGCGTGCTTGTCGAGCCTTTTGAGAATCTAACCGGCACCCGCGCTGCAGCAGCGATCGCGAGCGGATTGAAGCAGGAAGTTGTCAGCCACCTTTCCAAGTTCAAGGACATTGTGGTCATGGAGTCGGCCGCAAAGGGGGAAGATCCGTCGATCTCTCCGCCGCGATTTGTCCTGGCCGGAAGCATCAACCTGGCGGCCGATGCCTTCCAGCTCCGAGTCAGGTTGATCAGCAAGGCCGACGCCTCGGTTCTGTGGGCGAACAGCTATGATGGCGGACTGAAGGTCGCTGATCTCGTAAAGGCCCAGGCCGATATTGCCAGCAAGGTGGCGACCAGCCTGGCCCAGACCTATGGTGTCATTTTCCAGGCAGACGCCAATCTCCACGTCGACAATCCGCCCGATGATTGGGCCGCCTACTCTTGCACGCTTTCTTTCTATGCATACCGGGTCGACGTCGATCCAGAAACCCGTTCTTCGGTACGCGCTTGCCTTGAGAAAGCCGTGGCCCGCTTCCCCACCTACGCCACCGCCTGGGGTCTTCTTTCGCTGGTCTACACGGATGACTATCGATTCAAGTTTCCTGCCGACCCCGCCTCGTCGGCAGCAGCGCTCGAGCGCGCCTTGGTCGCGGCAAGGCGCGCTACGGAAATTGACCCTGTCAACATCCGGGGACGCCAGGGAGAAATGCTTGCGCTCTACTTCCACAAGGAGATCGATGCGGCTTTGAAAGTGGGCAAGCAGACTTTGACCATCAACCCGAACGACACCGAGTTCATGGGCGAATATGGAGAGCGCCTGGCGGTCTCCGGAAATTGGCATGATGGATGCCCGTTGATTGCGGATGCGCGCCAACGCAATCCAGGTTCTTCAGCCTACTACGAGTCGGATCTGGCCCTTTGCGCCTATTTCAGCGGCGACTATCCATTGGCAGCTATGTGGATCAAGAAATCGCCGGCTCCGTCGAATGCGATCTACCATGTAATTGCCGCTGCCGTTTTCGGCGAAGGAGGATACAAAATCGAGGCTGATCGCGAGCGTGCCTGGCTGGACAAAAATCAACCGGATTTGATGAAGAACATGCGCCAGGTGGTTTCGGACGGGTTGGCCCGTTCGCAAGACGTCGAGTTCGTCCTCGGCTCGCTGAGGAAAGCCGGCTTCGCCATCGCGGACTGACTTTTCGCGTCTTATTCTCCCTCGGTCGAATCCCCGGCACTACCCGCTGCGCCGCTGCAGTGTCCGGGCTTGATGCGGCTGACGGCCGCACAATTCGCCAGGGTCACTTACACCTTACCCCACGTAAGTTACGTTCCGGCTCCCGACACCTGCGCTTAGTCTGTGAGGTCGACGGATAGCAAGTCGGCAGTATCTCCGCCGCAATATCCAAGCTGACGGACCCTAACAAGGCCTTTTCACTGAAGCGGGGCTGGCGCTTCGATGACCGATACGCAACCAAACTCCAATCGCAGACAGGAGGCAGAGCCTGATGCAGCCGGCTCGCACTCCCGATTGCGTTGGCCGCACTGTGACTACCGGCCAAATCCTCACGAGAGTGCTTCCTTAATGCAATCGAACTCGCATTCATTAGGCTAGAAAGACAACTCGATGGACGACGGGTCAGCTCCGAAGCCGGTTTTGGAAATTGTTTTCGGCACGTTGATAATGATTGTCATTATTTTCGTGCACGGCGCGGGAATTCGGACAATCAATCAGCGCTTCAGCGAATCGTGGGTTCATGTGAATGACACCACGGCATATTGGCGCCTCAACCTGTTGCTCGCCATCACGATAGCGTCTCTGGCAGCCTTGCATTTCGCCGAAACGCTCCTCTGGGCCATCCCTGTATCTTTGGCCGGATTAATCCCTTCAATGCGTGACAGCTACTACTACGTCTTGGAGAGCTATACGACGCTCGGCGAGGGCAGCATTAGTTTGCCTGATCGATGGCGTCTGGTCGGACCAATCATCGCAATGTCGGGCTTGTTCACCTTCGGTTGGACGGGGAGCGTGCTGGTAAACATCATGACCGAATTCGGCAAACTCGACAGAGTGAGAGCCAGGGAAATGAGGGATGGCGGGCCTTCTGAAGGGGCTGACCCCGAACCATGACTACAGGTCAGCGGGTCATGGGCGGCAGCGCCGCCCTCTCCGTGATCGGCAGCGTGGGAATTGGCGAAGTGCTGCCGTGCCACCGCAGCCCGGCAGCGAATAGAGGATGGAATTGCCCATGCGGCGTCGAACCAAAATACGGACTGCCACCACCGTCGGACTTGGTCTGGCGATCGTCTATTTGCTCATCGCCTATTTCGTCGTGCCGGAAATCTGGGTGTTTCGAGATGCCTCACGCGTGTCGGACTTTGGCAGCATGCTCACGCATACGGAGCAGGATATACCGGGCGATCCGATCAACATCGGGCTCGTCGGAACAAAAGAAGAGGTCATTCGCGCATTCGTGGCAGCCGACTGGGACCCTGCCGACCCCATCACGCTCCGTTCTTCCATCGATATCGGTCTCAGCGTCGTGCTCCACCGACCCGATCTGGATGCGCCTGTCAGCGCTTTGCTTTTTGAGGGGAGGAAGCAAGACCTGGCTTTCGAAAAACCGGTCGGAGACAGCGCGGACCAGCGCAATCATGTCCGTTTCTGGCTGACCAAGAAATTGGGCAGCGATAGCCGTCCGCTTTGGCTGGGTTCGGCCAGTTTCGATCGCGGCGTCGGACTTAGCCATGACACCGGCCAAATCACCCACCACATAGGCCCCGATGTCGACGCGGAACGCGATCTGGTCATCAGCGACCTGATGGCAGCCGGACAGCTTTCCTCCAGCTACGAGATCCCCGGCATCGGTGCCACCAAAGACGGCCGCAACGGCGGTGGTGATCCGTATTACACGGACGGGACGGCTCTCGTTGGTATGCTGAAAGGACGTTCGCCCATTTAGCCCGCCAGAGCGGAAGCGGAGTCCGCGTTTGGTCGACGCCAAGCTGTTTTCGTTCAAGCCTCCGGCCAACGCGAAAAAGCTGGAACGGATGACAAGAACCGTGACGGCGTCTGCAAAGCTGATCGTTTGCGCTCGACTGATCCCGGTCATGGCTAGGGTGACCAGGAGGATCATCGCCCCAAAAATTCCAAGCCTGTGTGTCCTCTTGTTGATGATCCTTTTCGCGGTTTGATGGTTGTGCATCGCGGACGGGTCGATCTGCCCCGAACAGTCGACCTTGACGTGCGGCCCCTTCGCTCAATGCTATCAATTTACCATCGCAATCGGGGCCGGCCTCCACGTGCCTTCGCCTGCCGGCAGGATCGACGGCGTTTCAGTCTTCGGCCAGTACAGTCGCATCACCATGTAGATAGGTCCGTCCGGCGCCGGCAGCCAATTGGCATCCTTGGCCGGGCCGGGCGACTCCTTCTGAATGTAGAGCGTCAGCGAGCCATCCGGATTTGTCTCCATCCGCGGTAGCATCGGCGAGTTGATAAGATACCGGTCGATGGGGTTCTTGATCAGCAGCTGCGTCTTGCCGTCATACATCGTCAGCGACCAGAAGGCGTTCGCCGGCGGGAGTTGGCCCTTGGGGAAAGTCAAAGTGTAGTCGTGCTTGCTTCCGTCGAGGGTGTTGCCATCGCCGTCGGTCCGCGTCAGCGGATACATCGCCTCGACCGCGTCATTGCCATAGATTCCCACCTGCGCCGCCGTGGCTCGCGCCAGCCAGTCGCCATTGTAGTGGGCGCTGTCGCCCGGCAGGGAGCTGACCTTCCAGCCGTTTATATCTTTGCCGACATGCGCCGCAGCCTCATCGACCTTCCGCTGTCCCTCCTTCATGCCGAGAGCGATCTCGAGCTTGTGCTCGATGGAGAGGTCCTTGAAGTTGAAGGTCTTGCCAGGTCCGACGCCGATGCGGGCGAGTTTGGCCCGGATGTTTGCCTCGTTTGAAACCGGCGGGGCGAACTGCAGGGCGAAATCGAGATACTCGAGGAAGTTCGTCTTCACGAGCTCCTTGTCGATCTTCGGAAACTCGATGGCTGGCGCGGCCGCCGGCGCCGGCTGCTTCAGGAAGGCCGAAAGCGTCTGCACCTTGTAGCCGGCCTGGACTTTCTTGACTCCTTCGAGGTCGTCAGGGTTGAAGAGCTGGGTGCGATATATCGCCAGCGAGAGATCGGTGCCCGACCGAAACACTCTCTTGATCCCGGCAGGCGTCGCGCCATTCCAGGTCGGCGCGACAATCATGTAGTCGCCTGCCTCGCTTCCCGTGGCGCGGGTACCGATATAGCCGAAGTTGTAAGTGTTTCCGTCACAGAGCTGGATGGAGTAGTACCGCTTCGGATCAACCGCAGGGACCGAGAGAACCATCGGTTCCGCCCGCAGGTCCATCCACATCAACGAATAGGGTGTGTCGCTGTTCGGTGTTACTACCGCTGTGTCCTTGTACGTGAACACGTTGGACTCGTTCTTGAGCTCGTTGAAAGGGGCCTTGAACTGGCCGGAGTTTCGGTCGACCGCGTATTCGTACATGATGCCGTAGTTCATCACGATGGGCAGGCCGAAGATGAATCCCTCCTCGGCAATGGCCTTGGCCTCCAGGATGCCGGGGGGATCTCCGGACATAGCCGGAAGGGCCGTTGCCGCCAAAAGAAGGCCCGCTGCTGCGAGAGCGGAAAGTCTGAGCCGGGTCATCTCGGAAGTTCTCCTTGTCGATGCGCTATCGGTCAACGGGGCTTGGCTTGTCGTACTACGGTTCGCCTTCGCGCTAGCTAAAAGATCGGCCGTCTTGATCTTTCGACGAATTGCTCTGCCGCAAAGCAGTTCCAACGTCGGCGACCAATCTGTCCACCAGCTCTTGCCACTCGGCCCTCCTGGCTTCCTGTAGCTCGGCAGTGGTGTTCGGAACGTCGGCCAGTGCCTGCTCGGCATCCACGAGTTCCTCGCACATGTCACAGAACGCCTCGCTTCGGCTCATCAGTCTGCGGATCGCTAACTCGGCGTGCGGAAACCGGCGTGTTGCCGCCGAAAATGCCTGCTGTTGGATAGTCTGGGTCCGCTTCGCTGCCATGAAACAGAATAGGTTCGGGATGCAGGTGCCGCCAGAAGCCATGGTGTAACTTACATGGGTTTACATAGTTGCCTGGACCGTAGGGACGATCCCGAAATCGACACTTCCTTCTTCCGGTCCGGGCCGTTGCTACACGGCGCGCATGAACGGAGCGCCATCAAGCCATCGCAACTTGCATTGCGAAGCGTCGGCTGCCCGTCTACACTATTAGTTAAGCCGCCGCTCCAAAACGAACTTGGGCAGTCGCAGACATGCGAGGGCCCGTGACGCACGCGATCTCACCCGTAAACGGGGGCGCAGTTCTCCCCGTCGACGCTTGTCGCGCTCAGCTCGCTCGTATCCTCAGCAGCTCCGACTTCGAGGCGACCGATCGCGAGCACCGCTTTCTTGATTATGTGGTCGAAGAAACGCTCTCCGGGCGCAGCGAAAGGATAAAAGCCTACTCGATCGCCATCGGCAGGGGCATATCCTTCGATCATCAAGCAGATCCGATCGTCCGTGTCGAAGCCGGCCATCTGCGTCGCTCTCTTGAACGCTACTACTTCACGGCGGGAAGATCCGATCCAATCCTGATCACGATTCCAAAGGGCGGTTATGTCCCGACATTCTTGCAAAGGCCGGACACCGAATCTGGGCAAGCGGTGGCTACACAGGTGAACGCAACCGCCGAACCCGCCAAGCTCTCTCGTTGGCGGAGGCTGCGCCGGCCAATGGTGGTGCTTTCCGCGGTTGTTATGGCTTTAGGCATTCTGACTTTCGGTATACTGGCATTGGAGTCAGAGAAAAAGAACGTCCGCCCAGCCAAACCGGACACCCCCCGCCTGTTAGTCTCTAACTTAGAAGATCTGTCTGGAACGGAAGCATCGTCGGCGCTTGTGATTGGGCTCACGCAGGAGGTTGTAGGCCAGCTTTCAAGGTTCAGGGATATCGTGGTCGTGGAGTCCAGCCCGGCGGCGTCCAACTCCTCAGCCCGGCGCCCGCGGTTTGTTCTTGCCGGAAGTGTCAACCTCACCCCCGACGACTTTCGGCTCAGGCTCAAGCTCACAAGCAACGCCGATGGCTCGGTTATCTGGGCCTAAAGCTATGATGGAGGAATGAAAGTCGCGGACCTTCTGAAGGCTCAAGCCGGTTGACGCAGAATCTTCGGCGCGAGGCGTTTGAACGTTTTGCACAACCCGAAGACGCCGAAGTCTTTCTGGCCTCGCTGAGAAAAGCTGGCTTGGACGTTCAGGACTGAACCCGGCAACGGGCGACACTTCCGCGTAGTTTACAGTTATTTACCTCCCGCCCTTTTGCGCGATGCCGTAACGGTAGCCAAATTGGTGCCGACTACGCCTTCTGGTCGGTGCCCCACAACGGCTGATTGGTGAGGATCATATGGAGCGCAACCCTTGACCTCCTACCCAGAGGCGACGACGTTCGCCGATGGGAAGAAACGACATGACAACAGAACTGAGTTTTGTGCTGGCCGCCTTCGCACTCGCAACCGCGGCGGATCGGTCAGGCCGTGCCAACTACCATCATCGGAAGCGTAAGAGGCTCGTCATGAAATCTCGCATACTGCTGCTATCCTCATTTCTGATCTCAACCGGATTCTGCATTACCGCGGTCCAGGCGCAGGAGGTCACTGGTGAGCTGGGTTCGCCCAGCGCCACTTCGACGATCGACGGCCAGTCGCTGCCGGCCGCGCCGCCGCAATTCGGCGGCACCATCAACCTCGACGCCAAGGATTCGAAGGCTTGGTGGCCCCCGAAGACGGTGCCGCCGAAGGGTGCGCCGAACGTGCTCCTCATCATCACCGACGATGCAGGCTACGGCGTCTCTGGCACCTTTGGCGGCGTCATCCCGACGCCTGCGCTCGACTCGATCGCGGCGGCTGGCATTCGTTACACCCAGTTCAACTCGACCGCGCTCTGCTCGCCGACACGCGCGGCGCTGATAACCGGGCGTAACCACCATTCGTCTGGCTTCGGGGTGATTGCCGAGCAAGCCACCGGCTTCCCGGGATACGATTCGATCATCGGTCCGGACAACGCCACGATTGGAAACATCCTGAAGAACCACGGCTACGCCACCTCGTGGTTCGGCAAGAACCACAATACCCCCACCTACGACTATGCGACCTCTGGCCCGTTCGATCAGTGGCCCTCGGGGATGGGCTTTGACTATTTCTACGGCTTCATGGGTGGCGAGAGCGACCAGTGGACGCCGTGGCTGTTCCGGGACCATACACAGATCTTTCCGTGGAACGACAAGCCCGGCTACAACCTGATCACTGACATGGCCGACGACGCCATCAACTACCTTCGGCAGATCGATGCTGCGGCGCCGGAGAAGCCCTTCTTCCTCTACTACGCCCCGGGCGCCACGCATGCGCCGCACCATCCGACGGAGGAGTGGATCAAGAAGTTCGAAGGCAAGTTCGACATGGGCTGGAATGCGATGCGCGACGAGATCTTCGCCAACCAGAAACGCCTCGGAGTGATACCGCAGGACACCCAACTCACCCCCTGGCCTGACGACTTGCCGGAATGGGATACGCTGTCGGCGGATGAAAAGAAGATGTTCGCGCGGCAGGCCGAGGTTTTCGCTGCCTACGTGGCCTACTCGGACCACGAGATAGGCCGGGTCATCGATGAGGTCCGCAATCAGGGTAAGCTCGACAATACGCTGGTCATCTACATTGAGGGCGACAACGGCACCAGCGCCGAGGGCTCGACCATCGGCACCGCTTTCGACCTGGCAGCGATCCAGGGCATCAATATGCCCGTCGCCGACCAGCTGAAATACTACGACGTCTGGGGCTCGGACGTCACCACCCCGCATATGTCGGTCGCCTGGTCATGGGCCTTCGATACGCCATTCAAGTGGACCAAGCAGATCGCCTCGCACTTCGGCGGCATCCGTCAGGGAATAGCGATGTCCTGGCCTGGCCACATCACCGACGTGGGCGGCGTACGCAGCCAGTTCCACCACGTCATCGACATCGTGCCGACGATCCTGGAGGCCACCGGCATTGAGGCGCCGCAGACGGTGAATGGCATAGCCCAGAAGCCGATCGAAGGTACCAGCATGGCCTACACATGGGCCAAGGGCAGCGCGAATGTCCCGTCGACGCGCACTACCCAGTATTTCGAGATGTTCGGCAACCGCGCGATCTATCATGACGGCTGGATCGCCTCCACAACGCCGGCGGCCGGGCCGTGGCTGCTCGGGCTCGGCAAGCTGCCCAACGTGCTCGACGGCTATAATTGGGAGCTTTACGATCTCACCAAAGACTTCTCGCAGTTCGACGATCTCGCCACCAAGGAGCCAGCCAAGCTGAAGGAGTTGCAGGATCTCTTCCTGGTGGAGGCCGCGAAGTATCAGGTGTTCCCGCTCGACAATAGGGTTGCCACGCGCTTCGGCCAACAGCCGAGCGCCACCGCGGGCCGGGACACGTTCACCTACACCGGCGAATTGTCAGGCCTGCCGCCATCTGCTGCGCCTAGCCTGCTGACCCGATCTTACACGATCACCGCCGAGATTGAGGTCCCGGAGGGCGGCGGCGAAGGCGTGATCAACACGCTCGGCGGCCGGTTCGGCGGTTACGGCCTCTATCTGCTGAAGGGCAAGCCGGTATTCACCTACAATCTGCTGTCGTTGGAGCGGTTCCGCTGGGAAGGCACGGATGCATTGACGCCGGGCAAACACACGATCGTCTTCGACTTCGCTTATGACGGACCCGGCTTCGCCAAGGGCGGCACTGGCATCCTAAGCGTCGATGGGGCCGAGGTCGCCAAGCAGGCGATCCCGCACACCATGCCGTTCATTGCGACGATCGACGAATCCTTCGACGTTGGCATCGACACTCGTTCGCCCATTGACGACAAGGACTACCAGGTGCCGTTCCGCTTCACCGGCACGCTCGACAAGCTGACGGTCAAGGTCGGGCCGCCACAGCTCTAGGCGGCGTCAGGCGCGGGCATCCATTTGTGCGGGTGCCTGCGGACCGCCTGAATACGAGGGTCCTCGCCAGAAGCGCAATTCTTCGAACGATTTGCAAGCAAAGGTCCGGTTGCCGGCCGCAAGCGGTAGTTTGGCCGAACACCGATGAGAGTCCGCAGGTGGCGCTCGCTGCTCGTTCCGGTCGATGAGACCTACGGCAGAAATCTGGAATTGCGCGGGCCATCGCGCCTCGATTGGCTTCACGCGACGTTTTTCGCAGATCGCCAGCGCACGCTGCCGGAGATCGATGCGGCTCTGCTTGCGCTGAGCGTACAGGGCGAAGCGGACGCCGCAGTGCCGCGCGAACAGGTGATCGAAGCCTATCGCTCCTTCATCAACGCGCGAAAGCCGATGGCCGGCTTCGTGGCAATGGAGCTCGCAAATTGGGAAGCGTGGGATGCAACCGCGGACTATGTCGACATCATCAGGTCGAAAGCCGTGAAAGACCCTGCCGGGCAATTTGCGATCCTCAGCTATCTCAAGAGCAGTCCCCTGACCGCCGGCCAGGCGGCATTGTTGCCTGCCGAATGACTCCGATGGGCCACGCAGTCAACCAACAGGTCGGTGCACAAAGCACTTCCAACGGGAACGACGGGTAGCATCATGCCAAGACATGGATTGCGGCAGATCCTTAGCGAGCCGCTGCTGCATTTTTTCGTCGTCGGGGTTCTCCTCTTCGGAGGCTACCGCTTCTTTTTTGCTGAACCGGAACAGGCAGCCGACCCGCAGCGCATAGAATTGACCGCCGACGATATCCGCCAGCTGGCGCTGACGTGGCTTGCGCAAGGGCGGCCGAAGCCAAGCCTGGTTGAAATGCGCAGCCTCGTGGAACAGAAGGTTACGGAGGAGATCCTATTCCGGGAAGCGGTCGCCCTGGGCCTCGATCAGGATGACCAGATCATCAAGCGGCGCCTTGCGCAGAAGATGGATTTCCTGGCGGCCGATCTGGCAGCCCTGGAAGAGCCTACAGACGCCCAATTGGCAGATTGGTATTCGAAGCATTCTGACCGCTTCGCGCTGCCCCCGCATGCCAGCTACCGGCACCTGTATTTCTCTCCGGACAAACGCGGGGAGGGCGCGCGCAACGATGCGGCCGCGGCACTTGCCGTCCTGGCTGGCAAACCGGCGGATGCGCCTGAGGGCAAGGCGCTGGCCGATCCATTCATGCTGCGCAACTACTATGGCGACACCACGCCGGAACAGACTGCGAAAGAGTTCGGTCCGGCTTTTGCGGATGCGCTGTTTGGCCTGAAGCCCGGTTCGTGGCAGGGGCCGCTGCAATCCGGTTATGGCTGGCACATTGTCTGGTTGGGTTCCATCGAGCCCGGCCGCGTTCCGCTTTATGCGGAAGTGAAGCCCGACGTGAAAACGGCGTGGCTGGATGACCGCTATCAAGAGGTGAAGCGCACGGCGCTTCAAGAGATGCGCTCCCGCTACACAGTGGCGGTCGCTCCGCTCGATGCGGTCGATCTGCGCGACCTGAAAAGTCCGGAGTCGGCTGGGGCGACCCTGGACGCTGCATCTCCATGACGGCGCAGCATTTACACAGCGCAGGCCTTCGCCTCGCCACAGCGGTAGCCATGCTGGTACTGGCGTTGGCCGGCACGGCGGGCGCGCATGAGATACGGCCGGCCTACCTACAGATCGATCAGGTCGGAGCAAGCCGTTTCAGCGTTCTGTGGCGGACCCCGCTGCTGTCGGGCATGCGGCTGCCCGTTGTGCTGCAATTCTCCGACGGCGTCGAGAACGTCACCGAACCGACGGACCGCCAACTCCCCGACTCAGTTGTAGAGCGGCGGATCGTTGAGGCCGCCGGCGGCCTGCCGGGCCAGCGGATCGATTTTGTCGGACTTCAAGCGACGATAACGGACGTACTGGTGCGTGTGAAACTGCAGGATGGAACGGTAACCACGACGCTTGTCCGGCCTTCCCAGCCCTGGATCGATATCCAGGCCCGGCAAAGCCCGTTGGAGGTCGTGAAAGTGTTCGTCGTAAGCGGCATCGAACATCTTCTGTTCGGCTTCGACCATCTGCTGTTCGTGGCGGCGCTGATACTGATCGTCCGCCGCTGGGGCATGCTGCTGAAGACGGTGACCGCCTTCACCGTGGCTCATTCGATCACGCTCACCTGCGCCACGTTGGGTTGGGTCAACCTCCCGTCGGCGCCTGTCGAGATAATGATCGCCTTCAGCATTGTTCTCGTCGGTGCGGAGATCATCAGGATGGAGCGCGGCGGAACGAGCGTGGTGATAGAATGGCCGTGGATCGTGGCGTTTTTCTTCGGACTGCTCCACGGTTTCGGCTTCGCAGGCGCGCTTGCCGATTTCGGGCTACCTCAGGGCGACATTCCGCTCGCCCTGTTCTCGTTCAACGTCGGTGTCGAACTCGGGCAACTGATGTTCATTGCGGCGATCCTCTTGGCAGTCAGCGCGCTGCGCAGGATCGTTGACGTGCCGCGAAACGCGATCATCGCATCCGCCTACGTCATCGGCATAGTGGCCGCGTTCTGGACCGTTGAACGTCTGCACTCGACTTTTGCGTGACCGCTCGCGCAGTCCAAACCCACTGAAATTCAACGCGCCCCGTTGCTCCCGCCACGGCGCCGCCTTGCGCTTTGGAAAGCTGGGCGGCAGCCGTTGGCCTGCTTTGGGTCGGATGGGGAGAAGGAAACCGGTTACGCTATCGTTCTTCCCTGCACCACAAGCATTGGCGCGTCCCGCTGGTTTAAATATCTGACTCGCAGAACGCCAGAATCGAGCATCGAAAGACTGGCTGGGGTCGTATCAAGCTGTAGCGCGAACGGCAGGCAAGCGACCCGAGGCAGCGTTCAAAACGAGCGCCCACCAAAGTCACCGTTTATTCTCTATTAGCGTTGTTCGGGCCACTTTCATTGCGATGCCCTCCAGGTATAGACTCGACTGCGTCTTGCCGCATTAAGGCACGACGCGGAAACGGTCCTATTCTTTCCACATCGTCGAGCGGAGAAGGGCCTGCGTGTGCTCTGCCAGGTCGAGCTCACCGCGCGCCTCGATCTTCAAAAGATATCGGGGCCTTGGCCGGCGATCACCTTCCCTGACCGCAGGGTAGGCGCATACAGCCAGCAGCGCCCTTTCCTCGGCCCGGCTGGCTCTGTCGTGGTCGCGGTTACTGCCGTCCATTTCGTGGATCACTTTGCCGAACGCCGCGTACATTGCCCTGTGCGCCTTGATCAGCGCCCGCAGATCGCTGGACGGTTCGCGCCGAGCGAGCGTCGGAGGCGAAGAAGCAGGAAAGCGCAGCCCCGCAAAAGACACGCAAGCCTGCTCCCGTCGTGCGCGCGAAGCCGAGACGTGAACAGCAACGCGAAGCGGCAAAGCCGCGACCGGCGACGAAGTCAAAGGCAGCCTCGCAGGCCCCGTTGGCGCGTCAGCCCAAGTTCCGCAACTGCAGCGGCATAGACGGCACCTTCCAGGTTCCCGCATCCCAGAAATGCCCATTGAGCGGCTACGCGCATTATTGAGAGTCTGAACCGCCCTAGAGGCGCGACCAGGCGCCAACCTCATACCTGCAGACCACAACGCTTTGATTTGCAATTACCTCGGCCCGCATTCGCTCTTGCAGGCTGTCGGGGCCAAGTTCCGAAACGCTGATAACGCCCGACTGCTCCATGACAGGAGCCATGGTCACGGCGAGATCGGACAAGAGGTCAATGCCGCTTAGCGTATCAGACCCGCCACCCGCCAAGGCACTCACCGCCATAGTCGGGGCTGGCAGTCCGGCCTTGATGAAGGCGGAATGGAGTCCAAGTCCCATGTTGGGGTTTGTCCCCACTCTGTGAAAGGTCTCGACTATGCACCGAAAGCAGTTGTCGTAAATCGGCGAGGAAGGCGACGATGCTGTCCCGGTCCAGTCGACTTCGTGGAAAACGATAATGCCTCCAGGCCGCAGATGCCTCGCTATTCCCCTCAGCATGGCGACGGGATCTGGCGAGAACATCAGAACGTAACGGCCCACAATTGCATCGAACGGACTGTCGAACGCAAAAGCCGCTGGATCGCACTCGTTAAAGGTAACGTTGTCCAGGGCGAGCTGCCTGGCCCTTTCCCGAGCAGCTTTGACCGCTACCGATGATCTGTCGGAACCGACGACCTTGCCGGTAGGCCCGACCATTTCGGCGGCAAGAAAGGCAACATCGCCAGCGCCGCTGCCGATATCAAGTACCCGCATCCCGGATTGGATACCTGCCCTGCTGAAATACTGACGCGTCATCGGATCAACCAACGCCGCCTGAGTCGCCAAGCGACGCAGCTCCCGATCCGAATGGCCCAGTTCGTATTCGTGATGCCGCTTCTGCTGGATCTCTTCCTCTGGCATGGCTGTGACCCCCTCTGTCACAATTGAACGATATGCTTATTCACCAAAGCGAGCCATCAATCGGCGGTTGTCGCTGATTGGGTCATGTCGGTTGGTGCTAGGCAAAGCGCCCCCAGCCACCTCTGTTCATAGGCCTTGATGTGGATGTATGCGAGCAAGGGCGTCTGCATCCGCTCACGCAGTAAGTTATTTGACCGCCTTCGATTGAACGCTAGGCCGAGTACTAAGCGCCGATTGCCGCATGGGGTCGGTTCCCGTCCCATGCGTGTTGAGGCCGCCTGCTGTGAGCGTTTACGACAGATTTTCCCTGGAC
This sequence comes from Mesorhizobium monacense, assembly GCF_056781675.1. Classification (NCBI taxonomy): domain Bacteria; kingdom Pseudomonadati; phylum Pseudomonadota; class Alphaproteobacteria; order Hyphomicrobiales; family Phyllobacteriaceae; genus Mesorhizobium; species Mesorhizobium monacense. The sequence continues at coordinate 6,188,646 of NZ_CM165567.1, read as the reverse complement.
GGGCGCGTGGCGCTGATCACCGGAGGCGGGCAGGGACTCGGTTTCGAGATTGCGCTCGCGTTTGCCGAAGCTGGAGCCCATGTCGTTGTGACCGGACGCACCGCCGCAACGCTCGACGCCGCCGTCGCCGCCATCACACAGGGCGGCGGCAGCGCGCAGGCGGCGATCTTCGACATGGCGGACCTGGAGGCGGGCCGCATCGCGATCGCCGATATCCACAAGGCCTGCGGCCGGCTCGATATCCTCGTCAACAATGTCGGCGCCCGCGACAGGCGGCCGCTCGCCGCGTTCAGCGACGACGCTATCCTTGATCTGATCAAGACGGACCTCTTGTCGGCGATCTCGCTGTCGCGCGAAGCGGCGGAGCTCATGAAGGCCCAGGGCCACGGCCGTCTGATCGCGGTGACCTCGATCGTTGGCGAGATGGCGCGGCCCGGCGACGCCATCTATCCTGCCGCCAAGCAGGGACTGACGGGCTTGATGCGCAGCATGGCTGTCGAGTATGGCGCGCATGGGGTGACGAGCAACGCCATCGCGCCAGGAATGTTCGCCACCGAGACCAATGCCGCGATGGCGGAAAACCCGGATATGGTTGCCTTCGCCCGCCAGCGGGTTCCGCTGCAGCGCTGGGGTCGGCCGCGGGAGATCGCTGGTGCTGCACTTTTCCTTGCCAGCGATGCGGCCTCCTTCGTCAACGGGCATGTCTGACTGTTGACGGCGGCATGTCTGTGCAGTTGTGACGATTTTCGGTCGGAACTTGCCGTTCGTGCCCGGAACACGGGACGTTGGTGCGGGGTTTTCAGACCGATCCACCAGGTTGGTGCGCGGCGATCGCTTTGAGAAAGACCGCACCGAACTCCCTAAGCTTCGCCGCCCCGACGCCGTTCACTTCGGCGAAGGCGTCGAGGTCGCTCGGGCAGCGCGCGGCCATGTCGATCAGCGCGCGATCGGAGAAGATCACATAGGCCGGCACCTGGCGCTCCTTGGCGAGCCGCAGCCGCAGTGTCTTGAGCGTGGCCAGCAGCGAAGCGTCCAGGCCTTCGGTATCCATGGCGGCGCCCTGGGCGGAACGCATTTTGCCGCGCGCTGCACGGTGACGCGTCTCGACGCGGTACTGGAACGGGATCTCGCCACGGCCGAGTGCATGGCCCTTCTCGGCGATGGCGAGGCCGCCATGGCCGCCCGGATCCGGCATCAGAAACCCGCCCGCGACGAGCTGCCGTATCAGTGACAGCCAGAAATCCTTCTTGTGCGCCGCACCGCTGCCGAAGCTGGCGAGCCTGTGATGGCTCCTGGCCAGGATCTTCTCGGTTTCATGGCCGAGCAGGACATCGATGATGTGCGCCGCACCAAAGCGCTCACCGGTCTGCGCGATCGCCGCCAGGATGAACCGCGCCTCGGCTGCACCATCCGCGCGAGGCGTCTGATCCAGGCAATTGTCGCAATTGCCGCAGGACGAAGCTTCCTCGCCGAAATAGCCGAGCAGCACCTGGCGCCGGCACTCGGCCGTCTCGCAATAGCCGATCAAGGTGTCGAGCCGGCCGTGCGAGCGCCTCTTGTGCTCCGCCGGCGTCGCCTCGTCTTCGATGAAAAGCCGGCGCATGCGGATATCGCCGAGGCCGAAAAGCATGCGCGCCTCCGCCGCCCGCCCATCGCGGCCGGCGCGGCCGATCTCCTGGTAGTAGGCCTCCAGGCTGCCCGGCAGATCGGTGTGGAAGACATAGGCGACATCGGGCTTGTCGATGCCCATGCCGAAAGCGATGGTCGCCACCATCACCACGCCGGGCAGCGTCATGAAGCTGTTCTGGTTGGCGTCGCGCGCCTCCTTGCTCATGCCGGCATGATAGGCGAGCGCGGTGACGCCGTTTTTCTCGAGGAACGCCGCCACATCCTCCGTCTTCTTGCGCGACAGGCAGTAGACGATGCCGCTGCGGCCGGCGTGGCGCTGCACGAAGTCGAGCAACTGGCGCTTGCTGTCCTGCTTGGGCTCGATGCCAAGCTTGATGTTCGGCCGGTCGAAACCCAGCACCAGCGTTTCGACGCGCCCGGCAAACAGCCGCGCCTCGATGTCGGTGCGCGTCGCCTCGTCCGCCGTCGCCGTCAGCGCGATGATCGGCACGTTCGGAAAGATGTCGCGCAGCCGTGACAACTCCTCATATTCGCGCCGGAACGCCGGCCCCCATTGCGAGATGCAATGCGCCTCGTCGATGGCGATCAGGCTGATGTCGAGCCTGGCAAGCGCCTCGATCATGCGATCGGTCATCAGCCGTTCCGGCGCGAGATAGAGCAGGCGCGTCTGGCCCGCCGCGACGCGTCGCCATGCCGCGACATTGGCCTCGCGATCGATCGAGGAGTTAATCGTGTCGGCGGCAACGCCGGCAAGGCGCAACGCCGCGACCTGGTCCTGCATCAGCGCCACCAGCGGCGAAACGACGATGGTGAGCCCACCCAAGACCAGCGCCGGAACCTGGTAGCAAAGCGACTTGCCCGCACCAGTCGGCATAACCGCCAGCACGTGGCGCCCGGCCAGCAACGCCTCCGTCACGACTGCCTGGCCGGGGCGGAAATCATCGAAGCCGAACACATCCTTCAGGACGCGCCGCCTGACATCGTGTCTGTCCGCCGGAACGCTCGCCGCCGATATCTGCATCACCTTGCCGCCTGCTGTTGAAGCGAATGTGCGGATTTGAGTCCGCCCGCGATTCCGCTGGCGTTCGACTCGCCAAGGACCTGCCGTCCTGCTTGGCCGATAAAGCTGGGCAGTTCCAGCCCTGTTAAGTCTATTTTCACCATCATGCGGCACAGTTGCAGTCCTGCGGCGATGTTTTGAGTACCGCGGCGCCACAAGCGCCCAGGCAACACACCCGCGCTTCTCCGGAAGCGCGGGTTTTCCATTTCTGGAACAGGCCGAAAAAGGGTCAGTCGAGGAAATCGCCGCGCTGCGGCGCAAAGCTGTCGACCAGGCGGCCGTCCTCGAGCGCCTTGACGCCATGCACCAGATTGGACGGGACGATGAAGCTGCTGCCCGCGTCCAGAATTTCGCTCCTGCCGTCGATGGTGACCTCGAAGCGGCCTTCGGCGACATAGCTCGCCTGCACATGCGGGTGCGAATGCGGCGCGCCGATGCCACCCTTTTCGAAGGCGAACTCGACCATCATCAGCTCATCCGTGGTGAGCAGGACGCGTCTGCGGTTGCCGTCCGGCGTCGGCGTACAGGCGCCCTCGCCGGCATGCGAAAAAGATTTTTGTCCCGGTCATTTGCTCTTCCTCATCGCGCCAGCCAGCCGCCGTCCACCGGCACCACGGCGCCATGCATATAGTCGGACGCCGGCGCCAACAGGAAGACGGCGGCGTCGCCGATGTCCTCCGGTCCGCCCCAGCGCCCGGCCGGAATGCGCGCCAGGATCGCCGCGCTGCGGTCTGGATCGGCGCGCAGCGCCTCGGTGTTGCTGGTCTCGATATAGCCCGGCGCAATGGCGTTGACGTTGATGCCTTTTTGCGCCCATTCGCAGGCGAGCAGCCTTGTGATGCCGAGCACGCCATGCTTCGACGCCGTGTAGGAAGCGACTCGGATGCCGCCCTGAAAACTCAGCACCGAGGCGATGTTGACGATCTTGCCGCGCCGTCCCGGATCGGCAAGCACATGCCTGGCAAAGCCCTGGCTGAGCATGAAAACCGTCTTCAGATTGACGTCGATGACATCGTCCCAGTCGGTCTCAATGTAATGGTCGGGCACGACGAGCAACTGCGCCGGATCGGGAAACGGCTCGTTGAGCGCATACCAGCGCGGATCGGTGTGGCCATGCGGGCTGACGATCGGCAGGTACTTTATGCCGGCATAGAGGCTGCGGGCGAGCGAGCGCGAAGACGCTTCGGGTGGAAACAGCAGATCCGGATCGGCCAGCGCGATCATCGAAAGCGGCTCCTCCCAAGTGCGATATCGGTACGGTCGGGCAGGAATGATGTCAACGTCGTTGCCGGGATTTGGTGTCCTTGCGACAAGAGGAAACTGGTGTTACGCCGCTTGCGATCCGCCGCGCAGGAGCACCTATGCACTCCACCCCGCCAGCCCGATTGAAGCCATGACGCGCCGCCATCTGTCCGACGCGACGCTGCGGCCACTGCCGGAGCAGGTCGCAATCCCCTCATATGATCGCAAAAGCGTCACGCCGGGTATCGTCCATCTCGGCGTCGGCGCCTTCCACCGCGCCCACCAGGCCGTCTATGTCGACGACTGCCTGGCGGCGGGAGAGACGGATTGGGGCATTGTCGGCGTTTCCTTGCGCAGCGCCGACACACGCGACGCGCTGGCACCGCAGGACGGGCTCTACACGCTGGCGATCAGGAGCAGCGGCGGCGAACAACTGCGCGTCGTCGGCTCGATCCTGTCGATGCTGGTGGCGCCGGAGGATCCGGGCGCGGTGCTGGCCGTGCTCAGCGATCCACGCACCCGCATCGTCACGCTGACGATCACCGAAAAGGCTTATCTGAGGGCGACGGGCGGCGGACTGGACGCCGCCCATCCCGACATTGTCCATGATCTGGCGAACCCCCATGCGCCGAAGACCGCGCATGGGTTTCTCGCCGAGGCGCTGGCGCGCCGCCGCGCCGCCGGCACGCCACCCTTCACCGTGCTTTGCTGCGACAATCTCCCTGCCAACGGCGCCACGTTGCACCGGCTGCTGGTCGAGTTCGCCGCACTGCGTGATGCAAGGCTCGGAGCGAAGCACGATGCAGGGCTCGGTGCGAAGCACGATGCAGGGCTCGGTGCGAAGCACGATGCAGGGCTCGCGAGTGATGCCCGCCTCGCGTCTTCAGGCAATGCCTCGCTCGCCGGCCATATCGCCGACGAGGTCGCCTTTCCTTCAAGCATGGTCGACCGCATCGTGCCGGCGACCACCGATGCTGACCGGGTGCGGATCACCGGAGAGCTGGGCGTCGAGGATGCCTGGCCCGTGATGACCGAGCCGTTCTGCCAGTGGGTGATCGAGGATGATTTCCCGGCGGGCCGGCCGGCCTGGGAGAAATTCGGTGCCACCATGGTCGGCGATGTCCGGCCTTTCGAGGACATGAAGCTCAGGTTGCTCAACGGCTCGCATTCGGCGATCGCCTATCTCGGCCTGCTCAGCGGCCACGCGACGGTCGACCGCGCCTTCGCCGATCCGGCCATCCGGCAGTTCGTCGATGCTTTGTGGGCCGAAGCCATTTCCACGCTGCCGGAGGATGCCGGGCTCGACACAAGCGCCTATACGGCGGAACTCGCCGAGCGTTTTTCCAACACAGCTCTCGCCCACCGCACGGCGCAGATCGCCAATGATGGCAGCCAGAAGCTGCCGCAGCGCATTGTCGCCTCCGCCGTCGAGTGCGTCGAAGCCGGCACTGAGCTGGTGCATCTCACACTGGTGGTGGCCGCCTGGATCGCCGCCTGCTCGGCGCGCGGAAGGACCTTGCCGGAGGGTCATTTCACCGATCCGCTCGACGCGGCACTGACGGCACTTTTGAGCCAGCAACTGCCGGCGAACGAAACCGTGGCGGCAGTGTTCGATCTGGCCGGCTTCGCCAGCGACCATGCCGAGCGCCAGATGCTGATTGAGCTCGTGGCCGTCCATCTCGTGCACCTGCGACGGGACGGTCCGGCTCTGGCCTTTGCAGCGCTCGGCATAGAGAGCGATTAATTATTGGCCGGACCTTGAGTTGGCTCAGACCCGGCTCGCTTCAGACCTATTTGCCGGCCGAACCATCCAGCGTCTGCCGAGACGAATGGTCGGTGCCTTTGGAATTCCAAAACAGTCGTACAGCCTTGCCAACCAGATTTTCATAGGGAACAAATCCGACAGAGAACCGGCTGTCGGAGGCATTGTCGCGATTGTCACCAAGCACGAAATAGTGGCCCTCGGGGACCTCAAACTCGCGCGCGTTGTCGCCGATGGAATTGTCAGTCAGGTCGAGAACGGAATGGGTGGCACCCCCCGGGAGGGCCTCGCTTTGACGTTTGGCGTTCGAGAACTCTTCGGAAGAAAAAAACCGATATCCTCGAGTCCTACCGCCACATCGCTGATGTGAAGCACCCCATCAATGATCTGGATCTTCTCGCCGGGGAGGCCGACGATCCGCTGGATGTAGTCCACGGTGGGGTCGGGCGGGAATTTGAAGACCACCACATCCCCCCTCTTGGGTTCCGCGCCGAATACCCGCCCTTCGATCGGCAGCAAACCGAAGGGAACGCTGTGACGGCTGTAGCCATATGCGAATTTGGAGACGAAGAGATAGTCGCCTTCCTCGAGCGTTGGCACCATGCTGCTGGACGAAATCGAAAAAGGTTGGAACAGAAACGAACGGATCGCAAAAGCAGCCACGGGCGAGCTGAGAAAGACCAGCATCAGCACTGAAAACCCGTGCGAATACCATCTGTCCGGCTTGAATCGGTGCGCGAAGGGTACGACGAGCGCCACCCAGACGGCCATCAAACCGATGCCTGAAAGATTGGCCACCCAGCCAAGATCGACACCCGGCAACACCGGAAAACCGGCGTAGACGATCGCGAAAGTGATGGCGCTGATGACCACCAGGCTGGCGACCGCCAGTCTTCCGTTGCCGATCCAAAGGAACCCGCCGAACGGGCCGCCAAAGGCCGACACCAGGGCCGTCGACCATCTGGATCGCGAGGCTGTTTCCCGTTGCGCTGCTTCTTCCGTCATCGGCCACCCCCATGCCAAGGCAGCCGGACTGTCCATCAAACAAAAAAGCGGGGCAAGCCCGCTTGTTCAATCTATCGTTGTGGGGTGCCTCAAGCCGGCGGGATGGCGCCTTCCAGCGTGGTGAGCTGGCTAAGGAACTGCTCGGCCTTGCTGCGGGCCTCGTCGTCCTTGGCGTCGGCGGCGTCTTCCCTGGCTTCCTGGATGCGGCGTGCCAGGTCGGCGCGGTCGATGTCACCGACGGCGACCGCCGACTCGGCAAGCAGCGTGCAGCCGGCCGAAACGATGTCGGCAAAGCCACCGAACACCACGTAACGCTCTTCCTTGCCTCCGGCGGTCTTCACCGTGACGACGCCGGGCTTGATCGTGGTCATGACCGGCGCGTGGTAGGCCATGACGGTCATCTCGCCTTCGGCGCCCGGAATAACGACGGACTCGACCTGCTCGGACACCAGCAGGCGCTCCGGCGAGACCAGTTCGAATTGGAAAGCTTCAGCCATGATCAATTTAGCGAGCAGGGAATAGTGAGTAGTCAGTAGTGAAGGGGTCCAAACGGCCCGGCTTACACACTTGCTATTCTCTACTCACTACTCACTACTCCCTATTCGCTTGCTTATGCCGCTTCGGCCGCCAGGCGCTGTGCCTTCTCGACCGCTTCCTCGATGCCGCCGACCATGTAGAAGGCAGCTTCCGGCAGGTGATCGTAGTCACCGTTGCAGAGGCCCTTGAAGCCCTTGATGGTGTCGGCGAGGTCGACCAGCTTGCCCGGCGAACCCGTGAACACTTCGGCGACGAAGAAGGGCTGCGACAGGAAGCGCTCGATCTTGCGGGCGCGAGCCACCGTCTGCTTGTCCTCTTCCGACAGTTCGTCCATGCCCAGAATGGCGATGATGTCCTGCAGCGACTTGTAGCGCTGGAGGATCGACTGCACCTGGCGCGCGACGCCATAGTGCTCTTCACCGACGACCAGCGGGTCGAGCATGCGCGAGGTCGAATCCAGCGGGTCGACCGCCGGATAGATGCCCTTTTCCGAGATCGCGCGGTTGAGCACGGTCGTCGCGTCCAGGTGGGCGAAGGAGGTCGCCGGCGCCGGGTCGGTCAGATCGTCGGCCGGCACGTAGATGGCCTGCACCGAAGTGATCGAGCCCTTGGTCGTCGTGGTGATACGTTCCTGCAGCGCACCCATGTCGGTGGCCAGCGTCGGCTGATAGCCCACGGCCGAAGGAATACGGCCGAGCAGCGCCGACACTTCCGAACCCGCCTGCGTGAAGCGGAAGATGTTGTCGACGAAGAACAGCACGTCCTGGCCCTGGTCGCGGAAATATTCGGCGACCGTCAGCCCGGTCAAGCCGACGCGAGCGCGGGCGCCCGGCGGCTCGTTCATCTGGCCAAAGACAAGTGCTGCCTTGGAGCCTTCGCCGCCGCCCTTCTTGTTGACACCGGATTCGATGAACTCGTGGAAGAGATCGTTGCCTTCGCGCGTGCGCTCTCCGACGCCGGCAAACACCGAGAAGCCGCCATGCGCCTTGGCGACGTTGTTGATCAGTTCCTGGATCAGCACCGTCTTGCCGACGCCTGCGCCGCCGAACAAGCCGATCTTGCCGCCGCGAGCGTAAGGCGCCAGCAGGTCAAGAACCTTGATGCCGGTGACGAGGATCTGCGCTTCCGTCGACTGATCGACATAGGACGGCGCCGGCTGGTGGATGGCGCGCATTTCGATGCCGTCGACCGGGCCTTCTTCGTCGACCGGCTCACCGATGACGTTGATGATACGGCCGAGCATGCCCGGACCGACCGGCACGGTGATCGGCGCGCCGGTGTCATAGACATCCTGGCCGCGGACCAGACCTTCGGTCGAATCCATGGCGATGCAGCGCACGGTGTTCTCGCCGAGATGCTGGGCCACTTCGAGCACCAGACGGTTGCCGACGTTGATCGTCTCCAGCGCGTTCAGGATCGCCGGCAGATGTTCGCCGAACTGCACGTCGACAACGGCACCGATCACCTGCCGAACCTTGCCGACCGCACCCGTCTTCTTGATGGTAACGGCTGGCGTCTTGGCTGCAGCGGCCTTGGCCGGCGCTGCCGCCTTCTTGGCCGGAGCGGCCTTCACTGCTGCTGCCGGAGCCTTTGCTGGTGCCGCCTTCGCTGCGGTCTTCGGGGTCGCTGCTTTCGCCATCGTCTTTACCCTTTTTCGTCTCTCTGTTTCTCACACGATCCGCTTGAAGGTCGGCGACCTTCGTGGGAGCGCGCCTAGAGCGCTTCGGCGCCCGAAATGATTTCGATCAGTTCCTTGGTGATCTGCGCCTGCCGCTGGCGGTTATAGGTGATCGACAATTTGTTGATCATGTCGCCGGCGTTGCGGGTCGCATTGTCCATGGCGCTCATCTTGGCACCCATCTCGCCGGCCGCGTTTTCGAGCAGCGCCCGGAAAACCTGCACGGAGATGTTGCGCGGAATGAGGTCGGCGAGGATTTCGCCCGGCTCCGGCTCGTATTCATAGACGGCGCTGCCGCCATCCGTCGCCTCGGCCGGGGCGGAAGCCAAACCGGCCGGAATGATCTGCTGCGCCGTCGGGATCTGGCTGATCACCGACTTGAACTGCGAATAGAACAGCGTGCAGATGTCGAAGTTGCCCTCGTTGAAGAGGTTGACGATCTTCTTGGCAATGGCATCGGCATTGACGAAGCCAAGCGTCCTCACTTCGCGCAGGTCGACACGATCGAGGATCAGTGACGCGTAATCGCGACGCAGGATGTCGAACCCCTTCTTGCCGACGCAGATAATCTTGACCTGCTTGCCATCGGCCAGCAGCTTGCGAATGTGATCGCGGGCGAGGCGGGCGATCTGCGAATTGAAGCCGCCGCACAGGCCGCGCTCGGCGGTACAGACGACGAGCAGGTGCACGTCATCCTTGCCGGTGCCGGTCATCAGCGCCGGGGCATCGCCACCGTCGCCGATCGCCTGGGTGATGTTGGCCAGCACCGCGCCCATGCGCTCCGAATAGGGGCGCGCCGCTTCCGCCGCTTCCTGCGCGCGGCGCAGCTTCGCCGCGGCGACCATCTGCATCGCCTTGGTGATCTTCTGCGTCGCCTTGACCGAGGCGATACGGTTACGAAGGTCTTTTAATGAAGGCATGCTTCAAACCTGATCCAACCCAATCGGCTTCGTTCAAGCAAAGGTCTTGGCAAAGGCGTCGATTTCCGCCTTCAGCTTGGCGCGCAGATCGTCCGACAGCGCCTTCTCCTTGCGGATACCGTCAAGCACGGCCTTGCCGGCCGAGCGCATATGGCTGAGCAGGCCATGCTCGAACTTGCTGACCTGGTTGATCGTCAGCTTGTCGAGATAGCCGTTGACGCCGGCAAAGATCACCGCGACCTGCTCCTCGACCTTCAGCGGCGAGAATTGCGGCTGCTTCAAAAGCTCGGTCAGGCGCGATCCGCGGTTGAGCAGGCGCTGCGTGGCGGCGTCGAGATCGGAGCCGAACTGCGCGAAGGCCGCCATTTCGCGGTACTGTGCGAGCTCGCCCTTGATCGAGCCGGCGACCTGCTTCATCGCCTTGATCTGCGCCGAGGAACCGACGCGTGACACCGACAGGCCGACATTGACCGCCGGGCGGACGCCCTGGAAGAACAGGTTGGTTTCCAGGAATATCTGGCCGTCGGTGATCGAGATGACGTTGGTCGGGATATAGGCCGACACGTCGTTGGCCTGCGTCTCGATGATCGGCAGCGCAGTCAGCGAACCACCGCCATTGTCGTCATTGAGCTTGGCCGCCCGCTCGAGAAGGCGCGAGTGCAGGTAGAACACGTCACCCGGATAGGCTTCGCGGCCCGGCGGGCGGCGCAGCAACAGCGACATCTGGCGATAGGCGACCGCCTGCTTCGACAGATCGTCATAGCTGATCAGCGCGTGCATCCCGTTGTCGCGGAAATATTCGCCCATGGTGCATGCGGTGAACGGCGCCAGGTACTGCATCGGCGCCGGGTCGGAAGCGGTGGCGGCGACGATGATCGAATAGTCGAGCGCGCCGCGCTCTTCGAGAACTTTCACGAACTGCGCAACGGTCGAGCGCTTCTGGCCGATGGCGACGTAGACGCAGTAGAGCTTTTCCTTCTCCGGCCCGTTGTCGTGCACCGACTTCTGGTTGAGCATCGTGTCGAGGATGATCGCGGTCTTGCCGGTCTGACGGTCACCGATGACGAGCTCGCGCTGGCCACGGCCGACCGGGATCAGCGCGTCGATGGCCTTGAGGCCGGTCGACATCGGCTCGTTCACCGACTTGCGCGGGATGATGCCGGGCGCCTTGACGTCGACGCGCTTGCGCTCGGTCGCCTTGATCGGGCCCTTGCCGTCGATCGGATTGCCGAGTGCGTCGACGACGCGGCCGAGCAGGCCCATGCCGACAGGCGTGTCGACGATGGCGCCAGTGCGCTTGACGATGTCGCCTTCCTTGATGTCGCGGTCGGCGCCGAAGATGACGACGCCGACATTGTCGGCTTCGAGGTTGAGCGCCATGCCGCGGATGCCGCCGGGGAACTCGACCATTTCGCCGGCCTGGACGTTGTCGAGGCCGTAGACGCGGGCGATGCCGTCACCGACGGACAGCACCTGGCCAACTTCGGAGACCTCGGCCTCCTTGCCGAAATTCTTGATCTGGTCTTTCAGAATTGCGGAAATTTCCGCGGCGCGGATGTCCATCAGCCGACCTCTTTCAGTGCAAGCTTGAGCGAATTGAGTTTGGTTTTTAATGACGTATCGATCTGGCGCGAGCCCATCTTGACCACCAGTCCGCCGAGCAGCGACGGATCGACGGTGACGGTGATGGCCACATCCTTGCCGGCAACGCTCTTCAGCGCCGCCTTCAGTTCGGCCTGCTGGGCTGCAGTCAGTTCGTGCGCCGAGGTGACCTCGGCGGCAGCCTCGCCACGATGCTCCGCGGCGATCTGGCGGAACGCCTTGATCATGCCCGGCACCGCGAACAGACGGCGGTTCTTGGCGACGACGCGCAGGAAATTGCCGGTCAGCCCGGTGATCCCGGCCTTGTCGGCGATCGCCGCGATCGCCTTGGCCTGGTCCTCGCTGGAGAACACCGGGCTCTTGATCAGGCGCATCAGGTCGGCGCTGCCTTCCAGCATCGCCTCGAAACTGTTGAGGTCGGCTTCGACCTTGGCAACGGAATTTGCCTGCTGCGCGAGTTCGAACAGCGAACCCGCGTAGCGTTCTGCGACACCTGAGATTGGCGATGACGATTGGGCCACGGACCGTCTTTTCTCTTGTCTGACAGGCCGCAGATTGTTGGCGCGAGCGAGAACTCTGGCTAAATCTTTGACCTTACTGCATTTTTCCAAGCACGAAGACGCGGCTTCCGCTATCCCCGGCCGAAAGTCGATTGCCGTCTAGCACAGGCCTTTTAAGACCGCAATGCGTCGTTCCGCATGGTTTTCAGGCACTTTTGTCGCATCCAGCGGTGGAGTTCGACCGAAGCCGTTGGATTCAAGGCAAAAAGCCGAAGACAAAGGCCAGCGGCAGCGCCGCCAGCACCAGTTCCACAATGATCGATGCCCAGTTGAAAGGCGTGTTGGCGCCGTCCGACATCATCGACAGCAAGCGGCCGAAGGCGGTGAACAGCCAGGAGAAGCCGAGCGCCATGTAGAGCCACGGCTGCGCCAGCAATATGCAGCACAGGCTGACGCCGAGATAGAAGCCGGACATTCGGCCGCGCCCTTCGGCGATCGCCGCCGCTTTCTCGGGCTTGACCTGCAGCCTGAGTATCCGGAAGGCGAGGTTCGGCGCCAGGAACAGCACGAGGCCGAGAGCCAAGGTCACGACGGCGCTCGACCATGCCAGCCACTCGCCCTGGCTCGTCGGCCATGGAAACACAAAATCCATCTGTCTCGATCCCCTCACAGCAATGCAATGTGCATTGAATGTCGCCGGGAAGGGAAGTCAAGCGCGCAACTGGGCGTCGGGGTTTCGGCATCAAAGCGCGGACCTGTTTCGGCTGCACCCTGGGACCGGTTTTGCTGCCGATTCAACTGGTATTTAAGAAAATTCTTAAGCAAGGCAGACGCGGCGTGATTGTCTTCAACAGTATATGCCTTGCCCTGATGTAACGTTGGTATTATGCTTTCAACGTCCTCTTAGCCGATTTCTTGTTTGCCTCGGCAAATTTCACATGTTTTGCGATCACATGTGAAATCTGCACAGATGAATTGCGGCCGGCTGGATCTCAGAATTGGGAGAAGATCATGCCAGGTCTTTGTCGGACGTTGCATCTGGCCAGGATCTGGGTTGTTGCGGCAACCCTCGTTGGAATCGCGCAAGGCGCGCGCGCGGACTGTATCGCCGAACGACCGATGGCCATGGTTCCCGCCAATCCTTTGGCCTGTCAGCAGCTTGAGCCCACGATCCGGAAGCCATCGGCACTGTCCTTGGGGGATTACGAGAGCAAGCTCAATCAGTATCTGGGCGGCTATTGTTATCGCAACGAAGCTGCAGGATGGGTGCACGACAAATACGTGCGCCAGGCCGGACCGCGGATCGCGACCCTGGTCAAGGGCACCTGGCAGGGCGTCGATCACGGAACCCATGCCCCAGTGATGATCTGGTATTCGCCGGAAATGATGGACTGGCTTCGCAAAAATCGCTCGGACAATGGCGAGGTCGATCACCCGCCGCCGGTTCCCGACGGCGCCATCATGGTGAAAGAGATGTTTTCGGAGCCGGCGTCGGATTGCCGGACAGTCGATCCTCGCAAACTGCTCCCGACCAGCGGCGCCGCGATCATGATTCGCGATGCCGGCGCCTCTCACGACGGCTGGTTCTGGGGCTGGTACGGCTTTGGCAGCCAGAGCGGCTGGACCCCGGATTGGCCGGCTTTGCCGGCCGACAACAACAGCATGCCGAATATGGGCTTCGGCCAATACTGCATGAACTGCCATGCTTCGGCGGCCGACAATCTGACCTTCGCATCTCCCAAGAACGTCGAGGGTGAGCCCGGCAAGCCGCTGAACTACCTGGCGCAGGATTTCTTCAAGGGACCGCCGACGCCGACCTTGCACCAGGCCGTCGTTCTGCCGGTCAATACCAGGCCGCGTCTTGGCGAACCGCTCTATAGCCCGAACGCCGACGTGATCGCGGCGCTGAAGGCGTATGTCCGCGAGATGCCGACCTATGAAACCGTTTCGCGAATGCCCTCCGAGACTTACGACAACACCTGGGTCGGGGCCAAAGGTCCCGATGCGTCCGATACCTTCCTGACGTCGAGCCAGTGCCTCGGTTGTCATGACGCCGGCAGCACCGGGCTCCAGTTCGACATGACCAAGCCGAACCCGCATGGCGATGGCTTGATCAATCTGTCTCCGCTGGCAACCTGGCGAACCTCGCCGATGGGGCTGGGAGGCCGCGATCCGATATTTTTCGCGCAGCTGGCGAGTGAGATGCAAAGCTTCCACCCCAAAATGTCTGGCGTCGTGCAAGACGTTTGCCTCGGCTGCCATGGCATAGCCGGAGAGCGGCAGTTTCATATCGACGAGAAGGCGCGCTCGGGCAAATGCGAACTGTTCTCGCGCAACATGGTCGATGCGACGCCTTGGCCGGCCGACAATCCGAGCGCGGTGCACGCCAATTACGGCATGCTTGCCCGCGACGGCATTACCTGCACGTCCTGTCACCGCATGGTGCTCAACACCAAGGCCAGCGAGCCGCTCGCCGATGCGCCGCAGAACGCCTGCGTGAACGAGCGGCAGGCGCTGCTCAATCCGCATGCGAGCGGTTTTGCCAAGACCTTCACCGGCAGCTTCATGGTCGGTTCGCCCGACGCTCTCATCGGCCCGTTCGAAAAGCCGGAAGTCGGGCCCATGCAGACCGCCCTCGGCATCAAGCCGGTTCATGATGCCACGATCACGAGTTCCGAGGTTTGCGGGACGTGCCACACGGTTCACCTGCCGGTTCTGCAGGGGGCCAACACCTTGGCCCATATCTACGAGCAGACGACCTATCCGGAGTGGGCGTTCAGCGCATATCGAACCGGCAGCACGCCGGACGGCCCGCTTCCACTGGGCGCCGGCGCTGCGCCGCAGAGCTGCCAGGGCTGTCACATGCCATCAAGGGAGCCGGACGGAACGCCGACGATGAGCAAGATCGCCAGCATCCAGGAAAATCTGAATTTTCCGCAGACCGAGTCCAGCAACGCACCGGATCTTTCGGTCCGCGAAGGGTTTGCTCGCCACACGCTGGTCGGCCTCAACGTCTTCCTGGTCAAGATGGCGCAGCAGTTTCCCGATGTCTTCGGCATCAGGACGCGCGATCCGATGATGGGCAAGAAGGCTCTCGATCCTCTTGTTCTCACCGAGCAGGCGATGCTGGACCAGGCATCGCAGACAACCGCCACCGTCGCCGTCAGCGATATTGCCATGACCGCGGATGCGCTTGACGCCAAGGTGACGGTGAAGAACCTGGCCGGTCACAAATTTCCCTCCGGCGTGGGTTTCCGGCGCGCGTTCCTCACCTTCAGCGTGCTCGACCAGAACGGCGAGCCGCTCTGGGTCTCCGGCCGGACCAACGCCGCCGGCGTGATCACCGACGCGGATGGCAAGCCGCTCCATGGCGAGCTCTGGTGGAAGGACGATTGTTCCGGCCGCATCCACCCTGGCGAGCGGCCGCATCAGCCGCACTATCAGAAGATCACGCGACAGGACCAGGTTCAGATCTATCAGGAACTGGTTTCTACGCCGCCCGCCAATTCGCCGAACCCGATCTGCAACGCGGAGGCCAAGCCGGAAGGTGAGCTGACGACCAGCTTCCTGTCGATCTGCACCGAGGTGAAGGACAACCGGATTCTGCCGGCTGGCTTCTTGCCGCTCGAAAGCCGGCTCGAAATCGCCAAGGCGCTGGGCGCGGATGAGGATCTCGCCATCGATGTCGGCACGACCGCTGTCGAAGACGATCCCGACTATGTAGCGGGCGGCAGCGACACACTGAGCTATTCGATACCGCTTGCCGATTTGCCGAAGGGCACACACCCTGCCAGCGTCGAGGCGGACCTTTACTACCAGGCGACGCCACCCTCCTATCTGCAGGATCGATTCTGCACTGCCAAGGGCCCTGACACCGATCGCCTGTACTTCCTGACCGGGCATCTCAATCTGGCCGGCACGGAAGCAGAGGGATGGAAGCTGAAAGTGGTCGGCTCGGGAAATGTCGCCGTGGCCGCCCAGCCTTGATTACTGCAGCATGAATTCGACCGCCGCCTCGGCATGGATGCGCGTGGTGTCGAACACCGGAATGTCGAAATCCGGCTGGCCGATCAGCATGGTGATCTCGGTGCAGCCCATGATGACGCCGTCGATCTTTTCTTCGCGCCGCAAGCGGGCGACTTCGTCGATATAGGCCGCCTTCGATGGCCCGCTGACGATGCCCTGGCAGAGCTCGTCGTAGATCACGCGATGCACCATGTCGCGCCCGGCCTGATCCGGCACCACCGGCTGAAGACCGTATCTGTCGGCAAGCCGGCCCTTGTAGAAATCCTGCTCCATGGTGAAGCGAGTCGCCAGCAGCGCCGGGCGCTTGACGCCGGCATCCTTGACGGCAACCGCGGTGGCATCGGCAATGTGGATCAGCGGGATGGACACCGCCGCCTGCACCTCATCGGCGAGCTTGTGCATGGTGTTGGTGCAGACCAGCAGCCCTTGCGCGCCGCCAGCTTCCAGGCTGCGCGCGGCCTCCACCAAAAGCACCCCGGCGCCCTGCCAGTCGCCTTCATGCTGTCGCTCGGCGATCTCGGCGAAATCGAACGACCACAACAGGAGCTTTGCCGAATGCAGCCCGCCAAGCCGCTCGCGCACGATCTCGTTCAGCAGCCGGTAGTAGATCGCGGTCGATTCCCAGCTCATGCCGCCGAGCAGGCCAAGGGTTTTCATCTGCTCCGCACTCCGATTTGCACGATCAATCTCACAAAAAGCTCTGCGGATCGATATCGACCTGCACCCGGACCGAGCCGCGCAGCTTCGGTCCTTCGGCCAGCATGGTGCGGATGAAACCTTGCATGTCGGCACGCCGCTCGCCCTGGATCAGCAACCGGAAGCGATGACGGCCGCCGAGCAGTGACAGCGGCGCTTCGGCCGGGCCGAGCACGAACAGGTCGCTGGCTTGAGGCGCGGCGCGGCGCAGGCCCCGCGCATGGCCCTCCGCTTCCGCCCGCGTCACGGCGCTGACGATGACGCCGGCGAGCCGGCCGAAGGGCGGCAGTGCCGCCCGCTCGCGCTCGGCGATCTCGCGCTCGTAAAAAGCCTCGGCATCGCCGGAGACGATCGCCCGCATCACCGGATGCTCGGGCTGGAAGGTCTGCAGCAGGCCGAGGCTCTTCTTGCCGGTGCGGCCGGCCCGTCCCGTCACCTGGCTGAGCAGCTGGAAGGTGCGCTCGGCGGCGCGCGGATCGCCATTGGCGAGACCGAGATCGGCATCGACCACCCCGACCAGCGTCATGTTGGGGAAGTTGTGGCCCTTGGCGACCAGCTGCGTACCGATGACGATATCAGCCTCGCCATTGGCGATGGCCTCCAGCTCGAGCCTGAGCCGCCGCACCCCGCCCATAAGGTCGGACGACAGGACGATGGTACGGGCGTCGGGGAAATGCGTGACGACTTCTTCGGCGATGCGTTCGACACCCGGCCCGCAGGCGACGAGATGGTCGAGCGTGCCGCATTCCGGGCATGCCTCCGGCCGCTTCTCGTTGTGCCCGCAATGGTGGCAGACGAGCTGGCCGCGAAAGCGGTGCTCGACCAGCCAGGCCGAACAGACCGGGCAGCCGAAGCGATGACCGCACACCCGGCACAGCGTCAGCGGCGCATAGCCGCGCCGATTGAGGAAGAGCAGCGACTGCTCCTGCCGCTCCAGTGTCCGCTTCATATGGTCGAGCATCAGCGGCGACAGGAAGCCGCCACGTGCCGGCGGCGCGCGCCGCATGTCGATGGTCTTCAGGTCGGGAAGCGACGCCTCGGCAAAGCGCCCCGAAAGCACCGCCCTGCTGTAGCGGCCCTGGCTTGCATTGACCCGGCTTTCGACCGACGGCGTCGCCGATGCGAGCACCACCGGAAAGCCGCCAATATGGCCGCGCACCACCGCCATGTCGCGGGCATTGTAGAAGACGCGATCCTCCTGCTTGTAGGCGGGGTCGTGCTCCTCGTCGACGACGATCAGCCCGAGATCGCGGAACGGCAGGAACAGCGCCGAGCGCGCGCCGGCGACGACCCGCACGCCGCCTTCCGCCACCTGCCGCCAGACGCGCTCGCGCATCCGTGGCGGCAGGTCGGAATGCCACTCCGCCGGCTTGGCGCCGAAACGATCCTGGAAGCGTTCGAGGAAGGCATGCGTCAGCGCGATTTCCGGCAGCAGGATCAGCACCTGTTTGCCCTTGTCGAGTGCGGCCGCCACGGCCTCGAAATAGACTTCGGTCTTGCCGGAGCCGGTCACTCCATCGAGCAAGGTGACGCCGAAAGCGTCGGCCGCGACGCCGGCGCGCAGCATCACGGCCGCATCCTCCTGGTCGGGCATCAGCGCGGGCTGGGCGTAGGCGGGGTCGGGCGCTGCGACCACCGGTCGCGGCGGGATCATCACGGTCTCGAAAACGCCTTGCGCCCGCAGGCCGTCGACGACCGTTGAGGACACACCGGCGGCATGCGCAAGCCCCGAGCGCGTCCAGGCAAGCCCGCCTTCGGCCGTCTCCAACACGCGCGTCCTCGCCTCCGTCATCCGGTCGGGCCGGAGCAGCGTGCGCTGCAGCCCTTCGATCCAGGGTTCGGGGTCGAAGGCTTCCGGTGCCCGCAGCAGCATGCGCGCCACCATGCCGGGCGGCGACAGCGTGTATTGCGCGATCCAGTCAACGAGGCGGCGCATGGCGCGGTCGATCGGCGGGCAGTCGAAGACCTGCTCGATCGGCCGCAATTTCTTGGCGTCGACCTTTTCGACGACGCCGTCCCAGACGATGCCGGCCACCTGGCGCGGCCCGAGCGGCACGCGCACGATCGAGCCCGGCACCACGCGCATGCCCATCGGCACCGCATAGGTGTAGGGCTGCTCGGCGGGCATCGGCACCAGCACGGGCGCGACAAAGGGCGAATCTTCTTCCATGAGGCGTGACCTTGCCCTGACTTTGGTCTAGAGCAAAGGCCGACCCCGAATGTGCATGCCATGCACATGAAAATCTTCAGGAGACCCCGTCATGAAATTTTTTGTCGACACCGCCGATGTCAAGGAAATCCGTGAGCTGAACGATCTTGGCTTGCTCGACGGCGTCACCACCAATCCCTCGCTGATCCTGAAGTCCGGCGGCAAGATTTCCGAGGTCACCAAGCAGATCTGCGACATCGTCGACGGTCCGGTTTCGGCCGAAGTGGTGGCCACCGAATTCAAGGACATGATGGCGGAGGCCGAGGTGCTGGCCAAGATCGCGCCCAATGTCTGCATCAAGGTGCCGCTGACGCTGGACGGGCTGAAGGCCTGCAAGACGATCCGCACGCAGATGAACCGGATGGTCAACGTGACGCTGTGCTTCTCCGCCAACCAGGCGCTGCTGGCTGCCAAGGCCGGCGCCTCCTTCATCTCGCCTTTCGTCGGCCGCATCGACGACACCGGTTCGGACGGCATGGAACTGATCCAGGAGATCCGGCAGATCTACGACAATTACGATTTCCAGACCGAGATCCTGACCGCGTCGGTGCGCACCGTGAACCACGTCAAGCAGGCCGCGCTGATCGGCGCCGACGTCATCACCGCACCGCCGGCGACGCTGAAGGCGCTGGTCAAGCACCCGCTGACCGACAAGGGCCTTGAGCAGTTCCTCGCCGACTGGGCCAAGACCGGCCAGAAGATCGGCTGAGATCAGGGTTCACGCATTAAACGAAAAAAGGCCGGGCAACCGGCCTTTTTGTTGCGAACAGCCAAGTGGGAAACGCTCAGAGATGGCCGCCGGAGTGGAGTTTCCAAACGGTCTCTCAGGCCTTCTTGCCGTGCTTGACCAGATCCTGGGCGACCGACAGGCGCAGGAGTTCCGCCAGTTCGCGCGCGGCGCGGTTCTCGGCGTCGAGCTGCGCCCGGTAGGAAGCATATTCCTGGGTTGGCTTGTCGAACGATGACGGCACCGAGCGCTTGCCCCTCGCGATGACCGTACCGGTCTTGGCGTCGGTCAGCACATAGTTCGCGGTGAGCGTCACCGTGCCGGCCGTCGGTTCGTCCTCGTCGGTCTGGATCTGCACAACGGCAGCCGATTCGACCAGTTCGCTGACGCCGAGATCGAGCGTGTAGACCGGCGAGGCCGGCTCGCCCGCGCCCTGGCCGAGCCCGAAGATCAGATTGTTGCGCACCTGCTGGGCGTAGCGGGTTTTGACCGGCTTGATCGAGATCGACGCCAGTTCGGCGGCGGCGCCGACAGTCGAGCCGACGGTGAGCGGCGCATTCGAATAGAGCGGACGCACCGTGCAGGCCGAAACCAGCGCAGCCGAGGCGACCAGGCCGCACAGTGCTGCACGGCGCAGAAAACGCGTCGTCTTTCCAAGCTCAGGCAACGACATTGACGATCCTCTGCGGCACGATGATCACCTTGCGGGGCGCCTTACCCTCCAGCGCTCTCTGCACGAAGTCGAGGGCCAGCACGGCTTTTTCGACGGCACCTTGGTCCGCGTCGCGGGCAATTGTCAAATCCCCGCGCTTCTTGCCGTTGACCTGCACCGGCAGCACGATCTCATTGTCGACGACCAGCGCCGGATCGTAGACCGGCCACGGCCGTTCGGCGACCATATCGGTGCCGCCGAGCGTCTCCCAGCACTCCTCGGCCAGATGCGGCATGACCGGCGCGACCAGGTGCACCAGGATCTCCACCGCCTGCCGGCAGGCGCCTTTCAGCGCCGGATCGGCCCTGCCTTCGGCCACTTCGTTGAGCGGCGCGGTCAAGGCATTGGCGAGCTCGTAGACACGAGCAATGGCGCGGTTGAAGGCGAGCTTCTCGATGTCCTCGCCGACCGCCTTCAGGATCTTGTGCGCCGTCTTGGAAACCGCACCGGCCTCACAGTCCTGCGCCGCCGCAGGCTGGATGCCGGCAAGCGATTCGGCAGCCGTCGACACCAGGCGCCAGACGCGCTGGACGAAGCGGTGCGCGCCGGCCACACCATCGTCGGTCCATTCGACGTCGCGCTCGGGCGGCGAATCCGACAGCATGAACCAGCGCGCGGTGTCGGCGCCGTAGCCGTCGGTGATCTCTTCCGGACTCACCGTGTTCTTCTTCGACTTCGACATCTTCTCCAGCGGGCCGATCACGGCCTCATCGCCGGTGGCGATCTCGATGGCGCGGCGCTTGCCGTCGACATCCTCCAGCCTGACCTCGCCGGGTGACAGCCAGCGACCGTTGGACGCGCTGCCGACGCGGTAGGTCTCGTGCACCACCATGCCTTGCGTGAACAGGCCCTTGAACGGCTCGGCCAGGTTGAGATGGCCGGTTTCGCGCATGGCACGGGTGAAGAAGCGCGAATAGAGCAGATGCAGGATCGCATGCTCGATGCCGCCAATATACTGGTCGACCGCCAGCCATTCATTGGCCGCCCGGGGATCGGTCGGATCGTTCGCCCAGGGCGCGGTGAAGCGGGCGAAATACCACGACGAATCGACGAACGTGTCCATCGTGTCGGTCTCGCGCCGTGCCGGCTCGCCGCATTGCGGGCAGTTGACGTGCCGCCAGGTCGGATGGCGGTCGAGCGGGTTGCCCGGCCGGTCGAACTCGATGTCGTCGGGCAGCCTGACCGGCAGGTCAGCCTTCGGCACCGGCACCACGCCGCAATCCTCGCAATGGATCATCGGGATCGGGCAGCCCCAGTAGCGCTGGCGCGAAATGCCCCAGTCGCGCAGGCGGAAGGTCACCTTGCGCTCGGCCATCGGCCGGTTGCCGATGGTTTTCTGCTCGAGCAGCTTCGCGACCTCGTCGAACGCCTTCTCTGGCTTCATGCCGTCGAGGAAGCGCGAATTGATCATCACGCCGTCATCGACATAGGCTTCGTCGATGATCTGGAACGTCTTTGCATCGGCACCTTCCGGCATCACCACAGGCACCACCGGCAGGCCGTATTTGTTGGCGAAGTCGAGGTCGCGCTGGTCGCCGGACGGGCAGCCGAAGATGGCGCCTGTGCCGTATTCCATCAGCACGAAATTGGCGACATAGACCGGCAGCGTCCAGCTGTCGTCGAACGGGTGGACGACACGGATGCCGGTGTCGAAACCCTTCTTCTCGGCGGTCTCCAAAGCCGCCACCGAGGTGCCCATGTGACGGACCTCCTCGATGAACTTGGCCAAGGCCGGATTGTCTTCCGCGGCCTTCTTGGCCAGCGGATGATCGGCGGCGACAGCCATGAAGGACGCGCCGAAAATGGTGTCGGGCCTGGTCGTATAGACTTCGAGCTCATGCTCGCCACCAACGGGTGCCGCCAGCGGCCAGCGGATCAGCAGGCCTTCCGAGCGTCCGATCCAGTTGTGCTGCATCAGCTTGACCTTCTCCGGCCACTCGTCCAGGCCTTCGAGCGAATCCAAGAGGTCCTGCGCATAGTCGGTGATCTTGAAGAACCACTGCGTCAGCTCGCGCTGCTCGACCAGTGCGCCCGAGCGCCAGCCGCGGCCGTCGATCACCTGCTCGTTGGCGAGCACGGTCATGTCCTCCGGATCCCAGTTGACCTTGGAGGATTTGCGCGTCACCAGCCCCTTCTCGACGAAGTCGAGGAATAGCATTTGCTGGCGGTGGTAGTAGTCGACGTCGCAAGTGGCGAATTCGCGCGCCCAGTCGAGCGACAGGCCCATGACCTTGAGCTGCTCGCGCATGGTGGCGATGTTCTCATAGGTCCAGTCCTTGGGATGGACCTTGTTTTGCATCGCCGCATTTTCAGCCGGCATGCCGAAGGCGTCCCAGCCCATCGGGTGCAACACGCTGAACCCCTTGGCCCGCTTGTAGCGCGCCACCACGTCGCCCA
Organism: Mesorhizobium monacense; assembly: GCF_056781675.1. NCBI lineage: Bacteria > Pseudomonadati > Pseudomonadota > Alphaproteobacteria > Hyphomicrobiales > Phyllobacteriaceae > Mesorhizobium > Mesorhizobium monacense. The sequence continues at coordinate 6,165,944 of NZ_CM165567.1, read as the reverse complement.
TCGTGTAATTGCGGGTGTGGCCGATATGGATCTTCCCCGACGGATAGGGGAACATCTCCAGCACGTAGTATTTCGGGCGCGGGTCGTCGTTTTGAGCTTCGAACAGCTTCTTGGCGTCCCAGGCCTTCTGCCATTTGGGCTCTGACGCGCGCGGATTGTATCGTTCGGTTGCCATCGGATGTTTTTCACTTAAAAAGCAGGCACGAGCCACCGGACAATGGCCGGCGGCCAGCGAAAATGTCGTCGCGGTGTTCACCATGGATTGCCGGACCCGTCAACTGCGGCGATCCGGCCAAGATCGATAAAGACAGGCAGGATATAGGCATGGCGAGCGCCGTCGAACAGCTTTTCACGGTCAAGACGAAGATCACCGCCGCCGAGCGCGAGGCCGGCCGCGCAGCCGGTGCGGTGACGCTGGTGGCGGTGTCGAAAACCTTCGAGGCCGCCGATATCCGTCCAGTGATCGAGGCCGGCCAGCGCGTCTTCGGCGAGAACCGGGTGCAGGAAGCGCAAGCCAAGTGGCCAGCCCTGAAGGAAGCATTCCCGGATATCGAACTGCACCTCATCGGCTCGCTACAGTCGAACAAGGCGAAGGAAGCAGTCGCCCTGTTCGACGTCATCGAGACGATCGATCGCGAGAAGATCGCGGCCGAACTTGCGAAGGAGATCGCACGCCAGGGCCGCTCGCCAAAACTCTACGTGCAGGTCAACACCGGCTCCGAGCCGCAGAAGGCTGGCATCGAGCCGCGCGAGGCCGTCGCGTTCGTCGCCCGCTGTCGCGACATCCACGGCCTCGCCATCGAAGGTCTGATGTGCATCCCGCCGGCCGATGAGAACCCTGGCCCGCATTTCGCGCTGCTGGAAAAGCTCGGCCGCGAGGCCGGCGTCGCAAGTCTGTCTATGGGCATGTCCGGCGATTACGAGACGGCCATCGCCTTCGGCGCGACCAGCGTCAGGGTCGGCTCGGCAGTCTTCGGCAGCCGATGACGGAAGTTTAGGCCAATCCCAACAGTGCAATTGCTCCAACGCTTGAAACGAAACGTGTCGTTCCTATTTGGCTAGTGTCTTCTTGCACTCTCCCGGAGCCCCACCATGCGCTATAACCAACTCGGAAACACGGGGATGTTCGTCTCCGAACTTTGCCTCGGCACCATGACCTTCGGCGCCGCCGGCGAAAACGCCCAATGGGGCCTGATCGCCAGCCTGAACCAGAAGGGCGTCGACGACATCGTCGGCCGGTCGATTGCCGCGGGCGTCAATTTCTTCGACACGGCCGACGTCTATTCGTTCGGTGAGTCCGAAAAACTGCTCGGCCAGTCTCTGAAAAATCTCGGTGTTGACAGGTCGGACGTGATCGTCGCCACCAAGGTTCACGGCGCCATGGGCAGCGGTCCGAACCAGCGCGGCTCCTCGCGCGGCCATATCATGGATTCGGTCGACGCCAGCCTCGAACGGCTGCAGCTGGACCATATCGATCTCTACCAGCTGCACGGTACCGACACGGTGACGCCGATCGACGAGACGCTGCGGGCGCTCGACGATCTGGTGGCCAGCGGCAAGGTCCGTTACGTCGGCGTCTCCAACTGGCAGGCCTGGCGTATCGCCAAGGCGCTGGGTATCGCCGAGCGCAAGGGCTTTGCTCGCTTCGAGACGGTGCAATCCTATTACTCGATCGCCGGCCGCGACCTCGAGCGCGAAATCGTGCCGCTGCTCAACGAGGAAAAGCTCGGCCTCATGGTCTGGTCGCCGATGGCGGGCGGCCTGCTCTCCGGCAAATACGGTCCGGGCGCACCCGGCAATGGCGAAGGCCGCCGCGCCTCCTTCAATTTCCCGCCGGTCAATGAGAACCGTGCCTGGGCGGCCGTCGCAGTCATGCGCGACATCGCCAAGAAGCATGATGTCAGCGTCGCCACGGTGGCGCTCGGCTATGTGCTGGCAAAGCCCTTCGTGATGAGCATCATCATCGGCGCCAGCCGCATGGAGCAGCTAGAGCAGAACCTTGCCGCGACAGAGCTGAAGCTCGACGCCGACGATCTCGCCAAGCTGGACGAGGTCAGCGCGCTGCCGGCCGAATATCCCGGCTGGATGCTGGAGCGGCAGGCGGCCGGTCGGCGCCCCGCGCCTTTCGTACCGAAGACATAGTCCTACTATCGCCGGCCTAAGGGTTCGGGAGCCGTTAGCTCCCGAACGACTTTCAGAGCCGCACGGTCTCGACCAGAAAATCGAGAAAGGCGCGCACCCTTGCCGGCAGATGCTTGCCCTGGCCGACATAGACGGCGTGTGTAAGCTCCTCGTCGCCGGGATTAAAATCCTCCAGCAGCGGCACCAGACGACCGGCGGCAATGTCGGGTTCAATATGCCAGCGCGCCAGCCGGGCGATGCCCGCGCCTGAAAGTGCCATCAGCCGCATCGCTTCGCCGTCGCTGACCAGCGCGTTTCCGGTGGTCGGGACCACGGTGGGGCGGCCGGCCTTGTCGACAAAGGGCCAGCCGTCGATATGGCGCGCGAAGCGGAAGCCCATCCGGTTGTGGCGGTCGAGATCGGCTGATGTCCGGGGCGTGCCATGCCGTTCGAGATAGGACGGTGCGGCGACCACAACTGTCCGGCTTTGCCCGAGCTTGCGCGCCACCAGCCGGGATTCGCCGAGAGGCCCGGCGCGGATGGCGACATCGGCGCGCTCCTCCATCAGGTCGATGACATGGTCCGTCAAAACAAGGTCGATCGAGATCTCGGGATAGCGTTCGAGAAAGCGCGGCAGCAGCGGGATCAGCCGGTGCTGGCCGAAGGGCACATAGCTGTTGACCCGCAGCAGGCCGCGCGGTGCTGCCCCTGCCGCCGCCTCGCGTTCGGCTGCTGCCATGTCGGCGAGGATGCGCACGCCGCTGTCATGGAAAGCGATGCCCTCCGGCGTAAGCTGCAGCCGTCGCGTCGAGCGGCTGACGAGGCGCGCGCCAAGCCGGGCCTCCAGCCGCGCGATCAGCTTGCTCACCGCCGATGGCGTCATGCGCAGTGCCCTCGCTGCCGCCGAAAAACTGCCCGCCTCGACGACGCGGACAAACACTTCGATTTCGCCGGAGCGGTTTATGTCTGGTCTCGCCATTCGTGAATCTATTTCATAGAAAGTATGCCCAGAGCAAGGCTGGTTCACAGTTGCTTGCGACACGATCTTCCTGGTCGGGACGCGGGGACAAGCGTCCTTCTGCGACCAACAGGACGACCGCCATGCCTCTTGCTCTCTATGCCCTTGCCGCCGGCGCCTTCGGCATCGGCGTCACCGAATTCGTCATCATGGGCCTGCTGATCGACGTCAGCACCGATCTCGGAGTCTCGATCTCGGCCGCCGGCCAGCTCATTTCCGGCTATGCGCTGGGCGTCGTCATCGGCGCGCCGCTCTTGACCATCACCACCGGCCGCTGGCCGCGCAAGACTGTGCTTCTGGCGCTGATGGCGATCTTCTCCATCGGCAATCTCGCCTGTGCGTTAGCCCCCGACTACTGGACGCTGATGGGCGCCCGCGTGCTCACCGCCTTTGCCCACGGCACCTTCTTCGGCGTCGGCTCGGTGGTGGCGACGGGGTTGGTGGCGCCCAACAAGAAGGCGTCGGCGATCGCCCTGATGTTCACCGGGCTCACCATCGCCAACATCCTCGGCGTGCCCTTCGGTACCTGGCTCGGCCAGGCCTTCGGCTGGCGCGCGACCTTCTGGGCGGTGACATTGGTCGGGCTCGCCGCCTTTAGCATCATCCTACTTCTGGTGCCGCGCGCCGAGACCGCCCCCCAGAAGAGCAACCTGCGCGCTGACCTCGCGGTCCTCGGCCGCCCCCCTGTCCTGCTCGGCTTCGCCACCACCGTGCTCGGCTACGCCGGCGTGTTCGCCGTCTTCACCTACATCGCTCCCTTGCTCACCGAGATCAGCGGCTTTGGCGAAGCGGCGGTGTCGCCGATCCTGCTCGTCTTCGGCGGCGGCCTCATCGCCGGCAATCTCGCTGGCGGCAAGGCAGCCGACCGCTGGCTGGTGCCGTCCGTGTTCGGCAGCCTCGTCGTGCTGGCGCTGGTGCTCGCCACCATGACCCTCGCCTTGCACAACCAGGTAATGGCCGTCCTCTATGTCGGCCTGCTCGGCGCTGCCGCTTTCGCCACCGTGGCGCCGCTGCAGATGTGGGTGCTGGAAAGGGCCGAAGGCGCGGGACAGAGCCTCGCTTCCTCCTTCAACATCGCCGCCTTCAATCTCGGCAACGCCGCCGGCGCCTGGCTGGGCGGAGTGGTCATCGCCCACGGCCCCGGCCTCGGCGCTGTCACCTGGATCGCGGCGCTGCTGCCGCTTTCGGCGCTCGGCGTTGCAGCACTGGCGCTGCGCCTCGATCGCGACCCGGCGCTAAGCGAACCGGCATCCGCCCGCTCGTGACAGTCTTCGGACAATGACCTTTCGACCTCACAAGGAGAAAAAAGATGGACTATCGACGTCTTGGCGCATCGGGCCTGAAGGTTCCGGTGCTTTCATTCGGCGCCGGCACGTTCGGCGGTTCGGGGCCGCTGTTCGGCGCCTGGGGCAACAGTGACGCAGACGAAGCGCGGCGGCTGGTCGACATCTGCCTTGAGGCCGGCGTCAATCTCTTCGACACAGCCGATGTCTATTCGAACGGCGCGTCCGAAGCGGTGCTCGGGCAGGCTATCAAGGGTCGCCGCGATGCCGTGCTGATCTCGACGAAAACCTCTCTGCCGATGGGAGATGGACCAGCCGACTACGGTTCCTCGCGGTCGCGGCTGATCGGGGCGGTGGAGGACGCGCTGAGGCGTCTCGGCACCGATTACATCGACATTCTGCAACTGCATGCCTTCGACGCCGCAACGCCGATCGCGGAGGTGCTGTCGACGCTGGACGACCTCGTGCGCGCCGGCAAATTGCGCTATGTCGGCGTCTCCAATTTCTCCGGCTGGCAGGTGATGAAATCGCTCGGCTTGGCCGACCGGCACGGCTATCCCCGCTACGTCGCGCATCAGGTCTACTATTCGCTGGTCGGGCGCGACTATGAATGGGAGCTGATGCCGCTCGGCCTCGACCAGGCCGTCGGCGCGCTGGTGTGGAGCCCGCTCGGCTGGGGTCGCCTGACCGGCAAGATCCGCCGCGGTGAGAGGCTGCCGGAAAAGAGCCGGCTGCACGACACGGCGAGTTTTGGGCCGCCTGTCGAAGACGAGCATCTCTATCGGGTGGTCGAAGCGCTCGATGCGGTAGCGCGGGAAACCGGCAAGACCGTACCGCAGATCGCCATCAACTGGCTGCTGCAGCGCCCGACCGTCTCCTCCGTCATCATCGGCGCCCGCAACGAGGAGCAGCTGCGCCAGAACCTCGGCGCCGTCGGCTGGACGCTGACGCCGGAGCAGATGAAGAGGCTCGATGCCGCAAGCGAGGTGACCGCGCCCTACCCTTATTTCCCCTATAGGCGCCAGGAGGCATTCGCTCGGCTGAGCCCGCCAGCGGTCTGACCGTCGTCGTCAAAAGGCTCGTTCCATCAGGATGCAGGGTAACATCGGCCCAGGGCCAATGCGCACGTCGATCCGCCCCATCGACCTGAAACCCAACGCCGAATAGAAACCCTCTGCGTTGAGACTCGCGTGGCATTCGAAACGGCGCGCACCTGACGACCGTGCATCTTCCTCGCAACGCCGGTAAAGCGCGTGCCCGACCCCGCGGCGCAACCATTCGGGATGAGTGGCGAAATGTCGGATGTGCGCAAGTTCGTCCTTCACTTCAGAGCTTCCAGGCCGTTCCCAGGACCAGCCGCCGCAGCCAACGGCAAAGTCACGCTCATTTACCGCGAGATAGTAGGTGCCGGCAGAAAGTAGCGCCGGGTTTGCGCGGGTGATCAAAGGCAGCGCAGCTTCAAGAATGGTCTCGTCGTATGCTGCGCGCATCAGGCCGGGGTAAGACGCAAGAAGCAACTGATTTAGCCCGGACTCGTCCTCTGGCGTGGCGCGCCTGACGGTGAAGGTGGAGGACATGCACAGCATCCGTCTGTCCAGCGGCCAACCGATGGATCGCTGGACTTTGTGGTCGAACATTAGGTTTTGAGCCTAATGCAGCACGAACTCGCCGTCGACCTTGCGCCATTCATTCGGCGCGATCAGCTTCTGGTGCGTGTAGACGACCGAATGCAGCGGCCCGTCGAGCTTGGTCTTCCAGAATTCGATGAAGCGGATCAGCACCGGGAACTTTGGCGCGATGTCGTAATCCTGCCAGATGTAGCTCTGCAGCAGATGCGGATGGTCGGGAAAATGATAAAAAATCTTGGCTGTGGTCAAGCCATAGCCTTTGAGCATCAAGTCCATTTCGGAATGGTCCTGCATTGCAGCCCCCTGCGTCGATTCTCCTTTCCTCCCGACATCGGATTGTGCGCCTTGTTATTTAACTGTCTATTGATTTTTCCTGATCGTATCCGGGTTTTCCGCGCGAAAACATGCAGTTAGCAGCGACCATGGTCGAGTGCTGACAAGCATTGCACGATGCCCCTGCGGCATCCCGCCACGCGAATCCAACGTCTAATATTGCCGTCATCGCGGAACTGTTAATAATGCGCGCGAAATTCGCGGCCGCATTGCCGCGATGCCCGCCGGCGCTCAAGCCGGCGGCTTGGTTTCGGGAGGGAAGTGAAGAAATGTCCGAGGTTCATGTCCATCACGTCCAACCGGTGTGGAAGAAGAACGCGCTAATCGACAACGACACCTATCTCAAATGGTATGCCGACAGCGTCAACAACCCGGACAAATTCTGGGGCAAGCACGGCAAGCGCATCGACTGGTTCAAGCCCTTCAGCAAGGTCAAGAACACCTCCTTCAACGGCAAGGTCTCGATCAAATGGTTCGAGGACGGGCTGACCAACGTCTCGTACAACTGCATCGACCGGCACCTGAAGAAGCGCGGCGACCAGACCGCCATCATCTGGGAAGGCGACAATCCGTACGACGACAAGAAGATCACCTACAACGAGCTTTACGAGCATGTCTGCCGGCTCGCCAATGTGATGAAGAAGCACGGCGTCAAGAAGGGCGACCGTGTCACCATCTACATGCCGATGATCCCGGAAGCGGCCTATGCGATGCTTGCCTGCACGCGCATCGGCGCCATCCATTCGATCGTCTTTGGCGGCTTTTCTCCCGACGCGCTCGCCGGCCGCATCGTCGACTGCGAATCGACCTTCGTCATCACCGCCGATGAAGGCCTGCGCGGCGGCAAGGCCATTCCGCTGAAGGAAAACACCGACAAGGCGATCGACATCGCCGCCAAGAACTTCGTGATGGTCAACAAGGTCGTCGTCGTGCGCCGCACCGGCGGCAAGGTCGGCTGGGCTCCGGGACGCGACGTCTGGTACCACGACGAAATCGCTTCGGTGAAAGCGGAATGCAAGCCGGAGAAGATGAAGGCCGAGGATCCGCTGTTCATCCTCTACACATCCGGCTCGACCGGCAAGCCGAAGGGCGTGCTGCACACCACCGCCGGCTATCTCGTCTATGCCTCGATGACCCACCAATATGTCTTCGACTACCATGACGGCGACATCTACTGGTGCACCGCCGATGTCGGCTGGGTCACCGGCCACAGCTACATCGTCTACGGACCGCTCGCCAATGGCGCCACTACGCTGATGTTCGAAGGCGTGCCCAACTACCCTTCGCAGGCCCGCTTCTGGGAGGTCATCGACAAACACAAGGTCAACATCTTCTACACCGCGCCGACGGCGCTGCGCGCCCTGATGGGCGCCGGCGACGCCCATGTGACGAAGACCTCGCGCAAGTCGCTGCGCGTTCTGGGTTCGGTCGGCGAGCCGATCAACCCGGAAGCGTGGGAGTGGTATTTCAACGTCGTCGGCAACGGCAAGGTGCCGATCGTCGACACCTGGTGGCAGACCGAGACCGGTGGCATCCTGATCACGCCGCTGCCCGGCGCCACCAACCTCAAGGCGGGTTCGGCGACGCGTCCCTTCTTCGGCGTCAAGCCGCAACTGGTCGATGGCGACGGCAAGGTGCTCGAGGGGGCGTCCGACGGAAATCTCTGCATCACCGATTCCTGGCCAGGCATGATGCGCACAGTCTATGGCGATCACGACCGCTTCGTGCAGACCTATTTCTCCACCTACAAGGGCAAGTACTTCACAGGCGACGGCTGCCGCCGCGACGAAGACGGCTACTATTGGATCACCGGTCGCGTCGACGACGTCATCAACGTCTCCGGCCACCGGATGGGCACCGCGGAAGTCGAATCGGCCTTGGTCAGCCATGACAAGGTTTCCGAAGCCGCGGTCGTCGGCTACCCGCACGACATCAAGGGGCAAGGCATCTACTGCTATGTCACGCTGATGGCCGGCGAGATACCGAACGAAGATCTGCGCAAGGAACTCGTCAGCCATGTCCGCAAGGAGATCGGCGCCATCGCCACGCCCGACAAGATCCAGTTCGCGCCGGGCCTGCCAAAAACCCGTTCCGGCAAGATCATGCGCCGCATCCTGCGCAAGATCGCCGAGGACGACTTCGGCGCGCTCGGCGACACCTCGACACTGGCCGATCCGGCCGTCGTCGACGACCTTGTCGCCAACCGGCAGAACAAGAAGGCTTGATGCAGGACAAGGCTGCCCTGGGTGCGGTTGCCCAACTCTGGCGCTATCCGGCGAGTTCGCTCGCCGGCGAGCGGCTGGACGCGATCTCTGTCGGCCCCGAAAGCATCGACGGAGACCGCATGTTCGGCCTCGTCGATCGATCGGACAATGAGATCGCGCGGCCCGACCGTGACGCGAAATGGCACAAGGTGCCGCTCATCCGCACCCGGCTGGTCCATGACCGCGCGCTCGAGATCGCAATTCCCGGCGGCGACTGGCTGAACGCGCCGGGTGCCGAAAGCGACCGCGCCATCTCCGCCTTTCTCGGCTTTGAAGCTTCGATCCGGCCGTTCCGCCGCGAAAACGCCGCGCCTGACTATGCCGGTCCGCTGACCGCGGAGCGTTACCGCAAGGCCCCCATCCATCTGCTGACTACCGCCTCGCTGGCGCGGTTGAAGGCGCTGCACCCGGAAGGTGCCGCCGACCCGCGCCGCTTCCGCCCCAACATCGTCGTCGACATGGCGGCGGTCAAAGGCTCGTTTCCCGAGACGGAATGGATCGGCAAGAAGCTCGCGATCGGCGACCTGCATCTGACCATCTCCGAGCCATGCCGCCGCTGCGGCTTCACCATCATCGCCCAGGACGGCTTCGACCATGACCCGGCGATCCTGCGCAACCTGGTCCGCCACAACGCGCACAATCTCGGCGTCTACTGCACCGTCGACCGGCCGGCGCGAGTCGAGGTCGTCGCGCCGATGCGGTTCCTGTAGCTAAGATTTAGCTATACAGATCCGCCCGTGTCGGCGGCAGGCCGCTCGGACCTCGTGCGCGCCTGGTGGCGACGGTCTGGAAAATCTGCGCCGAGGCGCGTTCGAAGCTGATCGAACAGCCTGAGAGATAGAGCAGCCAGAGCCGCGCCTTTGCCTCGCCGACCTCTGCGATCGCCTCGTCGAAGCGGGTGTGCAGGCGCTCGGCCCACAGGCGACAGGTGCGCATAATGCTCGATCCGTGCGGCCTTGCCGGCTGCCTCCATGCCCTTCCCCCGGAATGCCAGCTCAGATGCGAGCCCGGATATTGCCCGCCGCCTGCACAGGCCGCAACTCGTTCCTGCGGGAAAGGTGGTCTTGCGGCTTTTTCAAATCCGCGCCTTGTCTTTTGCTGCGACGCACCCCATCATGAGGATGTGTTCAACAGATCGAAAGGAGGTGATCCGATGTCGAGTGATTTCGTTTTCCAGAACGTGGCCTCAGCGGATTGCACTTTCGGGAAGCAGTCTTCCCGTTAAGGCGCGAGATGCGCGGCAGGTGACGTGAGAGCGTCGCCGCCAGAGACCGCGCCATGGACGGAAACACGGAAGGCCGCCGGCTTCGAAAGAAGCGGCGGCCTTTTCCGTTTGCAAATTGCTACCTGGTCAATGCCAGGGTCTCGATGTTGCGTGCGATCTCCAGGAACGCCGCGTTGAGCTCGGTCCCGTTGGCCGCCTGATAGAAGTGCTTGATCTTGCCTGTGTCGGCGCTCGCGCAATCCTGCAACGTCGCCTTGGCATTTTTCTCCTGGAGGTCGAAGCCTATGGTGAAGATTTCGATGCCCTGGTCGCGCATGGCGGCGCACAGCGTCTTTGCCGCGGTGCGGGTCGGTTCCTTGCCGGCGTCGTTGTAGACCTCGCCGACGCTGCTGGCGTCGAAATAGGACAGGTTGAACTCACCGTCGGTCATCAGGATCGCGATCTTGGCGACCCTTTTCGGGTCCATCTTTGCCGGCCGCTGCGAAGCCTTCATCACGCTGCCCCAGTTCTCGGAAAGCATGTACCAGGCCCATTGCACGCCGATATGGCCAGCGGTGCCGCCCGAGGCGGCAAATGTCTTGATGACATTCTTCAGCGCATCGGCGTCCGTCGTCAGCGGCACCAGGGCAGCGGCCGGGCAAGCTGCGGTGCGGCTGTTCTGTGCGAAGCCCGACAGGAAATAGTCGCGATTGACCATGCTGACATCTGGCCCTGCGTCCGAATACTGATAGGTGCCCTTGCGCTCGGTGGCACAATTGTCCGGGCGTGACGACGCAGAGACATATTGCGGGTCGTCATTGCCCGGGGCCTGTTTGCGCTGGCTGGCCTTGGTTTCGACATAGACGCTGCTTTCCGCAAGCGAGCCGGCATTGACCGAATTGGCGTAGGGTACGATGGAAACGCGCACCCTGGGGTTGGCCTGGTTCTGATTGTCGAGGAAGCTGTCGACCGCATTTGCGGCGGCGGCCCGCAAGTCCTTTATCTTTTGACCGGCCATCGATCCGGTCACATCGAGCATCATGGCCACCTCGATCGTCTTGTCCGAGTAAAGCGCGGTAGTGGAGACGCCCACGCGCTGCATGTCGCCCATGCTGAACAGCGGGAAATAGAAGGCGACATCGACGTGGACGTCCGCCCTGACGGTCCTGGCCGTCCTGTCGACCGTCAATTTGTCGAGAACGATTTGGTCAGCCCGCAGGATGCCGGCCGCGCTGTTGGCGTCGAGAAAAGCCTGCACCGACTTGTTCGCATCGGCCTCGTTGATGTCGCCGGTGGTTATATCCCGTGCTGTCGAGGTCACTGCCGCGTCGACGACGCCCTGCAGGCTCGATTTTGCGTTGTAGAGCTGGGAGACATTGACCGCGAAGCCGACACCCAGCGCCAGCACCGACACTGCCGCGCCGAAGACGATGGCGAAGTTTCCGCCGCGATCCCTGGCAAAGCCGCCAGCCGCCTGAACAAAACCCCTGAACTGCAGCATCTTTCCGCCCTCCACGTGCCGCGGCCTCGAAACCGCATGAGGGAAGGTGCAGGAATCCGGCCGGATGGCGCTGCCGCGACCGCGAAAGCCGTTATCTCCTGTCAAGCCATTGTTTTCACTTGCTTTCGAAGCGAAGCAAGGTGAACAGCCGGTAAACAGAAAACCCCAGCCGCGACTTCCTTTACGAAGTGCTTACCATGATCCGCCTTGTGCCCCCGGTGTGGCACCTTTCGGTCCCGATCCGGTACAGACACCTTGTCCCGAAGCGGATCACCCGTCGATCTCAGGCACAAGCCGGCCGCTAATGGCGTCGTCAGGCCAGCATCTGGGCGCTGACGGTCCTGTCGACGCCGTGATAGGGCGGATTGAACAGATTGCGTTCCTGTTCGTAGGTCCAGACCTTGAACAGCGAGAGCCGGTGCTGGCCGAAACTGTGCAGCAGCGGCACGTCGGTGGCGTCGCGGCCGCGCGCGATGACGACACGGCCGATCCTCGGCACATTGTGGCGGGGATCGAACGTGTACCACTTGCCGTCGAGGAAGACCTCCATCCATGCCGAAAAATCCATCGGCGCCGGATCAAGCGGCACGCCAATGTCGCCGAGATAACCGTTCACATAGCGGGCCGGGATGTTCATGCAGCGGCAGAGCGCGATCGCCAGATGGGCAAAGTCGCGGCAGACGCCGACGCGCTCCTCATGCGCCTGCGCCGCCGTGCGGGTCGAGCGCGCATAGCCGTAGCCGAACGACAGACGGTTGTGGACATAGTCGACGATCGCCTGCACCCGCGCCCAGCCGGGCAGAAGCTGGCCGAAGCGCTGCCAGGCGAGGTTGCCGAGATGGTCGGTCTCGCAATAGCGGCTGCCCAGCAGATAGACGAGCACCTCATCGGGCAGTTGCGCCACCGGTGTTTCCCTGGCCAGCGTGTTGACATCGTCGGCCTCGCCGCTGTCCTCGATAACCGCATCGTAAAGGATGCGGAACCCGCCGGAGGGGGCGGTGAAACGGCGGCAGCTGTTGCCGTGGCGGTCGTGATAGACCCTGGTCGGAACCGAGGGCGACGTCAGCACGCGCGTCTGCCGCTTGATGTCGGCCTGGCGCTCCCGGTGGATGTCGAGCAGCGAAATGATCGGCGTTGCTGCGTCACTCTCAATAGCGATTTCGTAGCCGAGCCTGATCAGCATCGCGGTCCCCCTTTTGGTCTTCTTGGAAGTGAATGACCTCAACGCGCAAAGAGGACCATGGTTCCGCGCAGCGAGCCGAAAAGGTGACGCCACGGCTTCCAATGGCAAGGCCATGACGCTACGGTCGCACCCTCCCAAACCGACCCCCCAAAACAACACCAGGATATCAGATGTTTGCAGGCAGAAAATTCGCGGCCTTTCTGTTCGACATGGACGGCACGGTAATCAACTCCATCGCCGCCGCCGAAAGGGTGTGGACGCAGTGGGCGCAGCGCCAAGGCCTCGACGTCGCCGCATTCCTGCCGACGATCCACGGGGTGCGGGCGATCGAGACCATCGGCCGGCTCAATCTTCCGGGCGTCGACCCGGTGCGCGAGGCCGATGCGCTGTTGCAGGCCGAGGCCGCCGACCTCGATGGCATCCTCCCCATCGCCGGCGCCGTCGCCTTTCTGAAGTCGCTGCCACCCGAACGCTGGGCCATCGCCACATCAGCGCCGCGCGAGCTGGCGCTGCTGCGCATGAAGGCAGCCGGCATCCCGGTTCCGGCCGTCATTGTCGCCGCCGAGGATGTCACCCGCGGCAAGCCAGCGCCCGATTGCTTCCGGCTGGCAGCTGAACGGCTCGGCGTCGACGCACGCGATTGCCTCGTCTTCGAGGATGCCCCCGCCGGCATTGCGGCGGCCGAGGCAGCCGAAGCCACTGTCATGGTGATCAGCGCCACGCACAGCCATCCGCTGCAGACGCGGCATGCGGCAATCAGCTCCTATGACAGGCTCGGCATCGCCGTCGATGACCGCGGCTGGATCGCCCCCGCACCGGAGCTGGCCGCGGCCTAAGGCCGACCCGCTAAAAGTCGCTGGTCAGGCCCTTCACTTCCCAGTCGCCATAGCGGCCGGGCTCCTTGCCGCCGCGGCCGCCGATTTCCTTCTGCAGTGCGGCTTCCTTTTCGCGATATTCTTCACGGCGTGCCTTGGCTTCGGCCAGCGCGCGGCCGGCCGCCGGCGTCAGCGGCCTTTGCGATAGGTCGCGATCCGGGCCGGTGTCGGCTTTGATGGTCTGGTCGGTCATGCGATAGTCCCGGCGGATTGAAACAGGGGCAGGCGTTTCCCATCATATAGCCATGAACCCGCAAGGATCGACCCTTTTCGCCACCACGGACGGATGAGACGATGAACACCCTTCGCACCGCTATGCTTCTCGCCGCGATGACCGCGCTGTTCATGGGCGTCGGCTTCCTGATCGGCGGCACGGGCGGCATGATGATCGCGCTGCTGATCGCCGCCGGCACCAATCTGTTCAGCTATTGGAACGCCGACAAGATGGTGCTGTCGATGAACCACGCCATCGAGGTCGACGAGAAGAACGCGCCCGAATATTACGCCATCGTCCAGGCGCTCGCCCAGCGGGCCGGGCTGCCGATGCCGAAGACCTATCTGATCGACAACCCTCAGCCCAACGCCTTCGCCACCGGTCGCAATCCCGAGAATGCCGCGGTGGCGGCCTCGACCGGGCTGTTGCAGCGGCTGTCGCATGAGGAGGTCGCGGCAGTGATGGCGCACGAACTCGCCCATGTGCAGCACCGCGACACGCTGACCATGACCGTCGTCGCCACGCTGGCCGGCGCCATCTCGATGCTCGGCAATTTCGCCTTCTTCTTCGGCGGCAGCCGCGACAACAACAACCCGTTCGGCTTCGTCGGCGTGCTGGTGGCCATGCTGGTGGCGCCCTTTGCCGCCATGATCGTGCAGATGGCGGTGAGCCGCACCCGCGAATACGAGGCCGACCGGCGTGGCGCCGAGATCGTCGGAAACCCGCTTTGGCTGGCTTCGGCCCTTGACAAGATCGCCCGCAGCGCCGAACGCATCCCCAACCCGGATGCCGAGCGCAACCCGGCCATGGCCCATCTCTTCATCATCAACCCGCTTTCCGGCGAGCGCATGGACAGTCTGTTCTCCACACATCCAAACACCGACAACCGCATCGCCGCTCTGCAGGCGATGGCGCGGGAGATGGGCGGTGCGTCGCAGGCGGCACCCCGCCAGGCGCCGACGCCACGCCAAGTGGACGAGCAGCCATCGGCGGGGCCGTGGGGCAAGGCAGCCGAGCTGCAGCCGCCGGCTGAACCGGCGCGGCCAAAGTCCAACCCATGGGGACGCAACCCGACCGGACCCAAAGGTCCGTGGTCGTGAGCGGAGCAACAGGCAGAAACGACGAGATCTCGTTGGCGGAAATGCGCGATCTTTGCGCAAGGCACTGGAACCCTATCGGCGTACCGATGGCGAACATAGCAACATCAAGCGAACTGGGATTCCGCCCGCTTCCTGAAGATGAATATGATATCTATCTGCTCCATGTCATCCGACTTGTCGGCGATGGCGCGTCGCCGCGGCAAGTTGCGGACTACCTGAGCACCGTGGAGAGCGAATACATCCAGATGATTTCTCCCTCAGGAAGCAAAGACAATTTCGTCAACGCCGTCTTCGGACTAGCCAAACGAACATCGACTCAATGAAGTCGCTTCCAAGCCAGGCTTCAGAGGTAGCCGGCCTTGCCGCGCGCAAGGCAGCGGCGCGCCTGCTTGCCGCCGTCATCGATGCGCGCACGCCGCTCGACGGACTGACCGATCACGAGAACGGCCACCCGCAATACAAGGCGCTCGACCTGCGCGACCGCGCGCTGGTGCGCGCCATACTGGTCACCGCGCTGCGCTATCGCATGACGATTGCGGGCCTGCTGGCGCGGCGCCTGGAAAAGCCGCTGCCGGCCAATGCAACCGTGCTATCGCACATACTGCATGTGGCGGCGGCGCAGATTCTGTTCCTCGACATTCCCGACAGCGCCGCCGTCGACCTTGCGGTCACCCACGCCAAGTCCGATCCCCGCACGCTGCGCTTCTCCGGCCTCGTCAATGGCGTGCTGCGCACACTCGCGCGTTCGAAAGAGGCCGAATTGGCCTCGGCTCTCGCCGCCACCGATGAAGCGCCAAAATGGTTTTCCGACCGGTTGAAGACCGCCTATGGCCCGGAAAAGACTAAACAGATTCTTGCCGCCCATCGCCATGAGGCAGCGGTCGATTTCTCGGTCAAGTCCGATCCGGCATTGTGGGCCGAACGGTTCGGCGGCGTCGTGCTGCCGACCGGCACGGTGCGCGTGGAAAAACTCAGCGCCTCCGTCCCCGACCTGCCCGGCTTCGCGGACGGCGCCTGGTGGGTGCAGGATGGCGCCGCCAGCCTGCCGGCCCGGCTGTTCGGCGGCGTGAAAGGGCTCCGTGTCGCCGACCTGTGCGCCGCGCCCGGCGGCAAGACCGCGCAGCTCATTCTTGCCGGCGCCAAGGTCACCGCGGTCGACACGTCGAAGAACCGGCTGGCGCGGCTGGCGCAGAATCTCGAACGCCTCGGCCTCTCCGCCGCGATCGTCCAGGCCGACCTGCTCGACTATCAGCCGGAGGAATTGTTCGACGCGGTTCTTCTCGACGCGCCCTGCTCGTCGACCGGCACGGTGCGACGGCATCCCGACGTGCCATGGACAAAAACCATGGCCGATGTCGAAAAGCTCGCCGGGCTGCAGGCAAGGCTGCTTGCCCGCGCCGTCGGCCTGGTCAAACCGGGCGGGCGGATCGTCTTTTCCAACTGTTCGCTCGATCCGATCGAGGGCGAGGAGCTCTACCGTGCCTTCCTTGCCGGCACGACTGATATCGTCGACGATCCCGTTCAGCCAGGAGAGTTTGCCGGCCTCGATGCGTTCCTGACGCCGCAAGGCACGCTGCGCACCACGCCCGCCGACCTGGTGCTTGAAACACCTGGGGTATCCGGCCTCGACGGCTTCTTTGCCGCCCGCATGCGCCGGGCTGGTTAGAGCGCCGCGCGGCCTCTTGGGCGCGCAAAGGACGCTCTAACTCCTGGAGACCAAGAATCTGTTTTTCCTAAAGTTTGCTGACTTTTTTAGGGAGGATCAGGCCGCAACAGCGTGAACTCCTTCACGCCGGCGAAATCCGCCTTCGCATAAGTTCTTGAATCATATAAGCTTGTCGTTGGGTAAGGACGACCAGGAGGGGATTTGGCACTTGCTGCCGGCAGCACGACGCGTCTCTGGACGCTTGTCGCGAGGGAGTTCTGGCGGAAGACGCGCCGGCGCCTGCGTGCCGGGCCTGTCTATCGCTGGCGCTATTCCGGCCGCACGCCCGAACGCGTCCTGATCGCGCCGCCCGACCTGAGGCTCGCCGATCCGCAGATCGCGCTCGAGATCTATTACGGCCGCTATCCACTGTCGGGACATATGGTCGAGACCGGCGGCAAGTCACCCTTCCAGATCAACGTGCCCAATCGCGGCTGGCAAAAGACGCTGCACGGTTTTCGCTGGCTGCGCCATATGCGCGCCGCCGGAACCGAGCTTGCCGCCGCCAATGCCCGCGCGCTGGTTTCCGACTGGATCGCCATACACGGCAACCAGATTTCCGGCATCGCCTGGGAGCCCGGCACCACCGCCAAGCGGGTCATTGCCTGGCTGCAGCATTCCTCGGTGGTGCTGCAGGGTGCGGAATTTCCCTTCTATCGCGCCTTCCTGAAATCGCTCGCCGTGCAGATCCGCTATCTCCGGTCGATGGCGCGGGAGATGCCTGACGGCAAGGACAGGCTGCGCGCCCGCATCGCGCTCGCCTTTGCCGCTTTGTCGCTGCCGGCGCCGGCCTCGGCTCTGCGCAGCGCCACTCGCAACCTGGCGGAAGAGCTCGACCGCCAGATCCTTCCCGACGGCGGCCATATTTCGCGCAACCCGATGACGGTTCTGGAGCTTCTCGCCGACCTGCTGCCGCTGCGCCAGACCTATGCCAACCAGGCCGAGACGCCGCCGCCGGCGCTGATGGGCGCCATCGACCGCATGCTGCCGGCGCTGCGCTTCTTTCGCCACCAGGACGGCAGCCTCGCCCGCTTCAACGGCATGGGCGCCACCATCCACGACCGCATCGCCACCATCCTGCGCCACGACGACACGGTCGGCGCGCCGCTGCTGCATGCGCCGCACTCGGGCTATGAACGCCTGTCGATGGGTGGCGTGACCGTCATCGCCGACACCGGCCTGCCGCCGCCGATCGATGTTTCCAACGCGGCGCATGCCGGCTGCCTTGCCTTCGAACTTTCGTCCGGCCGCCAGCACTATGTCGTCAATGCCGGCATCGACACCTACGGCGCCGCCGAATTCCGGCCGCTGGCCCGCGCCACGGCCGCGCACTCGACCGCCACCATCAACGACACCTCGTCGGCGCGCTTCAGCCATTCGCTGCGCGTCAACGATCTCTTGGGCTCGCCGCTGATCGGCGGTCCGCAGCATGCGCCCTGCAAACGCACCGACCAGAAGGGCAGCCAGGGCTTTATCGCCCGCCACGACGGCTATGCCGCGCGCTTCGGCTTCCTGCACGAGCGCGAGCTGACGCTGACGGCCGACGGCAATGTAGTGACCGGCAGGGACCGCTTCCTGCGCCCCGGCGGTGCTGCGATCCGCAACAACGGCCGCGACTTTGTCACGGTGCGCTTCCACATCCATCCCGATGTGGAACTGCTGCAGGACGAGCATGACCGGCTGGTGCTGACCGGCGACCAGACCGACATTTGGGTGTTCACCTGCAAGGAAGTCACGCCGGAAGTCGAGGAATCGATCTATTTCGCCGGCCTCGGCGGCCCACGCCGCAGCCGCCAGATCGTGCTGGCCTTCAAGGCCTCCGAGATATCGGAGGTTCACTGGCAGCTGACCCGGACCAGCATCGCCGGCTATCCCGAAAACAACTGACTGTCTGCCGTGACGAAGCGCCCGGCTTGATTTCCGGGCCTCATATGCTACGGCCCGATCACGCTTCCCAATCCAGCCGTGAAAGGCCGCCAGCCCATGGCCGTCGCCAGCAAAAACATTCCAGCGCCCGACCTCGTCCCGATCCGTCGCGCGCTGCTGTCCGTCTTCGACAAGACCGGCCTCATCGATTTCGCCAAGGCGCTCGCCGCGGCCGGCGTCGAGCTGGTCTCCACCGGTGGCACCGCCAAAGCGATAGCCGAGGCCGGCATGGCCGTGCGCGACGTCTCCGAGCTGACCGGCTTTCCCGAGATTATGGATGGCCGCGTCAAGACGCTGCATCCGTCGGTGCATGGCGCGCTGCTCGGCATACGCGACGATGCCGAGCATGCCAGCGCGATGCGGACCCACGGCATCGAGCCGATCGACCTCGTTGTCTCCAACCTCTATCCGTTCGAAGAGGTCCGCCGCTCCGGCGCCGGCTATGCTTCGATTGTCGAGAACATCGACATTGGCGGCCCGGCGATGATCCGCGCCTCGGCCAAGAACCACGCCTATGTCGCCATCGTCACCGACCCCGGCGACTATGCCTCGGTGCTCAACGCGCTGGAGATGAATATCGGCTCGCTGTCGCTGGATTTCCGCAAGAAGCTGGCGGCCAAGGCCTTTGCCCGCACCGCCAGCTACGATGCGGCGATCTCCGGCTGGTTCGCCGAGGCGCTGGAGATCGAGCATCCCACGTGGCGCGCCTTCGGCGGCCGACTGGTTGAGGTCATGCGCTATGGCGAGAACCCGCATCAAGGCGCCGGCTTCTACGTCAATGGCGACAAGCGGCCGGGCGTCGCCACCGCTCGCCAGCTGCAGGGCAAGCAGCTTTCCTACAACAACATCAACGACACCGACGCCGCCTTCGAACTGGCCGGCGAGTTCGACCCGGCCCGCTCCGCAGCGATCGCCATCATCAAGCATGCCAACCCATGCGGCGTCGCCGAGGGCGCTTCGCTGAAGGCGGCCTATGCCAAGGCACTGGCCTGCGACCCGGTCTCTGCCTATGGCGGCATCGTCGCCATGAACTGCATCCTCGACGCCGAGGCGGCCGAGGAGATCGTCAAAACCTTCACCGAGGTGATCATCGCGCCCGACGCCTCGGAGGAAGCGGTTCGCATCGTCGCCGCCAAGAAGAACCTGCGCCTGCTGGTCGCGGGTGGCCTGCCCGATCCGCGCGCCGCCGGCACGACGGTCAAATCCGTAGCCGGCGGAATGCTGGTCCAGGGCCGCGACAATGCGGTGGTCGACGACCTCGAGCTGAAGGTGGTGACGAAGCGCACGCCGACGCCGGCCGAGATGGCCGATCTCAAATTCGCCTTCCGCGTCGCCAAGCACGTCAAATCGAACGCCATCGTCTATGCCAGGGACGGCGCCACCGTCGGTATCGGCGCCGGCCAGATGAGCCGCGTCGATTCCTCGCGCATCGCCGCCCGCAAGGCGCTCGACGCCGCCGAGGCGGCCGGGCTGGCGGAACCGCTGACCAAGGGCTCGGTCGTCGCCTCCGATGCCTTCTTCCCCTTCGCCGACGGGCTGTTGTCAGCGATCGAAGCCGGTGCCACCGCCGTCATCCAGCCGGGCGGCTCGATGCGCGACGACGACGTCATCGCCGCCGCCGACGAACATGGCATCGCCATGGTGTTTACCGGCGTGAGGCATTTCAGGCACTAGGCGCCGGCAGAGAGGCGTTCTGAGAAATTCGCTCCGCTGAGTCGGATGGCGTGGTTTTCGAGAGCCGGAGCGGAGCGGACATTCAAGTCCGTGAGCACCGGAAGCGCAGAAAACCGCGTCAGGCGGCCAGCGGAGTGGAATTATCGAACGTCTCTCATTCCACTGGCTGGTCGGCCGGATATGGCGTCCTGATCAAGATCGCCATGCCGACGCCCAAGAACAGCACGATCGCCGCCATGCCGAGCCGCGATGAACCGCTAGCCAAGGTGATCGTTGCCACCATGAAGGGTGCGGCAAAACTGGTCGCTCGACCGGCCAGCGCATAGATGCCGAAATAGCGGCCCGATTCAGCGGCGGTGACGCTGCGCGCCATATAGGAGCGCGATGAGGCCTGCACCGGACCAAAGGCAAGTCCGATCAGCAGGCCGTAGAAGATATAGGCCTTTTCAGCCGGCGTGCCGAACAATCCGCCGCTATCGGTTTCGGGCATCATCCAGGCGCCGAACAGCGTGTAGCCCGGGCCGGTCGAGACGATGCCGATCGTGGCGATGCTGAGCAGGACCAGCGAGATAAGCACGATGGTCTTGGAGCCAAGCGCCGTATCGAGACGTGCCGCAACCAGGCAGCCGACAATGGCGACGACATTGAGGATGATGCCGAACATGCCGATCTCGGTGATCGACCAATGGAACATTGCCGCGGCAAAGGTGCCGCCCAGTGCCAGCAGTGCGTTGACGCCGTCCTGATAGATCATGCGGGCGATGAGGAACCGAAAGATGCCGCTGCGCTGGCGCACTTCGGCGAGCGTCGACTTCAGCTCCGATAGCCCCTCGCGCACCGCCGGCCCGATCGCAATGCCCCTGATGGCGTCCGGCGTGAAGAAGAACATCGGCAGGATGAACAGGAAATACCAGCCGGCCGAGAGCGGTCCGGTGGCCCGCGCATCCTCGCCGAGCTTCGGGTCGAGCCCGAGGATGGGATCGAGGCCGATGATGGTCTTGCCGGTCTCAGGCGAGCCGGCCATGCAGGTGACGACGAAGATCAGCGCGATCATGCCACCGAGATAGCCAAGGCCCCAGGCCATGTTGGAGATGCGGCCGATCTCGCTCTTCGGCACCAGGCGCGGCATCATCGAATCGTTGAAGACCGTCGAGAATTCCGCCGCAACGGAGGCGAGCGAAAACAACGCCACGATCAGGAAAAGGTTCGAACCGGGCGCGGCGAACCAAAGCAGGGTCAGACTGGTGATCTTGATCGCGGCGAAGAAGGCAATCCACGGCTTGCGCGGCCCGGTCTGATCGGCGATCGAGCCGAGAATCGGCGACAGCACGGCAATTACCAAACCCGCCGCGGCTATGCCGTAACCCCAGGCCGCCTGACCCGTCTCCGCATCGCTGGCCATGCGTGAGACGAAGTAAGGCCCGAAGATGAAGGTGGTGACGACGGTGAAGAACGGCTGCGCCGCCCAGTCGAACAGCATCCATCCCCAGATGCCGCGTCCCGATGCCCGCTGCACTGCTACCTCGGTCATGTCCCCTCCCGCAAAACGGCGCCCGAAGCAGGGCGCCGTGTAGCTCTATAGCGCAGTTCCTGCCGGCAATCTCGCCCGATCTGGCTCACATCCCCGTCAGATCGCTCATCAGCCCCGAGGCGACCGACAGCCGCGACACGGTGATGTCGCCACCTTCGGTCAGTGCTTGCAGGCGCTCGCGGATGCGCCCGACGCGCTCGCCGCCGGCCTCCAGCCAGGCCGCTACCGGGTCGGCCGCCTTGGCATGGCCGGTGAGTGCGGCCACCGCTATGCCGCGCCTGGCCGCGCCGATCGTGTCGGTCGCGCGGGAAAGAGCCAGTTGATCGTAGTAGTCCGAAGGCGTGATCGAGCGTGCCGCATCCTCGACTCGCGGGATGCGGAAGGCGTCGCTGACGGCGAAGAAGGCCTTGGCGGCGGCGACGATATCGGCATTAGCCGTGCGCGCCGTCAGCGCGATGTCGGGGATCACCTCCGCAACATCGGTCAGCGCCAGCTGCGCGGCAAGCTTTTCCGGCGCGCCGGCCTTGAACAGGCCATGCCGCCGCTCCTCGATCCGCTCGCGCGAGAAGGCCGGCAGCAGCGAGGCGAGTTTCGGCTCTAGCGCCTTGCGTGCCTCCTGCAGCTCGGCAATCCGCTGGCCGAGCGCCGCCGTGCCGGCATCGTTCTTAAGATACCAGCCGCTTGTCACGAAGATAAGCCGGCTAATTGACTGGTAGAGGTCGAGCTGCACCTGGCCGTCGATCTGGTTGTCGAGCGCGTCGATCTCGCTGTAGAGCGCCGGCAAGGCAAAGCCGTCCCGCACCACGGCGAAGGTACGCACCACGTCGGCGGCGGTTCGGCCGGTGGCTTCCTGCAGCCGGTTGACGAAGGACGGCCCGCCGCGATTGACCAGGTCGTTGGCCAGGACGCGTGTGATGATCTCGCGGCGCAGCCGATGGCCGCGGATCTCGGCGGCGTATTTCTTCGCCATCCGGTCCGGGAAGTAGCCCATCAGGTCCCTGTCGAAATGTGCATCGTCCGGCACGTCGCTGGCGACGATGTCGGAGAACAGCACGATCTTGGCATAGGCGAGCAGCACGCCGAGCTCGGCCCTTGTCAGCGGCTCGCCGCGCGCCTCGCGCTCGGCGAGGGCCGCCGGCGACGGCAGCGTCTCGACCGCACGATCGAGCAGGCCGCGCGCTTCGAGCGCCGACATGAACCGGCTCTGATGCGCGATGTCGGCGAGCCCGCGCTTGCGCGCCATCGAAAGCGCCAGCGTCTGGTGGTAGTTGTTGGATAACACCAGCCCCCCGACCTCGTTGGTCATCTCGGCCAGCAATTTATTGCGCGCCGGCCGGGTCAGCGATCCCTTGCGCATGGCCGAGGCCAGCGCGATCTTGATGTTGACTTCGACGTCCGAGCAGTTGACGCCCGCCGAATTGTCGATGGCGTCCGAATTGCAGCGGCCGCCGGCGAGCCCGAACTCGATGCGCGCCCGCTGCGTCACGCCGAGATTGGCGCCCTCGCCGATGACCTTGGCGCGCACGTCGAGCGCGGTGATGCGGATCGCGTCATTGGCGCGGTCGCCGACATCGGCATTGGTTTCGGTGGAGGCCCTGAGATAAGTGCCGATGCCGCCGAACCACAAAAGATCGACCGGCGCCTTGAGGATGGCGTTCATGATCTCGACCGGGGTCGCAGTGGTCTTGCCGAGGCCGATCGCCGCGGCAGCCGCCGCCGGCAGCGTGATCGACTTCTGGCTGCGCGAGACGATGATGCCGCCTTCCGACAGCTTGGTCTTGTCATAGTCCTGCCAGCTTGAGCGCGGCAAAGCGAACATGCGCTGGCGTTCCGCCATCGAGGCCGCCATGTCCGGATCGGGATCGATGAAGATGTCGCGATGGTCGAAGGCAGCGATCAGCCGCGTCTGCGGCGACAAGAGCATGCCGTTGCCGAACACATCGCCCGACATGTCGCCGACACCGACGACGGTGAAGGGTGAGGCCTGGATGTCGCGGTTCATCTCGCGGAAATGCCGCTTGACCGCTTCCCAACCGCCCTTGGCGGTGATGCCCATCTTCTTGTGGTCGTAGCCGGCTGAGCCACCGCTGGCGAAGGCGTCGTCGAGCCAGAAGCCGTGCTTCTCCGAGATGGCGTTGGCGGTGTCGGAGAAGGTCGCGGTGCCCTTGTCGGCGGCGACGACGAAATAGGGATCGTCCTGGTCGCGCCGGACCACGCCGGCCGGCGGAATGACCTCGTCGATGCCGATATTGTCGGTGATCGACAGCAGGCTGGAGACGTAGTTCTTGTAGGCCGAGGTGCCGGCCTCGAAGATGGCGTCGCGGCTGCCGCCGACAGGCAGGCGCTTCGGATAGAAGCCGCCCTTGGCGCCGACCGGCACGATGACCGCGTTCTTGACCTGCTGCGCCTTGACCAGGCCGAGCACCTCGGTGCGGTAGTCTTGGGCGCGGTCCGACCAGCGCAGGCCGCCCCGCGCCACGGGACCGAAGCGCAGATGCACGCCTTCGACCTCCGAGCCATAGACGAAGATCTCGCGCCACGGCCGTGGCGCCGGCAGCCCGTCGACCGCCTGCGAGTCGAGCTTGATCGCCAGCGACTGGCCTTTCGCTTTCGTATCGGCAACGAAATGATTGGTGCGCAGCGAGGCTTCGATCAGGTTGAGGTAGCGACGGATGATGGTGTCGTCATCGATGTTGGGCACCTCTTCCAGCGCGTCCCTGATCTTGGCCTTGAGGTGCTTGGCCGCCACCACGCCTTCCGTCTCGGCCGTCGGCCCGAGGCGGGCGACGAACAGCGCATGCAGGCCGCGCGCGATATCCGGATAGCGGTTGAGCGCGGCGGCGATGAAATCCTGGCTCTGCGGGATGCCGGCCTGCTGCAGATAGCGGCCATAGGCGCGCAGGATGGTGACTTCGCCCGACCACAGGCCGGCGGTCTGTGCCAGGCCGTTATAGCCGTCATTGTCGATGTCGCCGCGCCAGACCGACAGGAAGGCGTCCTCGAACAGGCCGCCGCCATCGCCGAGATCAATCGGCTTGCCGTAGCTGTTCTCCAGCTCCATGTCGTGGATGAAGACCTTGTCGGCCGCTTCCTCGCCGACCTCGAAGGTGCGCTCGCTGATGACGCGGAAACCGATATTCTCCAGCACCGGCACCCGCCGCGACAGCGCCACCGGACTGCCGTGGTGATAGATTTTCAGCGCCGCCTGCTGCGGCTGCTGGTCGGCATGCCGGTAATAGTCGATGGCGATCGGATTGGCGGCACTGATTTTGCCGATGCGCCCGGCATCGGCCAGCGCCACCGCCGGCGAGAAACTATCCCTATAGCTTTCCGAAAAGCGCGCAGCGATGGCCGTCATCGCTGCATCCGCGCCGGTTTCGGCCGCAGTTTCGCGCAGCGCGTCGTCCCAGGTGCGCACGATGTCGCGGATCGCCGCTTCGATCGTCGCCTGCTCGACCTTCGGCGTCTTGCCGCCAGAGCGGCCGATGATGAAATGCACGCGCGCCAGCCCGCCCTCCGGGAAGGCCGGGTAGTAGGCCGACAGCCGGCCTTCGAACACGGTCCTAAGATAGGCGCCGACCTTCTCGCGCACCACGCTGTCGTAGCGGTCGCGTGGCACGAAAACGAGGATCGAGACGAAACGGTCGAACTGGTCGGCGCGCACCAGCGCCCTGACGCGCGGCCGTTCGATCAGCCCCAGAATGGCTTCGGCGTGCTTCCTGAGGATCGGAATCGGAACCTGGAATAGCTCGTCGCGCGGATAGCTTTCCAGCACGTTGATCAGCGCCTTGCCGGAGTGATCACCGGGATTGAAGCCGGATTTGGTGATGACGGTCTCGGCTTTCGACCTGAGATAGGGGATCTTCATCACCGAGCGCGTGTAGGCGGTCGAGGTGAACAGGCCGACGATGCGCAGTTCGCCCGAAAGCGCGCCTTTTGCGGTGTAGGTCTTGACGCCGATGTAATCGAGATAGATGCGCCGGTGCACGGAAGACTTGGCGTTGGCCTTGGTGACGATCAGCGGTTCGGGCCCATGCAGGAAGGCGCGGATTTCCGGCGTCGTCGTCACCGCTTCGGTGCCGCGCCTCAAAACCAGCACGTCCGGATCGGACAGGATGCCGAGGCCGGGCTTCTCGGCGCGCTCCAGCGTGCCGCTCTTCTCGCCACCGGTATATTTGAACTCGCGCATGCCGAGGAAGGTGAAATTGTCGTCGCGCAGCCATTCAAGGAAGGCGATCGCCTCGGTGACATGCGCCTTGTCGAGCGGCACCGGCGCGTAGCGGAATTCGGAGATCGCCTGGTCGAGGCGGGCCAGCATCGGCTTCCAGTCGGTGACTGCGGCGCGCACGTGGCCCAGCAGCTTCCTCAGCCGTCCGGCCAGGGCCTCGGCCTGGTCGGCGGACAGGCGGCCGATATGGACATGGACGACGCTCAGCCGGTCATGGCTGAGATCGCCCTTGGCAAAGCCGCCATCGCCGAGGATCTCATCGACGCCGCTCTTGCCGTGCCTGACGACGACGACCGGATGGGTGACCAGCAGCGGCTCGCCGGCGCCCTCGGTGATCTCGCCGAGAATGGAATCGAACAGGAACGGCATGTTGTCGTTGACGACGGTGATGATCGTCATCGGCCGGCCCTGGCGCACGACCCCGGACTCGACGTCTATGGCGACGACGCAGTCGCCCTTCCTGTGCCTGGCGATGGCGCGTCCGGCCAGATCGGCGGCGCGTTCGAGGTCGGCGGGATCATAGGCGGCGACGTCTTCGGCCGGTGCCCGGGCAAGCAGGTAATCGGCGAGCCTGCCGGCTTTTTCGCTCCCCTTTGCCGCGTCTTTCTTTGCCGGACTCGCTTTTTTGGACTGGCTTGCTGTTTTGAGGCTGGCCATGGTGTCAAATCCCTCCCGTCATATGCTTTTGCGACTATGGTAGCAGATGACCGGTATTTGGCGACAAAGGTTTGACGGCTTGCGAAGAAATATCGCAGCGCCGAAACTGACCGCCGAACGAATGAGGAGGAATGCCGATGACCGGCAAGATTATGGCGCTCGACCTTGCTCCGGCGGAACTGAGCGAGGCGACAAAAGCCTATTTCGCCAAATGCCAGGAGAAGCTCGGCCTCGTTCCCAATGTGCTGCTGTCCTATGCCTTCGACGAAAAGAAGCTGCGCGCCTTCACCGACATGTACAACGACCTGATGCTGGGCGACTCCGGCCTGTCGAAGCTGGAGCGCGAGATGATCGCGGTCGTCGTCTCCTCGATCAACCATTGCTACTACTGCCTGACCGCGCATGGCGCGGCGGTGCGTCAGCTTTCCGGCGACCCGATGCTCGGCGAGATGATGGTGATGAACTTCCGCGCCGCCGACCTGTCGGACCGGCAGCGCGCCATGCTCGAATTCGCGGTCAAGCTGACCGAAGAGCCGGCAAAGATCGTCGAGGCCGACCGGGCAGCGTTGCGCAAGGCCGGTTTCTCCGACCGCGACATCTGGGACATCGCCTCGACCGCCGCCTTCTTCAACATGTCGAACCGGGTGGCGGCAGCGATCGACATGCGGCCGAACGACGAATACCACGCCATGGCGCGGTGAAACATGACAGTAGACACTACAGGCAAGTGGTGGGTTGGCAGCGAACCGAGCGACATTGCTGAATTCCTGAGAGGCTATGCCTCCGAAGGGTATGAAGTCGACGAGTTCCGACTTGCGCGATGCAGATGCGGTTTCACATCGTTTCTTCTCGATGCCGATGACGATGAAGGCGTGGCGCGACGAACATGCACGGTCTGCGGGTCCGAACATTTTATCTGCGACAGTCAGGAGTTTTGGGACGAATCCGAGCCGGAACGCTGGGTGTGTATTGAATGCGATTCCGAAGCGGCAAACATCGGAGTCGGGTTTTCCAACTATCCGAAACGTGGCGGCGTCCGCTGGCTCTACGTTGGGGTTCGATGCTCGGCTTGCGGCGTCTTGGGTTGTTTCGCGGGGTGGAAAGTAGGCACGTCGGATAGCATGGACCTGCTGGATAAAGTCTAGTAGCTCACCACTTCGTATATCAGCGATTACGCATTCTCGTTGCGTGTTCGTCTATTTGGTCCGATGATCAGCGAGCGGCATGGACCGCATGCCGGTTCGATGCCGCTGATCAAGGGAGGAGAACATGGCGAAGTTTCTCTACGTCTATCATGGCTCCGGCAAGATGCCGACCGACGAGGCCGAGCGGAAGGCCGCAACGGATGCCTGGACCGGCTGGTACGGCAAGCTCGGCTCGGCCGTGGTCGACGGTGGCAATCCGGTCGGCATGTCGAAGATGGTGCTGCCCGGCGGCAAGGTCGAGAACAATGGCGGCAGCAATCCGACCGCCGGCTACACGATCGTCGAAGCCAAGGACATCGACGATGCCGTCGCCAAGGCCAAGGACTGCCCGATCCTGATGGATCCGGCCTTCAGCGTCGAGATCGCGCCGATCATCGAAATGATGTGACGGGTCAGGATCGCGCCGCAATCGCCGCGGCGGCGCCGGCCATGGTGCCGGCGCTGACGCGGTTGGCGATCTTCATCGCCCGCTTGCTCTTCAGCAGCTTGCGCGCCTGCGCCGCGGCGAGCACCCAGGCAAGATCGATGGCGACCAGGACCACTGCCATGGTCGCCGTCAGCTCGACCCAGCCGACGACGCTGACCGAGGCGAGGTCGATGATCGTCGGCAGCAGCGCCAGATAGAACATCATGATCTTGGGGTTGCCGAGCGTGACCGCCATGCCGGCGAGGAAGAGCTTTGCCGGTGAATCCTCGCGCGGCATCTCGCCTTCCTTCGCCTCGACCGGTGCGGTCCACATCTTCCAGGCAAGATACACGAGATAGGCGACGCCGATCCATTTCACGACGACGAAGGCGAAATGGAAGGTCTGTGCCACCACAGCCAGCCCGAACACCGCCAGCGACAGCCAGATGCCTTCGCCGATCCACATGGCGAGCAGGAACGGGAACACATCGCGGAATCCTTTGGCGATCACCCGCGCCACGAGGGCGGCGATCGATGGACCGGGCGAGCCGGCTGCGACGAAAAGAGCGGCGGCAAAGATCAGGAGCGACGTGAGCTGCATGGCGGGATCTCTGTTTGAGACATTCGACCCAAAACTAGCGCAACTGGTCCCGGAGACGGTAGCGCCGGAAAGAGAGACTTGCTGGACCACCCGCCCAAAGGCTAGAAATGCCGCCCCGACACGATTTTCGAGTTTCACTTTGCCTACGTAACCGCCGGTCTCGTCAACTCCCCCGACACAGTGCATGGCGTCGCATCCGCGATGCCTCTTTCATTTCATGTGTTCCTCAGGGTGGCGGTTCGAGACCGGTTTGGCACTGCTGAACCGCTGTCGCGCGCAAGCCGCCCGTGACGCCAGTTTTCCAATCGCCGCAGCCTCTCGCCACGCCGTGCCCGCATGGGCTCTCGACATCGCCGGTCTGACGAACTTCCCGACGGGAAGGGCTTATCGGCATGTCCGGACTTTTGCGTATCCGCTGGGCGATCGCGCCCAAATTCGCGCCTCGAGCGCTCATCAACTGCAATCGCTGCGGCGGCGTGAAAGCCTATCGCTGCAGCGGCAAGTTCCGCGTCAACGCCAACGGCAAGCGCATCGACGCCTGGCTGATCTATCGTTGCATCGATTGCGACAACTCCTGGAATTTCGGCATTCTGGAGCGGTGCAGTCGCCGCGACATTGAGCCGACCCTGCTGCAAGGTTTCGAAAGCAACGACCCTGTACTGGCGCGCCGCCATGCCTTTGATGTCGTGGCACTGCGCAGCCGGGTCGGGCGCGTCGAGGAGTTCCCCGACGCCGTCGTCGACAAGCAGACCCATGGCGACGCACCGGAAGTCACAAGCGGCTTGGAACTCCAGCTCGGGTTGGAAATGGTCACATCTCTACGGCTGGACCGGCTGCTCGCCAGCGAGCTCGGCATCTCCAGGTCGAGGCTTCAGACGCTGGAAGAGAGGCAATTGCTGACCATCGACCCGGAAGGGGCCAAGGCCCTGCGCAAGCCGGTGCGAACCGGAACGGTGATCCGCATCGATCTGTCCGGCGAACCCGATTGCGAAGCCATCATTGCGGCTGCCGGTGGATGAACCGGCTAGCAAGGACACGGATCGCGCGGCAGAGTCATCCTGCCGGCGCGTATTCGTTCATCTCGAAGACATGGTGGTGGACGCGGCCGGTGAACATTTTCAGCAGCTCGCCGGTCACTTCGCGGCTCTCGAACCGAACCGAGGATTGAAGCGCCCGTTCGCAAGTTGCAATGTCCGGATAGCGGATCGCGAGCGCCATTGCGTAGACCGGCGCGCCTTCGTCACGCGCCGTGCCATCGAGGACGCGGACTTCCTGTGCGCCGGGAAACTGCGTCCACAACGGCACCAGCCTCTCCTTCACGAAGCGGCGAAACTCCGCCTCGCTGCCCGGGTGGATCTCGCCCTCGAACAGGGCATAGCGGACGATCATGGTCTCTCCTGGCATGACAGAAATCCGCTGGCCGTGCGGCGAACAACCGTACGGCCTGTCGGACCGGTTGAATTTCGCTAGTGCATGTCGCGCAAAAGTGCGCAGCGCGACGCGATTTTAAGGCGCGGGCGCACGGTCTGTCATGCGCCCGCGTCGGTGGATGCCTACTTGCCCCAGATCTTCTTGTACTGGTCGCGATAGCCGTTGTCGGGGTCGAAGGCGTTCTTCGGCCCGCCGTCGAACTCGACATTGTCGGCCGTCACGACATGCAGCGGCGACAGATAGCCGGACCATTTTTCGCCGGCGATGGCGCGGTTCAATTCGTCGACCAGTTGCCAGCCCTGCAGGTTGAGCGGCTCCGCGACCGTGACCTTCTGGAACTGACCGGCGCGGATGCGCTGATAGGCCGATTCCGAACCGTCACCGGCGGCGACATTAATCGGCGCGTCGGTGCCGGCCTTGCCCGCCGCGGCAAGCGAGGGTCCCATGAAGTCGAAATAGAGGTCGTTGATCGCCAGCGAATGCGTCCAGGCATCGCCGTATTTCTGCAGCAGCGAGGTGGTGAGCTGTGGCATGCGCTGCGACGTCTCGGCGATCGGCGTGTCGACATATTCGAGCACCTTGCCGCCCAGCCGCTCGATCTCGGCCTTCATCTTGTCGGCCTTGGCGATGGCGATGGCGTAGGTTGAATCGGTGAAGATGATGACGCCGGGCTTGCCCTTGGCGTCGGCATAGGCCCAGTCGGCGGCGGCCGTGGAAACCTGCATCGCGTCGGTCGAGACGTTGGCGAACACGCCGTTCTTCTCGTCGGGTCCGATCACCGGCCCGGCATGCCAGGAAACCAGCGGAATGCCGGCGGCCTTCGCCTGCTCCAACGCCGGCGCCTGTTCGACGGCGTCGAAGCCGTTGATGACGATGCCACTCGGCTTCAGCGCCATCGCCTGGCCGAAGGCTGCGGTGCGGCCGCCGATCGAGCCGGCACCGTCGATGACCTTGACTTCCCAGCCGATTGCCTTGGCCGCTTCCTCGACGCCGGTGGTGACGCCGAGAATGCCGCCATTCTTCAGATCGCCGGCGAGCACGACGATGGTCTTGCCTTCCTGCGCCTTCGGACCCGTGGTCGGACCGTCCCAGGCGGTGACCTTCTGGGCGTATTTCTGGACCACCGCCATGGCGTCGGCCATCGCGTCGGCGCGTGCCTGGCCGGCGAACAGGGCCGGTGCGGCGATGGCCACGGCCATCAGGGCGACGGATGATCTCAGGAATGTTCTGCGCTGCATGTTGGGTTCCTCCCTTGGGTTTTTGAAACAGACCGGCCGTCCGGTATTCAGCTTCCGGACGGATCTGGTTTGCGGGCGATTCTGGCCGCGCCGCGCTTGCGCTGGGCGTAGCCGGCGATGCCGATGGCAACCAGCAGCGTCACGCCGTTGAACAAAGGCTCGACGAAGAACGAGCCGCCGAACTGCTGGATGCCGGAAATGCCGACGGCCAGGATGATGACGCCGGTCATCGTGCCCCAGACGTTGACGCGCCCGGGCTTGATGGTGGTCGAGCCGAGAAAGGCGCCGACCAGTGCCGGCAGAAGATATTCCAGACCGACGCTGGCCTGGCCGATGCGCAGCTTGGAGGCCAACAGCACGCCTGTCAGCGCCGTCAGGAAGCCCGACGAGACGAACGCCCCGATGACGAAGCGGCGCACCGGAATGCCGTTCAGCGCCGCCGCCTTCGGATTGGCGCCAATGGCATAGATGTAGCGGCCGATCGGCAGATATTCGAGGATGACCCATAGCGCTACGGCGATTGCCAGCACATAGAGGCCGGTGATCGGCAGCCCGAACACCATCGTGCCGTTGAGCGCATAGAACCCTTCCGGCAGCACGCCGACGACCTGCCGGCCGCCGGTATGCCAGAGCGCCAGCGCATAGAGCACGGTGCCGGTGCCCAGCGTGGCGATGAAGGAGTCGATACGGGCGACTTCGACCAGCAGGCCGTTGAGGAAGCCGGTTGCGGCGCCGAGGGTGAGCACGATCAGCACCGCCAACGGCCACGGAATGCCGAGCATGGTCTGCAGGCTGATGGCCAGGATGTGCCACAGCACGATGCCGTAGCCGACGGTCAGGTCGATGCGGCCGGACGCCATCGGGATCATAGCCGCCAGTGATAGCAGTGCGATGATCGCCTTGTCGGAGATGATCGAGCGCAAATTGAGCAGTGTCGGAAATGTATTCGGCAGCAGGATGGAGAACAGCAGGATCAGCAGGACGGTGAGGATCACCAGGCCGTAGACCGGCAGCAGACGGGTGATCTTCTGCCTTGCTGGCAGGCTGGCCATTTCACCGCGGGTCGGCTCGAGTGCGCTGGATTCGATCGATGGCATGGAGATCCTCCGGGACGGTCAGGCGGCTTCGGAAGCCGATGCCGCGGTGATCACCGCGGACGTGGTCAGTTCGGGTCCGGTGAGTTCGCGCACGATCCGGCCGCGCGAAAACACCAAAGCGCGATGGCAGATATGGGCGATCTCCTCGAAGTCGGTCGACACCACGACGACGGCGAGGCCGGCTTCGAGCGCCCGGCCGATCAGCCGGTAGATTTCGGCCTTGGCGCCGACATCGACGCCGGCGGTCGGGTCTTCGGCGATCAGCAGCTTGCGGCCGGTATGCAGCCAGCGGCCGACCACCACCTTCTGCTGGTTGCCGCCCGACAGCGCCTCGATCGGCAGGCTCGGATCATTGGGCCGCAGCCCGACCGATCCGCCGATCTCGCGCGCCAGCGCGGCTTCCTTGTAGGGCGCCAGAAACGAGAACAGGCCGCGTTTGCCGGCGCCGGGGTTGAGAAAGCTGTTCTCGCGGATCGACAGCGAAGCGGCGATCGATTCCTCGGTCCGGTCGCGGGCGATCAGGCCGACGCCGGAGCCCATGGCGGCGATCGGGCTCGACAAATCGGGCACGACGCCGTTGATCGTCACCGAGCCGGAAAAGCCCTGGCAGCCGAACAGTGCCCGGCCGACCAGTTCCTGCCCGGCGCCGCGCAGGCCGACCAGGCCGAGCAGCTCGCCCTTGCGCACGTCGAACGACACCGGGCCGGCCCCGGCGCAGACCAGGTCGCGGACGGCGCACACCGCCTCACCGGCCTGCGTCTCTGCCTTGGTGAAAACCTGGCTGACCGGACGGCCGACGATCATCTCGACCAATTCGTCCGGCCTGGTGTCGGCGACCTGCTTCTGGCCGACCAGCCTGCCGTCGCGAAGCACGGCGACGCGGTCGGCAATGCGGAAAATCTCGTCGAGGCGATGCGAGACATAGATCATGCCGACGCCGCGCTGCTTGAGCGGGCGGATGGCATCGAACAGGCGGTCGACCTCATCGGCCGGCAGACTGGCGGTCGGCTCGTCGAGTACCAGCACATCGGCCTCTGTGGCCAAGGCGCGGGCGATGGCAACCAGCGATTTCTCGGTGCGGGTCAGATCCTGGACCCGCGTCGTCGGGTCGAAATCGCAGCCGACCAGTTTCAGCGCCTCGCGTGCCCGCTCTTCCGTGGAGCGCCAGTCGATGAGGCCGGAGCGCAGCGAAAACCCCTGGGCGAGGCCGACATTCTCGCCGACCGTCATCCATTCGATGAGACCGAGATCCTGGTGAATGAAGGCGACGGGCTGGCGCTGGTTCGGCTGCGGCGGACGGTGGTGATAGGGTTCACCGCGAAACAGGATGCTGCCGCCATCCGGCCGGTAGATGCCGGCAAGCGTCTTGATCAGCGTCGACTTGCCGGCGCCGTTCTCGCCGAGCAGCGCCAGGATCTCGCCCTTGCCGAGATCGAGCGTCACGTCGGAGAGCGCGCGGGTGCC
The DNA here is from genome assembly GCF_056781675.1 of Mesorhizobium monacense. Classification (NCBI taxonomy): domain Bacteria; kingdom Pseudomonadati; phylum Pseudomonadota; class Alphaproteobacteria; order Hyphomicrobiales; family Phyllobacteriaceae; genus Mesorhizobium; species Mesorhizobium monacense. The sequence continues at coordinate 6,132,057 of NZ_CM165567.1, read as the reverse complement.
GCCGAACTCCTTCGTAATCGACTTGAACTCGATCAGTTTCTCTGCGGCCAAAACGCGTTCCTCCCGAGATCGCCAAATGATGTTATCGATAACATTTCTGAGCGTCAAGCAACAAAATCTGGGGCTCCCGATCAGCCGGTCTTGCCGTCGAGAAGCCGCATCATTTCGGCCGAATCCTTCGGTCCCAGACCGGCCGCGCAAAGCAGGCGATGGATCTCGACCAGCTGGCCGGTCATCGGCAGCGGCGTCTTCGTCTTCAGCGCAAAGGACTGCAATGAATCCAGATCCTTCAGCATGTTGTCGATGCGGCCGGTCGGCGAGAAATCGCGGGCGGCGAACTTCGCCATGAACTCCTGCATGATGCTGGAATCGGCACGCCCGCCCTTGAGTGCGGCGGGGATTGCCTTGGGATCGACGCCGCCGGCTTCGGCGAGTTTCACCGCTTCGGCGACGGCCTGGAACAACACCGCGCAAAAAAGCTGGTTGATCAGCTTGGTCGTCTGCCCGGCGCCGCTCGGCCCCATCAGCGTGTAGTTGGCGCAAAGGTGCTGCATCACCGCGCGGGCGCGTTCGAAGTCCGCCGTTTCGCCGCCCGCCATGACCGTCAAACGACCGCCGAGCGCGCCCGGAACGCCACCCGAAAGCGGGCAGTCGACCCATTTCATGCCGGTCTCGGCCGCAAGCTTGCTGGCCATTTGCGCAGTGTCGGCGGGGTCGATCGACGACATGTCGATCAAGAGTTTTTCAGGCGAAGCAGCCGCCGCGACGCCGCCGTCACCGAATACCACCGAACGCACGATATCGGCATGGTTGAGGCTGAGAATGACGAAGTCGCTGGCCCGCACTGCCTCGGCGACTGAGCCAGCAGCGGCAGCGCCTTTCGCGGTCAGTGCTGCGACCTTGGCCTTGTCGAGGTCGAACACCGTCAGCGCCTGCTTGGTCTCGATCAGCCGGGTGGCGATCGCCGATCCCATGATGCCGGCGCCGACAATGGCGACCTTTGCTGGTACTTCTTTCATCTCAACGAGCCTCTTTCCTGGTCCTGGCGGCGGGTGCGGCGCCGAGGGCGCCAAGCCGGTTCAGCGTCTGATCGACGATCCTGTCGACCGGAGCGTCGATGTCGACAGTGACCACCAGCGATTCACCGCCGGGATTTTCCAGCGCCGCCAGCTGGCTGTCGAGCAAGGCCGGCGGAAAGAAATGCCCTCGCCGGTCGGCCATCCTGGCCTGCAGGACACTGCGCGATCCGTCCAGGAACACGAAGAACACCGGCCCGCCCGCAGCGTGGCGAAGCCGGTCGCGGTAGGATTTCTTCAGCGCCGAGCAGCTTACGACGAGCCCGCGCCCCTCCTCACGCGCCTGCCGCAAAGCCGCGCCCACCAGGTCGAGCCAGGGCCAGCGATCGTCGTCGGTAAGCGGGATGCCCGCCGACATTTTCTCGACATTGCAGCGCGGATGCAGCGTGTCGCCTTCGACGAAGGCAAAGCCGAGCCGCGCGGCGATGCCGATGCCGACGCTGGTCTTGCCGCAGCCGCTGACGCCCATCACCACGATGAGCCAGGGCTCAGAGGCAGGTTGTGATGCCGCCATCGACATAGAGCGTGTGTCCGTTGACAAAGGATGAGGCCGGGCCGGCCAGGAACACCGCCGCGCCGACCAGTTCGCCGACATCGCCCCAGCGTCCGGCCGGCGTGCGGTTGGTCAGCCAGGCCGAAAATTCGGGATTGTCGACCAGCGCCTGGTTGAGCGGCGTCTTGAAATAACCCGGCGCGATGGCGTTGACCTGCAGCCCGTGCTTGGCCCAGTCCGCGCACATGCCGCGCGTCAAATTGCGCACGGCGCCCTTCGTCGCCGTGTAGGGCGCGATGTTCGTCCGCGCCAGTTCGCTTTGCACCGAAGCGATGTTGATGATCTTGCCGCGCTTGCGCGGGATCATGTGCCGCGCCACTGCCTGGCCGACGAAGAACACGCTGGAGATGTTGGTGCGCAGCAATTCGTCCCACTTATCGGCGGGAAAATCTTCCAGCGGCGTGCGGAACTGCATGCCGGCATTGTTGACGAGGATATCGATGGCGCCGATGGTGGTTTCGATTTTCTCGACACCTTTGGCGACCGCTTCATGATCGGTCACGTCGAAGACCGCGCCGTGCGCCTTGTGCCCCCTGGCCGTCAACGCTTCGACTGCGGCGGCGACCTTTTCGGCGCTGCGCCCGTTGAGCACGATCTCGGCGCCATGCTGCGCCAGCCCTTCCGCCAGCGCCAGGCCGATGCCTTGCCCCGAGCCGGTGACCAAAGCACGCATCCCGGTCAAATCGAACAAAGAACTGCTCACCTGCTCCTCCTAGGAATGTCGCCTGAAGCGGATACGATTTCCGCCGCGCCACCACCAGTGCCTATTGACATGAATGTTATCGATAACATAGTCAATGGAAAAATTGCTGCTGGAGGAGACGACGCCGTGACCGAGATCTTGATGACCGGCCCTTATCCGGATTGGGACATGGCGGACCTGGAAGCGAGATATCATGTCCACAAGCTGTGGCAGGCCGAGGACAAGGACGCGCTGATCGCCCGCCACGCCGGCGCAATCCGCGCCATCGCGACACGCGGCGAGCTCGGCGCGAGTGCCGTGCTGATGGCAAAGCTGCCGAAGCTCGAGATCGTCTCCTGCTACGGCGTCGGCACCGACGCCATCGACCTTGCCTATGCGAGGGAAAACAGCATCCGCGTCACCAACACGCCCGACGTGCTGACCGAGGACGTGGCCGATATCGGCATCGGACTGCTGCTCTCTGTGGCCCGCAAGATCCCGCAGGCCGACGCCCATGTGCGCAATGGCAGCTGGCGCAAGGGCAACATGCCGCTGGTCACCCGCGTCTGCGGAAAGCGGCTGGGCATTGTCGGCATGGGCCGCGTCGGCGCCGCGGTGGCCAGGCGCGCGGCCGCATTCGACTGCCAGGTAGCCTATTTCGACCGGCACGAGCGCGACGACCTGCCCTTCGCATTCGTCGGCGATCTGGTCGAGCTGGCGCGGCAGAGCGAATTCCTGATCGTGACGCTCGCCGGCGGCGACAGCACCCGGCACATCATCGACGCGGCGGTTCTGGCGGCGCTCGGAGCGGACGGCATCCTGATCAACATCTCGCGCGGCAGCACGGTCGACGAGACTGCTTTGCTCGCCGCCCTGGAAACCGGCGCCATCAAGGGCGCCGGGCTCGACGTGTTCTGGAACGAACCGACCATCGACGAGCGCTTCCTCAACCTTGCCAATGTCGTGCTACAACCGCACCACGCCAGCGGTACGGTAGAGACCCGCAAGGCCATGGGTCAGCTCGTGCGCGACAACCTAGCCGCCCATTTCAGCGGCCAGTCCTTGCTGACTCCCGTGGTTTGAGAAAGGATCGCGGTCATGAAGTCGATCGTCATCCACGCGGCAAAGGATTTGCGGATCGAAGAGACCGATTCCGGTGTGCTTGGCGCCGGACAGGTCGAGATCGCGGTCGAGGCCGGCGGCATATGCGGCTCGGACCTGCACTATTACAACCATGGCGGCTTCGGCGCGATCCGCCTTCGCGAGCCGATGATCCTCGGCCACGAGGTCGCAGGCACGGTGAAGGCTCTTGGCGATGGCGTCTCAAGCCTCGCCGTCGGCGACCGCGTCGCCATCTCGCCCAGCCGGCCCTGCAATGCCTGCCGCTACTGCCTGCAAGGCGTGCAGAACCAATGCCTCAACATGCGCTTCTACGGCAGCGCCATGCCGATGCCGCATATCCAGGGCGCCTTCCGCCAGCGCCTCGTCGCCGAGGCATGGCAATGCCACACGATCGCCGACCATGTTTCCATCAACGAGGCCGCTTTTGCCGAGCCCTTCGCGGTCACGCTGCATGCCGTGAACCGTGCCGGCTCGCTGCTCGGCAAGCGGGTCCTGGTCACCGGCTGCGGGCCGATCGGCGCGCTGTGCATCCTTGCCGCGCGCGCCCATGGCGCGCGCGAGATCGTCGCCACCGATGTCATGGACGCCGTGCTGGCGAAGGCTAAGGAGATCGGCGCCGACCGCACCATCAATGTCGCCACCGACGGCGACAAGCTTGCCGCCTACAATGTCGAGAAAGGCAGTTTCGACGTGATGTTCGAAGCCTCCGGCAACGAGCGCGCAGTGCGGGCGGGGCTCGATGTCCTGAAGCCGCGCGGCGTGCTCATGCAGCTCGGCCTTGGCGGTGACGTGTCACTGCCGCAAAACCTGATCGTCGCCAAGGAGATCGAGATGCGCGGCAGCTTCCGCTTCCACGGCGAGTTCGCCTTTGCCGTCGACCTGATCAACCGCCGCCGCGTAGACGTTAAGCCACTGCTGACCGGCATCTATCCGATGGACGAGGCGGTTGCTGCCTTCGAGATCGCCGGCGACCGCAACAAATCGATGAAGGTGCAGATCGCATTTTAGCTAGGGCATGGGCGCATTGCTCGACGGCAAGCGTCTTGATCAGCTCACCAGGTGGGATCCCGACCTTCGAGATTATCGTCCGGGACGACCTGCGGCTGGCGACGGAGACTGGTGTAGGGGGCCACGTAGGTCATGTTGAGCGCATCGGCCACCAAGCCGGATATGGCGGCAAGCGATGCGCCGATTTCGAACCTCGGGAAGCTTGGCCGTCGCAGGTCAAGGCGGCGGATGGTGATCGGGGCTGCGGTGGAGATGTCGGTCATGGTGTTCTCCTGTGACGGTGAGGATGACACCGCTTCCCACTCAGGTCCTTGGCTCGGACCTGAATAGTCCTGAACAGCCCTGAAGTTCGCCTTCAGGACCGTCTTGGGTTATCCTAGCCCCGAGGGACGGGTTCTTGGCAAATGGACTTGGAGTTCGGGAACTATCGCCTGAAACGCGCCGAACGGCTGCTGCTTGGGCCCAAGGGGCCGATGGTGCTTTCGGCGCGATCCTTCGACATCCTCGCCATGTTGCTGGAGAGGCCGGACGAGGTGATCGGCAAGACCGAACTCTTCGATGCGGTCTGGCCCGGCCTGGTGGTGGAGGAGAACACGCTGCAGGTCCACATTTCGGCGCTGCGAAAACTGCTGCCCGCCGAGATGATCGTAACCGTGCATGGTCGCGGCTATAAATATGCCGGCCCCAAGCCCCTCGTGGCTGCCACAGAAGCTCCGGCGCCGCCCAGACCCTCCATAGCCGTTCTTCCCTTCGACAACATGAGCGGCGACCCGGAGCAGGACTATTTCAGCGACGGGATTACCGAAGACATCATCGCCGAGCTCAGCAAGTTCAGGGAGTTCCTGGTCATTGCGCGAAACTCCTCCTTCCAGCTCCGCGGCAAGGCGAATGACGTGGCCGAGGTGGCGAAGAAGCTTGGCGTCCAGTATGTCGTCGAAGGCAGCGTGCGGAAGATCGGCAACCGGGTCCGGGTCACCGTGCAGCTGATCGACGCGTCCTCAACGGCCCATATCTGGGGCGAGCACTACGACCGCGAACTCGATGACATTTTCGCCATCCAAGACGAAATCACCCAGATGATTGCAGCCCGCCTGGCCCGGCAGGCCAGAACCGCGATTGCATCGCGCGCCAGGGCCCGGCCGACCGACAACATGTCGGCCTATGAAAGTTATCTTCGGGCCCTACAGTTGGCTGCCGAGTATGGCACGGTGCTCGAGGCGGAACCATATCTGCAAAAGGCCATCGAACTGGATCCTAAATTTGCCGGCGCGCGCGCCGTGCTAAGTTTTGTCGAGACGATCAAAACCTACTGGTCATATGACCCGAGACATCTGGAGTCCGGGTTGCGGATCGCGAAAGCCGCGCTCCAACTTGATCCTGAGGAAGCCTATGGGCATCTCGCCAGTGGCTTTGCTCTCATGTACATGCGCCGGTTCCGGGAAGCCGAAACAAGCCTTGACCGCGCTGTTGCCCTGAACCCGAATGATCCGTTCATCCTCAGCATTCGCGCAATTCTGCTCAGCTATGTCGGCAAGTTCGACGCAGCGCTTGTTGAATTTAACGAAGCGAAACGACGCGACCCTTTCGCAGTGGGATGGTTTGAGGATTTCCTCGGCATTATCCTGACAGGCGCCGGCCGCTATCGCGAGGCGCTCGCCAGCTACGCCAAGATGGCAACGCTACCACCGTGGTCGCTCGTCTATCTCACCATCTGCCATGCCGAGTTGGGCGAAACGAGACAGGCCGAAGCTGCCCTCGCAAGACTGAAGTCGTCCTATCCTCAATTTCCTGGTATTGCGCTCGACCGCATTCTCAAAGAGGAAGTCTTCTATGAAGACCCTGCCATCCTCGATCACTACCGCGCGATCCTGGGGCGCATTGACAGGGAAGAATGACCTTCGGCTGCGGCCCGGAATGACCGGCAGGCAGATGTCGGCCCGACGGCGAGAAGTCCGAGCATAAACGCGGACCTTCGCCCATGGCCCATCGCGTCATTTCGCTGCGCGGCGGAATTTGGTCGCTATCGGGCATAGCGGACTCTGGCGAGCCGTTCGCCCGACAGATTTATGGGTACTCAAGTGCTCTCGCGTTCGACGATGCGATAGCTGGTCAGGACGATTTCCTGTCCGCGCTGCTTCTCGCCGCCACGGATGACCTTGATGAGCCGGCGCGCCGCCTCGCGGCCGATCCCATAGCAATCCACATTCACCGTGGTGATGCCGGGATGGCAGAAGGCGGCAACCTCGTAGTCGCCGAAGCCGGCAATGGCGATGTCCTGCGGCACCCGCATGCCCCGGCGCTTGCATTCCATCAGCGCGCCGAAAGCCGAAAGATCGGAGACGCAGAGCACAGCCTCGGTGTCGGGCCAGCGCTCGAGCATGGAGACGACGGCCTGGCCGCCCTGCTCGATGGAGATGGGCGGCACGCCGAAGGAAACCAGTCGGCCCGGCGGCAGGCCGAGTTCCTCGATGGCCCTTACAAAACCCTCGCGCCGCTGGCTGCCGCGCGTATCGCGCGAGGTCGTGCCGCCGATATAGCCGAACTTGCGGTAGCCCTTCCTGGCCAGCGTCTTGACCAGCAGCCCCATCGCCTCCTCGTTGGAGAACCCGACCACCTGGTCGATGGGCTTGGCCGGCAGTTCCCAGGTTTCGACCACCGGGATGCCGGCGCTCTCCAGCAGCCGGCGGGCGCGGTCGGTATGTGCGCCGCCGGTCAGGATGATGCCTTCCGGCCGCCGCCGCAGCATCGCTTCGATCAGCTGCTCTTCCTTCTCGATCGTATAGTCGGTGTAGCCGAGCAGCAGCTGCAGCCCGGTGCTTTCCAACTCGTCCGTAATGCCGCGCGCCGTGTCGGCGAAGTTCGAATTGTTGATCGAGGGAACGATTGCCGCGACAAATCCGGTCTTGCGCGACGACAGGCTGCCGGCCGACTGGTCGAGCACGTAGCCGAGCTCGTTGACGGCGGCCATGATCTTTTCCCGCGTCGCCTTGGAGACCCGGCTGCCTTCCTTCAGCGCCCGCGACACGGTCATCGCCGACACACCGGCCCGCTCGGCCACGTCGGCCATCGTCGGCGCCTGGTTCTCCCCCGGTCTCGGCGATGCCGCCCTGCCCATCAGTCCTCCCCGCACGCCGCCGGCGCCGGCCTGGAGCAATTCCAGGAACAGTGCGTAGCGCTTTTCCGTCCGGAATTGCGCAAAAACAAAGAATTGGGCCACGCGGATGCCGCGCCAGTGGACGGCAGCAGCATCGGGCGTCCGGCATCGTTCATGCGTCCCCCTTGGAAATCGGATTGCGTTAGGTATGTTATCGATATCATATCGATCTGACAACAACCACGCCGCGAAGTTCGATCCCGGATTAGCAAAGCGCGCGGCGCCGGGAAAGTGGAACGCGGCAGAGAGGCAATCGCAATGTTCGGAGAAATCGAGGGTACGGGATTCGAGGTGCTGGACCCGCGCTTTGGCAGCTGCTTCGTCGGCCATGCCCGTGTCGAACGGCTGTGGACGGGCGGACGCTGGCACGAAGGACCGGCATGGTTCGCGCCGGGCTGCTATCTGGTCTGGTCCGACATTCCCAACAACCGCATGATGCGCTGGGACGAAACCTCCGGCGCCGCCTCGGTGTTTCGCCAACCCGCCAACAATTCGAACGGCAACACGGTCGACCGGCAAGGGCGGCTCGTCACCTGCGAGCACCTGACGCGGCGGGTGACGCGCACCGAGTTCGACGGGTCGGTGACGATTGTCGCCGACCGCTTCGAAGGCAAGCGTTTCAATTCGCCCAACGACGTCGTGGTGTCTTCCGACGGCGCAATCTGGTTCACCGATCCGTCCTACGGCATCCTGCACGACTATGAGGGCGAGTATGGCGAGGAGGAGATCGGCGGCTGCCACGTCTACCGGGCCGACCCGGCGAGCGGTGAAGTGGCGTGTGTTGCGGATGATTTCGCCAAGCCGAACGGCCTCGCTTTTTCACCCGACGAAACGCTTCTCTATGTCGCCGACACAGGCGCCTCGCATCTGCCGGACGGGCCGCGGCATATTCGCCGCTTCAAGGTCGGCAATGACGGCAGGCTGAGCGGCGGCGCGGTTTTCGCCGAATGCACGAACGGGCTGTTCGATGGGTTCCGCGTCGACATCAAGGGGCGCCTCTGGTGTAGCGCGGGCGACGGCGTCCATTGCCACGACCCGGACGGCACACTGATCGGCAAAGTCTACATCCCCGAGGCCGTCTCCAATCTGACCTTCGGCGGTGCCCGCCGGAACCGGCTCTTCATCACAGCGACGACATCGCTGTACGCGGTCTACGTCACCGCAAACGGTTCAACGCTGGGGTAACGGCAGACAAAACAAGGGGAGGGAGCACGCGCGTGTTCCCTCCCTGAAAATGCCTCGACGAAAAGACTTACGCCGCGCCGACCACCTTGGCCGACTTCTCGAAACGCTTGCGCTCGTTCGGGTCGAGATAGAGCTTGCGCAGCCGAATGGTCTTCGGCGTCACCTCGACCAGCTCGTCGTCCTGGATCCAGGCCAGCGCGCGCTCCAGCGTCATGCGGATCGGCGGCGTCAGCTTGACTGCCTCATCCTTGCCGGCGGCGCGGATGTTGGTCAGCTTCTTGCCCTTCAGCACGTTCACTTCGAGGTCGTTGTCGCGGCTATGGATGCCGATGATCATGCCCTGATAGACCTTGACGCCCGGGTCGATGACCATCGGGCCGCGGTCTTCCAGATTCCACATCGCGTAGGCGACCGATTCACCCTGTTCGTTGGAGATCAGCACGCCGTTGGTGCGGCCGGGCAATTCGCCTTTGTAGGGCTCGTAGGCGTGGAACAGCCGGTTCATGACGGCGGTGCCACGCGTGTCGGTCAACAGTTCCGACTGGTAGCCGATCAGGCCGCGCGTCGGCGCGTGGAAAACGATGCGCTGGCGGTTGCCGCCGGACGGGCGCAATTCGACCATCTCGGCCTTGCGTTCCGACATCTTCTGCACGACGACGCCGGCATGCTCCTCGTCGACGTCGATGACGACTTCCTCGACCGGCTCCAGCAATTCGCCGTTCTCGCCCTTCTGCATGACGACGCGCGGCCGCGACACGGCGATCTCGAAGCCCTCGCGGCGCATCGTCTCGATCAGCACTGCCAGCTGCAATTCGCCGCGCCCGGAGACGAAGAATGAATCCTTGTCCGGCGATTCCTCGATCTTCAGCGCAACATTGCCTTCGGCTTCGCGCAGCAACCGGTCGCGGATGACGCGGCTGGTCACCTTGTCGCCTTCGGTGCCGGCGAGCGGGCTGTCGTTGACCAGGAACGACATGGTCACGGTGGGCGGATCGATCGGCTGCGCATGCAGCGGCTCAGTCACCGCCGGGTCGCAGAAGGTGTCGGCGACGGTGCCCTTCGACAGGCCGGCAATGGCGACGATGTCACCCGCCTGTGCTTCGTCGATCGGCTGGCGTTCGAGGCCGCGGAAAGCGAGGATCTTCGAGACGCGGCCGGTTTCGATCTGAGTGCCGTCATGGTGCAGCACCTTGACCGCCTGGTTGGACTTCAGCGTGCCGCTCTCGATACGGCCGGTGATGATGCGGCCGAGGAACGGGTTGGCTTCAAGGATGGTGCCGATCATGCGGAACGGTCCGGGATGAACCGTCGGCTCCGGCACGTGCTTGATGACGAGATCGAACAGCGGCGCCAGGCCCTGGTCCCTCGGGCCTTCAGGATTTTCCGAGACCCAGCCGTCGCGGCCCGAACCGTAGAGGATCGGGAAGTCGAGCTGCTCGTCGGTAGCGTCGAGCGCGGCAAACAGGTCGAACACCTCGTTGACCACCTCGACATGGCGGGCGTCCGGGCGATCGATCTTGTTGATGACGACGATCGGCTTCAGCCCGACCTTGAGCGCCTTGCCGACGACGAACTTGGTCTGCGGCATCGGCCCTTCGGCGGCGTCGACCAGCACGATGGCCGAATCCACCATCGACAGGATGCGCTCGACCTCGCCGCCGAAGTCGGCGTGGCCGGGTGTGTCGACGATGTTGATGCGGGTATCCTTCCAGTCGACCGAGGTCGCCTTGGCCAGGATGGTGATGCCGCGTTCCTTTTCGAGATCGTTGGAATCCATGGCGCGTTCGGCGACGCGCTGGTTGTCGCGGAAGGAGCCGGACTGCTTCAGCAGCTGGTCGACGAGGGTGGTTTTTCCATGGTCGACGTGCGCGATGATCGCGATGTTACGAATTTTCATTTTACGGTCTCGGGAGCGTTACAGGCAGCAGGCCCAAAGGCGCAGCCTCTTTCGGTTGCGCGGCTCATACAGGGTTTTTCGCATTTGCGAAAGAGGAGGCTCGTCACCAAATACTCATCAAATCTTAAACATCCGCGTGTGAAATGATTTTGTTAACCAAGGCGGAACCTTTCAGGGCCCGGGCAGTTCGAACGTCATGACCGATCACGTCAGCAAATTTCGGCCGATTCTCGCTTGGGCGGCGCTCGTCGTCGTACTTGCGGCAGGTGGTGCGCAGTCCGCCGCGACGCTCAAGGGAAATCCGGCCTTGCCATCCGACACGCAGACGGCCGAGCAGCTCTACGCCGACGCCCCCGATGGCGTCGACCCGATCGTGACCGGCCCGGTCAGCGCCGCCTTCAAGCAGCAGCAGAAGGCCGCCGGCTGCGACAGCGCGGTATGGCCGAAGATTCCCGTCGCCTGCTATCCTGACTAGAGCGCCGCGCGCCCCTTGGGCACGCGAATGGGACGCTCCAGCACCTTTGAATCCCGCCACTCCGCAGCCTTACGCCGACCGCACAGGATCGAGGGTGACCTTGTAAAGCTCGTTGTCGTCGCGATCCATCAGCCGCACCGTCATCTGTTCGCTGGCGCCGTTGATGTCGACGAGGCCGAAGAACTGCAGCCCGGCCGACGGCGGCAGGTTCTGGCCCTGCTCGGCGGTCGGCGCCTTGATGAATTTCAGCTCCGGCCCGAAGGTCATGTCGAAATCGTTGGGGCCGAACGTGCCGGCGTGGATCGGGCCGGAGACGAATTCCCAGAACGGGTTGAAATCCTGGAACTGTGCCTTGTCCGGATTGTAGTAGTGCGCCGCCGTGTAGTGCACGTCGGCGGTGAGCCACACCGTGTTGCTGATGCCGGCGTTCTTGATGTAGCGCAGCAGGTCGGCGATCTCGAGTTCGCGACCCTTTGGCGCACCATTGTCGCCATTGCTGACCGCTTCGGCGCCGGCCTTCTTGGCGGCGTCGTCCCAGACGACGAGGCCGAGCGGCATGTCGGCGGCGATGATCTTCCAGGTCGCGTTGGAGTTGGCCAGCTCGCGCTTCAGCCACTTGGTCTGCTGTTCGCCAAGCATGCGCGACTGCGGCGTCATCGTATCCTGCATGCCCGGGCTGTTGGGGCCGCGATAGGAGCGCATGTCGAGGAAGAACACGTCGAGCAGCGGCCCATAGGCGATCTTGCGGTAGACGCGGCCGGGTTCGGACGGCTCGTAGCGGATCGTCGTCATTTCGTGGAAAGCGCGGGCCGCGCGGGCCGCCAGCACATGGATGGATTTTTCCGTGTAGCGGTTGTCGGCGCTCAAATCCTTCGAGTCCGACCAGTTGTTCAGCACCTCATGGTCGTCCCACTGGTAGAAGGTCGGGCAGATGGCGCAGAGGCCGAGCACGTGTTTGTCCATCATGTTGTATTTCCACTGGTCCCGGTATTCGTCCAGCGTCTCGGCGACCTTGCGCTTGCCGTCGATGAGCACGACGTTCTTCCACTTGCCGCCGCCGGGCAGGTCGACCTCGTCCTTCATCGCGCCGTCGGCATAGATGGTGTCGCCGGAATGCAGGAAGAAGTCGGGCGTGTGCTTGCCGATCGTGGCGTAGGTCTTCATGCCGGTCTCGTCGATGCCCCAGCCCTGGCCGGCGGTATCGCCCGACCAAGCGAACTTGATATCGCGCTTGGAGGCAGGCGCTGTACGGAAGCGCCCGACGTTCGGCTCGGAGACGGCATTGATGTCGGCGAGGTCGGCCGCCGTCATGCGGTAGAAGATGTCCTGGTCGGAGGCAAGCTCGGTGAGCAGCCGCTTCACCGTGTAGTCGCTGGCCGGCGACGTATCGAGCGGCGCAAGCCGCGTTGCATTGGCGAAACTCTCCGTCGTCGAGACTTCGAACATGACGCGCGACGGACGGTCCGTGCGCGTCCACACCATGCCACTGGTGGCATCGACATCGCCCGACTGGACGCCATGGGTGAAGCCCGGCCGCTGATTGGCGCGCGAATAATAGGGCATCGCAAGGCCCGATGCACCGACCAGGCCAAGGGCGCTGGCGGAGGTGACGAAAGCGCGGCGGGAAATTCTGTTCATGGCTGTCTCCTGGATGGCTGCGAACGGTGCCCCCAAGGTCCAGCCTCAATGTTTCAGCCACATCTCCAAACCATGAAGGTTTCGTAACAACCAACAGGCGGGCGTCTCATATCGAAGGTGGCGGCCTGATGATCAGGCCGCCCCTTTTTTGAGTTGGGTTATTGCCGTCCGCGAAGGCGTGTCGAGATTCAGGTCAGGCCGGCATCACCTGAACATCGCCTTAAGCCGCCTGCGGCTCCGGATCGAAAGGCGGCCGGCTAGTGTTGATCAGCAGCGAGATACAGGCGGCGGCTATTGCCGTCATGCCGGCGATCATGAAGGCCAGTTCGTAATTGCCTTGCAGCTCGCGCATGGTGCCGCCGAAGAAGGCGGCGCTTGCCGCACCCACCTGGTGCCCGGCGACGATCCAGCCGAAGACGATCGGTCCACTGCGGTCGCCGAATGCCTCGTTGGCAAGCCTGAGCGTCGGCGGCACGGTGGCGATCCAGTCGAGGCCGTAGAGCACGGCGAAGATGATCAGGCTGGTCGCCGAGAAACCGGAATAGGGCAGGTAGATCAGCGACAGGCCGCGGATGGCATAGTAGACGCCGAGCAGCTTGCGCGGATCGAAGCGGTCGGTGAGCCAGCCCGACAGCGTCGTGCCGATCAGGTCGAAGATGCCCATCATCGACAGCAGGCCGGCAGCCTGCACCTCGCCGATGCCCATATCGCCGCAGAAGGCGATCAGATGGGTGCCGACCAGCCCGTTGGTGGTGAAGCCGCAGACAAAGAAGGTGGCGAACAGGTACCAGAACACGCGGGTGCCGGCGGCGCGCCGCAGCGTGCCCAGCGTATGCGCCAGGAAATTGCCCTGGGATGCCGGCGATGTCGGCGGCACGTCGTCGGCCTCCGCGCCGTAGCGCACCATGCCGATCGAGGCCGGGCGCTCCGGCACCAGCAGCCAGACCAGCGGCACCAGAGCGGCAGTGGCGATCGCGATGGCGATGGCGACCGGCTTCCAGCCGCCCGCCTGCGCCAGCGCGGCGAGCAGCGGCAGGAACACCAGCAGGCCGGTGGCGCTGGAGGCCGACATCAGGCCCATCACCAGGCCGCGATTGGTCTTGAACCAGCGATTGACGATGGTGGCCCCGAGCACGGTGGCGACCGCACCCGAACCGATGCCGGAAAACACGCCCCAGGTGATCAGTAGATGCCATGGCTTGGTCATCAGCAGGCTGAGCGCCGTCGAACCCGACATGATCAGCAGCGAGGCCAGCAGCGTGCGGCGCAGGCCGATGCGCTCCATCAAAGCCGCGGCAAACGGCCCGGTCAGGCCGTAGAGGAAGATACCGATGGCGGCGGCCAGCGAGACGACATCGCGCCGCCAGCCAAAACTCTCCTCCAACGGCAGCATCATGACCGAGGGTGCCGAGCGAAGCCCGGCCGCGATCAACAGGCAGAGGAAGATGACACCGACCACGACGAAAGCGTAGCGCTGGCCAAACGGACGGGATTGAGCTATCATGTTACTGACCGGTACGTTGCAATTGGGTGGTACTATCCATACGTACCGGTCAGTAACATTGTCAAGCGAGTCTTTTGCATGCCATCGGACAATAAAATTGAACCGTCCATCAAGGACCCGCACGCGTCGGCCCTGCCGAGAGCCGGCGAGAAGATCCTCGACGTGGCCCGCGACCTCTTCTACCGGCAAGGCATCAGGGCGATCGGCGTCGACGAGATCGTCAGGCGCGCCGGCGTCACCAAGCCCAGCCTCTACCGCAGCTTTCCGTCCAAGGATGAATTGGCCGCGTCCTACCTGCGGCAATACGACCTTGAGTTCTGGGAGCGCTTCGACGAGGCGGTCGATGCCCATCCCGGCACTCCGCGCGCCCAGATCAACGCTTTCCTGACCCGCGTCGGCAAGCGCACGCAAAGACCCGATTACCGCGGCTGCGGCATGACCAACGCGGCGGTCGAATATCCCGAGCACGGACACCCGGCGCGCGTGGTGAGCGAAGCCAACAAGCAGGAACTGCGGCGCCGCCTGCGCGCCATGGCAACCGCCATGGGCGCTGCCGATTCCGACACGCTGGGCGATGGACTGCTGCTCCTGATCGAGGGCGCCTACATCAGCGGCCAGCTGTTCGGGCTAGGCGGGCCGGCGGCGTCGGTTGCCCGCAACGCCGACCTGCTGATCGAAGCCAGCTTGAAGAAATAGCGTTTGACGATACGCTGCGGCAGCTCGAAACGGAGTTGTCCGCATGCGCTCTCTTCTGATCCCGCTTGCCCTCGCCGGTCTCTGCCAGGCGGCCCACGCCGACGGCATATCCAGCGCCTACACCGACCTCGACTGGAAGAAGGATTGCGTCACCTATGCGAAGGCCGAGGAAGGCGATGGCGACTGGGCCAATCTCGCCTGCTCGGGCTATCGTGGCTATCCGGTGCTGGTCGCCTATGACGACGCCCGCGAGTTGCTTTACTACGGCTTTCCGTCCGACGACATGACCTCGGTCTGGGAGAGCTTTTCCGGCTTCAACTCGGCCGGTCCCAAGGTCGAATGGCGCATCGAGACCAAGGGCGACATCGCCATCCCCTTCGCCGTCATCCACCGTCGTTCGATCGGCAATCCCGAGGACGAGAACAAGCCGACCGAGGTGCTCGTCGTCGCCAAGGTCGCGCAGCCGGAGGCCCATGACGGCTGCACCGTCGGGCTGGTGCTGGCCACCGGCAACCCGCAAGCCAACGACCAGGCCCGCAAGCTGGCCGACGACAAGGCGAAGAGCTTTGCCTGCGGCAAGGACAAGCGCGTGGTGATCGGCGACGCGCCCGATTTCGGTCGGGTTGATAACTGAGGCGTTGAAACGACCGGGCATTTCTCCCCGTATAGTGACGGGGAGAAAGAAGCCATCATCGCAGCTTTCGCCAATCACATACGCTGCAGAATGAGAAGCCGGGGCCCGAGCTACTCCCTTCTCCCCGTCACTATACGGGGAGAAGGTGCCGGCAGGCGGATGAGGGGCAGCGCCATGCTTAGCCCCTGCTCGCACCCCTAGCGTCGTCGCCTACTTGCTCGCCTTCGCCCGCTCGATCGCGTCGACGATCATCTTCTTGGCATATTTCGAATCGTGCCAGCCTTCGATCTTGACCCATTTGCCGGGTTCGAGATCCTTGTAATGCTCGAAGAAGTGCTGCACCTGCTGGCGCGTGATGTCGGGCAGCTGCGTGTACTCGGTGACGTTCTCGTAGCGCAGCGTCAGCTTGGGCGATGGCACGGCGATGATCTTTTCGTCCTGGCCGGCATTGTCTTCCATGATCAGCACGCCGATCGGCCGCACATTGATGACGCAGCCCGGCACCAGCGCGCGCGTGTTGCAGACCAGCACGTCGATCGGGTCGCCGTCGCCCGACAGCGTGTGCGGCACGAAGCCGTAATTGCCGGGATAGCGCATCGAGGTGTGCAGGAAGCGGTCGACGAACAGCGTGCCGGCCTCCTTGTCCATCTCGTACTTGATCGGCTCGCCGCCGATCGGCACCTCGATGATGACGTTGAGATCTTCCGGCGGGTTCTTTCCGGTGGCTATCGCTTCGATACGCATGGTTTTCCCTCTCTCGATTTCCGAGATCGATAGCGGGCGACGCGGCATGGTGCAATGCGGCGAATGGTGCTCAGGACCTTGCGGCAGGCTTTCAGGCCGTCATTCCCAGACGAAAGCGACCTTCTTCAGCGCCTTCTGTTCGAAGATCTCGACGCCCTCGGCGACATCGCGGCCGCCGGCGCCGGCATAGAAGGAGAGCGCGTTCTGGTTGTCTTCCAGCGCCCAAACAACCATGCCCTTCAGGCCATGGTCCGCGAGACGCGCGCGTGCTGCCTTGAACAGTCGGCTACCGAGCCCGATGCCCTGGTATTCCGGGCGCAGGTAAAGCTCGTAGATCTCGCCCTGCTGCCTGAGCTCGCGGGCGCGGTTCTTGCCGATCGTGGCGTAGCCGGCGATCTTGCCGCCGATCTCGACCACCAGCACCGTGGCGGCGCGACGAATTGCGTTCGCCCACCAGTCGGCGCCGCGCCGGTTGATCATCGAAGTCAGCGTGCGGTGCGGGATGATGCCGGAATAAGCGCCGCGCCAGGCCTCCTGGTGCACGTCGGCGATGGCGCCGGCGTCGCGCGGCTCGGCTTTCCTGATGTCGATGGTCAGCGTGTTCATAATTGCTTAACCATAAACCCGCATCGGCCGATTGCAAAGAGTCCGGTCGCCGGCTGCAACGCTTTCGCACAGGTGATCGGCGGGCGAAAAACCGCGGTCGAGCCGTCAGGAAGAGTTAGATTTCGACCAGATGATCGTCCAGCTCGTTGGCGTCGCCGGCCGTGACCGGAAAATGCTCGGCCAGCACCGCGCCGACTGATTCGATCGCCTTTACGAATCCGTCGGCAAGCCGGTCGTCGCTGGCGTGCGCCGTAAGATCACGCACCACGCCATCCCAGACATGCTGGCCGACCTTGGCGTCGATGCCGCTGTCGGCGACCACTTCGGCATAGCGCTCGGCGATCGAGACGAAGACAAGCACGCCGGTGCGCGCCGTGGTGCGGTGCACGTTGCGGGCGAGGAACTGCTTGATGGCATTGGCATGCGCCGCCTGGTAGCGCAGCCGTCGCGGCACGAGATGGATGCGCAGGACGGGCAGCGCCCACAGCAGGACAAGAACCGAGGCCAGCGCCAGCAGCTGGTCGAAGACGAAATGCGGCAGGCGGATCGACAGCCACCATGCCTCCAGCCCGTAGGCGACGGCGAGGCTGACGATCAGCATGGCCAGCGTCGCCATGAAGGCGGCCGGAAAGAAATAGCCGTCGCTGGCCTGCGCCACCACGCAATAGATCTCGCCATCGGTCTTGGATTCGGCGGCGCGGATCGCCTCGGCGATGCGCTCATGGTCCTGCGGGCTGATCGGTCGTGTTGCCATCTCGTCTCACCAGCTCCCTGAAGACCCGCCGCCGCCGGACGAGCCGCCGCCACCTGAAAATCCGCCACCGCCGCTGCTCGAGCCGGAAGACCAGCCTCCGCCGGAACTGCCCGACGACCAGCCGCTGCCGGATGAGGATCCCGTCACCCAGCCACCGCCGGAAGACGAAGAGCCCGGCCCGCGGCCATAGCGGAAGGTCATGCCGAGCCATTTATACACGCCCGGCGACAGCTTCGTGCCGAAGATCGGCGGCAGGAAGGCCATCGCCAGGCCGCCGAAGAACATCGTCGCCCACAGGATGAGGAACAGCGCGACGATGGGGTCGATGGGCGAGCTGTCGTCAGCCGGATTGCGCTTGCCGCGCGCCTCGAGCTCCTCCGGATTGCCCTCCAGCACCATGATCATGTCGTCGACGGCTTTGGAAAAGCCGCCAGAGAAATTGCCGGCGCGGAAGGCCGGCACCATGTCGTTTTCGATGATCAGCTTGGTGTGCAGGTCGGTCAGCGTGCCTTCGAGACCATAACCGACCTCGATACGCATCTTGCGGTCGTTCTTGGCCACCAGCAGCAGCACGCCATTGTTCTCGCCACCCTGGCCGAGCTTCCAGAAGCGGAACAGCCGGTTGGCGTAGGGCTCGATCTCCTCGCCGTCGAGGCTAGGGACCGTCGCGACGACAATCTGGTCCGAACCCTTTTTCTCAAAATCCTCGAGCTTCTGGGTCAGCGCTGCCTTGGTCGCGGCATCGATGATGCCGGCATTGTCGACGACCCGCCCGGTCAGCGCCGGCAGCTCAGCGGCGGTGAGAGCCGAGAAGCCGAGGAACAGCAGCATCGCCACGCCCAGCAGGACCGTATCGATCCGCTTGGCGACTGGGCTGGATGTTGCGAGGGCGCGTTCCGTCATGCCGTCACCAGCTTCCCGAGGAGCCGCCGCCGCCGGACGAACCGCCGCCACCGGAAAAACCGCCGCCGCTAGACCCCGACGACCAACCGCCGCCGGAACTGCCCGACGACCCGCCACTGGATGAGCGCCGATGTGGCTCGAAGGTCATGCCCAGCCAGCGATAGCGGCCGGGTCCGATCTTCTGGCCGAAGATCGGCGGCAGGATGGAGGTGGCCAGGCTGCCGACCAGGATGGTGATCCAGATGGTCATGAAGATTGTGAAGAACAGATCGTCGGAATTGAACGGCGCCTGCTGGTTGCGTTCGCCGCGGGCTTCCAGCTCCTCCGGATTGCCCTCCAGCACCATGATCATGTCATCGACGGCTTTGGCTATGCCGCCGGAAAAGTCGCCGGCGCGGAAGGCCGGCACCATGTCGTTTTCGATGATCAGCTTGGTGTGCAGGTCGGTCAGCGTGCCTTCCAGCCCATATCCGACCTCGATGCGCATCTTGCGATCGTTCGGCGCCACCAGCAGCAGCGCACCGTTGTTCTCCTTGGCTTGGCCGAGCTTCCAGAAGCGGAACAGCCGGTTGGCGTACGGCTCGATCTCCTCGCCGTCGAGGCTGGGGATCGTGGCGACGACGATCTGGTCGGAGCCCTTTTTCTCGAAGTCAGCGAGCTTTTGCGTCAGCACCGCCTTGGTCGCGGCATCGATGATGCCGGCATTGTCGACGACGCGGCCGGTGAGGGCGGGGAGTTCGGCGGCGAAAGCGGCGAGGGGGAGGAAAAGAAAGCTTAGAGTAGCGAACAGCAAGGCAAGGCTGGCGTTCCTTCGCGCGCCCCTCTGGCCAGCCGGCCCTCTCCCCGTCAAGGGCCAGGAGCGGCAGCGAAGGGCCGGGTTCGGCAGGACAGAGGGGGGTGCTGACACGCCTGCGTTCCGTCTTGTCGCCAAGAGTAGCTTTGCCGGCTTCGCTAATTACCCGCCCTGCTTCGTGCCGAAATCGACCTTCGGCGTCTGCAGCTTGTCTTCCTCGATGGTGAAGTTCGCGAACGGCTCGTTGCCGCGGAACCAGAACGTCGCCCACAGCACCGACGGGAAGGTCTTCAGCGTCAGATTGTAGTCCTTGACCGCGACGATGTAGTCGCGGCGGGCGACCGCAATGCGGTTCTCGGTGCCTTCGAGCTGCGCCTGCAGCGCCAGGAAGTTCTGGTTGGCCTTGAGGTCGGGATAGTTCTCCACCACCGCGAGCAGCCTGGACAGCGCGCTGGTCAGGCCGGATTGGCTGTCCTGGAACTTCTTGAAGGCTTCCGGATCCTTCAGCGTTTCCGGCGTCACCGTCACCTGCGTCGCCTTGGCGCGCGCTTCGACCACCGCGTCGAGCGTTTCCTTCTCATGCGCGGCATAGCCCTTGACCGTCTCGACCAGGTTGGGGATCAGGTCGGCGCGGCGCTGGTACTGGTTCAGCACCTCGCTCCAGGCCGCCTTGGCATTTTCCTCAGCCGTCGGAATGGTGTTGTAGCCGCAGCCGGCAAGCAGCGGCAGCACGATCGCCATCATCAGGAAGGCCGGCAGAGTGCGGACAATGGAGGGTGAAGAGAGGCGCTGGGCAAACATGATTTGGATCCCTCGTCGGAAGTTGCACGCGAAGCATTACCACAATCTGCGCGCAAGAAAATGACCTCGGCCGGAAGCCTCCGCTGGCATCTATGCGTCCGGCACGAGGCCCTGTGAATGGCTTCGCGAACAGGCTAAGGTCCCGGCAAAACAGGATATTGCCATGGCGAAACGCCAGGACAGCGACACCGAATCGCGCCGCATTCTCGAGCGTGTGGAACAGGAGACCGCGCCGGGCGGCACCTCGTTCGTCGCGCGGACCGCGAAGGGCGCGCGCGACCATGTCACGGCGGCGGACGCCGACCGCGCGGACCCTATCGAAATTTGGGGCACCCGCATCGGCCGGGGACTGGGGCTGATCATTGCAATCGGCCTGTTGGCCTGGCTCGTGTATTTCGCCACCCGTTAGGAACCAGGACCAATGAACGAAAAAGCCGACGCGCCGCGCGCGGTCATCGTCATTTCCAGCCATGTCGCCCGCGGCTCGGTCGGCAACCGCGCCGCCGTTTTCGCGCTGGAGACGCTGGGCTTTCCGGTCTGGGCGGTGCCGACCATCGTCCTGCCCTGGCATCCCGGCCATGGCCGCGCCACCCGCATCGTGCCGCCGCTCGACCAGTTCAAGGCGCTGATGGCCGATCTCGAGCGCGCGCCCTGGCTGGGCGAGGTCGGCGCGGTGCTGTCCGGCTATCTCGGCGAGGCCGGCCAGGCCGAGGCCGTCGCCTCGCTGGTCGCAGCGGTCAAGGATAGGACACCAAACGCCGTCTATATCTGCGATCCGGTGATGGGCGATTCGGGCGGACTCTATGTGCCTGAAACAACGGCGGCTGCTTTGCGCGACCGGCTGATGCCGATCGCCGACATCGCCACGCCGAACCGCTACGAATTGGAGTGGATGGCCGGCGCGCCGCTGCCCGACCTCAAATCGGTGATCGCGGCCGCCCTTCACGCCGGACCCCGGACCATGCTGGTCACCTCGGCGCCGTCGATGATGGCCGGCGGCACCGGCAACCTTCTGCTCGACGCCAGCCAGGCGCTGCTTGCCGAGCACCGCCTCATCGACAAGCCGCCGAACGGGCTGGGCGACCTGACGGCGGCCGTCTACCTGGCGCGCATCCTCTCTGGCCAACCGGCGATCAAGGCGCTGCAGACGACCACGGCCGCCGTCTACGAGATCCTGGCGCGCACCGCCAAGCGCGGCGGCGATGAGCTGCAGCTCGAAACCGACGCGCAGAGCCTGTCGCACCCGATGGCGATGGTGCAGCTACGCCACCTCCTGCATCCGGGGCGGGACAAACGGGCGTGACTTTGGTCGGCGTCGACGGCTGCAAGGCCGGCTGGATCGCCGTCCGCCGCAATCCCAGCGCTCAGCCGTCGGTCTGCGTCTTGCCAAGCTTCGCGACGCTGGTCGACGCCCTGCCCGCCGATGCGGTGGTCGCCGTCGACATGCCGATCGGCCTGCCCGATCAATCGCAAAGAGGCGGACGCGGGCCGGAAGCGCTGGTGCGGCCGCTGCTCGGGGCAAGGCAATCGAGCGTCTTCGCCATTCCGTCACGCGCCGCCCTTTACGCAGACACGGATAACTTCACCACGGTCGAAGCCTGGTATGAAGCGCATCGTCGGGCGGGCGAGGTGGCCAAGACGACCTCCGATCCGCCACGCGGCGTGTCGATCCAGGCCTTCGGCATCTTCGCCAAGATCCGCGAGATCGATGCCCTGCTTATCGCGCGGCCCGAGCTGCGCAGCCGCGTCTTCGAATCGCATCCGGAAGTCGCCTTCTGCCGGCTGAACAGCGGCCAGGCCATGTCGCTGCCGAAGAGGATCAAGGGTGCCGTCAATCCGGCCGGCATGGACGAGCGCAAGGCGCTGTTGTGCCGGCATGGCTATGAAAAGGACTTCCTCGACGGGGCGCCGCCGAAGCGCGCGGCCGCCGACGATTTCCTCGACGCCGCGGCAATGATGCTGATAGCCGGTCGCATCGCCGGCGGTGAGGCCCGGCCGTTTCCCGACCCGCCGCTCGCCGACCGTTTCGGCATTCCCGTCGCCATCTGGGCGTGAAGCGGCGCCTGAGCCAGGCGTGCCGCATTGCGTTTTGCGACGAAACCATCCGCAATTCGGCATTGCTCGCGACGGGCTTTTGCCGTTAGAGCCTTTTCCCAGAGTTAGGTCTGTTGAGATTCAGGTCAGGCCGAGTCGAGAGTGGTGGCTTCCGAGAACCGGAGCGGAGCGTACTTTAAGTACGTGAGCACCGGAAGCGCAGGAAGCCGCCATTCGCAGGCCGGCATCACCTGAATATCAACGGACCGTGCCGCATCCAACCCGGAAAGGGTCCAGACGCCGCCCATGCCTCACCTCCCCGAACACCTTCTCGCCGGCTATCGCAATTTCATGAAAGGCCGCTACCTCGGCGAGAGCGGTCGCTACCGCTCGCTTGCCCGCGAGGGCCAGGCGCCGGAAACGATGATCGTCGCCTGTTGCGACTCGCGCTCGGCGCCCGAGGCGATCTTCGACGCCGGGCCGGGCGAGCTGTTCGTGCTGCGCAATGTCGGCAATCTGGTGCCGCCTTATGCGCCGGACGGCCAGTTCCACTCGACCTCGGCCGCGCTCGAATTCGCCGTGCAGAGCCTCAAGGTGAAAAACATCGTGGTGATGGGGCACGGCCGCTGCGGCGGCATCCGCGCCGCGCTCGACACCAATTCCGCGCCATTGTCGCCTGGCGACTTCATCGGCAAATGGATGAGCCTGATCGCGCCGGCCGCCGAAACCGTTTCGTCCAGCACCTTCATGACGGCGACGGAGCGCCAGACCGCGCTGGAGCGCATCTCGATCCGCTATTCGATCGCCAATCTCAGAACCTTCCCTTGCGTCTCCATCCTCGAAGGCAAGGGCCGGCTGTCGCTGCACGGCGCCTGGTTCGACATCTCGACCGGCGAACTTTGGGTGATGAACAAGGAAACCGGCGATTTCGAACGGCCGGAGATGGCATAGAAGGTCCGCGTCAGCGAAAAGTGGGAGCCGGTTTTCGGATTTCAAACATGGAGGTGGCAATGCGGAGTTGGCGTGCGATCACTTTTGTTGTGGCGGCACTGATGCCTACGCTCACCGCCGCTCGCGCCGATGACGGTGCGATCATCGACCGCTGGTATTCGGCGCTGCTTGTCGCCGACCGCACCGAATTGTCGGACCTGCTCGCAGACGACGTGCGCATCAAGCTTGAAGATCTCGGCGTCGTTCAGACCAAGCAGGAGTTCATCGCCTCGATCGATAACTGGCAAGGTGCTGTCGCCGGCGCGGCAATCCGGCATCGCATCGCCAAGAGCGAGGGCGGCGTCACCACGGTGATCGCCTGCTACGACTTCCCCAACAACGACATGCTGATGCAGGAGACCTTCGCGGTCACCGACAACCGCATCATCGCCAGTTCGCAGGCCGCGATCGCGGAAAGCTGCGACGGTTACTGACGAAAACCTGACTGGCCGCGATGTTGCGCGCAACGGGCCCGCGCTCTACATCGGTGGCGACCCGCCCTGCTTTGTGCCAACAGCCGAAAGATCATCCATGCCGTCCACGAAGACCGTCGACCTCGCCGCTCATCCGCTGACTTCATGGCAAGGGCCGCTCGGCCTGCCCGACTTCTCCCGCATCGGCGACGGTGATTTTTCCAGGGTGTTCGACGCGGCGCTGAAGGCGCATGAGACCGAGATCGGGGCGATATCAGGCAATGAAGGGGTGCCGACCATCGAAAACACGCTGGCCGCGCTCGAACTTGCCGGCGAGCCGCTCGACCGTGTCTCGTCGATCTTCTGGTGCCGGGCCGGTGCCCACACCAACGAGGCGATCCAGGCGCTGGAGCGCGACATTTCGCCGAAGATGTCGCGGCATTTCTCGGCGATCTCGATGAACGAGAAACTGTTTGCTCGCATCGACGATCTCTACCAGCGCCGCGAGATGCTCAAGCTCGATGCCGAGACGCTGCGCGTGTTGGAAAGGACCTGGAAAGGCTTCGTCCGTTCCGGCGCGAAACTCGACGCCGACGGCAAGAAGCGGCTGGCGACTATCAACGAGGATTTGTCCTCGCTCGGCACCAGCTTCGGCCAGAATGTATTGGCCGACGAGCGCGACTGGGCGCTCTTCCTCGACGAGGCCGACCTTGCCGGCCTGCCCGACTTCCTCAAGAGCGCCATGGCCGAGGCTGCCGAGATGCGCGGCCAGAAGGGCCGCTATGCCGTGACGCTGTCGCGTTCGATCTACGAGCCGTTCACCACCTTCTCCGAACGCCGCGACCTGCGCGAGACAGCCTTCCGCGCCTTCACCATGCGCGGCCAGAATGGCGGCGCCACCGACAACACGAATGTCGTTCGGGATATGCTGAAGCTGCGCGCCGAGAAGGCAAACCTGCTCGGCTACGGCTCGTTCGCCGCGCTGAAGCTCGACGACACGATGGCGAAGACGCCGAAGGCGGTGCACGCGCTGCTCGATCCCGTCTGGGAAAAGGCACTGGAGAAGGCCGCCAGCGACCAGACCGAACTGCAGCGGCTGGCGACCGCGGCCGGCAGCAACGAACCCTTCGCCGCCTGGGACTGGCGCTTCTACCAGGAGAAACTGCGCGCCAAGAAGTTCGCCTTCGACGAGGCCGAGCTGAAACCCTATCTGCAGCTCGGACGCGTCATCGACGCCTGCTTCGACGTGGCGACACGGCTGTTCGGCATCACCTTCGAGGAGAGGAAAGGGATTGCCGCCTGGCATCCCGATGCCCGCGCGTTCGTGGTGAAGAACGCCGACGGCAACGAGCGCGGCCTGTTCCTCGCCGATTATTTTGCCCGGCCTTCGAAGCGTTCCGGCGCCTGGATGAGCGCGCTGAAATCCGGCTACAAGCTCGGCGATGGCTCGAAGCCGGTGATCTACAACATCATGAACTTCGCCAAGCCGCCGGCCGGCGAGGCGGCGCTGCTGTCGGTCGACGAGGCAAAGACGCTGTTCCACGAATTCGGCCATGCGCTGCACGGCATGCTGACCGATGTCACCTGGCCGTCGGTGTCCGGCACTTCGGTCAGCCGCGATTTCGTCGAACTGCCCTCGCAGCTCTACGAGCATTGGCTGACGGTGCCGGCGGTGCTGGAAAAGCACGCCCTGCACGTCAAGACCGGCAAGCCGATGCCCAAGGCCCTGCTCGAAAAGATGCTGGCCGCGCGCACTTTCGGCGCCGGCTTCGCCACGGTCGAGTTCACCGCTTCGGCGCTCATCGACATGGCCTACCACGCGCGCCCGGATGCCCCGGAACAGCCGCTTCGTTTCGAGACCGAAACGCTGGACAAGCTCGACATGCCCGACACCATCGCCATGCGCCACCGCACCCCGCATTTCGGCCATGTCTTTTCCGGCGACGGCTATTCGGCCGGCTACTATTCCTACATGTGGTCGGAAGTGCTCGATGCCGATGCCTTTGCTGCCTTCGAGGAGACCGGCGACCCGTTCAACCCGACGCTGGCCGAGCGGCTGAGGCAGAACATCTACGCCGCCGGCGGCTCAAAGGATCCGGAAGAACTCTACACCGCCTTCCGCGGCAAGATGCCGTCGCCGGAGGCGATGATGGTCAAGCGCGGGCTGGTGTAGCGCTGGTAATCTCCCCTCTTGAGGGGAGATTGGCAGCGTCCCCATCAGGCAACCTTCCACGGATCCGCCACCCGCGGCCAAACCGGTCGCGTCAGCTTGGTATAGTTGGTGGTCGCCGGATTGCTCGGATACGAACTCGGCGCCGAGACATAGATGATCTCGGCGGCGATCGGCGCGAAGCCGGCATAGAAATGGTTGGTCGATTTCACCAACAACAGGTCCTTGCTGAGTGGATCTACGCCGATATTGAAAAAAATGTCCGGCTCGAAGGTTTGCGTCCGATTGGTGTTGAGAATGATGTCGACCTCGGTGCCTTCGATGCGGACCAGCGCCGTCGGCCCAAGCGTCACCCGGCTCGGCCCAAAACTCTGCCACCCTTCCGTGACGGCCTTCAGCACCTTGACCCGCGCGTCGATCGGTTCGCCCGCCAGCGGGCCGGCCTTGCCGCCGAAGCGCAGATCGATGACGGCGCCCTCGCCAGCGGCCTGACAGAACGTCACCGCGATCGGATCCCAGATCGTTGCCACGCCGACATTGTTGACGCCGCGTTCCAGCATGGCGCGCAGCACGACGGTACCGTCGCCGGCAACGCCGCCACCCGGATTGTCCCAGATATCGGCGATGACCACCGGCTTGTTCGGGTTTTCCGCACGCACGGCCAGCGCCCGCTCAATGCCGTCACTGGTGTTCAGCATCGTCATCGCCGTCTTTTCGCGCATCGCATAGAGCTCGCGCCCCAGTCTTTCCGCCAGTGCATCGCCCTTGGCCTTGTCATTGTCGGTGACAACCAGGATGCTCGTGCCCATTTCCGGCACATCGGCGGCCATGAAGCCGTGGATGACGGAAACCGACAGCACGCCGTCCTTGCCGTGCAGCGCCTTGATGCGGTCGACGAAGGAGCGCATCGGCTCGCGGCTGGTCGGCAGCACCTGGATCATGCGGCAGTCGAAGGTCGAGATGACAGGCCTGATCTCGCCGCGCGCCGCGGCCAGCCCGAGTTCGACGACATGTTCGCCACGCTCGTAAAAGTCGGTGTGCGGGAATTCGAGGAAATAGGCCATGATGTCCGACGCCGCGACGCGCTTCGGCGTCAGATGGCTGTGCGGATCGAACTCCGAGGCGATCACCGCCTTCGGACCAACGATGACACGCACGCGTTCGAGCAGGTCGCCTTCGCAGTCGTCATAGCCTTGCGCCACCATCGCGCCATGCAGGCCGAGGATCACTGCCTCGACCGGCAGCGCCGCTTGCAACTGGTCGAGGATCTCGTCGCGCAGCGCCTCATAGGTCTGCCGCTGCACCAGGCCGCCGGGCTCCGCCCAGGTGGCCGTGCCTTCGATGACGGTCAGCCCCTCTTTTGCCGCGCGCCGGCGCAAAGCGACGATCGGCGAAGAACACAAAGTCGGCGTTTCCGGGTGCTCGCCCGGCCCGGCATAGAAGGCCATCTCGAACGAGGCGCGGTCGGTCGGCACCGGCGAGAAGGTGTTGGTTTCCGTCGCCAGCGAGGCGGTGAAGATGCGCATGAAAGCTCCGTGGTAGGCTATTTGACGGCACCAAGCGCGAGGCCCCGGACGAGGTAGCGCTGCAGCCAGATGAACAGGATCGCCACTGGCAAGGTTGCCAGCAGCGTCGCGGCCATGACGTGGTGCCATTCGATCGTGTAGCGGCCGGCGACCAGCGAAAACACCTGGATCGGCAGCGTGTAGCTTTCCTGGCTGCGCAGCATGGTGAGCGCGACGACGAACTCGTTCCAGGCGTTGATGAAGGTGAAGATGGCGGTCACCGCGATCGCCGGCAGGCAGAGCGGCAAAAACACTTTGCGCAAGGTCAGCCAGCGGCCGGCGCCCTCCATCCAGGCCGCTTCCTCGAGATCGCGCGGGATGGTGTCGAAATAGCTCTGCAGCATCCACACGGTGAAGGCGACATTGAAGGCCATGTATATGAAGCCAAGCGCCGTCGTGCTCTCGACCAGCCCCCAGGCGGCCATCAGCCGGAACAGGCCAAGCACCAGCACGATCGGCGAGATCATCTGCGACACCAGCAGGAACTGGCGGAAGGCAGCGTAGCCGGCAAAGCGAAAGCGCGACATGGCATAGGCCGCCGGCACCGAGATCAATATGGCGCCGACGGTGGCGATCACCGAGACGTATAGCGAATTCGCCAGCGCCTGGCCGAACCCGGTCGCCACCCACATGTCGGCAAAATTCGACCAGCGGAATTCGCTCGGCCACCAGGTCGGCGACAGCACTTCCTGCCGCGGCTTGACCGCGGTCAAGAACATCACCGCGAAGGGAAAGATCGTCACCACGATCAGCGGCGAAAGCAGCAGCCAGGCAACGATCGAGCGCTTCAGCTTGCCGTTGCTCATGCGCGTTGCTCCCGCATCGCCAGCCGCACATAGATCATGGTGAAGACGAGCAATATGGCGAACATCACCAGCGACACCGCCGAAGCCTCGCCGAGTTTGCCGATGCGGAAGGCGAGTTTGTAGAGGTGGGTGACCAATATGTCGGTCGAATTGGCCGGACCGCCTTGCGTCATCACCCAGATGATCGGGAAGGAATTGAAGACGTAGATGGTGTTGAGCACGATGGCGATGTTGATAAACGGTTTTAGCAGCGGAAAAGTGATCTCGCGGAACTGCTGCAACGGCGTCGCACCTTCCAGTGCTGCCGCTTCGTAGAGATCATCGGGGATGGACGACAGGCCGCCGAGGAAGATCGTGGTCGTGAACGGCACCGTCACCAATATGCCGATCAGCACCTGCATCGGGAACGCCGTCTCGGCGCTCGCCAGCCACTGGATGTTCTGGTCGATCAGGCCGAGCCCGATCAGCGCCGAGTTCAGCATGCCGCTTTCGCCATTCAGCGCCCAGCGCCAGACCACTGCCGTCATGGTCAGCGACACCGCCCAGGGCAGCATGATGATGACGCGGGCAATGCCACGGCCGTAGAAGTCGGTGTTGAGGATGATCGCCACCGGAATGGACAACAGCAGCGCGCCGCCAACGACCAGCACCGTCCACAGGCCGGTGCGCCAGAGTGCTGCGGTGAAATCAGGATCGGCGGTGAGCGCCCAGAAATTGGTTAGGCCGCTGAAGTCGCGCAACTGGCCGAAGCGGCTGACATCGTGCGTTGAGATCTGAATCAGGTCCCAGACCGGCCAGAAGATGACGACGGCCGCCAGGAACAGGCTGGGCAAGGTCAGGAGATAGGGCAAGAAGCGATTTTGCATCGGCTGACCTGAGGGCGTCGGGGGGTGGCGCGCCCCGACGGGTGGGGCGCGCCACGGGCGTCGGGAGTGAACGCCCTATTTCTTCAGCACCGCATTGGCCTTGTCCGCGGCCTCCTTCAAGGCAGCCTCCGGCTCGGCGCTGCCGAGATAGATCTTCTGCATGGCATCCGAGGTGATTTGCGCGATCTCCTCCCAGCCCGGGATGACCGGCGCGAAGCGGGCATCGGGCAGCAGCGCCGTGAACGCCGCCAGGTCGGCATTGTTGACGTAGTAGTCCATTTTCGCCTCTTCCTTGTTCACCGGCAGGAAGCCTTCGCCTTGCGTGAACTTGGCGCGCTGCTCCGTGGTGAACAGAAAGTCGAGCAGCTTCCAGGCCTCATCCTTGTTCTTGGAGTTCTTGAACATGATGATGGAATCGGTGACGCCATAAGTGCCGCGCGCGCCAGTCGGCCCGGCGGGGATCGCCGCCACGCCATACTTCAGGTTCGGCGCCTCGTCCTTGATCTGGTTGGACAGGAAGGGTGCCGTGATCATCATGCCGACCTTGCCCTGCTTGAACAGGTTCTGCACGTCCTCGCGACTGTTCGAGGTGACGCCTTGCTCGGTCAGGCCCTCGTCGATCATCGACTTGTAGAGCTTGGCAGCTTCGAGCGCGCCCGGTGTGCTCAGCCCGGAGGTGCCGTCCTTGTTGAGGATCTCGGTACCCTGGGACCACATCGCGTAGTAGTAATAAACGTCGGTCTCGATCTCCTTGCCTTGCAGGCCGAAGCCGAACGTGCCGGAGCCGAGCGCTTTGATCTTGCGGGCGTCCTCCTGCAATTCGGTCCAGGTCGCCGGCGGCTGGGCGATGCCGGCTTTCTCGAACAATTCCTTGTTGTAATACAGGGCGCGCGCCGAAGCCGCGATCGGCAGGCCATAGGTCTTGCCCTCCATGATCGACGGCGACAGGAAGGTGTCGATGAAGCGGCCCTTGAAGTCGGGCGTGATGTAGCCGTCGAGCGGCTCGGCGATATCCTGCTGGACGAAATCGATCAGCCAGCGCGTGCCGATGATCGACAGATCCGCATTGGTGCCGGCGGTGATGTCGGTGGTCAGCTTCTGTAAGAGAACTTCCCACGGCACGATCTCGAACTTGACGGTGATGCCGGGGTTGGCCGCCTCGAAGTCCTTCTTGACGCTTTCAAAATAGGGGCCGGTCTTGGCGCTGTATTCGGCGACGGTGACGCGCACCTCGCCGGCATTGGCCTGCGCCGCGAACGCCAGCATGCTCATTCCGGCCATCAGGCCGACGGTCCATTTTGTCAGACTCATCTGCTCTCTCCTTTGATGTGCGCCTGCGCGCTCCCATGCCGGCGAGGCAGCATGGGTTTATGTGACTTTCCTACATTATCCATCATTTTGCGCATCGCAAGCAGATTAATCTGTTGCTAAATTACATTTCGACGAATAGCCTCACAACCCCAACCGGGATCAGGGAGGAGCGCGCGCGGTGGTTTCGAGAACCGAGTTCGAAGGCAAGACAGTCGTGGTGACGGGCGCCGGCGGCGGCCTCGGCTCGGCGATTGTTACACTGCTGGCCGAGCGCGGCGCGCGGGTCGTCGGCTGCGATCAGTCGGACGACGCCTTGGCCAGCCCGCACCTCGCCTCGCGCCACGTCTTCAACCTTCTCGACCGGGTCTCGATGGAAGCGGCGATCGGCGCCATCCTCGACCGGGACGGCGTTCCCGACATCCTGATCAACAACGCCGGCTGGACGCGCGCCGAGACGCTGCCGGCGCTGACCTCGGACAAGATCGAGCACGAACTCGACCTCAACCTGACCGGGGTGATGATTTTCGCCGACCCGCTGGTCAAGGCGATGGCCCGGCGCGGCTCGGGCAGCGTCGTCTTCATCTCCTCGGTCAACGCCATCGCGCATTTCGGCAATCCGGCCTATGCCGCGGCCAAGGCCGGCATCAACGCCTATGCAAAATCGATCGCGGTCGAACTCGGCCGCACCGGCCTGCGCGCCAATGTCGTCTGTCCCGGCTCGATCCGTACCGCCGCCTGGGATCATCGCCTTGCCAAGAACCCTGATATCCTCGGCAGACTGCAGCGGCTCTATCCGCTCGGCCGCATCGTCAACGCCACGGAAGTGGCTGAAGCAGTAGCCTTCCTTGCCTCCGAACGTGCATCGGGCGTAACAGGCGTGGTGATGCCGGTGGATGCCGGGTTGACCGCCGGCTGCCTGCCCTTCATCGACGACATTTTGGGAGCGTGACCATGACTGATGTCCAGTTTCGCAACCTGTCGAAATCGTTCGGGCATCACAAGATCCTCGAGGACATCAACCTCGAGATCGACAGCGGCGAGTTCGTCGTGCTGGTCGGCCCTTCGGGCTGCGGCAAGTCCACCTTGCTGCGCATGCTGGCCGGGCTGGAACCAATCACGTCAGGCGATCTCATCATCGGCGGCGTGCGCGCCAACGACTTGCCGCCGCAGCAGCGCAACATCGCCATGGTCTTCCAGTCCTATGCGCTGTTTCCGCATCTGAAGGCCTCCGACAATATCGGCTTCGGCCCAAAAATCCGCGGCGAGAACCGCGCGGCCATTGAGGAAAAGGTCAAGAAAGCGTCCGGCGTCCTCAACCTGTTTTCCTATCTCGACCGCTATCCCAGGGAATTGTCGGGCGGCCAGCGCCAGCGTGTCGCCATGGGTCGCGCCATCGTGCGCGAACCGTCGGTGTTCCTGTTTGACGAGCCGCTGTCCAACCTCGACGCGCAATTGCGCGTGCAGATGCGCACCGAGATCAAGGCCCTGCACCAGCGGCTGAAATCGACCATCGTCTATGTCACCCACGACCAGATCGAGGCCATGACCATGGCCGACCGTATCGTGGTGATGAACCTCGGCCGGATCCAGCAGGTTGGGGCACCGTTGGAACTCTATGACCGACCGGCCAACAAATTCGTCGCCAGCTTCATCGGTTCGCCCTCGATGAGCTTCGTTTCCGGCGCCCTCAAGACATCTGCCACCAACGCCTGGTTCGAGACATCAGGCGGTGGCCGCCTGGCGTTGCTCGGCAAGGCCGTGCCAGCCGGCAGCACGGTGGAAGCCGGCATCCGCCCCGAACATTTCGTTGTCGGCGGCGCCGAAGATGCGATGGCCATCAATGTCGACGTCGTCGAACCGACCGGCGCCGAAACCCATGTTTACGGCGCGATAGGCTCCGACACGGTGCGCGCCGTGTTCCGCGACCGGCTGCAGATCAAGCCGGGCGACCGCTTGCCGGTCAGCGTCGATCCCGCCCACATCCATCTGTTCGACAAGGCGACGGGCCTGCCCCTGTGAGGACACCGGTATGAAGACGCCGGCCGACATCATCACGCGGCTGCAACTGATGTCGCAGGACGGCACCAAGTCGGACCGCAGGCTGGCCGGCCTCGTGCTTTCCGATCTCGACTTCGCCTCCAAGGCGGCGATCTCGGAGATCGCCGCGCGCGTCGGCGTCAGCGAGCCGACGGTGACCCGCTTCTGCCGCAACCTCGGCTGCGAAGGCCTGCGCGACTTCAAATTCTACCTGGCGCAGGCCATCGCCATCGGTGCCCAGTACCTGTCGCCGGAGCCGCTGAACCGCGACATCCGCGAGCAGCGCATCGCCTCGGCCATCACCGAGGCGGCGATATCGGCCATGCAACGCGCCAGCGAGAACCTCGACATGAAGACGCTGGTCGGTGTGGCCGAGCGCATCGCCAGTTCGGGCAACGTGCTGTGCATCGGTTCCGGCGGCATTTCCTCGATGATGGCGACCGAGATGCAGAACCGGCTGTTCCGGCTCGGCCTGTCGGCGCTGGCGCAGGTCGACGGCCAGCTGCAGCGCATGTATGCGGCGGTCGCCACGCCTGAGACGACTGTGGTTGCCTTCTCGGTGTCGGGCTACGCGCGTTCCGTGATCGAGGCCGTGCAGGTGGCGCAGCAATATGGCGCCGCCACCGTCGCCATCACCGCGCCGGATTCGGCGCTTTCCAAGGCCGCCGACACGGTGATCCATTTCCAACCGCTCGAGGACGGCAACATCTACAAGCCGACATCGTCGCGCTACGCGCTGATGGCGATCGTCGACATGATCGCCACTTCGGTTGCCGAAACACGTGGGCCAAAGGTTCTGGAAAATCTGCGCCGCATCAAGCAGAGTGTGAACACGCTGAAGGTCGACGATCCGCGTTTGCCGCTGGGGGATTGAGGAGAGCCGGCGCCGAAGCTGCCAATCTAGATCTTGGATTGGCCGCCAAGCGCCTCGATGCGCTTCGCCAGCGCTGCCGGCTCGCCGAAAATGCGCAGCGTCTTCAGCCGCGCCGTGCCGCCGGCAACCACCGACACAGTCGATGCCGGAACCCCAAGCGCCTTGGCGAGCAGCTTCTCAAGTGCCTGATTGGCGGCGCCATTCTCCGGCACGGCGCGCACGCGTGCTTTGAGATGGCTGCGCCCATCGGCCGTCGTCTCAACGCCTTCGAGCCTGTCCAGCGCCGCCTTCGGCGTCAGTCGAACGAACAAGTCGACGCCGTCGTCACGCAGGCGAAACGGCGTAGCCATCGAATCGATGGCTCAGACCACCAACGACAGCACGGTGGTGAGCAGGAACTGGCGGAGGAAGAAAATGAGCAACAGCAGGATGATCGGCGAGATGTCGATGCCGCCGAGATCCGGGATGAACCGGCGGATCGGCCGCAGCGCCGGCTCGGTCAGCCGGTAGAGCGTGTTGCCGATGGTGCCGACGAACTGGTTGCGCGAGTTGACGACGTTGAAGGCGTAAAGCCAGGAAAAGATCGCCGAGGCGATTATGATCCACCAGTAGATGTCAAGCGCCATGACGATGGTTTGAATAAGGGCGATCATGCCGGTCTCCAATTGTTGCCGACATGTAGCCATTGCACGCCGAACCGGCAAGGGCCGGCTTCCGCCACATGCCTGACCAATGCCTGAAACGAGGTCATTTGCGCAAAACGCCGCCTTGACAGGAAACCGCTGCCTTCGATAAATGCGCCATCCGTTGGACGGGGCTGTAGCTCAGCTGGGAGAGCGCGTCGTTCGCAATGACGAGGTCAGGAGTTCGATCCTCCTCAGCTCCACCATCGGATCAATCACCGAAATGAACCCACGACCATCGATCGGGTCGAATTTCAGATGGCGGCAAGATGTACGCCGCCGAAATCCCTGAGCACCAGTTTCGCTGTTGCCTCGCCGACTCTTCTGGTCGAATTCGGAATTTCCCGATCGAGGCGGGCGAAGCGCTGCCGGCGCCTGGCGGGATCGAGCACCTTCGATCAAGTGCATGGTTCGTGCACGCCAATCTCGTTCCCATCGCTGCAGAACGTCTGAACGCCGTGTGAGGTATGTCATAGTTTATTGCTGCGCGCAGGTATTATTGGCACGGTCACATGTTTCGCCGTGTGGGAGAAACCAATGCCTTATTCACAAAGCGATGTGCGAGCTTATCTGGACAGCTATGGCGGTCTTTTGGGAACCAGCGTTGAGATGGTTGAGACGGACAGCCAATGCTTTGTGCGGGTCATCGAGGACGACGAGGAACGCACCTACTCATTCGAGCCGGGATCCTCCGCCCTGGCATTCGCTGAGCGCCAGCGAATGCGCCTTAAGCTGCCCGCAATCGCGCGCCCTTTAGCGCAGCCGAAAAATCGTGGCCCTGGCCGTGTCAATGCTAAATCCGGCGTATCGGACCAGGCGTCCTCAGGCCACCCGGATATAGCTCGTCATTCCCGATTTCTGGTGCTCGATGATGTGGCAGTGCAGTAGCCAGTCACCTTGGTTGTCGGCGACGAAACCGAGCTGAACCTTTTCGTTGGGCTGGATGAGATAGGTGTCGGAGATCATCGACTGCACCGGGCGCGTCGAGGACGACAGCACCTTGAAACTCATGCCGTGCAGATGCATCGGATGCAATTGCGGCGTCAGGTTTTCCATATCGATGATATAGCTTCTGCCGAGCTTCAGTTCGGCCAGCGGCGCGGTTGACCCCGGTGTATCGCCTGGCCACGGCACTTTGTTGATGGCCCAGAAACTGTATCCAAGCGAGCCGCATATGCCATTGCTCGGAACGTTTTCCGCCGTAGCACTGAGCGACAACGAAATGTGCTCGGCAGCGGCGAGATCGACTTGCTGGACCGGATTGATCTCCAGTGGCGCAAGGTCGCGAAGGTCGCGTTTGAGAGACCTTCCAACGGCACGGAGCGCCGCCAGGGTTTTGGGCTTGGTGCCCCTGACGTCTCCCAGGCTGACGATTGCCCCCTCGTCGTCGGGCATGCGAATGGCGAGCTCCAGCCGCTGTCCGGGTCCGAGCTGTAAGGCATCGGGCGCAAAGCGCTGTGGCACCGGATTGCCGTCAAGTGCGATCACCGTCGCCTCGGCACCCTCGACGCGAAAAGCATAGACGCGCGTGACGTCGGTGATGGCGGCCCTGAGCCGCACCAGCCCTCCGGCCGGCGCGTCGTATTGCGGCTGGTCGAGCCAGTTGGCGGTGCGCACCGTGCCGTAAGTGCCGGATCTTGCAGCATCGCGCGGCCGGAATTGTTCGATGAACTGGCCGTCGTCGCCGAGGCGCCAGTCGCGCAGATTGATCACCACCTCGGCATCGAATTTCGGATCGTTCGGGTTCTCCACCACGATCACGCCGGTCAGTCCGTGGCCCATCTGCTCCAGCGTGTTGCAATGCGGGTGATACCAGAAGGTGCCGGCATCAGGCGGCGTGAAGGCGTAGTCGAAATGATCGCCGGTGTAGACATAGGGCTGCACCAGGAATGGCACGCCGTCCATCTTGTTGGGAACGCGAATGCCGTGCCAGTGGATCGTCGTCGGATCGTCGATGGCATTGATCAGCCGGGCGGCGAAAGGCACGCCTTTTTTCATCCTGATCACCGGCGGCATGCCGGCGTCGCCATAGGTCAGCACATTTTTGGTCTGGCCGACATCCATCAGCTTCGTCTGGATCCGGGCCGTCTTCAGCAGCAGCGGCTCGGACGTGGCCGCAGCCCAGCTGCCCAATTTGCCCACGGCAGAGAGCCCGATCCCACCTGCGCCGGCAATCGCGGCAGTTTTCAAGAGTTTGCGACGTGTGAGGACCGTCATATGCGCTCCAACTGAAAGGCCTCGAGGGCCGGGCACCCACATGGCATAAGCGACGAACCGGCGCCATCGCGGCGTAGCGGATCGCTGTGATCCCCGATTGACCCAAACACATGAAGCCAATCAAGTCACATTCGCCTGACCGAAAGAGCCGCACCTGGATACCGGCTCGTCGTCCAGATTCCAACCGGCTCAGCCTGCGGCAACGAGATGCCCGCCGCCGACATCCGTCAGGGCCAGTCGCGACGGAGCCTCGCCGATCCTTCGCGTCGAGCTCGGGATTTCCCGGTCGCTAGTCGCGCAGGCTGAAAACGAAAGGCGCAGTGCGGGTAATGCGCGCGCCGAGCTCCGCCGGCGGCGAGGGCACCGTGGCGCCCTGCAGCGCGCTGAGTGCCGCGCGGTCGAGATCGGCGTCGCCCGAAGAGCGGGCAAGCCGAGCAGAAACCACTCTGCCGGACGCGTCGACGATGAAGGTCACGTTCGGGGTGCCTTCGGCCCGTCTGGATTTTGCCGCGCTCGGGTAGCGCGTGTGCCGCCGGATCCACGCCGCCAGGCTGGCATTCCACCGCGATGGGCTGATGCTCGACCGCGGCACCGCATCGGACGATTTCGGCGCGGCGGCCTTGGCCGCCGCCTTGGCGTCGATGCTGGCAGTCGTCACCGTCTTGGGCGGAGCCGCTTTCTCCTTCTTCTTGCGCTGTTTCGGCTTTTCGACAGGCTTCTTTTCCGTCGTCTTCCTCGCTTCGACCGGCTTGTTCGCCTTGACTTCCGTCTGGACCGGTTTCGGCTGCGGCAGTGGGATGACCACGTCGGGCGCGACCGTCTCGACGATGTCGGGCACGACCTCTTCGCGCGGCGGCGGCGGCTCGCTCAGCGCCGCAACCGTCGGCTCCGCCGGCTCGGGCGCCGTGGCCTCTTCGGCTTCGACCGGCTGTTCGGCGACCGGCTCCGCTTCTTCCACGACCGGTTCCGGCACTGGCTCGGTTACCGGCTTCACCTCTACGATGGTCTCATCGACCGGATCGGCTCGGTCGGGCGTCACCACATCCGACACCGGCGTCTCTTCCTGAACGGCGGGCGCTATCACCATAGGCGACATCTCGATCGCCAGCGCCGGGGGCGGTCCGCCATCCGGCATCTCGGCGAAGCTCAGGCTCTGCACGGCATAGGCGACCGCCACATGCGCGACCAGGACCAGGGCTGCCGCACCTGCCCACAGGCCGGCCGCGCGTGCGCCGAAGCGCGGCGGATCGATCCTGGGCAGGGCGGCGGCTTCAGTCATTGGATTGGGCCGCCGTTTGGAGCCGGTGCCGGGCTTCCGCTCACGGCCGGCGCGGTGGCATCGGCGGCGGGCAATGTCTCCAGCCCGACCAGCGCGATCTTGAGATAACCGGCGCCGCGCAGCAGGTTCATCACCTGCATCAGGTCGCCATAGCCGACCGTCTTGTCGGCGCGCAGGAAGATGCGCGTCTGCTTGTCGCCCTTGGTCCTGCCGTCGAGCACGGCGGCGAAGGTGGGGCGCGGCACGCTGTCATTGCCGATCGCCAGGGTGAGATCGCTTTTCAGCGTCAGGAAGATTGGCGTCTCGGGCCGTGGCGCCGGTGTCGCCGTCGAGCCGGGCAGGTCGACATTGACATCGACCGTCGCCAGGGGTGCTGCGACCATGAAGATGATCAGCAGCACCAGGATGACATCGATGAACGGCGTGACGTTGATCTCGTGGCTTTCCTCGAGATCGTCGCCTGCCGCTTCGCGAATTCTAACCGCCATGGCCGCTTACTCCGCTGCCATGGCGCTTGCCGGCGGCACGGTGCGGAAATCGAGGTCGCGGCTGACCAGCCGCTCGACGCCCGCCGAGGCATCGGCAAGGATCTGCCGGTAACCGGCTATCGATCGAGCAAAGACATTGTAGATCACCACGGCCGGGATTGCCGCGACCAGGCCCATGGCGGTGGCGAGCAGCGCCTCGGCGATGCCGGGCGCCACGACGGCGAGATTGGTGGTCTGCGCCTGCGAGATGCCGATGAAGGCGTTCATGATGCCCCAGACAGTGCCGAACAGGCCGACGAACGGCGCGGTCGAGCCGATCGTCGCCAGCAGGCCGGTGCCGCGCGACATGCGCCGCGCCGCGGCCGCCTCGATGCGCGAAAGCCGCGACGTGACGCGCTCCTTCAGGCCCTCGCCCGAGACGTGGTTCAGCGCGCCGGCCGAAAGCGCCGCCTCTTCCTCGGCTGCGCGCACCAGAACGGCGCCGGGGCCGTTGTTGTGGCCGAGCGCGCTCCCGGCCTGCATCAGCGTCGCGGCATTGCCGATGGCGTTGGCCGCGCGGCGGGCCTGCTGCTTGCCGCCAAAAATCTCCAGCGACTTGGCCAGCCAGATCGTCCAGGTGACAAGAGATGCGAAAGCGAGACCGATCATCACCGCTTTGACGATGATATCGGCGGCCATGAACATGCCCCATGGCGACAGATCATGCGGCAGCGTCAGCGAGATCGCCGTCGACGGCTCACCAGCGGCAGGGGGCGCCGGCTGAACGCCCGGCTGCGGCTCCGCCGGCGCGGCGGCCGGCGCATTTGCAGCGGGCGCGGAGGGTGCTTGTGCCGCCGGTGCTTGCGTTACCGGCGCGTGCACTGCTGGAGCCGGCGTTGCCGGTTGTTCCTGCGCCGCGACGGCGCCGGCCGACAGGATGAGCGATGCGGCCAGCGCCGCAAAGAGACCGTTTCTGGACACGCTTCGTCCTCGCTTTGTCATTGCACGTAACCGATCGGCTGGCCGGTGACGGGATGCGCAAACACCCCCATCTCGACGCCGAAAATGCCTTTGAGCACGTCGCCCTGCATGATCTCGCCGGGCGTTCCACGGGTAAGCAGCCTGCCGTCCTTCAGCGCGATCAGCTCGTCACAGTAGCGCGCCGCCATGTTGGGATCGTGCAGCACGACGACGACGCAGAGGTCGCGCTTGCGGCTGAGATCCTTGACCAGGCGCAGCACTTCGACCTGATGCGCGATGTCGAGCGCCGAGATCGGCTCGTCGAGCAGCATGACGCCGGCACTCTGCGCCACCAGCATGGCGAGCCAGGCGCGCTGGCGCTCACCGCCGGAGAGTTCGTCCACCAGCCGGTCGGCAAAACCGGCCATGTCGGTCAACGCCAGCGCCTCCTCGACATGCCTTTTGTCCTCATGGCCGAAGCGGCCGAGCGCGCCGTGCCAGGGATAGCGTCCGAGCGTCGCCAGTTCACGCACGGTGAGGCCGGTCGCCGCCGGTGTCGTCTGCGGCAGGTAGGCCAGCGCGCGCGCCAATTCGCGGGCGCCCCATTTGGCCAGCGGCCGCTCGGCGAAGCTGATGGCGCCAGCACTTGCCGGCTGCTGGCGCGCCAGAAGCTTGATCAGCGTCGACTTGCCCGAACCATTGTGGCCGATCAGCCCGTAGACGCGCGAACGCTCGAGTTCGAGCGTGACCGGACCGAGCAGGGTCCGCTCGCCGACGGCGAAACGCACCGCTTCGATACGGAAGGCAGTCTGAGTGTGAATTTCAGCCACGGTCTTGGCCTGGTTTCCATCTGTCGTCGCCCGGTTGAGTAGGAAACATGACTTTGATAGTCAACATTGAAGATGAGATTTTGGGTCAACAAAATGGCATGACAGGTGCAGTCGCCGAAAAATTTGGGGACTGCGCGATTGGGCGCAGGGTCAACGGACCTTTCTGCGAATCCATACCGATTTCCGCTCGCTTCTCGCCGGGCTAGGATAGCGGCCGCACGAGGAGACTACGAATGATCAAGGCGACACCGTTCGACTTCCCCTATGATGGCCAGCTGGTGCCGGAAAACACCGCCCTCGTCGTCATCGACCTGCAACAGGATTTCCTGTCGACGACTGGCTACTTTGCCAAACA
The DNA here is from genome assembly GCF_056781675.1 of Mesorhizobium monacense. Taxonomy (NCBI): domain Bacteria; kingdom Pseudomonadati; phylum Pseudomonadota; class Alphaproteobacteria; order Hyphomicrobiales; family Phyllobacteriaceae; genus Mesorhizobium; species Mesorhizobium monacense. Next base: position 6,091,975 of record NZ_CM165567.1, on the reverse strand, counting down.
GGGTTACGACCCGGCTCCACTGCGTGCCATCCTGCCGACGGTTAGCCGGCTGATCGCCGCAGCACGCGCGGCCGGCCTCAGGATCATCCACACCAGGCAAGGCTACCGGGCCGACATGGCCGACATGACGGCTTACGAAAAATGGCGCCGCGAGCGCGCCGGTCTCGACGGCACCGACATCCTGCTGCGGTCCGGTTCCGGCTTCCAGATCGTGCCCGAGATCGACGTCGCGCCTGAGGACATCATCGTCGACAAGACCTGCAACGGCGCCTTCACCTACACCGATCTGGAACTTGTCCTGCGTGCACAGGGCATCACGCATCTCTTGTTTTCGGGGTGCACGACTGATGTCTGCGTGCACACAACGCTGCGCGAGGCCTGCGATCGGAACTTCCAGTGCCTGACGATTTCGGATGCCTGCGCCAGCGGCGACAGATACGCGCATGAGGCGGCACTGCACATGGTCACGGTCGAGGACGGCGTCTTTGGTGCACTGGCAGACGCAAATGCCGTTATCGACGCCTTGTCGCGCCTCGACGGCAAGGCAGGCCAAAGCGTCTGAGGGAGGGGCTCACCCTGCCGCGCGAATGTCCGGCACAGCGCGGGATACAAAAGCCCCAGGCTGCACCACCTCGGCCTCGCGCCGCGCCATCGTATTGCCGAGCAGCGTCACCGTTTCCCGGCCCACCGTAGCGATTTCGCGCGGCCGGTCGATGCCGGCGATCATGAACTCATGCACCCCGAGCGCCGCATAGGGCAGCAGCGACAGCGCGATCTGCCTCGGCGGACCTGAAACCTCGATCGCCTTGTGGTCGGTGGCGGCTGCCTTGCCTTCGGAACAAATCCGAACCGGCAGTGCGAACCGCACCTTGCCGGCACGGCCGTGTTCGGCAGCAGCACTGCGCACGCGCTGCATCAGCTGCCTAACCTCGTCCAGCGAACCGGCGGCCAATTCGAAGACATCCGCATGCCGCCCGGCGACCTTGATCGCGGTTCCGGACTGTCCGCCCATGCGGATGGTCACGCCGTGCGGCCCCTTGCGCGGCACGTAACCGCCTTTGACGCTGTAGAAGGCTCCTTCATGGTCGAAAGGCCTGTCGTTCGACCACAACCGCTTCAGCAAGACCAGATATTCGTCGATGCGTTGCCAGACCACGGTGTGGCCGACCGGGCGCGCCTCGGCATCGTCGTCGCTGAGCGGCTCGCTGAGCATCCTGAGCGACAGCCGCCCGCCACTTTTGGTATCCAGCGCCGCCAGTTGCCGCGCCGCCACGGTCGGCTCGATGATGCCGGCCCAATGTGTCAGCACCACTTCGAGCGACGAGGTGCGGTCCAGCGTCTGGGCGGCAATGTCCATATTGGTCAAAAGGCCGGCCTGATCGTCGACAATGATCTTCCTGAAGCCGGCATCCTCGACCAGCGAGAGTTTGTTCGCTGTCTCGACGAAATCATAGAAAAAGCTGGCGTCCTGCGTTTTACCGGGAACATGCGTGAACTCGATCGGCATTGCCATCTCCTCCATCACGTTGGGAATCGCTGATGCGGCGAATTCGAAATCCGCATCAGCCGGGCGCGCGAAAGCGCACCGCGATTAGGGTTTTTCAAACTCCGGTTGCCTGAAGGCGGTAGGCCGCCACCCGTAACTCAGGGAATAAGGCCGAGAACGACCGCCCCGGTGAACACGAACGCGAGCGCGAAGACGAGATAGGCGAAGGCGCCGGCATAGGCCGGGCGAAAGGCCTGGCCGTTCAGCCTCTGGCCGGTGCGATCAGTCTGAGCGTTCTGGATATAGGACATATCGACCTCCGTCTCGCTGGTTAATCTATAAAATCAGTAGACTTTGTCGAGTGCTATTTTTGAGCAATTGCTGGAACAATTTTCTCCAACAGGTGGAAAAATTGGTTCCACTTTGCTGAGCGCTGCATCATCGCGATCGATCGGCCCAAAGCGGCGACATGCGATTCCGACCGAACGGCCTATACCCTCGCCTTTCTGCCTGTTTCATGCATTGGCCATCCAGCGCTTGAAGGATAGCATCATCGCAGACGGCAATGTGAGCGATCAAAACAGGACACGGAGAGAAAAAGGCATGGGCGAAAGACTGGCGGGCAAGGTTGCCATCGTTTCAGGCGGCGCGACCGGAATGGGTGGCGCGGCCTCGGAGCTGTTCGCGGCGGAAGGCGCCAAGGTGGCGATCATCGACCGCAACGGCGAAGCCGCGGCAGCGACGGCCGCAGCGATCCGGGCGTGCGGCCATGTCGCCGAGCATTTCGTGGCCGACGTTTCCGACGAAGCGCAGGTCGAGGCCGCGGTGAAGAGCGCGAGCGAAAAACTCGGCCCGGTCACCGTCCTGTTCAACCATGCCGGCACCATCGTCATCAAACCCTTCCTGGAGACGACAGTTGAGGAATGGGACTGGCTGCATGCCGTCAATGTGCGCTCGATGTTCCTGATGACGCGCGCCGTGCTGCCCGGCATGATCGCCGCAGGCGGCGGCTCGATCGTCTGCACCTCGTCGATCTCGGCGGTGGCGGCAACGCCGATGGAAGTGCTCTACGACACCACCAAGGGCGCTTGCCACATGTTCGCCCGCGCCATCGCCGTCGAGTTCCGCGACCGCAACATCCGCTGCAACGCGGTCTGCCCCGGCTTCATCCGGACACCGCATGGGATGCGCGAGGTCGCCGATCTGGGAAAACTCGGCGTTGATGTCTCCGATGCGGCACTCGCCGCGCAGCAGGGCCGCATCGGCGAGCCGGAAGAGGTGGCGAAAGCCGCGCTGTATCTGGCCAGCGACGAGTCGAGCTTCGTCACCGGCGCGCATCTGTTCGTCGACAACGGCTTTACCGCGATGTGAACCAAGGAACGCTGACCGTGTGCGACTGTCAGCGCTCCTCGCGTCGAAACGGCTTGAGCAGCGCCGACGGCGCCACCGCATTGCGCGACATCACCGCCATGGCGACGATGGTGAAGATGAAGGGCAGCATCAGGAACGCTTCATAGGGGATGTGGCCGAGCCCGCTCGCCTGCATGCGCAACTGCAAGGCGTCGACAAACGCGAACATCAGTGCAGCACCGGCAGACCGCCACGGGTCCCAGCGGCCGAACACGACCAGCGCGATCGCCACCCAGCCGCGCCCCGAGACGACGCCGAAGGTGAAGGCGTTGAACTGCGCCATCGACAGAAAGGCGCCGGCCAGCCCCATCAGCGCACCGCCGAGGATCACCGCCTGGAAGCGCGTGGCAATGACGCCGACGCCCGCCGAATCGGCGGCGCGCGGGTTCTCGCCCACCATGCGCACCGACAGGCCCCATGGCGTGCGGTAGAGCACGAAGGCGGCAAGCGGAATGGCGATGATCGCCATGTAGACCAGCGAGAACTGGTTGAACACTGCGGGTCCGAGTACCGGAATTTCCGACAGAAGCGGAATCGGCAGTGTCTGAAAACCCTTGATGTTCGGCGGCACCGACTGCTGGCCGAAGATCAGCCGGTAGAGGAAATAGGCAAGCCCTGAACAGAACAGCGTGACGCCGATGCCGCAGACATGCTGGCTGAGGCCGAGCGCCACCGTGAACAGCGCATGCAGCGCCCCCATCAGCGCGCCGGTGAGAACGGCGACGAGCACGCCGAGCCAAAGGCTGCCGCTCAGTCTGGTGGCGGTGAAGCCTGTCATCGCCGACAGCAGCATGATGCCCTCGATGCCGAGATTGAGCACACCAGCCCGCTCGGAAAACATCTCGCCGAGCGTCGCAAAGGCTAGCGGCGTGGCGATGCGAATGATGGCGGCGAGGAAGCCGACCTGAAGGATCTGTTCGAACAGCGCGCTCATCGGGCAGCTCCGACGCGGCGGATGCGATAGGCGGTGAACAGCAGCGCCACCAGCATGGCAAGCAGCGCCGTGCCCTGGATGACATCGCTGAGGAAAGCCGGCACGCCGGTCGCCCGCGACATCGCCTCGGCGCCGGTCATGACGGCCGCCAGAAAGATCGCCGCCGGCACCACACCGAGCGGATTGAGTCTCGCCAGCATGGCGACGACGATGCCGGAATAGCCATAGCCCGGAGAGATGTCGCTCATCACCTGGAAATGCACGCCGCCGACCTCGCCGACCCCGGCAAGCCCGGCCAACGCGCCGGAGAGCAGCGCCGTCGAGATCAGCACGCGCTGGACGTTGATACCGCCATAGCGCGCCGCTTCGGCGTTTTCGCCGGTGACCCTGATCCGGAAGCCGAGCGTCGTGCGCGCGATCAGGAACCAGATCAAGGGTGCCGCGATCAGCGCCGCCACCACGCCGAGATGCAGCCGCGTGCCTTCGAGCAGTACCGGGAAATTGGCCGAATCCTCGATCGGCGGCGAGATCGGATAGCCGCTGAAACTATCCTTCCACGGCCCCTCGATCAGTGCCATCAGGGCGTAGAAGATAACCGAGTTGAGCAGCAGCGAGCTGACCACGTCGTCGACCTTGAATTTCACCCTGAGCGTCGCCGGTACCAGCGCCACCGCGGCGCCGGCGGCAGCACCAGCCAGCGCCATCAGGAGCATGGCGAGCGGCCCCGGCATCGGTATGGCACCGACGGCGCAGCTTGCCACCGCACCCGCCAGCAACTGCCCTTCGGCGCCAATGTTCCAGAATTTGGCCCGGAAGGCTATCGCCACGGCAAGTCCGGTGAAGATCATCGGTGTTGCCCGAACCAGCGTTTCGGTGATGGCGTAGCTGTCGCCGAGCGAGGCCGAAAACATCACGCCATAGGCTTCGACGACGCCGGCGCCGGCCAGCGCGATGAGGCCGCTGCACAGGATGAGCGTCGCCCCGATCGCCAGCAGCGGCAGGGCCAGATTGAACCAGGCGGGCGTCGAGGTGCGGGCTTCGAGGCGAAACATCAGGCGGCCTCCTCTGCCTGCCCAGCCCCGGTCATCAGCAGGCCGAGCCGCGCAACGGTAGCGTCCGCGCTGTCCAGCGTACCGGCGATGCGGCCCTCATACATCACCGCGATGCGGTCGCAGAGCATCCGCAATTCCTCGAGATCCTCGCCGATGACGATGATGCCGCAGCCCTTGGCGCGCATGTCTAAGAACTTTTCGTGGATGAAGCGGGCCGCGCCAATGTCGAGGCCGCGCGTCGGCTGTGAGACGATCAGCACTTTTGGGTCGAAGGCAAGCTCGCGCGCCAAAAGTGCCTTCTGTAGATTGCCGCCGGACAGTGCGCCGGCACGCGTCATCGGCCCGGGGCAGCGTATGTCAAAAACCTTGATCTGTTCTTCGGCAAAGGCGCGGATCGCATCCGGCCTGAGCAGCCCCTTGCGGCTGAATGCGTCGGTACCGATACGCGGCAGCACCATGGAATCGGCGAGCGGCAGATTGGTGACCAGCCCGGTCGTCATGCGATCTTCCGGGATGCGCCCGAGACCAAGCGCCTGCACCTCGCGCGGCGAGAACCGCGACACTGCTTCGCCGGCTATCGTCATCTGTCCGGCATCGGGTGCGAGCACGCCGGAAATGACATCGGCCAGCGCCCGCTGGCCGTTGCCGGAGACACCGGCAATGCCAAGGATCTCGCCGGCTCTGACCAAAAGCGACACGTCGTATAGCGCCATACCCGAATGATGCGACGTCGAAATGCCGTCGAGGGTGAGCACCGCCGCACCCGGCGTCGATGGACCTCTGGCCGGCGGCACGATCTCGTGGCCGCACATCAGTTGCGCCATCTCGGACGAGGTGGTGGTGGCAGGCGTATCGACGCGGCCTGCGACACGTCCATGCCGCAGCACCACGCAGCGATGCGTCAGCGCCCGCACCTCGTTGAGCTTGTGCGAGATGAAGATGATGCCGAGTCCCTGCACGGCCATCGAACGCAGCGCCGCAAACAGCCCGTCGACCTCCGTCGGCGCCAGCACCGCCGTCGGCTCGTCGAGGATCAAGAGCCGCGCGCCGCGAAACAGCGCCTTGACGATTTCAAGCCGCTGCTGCTCGCCGACCGACAAAGCTGACACCGGAAGGTCCGGATCGAGCGTCAGTCCGTGCTGCTGGCCGATTTCGGCCAGCCGCGCCAGCCCGCCGGCGCGGTCGATGCGGCCGGACTTGCCGGGAATGCCGATCAACAGGTTCTCCAGCACCGACAGCCGTGGCGCGAGGTGAAAGTGCTGATGCACCATGCCGATGCCGGCGGCCAAAGCATCGGCCGAGCTGTTGATGCGCACCGGCCGACCCTGGATCAGGATCTCGCCGGCATCCGGCGCATAGGCGCCGAACAGCACATTCATCAGCGTCGTCTTGCCGGCACCGTTCTCACCAAGCAGCCCGAGGATTTCGCCGGGCGCAACGCTGAGATCGACGGCCTCGTTCGCCTTGACAGTGCCAAAGCTCTTGGTGATGCCGCGCATTTCGATAAGAGGGGCGGGCAAGGGTGCTCCTGTGAGGCTTCACCTTCTCCCTTGTGGAGAGGGTCGGCGCGGTGCGCCGAGGTGGGGGTACGGCGCCGCCCCACCCCGCTCCGCTTCGCGGATCGGCCCTCCCCACAAGGGGGAAGGTAAAGAACTCAATCCGAAACCGGCGTGTTCTCATCCACATCGACGCGGAAATTGCCTTCGAGGATTTCGGCTTTCTTCTTTTCGACCAGATCCTTGACCTCAGCCGGCAGCGTCTTGTCGAATTTGTGGTACGGCGCCAAAGAAGAACCGCCTTTGGCCATGCGTGAGAAATCACCATAGTCCTGCGCGGTGAAGACGCCGGCCTTGACCAGCTTGATCGCCTGTTCGACGGTCGGATACATGTTCCAGACCGGCCCGGTGATCACCGTGTCGGGGCCGAGGCTCGACTGGTCGGACATGTTGGAGATGGCGAGGATCTTCTTCTCCACCGCCGCTTCGATGACGCCGAAGCGCTCGGCATAGATCACGTCGACGCCGGCATCGATCTGGGCGATCGCCGCTTCCTTGGCCTTCGGCGGGTCGAAGAACGAGCCGATGAAGGCGACCTTCTTCTTGATGTTCGGATTGACCTCCCTGGCGCCGGCAAAGAAGGCGTTGACCAGCCGGTTCACTTCCGGAATGCCCATCGCCGCCACGGCGCCAATCGTGCCCGATTTCGACATCTTGCCGGCGATCAGGCCGGAGAGATAGGCCGGCTCGTGGATCCAGTTGTCGAAGACGCCGAAATTTGGCTCCGCCGGTCCGGCGCCCGAGCCGAACAACCAGGCGGTCTTCGGGAACTGTTTGGCGGTGCGGCGCGATTCACGCTCGGCCGCGAAGGCATCGCCCAGCACCAGCTGGTAGCCGCCCTGCGCATATTCGCGCATGACGCGGCTGAAGTCGGCGGTCTGCACCTTTTCCGACCATTTGTATTCGATGCCGAGCTCCTTCTCGGCCTTCTGCAAGGCGACGTGGATCTGGTTGTCCCACGGCTCCTCGATCGGCGTGGCGAAGATCGCCGCCACCTTCAGCTTGTCCTTGGCAAAGGCATTGCCCGGCAGCATGGCGGCAGCCAGGCCAAGCGCGCCAAGTTCCAGCACGTTGCGTCGCGATAAACCCGCGCGTTGCGATTGGATTTTGCTCTTGTCGTTTTTCATTGAAGTGCCCCTCTGGTTGACAGCCGTGTCGAGCCGGCCGTTCTCAGGAATGAAGACAGGGAACTATGGAACGGCGCCCGAGTTTTGTCCACGTGGTCAAATTTGGCGACGTTGCGGCGGTATTGAGGTTGCGAAGCGTCGGCGGGACAGCGCCAGCGCTTGTTCCTGGAGGCTGTATTATCCGCCGACAGCGCCTTCCCACGACCCAGTCTCCGCCATCCGCCTCAGCAGCGGTGCCGGCCGAAATATCGGCCTCCCGGTGCGCTCGTGCCAAGAATCCAGCCGCTCGACGATCTTGCCCGCCCCCTCAAGCCCGGCCCAGAACATCGGCCCGCCCTTGCCGACAGGAAATCCGTAGCCATTGACCCAGACGACATCAATGTCGGACGCGCGGGCCGCGACCTCTTCCTCGAGGATCTTGGCGCCTTCGTTGACCAGCGGATAGAGCGTGCGTTCGATGATCTCGTCTGCGTCGATCGCGCGCGGCGCGATGCCTTTCTCGACCGCCTTGGCGCGGATCAGCGCCTCAACCTCCGGGTCGGGAACCGGTGTGCGAGAACCGTTCTCGTAGCGATAAAAACCGCTGCCGGTCTTCTGGCCGAAATGCCCCTGCTCGCACAGCGTGTCCGCGATCACAGCCGTCAGCCCGCGCGCCTTGCGGTTGCGCCAGCCTATGTCGAGGCCGGCGAGATCGCCCATCTGGAACGGCCCCATCGGCCAGCCGAAATCGGTGAACGCCTTGTCGACCTGGCTGGGCGTCGCGCCTTCGAGCAGCAGCGCCTCGGATTCCGCACCACGCGCCGCCAGCATGCGGTTGCCGACGAAGCCGCGGCAGACGCCGACCACCACCGGCACCTTGCCGATGCGCCGTGCCAATTCGACGACAGTCGCCAGCGCGTCCGGCGCGGTCTTGTCGGCACGCACGATCTCAAGCAATTTCATCACATTGGCCGGCGAGAAGAAATGCAGGCCGACGACATCCTGCGGCCGCGACGTAGAGGCGGCGATGGCGTTGACGTCGAGATAGGAGGTGTTGGTGGCGAGGATTGCATCAGGTCTGGCCACGGAGTCGAGCTTGCCGAACACCTCCTGCTTGACGGTCATGTCCTCGAACACCGCCTCGACGATCAAGTCGCAATCGGCAAGGTCGGCATAGTCGATGCTGCCCTTGAACAGGCCGAGCCTCTCACGCTTGGCATCTTCCGTCAGCGAGCCGCGGCTGACCGAAACGGCATAATTCCTATCGATGGTCGTCAGCCCGCGCTCCAATGCTTCATGGCTGGTTTCCATCAAGGTCACAGGAAAGCCGCCATTGGCGAAGGCCATGGCGATGCCACCGCCCATCGTGCCGGCGCCGATGATCCCGACCCGCGCCATTTTGCGTCTGGCGACGTCCTTGCCAGGACTCTTTGCCGCCTCACGTTCGGCAAAGAACAGGTGCCGCTGCGCTCGCGACTGGTCGCCGGCGACGAGTTTCAGGAACAGCGCGCGCTCCGCGGCAAGCGCCTCGTCGAAGGACAGCGAAATCGCGTTGCGGACCGCCTGCACGCAGGCTACCGGGGCTTCGAGGCCCCGCGCCTTCTTGCCCAACTCCGCCGCCTGCCTGTCGAAGGCGGCGAGATCGGTCTTTCCCAGACGATCGTTGCGGTCGCGTACGGGCAGGAATAGTCCGCCGTTGGCCGCCGTTTCGCTGGCGAAACGAACCGCATGCGCGAGAAGGTCGCCATCGAACACCGCATCGACCAGACCGGCCCCCAGTGCCTCGGCAGCACCGATCGGCGTCCCCGAGACGATCATGCCGAGCGCCTTCTCCGCGCCGACGAGGCGCGGCAGCCGCACCGTGCCGCCGCCACCCGGCAACAGGCCGAGTTTTACTTCCGGCAGGCCGAGTTTCGCATTGCTGTCGGCGACGCGGAAATGGCAACCAAGCGCCAGCTCCAGCCCACCGCCGAGCGCGGTGCCGTGGATGGCGGCGACCGTCGGCTTGGCGATGGTTTCCAGGACAGCAATGATGGCGCGCAGCTCCGGCTGCTGGACCGGCTTGCCGAATTCGGTGATGTCGGCGCCGGCAACAAAAGTCCGCCCAGCGCAGGCAATCACGATGGCCGCGATTGAGGGGTCGTCGCGCAGCGCGACCAGCGCCTGGTGCAGCGGCTCGCGGACATGGAAGCTCATGGCGTTGACCGGCGGATTGTCGATGGTGACGATCGCGACGCCACCGTCCTTCGCAACGCTGACGAAATCGGACAAGACGAACCTCCTGCAAGTGCGAACCGCCCGCGGGGTTTACAGGGCCGATATCCGGATGGGAACCGGATTTCCGGCAGGACCGGTATTCTCCCGGCGCTGAATCAGCGAAAGCCGCCTGACCTCAGCGCAGCGCCTTCTGCCCGCCGGCCACCGTGATGACGCCGACGATGATCAGCCCGGTCAGCAGCAGGCGGACACCCGCGCTGACACCGAACGTGTTGAGCATGGTGAGCAGCAGCACCAGGAACAGGGCCGCGCCCCACACGCCCGGCACATTGGCCTTGCCGCCGGCCACCGACGTGCCGCCGATGACGACGACGGCGATCGAGGCCAACAGGTACTCATTGCCGATATCGACATTGGCGCCGCGGAAATAACCGGCGAGCAGCGCCCCGTCGAGGCCGCCGAGCATGCCCGACAGCGTGTAGGTGAGGAAGCGGATGCGGCCGACATTGACGCCCGCCAGCCAGGCGGCACGGATGTTCTGGCCGATCGCCAGCACCGAGCGGCCATAGATCATGCGTTGCAGCGCGATGGCTGCACCTATGGTGAACAGCACCGTCAGGATCGCCAGCACTGGAATGCCAAGGACCTGCCGGTTGGTGAAATCGGCGAAGCCCGGCGGCGGCTTGATCTGCAGCCCGCGTCCATAGCTGATGTCGATCGACTGGATGATGAAGCTGGCCGACAGGGTGGCGATGATCGGCGGAATGCGCAGCGCCCAGATCAGCAGATAGTTGGCGGCGCCGATCGCCATGCCACAAGCGAGCGCCGCCAGCAGCCCGACGACGATCATCGAATCATTGCCGTCCATCACCTTCATGGCGACCGCGCTGGCGAGGCCGATATTGGCCGGCAGCGACAGGTCGACATTGCCTGGCCCGAGCGTGATGACGAACATTTGACCGACGCCGACGATGACGGTGAAGACGGCGAGCGAGAGTGCGGCCGTGATCATGCCGCCGCCGCCATAGCCGCCGGTGAAGGCGACCGTCGCCAGCCACACCAGAGCCGCGCCGATGAAGGACCAGATCCACGGTTTGGCGAGCCATATCCGCAGCGAAGCCATCGCTCACCTCTCCCGGCGGCTGATCAGCACGCGGGCCGCCAGCACGATGATGAGGATGGCGCCGTTGGCCGCGACCTGCCAGTCGGGCGGAATGTGCATGAAGGTGAGCAGCGGCGAAGCGGCCAGCGCCAGCGTCAGCGCGCCGAGCACCGCGCCGATCGGCGACACCCGGCCACCGACGAATTCGCCACCGCCGAGGATGACGCCGGCGATCGCAAGCAGCGTATAGCCATTGCCGATATTGGCATCGGCCGAAGTGGTGATGCCGATCAGCGCCATGCCGGACAGCACGCCAAACAGGCCGGTCAGCGCGAAAAGCACGACCTTGGTCTTGAGCAGCGACCAGCCGGCGCGCTTCAGCGCCGCGGCGTTGCCGCCGGAGCCGCGCAGGATGACGCCATAGGAAGTGCGCATCAGGCCGAAATGCACGACCGCCGCGATCAGCAGCGCCGCGATGATCGGGAAGGGGATGAAAGGCGGCTTGAACGCCATCAGCGACAGCAGCCAGTCCGGTGCCTTGCCGCCGGGCTTCGGCAGGATGAGGATGGCAAGACCCTGCCAGACGAAGCTCATGCCGAGCGTGACCACGATCGACGGCAGATTGCGCAAATGGATCAGCGCGCCGAGCAGCGCGTAGACGCCGATCGAGCCGGCGAGAACGACGATGCCGAGGAGCGGCGCGTCCTTCAGCCATGTCGCGGTGACGCAGCCGACGAAGCCGACAAAGGTGCCGATCGACAGATCCAGTTCGTTGCCGGCGATGACGAACATCTGCGCGATCGTCGCCAGTGCGATCGGGATCGCCAGGTTCAGCATCAGGCTGAAGCCGAAATAGCTGATGGCGCGCGGGTTGAGCCAGGCGATGGCCAAAAGCACAAGCGCCAGCGACAGCGCCGGCAGCAGGCTGCGTAGCATGCGCGCCCGCGCCGCCGCGTTGCGCGTCGAAGCGCCCTTGAGCTGGTTTTCGATGGCCGCGGCTGTCATCTCAGGCAGCGTCGCCGAACGAGGACTGGATGATCTTTTCCTCCGTCAGTTCGTCGCGCCTCAGATTGGCGACGATCCGGCCGTTCTTGAAGACATAGACATGATCGCAATTGTCGAGCTCTTCGGTTTCGGTGGTGTACCAGAGGAAGGTGCGGCCTTTGCGTGCCTCTTCGCGGACGAGGTCGTAGACTTCAAGCTTGGTGCCGATGTCGACGCCACGCATCGGATCGTCCATCAAAACGATCTCGGCGTCTGAGCCGAGCGCGCGGGCGAACAGCGTCTTCTGCTGGTTGCCGCCGGACAGCGAGAAGATGTTGTTGGTCATGTCGGGGGTGCGGATGCCGATCTTCTTTTGCCAGAAGTCGGCGAGTTCGGCCTCGCGCTGCGGTGAGATAAAAAACCCGCTGCGCAGCCGCGCCAGCGAGCGGATGCCGATGTTTTCCGATATCGACCACTGCGGAAAGATGCCGTCCGACTGGCGGTCGCCGGCGACCAGCGCCACCGGGGCGGTCACCTCGATGCCGGCCTTGGCGCGCTGGGCGGCGGTGAAGATCGCCAATAGCAGATCCGTCTGGCCATGGCCGGCAAGCCCGGCCAGGCCGATGATCTCGCCGGCATGCGCGACAAGCTCCTTGCCGTCCTGCTGCCGCGCGGGCCGCGCGCGGACCCGCAACGGGCCGGCCTCGGTCTTCGCGGTCTCGGCCGCTGCCTTCTGATGTCCCTCGGCGCCGCCCATGGCCGTGACCAGCCTGTCGCGGTCGAACGCTTTTGCTGTGTCGGCGGCGACAACCTTGCTGTCGCGCATCACCACGATGCGGTCGGCGTTCTGCAGCACCTCCCCCAGCACATGCGAGATCAGGATGCAGCTGCCGCCCGCGGCGACGAAGCGGCGCACGAAGGCGAGCAACTGGCCGGCCGTATGCGCATCGAGCGAGGAGGTCGGCTCGTCGAGGATGACCAGTTCGAGCGGATCCTGCGTCAGCGTGAAGGCGCGCGCCACCTCCACCATCTGCCGCCTGCCGATGGAAAGATCACCGGCAATGTCGAAGGCGGAAATGCCATGGTCCGGGAAAATCTCATCCAATTTGGCGGCAATCAGGTCGGCCGCCTTGCGCCGCCAGCCGAAGCCGGTGAGCGACGGGTGGTTGATGCGGGTGTTCTCGGCAACGCTGAGATTGGGGCAGAGCGACAGTTCCTGGAACACGCAGCGTATGCCGAGCTGCTGCGCACGCGGCACCGAAAAGTTTTCCTCGGTGGCCCCGCGCACCACGATCTTGCCGCTGTCGGGCACCAGCGTGCCGGCCACCATATGCATGAGCGTCGACTTGCCGGCGCCGTTGTGGCCGACGAGACCGACGCATTCGCCGGCGCCGACATGGAAGTCGACGCCGCTGAGAGCCCGGACGGCGCCGAAATGTTTTTCGGCGCCGTCCAGTCTGATGATGAAAGAGTTGGCGGCGCCGGAATGTTTTTCGGCGCCATCCAGTCTGATGATGTCCGCGTTTGCCTGAGGCATGCTCAACGATATCCGGTTGGCGATGCGGCTGGCAACGATCGTGCCATGCTCACTTGATGTTGGCTTTGATCGCCGCGATGGCGTCTTCCTGCGTGTATTCGTGGCTGGCGACGCCACCCTTGACGATCTTCGGCAGCGCCGCCTCGAAATCGTCCTGGGTGAAGGCGAGATACGGCACCAGCAGATCGTGCGGGATGTCGGTGCGGCCGTCGAGGACCTGCTGCGCCACCCAGAAGGCGAGAGACGAGACACCGGGCGCGATCGACGCCGACCAGGTCTGGTAGCCGTCCTTGTCCTTCTGTTCCTTCCACCACTGCAATTCGTCCTGGCGGTTGCCCATGATGATGGTCGGGCGCGGCTTGCCGGCAGCGGCGAAGGCTTGGGCGGCGCCATAGCCGTCACCGCCCTGGTCGACGATGCCGACGATGTCGGGCAGCGACGGCAGGATCGTCGCCACGGCCTTCTGCGCCGTGGTCTGGTCCCAGTCGCCGGTGACCGAACCGACGATCTTGAACTCGGGATGGGCGGCGACACCTTCGAGGATGCCGGCATGGATGGCATCGTCGATCGACGTGCCGGCCAGGCCACGGATTTCCAGCAAATTGCCGCCCTTGGGCTGGAACTTGGCCATCTGCTCGACTTCCTGCCTGCCCATGTCCTTGAAGTCGACGACGACGCGGTAGGCGCAGGGCTCGGTGACGATGCCGTCGAAGGAGACGACGACGATGCCGGCGTCGCAGGCCTGCTTGATGGCGCCGTTGAGCGCATCCGGCGAGGCGGCATTGATGACGATGGCGTCATAACCTTGCAGGATCAGGTTCTGCACCTGGGCTGCCTGGGTCGGCACTTCCTTGTCGGCCGTGGTGAAGATGTCGGCGGCTGCGACCACCTTGTCCTCGACCGCCTTCTTGGTGACGATGTCGTAGCTGTCGAGCATCGCCTGGCGCCACGAATTGCCGGCATAGTTGTTGGAGAAGGCTATCTTCTTGCCGCTTGTGTCGGCCAGCGCCGTGCCCGAGGCAAGCATTGCCGCCAGAGCGCTCAGCACGAGTAGTTTCTTCATCGCAAAAATCCTCCCAGATGTTGTTGACTGCTGCAATTCCTGCCGGATCGCGTCCGGCACACCTCCATGCCACGATGCCTCGGCACCGCTGCCGCCGGACCTTGGATCGGCGGCCATCCCGAATTGAGCGCCAACGCGCTCAAAACAGCCTCAGTCCCGGCACACGAACCCTTAGCCGGTAAAGCGAAGTCGACGCGGCGATGTAGAGGCTCCTCAGATCCTCGTCGCCGAAAGTGAAGTTGGCGCAGCATTCCGGCGTGCGTATGACACCCAGAAGATCGCCCGACGCATCGAAGACATGGATGCCGCCCGGGCCGGTGCAATAGAGATTGCCGCGGCTGTCGATCTTCATCCCGTCTGGCGATCCGGGCTCGCTGCCCTCGGTCACGGCCCATACGGCGCCGCCATTCAGGTCGCCATTCGCTTCGACGCCGAACACCCTGATATGGCCGCGCTCGGTATCGTTGATGAACAGGCGCGACTCGTCCAGCGAAAAGCACAGCCCGTTCGGCTGCACGAAATCATCGGCAAGCAACGTCAGAAGGGCGCCGTCGCCATCGATGCGATAGACGCCCTGGAAGGACAGCTCCTGGCGACGCGGCACGCCGTAGAATTCCATGCGTCCAAAGCTCGGATCGGTGAAGTAGATCGCCCCGCCCGTGGCGACGACGACATCGTTCGGGCTGTTGAGCTCTCTGTCACCGTGATGCGTTGCCAGCACGCTCATGCTGCCATCCCGCTCGGCGCGGGTGACGCGGCTTGTCGCATGCTCGCAGGTGACCAGCCGCCCCTGGCGGTCGAGCGTATTGCCATTGGCCTTGTGGCTTGGATCGCGGAACGGCTCGATCTCGCCCGAGACAAGGCGCCGGTACATGCGGCTTTCCGGAATGTCGGAAAACACCAGCCATTTCTCATAGGGATGCCATACCGGCCCTTCGGTGAAGCTGAAGCCGGTCGCGAGCCGCTCCATGGCGGCGTTGCCGACGACATCGCCGAAGCCGGAATGGCGGGCTGCCGCCGACATCGGCATTATTGGCTCTTCGGCTTTCCGACGGCCGTGCCGCCGACGAACCAGTCGCTGGCCGCGACGTCCTCGAACACCACCCAGATCGCTTCCCTGGGCAGTTCCGCAACCTCGCTGATTGCTTCGGTGACGCGGCGCGAGATCTCGTCCTTGCGCTTTTGCGAATGGCCCTCGAGTATTCGTATGTTGACGAACGGCATGAGCGCTTCCCGGTATTTTCTTGTTGTGGGGTGAACCTAGTCACGGCGCCAACGGCGCGATACCGCTCAAAGCGCAACGCCGACTGTGCGTTTGCACAGTCGCCGCCATCAAGACGTGGGCACGCCCGGGCGGCGTCCCTGGAAGTAAGGAAACTGACAATGGCACAGCCTCACATCGATCCAATCGTCCGCATAGCGGAATTGGAGATCGACCCTGATCAAATCGATGAGTTCAAGGCCTTGCTTGCCGAAGAGATCGTAACGTCTGTAGAGCGCGAGCCCGGCGTGCTGTTCCTTTACGCCGTGTCGGTAAAGGGCACGCCTTCAGCGGTGCGCGTGTTCGAATGCTACGCCGACCCGCTCGCCTACCAAGCCCATCTGACCACCCCGCACTTTCTCAAGTACAAGACGCAAACGGCAGACATGGTAAGGTCGCTTCGGCTGATCGAAACCGAGCCGATTGCTCTTGCAGCAAAGAGCGGTCAGCACTCAAACTGAGCGACTGTCCAAGGGCCATGATCGAGGATCACTGATCCGGCAGCGGAGCCGTCTGCGCCAGCCAGGCGTCGAGCCGGTCCTGCTCGCGGCGCAGCGCGTCGATGTTGATCAGGCCGCGCGCCATGGCAAGATAGATCGCCCGGGTGCGCGAGTTGAAGACGGAGGCCTCGCCTGCGCCCTCCTCCGACGGCACGATGCCGAGTTTGTCGTAGACATGCTTGATGCGGCTCTGCGCGCCGCGGATCGACAGGCCCCGGCGAGCGGCGATGGCCCTGTCGGTGAGGCCGAGCGCGATGTCGATCAGGCTCTCATATTCGCCGTCGGTGATGCCTTCGAAGCGGTCCTGCACGCGGTGCTGGATGCCGCGGATCTCGCGGTCGATGATGCAGTGGCCATCGCGGAACACGCCGCGCAACGCCGAGCGCATGCCCTCTTCCGTCGCCGATTTCAGCACATAGCCATAGACCGAACCGGGCGGCACGATACGCGCCACGCCCCGGACATAGGCCTCGTCGGCGAAATTCGACCAGAACAGGATGTGGGTGCCGGCGCGGCGGCTCCAGATCGCGCGCGCCACCTCTATTCCCGTAGCCTTGGGCAGCTGCAGGTCGAGCACGACATGCGGCGGCTCGCGCTCGGCCGCCAGGCTGATGGCGTCCGCGCCGTCGCCGGCTTCGATCACCTCGACATCGCCGGGCCATAGCTGCTCGACGGTGCGGCGCGCGAAGGTGCGGTGCAGCCCGTCATTCTCGGCAATCATCACCAGCATCACACCACCTCCGGCACGGCCTGTTCCCCGGGCATTGCGGCCTGGGCCTTGCCCAAGGTGGGCCTGCGGTCGACCTCGATGACCACGCGCGTGCCACCTTTGCGGCTCGCCGCTTCGAAGCTTAGCCGCGCCCCGACAAGGGCTGCCCGCGTATGCATGTGGCCGATGCCGCCCTGGGCGGCCGGATCGACCGCGGCGCAGCCATGGCCGTCATCGGTGACGACAACCCTGAACACGCTTTCGGTCGATGTCAGAAGCACCTCGATGCGGCCGGGTGCGGCATGGCGCACCGCATTGTTGATCGCTTCCTGGACGATCCGGTAGAGCGCCGTGCGCATCGTCTCCGACAGGCCGTCGGCGCAGCCGTCGCTGGTGTCGGCGATGCGCACCGCGATCGGCGGCCTGGCCCTGGCAACGCTGCGGTTGAGATGCGCCTCGACGGCGTCGCGCAGGCCGAACAGTTCGAGCACGCTCGGCCGCATGTCGTCGACGATGTGGCGCAGTTCGGTCAGGCAGCTTGCGATCTCCTGCTCGAGATCGGCAAGCTGGGCGGTTCGCGCCACGCCCTGGCTGCGAAACGCCGAGACCTGGCGCGCGATGCGGGCAAGATCGCCAAGTGTCTGGTCGTGCAGGTCCATGGCCATGCGGCGGCGCTCGCGCTCCATGCCCTCGGTGAGTTGCGAGGCGCCGACCCGCAAGAGTTCGGCACGGTTGCGCGCCTCGCTCTCGGCCAGCATGGCGCGCCGCGCCTCCTCGGTCTGGATCAGCGCGAAGATGTAGGGCGCGATCAGATCGGCGCATTGCTGGGCGACCGCGACGTCCGCCAGCGTGTAGCAGCCGACCTCGTGCCGGCTGATGTTGAGGGCACCGATGATGCTGCCGCGCGCCCTGAGCGGCACGATGATGCGGCTGCGCAGCTCGGCGGCGAAGATCGGCTCGTCGAACGCCCCTGCGAAGTGGAAGCGTGGGTCGACAACCGCGTTGTCCGACAACAGGTAGGGCGTCTCGCCCCACAGCACACGCCGGATCGGGCTGCCTTCCACCGGATGCTGCGCCAGTTCGCTCCAGCTGGTGTGAAAGCCGGCTTCGTAGCAGGCGTGCAGGCGTCCGTCCTGCAACAGCACCGCCAGATCGATGTGATCGTGCGGAATGAGCGTGCCGATTTCGATGGCTGTTGCCCGAAACGCCGAGCCGGTATCGATATGGCCGGCCAGCGCCCGCGAAATGGCCACCAACCGGTCGATCAACTGGGGAGATGCGTCCGACATGGTTCCTCCCTGGCATCACTGCAAATCGACCGGGCGCCGCGACGCCATTGCCAGCGCACGGCCGATACCCGGTTTGCCTGCAGTCCTCCCTGCCAGCGAAATAGTGGACACTTGCCGATGCCGCTGTCAACGACGCCTCCCCTTGCGGCAGGCGATCAACTTCAGGTGCGACGATTGAAAAGGCTTCCGCTCCTGGTTTAGGAACGGCGGCAGGAGACCAATTCATGGCAGCGACGCCAACTGTTGCTCAGGGCGCCCCGGGAATCCCGGCGCGCTGGACGTCAAGCGCCAAGAGCGGCGTCGGCACCGCACTTTCAGCGGCCAGCCGCGTCTGGTTCACCATCAGCCACGGCATTTTGAACGAAATCTACTATCCGCGCCTCGACAGCGCCTGCACGCGCGACTTGGGGCTGATCGTCACCGGTCCCGGCGGCACTTTTTCCGAAGAAAAGCGCGACGCCAGGCATGAGATCGCGCCGTTCGAGGATGGCGTGCCTGGCTACAGCCTGACCAACACCGCCGCCGACGGAAGCTGGCGGATCGAAAAGCGCATCGTTACGGACCCGAAATGCCCTGCTCTGCTGCAGGAGATCACCTTCACGCCGCTGAAAGGCTCGGCTGCCGACTACCGCGTCTACGCGCTGCTGGCGCCGCACCTCGTCAATGCCGGCATGGGCAATATCACCTGGGTTGGCGACCACAAGGGCAAGCCTGTCCTGTTCGCAACCGGGCGCGGCGTCTTTCTGGCGCTCGCCTCCTCGCTGCCTTGGGGCGCCTGCTCGGCCGGCTATGTCGGTTTCTCCGACGGCTGGCAACAGCTCCGACATGGTGGTGGACTCGACCCCGCCTGCCAAAGGGCCGAAGACGGCAATGTGGCGCTGACCGGCGAGATCGGCTTTTCCGCCGGGGCGACCAAGGCCCTGCTGGCGCTCGGCTTCGGCGCGACGCCCGAGGAAGCGGCGGACAACGCTTCCGCCAGCCTGAAGCGAGGCTTCGAGCCGGTGGCAAAATCTTATGTCCAGAGATGGCGCAAATGGCAGGACGGCCTGCTGCCGATGGATCGCCGTACGGCGTCCGGCCTCAACAGCTACCGCGTCAGCACCGCGGTTCTGGCCGCGCACCGGTCGTTCGCCGTGCCGGGCGCGGCGGTAGCCAGCCTGTCGATCCCCTGGGGCTTCAGCAAGGGCGATGAAGATCTCGGCGGCTACCACCTGGTCTGGCCGCGCGACCTGGTCGAGTCGGCGGGCGGCTTCCTGGCCGCCGGCGACCCCGATGAGACGCTGCGCATCCTCGCCTATCTCCGTTCGATCCAGCAGCCGGATGGCCATTGGCCGCAGAACGCCTGGCTCGACGGCTCGGCCTATTGGCCGGGCATACAGATGGACGAATGCGCCTTTCCGCTGCTGCTCGCCGACGCGCTGCGTCGCGCCGGCCACCTCCCGGGCGCCGCACTCTCCGCCTTCATGCCGATGATCGAGCTGGCCGCGTCCTATGTCGTGCGCAACGGCCCGGTCACCGGCGAAGACCGCTGGGAGGAGGACGCCGGCTACAGTCCGTTCACGCTTGCCGTCGAGACTGTCGCTTTGCTCGCCGCGGCGGACATGTTCGATATCTCGGGAAAAACAGAGCCGGCAAAATATCTGCGCGAGACCGCCGATTGCTGGAACGACCAGATCGAGCGCTGGACCTATGTCACCGGCACGGCGCTGTGCACCGATGCCGGCGTCAAAGGCTACTATGTCCGCATCGCACCGTCGGACGCTTCAGGCGCCGCATCGCCGAAAGACGGTTTTGTCCCGATCAAGAACCGGCCGACCGACGATACGAACCGTCCGGCAGAAGCGATCATCAGCCCCGATGCACTGGCGCTGGTGCGCTTCGGCCTGAGGGCGGCGGACGATCCGTGCATCCTCGACACGCTGAAGGTGATCGACGCCACGCTGCGCTGCGACCTGCCGCAGGGGCCGGTCTGGTACCGCTATACGGGCGACGGTTATGGCGAGCACGAAGACGGCGCGCCTTTCGATGGCACCGGACGCGGCCGGCCCTGGCCATTGCTGGTCGGCGAGCGCGCCCACTACGAACTCGCCGCCGGGCGCAACGACGAGGCGGCGCGCCTGCTCGAAACCTTCGAAGCTTCGGCCGGAGCGGGTGGCCTGCTGCCCGAGCAGGTCTGGGACGGCTCCGACATGCCCGAACGCGAATTGCGGCGCGGCGCGCCATCAGGCAGCGCCATGCCGCTGGTCTGGGCGCATTCCGAGCACGTCAAGCTGCTGCGTTCGCTCCGCGACGGCGCCGTCTTCGACATGCCGCCGCAAGGCGTCAGGCGCTACATCGAGGACAGGACCGTCTCGCCGCTCAGGATATGGCGCTTCAACAACAAGATCCGGACCATCCCTGCCGGTAAGGCGCTGCGCGTGGAACTCTCAGCGCGCGGCGTGGTCCACTGGACGACAGACAAATGGCTGACCGTCCACGACAGCAAAACCGCCGAGAATGCCTTCGGCGTCCATCTGGTGGACCTGCCGGTTAGCGACGTTCCACCGGGTCGTACAATCGTCTTCACTTTTTTCTGGCCCGACACAGGTCGTTGGGAGAATGTCGACTTCTCCGTCGGCATTGATGAGCCGGATAGAGCATGATCCCGAAAAGTGGGAACCGGTTTTCGGAAAAGATCATGCTCAACCAGCAGGCCACTAGACCTTCGATTCCTCAAACGTTCAGGACGAGACCATGCAGATCGGAATGATGGGACTGGGCAGGATGGGCGCCAACATGGTGCGCCGCCTCATGCGCGACGGCCACCAATGCGTCGTCTACGACATCAACGCGGCCAGCGTCGCCGCTTTGGTCAAGGACGGCGCCGTTGGCGCCGCGTCGATGGAGGAGTTCGTCGGCAAGCTCGCCAAGCCGCGCAGCGCCTGGCTGATGCTGCCGGCGGCGATAACCGGCAAGATCGCCGACCAGGTGGCAGCTTTTATGGAACCCGGCGACATCATCATCGACGGCGGCAATTCCTACTACCACGACGCCGTCGACCAGGCGGCCGAGCTTGCGGCCAAGGGCATCAGCTATGTCGATGTCGGCACCAGCGGCGGCGTCTGGGGGCTGGAGCGCGGCTACTGCCTGATGATCGGCGGCCCGGACGAGGCGGTGCGCCATCTCGATCCGATCTTCGCGACGCTGGCACCGGGCGCCGATGCCGGCGCCACCCCGGCCAAGGACGGCGGCACCGCCCCCTTCGGTTACCTCCATTGCGGGCCTAGCGGCGCCGGCCATTTCGTCAAGATGGTCCATAACGGCATCGAATACGGCGTCATGGCCGCCTATGCCGAAGGCATGAACATCCTGAAATCGGCCAATGCCGGCAAAAGGCAGCGTTCAGCCGACGCTGAGACCAGTCCGCTGGAGAACCCGCAATACTACCAGTTCGATATCGATCTAGCCCAGGTCGCCGAAGTCTGGCGCCACGGCAGCGTCATCGGCTCCTGGCTGCTCGACCTGACGGCCGGTGCCTTGAAAACCGATTCGGCGCTGACCCAGTTCGGCGGCCGCGTTTCGGATTCGGGCGAAGGACGCTGGACGCTGAAGGCGGCCATCGACACCGGTGTGCCGGCGCCGGTCCTGTCCTCGGCCCTGTTCGACCGCTTCTCCTCGCAGGGCGAATCCGAATTCGCAGACAAGCTGCTGTCCGCCATGCGCTATGCCTTCGGCGGCCATGTCGAGAAGCCGAAGACCGGCGCCTGAGGGGAAACAAGATGAGCCAGGAACGGTCCGATACGCTGGTGCTCTTCGGGGCGACCGGCGACCTCGCCCACAAGAAGATTTTTCCCGCCCTCTACCAGATGGTCGCCAAGGGGACGCTCACCGAGCCGGTGATCGGCGTCGCCTTCGACCCCTGGGACATCGGCAAATTGCAGGCGCGTGCCCACGACGGCATCGTCGATGCGCTGGGCAAAGTCGACGAGAAGGTCTTCGCCAAGCTCGCTTCGCAATTGCGCTATGTCAGCGGCGATTATCGCGATGGGGCGACCTTCGAGAAGCTGAAGGCAGCGCTCGGCTCGGCGCAGCGTCCGCTGCACTACATGGCGGTGCCGCCGACCATGTTCGAGACCGTGGTCCAGGGGCTTGAACAGTCCGGCACCGCGCATGGCGCGCGGCTGATGGTGGAAAAGCCCTTCGGCCGTGATCTGCAATCGGCGCGCTGGCTGAACCGCGTGCTGCACCTGGTGTTCGACGAGCAGTCGATCTTCCGCATCGACCACTATCTCGGCAAGGAAGCGATCCAGAACCTGCTCTATTTCCGCTTCGCCAATTCCTTCCTCGAACCGATCTGGAACCGCAACTTCGTCGAGAGCGTGCAGATCACCATGGCCGAGGATTTCGGCGTCGAAGGGCGCGGCCGCTTCTATGACGACGTCGGCTGCATCCGCGACGTCATCGAGAACCATCTGCTCAACATCCTGTTGCTGCTGGCCATGGAGCCGCCGGTCGGCCGCTCCGCCGACGATCTGATCGACGAGAAGGTGCAGGTGCTGCGGGCAATCCGCACGCTGACCAAGGACGACGTCGTGCGCGGCCAGTTCACCGGCTATCTCGCCGAGCCCGGCGTGGCGCCCAACTCGCCGGTCGAGACCTTTGCCGCGGTGCGCTTCTTCGTCGACACCTGGCGCTGGCAGGACGTGCCCTTCTTCATCCGTGCCGGCAAGAACATGCCGGTGCACGTCACCGAGGTGATCGTGCGGCTGAAACGGCCGCCGCTCGACGTCTTCGATCCGATCAAGCCGGGCGATGCCAACCACGTGCGCTTCCGCATCAATCCGCTGGTGGCGATCTCGATCGGCGCGCAACGCAAACAGGCCGGCGACGACATGGTCGGCGAGCAGGTCGAACTCACCGCCCTCGACGACAGCAAGGACGACATGCCGCCCTACGAGCGGCTTATCGGCGATGCCATGAACGGCAATCGCCAGCTGTTCACCCGCCAGGACGCCAGCGAGCTTGCCTGGCGCATTGTCGGCCCGGTGCTTGGCGACACCACGCCGCCGCATGTCTACGAGCCGAAAACCTGGGGACCGGCCGAGGCCATGAACGGTTTCGGTCCGCCGAACGGCTGGATCAATCCGTCGAAATAATTTCCGAGAGTCAAAGCGATGGCCAAGACGGCAAAGCCGGCTACACCAAACAGCGAACAGATCGTGCTCTCGATCGACATCGGCGGTTCGCACGTCAAGATCCTGACCAGCGCCGGCGGCGAGGAGCGCCGCGCCGATTCCGGACCTGGCCTTACGCGGCAGCAGATGATGGCGGCGGTGAAGACGCTGGCCGAGGGCCTGCCCTATGACGTCGTCGCGATGGGCTATCCCGGACCGGTGACCCATAACCGGCCGATGATCGACCCCGCCAATCTCGGCAAGGGCTGGGCCGGCTATGATTTTGCCGCCGCCTTCGGCAAGCCGGTGAAAGTCGTCAACGACGCGCTGATGCAGGCCATTGGCAGCTATGAGGGCGGCCGCATGCTGTTTCTCGGCTTGGGAACGGGCCTCGGTGCGGCGATGATCGTCGACAACGTCGCCCAACCGATGGAACTGGCGCACCTTCCCTACAAGAAGGGCGGCAGCTTCGAGGACTATGTCGGCGAGCGCGGTCTTGAAAAATGCGGCAAGAAGAAATGGCGCAGATACGTCTTCGATGTTGTCGACCGGCTTCGCGCCGCCTTGCAGCCGGACTACGTGGTCATCGGCGGCGGCAATGTCGACAAGCTTGACGAATTGCCTGCCGATTCGCGGCGTGGCGACAATACGCGCGCTTTCGAGGGCGGATTTCGACTGTGGCGCGACAAGGCGCTGATCGTCTGATAGTATTACGATTCAGTATAGTTGTTCAAAATTACGTGTGATGCGGCACGAAGTCATTGCGTCGGGCAGATTTGCCGACTAGGAGTGCCACCACCCCCCACCGACGGAGAGATAAATTGGCCGACGACAGCAATAACGCTCGCAAAGACATCGACCTGCTCGAGCTCACCGCCCACATTGTATCCGCCTACGTCGAGAAGAACCGCCTGCCCGCTTCCGGCCTCAGCGACCTCATCGCCAGCGTCAGCGCCTCGATCAGCGGCCTCGGCCAACCGGCCATCCCCGAGGCAGCGCCGCTGGTACCCGCGGTCAACCCCAGAAGGTCGGTGACGCCGGACTACATCATCTGCCTCGAGGACGGCAAGAAGTTCAAATCGCTGAAGCGCCATCTCGGCGTTCATTTCGGCCTAAGCCCGGAAGCCTATCGCACCAAATGGGGCCTGCCGTCCGACTATCCGATGGTCGCTCCCAACTATGCGGCCTCGCGCTCCGAGTTGGCGAAGTCGATCGGCCTTGGCCGCAAGGCCGCCGCGCCGGCGCCAGCCAAGGCAAAGGGCAGGAAAGCCAAAGCCGCGGCTTGAGCAACCGATGCCCGGCGCGGTCGGCGCTGAGCCAACGGTTTGAGCGACTGGAACCGAAGCCTGCCGGCGAATCCGCCTTGGCAGGCTTCATGCTTTTATGGCTTGGATACACCAAACAGGCTGTTTGGGGTGAAGCCATGAACTATGCCAGGATGGTGATCGAGAAAGAGGCGCCGGAGGAGTACGGCTACGACCGTATCCGCTACAATCTTTCCGAGAGCTCGATCGCCGACCAGAGGCTCTCCGATATCGGCCTGTCGCTGCCCGACCTGACGCTGTTCTATGGCGAGCATCGCGGCGACAAGGACTTGCGGGCGCTGATCGCGGCGCAGGATGAGGGGATCTCGCCCGACGACGTGCTGGTCACCGCGGGTGCCGCCGGCGCGCTGTTCATCATCTCGACCTCGCTGCTGTCGGAGCGCGACCACCTCGTCGTCATCAGGCCCAACTACGCCACCAACATCGAGACGCCCAAGGCGATCGGCTGCGCCATCTCCTATGTCGATCTCGATTTCGACGCAGGCTTCGCCATCGACGTCGCGCGTGTCGCAGCCAGCATGCGGCCGAACACGAGGCTGATCAGCGTCACCTGCCCGCACAACCCGACCGGCACGATGATGACGCGATCCGATCTCGACGCGCTGGTGGCGCTCGCCGAGCGCAGCAGCTGCCATCTGCTGGTCGACGAAACCTATCGCGACCTCTCCTATGGAACGCGCCTGCCATCAGCGGCATCGCTGAGCACGCGGGCGATCAGCGCGTCTCCTCGCTGTCAAAAGCCTTCGGCATTCCCGGCATTCGCATCGGCTGGCTGCTCACCCGCGACGCTGAACTCCAGGAAAAATTCCTCGCCGCCAAGGAGCAGATCGGCATTTGCGGCAGCGTCATCGACGAGGGCATCGCGCGCGGCATGCTCGTACGACGCGACGCCTTCCTGGCGGCTTTGCTGCCCGATATGGCCAGGCGCCGCGACATCGTCCAGGCCTGGATCGACCGCGAACCATTGGTTGACTGGGTGCGGCCGGAAGGCGGCGTTGTCGGCTTCCCCAGGCTCAATGTCGATGCCGGCTTCGACCTCGACCGCTTCTATGTGAACCTGCTGGAGAACCACGGCACCTATGTCGGCCCCGGCCATTGGTTCGACATGCCGAAAAGCTTCTTCCGCGTCGGCTTCGGCTGGCCGAAGGAAGCCGAATTGCGCGGCGGGCTCGACGCCATTTCGGCCGCGCTGCGCGCCTGAGCGCCGCGGCCCCTGATTCACCGCTGCGCCAGATGGATTCCCGCCAGCATGCAGCGGCCGAGCCGCCCGCGAGTTCTATGGTCGGAATGTCGAGGCTGACCGGGGCGATGCAGTTCTCGATGGCGGCGATCTGGTCAGGTCGCAGCGACCGCATCGCCCGTGATGAGATCGCCAGCACGCGGCCGTCGCGCCCCTGGAAGTTCAAGGGCGTTGCCCGCGAACGCCTCGATCTGCTCAGCTGTCAGATCGACGACCATGCGCCCTCCGGCCTCGAGCCGTTCGCAGACTTCGGCCCGCCGGCGGTCCGACATGATGCTGGCAAGACCGATGAGGCACAGTTCTGTGACGACGCACATCATGACGTTGGTGTGGTAGATGGGCCGGCCGGATCGGTCGAAGGCGTCGAAAAGCATCGGTTCGAAGTTGAAATGAGTGCAGAAGCGTTCCAGCGCCGCCTCATTGGTGCGGTTCGACCGAGCTGCATAGGCGACGCGCTCAATATGGTCGAGGACCATGGCGCCGGTGCCTTCGAGGAAGATGCCATCTCCAGCCCGGAATAGTCGATGACGTCCTGGACGCGGTAGTGTCGCTTAAGGAACTCGATGATGTCCCACCGCCGTTCCGCCTGCCGGCTGGGCGAAAACATCGGATAGACCGCGATATGGCCACCGGAGTGGGTAGAGAACCAGTTGTTCGGAAAGACCGAATCCGGACGCCCGTCGGTCTCGTCTTCGAAAAGATGGACGGTGACGCCGACCGCCTCGAGGCGCGCCACCATGCGTGTCGATTCTTGGTAGGCCTCGGCGCTGATGGAGGCAGTTGTCCGGGTTCCGTCGCGGTTCTGGAATGCGTTGTCGGCGGCGGTCGCCTCATTGGGGGTGAAGTGATGCGGGCGGATCATGACGACGCCGCGCGGCGCCTGTGCGGAAATGGATCGCATGGTCATCCCGCCGCGCAAGCCGAGACCGGGCCGCTGGAGGCGGGCGCCGATAGCAGGCCGAACAGGTTTCGCGGATCGGCGGGCTGCGCCAGAAGGTCGATGTCGATGAAGAAATCGGTGTCCTGCACCTTGTCCATGAGGAAGCGGAGCGCGGAAAAATCCTCGATCGCGAAACCGACCGAATCGAAGATCGTGACCTGCCGGTCACTCCATCGGCCGGACACGTGGCCCGCGATGACCCGCCACAGTTCGGTGACCGGATAGTCGGACGGCATCTGCTGGATTTCGCCCTCGATGCGGGTCTGCTCCGGAAATTCGACAAAGGTATCCGCACGCAGCAGGATATCGCGCTGCAGTTCGGTCTTGCCGGGGCAGTCACCTCCGACGGCGTTGATGTGGACGCCGGCGCCAATCATGTTGTCGGAGAGGATCGTCGCGTAGAGCTTGTCGGCTGTGATCGTGGTGATGATGTCGGCGCCAAGCACCGCTTCTTCGGTGGAGGATGCAGCGACGACTTCGAAGCCATGGCCGGCAATGTTGGCGCGGAACTTTTCCGTCGCGGCTGGATCGATGTCGAAGACGCGCAGTGCACGTATGCCCAGCAGCGCCTTGAACGCCAGCGCCTGGAATTCCGACTGCGCGCCAAGTCCGATGACGGCCATCGTCGCGGCGTCGCGGCGCGCCAGGTGTTTGGCCGCCAGCGCTGAAGTGGCGGCGGTGCGCAAGGCGGTGGTTATGGTCATTTCGGACAGGAACCGCGGATAGCCCGTCGCCACGTCCGACATCATGCCGAAGGCGGTCACCGTCTGCAGTCCGCTCTGCGTGTTTCCGGGATGGCCGTTGACATACTTGAACCCGTACAGATCGCCATCGCTGACAGGCATCAGTTCGATCACGCCATCAGTGGAGTGGCTGGCCAGGCGCGCAGATTTCTCGAAGCTGACCCAGCGGCGGAAATCGGCCTCGATATAGTCCGCCAGACCGGCGATGAAGGGTTCCACCCCGATCGAATCGACCAGCCGTATCAGATTTGCCGTGCCGACATATTGCACCATCCATGCGCTCCGCCTCGAGTGGGACTTTCTGACGAGGCGAGAGCTTAGGGGTAGCAGAATTCACAAGAAATCTGCAAAGTGTTCAAAACTGACGCTAGAATCGGGCGATCTGATCACTACGAGCTTGCAACATTGCCATGCATATCTTCGACGAAATCGATCGCCGGCTGATCTCGGTCCTCAGGGAGGACGGCCGCGCGCCCATTTCCAAGCTTGCGGATGTGCTCGCTGTTTCGCGCGGAACGGTGCAGGCGCGGCTGGACAAGTTGCTGTCGTCGGGCGCAGTGCTCGGCTTTACCGTCCGGGTGCGCCAAGACATAGACGATCGCGCCATCCGCGCCATCATGATGATCGAAGTCGCCGGAAAATCCACCACCACGATCATTAAGCGGCTGCGCGGCATACCGGAACTGTATTCGCTGCATACGACCAACGGGACCTGGGATCTTATCGCCGAGATCCATGCGGCGAGCCTTTCGGACTTCGACCGTGTGCTGCGCGAAGTCAGGGCAATCGATGGCATCCTCAACAGCGAAACCAGCCTGATGCTGAGCAGCGTTTGAGCCTTTCGCCAAAGCTTGCAGTCGGCAGAAAATACTTGGTCCAGCGCCAATTTTAGCGCACACGCTGCGACGAACTGAGCTAGAGTCTCCTTGGCCGGAACAGCGCCCATCGTGGAAGTGCCCCGCCGGCCGATGTCTTCGCAACGGGGCCGCTCTCCATGACAGCAGAACAGATATCACCGGACCAGCGCTATGCCGCCTTCCGGCACAAAGCCTTCCTGAGCTACTGGACGGCGCGCTTCCTCGGCACATTCGCGACCATGATCGTCTCCGTCGCGGTCGGCTGGCAGATCTACGACCTGACGCGCGATCCCTTCGATCTTGGCATTGTCGGCATCGTCCAGTTCCTGCCGTCGTTGCTCCTGGTGCTGGTCACCGGCGTCGTCGCCGATCGCTTCGGCCGCCGCCTGATCATGGGACTGTCGACATTGATCGAGGCAGGCTGCGCACTCGTTCTCCTGGTCTTGACGTTGCACGGTCTCGCCAGTCCGCTGCCGATCTTCGCCGTGCTCGCGCTGTTCGGCGTTGTGCGCGCCTTCTTCGGTCCGGCTTCGTCCTCGCTGTTCGCCAATCTGGTGCCACCGGAGGATTTCGGCAATGCGATTGCCTGGAACTCGTCCGCCTGGCAGACGGCGACCATCGTCGGCCCGGTCGCCGGCGGCCTGCTCTATGGCCTCTCGGCGGAAGCTGCCTACGCCACCGCCGCCATCCTGATGGCGGTGGCCGCCCTGCTGATCTTCACCATTCCGAAGCCGGCCCAGCAGAGCGCCACCGACAAGCCAACGATGCAGACGCTGTTTGCCGGCTTCCGCTACATCTGGGGCGAGAAGATCGTGCTCGGCGCCATCTCGCTCGATCTGTTTGCCGTGCTTCTTTCGGGCGCCTCGGCATTGCTGCCGGTCTATGCGCGCGACATCCTCGAGCTCGGCCCATGGGGCCTCGGCCTGCTGCGCTCGGCGCCCAGCGTCGGCGCAATCGTGGTGGCGATCTGGCTGGTCGGCCATCCGATCCGCAACCATGCGGGAATGATCATGCTGGGTTCCGCAGCGGCGTTCGGCGCTTTTACCGTGCTGTTCGGTCTGTCGACCATCACCTGGCTGTCGATCCTCGCCCTCGTCTTCCTTGGCGCGACCGACATGTTCAGCGTCTATATCAGGGAGACCTTGATCCAGCTGTGGACGCCAGACCAAGTGCGTGGCCGCGTCAACGCCGTCAACCAGGTCTTTGTCGGCGCCTCGAACGAGCTCGGCGAATTCCGCGCCGGCACCATGGCAGCGCTGATCGGCACTGTGCCTGCGGTGGTGATCGGCGGCGTCGGCGCGGTGGCCGTCGTCGGGTTGTGGACCTATCTGTTTCCGGCGCTAAGGAAGGTCCGCCACCTGAACGGACGGAACTGAAATCTACCGAACAGCCGGCCTGCCGAAAATCAGCTGCAAAAATTCGCCGAGCCAGCGCTTGAGATGCATGTCCCAGATCAGCCGGCCGCCGAGATGGTCGCGGCCGGGCTGGGCGCCGGGCAATTCGAAGCGATGCGCGCCGCGCACCACCCAACGCTGCATCATCACCCGGGTCAATTCACCATGGAACTGGATGCCCCAGGCATTGTCGCCATAGCGGAAGGCCTGGTTGGGGTATGTCTCGGAGGTCGCCAGCAGCGTCGCATCCCTGGGCAGCGAAAACCCCTCGCGGTGAAACTGGTAAACCATCTCCGGCCAGTGCATCAGCTTCTTGCCGGCTTCGGTCGCCTTCAGCGGATACCAGCCGATCTCGACCAGCCCCTCGCCATGACCCTCGACCTTGCCGCCGAGATGGTTGACCAGCATCTGCGCGCCGAGGCAGATGCCGAGGAACGGCCGGTTCTCCTTCAGCGGGACGTTGAGCCAGTTGGTCTCGCGGCGGACGAACTCGTCCTCGTCATTGGCGCTCATCGGTCCGCCGAACACCACGGCTCCGGCATGGCCGTCCAGCGTGCCGGGCAATTCGTCGCCGAGCGGCGGCCGGCGGATGTCGAGATCGAACCCCTCCTCCAGCAGCATGTGGCCGACGCGGCCGGGGCTCGAATTCTCCTGATGCAGAACGATCAGGATTCTTGGCTTCGAACTCTGCTTGGGCGGCATCGGCACCCTATTCGTCGCTTGAGGTTCCGCTGGCGCCCGGCGCTTGCGCGGCCGCCTTGCGGCGCGCCTCGACGCGGTCACGGCGCTCGACGCCGATCAGTTCGGCGACCCGCCAGACCGTGTTGTCCTCCAGCTCGTGCAGCTCGCCGTCGGCATAGACGATCTCCCACATCAGGCCGATGAAAGCCTTGCGCGCCTCGGCGTCGAGATGGCGCTTCAGCACGCTGGTGAAGGCATAGAGGTCGATCGCCTCATTGTCGGCGTGCTCGCCGGCGGCGGCCAGTGCGTCGAGTTCTTCGCCGCTGATCGAATAGCTCTGCGCCAGCACCTGCTTGAACCGCTCCCACTCGATGTCCTGGCGCACGCCGTCGGCACTCATGACATGGTAGAGCAGCGCCGACGCGGCAATGCGCGGATCGTCCGCGTTTGCGCGAACCCCGGTGCCACCCGGCAAATCCTTGAGAAACGACAATACGCGTTCGAACATCACATCATTCCCAAACGGCCAAATCCTGGCCGAGCCTCAAAACAAACGGAACCGGCGTGGCGCTTTTTCCGCTTCTTCGTCGGGGTCGACGCCAGGATCGTCGGGCAGCCTGGCCAGTTCCTCCGCCGGCTCGACCGCTTCGGAATCGGACGACACGGCGGCAAAGGCGGCGGCAGTGACCGGCGTGACCTGGTCCTCGCCGCTTTCCGCTACGGCCCCTGCCGCTGCGGTCGTCTTGCCGGCGGAGACGGCCGGGTGATCGATCACATCGGCAGGCTTTTCCTTGACCGATACAACTGGCGCCGTAATGGCCGGCACAGCGGTCTGGGGCAAATCCTCGTGGCTGTCGATGAGCTGGCCCAGCCGCTCCATCGGCGCACGCCATTCGAAGGCGTCGAGCTTGCCGGAGACCGGCGACACCGGCGCCCAGCGTTCCGAGATGACGCCGTCGGCGACCCAGGCCGGATCGCGCGGCGCCCTGACCGCCTTGGACAGCAATTGCCGCACCTTGCCCTGGTCGCCGGTTTCGGCCTCTTCGATATCGGCCAGCAGCAGATAGGCGCCTTCGCGGCGATCCATGCGGATCGCGGCCTCGGCCTCGCGCCGCGCCGTGGCAAAATCCTGCGCGTCGAGCGCGGCGCGCGCCACCGTCAGCGAGGACTCGGCATGGTTCTTCTTCATCTCCTGCAGCTTCTTTGCCCGGCTCAGCCGGTCGAGCACCGCATCGCCCGGCCTGGCATGGGTGTAGATCCCGGCGATCTCCGGATGCGGCTCGGCCCTCCACGCCGTCTCGAGGATTTTTGAACCCTTGCGCACATCGTTCTGCTTGAACAGCAGGCTTGCCGCAGCGACGGCTGCCGGCGCGAAATCGGGAGCGAGCTTGTTGGCCTCGAGCGCGGCGGTCCTCGCTGCATTGGGATCGCTGTCGATCAGCGCTTGCGCCTTGGCGGTGAGCAGCACGGCGCGGCGGCGGTTGGCGGCATCGCGCTCGATCTGTCGGGTCGATTTCTGCGCCTCGACCAGCTTCAGCGCGCCGTCCCAGTCGCCGCGCCCGGTCAATTCTTCCAGCGTCGATTCGGCGGCCCAGGCCAGCTGCGGCGCCATCACCGCGGCGCGGCCGGCATAATGCCTGGCGGCATTGCGGTCGCCGAGGCGCTCGGCCTCCAGATAGAGCCCGCGCAGGCCGAGCAGCCGCATTTCCGGATCGTCGAGCATGCTCTCGAATTTTTCGCGCGCGCCTTCATGGTCGCCTTCGAGCAGCGAGGCCTGCGCTTCCAGGAGATGGATCAGCGGCTCCTGGTCGGAGCGGATCAGCTTTGCCGCTTCCTTGGTTTTCTTGCGGGCCAGCGCGCCATCGCCGGCGCCGGCGGCGATCATGCCGGTCGACAGCGCCTGGTAGCCGCGGTCGCGGCGGCGCACACGGAAATAGCGCGAGATGGTGTAGGGGCTGTTCCACAGCGACTTGATCAGCCACCAGAAGATCATCACCGCGGCGACGACGGCAACGACCGCCACCGCCGCCACCATCAGGCTGACCTGATACTGGTAGCCGTTGAAGGTGACGAGCATCTCGCCGGGCCGATCGGCCAGCCAGGCGAAGCCGAGACCGAGCGCGAAGACGACGGCGAGGAAAAACAGGATGCGGATCATCGGATTTTCCTCACGCCTTCATCGCACCGGCAATCAGCGAATCAATCTGCTTTTCGACCTCGAGGCGCGCCTTCAGTTTGCCGGCAAACTCGGCACCGGCCGTTTTCACCGCTTCGGGCAAGGTCTCGTATTCGGCGAGCGCCTTGGCGTAGTCGCCCTGGTTGACCGCCACCTCCATGCGCGCCACGGTCTCGGGCGCGCCGGCGCCTTCGACGGCGCCGATCGGCCTGACCTTGACCAGCGATTCGGCGCTCGTCATCAGGTTCTGCAGGAAGCTTGCGTTCTGGTCGACGGGCGTGGCGGCGGCGACCATGGCATTGGCCGCGGTATCGACCTCGGCTGCGATCTCGGTTCGGGTCGAAACGCCTTTCTCGGCATAGGCGCGCAAGGTCGCGATCTCCGGCGCATCCGGCGAAATCGCCGCGAAGGTCTCGAGTTCGGCGGCGAAGGGCGCGCCACGATCGAGCGCCGCCTTCAGCGCCGAGGCGGCGATGGCCAAAGCGATCTTCGGCTGCGAAGCCTGCGCCTCGACCTTGCCGGAAAGCTGCGACACCGACTGTTCCAGCGCGGTGAGCCGGCCGTCCTGCGCCGTCGCCGCCTCGCCGGCCGATTTCACCAGCGCCTCGAGCCCGGCGAGCTTTTCGTTGAGCGGGCCGAGATCGACGGGCGCCGTGCTGCTCGCCTTGCCGAGGTCGGCAACCGCCGTCTCGATCTGCTTGACCTTGTCGCCGAGTGCGGCAAGCCCGGCATTGTCGCCGGCGCCGCCTTGCTCGACCGCCGATTTCAGCGCCGCGACGTCGGTCTTTACCTGGTCCAGTGCCGATGACAGGCCATCGACCTTGGCCGAGGCATCGCCGTTGCCGCCCGCTTCCTTCAGGCCGGCAATCTCGCTCTTCAGCGCGGCGATCTCGCCACTGAAGCCGTCGAGCGACACGCCACCGGCTCCCGACCCGGGCGCGCCGAGCAGGCCGGCGAATTGCAGCCCGCCGGCACCGGCCAGCGCGATGACGCCGCCGATGATGCCGGCGGCAATGCCGTTGATGCCGCTGCGCTTCGGCGGTGGCGCCACATACTCGTTTCGGGCCTGGCTCGTCCTCGGCTTCTCTTCGGCCGGCTTGGCGGATGCGTCCTCGAAACTGTAGTCGGAGGTTTTTGGCTGTTCCGGCGCCGCCTTCGCGGTTCCAGGATAGGCGGCTTCCGGTTCCTCGGAACCTTTTAGGGAAGCTTCCGCAGGTTGCTCCGCGCCGGCCTGCGCCGCCGCGTCGGTGTGTTCCCACGGCTCGAGGTCGGTCTGGTCGGCATGGACGGGCTCTTCCGGAGCCTCCGGCTGCGACGCATCGACGGCATCCTCCGCTTTCGCCTCGGCATCAGCCTTCGCTGCATCCTCGTCGACGATGCGCGACACGGCGCCGGGTTCGAGCTCGATCGTTACCGGCTCGCGGCGGCTTTTCGAATGTCGCATCTTCGGCGTCTTGACCATGCTTGGGCTCCGCAAATTCGCTTGGGATGGTTCAAAAGGGTCTAGAACTAAGGATGCTCTAGCACATCACCAAGCGGTGAAAAGGGGCGGTGTGATGACGCGGGTTCAGCGCCATGCCCGCAGCAACTCCAGCAACGCCTCTTCCTGCGGTTCCGTCGCGATCCGGATCCTTGACCCGGCGATGCTTTCGAAGACTGCGGCGATACGTCCCGACAGAGCGAAAAACACGGTCTTTTCAAAAAGATCACGCAAAGCGGGCCGGCGGATCAGGGCTTGCGTCACCGCTGCCGCCTCGGCCGAATAGAGCAGGACCACCTCGACCGGCCGGCTGGACAGGCGTGCAAGCAGGTCCGTGTCGGAATAATCCAGCGCAAGCGTGTCGTAGGTCTCGATGGCGCGCACCCTGACGTCGGCTGCCGTGAGCCGCTCCTCGAAGGCCGGCAAGCGCACGCGCCCGGTGAGATAGACGATCGTCCTTGCCGAATAGCCGGCAGCGATCGCGTCGGCCAGTGCGGCGGCATCGCCCGGACCTTCGCTGACCGACAGGAAACCCGCCTTGCGTGCCGCTTCCGCCGTCCTGTTGCCGACGGCATGGCAGGGGAAGGCAGCGAGCGCCGCGATGAGCTCTTCCGGCGCATGGCGCACCGCATTGGCGCTGGTGACCGCGACCGCCGCATCGCTTGGGGCAGCGCGGGCGTCGACCGGCAACGCCACCGTCTCGGTCAGCGGCAGCAGGATCGGCTGAAAACCCACGTCCTGCAGCCGCCGCATCGTGCGCGTCGCGCCCGGTTCCGGCCTCGTCACCAGGACGCGGACCATTTAGGCCCAGCCGTCGAAGAATGCTTCGCCGGCCTTGGCCCGCACCGTCCTGGCGGCGTCCGCGCCGATCCGCGCAGCGTCCTTCGCGGGACCGTCCAGTTCGACCTCATGCGAGGCCGTGCCGTCAGGCGAGATGATCAACCCGGCGAAGGAGAGCGTTTCGCCTGCTATCGTCGCATGGCCGGCGATCGGCGTGCGGCAGGAGCCGTCGAGCGCCACGAGAAAAGCGCGCTCGCAGGCCAGCGCCTGCCCGGTCGGCACATCATGGATGGCCGACAGCATCTTTTCCACGTCACGGTCGCCGATGCGGCTTTCGATGCAGATCGCACCTTGCCCCGGCGCCGGCGGGAAGATGTCGAGCGGCATCAAATCGGTGATGACGTGTTCGAGCCCGAGCCGTTTCAGCCCGGCATAGGCCAAAATGGTGCCGTCGGCGACGCCCTCGTCCAGCTTGCGCAGCCGCGTCTGCACATTGCCGCGAAACATCACCACGTCGAGATCCGGCCGCATGCGGCGGATCAACGCCTGCCGCCGGAGCGAGGACGACCCAACCTTCGCGCCTTGCAGCAGGTCGGCGATCCTCTTCGCCGTCTTGCCAACGAAAGCGTCGCGCGCGTCCTCGCGCGGCAGGAACGCGGACAGCTCGAGCCCGTCCGGCAACAGCGTCGGCATGTCCTTCGACGAATGCACGGCGATGTCGATCTTGCCCGCGAGCAGTGCCTCCTCGATTTCCTTGGTGAACAGGCCCTTGCCGCCGGCTTCCGACAGCGGACGGTCCTGGATGCGGTCGCCGCTGGTCGAGATGACCACCACCTCGAACACCGCCTCCGGTAGGCCGTGTGCCGCCATCAGCCGCGCCCGCGTTTCATGCGCCTGGGCCAGCGCCAGCGGGCTGCCGCGTGTTCCGATTTTCAAGGTTGTTTGCATGGCGCGCGGTCCGTGATAACCCCCGGCAGGTTTCAGGGTCTTCTCCTAACGGGGAAAGGTCTGGCATACAATCTCTAGGGACAGCGACCAATTGATCCGCGTTCTGGGCATTGAGACGAGTTGCGACGAGACCGCCGCCAGCGTGGTGGCGCTCGACGGCACGTCCGCGCCCGAAATCCTGTCCAACATCGTGCTCAGCCAGATCGAGGAACATGCTGCTTTCGGCGGCGTCGTGCCGGAGATCGCCGCGCGCGCCCATGTCGAGGCGCTGGACGGCATCGTCGAGGCCGCCCTTGCCGATTCGGGCGTGGCGCTCGGCGATATCGACGCCATTGCCGCCACCGCCGGTCCCGGCCTCGTCGGCGGGCTGATCGTCGGGCTGATGACGGCGAAGGCCATTGCGGCGGCAGCGAACAAGCCACTGATCGCCATCAACCATCTCGAAGGCCATGCGCTGACGGCAAGGCTGACCGACGGGCTCGACTTCCCCTATCTGCTGCTGCTGGTTTCAGGCGGCCACACGCAGATCGTCGCCGTGCGCGGCGTCGGTGACTACCAGCGCTGGGCGACGACCGTCGACGATGCGCTGGGCGAAGCCTTCGACAAGACCGCCAAGATGCTCGGCCTGCCCTATCCCGGCGGCCCGAATGTCGAGAAGGCGGCTGCGTCAGGCAACACCGCACGCTTCGCCTTCCCGCGCCCGATGAAGGGTTCGGCGCAACCCGATTTTTCGTTCTCCGGCCTCAAGACCGCCGTTCGCCAGGCGGCGACAGCGATTGCCCCGTTGAGCGATGAGGATGTCGCCGACATCTGCGCCTCGTTCCAGGCGGCGGTGGCGGACGCACTGGGCGATCGTGTCGGGCGGGCGCTGAACCGATTCCGTCAGGAATTCCCGGGCAGGGCGGACCCGGCGCTGGTCGTTGCCGGCGGCGTTGCCGCCAACGTCACGATCAAGGCGACGCTGGAGAAACTGTGCGCAGAAGCCGGCTTCACCTTTGTCGCACCGCCGCTGAAGCTCTGCACGGACAATGCGGCAATGATCGCCTGGGCCGGCATCGAGCGGCTGCGCGCCGGCATGGCTGAGGAAAACGCCGCCGATTTCGTACCGCGCTCGCGCTGGCCGCTGGACAGCGTCTCGGCGCCGATGGTCGGTTCGGGCCGGCGCGGGGCCAAGGCATGATCGGCGGCGAGGATAGGGCGCCAAGCGGCTGGCGCGTTGCCGTGCTCGGCGGCGGCGCCTGGGGTACCGCGCTCGCGCTGGCCATGCTGCGCGCCGGCCATTTCGTCCGCCTCTATGCGCGCGACCCGGAGACCGTCGCCGCGATCGACCGCGGCGAAAATCCGCGCTATCTGCCCGGTATTGCGATCGAGCCCGGCATCGTGGCGACCAGCGACATCAAGGCCGCGCTCGACGGCGCCGACTGCGTGCTGGCCGTGGCCCCGGCGCAGGCGCTGCGCACCATGCTGGCCTCAGCTAAGGACCATGTGCCGAAGGCCGTGCCGCTGGTTCTCTGCGCCAAGGGCATCGAACGCGATACGGGAGCGCTGCTCTCGGCGATCGTCGAGAGTATCCTTCCGACCAACCCAATTGCCGCCCTGTCCGGCCCGAGCTTTGCCACCGACGTCGCGCGCGGGCTGCCGACGGCTGTGGTGGTCGCCGCCCGCGACGCGGATCTGGCCGCCGACCTTGCCGCCCGCTTTTCGGCCGAGAATTTGCGCTGCTATTCGAGCGACGACCTCGTCGGCGTCGAGATCGGCGGCGCGCTGAAGAATGTTTTTGCCATCGCCGCCGGCGCGGTCACCGGTGCCAGCCTCGGCGCCAGCGCCCAGGCTGCCATGGTCACGCGCGGCTTCGTCGAACTGCGCCGTATCGGTGCGGCCTTCGGCGCCAAGCCGGAGACGCTGATGGGGCTTTCGGGCCTCGGCGATCTTCTGCTGACTTGCTCGTCCGCCCAGTCGCGCAATTTTGCCTACGGACTGGCGCTCGGCCAGGGCAAGCCGCTTTCCGGCCTGCCGCTCGCCGAAGGCGTACCGACGGCAGCGATCGCCGCCCGCATCGCCTCCGAGCGCCAGATCGACGCGCCGATCATCACCGCCATTGCCGCCATCCTGGACGGCACGGTTACAGTCCGACAGACGGTGTCGGCGCTGATGACGCGGCCGCTGAAGACCGAAACCGACATATAGTCTCGAACAAACCGGAGCTGAAAAAGATGCTGTTTGCGTTGATTTGCAAGGACAAGCCCGGCAGCCTGCAGGTGCGCCTCGATACGCGGCCCGAGCATATCGCCTTCCTGGAAGGGCTGAACGGCGACAAGAAGCTCGCCTTCGCCGGCCCGTTCCTCGATGCGGACGGCAAGCCGAGCGGCAGCCTCGTCGTGGTCGAAGCCCCGGATCTGGCCGGCGCTGAGAAGCTGTCGACGGCCGATCCCTATGCCAAGGCCGGCCTGTTCGAGAGCGTCGAAATCCGCCAGTGGAACTGGACCTTCAACAAGCCGGCGGCTAGTTAATTCTGGTCGCCGATGAACGGGCCGCGCGGAGGAGCAAAAGCATGAACTACTGGCTGTTCAAATCCGAACCCTCGGTGTTTTCCTTCGAGGCGCTGAAGGCCAAGGGCAAGGCCGGCACGCAGTGGGACGGCGTGCGCAACTATGCGGCTCGCAACAACATGAAGGCGATGCAGATCGGCGATCTCGGCTTCTTCTACCATTCCAATGAGGGGCTCAACATCGTCGGCATCGCCGAGGTCTGCGCCCTGGCGCATCCAGACAGCACCACCGACGATCCGCGCTGGGAATGCGTCGACATCCGCGCCGTCAAGGACGTGCCAAACCCGCCGACGCTCGAGCAGGTCAAGGCCAATCCCAAGCTCGCCGAAATGGCGCTGGTCCGGCTCGGACGGCTTTCCGTGCAGCCGGTGACGCCGGCCGAATGGAAGGAAGTCTGTCGCATGGGCGGGCTGACACCGGCTCCGTGACCGTCCTCACCCCGAACAGCGCGAAAAGATTCATCCTCGACAACACGGCGCTGATGGCGCCGCCGCACGTGCCTGAAATTCTTCTTCACCTGGCCGACGAAGCCCATGACCTCTGGCTGCGGACGGAAGACGAACTGGCGGCGATCGGCCTGCCGCCGCCCTTCTGGGCCTTCGCCTGGGCCGGCGGCCAGGGTCTCGCCCGCTATCTGCTCGACCATCCGGCCACGGTACGCGGCAAGCGCGTGCTCGATTTCGCCTCCGGCTCCGGCCTTGTCGCCATCGCCGCCGCCAAGGCCGGCGCGGCCGAGGTGACCGCGGCCGACATCGACCCGTTCTGCGCAACGGCGATCGCCCTCAACCTCGAAGCCAATCAGGTCAAGGCGGAATTCCTCGCCGCCGATTGCGTCGGCAGCGATGCCGGTTGGGACGTGGTGCTGGCCGGCGACGTCTTCTACGACAAGCCCTTTGCCGACAGGCTGATGCCATGGTTCGCGGCGCTGAAGGCGCGCGGCGCGGAAATACTGATCGGCGATCCCGGCCGCTCCTATCTGCCCGGGACGGGACTGGAGCCGCTCGGCGTCTACGAAGTGCCGGTGACACGCGCGCTGGAGGACGCCGAGGTCAAGCGCACGACCGTCTGGCGCCTTGCTTGACGCCGCCACCGAACAGGCGTTCCATCGCGCATCGATTAAAGACTATGCATGTCGCTGTCCCAAACCGCTGCACACTTTGGGGCGACATGCATCGGGAGGGGGAATCATGGATTTTTCGGCAGTGAACTGGCTGGCGGTGATTGTTGCCGCCGTGGTGGCGTGGCTGTTCGGCGCGGCTTGGTACATGGGCTTGAGCAAGCCCTGGCTGAAGGCCGCCAAGCTCGACCCGGCGACGATGAAACGCTCGCCACTGCCTTTCATCATCTCCTTCGTCGCCGAACTGATCATGGCGCTGGTCTTGGCCCTTGTCGTCGGCGCTATGACCGGCGGCGAACCGACCCTGGTCGCCGGGCTGGTCTTCGGCTTCGTGCTGTGGCTTGGCTTCGTCGCCACGACGCTTTCGGTCAATCACCGTTACGAAGGCTTCGGCTGGGACCTGACGCTGATCGACACGGGCCACTGGCTGGGCGTGCTGCTTCTCATCGGCGCGGTGATCGGCTGGTTCGGCGCGCCGGTGGTCGCCGGCTGAGCCCTGGTTGGGTGGCCGTTGATCGGCTAGAGCAATTTCAGGAACAGTGTGAAACGATTTTCCGTCCGGAATTGCGCCAAAACAAGGAGCTAGAGCTGGTCCCAGCTTTGGCGTGTCGGGTCCGGCTGGGGATTGTGGACTTCGTTCAGGATCCAGTCCTTGAAGGCGACGATCCTGGCGTCGTTCGCCGATCCGACCGGATAGACCAGGAAATACGCGAATTCGGGCGCGACCTTGATGCCCAGTGCGAACGGCCGCACCAGCCGGCCCTCGGACAGGTCGTTGGCAACCATGGCGAAATCGGCGAGCGCAACGGCATTGCCGTCGAGCGCCGCTTGCGTTGCATCGCTTGCGGAGCCGAAGACAAGAGTGCGGCTGTCGTCGAAATCGTCGACGCCCGCCGCCGCCATCCACATGCGCCAGTTCGGCCAGGTGACGCCCTGGCGGGACCATTCGATATGGGCGAGCGTGTGATGAAAGAGGTCGCGCGGCTCCTTGAGCGGCGGCCCGGACCGCAGCAGGTCCGGGCTGCAGACCGGAATGATGACGTTTTCAAACAGCCGGTCGGCGCATAGTCCCGGATATTTGCCGGCGCCGAAGCGGATACCGATATCGACGTCGTCGCGATCGAAGTCCCTGACATCGTAGGTGATGTCGAAGCGGAGCTCGATGCCCGGCCGCTGCCGGCGAAAATCATCGACGCGCCTCATCAGCCATTTTGTCGCGAACTGCGCGTCCAGCGTGATCTTCAGCAGCGCCGTTCCGCGCGCCGTCTTCTGCGCCCGCGAAACCGCCCGGCCCAGCAGGTCGAGCGCGTCGGTCGCGGCGTCGAACAGCACCGTGCCGGCCTCGGTCAGCCGGATGGTGCGGCTGGTTCGCGTGAACAGCACCAGACCGAGCTGGTCCTCGATCTCCTTGATTTGATGGCTGACGGCGGCCGGCGTCAGCCCGAGCTCGTCGGCGGCGCGGGTGAAATTGAGGTGCCTGGCCGCCGCCTCCAGCGTCCTCAAGGCACGGGTTCCCGGCAGCAGGCGGGCCATCAGGACGAGACTGATTCGAGGGGGATCATGGCGCTTCGATCCTCAAAGAAAACTTGATGATGAGAAAAGAACTACTCGTTTCCCCCTTAGATTTCAATCCGGCATGATGTGAGCATCGAAACACCATCAAACCGGATTTGATATCCGGAGAACGGATGACACCATGTCCCACATCGCTTTGAGATCACCAACCGCCCGCCCGACCTGGCTCAGCGCTGCGTTTGATTGGCTCCGCCACGCCAGGGTCGCCATACGCCTCGCCCACCAGGATGTCGCCCACCGCAACGTCGAGGATCTCTCCGATCGCCAGCTGCGCGACATTGGCGGCGAGCGCAAGGATGTCGCCCGCGCCATGGACCGCGAACTCGGCCGCCTCGGCCTGCTCGACACCGGCTGGCAGCAGCCGAGACGGAGGATAGGGGAATAAGGCAGTAGGGCAGTAGGGCAGTAGGGAAAGCTAAAGCGGCGCCGACGCGTATGCCTTACTGCCTTACTGCCTTACTGCCTTACTGCCTTACTGCCCTATTCCCCTACCTCACCACCCTCACCACCGTCCGATCCGACAGCAACGGCAAAAGCCGCGCCATGGTTTGCGCCGTCACCGCCACGCAGCCTTGCGTCGGCGTGAAGCCCGGCCGCGCCAGGTGGAAGAAGATGGCGCTGCCGCGCCCGCGGCGGCGCGGCGAAATGTTCCAGTCCAGCACCAGGCAGGCATCATAGAGCCGGTCGGAGCGCCGCATCCGCTCATGGCTAGCGCCGTAGGGAATCTTCACCGGGCGATTGTAGTTGCGGTCGTCCGGCACCTCGCACCAGCCGAGATCCGGGCCGATCGGCGTCATCGCCAGCCGGGTCCCGCGGCCGCCGGAAAACTGATCCCCACGGAAATAACCGGACAGGATCCGCATCGCGGCGAGCGGCGTGGCGCCGTCGCCTTCGCGCTTGTTTGCAGAAATGCCGCCGCGCCCCAAGGCGCAGGCAAACACCAGACGGCCGGCCTGCAAAAACCCCTGACTGGGGTTGCCGGGCCTGGCGCGCACGCTGAGCACGCGCAACCCTTTTGGCAAAAATGCGCCGGCTGCATTGCATGGACGTTTTTTCTTGTATGATCGTGTCACGGAACAAATCACTGTGATCGGCTGTTCTGTCGGTCAGCTTCCGCATAAACGGGGGGCGGTCAACTGAATTTTCTTTTCAAAACAACGGATTGATCCATGACCTCACGCACCATTCTGATCGTTGACGACGATGACGACCTGCGCGGCACACTCGTCGAGCAACTGGCCCTCTACGAGGAATTCGACGTCCAGCAGGAAGCAACGGCCGCAAAAGGCGTCGCCGCGGCCCGCGGCGGCCTCGTCGACCTGCTCATCATGGATGTCGGCCTGCCCGACATGGACGGCCGCGAGGCCGTGAAAATCCTGCGCAAGGGCGGCTACAAGGCGCCCATCATCATGCTGACCGGGCACGATACCGATTCCGACACGATTCTCGGTCTCGAGGCTGGCGCCAACGACTATGTGACCAAGCCGTTCCGCTTCGCGGTGCTGCTTGCCCGCGTCCGCGCCCAGCTGCGCCAGCACGAGCAGAGCGAGGACGCCACCTTCTCGGTCGGCCCCTACACTTTCAAGCCGAGCCAGAAGCTCCTGATCGACCAGCGCGGCGCCAAGGTGCGGCTGACCGAAAAGGAGGCCTCGATCATCAAATATCTCTACCGCGCCGACCAGAAGGTGGTGACGCGCGACGTGCTGCTGGAAGAGGTCTGGGGCTACAATTCCGGCGTCACCACGCACACGCTGGAAACCCACGTCTACCGTCTGCGCCAGAAGATCGAGCGCGATCCTTCCAATGCCGAAATTCTTGTGACAGAAAGCGGCGGCTACAAGCTGGTTCCTTAAACTTTTCATGATCCAATGAGCGGTCGGGGCGGCCGCTTTCGGGTACGATCCTGGTGCTGGAGGTGGTTCTGGATCGACCCGCTGGCATCGGCCCAAAAATCGGAATCGATTTTTGGAAAAGCACGATGCGCAGATTTAGGATGTTAGAGCGTCCTTTGCGCGTCGAGCAGGACGCGCGGCGCTCTAGAGCAATTCCAGGAAAAGTGCGTAGCGGTTTTCCGTTCGGAATTGCGTAAAAACAAATACTTAGAGCGGATCTGCAATTCTATCAAAAGCAGAACCGCTCTAAGGGAGGGATTGGACTGATTGTAAGGGGACATAGCTGCTAGATGGCGCTGGATGACGACATCCGCATCCTGTCCGCCGTGAGGCTCTTCGAGGGTTTCACGCAGGAACAGTTGCGCCTGCTCGCCTTTGGCGCCGAGACCACACTGCTGCAGGCTAACCATAAGCTCTACCGTGAGGACGACGTGGCTGATTCGGCCTATATCGTGGTCAGCGGCCGCATCGTGCTCTATCGCGAGCAGAATGGCGAACGCGTCCCGATCAACACGGTTGGTCCGGGCACCATATTGAGCGAGCTGGCGCTGATAGCCGACACCAACCGGCTGACCAGCGCTTCCGCCGAGATCGATTCGGAAGTGCTGCGGCTCAGCCGCAAGATGTTCCGCCGCATCCTCGAAGAATACCCCGAGATCGCGGTCCAACTGCACCAGCGCATCCTGGAGGATTTTCAGGCGTTGATCCGTCGCATCGAGGAGCTGGCGCCGCGCTTTACGGGGTAGTCCAATCGCCTTCTCGAACGGTCCTGGGCCTGAACAGGCACCAGAGTGGTTTGTCGGGCCTATTGAACCTCCAGTGCCTCGCCAGAGGCACAAGCTCGGGCGTTCGCCACAGGAG
The DNA here is from genome assembly GCF_056781675.1 of Mesorhizobium monacense. Lineage (NCBI taxonomy): Bacteria > Pseudomonadati > Pseudomonadota > Alphaproteobacteria > Hyphomicrobiales > Phyllobacteriaceae > Mesorhizobium > Mesorhizobium monacense. The sequence goes on along the minus strand of NZ_CM165567.1, from coordinate 6,048,058 downwards.
CGGCTTCACGGCCACCCCTGGCTCTAGTCCAGGTCGAACCGCGCGATGACCGGCACGTGGTCCGACGGTCTTTCCCAGCCACGCGCTGGCCGCAAGATTTCATAGCCGGCAAAATTCTCGACCAGATTCGGCGACGACCAGACATGGTCGAGCCGGCGGCCGCGGTCCGATGCCTCCCAGTCCTGGGCGCGATAGCTCCACCAGGTGTAGAGCTTCTGTTCCTGCGGCACGTTGAGCCGCATCAGGTCGACCCAGTCGCCGGAGCGCCGCATCGCCTCGAAGCTTTCCGTCTCCACCGGCGTGTGGCTGACGACCTTGAGCAACTGCTTGTGCGACCAGACATCGTGCTCGAGCGGCGCGATGTTGAGGTCGCCGACCAGGATCGAGCCGGACACCTCGTCATGTTCGGCGCGGATAGCGTTCATCTCGGCGACGAAATCGAGCTTGTGTTTGAACTTGCGGTTGATCTCCGGGTCGGGCTCGTCGCCACCGGCAGGGACGTAGAAATTGTGCAGCAGGATCGCCTTGCCGCCGGCCCGCACCGTGACCGACAGATGCCGGCTGTCATCGATCTCGCAGAAGCGCCGTTTCTCGACCACTTCGATCGGACGCCGCGCCACCGTCGCGACGCCGTGGTAGCCCTTCTGACCATGGAAGGCGATGTGCCCGTAGCCAAGCTTGCGGAAGGCTTTTTCGGGAAACAGCTCGTCGGGGACTTTCGTCTCCTGCAGGCAGAGCACGTCGGGAGCCTGCTCAATAAGCAGGCGCTCGACGATCGGCATGCGCAGGCGAACGGAGTTGATGTTCCAGGTGGCGACGGAAAAGGGCATGCGAAGGATCCGGGACAGCGCAAGACCCGCCACAGCCGGACCGGCTCTGACGGGAAATGACGCCTTTTTGAAAGAGTCAGTCCCGGACCCTGCCAGCCGCAGCCGGCAAAGACAAGCCGGGCCGTGCTGAAGCCCGGCTCAGGCTGCGGTCGGGGTCCGCCGAGATTCAGCTCCGACCGGCCTCGCCCGAATAGCGGCGGAACCCTAGCGTGTCTTGGTATTCAGTTCGCGGTTCGCGGTATAGTCGATGGCGAAGGTGTCGGGGGCGAAGCTGACGCCTTCCTTGACGTTGAAGATCATCACCGTCGTGTCCTTGCCCTGCGCGTCGGTGATGGTCCACTGGCGCAGTTCGTAGGATTTCGAATCGAACATCATGGTGATCCTCGCATTGCCGAACACGGATTTGTCGGAGAGCTGGATGGTGGTGAGGTCGTCCTCTTCCTTGACGCTTTTGACCCGGTTGCCGGAGAGGTCGATCCTGTCGTCGAGCAACAGCTTCAGCGGCGTCTTCGACAGCGGATAGAGATCTGACGTCTTCAGCTTCTTGTTGAGGATGACCACCGACTTGCCGTCGGAAATCACCCGGAAATTCGACGATCCGTCATAGTTGAAGCGGATCTTGCCTGGACGTTCCAGGAAGAACTTGCCGCCGGTCTGCTCGCCCTTCGGCCCGAACTGCACGAATTCGCCGGACATCGATTTGACGGACGAAAAATGGTCGGCGATCTTCTGCGCCGCCGGCGGAACCGCGGCTTGCGCCGACGCCAGCAGCTGGAAACCGGGCACAACGTTGATGGCCGCGGCACCCGCAAGGACCATGCCGAGGCCAAGCACCTGACGGCGGGTTGGGGCAAAGTCGCTGTTGGCGAAAATCAAGTTTTTCATGCCGGTCACTTTCGTCTGTTGCGTGTGGTGTAGCAGTCCGTGGACCCCCAGTTAGGCTTAAGTTTGGCGGGTCGCACAGCGCTCAGTCGCTTCAACGCGCCAGAAGGTTCAAAGGTTGCTGGCAGGCGCTGCGCGGCGCCCTGCCGGCGCATCAGAACTTGTCGTCCTCCGTCGGCACCAGGATCTCGCGCTTGCCGGCGTGGTTGGCCGGACCGACAATGCCTTCCTTCTCCATCTTCTCGATGATCGAGGCGGCGCGGTTGTAGCCGATGCCGAGCCGGCGCTGGATGTAGCTGGTCGAGGCCTTGCCGTCGCGCAGCACCACGGCCACCGCCTGGTCGTAGGGATCGTCGGAATCCTCGAAATTGCCGCCACCGCCGCCGCCGGACCCGCCCTTGCCGGACGGCTCATCGTCGTCGTCCTCGCCATCGTCCTCGGTGATGGCGTCGAGATATTCAGGCACGCCCTGCAGCTTCAGATGGGCAACGATCCTCTCGACCTCGTCATCCGAGACGAAGGGCCCGTGCACGCGCTGGATGCGGCCGCCGCCGGCCATGTAGAGCATGTCGCCCATGCCGAGCAGCTGTTCGGCGCCCTGCTCGCCCAAAATGGTGCGGCTGTCGATCTTCGACGTCACCTGGAAGGAGATGCGGGTCGGGAAATTGGCCTTGATCGTGCCGGTGATAACGTCGACCGACGGGCGCTGCGTGGCCATGATGACATGGATGCCGGCCGCGCGCGCCATTTGCGCCAGGCGCTGCACGGCACCTTCGATGTCCTTGCCGGCGACCATCATCAGGTCGGCCATTTCGTCGATGATAACGACGATGTAGGGCATCGGCTCGAGATCGAGGTTCTCCGTCTCGTAGATCGCCTCGCCGGTCTGGCGGTCGAAGCCGGTCTGTACGGTGCGTGAAATCTTCTCGCCCTTTTTCTCCGCCTGCTGGACGCGTGCGTTGAAACCGTCGATGTTGCGCACGCCGACCTTCGACATCTTGCGGTAGCGGTCCTCCATCTCGCGCACGGTCCATTTCAGCGCTACCACCGCCTTCTTCGGATCGGTGACGACGGGCGTCAAAAGATGCGGGATGCCGTCATAGACCGAGAGTTCCAGCATCTTCGGGTCGATCATGATCAGCCGGCAGTCCTGTGGCGTCAGCCGGTAGAGCAGCGACAGGATCATGGTGTTGATGGCGACCGACTTGCCGGAGCCGGTGGTACCGGCGACCAGCACGTGCGGCATCTTGGCGATGTCGACGATGACAGCCTCGCCATTGATGGTCTTGCCGAGCGCCAGCGCGAGCTTTGCCTTGGTGGTCTCGAAATCGCGGCTGGCCATGATTTCGCGCAGATAGACCGTCTCGCGCTTGGCATTCGGCAATTCGATGCCGATGGCGTTGCGGCCGGGCACGACGGCGACGCGGCAGGCAATGGCGCTCATCGAGCGGGCGATGTCGTCGGACAGGCCGATGACGCGCGAGGATTTGATGCCGGGCGCCGGTTCTAGCTCATAGAGCGTGACGACCGGACCCGGGCGGACATGGATGATCTCGCCCTTGACGCCGAAATCCTCCAGCACGCCCTCGAGCAGGCGGGCATTCTGCTCCAGCGCGTCCTTCGACAGGCTGGCGTCGCGCACGACGTTCTTCGGTTCGGACAGGAAATGCAGCGACGGCATTTCGAACGTCTCCGAACCGATCAGCGAGGTCTGCGCCTCGCGCTGGACGCGCGCGCCGGGGGCCGGACGCGGCGCCGGCGCCTCGACGCGGGTCGCCGCATCGGAGCGGAAGTTCTGCACCTTGGCGGTCGGCGCGGCACGGCGCTGCACCGGCTCCTCGTCAAAGTCCATGTCGGCGTCATCGTCATTGTCATTGTCGAAGACATCGTCATCGTCCGGGTCGACGGAAACGCTGCGGTCGTTGACCATGGCGGCAAAGAATTCCGGCTCGACGCGGGCACGGCCGCCCGGGCTCATCCGCGCCTCGGCATACTCGGCCGATTCGACGCGTTCGGCGGCGCGCCGCCAGGCGCTGGCGCGCGGCTCCATCTCCGGCTCGAACTCGTCCCGCTCCTGCTGGCGGCGCACGGCGCGGCGGTGCATCCAGGCACGCAGCGACAGCCACCAATGGGTGATGGCGCCGAGCGCCAATATGCCTTCGTCGCCCTCATCCTCGTCATTGTCGAAAAGCAGGTCGTCCTCTCGGGGATCGGGCGCGGCAGCCGGCTCGAGCACGGCGAAGCCGTTCTTGCGCGCGATCAGCGCCGAGCCATAGGCAAACAGCCACAGCGCAGGCGCGGCAAGCAGCACGGCAAGCACGCTGGCGAAGAGCCCGGTCGGATAGCCGCCGATGACCAGGCCGGGAATCTTCAGCACCATGTCGCCGAACACGCCGCCGAGCCCGGTCGGCAGCGGCCATGTCTTGGGCGGCGTCACGCAACCGGCGATCGCCGCCGCAAGCAGCGCGAAGCCGAACCAGGCGGCCCCTCGCTTCGGCAACCTGTCGACACCGCGCGCGGAAAACAGCAGGTAGCCCCAGATCACCGCCGGCACCAGGGCAGCGACTGCGGCAAGACCGAAGAACTGCATGGCAAGGTCGGAGAAGACCGCGCCGGCATAGCCCATGGCGTTGGTGACGATGTTGGCGGTGGCGTGGGAAAAACTCGGATCCGCGACGTTCCAGGTGGCGAGGCAGGCAATGCCGAAGACAACCAGAATGAACAGGGCGACGCCGACCAGCCGCCCGACCTGGCGCCGCGCGAATGCCTGAATGCCGTGCCCCGTATCGGTCAGCGCGAGCGGTGCTGAAGCCCCTGAACGCATGCCTCGTTCCCCGTCTGTAATGGACTGGCCGGGCGCAACACGCACTCCGGCAGATTCGGATGCCAGACTATCGGTGGGAAGGTTAAGGTCGCATTAACTATAAGAGGTTGAGACGGCCAAAGTGCATCACCGTGAGTTGCGGAGCTTGCCGGCGCACGCCTTGCCGGGCCCGGACGCGTCAATGCAAAAAAGCCTCGCGAGCCGGAGCCAGCGAGGCCTTTCTTGAGGAGGGCGAAAGTGGGATTTGGCCCTCCGCTGATCCGGGGGTGGGATCGAAGCGCAAGCTAGCCGACAAACGATGCGCCTGTGGAATCACTCTGAATCACATTCGCTTGATGCTTGGTGGGCCGGATCCATACCAACAAAAAATCGCAGGCCCGCCATCGCTTGCTTGGAAAGATCAGGGCCGCGTGGGCCTGATCCTTGCCATCTCAGTTGGCGCCGCCGAGCGCCTGCAAATTGGCGCAGAATTCAGCATGCGGCTTGCTCATCGCCGCATCCTGGCATTCCTTCATCATCGCGTCCTGCTTGTCCTTGGCCATCGAGTCCCAGGCAGCCTTGAACTCGGCCTTCGGCTTCATGGTCTTCATGCCGCTGTCGGTGAAGAACGGCGCCATGTTGTCCGGCGAGTCGAGAGCGCCGGCGAATGACACACCGCTGACCATGGAAAGAGCAAGCGCTCCAAGGCAGATATTCCTGATATTCATGAGATGGTTTCCTTCCCTGCTGTTCGCGAGCGCCCAAGCGACGATCGCCACCCCAGTTCGGAATCGACCCGGCCGATGTTTCAGGCCGGATGCCTGAACATGCGCCCGATCAACTGATTGTGACCGAGCCGCCGAGATTGGCGGCAGGCGGGCTTCTAGAGCAATTCCAGGAAAAGTGTTCAGCGGTTTTCCGTCCGGAATTGCGCAAAAACAAAAGGTTAGACAAAAAAGAGGCCCGGAACAGGTCCGGGCCTCAATGCGTGAGCCCTTTTCGGGAGCGTCACGACGGGATGGGAGGATGCGGGGCGGCGCAAGCCGCCCGGCACTGGCAAGGCTTACGAGTGATAGGCCGCTTCGCCATGCGAGGTGAGGTCGAGACCTTCGCGCTCTGCGTCGGCCGACGGGCGCAGACCGACGATCATGTCGACGATCTTGTAGAGGATGGCGCTGCCGATGCCCGACCACAGGACGGTCACCAGGACACCCTTGCCCTGCGCCAGCAACTGGGTGGCCGTTCCGGCATAGCCGGCGGCGAAGTCGGCCGTCGAATAGTCGACGATGCCGGCGCCGCCGAGGGCGGGGTTGACCAGGATGCCGGTGCCGAGCGCGCCGATGATGCCGCCGACGCAGTGGACGCCGAAGACATCGAGGCTGTCGTCATAGTCGAACGTGTTCTTCACCACCGAGACGAAGAAGTAGCAGACGCAGGTGGCGACGATGCCGAGCACGATGGCGCCCATCGGTCCGGCAAAGCCGGCAGCAGGCGTGATGGCGACGAGGCCGGTCACCGCGCCCGAAGCAACGCCCAGCATGGAGGCTTTGCCGCGCAGCAGCGATTCAAGCACGGTCCAGGTCAATGCCGCCGCCGCCGTGGCAACGAAGGTATTGACCATGGCCAGCACCGCATAGGCGTTCGCTTCGAGGTTCGAACCGGCGTTGAAGCCGAACCAGCCGACCCACAGCAGTGAAGCGCCAACCATGGTGAGCGTCATCGAGTGCGGCGCCATGATGTCCTTCTTGTAGCCGATGCGCTTGCCGATCATGAGCGCGCCGACGAGGCCGGCGATGCCCGCATTGATGTGAACGACCGTGCCGCCGGCGAAGTCGATGGCGCCGAAGCTGAAGATCAGCCCGGACGGGTCGGAATAGGCGCTCGGGCCGCCCCAGAACCAGACCATATGCGCGATCGGGAAGTAGACGAACGTCACCCACAGAATGACGAAAAGGATCACCGCCGAGAATTTGACGCGTTCGGCGAAGGCGCCGACGATCAGCGCCGGCGTGATGCAGGCGAAGGTCATCTGGAAGACGACGAACACCAGTTCAGGAATGGCGACGCCCTTGGTGAAGGTTTCCGACAGCGTCGATACGCTGACACCGGAGAGAAACGCCTTGGACAGGCCGCCCACGAAAGCGTTGCCGGCGGTGAAGGCGAGGCTGTAGCCGTAGAAGACCCAGATGATCATGACCACGCAGGTGATGGTGAAGACCTGCATCAGCACCGACAGCATGTTCTTGGTACGAACCAGGCCGCCATAGAAAAGCGCAAGGCCGGGAATGGTCATCAACAGCACCAGCACGGTGGAAATCATCATCCACGTGGTGTCGCCCTTGTCGACGGTGAAAGCGGGGGCTGCCGGCGCGGCTGCGGCAACGGCGGGGGCCGCTTCCTGCGCCAGCGCGGCGACCGTGCCCAATGCTCCGAGCGCGAACGAGCCCAGCAGCGCGGAGCGCGCCGCCGACTTCAAGGTGGAAGGTATGTTCATTGAACTCTCCATTGGAATACGTGCTCGCAGCTCAAAGCGCGTCTGTGTCTGTTTCGCCGGTGCGGATGCGCACGGCCTGGTCGATGCCGAAAACGAAGATCTTGCCGTCGCCGATCTGGCCGGTCTTGGCCGCCGCCGTGATGGCTTCGACGGCCTTGTCGACCATGTCGAGACCGACCGCGACCTCGATCTTGATCTTCGGCAGGAAGCTGACCGCGTATTCCGCCCCGCGATAGATCTCCGTATGTCCCTTCTGACGCCCGTAGCCTTTGACTTCGGTGACGGTCAGGCCCTGGATGCCGACTGCGGTGAGCGCCTCGCGCACCTCGTCGAGCTTGAACGGCTTGATGATAGCCATCACGATTTTCATAAGGTTTCACCCTTTGCTGTTGCGGGTCCCCCGCGTTTGCACGACTTCGCCGATCCCAATGAGAGCCGGAGAGTGCCCGCTAGGATTCAAGCTCCGTGCCAATTGCCGAAGCAGCCTGTTAACCTGTTGTAAACAAAGAGATTGGAGGCCGCCGAACGGCAAGCTGTGCACAGTCACAGCGTTGTCACTGATTAAAAAATAGGCAATTTTTTGAAAATGCCTATTCGGCAGGCTGAAGCAGAATGCAGCCCGCGTCCTGTCCTGCTCAACGCTTGAGCCGGATCAGCCCTTCCTGGGCAACGGAGGCGATCAGCGTGCCGTCGCGGGCAAACAGCGAGCCGCGCGTGAAGCCGCGCGAGCCTTGAGTCGACGGGCTGTCCTGCGTGTAGAGGATCCAGTCGTCGAGCGGATGGCTGCGATGGAACCACATCGCGTGGTCGAGGCTGGCCGCCTGGATGTCGCGGTCGAAAATGGCGCGGCCATGCGCGAAGGTTGAGGTGTCGAGCAGCGTCATGTCGGAGAGATAGGCGAGTACCGCCGCCTGCGTGGCCCGGTCGGCCGGCACCGGCCCTGTGGTGCGGATCCAGATGTTCTGCTCCGGCTCCAGCTTTTCGCGGCTCGTATAGTGCTTCAGCATCACCGGCTTCATCTCGATCGGCCGGTCGCGGTCCCAGTAGCGCTTGATGCCTTCCGGAACCGCCTCGCCGAACTTGCCGAGCAATTCGCGCTGCGACAACAGGCTGTCGGGCGCCGGCACGTCCTGCGGCATCGGCACCTGGTGCTCGAGACCGACCTCGTCCTGCTGGAACGAGGCTTCCAGCGAGAAGATCGCCTGGCCGTGCTGGATCGCCACGACACGGCGCGTGGTGAAGGAGCCGCCGTCGCGGATGCGGTCGACCTCGTAGACGATCGGCACCGTGGTGTCGCCCGGCCGCATGAAATAGCCATGCAGCGAATGCACATGGCGCTCGGGCTCGACCGTGCGCTGGGCGGCGACCAGCGCCTGGGCGATGGTCTGGCCGCCGAAGACGCGTTGCCAGTCGAGCTTGGGGCTGCGACCACGGTACAGGTTGTGTTCCAGCTGCTCGAGGTCGAGAATGCCGAGAAGCTCGTCCATGGCCGCCGTCATGTTTCGCGCTCCATCCGCGGAAGTGTTATGGCGGTTTCCGACAGGAATGGCGGGCAGTCAAGGCCGAATGGCCGGGCATGGCCGGCAAGGGTCAGGGCCACGAAAGGAATTTTGCCATGGTTGACCGCAAGGCGGACGCAAGAACCACGGCCTCGCTCGACGTGCTCGTCGCCGGCGCCGGCTATGTCGGCTTGGCCAGCGCCGTGGCGCTGAAGCAGGCGCGTCCCAGCCTCGCCGTCGCCGTGGTCGACGCCGCGCCCGCCGGCGTCTGGCAAAGGGACGGCCGCGCCTCGGCGATCGCCGCCGCCGCCTGCCGCATGCTGGAGCAGCTTCAGGTCTGGAACGAGATCGCACCGGAGGCGCAGGCGATCACCGACATGGTCATCACCGATTCGCGCGCGTCCGATCCGGTGCGCCCGGTGTTTCTCACCTTCGACGGCGAGGTGGCGCCCGGCGAGCCTTTCGCGCATATGGTGGCCAACAGGGATTTGAACGGCGCCTTGCGCCGGCGTGCCGAAAAGCTCGGCATCGACATCATCGAGGGCCTTGCCGTCAGCGCCTTCGACACCGACGGCGCCGGCATCACCGTGCATCTGGCCGACGGCGCGACGCTGAAGGCGCGGCTATTGGTCGCCGCCGACGGCGTCAATTCGAAGCTGCGCGACATGGCCGGCATCAAGACGGTGAAATGGGAGTACGGCCAGTCCGGCATCGTCTGCACCGTCGCGCATGAGCGCCCGCACAATGGTCGCGCCGAGGAGCATTTCCTGCCCGCCGGCCCCTTCGCCACATTGCCGCTCAAGCCGGACAGCAACGGCACCAACCGCTCGTCGATCGTCTGGGTCGAACGAACAGAGGATGCGCAAAAGCTGGTCGACGGCGACGACCTCGTCTTCGAGCACGAGCTCGAGCAGCGTTTTGGCCTCAAGCTCGGCGCGATTCACGTCGCCGACAAGCCACGCGCCTGGCCGCTTGGCCTCACCCTTGCCCGCGCCTTCGTCGCGCCGCGCATCGCGCTCGCCGGCGACGCTGCCCACGGCATCCACCCGATCGCCGGCCAGGGCCTCAATCTCGGCTTCAAGGACGTGGCCGCCCTTGCCGAAGTGGTGGTCGAGGCCGACCGCCTCGGACAGGACATCGGCGCGCTCGACGTGCTCGAGCGCTACCAGCAGTGGCGGCGCTTCGACACCGTGCAGATGGGCATCACCACCGATGTGCTGAACCGGCTGTTTTCCAACGACATCGGCCCGCTGCGCACTGTCCGCGACATCGGCCTCGGCCTCGTCGAGCGCATGCCCAAGCTGAAGGATTTCTTCATCCGCCAGGCATCAGGGCTTTCAGGCGACACGCCAAGGCTGTTGAAGGGCGAGGCGATCTGATCCTTGCCGCTCAGTTGACTTCGAAACCAAGCTTCTGCCGCAGCCGCAGAATGCGCTGGTCGGCTATCTCCAGTTTTTTCTCGCCGCCCTGGGCCGCGCGGTTCACCATCTGCAGCAGATCGTTTCGCTCGGCCACGTCGAGACGTTCGCGCAGGAACGGCGCCAGCTTGTCGATGACGATCGTGGTGTCATCGATCTGTGCTGCCGCCCATTTGGCATAGACCACGGCCTCGTCGGTCTTCTTCTTGTCGGCAATCTCCGAGATCACCGAACGGATGACGGCTTCGCGCTGCGGCAGCACGGGACCATTTTCGGAGACGATGGCTGTAATCAGCGTCGCGGCGGCGACGACAGGGTCGTCGATCGCCGTCAACGGCGACAGCGCCGCCTGCTTGCGCAACTTCTTGCGCCGGATGCTGCCTTGCACCCGCCCGACGACGTCCGCGACCTCGCGCGCCGCGTCGTTCATGGCCTTCATCCGGTACCACCAGAATGCCGCCGCCCCCAACACACCAAGGATAGCAAGCAGGAAAGGCATGTCGAAATCCCCCAAAACCGCGGCGAGGATAAGAGAAGTATCGCCTTGCTTCAACACTCTAGAGTTGCGACTGCGAAGAAATCCGAAATGTTCCATTCAGGCATTTTAGATACCGCAATCGGAGTCCGCGGTTTCAGGTCACCGGCCGCAAGAGTGGGAGCAGGATGCCGGGGCTATGACCCCGGCACGTTGTAGATCGCGCGGACTTCGATCGTGCCGAGTTCGGCCAGCGGAATGTTGCCCGCGATCTCCAGAGCCTCTTCGAGGTCCTCCGCTTCGATCATGACGAAACCGAGCAATTGCTCCTTGGTTTCGGCGAAGGGGCCGTCGGTGACCAGCCGCTTGCCCTTGCGCCGCCGCACCGACTTCGACGTCTTCACCGACTGCAGCGCCTGCGCGATGATCAGCTTGCCTTGCCGGTCCAATGACCTGTCATAGGCCAGCGAATCGGCGTCGAGCTTGGCCGACCCCTCGGCGGTGAGCGCGTAGAGGTCCTTTTCCTCGCCATAGACCAGGCAGACATATTTCATTTCCGGCTCCCTTGCTGTGACGAACCATAGGATGCGGTGACGACGCTGTCAGCGGCGCCTTTGACTGCCGCCGCGTGATCGAGAAGGCATGCCGCGACCGCGATGATCGCGACCGCCGCCAGCAACCGGCCGAAGCCGGAAGGCGGCGGATGCAGCCAAAAATCTTCCTGTCGCCCGGCCTTGCAGCCTGGCCTCTTCCATAGGGCGAAAAACAGATTGTCCATCTTGAACCTCCATCCGGCCACGAACCCATGGCCGCCCGCAGGACGGGCGAGGCGGATGGAAGTCGACATTCTTGCACGCACATTTTTTCAGAATAATTTTCGCCGCCACCGACATTGCATGACCGCTCGCGGTGGCCTTCCCGCGCGCCCGCGCTATAGTTCGGAGGAACGCCGCCACCCGGCCGGCGCAACCACGACAATCAAGGAGGACTTCATGGACCGCACCGCAAACGCCGTCTGGCAAGGCAATCTGAAAGAGGGCAAAGGCACGCTCGACGCACAGAGCGGGGCGCTCAAGGGCACGCCCTATTCGTTCAAGGCGCGCTTCGAGGACGAAAGCGGCAAATCCGGCACCAACCCGGAAGAGCTGATCGCCGCAGCCCATGCCGGCTGCTTCGCCATGCAGTTCTCGCATTTCCTGGCCGAGAACGGCACGCCCGCCGACCAGGTCGACGCCAAGGCGGTGGTGACACTGGTTCCCGGCACCGGCATCACCGGCAGTGCGCTTACGGTGGTCGGCAAGGTGCCTGGCATCGATGTGGCGAAATTCCAGGAATTGGCCGAGAAGGCCAAGGCCGGCTGCCCGGTGTCGAAGGCGCTCGGCGCCATCAACGTGTCGCTCGACGCCAAGCTCGGCTGAACGAGACGACCTTGTGCCAGAAAACGCCGGCCTCGGGCCGGCGTTTTCGTTCAGGAGCGTCCTTCGCCGGTCAGGGCGTCGATGCGCGCACGCAACTGCGCGAGCTCTTCTTCGAGAGCCTCGACCCGCGCTTCCAGGTCGGAGGTTGGTGAAGAACGCTGAGGAGCGGCCGTAGCCACCGGCATCTGAACGGCTCCGGACAACAGATGCGCATAGCGCTCCTCGCGCTGGCCGGGTCCGCGCTCGAGCAGCACGACGAGCGGCGGCCTGCGGCCGATCAGGAGGTCGAGATCGGCGCGAAGCGCCTCGATCGACGAGAACCGCGCCATGCGTTCAGCCCGCGCCAGCAATTCATAGGCTGTCTGCGGCCCGCGCAGCAGCATCAGGCCGAGCACCGCGATCTGCGAAGAGGTGAGCGAAAAGCGCTGCGCGACGGTATGCTCATAACGCTCGACGCGAGACGCGAAGGCCCGCCTGACCAGGCCTTTCTGCTCGAGCTGGCCGAACGCCCTTGCAATCTCGGCGAGCTCCAGCTCCATCACCGGCTCGCGCGCCGTCTTCTGGTTGGCCGCCGCATGCGCGGCATTGAGCGTCAGCGGATAGATATCCGGCGTCAGCTCCTTCTTCTCGATCAGGCAGCCGAGCACGCGGGCTTCGGCGGGTGAGAGGATGGGAAGGTCGGTGTCGGTCATCGGATCGGCTACTGCTGCTCGTTCTTGGCGCGGTGATTTTGACAGACATCCGTGCGCCGCGACAGGGCAGACTACGACAGGAGAGGCAGAGAACCTAAACCCGCCGCTCCACCATCATCTTCTTGATCTCGGCGATCGCCTTGGCCGGATTCAGCCCCTTGGGGCAGGTCTGGGCGCAGTTCATGATGGTGTGGCAGCGATAGAGGCGGAACGGGTCCTCGAGATTGTCGAGCCGCTCGCCCTTGGCCTCGTCGCGGGAATCGATCAGCCAGCGATAGGCCTGCAGCAGCGTCGCCGGACCGAGATAGCGCTCGCCATTCCACCAGTAGCTCGGGCACGAGGTCGAGCAGCAGGCGCACAATATGCATTCGTAGAGCCCGTCGAGCTTCTCGCGGTCCTCATGGCTCTGCAGCCATTCCTTGGCCGGCTCCGGCGACACCGTCTTCAGCCACGGCTCGATCGAGGCATGCTGGGCGTAGAAATTGGTGAGGTCCGGCACCAGGTCCTTGACCACCTGCATGTGCGGCAGCGGGTAGACCTTGACCGCACCGGAAATGTCGTCGCAGCCCTTGGTGCAGGCCAGCGTGTTGGAGCCATCGATGTTCATCGCGCAGGAGCCGCAGATGCCTTCGCGGCAGGAGCGGCGCAAGGTCAGCGTCGGGTCGATCTTGTTTTTGATCCAAAGCAGCGCGTCGAGCACCATCGGCCCGCAATCGTCCATGTCGACGAAGTAGGTGTCGATGCGCGGGTTCTCGTCATCATCGGGCGACCAGCGGTAGATACGGTATTCGCGCAGATTGGTGGCACCCTCCGGCTTCGGCCAGGTTTTTCCCGCCTTGATCTGCGAATTCTTGGGGAGCGTGAGTTCGACCATTACCTGCGGTCCTTTCGGATGACGAGCTTCAGCCCGGACCAGACTTCATTCACGGCGGCGACCTTGACGTCGACCAGGTCGCGCTTCAGCGCCTCGGCGCGAATGACGTCCTCGGTGACATCAGTCGGCACCTTCGATGCCTTCTTCGGCCACGAGACCCAGACCATGCCGTCGCGCTTGATCGCCGTTTCGACAGCGCCGAGACGATCCTCGATCTCGGCGCGCTGCCGGGTGAAAGCGTGGACGGCATCATACTTCTGGCGGCCCGAGATCGCCGACCATTCGGCCAGCCGGTCAACCTGGGCGAAATTGACGGCATCGGCCAACACGTCGAGTTCCGGCGGCAGAGCGATGAAAGCGGCGACCATCCCGTCCTTCAGGCCAAGCTTGGCCGGAAGGGGCGTGCCGGAATATCCTGTACTCTCAGACATCAGAACCATCCCGGCCTAGTACGTCGCAAAGGACGCCCCACCAGCTTTCGTAGAGTGCCGGTATTTCGCCGATCGCGTTTCCCTCGCCGTCAACTTTCACAATGCCCCAAGCTACATTTGCCGGATTGAGCTTCGGCTCATCAATGCCACTTGAAATACGAAGAAAATTCCAGATCGCCGAATAGGCGCTCTGAATGCACAGCTCTTTGATAGCCTCGGTGTCGGCACCTTGTTGGACAAGCATATCGAGCGCCGTCTCTGAGGATCGCGAAGCACGCCAGCTTTCAGGCGAGCAAGCTTCAACAACACTGTCAGCCAGAGCCCTCAACACGGTTGCTCTGGCTGTCTGATCAATTCCCTCCGACGCTTCAGAATGTGCCCAGCCGTCCGGGTCTGACACCCCCAGAGCCTGAAAAATGGACACGAGCTGATGCGTCGATGCTGCCATCAATACACCCTGGCCTTGGGCGCGATCTTGGCCGGGTTGATGCCGCCATCCGCTTCCTTGAGCAGCAGCTCGGTGTGCACCGGCCTGTAGCTCAGCGTCACTTTGCCAGCTTCGTTGACGCGAGCCAGCGTATGCTTTCGCCAGACCTTGTCGTCGCGGGCCGAGAAATCTTCGCGCGCGTGCGCGCCACGGCTCTCCTTGCGCGCCGCTGCGCCATGGACGGTGGTGATGGCGTTGGCCATCAGGTTCTCGAGCTCCAGCGTCTCGACCAGGTCGGAGTTCCAGATCATCGAGCGATCAAAGACTTTGAGGTCCTTGAGCTCGCCCCAGATGGCAGAAATGCGCTTGCAGCCATTGTCCAGCGATTCCTGGGTACGGAAAACCGCCGCGTCTTCCTGCATCGCCTTCTGCATCTTTTCGCGTACCACCGCCGTCGGCGTCGAGCCGTTGGCGTGGCGCAGCCGGTCGAAGCGATCCATGATCTTCTCGACCGAGGCTTCGTTGGGCGAGGGAATCGCCGATTTGCGGTCGATCACCTGGCCGGCGCGGATCGCCGCAGCGCGGCCGAACACCACCAGGTCGATCAGCGAATTCGAGCCCAGCCGGTTGGCGCCATGCACGGAGGCGCAGCCGGCCTCGCCCACGGCCATCAGCCCTGGCGACACCTGGTCCGGGTTCTTGGCCGTCGGATTGAGCACCTCGCCCCAGTAATTGGTCGGGACGCCTCCCATATTGTAGTGGACCGTCGGCAGCACCGGGATCGGCTCCTTGGTCAGGTCGACGCCGGCGAAGATTTTCGCCGACTCCGAAATACCCGGGAGCCTTTCGTGCAAAACGGCCGGATCGAGATGGTCGAGATGCAGGAAGATGTGGTCCTTCTTCGGGCCAACGCCGCGCCCCTCGCGGATCTCCAGCGTCATGCAGCGCGAGACCACGTCGCGCGAGGCAAGATCCTTGGCCGACGGCGCGTAGCGCTCCATAAAGCGCTCGCCCTCGGAATTGACGAGATAGCCGCCCTCGCCGCGCGCGCCCTCTGTGATCAGGCAGCCGGCGCCGTAGATGCCGGTCGGATGGAACTGCACGAATTCCATGTCCTGCAGCGGCAGGCCGGCGCGCGCGGCCATGCCACCGCCATCGCCCGTGCAGGTATGCGCCGAAGTGGCGGAGAAGTAGGCGCGGCCATAGCCGCCGGTGGCCAGAACCACCATCTTCGCCGAGAAGCGGTGGATCGTGCCGTCGTCGAGGTTCCAGGCAACGACGCCGGTGCAGGTACCGTCCGGCTCCATGATCAGGTCGAGTGCGAAATATTCGATGAAGAACTGCGCATTGTGCTTCAGCGACTGGCCGTAGAGCGTGTGCAGCATGGCGTGGCCGGTGCGGTCGGCGGCGGCACAAGTGCGCTGCACTGGCGGGCCTTCGCCGAAATTCATCATCATGCCGCCGAACGGCCGCTGATAGATCTTGCCCTCTTCGGTACGCGAGAACGGCACGCCGTAATGTTCAAGCTCGTAGACGGCGGCCGGCGCCTGTCGGACCATGTATTCCTGCGCGTCGATGTCGCCCAGCCAGTCCGAACCCTTGACCGTGTCGAAGAGATGCCATTGCCAGTTGTCGGGGCCCATGTTGGCGAGCGATGCGGCGATGCCGCCTTGCGCCGCCACCGTGTGCGAGCGGGTCGGGAACACCTTGGTGATGCAGGCGGTGCGCAGTCCCTGCTCGGCCATGCCGAGCGTGGCGCGCAGGCCAGCACCGCCGGCGCCGACGACCACCACGTCGAACTTGTGGTCGACATAGGTGTAGGCGGAAGCCGTGCTGGCGGCTTTTGCGTCCTTGGCCAACTCAGCCTCCGAATGCCAGTTTGAGCAGGGCGAAGAGCGAGGCGACGCCGACCGCTATGGAAAAGAAAGTGTTGAGTGCGATCAGCGCCAGCTTCATGCCCTCGCCATGCACGTAATCCTCGATGATGACCTGCATGCCGAGCCGCATATGGTAGAGCCCGGAGATCAGCACCAGCGCCAGGATCAGCGCCACGAACGGATTGGCGAGCGCTGCCCGCACCTCGGCATAGCCGGCGCCGTTGAGCGCGACCAGGAAGCCGACGAAGAACAGCGTCAGCGGGATGTTGGCGATTGCGGTAAGGCGCTGGCGCCAGAAATGCTCTGTACCCTCGCGGGCCGAGCCAAGGCCACGGACCTTGGCCAGCGGCGTGCGCATATCGGTATTCTTGCCGCTCATCGTCAGGCTCCCCGCGCCATGTAGCCGGCGATCCAGATCAGCAGCGTCAGCGCGATCGAGCCGGCCAGCGTCGCCCAGGCAATCTTCGAGGCGGTGTGCTTCTCGAGCCCGGCGCCGGTGTCCCAGACCAGGTGGCGCACGCCGCCCAGCATGTGGTGCATCAAAGCCCAGGTGTAGCCGAACAGCACCAGCCGCCCCAGCCACGAGCCGAAGGCCCAGTTGACGAAATCGAAGGTGGCCTCGGTACTCGCCGCAGCCATCAGCCAGAGCGCCACCAGCAGCGTGCCGAAATAGAGGGCGCCGCCGGTGATGCGATGGATGATCGACATCGTCATGGTGATCGGCGGCCGGTATACGGTCAGGTGCGGCGAAAGCGGCCGTTCACGCCTGGCAGTTGCGCGGGTGGCTGGTGATTTGCTCATGGCTCCCCCAGTTCGGCGTCGCTCAAGCCCCAGGCGGGAAAGCGGCATCGCCGCTTCCGGATGCGACTTCGGACAGCCGGTTTCTAATGCTCTTTTTGCACCGCGTCAAAGCCAGAAAATCGTTTTGGAAACGTCATTTAGTCTGACAAATCGGCAGTCTTTTGCTTCAATCGATTAGGGCACCGGCTCGAAGCCGGCGCAACGTTCGCTGCAGTGCGGTATTGCCGGTAGCACCGTATTACCGTGTGCATGTCACCGGCGTCTTTCCGCCCTTCATCACCAGCGCGTCGCGACCGTCGATCACGATTGCGTCATGTGCGATGCCGAAGCGGCTGTTCTGGTTGGCGGGCGAAGCCGGCAGATCCTCGCTCGTGCCGTCGGGACCGAGCACGCGCAGCGATGTGCCGAGGTTTTCAATGGTCATCCTGCCGCCGTCGGCGCAGTTGTAGGTCGCGGTGCGCGGCTGCGGCGCCGTCAGGTCGGTGGCAGCGGGGGCGACGGCATTTCTAGCCTTCGGCGCGCTGTTTTGCGGCACGCAGGCCGCTACGGCCAAGAGCAGCAAAACCAACGGCGCCACCCAAAATGTCCGGCGAAACGCCATATGCTGTCCTCCCGCGCGGCAAGCTAGCCGCGATGTCTTGCCAAGATCAAGCTCGCTCTACGTCAACCCACCGTGCGGCGCTGTGCGATGGTGCGGCAAGCATGGCCGAAAGATGGCTGCCGGCGGCGGGATATTAACCATGTTCATCAAGATCCTGCCGCCGAAGCCGCCTGGCTATTAACAAAGGTTAAGAAAAGGTTAATTTCTGATTCGAACAGGCTCCAGACCAAAAGGTCGAAGATCACGGAGGACGCGATGCGTTCGAATTCGGGCAGACTGCGCCTCGCGGCGCTCACGCTGGCGGCGCTGGCCGGCTTTACGGCTCCGGCCAGTGCCGGGCTGAGACACCATGATCGCGTCTATGCCGATTCCTTCGGCAATCTCGTCATCGACAGCGCCGCCGGCTACAAGCGCATCATCGTCGGCGAGGGAAAGCTGGCCAAGGAATTGTCCGACTACACCGGCGACGCCCAGCCCGACGTGATCTATGAAAACGAATCGGACGATGTCTCGGGCCACGGCTGCTACCAGCCGCCGGTCTTCGTGAAAGGCCGCTCCTATATGTACGGCCTTTCCGACGGCGAGATGCCGAACCTCAGCCCCTGCCGCTGACCCTGGGCATTGCGCGGTCTTGCCGCGCGACCGGCCCGGCCGAGACGCGCACGCAGTCGCGGCCGCTGCCCTTTGCCTGATACAGCGCCTCGTCGGCGCGCCGCAGCAGATCGGAAAAATCCTCGCCCGCCTGAAGCTCGGCGACGCCGAAGCTGGCGGTGCAGCGATGCTCGACCGGCAGGCTGTCGATGGGCAGCGCGCCGAAAGCGCTGCGCGCCCCTTCGGCGAACAGGCGCGCGGCCGCGAGGTTGGTGCCCGGCAGGATGATGGCGAACTCCTCGCCGCCGATGCGGCCGGCGACGTGATGCTCGGCCGCGGCCTCGCGCAGGAAGCCGGCAAACGTCTCGATGACACGGTCGCCGGCGGCATGGCCGAAACTGTCGTTGATGCTCTTGAAATGATCGAGATCGGCGATCACCAGCGCCACCGGAACGCCCTGGCGCACCGCGTCCTTCAGCGCGATCTCGGCATGGCGCTCGAAGCCGCCGCGGTTGAGCAGCCGCGACAGCGTGTCCGTCTCCGACTTCGACGTCGCTTCGGCCAGCACGTCGCGCACCAGGATGGCCAGCGCCAGCAGCGCCAGCGCGAAGCCGAACACCGTGCCGAGCGATTGCGACACCAACGCGTAGACGGTCTGCCCATAGGCCTGCGGATTGGCGCCCCAGCCACCCAGCGCATGCGCAATGAACGGCTTCGAGGCGAATTGCACGGCACTGGCGGCCAGAACGGCCATCAGCAGGACATCGAGCCGCCCGCGCCTTTGCCTGGACGACCAGACGATGCCGAGGGCCGCGAACTGCATGGCGGCGTAGGGAAGCTGGTAGGCCATCATGCGGGTGAGCGAATGGCGCGGCAGATCCTGCACGAACCACACCGCGACCGAAGCGACGGCCAGGAAGGCCAGCATCGGCGGCCAGGGCGGCGTCACACCGTATTTATGGGCCAGCCCGCCGTTGAAGGCGATGGTGGCGCCGAGGAACACGGCAAAGGCCGTCACAACCACCGGCCTGGCATTGTCGAAGGCCGGGATGCTGAATTCGATGGCGAAATAGGCCATGCCCAGCATGTAGCCGAACGCCAGCCAGCGCGCCGACACGCGGCCCACGTCGTGGATGGCGATCATCATGAAGGCCGCCGCCAGCAGCCCGGCGACGAACAGATTGATAATCAGAATGAATTCGGCGCTGCCCATGGTTCTTCATACCCCGCAGGACAGCAAACCATCGACGGGCGAAAAAGACGTTAACAGGATCGCTTTGGCAGGTGCCGCAACTTACCCGACGCTGGCGTTCTCCGGAACGAAGACGGTTTCCGCCCGCTCATAGGACAGGCGCACGCTGTCGCGGCCGTTCTTCTTGGCCTTGTAGAGCGCCTCGTCGGCGCGCTGCATCAGTGGCGCCAGCCCTTCATCGCCGGTACGGGCGGCGACGCCGAAGCTTGCCGTCACCCTGACACCCGGCGGCAGGGTGGTGACGCCGCCGGACGAATAGAGCGAGCGGATCGCCTCGGCGTACAGGCGCGCCGAAGCCAGGTCGCACAGCGGCAGGAGCACGGCGAACTCCTCGCCGCCAACGCGGCCGGCAGCACCCCGCGTGCCGGTGGCGAAGCTCAGCTTGGCGGCGAAATCGGCGATGACCCTGTCGCCCGCCGCATGCCCGTGCTGGTCGTTGAGCGCCTTGAAGTGATCGAGGTCGGCCAGCACCAGCGCAACCGGGAGCCTGGCCGAGGCGCACTGCCGCAGAAGCAGAGTTGCCCGTTCCTCGAAGCCGCGTCGGTTGAGCAGGCCGGACAGCGGATCGGTGTAGGTCTCGGCCTTCAGCGCCTTCATCACGTCGAGCGCGGCTGCGGTAAACAGCGAGAGCGCGATCAACAGCGACAGCAGCGCCTGCGACAGCAGCGCCGTCGTCCAGTAGGACGAGGAATAGAATCCGTCATAGGTCGTGAAGGGCCCCTGCACGACGACGATGGCGAGGGTACGGCCGATGAAATTGAGCCCGGAAAGCAGCGCCAGCACGAACAGGATCATCTCGGTCGGGCCATTTCTGCGCACGGTGCGCAGTTCCGCCGCGACCAGCAGGCTGAGGCCGCCGAAACCGAAATTCATCGCCAGGATCCGCCATGTCAGGTCGGGCTGGACGAACAGGAACCAGCACAACGCCGACAGGCCGCCGCCCGCCAGAATGCCGATCCCGACATAGGGCACGCGCCGCCCGTAACGCGCCACGATCGCCCCGGCCAGGCAGCAGGCGGCAATGGTGAAGCATATGTTGGACAGGAGCTTGGTCGGTGCCATGCCGATCGGCAGGGTGAAATACTGCAGCAGGAAACCCGCCGGACAGAAGGCATAGCTGAGAGCCAGCACGGCCAGATAGGGACGGTGGCGCTGATGGAACCACAGCACGAGGAACGCAGCGCCGAGCGCCAGCGCTATCGTCGGATTGAGCAGCGCTATGAATAGGCCTGTGTCCAAAGGACCGTGACTTCCCCTCGCTTACGCCGGGGAAGACGTTAGACCCTAAGCCCAAACAAGCAGTTAAACGACGCCGGAAATATGCAGGGATCGTCTCCTATCGGCGGGTGCCGGCGCAATCCTTCAAAGCAAAACCCCGAGCCGCATCGCGGTCTCGGGGTCTGGCATGGGTTCGCAACGGATTGCTGAGGCTCGGACCTATTTCCAGTCGCGGATGTCGACGAAATGGCCGGCGATCGCCGCCGCCGCCGCCATCGCCGGCGACACCAGATGGGTGCGGCCCTTGAAGCCCTGCCGTCCCTCGAAATTGCGGTTCGAGGTCGAGGCGCAGCGCTCATGCGGCTTCAGTCGGTCGTCGTTCATGGCCAGGCACATCGAGCAGCCCGGCTCGCGCCAATCGAAACCGGCGGCGAGGAAGATCTTGTCCAGACCCTCGGCCTCCGCCTGTTCCTTGACCAGGCCGGAGCCCGGCACGATCATGGCATTGACGCGCGGATTGACGGTCTTGCCTTCGACGACCTTGGCGGCGGCGCGCAGATCCTCGATGCGGCCGTTGGTGCAGGAGCCGATGAAGACACGGTCGAGCGCGATGTCGGTGATCTTGGTGCCCGGCGTCAGCCCCATGTAATCGAGCGCGCGCAGCTTCGAGGTGCGCTTGTTCTCATCGATGATGTCTTCCGGGTTCGGCACAATGCCCTGCACCGAGACGACGTCCTCGGGCGAGGAGCCCCAGGAGACGATCGGCGGCAGTTTCGCCGCGTCGAGCACGATCACCTTGTCGAAATGCGCGCCCTCGTCGGACTGCAGCGTCTGCCAATAGGCAAGGGCCGCATCCCAGGCGGCGCCCTTGGGCGCGCGCGGCTTGTCCTTGACGTAGGCGAAGGTCGTCTCGTCGGGCGCGATCAGGCCGGCGCGAGCGCCGCCCTCGATCGACATGTTGCAGATCGTCATGCGGCCTTCCATCGACAGCGCGCGGATCGCTGCGCCGGCATATTCGATGACATAGCCGGTGCCGCCGGCGGTGCCGATCTCGCCGATGATGGCGAGGATGATGTCCTTGGCGGTGACGCCTTCCGGCAGCACGCCGTCGACGCGCACCAGCATGTTCTTGGCCTTGCGCTGGATCAGCGTTTGCGTCGCCAGCACATGCTCGACCTCGGAGGTGCCGATGCCATGCGCCAGCGCGCCGAAGGCGCCATGCGTGGAGGTGTGGCTGTCACCGCAGACGATTGTCATGCCGGGCAGCGTAAAACCCTGCTCCGGTCCGATGATGTGGACGATGCCCTGGCGGATATCGTTCTCGGAATAATATTCGATGCCGAAATCCTTGGCGTTCCTGGCCAGCGCCTCGACCTGGATGCGGCTTTCCTCGTTCTTGATGCCGAACTTGCGCTCCGGCGAGGTCGACACATTGTGGTCGACGACGGCCAGCGTCTTTTCCGGATGCCGGACTTTGCGGCCGGTCATGCGCAGGCCTTCGAAGGCCTGCGGGCTGGTCACTTCATGGACGAGGTGACGGTCGATGTAGAGCAGACAGGTTCCGTCGTCCTGGCGATCGACGACATGGTCGTCGAAGATCTTGTCGTAGAGGGTGCGCGGTGCGCTCATGTGCGTAAATCCGTCGATATGAAAATGGGGAAGAGGTAAGCGCCGGAAGCCATCCGGCCCGGCGAAATCGGCTTGGTGAGTTCGGCCTAGCTAAGTCGGCTGGTCAGCGCGCCGCAGACGCGCGCGGAAAATCGCGACGGCAGGCGTTTTCTGTCCTGCAGCACGAAACCCTTGTAGGCCGGATCGCCAAAAAGCTCTTCCATGGCGCTGCTCATATCAACGTTTTGGCTTTTCGGCAATTGCGGTTGCCTGGCGCGGCTCTGCCTTCTCCTTGTTGTGGGAGAAGGAAAGATGCGCCCCGCTCAAACCACCTCGAACACGAACGTCTTCACCAGCGCCTCCGGATCACCGATCGCATAACAGCGGAACCACGGACTTTCCTCGACCGGCCGCCATTTCTTCGCCTGTTCCAACTCATCAAACACCGCCTGGAACCCGCCGCTCGCAAAAACCTGGTCGCGGACGGTGAAGATGGCGTGGCCGCCCTTTTTCGTGATGCGCACCAGTTCATGCAGGCCGGAGGCCGGCGCGTGGCCGATGGTGAACACGCCAGTCGAGAAGAAGACGCGGAAATGCCCGTCCGGCCAGGGCAGCGGACCGCCGAGCATAGCCTTCTTCAACTCGCTGTAAGCATTGCGGCTGCCGGCGATCTTGAGCATGTCGTCGGACAGGTCGAGCCCGGCAATGTCATGATAGCCCAGCGCCTTCAGCGAAGGCCCGGACAGGCCGGTGCCGCAGCCGGCGTCGAGGAGTGGCCCTTCGCCCAATGGCACATGACGCGCCACCCAGGCGGTGATCAGGAACGGCAGCAGATAGCCGAGCGAGGCGGTCTCGCTGTCATAGTTCGCGGCCCATGCCGCATAGGCCTTGGCGAGCGCTTCCGGCGTATCGGCCGCATAGACGGAATCCAGCGCCGCATTGGCCTTGTCGACGATCATGGGGTTCTCCGGAACGGCTCGCATTTTGCAATCGTAGCGCCGTCTTTGCCGGACTTCTATTCCCCGTGCTGTTTTCGCAGCCGCTTCTCCAGCGCCCGCAAGGCCAGCGACAGGCCGACCGTCAGGATGAGATAGATGTAGGCGACGATCGAGTAGGTCTCGAAGAAGCGGAACGAGCCGGCGGCATAGACCTTGCCCATCTGGGTGATGTCGGCGACGCCGAGCACCGAGACCAGCGAGGAATCCTTGACCATCGCGACGAAGTCGTTGCCGAGCGGCGGCAGGATGGTGCGGATCGCCTGCGGGAAGACGATCAGCCGGAAGCGCTGCGCACGCGTCAGCCCGAGCGCCTTGGCCGCCTCGATCTGGCCCTTCTCGACCGCCTGGATGCCGGCGCGGAAAACCTCGGAGATGAAGGCCGAATAGCCGATGGTCAGCGCCATGATGGCGCGCCAGAGCAGCGACACGTCGCGCACCAAAAGCTCGCCGAGGAGACCGGCATTCTGCAACGGTGCGGTCACAGCGTTCCACGCCGCGACGAAGGCCGGCGCGCCGGCGAAGGCGATCCAGAACAGCAGCACCAGGATCGGCACGCCGCGGATGATCTCGACATAGAAGCGCGCGACCTGGCGCAGCACACGCGAGCCGGACAATCCCATCAGCGCGATGCCGAGCCCGATCGCCGAGGCCAGCGCGAAGGCGACCACGGTGACGAAGACGGTGATGCCGATGCCCTTTGAGACGGTGGCAAAGACCTGGGCGTAGAGGTCGCTCGCGGCGATGAAGATGGCGGCCGCAAGCGCGAGCGCCGCGGCTACGGCCAGCCACCAGGGGAACTCGGATTTGGGGGAGGAAGATGCGGGCGTTGCCATCAGGCGATGCCGGCGACAGAGTCACGAAGGCTGCGTTGTGTCACACCTCCCTCTGTCCTACCGGACATCACACGCGGCAAGACGAGCTCACTGCCCCATCTTGTAATCAAGAAACCACTTCTTGTTCAGCGCATCCAGTGTGCCATCCGCCTTCAGCGCGGCAATCGCCGCGTTGACCGGCTTCACCAGATCCGACCCCTTCGGGAAGATGAAGCCAAAGTCCTCGGTGCCGAGCGGCCCGCCGATCAGCTTCAGCTTACCTTCGGAGGCATCGACATAGCCCTTGCCGGCGGTGCCGTCAGTGAGCACGACGTCGACGTCGCCGGACTTCAGCGCCTGTACCGTGGCGCCGAACGTCTCGAACAGTTTTATCCTTGGGTTCTGCTCATTGCCGTCGAGCACGCTGTAGACGGCGGTGTAGAACGGCGTCGTGCCGGCCTGCGCGCCGATCAGCCCGTCCTTGAAAGCGCCGAAGGTCTTGGCGTCGGTGAAGCGGCTTTCATCGCCGCGCACCAGCATGAACTGTTCCGAGCGCATATAGGGGTCGGAGAAGTCGACCTTCTGCTTGCGGTCGTCCTTGATGGTAATGCCGGTCATGCCGATGTTGTACTGGTTGTCGGAAACCGCCTGGATCATCGCGTCCCAGGAAGTGTTCTGATACTCGACCTTGAAGTTCAGCCGCTTGGCGATCTCGTCCATCGCGTCATATTCCCAGCCGATTTGCTTGCCGGTTTTGGAATCGATGAACTGCAGCGGCGGATAGGCGTTTTCGGTTACCACCACCACCTTCTTGCCGCCGAGGTCGGGCAGCGCTTGCGCCCATGCGGCGACTGGCGCGAGAAGGCAGGCCAGCAGGCCGGCGAGCAGCAGTTTCGATTTGGTCATGACACACTCCCGGAACGTGAAGCGCCCCGATCCGTTTGGGGCCTGCAGGAAAATCCGGCGCCGACTTTAGCTTTCCGCAAGCGCCTTGCAAGCCGATCCGCTGCACCGCTTGGCGCGATAGCGGATTCCCATGCTTTCAATCGGCGGATTCCGGAACGATCGTGTCGCGGTGGGGATCAGTCGCGATCCGCCGCATTCTCGGTAGCGTTCCGCAACCGAGCGACCAAACGGGTGACCGTCTGGTGCAAGGCTTTCAGCTCGCCAGGTTCCAGCGGCATGCTGCAGGCAAGCCCGGAGGACACCTCCTTCATCCGCCCACGCAGCGCCTGGCCCTTGGCGGTCGGCTCGACCAGCACGCGGCGCTCGTCCGCGGCGTCGCGCCGGCGCGTGACGAGACCACCTGCTTCCAGTCGCTTGAGCAGCGGGGTCAGCGTCGCGGAATCCAGGCCCAGCGCCGTGCCAAGCGCGCCCACCGTGCTCGGCGCGTGCTCCCACAGTGCCAGCATCGCCAGATATTGCGGATAGGTCAGCCCGAGCGGATCGAGCAGCGGCCGATAGAGCTTCGTCATCAGCCCGCTCGCCGAATAGAGCGCGAAGCATAGCTGCTGGTCGAGTCGCGGAACGGGAAAAGTCCCGGCGGCAGCCGCCGGGAAGTCGCTGGCACTCTCTATGGTCTTTGTCGTCATGCTGCCTTCGCCGGAAGCGCCACTGCCGAAAGCGCCACCTCGACATTGCCCTTGATGGCGTTGGAATAGGGGCAGATCTGGTGCGCCGCCGATACAAGCGCTTCCGTGGCCGCCTGATCAAGACCTTTCGTCTCCGCCGACAGCGAAACGCCAAGCGCGAAACCGCCCTGGCCATTGGGGTGCAGGCTGACATTGGCCGTCACCGCAGCATCCTCGAGCGGCAGCTTCTGCTTGCCGGCGATGAAGCGCATGGCACTTTCGAAACAAGCCGCATAGCCGGCTGCAAACAGCTGCTCCGGATTGGTGGCGCCACCCTTGCCGCCCAGTTCCTTCGGCATGGCAAGGTCGACGCTGAGCAGGCCATCATTGGTCCGGACATGGCCAGCGCGGCCGCCGACGGCGCGGGCTTCGGTGGAGTAGAGTGCGGGCATTTCGTTTCTCCAATTATTTTGTGCACGAGTGTTTAGTGTACAAGATAATTGGAGTCAACCAAGGCCGGGGGCAGATTTTCCGCCTGGAGCAAGCCGGTCCCATCGGGATGGGCTCTGCCTGCCCGCAAAACGAAAAAAGGCGGCCGAAGCCGCCTTTCCGAAGCATGCGTCTCGAAAACTTATTCGGCGGTAGCCGCTTCCGCGGCCTTGGCGGCCTCTTCGGCGGCCTTCTTCTCAGCCGCCTCCTGGGCGGCCTTCTCGGCGGCCAGCGCCTGCGCGGCGGCCACCTTCTCGGCCTCGATGCGCGCCTTCTCGGCGTTCAGTGCGTCGCGCTCTTCGTCGTTCAGCTTGCGGGCGCGCACGCCGGTGTTTTCCGAAATACGGGCCGACTTGCCGCGACGGTCGCGCAGGTAATAGAGCTTGGCGCGACGCACCTTGCCGCGGCGCACGATCTCGACGCCCTCGACCATCGGCGAATAGACCGGGAACACGCGCTCCACGCCTTCGCCGTAGGAGATCTTGCGAACGGTGAAGTTTTCCTGGAAGCCGGCGCCGGAGCGGGCGATGACGACGCCCTCATAGGCCTGGACGCGGGTACGGGTGCCTTCGGTCACGCGGACCTGGACGCGCACGGTGTCGCCGGGCTGGAATTCGGGAAGCTTGCGCTTGGCTTCGATCTTGGCGGCCTGTTCGGCCTCGAGCTGACGGAGAATATCCATCTGTAAAAATCCACTTCTTGTTCTTCCGACAGTCAGAGCGTCCGACACTCGCCTTGCAGTTCCATTGACCGCTCGGCTATGCCCTTTGTTGGAAACATCGGGCAGGGGCGACTACACCGTCATTGTTGACGGGCCAGAAGATCGCGCTTGGCAGATTGTTCTTCCGGTTCGGGCGGGCACATACAGCTATTTCGACGCTTTGTCACGCCTTGGCCCTGTCTTTTTTGCGCGCATGCCATCACGCAATTGTCCCGGGCGGGGTTGCGCCCACTGCTCAAGCTTCCTAATCCGGGCAAAACACAAGTCCCGGCGCCATCCTCATGTCTGTTTTCGACGCTGTCCTGCTCTTTGCGGCGGGTTTTCTGTCCGGCGCCGCCAACGCGGTCGCCGGCGGCGGCACATTCATCACCTTCGGCGCCATGACGCTGGTCGGCCTGCCGCCGATCGTCGCCAACGCCACGTCATCGGTGACGCAGTTTCCTGGCTACATCACCTCGACGCTCGCCTACCAGGCGGACATCAAGACCTTCTGGCGCGGGGCACTGCTGCTCTGCCTCATCTCGGCGGCCGGCGCGCTGGTCGGCGCGCTCATCCTTCTGGCGCTCGACAATCCCTCGTTCCGCGCCCTGGTGCCGTGGCTGCTTTTGGCGGCAACCGCCTTGTTTGCCGCCGGGCCGTGGCTGAAGCCGGCGCCAAAGCCTGGGCATGAAGCCTCGGTTGGCACTCTGGTCGGCTCGCTGGCGCAGTTTGCCACCGCAATCTATGGCGGCTTCTTCGGCGCCGGCATGGGCGTGATGATGCTGGCGACACTGGGGCTCACCCAGAGCGGCGACTACCATCGGCTGAACGCGCTGAAAAACATGCTGGCCGTGGTCATCGCCGCCATCGCCATCCTGGTCTTCGTCTCGGGTGGCGTCGTCGCCTGGCCGCAGGCGATCGTCATGATCCCCGGCGGCGCGCTGGGCGGCTATGCCGGCGTCTGGATCGCCAAGCGCGTGCCGCAGAATGTCGTGCGCGGCTTCGTCGTCGCCGTCGGCCTGTTTCTCGCCTTTTACTATTTTGCCAAAGGCTGAGCCGGATCAGTCCGATTCCGAAACGTCGTTGGCACCGTCTTCAGGTCGATAGTAGATGTCGAGATTGAGCTTTATGCCGCGCTCACCCAGCATTTGCAGCGTCTGCGGGGTCAACGACAGACCTTGATTTGTCTCGTCGAGCCAGACGCCGCAGAACATGTCCACTTTGTACCGCCGGACGAGATCGGCCCAGATCGCATGGTCTGATGTAAGTGTCTTCAAGATACTTGGGATCTGGTGATCGAGTTGATCGCCTTTGTCGTATCCCGACGACAGCCTCCAGAGTCCATTCAGCGCTACACGAGGTGGTTGGTTTGGGGGATAGGTATGAAGATCCCCTTTCCGAACCGCATAGGTCGGTTGTCCAGCCAAAAGCTTCGTGAGTTGGGCGGGATCCAGATCATCACCGAAGAATCTTAGCGACGCTGAACTCTGGGTAATCTCAGCCATTCTTGACGCGCTCATTTTCCAGCAGATCCGGCCGCCGCTCCTTTGTCAGCTTCTCTGACTCGGCGCGCCGCCAGGCGGCGATCTTCTTGTGGTTGCCCGAAATCAGCACCTCGGGGATCTGTCGGCCCTCGAATTCCTGCGGCCGCGTGTAGTGTGGATGTTCGAGTAGGCCGTTCTCAAAACTTTCTTCCTCGCCCGACACGGCATTGCCCATGACGCCGGGCAAAAGCCGCACCACGGCGTCGAGCAGCACGAGTGCTGCCGGCTCGCCACCGGAGAGGATAAAGTCGCCGATGGAGACTTCCTCCAGCCCGCGCGCCTCGATCAGCCGCTGGTCGACGCCTTCGAAACGGCCGCACAGGATGACCGCGCCCGGCCCCGCCGCCAGTTCGCGCACGCGGGCCTGCGTCAGCGGTTTTCCACGCGGGCTCATCAGCAGTCTTGTACGCGCATCGCCCGGCGGCGAGGCGTGGTCGATCGCCTTGGCCAGCACGTCGGCGCGCATCACCATGCCGGCGCCGCCGCCGGCCGGCG
Organism: Mesorhizobium monacense; assembly: GCF_056781675.1. NCBI lineage: Bacteria > Pseudomonadati > Pseudomonadota > Alphaproteobacteria > Hyphomicrobiales > Phyllobacteriaceae > Mesorhizobium > Mesorhizobium monacense. Next base: position 6,019,258 of record NZ_CM165567.1, on the reverse strand, counting down.
TATCGTCGACCGTGCGGTGGCGGTCGGTGGCGAAGTCGCGAATCTGGATCGCTTCCAGCGACCACGTGCCGGCCTCCAGCGCCCGTCCGGCCAGCGACAGACCGAGCGCACCCGGAAACATCTCGGGATAGAGCGTCAATACCGAAGCGGCAAAGCTCACCGGTTGCCCCCGGCGTCCCTCGGTCCGCGCGGCCGGCCCTTCGGGTCGAAACCGTCGCGGCCGAGCGCCTCGCCCTCTTCGTCTTCGACCAAGCCGGCGGCTGCCGGATCGACGCGAACAAACCCTTCGGCGATCGACACTTGCGGAACGGCGGCTTGGGTGAAGGGGATCAGCACGCCCTTGCGGCCGCCAAGCGTCACGTCGAGGATGTCGCCGCCGCCGAAATTGTGCACGGCGACGACCTTGCCGATCTCGGCGCCGGTGTCGTCCCTGACCGCCAGCCCGACGAGGTCGGCATGGTAGAACTCATCCTCCTCGCCATCGTCGGGCAGCATCGAGCGGTCGACGAACAGTTCGGTGCCGGCGAGCGCCTCGGCGGCATTGCGGTCGCTGATGCCCTTGAACCGCACCACGACCACGGTGTTGGCCGGCCTGATGTCGATGATCTGGAAGGCGCGGCCGTCCCTGGCATAGAGCGGCCCGTAGTCGGCCAGCGCCAGCGGCTCACCGGTAAACGTCTTCACGCGCAGTTCGCCCTTGATGCCATGTGCGGCGCCGATCACGGCCATCTGGACGGGGTTCTGGGGCTTGCTCATGGCGAAAGGTCCTTTGCCTTGCTCTAGCCCTAGCCAGTTGTCATTTCAATGACGCGCTCTTCACCGCTTCCTAACCCGGCTGGCCGAAAATGCCCGGGAACTGGAAGAACGCCATGCAGGAATTCCTCATCCCGGCGAAACCCGACCTTCAAGCGGCGCGCGAAAGCTGGCTGAAGATGCTGGCGCGCGAGCGCCGGCTGTCGCCTGAGACAGTCGAAGCCTATGAGCGCGACACGCGCCAGTTCCTGCATTTCCTGACCGGACATTGCGGCGGCCCGCCCGGCATTTCGGATATCGCCGATCTGCGCCCGGCAGATCTGCGCGGCTTTCTCGCCGCCCGCCGCAACGCCGGCGCCGGTGCCCGCACGCTCGGCCGGGGGCTGGCCGGCATCCGCTCGCTGTTGCGCTTCCTCGAGCGGCGCGGTCTCGCCAATGCAGCGGGTGCCGCAGCGCTGCGCGCACCGCGCCAGCCAAAGTCGCTGCCCAAGCCACTGACCGCCAGCGACGCAAAACATGTCGTGTCGGTGGAGGGCCAGTTGGCCGAAGAGCCATGGATTGCCGCCCGCAACGCCGCCGTGCTGACGCTGCTCTATGGCTCGGGTCTGCGCATTTCCGAGGCGCTCGGCCTCAGCGGCGCCGACCTGTCGTCGGAGGGCGACACCGTGCTGCGCATCACCGGCAAGGGCGGCAAGACGCGGCTGGTGCCAGTGCTGCCGGTGGCATTGAGGGCAGTTGCCGAATACCGCAAGCTCTGCCCCTATCATATCGATCCGAAGGGCCTGCTGTTTCGCGGTGCCCGCGGCGGCCCGCTCAACCCGGCCATCGTCCAGCGCGAGATGGCAAAACTGCGCTCGGCGCTCAACCTGCCCGATACGGCGACGCCGCACGCGCTGCGCCATTCCTTCGCCACGCATCTGCTGGGACGCGGCGGCGACCTCCGAACCATCCAGGAACTGCTCGGTCATGCCAGCCTGTCGACCACCCAGATCTACACCGGCGTCGACACGGCAAGGCTGCTCGAAATCTACGACTCCGCGCATCCGCGGGCGTGAACCCTTCAAATTTGCGGCGCCGATTAACGGTTTTGCCGCTTTTTTCCCTTAAGACGCAGGCCATGAAACGCGTCATCGCCATCGCTGACCGCGCGGCCATTGTGTCGCTCAAGCTGCTTGTTGCGCTCAACGTCTTGTTTTTCCTGTCTTTCCTGATCGTCGCGCTGCTCGCCGCCGGCAGGGCGCATGCGCAGACGCTAGCCTGCAGCGGCGCCGACATGCTGTCGGCCTTGCAGAAGGACAACCCGGACAGCTACCGCAAGATCGAGACGGAGGCGGCCGCGACCCCGAACGGCAAGGGCCTGTTGTGGAAACTGGAAAAGGCTGGCGAGAAGCCATCCTTCCTGTTCGGCACCATGCATATGACCGACCCGCGCGTCACCACGCTGCCGCCCGCCGCGCAAACGGCCTATGACGCCGCCGACACCATCATCATCGAGACCACGGAAGTGCTCGACAAGCAGAAGATGATGGCGGCCATGCTCAAAGAGCCGGACCTGATGATGTTCACCGACCACACGACGCTGTCGTCGCTGCTGTCGCCGGATGACGCCGCGGCGGTGAACAAGGCGCTCGACGCGCGCGGCATCCCGCCGGGCAGCGTCGCCAAGATGAAGCCGTGGCTGCTGTCAGCCATGGTGGCGCTCCCGGTCTGCGAGGTCGCCCGCCAGGCCGGCGGCACGCCAGTGCTCGACGTCAAGCTCGCGCAGGATGCCATGGCTTCAGGCAAGACCGTCGAAGGTCTGGAAACGGTCGCCGACCAGTTGCGCGCCATGGCTTCGCTGCCGCTCGCCTTTCACATGAAAGGGCTGGTCGACACCCTGAAGCTCGGCGACAAGATAAACGACGTCAACGAAACCATGATCGTGCTCTACCAGCGCGGCGACACCGGCATGTTCTGGCCGCTGTTCCGCGCGATCCTGCCAGGCGATGGCGATGACGCGGCGGGCTACGCGGCCTTCGATCAAACCATGATCACCAGCCGCAACCAGGTGATGGCTGAGCATGCCGGACCGATCCTCGCCCGCGGCAACGCCTTCATGGCGGTCGGCGCCATGCACCTTCCGGGCGCGCAAGGCCTGGTCGAGGATTTCCGCAAGGCCGGCTACACCGTCACCGCCGTCAACTGACCTGCACGGTCGGGTTGTACGCCGAATCACACGCGGCCTGGTGCTTGTCGAGATTCGCCCTGATTCGCGGTCCGGTCACGCATCGGTCCTGTTTCCAGCGAAAAAGGCCAAAACGGTTGGCTTCCGCTCGCTCGCGGCCAAATTTGCGGGGGAAACACATGCCAACCAGCGAATCCGGGTTAAAATTGCCCTGCTTTCGGCATTTTCCAGGCGTAGTATGAAACCCGTTCAACGGTTGCGCGTTGATGGGTGTTGATTGATACTTTTCATCCACGGAGGACACTTTTATGGCGAACCCCAACGACCCCTTCACCTCTCCTGGCCCGGCGCCCAAATCGGGCGGCGGCGGTAGCGGCTGGCTCATTGCCCTGGTTGTCATTATCCTGGCCATTGTCGCCTACTACGTTTTCGGAAGAAGCGGCGAACACCCCACGGCGCCCGCCGAACCGCCGGCCGCCAGCACACCGGCGCCTGCTCCCGCACCGGAGCCGATGAAGCCCGCCGAACCGGCCCCTGCGCCCGCTCCGGCACCTGCGCCTGCGCCAGAACCCGCGCCGGCTCCCGCACCAGCGCCTGCGCCTGCGCCTGAACCCGCACCGGCTCCTGCGCCAGCCCCGGCGCCCGCACCGGCCAACTGATCAGGCTGCTGAGTTCAACGACGAACGGCCCGCCGAAAGGCGGGCCGTTTTGTTTGGGGCGATGAGTGCGATTGGCCAGAAGCTGCCACACCCTTCGTCCCCTCGAGCTTGACCGAGGATCCATGCCCCGACCGTTGCCGCAGAATGCCGCGGAGCAGAACCTGCACTGCCGCAACGCTCAGATGTCACGGCATGGATCCCAGGGTCTGCGCGACGCCGCTTCGCGGCTGCCTCGCCCAGGGATGACGAAATCGGAAGCGTTCGGCCCGTCGGCTCTAGATGTGGATCGGCTTGAAGAACGTGGCCAGCGCCGCTTCCTTCACCGCTTCCGACATCGTCGGATGGGCATGGCAGGTGCGGGCGAGGTCTTCCGACGAGCCGCCGAACTCCATCACCACCGCCGCCTCGTGGATCATCTCGCCGGCGCCGAAGCCGACGATGTGGACGCCCAGCACGCGGTCGCTTGCCTTGTCGGCCAGGATCTTGACGAAACCGTCGGTGTGCAGCATGGCGCGCGCCCGGCCGTTGGCGGTGAACGGGAATTTACCGGCCTTGTAGTCGATGCCCGCCTTCTTCAATTCCTCCTCGGTCTTGCCGACCGAGGCGATTTCCGGGCTGGTGTAGACGACACTTGGGATCACGTCATAGTTCACATGGCCGGCCTGGCCGGCAATGGTCTCGGCAACCGCCACACCCTCGTCCTCGGCCTTGTGGGCGAGCATCGGTCCGGCAATGACATCGCCGATGGCGTAGATGCCCGGCATGTTGGTCCTCAGATGGCCGTCGGTCTTGACCCGCCCGCGCTCGTCGACCTCGACGCCCGCTTCCTTCAGCCCGAGACTGTCGGAATAGGCCCGGCGCCCGGTCGAGATCAGCACCGTATCGGCCTCGATCGTCTCGGCCGCACCACCCTTGACCGGCTCGAAGGTGACGGTCGCACCTTTCTTCGCCTTGGCGACGCCGGTGACCTTGGCTCCGAGCTTGAACTCGAAACCTTGCTTGGAAAGCATGCGCTGGAACTGCTTGGAGACCTCGCCGTCCATGCCGCCCAAAATGGTGTCGAGAAATTCGACCACGGTGACCTTGGCACCGAGCCTGGCCCACACCGAGCCGAGTTCCAGCCCGATGACACCGCCGCCGACCACCACCAGATGGGCCGGCATTTTGGCCAGCGACAGCGCGCCGGTAGATGAGATGATCACCTTCTCGTCGATATCGACCTTGACGCCGGGAATGCCGGCGACGTCGGAACCGGTGGCGATGACGATGTTCTTGGTCTCGATCTCCTCGACCTTGCCGTCCTCGCCAGTCACCGACACCTTGCCCGCCGCGACCACCTTGCCGGTGCCGCGAAAACTGTCGATCTTGTTCTTCTTGAACAGGAAGGCGACGCCGTTGACGTTTGCCGCCACCGTGGCGTCCTTGTGCGCCATCATCTTCTTCAGATTGAGCTTCGGCGTCACCTCGATGCCCAGCGTATCGAAGGAATGGCCGGCCTCGGCAAACATCTCGGAAGCATGGAGCAACGCCTTGGACGGGATGCAGCCAATGTTGAGGCAGGTGCCGCCGAAGGTCGCGTTCTTCTCGACCACAGCCGTCTTCAGCCCGAGCTGCGCCGCCTTGATGGCGCAGACATAGCCGCCCGGTCCCGATCCGATGATAACGACGTCATAAGCCATGATGGTGTCCTTCTTGGTCTAGCCTCAGCGGCCGCCGCTTACATTCAGGATCGCGCCCGTCGAATAGGACGCCGCGTCCGACAACAGATAGAGGATTGCGCGCGCGACTTCATCCGATGTGCCCGCCCTTTTCATCGGCAGCGTGTCCTGGATGCGCGCCACCCGGTCGGGCTGGCCGCCAGAGGCATGGATTTCGGTGTCGATGATGCCCGGGCGCACCGCATTGACGCGAATGCCCTCGGTCGCCACTTCGCGGGCAAGCCCGAGGGTGAAAGTATCGATCGCGCCCTTGGACGCGGCGTAGTCGACATACTCACCCGGCGAGCCATGCGCCGAGGCGGCCGACGAAACGTTGACGATGGCGCCACCCTTGCCGCCGTGCAGCGTCGACATACGCCTGACAGCCTCGCGCGCGCAGAGAAAGGAGCCGACGACATTGATGCGCATCATGCGTTCCAGCCGCGCGCCGCTCATCTCGTCGAGGCGCGCCTTGGCGTCGACGATGCCGGCATTGTTGACGAAGGCATCGAGCCGCTCCCAGGCACGGTCGACCGCCTCGAACATGCCGACGACATCGGCCTCGTTGCCGACATCGCCTCTCACCGCGATCGCTTCGCCGCCGCCAGCCTCGATCTCGGCGACCAGCGCTCTGGCGGCGCCTTCATTGGAGGCGTAGTTGACCGCGACGCGGTAGCCGGCTTCGGCGCCGAGCCGGCACACCGCCGCACCGATGCCGCGGCTGCCGCCGGTGACCAGAAGAACCTTTTGCGCCGCGCTCATTCCTGGCAGCCCTTCAGCAGAAACGCATCCCACGGCACCTTGGAAAAGCCATCGGCGCCATAGGCCGCCGACATCTGCAGCGACGGCCCAAGGTCGGGAAAGATCAGCGTCTTCGGCGCATCGACGCCTTCGGCCGGCAGCAGGGCGATGTTGCCCTTGTCATCGGCACTGTAGACGACGCCTTCCCAGACCGTGCAGGCGGCAAGCTCGTCGCCGGTGACATCGCCGGTTGGGCATTTGTACATCAGCGAACCATGCGGCCGCGCCACGCCGTCCGTCCACATGACGATGCCGTCCAGCACGACGCCCTTGTCGAGCACCATCTTGAAGCTGTTGGTGACGGTGGCCGAGTCCATGGTCGGCCTGAAATCGATCCCGGCCTCGCTTTCGGCATCGCCATAGACGGCAAGCGCCAGCGGGCAAGCGGCATAGGCATTTGCAGCGACCAAGGCCATACCGGCCGCAAGCGATGCGACCGGTAATCCCCTGGGCAGACGAAAGGAACGGGTCGTCATCCGGTGGTGCGATCCTTTCTCCGGGCTCGCCTTGAACCCGTTCTAGAGGTCGAGCACCAGCCGTTCCGGATCTTCCAGGCTTTCCTTGACGCGGACGAGGAAGGTCACCGCTTCCTTGCCGTCGACGATGCGGTGATCGTAGCTCAGCGCCAGGTACATCATCGGCCGGATGACGATCTGGCCGCCGACCACCACCGGCCGGTCCTGGATCTTGTGCATGCCCAGAATGCCCGATTGCGGCGCATTGAGGATCGGCGTCGACATCAACGACCCGTAAACGCCACCGTTGGAAATCGTAAACGTGCCGCCCTGCATGTCGGCGACGGAGAGCTTGCCGTCGCGCGCCGCGAGGCCGAGCCTGCCAATTTCCTTCTCGATCTCGGCGATCGACATCTGGTCGGCGTTGCGCACGACCGGCACGACGAGGCCTTTTTCGGTGCCGACGGCGACGCCGACATGGGCGAAGTTCTTGTAGATGATGTCGGTGCCGTCGATCTCGGCGTTGACCGCGGGGATTTCCTTCAGGGCATGCGTCACTGCCTTAGTGAAGAAGCCCATGAAGCCGAGCTTCACGCCGTGCTTCTTCTCGAACACGTCCTTGTATTTGGTCCGCAGCGCCATCACCGCGCTCATGTCGACCTCGTTGAAGGTGGTCAGCATGGCGGCGGTCGACTGCGCTTCCTTCAGCCGACGCGCGATGGTCTGACGCAGCTTGGTCATGCGCACGCGCTCCTCGCGCGAGGCATCGTCGGCCGATGACGACGCGCGCACGACAACCGGTGCTGCCTTCGGCGTCTCGGCCGGCTGCGACGGTGCGCCCTTGGCGATGGCATCGAGCACGTCGCCCTTCAGCACCTGGCCGCGCTTGCCTGAACCCGCGATCTGGTCGACCGCGAGATTGGCCTCGGCGAGCAGCTTTGCCGCGGCCGGCGCCGGCGGCATCGAGCGCTGTTCGATCGCGCCGGCGTCGCCGGCGATCTTGGCGCTCTCGGCCGCGGCCTGCTTGACGGTGGACGCCGCCTCGGGGCTCGACGCCTGTGACACGGCTTGCGGCTTGGTTGCGGGAGCGGCAGCGCCGGCCCCGGCCGAAATCGTCCCCAGAAGCGCGCCGACCCCAACGGTCTCGCCTTCCTTGGCGGTGATCTCCGAGAGCGTGCCCGCGCTCGCCGCCGGCACCTCCACCGTCACCTTGTCGGTCTCGAGCTCGACCAGCGGCTCGTCGGCGGCGATCGCGTCGCCGACCTTCTTGAACCATTTGCCGATGGTCGCCTCGGTGACGGATTCGCCGAGTGTGGGGACGCGGATTTCGGTAGCCATTGTGCCTGTCCGTTCTCTTGAATGGGTTCTATTCGCCGAGCGCGTCGTCGAGCAAGGCGGCGAGCTGGCTGAGATGCTTCGACATCAGTCCGGTCGCCGGCGAGGCAGAAGCCGGCCGGCCGGTGTAGCGCACCCGCTGATGCTTGGCGTCGATATGCGCCAGCACCCATTCGAGATACGGGTCGATGAACGACCAGGCGCCCATGTTCTTCGGCTCCTCCTGGCACCACACCATCTCCGCGCTGCGGAAGCGCGACAGTTCGGTGATCAGCGCCTTGGCCGGGAACGGATAGAGCTGTTCGACGCGCAGCAGGTAGATGTCGTTGATGCCGCGCTTCTCGCGCTCTTCGTAGAGGTCGTAATAGACCTTGCCCGAGCACAGCACGACACGGCGGATCTTGGAATCCTTGACCAGCTTGATCGCCTGGCCGGAAAGCAGCTGGGCATCGTCCCACAGCAGCCGGTGGAAGGAGCTTTCGCCGGAGATCTCCGGCAGCGTCGACACCGCCCGCTTGTGGCGCAGCAGCGACTTCGGCGTCATCAGGATCAGCGGCTTGCGGAAGTCGCGCTTCAGCTGCCGGCGCAGAATGTGGAAGTAGTTAGCCGGCGTGGTGACGTTGGCGACCTGCATGTTGTCTTCGGCGCAAAGCTGCAGGAAGCGTTCAAGCCGGGCCGAGGAGTGTTCGGGACCCTGGCCCTCATAGCCATGCGGTAACAGGCAGACGAGGCCCGACATTCTGAGCCACTTGCGCTCGCCCGACGAGATGAACTGGTCGAACACCACCTGGGCGCCGTTGGCGAAGTCGCCGAACTGCGCTTCCCACAGCGTCAAAGCCTTCGGTTCGGCGAGGCTGTAGCCATACTCGAAGCCGAGCACCGCTTCTTCCGACAGCATCGAGTTGATGACCTCGTAGCCGGCCTGCGCCGCCGAAAGATTGTTGAGCGGGATGTAGCGGGTTTCGTCGCGCTGGTCGTAGAGCACGGAATGGCGCTGCGAGAAGGTGCCGCGCTCGGAATCCTGGCCCGACAGCCGGATCGGATTGCCGTCGAGCAGGATGGCGCCGAAGGCCAGCACCTCGGCGGTCGACCAGTCGATGCCTTCGCCGGACTCGATCGCCTGGCGGCGGTTCTCGAGGAAGCGCAGGATCGTCTTGTGCGCCTCGAAATCCTTCGGCACTTCGGTCAGCTTCTTGCCGATTTCCTTCAGCGTCTTGACCGGCACGGCGGTCTTGCCGCGCCGCTGTTCGTCCTGGTTGTCGGCCGTGCGCAGGCCCGACCAGGCGCCGTCCAGCCAGTCGGCCTTGTTCGGCTTGTAGCTCTGGCCGACCTCCCATTCCGATTCGAGATGCGCCCGCCAGTCGGCCTTCATCTTGTCATACTCAGCCTGGGTGATGTGGCCTTCGGCGATCAGGCGGTCGGCATAGATCTGCACAGTCGTCTTGTGGTTGCGGATGCTGCGATACATGATCGGCTGGGTGAAGGCCGGCTCGTCGCCCTCATTGTGGCCGAAGCGGCGATAGCAGAACATGTCGACCACGACCGGCTTGTGGAACTTCATGCGGAATTCGGTCGCCACCTTGGCGCCATGGACCACGGCTTCCGGGTCGTCGCCATTGACGTGGAAGATCGGCGCCTCGATCATCTTGGCCACATCCGACGGATAGGGCGACGAGCGCGAGAAACGCGGATTGGTGGTGAAGCCGATCTGGTTGTTGATGATGAAATGCAGCGTGCCGGCGACGCGGTGACCGCGCAGGCCCGACAGGCCGAGGATCTCGGCAATCACGCCCTGGCCGGCGAAGGCGGCGTCGCCGTGGAGCAGCAGCGGCATCACCTTGGCGCGTTCCGACAGCGGCACGATCTCGCCGCGCTCGCGCCCGGCGAACTGGTCCTGCTTGGCGCGCGCCTTGCCCATCACCACCGGATCGACGATTTCCAGATGCGAGGGGTTGGCGGTCAGCGACAGATGCACCTTGTTGCCGTCGAACTCGCGGTCCGAAGAGGCGCCGAGATGGTACTTGACGTCGCCCGAGCCCTCGACCTCGTCGGGAGCCGCCGAGCCGCCCTTGAACTCGTGGAAGATGGCGCGGTGCGGCTTGGCCATCACCTGGGAGAGCACGTTGAGGCGGCCGCGATGCGCCATGCCGAGCACGACCTCCTTGAGGCCGAGCTGGCCGCCGCGCTTGAGGATCTGCTCCAGCGCCGGGATCAGCGACTCGCCTCCGTCGAGGCCGAAGCGCTTGGTGCCCTTGTACTTGACGTCGATGAACTGCTCGAAGCCTTCCGCCTCGATCAGCTTTTGCAGGATCGCCTTCTTGCCGGGAGCGGTGAAGGTGATCTCCTTGTCGGCGCCCTCGATGCGCGCCTGGATCCAGGCCTTCTCCTCGGGATCGGAAATGTGCATGAACTCGACGCCGAGCGTCGAGCAATAGGTGCGGGTGAGAATCTCCAGCATCTGCCGGATCGTGCCGAATTCAAGCCCGAGCACATTGTCGAGGAAGATCGGCCGGTCGTAGTCGGCGGCGACGAAGCCGTAATTCTCCGGCGACAGCTCGTTATAGTCCTCGAGCGGCTTGGCGATGCCGAGCGGGTCGAGATTGGCGTGCAGATGGCCGCGCATGCGGTAGGCGCGGATCATCATGATGGCGCGCACCGAATCGCGCGTCGCCTGGTGCACGTCGGCGTCGGAAAGGACGATACCGTTGGTGACAGCTCTGTCCTTGACCTTCTTTTCCAGATGCTTTTCGACGATGCCCCAATTGCCGTCGAGCGCCGACACCAGCTCGCCATTGGCCTGCAGCGGCCAGGACGGCCTGGCCCATGAGGCGCCCTTGGCGTTCTTGCGGACATCGGCGGCGTCGTCCTGCAGCGCCGCGAAGAAGTCCTGCCATTCGGGGTTGACCGATTCCGGATCGTCCTCATAGGCGGCGTAGAGCGCGTCGATATAGTCGGCATTGCCGCCATAGAGGAAAGAGGTGAGCGAGAATTGGTCGTTGGCCTGATCTTGTCTTGCCATTTTCTCAGCGGAGCGCCTGCTCCGTCTCCTTTTCAAAAGCGAATAGTGAGTAGCGATTAGCCTGGGTCGCCGTCGTTACTCTGTTCTTCCCTATTCGCTATTCACTACTCACTTAACCCTTGATCGCCTCGACCAAGGTGGTGCCCAGCCTTGCCGGCGAGGGCGAAACCTTGATCCCTGCCGATTCCATTGCCGCGATCTTGTCCTCGGCGCCGCCCTTGCCGCCGGAGATGACCGCGCCCGCATGGCCCATCGTGCGGCCGGCCGGCGCCGTGCGCCCGGCGATGAAGCCGGCCATCGGCTTCCTGCGGCCACGCTTGGCTTCGTCCTTGAGGAACTGCGCGGCGTCTTCCTCGGCCGAGCCGCCGATCTCGCCGATCATGATGATCGACTTGGTCTCGTCGTCGGCGAGGAACATCTCCAGCATGTCGATGAACTCGGTGCCTTTCACGGGATCGCCGCCGATACCGACGGCGGTGGTCTGGCCGAGGCCGACATTGGTGGTCTGGAACACCGCCTCATAGGTAAGCGTTCCCGAGCGGGAAACAACGCCGACCGAACCCTTGCGGAAGATGTTGCCGGGCATGATGCCGATCTTGCATTCGTCGGGGGTGAGCACGCCGGGGCAGTTCGGGCCGATCAGCCGCGAGGTCGAGCGGTCGAGCCGCGCCTTGACCTTGACCATGTCCATCACCGGTATGCCTTCGGTGATGCAGACGATCAGCGGGATCTCCGCCTCGATCGCCTCGATGATCGCTTCGGCCGCACCCGCCGGCGGCACATAGACGACGGAAGCGTTGGCGCCGGTCTTTTCCTTGCCTTCGGCGACGCTGGCGAAGATCGGCAGGCTTTCGCCCGTCGCGCCGGTCCAGGTCTCGCCGCCCTTCTTGGGGTGGATACCACCGACCATTTTGGTGCCGTGATAGGCCAAAGCCTGCTCGGTGTGGAACGTGCCGGTCTTGCCGGTCAGGCCTTGCACGAGCACCTTGGTGTTCTTGTCGACGAGAATGGACATTGGAGCCCTTTTTAAAAACCGTTGATCGAGGAAGGCTGCGCGGTCATGGTCAGAGCCGCTTGAGATCGGCGACGGTGAGGTCGCTCTTGGCATTGCCGGTGTTTAACGTCGTCGCCGGCTCGAACATCAGCACCACCGGCTCATCGGTGAGCGAGCGCGGCCGGTGCTCGACGCCGCGCGGCACGACGATGAAGTCGCCTTCGCCGAGCTCGACCGGACCGTCGCGGAAATCGATGGCGATACGCCCGCGCAGCACGAGGAAGGCTTCGTCCTCATTGTCATGCGCGTGCCAGTCGAAGACCTCGCCGAACTTGGCGACCTTCGCCTGGCTGTCATTGACGTCGCCAGCGATGTGCGGATCGAACACCTTGGTGATCGTCCGGTCCGCCGCCTCGACGAGGTTTATCTTGCGCGGAGGCACAGGCTCAGCCCTTCACCGCCGCAACGATCTTCTTGGCAGCATCATCGAGGTCGTCGGCGGAGACGACGTTGAGGCCGCTGTCGTTGATGATCTTCTTGCCAAGCTCGGCATTGGTGCCTTCGAGCCGCACCACCAGCGGCACCTTCAGCCCGACTTCCTTGACCGCGGCGATCACGCCCTCGGCAATGACGTCGCACTTCATGATGCCGCCGAAGATGTTGATCAAAATGCCTTCGACCGCCGGGTCCCGGGTGATGATCTTGAACGCCGCCGTCACCTTCTCCTTGGAAGCGCCACCGCCGACGTCGAGGAAGTTGGCGGGCTCGGCACCATAGAGCTTGATGATGTCCATCGTCGCCATGGCAAGCCCGGCGCCGTTGACCATGCAGCCGATATTGCCGTCGAGCGCGACATAGGCGAGGTCGTATTTCGACGCCTCGATCTCCTTCTCGTCCTCTTCGGTGGTGTCGCGCAGCTCCATCACGTCGGGGTGGCGGAACAGCGCGTTGTTGTCGAACGACACTTTCGCGTCGAGCACGCGCAGCCGGCCGTTCTTCATGACGATCAGCGGGTTGACTTCGAGCAGGCTCATGTCCTTCTCGACGAAGGCCTTGTAGAGCAGCGGGAACAGCGTGCCGCCGTCCTTGGCCGCGTCGCCGTCGAGCTTCAGCGCGCCGTTGAGCGTCTGCACGTCATCCGCCGTCACGCCCTTTTCCGGATCGACGGCGACGGTGATGATCTTTTCCGGCGTGTCGTGGGCGACCGCCTCGATGTCCATGCCGCCCTCGGTCGAGACGACGAAGGCGATACGGCCGACCGAACGGTCGACCAGGATCGACAGATAAAGCTCGCGCTCGATGTCGGCGCCGTCCTCGATATAAAGCCGGTTGACCTGCTTGCCGGCCGGGCCGGTCTGCTTGGTGACCAGCGTGTTGCCGAGCATCTCGTTGGCGTTGGTGACCACATCGGCCACCGACTTCGCCAGCCGCACCCCGCCCTTGGCGTCGGGCGAAAGTTCCTTGAACTTGCCCTTGCCGCGGCCGCCGGCATGGATCTGGCTCTTCACCACATAGAGCGGGCCGGGCAGCGCCTTGGCGGCGGCTTCCGCCTCGCTCGCCTCGAACACCGGCACGCCCTCGGCAACCGGCGCGCCAAAACTCTTCAGCAGCGCCTTGCCCTGATATTCATGGATGTTCATGGCTCAATATCTCCAGATCGATTGCTGGGGGATCACTTCGAGGCGAGGTGCGGGGCGATCTTGACGCAGGCTTCGGTGAGGCCCTGCACCGCTGCCACCGAGCTGTCGAACATCTTCTGCTCGCTCTTCGAGAGGTCGATCTCGATGATGCGCTCGACACCGCCGGCGCCGATCACCACGGGAACGCCGACATAGGTGTTCTTGACGCCATACTGGCCCGAGAGGTGCGCCGCACACGGCAGCACGCGCTTCTTGTCCTTGAGGTAGGCCTCGGCCATCGAGATCGCCGAAGCGGCCGGGGCGTAGTAGGCCGAGCCGGTCTTCAAGAGGCCGACGATCTCGGCACCGCCATCGCGGGTGCGCTGGACGATCTGGTCGAGCTTGTCCTTCGAGGTCCAGCCCATCTTGACGAGATCGGGCAGCGGAATGCCGGCGACCGTCGAGTAGCGGATCATCGGCACCATGGAGTCACCATGGCCGCCGAGCACGAAGGCGGTGACATCCTCGACCGAGACCTTGAACTCCTCGGCCAGGAAATAGCGGAAACGTGAACTGTCGAGCACGCCGGCCATGCCGACGACATGGGTCTTGGGCAGGCCGGAAAACTTCTGCAGCGCCCAGACCATGGCGTCGAGCGGGTTGGTGATGCAGATGACGAAGGCCTTCGGCGCGTATTTCTTCAGCCCGGCGCCGACCTGTTCCATGACCTTGAGGTTGATGCCGAGGAGGTCGTCGCGGCTCATGCCCGGCTTGCGCGGCACGCCGGCGGTGACGATGCAGACATCGGCGCCCTCGATCCCGGCATAGTCGTTGACGCCGGTCAGCCTGGAGTCGAAGCCGTCGACCGGCGACGATTGCGCGATATCCAGCCCCTTGCCTTGCGGAATGCCCTCGGCGATATCGAACAGCACCACATCGCCGAGATCCTTGAGGCCGATCATATGGGCGAGCGTGCCGCCGATCATGCCAGAGCCGATGAGCGCTATCTTGTTGCGTGCCATGTCAGGATGTTTTCCCTTGTCGGTGACGGCGCCAAACGGCGTCGAGGAAGAGGCCGGAATGCTGCGGGGAACCGCGGATTTTCGCCGCACCCAATAGCCCCGGTGGAGATGAAATTCAAACGATTATTTTGGGCGTAGGAATTTCAATCGGTTAGATGGTTTGGGACTTACGTAAACGTCAAAATTTGTGAGCCGACTTTGGGGAATTTACACAATGACGATCGAAATCAGAAGGCTTGAAGCGGGCGATGACGCCCTTGTGATGCACGTCGCCGAGGACGTGTTCGACGAGCCGGTGCGGCCTGACCGGCTTGCCGCCTACCTCGCCTCGCCGGGACATTTCATGATCGTGGCATTGGCCGACGGCGTGGTGGTCGGCCAATGCGCCGCCGTCATCCACCGCCATCCCGACAAGGTGAGCGAACTCTACATCGACGAGGTCGGCGTGACGCCGGCCTTCCTGCGCCAGGGCATCGCCCGAAAAATGCTCGACGCCATGTTCGCGATTGGACGTGAGCATGGCTGCGGGGAGGCTTGGGTAGGAACCGAACCGGACAATGCTGCGGCGCGGGCACTCTATGAGTCGCGCACCGGGCGGCATGGGCCAGCGGAAGAGTTCGTCATGTATGTGTATGAGCTTTAGGCTTCACCTGACGAGTACTTCCTGCCGGCAACCATGGTATGATGCGCACAATAGTGCAGCCGTCAGCGCACGAATACGAATGGAGGGATGCTCATGGGAGCGCGACATTCCATCGAGGCGAGACCTGAACCAGTCAGCTTCGATACCGGCCGGGCTGCGGTCATGGTCATCGACATGCAGAACGATTTCGGCAGTCGCGGCGGCATGTTCGACTTTGCCGGCCTTGACATTGCGCCGATCGGCCGTCTCGTCCAGCCCATCTCGCGCTTGCTCGAGGCGGCGCGCAATGCCGGACTGTTCATCATCTACACAAGACAGGAGCACAATGCCGACCTCTCCGATGCCGGAAGCGAGGACGCCCCGCACCGGATCAAGCACAAGCGCATGAATGTCGGGCGCACCGTCGCGGCCCCGGACGGCAGCGAAAGCCGGGTCCTGGTGCGCGGCACCTGGAATACGGCGATCGTTCCGGACCTCTCGCCCCACCCTGGAGACGCCGTGATTTCGAAGCATCGCTTCAGCGCTTTCTTCGAAACCTCGCTCGACTCTGTACTGCGCGCCAGAGGCATCGACACGTTGATCTTCACCGGGGCGACGACAAGCATATGCGTCGAATCGACGGTCCGCGACGCGACATTCCGCGATTATCGCTGCATCGTGCTCAGGGATTGCACGACGGAGCTGATTGGCGCAAACGCCCCGCGCAGCAACCACGAGGCATCGCTGCTCGCCATCGAGGTCCTTTTCGGCTGGACGGCCGAGTCTGATGCCGTGATCGGCGCCCTGGCCGAGCAACGCGCAGCGGCCGAATGAAGGATCGGCCCGCCGGCCTAAACGCCGAGTTGCAGTGAGCGAAGCCTTCTACGCCTGCGCCTGTTGCGCCTCCGGTGGCGTCGCCTTCTGCGCCCAATCCTCCAGCCAGTCGCGACTCTGCATCTCGATCAGCCGCGAGGCGGTGCGCTCGAATTCGAACACCTCGTTGCCGCGCTTGGCCGTATAGAGCCCGGGCGGCAAGGCTTCGGCGCTGACCACCAGCCGCACATGATGGTCGTAGAGCGTGTCGATCAGCAGGATGAAGCGTTTGGCCTCGTTGCGCTTGCCTTCGCCGAGCACCGGCACATGGTCGATGAAGAGGGTCGAGAAGCGGCCGGCGATCGCCAGATAGTCACGCGCGCCGAGCGGCTTTTCGCAAAGATCGGCGAAGGAGAAGCGCGCCGCTTCGCCGGCGGCGCGGGGTACCGCCACCTGCCGTCCCTTCACGGTCAGCGCCGTCTCTGCCGTCGGCCGACCATGCGTCATCGCTTCCCAGGCCTGGTCGAGCATCTGGTCGGCGCCTGCATCGTCCGGCGTGACATAGACCGGCATGCGGCTGAGCTTTTCGAGCCGGTAGTCCTTGTCGGCGTCGAGAGCAAGCACCTCGGCATGCCGCCCCAGTATGCCGACAAAGGGCAGGAAAAGCTGACGGTTCAGCCCGTCGCGGTAGAGATCGTCGGCTGTGACATTGGAGGTGGCGACCAGCACGACGCCATTGGCAAACAGCGCCGAAAACAGACGGGACAGGATCATCGCGTCGGCGATGTCGGTGACCGAGAACTCGTCGAAGCACAGCACCCAGGCCTGCTCGGCCAGCGCGCGCGCCACTGGCGGGATCGGATCGTCCTCCTTGACGTCGCCATTCTTGCGCGCCTGCCGGTGCTTCTGGATGCGGTCCTGCACATCGGCCATGAAGTCGTTGAAATGCGCGCGGCGCTTGCGCCGAACCGGCAGCAGCTCGAAGAACATGTCCATCAGCATTGTCTTGCCGCGGCCGACGCCGCCATGGATGTAGAGACCCTTGACCGGCGCGGGCGGCTGCTTGCGGGCAAACAGCCAGCCGAGCGCGCTCGACTTCTGCGCCAGCCGCTTGACCGAGATCTCGTCGGTCAGCCGGTCGAGTGCCGCGGCGATGCGCTCCTGCGCCGGATCGCGCTCGATGGCGCCGGTCTCGACCAGATGGTCGTAGCGCTGCCTGACGGTCGCATGGGTCTGGAGGCCGTCACGCAGATGCATCGGTCACGTCGTTCTCGAGCAATTCCAGGAAAAGTGTGTAGCGGTTTTCCGTCCGGAATTGCGTAAAAACAAATAAGGGGCGGATCGGCCTATCTTGTAAGCGAGATCGGCAGGCCGGTGGAAGTCTGGCCGTCGAATTTCTCGCCGCCCGAGGAATAGAGGCGCGCCAACGTGCCACCATTCTCGTCGTAAAGCGTCAGCTGCTTGCCGGCGACGTTCCAGGACTTGATGCCGTCGATCGGCGCTGGGCAGTGCAGCGGGCCGGCGCGGTAGCCGGCGCCGAATTTGGTTTGTGGCGTCGCCACCTTGCAGCTCTGGCCTGACACGCTGGCGTTCCAGACGCCGGCAACGCTGGCCGCGGTCAGATCCGGTGCGCCGGCGGGCGCCGTGCCGTCCGGCGGCAGCGAGGCGACCTGGCTGTTCCCCGGCGCTGTCGGGAACTGCGACGGGTCGGTGGTGCCGGGCGCGGCCGGCGGCGGCAGCTGGTTTCCCGTGACCGTTCCGGATGGCGCCGGCGTCAGCGGCGCCGGCTGCTGGTCGTCCATCGAGGAGAACCGCGAGGTCGAACAGCCGCTTGCAACAAGCGCGGCAAGCGATACGGCCACCAGAGCAGTCTTCGAAAAAATCATTCCAACCTCCGTCGGATACGGCTGGGGGGACGCCGTCCGCGCAATCTCTCCCTCACCAAGATGGAGAAGGTGGCAGAATTTCAACCCGATATGGTTAAAATAGGGTTTTCGGCGCGATTGTTGCAATTTTATCGCAACAGCCGTGTGACCGCTCAGGCGCCTGTTGCCGTCTGGCCCGCGAATGCGCGGCGTTTTGGGCGTGAAAGCTAGAGCTATTTGTTTTTTGCGCAATTCCGGACGGAAGACAGCTACGCACTTTTCCTGGAATTGCTCTACGAAGGGAGCCGCGCGCTCGGCACGAAGACGTAGCCGTCCGGGCCGACGACATGGCATTCGCGCAAGCCGTGCGGCTTGTCGATCGCGCCGGCGAGCACGATGTGCCCGAGGTCGCGCGCTTTGGCTTCAACCGCATCCGGATCGGCGCCGTAGAGGCGAAGCTCGATGCCCGTACCGCGCGTTTCGGCGCCCGCGATGACGCCGGTCATCGGGTTGTCGAGGTAGCTGTGGTCGGCATGCAGCATGAACACCGACCCCAGGAGTTTGATCGCCGCGAAATCCTCATCGGCATAGATGATCCGTGCGCCGAGCACGTCGCGGCAAAAAGCTTCCATGGCCGGCATGTCGGTGACCAGAAGATTGACGCCGATGCCCCGCGCCAGCGAGCGGCCGAAATCCTCGGCCTTCATCCACGGTGTTTTGGTTCGCTTCTTCGCCATGGTGGTCCCCTGCCTTGCCGGTTCCCACGATTCTAGCCGATGCAGATCGCCTACCCTTGGCATTCGCCGGCCAAATGCTTGCGCCAGACAGCCAAGGCCCTATCTCAGACGAAAGGGACGCAGCGGGAGCGGAAGAAAAAATGGCTGCGAGAAAAAGAGCCGCCAACCGCTACTATGGCGGCCCGCCCAGCGATCATTTCGACGGCACCTTGTTCTTCAATCCCGACGGCCAGCCGCCGGGCCGCTTTGCCGACCTGCTGAAATGGCAATTGAGCGGTGAGCGCTCGAAATGGCCGGCGGCCAGTCCGAGCCCGTTTCATCAGGCAAGGCCGGACGAACGGATCGACGGATCGGGGCTGCGGCTGACCATGGTCGGCCATTCCTCGCTGCTGGTCCAGACGGCCGGTCTCAACATCCTGACCGATCCGGTCTGGTCGCCGCGCGTCTCGCCGCTCTCCTTTGCCGGGCCGAAACGGGTCAACGCGCCCGGCATCGCCTTTTCGCAGCTGCCGCCGGTCGACCTCGTTCTGGTCAGCCACAACCATTACGACCATCTCGATCTCGCCACGCTGAAGCGATTGAAGGCCAAGCATGACCCGCAGGTGCTGACGCCGCTCGGCAACGACGCCATCATCGACGATGTGGTGCCCGGCATGCGGCTCACGGCGCATGACTGGGGCGACAGGGTCGAGATCGGCGACGATGTCGCCGTCCATGTCGAGCCGGTGCATCACTGGTCGGCGCGCGGCGCGCGTGATCGGCGCATGGCGCTGTGGGCGGGTTTCGTCGTCGAAACCCCGGCCGCAAAGGTCTACTTCGCCGGCGACACCGGTTTCCATGGCGGCACCAATTACCGGCTGATGGCCGAAAAACATGGCGGCTTCCGCCTCGCCATCCTGCCGATCGGCGCCTATGAGCCGCGCTGGTTCATGGCGCCGCAACACCAGAACCCGGAAGAGGCGGTGCAAGGCATGAAGCTGTGCAACGCCGCCCATGCCGCCGGCTGTCACTGGGGCACGTTCCAGCTCACCAACGAGCCGATCGACGAGCCGGCCCGGAAACTGGCCGATGCGCTGAACGCGGAGGGGGTGCCGCAAGAGCGGTTCCGCGCCTTGCGGCCGGGCGAGGTCTGGGACGTGCCGGAAATCGGCTGAGGAACCCAACCTTTGAAAACGCGTTGGTTCCACAACGCATTCGGCTGGGAGGCTTTCCATGATCAAGTGGATCATCATCCTTCTGATTGTCGCCGCCGCCGCGAGCCTGCTCGGCATGCCGGCACTGGCAGGTGCCGCCGCCACCGGCGCGCGCATCCTCATCGGCATAGTCCTCATCATCTTCCTGCTGCTCGTGCTGGGCGTCTTCGCGGTGACATAGGCGCGGCGTCTTCGCCGTCGCCAGCCCGGCGTCTTCGCCGTGGCCCAGCTCGGCATCTTCGCCGTAGCTGAGCCCGTCGTCTTGAAGTGTGGCACACTGGTAATTCCTGCCCGTTTCCGCCATATAGCGGCAAAAGGACATGGAACCATCGGAGCAATGGCAGGCACGGCCCCCTTCGCCAAGATGAACGGCATCGGCAACGAGATCATCGTTGCCGACATGCGCAGCCGTGCCGATCGGGTGACGCCGGCCGCCGCTATCGCGCTGAATGCCGATGCCGCGACCAAGTTCGACCAGATCATGGCGATCCATGACGCGAGGACGCCGGGCACCGCCTTCTTCATCGATATTTTGAATTCCGACGGTTCCGGCGCGCAGGCCTGCGGCAATGGCATGCGCTGCGTCGTCCAGGCGCTGGCAGCCGAGACCGGCCAGAAGATATTCACCTTCGAGACCGTCGCCGGCATCCTCAACGCCAGGGAGCACGCCGACGGCACGATCTCGGTCGACATGGGCACGCCGCGCTTCGGCTGGCAGGATATTCCGCTGGCCGAGGAATTCCGCGATACCCGCATGATCGAATTGCAGATCGGCCCGATCGACGCGCCGGTGCTGCATTCCCCTTCGGTCGTCTCGATGGGCAATCCGCACGCCATCTTCTGGGTCGACAGCGATGTCTGGTCCTATGAGCTCGACCGCTTCGGTCCGCTGCTCGAAAACCATCCGATCTTCCCCGAGCGCGCCAACATCACCATCGCGCAAGTGACCTCACCGGATACCATGATCATTCGCACCTGGGAGCGCGGCGCCGGCCTGACCAAGGCCTGCGGCTCGGCCGCTTGCGCCGCGGTGGTCGCAGCCGCCCGCACCAGGCGCACGGGACGCAGCGTGTCGCTGATGACCCCGGGTGGCGGCTCGCTGCATGTCGAATGGCGCGACGACGACCACGTCATCCTGACCGGTGCCGCCGAATGGGAATTTTCCGGCAGCTTCGACCCGTCGACCGGCGCCTGGGCCCGCGACACCGAAAGCGCGGCCTGATGCCCGCTCTTCAAAAAGGTGTCGACGTCGTCACCTTCGGCTGCCGGCTGAACACCTATGAATCCGAGGTGATGCGCCGCGAAGCCGAAAGCGCCGGCCTCGGCGAGTTGCAAGGCGGCGCCATCATCTTCAACACCTGCGCCGTCACCGGCGAGGCGGTGCGCCAGGCCAAGCAGTCGATCAGAAAAGCCCGCCGCGAGAACCCGGCCGCCCGTATCATCGTCACCGGCTGCGCTGCGCAGACCGAGCCGGAAAATTTCGTCGCCATGGGCGAGGTCGATCTCGTTCTCGGCAATGAAGAGAAATTGAAGGCGCACTCCTATCGCGCGCTGCCGGATTTCGGCGTCAACGACACCGAGAAAGCGCGCGTCAACGACATCTTCTCGGTGCGTGAGACGGCCGGCCACATGGTAGACGCCATCGAGGGCCGGGCGCGCGCCTTCGTCCAGGTGCAGAACGGCTGCGACCACCGCTGCACCTTCTGCATCATCCCCTACGGCCGCGGCAATTCGCGTTCGGTGCCGATGGGCGCCGTGGTCGAGCAGGTCAAGCGTCTCGCCGGAAACGGCTATGCCGAGATCGTGCTGACCGGCGTCGACATGACCAGTTTTGGCGCCGACCTGCCGGGCGCACCGAAGTTGGGCAAGCTGGTGAAGACCATCCTGAAGCAGGTGCCCGACGTGAAGCGCCTGCGGCTGTCCTCCATCGATTCGATCGAGGCCGATGACGAATTACTCGACGCCATTGCCACCGAGCCGCGGCTGATGCCGCATCTTCATCTGTCGCTTCAGTCGGGCGACGACATGATCCTGAAGCGCATGAAGCGCCGGCATCTGCGCGATCAGTCGATCCGCTTTTGCGAGGATGTGCGCAAGCTGCGCCCCGGCATCGTCTTCGGCGCCGACATCATCGCCGGCTTCCCGACCGAGACCGAGGCGATGTTCGAGAACTCGGAAAAGATCGTCGAGGAATGCGGCCTGACGCATCTCCATGTCTTCCCGTTCAGCCCACGCGAAGGCACGCCCGCCGCGCGCATGCCGCAGGTCCGCCGCGAGGTGGTCAAGCAGCGCGCCTCCCGGCTGCGCGCCGCCGGCGAGGCCGCCTACCGCCGCCACCTCTCCTCGCTCGCCGGCACACGTCAGTCGATCCTGGTCGAGCGCGATGGGCTCGGCCGCACCGAAGGGTTCACGCTTGCCGCGATCGCTGCAGGTTCGCCGGGCGAGATCGTCGAGGCCGATATCACCGGCCATGACGATGCCCGCCTGATCGCCGCGCCCGCTACCCGCGCCGCCTGAGAAACGTAAAGCATGGCTGGTTTTTTCAAGAAGATATTTTCGTTCGGCAAGAAGGAAGTGGTCGAGGAGCGGATCGACGAGACCGCACCGCTGCCGCCGATCAAATGGGACGCGCTGGACGCGCTGAAGCCGGCGGCCGAGCAGGCGTTGCCGGAGTTTTTGAAGCGCGACGAGCCGCAGCCTGCGGCAGAGGTCGCGCCGCAGGCTGAACCGACGCCGCCTCCCGCTGTTGAGCCAGAAGCGCCGCCGCCGCCGCAACCGATCGAGCCGACCCCGACCATTCCATCAACGCCGGAGCCGGTTGTTCCGTCCGAGCCGGAACCTCTGCCGGAACCCGAGCCTGTCGAGGAGCCGGAGCCCGAGAAACCTGTCGAGCCGCCAGCGCCTAAGGAAGTTCCGGCGCCACCCGTCGTTCCGGAGCCCGCCCCCGAACCGCAGCCTCAGGAAGTCCCGCCACCCGCGCCGGCCGAGCCGGAGATCACGCCGCCGCCGGAGACACAACCGGAGCCCGCGCCGGTCGAAGTGCCGACGCCTCCTGTGGAGGTTCCGGCCGAAACGCCGGCGCCTGAAATTCCTCCGGCTGAAGTCTTGCCGCCCATTCGCCAGCCCTCACCCGTCGAGCCACAGCCGGTGCGTGCCGAGATTGCGCCGGAGATCGAAGCCGCGCCAACGCCCCACCCTCCCCTCGATGAGGAGGGTCGCCACGAAGCGGCGGGGTGGGGTGACAGCGCCGGCGCCGATCACCCCTCAGCTGCGCTCGGGACCTCCCCTATCGAGGGGGAGATACAGTCCGCGCCCATCCCACAACCAAAGCCCGCTCCTGGCAAGGTAACCGTCACCAAGAAGGTCGAGCAGAAGGCCGAGCCGCAGAAAGCGCCGGAGCCGGCGCCGAGGCGCTCATGGTTCCAGCGCATGAAGGACGGGCTTGCCCGTTCGTCCCGCGAACTCTCCGGCAACATCGCCGGCGTCTTCACCAAGCGCAAGCTGGACGACGACACGCTACAGGATCTGGAGGACGTGCTGATCCGCGCCGACCTCGGCCTGGAGACGGCCTTGCGCGTCACCGACGCGCTGGCTTCCAGCCGCTACGGCAAGGATGTCTCCGACACCGAAGTGCGCACGGTGATGGCGGCCGAGGTGGAGAAGGTGCTGACCCATGTCGCCATGCCGCTGGAACTCGACCTCTCCCATAAGCCGCATGTTATCCTGGTCGTCGGCGTCAACGGCACCGGCAAGACCACGACCATTGGCAAGCTGGCGGCCAAGCTGACCGATGGCGGCCTGTCGGTGATGCTCGCCGCCGGCGACACTTTCCGCGCTGCGGCGATCGAGCAGCTCAAGATCTGGGGCGAGCGGACGAAGTCGCCGGTGATCGCCTCTAAACTCGGCGCCGACGCCGCAGGCCTCGCCTACGACGCCTTCGAGAAGGCCAAGGAGGCCGGCTCCGATGTGCTAATCATCGACACCGCCGGACGGCTGCAGAACAAGACCGAGCTGATGGCGGAACTTGAAAAGATCGTCCGCGTGCTGGGCAAGCTCGATCCGGAAGCGCCGCACACCGTGCTGCAGACAGTCGACGCCACCACCGGCCAGAACGCGCTCAACCAGGTCGAGATCTTCCGCAATGTCGCTGGCGTCAACGGCCTGGTCATGACCAAGCTGGACGGCACGGCGCGTGGCGGTATTCTGGTGGCGATCGCGGCAAAGCACAAATTGCCGGTCTATTTCATTGGCGTCGGCGAACAGGTCGACGACCTCGAACCTTTCTCGGCAAGCGAATTCGCGAGGGCGATCGCTGGAGTGGCCTAACAAGCGTGATCTCGAAAGGCGCAAGCTTTTTGGATTGGATCACGCGCAAGAAGGAAGCCTATGAACCCGCCCATCCTCGAGCGCGACCCGTCGGATCCGCAGAAACAAAAGAAAGAAGGCGTCAACCCGGTGCTCAAGCTGGCGCTCGAGCTCGGCCCGTTGCTGGTGTTCTTCTTCGCCAATGCACGCAGCGGATGGCTGGTGCAGAAATTTCCCGTGCTGGCCGAATTCGGCGGCCCGATCTTCGTCGCCACCGGCCTGTTCATGGCCGCGACAGCGATCGCGCTGATCGCCTCCTGGCTGCTTACCCGCACTCTGCCGATCATGCCGATGGTGTCGGGCGTCGTCGTCTTCATTTTCGGCGCGCTGACGCTCTATCTGCAGGATGACGTCTTCATCAAGATGAAGCCGACCATCGTCAACACGCTGTTCGGCGGCGTGCTGCTCGGCGGCCTGTTCTTCGGCCGGTCGCTGCTCGGCTACGTCTTCGATTCCGCCTTCAGCCTCGATGCCGAAGGCTGGAAAAAGCTCACCTTCCGCTGGGGGCTGTTCTTCCTGTTCCTGGCCCTCGTCAACGAAGTTGTGTGGCGGAATTTTTCGACCGATGCCTGGGTTACCTTCAAGGTCTGGGGCATCATGCCGATCACGCTTCTGTTCACCTTCAGCCAGATGCCGCTGATCCTGCGTCATTCGCTCGAGGACAAGACCGAAGAGAAGGCCGGCAAGTAGGGAGACGCGGCCATGGAGTTTGTCACCTCGCGCGACGAGCTGAGGACGATCTACAAGACGCCCCGGCCGACCGACGGTTCGATCCGCAAGGAACTCAGAGCGCTCGACGGCCACTGCCGCTCCTTCACAGGCAAGAGCCCTTTCGTGCTGATCGGTTCCTCCGACGGCGCCGGCAATGCCGATGTGACGCCGAAGGGCGACAGACCGGGCTTTACGGCCGTGCTCGACGACAGGACCATCGCCATCCCCGACCGGCCCGGCAACAACCGGCTGGACACGCTGGAAAACATCATCCGCAATCCCTCGGTCGGCCTGCTCTTTCTCATCCCCTGCATGAACGAGACGCTGCGCGTCAATGGCGATGCCCGCATCACCGTCGATGCCGGCCTACGCGAACGCCTCGCGATCGACGGCAAGGCGCCGCAAAGCGTCGTCGTGGTGACGGTCAAGGCCGCCTACATGCATTGCGCCAAGGCCTTCATGCGCTCCGATTTGTGGAAACCCGAGACCTGGTACGACCGCGCGACGCTGCCCACGCTCGGCCAGATCATGCGCGACCAGCTGGCGCTGGCCGACACCGCGGGTGATATCGACCGCGAGCTGGACGAGGATTACCGCAAGACGCTGTGGTAGCATTTCGGAACGACTCACCGTTCAGATCCCATCCCCTTGATCGAAATCCTCGCCATCTCCGGCAGCCTGCGCGCCGCCTCGACCAATTCGGCCCTCGTCGCGACGCTGGCCGCGAACGCGCCTGCCGATTGCCGCGTCACCGTCTATGATGGGCTTGGCCGGCTGCCGATCTTCAACCCGGACGACGAGGGCGAACGCACGCCGCCGGAGGCATCAAGGCTGATCGACGCCGTCACCCGCGCCGACGGCGTCATCGTCTCCTGCCCCGAATATGCCCATGGCGTGCCGGGTGGGCTGAAGAACGGGCTCGATTGGCTGGTGTCGCGCGATGCCGCGGTCGGCAAGCCGGCCATGCTGGTGCACGCCTCGCCGCGCTCGCTGTTTGCCCGCGCGGCACTCGCCGAGATCATGCGCACGATGTCGTTCGCGCTCTATGAGGATACGGCACTCGAAATCGTCCTGATCGGCAAGAAGCCACCGGAGATGGACAGAATCCTGGCCGAGCCGGCGAGCCGGCTGGCCATGCGCGAGGTGGTTTCGGCCTTCGCCGGCTTCATCCGCGCCCGCTGAACGACATGAGGTTCAAACGGTCTTGGCGCCGTTGACCATCAGCCGGACCATGTAGAGCGAGGTGGTGCCGGCGATGTAGAGGCAGTTGCGCTTGTTGCCGCCGAACACGCAATTGGCGGTGACTTCGGGCACCTTGACCTTGCCGATCAGCGTCCCGTCCGGATCGTAGCAATGGATGCCGTCGGCCGCACTCGTCCAGATGCGCCCGTCCTCGTCGAGCCGGAAGCCGTCGAACATGCCGGAGGTGCAGTCGGCGAACACCTTGTCGCCGGAAACCTTCTTGCCGCCCTTGCCGACATTGAACACGCGCATATGCGCAGGGTTCTTCGCGCCATGCGTACGGCCGGTGTCGACGACATAGAGCTTGCTCTCGTCGAGCGAGAAGGCCAGCCCGTTGGGCCTGACCATGTCGGTGATCACGGCTTCGATCTCGCCACTGCCGGGATCGACCCGGTAGACATTGCAGGCGCCGATCTCGCTCTCGGCCTTGTCGCCCTCATAATCGGTGTCGATGCCGTAGGTCGGATCGGTGAACCAGATCGAGCCGTCGGACTTCACCACTGCATCATTGGGCGAGTTCAGCCGCTTGCCGCGCCATTTGTCGGCGATGGTCGTGATGGAGCCGTCATGTTCGGTGCGGCTGACGCGGCGGCCCGAATGCTCGCAGGTCACCAGTCGGCCCTGCCGGTCGACAGTGTTGCCGTTGGAATTGCCGGAGGGCTGGCGGAAGACGCTGACATTGCCGTCGGTTTCGTCGTAGCGCAGCATGCGGTTGTTGGGGATGTCGGACCAGACCACATAGCGGCCAGCGGCGAACCAGGCCGGCCCTTCCGCCCACTGGCAGCCGGTGAACAGCTTTTCCACCTGCGCGTTGGAGTTGAACAGCCGCGCGAAACGCGGATCGAGAATTTCATAATAGTCTGCGGCGGCCATGCTTTTCCTCCCGGCACTTGAGATCGGGCGCGATCAAGCCAGCCGGCGACCGATCTGGCAAGATCGATGATCGGTGCTTCACCGCATCTTGAGGTCTCGTAGCAAGGCTGGAGCTAGGCCGCCTTGCGGGAATTGCGGGTAAGGGCCGGTTAACCGGCTATGCACTGGGCGCAATGGTGCATTGCAACATCTTCTTTTTGCAACGCACCATTACTATGTCATGCTTCGTATCGATCAAGGGAGGAACAATTCGCCGCCAGAACGCGGCACGAAAGGAACCTTGCTATGATCATCGACAGCCTCATGACTCGCGCTCGCCAGAGCATTGCCAAGCGCAAGCACTACAACCGCCTCGTCGCCGAAATCGACAGCTTCACCGCCCGCGATCTGGCCGACATGCGCGCCGACCGCTCGGAAATGCTCTACCAGATCCACAAGCAGATCTACGGCTGAACTTTTGGTCGAAAGACTCGGTCCGGCACTTTGAGATTCAGGTCAGGCCGAGTCGAGAATGGTGGATTCCGAGAACCGGAGCGGAGCGTACTTTAAGTACGTGAGCACCGGAAGCGCAGGAAGCCGCCGTTCGCAGGCCGGCATCACCTGAATATCAACGTGCCGCCAGGGCCTTCTCGATCTGCGGCAAAAGCAATGTCTCAGCCGACTCGGCCGTCAGCGGACCGACATGCTTGTAGGCGATCTTGCCGTCCTTGCCGACGACGAAGGTTTCCGGCACGCCATAGACGCCCCAGTCGATCGCCGCGCGTCCGGCTTCGTCGACGCCGATCGCCTGGAACGGATTGCCAAGCTCGCCAAGGAAGCGGCGGGCGTTTTCCGGTTCGTCCTTGTAGTTCAGTGCCGCGGTAACGAAGCGCTTGTCCTGTGACAGCGCCAGCAGCACCGGATGCTCCTCGCGGCACGGCGCGCACCACGACGCAAAGACATTGACCAGCGTCACCTTGCCGGCGAACTGTTTTGAGTCGAGCCCAGGCAGGTTGGTGCCCTCGAGCGCCGGCAGATTGGTCTGCGGCGCCGGCAGGCCGATCAGCGCCGACGGCACTTCCGAAACATCGCGGCCGGACAGAAGCTGCAACAGGAACAGCCCCGCCAGGCCGAGGAAAATCACCAGCGGCAACAGCACGATCAGGCGGCGACGGGCCGGCGACGGCGTTTCGGTTTCGCTGCTCATGACTTGGCGCCTTTTTCCCGGGCACTTTTGTCGCCGGCGCCCGTGTCGGAGCGGCGGCGCACGCCGGCGGCCTCCAGCTCTGCCAGGTCGCGCTTGCGCCCGCGCTGGTCGATCAGTATCCAGCCGATCAGCCCGGCCAGCACGATCGCCGTGATGGCATAGGCGGCAGTCACATAGAGCGCATGCGCGCTCATGCCAGCTGCTCCGCGCGGGCGTCCAGCCCAGCCATGTCGCCGTGTTCGATCATGCCTTCCCTTAGCCTTGCCGTCCCGGCTTCGCAATCGGCCGCTGCGCCGCAGCCGCCCACGGCCCGATGCTTCAGTCGGTCCCGTGGCGCAGCGCCAGTGCCGCCGCCACCGGTCCCAGCACGGCAAGAAACAGGGTCAACGCGGCGAGAATGAGGAAAGGCTGCAGGAACGGATCGGGATCCGCCACCGCGCCATAGCTTGCCGAGACGCCGAAGATCAGTACCGGAATGGTCAGCGGCAACACCAGCACCGAGATCAGCAACCCGCCGCGCGGCAGTGCCACCGCCACGGCGGCACCCGCCGCCCCGATGAAAGTAATCGCCGGCGTGCCGACCAGCAGCGTCAGCGCGGTTGCGCCGATACCGATCGGCGCCATGTTCATGAACAGGCCGAGCAGGGGTGCCGCGACCACCAGCGGCAGCACGCTGCCAGCCCAGTGCGCCAGGCATTTCACCAGCACCGTCAGCGCCAGCATGTGCCGGTCGTGGCCCAGCACCAGAAGATCGAGCGAGCCGTCCTCGCGATCGGCCTGGAACAGCCGGTCGAGCCCGAGCAGGCAAGCGAGCAGGGCCGCGATCCACAGGATCGCCGGACCGATGCGGGCAAGCAGATTGAGATCCGGGCCGACGCCGAAGGGGATCGTGGCGATGACGGCAAGGAAGAAGATCACGCCGGTCAATGCACCACCGCCGGCGCGGATGGAGAGGCGGATGT
This sequence comes from Mesorhizobium monacense, assembly GCF_056781675.1. Classification (NCBI taxonomy): domain Bacteria; kingdom Pseudomonadati; phylum Pseudomonadota; class Alphaproteobacteria; order Hyphomicrobiales; family Phyllobacteriaceae; genus Mesorhizobium; species Mesorhizobium monacense. The sequence goes on along the minus strand of NZ_CM165567.1, from coordinate 5,990,171 downwards.
CGCGCAGGAAGAGGGCCAGCATCACCCGGCCATCCCCATCACAAGCCCCTTCGCCCCTTCCAGCCCCAGCGGCAGATGCGTTGCCGCGACGACTATCCCCCCATCCGAGCAATGCTTGGCCATCACTCCGCCAAACCGCGACTCCGAAGCCTTGTCCAACCCCGCAGTCGGCTCATCCAGCAGCCACAGCGGCCGGCGGCTCACCAGCAATTTGGCGATCGACGCGCGCCGCCTTTGCCCCGTCGACAGATACCCGAACGGCAAATGGCCGATCCCCCCGAGCCCGGCGGTCTCCAGTGCCTCTTCAACCGAAAGCAGTGGCTCGCCAGAAAATTCCCGCCAGAAGCGCAAATTCTCCGTCACGCTGAGCACCGTCTTCATCGCGTTCTGATGGCCAAGATAGTGGCAGGCAGAGGCAATCGACGGAAAATCCTCGCCACCGCCCTCGATTCGTACCCGGCCTCCCGCCACCGGCAGCAGCCCGGCGACAACCCGGAGCAGCGTCGACTTGCCAGCGCCGTTCGGCCCGGTGACGACCAGCGCTTCGCCTTTTTCCAGGACGAAGCCGATGCCGGAAAAGACCGTCTCGCCGCCGCGTTCGCCGCTCAGATCTTCGGCGATCAGCCGCATTCGTTCCCCTTCGCCGAAAGTCCAAGCGCGGCTTCGGTGCGCCGCAACAAAAATGGCGATTCCGTGTCTAGAACTATTCCAGGAAATTCTCTATATCCGGGTCATCCGTGCCAGCGGTCGGCACGGGAACAGAATTAGCGCCGAACCAGCGCACGCGCCGCCTTGAACGGCTCGGGTTGGCTGGGAACGGATAGCGGAAATGGCCGTACCCGCACCTTTGCGCGTGATTGCATGCCATCGGCGTCCGTTCCCTTTCAGGCTGAACAGACAAGGACGGATCGCACGTGTCAAAATCCCTCGACAGTTTCAATTGCCGCCGCACGCTGACCGCGGGTGGCGCGGATTATGTCTATTTCGACCTCATCGAGGCCGAAAAGAACGGCCTTACCGGCATCGCCCGGCTACCCTATTCGATGAAAGTGCTGCTGGAGAACTTGCTTCGCAACGAGGACGGCCGCTCCGTCACCAAGGAAAGCATCCAGGCGGTCGCCGGCTGGCTGACCGACAAGGGCACCGCCGGCGTCGAGATCGCCTATCGCCCGGCCCGCGTGCTGATGCAGGATTTCACCGGCGTTCCGGCGGTGGTCGACCTTGCCGCCATGCGCGACGCCATGGCCTCGCTCGGCGGCGACCCGCAGAAGATCAACCCGCTGGTGCCGGTCGATCTTGTTATCGACCATTCGGTCATCGTCGACGAATTCGGCACGCCGATGGCTTTTGCCCGCAATGTCGAGCTCGAATATGAGCGCAACGAGGAGCGCTACAAGTTCCTGAAATGGGGCCAGCAGGCGTTCCGCAATTTCCGCGTCGTGCCGCCCGGCACCGGCATCTGCCACCAGGTCAATCTTGAATATCTCGGCCAGGTCGTCTGGACCAACGCCGAGGACGGCGAAACCACCGCCTATCCCGACACCTGCGTCGGCACCGATTCGCACACCACCATGATCAACGGTCTTGGCGTGCTCGGCTGGGGCGTCGGCGGCATCGAGGCCGAGGCGGCCATGCTCGGCCAGCCCGTCTCCATGCTTCTGCCCGAAGTCATCGGCTTCCGTCTCACCGGCAGACTGAAGGAAGGCGTCACCGCCACCGACCTCGTGCTCACCGTCACCCAGATGCTGCGCAAGAAAGGCGTCGTCGGCAAGTTCGTCGAGTTCTTCGGTCCGGGCCTCTCCAACATGACGCTGGCCGACCGCGCCACCATCGGCAACATGGCGCCGGAATATGGCGCCACCTGCGGCTTCTTCCCGGTCGACAGCGAGACCATCCGCTACCTGACCATGTCTGGCCGCGAGGAAAACCGCATCGCGCTGGTCGAGGCCTATTCCAAGGCGCAAGGCATGTGGCGTGATGCCGGCTCGGCCGACCCGGTCTTCACCGACCTGCTCGAGCTCGAACTCGGCGATGTCGTGCCGTCGATGGCCGGCCCCAAGCGTCCGGAAGGCCGCGTGGCACTCGAAGGCATTCCGGCCGGCTTCGCCAAGGCGATGGAGACCGAATACAAGAAGGCCGCCGAAATCTCCAAGCGCTATGCTGTCGAAGGCACGTCGCACGATCTCGGCCATGGCGATGTCGTCATCGCCGCCATCACCTCCTGCACCAACACCTCGAACCCGAGCGTGCTGATCGGTGCGGGCCTGCTCGCCCGCAACGCCAATCGGCTCGGCCTCAAGCAGAAGCCCTGGGTCAAGACCTCGCTGGCGCCTGGCAGCCAGGTGGTCGCCGAATATCTGGAGAAGTCGGGCCTGCAGAAGGAGCTCGACCAGATCGGCTTCAACCTGGTCGGTTTCGGCTGCACCACCTGCATCGGCAATTCCGGCCCGCTGCCGGCGCCGATCTCCAAGACCATCAACGATAAAGGTTTGATTGCAGCCGCGGTGCTCTCCGGCAACCGCAATTTCGAAGGCCGCGTCTCGCCCGACGTGCAGGCGAACTACCTCGCCTCACCGCCGCTGGTCGTCGCCCACGCGCTGGCCGGCACCGTGACCAAGGACCTGACCACCGAGCCGCTCGGCGAGGACAAGAACGGCGAGCCGGTCTATCTCAAGGACATCTGGCCGAGTTCGGCCGAGATCCAGGAGTTCATCGAGAAGAACGTCACGCGCGAACTGTTCGCCCGCAAATATGCCGACGTCTTCAAGGGCGACGAACACTGGCAGAAGGTCAAGGCGCCGGAAGGCCAGACCTATGCCTGGGACGACAATTCGACCTATGTGCAGAACCCGCCCTATTTCGCCGGCATGACCTCGGGCTTCGGCAAGATCGGCGACATCAAGGGCGCGCGCGTGCTTGGCCTGTTCGGCGACAAGATCACCACCGACCACATTTCGCCGGCAGGCTCCATCAAAGCGGCCTCGCCGGCGGGAAAATACCTCACCGACCATGGCGTCGGCGTTGCCGACTTCAACCAGTACGGCACGCGCCGCGGCAACCATGAGGTGATGATGCGCGGCACCTTCGCCAACATCCGCATCCGCAACCACATGCTGGGCGAGAACGGCCGCGAGGGCGGCTACACGATCCACTATCCGTCGAAAGAAGAGACGTCGATCTACGACGCTGCGATGGAGTACAAGAAGGACGGCGTGCCGCTGGTCATCTTCGCCGGCGTCGAATACGGCAACGGCTCGTCGCGCGATTGGGCGGCCAAAGGAACGAATCTCCTTGGTGTCCGCGCGGTCATCGCCCAATCCTTCGAGCGCATCCATCGCTCGAACCTGGTCGGCATGGGCGTCATCCCCTTCGTCTTCGAGGACGGCACCTCATGGGCCTCGCTCAACCTCAAGGGCGACGAGTTGGTCGAGATCGACGGGCTGGACGCCATCAAGCCGCGCCAGAAGATGACCGCCAAGGTCACTTACGGCGACGGCACGGTGAAGAACGTCACGATCATCTGCCGCATCGATACGCTGGATGAGCTCGACTACTTCAAGAACGGCGGCATCCTGCAGTACGTGCTGCGCGATCTCGCTGCATAGGGGAATAAGGGAGTAGGGCAGCAAGCGAGTAGGGAATAGAGCTCCCTACTGCCCTACTGCCCTACTGCCCTACTGCCCTACTGCCCTACTGCCCTACTGCCCTACTGCCCTACTGCCCTACTGCCCTCGGCGCGCCAAAGCGCGCCGTCGCGGCCAGAAGCACGCCGAGCATCAGGCCGTTCAGGATGTGCCACAGGAAATGCGTGCCGAGCGGGAAGCTGCCGCAGACCAGCGGATCGGCCATCCGGCAGATGACCGAGACGACGAAGATCGCCAAGGCCGCCAGATTGTAGCGGCCGGCACCGCTGCCGCTTAGCGCCGTCCATGCGCCGAGGAAGGCGAGCGCCAGGAAGGGCGCCAGATAGCCGGTTGTGCCGTTCGAGGCCTGCCGCAGCCAGTCCGGCACCGCCCATGTCAGCAGTCCGGCGACGGCGTAGAAGGCGACGAAGATGGCGATCGCCTTGCCCCATCCCATGCCGAGGAAGCGACGCAACGTGAACAACGTGTAGGCGAGCGTGAAACCGGCGATCGGCAGCACGTCGGCCCAGATCGTGGCTCGGATGGCGAAGGTATGGAACAGCATCGAGCCGATGCCGATCGCCACCACCCACCAGGCCAGCACTTCGGCGAAAGTGCCGGTGCCGCGCCGGCGCACTTCCCGCACACCCCACAGACCGGCGGCAAGAAACGCAAGATTTGTCAGAGCATTGACCGGTTCGGCCCAAAGTTCCGGCCCTGTCCGTTCACAATAAAGATCGACCGGCGTCAGGAGAGTTTGCCACATGCTGACGATGCCGCCTCCAATCGAACCGCACCGCGTAGTGCAGACGCCTCTCCTATTGCGGGCTTGCCTTCGGTTGCAACCATAAAAATTTCACCGCAACGTGACTTCCCGTTGACTGTCGCTTCTGCCACATATTTTAGCAACCACGACAAGGCCGGCGTCACCGGCGGGAAATTGGAACGGCCATGGCATTTCAAGGACCATTGCGGCTTGCGGCAGTTGCGCTGGCCCTGTCGGCGTTTGCCGGCAACGGGCTTGCGGAAGAGTCGGACAAGCCGCTCGGCGTGGTCGAGCTTTTCACCAGCCAGGGCTGCAACTCCTGTCCGCCAGCCGACGAATTTTTCGCCGAGCTCGCCGCCAAGGAAAATATCATCGCGCTCGCCTATCATGTCGACTACTGGGACTATCTCGGCTGGCAGGACACGCTGAGCCGCAAGGAGAACACCGAGCGGCAGTATGACTATATGCGCGCGTTCGGCAGCCGTTCGGTCTATACGCCGCAAGCCGTCATCAACGGCCGCAGCCATGTCAACGGCGCCAGCCGCAAGGAAGTCGACGGCACACTTGCCCGCCTGCAGAAGACCGGCGAGGGCATGCGGGTCGGCATCAAGGTCAGCCGGACCAGCGACCGCGTCATGATCGACACCGGCGACGCCGGCAGCGGCCCGACCGATGCCCATGTCGTCATCGTCTATTTCAATGCGCCGCAGACGATCGACATCGCCAAGGGCGAAAACAGCGGTCGCAGCATGACCTACTGGAACGCCGTCTCCGGCATCCAGACCGCCGGCATGTGGCACGGCAAGGCGCAGCGCTACGAATTGCCGATGACCGAGATCTCCAAGAAAGGCGGCTGCGCGGTGCTGCTGCAGTCGGTCGGCAAGGACGGCACGCCCGGGCCTATCCTGGGCGCCGCCTTCATCCGCAAGCCGTAACTGGACCGTCGGCGCCGCCCCTGATCCGCCTGCTGGCACCTTCCCCCCGTAAACGGGGAGAAGCCCGCTGACCCGACGTCGGCGCGCATTCCGCAAGCGCTGGTAAGTGGCGAAACCATAGCTGGCGGCAATGAGGGGCAGCGCGGACCGACGATATCAGTAATTGAATCGCTCGCACGGGGCTATTCAAACGCAACGCGCTTTAGCACCGCACCAACCAGCCAATAAAAAACCGGCGTCAGCTTGCTTCTGACGCCGGTCATTTAGGTTTTGGGATCGTCGCACCCGATTTTTCCGAGGGAAAAACCGAGGTTGGTTCGATCCGACGCAGACCCGTGGGCGGGGGGCTTGGGGTTTACGAGCCGGTGCCGGACCGAACCGTCTCAGGCAACGCCGGTAAACTCGTCGGAGATTGGGGCATCAGCGCGGATAAAATAAGGCAGGAATGTGGCAAAGCATCACCAATTCCAACAGGCGTTTGACAAATGTGACTGGACGTGACGAAAACGGCTTGGCTCCGGCTTGCTTAGCCGGGGCCTTGCAATTCGCCAGCGAACACGCCAATTTCTGCAAGCGAGGATTCATTCGAAGGATCGAGGCATGACCGATCGCGGCGGCAGTGGGACGGAGGATGGGGACGCATCCGCAATATTGATCCCGCTGCATGAGGCAAGACGCGAACGCCTCGACCAGCCGGTGCGCTTCGACCGGCGCGAAATTGACCAGATCCTGAGGCTCTACGGGCGCATGGTCGCCGCCAATGAATGGCGCGACTACGCCATCGATCACCTCTCCGACCGCGCCGTCTTTTCCGTCTTCCGCCGCGCCAGCGAGGTGCCGTTGTTCCAGATCGTCAAGGACCCGAAGCTGGCGCGCCGGCAGGGCGCTTTCGCCGTCATCGCCGCCGGCGGCCGCATCCTCAAGCGCGGCCAGGAACTCGGCCGCGTGCTTGGCGTCTTCGACAGCAGGCTGAAGCTGGTGGAAGCCTAATTGGAGCGCCGCGCGTCGGACGCGCAAAGGACGCTCTAACACTTTGAATCTGCACATGATACTTTCTGGAAACCGAGATCGGTTCCCAGGTTTATGTGCTTATTATTGCTGGCGGAATTTCCGTTCCGGCAGCGAGGCCGGATCGGGCGGGAGTTGCGCTCCGCCATTCATCGACAGCTGCATGAACACCGTGTCCAGCCAGCGTCCGTGCTTGTAGCCGGAGCCTTCCAGGCGGCCCGAATGGCGAAAGCCGAGTTTCTCATGCAGCCGCACCGAGGCGCTGTCGGCATGGCCGTCGCCGATGACCGCGATGATCTGGCGAAAGCCCGCCGCCCGTGCCGCCTCGATCAGCCCCTGCATCAGAAGCCGCCCGACGCCCTGGCCCTTGGCCTCCGGAGCGACATAGACGGAATCCTCGACGACGAAACGATAGGCCGGGCGCGGCCGGAACGGGCCTGCATAGGCATAGCCGAGCACGGCGTCGTCCTTTTCCGCCACCAGATAGGGAAAACCGCCCGCCATCAGGCTGTCGAACCGGCTGCCCATCTCGGCGCGGCTGGGCGGCTCCAACTCGTAGCTCGCGGTGCCGTGGGTCACCGCGTCGGCGTAGATTTCCGTGATTCGATCGAGGTCGGCCGCGGCTGCGCCCCGTGAGGTGATGCTGCTCATAATTTATGCAAATCGTTCATGTGCCTTCTTTTAAGCAAAGGCCAGGACAAAAGAAAAGGGCGGCCGTTGGGCCGCCCTTCCGAACTCGCTGGTCCAGTCACCATGATCCCGAAAAGTGGAAACCGGTTTTCGGAAAAGATCATGGTCCAAACGAATGCATTAGCGACGGTCGCCCATGAACTGCAGCAGGAACATGAACAGGTTGATGAAGTCGAGATAGAGCGTCAGCGCGCCCATGATAGCCTTGCGGCCGGCGACATCGGCGGCGTCGCCCTCGAAATACATCTCCTTGATCTTCTGCGTGTCATAGGCGGTCAGGCCCGAAAAGATCAGCACGCCGATCGCCGAAACGGCGAAGGACAGAGCCGACGACTGCAGGAAGATGTTGATCACCATCGCGATGATCAGGCCGAACAGGCCCATGATCAGGAACGAGCCGATCGCGGTCAGGTCGCGCTTGGTCGTGTAGCCGTAGAGCGACAGCGCGCCGAAGGCAGCAGCGGTGGCGAAGAAGGTCTGTGAGATGCTGGCCGTCGTGTAGACAAGGAAGATCGACGACAGCGACAGACCGACGAGGCCGGCATAGACCCAGAATGTCGTCTGCGCGGCCGACACGCTCATCGACTGGACACGGAACGACAGGAACAACACCGCGGCCAGCGGGGCCAGGATGACCACCCAGCGCAGCGGCGACCCGAAGATCGCGTAGCCGAAGGAGGTCAGCATCTCGCCGCTCGGCAGCGTTGCCACCGCCGAGGCCGGATCGGTGGTGGTGGCCAGCATGATGGTGCCAACAGCGGCAAGGCCCGTGATGAGCAAGCCAAGCCCCATCAGATTGTAGACTTTGATCATATAGGCGCGCAGGCCCTGATCGATATCGACGGCGGCGCCGGGTACGGCACGCGTCTGGTAATTGCGAATGGGATCAGCCATTGGAATCCTCTTTTGCTTCTGCCCCGTCCGGTCCGGTGTCAGGCTCACTCGAGCCCAGGCGCCGCTGGCGGGGCTCCAGCATGCCTGCGGCGGAATATGATGGTTCTTGGCGTCAAGAACAAGACCGTAACCGAGCGTAATGCTTCGTGAAGCAGCCAAATCGCGCATTATCAGCCGTCCCAGCCGCAACATTAACGAGATTTAATCGATAGTGGGCCGATTCAGGCGTTGCGGATCAGAGATTTCGCAATACCGGCGCCGCCTTGTGCCCCAGCACCCGCCAGGTTCCGGCAAGGCCGATGCCGACCGTGATGACCAGCGCAAAGGCGATGGTGGCCACCGCCACTTCCGGCATGAAATGCGAGGGCAGGGTCATGATGCGCGCAACGACAAACCACGCCGCGACCCCACCAGCTGCCAGCGCGAAGACGGCAGTGGCAAGGCCGATCAGCATATATTCAAGCGAGAAGGCCGCGATCAGCGTTCGCCTCGTAGCACCCAGTGTCTTCAGCACCACAGCGTCGTGGATGCGCGCCCGGTTGCCGGCGGCAAGCGCGCCGGCCAGCACCAGCACGGACGCAATCAACGCCACGCCGGCCGCGGCCCGGATCGCCGTGCCGAGCTGCGCCACCAGCCGGTTGACGATGTCGAGCGCGTCCTTGACCCGCACCGTCGTCACCGCCGGGAAGGCGCGGGTGACGGCATTGAGCAGGCGGGCATCGTCTGCGGCCGACGCGTCCTTCTCGGTCAGCGTCGCCAGCCAGCCATGCGGCGCACCGGCGAATGTGTTGGGCGAAAACACCATGACGAAATTGATGCCCATGGTTTCCCACTCGACCTGGCGAAAATTGGCGATCCTGGCGGTGACGTTGCGTCCCAGCACATTGACGGTGACGGTGTCGCCGAGCTTCAGCCCGATCTCCTTGCCTTCCTCGGCCGAGAACGACACCAGCGGCTCGCCGGCATAGTTTTGCGGCCACCATGAACCTTCCGTCAGCGTCGCGTTCGACGGCTGGCGGTCGTCATAGGTCAGCCCGCGATCGCCGCGCAGCACCCAGGCGCCCTCCGCCGGCACCTTCACTTTTTCGACATCGACGCCGTTCAGCGCCATCACCCGGCCGCGCAGCATCGGCACCTTGACCAGCATTCCCTGCGGCGCCTGCCCGCCGACCAGCGCCGAGAAGGCGTCGACGTCGCTGCTCTGGATGTCGACGAAGAAGAAGTTCGGCGCCCGTTCCGGCAGGCTGCCGGAAATCTGCCGCCTGAGATTGCCGTCGATCAGCGCCAGCGTCACCAGCAGCGTCAGCCCGAGGCCGAGCGACAGCACCACCGACGGCGTGAGCGCCCCTGGCCGATGGATGTTGCCGATGGCGAGCCTGAGCGCGACGGAGCGGACCCTCGGGCTTCTCTTGGCGATCCATTGCACTAACGCGCCGACGAGGCGCAGCACCAGGAATGACACGACGGTGGCGCCGACGAAGATCGAGGCGATGCGGCGGTCGCCGGAAAACAGGATGGCCAAGGCCGCCAAAGCGAGCGCGATGCCAACCGCTGCCACCACATAGGGCAGGCGCGGAAAGCCGCGGCTCTCGAACCCCATCTCGCGAAACAATGCCGTCGCCGGCACGTCGCGGGCGCGGCCGAGCGGCAGCAGCGCGAAGGCCAGCGTCACCAGCAGGCCAAACAGCGCCGCCATGGCAAGCGCGCCAGGATAGAAGCCGCCCTCCGCCGGCACCGGGATCACCGACTGAAGGGCCGCACTCGCCGCGAACGGCATCAGCGCGCCGAGGATGAGACCAAGCACGATGCCGAGGCCGGCGATCAGCAGGATCTGCACCAGGTAGACGGCAAAGACGAAGCCGCCCGAGGCACCCAGGCTCTTGAAAGTGGCGATGACGCCGCGCTTGGCGTCGAGATAGGCGCGCACCGCATTCGCCACGCCGACGCCCCCGACCACCAGCGCCGTCAGCCCGACCAGGGTCAGGAATTGCGAGAAGCGCTCGATGTTGGAGGAGAGCGCCGGCGCTGCGTTGGAGCGCGTGCGGATCGACCAGCCGGACTGCGGAAAGTCCGCTGCGGCCTGATTCTGGATCGCCTTGATATCAGCCTCGCTGGCGCCGGCGGGTAGGCGAATCTTGTAGGCGTGCTCGACCAGGCTGCCCGGCTGGATCAAGCCGGATGCCGTGAGCCCTTCGGTTGACACCAGCAGCCGCGGCGCGAAACCGAAACCGTCGGACACCGCATCCGGCTCGCTGGTGAGCCTGGCGCGCAGCTCGAATGTGGCGCTGCCGAGCTTCAGCCGGTCGCCGACCTTGAGGTTCAGCCGGTCGAACAGCAGGTCGGGTGCCGCGGCGCCGAAGACGCCGGATTTCTCGCCGAACAGGTCCTGCCTCGATAGCTGCGGCTCGGTCTCCAGCGCGCCATAGAGCGGATAGGCGTCGTCGACCGCCTTGGCCTCGACCAGCGACTGGTCGGAGCCGTCCTCGAGCCGCGCCATCGAGCGCATGCTGGCGCTGTGCGAAACGGCGCCGAGCCGATCGAGGAAATCACGTTCGTCCGGCGTTGCGTCGCGCTGGTTGAGCTGGAAGCGCAGATCGCCGCCAAGCAGCGTCTGGCCCTGATTGGCAACGCCGGCGGTGATTGCCTGCGCCACCGAATTGACGCCGCCGATTGCCGCGACGCCGAGCGCGATGCAGGCAAGGAAGATCAGGAAGCCGGACAGCCCGCCGCGCATCTCGCGCAGCGAGAAGCGGACGGCGAGCTTCATGGTCTGCGACAGCGGCATCAGGCCGTCACCTTCAGCGGCATCAGTGCGTCCTCGATCCGTCCCGAACGCATCGAGACCTGGCGCGAGCAGCGCGCCGCGAGCGCCGGATCATGCGTGACCAGCACCAGCGTCATGCCGCGCTCGGCGGCCTTAGCGAACAAAAGGTCGGCGACCTGCCGCCCCGTCGCCTGGTCGAGATTGCCGGTCGGCTCGTCGGCGACCAGGATGCGCGGCGAAGGCGCCAGCGCCCGGGCGATCGCCACGCGCTGCTGCTCGCCGCCAGACAATTCGCCGGGATAGTGGGTGACGCGGTCGCTGAGGCCGACTGCCGCGAGTTCGCGCGCCGCCACCCCGAACGGATCGGCATGGCCGGCGAGTTCGAGCGGCACCGCGACATTTTCCAGTGCCGTCATGTTGGGGATGAGATGGAAGGATTGGAAGACGATGCCAATGTTTCGCCCACGAAACGATGCGATCTGGTCCTCGCTTTTGCCGTTGAGCAACTCGCCGGCGATTCGAACCGTACCCGAATCGACCCTTTCCAGCCCGGCCAGGACCATCAGCAGCGTCGACTTTCCGGACCCTGAAGGGCCGACGATGCCGGTTGCCTCGGCGGCAGCAACATCGAGGCTGACGCCTTTCAGCACATGGACAGATGACGCGCCTTCGCCGAGCGTCAGCGATACGTCTTTCAGCACGATGACGGCTTCTGTCACAATGAAAGCGTCCTATATGGAGGGTGGGGGCAGAGCATCGGACCCAAAAGTGGAGACCGGTTTTGGGAAAATCCGATGCTCAACAAGGAATCCGCCTTCGCCAAAAAACTGTTCCGCTCATATGGGGCCTGCCGCATGGCTTTCAAACACACTCTTGCCGCAGCTCTCGTTCTTTTCGCCGCGATCAACAGTTCGATTTCGTCGGCACGCGCCGAGACCTTCACCATCGTCGGTTTCGGCGACAGCCTGATGGCGGGGTTCGGCCTTGGCCCCGGCGAAGGCTTTACCGACAGGCTGCAGGCCGCACTTCGCGCCAAGGGCCATGACGTGACGGTCGCCAATGCCGGCGTTTCCGGCGATACGACAAGCGGCGGCCTGGCGCGGCTCGACTGGTCGGTGCCCGACGGCACCCAGCTGGTGATCCTCGAGCTCGGCGCCAACGACATGCTGCGCGGCGTCTCGCCCGGCATCACCGAAAAGAACCTGGATGAGATGCTGGCCAAGCTCAAACAGCGCAAGATCGCCGTGCTTCTGGCCGGCATGCGCGCCGCCCCCAATCTCGGCGCCGACTACCAGAACGCCTTCGACGCGATCTATCCGAAGCTGGCCGCGAAATACGGCGTTCCGCTCTATCCGTTCTTTCTCGACGGCGTCGCCGGCCAGCCCGGACTGCGGCTGGAGGACGGCCTGCATCCCAACGCCAAGGGTGTCGGCGTGATGGTCGAGCGCATCCTGCCGACGGCCGAAAAGGCCATCGCGGGGGCGGGCGGTGCGTCGTGAGGCTGAAAAGTCACGGTTGCCGCTGGGGAAACCGCGGAGCCAACAAACCGCTTGCCCCGTTCGAGTATCGATGATTCGCTAGGAGCGTGAGTTCGATTCGAGGACAGGAGGCTTTCCATGCCACGTCTTTTCACCGCCCTCGAAATTCCGCGTGACGCTGCCCTTTCGCTGTCCCTGCTCAGGGGCGGCCTGCCCGGGGCCCGCTGGATCGACGTCGAAAACTACCATCTGACGCTGCGCTTCATCGGCGATGTCGAGGGCCATGTCGCCGACGAGATCGCCAACGCGCTCGACCGCGTCCACCGCCCGTCCTTCCCGATAGCCTTGTCCGGCGTCGGCGCCTTCGGCCAGAAAAAGCCGCACGCGGTATGGGCCGGCGTATCCGCCTCGCCGGATCTTACCGCCCTGCAAGCCGAAATCGACCGCATCTGCCAGCGGCTCGGCCTGCCGGCCGACCCACGCAAATTCATGCCGCATGTGACGCTGGCGCGCTTGCGCAATTCGAGCCCGCTCGACGTCGCCCAGTATCTTTCGGCGCGCGGCAATTTTTCGACGCTGCCCTTCCGCGTCGGCCGCTTCGTCTTGATGTCGTCGCGCGATTCGGTCGGCGGCGGCCCCTATATCGTCGAGGAAGCCTGGCCGCTGTCGGGCGCCGACACGCGCACTTCCAGCCGCGCCGCCAGCGCTTCCGACGCCTCGCGGATCATGCGGTAGACGGTGGCGAACGCCTCCGGCCCGTCATAGTACGGGTCCGGCACATCGCGACCGCTGCCGCTCGCAAACTCCAGGTAAAGATGGATGCGGTCGTGCACGGCGGCAGGCGCCAGCGCCTTCAGGTCGCGGACATTCTGCCGGTCCATCCCCAGGATCAGGTCGAAGCGGTGAAAATCCCCCGGCCTGACCTTACGCGCTGTCTGTCCGGAAATGTCGATGGCGTGGCGGGCGGCGATCGCGATCGAGCGCGGGTCGGGGGCGGAGCCCACCTCCCAGCCACTGGTTGCGGCTGAATCGAGCACCATATCCAGGCCCCCTGCGCTCGGCCAAGACGGCGCGAAAAACGCCCTCGGCCAGCGGCGACCGGCAGATATTGCCGAGGCAGACGAACAGAATGGATTTTATGGGCTTTGCGCTCATCGATCCGGCGCTATTTTTGTGCATGTCGTTATCCCAAAACCGCGACGCACTTTTGGGCGACATGCATTATGGTGAGGGTCATTTTCGAATAGCACAGGAACCCGACATGACGAGAGAGAAACTGGGCAAGGACGCCATCGTGGCGGCCCTGGCCGAACTGGGCGGCTGGTCGCTGGCCGCCGACGGTGCTTCGATCAGGCGCACCTTCACCTTCAAGAACTTCTCCGAGGCCTTCGCCTTCATGACACGCGTTGCGCTGGCGGCGGAGAAGATGGATCATCATCCGGACTGGTCGAATGTCTACAAGACCGTCGACGTCACCCTGAACACGCACGATGCCGGCGGCGTGACCGCACTCGATATCGAACTGGCGAAGAAGATGAACCGCTATTTCGGCGGCTGAGTGACGCCCCGCGGCAGATCCAGCATGCCAAATCGGCGCCGGCATCTTGCAGCAGGGGTCGGCTTTCACCACATTTTTGCTCGCAGCCGCGCGTTGAACGATGCGCGGCCGCCTGCAAGGAGAGATTGATGGCGCAAGATTCCGGTTTTGATTTCTTCGGCTTTGGCGACAGGCTGGCCGGCGAGCGCGAGGTGCGCGAAAAATTCTGGCGCACCGCCAAGAAGGCCGCCCGGCACATCCCGTTCATGGAGGACGTGGTGGCAGCCTATTACTGTGCCATGGACAAGAACACGCCGCTGCGCGCCAAGGGCATCCTGGTGGCGGCGCTCGGCTACTTCATTCTGCCGGTAGACTTCGTCCCCGATTTCGTCTTGGGCCTCGGCTTCACCGACGATATCGCCGTGCTTACGGCCGCGATCACCGCCGTCAGCGCCCACATCACCCCGGCGCACCGGCAGGCCGCGAAGCAGGCGATCGCCGACAAGAGCTGAGCCGGCACAGCACACGCAGGGGTGGTTTGAAACGACAAACTCTTGCCGCTTTCGTGGCCTCCAAGTCGAGACAGGGACGTCGTGCTGCTGCTTTTCGAGCAGCAGTGCGGTGATGGCGGCGGTTTCCTGGGGTGTGGGTCCTTTTCTTGAGGAAAATTCACCGTTTGGTAACCCAGATTAAATCAAAATGAAGCGACGGGCAGGACGCCAGACCGGCCTGCCGCCGCACCAGTTGGAATACGGGAAAAACGATGCGCGGATTGATTGCTACAGTTTCCAGCCTGGTCCTGGTGGCCCTGGCCGCGCCGGCGCTGGCGCAGTCGGCAACCAAGATCGGCCAGCACAATGCCTGGGGCACCTACAGCTACCAGGCATCCGGCGGCAAGGTCTGCTACGTGCTCACCGTGCCGACTGACAAGCAGCCGCCGACGCTCGACCATGGCGACATGTTCTTCTTCGTCAGCCAGCGCCCCGGACAGCAAGTGTCCTACGAGCCGCAATTCATCGCAGGCTACAATTTCCAGGAAGGCTCCAAGGCCACCGTCACCATCGACAAGAAGTCCTTCTCGATGTTCACCCGCGGCAAATCGGCCTGGGTCGAGAACGCGGCGGAAGAGCCTGTCCTGATCGCTGCCATGAAGACCGGCACCGACATGAAGGTGTCGGCCAAGTCCGGCCGCGGCAACACCACCACCTATGTCTTCTCGCTGAAGGGCATTTCGGCCGCGCTGGCGTCGATCGCCAAGTGCAAATAGGCCGAACGGGATCTGCTAAGCAGGAATTTGAAAGGCCGGATCGCGAGGTTCGGTAGAACCAGTCTTCGAGGCGTTGACGCTGCCCCTCATTGCCCTGCCGGGCATTTCTCCCCGTATAGGGACGGGGAGAAAGGAACCGCATCGATGCTTTCGCCAATCGCCGGCGTTGCCGGGATGGCACCGGCGTTGCGGCCAGCCCCCTTCTCCCCGTCCCTATACGGGGAGAAGATGCCGGCAGGCAGATGAGGGGCGGCGCCGAGATCGAAGATATGTCTCCGGCGCAAATTTGGACACCAATCCTTGCCCTTGCTCGCGGCCCCCCCCCGCATGACTCCGCCCGCAACCTGTGCTATGCGCCGCGCTTCATTTCGGGCACGATGCTGAAATCGGCCGCAAACCGCTTATATTGGCGCAACCATGACCCTTTCGTTCGATCTTACCGCCGAAGGCGCCCGCGACGCGTTGCGCGCCCGTGCCGCGTCGGCTGAAAAACCGTCGCTGATCGGCCGGACGCGCGCCGAACTGAGCGAGGCTCTCGTCGCCGCCGGCATCGTGCCCGAGCGCCAGGCCAAGATGCGCGCCCAGCAGCTCTGGCACTGGATGTATGTACGCGGCGTCTCCGATTTTGCCGGCATGCTCAACATCTCCAAGGATCTGCGCGCCGAGCTCGACAAGCATTTCACCGTGGCGCGGCCCGAAATCGTCGAGGAGCAGATTTCCGCCGACGGCACCCGCAAATGGCTGTTCCGCTTTCCGCCGCGCGGCGCCGGCCGGCCGGTCGAGATCGAGACCGTCTATATCCCCGAGGAAGGCCGCGGCACGCTCTGCATCTCCTCGCAGGTCGGCTGCACGCTGACCTGCTCCTTCTGCCACACCGGCACGCAGAAGCTGGTGCGCAACCTGACGGCCGAGGAAATCCTGGCGCAATTGCTCACCGCGCGCGACCGGCTCGGCGATTTCCCCGACCGCGACACGCCGGACGGCGCCATCGTGCCGGCCGAGGGTCGCAAAGTGTCCAACATCGTGATGATGGGCATGGGCGAGCCACTCTACAATTTCGAGGCGGTGAAGAAGGCGCTGCTGATCGCCTCCGACGGCGACGGGCTTTCCCTGTCGAAGAGACGCATCACGCTCTCGACATCCGGCGTCGTGCCCGAAATCTTCCGCACCGGCGAGGAGATCGGCGTCATGCTGGCGATCTCGCTGCACGCTACCAATGACGATCTGCGCGACCTGCTGGTGCCGATCAACAAGAAGTATCCGCTCAAAGAGCTGATCGCCGCCTGCCGCTCCTATCCTGGCCTGTCCAACGCCAAGCGCATCACCTTCGAATATGTGATGCTGAAGGACGTCAACGATTCCATCGAGGACGCCAAGGGCCTGATCAAGTTGCTCAAGGGCATTCCGGCCAAGATCAATCTGATCCCGTTCAACCCGTGGCCGGGCACCAACTACCAGTGCTCGGACTGGGAGACGATCGAGAAGTTCGCCGACTACATCAACAATGCCGGCTACGCCTCGCCGATCCGCACCCCGCGCGGCCGCGACATCCTGGCGGCCTGCGGTCAGCTGAAGTCGGAATCGGAGCGCATGCGCAAAGTCGACCGGCTGGCGCTGGAAGCGATGATGATCGCGGGGCACGGCGAGGCTTGAGCCGCCTCATCGCCTATCTCATCCGCTTCGCCGTCATCCTGTTCGGCTATGCCGTCGCCGCGCTGGCGGCGAGCGCCTTCCTCAATATCCTATTCCTGGCCTCGCTCGGCTATGCACCGGACCAGGCCGACCCGACGGCGACCGCTTCGCTCTATTTTTCTATTCCGTTCGTGGCGCTGTTCGTCGCCTATTTCGCCTTCATGCCGGCGGCCATCGTCATCCTGATCGCCGAAATCCTCGGCCGGCGCGATTGGCTATTCTACGCGCTGGCCGGTGGCGTCGTGGCGGCAGTGTTCCTCGGCTTCGTCCACCAGAATGCCGATGCCAATTTCGACGTCACCGAGCCGCGTGCCATCGCTGCCGTGATCGGCTGCGGCATGGTCGGCGGCATCTTCTACTGGCTCGCTGCCGGCCGCTGGGCCGGAAGCTGGTGGAAGAGCGATGCGCCTACTTCGCCTGGGCCGTCAGGATCTTGAGCGCGAAGGCCGAGAACACGCCGGCGAACAGATAATCGACCACCCGCGTCACCCGCGGGCTGGCCTTCATCGCCGCCGAGAACTTTTCCGCCGCAAACACCATCGGCGCCGTCACCGGGATCGACAGCACGATGAACATCCCCCCGAGGAAGAACAGTTTTCCCGGCGCATTCGGGTCGTGCGCGGAAACGAACTGCGGCAGAAACGTCATGAAGAACAGGATGATCTTCGGGTTGAGCAGATTGACGCCCAGCCCGGCCGCCCAGCTGCGGAACAGCGAGATCTCAGGTCCGTTCTTCTTCTCCGGCGAAAACGCCGAGCCCTTGGCGAGCGCCTGCCAGGCCAGGAACACCAGATAGCCGGCGCCAAAAATCTTCAGCACGAAGAAGGCCATCGGCGAAGCGACGATCAGCGCCGAGATGCCGACCACCACCAGCGTGGTGTGGATCAGCGTGCCGCACAGCGCACCCGCCATCGAGGCAAAGCCGGTAGCCCGGCCCTGGCTCAGCGTTCTCGACACGAACAGCGTCATGTCGGGCCCCGGCGTGATTGCCAGGATGACGGTGGCGATGGCGAACTGGATCAGTGTCGTTGTGTCGGGAATGAAGGACATGGCCGGTCTCAAGGCAGCAAAAGACGGCGCAGCCATAACGCAAGCGTCCTGCCCTTGCCAGCTTCTGGCTGATGCAGCGTCTGGTCCAGCACCGTTCGTCTCTTGCGCAGGCCGGAAACGCCGTGATACCTCGCCCGCCGAGAACTCCTGTCGCGGAACCGCCAAATGTCAAAAGCAAAAGACGTCAAGAAGGTCGTGCTCGCCTATTCCGGCGGCCTCGACACCTCCATCATCCTGAAATGGCTGCAGACCGAGCTCGGCGCCGAAGTCGTCACCTTCACCGCCGACCTCGGCCAGGGCGGCGAGCTGGAGCCGGCGCGCCGCAAGGCCGAGATGATGGGCATCAAGGACATCCGCGTCGTCGACGTGCGCGAGGAGTTCGTCTCCGACTTCGTCTTCCCGATGTTCCGCGCCAATGCGGTCTATGAGGGCACCTATCTGCTCGGCACCTCGATCGCCCGACCGCTGATCTCCAAGCACCTGGTCGAGATCGCCAGCGAGACCGGCGCCGACGCGATTGCCCACGGCGCCACCGGCAAGGGCAACGACCAGGTCCGTTTCGAGCTGTCGGCCTATGCGCTGAACCCCGACATCAAGGTCATCGCGCCATGGCGCGACTGGTCGTTCAAGTCGCGCACCGACCTGATCAACTTCGCCGAGCAACACCAGATCCCGGTGCCGAAGGACAAGAAGGGCGACGCGCCGTTCTCGGTCGACGCCAACCTTCTGCACTCCTCATCGGAAGGCAAGGTGCTGGAAGACCCGTGGACCGAGCCGCCGGAATTCGTCCACCAGCGCACCGTTTCGCCGATGGACGCGCCGGATAAGGTCACCGAGATCGAGATCGAGTTCCTCAAGGGCGACCCGATTGCGCTCAACGGCAAGAAACTGTCGCCGGCAACCATGCTGGCCGCCCTCAACGATCTCGGCCGCGACAATGGTATCGGCCGGCTCGACCTGGTCGAGAACCGTTTCGTCGGCATGAAATCGCGCGGCGTCTACGAGACACCCGGCGGCACCATCCTGATCGCAGCGCATCGCGCCATCGAGTCGATCACGCTCGACCGCGGTGCCGCCCATCTCAAGGACGAGTTCATGCCGCGCTATGCCGAGCTGATCTACAACGGCTTCTGGTTCGCGCCCGAGCGGCTGATGCTGCAGGCGATGATCGACAAGAGCCAGGAAGACGTCGAAGGCACGGTGCGGCTGAAGCTCTACAAGGGCAATGTCATGGTCACCGGCCGCAAGTCGAAGAAGACGCTCTATTCCGACGCGCTGGTTACCTTCGAGGACGACCGCGGCGCCTACGACCAGAAAGACGCCGCCGGCTTCATCCGCCTCAACGCGCTGAGGCTGCGCACACTGGCGGCGCGCAGCCGAAAGGGCTGAGCCAAAGCTATTGCCCGAACAAAACCCGGCGGAGACGCCGGGTTTTTATTTGGCGCCGCTAATATGCGAGAAGTCACACCGCCTCGGATAGTTTCCTGTTTGACCTTTCGGCGGCTTCATTTAAGTTCTCGTGGGGATACAGGGGGCTTTGACAGTGAAAAACTCCATTTTTCTGCTGCTAGCGGCGGCCATCGTCGTCTTTACGGGATGCCAGTCCTCGCAGGCAGCCGCGAAACGCGAGCAGAAGCTGAATTCGGATGGGTGCATCTCCGCTGTCCACCTATGGAGCATCACGGAAATCGCCTCTTTCATGGGCGTCTCGCAGGAGCGCATGCCGGCCTTGTTCTGCCAGCGCCTTGGCGAAGGGATACGCAGCGGGCGGATCAGCTACTCTGATATAAACAACCTACAGCTCGACCAACCGACCGAAATCTGGATGGTCATCAAGGGCAAGTCAAAGGCGGCCGCTACGGCCACGCCGGCGCCGCGGAACTCCAAATTCCGTAGCTGCAAAAGTTTTGACGGCCCCTTCCAGGTTCCCGCTTCCCAGAAATGCCCGTTGAGCGGCTACGCGCAAGCTCACGGAGTCCCGATGGTCATCGAGGGCTGGCCAAAGGCTACCCCGGCGCCGCGGAACTCCAAGTTCCGTACCTGCAACGGTGTTGACGGCACCTTCCAGGTTCCCGCTTCCCAGAAATGCCCGTTGAGCGGCTACGCGCATTATTGAGAGCGATGCGATGAGATCGAATTTGGTCGCTCCGAGTGATTGGGTTTTGACCCTGCTCCACAAACAGAAAGCCCGGCACATGGCCGGGCTTTCCATCGATTAGAGATTTCTATCAGTCGCCATCGATCGCCGTGGCGATACGGGCGATGGCCTGTTGATAGACGCTTGCGGAATTCCAGCCGGCAATTGCGCCCATATTCGCCTGCGCGCTGGCACCCGCCTGCCAGCCATGAGCCTTGAGGAAGTTGGCGGTGGAGGCCAGCGCAGTGGCCTTGTCGCGCAGATTTCCGTTGCCGACACCATACTGCAAGACATTTCCGGGCAGGAACTGCGTATGGCCAATCTCGCCATGCGCAGCGCCGACCGACGAGGCGCTCAACGCGCCGCGATCGACCAGCTTCAGGGCTGCAATGGCATGCGGATAAAAGAACCCCGGGCGGCGGCAATCATAGGCAAGCGTCAGAATGGCAGAGACCGTATTCTGCTTGCCCAGGGAGGAGCCGAAGCCGGTCTCCATGCCCCAGATGGCGAGCAACACACCCGGCGACACGCCGTAGGTCGCTTCGATCTTGTTGAACAGCGCCGCGTTCGACTTCTTCAGCGAACGGCCCTTGGAAATAATCGCGGCCCCGCCACGACGCTTCATGAAATCTTCCACCGAGCCGCTGAAAGCCTTGTGGATGGCGCGGTCGACGGAGATCGTCTTTGTTGCGTAGGTCGCGCCGGCCAGAGCGGCCAGACCCTTCGAACCGACGCCGTTGGCCTGGGCCTCCCCGGCAAACTCCTGCTTCCAGGCCTCGAAGCCGGCGCCGTTCTTGCCGCAGCTGGCCGCCTGCGCGCCCGTCGCCAGCGCAAGCATCGCCACCATTGCGGCCGCAAAAATCTTTCCCTTGGCAAGAAATGCCATGTTCTTCTCCTGGTTGCCTGAATCACGTCCCAGTTGCGAATTTGCCAGTGAACCGGTTCATTGTCACTGGCTCCGGTAGAGCGCCGATGCGGCGAAGCCGAAAATCGCAGTCCTTTGCAGCAAGGCTACACGCGAAATTCGGTTTCAACGCCTTCGAACACTGATGCCACCGGAACTTCACAATCCACCGCACTGGCCAATGCCGCGCAATTTGCCTACGATCAAGTATTTATTGTGGCGGGGGTCTTGCATTCATGGATGACGTTGACGTCGTGATCATCGGCGCCGGCTCCGCGGGGCTCGCCGCCGCCAAGACCATTCGCGCCGCCGGCCTTTCCTTCAAAGTGCTGGAAGCGATGGGCCGCGTCGGGGGTCGCGCCTGGACCAGCGACCAGCATTTCGGCGTCCCGTTCGACATCGGCTGCGCCTGGCTGCATGCCGCGGACCGCAATCCCTATTTCCCCGAGGCCGAGGCCGCCGGCTGGACGCTTCACCATCACGACATGAATGTCGATCATCTCTATTACCGCCAGCGCAAGGCAAGCGAGGCTGAGGAGGCCGAGATGAAGGCCGCCGATGCGCGGCTGTTCGAACTGCTGGCCGCGCACCAGGTGGAGGAGGGCGACGATGACCGCCTTTCGGCACTGCTCGCCAAGGGACATGCGCCGCGCGCCGCCGCCACCTTCGCCGGGCCGATGGATTTCGGCGCCGACGAGGACGAAATATCGATCCGCGACTTCCAGGCCGCCGCCGATCTCGATCCCAATTATTTCAGCAAGGAAGGGTTTGGCGCCCTGGTGGCGCATTTCGGGGCCGACGTGCCGGTGGAACTGTCGACGCCGGTGCGAAAAATCCTCTGGGACGTGCCGGGCGTCGCCTGCGTCACCGATCGCGGCACCATCCGCGCCAAGGCGGTCATCGTCACCGCCTCGCCGGCGGTGCTCGCCTTCGAGGAGATCGAATTCTCGCCGGCGCTGCCCGATACGCATTTTTCCGCCTTCTTCGATCTGCCGATGGGCATGCTGACCAAGCTGCCGGTCGAGATCCGGGGTACCAGGCTTGGCCTGCAGCCCTTCGACGATCTCTTGATCGAGCGGCTGGCCAGGCACGACATCTACTTCCTCTGCTTTCCCTTCGATCTCGACCTGATGGTCGGCTTCGTCGGTGGCGATTTCGCCTGGGAGATGTCGGCTGCCGGTGAGGCGGCGGGCATCGACTTCGTCGTCGACCGGCTGTGCAACATCTTCGGGGCCGACACCCGCAAGCACGTCGCACGCGCCATGATGACCAATTGGGGCGGCGAGCGCTTCGTGCGCGGCGCCTATGCGGCGGCCCGCCCGGGACGTTCCGAGGCGCGCGCGACGCTGATGCAGCCGGTGGCGGAAAAGATCTTCTTCGCCGGCGAGCATCTGGCCGGTCCGCTCATCCAGACCTGCGGCGGCGCGCGCCTGTCCGGAGAGAGCGTGGCACGGCAGGTGGCCGCCTTGCTTGCAGCGGGATAGCGCCAGCTTCGATGTTGGACGACGGCCGGCATTTGGGCGGCCGGCGGTCCCACCCTATATGCTGGCTCTGATGGTTTTGAGAGCAAGATGAAGCTGTTCGACTGCCCGCATTGCGGCCACCGCCTCTATTTCGAGAACGCCCAGTGCCTGAGCTGCGCCAATCTCGTGCTCTATGATCCCGAGCAGGCACGCTTTACCTTGTCTGGTATCGACGGCGTCTTCCAATGCACCAATGCCGATGAATGCGCCTGCAACTGGCGGGCGGAGCCGGGCCAGGCTTTCTGCCGCGCCTGCGCGCTGAACCAGCTGATCCCGGACCTCTCGGTCGACGGCAACCGCCGGCGCTGGATCCGCGTCGAGGCGGCCAAGAAGCGCGCCATCTATTCGCTGCTCGCCTTCGGCCTGCCGACCGCGCCAAAGCACAACCCCGGCGACGAAGCCGGCCTTGCCTTCGACTTCCTTGCCGATCCGATCGGCGGCGGCCCCGGCGGCGAGCGTATCCTGACCGGTCACGACAATGGCCTGATCACGCTCAACGTCGCCGAGGCGGATTCGGCCGAACGCGAGAGGCGGCGCGTCGAAATGGGCGAGAACTACCGCACGCTGCTCGGCCATTTCCGCCACGAGCTCGGCCACTATTACTGGGACCGCCTGATCCGTGACGACCCGCAAAGGCTGGCAGCCTTCCGCGCCTTGTTCGGCGACGACCGCCCCGACTATGAGCAGGCGCTGCAGACCTACTATACCAATGGTGCTGCGCCAGACTGGCAGCAGGGCCACATCTCTGCCTATGCGACGTCGCACCCCTGGGAAGACTGGGCCGAGACCTTCGCGCACTATCTGCACATCACCGACACGCTGGAAATGGTGCATGCGCTGAATTTCCCGCTTGGCCGGCTGGAGACGGTTGACGCCGAGGCCTTGCCGCGCGGCGATACCGGCGGCGAACTGCAGGCCGCGCCTTCCGAGCCCGCCACCGTGCCCGAGCCCTTCGACAGGATCCTCGCCCGCTGGCTGGTGCTGTCGGAGGCGTCCAACTCGATCAACCGCTGCATGGGCCTGCCCGATCTCTATCCCTTCGTCATTTCCGACGTGACGGCGCGCAAACTGGACTTCGTCCACGCACTTTTGACCGGTTTGCCGAAAGAAACCGGAAAAATTCGTGAGCTAGTGTCGTGATTTCGAAGTTCGCTTGATTTCGATATCGGGCGCGGAGCGAACTGCGAAACCAAAACGACACTAGAATCAATAGGTTGCTGGCGTCCCCGATTCTGAAATCCGCACCTGCCCTTGATATCGAACACAAGCGAATTTCAGAATCGAGACACGAGTGCAGGCATTTTAGCCGGAACGCATAGAGCCTTGTTTCGTTTCCGTTCGCGAGGGAGTTCGAAGAACGGAGAGAAATCATGAAAGCCATACTGTTTCCGGCCATCGCCGGAGCGCTCGTCGCCATGTCGGGCGCGGCCTTGGCCGAAACCGCCGTTTCGGCTGTCACCGATCTCAACGTGCGCGCTGGCCCCGGCCCGCAATATCCTGTGATCGGCGTGCTGGCCGCCGGCCAGTCGGCGACGCTCCAAGGCTGCATCGCAAACAGCAAATGGTGCACCATCGCCGAGGCCAATGGCCAGGGCTGGGTCTATTCGGATTATGTGACGGCCGACTTCGGCGGCAATCAAATGGTGCTGACGCGCCGGCCGGTTGACGCTGATATCGCGGTTGTGACGCCGCCGAGTGACGATATCTATACCGATACCTATACCAGCGCCATTGTCGCGGCCGAACCGATCGACCCGATCGCAAGGCCGCCGGCCGAAGTTGGCACCTACGTCACGACGCACCGGCTTGATCCTGTGTATCTCGACGGCGAGGTGGTGACGGGCGCGACCTTGCCCGACACGGTCGAGCTGCGCGAAATCCCCGATTACGACTACCGCTACGTCTATGTGAACAACCAGCCGGCGCTGGTCGACCCCGGCACGCGGCGCGTCGTCTACGTCATGCGTGACTAGAACAATTCCAGGATTTCCGTCAGGAATTGCGTAAAAACAAAGAGTTGGAGCGGTTCGACGATCGATAGAATCGCCGAACCGCTCCAAGGGTCAGTGAAACGCGCGGCCGCCAGCGCTGGCGGCCGCTGCTCCTTTCGAGCTCAGCACATGCGCGGCCCGACGAGGATGATTGCGCGCGGAGCCCCGATCCCATAGATCATGCGTCGCGAATGCGTTCGGGCAGGGGAACCGCGTGATCATCGACAATGCCGCCTTCGAGCGTTTCCGGCGCTCGCCGAACGACAAGACGACCTTGCCGCGCCTGTTGCTCGGAAGCGCCATCGTCGTGCTGTTCTGGGTCGCGGCGACCTTGGCGGTGCTGCTCGGCGGCACCTATGTCTTCGTCGTCTCCCAGGCCCGGATGGGCGTCAGCCCGCCAGCCGCCGGGCCAGTGCAGGCTTTCCTGGTATCACCCGAAGGGATCCTTACCGCGTTGCTCTCCTTCGCCGGCATCTGGATCGGTCTGTGGGTTGCCATGCGCTGGGTGCACGGCGAGCCGCTGTCGGCGCTCGTCGGAGCCAGCCGCCGTATTTCGCGCCAGGGATTCCTCAAGGGCCTGGCGGCGGTGCTGATCACCTCGCTGCTCTCCGAGGTCATGCTCTATTGGCTGCAGCCCGAGATCGCGCGCGGCGCGATCAGCCTGTCGTCCTGGCTGCTGTTCCTCGTCCCGATCGTCGTGCTGGCCTTTCTGCAGACATCCTCCGAGGAGGCGCTGTTTCGCGCCTATCTGCTGCGCGGCCTGGCAAACCGGTTTCGCAACCCTCTCGTCTGGGTGTTGCTGCCGGTATTGCTGTTCACCGCGCTGCATTGGAGCGCGGCCTCGTCGCTCGCCATCAATGCCTGCGTGCTGGTCTCGATCGCCACCTTCGCGCTGGTCCTGACGCTTCTGGTCTATGCGACCGGCAATCTCGGGGCTGCCTTCGGCGCCCATCTCGGCAACAATCTGACCGGCTTCCTGCTGATCTCGCACCAGGCAGGCTATAATTCCTTTGCCCTGTTCAACGCCAAACCGCTGGAAGGCCCCGGCTGGACGACGTGGGACGCGGTTCTGATCGCCGCGATCGGCATCGTCAGCAGCCTGTTGACGGTATTGCTTCTGTTGCATCCGCGCTCGCCGCTGAAGCTCGGGCCGGACTGATGCGCATCACACTGGTGGTCAGAGGCGCCATCCCCTGCAAGGGCTATGGCGGCACCCAGCGCCAGGTCGAATGGCTGGCGAGCGAACTCGCCCGCCTCGGCCATCGGGTCGTGCTAATCGCCGACCCCGGCTCCAGCCATCCGCTGTGCGAAGTGCGGCAGGCGTCGTCGGCCGAGCAATGCCGGGCCGCCATCCCCGCCGACACCGATATTGTCCATTTCAACAGCTGGTTTATCGAGGTTCCCTTTCCGACCCTCAACACCGAGCACGGCTATACTCCAAACGAGCCCAGACGGCAGAAGAACTGGAGTTTCGTCAGCGCCAGCCATGCCCGCAACCACGGTCGCGAAACCTTCGTCCACAACGGCTTTCCGACCGAGGCCTATCGGCTGGCCGAAACCAGGACCGATCGTCTGATGTTCCTTGCCGGCATCGCGCGCGCCGGCAAGAACCTGAGCCGCGCCGTCGATCTGGCGAAAAAATTCGATCTTCCGCTCGACATCGCCGGCGGCTCGCGCTGGAAACTGCTCACGCGCAGCCAGGTGCGGCGTGAGGGCGTCTTCTTCAAGAGCCTCGGCAGCCGCTATCGCTTCCATGGCATCGTCGATGGCGACGAAAAGCTGCGACTGCTGGGCGAAGCGAGGGCCTTTCTCAATCCGATCGCCTGGGAAGAGCCGTTCGGCATGGCTTCGGTCGAGGCGATGCTGTGCGGAACGCCGGTGCTGACGACCCCGCGCGGCGCGCTGCCCGAGATCGTCGACGCCGACACCGGGCGCTTCTTCGACACGGACTCGGCGTTTGGCGAAGCACTGGCCGCCGTTGCCGACCTGTCCCCGCAGCGCTGCCGAGACTCGGCCGCCGCCCGGTTTCCGATCGCCCGGACCGCAAAGGGTTATCTCGACCTCTACGCGCGCATCCTCGACGGAGAGGTGCTGCCTTGAACCAGTCGTGAGGCCGGCGTTTGGACGCTCATCTCGGCCCAGACCTTGACTCCACGCCCGATTTCCTGTCTACACGCCGCGAATTCCGCGACGAGTATCCCTCCGAGCAAGCCGACCAGGACGCCGAAGCCTCTTTGAGGCGAGTGCCATAAATCGATCCTGGAGGCCAACACCCGGCAGCGCTGTGCGCCCCCGGGTGCTTTTTGGCTTTGCGCTCGCACGAGCTTTTGTTTGGACACTTGGCGCGAACGCACTACCTCTCGGGCACCATCCGGCTGCCTGAGAAAAAGGAAAAAGAATGTTTGATTCGCTTCAGGAGCGCACAAGAGGCGTGGAGGGCCATCGGCCCGACAGGGATCGCTATGAATCCAAGACGCTGTCGCGCGGCGGGTTGACCGATGTTTGAGTCCCTACAAGAGCGCCTTGGCTCCATCCTGAACGGCCTGACTGGCCGCGGTGCCCTGTCGGAGGCGGATGTCTCGGCAGCGCTGCGCGAGGTGCGCCGCGCGCTGCTCGAGGCCGACGTGGCGCTGGAAGTGGTGCGCTCCTTCACCGACAAGGTGCGCGAGAAGGCGGTCGGCGCCGCCGTTGTGAAGTCGATCAAGCCCGGCCAGATGGTCGTCAAGATCGTCCATGACGAGCTGGTCGCGATGCTGGGCGCCGAGGGCGTTGCCGTCGACCTCAACGCGCCCGCGCCCGTCGTGGTCATGATGGTCGGCCTGCAGGGCTCCGGCAAGACGACGACCTCGGCCAAGATCGCCAAGCGGCTGACCGAGCGCCAGAACAAGAAGGTCCTGATGGCCTCGCTCGACACGCGGCGCCCCGCCGCGCAGGAGCAGCTGCGCCAGCTCGGCGAGCAGGTGAAGGTGGCGACGCTGCCGATCATCACAGGTCAGAACCCGGTCGACATTGCGCGCCGCGCCGTGCAGGCGGCCAAGCTCGGCGGCCATGACGTCGTCATCCTCGACACCGCCGGCCGCACCCATATCGACGAGCCGCTGATGGTCGAGATGGCCGACATCAAGAAGGTGTCGAGCCCGCACGAGATCCTGCTGGTCGCCGACTCGCTGACCGGCCAGGACGCCGTCAATCTGGCCAAGAGTTTCGACGAGCGCGTCGGCATCACCGGCCTCGTTCTGACCCGCATGGACGGCGACGGCCGCGGCGGCGCGGCCCTTTCCATGCGCGCCGTCACCGGCAAGCCGATCAAGCTGATCGGCACCGGCGAAAAGATGGACGGGCTGGAGGAATTCCACCCCAAGCGCATCGCCGACCGCATCCTCGGCATGGGCGACATCGTCAGCCTTGTCGAGAAGGCCGCCGAAAACATCGACGCCGAGCAAGCGGCGGCGATGGCCAAAAAGATGCAGTCGGGCAAGTTCGACCTGAACGACCTCGCCGGCCAGCTTCAGCAGATGTCGAAGATGGGTGGCATGGGCGGCATCATGGGCATGATGCCGGGCATGGGTAAGATGAAGGACCAGATGGCCGCGGCCGGCCTCGACGACAAAATGTTCGGCCGTCAGCTCGCCATCATCTCCTCGATGACCAAGGCCGAGCGCGCCAACCCCGATATCCTCAAGCACTCGCGCAAGAAGCGCATCGCCGCCGGTTCCGGCACCGACGCGGCCGAGATCAACAAGCTGCTCAAGATGCATCGCGGCATGGCCGACATGATGAAGGCGATGGGCGGCAAGGGCAAAGGCGGCGGCCTCATGCGCGGCATGATGGGCGGCCTTGCCTCGAAGATGGGCCTCGGCGGCATGATGCCGGGCGGCCCCGGGGGCATGATGGGCGGCGGCATGCCGGATCTGTCGAAGATGGACCCCAAGCAGCTCGAAGCCTTGCAGAAGCAGGCGCAGGCGGCCGGTCTCGGCGGCATGAAGGGTCTTCCCGGCGGCCTCCCCGGTGGCGGTGGCCTGCCTGGACTGCCCGGCGGCATGAAGCTGCCCGGCCTGGGCGGCGGCGGCCTGCCCGGACTTGGGAAGAAGAAGTGAGGGCGTCATGAACGAGGATAAGGACATGGCCGACGCACGCACGATTCTTGCCGGCTACCGCGCTTCGATCGACAACATCGACGCTGCCCTCATCCATATGCTGGCCGAACGCTTCCGCTGCACCAAGGCTGTCGGCGTGCTGAAGGCCGAGCATGGCCTGCCGCCGGCCGATCCGGCGCGCGAGCAACAGCAGATCGCCCGCCTTCGCCAACTGGCCAAGGACGCGCATCTCGACCCCGATTTCGCGGAAAAATTCCTCAACTTCGTCGTCCGCGAAGTGATCCGTCACCACGAACAGATCGCCGCTGCCAACGGCGTGACGAAAACCGGCTGAGAACCAGCCTTAACCCAATCAATGAATCAGAGCTTTTAGGAGAAAAGAAATGGCACTGAAGATCAGACTGGCCCGTGCGGGCTCGAAGAAGCGTCCCTACTACCACGTCGTCGTCGCCGACGCCCGTTCGCCGCGCGACGGCCGTTTCATCGAGTCGCTCGGCTCGTGGAACCCGTTGCTGCCCAAGGACGGCGAGCGCGTCAAGGTTGACGCCGACCGCGTCAAGCATTGGCTGTCGCACGGCGCCCAGCCGACCGACCGCGTGCTGCGCTTCCTCGACGAGGCCGGCCTCGCCAAGCGCGACGCCCGCTCCAACCCGAAGAAGGCCGAGCCCGGCAAGAAGGCGCAGGAACGCGCCGCTTTGCTGAAGAAGGCGCAGGACGATGCCGCCGCCGCTGTTGCCGCCGCGGCCGCAGCGCCCGCCGAGGCGGAAGCCGCCACCGCCGAGTAATCCAGTTCCCTATCGCTTATAGGAACGGCGGGCTTTGGCCCGCCGTTTCTCATTTTCAGGGCATGCTCAGTCGCAGAAGGTCTCACGGGTTCAATAGCCCTCCGGGCAACGGGCGATGTAGGTGCGCCCATAGCGGTCCCGGTAGCGGCAGCGGTCCGGTTCGTTGGCCCGGCCGATCAGCGCACCGGCAACGGCACCGACGGCGCCACCGACGACTGCGCCTTCCACCGGATCATTTGCCACGGCAGCACCGATAGCAGCGCCACCCAGGCCGCCGACCGCGGCACCCTTTTCCGTTTGCGAGCAGGCCCCTAGCGGGACCAGCAGCGCCAGCAAAAGCAAGGTTTTTTTCATCGTCGTTCCTCTCCAAGGGGAGACCAACTTCACCCACCCTTGGGTCGATAACGTACGGAAGCGTGATTTGATCCGCCTGGAGCAATTCCAGGAAAAGTGCGCAGCGGTTTTCCGTCCGGAATTGCGTCAAAACAAAGAGATAGAGCGGTTCTGCGTTTCCGTGAAACGATGAGCCGCTCTGGGGAGCGACGCACCAATCGCCTTACTTTTCAACGGCTCGCTTCAGGTTGGCGAGTCCGGCCTCGAAATCCCTGCCGATCAGCGTGTCGAAATTCATGAACAGGCCCATCAGCTTGGCGATGAACGGCCGCCCGCCGCGCATCGCCCAGGTGACGGTCGTGTTCTCGCCCGACGGCGTCAGGGTGAAGTCGACGGTGTTGTTGGCCCTGAACGGCTTTTCGAAATCGAGCTTCAGCGCCACCAGCGACGACGGAACCGAATTGGTGATTTCCATGCGGCCGACCCCGGCCTTGCTGTTGCCTTGCCAGGCATAGGCCGCGCCCTTGCCGCTTTCGGCGCCGGAAAGCGTGCGCTTCATCTCCGGGTCGAGTTTTTCGTAAGGCGACCAGGTGGGCCAGCGCCTGAAATCGTTGATCAGTGGAAAGATCGCCTCGGCGGGCGCCTCGATGCCGGCCGAGCGGCTGACGACGAAATCGTTCGCCCGCGTCGCGGCATAGACGAGCACCGCGGCGATGATGGCGAGCAGAATGATGAGGATGGTGGCAAGCATTGTCCTATCCCTTCAATGGCTTAGCTGGCGAACAGCGCGCGCACCCTGGGGTCGCGCAGGAACAGGCCGCCCCACAGGATGACGCCCAGATAGACGCCGAACAGAACATGCGAAAACAGCGGGCTGCCGATGCGCACATGGGTGGCGACGGCGCCGCCCATATAGGCGGTGAGCAGGATGGCGCCGAGCACCGAGGTGCGCGGCAACGCATAGAGCGCGGTCGAAACCAGCCCGATGATGCCGAGCAGGCGCGCGGCATTGGCATCGGCCGGCCAGCCAAGCTGCGTCATGGTCTGGGTGACGATATCCAGCGGCGGCAGCTTGATGACGCCGTCGAAGATCATGAACAGCACGATGATCGTGCTGAGAACGCGGCCGGTCCACAGAGTACCGGATGAGATGGGCGCGGTTTGCGATACGGACATTGATGTTCCCTCCTGATGTTTCGAGCCCTTTTCACGAGGGTCGAGCCAAGGACGCGGCAGAGGGCGGCAATCCGACACGGGCCGGATTCTTTTTGGCGTCCGGCAGCGGTGGCGCCCGGTAAGCCATTACGACGGCTAGGAAAAATAGAACCTTTCGGCCGCAATCATTTTCGGCGGCGTCTCGCCCAGCGCCTCGAACACCGAGATCTCGCAGACGCGACAGAGGCCGTCCAGCGCAAGGTCGTTGGGCTGGGTGCCGAACGGATCCTCGAGCTCCTCCGAAAGCGCATCGAGGCCGAAGAACGTGTAGGCGATCAGCGCCGTGAACAGCGGCGTCGCCCAGCCGGCGGCGGAGGCCAGCCCGAACGGCAAAAGCAGGCAGAAGATGTAGGCGGTGCGCTGCAGGAGCAGCGTATAGGCAAAGGGCAGCGGCGTTCCGGCGATGCGCTCGCAGCCGGCTTGCGCGGCGGCGATCTCCGACAGCCGTTCATCGAGGATGCGATAACCGATCGTGTCGATGGCGCCGGCCTTGCGGAGCGCTGCGATACGTCCGCCCATCCGCCGCACCATGGCGTCCGGTGCATTGGCGGCCTTGGCGGCGCTTTCAACCTCGTCGCCGATGAAGGTGCGAGCTTCCGCCGTGGCATCGACCCGTCTGAGCAGACCGCGCAGAAAGTGGCAGAAGGCGGTCGCTTCCATCAACAGGCCGCGCAGTTCGGTCCGGTCCTCGATCAGCCCGGTCGAGGCACGCGCCAGGTTGCGAATGTCGAAGACAAGCTGGCCCCACAGCTTGCGTGCCTCCCACCAACGGTCATAGGCGGCATTGTTGCGAAAACCGAGATAGATCGACAGCGCGACGCCAAGCAGGGCGAAGGGTGCTGTGCCGGCATTGCCGAAGTCGAGCTTCAGCGCCCGCACGATCACCACCACCAGCGCACCATAGGCGGCGAAACCAAGGATCTGCGGCAGGATGCGCGGCACCACCGATCCGCGCATGATGAAGAACAGGTGCAGGAACCCCGGACGCGGGCGAACGATCATAAAAACCCCTTTCACCGGACCGGCGCCGGCCCTGAGCCGTCTATTGTGTGACAGCGCCCATGCGCAAGCTCAGCCGTCAACGACATCGCCATGTCGCCTTGCGAGGGCAGGGCCGTGCGCGTTATCGAAGTGAGCGAAACTGACGAAACTGGCGCAGGCGCTCAACGGCCGCCTGCTGCACAAGATCCGGAAGCACCGATGACTGGCGAGACCGACCTGAAAAAACTTCTGGCGACGATGACGCCGGAACTGCTTGCCGGCGTCCATGTCTTCGTCACCTTGCCGCCCGGTATGCCGGTTTCCGGCGCGCTCGAACCGGTAATGCTGTTTCGCGAGCGCGAGGGCACGACGCTGATCGTGCTGGAAGACGAAGCCAGGGCAGCTGGCCTCGACGCCGTATTCCCGTGCCGCATGATCACGCTGAACATCCATTCGTCGCTGGAGGCGGTCGGCTTCCTCGCCGCCATCACCGCGCGACTGGCCGGAGCCGGCATGGGTGTCAATCCGGTCTCGGCCTTTTATCACGATCACCTGTTCGTACCAGCCGACCGGGCGGAAGAAGCGCTGGCGCTGTTGCGCCAGCTGGCTGAGGACAGCCGGCTGTGACGCCGGAACCCCACTGCTACTTGAGACGCATGTGCTGCCGCTCATCCCCCTGCCGGGATCTTCTCCCCGTGAACGGGGAGAAGGGAGCTGTACGGCCAAAGGCCGAGCCCGCGACCGCGGGCTGCCGGTCGTCCGGCGCCCCCGCGGAGGGCCAGCCGCGTCAGCGGCGATACGGCCCGTGAGCGAAACCTGAATCGGCCGAAGGCCGAGCCCCGTGAGCGAGATTAAGCCGCCTTCTTCTTCGGCTGGATCAGTCCGCGCTCGACCAGCAGCTCGGCGATCTGCACCGCGTTCAGCGCCGCACCCTTGCGCAGATTGTCGGAGACGATCCACATCGACAGGCCGTTGTCGATGGTCGAATCCTCGCGGATGCGCGAGATGAAGGTGGCGTCCTCGCCGGCCGATTCGAGCGGCGTGATGTAGCCGCCGTCCTCGCGCTTGTCCAAGACCTGGCAGCCCGGCGCCTCGCGCAGGATATCGCGCGCCTCGTCGGCGGTGATCGGCTTTTCGAACTCGATGTTGACCGCTTCCGAATGGCCGATGAACACCGGCACGCGCACGCAGGTCGCCGTCAGCTTGATCTTGGGGTCGAGCATCTTCTTGGTCTCGGCCACCATCTTCCACTCTTCCTTGGTGAAGCCGTCGTCGAGGAAGACGTCGATATGCGGGATGACGTTGAAGGCGATGCGCTTGGTGAACTTCTTGACGTCGACCTGATCGGCGACGAACACGGCGCGCGTCTGCGTGAACAGCTCGTCCATGCCTTCCTTGCCGGCGCCCGACACCGACTGATAGGTGGCGACGACGACGCGCTTGATGGTCGCGAAATCGTGCAGCGGCTTCAGCGCCACCACCAGCTGCGCCGTCGAGCAGTTCGGGTTGGCGATGATGTTCTTGCGCGTAAACAGCGAAATCGCATCCGGGTTCACTTCCGGCACGATCAGCGGCACGTCCTGGTCGTAGCGGAAGGCCGACGAATTATCGATGACGACGCAGCCCTGCTTGCCGATCTTCGGCGACCATTCCTTGGAGACGTTGCCGCCGGCCGACATGATGCAGATATCGGTATCGGAAAAATCATACTGGTCGAGCGCCTTGACCTTCAGCGTGCGGTCGCCGAACGACACTTCCGTGCCCTGGCTGCGCCGCGAGGCCAGTGCCACAACTTCGCTCACCGGAAAGCCGCGCTCTTCCAGTATGTTCAGCATTTCCCGGCCCACATTGCCCGTGGCGCCGACGATCGCAACCTTGAAACTCATAAAGATCTCCTGTCCCTCTCCGCTCGGTTTTTGGAGAAAACCCGCCGGCCAATGCGGGTTCCGTCCCCCGGGCCGGACCCGGGAGAGGGTGGTTAGGCCAAGGGAATCACACCGTTTTGGTGGTGGTTTTGGCCGTGGTTTTGCTGGTACGAGGGGACGCGCCGACGCGCCCGGCCCAATGGTTCGCATTGTGGCCAGGGAAGTCGAATGCAAGAAGAGCCATCAAAAGGCCGCGCATCGAAAACGATCCCGTTCGATGCGGGCTTTTACGCGGTTTGCATAAAGAGTCAATTGGTGGCGCGACGCATGGTCGTCACGCCACCCTGTACAAGAGCGGCGGCACGAAGTACGAACGGCCAAGATTGTTTGGCTGGCGCGGCGCCGGCCCCGGCATGTGCTCCATGACGAGCGCAGACCCTGAATTCCGAAAGAGATAGATGTCCAGTTTCCAAGGTATTGTTCCTGCGCTTGCACAGGCGCTGGAAAAACGCGGCTATGCCGAGCTGACGCCGGTGCAGAAGGCGGTTCTCGCCCCCGAGCTCGGTGAGGCCGATGCACTGGTTTCGGCGCAGACCGGCTCCGGCAAGACCGTCGCCTTCGGCCTGGCGCTGGCGCCGACCCTTCTCGAAGGTGCGGAGCGCTTTGACCAGGCCGCGGCACCGCTGGCGCTGGCCGTGGCACCGACGCGCGAACTCGCCTTGCAGGTGACGCGCGAATTGCAATGGCTCTACGAGCTGACCGGCGCCACGGTGGCGTCCTGCGTCGGCGGCATGGACATGCGCACGGAGCGGCGCGCGCTGGAGCGCGGCGCCCACATCGTCGTCGGCACGCCCGGCCGGCTGCGCGACCACATCACTCGGCACGCTCTCGACATGTCGGCGCTGAAGGCCGTGGTGCTCGACGAAGCCGACGAGATGCTCGATCTCGGTTTTCGTGAGGACCTGGAATTCATCCTCGATGCCGCGCCGGCCGAGCGCCGCACCTTGATGTTCTCGGCCACCGTGCCGCGCTCCATCGCCACTCTGGCCCAGGGCTACCAGCGCGATGCGGTGCGCATCTCGGCCGCCGGCGAGGAAAAGCAGCATCTCGACATCGAATACCGGGCGCTGAACGTCGCGCAGGCCGACCGGGAAAACGCCATCATCAACGTGCTTCGCTACTACGAGGCCAAGAACGCGCTGGTGTTCTGCAACACCCGCGCCGCCGTCAACCATCTGACCGCGCGCTTCAACAACCGCAATTTCTCGGTCGTCGCACTGTCCGGCGAGCTCAGCCAGAACGAGCGCAGCCATGCCTTGCAGGCGATGCGCGACGGCCGCGCCAAGGTGTGCATCGCCACCGACGTGGCGGCTCGCGGCATCGACCTGCCCAACCTCGAACTGGTTGTTCATGCCGACCTGCCGACCAACCCGGAAACGCTGCTGCACCGGAGCGGACGAACCGGACGTGCCGGGCGCAAGGGCGTCAGCGCGCTGATCGTTCCGAACAGTGCCCGCAAGCGCACCGAACGGCTGCTGCAGAACGCCGGGCTCAAGGCGACATGGGCCAGCCCGCCGTCGGCCGACGATGTGATCCAGCGCGACGACGAGCGCATTCTTGCCGACCCGGCTTTCGACGAGCCGGTGAAGGATGACGAGCGCGCTTTCATCGACGCGCTTCTCGCTCGGCATGGCGCCGAACAGGTGGCGGCCGCCTTCGTACGCCAATGTCGCGCCAGCCGCTCGGCGCCCGAAGATCTCATGGACGTCGCACCCTTCACGCCGTCGGGCGAAAAGTTTGCCCGCCGCGACGAGACGCCCAGCCGCCGCGACGATTTCGGCGCCAGCGTCTGGTTCTCGCTGTCGGTCGGCCGCCGGCAGAATGCCGAGCCGCGCTGGCTGATCCCGATGCTGTGCCGCGCCGGCAACATCTCCAAGCGCGAGATCGGCGCCATCAAGATGCAGCCGGAAGAGACCTTCGTTCAAATCGCCGCCGACTGGGCCGACCAGTTCCTGGCGGCGATCGGCCCGGACCGCAAATTGCAGAACAACATCGTGGTGAAGCGGCTGGACGGCACGCCCGATCTGTCCCGAGCTGGCTATCAGCCGCCGCAGCCTGACAAGAAGCCGCATCGCGGCAAGCGGGCATTCGATCAGAATGCGCCGCAAAGTGCCCACAAGCCGAAATTCGACAAGCGCGCCGCGCCATCGGATGGGCAGCGCCCTCCGTTCGAGGCAAAGCCCTGGGCTGCGAAAGCAGGCAAGCCGAAATTCGACAAGGCCGGACCGCCAAAGCACAAGAAATCGAAAACCCGGCCGGGTTGATCGCCCGGTTTGTCATAGCGGCCGCCCGTTTCTCGCATGCCCCTTGCGGTTCGCCGCAACTTTGAACAGTCTGGGCATGCGCGGCAATGGGGGACACGGCAATGCGCGGCGAAGTTCTTCACTATGACGAAGACCAGGGTTTCGGTTTCATCGCCGGAGCGGACGGCAACCGCTACAGCTTCGCGCGCGAGGACATGCGCCGCGACGCCTCGGTAGCCAAGGGCGCGCTTGTCGAATTCCAGCCGGGCGGCGGCCAGGCGCGCAATGTCTATTCGATCCGCGCCCAGATGTCGGCGGCTCCAGCAGGCGCCCAGTCACAGCCCCGCACTGCCCCGGCGGCGGCTGCTCAGCCGCAGCATTTCGGCCGCGCTGCCGACACTGGGCCAACCCTATCCACCGGCCTATGGGACTATTTCTGGCGAGCCGTGACCGAAAACTATGTCAACTTCGCTGACCGCGCCCGCCGCAAGGAGTTCTGGGGCTTTTGCCTGTTCTGGACGATCAGCATCATCGTGGTCGTCGCCATCGGCCTGTTCGCCGACTCGGCAATGGGCAATTTGGGCGCCGGCGAGGAAGTGCCCGCGATGACCGTCGGTCTTTCCGGCCTGTTCATCCTGGCGACGATGCTGCCATGGATCGGGCTCATCGTACGCCGCCTGCACGATATCGGCCTGACGGGCTGGCTTGCCATCCTCTGCTTCATCCCGTCTGTCGGCGGCCTCGCCACGCTGGTCTTCGCGCTGATCCCGACGCAAGCGCGCGAGAACCAGTGGGGTCCGGTGCCGGCCGGTGTCAGGATCTAACCGAAACGTGCATATTGCCATCTCAATTTGGCGAAAATCGCTGGGGTCCGATGCCGGCAGGCGTCAGGGTTTAGCCGGTGCCGGCTGGAGCGAGACCGATTGGTCCGAACCTGAGTCAGGCTGCTAAGACTGCTCGCCCAAGGCGAAGCGCTCGACGATATGGAAGTCTTTCAAAGCACGACCCCGAAGGGCTTCCTGTGGGCCTGAATCGCGCGCGTCTCGACAATTTCAAACGTCGATCCGTCATAGGAAATTTCGCAGTCAACCACCTTATCCGGCCAAAGCCAGAGCGAGAGACACAACTCGTGTTGATCGGGAATGACCTTTAGCAGATAGAAATCGCTCTTTTCGACCTGATATCGTTCGTGGATGAACTGCAGCAATGGCGCGAGGTGTTGATCGCCGCGAAAGTCAGCCTGGCGTTCGTGCTCGGCAAGAAGCTCTCTTTCGATGGCGCGCTGCACTTCGCCCATGCAACTGTCACCCCAGGAACTTGGCGATGATCGCGTCGCCCATCTCGACGGTGCCGACCTCGGTCATGCCCTCGGACAGGATGTCCTTGGTGCGCAAGCCCTGGTCGAGCACCGCGGCGATGGCGCCTTCGAGCTTGTCGGCCTCGGCCACCATGCCGAAGGAATAGCGCAGGCACATGGCGAAGGAGGCGATCATGGCAATCGGGTTGGCGATGCCCTGGCCGGCGATGTCGGGCGCCGAGCCATGCACTGGCTCGTAAAGCGCCTTGCGCTTTTTGGTCTTCACATCCGGTGCGCCGAGCGAGGCCGACGGCAGCATGCCGATCGAGCCGGTCAACATGGCGGCGATGTCGGACAGCATGTCGCCGAACAGATTGTCGGTGACGATGACGTCGAACTGTTTTGGCCAGCGAACCAGCTGCATGCCGCCGGCATCGGCCAGCATGTGGTCGAGCTTGACGTCGGCATATTTGGCCTTGTGCGTCTGGGTGACGACCTCGTTCCACAGCACGCCCGACTTCATCACGTTGCGCTTTTCCATCGAGGTGACATGGTTCTTGCGCGTCCGCGCCAGCTCGAAAGCGACGCCGGAGATGCGTTCGATCTCGAACGTGTCGTAGACCTGCGTGTCGATGCCGCGCTTCTGGCCGTTGCCGAGATCGATGATCTGTTTCGGCTCACCGAAATAGACGCCGCCAGTGAGTTCGCGCACGATCAGGATATCGAGACCCTCGACGACCTCCTGCTTGAGCGAGGAGGATGCGGCCAGCGCCGGATAGCATATGGCCGGGCGCAGATTGGCAAACAGCTCCATGTCCTTGCGCAGGCGCAGCAGGCCGGCTTCAGGACGCACCTCGTAAGGCACCTTGTCCCATTTCGGCCCGCCGACGGCGCCGAACAGCACCGCATCCGCCGCCATCGCCTTTTCCATATCGGCATCGGAGATCGCCGCGCCATGCGCATCATAGGCGCAGCCGCCGACCAGGCCTTCGTCGGTGGCAAAACCACTGCCCAGCTTTGCGTTCATGGCCGCGATCAGCTTCTTCACCTCGGCCATCGCCTCGGGGCCGATGCCGTCGCCGGCGAGCAGGAGAAGATTTTTCGAAGCCATGGAGAACCGTCCCGGAAAGAAAGTTGAAATCGCGGCCTTGCTAAACGCCAAGCGGCCGGTGCGCAAGCCTGCGCGTGGGAAGCGTGGTCACCGGTGCGAGAGGATATTGACCAGCTTGCCGAACGGGTCGCGCACATAAAAGCGCCGCACGCCCCAGGGTTCGTCGGCCGGCCCGTATTCGATGGCGAAGCCGGCGGTCTTCATGGCGTCGAGCGCGGCATCGACATCGTCGACCTCGATCGACAGATCCGGCACCGGCGTGCCGGAGCCGCCTTGGGCCATGAAGCTGACCTGAACGGTCATCGTCGCTTGCGAGCCGTAGGTGGCGATCCAGCCTAGATCCATGAGCACATCGAGGCCGAGCACATCATGGTAGAAGTGCTTTGCCGCAGCCAAGTCCGGCGTGCCGATGTTTGCAACGATGCGCCGGACCGTCATGGCTTTGGCCTCCTCATGCCGTCCGCCGCAGCGCCGTGACCTCAATCTCGATCTTCATTTCCGGCTTGTTGAGCTGGCACACGATCATCGTCGCCGCCGGCCTGATCTCGCCGAAGGCTTCGCCAAGGATCGGGAAGACGACATCCACGAAAGCCTGGTCGGTGATGTAGTAATGCGCCCGCACCACATCCGCCATGTCGAAACCGCCGTCCTGCAACGCCTTGGCTATGGTGGCGAGACAATTGCGCGTCTGCGCCTCGACCGTCTCCGGCATGGTCATGGTCGCGTAGTCGTAGCCGGTGGTCCCGGACACGAAACACCAGTCGCCCTGCACCACCGCGCGAGAATAGCCGGCGGTTTTTTCGAAGGGCGAACCGGTGGAGATAAGTTTGCGCATGGGGCCTCGCGAAATCGTTGCGGGCATCTTGTAGGGAAAGAGCAGGACTGACCATGGGCCAAGCGGTTGATGTCGGCGGGACAGCACCCCCCTCGCAGAAAAACCTAGTTCCCCTGCGCCTTGTCCAGCGCCTCCTTAATATCCGCCGGCCAGGTCTTCACGTCAGGCCAGGAATTCGGCTCGCCATCGTCGCCGCGGCGGGCGAAGTAGAGCGTGTGCTTGGCCGGGTCGACCGCCATGAAGCCGTCATTGCCGCCGCAATCATGCGGCACGCAGCCGCTGGCGTAGAAGGCGCCCGACGCCGTTTTTTCCGTGCCGCCGCCAACCAAAAGGCTGGTCGCCATATCGGGCATTTCCTTGCCGAGCAGCGTCTCGGCCGCCTTGTAGACAGCCTCGTTGTGGAAGGCATCGATGATGTTCTGGTATTTGGCCGGATCGACATCTTTCCAGTCGGTGCCGGGTTCCGGCACATAGCTGAGATTGCCAGAGGTCGTCAGCCCTTCGGTGGGCGACCATTGCAGCGCCGGCCTCGATTCCCCCGGCAGGAGATAGGGCACGAAATAGATGGCGTGGTCCGACACCGCCGCCGGCGGCGCGCCGCATTCGTCCTGCTCGACCGTTGTGGTCTGGATGGAGCCGCCTTCCGGCTTCCACACGATCACCTTGGCCGGGCCGCACTGATTGCCGCCGTCGCCGACATCGACCAGCGCCACATTGACGCCGCCGACCTTGACGACCTTGTCGAAGTAGACGTCGTAATTGCTCGCCAGCAGCTTGCCGTCATAGGCCAGCACCTTTTCACCGTCCTGCTCCGGCTGCGTGATGGTCAGTTGGCCGCCCTCGAACGGGATCGGCGCCTGCTTGTCGTCGTCGGTGGGCGCCGCATCGGTGGTGCTCGACGATCCCTGATCGGCCGCGCCCTGGTCGGTTGCCGGCTGGTCGCCCGCTGCCGGGGTCTGTTGCGCGGCGGGCGTCTGCGTCTGGGCATAGGTGCTTCTCGCGGGCAGGACCATCAACGCCAGTACTGAGGCGCCGGCCAGAAGCGAGCGTGTCATGACCGTCCTCCGTTCAACGCCATGCCGGCCATCGGCGCCGCTTCGCTAGCCGCTCAGATCCGGCCGTTCAGGCCCAGGGGCGCTGCTCGGCGTTCTTCTTCTCGAACGAGTCGATGGCGCCGGCCTTCTCCATGGTCAGGCCAATATCGTCGAGGCCATTGAGCAGGCAGTGGCGCTTGAAGTCGTCGAGGTCGAAGGTGACCACGCCGCCATCCGGGCCGCGGATCTCCTTGGCCTCGAGATCGACCGACACCGTTGCGTTGGAACCGCGCGAGGCGTCGTCCATCAGCTTCTCCAGATCTTCCGGGCTGACGGTGATCGGCAAAATACCGTTCTTGAAGCAATTGTTGTA
The DNA here is from genome assembly GCF_056781675.1 of Mesorhizobium monacense. Lineage (NCBI taxonomy): Bacteria > Pseudomonadati > Pseudomonadota > Alphaproteobacteria > Hyphomicrobiales > Phyllobacteriaceae > Mesorhizobium > Mesorhizobium monacense. The sequence goes on along the minus strand of NZ_CM165567.1, from coordinate 5,949,683 downwards.
GAAGATGTCGGCGAACGAGGTCGAGATGACGCAGCGAATGCCGAAATCGAGCAGCGCCCACGGCGCGTGCTCGCGGCTCGAGCCGCAGCCGAAATTGTCGCCGGCGACCAGGATCTGCGCCTTGCGATAGGCCGGCTTGTTGAGCACGAAGTCCGGGTTTTCCGAGCCGTCGTCCTTGTAGCGCATTTCGGCGAACAGGCCGCTGCCGAGCCCGGTGCGCTTGATCGTCTTGAGATAATCCTTGGGGATGATCATGTCGGTGTCGACATTGACGATCGGCATCGGAGCGGCAACGCCGGTGAGCTTGGTGAATTTTTCCATGGGTCTGCCCGTCTTCTTTTCGCTGCGGGGGATTTGCTGGCGCCCGGTTTACACAAAGCCGCGGGCAAATAAAAGGCAGCTGTTTGCGCCCGCTCTTGGCCGTCGATCACGAGATCGGCACGCAAAGGCTTCAAAACCGGCCGCCCGTGGTGCACCTTGGCCGGCATGACAACACAATCCAAAGTTCTCTACGCCAGCGAGCCGACGCTCGACGTCGCCGAGTTCCGCCGCGTGCTGGTGGAATCCGGCCTCGGCGAAACGCGCCCCGTCGATGACGGGGCCCGGCTGGAGAAAATGCTTTCCGGCGCCAACCTGGTGCTGACGGCGCGTCTCGACGCCGAGGGCAAGCCATTGCTCGGCGTTGCTCGCGCCATGACCGACTTTGCCTGGGTCTGCTACATTTCCGAACTCGCCGTCTCCCAATCGGCGCAAGGGCTCGGCATCGGCAAGGGCCTGATGGACGAGGCGCGCCGGCAGCTCGGGCCTTCCGTCGCTGTCAGCCTGATCTCCATGCCCGACGCCGTCGGTTTCTACGAACGCATCGGCATGAAGCGCATGCCAGACGCGTTCTGGTTCGGCCGCAAGGGCTGAATCCCAGCCACCATCTCACGAAGCAGTGATCCTCCACCTGAATGCGGCGCCTTGACATGCAACCAAATGGTTGCATATTAAAGCGCATGAGCATGGATGCAGTCTTTCGCGCACTGGCCGACCCGACCCGCCGGCAATTGCTGGACAGCCTCCATGCCAGGAACGGGCAGACGCTGAACGCGCTGTGCGGCGAAATCGACATGACGCGCCAGGCGGTGACGAAGCATCTGGCGATCCTGGAGGAGGCGAACCTCGTCACCGCCATCCGCAACGGGCGCGAGAAGGAGCACTACCTCAACCCCGTTCCTATCAACGAGATCGCCGAACGCTGGATCGGCAAGTTCGAACGGGGGCGACTGAACGCCCTCAGTAATTTGAAGAAACGACTTGAAAGGGAAGAGCCGTGAGCGACAACACCTTCGTTTATGTCACCTACATCCGCACCACGCCTGAAAAGCTCTGGGAAGCGCTGACCGAGCCGGAATTCAACCGGCAATTCTTTCTCTGCTCCTATCAGGAGAGCGACTGGAAAGTGGGGTCCGACTGGAAGCTGATCTTCCCGGACGGCCGCGTCGCCGACAGCGGCGAGATCCTCGAAATCGACCCGCCCAGGCGCCTGGTGATCAAATGGCGCAACCAATGGATGCCCGAGGTGAAGGCCGACGGCTACACGCGCTGCACCTTCACCATCGAGCAGGACGGCGAGATGATGAAACTCGCCGTCACCCACGAGGCCGACGGTCCGCACAAACTGATCGCGAACGTCGCAAAGGGCTGGCCGCTCGTGCTGTCGAGCCTGAAGAGTTTGCTCGAAACTGGCAAGGGCTTTGAGCGCCCACCGTCAAAGGCGGCCTGAAGCTCGTTTCGATTCCGAAACAGTCCTTTGTGGAGGTGGAAAATGCTCCAACATTCCTCGCCGCAGGCCATGGCGAATGGCGAGACGGTCATGGCATCGGCCGAAATTCCCGCTCCTCCCGAACTGGTGCTTGCGGCGCTTGTCACCGACGAGGTCGAGCGCTGGTGCGGCTCCGCGGACACCTACCGTATGACCGGCTGGACGGCCGACCTCCGCGACGGCGGGTATTGGAGCGTCACAGTGCGCACGGCCGGCGGCATGCGCCTGCCCGCCAGCGGCCGGTTTCTGGAGGTCGAAACGCCGCGCCGCGTCGTGCAGACACGAATATACAACTGGGATCACCCGACGCTTGGCCGGCATGAAACGACGGTCGCCTATCTGCTGGAGCCGGTCGGCGGCGGCACGCGGCTCACAATCTGCCATGGTGGGTTTGCCGGGTTTGCGGACGCGGCGGCCGAGCATGCAGATGGCTGGGCGCGCGTGCTGGGCTGGCTGCAGGGGTATCTTGATGCGGGCAGACGGGTTGCGGCTTAGGCGGCGGCTGAGTCCAGTAGCGAATTGGGTGACGTCGGCGCTGCCCCTCATTGCCTGCCGGGCATTTCTCCCCGTAAACGGGGAGAAAGAGGCTGGTCGCAACCTGGCGGCCTTCCTGCAACGCTCGGTGATTGGCGAAATCGCCGGGAACATGGCCCCCCGCCCCGTTTACGGGGAGAGGATGCCGGCAGGCAGGTGAGGGGCAGCGTCAACGTCCGAAAGCGAGAGTCCCTAACCCTCAAATCACATTCAATTCCCGAAACGCCCGCCCTTCGGCCACCCGGCCATACCCAAATGCCGAGCAATCCACCGTGCGGTACCCACCATGCACGATCAGCTCGGCCAGCGCCTTGCCGACCGCCGGCGCCTGCTGCAGGCCGTGACCTGAAAAACCATTGGCGAACAGGAAATTGCCTACCTCCGGATGCGGGCCGATCACCGCGTTCTGGTCGAGCGTGTTGTAGTCGTAGTGTCCGGCCCAGGCGCGTGTCGGCTTGATCGCCTCGAAGGCCGGGATGCGGGTCGCCAGCACCGGCCAGATCACCTCTTCGAACAGCGGCCAGTCCGGATCGAAATCCTTGGGATCGGCCGGGCCGTCGCCCTCCTCCGGCTCGGCGCCGCCGGTGATGTAGACCGAGCCTTCCGGCCGAACATAGATGCCGGAGGGATCGACCAGCAGCGGCATGTCGGCATACTTTTCACGCGCCTCGAACACAAAGACGTTGCGCTTGCGCGGCTCGACCGGCAACGCCAGCCCGGCCATGGCAGCCACCTTGCCGGCATTCGGCCCGGCGGCGTTGACGACGATGCCGGCCTCCAGCCTGTCGCCATTGTCGAGGGTCACGCTTGTCACGCGGTCGCCCAGCCGCTCGATGCCGGTGACGTCGGCGGTGATGAAATCGATCTTTTTCTCGCGCAGCGCCTTGCGGAACAACATCAGCATCGCATGCGCGTCGAACCAGCCCTCGCCGGTTCGGCCATAGGCGCCGGCGGTGATGCCCTCGGCAGACAGCCACGGGAAGCGTCGCACCAGCGCATCCGCATCTTCGAGCACGATGTCGGCGCCCTCGGCCATCTGCGCCTCATGGTTGGCCTTCAGGATAGGCAGCCCGTTCTCGCCGGCCAGGATGAGATAGCCGCCTTCGCGAAAGCCGATATCGGCATCCGGCCCAAAGGTCTCCGTCAGCCGCCGGAACAGCTTTAGCGTGAACTGCGACAGGCGGATGTTTTCCGGGATCGAGAATTGCTGGCGGATGGAAGCGCAGGACAATGTCGTTGCCGCATGGGCGAATTGCGGGTCGCGCTCGATAAGCGCGATCGAGCCCGAAAACCCTTCCTCGCGCAGATAGTAGGCGACCGAGGAGCCGACGATGGCTCCGCCGATGATGACGATGTCGTAGCGCACTCTTTTCTCCGATCCGCCGCGCGCATCCTTCATGCGGCAGGCAAAGTGATCTCGAAGCGCGTGCCGCGTTCGGAGTCAACCAGCCTGATCGTGCCATCATGCGCTTTCAGGAGGGCCAGCACGATGCCAAGCCCCATGCCGGTGCCGCCGGACTCGCGGCGCGTGGTGAAGAACGGCTCGAAGACCTTGGCACGGTTGCTCGGCGAAATGCCGGCGCCGTCGTCGCTGACACGGATGGTCACCTTGCCGTCCGCGCTGGTCGCCGAGAGCGAAACTGCCGTGGCGTCGTGGCGCGCCGAATTGTCGATCAGGTTGGCAAGCACGATGGCCGCGTTTTCGCCGGAGATGCGCAAGGCGATGTCGCCGCCCGCCTCAACCTGCACAGCCAGCCTGTTTTCGACCGGCAGCAGCGCCAGCGCCGCACCGATCGAGGTGGTATCGCCGCTCGGGGCAAGGTTTTCGGCCCGCGCCAGGTCGAGCAGGCGGCGCACCAGAAGATTGAGCCGTCCGGCATCGGTGACGATGTTGTTGGAGAACCGCCGCCGCTCGGCCTCGTCCATCGCCGAACCGGAATCGCGCAAAAGCTCCGCCGCGCCCTGGATCGCCGTCAGCGGCGATTTCAGCTCATGCGAGACATGGGTGGCAAAAGTCTGGATGCTGTCGGAGCGCGCCTGCAGCTTTTCAGCCATGTCGAGAAAGGCCGTGGAAAGCGCGGCCATCTCGCGCGTGCCGTGGTGATCGAGCGGTCGCATCGCCGCGCGGTCGCCGGCGGCGATGCGCCTGGTCCGTTCGATCAGCCCGTAGATCGGCCGGCTGACGGTGCGCAGGAAGACCAGCCCGATGAGCAGCGTGCCGCCGAGAATAGCGATCGCCGCCAACGTCACTTTGCCACGCTCGCCATAGAGATGCTTGACGATGTTGTTCGGCGTCCGCGACAGATAGACCACGCCGGCGACCTTGCCGTCGACAGCGACCGGCATGGCGACGAAGACGCGCACCTTGGTGCCGCGGCTGACCGAATAGAGCGGCGGCGCCGGTTCCTCGGGGATCCGCAGCCTGAGCGCACTCGCATAGCGGCCGGCGAGCGCGGCACGAACCTCCCCGACGCCGCCGAGCGACTGGCCGACCTCTTCGCGCCCGGCAATGACGACGCCCCTGGGGTCGAGCAGCCGGAAGCCGGCCAGCGTGGTTTTCTGCGTTTCCGTGAGGAGGCCTGACAGGCGCGCGCCGATTGCCGCGAAGTCTGGATCGGCGACGGCGGTTGTAGCCGCCGGCCGGGTCGGCAGGACTGTGTCTGAGGCGAGATCGAGACGCGGTTCGATCGGCCGGTAGGGCGAGCTTGAATTGTCGGTCCGGCTCTCGGCGTCGCTTCCCGATGCCGGCATCGGCACGCGGAGTTTTTCCGCCGGAATGCCCGCTTCGCGCACGTCCTGCGCATAGATGGCGGCAAGCACGGCGCCTTGCGCGATCAGCTCAGCCTCGGTCTGGCGGATCAGCTGGTTCTCATAGAGCCGGAAGAAGAACAGGCCGACCAGTGGCAGCGCCATCACCACGATCAGGATGGCGATGACGACCGTGGCAAGGCGCGGCCGCCATTTGTCGGGGGTCACGCGCCGCACCGGCCGAGCCGGAAGCCGACGCCATGCACGGTCTCGATCGCGTCGGCGCAGCCAACCGCCGCCAGCTTGGCGCGGATGTTGCGGATATGGCTGTCGACGGTGCGATCGGCGACATGGATGTTAGCGGCATAGGCGTTGGCCATCACCGCCTCGCGGGCGAGCACATGCGAGGGGCGCGCGAGGAAGCCTTTGAGGATCGCGAACTCGATTCCCGTCAGCGCCAACTCCTTGCCGTCGAAGCTGGCGCCATGGCTGGCCGGCACCAGCACCAGCCTGCCATGCGAAAACTGCCGCTCGTCGCTCTCGGCCGGCGCCTGGCGGGCGCGGCGCAGGATGACGTTGACGCGCGCCACCAGTTCACGCGGGCTGAACGGCTTGGTGACATAGTCGTCGCCGCCCATTTCCAGCCCGAGGATGCGGTCGATCTCTTCATCCCGCGCCGACAGGAACAGCACCGGCACGTCGGATCGCTGCCTGAGCCGCCGGCAGACCTCCAGCCCGTCCATCTCCGGCATGCCGATGTCGAGCACGACGAGGTCCGGCGCACGGCGTTCGATGGCCTGCAATGCGGCGGCGCCGTCGGATACCGAAACCGTCCTCATCCCCGCCTTTTCCAGCGCGAAGCAGATGATCTCGCGGATGTGCGGATCGTCGTCGGCAACCAGGATGTTATGCGGCATCGATCAGCGGCCCGGCACGTAAGGTTCGGAAACGGCAGGATTCACGAGCGCGCCGTTGCTGTCGAGATAGCGCAGAAGCCGCCAGTCGCGAAAGCTCCACGCGCGCCAGTTTCTCTGCTTGGTGCGATAGCGGGCTTCGGTCATCGCGTCGACCCCGTCGCGTTTATCAGCAAGGAATACTTTCTTTTGGTGGTCGAAAAAGCGATCGAGGGCCGGCAAGGCACTGGGGCCGAGCGAGCGGACATACTGGAGATCGAGGTGGGTGCCCGGGCCGTTCATTTCGTAGGAGCGGTCGACATTGTAGTTGGCGATCAGCGCGGCGAAGTTGATGAAGCAGCAGACATAGAGCGTCGCCGATAACGTCAGAAGATTGGCGGACAGCAGCCATTCGCTGGATTTTCTCAGCGCGATGCGGGCGATGATCAGCGCCAGGCCCGCCGCCACCAGCCCCATCCAGACAAAGGCGGCGATGCGCAGATAGGTCAGCGCATAGATGCCGACATAGAGGTCGAGCCGCAGGATCGAAGAAATGACCAGCACGATGTTCTGCGCAACCCAGGCATAGACCAGCCGGCGGATCAGCGGATCATTGGAGGTTTCACTGCCCGGCCGCAGCGCTGCCAGCACGAAGCCAGCGGCGAGCAGCGCGGTGACGATCAATGGATAGGCGCCGCGATGTGCGTAGGCGGCGTAGGTCAGCCCGTCGGGGAGGGCGACGCCGCCCCAGAGATAGGTGGCGTCGAGCCCGGTCTGCAGCGCAAACAGTAGGTTGAACACGACCAGCGCGCGCAGGATCGCGGCCTTGCCGAAGACGATGTCCTCGATCGTGGTGACGGCTTTTGTCACCGGCTGTGCATCGGCGGGCACGGTCGGCGCCAAACGCGGCAAGCGACGAAGAAGGCGCGGCAGGCGGGGACGCAGGAAGGCCCAGACGCCGGCAAGCACCAGCAGCCAGAAGATCAGCCGCGCCAGCTGGATAAGATCGAGCAGCGCGAACAGGTCGATCAGCGTGAACCAGTATTCGATGACCGGGTTGGCGGCGCCGAACAGGGCCAGGAACACCGCGCCGAGCGCCAGCGGCATCGCCCAGACGGCGATTGCCGCAAGCCGGATGTGCCGCCGCCCAAACCGCCGCGCCGCCTTGCGCCAGCGGAAGAAGTCGCGAATGAGCCGGAAGGGCGCGGCGAGCAGGAAGAGTGAGAGCTGGCCGGCGATGCGGGCAAGGCTGGAACGCAGCCGTCCGGCGAGCGAAAGCGCAAACATCGCCAGCGCCACCAGCGCGATCACGACCGACAAAGGGCTGACGTTTTCGACCAGCGGCAGCAGCGCGACGAGCAGGGCGGCGGGCTTGAGCCAGAGCCTGGCCTCGCTGAAGGCCGAAGGATGCACGGCCACGACCGCACCGGCGGTCAGGATGGCGAACAGCAAGAAATTGATGCCGGCCGGCTCGCCATAGAAGAGAAAATCCGCCAGCGCGACCAGCAGCACGGCGATGCCGAAGCGGCTGCAATAGCTCGGAGTAAGCAACGCCGTCATGAGCGAATGGTCCTCGCTTCTGCCGCGCGGCCGGCATAGCGCGACGGCGATCTCGGGATGAAGGGCAGCAGGCTCGCCGTCGGGCGGACCTTCGGCGGATCGACCAGCCACCAGCCTTCGCAGCGCAGCCTATACGGCAGGGAACAACGGAGGTTTGTTCGCTCTTGCATGCCGCCTGTCTCGCAGGCTGGCAGGGAAGAGGCGCGGCGGTTTGGAGGAGGTTTCCTGCAATTGCGTGCAGTTTTCGTGCAGGGCGAAGAGGCTTGCCTCTCCCTGTCTCTGGCGGCATAGATCGGGCATGACTGAAACCTACCGACCGCGCCGCTCGGTGCTCTACATCCCCGGCTCGAACGACAGAGCGCTGGCCAAGGTCGCTTCGCTTGCCTGCGACGCCATCATCATCGACCTCGAAGATGCCGTGGCGCCGGCCGACAAGCTTGCGGCGCGCGAAAAACTGGCGGGCATTTTTGCCAGCCGCCCGAACCGGCGCTGCGAAATGATCGTGCGGGTCAATGCGCTGTCCAGCGAATGGGGCGCCGACGATGTGCTGGCGGCGGCGAAGGTCGAGGCCGACGGTATCCTCCTGCCCAAGGTCGTCACGCCGCGCGACATCCTGGAGGCCGGCGATGTGCTCGACGACAATTTCGCCCCGGATACGGTCAAGATCTGGGCGATGATCGAGACGCCCAAGGCCCTGCTCAACATCGGCGCCATTGCCGAACTGGGCCGCGACCCGGCCTCGCGGCTCGCTTGTTTCGTTGCCGGAACGAATGATCTGATCAAGGAGACCGGCATCCTGGCCACGCCGGACCGGCGCTATCTCATGCCCTGGCTGATGCAGATGGTGCTGGCCGCGCGCGCCGGCGGGCTCGATATTCTCGACGGCGTGACCAACGATTTTCGCGATTTGGATGCCCTGGCGCGCGAATGCGCGGAAGCCGCCGCCATGGGGTTCGACGGCAAGTCGCTCATCCACCCGGCCCAGATCGAAGGGGCGAACCGCGCCTTTGCGTCGTCCGCAGAGGCAGTGGCCGCGGCACGCGCGGTGAAGGACGCCTTCACCCTTGCCGAAAATGCCGGCAAGGGCGTGATCGCGCTGGATGGCAAAATGGTCGAGCGGCTGCATCTGGCGCAGGCCGAAAAACTGCTGGCGAAGGCGGCGGCCATCGGCGCATGATAAAGCCCTTGTGGGTTATGGGTACTTACGACAGGACTTGAAAATGAAACTCTACCGCTTTCTGTCCGCTCCGGACGATTCCAGCTTTTGTCACAAGGTGACCGCGGCGCTGAACAAGGGCTGGCACCTGTTCGGCTCGCCGACCTACGCCTACGACAAGAAGACCAAGACCATGCGTTGCGGCCAGGCGGTGGTGAAGGACGTCGAGGGCCAGGAATACGGACCCGACACCAAGCTCAGCGACTGGTAGGCTTTGCCAAGCTCCGACGCAGGATGTGTTGAGATTCAGGTCAGGCCGCGCCGAGAATGGCGGTTTCCGAGAACCGGAGCGGAGCGTACTTGAAGTACGTGAGCACCGGAAGCGCAGGGAACCGCCGTTCGCAGGCCGGCATCACCTGAATATCGACACAGCCTACTCGACCGCCTCTTCGATCCGTTCCATATCATCGTCCGACAGGCCGAAATGGTGGCCGATCTCGTGGATCAGCACGTGGGTGACGATGTCGCCCAGCGTCTCCTCGTTCTCGGCCCAGTAGTCGAGGATGGCGCGGCGGTAGAGCGTGATGCGGTTCGGCCCCTCGCCGGTCTGCGGGTTCCAGCGCTCGGCGATGCCGCGACCCTCGAACAGGCCGAGCAGGTCGAACGGCGTTTCCAGCGACAAATCGTCCATGATCTCGTCGGTCGGGAAGTCGGCGATCTGGATGACGATCTCGCCGGTCAGCTTGCGGAATTCCTCCGGCAGATGGGCGTAGGCCTCCAGCGCCAGGAACTCCATTTCCTCCATCGACGGCGAAAGCTGGTCGTGCCAGGTGCGGGTCTTGTAGATGCGGGCCATGCTTTGTCCTTTGATCCCGGCATATAGGCTCTCGCGCCGGTCCAGGCAAATGACGCAGCAATTCCTGTTTCATGCTGTCGGGGAATCACATACGGGTCAGTTCCGGCCATGGATCAGGAGCTCTCATGCCGGACCTTTCCACCCTTGGACTTTTCGCGATTGCTTGCCTCGCTTTGACGGCGACGCCGGGGCCGGACATGCTTTTGATCGCATCCCGCAGCGCCAGCCAGGGGCGCGCGGCGGGCCTGGCGACCTATGCCGGCATCGCCGCCGGCACTTATTGCCATGCGCTGGCCGCCGCCTTCGGCCTGTCGCAGCTGTTCCTCGCCGCTCCCATCGCTTACGACATCGTGCGTTATGCCGGGGCGGCCTACCTCGCCTATCTCGCCTGGAAAGCGTTCCGTGCCGACGGCACGGCGCTGGCGCCGGTCGCCGGCCTGCCGCGCTATTCGCAAACCCGCATCTTCCGGCAGGGATTGCTGACCAACCTGCTCAACCCGAAGATGGCGCTGTTCGTGCTGGCGCTTTTCCCGCAGTTCGTGCAGCCGCAGGCCGGTTCCGTGGCGGCGCAGATCCTGGTGCTGGCGACCGTCCTCAATTTGATCGGGCTGATGGTCAATGGCCTGGTCATCCTGACCGCGAGCCGGATCGGTGCGGCGCTGTCGAGGCGTACGCGGTTTCAGCGGGCGCCCCAGCTATTGCTGGGAACTGTATTTGCAGGGCTTGCGGCTCGGCTGGCCTTCGGGGGCCAACGCTAAGCACGCAACCACAGAGGAATAAATTCCCCATGACTCCGCTTGACTCTTTTAGCACCCTCTGGAATCTATAGGAACATAACAGGAACAATGCTGCTGAAAGTTGACCGTCATGGCGATGACCGCCGTGGCGCGGGAGACCGTTTTTGCCCTGCGCCGCCAGATCGCGAAAATCGAGGGAACGCTGCCCGAGCGCCTGGCGGCGCCGGCCGGCGCGCGGCCTGACGCGCGCGCTGACATCGATGTCCGCCCCGGGATCGCGCCTAAGATCACGCCCGAGATCACGATTCTCCGGCGCGGCATCGCCGTGGCCGCGCCGGATGCGTTTTTGCGCACCGGTGTCGAGCGTCTCGATGCAGCGCTGAGCGGCGGCCTGCCGAAGGCGGCACTGAGCGAGATCCATGGCGCGGAAACCCGCGACGCTGGGGCCGTTGCCGGCTTTGCGCTCTCGCTCACCAGCCTGATCCTCAGGCAAGAGCCGCATTTGCCGGTTCTCTGGATCGGCACATCGGAGATTTTTCGCGAGGCCGGCTTTCCCTATGCCAGGGGGCTGCACGCCTTGTTCGGCATCGAACCGGAACAACTTCTGTTTTCCGAGGCGCCAAAACTTGTCGATGCGCTATGGATCGCCGAGGAGGCCGCCCGCATGACGGCGCTGGCCGCCGTCATCCTCGAAATCCGCGGCAGCCCGCAGCGGCTCGACCTCACCGCGACGCGACGGCTGCACGCGCGGGCGCAAAACGCCGGCCGGCCGGTATTCCTGCTGCGCCAGGCCGGCGAGGCAGAACCGACCGCCGCACCCGTGCGCCTCATCGTGTCGGCCGCACCCTCGGCCAGCCGCGACACCATCGCCGGGCCGCTCGCCGGCTCGATCGGCCGCCCCGCCTTCACCGTCAGCATCGGCAAGAGCCGCACCGCTCTGCCCGGACAATTCACACTGGAGTGGAACCCCGATGAACACGCTTTTGAGGAAAGACGGCAAGAACGGACAACGAATCCTGTCGCTGTGGTTCCCGCATCTGGCCGCCGAACGTATCCTGCGCCAGCGTCTGGGGCGGTCCTGGCGTTCCCGGCCGTCGGATCACTTGCCGCTGGTGATCAGCCATCGCGACCGCAACGCCCAGCGCATATCAGCCCTCGACGAGCGGGCTGAGGCGCTGCGCCTGAAGCGCGGCATGGGCATCGCCGATGCGCGCGCCATGCATCCGTCGATCGACATCGTCGAAGCCGATCCGGAGGCCGACCGCCGCCTGCTCGAAGGCCTCGCCGACTGGTGCGACCGCTACACGCCGCTGGTGGCGATCGACGGCACCGACGGCCTGTTCCTCGACGTCACCGGCTGCACCCATCTGTTCGGCGGCGAACGCGCAATGCTGGACGAGATATTGTCGCGCTTCTTCCATCAGGGTTTTGACGTCCGCACCGGGCTGGCCGCGACGCCGGGCGCTGCCTGGGCGGCGGCGCGCTTTTGCGACGATCGAATCGTCGCTGGCGGCGAGGAGGAGGCGCTTCTCGCGCCCTTGCCGCTGGCCGCGCTGCGCATCGCGCCGGAAATCCGCGCCAGCCTGGAAAGCGTCGGCCTGCGCACGGCGGGCGCGGTGATGGCGGCCCCGCGCGCGCCGCTTGCCCGCCGCTTCGGCGCCACCTTGCTGTTGCGCCTCGACCAGGCGCTCGGCCGCCTCGACGAGGCGGTGTCGCCGCGGCTGCCGGTGGCGCCGCTGTCGGTCGAACGCCACCTCACCGAACCCATCATGCTGACCGCCGACATAGAGCGGCTGGTGAGCCTTTTGGCAAAGGCGCTGAAGAGCGATCTCGAACGCCGTGGCGAGGGCGCCAGGATGCTGGCGCTGCTGCTCTTTCGCGTCGACGGCGCTGTCAGCCGCATCGCTGTCGGCACCTCGCGCCCGTTGCGCGAGCCCGTTCTGATCCAAAAACTGTTCCACGAAAGGCTTGCCGCGCTGGAGCAGGATATCGATGCCGGTTACGGCTTCGACCTGGTGCGCCTCTCGGTGTTGTCGGCCGCCGCCTTCGACATGCAGCAGGCGGACCTTGCCGGCGAGGCGGAGGACAACGACGCCGACATCGCGCTGTTCGCCGACCGCATCCGCGCCCGCCTCGGCGAAGCCGCGGTGCTGAGGCCGGTCGCGATCGAGAGCCATCTGCCGGAGCGCGCCGTCACGACTGTCCCCTTTTCGGAGGCGCCGCAAAGGCGCGCGCCACCGAGGCAACGTAACGCCCCGCCAGCAACCGTCTTTCCGCCGGAACGGCCGATCCGGCTGTTCCGCTCGCCCGAGCCGATCGAGGTGCCGGCCACCGAAATGCCGGAGGGACCGCCGATGAATTTCCGCTGGCGGCGCGCGCTCTACCGCGTGGCGCGCGCCGAAGGTCCCGAGCGCATCGCGCCGGAATGGTGGCGCCAGCAGCCAGGTGAGGAAGAGGCGCCGACCCGCGATTACTTCCGCATCGAGGATAGTGACGGCCGCCGCTACTGGCTCTACCGCCAGGGCCTCTACGGCGCGTCCGAAGTGCCGCCGCGCTGGTTCATGCATGGGGTTTTCGCATGAACGCGCTGGCCGCCATTCCCTATGCCGAGTTCGGCATCCAGTCGAATTTCTCCTTCCTGCGCGGCGCCTCGAAGCCGGAGGAACTGGTGGTCGCGGCAAAATTCCTCGGCTTCTCCGCGATCGGCCTTGCCGACCGCAACACGGTGGCCGGCGTCGTGCGTACCTGGCAGCAGGCCAAGGTGGAGAAGCTTGCCTATCATCCCGGCTGCCGCCTGGTCTTTGGCGACGGCACACCCGACATCCTCGCCTATCCGCAGGACCGCAAGGGCTGGGGGCATCTCTGCCGCTTGCTGACCCAGGCCAATCTGCGCGACGAGAACGAGAAGGGCGCGACGCTGCTCGAGTTGAGCGACCTCCTCGAATGGGGCGATCTGCTGTCGCTGGCGATCCTGCCCGACTTGCAGGCGGGCGCCAAAGACAGCCTTGATTTAATTAGTCGGCTTAAAGATAGGTTCGGCAAAGCGCTTCGGTTGGCCGTTGCGCCGGATTATCGCGGCAATGACCGTTTCCGCATCGAGCAGGACGCGGCGATGGCTGACATGACCGGCGTGCCGCTGATGGCGACCAACGACGTTCTCTACCATAGCGCCGGGCGGCGCTCGCTGCAGGACGTGCTGACCGCGATCCGCCTCAACGTCCCCGTCGCCGAGGTGGGGCTGGAACTGACGGCAAATGCCGAGCGCCATCTGAAGCCGCCGCTCGAGATGGCCCGGCTTTTCCGCAGGCATCCACAGGCGCTGGCGGAGACGCTGCGCTTTGCTGAAGAGCTGAGCTTCTCGCTGAGTGATCTCCAATACAATTACCCCGACGAGCCGACGGAATTGGGTCTTGGGCCGCAGGCCGAGCTCGAACGATTGGCCAGGGAGGGGGCCGCCACGCGCTACCCGGCGGGCGTCCCTGCTTCCGTGACGCAGCGCATCGAGGAAGAGCTCGCTCTGATCGAGCGCCTGAACTACGCGCGCTACTTTTTGACCGTCTACGACATCGTCAAATTCGCCCGCAACCAGGACATCCTCTGCCAGGGCCGCGGCTCGGCCGCCAATTCCATCGTCTGCTTCTGCATCGGCATCACCGAAGTGGGGCCGGACCGCATCGACACGCTGTTCGAGCGCTTCATTTCCGAGGAGCGCAACGAGCCGCCCGACATCGACGTCGATTTCGAGCATGAGAAGCGCGAAATCGTGATCCAGTACATCTACGACAAATACAGCGCCAAGCGCACCGCTTTAGCCGCCGCCGTCATCAGCTATCGCGGCCGCTCGGCGCTGCGCGAGGTGGCCAAGGCCATGGGCCTGTCGGAGGATGTCCGCAGCGCATTGTCCAGCTCGATCTGGGGCTGGTCGACCTCGGAGCTCGGCGAAAAGGAGGCGAGCGCCGGCGGCATCGACCGCAGCGATCCGCTGGCCAGGCAAGTGATCGAGCATGCCAACGAGATCATGGGCTTCCCCCGCCATCTCTCCCAGCATGTCGGCGGCTTCGTCATCACCCGCGACCGGCTGGACGAGATCGTTCCCATCGTCAAGACGGCGATGGAGGAGCGCAAGATGGTCGAGTGGGACAAGGACGATCTCGACGCGGTGAAGATCCTCAAGGTCGACGTGCTGGCACTCGGCATGCTGACCTGCCTGAAGCGTGCCTTCACCTTGCTCACGGATCATTATCCGGATGCGCGGGACCGGTATGGCCAACCCTATGTGCTGGCCACCCTTCCGCCCGAGCACATGGATGTCTACGACATGATCTGCCGCGCCGACACGCTCGGCGTCTTCCAGATCGAATCGCGCGCCCAGATGTCGATGCTGCCGCGCCTTCGGCCGCGCGAATTCTACGACCTCGTCATCGAAGTGGCGATCGTGCGGCCCGGCCCGATCCAAGGCGACATGGTTCATCCTTATCTGCGCCGCCGGCAGGGCAAGGAAAAGCCCGAATATCCGAAGCCTGAACTGGAGAAGATCCTCGGCAAGACGCTGGGCGTGCCGCTGTTCCAGGAGCAGGCGATGAAGATCGCCATCGAGGCGGGAGGCTTCCGGCCGGGCGAGGCCGACGAGCTGCGCCGCGCCATGGCCACCTTCAAGCGCACCGGCACGATCGGCAATTACCGCCAGCGCATGATCGACGGCATGGTCGGCAGGGGCTACGAGAAGGATTTCGCCGAGCGCTGCTTCAAGCAGATCGAGGGTTTTGGCGAATATGGCTTCCCCGAAAGCCATGCCGCCTCCTTCGCCCTGCTGGTCTACGCCTCCTGCTGGTTCAAGACCTTCTATCCCGACGTGTTCTGCGCCGCGATCCTGAACGCGCAGCCGATGGGATTTTACCAGCCGGCCCAGCTCGTCCGCGACGCAAGTGACCATGGCGTCGACATCCGCGACGTCGACGTCAATTTCTCCCTCTGGGACTGCACTCTGGAGGACTCCTCTTTCGATCCGAACCGCATGCTTGCGCGCCATGCCGAAATGCGCGGCGTCATCCGCACCAGCCATGCCGTGCGGCTCGGCTTCCGCCAGATCAAGGGCCTGTCCGAGGATCGCATGAAGCTGTTCGTCGACCGGCGCGGTTCCGGCTACGAAACGGTCAGGGATGTCTGGCTGCGCTCCGGCCTCGATGTCGACGAGATCGAGAAATTGGCGCAGGCCGATGCTTTCCGCTCGATCGGCCTCGACCGCCGCGCGGCACTGTGGGCGGTGCGGGCGCTGGACGGCAAGAGCGCCGCCGAAAAACTGCCGCTGTTCGACCAGAAGGACATCCGCCTGCGCGATCTCGAGCCCGAGACGAGGCTGCCGAAAATGCCGCTCGGCGAGCATGTCATCCACGACTACCGCTCGCTCGGCCTGTCGCTGAAGGCGCATCCGGTGGCCTTCCTGCGCGAGCGGCTGGACCGCGCCGGCGTCACGCCCAATGCGCGTCTCCCGTCCGTCCGGGATGGCAGGCGGGTGTCCGTCGCCGGCCTCGTCCTGGTGCGCCAGCGCCCCGGCAAGGGCAACGCCATTTTCCTGACGCTGGAAGACGAGCATTCCGTCGCCAACATCATCTTCTGGGAAAGGACCTTCACCCGCTTCCGGCCCATCGTCATGGGCGCGCGCTTCGTCCGCGTCACCGGTAAACTGCAGTCGGAATCCGGTGTCATCCATATCGTCGCCGAGAAGGTCGAGGATCTGACGCCCTGGCTGTCGGCGTTGCTGGAAGAAGCCGCTGGCCAGCCAGGCTCCGGTCCGAAGAACGACCCGACGCGACCGATTAATCCGGATCGCTCCAGCCCGCCCACTACTCGCAACATGCCGGCAGGAAAGGACATCGCGACACTGTCGGGCAAGGCCGAAAGCGTCATGCCCAAGGGGCGGAACTTTCAGTAAGGCCTTGGCGAGACGCCCTGGAGCGTTGCTACGGTGCAAACTTCGATGCCGGCGCGACAGAGGGGGCGCGAAGGATCGCTGCAGAACGGCTTTTCTGCGTCGCCGCCATTCCTCTGCCGATCCTATCGTCTTCGCAACGCCGCCTCGCGGCTATCTCGCCCTGTCCTCAGGACGGTCCGCTCAGCCGCGGTGGCGGCGGCGGCGGCACGTCATCGGCGGAAATCGTCCGTGCCTCCGAGGGCAGCATGATCGGAATGCCGTCGCGCACCGGATAGGCAAGCTTTGCCACCCTCGAGATCAGCTCACCGCGCTCCGGGTCCCAGGCCAGCGACCCCTTGGTCAACGGGCAGGCGAGCAATTCCAGCAGTTTAGGGTCGACATTGGCCTTCCGCACATCACGCCCGTCCGCTGCCATCGTGTCCTCTTCCCAGCCTTGGATGTGTCTTTACTGCAGGCTCGAGCCAAAATCCTCATTCTCGCGCGCCAGCGCCATTTCGGTGATGGCGATCAGCGTTTCGGCGCGCGTCTTCAGGTCCGCCGCCTCGAGCAGCGCCTGCTTTTCGGCCGGTCCATAGGGCGCCATCATCGACAGCGCGTTGACCAGCATGGCGTTTTCGGCGCGGCTGACGCTTTCCCAGTCGGCTTCCAGGTCATTGGCCTGCAGATAGGCGCGAAACGCCTTGAGCAGCGACGGCCTGTCGACCTCGGACCCGACCTGGTCTTCGTCGAGATCGGTGAGAAAGGGGGCGATCCGGCACTGGCGAAACGGCGTCTTGACGGTGGCTTCATGCGCGATGCGGAAGCGGCACACGCCCTGCAGCGAAATCAGGTAGCGGCCGTCGCCGCTCTCGGCCAGCGAGATGATGCGTCCGGCGCAGCCGACATTGCACAGCTCCGGCTCGCCGTCGTCGCGCAAGGCGCCATTGAGGCTGGGCTGGATGATGCCGACGAGCCGCGATCCGGCGATCGCCTCGTCCACCATCTGCAGATAGCGCGGTTCGAAGATGTTGAGCGGCATGCGGCCACCGGGCAGAAGCAGCGCACCGGCAAGCGGAAACACCGGGATCGTCGACGGCAGATCCGCGCCACGCCGGTAGTGCGCATTTCCCACCTGCACGTCAGTCCTCCCTTCGCCTCGCCAGCCCTGGAGCGGTTCGCCGTTTCACGGAAACGCAGAACCGCCCTATCCACGCAATTCCAGACGGAAAACCGCTACGCACTTCTCCTGGAATTGCTCTAATCTGGCGCGCCAGCCGCCGGCCGCAAGCCCACCAGGCAAAAACAGCCGGCAAAGCGCCTCAGGAAAACAGCAGCGACGACAGTTTGCGCCGCGCCGCGAGCGTCGCCTCGTCGGTCATGCCCCAAGCTTCGAAGAATTTCAGCAGCTGCGCCTTGGCGCCGTCATCGTTCCAGGTCCGGTCGGCCTTGATGATCGCCAGCAGATTGTCGGCGGCCTGCGTGCGCTCGCCCCGCGCGTTCTGGATCATGGCGAGGTCGAACCGCG
The DNA here is from genome assembly GCF_056781675.1 of Mesorhizobium monacense. Lineage (NCBI taxonomy): Bacteria > Pseudomonadati > Pseudomonadota > Alphaproteobacteria > Hyphomicrobiales > Phyllobacteriaceae > Mesorhizobium > Mesorhizobium monacense. Next base: position 5,931,956 of record NZ_CM165567.1, on the reverse strand, counting down.
CCTGATGGTCGTCCGGATTGGCGGCCAGCCGCCGCTCGAACTCGGCCGGATTGCCGAGCGAGGCCGCCTGCGCGGCAAGCGCCATTTTGGTGCGCAGCGCGGCAAGTGCGGGCGCATCCTTCTTGGCTTCAGGCGCCCGGGCCAAAGTGGCTTCCGCGCCTTCCGCATCGCCGGCCTCGAACAGCAGCTCGCCCAGCCCGGCGATCGCCTCGATCGTCTCCGGCGCCTGCTCCAGCACCGCGTCATAGATGTCAGCCGCGGTCTGGATGTCGCCGGCCTCGCGCGCCTCCGCGGCCGCCGCAAGCGCATCGGCCACTTGCGGGGCGCCGCCAGTTTTGCCGCCGATCTTCTTGATGAACTCGCCGATCTGGCTCTCGGGAATGGCGCCCATGAAGCCGTCCACCGGCTGGCCGTCCTTGAAGGCGATGACCGCCGGTATCGACTGGATGCCGAGCTGGCCGGCGATCGAGGGGTGCTCGTCGATGTTCATCTTGACCAGCTTGACCGCGCCGCCGGCGGCCTTGACCGCCTTTTCCAGCAACGGCGTCAGCTGCTTGCAGGGGCCGCACCAAGGCGCCCAGAAATCGACCAGAACCGGCTGCCGGCGCGATTCCTGGACGACATCGGCGGCAAAGCCGGCCGTCGTCGTATCCTTGATGACGTCCACCGGCACCTGGCCAAGCGCGGCCTTCGCACGCTCTGCGTCAGTGCCGCCATATTGCACTGTCGTGGCATACTGGCCGGCATTGCTGCCGAATTGGCCGCCGAACGGATTGTTGTCGCTCATGTCGTCGCCCTTCCGGTCGCGCCGCCCACCAGCGGAGGGGCGCAACGTCCTTCCTAGAGATCAGTTTTCGCCATCCATGTGGCGATCATGCCGAGACTTTCAAGATAACAGCATCGTGTCCGGTTGCCTCGACGAATTTGACGAGATCGGCGGCAGTGATCGAGGTCGTCGCCTCATTGATCAGCGGGTGGGCATTGATGACGTCATGCCCCATCAACTCCTGGTCGAGAACCACCTTGACCCGCCGCTCGGTGTCGTTGATCAGGCCGAAAACCGTGACCGCGCCCGGCGTGACGCCGAGAAGTTCCATCAGCATCTCGGGCTTGCCGAAGGAGACGCGGCTGGCGGCGCCGATCAGATTGTGGATCTGCTTGAGGTCGACCACGGCCTCCTCGCCGACGCTGACCAGGAAGAAATTGTCCTTCTTGTCCTTGAGGAACAGGTTCTTGGTGTGCCCGCCGGGGATTTCGCCGCGCAGCGCCTGCGAATCGGCCACCGTATAGAGCGGCGGGTGCCGCCGCGTCGACACGGCGATGCCGAGGTCGGAGAGAAAGGCGAAAAGCTCGGCTTCGGTCTTCGGCATCGGTCTTCTCTTGATCTTCAACAGGGCCATGCCGTTTACGGCCAATGGTACCCTCCCGGCAAGGCCGTCCTGGAACGGACCGGCGAATCCTCGCGCCTCAAAACGGAGTCGGTCGCACTTGAGAGCTAGGCCAAAAAGCTCGTCATTTCCCTGTTGCAATCGCCGCGCTCTTCAGCCATATAGGCGCGGCTTGCGGCCCAAAAGCCGCGCGAGCGGGTGTAGCTCAGGGGTAGAGCACAACCTTGCCAAGGTTGGGGTCGAGCGTTCGAATCGCTTCACCCGCTCCAGTTTCCTCTAGGGGATCAAGCACATACGAAAAAGGCCGGATCAATCCGGCCTTTTTCGTTTTCAGGGGCAGCACGCGGGGTTGCGGTAACTCTGCTGGCGGCCAAAGACGTGACGGGCCGGCCAGCGAGCAGCCTACAGCCTACGCCATCTCCGCTCTACCCAACATTCACGACTTCCATTAGCTTCCTCTAATGTCCGTCCTCTCGTTCAGCCCTGAGGTCCCCGTGAAGACCAGTGCCGGTCACCGACTTCTGATCAGCAACGTCCAAGCTGCGTCCAAGGAACTCCTGACATGGACCGAGCGTGGCCCGCACTGGAACCGAGCGGCACGCGTTTGCACTGCCGCCCTGGCTGGCAAAGCGACACCGCAGGAGGCCAGGAGGTGCTTCAGGATTGCTGCCATAGAGAATGGTCGCCTCCTTCCACGCATTGAAGAAGACAACTGAAATACCTGTGCCGCCTCGGGGCAATGGTCCTGGCATCGCGGAGTCGAACATCTCGCTTAGCACCGGAGCGGCCCAGCGGTCGTGGCTGGGTGTGGGGTCGGCCGCCGGGCCTAACCGGCAATAGAGGGGATAGTTTCGCCGGCTGGCATATCTATAGGCCTTTCGCGCACCTTTGCTAATTTGCCAAAATGGCCATGGTCCGAGGCGATAAATCGGATGAACCCGAGTCAAATCCGGTTGAGACAGAACGCTTGCGGTTGATTTGTCGTCGGGAGGCGCCCCCGGATTGCAAATCGGCGGCTTCGTGCCGGGCGGCACCGCTAAAACCCCGCTTTCAGGGCCAGGTAAGAAGCCAGGGCCAGCGAATAGCTCGCGGTCAAATGGTGATGATCCCGCCAGACGATGATGTTGCCGACAACGGCCGGGCAAAGCTGCGGGCCGCATATGGCGTCGATCATATCGACGAAGCGCGCATTCTTCTGGCCTTGCGCAGCCTCCGCCAACACATTGCTCGGCTCACCCTCGCTTCGCGGGGTGAAACATTTTTGCGGCGTGACGCTCAGGCAGTCGCCGGGGTCGAACTTGACATAAGGCGTGTTGCGGATGGCGATGATTTGCGAGCCGGCCTCCGTCAGCCTGCTCCACAGGCTGCGCAGGCCCTCGATCATCTTTTCCTGCGGAACGGAGCCGTAGTTGGACTGGCTGGTGAACACCAGTTCCGGCCTGAGCTTGATGATCTCGGCGAGCACCCTTTCCCGCCATTCTGCGCAGGACAAAGCGGAGTTGGCATTTCCAATCGATGCGCGGGTGAACGGGCAGGCGGATTTTGTAAAGCTGACCAGCCTCAGCCCGTGGTCCCTGGCGATCTTGTCGAGCGCCGGAGCCCATTGGGCGGCGTGCGAATCGCCGACCAGGACCATGGTCTTTGCACCCGCGGGATCGCCGAGAAGACATCGCGTCGGATCCGAGCCCTCCATCTGATGACATTTCGTTACATAGACAACCGGAATGTCCCGGTTCAGCCGCGCCAGCGGCGGCAGCAGGTCGACGTTGTCCGGCACCGCTGCGCTCGCGACAAGAGCGGCAGGCCCGGGATAGGACGGCGTTCCAACCAAAGCCCGGTCGATGGTCTCGGTCTTCAGCATATAGAGCAGACCGCCGGAAGCCGCCGCGCAAGCAAGGATCGCCAGCGTGCCGTAGCCCAGCGGTTTCCACCATGCGCCGCCTGCTGCCTGCCTGTATCGTTGTTCGACATACCGGTAGGAGAGCTCCGACAGCGTCAGGGTCAGCCCGATCAGGGCCACGCCGCCAAAGAGCGTCGGCGAATAGCCTTGCGCCAGAAAGAAGGTCAGCAGCGGCCAATGCCAGAGATAGATCGAATACGACCGGTCGCCGATGAAGCGAAGGATCCCTGAATCGAGCCCGCGAAATCGCCCGAAATTGACGTCGCCCGCCAGGACGACAAGGACGGTGGCCACTGTTGGCAGCAAGGCACTTACGCCCGGGAATGGCGTTGCCGCGGAAAACAACGTCGCGGCTGCGAGGATGCCGGCCACACCGGCGACCCCCAGCAATCGTCTTGCGAAGATATCAAGCGCAAGCCGGTGCTCGCTGAGCACCAGCAGGCCGCCAAGCGCAAGCTCCCAGATGCGCGTCTGCGACACGAAATAGGCCTGGGCGGGGGCTTTTGCCGTCAACACGATCGAGGCGGCCAGCGACGCAACGCAAACGGCCGACAACGCACCAACCAATGCACGTCCCAGGCGAAATCCGCGACGCTTCGCCAACCAGATCACGCCAATCATGAGGATCGGCCAGACGATGTAGAACTGTTCCTCGATCGACAGCGACCAATAGTGCTGCACCGGGCTCGGCAGGCTTTCGGCATCGAGATAGCTGACCGCGATCGCCGCCAGCCGCCAGTTCTCGACATAGAGCGCACTGGCCAGGATCTGGTTCGCCGTTTCCTCCCAGCGCGCCTTCGAGAGGAACAGCTGCGTTCCGCACAGCGTCGCAAGCAGCACCAGCGTTGCCGCCGGCAGAAGCCGCCGCACCCGTCGGGAATAGAACCCGACCAGCGACACCCGGCCATCCCGCGCGGCCATCTCAGCCAGCATGCCGGTGATCAGATAGCCTGAAATGACGAAAAAGACGTCGACGCCGACATAGCCGCCCGGAAGGATGCCTGGCCACAAATGGTAGACGACGACCAGCGCCACCGCCAGGCCGCGCAGCCCCTGTATTTCCGGCCGAAAGCCACGCCGCTCGGATACTGAATGCAAGATGCCCCCGCAATTTCGAACGGTTTTTCGGCCGAAATCCCGGACCCGAAATCCCGACCACTCGATTGCCACGATCCCTATCAAAGTCCGCTCGCGGTCACCAGAGGTTGGCGGCTGGCGGTCGATCGCGGAGCGCGGCGCGTGCGGCTCGATTGGCCCCCATATCCATCGGTTGGCGCTTCGCTTGCTTTTTCGCTGCCATCGGGGCGCTTTGTGGTGCTGGCGGCATAGTGATTCCAGACCACGATCAAAGGATCATGGTCAGACGAGACAAGACAGGACGCTTCATGCAAACACTGACACCCATCCTTTCGACGATCACGGCCGCCTTTCTCGCCTCTTTCGTCGAGGTCGTCGAAGCCTTCACCATCGTGCTTGCCGTCGGCGTCACCCGCAGCTGGCGCCCGGCGCTGATCGGGGCCGCACTGGCGCTGGCCGTGCTGGCGGCGCTCGTCCTGGCTTTCGGGCCGCTGCTGGCGCTGGTTCCGATCACAGTCATGCAGTTCGTGGTCGGCGTCCTGCTGATCCTGTTCGGCATGCGCTGGCTGCGAAAGGCCATCCTGCGCAGCGCCGGCGTCATCGCCTTGCGTGACGAGGAGCTGGCCTTCTCAAAGGAAACCGCTCTTCTGCAGCAACAGGCCAACGACCGCCGTGCCGACTACCTGGCGGGACTGGCGTCGTTCAAGGCCGTGCTGCTCGAGGGGGTCGAAGTGGTGTTCATCGTCATTGCCGTCGGCGCGGCACATGGCCAGACGCTCTACGCCAGCCTCGGTGCGCTGGCGGCCTTCGTGCTGGTGATGCTGGCCGGGCTCGCCTTGCACCGGCCGCTGGCTCGGGTGCCGGAGAACGCACTAAAATTCGTTGTCGGGCTGATGCTGACCAGCTTCGGCATTTTCTGGACCGGCGAAGGCATCGGCGCCGAGTGGCCGGGCGAGGACCTGGCCCTGCTCCTCATCTTCGCCATCGTCGCGCTGGCGTCCTTTGCCATCGTGCGCTGGCTGCGCAGCAGCTATCCGCAGCCCGCCGAAGGGGTCGCTCGATGAAACTCATCCGTCTTGTGCTGAAGGAACTCGTCGGCATGTTCGTCGACGACGGCAGTCTGGCGCTGCTGGCGCTGGTCCTGATCGCCGCGATCACAGTGGCGGTCAAGCTGCTGGCTCTGCCGCCGCTGATCGGCGGCCTCCTGCTGCTGGTCGGCTGTCTCGCCATCCTGCTGCACAGCGTTCGCCGCGCAGCGCGCCGAACCGGCCAATGATCAATAGAGGGTGAAAAACACCGGCAGCACGCCGCTGTTCCTCAAATGCTCGGCCAGTTCGATGATCGGGAACATGGCAAGGAAATAAAGCCCGTCCCGGAACGTCCGCTTCAAGGTGCGCGTCGAAAACTGGCGCTCGGCCTGGTCGTTGTAGAGCAACGGGTTCGGCCAGAACCGCGGCGTCCGCTCCGTATAGGCGGTGTAGGCCGGGCCGAATTTTCCCAGCAGGAACTCGGCTTCTTTGCGCGCCGTGACTCTGAAGACGACGAAGCTGGCCAGACCCAAGGCCGCGGCGGCCAGCACGGACCCGTACATCAATCCAACACCTGTCGCTCCGACGGTGGAGAAAAAGTAGAGCGGGTTCTGGGTGACCGAAAATGGTCCCGAGGAAATCAGTTCGGCGTTCTTCTTGCCGCCGACATAGAGGATGCTCCACAGACGCCCGATGAAGCAGACAAGAACAAATCCGACACCGAGCGCTTCGACGAATTCGTGCCCGTCCGAGCCCTCGCCGAGGAATGGCTTCGCAAACAGCAGCACGACAAAGGCAACGACTGCCGCGACCTGGACGACGATCAGGCGCCTGTGCTGATCGAACACCTTCACCGCCGGCTTGAGGGACGCGTAGCTCATCGTAAGTCCGCAGCTCCGGGGGTCGGTTGAGATAGACCGACGCCATCCATTAGCCGTTCCGTAAGCTCATGGCGAGGTGCCTGCGCGGGATTTTGGCCATTCTTACCAATTTGTAAGCGGCGGCGGGACAGATGCCGGTGCCGCGGACCAGTCACTCAAAGCATGTCGTCGAGACTCCAGTGATTGCTCCAGCGGGCGTCGATCTCGTCATCGACATTCTGGTAGCGGATGTCGGTCGAAAGCCGGATGCGCCTGTCGGCGCTTTGATTGGTCGTGGAAGCGTGGATCATGAAGGGCGAGTGCAGCACCACGTCGCCGGCCTCGTAGTCGGCGACCAGCCATCTTGTGTTGAAGCGCTCCGCCATGTCGGGCAGGTCCTTGGACACCCAGCCGCCCTCGGTCATGTTGCGATTGAAGGCGCTGATCCGCTCCTGCGGCGCCAGAGCGGCGTTGTCCTTTTCGAACCGGGCCTCCATCGCCGTCCCGATCGCATGAGAGCCTTCCAGATAGGCGAGGCCGCCATCTCGACCGGCGTATCGCCGATGGGTATCCAGGCGGTCACCACGCGGCTCGTGCCGCCGCGCAGATAGACCAGATCGTAATGCGCCGGGGTCGCGGTCGGCGTTCCGGGCTGCGTGAACCGCATCAGCTTGCGCTTGTGCAGGTAGGATAGGCCGCCGAGGAACTGGTCCATGAAGCCGGAAAGGCGCGGCTGCGCGCAAAAACCCTCATAGGTGGCCGAACGCACCAGCGACATCAGCCGACGATCGGCGAGGCCCTTGTCGAACATGCCGTCGGCCGCGATGCCCAAGGCAGGATCCGAGCCGGGCTCGATCAGCCCGGTATCGCCGAGGTGGGAAAACACCCAGCCGCGAAAATCGATGATGTCGGAGCGGCGCAGGAGACCCTTCAGCCAGACATAGCCGTTTGCCTGGTAAAGCGCTCGGATTGCCGCGACGCCGACTCCCGGATCGGTCGGTACGAGATGGCCGAGCCGCTCGGGCGCGCTCGACAGCGTCTTGCCGTTGGCGACGAGATTGGCCGGCGCGACGGCTCGATATCCGAACATCTAGAGGACGGAATAGCCGGCGCTCGCACGCTCACGCCGAAAATCCGATGGCGACATGCCGGCGAGCTTGCGGAACGATTTGTTGAAGGCGCTCAGCGAACCGAAGCCCGAGTCCATGGCCACGCGCAGCACATTGGCATCTTCATGCATCAGCAGCGCCTGGGCGTAGCTCAGCCGCAGCAGGTTGACATATTCGTTGAGCGTCATGCCGGTCGATTTCTTGAAGATGCTCATGGCGTATTTCGGATGGATGTCGGCTGCCCCGGCGATGTTCACGCAATCGATCTCGTAGAGGAAGTTTTCGGCGATGAAGTCGCACATGCGCCCGACATTGCGCGAGGATTGCTGGTCGAAGGGGCTGCCGGCTGCCTGTCCGATCGGATTTTCCGGCACCAACTGGTAAGGCTCGAACCGCATCCGCTCCAGCCGCAGCAGCAGCTCGTTCACCGCATGCTCGGCCTTTGCCGGATCCCCCGAGCGGACATAGCGGTTCCAGCGCTCGAAATTGTCGTCGTCCGACCGGTCGGTGGCATTGCTCACCAGTGTCGCGCCGGTCATCAGCCGGTGCCGGACATCGGTGGGCAGATGCAGCCGGAAGAAATGCACCAGCGGCAGATGCGCGCCGGCATAGACGGCATCGTCCGACAGATCGTCCATCTGGTGCGGCAGGCCGCCCCAGAACAGGCACATCTCGCCGGCCGACAGCGAAATCTCATGATCGTTCATGCGGTAGTGCACGCTGCCGCGGACGATGAAATTGACCTCGACCTGGGCATGCCAATGCGGCTTGAGCATCACCAGGGGCCGCGTGTGGAACATCTGCAGCAGCAGCGGCAGGCCCTCCACGCTGCTGGCGCCAGGCTGATAAAACGGCCTTTCCGGCATCTTACTTTCCGCCAATTTCTTATTCCCTTTGTCGGGGACAAGCCTTCCGCGCTGCATAATCTTAGCCACGCTCGCCAAGAGAGAGCAAATGAAATGGGAGGATTTCTATGCGCACCACACTGACCTGCGCCGCGCTCGCGCTTGCCCTGGGCTCCGGCCCGGCCATGGCGCAGTCCGGCGAAATCACGATCTGGAGCTGGAACATCGCGGCTTCGTCGCTGAAGGCCACCGTCGCCGGCTTCAACAAGCAATTCCCCGATATCAAGGTGACCGTCGAGGACCTCGGCAACCAGCCGACCTACGACAAGTCGATCGCCGGCTGCGCCGCCGGCGGCGTCGGCCTGCCGGATATCATCTCGATCGAGAATGGCGAGGCCGAGAACTACTGGAGCCAGTTCCCCGACTGCTTCGTCGACCTGCATACGCTGGGCTACACCGCCGAGGACCAGAAGAAATTCCCCGACTTCAAGCGCACCGAGCTCGAAGTCGGCGACAAGGCCTATGCGATGCCGTGGGATTCCGGCCCGGTCGCCGCCTTCTACCGCCGCGACTTCTATGAGAAGGCCGGTGTCGATCCCGCCTCGATCAAGACCTGGGACGATTTCATCGCCGCCGGCAAGAAGATCCAGGCCGCCAATCCGGGCGTGACCATGACCAACGCCGATTTCAACGGCGACACCGAATTCTTCCGCATGATCGCCAACGAACAGGGCTGCGCCTATTTCGCCGCCGACGGGCAGTCGATCACCGTCAACCAGCCCAAATGCGTCGATACGCTGACCAAGATCAAGGAAATGAAGGACGCCGGCATCATGGCGTCGGCCGACTGGGGCACCAAGATCACCAACAACACCGCCGGCACCGTCGCCACCCAGGTCTATGGCGGCTGGTATGAAGGCACCATCCGCACCGAATCGGCCGGCGAAAACGGCAAATGGGGCGTCTATCTGATGCCGAGCCTGACCGCCGACGGCCCGCGCGCCGCCAATCTCGGCGGATCCTCGCTGGCCATCACCTCGGCCAGCAAGAACAAGGAAGCCGCCTACGCCTACCTGAAGTACACACTGGCCACCAATGAAGGCCAGATCACCATGCTGAAGGATTTCGGCCTGGTGCCGTCGCTGATCTCGGCGCTCGACGACCCCTATGTTTCGCAGGGCTTGCCCTACTGGGGCGACCAGGCGGTGTGGAAGGACATCCTCGCCACTCTGCCCAAGGTCGTGCCGAGCCGCGGCACGCCGTTCCAGAGCGACGCCGAGATCATCATGCGCGCCGTGCAGACCAAATATCTGGCCGGCGGCTATCCGGACGCCAAGGCGGCGCTCGACGATGCCGCGAACCAGATCGCCTCGGCGACCGGCCTGCCGATCAAGTGAGCGATCAGCTTCCCCTTCTCCCCGTTTACGGGGAGAAGGTGCCGGCAGGCGGATAAGGGGCGGCGCAAACGCCGACAATTGACGCTGCCCTAGACGTCCGGACCGCACCGGTTGAGTAGCAACACGCCACCCAGCGGGTGCAAGGCGAAAGAAAGGGAGGAAACGATGCGCCATCAGAACGCCACCGCCTATCGTTTCCTGGCGCCCTATCTGCTGATCTTCTCGGTGTTCTGGGTGTGGCCGATCATCAGCTCGTTCCTGATTTCCTTCCAGGCGACGCGCACCGTGCCATGGCGCTGGGCCCCGACCTTCAACTGGGGCCGGCTGATCGGCGACCCGGCCTTTTTCAACGCGCTGAAGAACACGCTGCTGATTCTCGTCATCCAGGTGCCGGTGATGATCTCGCTGGCGATCGTGATGGCGGTGCTCCTGAATTCGCCGCTGCTCAAGGCGCGCGGCCTTTACCGCTTTGCCTTCTTCGCCCCGGTCGTGGTCGGCGAGGTCGCGTATTCGGCGGTGTTCCGGCTGATGTTCAACCTCAATTTCGGCATCATCAACAAGCTGCTGAACAGCGTCGGCCTGCCCAGCATCGACTGGTTCTCCAACGTCACGCCGGCGATGGCGCTGATCATGATCGCGGTGACCTGGCGCTGGGCCGGCTACAACGCCATCATCCTGCTGGCTGGCCTGCAATCGATCCCGGATGACGTCTATGAGGCGGCGACGCTCGATCGCGTCAGCAAGGTCAAGCAGTTCTTCTACATCACCCTGCCGCTGTTGAAGCCGATCATCGTCTTCTGCGCCGTGCTGTCGATCATCGGCACGATGCAGCTGTTCACCGAGCCCTTCCTGATCACCGAGCGCGGCGGCCCGGGCGGCGGCACCGAGACGCTCGGCCTGTTGCTCTACCGCCAGGGTTTTCGCTCGCTCAATTTCGGCTATGCGTCGGCCGTCGCCTACACCATGGCGGGGCTGGCGATCGCCATCACGCTGGTGCAGCTCTGGCTGACGAAGGAGCCGAAATGAGCTCGCGTTCGCAAGCAAGGCTCGGCCGCAGCATCGCGCTGCATCTGTTCCTGACGCCGCTGGCGCTGATCTGGCTGTTTCCGCTGTGGATGATGGTGGTGTTTTCGACCATGCCCGACAACGGCATCTTCAGCCCCGGCATCGAGCTTCTGCCGCATGACAATTTCGTCGACAATTTCAACAACCTGCAGCGCGACACCAATTTCGTCGGCGCCATCGGCATCTCAGTCTCGGTGGCGGTGACCTATACCTTCCTCTCGGTGCTGCTCACCTCGATGGCCGGCTGGGCACTCGCCCGCTACAATTTCGTCGGCAAGGGCGTGGTCGTCGCCATCATCCTCGGCACCATCACGCTGCCCTATGCAGTGGTGCTGATCCCGCAGTTCATCATGGTGGCGCGCGATTTCCAGCTCGCCAACACCTGGGTGGCGCTGATCGTGCCGCCGCTGTTCAATTCGCTCGGCGTGCTGTTCATGCGACAGAGTTTTTCGATGATGCCGGGCGATTTGTTCGACGCCGCCCGCGTCGAGGGCGTCAAGGAATGGCGCATCTTCCTGTTCGTCGCCTTGCCGCTGGCGCGGCCGATGCTGGCGGCGCTCGCCATCATCCTCTTCCTTGCCTCCTGGAACAACTATCTCTGGCCGCTTTTGATCAACAGCCAGCCCGGCGCGATGACGGCACCGGTCGCGCTCGGCACGCTGATCGGTCTCACCAAAGTGTCATGGGGCGGCATCATGGCGGGCGCCGTCATGCTGACCGTGCCGATGCTCGTCGTCTTCGTGCTGCTGCAGCGTCATTTCATCGCCGGCATCGCCGCCGGCGCCATCAAATAGGATAGGACGAGATGGCCGCCGTCACGCTCAGCAATGTCGTCAAGCGCTTCGGCGTCTATGAGATCATTCATGGCGCCAACATCGACATCGCCGACGGCGAGTTCGTCGTCTTCGTCGGCCCTTCCGGCTGCGGCAAGTCCACGCTGCTTCGGATGGTCGCCGGGCTGGAGGACATCAGCGGCGGCGAAATCGCCATCGGCGGCAAGGTGATGAACGACGTCGAGGCGGCCGAGCGCGGCATCGCCATGGTGTTCCAGTCCTACGCGCTCTATCCGCACATGACGGTCGAGCAGAATCTGAGCTTCGGCCTCAGGATGAACGGCAATCCGAAGGCCGACACCGAGCGGCGGGTGAAGCGGGCCGCCGAGATCCTCTGCATCGACGAACTGATGCAGCGGCGGCCGAAACAATTGTCTGGCGGCCAGCGCCAGCGCGTCGCCATTGGCCGCGCCATCGTGCGCGAGCCGCAGGTGTTCCTGTTCGACGAACCGCTGAGCAATCTCGATGCCGAGCTGCGCGTGCAGATGCGGGTCGAGATCTCGCGCCTGCACAAGGAGCTCGGCGTCACCATGATCTATGTGACGCACGACCAGACCGAAGCGATGACGCTGGCCGACCGGATCGTCGTGCTCAAGGCCGGCAATGTCGAGCAGATCGGCGCGCCGCTCGACCTCTATGACGATCCGGCCAACCGCTTTGTTGCCGGCTTCATCGGCTCGCCGAAGATGAATTTCCTGGCCGCGAAGGTGGTCGAGGCGGACAATGGTTCCGCGACCGTCGAGCTCGTGAACCATGCCGGCGCGCGGCTCAAAAAACCGCTCCAGACCACGCCGCCCGTCGTCGGCGCCGATGTCGTGCTCGGCGTCCGGCCCGAGCATTTCTTCGATGCCGGGCAAGGCGACTGCGACATATCGGTCAAGGCCGATGTCGCCGAGCATCTGGGATCGGTGAGCTACGTCTACGCCGATGCCGGCGGCGACCAGGAACTGATCATCGAGCGCGAGGCCTCACGGCAGCGGGCGAGCGGCGACCATTTGGTGGTGTCGATCAAGGCCGAGCGGACGCTGCTCTTCGACACCAAGGGCGCACGCATTCGCTAAGCGCCAGAACCTTTCTTTGCCTGACCCGACGCGTCGAGGCGGTCCCAAGGAGATTTGAAATGAGTTTCGAAGCTAGAAAAATTCGTTGGGGCATTCTTGGGCCCGGCAGCATCGCAAAATCCTTTGCCGGCGGCGTGGCCCAGTCGCGCACCGGTACGGTTGTTGCGCTCGGCGCCCGTAACCCCGGCAAAGCAGGCCTTGCCGAGACCTTCCCCGGCGCCCGCATCCTCGACGGCTACGACGCGTTGCTCAACGACGCGGAGGTCGACGCCGTCTACATTTCGATACCGCACCCCGGGCATGCCGAATGGGCGATCAAGGCAGCCGAAGCCGGCAAACATGTGCTTTGCGAAAAGCCGCTTGCGCTGACCGCCTTCGAGGCCGACGCGATGATCCATGCGGCGCGCAAGGCCGGCACGTTCCTCGGCGAAGCCTTCATGTACCGGCTGCACCCGCAGACACTGCAGCTGGTCGAGTTGATCAAGTCCGGTGCCATCGGCGACGTCAGGATGATCAAGTCGAGCTTCGGCTTCGCCATGCCGGGCTTCATGCCGGAGCATCGGCTTTATGCCAACGACCTCGCCGGCGGCGGCATACTGGATGTCGGCGGCTATCCGGCCTCCATGGCACGGCTGATCGCCGGCGCGGCATCCGGAAAACCCTTCGCCGAGCCCGACAAGGTGACGGGCGCCGCCCATCTCGGCCTGTCCGGTGTCGACGAATGGGCCTCGGCGCTGCTGCATTTCCCCGGCGGCATCGTCGCCGAGATCTCCTGCAGCATCTCGCTGACGCAGGACAATGTGCTGCGCATCTTCGGCACCAAAGGCCATATCGAGGTGCCGGATTTCTGGTTCGCCGGTGGCAACCGGGACGTCGGGCCGGGCAGGATCGACCTGATCCGGCCCGACGGGACCCGCGAAACCATCAGCGTCAACGAAACCCGCCATGTCTACTCCTTCGAGGTCGATGGCGCCGGCGACGCTATCCTTGCCGGGAACCAGGAATTCGCCTGGCCGGGCATGGGCTGGGCCGACAGCCTCGGCACGCTGCGCGTGCTCGACAAATGGCGGGCGGCAGCGGGTCTCGAATACGACATCGAGAAGCCGGCTAGACGCATCAACACGATTTCGGGCCAGCCACTGCGCACCGATGGCACCAGCATCCCGAAGCGCCAGATCCCCGGTCTGCCGCGGCCGGCGTCGTGCCTGGCGCTCGGCTTCGAGGATTTCCGGTCGTTTTCCTCGGGCTCGATCCTGCTCGATGCCTTCTTCGAGGCCGGCGGTAACCTGTTCGATACTGGCTATGTCTACGGCGGCGGCTACACCGAGGCGCTGCTTGGCCAGTGGCTGAGGAACCGCGGCGTGCGCGAGCAGTCGGTGGTCATCGGCAAGGGCGCGCATTCCCCGCTCTGCTATCCCGATGTCATCGGCAAGCAACTCGCCCAGACGCTCGACCGGCTGCAGACCGATCATGTCGACATCTATTTCATGCACCGCGACAATCCGGACGTGCCGGTCGGCGAGTTCGTCGACGCCATGGACGCGGAGGCCAAGGCCGGCCGCATTCGCGGCCCGTTCGGCGGCTCGAACTGGACGATGGCGCGCATGGACGAGGCGATCGCCTATGCCGAACGGACCGGCAAGCAGGAGCCCGGCGCGCTTTCTAACAATTTCTCGCTGGCCGAGATGCTGGAGCCGATCTGGGCCGGTTGCGTCACCTCCTCGACAGACCAGTGGAAGGCCTGGCTGACCGCCCGGCAGATGCCGAACTTCGCCTGGTCGAGCCAGGGGCGCGGCTTCTTCACCGACCGCGCCGGCCGCGACAAGCGCGACAATGAGGAACTGGTGCGGGTCTGGTATTCGGACCGGAATTTCGGCCGCCGCGACCGGGCGATCGAACTGGCGAACCGATTGGGCAAGAGCCCGATCCATGTCGCGCTCGCCTATGTCCTGGCGCAGCCCTTTCCTTCGGTTCCGCTGATCGGCCCACGCACGCTCGACGAACTGGAAGACAGTTTGCAGGCGCTCGACATTGCGCTTTCGCCAGGCGATTTGGAGTGGCTGGACAGCGGGGTGGAGCAACGCCGGGTACGCGGCGCGGGTTGACGCGAGCCTTTCCGCCCGGAATTTGACTTTGGAGGTTGGCCGAAGCGACATCCGATCTCCCCCGTTACGGGGGAGATCGGCAGCCTCACCGATCGATCCGCGTCGACAAGATAATCGATGACGACGTCCGCTCCACCCCGTCCATGGCGCCGATCTGGTCGAGCAGGGAATCCAGGTCCCTGATCGACGGCGCGTCGACGATGACGATCATGTCGAAATTGCCGCTCACCGAATGCAGCGTCCTGACCGGCGGCAAAGCCTGCAGGCTGCGCACCACCTTGTCGGCGAGCTTGGGCGTCACGGTGAGCAGCACATGCGCCCGCACCAGTCCCTGCTCATAGTCCGGTGACAGCCTGACGCCATAGCCGGCGATGATGCCGCGCTGCTCCAGCCGCTCGATCCGGCTCTGCACGGTGGTGCGCGACACACCGAGCTGGCGCGCCAGCTCGGTGGTCGAGGCGCGTGCGTTGGCACGCAGCAGGGAAAGCAGGGCCTGTTCGGCATCACTGATCATTTCGACGATCTCCTTCGGCATATCGTCCAAAAAGTGGTTTCGTTCTGAACAATTCCACGCTTCCTTTCGACAGGCAAGCTGCGATCCTGTCTGCACATTGAGCTTTTGCGCGAGGGGAATTCGGTCATGAAGAAAATTGTTGTCGTTGGCGCCGGAAAAATCGGCTCAACCATTGCCGAAATGCTCGCTTCGACCGGCGACTATCACGTCACTCTCGTCGACCGCGCGGCGGCGCAGTTTGCTACGGCCGAACTGCCGGCCACGGTTGCGACGCTGGAACTCGACATCGCCGCGCCCGGCGCGCTCGAAGCGGCCCTGGCCGGCACGTTCGCGGTGCTGAGTGCTGCTCCCTTCCACCTGACGACGCGAATCGCCGAGGCGGCGGCCAGCGCCGGCGTGCACTATCTCGACCTGACCGAGGATGTCGTCAGCACCAGGCGGGTCAAGGAACTGGGGCGTTCGGGCAAGAGCGCCTTCATCCCGCAATGCGGCCTGGCGCCGGGCTTCATCTCGATCGTCGCCAACGATCTCGCCAGCCGCTTCGACACGCTGGAAAGCGTGCGCATGCGCGTCGGCGCCCTGCCGCAATATCCGTCGAACGCGCTGAACTACAATTTGACCTGGAGCACCGACGGCGTCATCAACGAATATTGCGAGCCTTGCGAGGCCATCGTCGAGGGCGAACTGATCGAGGTGCCGCCGCTGGAGGAGCGCGAGGAGTTCTCGCTCGACGGCGTCACCTATGAGGCGTTCAACACATCGGGCGGGCTGGGCACTTTGGCCGAGACGCTGAAGGGCAAGGTGCGCACGCTGAACTACCGCACCATCCGCTATCCCGGCCACGCCGCGATCATGAAGGCGCTGCTCAACGACCTTGGCCTGCGCCACCGCCGCGACGTGCTGAAGGACATTTTTGAGAGCGCCCTGCCGGCAACGTTGCAGGACGTGGTCATCGTCTTCGTCACTGTCAGCGGGCTCAAGAACGGCCGCCTGCTGCAGGAGACCTATGCCAACAAGATCTACAGCCAGCGCGTCGGCCAGGTGGTGCGCAGCGCCATCCAGATCACCACGGCCTCCGGCATCTGCGCCGTGCTCGACATGCTGGCCGACGGCAGCCTGCCGGCGACAGGCTTCGTCAAGCAGGAGGACATCGCGCTCGACGCCTTCCTCGCCAACCGCTTCGGCCGCGCCTATGCGCAGCACGAAATGGTTAGCCGGCTGGCGAGCTGAGGTATTTCTCGCTCCTGAAGCCCCGCGAAAGAATGGGGGGCGGGCGACCTCCTATTTGCGCAGGATCATGGGGCGACCCAAGAGAAACCGGATAAAGTTTCCCGCGGTTCGCGAGGCCTTGGCTGAGGTGTGAGACAGCTGCGGCGGCCTCTCCTTTCGCACGGGCTCCCGCCTTTCGATCTCGACCCCAGGTCGACCGACGGTGAAGGACGGTTCCGCGACCGGCTTGCCCCTGAGCACATTGGCGGCATTGTTTTCATGAATGACGATGCACCATTGCGCGCCCTTCGATGCCGCCACGACGGTGTTGAAGCGCGTCGCCATCTTCGCGTGGTGGTCGCTATAGACGCCTTTCATTTCGGCTGATCGCTTCTCGACCAAGGTGCCGAACGCCGACGTGACATATTCGTGGTGCGTATAGCGGCCGGTTACCGTGTCGAAATTCTGGCCGTCCGGAAAGGCGATATACAGCGGCTGTTCTCTGACCGCGCCTTTTTCGATCTCCCGGCGCGCATAATAGTCGATCCGTTCCATGAAGCTCGGCGCCAGCGCATCATCGCTGTCGAGCCGCGTCAGTGAAACGAACTCGGCATCCGTGTCACCTTGGACGAACGCATTGAAGCGAAGATTGTAGGTCTCATGCGCTTCGACGAGGACCGGCCTGACGTCGATACCGGCCACGCAATTGCAGACAGTCCTGACATAGTTTTCGTGCGTTTCGGCATCGAAGGCGATCAGGACGGTAAAGTCCTTGAGCGACTGGGCCTCGAGAGAAGGCGCGCAATATCCGTCAAACAACGCCAGCCGCTCGACCAGCCATACGGGATCGAGATTGGCGCGGCCTTTTCCATCCCATTGGCTCGGCTTGAAACCCGTGGCGGTGTTGTAGCGAATCGCCACATACTTCTTCAGTGCACTGCTCATGGCGGGACACTAGAGCAATTCCAGGAAAAGTGCGTAGCGGTTTTCCGTCCGGAATTGCGTAAAAACAAAGAGTTAGAGCGGGTCTGCGATTCTATCAAAAGCTGAACCGCTCTAGGCTGTGAGGTTTTGCCCGGCAACCGCGGCAACACCGCCAGCCGCGGCGTCGCCCCGACGCTCCGCGGCCTAGATATGCAGCGCGTGCCCCAGCGCTTTCAGCGCCGCCTCCTGGAACCCTTCGCCCTGTGTCGGATGCGCGTGGATGGTGCCGGCAATGTCCTCCAGCCGCGCGCCCATTTCGAGCGCCAGGCCGAAGGCCGCCGACAGCTCCGACACGCCCTGCCCGACCGCCTGGATGCCGAGCACCAGATGATTGTCCGCGCGGGCGACGACACGAACGAATCCATCTTCGCCGAGCTTCGTCATGGCGCGGCCGTTGGCGGCGAAGGGAAACAGCCCGATCTTGATTTCGCCGCCAAGCGCCTTGGCCTCTTCCGGCGACAGGCCGGCTGTCAGCAACTCCGGATCGGTGAAGCAGACCGCCGGGATCGCCCGCTTGTCCCAGCTGCGCTTGTGGCCGGCGACGATCTCGGCGACCATTTCGCCCTGCGCCATCGCCCGGTGCGCCAGCATCGGCTCGCCGGTGACGTCGCCGATGGCGAAGATGCCGCGCATCGAGCTGCGGCACTGGTCGTCGATGCGGATGAATTTGCCTGACATGTCGAGGTCGATCTGCTCGAGGCCCCAGCCTTCGGTCACCGGCTTGCGGCCGACCGTGACCAGGATCTTGTCGGCGGCAAGTTTGGCATTCTTGCCATCCGCCGTTTCGACCAGCAGCGCATCGCCCTTGGTCGACAGCCCCTTGGCCTTGGCGCCTGGCATCACCTCGATGCCGAGTTCGGCCAGCCGCTTCACCACCGGCCGCGTCAGCTCGGTATCATATTGCGCCAGCACGCGCGGCAAGGCTTCGACCACGGTGACCTCGGCGCCCATCTTGGCGAAGGCGATGCCGAGCTCCAGCCCGATATAGCCGCCACCGACCACGGCCAGCCTCTTCGGCACCTCGCTCAGCGCCAGCGCTTCCGTCGACGAAATCACCGGCCCGCCGAACGGCAGGAACGGCAGCTCGACCGGCGCCGAGCCGGTGGCGATCACCACCGCCTCTGCCCGGATAACCTGCGTCCCTGTCTCCGTCTCGACCTCGACGGTTTTGCCGTCGCGGAACGTCGCCCAACCCTGCACGGTCTTGACCTTGGCTTTCTTGAGCAGGCCGGCAACGCCGCTGTTCAGCCGGCTAACGATACCGTCCTTCCAGGCGACCGTCCTATTCAGATCGAGCGTCGGCGCGGCGACCGAAATGCCGAGCGGGCTCTTGCCGCCAGCCATATGCGCGACCTTCTCGAACTCTTCGGCCGCATGGATCAATGCCTTTGACGGGATGCAGCCGACATTGAGGCAGGTGCCGCCCGGCTTGCCGGCCTCGACGATCACCGTATCGACGCCAAGCTGGCCGGCACGGATGGCGCAGACATAGCCGCCCGGACCGGCGCCGATGACGAGCAGCTTGCAGGAGATTTCTTTCATGTCGACAGCGTCCTTCTGGTGAGAACTGCCGGGGACGCCCTACCATCCCGCCTCGCGCTGCCCCTCATCCGCCTGCCGGCACCTTCTCCCCGTATAGTGACGGGGAGAAGGAGGCTGACCGCGATGCCGGCGCCATCCGCGTAACGCTGGCGATTGGCGAAACCGTCGATGGCAGCGTCTTTCTCCCCGTCACCATACGGGGAGAAATGCCCGGCAGGGCAATGAGGGGCGGCGCGGCGTTCCAGGCCTTCTCTCCCGATGGGCGAGACACGTGGCTCGCTCGTCAGGGGTCGGCCAAATGAAGCGGACAGGGAGACACGCTGAGAACGCATTACATCCCCTCTAATCAACGAAAATCAGCGCTGGCGTTTCCAGCAGCGTCTTGATGCGCTGGACGAACACGGCGGCGTCCCAGCCGTCGATGACGCGGTGGTCGAAGCTGGAGGACAAGTTCATCATCTTGCGCGGGATGAACTGCGTGCCGTCCCACACCGGTCGCACCATCATCTTGTTGACGCCGATGATCGCCACCTCCGGATGATTGATGACCGGCGTCGTCGCCACGCCGCCCATGGCGCCGAGCGAGGTGATGGTGATGGTCGAGCCGGACAGCTCGTCGCGCGTTGCCGTGCCCGACTTGGCCGCCTCGGCCAGGCGGTTGAGCTCGGCGGCGCACTCCCAGATGTCGCGCGCCTCGGCATGCTTGACCACCGGCACCACCAACCCCGACGGCGTCTGCGCGGCAATACCGATATGGACGCCGCCATGCTGGTGGATGATGCCGGCCTCGTCGTCGAACAGCGCGTTGAGGTTGGGCTGGTCGGCGATCGCCCTGACCATCGCCCGCATCAGGAACGGCAGCAGCGTCAGCTTCGGCCTCTCCACGCCCTTGGCCGCGCGCTTCTCCTTGTTGAGCGCGGCACGAAGGTCTTCCAGCGCGGTGACGTCGATCTCCTCGACATAGGTGATATGCGGGATGCGCGATTTGGCGATCGTCATCTTCTCGGCGATCTTGCGCCTGAGCCCGATGACCTTGATGTCCTCTATCGTGTCGTTGCGCACGAGCCCCGATACCTTCGCGACTTGCGGCCCGCGCGCCAGGAAGGCCTCGATGTCTTCATGCTGGATGCGGCCGGCCGGGCCGCTGCCGGCGACCTGGCGCAGATCGATGCCTGCCTCTCTTGCCCTGAGCCGAATGGCGGGCGACGCCAGCGGTTTTTCGCCCTCGGCACGCGGCGCTCCGGAAACCGACGGCCGTCCCGTTGCTTTCGGGCTGGCCGGAGCTGGTGCCGGGTTCGCCTTTGCTTCATCGGTCTTTGACGACGCCTTTTGGGCTGGCGGTGCAGCCTCGGGCTTCGGCGTGGGAAGTTTCGCCGGAGGTTCGGCACTGACGACTGCCGGGGCACTCTCCGGCTTCACATTGCCCTCGCCGGCCACTTTCAGCCGCACGATCGGCGAGCCGATCGCCACAGTGTCGCCGATCTCGGCGCCGAGCCACAGGATCTCGCCATCGACGGGCGAAGGAATCTCGACCGTCGCCTTGTCGGTCATGACGGCCGCGAGCACCGTGTCCTCGCGCACGAGGTCGCCGACCTTCACATGCCACTCGACCAGCTCGGCCTCGGCGACACCTTCGCCGACATCGGGCAGCTTGATGATGTGTTCGCCCATCTCAGGCCTCCCCCTAGGCTTCCAATGTTTCGCGCAAGGCGCGGCCGACCCGGGCAGGGCCGGGGAAATAGTCCCACTCCTGCGCATGCGGATAGGGCGTGTCCCAGCCGGCGACTCGCGCGACCGGCGCTTCGAGGTGATAAAAGCAGTTCTCCTGCACCAGCGCCGAGAGCTCGGCGCCGAAACCGGAGGTCATTGTCGCTTCGTGAACGACCACGCAGCGCCCGGTTTTCTTCACCGACGCGACGATTGTGTCGAGATCGAGCGGCAGCAGCGTCCTCAGATCGATGATCTCGGCATCGATGCCGGTTTCCTCGGCGGCGGCCTGCGCGACATAGACCATGGTGCCGTAGGCAAGCACGGTGACCGCGGCACCTTGCCGGCGGATGACTGCCTTGCCGAGCGGGACCGTGTAGTGGCCGTCGGCAACTTCGCCGAGTTCATGCTTGGACCATGGCGTCACCGGACGGTCGTGATGGCCGTCGAACGGGCCGTTGTAGAGCCGCTTCGGCTCGAGGAAGATCACCGGATCGGGATCCTCGATCGCCGCGATCAACAGGCCCTTGGCGTCATGCGGGTTGGACGGCACCACCGTCTTCAGCCCGGACACATGCGTGAACAGCGCTTCCGGGCTCTGGCTGTGGGTCTGGCCGCCAAAGATGCCGCCGCCGGTCGGCATCCTGACCACGATCGGACAGGTGAAGTCGCCGTTCGAGCGGTAGCGCAGCCGCGCCGCTTCCTGCGTCAGCTGGTCGTAGGCCGGATACATGTAGTCGGCAAACTGGATCTCGACGCACGGCTTCAGCCCGTAGGCCGCCATGCCGATGGCCGAACCGACAATGCCGGACTCGTTGATCGGCGCATCGAAACAGCGGCTTTTGCCATACTTGGCCTGCAGGCCCTGTGTGCAGCGGAAGACGCCGCCAAAGAAGCCGACATCCTCGCCGAACACGATGACGCGTTCGTCGCGCGCCATCGATACGTCCATGGCATCACGAATGGCCTCGATCATCGTCCGTCTTGGCATGGTCAGACCCCCGCCTGCTGGCGCTGGCGCCTGAGATGCGGCGGCATCTCGGCGTAAAGGCCCTCGAACATGTCACGCGTCGACGGCTTGCCGCCGGCATGCAGCGTGCCGTGGCTTTCGGCTTCCTTCTGCGCCGCGATCACCGTCTCGAGGATTTCGGCTTCGGCCTGGGCATGGCGCTCGTCCGACCAAACGCCCTTGTGGATCAGATGGTTCTTCAGGCGGATGACCGGGTCGCCGAGCGGCCAGGCGTCGGATTCGGCCTTCGGCCGGTAGGCCGAGGGATCGTCCGAGCTCGAATGCGCGCCGGCGCGGTAGGTGACATATTCGATGAGCGTCGGCCCGAGATTGGCGCGCGCCCGCTCCGCCGCCCATTTGGCCACGGCATGCACGGCGAGATAGTCGTTGCCGTCGACGCGCAGCGCCGGAATGCCGAAGCCGAGGCCGCGGGCGGCGAAAGTGCCGGAGCCGCCGCGCGCGATGCCTTGGAAAGTCGAGATCGCCCACTGGTTGTTGACGACGTTGAGAATGACCGGCGCCTTGTAGGTCGAGGCGAACACCAGCGCCGAATGAAAGTCGGACTCGGCCGTGGAGCCGTCGCCGATCCAGGCGGCGGCGATTTTCGAATCGTTCGATATCGCCGAGGCCATCGCCCAGCCGACCGCCTGGATATACTGCGTGGCCAGATTGCCGGAGATCGAAAAGAAGCCGTGCTCCTTCGACGAATACATGATCGGCAGCTGCCTTCCCTTCAGCGGATCGGCTTCGTTGGAATAGATCTGGTTCATCATCGTGACCATCGGGTAGCCGTCGGCGATGAGCAGGCCTGCCTGTCGATAGGTCGGGAAATTCATGTCGCCGGCGGCGAGCGCCTTGCGGAAGGCGCAGCTCACCGCCTCTTCACCCAGATGCTGCATGTAGAACGAGGTCTTGCCCTGGCGCTGCGCCATCTGCATGCGCGCGTCGAAGCTGCGCAATGTCATCATGTGGCGCAGGCCCTCCAGCAATTCCTCGTCAGAAAGCAGGCCGGCCCACGGTCCGACCGCTTCGCCGTCGCGGTTCAGCACGCGGATGATCGAAAACGCCATGTCGCGGATCGTGCGCGGGTCGACATCGATCTCGGGGCGCGGCGCCGAACCCGCCTTGGGGATAGGCACGTTGGAGAAGTCAGGCGTCCCGCCCGGCCGCACCTCCGGTTCGGGAACATGGAAGCGCAACATTCCAGCATCGGCCATGACCTTCGTCCTCCAATGTTGCCGGCAGGATATTTGCACATCCTCGCCGCCAGACCAGTGCCAATTCGTCGGGCCTTGGTCTCGGCTGTCGTCAAACGGCGGCCGATGCCGCACGCGAGCGACAAAATGCAGATATGTCGGCGAAATTTCTTGTCGATGTTACGCCGCGGCGCGCAACTTGGCGAATGGCCGTGCCCAGTCTTGCGCAAGAGGAGGTATTTCCTGCCGGTGCCGGCGCCGCCCCTCATCCGCCTGCCGGCACCTTCTCCCCGTACAGTGACGGGGAGAAGGGGGTTGGCCGCGTCGTTGCCGCTTATCCTGCAGCGCTGGTGATTGGCGAAACCGGCGACGCGAGCGTCCCTCGCCCCGTTCACGGGGAGAGGATGCCGGCAGGCAGGTGAGGGGCAGCGCCAACGCCCGAAGTGGAGCAATCCAACCCTAGGGCAGCATGCCCACTGCATGGTTCACCCCGCCGCGCCGCCATGCTAACCAGCAACCATGGCACAGAAGAAAGCATACGAGGTCGATTCCTGGCTCGCGAAGCCGGAGCAACGCATCTCGATCGTCCTGCTCTACGGCCCCGACCGGGGCCTCGTCGCCGAGCGTGCGAAAGCCTTTGCCGTCAAGACCGGCCTGCCGCTCGACGATCCGTTCTCGGTGGTCCGGCTGGATGGCTCCGAAGTCGACCGCGACGAAGGCCGCCTGCTCGACGAGGCCCGCACCGTGCCGATGTTTTCGGACCGGCGCCTGCTATGGGTGCGCAACGCCAGCGGCCAGAAGGCGCTGGCCGACGACGTCAAGGCGCTGACCAATGAGCCGCCGCGCGACGCCATCATTCTGATCGAAGCCGGCGATCTGAAAAAGGGGGTCGGCCTGCGCGCCATCGTCGAGGCGGCGGACAATGCAATGGCCCTGCCCTGCTATGCCGATGAGGCCAGGGACATCGATACCGTCATCGACGACGAATTGCGCAAGGCCGGCATGTCGATGGCGATGGAGGCCAGGCAGGCGCTGCGCCGCAATCTCGGCGGCGACCGGCTTGCCTCGCGCGGCGAGATCGAGAAGCTCGTGCTCTATGCCCATGGCCAGAAGGAGATCAGCCTCGACGACGTCAGGGCGACATCCGGCGATGTCTCCGGCGCCTCCTTCGACGATGCCGTCGATGCTCTGCTTGAGGGCAAGATCGGCGACTTCGACACCGCCTTCACCCGCCATTGCCAGTCCGGCGGCCAGCCCTTTCTGGTGCTGTCGTCGGCGATGCGGCAATTGCAGGCGATCCAAGCCATGCGCGGCCAGATGGAATCCGGCGGCCGCAACGCCGCCGCAGTGGTTGCCGCGGCGCGACCGCCGGTTTTTTTCTCGCGGCGCAAGCTGGTGGAAAAGGCGCTCGAGCGCTGGAACGTCGAGGCGCTGGGACGTGCTCTGAACCGACTGCAGGCGGCCGTGCTGCAGACGCGGAGACGGCCGGACCTGTCGGTGGCGCTGGCAAGGCAGGCGCTGCTTGGCATTGCGGTGGAGAGCAATCGGCTGGCGCAGCGGTAGGTGCCTTAACGGATGGCTTCGGCATGGCCGTGCGAGCTATTCCATTTCAGCGCCGCCCCTCATTGCCCTGCCGGGCATTTCTCCCCGTTTACGGGGAGAAAGAGGCCGACCGCAACGCTGGTGTCTTTCCTGCAACGCTGGCGATTGGCGAAATCGCGGATGAGAGCGTCCCTCTCCCCGTCACTTTGCCGGCTAAGTGCCTACCGTTCCTGCTTCAACCGCCGGCATAATTCATCAAGCTGATCCAGTGTCCGATAATTCACCCGGAGCACGCCGCCGCGCTCCTTGTGCTCGATTGAGACGATCATGCCGATCGTGTCGGTCATCAGCTTTTCCAGCGCCAGCGTGTCTGGATCCTTCTCAGGCGCGCTCGGTGCGGCCTTGGTCTTGGCCGGCGTGGGCCCGGCCGGCATCTGCGCCAGCGCTTCGGCCTGGCGCACCGAAAGCCCTTCGTCGACGATGCGCTTGGCGAGCCCCGCCGGATCCTCGGCCGTCACCAGCGTGCGGGCATGGCCCGCCGACAGGGCGCCATCGACCAGCATGTCGCGGATCACGTCGGGCAGCTTCAACAGGCGCAGCGTGTTGGCGACATGGCTGCGGCTCTTGCCGATCACCTGGCCGAGATCGGCCTGCGTGTAGCCGTGCTCGTCGATCAACTGCTGATAGCCCTGCGCCTCCTCGACGGGGTTGAGGTCGGCACGCTGGACGTTTTCGATGATCGCCAGCTCGAGCGCCATGCGGTCGTTGACGTCGCGCACGATGATCGGGATCTCGGTCAGGCCGGCGCGCTGCGCCGCCCGCCAGCGCCGCTCGCCGGCGATGATCTCGTAACGGCCGGCTTGAGTCGGCGATGGTCGCGCCACCACCGGCTGCACCACGCCGTGCTCGCGGATCGACTGGGCAAGGTCGGTGAGCTCGGCCTCGCCAAAATGGCGGCGCGGATTCTTCGGGTTCGGGCTGACGAATTCGATCGGCACCTTGCCGTCGGCCGCCGGGCTCTGCTTTTCCGCGATCGCCGGACGATCGATTTCGCCGATCAGCGCCGCCAGTCCACGGCCCAGTCTTTTTCTCGAAAGGTCTTCAGTCATAATCTGTCCAGATCGTTACGGTATCGAATCGGCGTCAAAATGGATCGGCGTCAGGCGGCGCGCAATTTGCGCTCGCGGCGGATCACTTCGGAGGCAAGCTGCAGATAGGCCTGGCTGCCGGAGCATTTGAGGTCGTAGAGGATCGCCGGCTTGCCATAGGACGGCGCCTCGGAAACGCGGACGTTGCGCGGAATGATGGTCTCATAGACCTTGTCGCCCATATGCTGCCGCACATCCTGCACCACCTGGTTGGCGAGGTTGTTGCGGCCGTCATACATGGTCAGCACGATGCCCTGGATGGTGAGGTCCGGATTGATCGAGCGGCGCACCTGCTCGACCGTCTCGAGCAGTTGGCTCAAGCCTTCGAGGGCGAAGAATTCGCACTGCAACGGCACCAGCACCGAGTTGGCCGCGGCCATCGAGTTCAGCGTCAAGAGGTTGAGCGACGGCGGGCAGTCGATCAGCACATAGCCGAAAGGCGCCGAGCGCTCGGCCGCGGCGCGCAACGCATTGCGCAGGCGCAGCACCCGGTCCGGCGCCGAGGCGATCTCCATCTCGATGCCGAGCAGGTCGAGCGTCGACGGAACGATCGAGAGCCCCGGCACCGCCGTCGGCACCGCCGCCGCTTCCAGGTCGAGCTCGCCGGTCAGCACGTCGTAGGACGAGACGGTGCGATCCTTGCGGTCGATGCCGAGACCCGTGCTGGCATTGCCTTGCGGATCGAGGTCGACGATCAGCACCTGTTCGCCGATTGCCGCCAGCGCCGTGGCCAGATTGATGGCGGTGGTGGTCTTGCCGACACCGCCCTTCTGGTTGGCGACGGTGATGATACGGGGTCCAGTTTTCATGGGTCTATGCCAGTAATTCATTGCGGGTCGCCGGGCGCAGATTTGACAGTTCGAGGACGACCCCATGCGGGTCGGTCATGCTCGGATGTTCTACCAGATCGAACGCCCATCGGTGAGTGCTTTCTTCCACTTCGGCCCGGTAATCCCGGCCTTTGTGGAACAGCGCGCGAGCCCCGTTGGTCAGCCAGGGCGCCGCCAGATCGAGCAGGGCCGGCAATGAGGCCAGCGCTCGCGCGGTCACGATTTCACGTGCAGAAACAAGTGGATAGCTGTCATCGATGCGCCGCGCGATGACCCGCGCCGGCAAACCGAACTGGCCGATCACCGCCTGCAGGAACGACGCTTTCTTGCGATTGCTTTCGACCAGGTCGATCGAAGCGCCCTCACGTTCAGCAAGCAGAAACGCCAGCACCAGGCCGGGAAAACCGCCGCCCGAACCGAGATCGACCCAACGCTTCGCGTGGGGTGCGATTCGGCCAAGCTGCGCGCTGTCGAGGATGTGGCGGCCCCAGACATCGTCCAGCGTCGACGGTGCGGCGAGATTGATGCTGCGGTTCCATTTCAGGAAGAGCTGTTCGAACGCCACCAGGCGCTCAAATGTTTCACGTGAAACCGGACCCGCAGCCTCTTGCAGGCTTGTCCATGAGGCAGCGCTCACGCGACATCCCTTTGCGCCGCGGCCTCGGCATTGCGGACATGGGCGACGATGATCGCCAGCGCCGCTGGCGTCATCCCTTCCATCCGCTGGGCGTCAGCAATGGAGCGCGGCTGGCGTGTCAGCATCTTCTGCTTCAGCTCATTGGAGAGCCCAGGCACATTGGCGAAATCGACAGAGGACGGGATCAGCCGGCTCTCCTCATGCCTGATCTGCGCGACATCCGCTTGCTGTCGGTCGAGATAGACCGCATATTTCGCCTCCGTTTCAAGACGCTCGGCCGTCTTGGCGTCGATCTCACCGAACCGGGGTTCGATTCGAGAGAGCCAGGCGACGTCGACGCCGGGATAGGCCAGCATTTCATAGGCCGAACGGCGCACGCCGTCCCTGTTGATCTCGAGCCCATGGCGTGCCGCTTCGTTCGGCGTGAAGCTAACGCCTGTCGCCAGCTCGCGGGCCTTCTTAAGGTCCTGCATGATGTCGTTAAAGCGATGGATCCGCTCATGCGACGCAATCCCCAGCCTCTCAGCCAGCGGCGTCAGCCGCTCATCGGCATTGTCGGCCCTGAGCGACAGGCGGAACTCGGCCCGCGAGGTGAACATGCGATAGGGCTCGGCTATGCCGCGGCTGGTCAGATCGTCGACCATCACGCCGATATAGGATTCGGTGCGGCTTAGCACGACCGGGTCACTGGCGGATGCTTTACGCGCCGCATTAAGGCCGGCGAGCAACCCCTGCGCGCCGGCTTCCTCATAGCCGGTCGTGCCATTGATCTGCCCGGCGAGGAACAGGCCACCGATGCGCTTGGTTTCCAGCGTCGGCTGCAATTCGCGCGGATCGACATGGTCGTATTCGATCGCATAGCCGGGTTGCAGCATCGTCGCCCGTTCCAGCCCGGGAATTGTTTTCAGGATATCGAGCTGTACGTCTTCCGGCAGCGAGGTCGAGATGCCGTTCGGATAGACGGTGTCGTCGTCGAGACCCTCCGGCTCAAGGAAGATCTGATGCCCTTCACGATCGCCGAACTTGACGATCTTGTCCTCGATCGAGGGACAATAGCGCGGCCCCACGCCTTCAATAGAGCCTGAATACATCGCGGACCGGCCAAGATTGAGGCGAATCAACTCATGCGTCGCAGGCGTGGTGCGCGTGATACCGCAATGGATCTGCGGATTCTGGATGGCGTCCGTCATCAGCGAGAACGGCACCGGGTCTTCATCCGCGGCCTGGCTTTCGAGCGACGCCCAGTCAATGGTTCGCCCATCCAGGCGCGGCGGCGTTCCGGTCTTCAGCCGTCCAAGCTGGAAGCCTGCACGGCTCATCGTCGCCGACAGGCCAATGCTCGCCTGCTCGTTCATGCGGCCGGCAACGATCTTCTTCTCGCCGATATGGATCAGTCCGCGCAGGAAAGTGCCGGTGGTCAGCACCACCGCGCCGCAGGCCAGCCTGCGTCCATCGGCCAGCAAGACAGCCGATACGCTTTCATTGTCGATCTCGAAATCCAGAACCTCGCCTTCGATCACCTCGAGATTGGCCTGTTCGCGGATAGCGGCCTGCATGGCCAGCCGGTAAAGCTTGCGGTCGGCCTGGGTGCGCGGACCGCGCACGGCGGGCCCCTTGCGGCGGTTGAGCAGGCGAAACTGGATGCCCGCCGCATCGGCAATGCGGCCCATCAAGCCGTCCATGGCATCGATCTCGCGCACCAGGTGGCCCTTGCCGAGGCCGCCGATCGCCGGGTTGCAGGACATGACGCCGATCGTGTCGAAGCGCAGCGTCACCAGCGCCGTCCGGGCGCCGGCGCGCGCCGCAGCGCTCGCAGCCTCGCAACCGGCATGGCCGCCGCCCACCACAACCACATCATAGTGATCGTTCATTTTGCCATTCCAGATTCTGAAGTTGCCGGAGACATGTCCCCGAGAGCCTCCGCTGTCAAGGACGCAAGTCGGACTCGTTTCACGTGAAACAATATCACGGTGCCGATGTCCCGTGTTTCACGTGAATCAGCGCCCACCAACCGTGCCGCAATGTTTCACGTGAGTCATTTGCCGATACAGAACTGCGAGAAGATGACGTCGAGCAGGTCTTCGACATCAACGGCGCCGACGATCCGGCCGAGCCGATCCGCAGCCAGGCGCAGCTCTTCGGCCCGCAACTCCTGTCTGTGCCCCGACAGCGCGGAAGTCAGGAACACCTTCGTCTCGTCGAGCAGCTCCACATGCCGCAGTCGCGACGGCAGGATATCGCCGGCCTTGCCGATCTCCGCGGCAGCGCGGCGACCGATCTCATCCAGCAAATCCGCCAACCCGGTGCCGTCCTTGGTCGAGATCACCGCGGCGTAATCTTTCGGCCAAACTGCCAGCTGCTGGCGGTCGGCCAGATCGGCCTTGGTTCCGATCTTCAGCATCGGCGCGTCTGAAGGCACCGCACCAGCTTCGACGGGATCGATCAAGTCCTCAAGCAACAGCAGCAGATCCGCGCCGCGCGCTTTTGCCCGAGCCTTCTCGATGCCGATCGCCTCCACCTTGCCGGGCGCATCACGCAGTCCGGCCGTGTCCGTGATCCTGACCCGCATCTCCTTGAGGTCCAGCACCACTTCGAGCAGATCGCGCGTGGTGCCGGGTTCGTCCGTGACGATCGCCGCATCGCGCCGCGCCAGCGCGTTGAACAGGCTGGATTTCCCGGCATTCGGCGCGCCGAGGATGACAACCTCGAACCCATCGCGGATGATCTCTGCGGCGTGGAAGCCGTCGATGTGATGACCGATCTCGCCGATCATCGCCCGCACATCCGACCAGACCGCATCCGAAACGGAGCCGGACACATCGTCTTCGTCGGCAAAGTCGATCTCGGCCTCGATCATGGCACGCGCGTGGATGAGGCGCCGGCGCCAGCTTGAGTAGAGTGCGCTTTGCGCACCCTCGGCGTTCTGCACGGCAAAGCGCCGCTGCGCCTCGGTCTCGGCATTGACGAGATCGGCCAGCGCTTCGGTCTCGACCAGATCGAGCTTGCCGTTGAGAAAGGCGCGGCGCGTGAACTCGCCGGGCTCGGCATGCCGGACGCCATCGAAGCCGGCGATCGTCTCCAGCATTTTCATCGCCACGGCGCGACCGCCATGAACATGGAACTCCGCTACATCCTCGCCGGTGAAGCTTCCGGGGCCGGGGAAAAACAGGACCAGGCCATTGTCGATCAGCGATCCGTCCGTCGCCCGGATTCTGCGCAAGGTCGCGACACGGCCCTTAACCATACCGCCGGCAATCGTTTCGACCACGAATCGAGTCTTTGGGCCGGAAATACGGATAACGGCGATGCCGGCGGGCAGGCGCCCGCTGGAAAGCGCTACAATGGATTGAGCTGAAATCATTTGCCCGCTCTACTGAACCGCCCTAGCTTTCCGATGAACCGCCCCGGCTTCCCAGCAACCGAGCTTACCCGTTGACCTTGCCCGCCAAAAACCTGCTGGCCGAAGAGGCCAGCCCCTATCTGCAGCAGCACAGCGGCAATCCGGTGCATTGGCGGGCCTGGTCACCTGCCGCACTCGCCGAAGCCAAGGCACATGAGCGGCCGATCCTGTTGTCGATCGGCTACGCCGCCTGCCACTGGTGCCATGTCATGGCGCATGAAAGCTTCGAGAACGACACTGTAGCCGCCGTCATGAACCGGCTGTTCGTCAATATCAAGGTCGATCGCGAAGAGCGGCCCGACATCGACCAGATCTATATGGCGGCGCTGCATGCGATGGGCGAGCAGGGCGGCTGGCCCTTGACCATGTTCCTGACCCCGGACGGCAAGCCGTTCTGGGGCGGCACCTATTTTCCACGCGAGGCGCGCTATGGCCGTCCGGGGTTCATCCAGGTGATGGAGGCGGTCGACAAGGCCTGGCGGGAAAAGCGGGAGAGCCTCGCTCAAAGCGCCGACGGCCTGACCAGCCATGTCGAGGCAAGGTTGGCCGGCACCCACGGCAAGGCCGTGCTCGACCGCGACACACTCAGCGATCTCGCCGGCCGCATCGACGGCATGATCGACAGGGATCTGGGCGGCCTGCGCGGTGCGCCAAAGTTCCCCAACGCGCCGTTCATGCACACGCTCTGGCTGTCATGGCTGCGCGATGCACAGAACTCTCACCGAGACGCCGTCCTGCTCAGCCTCGAAAAAATGCTCGCCGGCGGCATCCATGACCATGTCGGCGGCGGATTGAGCCGTTATTCGACCGACGCCGAATGGCTGGTGCCGCATTTCGAAAAGATGCTCTACGACAACGCCCAGCTGATTCGCCTGTGCAACTGGGCCTATGCCGCGATCGGAAACGATTTGTTCCGGCTACGAATCGAAGACACGGTCGACTGGCTGCTGCGCGAAATGCGCGTCGAAGGCGGCGCCTTCGCCGCCAGCCTCGATGCCGACAGCGACGGCGAGGAGGGGCTTTTCTACACCTGGAGCAAGGACGAGATCGATTCCGAGCTCGGGGACGATTCGGCTCGGTTTTTCAAATACTTCACACTTTCGGCCCCGCATGGCTGGGAAGGCAAGCCAATCATCCACCAGACAGAGGCTCAGCAAAGCCAAAGCGTCGCCGATCGCGACCAGCTCGTCCCGCTGAAAGCAAGGCTGCGCGCCGCCAGGGAGCAGCGCATCAGGCCCGGTCGCGACGGCAAGGCACTGACCGACTGGAACGGCCTGATGATCGCGGCATTGGCTGAGGCTGGCCGCGCCTTGACCCGCAGCGACTGGATCGAGGCAGCGGCGCAGGCCTTCTCCCACATTGCCGGAGCGAGCCACGAAGGCCGTCTGCCGCATTCCATGCTCGGGGACAAGAAACTGTTCCCGGCGCTGTCCAGCGACTATGCCGCGATGACCAATGCGGCGATTTCCCTGTTCGAGGCTACCGGCGACTCGAGCTATATCGAGCGGGCCAGGCATTTCGTCGCCCAGCTCGACCTCTGGCACCAGGACAGTGAAAGCACCGGCTATTACCTGACCGCTTCGGACAGCGGCGACGTGCCGATCCGCATCCGAGGCGATGTCGACGAGGCAATCCCATCGGCCTCCAGCCAGATCATCGAAGCCCTGGTGCGCCTATCATCGGTCACCGCCGACCTCGACCTTTGGGAAAAAGCCTGGGCGACAGCAGAACACACGATGGGCCGGGCGGCACAACAGGCTTATGGCCAGGCCGGCATCGTCAACGCCTGCGCCCTGGCGCTCGAACCGGTGAAGCTGGTGCTTATCGACGATGAGGCGAGTCCAGGCCTCGTTCCGGTTGCGAATCGAAGTCCCGACCCGCGCCGGGTCGATATCGTCGTGCAGGTCGGCACCGAGGCGAATCGACCGACATTGCCCGGCGGTATCCTGCCGCCAACCGACAAGCTCGGCGCCTGGCTTTGCACCGGGCAGGTCTGCCTGCCTGTGATAATCGATCCTGACGAGCTCGAACGTGTCCTGCGTCGCCAACAGGATTAGGACGCCTCGCCTTCAACAGCCGAGGGCAACGCTGCTGCCCCGGTCGACGACCCAGCCAGCCGCTGTCTGAACAACAAATCCTTGGCAGCGATCACCGCTCCGATTGTGATCAGAACGCAGGCGAGCGCGACGGACCAGTGGAACACGCCGAAGCCTGCAAGCAGAAGCACGATCACCGAAAACAGCGGCGCGGCGTAGGACAAGGCGCCGAGGATCATGATGTCTCCGTGCTTGCAGCCATAGTCCCAAGCATAGAAGCCGGCGCCGAGCGGTATCGCGCCCAGCACGCCGATTGCGGTCCACTGCGTCAGCTTCTGAGGCCAGACTGTGGTTTCAAGCGCCAGATGCAGCGCGAAAGCAACGGTCGCCGTGATGAAGCAGTAGCCCGCCACCACATCGGTAGGCACCTGGCCGAAGCGACGCGACAGCACCGAATAGCCCGACCAGACGAAGGCGCAGAACAAGGCGATGACATGGCCAGGCATCACGCCATTGGCCAACCCGACCTGGCCGCCCTTGGTAATGACGACGATGGCGCCCACCAGGCCAAGGACGACACCCACCACATGGTGGGCTTTCAATCTCTCTCCCGGCAGGAAGGCGGCGAAGACAACGATGAGCAGCGGCCACAGATAGGCGATCAGGCTGACCTCGACGGGCGGCGCCGACTGGATCGCGAAGAAATAGGCGCAGTGGTAGATGCACAGTCCCGCAGCGCCTGTCGCCCAGACCGGCCATGGCTGCCGCAGCGACTGGATCGCTGCCGGGCGCAAGATCCAGCTGGTTGCGCCGACGAGCGCTCCGAGCAGGAATGTCATTGCTGCAAGCTGAAAGGGCGGGATAGGACCCGCTGCAGTCGAAAGCAGCGCCAGAAAGGACCAGGTCAGGATGGCCGAAAAGCCGACCAGGGTTGGGATTGTCTTCTTCACGTCGCTGCTTCCCACGTTCAAGACGCGAGTAGTGGCATAGAGATGGAGTTGCCCGCCGCCGCATACGGCCGCTCGGTATCGGGAATGCGACCTGATCCTGCGCAATAAAAAGCCCCATCCGGTTTCCCGGAATGGGGCTTCAATGCAGAGGCCGGAAAACTCCGGCCGGACCTCACGTATTCATCGAATCGAAGAAATCCGCGTTGGTCTTGGTCTG
The DNA here is from genome assembly GCF_056781675.1 of Mesorhizobium monacense. Classification (NCBI taxonomy): domain Bacteria; kingdom Pseudomonadati; phylum Pseudomonadota; class Alphaproteobacteria; order Hyphomicrobiales; family Phyllobacteriaceae; genus Mesorhizobium; species Mesorhizobium monacense. The sequence goes on along the minus strand of NZ_CM165567.1, from coordinate 5,898,367 downwards.
CTTCAGCTTGTCGATGAGGAATTCGATCGCGTCGGTGGTTCCCATCGGCGCCAGGATGCGGCGCAGCACGAAGATCTTCTGCAAGTCGGCGCGCGGGATCAGCAGGTCTTCCTTGCGGGTACCGGACTTGAGGATGTCCATGGCCGGATAGATGCGCTTGTCGGCCACCTTCCGGTCGAGCTGGATTTCGCAGTTGCCGGTGCCCTTGAACTCTTCGAAGATGACCTCGTCCATGCGGCTGCCGGTATCGATCAGCGCCGTCGCGATGATGGTTAGCGAGCCGCCTTCCTCGATGTTGCGGGCCGCGCCAAAGAAGCGCTTCGGCCGCTGCAGCGCATTGGCGTCGACACCGCCGGTCAGAACCTTGCCGGACGACGGCACCACAGTGTTGTAGGCGCGGCCGAGGCGGGTGATGGAATCGAGCAGGATGACGACGTCGCGGCCGTGCTCGACCAGCCGCTTGGCCTTCTCGATGACCATCTCGGCGACCTGCACGTGGCGCACCGCCGGTTCGTCGAAGGTCGATGAGATCACCTCGCCCTTCACCGAGCGCTGCATGTCGGTCACTTCTTCCGGCCGCTCGTCGATCAGCAGCACGATCAGATAGCATTCAGGATGGTTGGCGGTGATCGAATGGGCGATGTTCTGCATGAGAACCGTCTTGCCGGTACGCGGCTGCGCGTTGATCAACGCGCGCTGTCCCTTGCCGATCGGCGCGACCAGGTCGATGACGCGCGGCGAGATGTCCTTGCTGGTCGGATTCTCGATCTCCATCTTCAGCCGCTTGGTCGGATAGAGCGGCGTCAGATTGTCGAAGTGGATCTTGTGACGGATCTTTTCCGGATCGTCGAAATTGATGGTGTTGACCTTGAGCAGCGCGAAATAGCGCTCGCCTTCTTTCGGGCTACGGATCGGCCCTTCGACGGTGTCACCGGTCTTGAGTGAAAAGCGCCGAATCTGCGACGGTGAAATGTAGATGTCGTCGGGGCCTGGCAAATAGTTGGCATTGGCGGAGCGCAGGAAGCCGAAACCGTCCTGCAGCACTTCGACCACGCCATCGCCGATGATCTCGATATCCTGTGCGGCCAGCTTCTTCAGGATCGCGAACATCAGCTCCTGCTTGCGCATGACGCTGGCGTTCTCGACCTCGAGCGATTCGGCATAAGCGATCAGCTCTGGCGGCTTCTTGTTCTTGAACTCGGTGAGTTTCATTTCTTGCATTAGATGGACTCTGGGTAGGCTTTGGGAAAAATATCGGCGGGATGCGACAAATGCCGGGCGCGGCCGAAAGCGAAAAAGGGGCGGCGCATGACGGGAAGGAAGACCCGTCTTGTATCGTCGGTCCGTTGAAAGAGCAAGCCGCCTTTTGCGGGTCGGCGCGATATCAAAATGGCTTCACGACGACCAGGACGACGATGACGATCATCAGCAATGTGGGGATCTCGTTGACGATCCGCCAGTGCCTTGCCGGTTTTTCGTTCTTGTCCTCGGCGAATTTGCGCACCGCGCCGGCGAGATAGCCATGCAGCGCCGACAGCAAGAGCACCGCGGCGATCTTGGCGTGCAGCCAGCCGCCCTGGAATCCAAAACCTTTCCAGGCAAGCCAGAGGCCGAATACCCAGGTGGCGATCATCGCCGGATTGATGATCGCCCTGAGCAGCCGGCGCTCCATCACCTTGAAGGTCTCGGACTGGCCAGAACCCTTCTCGGCATCGACGTGGTAGACGAACAGCCGCGGCAGATAGAGCATGCCGGCCATCCAGGAGATGACGGCAATCACATGGATCGCCTTGGCCCAGGGGTAGAAGCCGTCTGGCGCCGCGAAAAAGAGCAGCGCGGTCAGCACGACCAAGGCGGCGATACCGATGGCCATGCGCTTCATCGCCTGGCCGGTGCGGTTGCTCATGTCGGCCATCAGCGTGTCGCGCTCCGCACCAGTTTCACCATTGCCTCGACATGTGCCACCGGCGTCTCCGGCGTGATGCCATGGCCGAGATTGAAGATCAGCGGACCATCGCCCAGCGCCTTCAGGATAGAATCAACGCCGTCGGCCAGCGCCTTACCGCCGGCCACCAGCCGCAACGGATCGAGATTGCCTTGCACCGCACCACCAGCTTGCAGCTCTTTCGCCATGCCGAGCGGTACGGTCCAGTCGAGGCCGAGGCCGGTTATCCCTGTCTTCTGGCGGTAATCGCGATAGCGCTCTCCAGCGCCCTTTGGAAAGCCGATGATCGGCACCTCGGGATGGATCGCCTTCAGCTGCCTGACGATCCGCGCAACCGGTTCGACGCAAAAAGCCTCGAAAGAGACGTCGTCGAGCACGCCCGACCACGAGTCGAAAATCTGCACGACATCGGCGCCGGCCTCGATCTGGCGGATGAGGTAGGCGGCCGAATGATCAGCCAGCACTTTCAGCAGCCGGGCAAAGGCCTCCGGCTCGCGATAGCCAAACAGCCGCGCCGGCGCCTGATCGGGTGTTCCATGGCCGGCGATCATATAGGTCGCCACCGTCCATGGCGCGCCACAGAAGCCGATCAGCGTCGTCTCGTCGGGCAGTTTCGCCCGCAGCCGGCGAACCGTTTCGTAGACCGGTTCGAGATTCACGTGAAACGTTTCGCTCTCCAGAGCCAAAATCTCCGCAGCCGTGATCGGCGTCAGCAGAGGCCCGCGACCCTCTTCGAAGCGCACGTCACGCCCAAGCGCATTGGGCACCACGAGAATGTCGGAGAACAGGATCGAGGCATCGAAGCCGAAGCGCTCGATCGGCTGCAGCGTAACCTCGACGGCGAGGTCGGGATTGTAGCAAAGATCGAGGAAGGATCCAGCCCGCTTCCGCGTCTCCCTGTATTCCGGCAGATAGCGCCCGGCCTGACGCATCATCCAGAGCGGTGGCGGAGACACCGCCTTGCCCTTCAATACGTCCAGCATGATCCGCTTGTGCCGCATGCAGCGTTCGCCTCTCCAGGCCTCTTTCTAAATCAAATATCTTATTTCTAAGAATCTTCTGATTCTAAGAGTCTGTTGGTTGTGGTGGTTGGCACCTGTCCAGCCTGACCGCCCAAAAGGCCAGTCAGCATATTGTCGCGTGCTTCTCCAGCGGGATTGCAGGACTTTGTGGAAGACTTGGAATCCATGACTGGAGTCAATGGCTTGACGTCAGCGCGAGGAAAATGGCTCTGTGGATGGAGGAAGGGTGAAAACGCCAGTCCCCAGACTTGTCCCCAGCCGCCCGACGAAGCCTACAGCACATCGAATTGTGGACAAACTGCCATCTGATACAGTCCCTCTTCGCCGGTCGTTTTCTCAGCCCCCGTTTATCCACATCCGCCCACAGCCTGGAACCAACCCCTGTGAACAAACCCCAGAGCTTCTTTCACCTCCACCTGATTTCGGATGCCACCGGCGAGACGCTGCTGGCCGCCGGTCGTGCGGCTTCCGCGCAATACAAGGACGCGCGCGCCATCGAGCATATCTATCCGCTGATCCGCACCGAAAAGCAGGTGGCCAAGGTGTTCGAAGACATCGAGGAGGAGCCGGGCATCATCCTCTACACCGTCGTCGACCAGAAGCTGGCGCGCGGCATCGACGAACGCTGCGCGGCCATGGGCCTGCCTTGCGTCTCGGTGCTGGAGCCGGTGCTCAGCGTCTTCCAGTCCTATCTCGGCACGCCGGCCGGCCGCCGCGTCGGCGCGCAGCACGTGCTCGATGCCGAATATTTCCGCCGCATCGACGCGCTCAACTTCACAATGGAGCATGATGACGGCCAGCTGCCGGCCAATATGGACGACGCCGATATCGTGCTGATCGGCATCTCGCGCACCTCGAAGACGCCGACCAGCATCTATCTCGCCAACAGGGGCATCAAGACCGCCAACATCCCGATCGTGCTCGGCGTGCCGGTGCCGGAGAGCCTGGTCAACGCCAAGACGCCTTTGATCGTCGGTCTGATCGCCACCGCCGAACGCATTTCGCATGTCCGCCAGAACCGCATCCTCGGCAACAGCAGTTCTTATGAGGCGACCGACTATGTCGATCGCGCCGCCATCACCGAGGAACTCGCCTATGCCCGCCAGATCTGCACCAGGCATGGCTGGCCGATGATCGACGTCAGCCGCCGCTCGATCGAGGAGACCGCCGCGGCGATCGTTGCCCTGCGGGGTAAGAATAGATAGATGGGCGAAGAGTGCGTTTTCCGAGTCTTCCTGGCGGAAATTCGGCGCCGCCCCTCACCTGCCTGCCGGCATCCTCTCCCCGTATAGTGACGGGGAGAGGGGCGCTGTCATCGATGGTTTCGCCAATCACCACCGTGGCCGGAAGGAGTTCCTGCGCCGAAGCTGCCCTTTCTCCCCGTCTCTATACGGGGAGAAATGTCCGGCAGGACAATGAGGGGCGGCGCCAACGTTACAGATTAACGCTCATACTCCAACCGCGCCTTTGTCTGCGCCCGAGTGCAAAATGACCGAGAAAATCATCCTCGCTTCGGGCAGCCCGTTCCGCAAGGCGATGCTGGTCCATGCCGGGCTCGAGATCGAGGCGGTTCCGGCCGATGTCGACGAGCGCGCGCTCGAGGCACCATTAAAAGACAGCGGCGTTTCTCCCGAGGATGTCGCCCTGGTGCTGGCCGAAGCCAAGGCGACCGAGGTCAGCGAACGCAAGCCCGGCGCGCTGGTGATCGGCTGCGACCAGACGCTGTCGCTCGGCGACGAGGTGTTCCACAAGCCCGCCGACATGGAAGGCGCGCGCCGCCATCTGCTGGCGCTGTCGGGCAAGACGCATCAGCTCAACAGTGCCGCCGTGCTCTGCCGCAACGGTGAGGTGCTGTGGCGCCATGTCGGTGTCGCCAGCCTGACCATGCGCAAGCTCGACCCGGCCTTCATCGGCCGCCATCTGGCGCGTGTCGGCGCCAAGGCGCTCTCCAGCGTCGGCGCCTATCAGATCGAGGGCGAAGGCATCCAGCTCTTCGAAAAGATCGAGGGCGACTATTTTACGATTGTCGGCCTGCCGCTGCTGCCGGTTCTGGCGAAATTGCGCGAGCTCGGAGCCATCGATGGCTGAGGCAGCAGCAAAAAAGGCTTTTGTCACCGGACATCCGATCGCGCATTCGCGGTCGCCGAAGATCCACGGTCACTGGCTGAAAAAATACGGCATTGACGGCAGCTACCGGGCGATCGACGTCGCGCCGGAGGATTTCGCCGCCTTTCTGAGCACGCTGCGCGACAACGGCTATAGCGGCGGCAATGTCACCATTCCGCACAAGGAAACCGCCTTCGCGCTGGTGGCGCGCCGCGACGAGGCGGCCGAAGTGATCGGCGCCGTCAACACGCTATGGTTCGAGGACGGCGCATTGTGGGGCGGCAATACCGACGGCCATGGCTTCGCCGCCAATCTCGACCAGCGCGCGCCGGGCTGGGCAGAAAATGGTCCGGCCGTGGTGCTCGGCGCCGGCGGCGCTTCGCGTGCCGTCATCCATGCACTGGTCGAGCGCGGCGTGAGCGACATCCGCGTCGTCAACCGCACGCTTGCGAGGGCGCAGGAGTTGGCTCGCCGCTTCGGCGCCGGGGTCTCCGCCCATGGCGAACAGGCGACCGGCGAATTGCTGGCCGATGCCGGCCTGCTCATCAACACAACAGCACTCGGCATGCATGGCAACGAGGCTCTCGCCGCCGATCCGGCCGGATTGCCCGACCACGCCATCGTCACCGACATTGTTTACGTGCCGCTGGAGACGCCGCTGCTTGCCGCGGCGCGCGCGAGAAATCTCAGGACGGTCGACGGGCTCGGCATGCTGCTGCACCAGGCCGTGCCCGGTTTCGAGCACTGGTTCGGCATCAGGCCGGACGTCACCGCCGAGCTCCGGCAGATGATCGTCGCCGATATCGGTGCAAAATGATGATCGTGCTTGGCCTCACCGGATCGATCGGCATGGGCAAGTCGACGACAGCAAAAATGTTCGCCGAGGCCGGCGTGCCGGTGCATGATTCCGACGAGACGGTGCATCGCCTCTATGCCGGCAGGGCCGCTCCGCTGGTCGAGGCGGCCTTTCCCGGCACAACCGATGCCGGCGTTGTCGACCGCACGAAGCTCGCCGGACGCGTGCTCGGTGACGCCGCAGCGCTGAAGACGCTGGAAGCGATCGTCCATCCGCTGGTGCGCGCCGACGCCGATGCCTTCCTGGCCAGGCACCGCGCCGCCGGCGCACCGCTTGCCGTGCTCGATATCCCGCTCTTGTTCGAGACTGGCGGGCGAAACCGCGTCGACAAGGTCGTGGTCGTCACCGCGCCGCCAGAAATCCAGCGCGCCCGCGTGCTGGCGCGGCCCGGCATGAACGAAGAAAAGCTTGCGGCGATCCTGGCCAAGCAGGTTCCCGACGCCGAAAAGCGCAAGCAGGCCGATTTCATCATCGACACCGGTGAGGGTTTCGAAGCCGCGCGCGCTGCGGTCGGGGCCATCATCGCCGAACTGACAGGGGATAAGCCCGGCAGGGACGGCTCCTGACACTACAGCGCCGCGCGTCCATTCGGACGCGCAAAGGACGCTGTAGAACTTTGATTTTGCGCATGATCCTTTCCGAAAATCGGTTCCGATTTTCGGGGATCATGCGTAGGCCTTCAGCATTGCCCATTGCCATTTTGTTCCGGTGTATGATTCTGCTCCTTTAGAGCGGACTGATTCGATGCGCGAGATCATCTTCGATACGGAAACCACGGGCCTCGACTCGCGCGAGGACCGCGTCATCGAGCTTGGCGGCGTCGAGCTGGTCAACCGCTTTCCGACCGGGCGCACCTTCCATAAATTCATCAACCCGCAAGGCAGGCCGATCCATCACGAAGCGCAGGCCGTTCACGGCATCAGCGCCGCCGACCTCGTCGGCAAGCCGACTTTTTCCGAAATCGCCGACGAGTGGTTGGCCTTCACCGACGGCGCCAAGCTCGTCGCCCACAACGCCAATTTCGATATCGGCTTCCTCAATCTCGAATTCGGCCGGCTCGACCATCCCGCCATTGATCCCGGCCGCGTCGTTGATACGCTGGCGCTGGCGCGCCGCAAGCATCCGATGGGGCCAAACTCGCTGGATGCGCTCTGCCGCCGCTACGGCATCGACAACGGCCACCGCACCAAGCACGGCGCCCTGCTCGATTCGGAATTGCTGGCCGAGGTCTATATCGAGCTCATCGGCGGCAAGCAGGCAGCGCTCATCCTCGACACGGTGGCGGTGCAGGTGAACGGCTCGGGCGATGTAGCCGACATCGACATCAGCATCGCCGCGAGACCAATCGCCCTGCCGCCGCGCCTGACCGAGGCCGACCGCACGGCCCATGCCGGGTTGGTCGCCACGCTCGGGGAGAAGGCGTTGTGGTTGAGGGTGGCCGGGAACTGAAGTAGCGATCCGTCGCGCCCCCTCTGTCCCTTCGACGTCTCCAACAAAAAAGCCCGGCGCGAAGCCGGGCTTTTCAACGCTACCGAGACGCTGCTCTCAGCTAACCTTCACCTTGGACGCCGCCTGGTCCTCGGCCAGCTTCTGCTGGAACATCTGCGCGAAATCGATCGGGTCGAGCATCAGCGGCGGGAAGCCGCCGTTGCGGGTCGCCTCGGCGATGATCTGCCTGGCGAAGGGGAACAAAAGCCGCGGGCATTCGATGAACAGGATCGGCAGCATGTGCTCCTGCGGGAAGCCGCTGATGGCGAACACGCCGCCATAGACCAGCTCGACGTTGAACAGCACTTCCTGGTCGAACGACGCCTTGGCGTTCAACGTCAAATTGACGTCGAACTGCTTGTCCGAGAGCGGATTGGCGTTGACGTTGACATTGATGGCGATGCCGGGCGCCTTGTCGCGGCCGCGCAGCGAATTCGGCGCGCCGGGGCTTTCGAAGGACAGGTCCTTCACATATTGGGCGAGCACGTTGAGTGCCGGCTGCGCTGCATTGTTGTTGCCATTGGCGGCGCCGACCGGCGCGTCATCTTTGCTGGCCATGAGCCTTTGTCCTTTTGCCTGGGCAGCAGTGCTGACCGGATTGAAACCGGGGGTTCGCTACCATGGTCGGCATGACAAGACAAGGTTTGCCGCCTTCGGCTCGTCCCCGGATCTGGATCGTGCCAGCTCTAATCGTCCTTAAGCCGGCGCCAGGGGGAATTGTGGTCCGGGCCTCGGTTGTAGTCGTCGGCGCGCGTATAATCGCCGTCGTCGAGATCGATGACCTTGTCGCGTGGCCTCGTCCGGAAACCGCTGCCGCTGAAGCTGGTCGCCAGCACGATCCGGCCTTTCAGCATCCGCCAGGCCAGGTCGCGCACCGGCGGCAGCAGCAACAGGATGGCGAAGACGTCGGTGATGAAACCGGGAATGATCAAAAGGATCGCCGCCAGCACGATCATGGCGCCATGCGCGAGCTGGCGGCTCGGATCGCGCCCGGCATCCATTTCGGCGCGCACGCGTGTCATGACGCCGAAACCCTGGTGGCGTAGCAGCAGGCTGCCGGCAATGGTCGAAGCCAGCACCAGGCCGACCGTCGCCAGCGCGCCGATCTGGCTGCCGACAATGACAAAACCGGCAATTTCCAGCAGGGGAAGCGCGAGCAGGAACAGGGGAAGCAACGAAATACGCAAGTCTTGGCCGATCATTTCCATGTTTTGCCGGCCAGCGCGCAATCGCCGCTGGCACCGGAGCTGTTAGATAGGTATGCCTGCCTTTGATTTGAATGATTGCGCCTAGCGTTCTATATGCTTTGAATGTTGAACGCTATGCGACTGTGGCCTCTCGGCTGGCCGGGGTTCGGTCTGGGCTGGGATTGAATTGGCGGAAGATATGGGTTTCTTCGACTTCGGCACGATTTTCTTTCTGATTGCGGCGGTTGTGATCTTTTTCCAGCTGCGCAACGTGCTGGGTCGGCGCACCGGAAGCGAACGCCCGCCCTTCGACCCCTATGCAGCGACCAGGACCCGCGAGGATGCCGCGCAGAAGTCCGAGAATGTGGTCTCGCTGCCGCGCAAGCGCATGCCCGGAGAACCGGCTGCCGACACCTATGTCGCGATCGACGCCTTCGCCAAACCCGACAGCGACCTCAACAAGGGCCTGCGGACCATCAAGGACAATGATCAGACCTTCGATCCGAAGACCTTCGTCGACGGCGCCAAGATGGCCTATGAGATGATCGTCATGGCCTATGCCGACGGCGATCGCAAAACGCTGAAGAACCTGTTGTCGCGCGAGGTCTATGACGGCTTCGTCGCCGCGATCGGCGACCGCGAGGCGAAGTCGGAGAAGATCCAGTCCTCCTTCGTCGGCATCGACAAGGCCGATATCGTTGCCGCCGAGATGAAGGGCGGCGAGGCGCATATCACGCTGCGCATCGTCAGCGAGCTGATCTCGGCAACCCGCGACAAGGCCGGCACCGTCATCGACGGCGATCCCGAAACCGTCGCCGAGGTCAAGGACGTCTGGACCTTTGCCCGCGACACGCGCTCGCGCGATCCGAACTGGAAGCTCGTCGCCACCGAAGAAGAAGACTGAACCCGGAACCAGCGGCGGACCTGTCGTGTCGCTATCTCCGGCTTTCAGCGAAACATCCTTTGACCGGCTCCCCGGCTGGGCCGATGACGACCATCTGGCTGCCTTTGCCGCCTTTCGCCGTTCGGCCTTCCATGTCCTGACAAAGCCCTATCGCACCGGCGCGCTCGGTGTCGATTTCGCCGCCTTCGCCGCGGCCTATGACGAGGCGCGCGCCGTTTCGCCGCCGAATCGATCCGAATCCCGAAGCTTCTTCGAACGTCACTTCGTCCCTGCCCGCATCGGCGCTGAAAATGGCGGCGCCAGCCTCGTCACCGGTTTCTACGAGCCGGAGGTCGAGGCCTCGCCGCTACGGACCGAACGGTTTTCGGTGCCTCTTCTGTCGCGCCCCGCCGATCTCGTCGATCTCGACGACGCCAACCGGCCGGCGGGCATGGACCCCTATCTCGCTTTCGCCCGCGATACGCCGAACGGTCCGGTCGAATATTTCGATCGCGGCGCGATCGAGCGCGGCGCGCTTGATGGCAAGGGCCCGGCAATTGCCTGGCTCGCCGACAAGGTCGACGCCTTCTTCGTTCATGTCCAGGGCGCGGCGCGGCTGAAGATGACCGACGGCCGGCTCTGCCGCGTCACCTATGCCGCCAAATCCGGCCAGCGCTTCACCGGGCCCGGCAAGATCCTGAGCGAAAGCGGTGAAATTGCGCTGGAAAAGGTGACGATGCAGTCGATCCGCGCCTGGTTCAAGGCGCATCCCGATCGCGTCGACGAGATCCTCTGGCAGAACCGCTCCTACATCTTCTTCCGCGAAGCGGCGGTCGACGATGCCAGCCTCGGCCCGATCGCCGCCGCCAAGGTGCCGCTCACGGCGGGTCGCTCGATTGCCGTCGACCGGCTGCTCCACACATTCGGCACGCCCTTCCATATCGACGCGCCGTCGCTGACCGCCTTCGACGCAAAGCCGTTCCGGCGGCTGATGATCGCGCAGGACACCGGCTCGGCCATCACCGGTCCGGCCCGCGGCGACCTGTTCGCCGGCTCGGGCGATGCCGCCGGCGAGATCGCCGGCGTCGTGCGCAATGCCGCCGATTTCTACGCGCTGCTCCCGCGTCCGCTCGTTTCGGCGACGGCGCCATGACCCGCCGCATCGACAGGCTGAGCGAGGACGACCGTGTCCTGTGGAACCTGGTGGCGCGCACGGCCAAGCCGCTGAAGGGCAAGGCCGCCGTTGTCATTCCGGACATCGTTGTCGACCCAAAGCCGACGCCGGTGCCCGCTGTCGGCAGTCCGGTCGTCGCCGCGAAACCGAAGACACAGCATGTTTCGCATGCGCTCGACGAACCGACGCTGGACAGGTTGAAGAAGGGCCGGCTGCCGATCGAAGGCCGCGTCGACCTGCACGGCCTGACCCAGGACGAGGCCTATTCGCTGCTGTTCTCGTTCCTGCATCGGGCGCATGCCGGCGGTATCCGTTATGTGCTGGTCATCACCGGCAAGGGCTCCTCGTCGGGCGGCGACGGCGTGCTGCGACGCTCGGTGCCGGCCTGGCTGTCGACGCCCGCCTTCCGGCCGCTGGTTTCCAGCCACGACCACGCCGCCCGCAACCATGGCGGCTCGGGCGCACTCTATGTCCGCATTAGGCGGGTACGTTCATGAAGCCGGGCCCATGACCCCATTCGGTGAAAAGCTGCGCGCGCTGCGAAACGAGCGCGGCCTCAGCCAGAAGGCGATGGCCGAGGCCATCGGTGTCAGCGCCGCCTATCTGTCGGCGCTGGAGCACGGCCGGCGCGGCGCGCCGACCTGGACGCTGATCCAGAAGATCATCGGCTATTTCAACGTCATCTGGGACGATGCCGAGGAGCTTGCCCGCCTCGCCGAAGCCTCGCATCCGCGCGTCAGGATCGACACGTCGGGCCTTTCGCCCGCCGCCACCGAGCTTGCCAATCTTCTGGCCGAAAACATCGAGAAGCTGGACGAAGCCGAGCTTCACCGCATCACTGCATCGATCCGCGCAGCACTTGGTCGGCGGGTGTAGTACGCAATTTACGCAAAGGGGACGCGAGTTCGCCCGCGCTGGCGCTGGCGTTCGCTTCGCCTGAACAGATGCCCGCCGGCGGACAGCCGGCGGACAACTGTCGTGAGATCATTTCTTGCCGGCCTGGCCGCCCTTGTCTCCACGGCCATTATCGCCACGGTCATGGTCGTGGCCATTTTTTCCACCGCCCAGGCAGTTCGAGTCGCCGGCACCGCAACACCGGCCGCTCCACAGATCGTTGGTCGAGGTGTTGGCGCAGCTGGTGACGGTCTGATCGGCCACAGCTGGCCCGGCCAGGGCCGACATCGCGACGGCGGCGAGAAAGGCATTACGCAGAAAAGCAGTCATTTGAAATCTCCACGGTTGGGTTACGGCAGTGTGTCGCCGGCCGGGAGGAAATGGTTCACGGAGACTGCGAAATCTGATCAGAGGCGATGCGGTGCGCGGCCATCCCATCGAGGGCAGCGCTGCCCCTCATCCGCCTGCCGGCACCTTCTCCCCGTATAGTGACGGGGAGAAGGTGATGGCCGCCGCGTTGGCGCCCATTCTGCAGCGTCGACGATTGGCGAAAACATCGATGACGGCGTCTTTCTCCCCGTCACTATACGGGGAGAAATGCCCGGCAGGGCAATGAGGGGTGGCGCCGACCTACGATAGCTATGGGGTGCGCTACATAAGGCGCTTGACGCGGCGTGCTTCGAACGCGTCGCGCCTGCGCTTACTGGACCGCGCCGACCAAAACCTGCTGGCCATCGCGGATCGAAACCCAGCGGCCGGTGTTGTCGATCGCCTGACGCTTGAGGAAGCGGTAGCCGGTCTCATCCCACGAGCGGACCTTGTCGGTCAGATTGTCGAGGACGTAGTCGCCCTTGTCGGTACGCACTGTCAGCACCGCATGGCCCTCGCCGTCCGCTTGCGGACGACGGTCATCAGGAGATCGGCGAGCGATATACCCATGCGATAGAGGTCGCGGCGCTTCTCCAGGACATAATCCTCGCAGTCGCCCAAGCCGCTGTCCGGATAGGCCCAGACTTCATCCTTGCCGTAGATGTCGTAGTCGCTCAGAGGCTTGACGGCGGCATTCACCTTGGCGGTGACGCTGGTCAGCTTGCGCCAGAGCGCATTGGTCATCCTGGCCGGCGCCAGGCTGCGCGGCCGGATCGAGCATTCGCCGGGATTGGACTTGCAGAAATCGTAATGTCCGATCGGTTGCGACGTCATCCCGCCGGTCGCCATCGCTCCCGCGGCCGACGCCGGTCCCACCCAGCATCCCGAAATCGCCAGCCCTGCGACTGCGCACAAACGCAGCGTCCGTGCCATCGGTGAGGAAATCATTGTCCCCGTTCGCCCTTGTTGTTAACGAAACGTTAAGAGCGATTTACAGTCCGTGTCAATTATGACTGTGGTCCGATTGATGGCATGGTTACTTTCACCATCCTGACAGCGGCGATTGTGCAACAGGACGATCCGGGCACGCCGGCGCCGCCGTTTCGACGCTCGGTTGCGCTTCTCACCTTCTAGTAGAGTCAGCTCTTGGCGGAGCGCACCAGCCTCGGCTTTGCGGCAACGCGGCTCTGGCGGCCATAGCTGGTGATGAAGTCGACGATGCGCGGCACGATCTCGGAGCGGAAGCGCGAGCCGTTGAAGACGCCGTAATGGCCGACCGCCGGCTGCATGTAGTGGGCGTGCCGGTCGGCCGGGATGTTGACGCACAGATCGTGCGCGGCCTGGGTCTGGCCGAGGCCGGAGATGTCGTCATTCTCGCCCTCGACCGTGAACAGCGCGACATTGCGGATCGCCGAGGTGTCGACCAACTCGCCGCGATGCATCATTTCGCCCTTGGGCAGGGCGTGGCGCACGAACACGGTGTCGACGGTCTGCAGATAGAATTCCGCCGTCAGGTCCATCACCGCCAGGTACTCGTCGTAGAAATCGCGGTGCTTCTCGGCATTGTCGCCGTCATGCTTCACCAGATGCATGAAGAAGTCCTTGTGGGCGATGATGTGGCGGTCGAGGTTCATGCTCATGAAGCCCGACAGCTGCAGGAAGCCAGGATAGACCTCGCGGCCAAAACCCGGAACCGGCCAGGGCGCCCGCATGATGACGTTGTCGCGGAACCAGCCGATGCCCTTCTCTTCGGCCAGCAAATTGACCGCTGTCGGATTGCGGCGGGTGTCGATCGGGCCGCCCATCAGCGTCATGGTCGAGGGCACGAAGGGGTCGCCGCGCTTTTCCATCAGCGCCACCGCCGCCAGCACCGGCACCGAGGGCTGGCAGACCGCCATGACATGGGTGTCTGGGCCGAGCGCATGGAACATGTCGATGATGTAGTCGATATAGTCGTCGAGGTCGAAGCTGCCATCGGCCTCCGGCACCATGCGGGCGTCGACCCAGTCGGTGATGTGCACGTCGGCGTGCGGCAGCATCGCTTCGACCGTGCCGCGCAGCAGGGTCGCGTAATGGCCCGACATCGGCGCCACGATCAAAAGCTTCGGATCGGGCTTGCGTCCGGCGGGGACCGCGCGTTCGAAACGGACCAGATTGCAGAACGGCTTCGACCAGACGGTCTTTTCGGTGACGTCGACGCTTTTCCAGTCGACGACGGTCTTGGCCAGCTCGAACTTTGGCTTGCCGTAACGGCGCGTGGTGCGCTCGAACAATTCGGCGGTCGCCGCGACCGAGCGGCCAAAGGACGTGTGCGAGATCGGATTGAGCGGATTGGTGTAGAACATCCGCACCGCATCGGCATAGAACCGGGCGGGCTGCACTGCCGCATGGTTCATTTCGTAGAGCTGGTAGAACATCAAGAACCCCGCTGCTGCATCCGACCGAAGGGACGACGAGCAGCGCCGAGCCTTGAATCTCTCGCGGCGAGGTTAACAACTAATTGCTGCGATGCAATACGTCACTTGCCGTGACCAATGCTTCTTTCGTCCAAGGTGTTGAAAATCCGCCTTGAATGGCCGAGCCGGCTCACGGTGCGTCGCGAAGTGTGTAGGAAATGTGTCCGGCGCGTGTCGCCCGACAGCAGACCATGATCCCCAAGTCTTCGGAAAAGATCATGGTCCAGGAGATAGTGGCGTCAGACGCGCGCCATGCAGACGGCGGTATGACCCGAGCCGATGAAGCCGAGCTGGCTGGCGGCGCCCTTCGACAGGTCGAGCACACGGCCCCTGATGAACGGACCGCGATCGTTGATGCGCACGACGACGCTGCGGCCATTGTTCTTGTTGGTCACCTTCAGCTTTGTGCCGAAGGGCAAGGTGCGGTGCGCGGCGGTCATCGCCGAGGGGTTCATGCGCTCGCCGGAGGCTGTGCGGGAGTGCAGCGCGTACCAGGAGGCACGGCCGCACTGGGCGGCCGCGGAGGAGGTGGAGGCGCCGACCATCAGGCCAGCCGCTACCGTTACCGCGACAAGCGCGGTTTGCTTGGTTTTCAACATGTTGGGGGAATGGCTCCGTTTAGACAGACCCCAGCCGTTAAGGAACGATTAAGGCACGAAATGCGGCAATGATCTGGCGGTTCCGTGGCGGAAGCACACGTTTGGAGTCGGCGGGAAACAGTTTGTCATGAGTCTTCCCGCATCGGGCAGCTTATCTGTGATGAACATCACGCCGGTTCCCAGTCAGCTCTGGCAAGATCGAGCGTTAATAAGCAAGTAGAGATGGACGCGATCGGATCGCTTCCTTTGGCTCTTTCATTGCCGCAGTGACGCTGTTGACGATCGACTTGGAAAGGGAATTCCACCGATGCGGTTGATGAGGAATTTGCTGGCGCTGATCGTGCTCGCCATCGGCCTGCTGTGGTCGCTGCAAGGCATCGGCCTTGTGCCGGGAAGCTTCATGAGCGGCCAGTCGCAATGGCTCTACATCGGTCTCATCACCATGCTGGTCGGCCTGCTCGGTCTGGTTTGGGCAAACCGCTCGCGCATCTGACTGGGCCGGCCTGCGAGTTCGCCCACTGGCTCGGTGGTGCTGATAGAACTGGCGATCCTTGCCCTTGAGATCGCCAAGCTCGATGCGGCCCGCCACCGAAGCGCGACCATTGCCGCCGCTGACGACCATGACCGTTGGCAAGGCCGGCGCCGCATGTCCGGTTGGACAGACGGCGCCCGATGGCTTCAGGCTGCCTTTGCCGCCGGCTTGGCCGCCTTGACGTGAGTGACGCTACGGCGTCCGTCGACGCTGATCGGCACATCGCCGTCGACGGTGGCGCGGCGCACGATCCGGTGCTGGCTTCCATAGTCATTCACCGCATAATGCTGGGTGGCTCGATTGTCCCAGATTGCGACGTCGCCAGCATGCCACCGCCACCGCACGGTATTCTCGGGGGTGGTCACATAGGTTTGGAACAACTCGTAGAGTTTCGAGGAGTCGCTCTTTGATAGACCGACAAAGCGCTGGACGAAGTTGCCCAGCAGCAGCGAACGTTCCCCGGTTTCCGGATGCACGCGCACAACAGGGTGCTCGGTTTCGTAGATGGTCGAGGTGAAGACCTCCTCGAAATGTTTCTTTTCCTCGACCGTGGCGCGAGGACGAACGGCAGCGTAGTCGTAGGCATTGCTGTGAATGGCCCAGAGATTGTCTGCTAATAATTTGAGCGGTGTCGGCAGGCTTTCATATGCGGCATGTGTGTTGGACCAAATGGTATCGCCTCCGGCCGGAGGAATGACGACGCCGCGAAGGACGGAGAACTTCGGATAGGCGTCCACGAACGTAACGTCGGTGTGCCATTGGTCCGCGCGGCCTCCGCCCCGGCTCGAATCCAGATTGAGGATGGAAGCGGTGCCTGCCAGCGGCCCTTGCGTGGGATGAGGCACAAGATCCCCCAGGCGCCGCGCGAACAGTTCATGCTCGGAATCGTCGAGATGCTCTTGAGAACGGAAGAAGATGACTTTGTGCTTCAAAAGAAGCTGATTGATCGACGCTATGGTGGCATCTGACAGGTTTCCAACAAGGCGAATGCCTCTGATTTCCGCTCCCACGCGGGCGGTCAGCGGAATAGCATCGGTCGCGGGAATGATCTGGTCGGTAGGGGCCGGGTTGCTCACAGGTATCTCCTCGTTTCTTTTGGGGGGAAAAGGCAGGTCAACTGAGGTTGATCACTGGGACCAATATTGCCAGGCCCAGTAAAAGCCTTCGTCGCGCGGCGGCAGGCGGTCGCGCTCGGCATCGAGCTGCACCGGTGCCGGCGATCTCGGCTGATGTTCAAGCGGCCGGCTCTCCCTGGTCCAGGCGAGCAGCCAATTGCCGAAATGGGCGAACAGCATGGCTGTGGAATGGGTCATCGTCATTCTCTCCGATCATTCCCGTCCCGCCCACGGAACGAGCTGGCGCTCGATCCGGCGGATGATGAATTCCAGCACGAAGGCGATTGTCGCGATCGCCAGTATGCCCATCACCACGACGTCGGTGACGAGGAACTGGGCGGCCGACTGGATCATGAAGCCGAGCCCGCGCGTCGCCGCCACCAGTTCGGCGGCGACCAGCGTCGACCAGCCGGCGCCG
This sequence comes from Mesorhizobium monacense, assembly GCF_056781675.1. Classification (NCBI taxonomy): domain Bacteria; kingdom Pseudomonadati; phylum Pseudomonadota; class Alphaproteobacteria; order Hyphomicrobiales; family Phyllobacteriaceae; genus Mesorhizobium; species Mesorhizobium monacense. The sequence goes on along the minus strand of NZ_CM165567.1, from coordinate 5,881,323 downwards.
AGCGCGATGCGCAAGCCAGTCAGGATCGACGGCAGCGCGCTGGGCAGGATCACATGCCGGACAAGCTGGAAGCGGCTGGCGCCGAGCGCGCGCGCGGCGTTGACGCGCTCCTGCGAGACGCCGCGCACGCCTGATGCCGTCGACAGTGCCACCGGCGCCAGCATGGCAATGGTGATCACCAGGATCTTCGACGGTTCGCCGATGCCGAACCAGATGACGACCAGCGGCAGATAGGCGAGCGGCGGGACCGGCCGCAAAAATTCCAGCAGCGGATCGAAAATGCCGCGCCCGATGGTGCTGATGCCGATGGCCAGCCCGACCGGAACGCCGACGACGATAGCCACGACGAGCGCCGCGAACACCCGGCCGAGGCTGGCAATGACGTGTTGCGCGAGCGTTGCGTCGACGAAGCCGTCACGGGCGACGACGACGAACTTGGTCCAGACCGCGACAGGCGAAGGCAGAAAGACCGGCGACGCCAGCTGCAGGCGGGCCGACAGCGCCCATGCCGCCAGCACCGCCAGGATGGTGACGGCGCTGACCGCGCGTGCCGAAATCCCGTGCCGTTTCGAGCGCGGCCGCGACCACGGCACCGACAGGGTGTCGGTCTCGTCGCTCTTGGCGAGGGCCCGTTCCGTGTAGGAGGAAATTGTCACGCCGCCTCTCCTTCGAAGATCGCATCGGTCAGTTCACCGCGCGCCGCCGCGAAGGCCGGGTCGGCCTTGATGCTGCGAATGGCTTCACCGGATGCGTAGCGCCGGCTGAAGCCGGTCTCGAAAATCCGCACCACCCGCCCCGGTCCGGGCGCCAGCACGACGATGCGGGTGGCCAGCACCAGCGCTTCGTCGATGCCGTGCGTGACCATCAGCACGCCGACACGGCTTGCCGCCCACAGATCGAGCAGCGTCGTCTGCATGCGCTCGCGCGTCAGGGCATCGAGCGCGCCGAGCGGCTCGTCGAGCAAAAGGAACTCAGGTTCGGCGGCGAGCGCGCGGGCTAGGCCGACGCGCTGGCGCATGCCGCCGGAAAGCTCCCAGATGCGCTTGTCGCCGGCGCCATCGAGCTTGACCATTCTGAGCATCTCGTCGGCGCGGCGTGCCCGCTCGCCTGACGGCACGCCGCGCAGCCTGAGGGCAAAGGCGACATTCTCGCGCGCGGTCAGCCACGGGAACAGCGCATCGTTCTGGAACACTACGGCACGGTCCGGGCCTGGTGCCGTGATCGGCCGGCCGCCGATGCTGGCGCTGCCGCGCACCGGCTCGACCAGCCCGGCTGCGACGTTGAGCAGCGAGGTCTTGCCGCAGCCGGAGCGGCCGACCAGCACGACGAAATCGCCCTTGGCGACGTTGATCGAGACACGCTCGACGGCTGGCGCTGCCTGGCCTTCGTAGTGCACCGAGACCCTATCAAGCACGAGTTGAGGCATGGTCCCTCGCAATAGGTTCTGTAAATACACCTGCCCGAAGCCGCTCCTCGTCAGCGGTCCGGGCAGGCAGCACGCGTCGCGCGTCAGTTCGAGGCCAGCGCCTCGCTGACATATTTCGACGACACGTATTTCGAGTAGTCGGGCAGCACGGCGTCGATCTTGCCCTGCTCCTTGAGGAAGGCCGAAGCCGCCTCGATCGCCTTGACCGTGCCGCCGCCGAGGAATTTGTCGGAGGCCTGCTCCTCGAGCGTCGGGAAGACATAGCCCTTGAGCAGCTGAGGCACTTCTTCCAGCTTGGCGCCGGTGATCTTGGCGATCTTGGCCGCCTGCGGCGACGACACCGACCAGGCGTCGGGCTTGGCCAGGAATTCGGCATAGGCGGCACCCGTCACCTTGACGAAATCGCGCACCGCTTCCGGGTGTTTTTCGGCAAAGTCGGTGCGCACGATCCAGGCATCGAAGGTCGGCGCGCCCCAGGCGGCAACCTGCGAGGAATCCAGCACCACCTTGCCCGAAGTCTTGATCTGGCCGAGCGCCGGATCCCAGACATAGGCCGCGTCGATGTCGCCGCGCGCGAAGGCGGCAGCGATCTCCGGTGGCCTGAGATTGAGGATCTCGACCGACTTCGGATCGACGCCTTCATGCTTCAGCGCGGCAAGCAGGCTGTAATGCGTCGTCGAGACGAACGGCACCGCCACCTTCTTGCCGGCAAGGTCGGCGATCTTCTCGATGCCGGCGCCGTTGCGGGCGACCAGCGCTTCGGACTGGCCGATCAGGCCGACGACGAAGATGGTCTGGATCGGCAGCTCGCGGCTGGCCGCGGCTGCCAGCGGGCTCGATCCGACATAGCCGATATCGACCGAGCCGGAGGCGACCGCTGCGATGACATCGGCGCCGGAATCGAATTTGCGCCAGTCGATCGCGGCCTTGGTCGTCTTTTCATAGGCGCCGTCGGCCTGCGGCACTTTCGAGGGTTCGACCACGGTCTGGTAGCCGATGGTGATTTTGAGATCGTCAGCAGAGGCCGGGCCGAGGAAGGCGGCGCCGGCAAGTGCCGCCGACGAGAGCAGGATGATGCGTCGTGAAATGATCGACATGATGAGCTCCATGAAAAAGCGGAAATCGGGTTGCCTTTTCATAGTCCGCTAATTCTATCGTTCTTGTAGAGTTAAATCCTTCCAAGCGAGGCGGGTTGTGTGGAAAAAAGCCACTGGCGACAGGCTGGCGCCGCGCAAAGGGCGACTGTGATGGGCGCGGCCGCGGTAGGTGGCACTGGACCGTCAAGGGTGGCTGAAGCCTGCGAGTTTCGTCATCCCAGGGTCTCCGCGATGTCGCCTCGCTCCTGCTCCGCCCTGGGATGGCGAAGCGAATGCGGCCGCCGCCTGCCAAGAACCGAGATTTCCAGGAGAAACCTCGTTCGACAAATCCATGCTTCAAACTCACGCCGAATTGAAACCCCATTCCCTGTCTTCGGGAGTAACTATAGTATTCTTATCGACATTAGGGAGTTGAGCACGATGAGCGACCATACCCACCGCATCCCGGTCCGGGCCACAGGCTCCTGCACGTGCAAGGCGGGTTTCTGTGTCCTCAGCGTCACAAGCCCGGCCTAAAATCGCTAAAGCGGCCTGAAAACCGAGCAAAATCAACAGCAATCGGCTTGTATATCATGTCACTAGAATTTATGTGTCATGACAGCTTGGACGCGGCGGGGAGGCACGCCAAGCGTTTCGCAACCGATGGCGCCATGCCATCGCAGGTCAGAGAAACGTTCGGCTCATGCTCACCAAAAAGGGCAAGTACGGCCTCAAGGCGCTCGTCCATCTCGCGCAATTGCCGGTTGGGCAACTCGCCTTCGTCGGCGATATCGCCGCAGGCAACAACATCCCGAAGAAATTCCTCGACGCCATCCTCGGCGAATTGCGCAATGCCGGCTTCGTCCAGAGCCGCAAGGGCAAGGAAGGTGGTTATCGCCTGGCGCGCCCGGCCGACGAGATCAAGGTCGGCCATGTCGTGCGCGTGCTCGACGGGCCGCTGGCGCCGATCCCTTGCGCCAGCCGTACCCAATACCAGCGCTGCGAAGACTGCAACGAGGCGACATGCCAAGTCCGACATCTGATGCTGGAGGTCCGGCAGGCGATTGCCGAGGTGCTGGATCAGCGCAGCCTCGCCGAGATGCGCGATATCGGCCTCGACGACCTTACGGTCGCGAGGGGCATCGACGACCTTCCGGCTGCAGCGAAGATCCAGGCCTGAACACGCCAAGGCGGGCGGTGCGCGCATGACCGTCGGGCGCGCAAACTCGATCATCATCGTCGGCGGCGGCGCCAGTGGCGTCGTGCTTGCCGCGCATCTGCTGAAATCGCCCAATCCCGACTTGCGCGTCACGCTGATCGAGAAGCGTCCGCATTTCGGCCAGGGCATGGCCTATTCGACGCTGCTGTCGGCACATGTGCTCAATGTCAGCGCCGCCGGCATGAGCGCCTATGCCGACGATCCCGGCAATTTCTGGCGCTGGCTGCTGGAGCGCGGCCTGGCAAGTCAGGAGCAGGCGCCGGTCTATGCGCCGCGCAGCCTCTATGCCCGCTATCTGAAGGAGTTGCTCGACGAGCTCGAGGCCCGCGAACGCGAGACCGGCCGCCTGCGCCTGATCCGCGAGGAGAGCCTGCAGATCTCGCCCGCCGCTTCCGGCGTCGAGGTGGCTTTGGCCAACGGCACCAGCGTGGTTGCGCATCTCGCCGTGCTCGCCACCGGCCATGACGAGCAGCCCGGCGCCGGCCAGGGTCACGCGATCAGGATGGGGACGGAAGCCGACACCGCGCTCGACCCCGAAAGCCGTGTGCTGGTATTGGGCACCGGTCTCAGCATGGTCGATGCTTTTCTCTCGCTCGAGCAACGCGGCCATAAGGGCGAGATCGTCGCCGTGTCCCGGCGCGGCCTGCTGCCGTCGCCGCACCGCAAGGGCAATCCGATCAAGCTCGACGTCGCCGATATCCCGCTCGGCACCCAGCTTTCCTATTTCGTCAGCTGGTTCCGCGACCTGATCCGCGAAAACCAAAGGGCCGGCATCGACTGGCGCGACGTCGTCGATGGTCTGCGGCCCTTCAATCAGAAGATCTGGCAGAACTGGCCGTCTTCGGCCAAGCGCCGCTTCGTCGAGCACACCAAGGCCTGGTGGGACATCCACAGGCATCGCCTGGCGCCCCAGGTCCATGCCCGCGTCACCGAGGCGGTGCAATCCGGCCGCATCCGTCCCGTCGCCGGGCGCGTCGTCGGCATCGAGGCGGACGACGCCTTCACAGTGCAGATCCAGTCCCGCCACACGCAGGCGCTCGAAACGCTCGAAGTCGCCCGCCTCTATGATTGCACCGGCATCGCCAGGGACATCTCGACCACCTCGAACAGCGTCGTGCGCTCGCTGGTCGGGCGCGGGCTGGCGCGGCCGGACCCGCTGCGGCTCGGCCTCGACGTGTCGGCCAATTGCGAGATCATCGGCAGTGACGGGAGTGTATCGGCCAAGATCCTCGCCGTCGGGCCGCTGACCAGGGGCACTTTCTTCGAGATCGACGCCATCCCGGATATCCGCGTTCAGTGCGCAAGGTTGAGCAAGCAGCTGCTAGGGTAGGCTGTACTGATATTCAGGTGATGCCGGCCTGCAAATGGCGGCTTCCTGCGCTTCCGGTGCTCACGTACTTTAAGTACGCTCCGCTCCGGTTCTCGGAAACCACTGCTCTCGACTCGGCCTGACCTGAATCTCAGCACAGCCTGGCACCATGCGGGCCGAAGGTAGTGGAATTTCATTCCCCGTCTGGCCGTCGGATTGGCACGGTCTATCTTCTTTCCAACGGCGATCGGCTGGAAAAGACGCTAGGTTGACCCATGGAGCCTCTGATATGAGCGCGCATAGAACCGCGGCACCCGGCAGTACCCCTTCGGACGGCGCAATGTCCCGCCTGCGTCCGCCCTATGCATCGGTGCTCGACCTGATCGGGCAGACGCCCATCGTCGAACTGACCAAATTCGATACCGGCAAGTGCCGGCTGTTCATCAAGCTCGAAAGCCAGAACCCCGGCGGCTCGATCAAGGATCGCATCGCGCTGTCGATGATCGCCGCCGCCGAGAAACAGGGCAAGCTCAAGCGCGGCGGCACCATCGTCGAGGCGACTGCGGGGAATACCGGCCTCGGCCTCGCCCAGGTCGGCATTCCCAAGGGCTACCGCATCATCCTGGTCGTGCCCGACAAGATGTCGCGCGAAAAAATCCAGCATCTGCGCGCGCTCGGCGCCGAGGTGCGCATGACACGCTCCGATGTCGGCAAGGGCCATCCGGAATATTACCAGGACATGGCCGAGAAGATCGCATCGGAAGTGCCCGGTGCCTTCTACGCCAACCAGTTCGCCAACCCGGCCAACCCGATGGCGCATGAGACCACCACCGGCCCCGAAATCTTCGCCCAACTCGAAGGCGACATCGACGCCGTGGTCGTCGGCGTCGGCTCCGGCGGCACGCTGACCGGGCTTGGCCGCTATTTCGCGAAAGTGTCGCCGAAGACCGAGATGGTGCTGGCCGATCCGGTCGGCTCGGTGCTGGCGCCGCTGATCAAGACCGGCAAGATGGAAGAGGCCGGCAGCTGGACCGTGGAAGGCATCGGCGAGGATTTTGTGCCGCCCAATGCCGACCTGTCGCTGGTCAAAAAAGCCTACTCCATCCCCGACAAGCAAAGCATGCTGGCGGTGCGCGATCTTCTGTCCCGGGAAGGCATTTTGGCCGGCTCATCGTCCGGTACGCTGCTGTCGGCGGCCCTTCGCTATTGCCGCGAGCAGACGTCTGCCAAGCGCGTCGTCACCTTCGTCTGCGACAGCGGCAACAAATATCTGTCGAAGGTGTTCGACGATTTCTGGCTGGCCGAGCAGGGCCTTGCCGAGCACGAACAGCATGGCGATCTGCGCGACCTGGTGATGCGCTCGCACCGCACCGGCGATACGGTCTATGTCGGCCCGGACGAAAGCCTGCTCAACGCCTATGGCCGCATGCGCCGCTCCGATGTCTCGCAGCTGCCGGTGCTCGACGACGGCAAGCTCGTCGGCATCGTCGATGAAAGCGATATCCTGGCCAAGGTCGACGGCCCCTATGACGGCCGCTGGGAGCGTTTCAACGCCCCGGTCCGCACCGCCATGACCTCCAGCCTGCACACACTGCAGGCCAGCCAGACGCTCGATGCGCTGTTGCCTGTCTTCGACCGCAACGAAGTCGCCATCATCTTCGATGGCGCCGAGTTCGTCGGCCTGATAACCCGCATCGACCTGATCAACCATTTGAGGCGCGCACGATGACCACAAACCCTCCGCTATCGGGCAAGAACCGTCTGGCCTTTTCGACGCGCACCATCCATGGCGGCCAGAGCCACGACCCGCTGACCGGCGCGGTGATGGTGCCGATCTACGCCACCTCCACCTACGGCCAGCAGTCGCCCGGCGTGCACAAGGGTTTTGAGTACGCCCGCAGCCAGAACCCGACCCGCTTCGCCTTCGAGCGCGCGGTGGCCGATCTCGAAAGCGGCACCGCCGCCTTCGCCTTCGCCTCCGGCCTGGCCTCGATCTCGACCGTGCTGGAGCTGCTCGATTCCGGCGCCCATATCGTCGCCACCGACGACATCTATGGTGGCACCTTCCGCCTGCTGGAGCGGGTGCGCAAGCGCTCGGCGGGCCTCCAGGTCAGCTTCGCCGACTTCACCGACCTCGCCGCGGTCGAGGCCGCGATCCGCCCGGAGACAAAGCTGCTCTGGGTCGAGACGCCGACCAACCCGCTGCTGCGCGTCGTCGATCTCGAAGGCGTCGCCGCCCTGGCCAAGCGCAAGGGCCTGCTCTCCGTCGCCGACAACACTTTCTGCAGCCCCTATCTGCAGCGGCCGCTGGAGCTCGGCATCGACATCGTCGTCCACTCGACGACGAAGTACCTCAACGGCCATTCCGACATGGTCGGCGGCGTGGCGATCGTCGGCGACAACAAGGACCTGGCCGACCGGCTGAAATTCCTCCAAAACGCCATCGGCGCCATTTCCAGCCCGTTCGACAGCTTTCTGGCGCTGCGCGGCATCAAGACGCTGGCGCTGCGGATGGAGCGCCATTCCTCGAATGGTTTGAAGATCGCGCAATGGCTGGAAGGCCGCGCCGACGTGCGCCGCGTCATCTATCCCGGCCTCGCCAGCCATCCGCAGCATGAGATCGCGAAACGCCAGATGCACGCTTTCGGCGGCATGATCTCGGTCGAGCTCGACCGTGACCTGGCTGGCACCAAACGCTTCCTCGAGCGCACGCAACTGTTCACGCTGGCCGAAAGCCTCGGCGGCGTCGAAAGCCTGATCGAGCACCCGGCGCTGATGACTCACGGCTCGATCCCCGCCGAAAAACGCGGCGCCATCGGCATTTCCGATTCACTGGTCCGGCTCTCGGCCGGCATCGAGGACGGGGATGATCTGATTGCGGACCTGGATCAGGCGCTGCGGGCCTAAGCGACTCCTGGCCCGTGGACCACAAGTCCGGACTTTGCAATTTCGGATTCCACTCTAGAGTGTGCCGACTTTGCGATCTCCGGAGGCGTCATGCGCGTGATCGTGCTGGGTGGCGGCGTCGTTGGCGTCACCACTGCCTATCAGCTGCAGAAGGACGGGCACGAGGTCGCGCTCCTCGAGCGTCAGGCACAAGTCGCCACCGAGACCAGCTGGGGCAATGCCGGCATGATCGCGCCGGGACATTCCTTCGTCTGGTCGTCGCCCAGGGCGCCGATGATCCTGCTGAAATCGCTGGTGCTGAAGGATCAGGCGCTGCGCTTCAAGATCTCGGCCGATCCCAGGCTCTACAGCTGGTCGTGGCTATTCCTGTTGGAATGCACGGCCGAGAAGGCGCGGCGCAACACGCTGCTCAAGCACCGGCTCGCCGCCTATTCGCAGTCCGTCCTGCACGAGGTCATCGCCGACGAGGCCATCGACTACGACCGCAACGATCGCGGGATCCTCTATTTCCATCGCAGCCAGCAGGCGCTCGACAAGGGCGTCGAGCATATGAAGCTGCTCGAGTCCGATGGGCAGGTGATAAAAGTGCTCGACCGCGACGGCGTCGTCGCACTCGATCCGTCACTGGCCTCCGCGAAGGAGAAGATCGCCGGCGGCATCTATTGTCCGACCGACGAGACCGGCGATCCGGCGAAGTTCACCAGGGCGCTTGCGGCCAAGGTCGTCGAGCGCGGCGGCGCTATCCATACCGGCACGACCATCACCGGCATCGAGACATCGGGCGACGGCGTCGCCCAGGTGCTGACCGACAAGGGGCCGTTCAAGGGTGACGCCTATGTGCTGGCGCTCGGCTCCTACAGTCCGGTGCTTGCCAGGACGATCGGCATCAGCCTGCCGATTTATCCGATCAAGGGCTATTCGCTGACCATTCCCGTCGGCAACCGGCCGCAGCCGCCGACGATTGCTTCCGTCGACGAGCACAATCTGGTCGCCATCTCGCGCTTTGGCGACCGCATCCGCGTCACTGCCACGGCGGAGTTCGCCGGCTACGACACCAGCCACAAGCCCGCCGATTTCGCCTTCATGAAGGGCGTGACCGAAGAACTCTATCCCGAAGGCGCCGACTACGACCGCGCCGAAATGTGGGCGGGTCTGAGGCCGATGACGCCGAACAATCTGCCTGCCTTCGGGCGGCAGCGCTTGCGCAACCTCTACCTCAACACCGGCCACGGCCATATCGGCTGGACCATGTCGCACGGTTCGGCCCGCATCACCGCCGATCTGGTCGCCGGTCGCACGCCGGCCATTTCCATGGACGGACTTTTGAACTGAGAGCATGATCCCAGCCCGTCCCTGGGATCAGAAGAGACGATGAAAGGGTACGCCATGTCCGCCAACCTTGCCGCCGCCCGCCTTCCCTCTTCCGGACCCATCGATCTCGGCGTACTGCCGTCGGAGCTCGACGGCGGCCTCGCCTCACGCGCCGCGATCGGCCTGGCCATCCTGGCTACCGACCAGACGCTGGAACATGAATTCCGCGCCCTGGTGCGCATTCCCGGCGTCGCCTTCTACGAGGCCCGCGTCTTCAACGACCACGACATCACCCCGGACACGCTGCGCGCCATCGGCCCGAGGATCGCGCCATGCGTCGACCTCATCCTGCCCAGCATTCCGCTCGACGTCGTTGGCTTCGGCTGCACCTCGGCGACGATGACGCTCGGCGAGGAGGCGGTGTTCGCCGAGATCCGGAAGGCGCGGCCCGGTGTCGCCTGCACCACGCCGGTCACCGGCGCACTTGCCGCCTTCAAGGCGCTTGGCGTCAAGGGCATCGGCCTGCTGACGCCCTATTCACCCCGCATCAACGAAGGCCTCGTCGCCTATTTCACCGGCCGTGGCCTCGACATTGCGGCCGTCGCCACCTTCGACCGGCAGGACGACCGCGAGGCCGCCCGTATCTCGCTCGCCTCGATCGAGGCCGCGGCGGAAAAAATGGCGGCAGCACCGGGGGTGGAGGCGATCTTCATCTCCTGCACCAGCCTGCGCGTCGCCGAAGCGGTGGCCGGCCTCGAGCAGCGTATCGGCATCCCCGTCACCTCCAGCAACCATGCCATGGCCTGGCATTGTTTGCGGCTTGCGGGGATTGACGACGTCGTGCCCGCAGGCGGCAGGCTGTTCGGGTTGCCGGCCAGCTGAGCGAAGGCTTGGCGGGGGTCGAAATCCGCGCGTTAACGAAATCGGAAGGGGTTGCTTAACCGTTCGCCTCTATGTCCCGCCTCGGGGGGGCATGACAGAGTGAGTACGATGAGCGACAGCCGCGACAAGCGCAGCGAATGGCGCGCCATTTTCTATGTGCAGGCCCGTGTCGCCATCCTGTTCGTGCCGGTCGTCGCCAGCCTGCTGATCTTAGCGGCACTTGCCGGAAACGAACGCAAATCCGTTCCCGATGCCATCGACCGTACCGTCACCGGCTCCGTGCGATAAACGGCGCAACGGCCGGCGCTGGGCGCCTGTCGGCCCCCGGGCGGTGCAAACTCAATAGAATCTTGGGATCGGGCCGTTCTGCGGTGTGACGCGATCGCCGAGATCGAGAAAAACCTCGTCGACATAGCACCAGGCCCAGCCTTCCGGCGGGTCGTAGCCTTCGATGACCGGATGGCTGGTGGCGTGAAAATGCTTGGTGGCGTGGCGATTGGGCGAGTCGTCGCAGCAACCGACATGGCCGCAGGTCCGGCAGAGCCGCAGATGCACCCACCACGAGCCGCTCTTCAGGCATTCCTCGCAGCCGAGCGCGCTCGGCGTCACGTCCTGGATGTCGCTCGCATGTCTGCATTCGTCCGCCATCACTGTCTCCTGGCCGCTTGAGGCGTCACAGTGTCGCCGCGCGCGAGATAGGCGTGCAATGCCGCCACCACCTGGGCGCCTTCGCCGACGGCGGCGGCCACCCGCTTGACCGAGCCGGAGCGCACGTCGCCGATGGCGAACACCCCGCTGCGGCTCGTCTCCATCAGGCCATGCGCCGGTGCAAGGTCCGGTCCGGTGCGCACGAAGCCCCTGGCGTCCAGCGCCACATCGCATTGCGCCAGCCAGTCCGTGTTCGGGTCGGCGCCGATGAACAGGAAGAGATGGCGGATGGGGCGCGTCGTTTCTTCGCCGGTGGCCCGGTTGCGCCAGCGTACCTGATCAAGACTGCCCTCATGGCCTTCCAGCGCCTCGATCTCCGTCTCGGTCAGCACCTCGATGTTCGGCTGCGCCTTGATGCGCTCGACCAGGTAGCGCGACATGGTCGCATCGAGACCGCCGCGGCGCGCCAGCAGCGCGACCTTGCACACTTGGCTGGCCAGGTAGACTGCCGCTTGACCGGCCGAATTGCCGGCCCCGACCAGCGCCACCTCCTGGCCGCTGCACAGCCGCGCTTCGATCGGCGAAGCCCAGTAATGCACCGACGTTCCCTCGAATTGCGCCAGGTTCGCGACATCGAGGCGGCGGTAGCGTGCGCCGCTGGCGATCACCACCGTGCGCGCCCGCACCGTCTCGCCATCGCCGACATCGAGGGTGTAGCCGCCGGCAGCTGCGCTGAGCAGCCTGGCTTCGTCGGGGATGACCATTTCGACGCCGAACTTCTGCGCCTGGTTGTAGGCGCGCGCCATCAGCGCCATTCCGGTAATGCCGGTCGGGAAGCCGAGATAGTTCTCGATGCGCGCGGAGGCGCCCGCTTGTCCGCCGAAGGCGCGGCAGTCGAGCACGATCGTCGACAGGCCTTCGGACGCCGCATAGACCGCGGCCGCCAGCCCCGCCGGTCCCGCGCCGACAATGGCCACGTCGTATACTCTGGTGGTGTCGATCGGCCGCAGCAGGCCGATGCAGCGGGCGAGTTCGTTTTCGCCGGGATTGTGCAGCAGCTTGCCGTTCGGACAGAGCACGATCGGCAGGTGGTGCGGGTCGACATGAAAACGCTCGATCAGCGTCTTGGCGCAAGGGTCGGTGCTGGAATCAAGCGCGCGGTGCGGCTGGCCGCTGCGGGCCAGAAAACCCTGCAGCCGCAGCACGTCGCCATTGTCGAGCGGGCCGATGACGATCGGCCCGCTGATGCCGCTTTCCAGCAACCCGACACGGCGCAGGATCAGCGCCCGCATGATGCGCTCCCCGAGATTGGCCTCCTGCACCATCAGGTCGCGCAGCCGCTGCGAGGGGATCACGAAGGCCTCGACCGGCTGGGTGGCCTCGGCATTGACCAGCGACGGGCGGCTCGAAAGCTGCACCAATTCGCCGATGAAGTTGCCCGGGCCGTGGGTGACGATCGTCTCGCGCCGGCCGAGCCCGGCATCCTGGGTGATATCAACCGTCCCCGACAGGACGACGATCAGGCCGGGCGCCACCTCGCCGGCCGTCACGATGTGTTCGCCGGCGGCATAGACGCTGGCCTCGCCGAACCGGCGCATGCGCTCGATGTCCGCCTCGGCCAGGACGGGGAACATCTGGTCACGACGGGTGATAGTGATCGGCTGGGCGGTTTGAGCCATGGCTTCGACCGTACCGCCGAGGTCGTCGGGTTTGAAGCGGTTTGTTCGATGCCTGACCAGGAGGGCAGGTTTGGCGCCAACAAAAAAGCCCGGACGAACCGGGCTTTTTTCTTTGGGTCTCAGAACCATATCGAATGGCTCGAAACGGGAATTTGGTGCCCAGAAGAGGACTCGAACCTCCACTCCTTGCGGAACACGGACCTGAACCGTGCGCGTCTACCAATTCCGCCATCTGGGCTGGTGCGGGCTCATGTAAGCGGGCAAGCGATGAGTGTCAACGCGCTTTTTTCAAGCGGCCCAACCTGTTGCCGGCTCAGCCTTCCAGCACTTCCTTCGACGCCACGGTGGAATCGGCGTTGAGCTTGTAGATCACCGGCACGCCGGTGCCGAGTTCCAGCTTGACGATCTCCTCGCCGCTCTTGCCGTCCAGCGCCATGATCAGCGCGCGCAGCGAATTGCCGTGTGCCGCGACCAGCACGGTTTCGCCGCGCAGCACATGCGGTTGCAGATCGTGCAAATAGTAAGGCCAGACCCGCGCCCCGGTGTCCTTCAGGCTTTCGCCTCCGGGCGGCGAGACGTCGTAGGAACGGCGCCAGATATGCACCTGCTCCTCGCCCCACTTCTTGCGCGCATCGTCCTTGTTGAGGCCGGAGAGGTCGCCATAGTCGCGCTCGTTCAGCGCCTGGTCGCGGATCGTCTTCAGCTCGCTCTGGCCAACCGCGTCGAGAATGTGCTGGCAGGTCTTCTGCGCCCTGATCAGCGCCGAGGTGAAGGCGATGTCGAATTTCAGGCCGCGCGCCTCAAGCTTCGCACCTGCTTCCTTGGCCTCCTTGTGGCCCTGCTCGGTCAGGTCGACGTCGCGCCAGCCGGTGAACAGGTTCTTCAGGTTCCATTCGCTCTGGCCATGGCGCACGAGCACGAGAGTTCCCGACATGTTTGCTCCTTCGAGTTTAAGAGGCGAGTTTGAGAGGATTGAAACGCCTCAGGCGAGCCCGAGCACGTCCCGCATCGAATACAGTCCGGGCTTCTTGCCGCGCGCCCAAAGTGCGGCCTTGACCGCGCCGCGGGCAAAGATCGCCCGGTCCTCGGCATGGTGCGCAAGCGTGATGCGCTCGCCGGTGCCGGCCAGCACCACCGAATGATCGCCGACCACCGAGCCGCCGCGCAGCGTCGCGAAGCCGATCGAGCCCGTCTTGCGCACGCCGGTATGGCCGTCGCGCACGCGAACATCGTTGCCGGCGAGCGGAATGCCGCGACCTTGCGCCGCCGCTTCGCCGAGTAGCAACGCCGTTCCCGACGGCGCGTCGACCTTGTGCCGATGGTGCATTTCCAGGATCTCGATGTCGAAATCGTCGGCGTCGAGCGCCTTCGCCGCCTGTTCCACCAGCACCGCCAGCAGGTTGACGCCGAGGCTCATATTGCCGGATTTGACGATCGTCGCATGGCGCGCCGCCGCCGCGATCGCGGCATTGTCGTCGGCCGAGCAGCCGGTGGTGCCGATGACATGGGCAATGCGTGCCTGCGCCGCGTAGCCGGCGAATTCGACCGTCGCGGCCGGCGCGGTGAAGTCGAGCACGCCGTCGGCCTTGGCGAAGGCCGGCAGCGGATCGTCGACGATCGGCACGTTGATGATGCCGATGCCGGCGAGCTCTCCGGCATCCTTGCCGAGATAGGGCGAACCCGACCGCTCGACCGCGCCGGCGACGCGCGCGCCCGGCATCGTATGGATGGCGCGGATCAGCGTCTGGCCCATGCGGCCGGCCGCGCCCACCACCACCAGGCCCATATCGCTCATGCTGTCCTCCCGACCGCCTTTTTCGCGCGGCTGCGCGGCAGCGGAGTTTGGATTGGCTTGGCGTCGTCGACAAGCCCCAGCCCCTTCTTGCCCTGCACCCTGTGGAAGCGGGCATAGACGCTGTGCGGGTCGGCCATCAGCGCGGCATGCGTGCCTTCCTCGACCAGCCTGCCCTCTTCCAGCACAATGATGTGGTCGGCATTGACGACCGTCGACAGCCGGTGCGCAATGACGATGGTGGTGCGCCCTTCCATGACATGGGTCAGCGCTTCCTGGACGCGCGCTTCCGCCTCGTTGTCGAGCGCTGAGGTCGCCTCGTCGAGCAGCAGGATCGGCGCATTCCGCACGATGGCGCGGGCGATCGACACGCGCTGGCGCTGGCCGCCGGACAGCGTCACGCCGTTTTCGCCGACGGGGGTGTCATAGCCCTGCGGCTGCTGGCGGATGAATTCGTCGGCCGCGGCCTGCATTGCCGCCTGCTCGATCTCGGGATCGCTGGCGGAGGGCCGCCCATAGCGGATGTTATCGCGGATGGTGCCCTCGAACAGATAGGGCGCCTGCGAGACATAGGCGATCGAGCCGCGCAGCGATTTCTTGGTCACCTTTGAGATGTCCTGGCCGTCGATCGTGATGCTGCCTTGGCCGACATCGTAGAAGCGCTGCAGCAGCGCCACCAGCGTCGATTTGCCGGCACCCGAGGCGCCGACGATGGCCGTCATCTTGCCGGCCTGGGCGATGAAGCTCAGCTCCTGCAGCACCGGCGTTTCCGGCACATAGCCGAACGAGACGTTGTTGAAGTGCACCTCGCCGGTGGTGATCCTGGCTTCGACCGCGCCCGACGTATCGCCCTGCTGCGGCTGGATGTCGAGAAGCTCATAAATCATGCGCGCATTGACCAGAGCGCGTTCCATGCCGACCTGCATGCGCGCCAGCCGCCGCGCCGGATCATAGGCGAGCGTCAGCGCCGTGATGAAGGAAAACACCGCGCCCGGCGGCTGGCCGAGAACGGTCGCCCGGTAGCCGGAATAGGCGATGACGCTGGCGAAGGCCAAACCTGCCAGCAGTTCGGAGATCGGCGTGAGCCGTTCGGAGACGCGGGCGATCTTGTTTGACCGCTGTTGCGCATCGTCGGCGAGCTTGCTGATGCGACGCGACAGCTCGTCCTCCATGGTGAAGGCCTTGACGATGGCGATGCCTTGCGTGGCTTCCTGCATGGCGCCGATCAGCCGCGAATTGATCTGCACCGATTCACGGGTGATGCGCCGAACCCGTCGCATCAGATAGGTCACGGTGTAGATCAGCGGCGGTCCGATCAGCAGGGAGCTGAGCGAAAGCACCGGGTCCTGGTAGATCATGACGCCGACCAGAGCGACCAGCGAGACGGCGTCGCGCGCGGTCGAGGTTATCGTCATCGACAGCAGATCGCGAATGCCGTTGACGTTCTCGTTGACCTGCGCCGCCAGCCGACCGGAACGGGTGTCGTTGAAGAAGCTGACGCCGAGCTTCATCAGATGGTTGAAGATGCGCTGCTGGTAGCGCGCCACCAGATTGTTGCCGATCCTGGCCATCGTCACCGCCTGGCCGTAGCCGGCAAGCCCGCGCAGGATGAAAGCCGCCAGCAGTGCGGCGCAGATCCATGGGATCAGATCGCCGCGCCGTTCATAGAAGATCTGATTGACGACCGGGCTCATGATCCAGGCGGAGAGGGCCGTCGTCGCCGACACGGTCAGCAGGCAGAGTATCGTGAGGACGTACGACCACCGATAGTCGCGGCCGTTCTCTTCGAGAATGCGGCGAATGACCGCCACGACCTCGCCCGGCCGGGCTCTCGCATGGTGTTGGGTTGATTGGTTCAAGTCGCTGGCGTTCCGTGAGTCCGTCGTCTGGTCATGCCGCAAGGGCTGGAATTCGGCACCCCTCTTAGCGCCCTGTCTGCGGCTTGCCTATGGCGAAACTTCGTCACGGGGCGGCGCGATCCTTATGCGCGCCAGCGCCGTCCAGCCGTCTGGACGCCGAACAGCGACGGGTTTCGGGCGTAGGCGGCCAGCCCGAGAAGCGCCGCCAGCGGGTGCGTAATGACATAGACCGGCATGGCGCGCATCAGCTCGCTGTGCGGCGCCTTGTCCTCGAAGGCAGCGCGGAAATTGCCGGCTTTCAGTGCCGGCACGATCTTTTGCGCGATGCCGCCGGTCAGGAAAACGCCGCCGCGGCTCATGAACACCAGCGCCAGATCCCCGGCGGTGCGACCGAGGCAAGTGACGAACATCGACAGCGCCTCTTCGGCCACCGGATCCGTTTTCGCCAATGCCGCGGCGGTGATTTCCGCCGGCGTTGTGAAGGGCGCCGGCTTACCGTCGGCCTTGGCCACGGCGCGATAGAGATTGACCAGGCCGCGCCCGCACAGGATCTGTTCGCCGGAGATGCGGCCTTCCAGCCTTTCGATATGCGGGAAAACCTGGAAATCGCGCGGCGAGCGCGGTCCGATGTCCATGTGGCCGCCTTCGCCGGGCACCGGAATCCAGTGGCTGAGGGCATGGATCAGCCCGGCGACGCCAAGCCCGGTGCCGGGACCGAGCACGACGCGGCAGGCATTCGGTTCCGGCGTGCCGCCGCCGATCTTTTCCATATGCTCTTCGCCGAGCGCGACCACGGCCAGCGCCTGCGCCTCGAAATCGTTGAGCACGACGATGTCGCTGAGGCCAAGATTGGCGAACATTTTCCTTGGCTTGACCACCCAAGGGCAGTTGGTCAGTTCGATCTCGTCGCCGTCGACCGGACCGGCCACCGCCAGCACCGCCGAATTGGGCCGGATCGAGGAGCGGTCGAGCACCGCCGCCTGGATCGCCTCGTCGATCGTGTTGAAATTGGCCGTCTGGACGATCTGCGGCTCGGTCGCTTCCGAATTCGCGTCGAGCACGATCGAAAAGCGCGCATTGGTGCCGCCGATGTCACCGATCAGGACCGGAAACCGCAGCGCTGTCTCGTCGTCACCTTGCATGGCTCTTGGTCGTCCCTATTCCGACAGTCTGCCGCTGTTTCTCGTGACTAGCGCATGACTTCGGAAAGGGAAAGCCGCTTCCGCGTTAGTTTCCCGGCCGCGGTCGCGGCAGTGGGATGCCGATCTCGGGTGTCGGCGCGAACGCGCTTGCCGAGGCGGGCAGCGCCGCCGCGTCGCTTGGCACTGTCGTTGCCGTCGGCAGCGCTTCCGCAGGCTCGGCGGCGACAGCGATCGGCACGCTGCCGCCGTGATAGGTGGCGGCTTCCGCCGAGGCCGGAGCCGGCGCGTCGAGCACGGTTTGGCATTGCCTGGGCAGGTTCGCCATCGTCATGATGTCGCGCGCCTTTGGCGCATCCGGGTTCTTGTTGGGCCGCCACGGCTCCTCGGTGAACCACCAGGCCAGCGGCTTGCCGCAGCCGTCGTCAGCCGGGGTCGTTTCCTGCCCCTTGCAATTGGGCGAACCCGGCTGGCAGCCGATACGCATGTGGAAGTGGTAGTCGTGGCCCCAGAACGGCCGGATCTTGCGCAGCCAGGAGCGGTCACCGGTGACGGTGTCGCAGAGCTTCTTCTTGATGCCGGGATTGACCAGGATGCGCTCGACCTCCGGGTAGCTGGCGGCGCGCCTGAGGAGCCGCGTATGCATCGGCTTCCACAGCGCGTCCTTCACCAGATGGGTCTTCTCATCGACCATCAAGGTGGCGCTCATCTCTTCGCGCTGGCGGGTCGAAAGCGGGCGACTGGGCATCGGCGTCAGCCAGATGTCGGCGTCGAGGCCGATCTGGTGCGAGGCATGACCGGTCAGCATCGGGCCGCCGCGCGGTTGCGAGATGTCGCCGATCAACAGCCCCGGCCAGCCGTCGGCGTGAGCGTCACGCGACAATTTCTCGACCAGCGCGATCATCGCCGGATGGCCCCAGCGCCGGTTGCGCGACGGCCGCATCACTTCCCAGGTCGGCCCGTCCATGGGGATGGCGACGCCGCCGGCAAAGCAGCCCTTGGAATAGAAGCCGAAGGACTGCGCCGCCGCCACCGCCGGCAGCTTCTTGGCGCCGAACAGGTCTTTTGCCCGCGGCTCGGCCGTCAGCGCGCCCGCGACAAGCCCAATGAGGGCAAGGATGGACATCATCGCCGTCAGGAACGGCCTTCTGCCGGGCAATGATCGCATCGAAATCGTCATGAAACCGATCCCCTCCGCAACAGGCCGCGAACCATGGCGAATCATACCATGACCGGCGCTTCGATCACGAGCGCTTCATCGGGCTGCGCGCTTCGCCCTCGCGCCAGTTGCCATCGGCCCACATGTGGTCGAACGCCACCCGGTAGTCGGGAAAGCGGAAGCTGTAGCCCGCCGCCTTGATCGCCGTGTTGGCGACACGCTTGTTCTCGCCATAGAAGGAGCGCGCCATGGGCGAAAGTTGGGCGGTCTCAAACGGAATTTCCGGCGGCGGTTCGATACCCATCAGCGAGGCGGCATAGGCGACGACGTCCTGCGGCGGCGCCGGCAGGTCGTCGGTGACGTTGAAGATGCCACCCAGATTGTGGTCGATGAGATGCCAGAGCGCGCCGGCAATATCGTCGCAATGGATGCGATTGAACACCTGGCCCGGCTTGACCAGCCGCCGCGCGGTGCCGTCGTCCAGGTTGACCAGCGCGTTGCGGCCCGGACCGTAGATTCCGGAGAGCCGCAGGATCGCCACCAGCCGTCCGGTCTCCTCGCCCAGTTTCAGCCAATCCTTTTCGGCGGCCACCCGCATCACCGAACGTTTGGACACGGGCCGGCATTCGGCGGTCTCGTCCACCCAGCCGCCGCCATGGTCGCCATAGACGCCGACGGTGGAGAGATAGCCGATCCATTCGAGCGCCGGCATGGTCATGATTGCCTGGCGCGCGGCATTCAGCACGGGATCGCCGACCTCTTCCGGCGCCACCGAGACGATGAGGTGGGTGGTTGTCCTCAAGGCCTCGCCGATCTCTGGGGTCAGCGCGCCGTCGAAGCGCAACGGCGTGACGCCGGCCTGCCGGAGTGCTTCAAACTTCTCCGGCGAGCGAGTGGTGCCGAAAATCAGCGCCGCATCGCTGTTGGCCCGCGCAAAAGCCTTGCCGGAGTAGCCGGCGCCGAAGATGAGGATATGCTTTTCGGTCATGCATGCATCTCGATTGGATTTGACTGCGCCAGAAGCCATTCGCGGCGCACAGCCTCGTCGCGTTCGGTTTGTGCCGCGGCTGCGGCACGTTCGGCGAACTCGGTCTCGGGCACAAGCCGCGACAGCGCCCACACTGCCGCGCCGCGCACCAGCGGCGAGGCATCGCCGAGCAATTCGCGCACCGAACCGGCCAGCGAAGGATCGCCGGAATTGCCGGCGGCGATCAGCACGTTGCGGACAAAGCGGTCGCGGCCGATGCGTTTTATGGGCGAACCGGTAAAGAACGAGCGAAAAGCAGCGTCGTCGAGCAGCAAGAGCTCCGCAAGCGGCGGCTCGCGCAGATCCGCGCGGGCGACAAGCTTCGCCTCTGACGCTGCTTGCGCGAACTTGTTCCACGGACAGGCGGCGAGACAATCGTCGCAGCCATAGATGCGGTTGCCGATCTTTTCGCGGAACTCGTGCGGGATCGGCCCCTTGTTCTCGATGGTGAGATAAGAAATGCAGCGCCGCGCATCGAGCCGGTAGGGCGCCGGGAAGGCATCGGTCGGGCAGGCGTCGAGGCAGGCGCGGCAGGAACCGCAATGGTCGTCCTCCGCCTTGTCGGGCGCAAGCGCGGCCGTCGTGAAGATGGTACCGAGAAACAGCCACGAGCCGTGTTCGCGGCTGACCAGGTTGGTGTGCTTGCCCTGCCAGCCGAGCCCGGCGGCTTCGGCGAGCGGCTTTTCCATCACCGGCGCGGTATCGACGAACACCTTCACGTCGCCGCCGGCGCGCGCCACGATCTTGCCGGCGATCTCCTTCAGCCGCCCCTTCATCACCTCGTGATAGTCGCGGTTCTGCGCATAGACGGAGATCGCGCCACGGTCGCGCTTTTCCTGCAGCATGCGCGGATCGAATTCCGGGCCGTAATTCATCGCCAGCACGACGATCGAGCGCACCTCGGGCCACAGCGCCGCCGGTTCGCCCCGGCGCTCGAGCGTTTCGGCGATCCAGCCCATCGAGCCATGGAAACCGTCGGCGATGAATTCGGCGAGCCGGGCCGGCGCTAGAGGGATCGCGTCGGGCGTGGTGACGGCGACCGCATCGAAGCCGGCGCGCTGCGCCTCGCGGTCGATCAGCGCGCGCAGTTTTACGGCGTCAGAAGTCGAGGTCCGCATAATGTGACACCGGCGACAGGCCGCGCACCCGGTCGGACAGAAGCGGCCGGAACGATGGCCGCGATTTCACCCGCGTATACCATTCGCGCGCCGCTGCGTGTTCGCGCCAGTCGATCTCGCCGAGATAGTCGAGCACCGACAGCGCCGCCGCCGCCGCGAGGTCGGCATAGGTCACCTTGTTGCCGGCCAGCCAGTGGCGGGTGCCGGCCAGCCAGTTGGTGTATTTCATGTGCTGGCGGATGTTGGCGCGGGCAGCCCGGATCGCGCCCGAATCGGGCGAACCGCCGCCCGCTGTCTCCGGCATCACCGGCTTCAGCACGCGCTCGCGCACCAGGTGTCTTGTGACTTCACCTTCGGCCTTGCTGAGATACCAGTCGGTCAGCCGCCGGATTTCGGCACGTTCCATAGGGTCTTCGGCAAACAGCCTCTTGTCGCGCTTCAGGACGCCGCGCGTCTCGTCGAGATATTCGGCGATCACCATCGCGCCGACGATCGGCACGTCGCCTTCGGCAAGCAGGATCGGCAAGGTTCCGGCCGGGTTCAGCGCCAAAAACTCCTTGCGCCGCGTCCACGGCTTTTCTTCGATCAGCGCCAGCTCCTCGCCATATTCGCCAAAGGCGAGGCGGACGAACCGGCAGGTGGCGAACATCGGATGGTGGAAGAGCGTCAGCATGGTCCCGCGATAATAAGGCGCACTGGCGAATCGCCGGCCGCGCCGGTAAGTCTTGGCCGCCCGCAAAGCGGACCGTCAGGGTGCTGCGACCTATAGGGGGACTTCCGCGCCATGACAAGCAAGCCCTTCTCCCAAGCCCGCCCGCAAATCCCGAGGTTGCCATGGAAAGCCAGACCATCGTCGAAGCCCTGTTGCTCGGTCTTCTGGAGGGCCTGACCGAGTTCATACCGGTCTCCTCGACCGGCCATATCCTGCTTGCCGGCCATTTTCTCGGCTTCCACTCGACCGGCAAGGCCTTCGAGATCCTGATCCAGCTCGGCGCCATCCTGGCGATCCTCAGCGTCTATTTCCGGCGTCTGTGGCAAATGCTGCTCGACCTGCCGCATGACCGGCTGACGCGGCATTTCGTCATCGGCATCCTCATCGCCTTCCTGCCGGCGGCCATCATCGGCGCGCTGGCGCACGATTTCATCAAGACCATCCTGTTCGAATCGCCACGGCTGATCTGCATCATGCTGATCATCGGCGGTGTCGTGTTGCTGGCGGTCGACCGCATGAACCTCAAGCCCGCCTACCGTGACGTCGAACGTTTTCCGACCCGGCTCTATCTGCAGATCGGCCTGTTCCAGTGCCTGTCGCTGATCCCCGGCACGTCGCGCTCCGGCTCGACCATCGTCGGCGCGCTGCTGCTCGGCGTCGACAAGCGGGCGGCGGCGGAATTCTCCTTCTTCCTCGCCATCCCGACCATGGTCGGCGCCTTCGCCTTCGACCTGTTCAAGAACCGCAACGTGCTGAGCAGCGCCGACCTGCCGATCATCGCCGTCGGCTTCGTCGCCGCCTTCGTCACCGCGCTGATCGTCGTCCGCTTCCTGCTCGATTACGTCTCGCGCAACGGCTATTCGCTGTTCGGCTGGTGGCGGCTGGTGGTCGGCGGCGTCGGGTTGGTGGCGTTGATGATCTGGGGGTAAGGAGTGGTCCGCGTAGCGGACGGAAAGCCAATTGCTTGGCTTTCCGAACGACGAACGGTGAAGGCCCGGTCCGCCTTCGGGCGGATCAAAAGGTCCAGTGGACCTTTTGGAGGAGACTGAACGCTCGAAGGGCAGGGAGCCATGCGAGGGGCGAGCAACCTCAATTCCGCCCGTAAAACGCATTCTCGACATGCACCGGCCAGCGCCAGGGCAGCACCGCCACCATGTCGAAGCGCACCGACAGTTTTCCATAATCGGGCTGGCGCGACAGCCAGAGGTCGGCCGCGCCCTCGATGCGGCGCTCGGAACTGTGGGCGATCGCCTCCATCGCCTCCATCAGCGAGCGACGTGCCTTGACCTCGACGAACAGCACCAGGTCGCCGCGCCGGGCGATCAGGTCGATCTCGCCGAGTTTGGTGCGATGTCGGCGGGCGAGGATCCGGTAGCCTTTCAGCATCAGTGCCGCCGCCGCCAGCCATTCGCCGCGATGGCCGCGTCGATAGGCCTGCCGGCGGTGAAGAGCCTGGCGCTTAGTCGCCACCCTCGCCTCCACCGGCATCCCGGAGCTCGAGCAGCCGCCGGTACAGCGCCTGCTTCTGGCCACCGGTCATTTTCGCCGCTTCCGCCGCAGCCTTCGAGGCCGGCATTTCGGCGGCGAGGGACAGCAGCAGCCTGTCGATGTCTTCAGGCTCGTCGGCCCTGGCCTCGGCCGGGCCGACACAGATGACGATTTCGCCCTTCGGCGTGTCGGCCGCCGCATAGTGATCGGCGAGCTTTTCCAGCGTGCCGGTCCGCATCTCCTCGAAAGTCTTGGTCAGCTCGCGGCCGATCGCCGCCTTGCGGGCGCCGCCCAGCGCCGCGACCATGGCGCCAAGCGTCTCGGCCAGCCGGCGCGGCGATTCGAAGAAGATCAGCGTCGCCGGCACGGCTTTCAGCGCCTCCAGCCGCGTCAGCCGTTGCCCGGTCTTTACGGGTAGGAATCCGGCGAACAGGAAGGCGTCGGAAGGCAGGCCGGACGCCGTCAGTGCGGCGAGTGCCGCCGACGGCCCGGGGATCGGCACGACGCGGAGGCCGCGGTCCAGCGCCTCGCCGACCAGCCGGTAGCCGGGATCGGAGATCAGCGGCGTGCCGGCGTCCGAGATCAGCGCCACGCTCTGCCCGGCTTCGAGCGCCGCGATCAACTTCGGCCCGGCCTCGCCGGCATTGTGCTCGTGATAGGCGGTGGTGCGGCGGCGGATGCCGTAGCGGTCGAGCAGCACGCGCGAGACGCGCGTGTCCTCGCAGGCGACGATATCGGCGGCGGCCAGCGTCTCCAGCGCGCGCAGCGTGATGTCGGCAAGATTGCCGATCGGCGTCGCCACCAGATAGAGCGCCGGCTCGAGCGGCCGCGCCGGTATCTCGGTCTGCCCGATCACATAGCTGCGTTTGTCGCCGGTCACCGGTACCCTCTTGCGTGCATTTGGTCCTGTTTGGCACGGCGCACGCCCGGTTGCAAAACGTGATGCCGATGTAATGAGACCGCCATGCCTTTGCCATAGTGCGGAACGAAACCAAGCCCGGCGAATTTATCGGCTAGAGCGCCGCGCGTGCCTTGGGCGCGCAGAGCACGCTCTAGCACTGTTGGTCCAAACGTCTCGGGAGGAGGACAGGATGGACAGCCTGAAGATACAGGACGCTTTCGAGCCCTACTATGCCGGGCGCAAGCGCTTTGCCGCGAGGCGAGACAAAAGCCGGCCGGTCAACGCTCAAAACGATGCCGATAGCGCGGAAGTCAGGCAGCGGCTTTTGCGCCGCCTGCTGGCCGAGCCGAAGACCATAATCGAGACCGAAACCGACAGCACGACGGAGCACTGACCGGACGATGCCCAATCGCTTCGATATCTTCATCACCCGCCTTGAAACGAAAAGCGCCAGAGAAGCCGTACCGCCGCATCCGATGAACGACCAGCACAGCGTCCGCCGCGACAAGGCCGACGCCAGCCGGCCCGAAACGGAGAGGCGCATGCCGAGAAGGATCGCGGCAAGCGTCGTTTCAAGCACGACGCCTGACCAGCAAACCTTTGCGATTGGCAGAGACCGCTCTCGCTTCATCCCAAGGCGAAGCAGGAAGCGACGCGGCGCGGTAGCGGGGCTCTCATCCTTCAGCCGAGATATCGCGGTACTTTCGCCTCCAGCAGCCGGACCAACTCCGGATCCATGAATTCGTAATCATCCGGAATGTCGAGGCAGATGACGCGGGCCCGCTTCAGGCTCACCTTGAATTTCTTCTGCAGCTTGGCGCGGTGCGCCTTCTCCATGACGAAGATGATGTCGGCCCAGGCGACCCAGTTCGTGCGTCAGCGCATTGTCGGCGTCGTGATTGGTGCCGGCCGAAGCGACTTCGATATCCCTGCGCTTCGAAAACACCTGCTCCGCCGTGGGACTGCGCAAGCGGTTCTGGCTGCAGACGAAGAGGACGTTTTTCAACGGCTTACCGCGCCAGATCCGCCACCACCGCGTCGAGCACGATCATGCCGGCCGGCGTGACGCGCAGCCGGGCATTGCCGATCGGCGCCACCAGCCCTTCGCCCTGCAGCACCGAGAGCCGCGCGCTCGACAGGCCGCGCCCGGAGAACGCCTCGTAGCGGGAAAGGTCGATGCCCTCGGCCAGCCGCAGCCCCATCAGCAGGAACTCGTCGGCTTCTTCCGAGCGCGTCAGGATCTCGCCGCCGGTAACGCCATGGCCCTTGGCTTCGACCAGATTGGCCCAGGTCTCCGGCATCCGCTCGGCGATCGTCACCACGCGGTGGCCGTGTTCGACGAAGCGGCCATGCGCGCCGGGGCCGACGCCGACATATTCGCCATAGCGCCAGTAGGTCAGATTGTGCCGGCTCTCGGCACCCGGCCTGGCGTGGTTGGATATCTCGTAGGCCGGCAAGCCATGCGCCGATGTCACCTCCTGCGTCAGCGCGTAGAGGTCGGCGGCGTGGTCGTTGTCCGGAATGGTGAATTTCTTGGCCGCATGCAGCGCATGGAACGGCGTGCCTTCCTCGATGGTCAGCTGGTAGAGCGACAGATGGTCGGCGGCATGGCCGATCGCCTGTTCCAGCTCTGCCTGCCAGGCCTCCGGCGTCTGGCCCGGCCGCGCATAGATCAGGTCGAACGAGAGGCGGGGGAATATTTCCCGCGCGAGCCCGATGGCATGCAGCGCCTCCTCGACATTGTGCAGCCGGCCGAGGAAGCGCAGATCCTTGTCGTTCAGCGCCTGCACGCCGAGCGACACACGGTTGACGCCGGCCGCGCGATAGCCGCGAAAACGCTCGGCCTCGACCGACGAAGGATTGGCCTCCAGCGTTACCTCGATGCCCTCAGGCACCGTCCAGTTCTTCGCCACCGCGTTGAGCACCGTCGCCACGGTTTCCGGCTTCATCAGCGAAGGCGTGCCGCCGCCGAGGAAGATGCTGGTCACCTCGCGCGGCCCGGTGCGGGCGCGCATTGTCGCCAGCTCCGTTTCGAAGGCGCGCGCAAAACGCTCCTGGTCGACCGGCTGGTGGCGAACATGGCTGTTGAAGTCGCAATAGGGGCACTTGGCCGCGCAGAACGGCCAATGGACGTAGACGCCGAAGCCGGGGCCGCGGTCGAGCTGCATGGTGGTGCCGTGCCCAATCATGCCGTGCCCATCATTCCGAACCGAGCCGGGCGCGCGCGAATTTCTGGAAGGCGCGGGCGCGGTGCGACAGGGCCGTCGGCTGGCCGGGCTTCCAGCCATGCTTCTCCTCGGCGCTCATTTCGCCGAAAGTCTTTTCGAAACCGTCCGGCAGAAACACCGGGTCGTAGCCGAAACCGAGCGTGCCGCGTGGCGGCCACACCAGCGTGCCTTCGGCCTCGCCGCGGAAATACTCGGCATCGCCATCGGGAAAGGCCAGGCAGATGACAGCGACGAAGCGGCCTTTGCGCTGTGCCGGATCGACCGCGCCGACTTCCTGCAGCGCGACTTCCGTGCGCTGCATGGCCATGCCGAAATCGCGCGAACCGTCCGGCGTCTCTGCCCAATTGGCGGTGTAGACGCCGGGCGCGCCGTCGAGCGCGTCGACGCAGAGGCCGGAATCGTCCGACAGCGCCGGCAGGCCGGTCGCCTTGGCGGCGGCAAAGGCCTTGATGTAGGCGTTCTCCTCGAAGGTGGTGCCGGTCTCGTCCGGCTCCGGCAGGCCATACTCCTTGGCGGATTTCGCCTCGAAGCCGAACGGCGCCATCAGGTCGGAGAATTCGCGCAGCTTGCCTTCATTGTGGCTGGCGACGACGATCTTTTGTCCGTTGAGCGAATGCATCAGAGGCCCCAGATCCTTGCTTCGGCGAATTCGATCGAATTGCCGGAGGGGTCGCGTATATAGATCGAACGCCCGCCTTGCGGCCACTCGAACTCGCTTTCGATGGCGATCTTCTTCGTCGCGAGATGTTGCCGCCAGCCGGCGATCTCGTCAGCGCTCGCGGCAAAGCAGAGGTGGCCATCGCCGACTGTGCCATGCGGCGGCACCTTCAGCCTGGCGTCGGGCGCCGGCGGTACCTTGGTGGCCTCAGCGTTGAAGAGCAGGAGCACTCCGGAACGGCAGCGGAAGAACACATGCCTGCCCTCGACCTTGCCGAGCACCTCGAGGCCGAGCATGTCGCGATAGAAGGCTTCCGCGGCAGCCAAATCGGTGACGTAGAGGGCCGATTCGAGGATGGCGGGAGGTCTCATGGAAAGCCTATACGACAGCCATCTGCTGCAGGCTGACCAGGCGTTGGATGCCCTTCTTGGCCAGGCCCATCAGCGCGGCGAACTGGTCTTCGGAGAAGGGCTCGCCCTCGGCCGTGCCCTGGATCTCGACGATGCCGCCCTTGCCGGTCATGACGAAATTGGCGTCGGTGCCGGCCGAGGAATCCTCGAGATAGTCGAGATCGATGACCGGCTGGCCGTCATGGATGCCGCAGGAAATCGCCGCGACATGGTCCTTCAGCACCTTGGCGACGCTGGCCATCTGCCGGGCTTCCATCCAGCGCAGGCAGTCGTAAAGCGCCACCCAGCCGCCGGTGATCGACGCCGTGCGGGTGCCGCCATCGGCCTGGATGACATCGCAGTCGACGGTGATCTGTTGCTCGCCCAGCGCCTGCAGATCGACCACGGCGCGCAAGGAGCGGCCGATCAGCCGCTGGATCTCCAGCGTGCGGCCGCCCTGCTTGCCGGCGGAGGCCTCGCGGCGCATGCGCTCGCCGGTGGAACGCGGCAGCATGCCATATTCGGCCGTCACCCAGCCCTTGCCGGAATTGCGCATCCAGGCCGGCACTTTTTCCTCCAGGCTCGCCGTGCACAGGACATGCGTGTCGCCGAACTTCACCAGGCACGAGCCTTCGGCGTGTTTGGAGACGCCGCGCTCGAAGGAGATGGCGCGCATTTCGTCGGCTTGGCGTTTGGAGGGGCGCATTCAGGCCTCTTTCTTCTGGTTTTCCGGAATCGTGGGCGGCTTGTAGACGCATGCGGCCCATGGCGCAAAGGAAAATGGACCGGGTTGCGCGGGCACGGCCTAAGTCTATATTTGAACCGGAGGTTTTTGGCCCGAATGACCAAGGCAGTCGATCCCGCGTCGCAGTCGCCGGTGCTCCAGTCACTGGATATGCGTTCGCGCGACATTTTCCGGCGCATCGTCGATTCCTATCTGAGGGATGGCGAGCCGGTCGGTTCGCGCAGCCTGTCGCGCATACTGCCCTCGTCGCTGTCGCCGGCGACCATCCGCAATGTGATGAGCGACCTCGAGCATCTCGGCCTGATCTATGCGCCGCATATCTCGGCCGGACGTTTGCCGACGCAGACCGGCCTGCGCTTCTTCGTCGACGCCTTCATGGAGCTTGGCGACCTTTCCGACGAGGAGCGCCGCATCATCGAGGCGCAGGTGCGGGCCTCCGGCTCGGGCGCGACGCTGGAGCATATGCTGACCGAGGCCAGCCAGATGCTGTCGGGCATGTCGCGCGGCGCCGGCCTGGTGCTCGCCGCCAAGAACGAAGTGGCGCTCAAGCACATCGAGTTCATCCAGCTCGAGCCGACCAAGGCGCTGGCCGTGCTGGTGTCGCAGAACGGCGATGTCGAGAACCGCGTCGTCGACCTGCCCGCCGGCACCACCGTCTCGCAATTGCACGAGGCCTCGAACTTCCTCAACGCCCATATCCGTGGCCGGACGCTGGCCGAGGCGCGCATCGAGATCGCCCGTATCAAGGAAGAGACCAGGGCCGCCCTCGACACGCTGTCGCAGGACCTGGTCGAGAAGGGCCTGGCGGTCTGGGCAGGCGCCGACAGCGGCCTGCCGGCGCGTCTCATCGTGCGCGGCCGCGCCAATCTGCTGGAAAACGTCACCGCCCAGGCCGATATCGAGTTGCTGCGCCATCTGTTCGAGGACCTGGAGACGCAGGACGGGCTGGTCCAGCTGCTCGACCTTGCCGAGGAAGGGCCTGGCGTGCGCATCTTCATCGGCTCGGAAAACAAGCTCTTTTCGCTGTCCGGCTCGTCGCTGGTCGTCGCGCCCTATCGCGACAAGGACGCCCGCGTCGTCGGCGCGCTCGGCGTCATCGGCCCGACGCGCCTGAACTACGCCCGCATAGTGCCGATGGTCGACTATACGGCGCAGCTCATTTCGCGCATGCTGCGCTAGGTGTATCGATATTCGGGTGAGACCGGCCTGCAAATGGCGGTTTCCTGCGCTTCCGGTGCTCACGTACCCAAAAGTACGCTCCGCTCCGGTTCTCGGAAACCACCATTTTCGGCGCGGCCTGACCCGAATCTCAACACACCTTGGAACGAACAGGCTGCCGAGGAGAAAAAGAATGGCGCTGGAATCATTGAAGGCCCAGATCAGCCTGCTGCTCGAGGAAATGATCAACCAGCCCGAGGACCAGCATGAGGTGCAGGAACAGCTGCGCGAAAAGCTGAGGGAGCTGCGCGCCATGGGCCTGCCGCTGCCGGCCGATCTCGTTGAACTGGAAAAGCGTCTCGACGACGATTTCTACGCTGCCGGGACCTGAACCGGCGATCCTTCAAATCCCTGTGTGCCGAGGCCCTGCTCGGAACAAGCAGGCGGGTCTGCCCGTTTCGCTGGTCAAGGTGAACCGGAGAATGCCATGATCCGACGTGTCGGTCTGGCGGCATTTGTCGCCACTCTGTTTGTCGTCCCCAGCAGCTTCGCGCTACAGTCGGACCAGCCGGTGCTGACGGGGAAAGCCGCCTTCGGCGACTGGAAGGCCGACAGGCCGGGCGTGCGTCGACTGATCAGGCCTGATGATTTGCAGGCCCCTTACCTCACCGAATCCGCGTCCAACGGCGCCGGCTTGGCCGATCGTCCCGAAGGCGCCAAGCCAATTCTGCCGCCGGGCTTTTCGGTAGAGTTGATTGCCTCCGGCATCGACAATCCGCGTGTCGTGCGCATGGCGCCGAACGGCGACCTCTTCGTCGCCGACAGCAAGGTCAACCAGATACGCGTCTACCGTCTCACCGAGGGCAGCGCCAAGCCTGCCGACGAAACCACCTTCGCCAAGGGCTTCAACCGGCCCTATGGCATTGCCTTCTACCCGCCGGGAGACAAGCCGCAATGGGTCTATGTCGCCAACAGCAACAGCGTCGTGCGCTTCGCCTATCGTGACGGCGACCTGCAGGCGTCCGGCGAGCCGGAAACCATCGTCGCCGACATCCCCTCCAGCCACCACTGGACCCGCGACATCGTCTTCTCGCCCGACGGCAAGACGCTCTATCTGTCGGTTGGCTCCGGCTCCAATGCTGCCGAGGATATCGGCAAGGAACCGGAGGGCGGGCTCGAGCAATGGGCGAAATCGCAGCCGCTGGGCGCGGCCTGGGGCTCCGAGCAAGGCCGCGCCGACGTTCTCGCCTTCGATCCCGACGGCAAGAACCGGCGCAGCTTCGCCACCGGGCTGCGCAACTGCTCCGGCATGACCGTGCAGCCGGCCACCGGCGCGCTCTGGTGCGTCGTCAACGAGCGAGACGAACTCGGCGACAATGTCCCGTTCGAATATGCGACGACGGTAAAGGACGGCGGCTTCTACGGCTGGCCCTGGTATTACATCGGCTCCAACGAGGATCCGCGCCACCAGGGCGAGCGTCCCGACCTCGCCGGCAAGGTGACCGTGCCTGACGTGCTGATGCAGGCGCATTCGGCGCCGCTCAACATCGCCTTCTACGCCGGCAGGAGCTTTCCGGCCGAGTATCAGGGGGATGCGTTCGTCGCCCTGCACGGCTCCTGGAACCGCGACATCAGGACGGGCTACAAGGTGGTGCGATTGAAATTCAAGGACGGCAAGCCGACCGGCGAGTATGAGGATTTCATGACCGGCTTCGTCATCGCCGACGACGCGGTCTGGGGTCGACCGGTTGGCGTTGCGGTGGCTAAAGACGGTTCGCTGATCGTCACCGAAGACGGCAACGGCACCATCTGGCGCGTTACCTACGGCGAAGACCCGACCTGAGGCGCTCGCCCTCTGGCGCAATCGAATCCGGTTCACAGCCCAGGCGCTTTCGTGCGAAAAAGGAGCCTTCATTCAAAGGCTGGACCCATGACCCTCACCGGTTTCATCGCCTACAGCGCCGCCCTCGGCATCGCCGCCGCCATTCCCGGCCCTGGCGTCACGGCGCTTGTCGCGCGTGCCCTCGGTTCCGGCTTCCGGTCGTCGCTGGCCATGTCGTTCGGCCTGATGCTCGGCGACCTCACCTATCTCACCGCCGTCGTGCTCGGCCTTGCCTTCGTCGCCCAGAGCTTCGGCATGGTCTTCGTGGCGATCAAATGGCTGGGCGTCGCCTATCTCGCCTTCCTTGGCTGGCGTTTCTGGACCAGCGGCATCACGCCCGAGACCGTCGAGGCGAAGAAGGGCAAGGGCGGATTGCTGGCGAGCTTCCTAGCCGGCCTCACCGTCACGCTCGGCAACCCGAAAACGATGATCTTCTATCTCGCCATCACGCCGACCATCGTCGACCTGAAGACCATCACGCTGGTCGACTACGGCATCCTCGTCGCGCTCACCGTCGTCGTGCTCCTGGTGGTGCTGGTGCCTTATCTGGCGCTCGCCGCCAAGGCGCGCTGGTTCCTCAAGTCGCCAAGGGCGCTGAAGGCGTTGAACCGTACCGCCGCCGGCTTCATGGTCGGGGCTGCGGCGGCCATTGCCGCCCGCCAGTAGACTGGTTTCGGCCAATCCATTCCGCAAATCGGGCTATCCGGAAAATGCGTTTCCGGGATGAGAGCGTTTTCAGCAAGCACCCCACTCGGATATTTTCGAGCCGCAGCCTATCTTGCGCGACCGAAAGCCCTATTCTGTCCGCCTATGTTAGTCCGACCATGTCAATTGCCTGACTTCTGGGAGCGAAACCAATGAACAAGCCCGTCTCTTCCACGCGCGTGCCCGGCCGCGGCCGGGTCTACAATTCGATCACCGAGACGATTGGCGACACGCCGCTGGTGCGGCTCGACAAATTCGCCAAGGAGAAGGGCGTTGTCGCCAATCTCCTGGCCAAGCTCGAATTCTTCAACCCGATCGCTTCGGTCAAGGACCGCATCGGCGTCGCCATGATCGAGGCGCTGGAGGCGTCGGGCCGGATCGCGCCCGGCAGGACGACGCTGATCGAGCCGACCTCCGGCAACACCGGCATCGCGCTCGCCTTCGCCGCCGCCGCCAAGGGCTACAAGCTGATCCTGACCATGCCGGAGACCATGTCAGTGGAGCGCAGGAAAATGCTGGCGCTGCTCGGCGCCGAACTGGTGCTGACCGAAGGTCCCAAAGGCATGAAGGGCGCCATCGCCAAGGCCGACGAACTGGCCGCCACGCTGCCCGACGCCGTCATTCCACAGCAGTTCGAGAACCCGGCCAATCCGGAGATCCACCGCCGCACCACGGCCGAGGAGATCTGGAACGACACCCAGGGCGAGGTCGACATCTTCGTCGCCGGCATCGGCACCGGCGGCACCATCACCGGCGTCGGCCAGGTGCTGAAGCAGCGCAAGCCTTCGGTGCATGTCGTCGCCGTCGAGCCGGAAGCCTCGCCGGTTCTGTCCGGCGGCCAGCCCGGCCCGCACAAGATCCAGGGCATCGGCGCCGGCTTCGCGCCAAAGATCCTCGACACTTCGATCTATGACGAGATCGTCAAGGTCTCGAACGAGGATTCGGTCGCCAATGCTCGCCTCGTCGCCCGTCTCGAAGGCGTGCCGGTCGGCATCTCCTCGGGCGCGGCCCTTCAGGCGGCGATCGTCGTCGGCTCGCGGCCGGAGAACAAGGGCAAGAATCTGGTGGTGGTCATCCCCTCCTTCGCCGAGCGCTATCTGTCGACCATTTTGTTCGACGGGTTGGGCGCTTAGGCTTCTCGACGCAAGAGCGCGACGCCGAAGCCATCAATCTCCCCCTTGCGGGGAGATGTCCGGCAGAACAGAGGGGCGCACTGTCCCGCCAGCATCAAGCGATTCGCTCGCCAGGCCTTATCTGTTTGGCGCGTCAGTACTGAGCAACGAACGCACCAATGCAGCCTGGCTGCGCGCGCCGGTCTTGTCGAAAATGCGCTGTAGCTGGGTTCGCAGAGTGTTGACGCTAACCGCCAGGAGATCGGCGGCGGCCGCAAGATCATGGCCCTCGACGATCAGACGGGCAAGCCTGACCTGCGCCGGGGAGAGTCCGTAGACTTCCTGCGCCGCTGTGATCCGGCGCGCAACCGTCGCGGCATCGTCGAATGAAACGAACACCTTGCCGTCCTCAAGCAGAACCCAGCAATGGAGCCGTACCCCCGCTGTGTCTTCGCCGAGCGCCACCACCCAGGCCTGTTTCGGTGCGACGTTTAGTGGCCTCTGGCTCTGCAGCTCGCAGAATGCCAAGCGCACCGCGTCGCGAAGTGCTGCGTCGCGCTCGCGTCGCCGGGCACGCAGGCTGCCGGCAGCGGCGACCAGTCCCGGATGGCCGTGCATCCGCTCCTGCGCCAGCCGGTTCGTCCAGAGTATGCGCGCATCCATGTCGACCTCGATCAGCGGGCTGTTGGCCTCATCGGCGCTGCTCTCCATCATCACCATGCAGCCGATCTTCCAGGCGCCCTCGATCCGGTGGAGGATCCGGAGCTGGCGCTTGCGATCCTCGCCCGTGTCACTGCCGATCTGATCGAAGGTCATCCACGCCACGTTGCCGTCCACGACGACGTTGACTTTTTCCCAACGGACGCGCCCCTCGAAGGCTTGCTTCTCTGGGAATCGCTCCACGATCTTCTTGATCCGCGAGGCGATCACGTCCCAGCCTTCGTCCACCCGAACGCCGAGCGAGGCGAAAGATTCCATCCGCCGGGTCTGCGGCGACTGCACCCAGTGGCTCGCCAGTGCCTCGAAGTCGCGCTGCAGCCAGGCCTCGGTCTCGGCACGGATCACCGCCAGGATCGCGGCTTTGTCAGCCTCGCTTTCGTCCATCGTGCGCGCTCCGGTAACGTCCGGTCGCAGCATAACACGGCCGATATCTCGCAGCATGCCACCAGCCTCAGGTCGGAGTCATGCCCACGAGGATCAGGATTGCGCAGGTTGTCGCGACGATCGACCCAAGCAGGCCCGGGTTCAAGCGCGGCAGAGCGACCTGGTCCCGGTAGTAGCGGTCTTCGGCCTTGGCGGCCATCGGCACCGGATGGCCCTTCGAACGAATGTTCGTGGCGACAAGACTGTAGATATCCATGGCTTCCTCCTGTGCTGGCGCTTTCATCACAGGCATCGTGGCATGGTGGGGCACTCTTAGCTGTCATGCGCGCGAGCGACAGCGGACCAGTTTCTACCGGGATGGAGACACGAGCGCTCACCTTCACGGGGTGGGCATGCCCAGCGAGCGGCTTGCCCCACACGGTCCACAAGGCTCTCCAACGCGAGGTCCTGATGCGGTAGTTCAGCAAACCGCTGGAACTCGGGCTGGACGATTCGCGAGGAATTTTCTGGACTGCCGAAAAAACCTCTGTGACAGCCGCCGCTCGCTTGAGCGGGATGCGGCTTGCGTATCCAATAGCCGTCGCCTGCTTTGCGCAGACCGGCGGAGGATTCTATGTACAAGCTCTACACACGCCCCGGCAGCGGCGGCTTTGTCGTCGAGGCAGCGCTGGCTCTAGCCGGCGCTCCGTTCGACCAGATCGACGTGCCGAAGAAGGACCCGCCCGATCCGGCCTTTCTCGACATCAGCCCGCTGAACCAGGTTCCGGTGCTGACCTTGCCGGATGGCAGCTCGATCACCGAATCGGCGGCGATCTGCATCCTGCTCGCCCAACGCCACCCGGAGGCGGGCCTGGCACCGGCAGCCGGTTCGCCAGCCCGCGCCGACTTTCTGCGCTGGATGGCGTTCATGTCGTCGGCCCTCTATCCAGCGATCCTGCGGTTCTACTACGCCCATCGCTACACCGCCGACGCCGAGGGGGTGAAAGCAGTGAAGCAGGCAGCGGTCGCCGAGATGGATCGCGGCTTTGCGATCCTCGACAAGGCCCTCGCCGGCCGTGACTGGCTGGTTGGCGAGCGGCTGTCGGTGGCCGATATCTATCTCATCATGCTGGTGGCCTGGCATCCCGATGTCGAGAAGGCTCACGCCGCCTGGCCTGATCTCGAGAGGCTGTGGGCCAGATTGCGCGATCATGAGCTGATGCAGAAGCTTAACGTTGCACATGACATGTGGCCGACCTGACCAACGCGCGAAGGGCTCAGCCCTTCGTCGCGCCATCGCCGAGTTCCGCGCGCCGTTGTTGCAGGAAGCGGCGCACGGCCGGGTCGCGTTCCAGGCCGATCGCCTGGTCGTAGGCCTGTGCGGCTTGCGTGGTCTGGCCGAGCCTGGCCAGCAGGCCGGCACGCGCCGCCCAAAAGGGCTGGTAGTCGGCAAGCCGCTTGTCGTCACCCAGCACGTATAGTGCTGCCAATCCCGCTGCGGCACCATCGGCCTCGGCAATCGCCACGGCACGGTTGATCGCCACCACCGGCGAACCGGCAATCGCCAGCAGGGCGTCGTAGAGCTGACGGATCGCCGCCCAGTCGGTGCGGCCGCTCCGACGCCGCGCCGTATGGGCGGATTGCACCGCCGCCTCGAGCTGGTAGCGGCCGATCACCGCCTTGGCGGCAGCGCGGGAAAGCAGCGCTTCCGCCTCGTCGATCAGCGTGTCATCCCACAGCCCGATGTCCTGTTCGGCAAGCGGCACGAAATCCCCTTCGGGGCTGCGCCGCGCGGCGCGGCGGGCCTCGGCGAACAGCATCAGCGAAAGCAGGCCGAGCGCTTCGGGTTCCTCCGGCATCAGCGAGGCCACCAGCCGGCCGAGCCAGATGCCTTCGGTGGCGAGGTTGCGCCGCTGCGTCTCGGTGCCGGCCGGATCGGACCAGCCTTCCGCGAAGGCCGCATAGATGGCTTCCAGTACCGCGTCGAGCCGCTCGCCAAGCTCGGCCCGTTCGGGCACGCGAAAGGGAATGCCGGTCTCACGGATGCGGCTCTTGGCGCGCACCAGGCGCTGGCTCATCGTTGCCGGCGAGATCAGAAATGCCGAGGCGATCGTCGCCGCATCGAAACCGAGAATGGTCTGCAGGATCAGCGGCGCGCGTACACTCGATTCGATCGCCGGATGGGCGCAGGCAAACATCAGCCGCAGACGCTCGTCGGGCAGCTCCTCGTCAGTCATGTTCGCCTCCATTTCCTCGGCGACCAGCCTGAGATGGTCGCGGGCAGCCTCGCCGGTCAGCCGCCGCCGGATCGCGTCGACCCGGCGCCGTCGCGCCACCGCAAGCAGCCAGGCTTCCGGCCGGTCCGGAACGCCGGCCTTCGGCCAGCGCTCCAGCGCCGCCGCGAAGGCATCGGCCAGCGCGTCCTCGGCGCCGGCGACATCGCGCGTGCGGGCGGCGAGCCAGGCGACCAGCTTGCCGTAGCTCTGCCGGGCGGCCGCTTCCGCCGCCGCCCGCGCGATCTCCAGGCTATTTTCCATCACATGGTCTGTTCCCAGATCGGCCGCAGCTCAACCGTGCCGGCGCTGGCGGCGGGGCAGCGTGCCGCCCAGGCGATAGCGGCATCGGCGTCCTCAGCCTCGATCATGTAGAAGCCGGCGAGCTGCTCCTTGGTGTCGGCATAGGGACCGTCGAGCACGTTGGTCTTGCCGTTGGCCATCCGCACCGAAGTGGCGGCCTGGGTCGGCTTCAGCCGGTCGCCGGCGAGCCAGGCGCCGGACTTCTTCAACGCCTCGGTATAGGCGCCATAGGCCGCGCTGATCTCGTAGGTCTTCTCGGTTGGCGCTGCCGCCATCGCGGCTTCGTTGACGTAGATCAAAAGCATGTATCGCATGGTCTTCTCCCGTTTTCTCGAAGGCCGCTTCGTTGCTGGCCGACCCTATGTCGCGTGGCCTCGCTCGATTTCGACAGGCGCCGCGAAAATCTTCGGATTCGTCACGGCGTTTCGATCATTTCTCAGACAGGTACTCGGTCATTTCCCAGATCGGGCGCACCTCGACCGTGCCGGTGCTGGCTGCCGGACAGCGCCCAGCCCATTCGGTGGCCCTGTCGAAGTCCGTCGCTTCGATCATGTAGAAGCCGGCAAGTTGCTCCTTGGTGTCGGCATAGGGGCCATCGAGCACGTTGGTCTTGCCGTCAGCCATCCGCACCGAGGCGGCCGCCTGGGTCGGGCGCAGCCGGTCGCCGGCCAACCATGCGCCGGACTTCTTCAACGCTTCGGTATAGGCGCCATAGGCCGCGAGGATCTGCTCGGTGCTCTCGCGCGGCGCATTCGCCATTGCGGCTTCGTCGTTGTAGATCAACAGCATGTAACGCATGGTCTTCTCCCGTTTTTCCGAACGGCCGCTTCGTTGCGGGCCGACCCTATGTCGCGCGGCCTCGCCCGATTTCGACAGGCGCCGGAAAACTCTTTCGGCCTTGGTCGCATCATGCGCAAGCCGGCGCCCACCGCGGCAGCACTCAACCGTTCGTCTAATGGCTGCAATTGCGGGTTGGCATTTGCCGTCTGCCGTCTAAACTCGCCCCGCTCATGCCGAGGAGGGCAGTGCGGCGCCGCTATTTAAGGGAGGAAATCACGATGCTCAATTTCAGGACGAAACTTGTTGCTGTCGGCGCAATGGCGCTGTCGCTTGGCCTTGGCGCGATGCCGGCCGGGGCGCAGGAATTCATCAACGTGCTGACCGGCGGCACCTCCGGCGTCTACTATCCGCTCGGCGTCGCGCTGTCGGAGATCTACGGCAAGGGTATAGAGGGCGCCCGCACCCAGGTGCAGGCGACGAAGGCCTCGGTCGAGAACCTGAATCTGCTGCAGCAGGGCAAGGGCGAGATCGCCTTCGCACTCGGCGATTCCGTCAAGATGGCCGCCGAGGGCAACACCGAAGCCGGCTTCCCGGGCAAGCTCGACAAGCTGCGCGGCATCGCCGCCATCTACCCCAACTACATCCAGATCGTCGCCAGCCAGGAGTCCGGCATCAAGACGCTCGCCGATTTGAAGGGCAAGAGCCTGTCGGTCGGCGCACCGGCCTCCGGCACCGAGCTCAACGCCCGCGCCATCTTCGCCGCCGCCGCGCTGAAGTATGAGGACCTCGGCCGCGTCGAGTATTTGCCCTTTGCCGAATCGGTCGAGCTGATCAAGAACCGCCAGCTCGACGCCACGCTGCAATCGGCCGGCCTTGGCGTCGCCTCGATCCGCGACCTCGCCACCTCCATGCCGATCAACGTCGTGGCCGTGCCGGCGGATGCCGTCGCCAAGATCGGCTCGCCCTATCTTTCGGTGGTTATCCCCAAGGGCACCTATGAAGGCCAGAGCGAGGATGTCGCGACTGCCGCCGTCGGTAATTTCCTCGTCACCCACGCCGACGTCTCCGACGAGACCGCCTATCAGATGACCAAGCTGATGTTCGAGCATCTCGACCAGCTTGCCGCCGCCCACGCCGCCGCCAAGGCGATCGATCCGGCCAAGGCGCTCGACGGCATGCCGGTGCCGCTGCATCCGGGTGCGGAGAAGTATTACAAGGAGAAAGGGCTCATCAAGTAAGCCCGCCCCCCTCCCCCCCTTGAGGGAGGGTGGCCCGCAGGGCCGGGAGGGGTTCTCGGCGACACGCTCCACCTTTAGGCAAAGGTCGAGGCGGTTGAGGCTACCCCACCCGTCCATCCGCCTTCGGCGGCTGTCCACCCTCCCCTCGTGGGGGAGGGGAACGCCTCGCCAGGAGCCCGCCAATGACCGAAACCCCGACCGTTCTTTCCCCAACCGCCGAAGAGCCCATCGAAGGCCTGCCGCCGGGCTTTGGCGAAGGCATCGCCGGCAAGGCCGCCTTTCTCATCGCCATCGCCTTCTCTGCCTTCCAGATCTATGTCGCCGCCTATGGCAGCCTGCCCAGCCAGGTGGTGCGTGCCATGCATGTCGGCTTCCTGCTGCTGCTCGGTTTTGCCCTGATCGCCAATCTGCGCGCCAGCACCCTGCCGGCGAAAGCGGCGTTCTGGGCGCTCGGCCTGCTCGGCTTCGGCACCGGCCTCTACAATTGGGTGTTCTATGCCGACCTCATACGCCGTTCCGGCTTCCTGACCACGCCGGACCTGATCGTCGGTTCGCTGCTGGTGGTGCTGGTCTTCGAGGCCGCCAGGCGGCTGATGGGACTGCCGCTTGCCGTCATCGCCTTCGTCTTCCTCGGCTATTGCTTCGTCGGCAATCATTTGCCGCCGCCCTTTATCCATCGCGGCTATGATTTCGCCCAGCTGGTCGACACCTTCGCCTTCGGCACCGAAGGCATATACGGCACGCCGGTCTATGTTTCGGCCGCCTATATCTTCATCTTCGTCGTCTTCGCCGCCTTTCTCGAACGCGCCGGCATGATCGCCCTGTTCAACGATTTCGCGCTGGGCCTGGTCGGCTCGTGGCGCGGAGGCCCGGCGCAGGTCTGCGTGCTGTCCTCGGCGCTGATGGGCACCATCTCCGGTTCCGGCGTCGCCAATGTCGTGGCCAGCGGCCAGTTCACCATCCCGCTGATGAAGCGCTTCGGCTTCCGCCCGGCCTTCGCCGGCGCCGTCGAGGCGACCTCCTCGATGGGCGGCCAGATCATGCCGCCGGTGATGGGCGCGGTCGCCTTCATCATGGCCGAGACGCTGAACATCCCCTATGCCGAGGTGGTCAAGGCGGCGATCATCCCGGCGCTGCTCTATTTCGGCGCCTGTTTCTGGCAGGTGCATCTGGAGGCCGGCAAGGCGAACCTGCACGGCATGGCCAAGGCCGACCTGCCAAACCCCTGGGACGCGGTGAAGAAACACTGGCCGCTGGTGCTGCCGCTCGCCGCGCTCGTCTATCTCCTGTTTGCCGGCTACACGCCGATCTTCGCCGGCACGATGGGCCTGGCGCTGACCATCGTGCTCATCCTCGGCACGCCCCTGGCGGCCTTGATCGGCCCGCTTGCCTTCCGTGTCGTCTTCTGGATGGCTCTGGGGCTTGCCGCCGCCTCTTTTATGAAGTTCGGCGTCAACATCCTCAGCCTCGTCATCGCCGCGCTCATCGTCGCTTGCGTCACCTTCAAGGGCGGTCGTGAGACGCTTGTCATTTGCATCGACTCGCTAGCCGAGGGCGCCAAGAACGCGCTGCCGGTCGGCATCGCCTGCGCCATCGTCGGCATCGTCATCGGCACGCTGACGCTTACCGGCATCGCCTCCACCTTCATCGGCTGGATCATCTCGATCGGCGAGAGCAACCTGTTCCTGTCGCTGGTGCTGACCATGCTCACCTGCCTGGTGCTGGGCATGGGCATCCCGACCATCCCCAATTACATCATCACCTCGTCGCTGGCCGGGCCGGCGCTGCTGTCGCTCGGCGTGCCGCTGCTGGTCAGCCACATGTTCGTTTTCTATTTCGGCATCATGGCCGACCTCACCCCGCCCGTAGCGTTGGCCGCCTTCGCCGCCGCACCCATGGCCAAGGAGAGCGGCCTCAAGATCGGCGTCCAGGCGACCAAGCTAGCCATTGCCGGCTTCGTCGTGCCGTTTATGGCGGTCTACACGCCGGCGCTGATGCTGCAGGATGCCGGCCCGCTCGCCGCCCAGTTCGGCTATCCGGTCGAGGTCGCCTATGTCGTCGTCAAGGCCTGCATGGGCATCGTGCTCTGGGGTGCGGCCGCCGTCGGCTTCCTCGTCCGGCGCATGGCCTGGTGGGAACGCCTGGTCGCCTTTGCCGCCGGCGTGCTGCTGGTCGCGGCACTGCCGCTCACCGACGAAGCCGGCTGGACGCTTTCCCTGATCTGGATCGGCTGGCATGTCTGGCGCGCACGCCAGGCCTCCGGCACCGCATGAGCCTCTGCATCCTCGCCGCCGGCAAAACAGTGACGCTGGCCGTCACCGCCTTCACCCTGTCCTGGACGCACTCGGTGGAAAGGACGCGCTGGCAGGAAGACTGGACGGTGACGCCCTCCGGCCTACAGATCGTCGAAGCACGCGTGAAAGGGTCCGGCGCCGGCATGGAGCCGCCCGAGGGCGCGGTGTTGCGGGATGGCTGGTGGTCCTACAGGCCCGGGATCGGGCTGCAGCCGCGCCTCGTGCTCGCCGCATCCGGCGCGACCGGCGAAGGCTGGACGCTGTGCACGGATCAGGGCTGCCGCGAACTGGGCAAGGCGGCTGGCGACACGATCGTGCTGGAATCGTGCGCCGGGCCATGATCCCGAACCGAAGGTCAGCGCAGCAAAAAGTGGAACCCGGTTTTTCGGCAAGGATCATGGTCAAACAAAAGGATAAAGCCCGATCCAACCCGATCCTGTCGGGATGGATCAGGCTTTGGGCTCAAGCCAGCCTCGATAGCGCACGATCAATCCGGTGAGCGGGTGCGAGATCTCGACATGGAAACGGAAGCGGCCATCCTCGACCGTCTCGTAGGAGGTCGAGCGCGGGCAGAGCCACATCGGGAACGGCAGGCCAAGAAGGCTCCAGCGGCGCAGCACCAACGACAACCGGTTCTCCTCGGCAACCAGCGCCATCGCAAAGCTCAGCGGCCCGAAGCGCTCGCACAGCAACCGCTCGGAGCGGCCACGCCCGGCGAACTGGCGGCTGGAAAAACTGTGCGTGCCGAAAGTCCGCGTCCAGGTCTCGCCGTTCGAATCTATTTCGAAACGGACCCGCACCGGGACATCGGCATTCGCTTTGGGAAATCCGACCAACCAGGCCGCTAGCCGGCTAAGGATATTCCGGGCCGCGCTCGACACTGGCGCGCCCTTGCGCGGCGCCGGCGCGGCGTTTGCAATAGGCCTCCGCCTTGGGGGGCGAACGTCCGGCGATGATCAGCGTCAGGCGCGGCTCGCTGTCCAGCAATTCGACAATGCGGCCGCCGAAGGTTCCGTAACCGCCGACGATCAGAACCTTCATACGAATGCTCCTGGGTTCCGATGCCTAGCCAATCAGCCGCTCCCGCATCGCCGCTGACGGAATCTCGCAGCTGTCCCGTCTGCCGAACAGGGCATAGCGGTTCTTGGCGATGCGATCGTAGAGCCAATCGCGCAGCGGGCGTGGCAAAAGCAGCAGGAGCTTGGCCGCCCGCCACGGCCAGCCCAGTTCGGCCATCACGACGACGAAACTATCGAGGCGGGTGAAGGCGGCGCCGTCAATGAGGGCCAGATTGGTCTCGTAGCTGTCGGTCGGCAGGCCGTGCTTGCGAAACAGCGCTTCGCCAAACGGCGACTGCGCCGTGGCAAAGCGGAAGCGCTGCTTGCGGTCGAGCCGGATCACCATCCGGACAAAACCCGAGCAGAACACGCATACGCCGTCGAAGACGATCAGCGGATGGCTTGCGTCGAAGGATTCAGGAAGAGGGGCTGGTTCAGGAACGGAGGTTGGCTTGATGACGTCGGTCACGATTGCCTCGGCTGCTCATGTCCTTGGACACTAAGCCAGCCGATGGCTGCATCAAAGCCCTGGCGTTGTCGCACGCCGTCCGTCGGCCAGCGCGGGGCGCTCGGCGCGGTAGGTGGTTGCGCGATGATTGTCGGCCGGTTTGCAGATCCGGCTGTCATGACGGCTTTCGACGGTCATGATCAGTGCGCGCTGATGCCCAGCGAATTGCCGCGGCGTGCGCAGGCCGGGCCCGGGCCGCGCATGTAATAGCGCTCCGGCCGGTAGGTCGGCGCGACGAACTCGCGGAGGGCGACGGCGTAGCCGGCGATGTGATTCCAGAACTTCATTTTCCCTGTCCCTGTCCCGATTTCGGATGTCCCTTCCGAATTGCCTGGGATGATAGCGTTGAGGCGTGAATAGTCGGTGAACGTGATGTTAATTTCTGGTCCGAAACGCCCTGGTTCGTGGCCGGAATGCGGCTGATTCGCGGTGTTTCCGTGCAGTCTGTCGGCATTTCGGCTTGTGTGACTTTTGCATCACATATGTTTCGCTTGGATGTCGCTTGGGCGCGGTTCTGTTTCAACGCTTGGCCCCCAGACGAAATTTCCGTGCGCGCGCCCAAAAAAGGCTTCCAGCCTTGCCGCGCGTCCCGCCGGAACCGGAATGGGCTCTGTCCGTTCTCGGGTTAAGCCGTATCGCAGAGGGAGTTCGCCATGGCGCCGCGTCCCGCCTGGAAGGGTTATCTGAAGCTTTCGCTGGTCACCTGCGCATTATGCCGGCCGCGTCGGCACCGGCTTCTCCGGCAAGGTGGCCGCGGATCTGAAGAAGCGGCTCGACGGCCTCAAGGCCAAAACCTCGCCTTTCTCCGCCGCCGTGCCGAAAGGCAAGGGACTGGTCTGGGTCGAGCCCGAACTCGTCGGCGAAGTGGAGTTCCGCAGTTGGACATCCGACCGTATAATCCGCCACGCCTCGTTCCAGGGACTGCGTGAGGACAAGCCGGCGGAGGAAGTCGTGCAGGAAAAGCCGAAGCAAGCCACCGGCAAGGCCGGGAGCGACTTGAAGGCGGATGGCGCCAAGGTGGCACCGAGGGCCACTTCGGCCGGAACCGCGAAGACCTCGGTGAAGCTGTCGCACCCTGACAAGCTGCTGTGGCCGGACGAGAAGATTTCCAAGCAGGGTCTGCTCGATCACTACGCGCTGGTCTGGCCGCGCATGCAGAAGTTCGTCGTCAACCGGCCGCTCAGCCTGGTGCGAGCGCCGGACGGCATCGGTGGCCCGCGCTTCTTCCAGAAGCATGCTTCGGCCGGCATGCACGACAAGATTTTGAGGATGAAGGATCCGACGGACGGCGAGGAGATCCTGTTCATCCGGGATTTCGACGGCCTCGCCGCGCTGGTCCAATACGGCGTGGTCGAGGTCCACATCTGGGGCTGCACCGTTGACGAACTGGAGAAGCCCGACCAGATCATCTTCGATCTCGATCCCGACGAGGGCGTCGACGTCAAGGCGGTGCGCGAGGCAGCGCTCGACATCCGCGCCCGGCTGGACGAGCTGTCCTTGCCAAACTTCGTCAAGACATCCGGCGGCAAGGGCTATCATGTCGTCGTGCCACTGAAACCGTCGGCAGATTGGGAGGAGGCAAAGACCTTCGCCCATGATTTCGCCCGTGCGCTGGAACAGGCCGCACCCGACCGCTACACGGCGACACTGTCGAAGAAAGCGCGCACGGGAAAAATCTTCGTCGACTATCTGCGCAACGGCCGCGGTTCGACAACGGTCGCGCCCTATTCGTCGCGGGCCAAGAAGGGAGCGACGGTGTCGATGCCGGTGACATGGCCGGAGATCGAGAAACGGCTGGCGCCGAACGCTTTTGCCATCGGCGACAAGGCGACGCTGAAGCGGCTGGCGGAAGCGGATCCGTGGAAGGACTTCTTCAAGCTGGGTAAGCCACTCAAGCGCGGCTAGAGCGGTTCATCGTTTCGCGGAAACGCAAAACCGCTCTATCTGTTTGTTTTGACGCAATTCCGGACGGAAAACCGTTTCACACTTTTCCTGGAATTGCTCTAGCCCGTCAGCCCAAAAACACCTTCTCGAACGCCTGCTTGCCCGTCGGTGAAAAC
Organism: Mesorhizobium monacense; assembly: GCF_056781675.1. Lineage (NCBI taxonomy): Bacteria > Pseudomonadati > Pseudomonadota > Alphaproteobacteria > Hyphomicrobiales > Phyllobacteriaceae > Mesorhizobium > Mesorhizobium monacense. The sequence continues at coordinate 5,837,197 of NZ_CM165567.1, read as the reverse complement.
ACCACCGCCCGGCTGTCCTTTTCGCGTCGCGCCCATTTTTCGGCGAGGATCTTGTCGAAGATCGCTGCTCCCAGCGTGCCGGCGAGATGTGAGCGCCGCACGCTCCAGTCGAGGCAGGCGCGGCAGACCGGCCGCCGCGCCTTGGTCTCGACGTCGATGCCGAGCGCGGCGAAATGCGAGGCGGCCGACGGCCCGAGGCGGATTTCCTTTTCCTCGCGAACCAGAACGTTCCTGTCGACGAGGCGATCGAGCATCGCCACGGCCTGCTCGCCGGCGAGATGGTCATAGCAGACGCGCGCCAGGCGCATCGCCGCGTCGCGCGGGCCTGGCCGCACCCGCTTTGGACCGACGGCTTCCGCGACGCCGGTGATCGCCTCGATCATGCCGGCCACTTGCGGGCCGGCGAGGCCGTAGTAGCGGTGCCGCCCCTGGCTCGCCAGCGTCAGCAAGCCGCCCTCCATCAGTTTCGACAGATGCGAAGAGGCGGTCGGCAGCGACACGCCGGCCTCCAGCGCCAGTTCGCTTGCCGTCAGCGCCGTGCCGCCCATCAGCGCGGAGAGCATGTTTGCCCGTGCCGGATCGCCGACCAGGCTGGCGATGCGGGCAATATCCGGTCCTTCACGCATAGTTCGTTCCTCATCGAAGCATTCTCGCGAGGAAACCACTATCCTGCGATCAGATCAAGGAGATGGCGATGAGCGCCACAACGCTCCTGACATCGAATTGCCTAGCATAGGCAAGCGCGCAATGTTTCGACCGTGCTCGAAGCGTCGCCGTAACAGACCCAAGCTGACGAGGAGACAAAAATGACCGTCACATGCTTCATCCGCTACGAGATCGATCCGTTCGGCAAGGCGGCATTCGAGGAGTATGCTCGCAACTGGGGTCAGGTCATCCCGCGCTGCGGCGCCGACCTGATCGGCTACTTCGCGCCGCATGAAGGCTCGGCCACCACCGCCTACGCTGCCTACAACATCGACAGCCTCGCGGCCTACGAAGCCTACCGCGCCAGGCTTGCCGCCGATCCGGCCGGCAAGGCAAACTACGAACTCGCCAGGCGGGAAAAATTCATCCTGAAGGAGGATCGCATGTTCCTGAAGCTCGCTTCCGGGCCGCACGCCAAATTGGTGCTGCCGTGATCGCCGTCATCTTCGAGGTCGAGCCTGCAGCGGGCAAGCGCGACGCCTATCTCGGCATCGCGGCCGAACTGCGCCCGCTGCTCGACGGCATCGACGGATTTATCTCCATCGAGCGCTTCCAGAGCCTTGTCGATCCGAACCGCATCCTGTCGCTGTCGTTCTGGCGCGACGAGGAGGCGGTCAAGGCCTGGCGCAACACAGAGGAGCACCGGCAGGCGCAGAAGGCCGGCCGCGGCGGAATCTTTGCCGGCTACCGTTTGCGGATTGCGCATGTCGTGCGTGACTATGGGTTGACTGAGAGGGCCGAGGCGCCTGCGGATAGCCGGGCGGTGAATGGCTGAAGGATAGCTAAGCATTCCCAATCAGCACGCCGGCCGCGAACACCAGCGCGCCGCCCAGCACGACCTGGAAGGCGGCGCGCCAGAATGGGGTCTGCATGTAGCGGTTCTGCACGAAGGCGATCGTCCACAATTCGAAGAACACCACTACGGCCGCCACCACCGTCGCCGTCCAGAAGAACGGGATGAGATAGGGCAGCGCGTGGCCCAAGCCGCCCAGCGTGGTCATGATGCCGACGGTCAGCCCGCGCTTCACCGGCGAGCCGCGGCCCGACAATTTGCCGTCGTCGGAGGCGACCTCGGTAAAACCCATCGAGATGCCGGCGCCGATCGAGGCGGCAAGCCCGACCAAAAAAGTCTGGAACGTGTCGTGCGTGGCAAACGCCGCGGCAAAGATCGGCGCCAGCGTCGACACCGACCCGTCCATCAGCCCGGCCAGCCCCGGCTGCACATAGGTCAGGATGAACTGGCGCTGCTCGGCGCTTGCCTCTTCGATCTTGACCTCGCCTGGCACATGTTCCTGTTCCAGCTGATGCGCCGAGCTCTCATGGCCCTGCTCGGCCGCCGCCAGATCGCCGAGCAGCTTTCTGGTCGAGGCATCGGTGGTGCGTTTGGCCGCCTCGACATAGAACAGATAGGCCTGCCGCTCCATCGCCTCGGCCTGCCGGCGCACGGCGTCGATGCCGAGCGGCCTGACCAGCCAGTCGGGCTTGCGCTCGTAATAGCCTCGCACATGATCGCGCCGGATCAGGGGAATGCGCTCGCCGAAGCGTTTTCTATAAAGCTCGATCAGCGAATCGCGGTGGCCGTCCTCCTCTTCCGCCATCGCCTCGAACACCTTGGCCGATTGCGGGAAGCTTTCCGCCAGTCCGTCGGCATAGGCGCGGTAGATGCGCCCGTCATCCTCCTCGGAAGAAATCGCCAGCGCCAGGATCTCCTGCTCGGACAGCGAATCGAAGGAACGGCGGCCGAAGCCGAAAACACGGGAAAGCATGAGGAAGTCACCCTAGTTTAGAACCATTCTAAACTAGGGGTTTGGGCATCGCCGGTCAATCACGCATCACCGGGAAGGTTCAAAAAATGTTGAACCGGGCCAGTGTCGCCAGCCCTTCATTATCGGCGAACGTTCACTTATATAGGTAAACCTAAGCCAAAGAAGGAAGCCATGGATGACCGATAGGCCGCACGCATATACATTTGACCCAAAGCCCGTCCTCGACCTCATCGCCAGCATCGAGGCCGATCTGCAGCGCCTCAAAGGCCTGGTCGAGCAGCAGGTCGAAAAATTCGATCCCGCCAACCCGCACAACAAGACGCCCGACGGCAAGCTGACCGAGGAGGGCGTCGAATGCTGCTACCGCATGTTCGACGAGGGCAAGTCGCGCTATTCGGTCGCCCAGCAGATGAAGATCTCCTTCGCCGCCGCCACCCACCGCTTCAACGCCTGGCGCAAGGCTGGTGGCGGCAAGCGACGGAAGACATTGCTGGGGTGAGGACCAGGTTCGCCGCAGGCGAATTGAAAGGTTCTGTGGACCTTTCAAAGGGTTCGAACCGGGGAGCTGCCGGAGGCAGCAGGCCCCGTCTGAGGCAAAGGCGATTTTGTAACGGTCACATTTTTTCGTTGGCATGCTGCCGCATTTTCCGTGCACCATGAGTGGACCCACCTTCCTGCAAGGCCATCCCCATGACCGCTACCCTTCCCGGCATTGCCGACATCCACCACGCTGCTGCCCGCCTTTCCGGCCTGATCGTTGAAACGCCGCTGATCGAATCGCAAGAACTCAACAAGCGCTTCGGCGGGCGCATCCTGTTCAAGCCCGAGACGCTGCAGCGCACGGGCTCGTTCAAGTTCCGCGGCGCCTACAACAAGCTGTCGTCGCTCAGCGAACAGGAGCGCAGCCGCGGCGTCGTCGCGTTTTCGTCGGGCAACCATGCGCAAGGCGTCGCTGCTTCCGCTGCGATGTTCGGTGTCAAGGCGATCATCGCCATGCCGGCCGACGCGCCGGCAATGAAGATCGCCAATGTCCGCAAGATGGGCGCCGAGGTGGTTGCATTCGACCGCGTCCGCGAGGACCGCATGACCGTCGTTCGCCCTTACATCGAGCAGGGCATGGTGCTTGTGCCGCCCTACGACGATCCCAGGATCATCGCCGGTCAGGGCACCATCGGCCTCGAACTGATACGCCAGGCAAAGGCGCTTGGTGCAAGCCTCGACGCCGTCGTCATTCCCTGCGGCGGCGGTGGCCTCTCCAGCGGCATTTCGATTGCGGTCAAGGACGCTTCCCCGGGCACCTCGGTCTGGGGCGTCGAGCCCGAGCATTTCGACGACACCCGCCGCTCGCTGGCCAACGGCGCCAGGGTCATGAACGAGCCCGGTCATCAATCGATCTGCGATGCGCTGCTCGTCGCCGAGCCGGGTGCGATCACCTTCGAGATCAACCGCAAAAACCTTTCCGGCGTCATTGCCGTCTCCGACCAGGCAACGCGACAGGCGATGCGCGACGCCATGGCCCATCTCAAGCTGGTCGTCGAGCCCGGCGGCAGCGTCGGGCTGGCGGCACTGTCGTCGGGCGAGATCGACCTTGCTGGCAAATGCGTCGCCGTGGTGCTCTCCGGCGGCAATGTCGATTTCGGCACCTATGCGGAAATCATGTCGGCGGCCTAGGGTGAAGACGGGTTCGGGGTCGCGCGCCTCTTTTCACCTTGCAAGGATCGGAGGGCGTGGGGCCAAATAGCTCTGCCCACGGGAGTCGTCAAAGCACGAACGTCTTGCCGACCGCAGATGGAGCGACCCTCTCGCCATAGGCGGCCGCAAGTGCGCTCATGGCGCGCCAACCCGTGCAGTGCCCGGGTGAAATCAATTGCAGGTCAAACTGCGCCAGCGCTTCGACCGTCTCCGGGATATTTGGCTCGGTGATCCCGGAGAGGTGGAAGCCGCCAAACACGGCGTAGAGCGGGATATCCGGAAACCGTGCCTTGGCGTGCGTCAGAACGTTGATCAGGCCGGCGTGCGAGCAGGCGGTGAAGACGACTTGCCCTTTGCCGGCCACGTTGATCGCCACGAAACGCTCGTCCGGCATTACTTCGTCCAGCTCCCAACTGCCTGCCGCGGTCTGGCGATACTGGCCGGGAAACCCGCGTTCGAACCGGGTCACGCGAGGGATTTCGCCGCTCACATAGAACGTCTCGTCAAAAAGCAGCAGCTCATCTCGGGTAATGATGACATCGGCGCCGTTTCCGGACAGGACATCCACGCTCGGCACCAGTTCCATCGGCCGAAACTGCCCATCGCCGGATTTGGTCGCGCGCAAGGCGAACATATCGGGATGCATGTAGGTCGGGATACGCTGCCCGCCATTGCTCATCGTGATCATTTGGAGGGCGCGCGGCATTGCACCGGCATGATCCCAGTGACCATGCGACAGCATCACCGCGCCGACTTCCCCTAGATCGACGCCGAGCCTGACCACGTTGCGCTCAAACACCCATTCCTCGGGCCCGGTGTCGAACAGGAGTGAGCGGCTGGCGGGTCCAGTCCGGGCGGTGATCAAGCAGGACAGCCCATGCGCGGCGCAGCACAGGCATTTCCCGGTTAGCCATTGCATCCCCTGTCGGCGGTGGCGGGCGAACTCGGTCTCGACGAAACCAGGATTCGACGAGAGACTGTCGGTCGCGTTGTCGACCAGAAAGATGATCTCTGCAGTATCGACGGCTTTCATGGGAGCGGCCCGCCTGACGATGCATAGGGGCCGCCATTCTATCCAATTCTGGTGCCGCGCACAGCTCCGATCGGCATCCAGAGCCTATGCATTTCCTGACCCTAATCCAGCGTCCGCCTGAACCGCACCAGCGCCACGCCGGCAAACAGCGCCACGAACACCACCAGCCAGCCGATCTCGGTCGCCACGGCCGGCAATTCGGCGCCCTTCAGCATCACCGCGCGGATGATGCGCAGGAAATGCGTCAGCGGCAGGATCTCGCCGAAGATCTGCGCCCAGTCCGGCATGCCGCGATAGGGGAACATGAAGCCGGACAGCATGATCGACGGCAGGAAGAAGAAGAAGGTCAGCTGCAGTGCCTGCATCTGCGTGCGGGCAATGGTCGAAATGGTGTAGCCGAGCAGCACCAGTGCCAGCACGAAGATCAGCACGGCGGTCAAGAGCAGCGATATCGAGCCGGTGAAGGGAATGGCGAACAGAAGTTTTGCCGCCGCCAGCACCACCACCACTTGCACCGCGCCGACCACCAGATAAGGCAACACCTTGCCCATCATGATTTCGAGCGGGCTGGTGGGCATGGCGAGCAGGTTCTCCATCGTGCCACGCTCGGTCTCGCGCGTCAGCGCGATCGAGGTCATCATCACCATCGTCATCTGCAGGATGACGCCGAGCAAGCCGGGCACGATGTTGTATTGCGAAATGCCTTCGGGGTTGTAGCGCCGATGCACCACCACTTCGAGCTGGCCCTTGGCGCTCTCGGCGGCGGCCTCCTGCATGCCGCGCGCCCGAAGCAGCGCCTGGTTGGCGACGGTGCCGAGCGTCGAAATGGCGCCGCTGGCCACCGCCGGGTCGGTGGCGTCGGCCTCGATCAGGATCTGCGGGCTGTCGCCGCGCTCGACCCGGCGGGCGAAATCGGCGGGAATGGTGACGACGAAGGCGACGTCGCCGCGCGACATCAGGAACTCGGCTTCGGCGGCACTTTGCGCGACATGGTCGAAGCGGTAGTAGCCGGTGGTCTGCAGCGCCGAAACCATGGCTCGTGTATAGGGATCGCTGCTCGTTGCCACGAGCGCGGCCGGCAGGCTCTTCGGATCGTTGTTGATGGCATAGCCGAACAGCACCAGCTGCATCAGCGGCACGCCGAGCATCATGGCGAAGGTGATGCGGTCGCGCCGCATCTGGATGAACTCCTTGATCAGCAGCGCGCCGAGCCGGGCGAAGGAAAAGACGCTGTTCATGCCATATTGTCCTTCGAGCCGGACATGAACTGGATGAAGACATCCTCGAGGCTGGTCTCGCCCGGCGCCACCGTCACACCCTTATGCTTTTTCTCGACATCGGCGAGTGCTGCCTGCAGCGCCCTCCTGTCGGAGCCGACGACATGCAGAGTCGCGCCGAACGGCGCCACCTGGTCGACGCCGGGCCGGCCCTGCAGCGCTTCGGCCACCTGGTCGAGGCGCGGACCTTGCAGCACGAAAGTCGTCAGCCCGGCATTCTTCACCACCTCTTCCACCGTGCCGGTGGCCAGCATCTTGCCGTAGGAGATGTAGCTGATCCGATGGCAGCGCTCGGCCTCGTCCATGTAATGGGTGGAGACCAATACGGTCAGCCCGCCGCTGGCGAGGCGATGGATCTCGTCCCAGAATTCGCGCCGGGCCTTCGGGTCGACGCCCGCGGTCGGCTCGTCGAGCAGAAGCAGCTTCGGCTTGTGCATGATGCAGGCCGCAAGCGCCAGCCGCTGCTTCCAGCCGCCCGACAGCGTGCCGGCGAGCTGGTTGCGGCGCGTGGTCAGACCAAGGTCTTCCAGCGTTCGCGCCACGTGCTCCTCCACCGGCTTCAGCCGGTAGAGCCGGGCGACGAATTCGAGATTCTCGCCGATCGTCAGATCCTCGTAGAACGAGAATTTCTGCGTCATGTAGCCGACTTCGCGCTTGATGCTGAGGCTGTCGGTGCGGATGTCGAAGCCGAGCACCGTGCCCTCGCCCTCATCCGGCGTCAGCAGACCGCACATGATGCGGATGGTCGTCGTCTTGCCCGAGCCGTTCGGCCCGAGGAAACCGACGATCTCGCCCTCGGCCACCGTCATCGTCACATGGTCGACGACGGTTTTGTCGCCGAAGCGCTTGACCAGGCCATGGACGTCGATGGCGTTCATTTAGCGCCATCCGCCAGATCGACGTCGACGATCTGCCCGGGCTGCAGGGCACCCGCATCGCCCTCCGGCCGCGCCTCGACCAGATAGACCAGCTTCTGCCGGTTCTCGAGCGAGTAGATCACCGGCGGCGTGAACTCCGGGTCGGGCGAGACATAGCTGACGCGCGCCTTCACATCCGGCCCGCAGCCGTCGCAATGGACGCCGAGCAGCGTGCCGACCTTGACGGACGAGAACGCGCTTTCCGGAATGTAGACGCTGAGCTTCAAGGCGCCGTCCGGCAGCATCGAAATCACCGGCGCGGTCGGCCCGGCGGTGTCGCCCGGATTGCGGATCACGTCGTTGACGCGGCCGGGCGAGGGTGCCGCCAGCACGCGCTTCGACAGCCGCCATTGCGCTTGCTCCAGCGCCGACTGCGCCTGCTTGACCTGGTTGTCGGCGGCCTTGATCGTTTCGGGGCGCGCCGGCAGACCGCCGACGGCGAGATTGGCCTCCGCCTGGCCGACCTGCGCATTGGCGGTCTCCAGCGTCGCTGAGGCCGTGTCGTAGTCAGCCTGCGTGCCGGTGCCGCGCTTGAACAGGTCGCTGGCGCGGTCGTATCTGCGCCTGGCGTTGGTGGCCTGAGCCTTGGCCATGTCGACCTGCGCCTTCAGCACCGCGATCTCTTCCGGACGCTTGCCGACCTGAAGGTCCGCAAGTTGCGCCTCAGCCTGCGCGAGCGCCGCTTCGGCCTGCGCCACGGCGATCTTTGCGTCGGCGCTTTCCAGCGTCACCACCGGCGTGCCCGGCGCGACACGGTCGCCGCGCTTGACCGCGACCGTCTCGACCTGCGCCACCTCGATTGGCGCCAGGAGCACATAGTCGCCCTCGACATAGCCGACGGCTAAAGGTGCGGCGGGCGCGCAGGCGCCGAACAGCTGGGCGGCAAGCGGCAGCGAACAGAGAAAACTCATGATTTGCCCTCCTTGCGGGCGGCCAGACTATGGGCGGTAAGAATCGCGCCGAGATTGTCCGCCGTCACCGCCACCACCTTGGCGGCTTCGGTCTCGCCGATCTCGCGCCAGCCCATCCTGCGCATGACTGCCTCGCGGCCGATGCGGAAATAGATGACCTGGCCGATCAGCGTGAACACGGTGAGCCGGGTAGCCTCGCTTTCGGCCGCCTCGCCCGTCGCCTGTTCCCACATCTGGCAGAGCCGGCGATGCGTCGGCTCGAACACCCCGCCATAGATGCGATCGAGCGCCGCCGTTGGATGCGACAGCTCTCTAAGTACGAATTGTACGATCTCGCCGGCCTGCGGGCTTGCCACGATGAAGCCCACCATCCGCTCCAACGCCGTGAAGAGCTGCGCCCGCGCCGCCTCGGGAGTGGACGGTGAGCCCGCCTGGGCCGCGCCGGTGGCCTGCCCGGCTATCACCTGGATGGTGTCGACGATATAGTCGGCGGCGGCGGCCCGCAGCCCTTCCTTGCCGCCGAAGTGGTAGGCGATGGAGCCGATATTGGCTTTCGCCTCGGCCGCGATCTCGCGTGTCGAAGTGCCGTCGAAGCCTTGCCGCCCGAACAGCTTGAGTGCCGCATGCACCAGTGCAGCACGTGTTTGGTCGGCAGGCGAAGCTTCGCGATGCAAAGGTTTGGCGCTCGTTTTCCTGCCCATGAGATTGATTTAATCAATCGATTGATTAAGGTCAAATTGATTCTCAGCTTCGGCTTGCCATCCCGAGCCTCTCGCGCTTTAGTGCGCGGCCATGGGCAAGGAAGTCGAGCGCAAATTCCTGGTCTCCAGCACCGCTTGGCGTGAGCTGGTCGAGGCGCATATCCGGATTCGACAATTTTACCTTGCCGCCGCGCCCGGCCGCACGGTGCGCGTGCGCATCAGCGACGGCACCTCGGCCAAGCTGACGCTCAAATTCGGCAGCAAGGCGCGCGAGCGCGACGAGTTCGAATATCCGGTCCCGCTCGCCGAGGCCGAGGAGATGCTGGCGTTCGCCATCGGCCATGTCATCGAGAAGACACGCCACCATGTTAGGCATCGCGGCTATCTCTATGAAGTCGATGTATTCGGCGGAATGCTGGCGGGGCTTGTGGTTGCCGAACTCGAGACGCCGGAAGACGTGCCGGACGAAATGCTGCCAGATTGGCTCGACCGTGAAGTCACCGGCGAGCACAGGTTCTACAACGCGTCGCTCGCCCTTGAGGGGATTCCGGAGATCGCCGCATGAGCTTTCGCATCGATCCGCGCCTGCCGCTGACCGGCGAGGTCAGACGTATCCTCGCCGAAGAGGTTGGCAAGGCGCTCGCCCATCTGGATGCAGCGCGCGACAATCCCGAGAAGGCGCTGCACAAATGCCGCAAGCGGCTGAAGAACGCCCGCGCGTTGCTGCGACTGGTCCGTTCCGGTGACGAAACATTCTGCAAGACCGAGAACGAGTGCTATCGCCATGTATCGGCCCTGCTCGCCGGCCCGCGCGAGGCGACGGCGCTGATCGAGACCATCGACCGTCTTGCAACAAGCTTTCCCGAGCAAACCGCCGGCGGCGGTCTTGATCCCGTCCGCGACAGGCTGGTGGTGCGCCAGCACGAGATGCATGCGGGCGCCGGCCTCGACGCCGCCATAGGTGCTGCGACCACCGCTTGCGCGGAAGGTCTCGGCCACATCGACAGGCTGGTCCTGCCCGATCAACCGGAACAGGCCGCTGATATCCTGGCCGACGGCGCCCGTACCACCTTGCGCCGGGCTCGCAAGGCGCTGGACAAGGCAGGTTCCCGCGGCGCGGCCGATGATTTCCACGATCTGCGTAAGGCGGCCAAGACCCACAGCATGCATCTGTCGCTGCTCGGCCGGCTGTGGCCGACGCCGATCAAGGCCCGCCGCAAGGCGGTCGACGAACTGGGCGAGCGGCTGGGCGACCTGCATGATGTGTTCGTCATGCGCGCCCTTCTCGATACCGATGGTGAGCCGCTCGGTTCGCCGGAGGACACAAAGCTTCTCGCCAAGCTGCTGAAGCGCTCGGAAAAGAGCCTGAAAAAGACTTGCCTCGCCGATGCGGCCGAACTGTTCGGCGACAGTCCCAAGCGGTCGACGAAAAAACTGGCGCGCAAGGTGCGCGACGACCTGGCCGGCGCTGCTCAGGAAGATGCAGGCCTGCCCGTCGCCAGCTGATCATGGTCCAGACCGCCGGTCTGTGCTAATCGCCATCTACGATGACCGCGCCCGCCGAAACGTTTCTCGACCGCCTTGGCCGCTGGCTTGCCGGCCGGCTGCTGGACGAATCCTCCGGCTACGAGCCGTACACGCCGTCCGACGCCGAAACGCTGCGGCGCACGCTCCAGCCAGGTGACGTCCTGCTCATAGAGGGCAACCAGAAGATCTCGGCTGTCATCAAGTATTTGACGCAGTCGACCTGGTCGCATGCGGCTTTCTATGTCGGCGACGCTCTGGCTGAACCCGAGGATGGATCGGAGCGGCGCTGCCTGATCGAGGTCACGCTCGGCGAAGGTTGCGTCGCCGTGCCGCTGTCGCGTTACCGCACCTATAACACCCGCATCTGCCGGGCGAGCGGCCTGGCGCCGGAAGACCGCGACAAGGTCGTCGCCTTCATGATCGGCAAGCTCGGTCTGAAATACGATCTCAAGAACATTTTCGACATGCTGCGCTTTTTCCTGCCGACGCCGCCGGTGCCGGTGCGCTGGCGCCGCCGCATGCTGGCCTTCGGCTCCGGCGATCCGACGCGGGCCATCTGCTCGACGCTGATTGCCGAGGCCTATGGCCAGATCCGCTATCCGATCCTGCCCGAGGTCACGCGCGCGCCCGGCCGCGCTTCGGCGCAGTCGAGCTACATGCGCCGGGAAATCCTGCACATCCGCCACCACTCTCTCTACACGCCGCGCGACTTCGACCTGTCGCCCTTCTTCCGCATCGTCAAGCCGACGCTGGAATATGGCTTCGACTACCGGGCGGTGACCTGGGGCGACAAGGCTGCCGACGCAGAAGCGAAGGTGGCCGAATAGCTAAGCGGGCATCGGTCGCCGTGCCCTGGAGGCCGGATCTTTTGCTTTCGCAGCGGCATCTCGTGCGTGCGGGCCAACCGGCATGATCGCCGGAAACGGCGTCGCGCCGAACGCAAAGGTCCATTTGTAGCCGATAAGCGCCTCTTCGGGCGTCGTGTGCTGGTCGTGATGGGCAAGCAGCTTTGCGCGTTCCGCCAACTCTTCCGCCTCTCGCCGCACCATCTCAGCCGTCTCCGGCCGCATCCGCCGGGAGAAGCTGACGAATGTCGCCTCACGCTCCAGATGGTTGATCGCCCAGCCGATGAAATTCTTGTTGGTCGTCTCGAACAACGGCCTGAGCGGGCCGTCGAAATTCCATTGGATCGGCGTCTCGACCAGCAGCCTCGCCGAGAGGCCGCGGCCGAGCGCGATCAGGCCGAGCTCCTCGAGGTCGCGCAAATAGAGGAACATCGAGGCTTCGCTCAGGTCTTGCGAGCGCATGATGCCTTCGGGCGTGAATTTCTCGGACAGCATGATGAAGACGAACAGCAGCGCCGGCCGGCTCGCGAGCTTGCGCTCGATCTCCGGCGCCACATGGTTGGCCGGCCCCGGTCCCCGGTTCATCGAGCCCAGCACGTTCTCCAGCTCGACCTCGGCAGCAGTGCAGATCTCGACCAGACGGTCGAGCTTGCAGTTGCGCTCATGGAAGATGCGCTTCACCGTCGGCTCGGAAACGCCCATGCGCTCCGCCAGCATGCGATAGGTGAGGCCTTTTGCCTTCAGCGTTCGTTTCAGCGCCTCGAAGATCGGGCCGTTCATGGAATGCACCTCTTTCGCGCGATTTCGTATCGATCTTCGATACTAACGCCAAGAGGCCTTTCGGAAAAGTATCGAAAAAACTAGCTCTCCACCGTCACCACAGGAGAGCAACCATGAAGACCCTCGTCACTTCGATACTCCTCGCCATTGTCGGTACCACGGCGGTGCCCGCTGCCCAGGCCGGCGAGATCTGGCGCGCTTCCGGCTTCGAGCAGCCCGAGTCGGCCCTCTTCGACGCCGCCAACAAGCGCATCATCGTCTCCAACATCGTCGGCAATCCCGGCGAGGCCGACGGCAACGGCTATCTGTCGGTGCTGTCGCTTGACGGCAAGATCGTCACCCGGCACTGGACCGACAGCATGGACGCGCCCAAGGGCATGGCGATTTCGGGCGGCAAGCTTTACGTCGCCGACATAACCAAGGTCCGCGTCGTCGACCTCGCCAGCGGCAAACTGGTTTCAAGTATCGATGTTCCGAACGCGGTCTTCCTCAACGATATGGCCGCCGACGCTTCGGGCAAGGTCTATGTCACCGACATGCTGGGCGACACGATCTACCGCATCGACGGTGACAAACCGGAGCTGTTCGTCAAGGACGCCGTGCTTGCCTCGCCCAATGGCGTCTTCGCCGACGGCAACAGGCTGATCGTCGCCTCCTGGGGCAAGGGCATCAAACCCGATTTCAGCACCGCCGAGCCCGGCGGCCTGCTGTCGGTCGATCTCGCCACCAAGGCGGTCACGCTGCTGCCCAATGCCCAAAAATTCGCCGACCTCGACGGCGTCATCGCCATCGGCGACGGCATCTATGCCACCGCTTACATGACCGGCACGCTCTACCGCTATCACGAGGGCACTACGCCGGAGGTGGTCGCGACCTTCAAGCCGGGCAGCGCCGACATCGGCACCGACGGCAAATCGACCATCTACGTGCCTCTGATGAACGAGGGCGAAGTTGTCGCGCTGAGCCTCGACTGAGAGAGGCAGCCGGCCGTATCGTTTTCGACCGGCCGGCTCAGGCTCCAGATACGGGCCCCTTCAATTGCGCCCGCGCGTCCCGGATCGAGGCGGCATAGGTCACCAGCGGCCGTTTGACGCCGTGGTTGATCAGCATGCGCCTTGTCTGCGGCGAAGCGCCGGCGATGATGAAGCGCACGCTGGCGCGCCTGGCCTTGTGGGCGGCGCCTTCGATGACATTGGCCGCCGTCGAATCGAAGAACGGCACCGCCGAGCAGTCGAGGATGAAGTTTTTGCGCTGGTCGGCGATGCGGTCCAGCACCGTGCCGACGGTCGAGGCGGCGCCGAAGAAGAAGGCGCCCGAGATCCGGTAGACGACGGTGTCGGCATCGCTGGCCTCGCTGGAATCATAGGCACTGGCGCTGTCGGCGACGTCCTCCGGCACCAGCGACTGATCGGCCTCGACCGCAATGCTCTTGGCCATGCGGTCGATGAACAGGATCGAGCCGAGCACGAAGCCGACGACGATGCCCTCGGTAAGATCGCGGAAGACGACGATCAGGAAGGTCGCCAGCAGCACCAGCGCGTCGCCGCGCGACGTGCGCAGCAGCGTGGCGAAGGCCTGCTTCTCGACCATGTTCCAGCACACCACCGCCAGTACGCCGGCCAGCGCTGCCAGAGGGATGTAGCTGGCTAAGGGTGCCGCCACCAGCATCAGCGCCAGCAGGATCGCCGCATGGATCATGCCGGACACCGGCCAGTGCGCCCCGGCCCGCACATTGGTGGCGGTGCGGGCGATGGTGCCGGTGGCGCAGATGCCGCCGAACAGCGCCGATGCGATGTTGGCGAAGCCTTGCGCCACCAGCTCGCAGTTGGAGCGGTGCCGCCGTCCGGTCATGCCGTCGGCGACCACGGCCGACAGCAGCGATTCGATCGCGCCGAGCAGCGCAAAGGCGATGGCGTCAGGCAGCACGTCGATCATCCTGTCGAGGCTTACCGGCGGCAGGGACGGCATTTGCAGGCTGCGCGGGATGCCGCCGAAGCGGGTGCCGATCGTCTCGGCCGGCAGCGAAAGCAGCGCCACGACCAGCGAGGCCAGCCCGATGGCGATGAGCATAGCCGGCCATTTCGGGCGCCAGCGTTTCAGGCAGGCGATGGTGACGATGGTCAGCACCGCCACGAAGGTCGCGGCGAAATTGATGGTGCCGGCGGCCTCGCCGACCGCCATCAGCTTCGGCACCAATGGCCCGGGTTCCTTGCCGGCAAGCTTCAGCCCGAACAGTTCGACGATCTGGCCGGAGAAGATGATGACGGCGATGCCGGCGGTGAAGCCGACGGTCACCGGATAGGGATGAACTTGATGTAGGTGCCGAGCCTGAGATAGCCGATGGCGAGCAGGAAGACGCCGGCCATCATCGTCGCCAAAAGCAGCCCGTCGACGCCGACGCGCGCCGTGGTCGCCGCCACCAGCACGATGAAAACGCCGGCCGGCCCGCCGATCTGGAAGCGGCTGCCGCCGAGCGCCGAGATGATGAAGCCGCCGACGATCGAGGTGTAGAGGCCGCGCTCCGGCGTCACGCCCGATGCAATGGCGATCGCCATCGACAGCGGCAGCGCCACGATGGCGACGGTCAGCCCGGCGATGGCATCGGCCCTGAAATGTTCGAGCGTGTAGCCCTCGCGCAGCACCGTCACCAGTTTGGGCGTGAACAGTTCGGCAAATGTCGGCTTTGCCGGTTTTCGGGCCGGTTGATGCGTTGCCCTCCGCGCTTGATCCATGGACTGCCTTCCGCTCCCTATGCATGTCGCCCAAAAGTGTGCAGCGGCTTTTGGGACAACGACATGCATAAAACAAAGACCTAAGGCGCGACGCGCTTTAGGCGCGGGGATCGTCGGCAGGACTGTCGGCGGTCGCCGTCGCGACTTATGCCGGCTCAGCTTTCGGATTGGGCGGCGCGACCGGCTCGAGGCGTACGCCCCTGCCGCCGCGCTCGCTGGCTTGGTTCTCGCCGATCAGCTCCACCCCGGCCTCGTCGAGAGCCTGGATGACCTTCATCAGCGTGTCGACCACGCCCCTGACGACGCCGTCGCTCGCTTCCATGCGCTGAATGGTCGGAAGCGAAACCCCGGCGCGCTCGGCTAGCGTCTTCTGATCGATGCCGGCCAGCGCCCTTGCGGCGCGCATCTGCGCGGCGGTGATCATCGGCCAGAACCCTGGTCTGAGTCTGCAGTATCAATGGATAATATAAGGATCATGATGTTTCAAGCGTCATTATGAACGGATGAAACATGGGTCATTCGCTATCCGCCACCGCTTTGCGCCGCTGCAGCACGCGCGCCACCAGCCAGCACAGCATGGCCCAGGCGAAGCCGGCGCACCAGCCGGCCAGCACGTCGGAGGGCCAGTGGACGCCGAGATAGACGCGGCTGATACCGACCAGCACCGTGGTCAGCACCGCCAGGCAGAGCACGAAGATCTTCGTCGTCCGCCCATGCAGGAAGCGCGCCGCCAGCGAGCCGAGCGTCAGATAGGTCACCGCCGACAGCATGGCGTGGCCGCTCGGGAAGGAGAACGACGTCTCGTTGACGAGATGCGAGACGAGATCCGGCCGCGGTCGGTCGATACCGGCCTTCAGCAGGCTGGACAGCACCTGGCCGCCGGCCACGGCGACGAAGATCAGCAGGGCCGTTGCCGGCCTGCGGATCATCAAAAGATAGACGATCACCGCCGTTACGATCAGCACCAGCACGCTGGCGCTGCCGAGGCTGGTGATGTCGCGCATCGCCCCTTCCAGCCAGGGCGGCCCGATTGGGCTGTCGGGTTGGCCCGCCTTGCGGAAGGCAAGCAGGATTTCGGTGTCGAAGGCATGCGGCGTGCTCGCCCGCGCCACCTCCATCAATTCCTCGAACCCCCACAGCCCGCCGGCGATCACCAGGCCGGCCAGCAGGACCGGGAATTCGATGCGGTTGAGCAGCGTGCGAGCGAAGGTCTTCATGGGGTCTCGCTAGAGGCGCGGTTGCAGATGGGGCCCGAGCATGATCAGCCCCACCGCCGCGACCGCCAGCACGATGCCGGTCGCTTGCAGCGCGTTGACGCGCTCGCCGAAGAACACCAGCGCGACGACATTGACCGATACCAGCTGGATCACCGCCGAGAGGCTGAACGACACCGACATGCCGAATTCGCGGATCAACCTGAGCATGATAAGATTGCCCAGCGAATAGAGCGCCAGCGTCACCACGATCTTGCCCAGGCTTGGCGCCAGCCCCCATTGCTTGGCCGCCGTTGCCGCCAAGAGGAAGATCACGGTCGAAATGCCGAGCTGAAGTAATCCGGAAAGACTCACTTTTTGTCCCTGAATGACGTTTGTGGCAGCCCTTGTTTCCGAAGCGTGCCGGGACGTCAAGCAACGTCCATCGCACCAAGGTCCAGCTCGTGATTGAAACCGGCTTACAATGTCACGAAAGTGTGATCAGCCGACTGTAAGGGTCGAACAGGTACCCATGCTCCAGCCACTCCAAAAAGCCAGAGGCAAGCCCCCATGACTGAACATCGCTCGACCGACGCCCGTTTCCGCACCAGCCTGCTCGAGGAGAATGACGGCCCGGCCATCAATCCCACCGACAACCGCACCATGGGCGAGATTATCGCCTCGCGCTTTTCGCGCCGCGGTTTTCTGAAAGGCTCGCTCGCCGTCTCGGCCATCGCCGCCACCGTCAGCCCGCTGGCATTGGTCAGTGCCGACAACGCCCGTGCCGCCGTAGGTTCCGCCTTCAGCTTCGACGAGCTCGAGGCCGGCATCGACGACAAGCATCACGTCGCACCCGGTTACGATGCCGATGTTCTGTTGCGCTGGGGCGATCCGCTGTTTGCCGATTCGCCTGAATTCGACCCGACGAAACAGTCGGCCGAGGCCCAGTTGAAACAGTTCGGCTACAACAACGACTATGTCGGCTACATTCCGATCGACGGCTCGGCGGAGCACGGCCTGCTGGTCGTCAACCACGAATACACCAACTCGCATCTGATGTTTCCGGGCATCGTGAAAGTCGTCGAGAAGGAGGGCAAGAAGGCGCTCGAAGTCGCACCGCTCAGCAAGGAGCAGGTCGATGTCGAGATGGCAGCACACGGCGGCACCATCGTTGAGATCCGCAAGGAAGCGGGCAAATGGCAGGTCGTGCGCGACGGCAAGCTTAACCGCCGCATCACCTCCAACACCGAAATGGCACTGTCCGGCCCTGCCGCCGCCCATGACCGCCTCAAGACCACCGCCGACCCGTCCGGCACCAAGGTCATCGGCACCTTCAACAATTGTGCCGGCGGCGTCACGCCCTGGGGCACCTATGTCATGGCCGAGGAGAACATCCACGGCTACTTCTCCGGCGAACTGCCGGCCGACCACAAGGAAGCCGCCAACTACAAGCGCCTCGGCATTCCCGAAGGTGCCTATGAGTGGGGCGCGCACTACGACCGTTTCGACCTCGCCAAGGAGCCGAATGAGGCCAATCGCTTTGGCTGGATCGTCGAGGTCGACGTCAACGATCCCACTTCGACGCCGAGGAAGCGCACCGCAATGGGTCGCTTCAAGCATGAAGGCGCTGAATCGATCATCGCCAAGGATGGCCGTGTCGTCTTCTATCTCGGTGACGACGAGCGCTTCGACTATGTCTACAAATTCGTCACCAAGGGCACGTTCAACCCGAACGACCGCGCCGCCAACATGAACCTGCTCGACGACGGCACGCTGCACGTCGCCAAGTTTGCCGAGGACGGCTCGGTCGAATGGCTGCCGATCGTCTTCGGCCAAGGCCCGTTGACTGCCGAAAACGGTTTTGCCGATCAGGCCGACGTCCTGATCGAAACGCGCCGCGCCGCCGACCTGCTCGGCGCCACCAAGATGGACCGCCCCGAGGACATCCAGCCCAATGCCGGCAACGGCAAGGTCTATGTCATGCTGACCAACAATTCGAAGCGCAAGGCCGAGCAGGTCGACGCCGCCAATCCGCGCGCCGAGAATGCCTTCGGCCACATCATCGAGATCGTCGAGGACGGCGGCGACTTCACCGCCACCAAGGGCAAGTGGGAAGTGCTGCTGAAGTGCGGCGATCCCTCGGTGGCCGAAGTCGGCGCCACCTTCTCGACGGCCACGACAGCCAATGGCTGGTTCGGCATGCCGGACAATTGCGCCGTCGATTCGGCCGGGCGCCTGTGGGTCGCCACCGACGGCCAGGGCCCGAAGGCCACCGGCCGCACCGACGGCCTGTGGGCGGTCGACACCGAAGGCTCGGCGCGCGCGACCTCAAAGCTGTTCTTCCGCGTGCCGATCGGCGCCGAAATGTGCGGCCCGCTGTTCGCGCCGGACGACCAGACCGCTTTCGTCTCCGTCCAGCATCCGGGCGACGGCGGCGAAGACTGGAAGCCATTTGGCCGGCCCTCCTACTACGAGGATCTGTCGACCCGCTGGCCCGATTTCAAGCCGGACATGCCGGTGCGGCCGTCGGTCGTCGCCATCACCAAGCAGGGCGGCGGCAAGATCGCGGTCTGACCAGGCGGCGACAATGCGCGATACGAAGGAGGGCCTGGAGACGGCCCTCCTTTTTTTGACGGCGGCACTCCATGTCGGGAGACCGATCGTACGGGCTCGGCTTGGCTTTGCCGCCTTTTGGCCGAGATTGCCCTGCAGATGGCACCGATGCGCCCTCTATGGCGCATGCGCGATATGATCGATAATCAGGTCGCGTCAGTGCGACTGATTCGAGGCCCGTGGGCTGGCGGGTCTTCCTTTCGACACGCGGACCGGCCATGCCCTCCTTGCGCATCACCATCGACAGGTTTCTTGAAGGCGCAGCACCCAAGGTTCCGCGCCAGGAACTGACGCATGTCGAGCGCCTGGCGCTGGTTCGCCGGCATGGCGATTTCTCGCTCGCCTACTCGACCGCCGTGCAGCAGAAACTGTCCTATTTCGGCGACAGCGACGGCTACATCGCCTTCGGTACCAAGATGAAGCACCATTTCGCGCTCGGCGACCCGGTGGCGCCTGACCGACCCGACTACATCAGACGTTTCGTCGAAGCCGCCAGCGGCCCCTGGTTCGTGCAGATCGGCGCCGAGACCGCGCGCGTGCTGGCCTCGCTCGGCTATCAGGTCAACCGCCTGGGCATCGACACCAGGCTGCCGCTGCCCGACCATGATTTCTCCGGCAAGCGCAACGAGACGGTACGCTATTCCGAACGCTGGCTGCTGAAGAAGGGCTATTCCTTCGAGGAAGACAGGCGCAGCATCTTCCTCGACGAGATCGCCAGGCTGTCCGAGAACTGGCGCGGCGAACGCATCGTCAAGCGCTGGGAGATGGGCTTCCTTAACCGGCCCTTCGCCGACCATCTCGGCGCCGACATGCGCCGTTTCGTGCTGCGCGGCCCCGATGGCGAGCTCGTCGCCCTGCTCGACTTCGATCCTCTGTTTCGCGACGGCAAGGTCATCGGCTACACCACGGCCTTCAAGCGCAAGCATGTCGACGCCACCGCGCATGCCGAGATCGGCCTGACCAAATTCGCCGTCGACCGCTTTCGCGAGGAAGGCATTTCCGTCGTCACGCTGGGTCTGTCGCCCCTGGTCGGCATCGAAGCCAGCGGCTTTGCCGAAAATAGCTTCTGGCGCAGTGCTTTCCAGCGCGCCTATGTTTCGCCCTGGGTCAATCGCTCGAAGTTCAATTTGCAGGGCCAGGCGGCATTCAAGCGCCGCTTCCACGGCCAGGAGCAGCCGACCTATGTCGCCTTCCGCAAGGGGAGGCTGGTCGAGATGCTCGGCCTGCTGCGGCTCGTGAAAGCAATCTGAAGCGGCCGCCCGGTCAGTTCCTTAGCCGGTAGCCCGTCCTGAAGATCCAGGCGACGATCGCTATGCAGATCAGCAGAAAGACGACCGTCATGCCGAGGCTGATGCCGACCGAGACATCCGACTTGCCGTAAAAGCTCCAGCGGAACCCGCTGATCAGATAGACGACCGGATTGAACAGCGTCACCGTGCGCCAGATGTCGGGCAGCATGTTGATCGAATAGAAGCTGCCGCCCAGGAAGGTCAGCGGCGTGATGATCAGCAGGGGCACCAGCTGCAACTGCTCGAAGCTCTTGGCCCAGATGCCGATGATGAAGCCGAACAGGCTGAAGGTCACCGCCGTCAGCACCAGGAAGGCGAGCATCCAGACCGGATGTTCGATGTGAAGAGGCACGAACAGCGACGCCGTCGCCAGGATGATGAGGCCGAGGATGATCGACTTGGTCGCCGCGCCGCCGACATAGGCGATGACGATCTCCAGATAGGACACCGGCGCCGACAGCAGCTCGTAGATCGAGCCGACGAATTTGGGGAAATAAATGGCGAAGGAGGCATTGGAGATCGACTGCGTCAAAAGCGACAGCATGATCAGCCCGGGCACGATGAAAGCGCCGTAGCTGATGCCGTCGATCTCGGTGATGCGCGAGCCGATGGCCGAGCCGAAGACGACGAAATAGAGCGATGTCGAGATGACCGGCGAGATGATGCTCTGCAGCACGGTGCGAAAGGCGCGCGCCATTTCCATCCGGTAGATTGCCCATACTGCACGAAAATTCATGGCGCGCAGGTTCATGGCTCTTGCCTCAAAAGATTGACGAATATCTCCTCGAGCGAGCTGTTTTCCGTGTCCATGTCGCGGAAATGGATGCCGGCGGCCTCGAGGTCGCGCAGCAGCGAGGCGACGCCTGGCCGGTCGCTCTGGTTGTCATAGGTATAGGTCAGTTGCTGGCCGCCCGGCGACAGCTCGAGCGCATAGCGCGACAGTTTCTCGGGGATGGCCTCGAGCGGGCTGCGCAGCTCCACCAAAAGGCGCTTGCGGCCGAGCTTGCGCATCAATTCGGCCTTGTCGTCGACCAGGATGATCTCGCCGCGGTTGATGACGCCGACGCGGTCGGCCATCGCCTCGGCCTCCTCGATGTAATGCGTGGTCAGGATGATGGTGACGCCGTCCTCGCGTAGCCGGCGCACCATCTCCCACATGTCCTGCCGCAGTTCGACGTCGACACCGGCCGTCGGCTCGTCGAGGAACAGCACGCGCGGCTCGTGCGACAGCGCCTTGGCGATCATCAGCCGGCGCTTCATGCCGCCCGACAGCGTGATCGCCTTGGCATCCTTCTTGTCCCACAGCGAAAGATCGCGCAGCACCTTCTCGACGAATGCCGGGTTGGCCGGCTTGCCGAACAGGCCGCGGCTGTAATTGACCGTCGCCCACACGCTCTCGAAGGCATCGATGGTCAGTTCCTGCGGCACCAGCCCGATCAGGCTGCGCGCGGCGCGATAATCTTTGGTGATATCGTTCCCGTCCACCGTGACCGAGCCCGACGAGCGGTTGACGATGCCGCAGACGATCGAGATCAGCGTCGTCTTGCCGGCGCCGTTCGGCCCGAGCAGCGCGAATATCTCGCCGCGTTCGATGTCGAGGTTGATTTCCTTGAGCGCCTTGAAACCGGTGGCATAGGTCTTGGTGACCCCGGAAATCGATATGATTGATGGCATGGCTGAAAACGGCTGCTTGAAACGTGTTGTTGAGCGGAATCCGGTGAATGTCGGTGCGCGCGGCCGGAAGTCAATGCCGCTCCTGACAGTTTCTGGCCATTGACAGTGTGTACAACTGACGATTTGCAGCCGGATGCTGCGACAACGCGCCCCGCGTGGCGCCAAGCCGCTTTGACCCAGTCGGGCTTGCGCCTTATCCTCTGACAACAAGCAGCAGCCGGAGCCCGCCATGGACCCGCTCATTCTGTCGCGCATCCAGTTCGGCGCGAATATCTCGTTCCATATCCTGTTTCCGGCGATCACCATCGCGCTTGGCTGGGTGCTCTTGTTCTTCAAGCTGCGCTACAACGCGACCGGCGATTCCGCCTGGATGCGGGCCTATTTCACCTGGGTGAAGGTGTTCGCCTTATCCTTCGCCATGGGCGTGGTCTCCGGCGTCACCATGAGCTTCCAGTTCGGCACCAACTGGCCGGGCTACATGGAGACGGTCGGCAACATCGCCGGCCCTCTGCTCGCCTACGAGATCCTCACCGCCTTCTTCCTCGAGGCGGCTTTCCTTGGCATCATGCTGTTCGGCTTTCGCCGCGTTTCCAACCGCATCCATACGCTGGCAACGGTGCTGGTGGCCGGCGGCACGACGGTCTCCGCCTTCTGGATCATTGCGCTCAATTCCTGGATGCAGACCCCGGCCGGCTTCGAGATGCGCGACGGCGTGGCGCACGCCGTCGACTGGTGGGCGATCGTCTTCAACCCGTCGATGCCCTACCGGCTCGTCCACATGCTGCTTGCGTCGGGCCTGACGGTCTCGTTCCTGATCGCCGGCCTGTCGGCGCTGCGCTATCTCTACGGCGACCGTTCGGAATCGATGTGGAAGGCGCTGCGCACCGGCGTCTTCACCGCCGCGATCCTGATTCCCATCCAGATCTTCGCCGGCGACCAGCACGGTTTGAACACGCTGGAGCACCAGCCGCAGAAGATCGCC
The DNA here is from genome assembly GCF_056781675.1 of Mesorhizobium monacense. Taxonomy (NCBI): domain Bacteria; kingdom Pseudomonadati; phylum Pseudomonadota; class Alphaproteobacteria; order Hyphomicrobiales; family Phyllobacteriaceae; genus Mesorhizobium; species Mesorhizobium monacense. The sequence goes on along the minus strand of NZ_CM165567.1, from coordinate 5,814,560 downwards.
GCCATGGAGGCCAACTGGAACACCGGCCCCAACGTGCCGCTGGTGCTGTTCGCGCTTCCCGACGAGGCGGCCAGGGAAAACAGATTCGAGCTCGCCATCCCCGACGGCGCCAGCCTCGTGCTGCGCCACAGCACCAGCGGCGTGGTGCCGGGCCTCAACGACTATCCCGGCAACCATCCGCCGGTCTTCCCGGTGTTCTGGGGCTTTCGCATCATGGTCGGCACCGGCGTCCTGATGTTGCTCGTCTCCTGGTCGGCCGCCTTCTTCCTCAAGCGCCGCCACAGCCTGCCGAAGCCGCTGGCCCTGCTCATGGTGCCGATGGGACTGTCCGGCTGGCTGGCGACGCTTGCCGGCTGGTACACCACCGAGATCGGCCGCCAGCCCTGGCTGGTCACCGGCGTCTTGAAGACCGCCGACGCCGTCGGCCCGGTCGCCGGCAGCCATGTCGCGCTGACGCTGGCCGTCTATCTCATCCTCTATGTGCTGCTTCTGATCGCCTATCTCGGCGTGCTGGTGCACCTGGCGCTCAAGGCGGCCAAGGATGGCGACGCCTCGCCGCTGCCCGGCGTCATGAATGCGGCATTGTCGCAACCGGCAGCCGGGGAGTGAGGAGAAGAAAATGACCTTCGACTGGCCAACCTTGCTCCCCCTGATCTTCGCCGGCCTGATGGGCCTCGCCATCTTGATCTACGTCATCCTCGACGGCTTCGACCTTGGCATCGGCATCCTGTTCGCCGCTGCTGAAGACGCCGAGCATGACACGATGATCGCCGCGATAGGCCCGTTCTGGGACGCCAACGAGACCTGGCTGGTGCTGGCCGTCGGCCTGCTGCTCGTCGCCTTCCCGCTGGCGCACGGCACCATCCTCACCGCGCTCTATATTCCGGTGTTCCTGCTGCTGGTCGGCCTCATCCTGCGCGGCGTCGCGTTCGATTTCCGCGCCAAGGTGCCGGCCGGCAGGAAGCATCGCTGGAACCGCATCTTCTTCCTCGGCTCTATCATCGCCTCGCTGGCGCAGGGCTATATGCTGGGCGTCTATGTGCTCGGCCTCGATGTCGGCTTTGGCGGCGTGGCCTTCGGCGCGCTGGTGGCGCTCTGCCTCGCCGCCGCCTATGCGGCGATGGGCGCCGCCTGGCTGATCTACAAGACCGAAGGCGCATTGCAGAAGAAGGCGGTGGTCTGGCTGCGCACGGCGCTGGTGCTGGCCGCACTCGGCATGGTCGCGGTGTCGCTCGCCACGCCCTTCGCCAGCCCGCGCATCTTCGACAAATGGTTCGTCTGGCCGCAAATGCTCTATCTGTCGCCGCTGCCGATCCTGTCGGCGCTGCTGTTCGTCTGGCTGTGGCGGCAGACCTTCCATCTGCCCAGGCCGGACGACCGCCATGCGCTGACGCCGTTCCTGACCTTGGCCGCCATTTTCGCGCTCGGCTTTGCCGGGCTGGCCTGGTCGTTCTACCCTTTCGTCGTGCCCGACAAGCTGACCATCTGGCAGGCGGCGTCGGCGCCCGAAAGCCTCGCCATCATCCTCGCCGGCACCGTCGTCGTGCTGCCGATCATCATCTTCTATTCCTTCTACGCCTACCGCGTCTTTGGCGGCAAGGCGACGGATCTGACGTATGATTGAGACGACAAAGGGTGGGTTGGAGGGAGGGTGGAAGGTTCGCCCCGCCCTCCCTGCCAGGCCTCAGCTCTTGCTGCTTGCCAGCACCAGCACCGGCTTGTCACTGTACTGCGCCGGAAACAGCGCCTTCAAATTCGCCACCTTGGGCAGGTCGTTGTAGACGATGTAGGGATAGGTCGGGTTCAGCGTCAGAAAATCCTGGTGGTAGGTCTCGGCCGGATAGAAGGCCTTGCCGGTCTCCAGCGTGGTGACGATCGGCTTCGAAAACACCTTGGCCTTGTCGAGCTGGGCGATGTAGCTCTCGGCGATTTTTTGCTGCTCCTGGTTTTCGGCAAAGATGGTCGAGCGGTACTGGGTGCCGCTGTCCGGGCCCTGGTAGTTGAGCTGCGTCGGATTGTGCGCCACCGAGAAATACACCTGCAGCAGCTGGCCATAGGTGACCTTGGACGGATCGTAGGTGATCTCGACCGATTCGGCGTGCCCGGTGCGGCCAGTGCCGACCGTCTCGTAGACGGCGTTTTCCTGGCTGCCACCGGCGTAGCCGGAAACGGCGCTGCTGACGCCCTTGACGTGCTGGAACACGCCTTGCACGCCCCAGAAGCAGCCGCCGGCGAAGACCGCCTTCTCGCTGCCGCTGGTGGCCTTCTCGTCCAGCGCCGGCGGCGGGATCACCACCGCGTCCTGGGCCGAGACGGCCGGGCTCTGCCACAGCGCGGCCCCCGCCGCCGCCAGGATGAGGGCGGCCAGCGCGCCCCTGGCGAAATTGGCCGATCGCCGCGCGGCTTTTTCGTGAATGCCGGTCATGTCTGATCTCCCATGATGGTGTCCTATTATATGGCGGATCGCACCGCCCTTGTCTCACATTGCCGTGCACCGCGCGCTCCTGCCCGGCCCAGTCCGTAAGGGGACCGTCCCTGACCTGGACAGGGAACGGCCATGGCCAGGGACGGCCGGAGGCGAGCCGAAGCTAGTTGGCCGCCCCCATCGCGTCGCAGGCCTTGGTCGCCTCGTCCTTCTTCATGGCGTCGGTTTCCATGGCTGCCTTGTCCATGCAGTCCTTCTTCATCGCATCAGCCGCCATCGGGTCGGTCGATTTCATCGCGTTTGTGCTCATTGCGTCGGTCGCCATGGCGCCGGCCGGTTTCATCGCATCCGTCGCCGGCTTCATCGCGTCCGTGGCCATCGCATTGGCCGGCTTCATCGCATCCTCGGCGCGCGCGATGCCGCCGGCATACAGCGCCGTCGAGCACAGCGCGAAGGCGAGCGCCGGCAGCGTCAGGCGAGAGAAATGGGTCATGATGGTCTCCTCTGGAGGGTTGATGGCGCGAGGGCCGGGAAGTGCGCCGCCGCTCCATGCGGCGTCGCGAAACTTTTGAACGATTAGTTGGCGGCGGCGGCCAGGATCGACCCGCCGGGCGATTGCACCAGCACCGCGGTGCTGAGGCCGCTTGAATCGGCTGGCAGGGAAAACGTCGTCGCCTCGCCCGTCCAGCTGCCAAGCTTCGTCAACGCGTGCACGACATTGGCATGCGGCAAGGTGCGGCCGGTGTTTTCGCCTCGAGCCACCGGCACCTCGATCACGCCCTGGCGGTAGCGCACCAGCCAGACATCGGCGCGGCCAGCGGGCGCCTTGCCGGCGCCGATGGCGATCTTGCCGCCGCTGAGCGACAGCGATGGGCCCTTTATGCGGCCGCTGCTGGCAATCAGCTGTTCGATCTCGCCGGGACGGGCGCCGACCGCATCGGCATCGCCATTGACCACAACCTGCGGCGTGAACGGGCCCGAGCGGCCGAGCGACGGCTCATAGTTCACCTGGCGCTGCGTGAATTCTTCTCTGCCGAACGTGTCCTTCCAGCCGAGATAGTCCCAGTAGGTGACGTTGAACGACAGCGCCAGCACGCCGGACCGGTCCTTGACCTTGATCAGATTGGCATTGGCCGGCTGGCAGGACGAGCAGCCTTGGCTGGTGAACAGCTCGACCACGGTGAGCGGCTGCGCGGAGGCGCTTGTCGCGGCGAGGACAAGGAGCGCGGCACCGGCGCCCAACCACATCGCGCCCCTTTTCGCCTTTGATCCAGTCATCTTGGGTCTCCGTTGCAAGCTGGGGCCATGACACGGTTTCGCCGGCGCGGGGAGCTTCGTTACATCGTTCACCGCTTCGTGAATGGCTGCCTCGGTTTGGGCCAGACTCCGGACGTTTGCGCCGCCCCTCACCTGCCTGCCGGCATCCTCTCCCCGTATAGTGACGGGGAGAGGGGCGCTCTCGTCAATGGTTTCGCCAACCGCCGACATTGCAGGAAGGGGTGCCGAGGTCGCGGTCAGCCTCTTTCTCCCCGTTCACGGGGAGAAATGCCCGGCAGGGCAATGAGGGGCAGCGCCAGCTTCGAAAATTGATTATTCGCAGTCGGCCGACAAGCTAAAACGCCGCCCGGTAAACCGGACGGCGTTGGCATAGGGCGTCTGCGACTTGCCCCCTACTGCGTCAGCACCGTATCCGAAGGCCGCTGGTTGAAGTCGCACTTGCCGGTCACGGTGTAGAAGAAGTCGGCGTTGGAAACCGCGGCCGGCACGGGATTGCCGCCGTCCTCCCAGGCCTGGTAGCCCGGCTGGCCGCAGGGCACGGCGGTGAAGATGTCGACGGTCTGGCCGGTTGCGATCTCGGGCATGTCGGTCGGGCTCGTGCCGATATAGAGCCGGTTGGAGGTGGCCGGATCGTTCGACTTCAGGATCTTCGGCGAGCCGGACGGCACGTCCATCTGCAGATAGAGGCTGCTCATCTGGCTGACGTCGACCACGGCGCCGGAGCCATTGGCGGGATACATCGTATCGACACAACCATATTTGGTGCCACTCGAGTCCGTCTGGATGGCCGTTCCGGCGGGCAGGCTCTTCTGGAGGTCCTTCGTCTTGCCGACCACGCAGACCTGCTTCTGGACCGTCGTGGCGACTTCCGCGCCGCCCGAATTGGTGATGGTGTTCACAAGGGTCGTGCCGTAGCCCTTCGGATCGCCGGTGTTGCCATAGGTATAGGTGATCGTCATCAGCGCCTTGGCGGTGGTTGCACCGAACTTCGTGCCGAAGAGCGTCATCGTCTTGCCCCAGTAGCCCGACACCTTTGTGACCTTGAACGTGGTCTCCACCAGCGCCGGCCGCTTGCGCACCGCCGAGCCGACGGCGACGTTCACCGTGTCGATCCTGGCGATCTGCATGAAGTTGGTCGGCATCGGATAGCTCGCCGACGCCCTGGCGGTGGCGGTGCCGTCGGCGGCGATGTCGAAGCTGTCGAGCTTGGCGGTGCCTTGCCCGCCATTGGCGGCGAAGGACTGCTCAAGTGCCGTCTGGCGATCGGCGAGGGCCGTGCCGGCCGGCATCGTGGTGATCGTCAGGATCGCCGCATCCAGGGCGTTCCGCATGTTGCCCCTTGTCTGCACGGCCGACGTGTAGTCGACCGAAAAGCCGACGGCGAGCGCCAGCGGGATCAAGGCCATGATGAAAACGGGCACGAGCGAGCCGCTCGTCGAGCGGAAAAAGCGAATCGCTGATCTGAATGGATGGACGAACATTTTGAGCCCCCGAAACCACGGCAGCATGCCGGGCTATCACGCAAGGCGCGGATTATGCCCTAAAGGGGTGGATTAAAGTTTAAGCAGTTCCGCATGTTCGCGGCGGTTGCATTGCTGGGAGCGTCGGCGCCCCCGCTTGCCCCTGCAACCCGCCCCTGCTAAAGGCCGCCGCATGACCACCCCGCTCGACCACATCCGCAATTTCTCCATCGTCGCCCATATCGACCATGGCAAATCCACGCTTGCCGACCGGCTGATCCAGTCCACCGGCGGGCTGGAGCTGCGCGACATGAAGGAGCAGGTGCTGGACTCGATGGACATCGAGCGCGAGCGCGGCATCACCATCAAGGCGCAGACGGTGCGGCTGAAATACCGCGCCAACAATGGCGAGGACTATATCCTCAACCTCATCGACACGCCCGGCCATGTCGACTTCGCCTACGAAGTGTCGCGCTCGCTGGCCGCCTGCGAGGGCTCGCTGCTGGTCGTCGATGCCAGCCAGGGCGTCGAGGCGCAGACGCTGGCCAATGTCTACCAGGCCATCGACAACAACCACGAGATCGTCGTGGTGCTGAACAAGGTCGACCTGCCGGCCGCCGAGCCCGAGCGCATCCGCGAGCAGGTCGAGGAAGTGATCGGCATCGACGCTTCCAACGCCGTGCTGATCTCGGCCAAGACCGGTCTCGGCATCCCCGATGTGCTCGAGGCCATCGTCCACCAACTGCCGCCGCCGCGCGAGGGCGATGTCGCCGCCCCCTTGAAGGCGATGCTGGTCGACAGCTGGTACGATGCTTATCTCGGCGTCATCGTGCTGGTGCGCATCATCGACGGCGTGCTGAAGAAGGGCCAGACCATCCGCATGATGGGCACCGGCGCCAAGTACCTGGTCGAGCGCACCGGCGTCTTCACCCCGGCCCGCATCAATGTCGACGAGCTCGGCCCCGGCGAGTTCGGCTTCTTCACCGGCTCGATCAAGGAAGTGGCCGACACCCGCGTCGGCGACACCATCACCGAGGACAGGCGCTCCACCGCGCATGCGCTGCCCGGCTTCAAGCCGGCGCAGCCGGTGGTGTTCTGCGGCCTGTTCCCGGTCGACGCCGCCGATTTCGAGGATCTGCGCGCCGCGGTCGGCAAGCTGCGCCTCAACGACGCCTCCTTCTCCTATGAAATGGAAACCAGTGCCGCGCTGGGCTTCGGCTATCGCTGCGGCTTCCTGGGCCTGCTGCATCTGGAAATCATCCAGGAGCGGCTGGAGCGCGAGTTCAACCTCGACCTTATCGCCACCGCGCCCAGCGTCGTCTACCGCTTGGCTCTCAATGACGGCTCGGTCAAGGAACTGCACAACCCGGCCGACATGCCCGACGTGGTGAAAATCTCGGCCATCGAGGAGCCATGGATCCGCGCCACCATCCTGACGCCGGACGACTATCTCGGCGGCATTCTAAAGCTCTGCCAGGACAGGCGCGGCATCCAGGCCGACCTGTCCTATGTCGGCAAGCGCGCGATGCTCACCTACGACCTGCCGCTCAACGAAGTGGTCTTCGATTTTTATGATCGCCTAAAATCGATCTCCAAGGGCTACGCCTCCTTCGACTATCATTTGACCGACTACAAGGAAGGCGACCTGGTGAAGATGTCGATCCTGGTCAATGAGGAGCCGGTCGACGCGCTGTCCATGCTGGTCCACCGCACGGCGGCGGAAAAGCGCGGCCGCCAGATGTGCGAGAAGCTGAAGGAGCTGATCCCGCACCATCTGTTCAAGATCCCGATCCAGGCCGCCATCGGCGGCAAGGTCATCGCCCGCGAGACCATCTCGGCGCTGCGCAAGGACGTCACCGCCAAGTGCTACGGCGGCGACGTCTCGCGCAAGCGCAAGCTGCTCGACAAGCAGAAAGAGGGCAAGAAGCGGATGCGCCAGTTCGGCAAGGTGGATATTCCGCAGGAGGCGTTTATCCAGGCGCTGAAGATGGGGGACTAAGCGGTCCGGCCTCTGGCCGGACGCATCGACCCGGTGGGTCGATGCGAGCGCAAGTCCGGGTGGGAGCTGCCGAAGGCAGCGGGTCCCACCCCGGGGGTTGCGGCAGTGCGGTGACCCCGGTTGGCGCGCGCAGCGCGCCAACCCAACGATCCAGTGAATCGATGGCCGGCTTCGAAAGCGGGGGAGCTGCCGGAGGCAGCGGGCCCCCGCCAGCGCGACGCTAAAGCTGCACGATCAAGCCATCGGTGCCGCGCCGCGCCGCTCGAGCGCGGTCTTGCGGATGATTTCCGCGATCTCCGGGCTGCTGCTGCACAGCATCTGGAAATCCGCCGAGTGCAGCGACAGGAGTGAGACCGCCGTTGCGGCGCTGACGGTCGCCGAACGCGGTTCGCCGCTGATCAGCGCCATCTCGCCGAAGAAGGCGCCAGGGCCAAGCTCCACCGGGTTCGGCATCGCGACGCTGACGAGCCCCTCCACGACGAAGAACATCCGATCACCGGTCTCGCCATTGCGACAGATCACGGCACCCGCCGGCACGATGCGAGGTCTTAACGCGCGCACGATCTCGATTAGCGCGGCTGGGCCGAGCTTCTGAAACAACGGCACGGCGGCGACCAATTGCCAATTGCGGACGAAATCCTCGCGACGGATTTCTTGATAGAAGCCGGAGGCAAGAATGCCAGCCCAGAGCGCGAAGATGCCGATGCCACACATCATGACCCCCCCGGCAAGGACGCGGCCGGCGAAGCTTTCCGGAATAGCGTCGCCATAGCCGGTGGTGGAAAGCGTGACCACCGCCCACCACATTGCCTGGGGGATGCTGCCGAACTTTTCCGGTTGGACGTCGCGCTCGATGACATAGGCCGCGAGCGAGACACCGAACAGAACGATGCCGAAGACCGTGGTGACGCCGATCAGGTTGCGCGCTTCGTTGGTCAGGACCCTGCCCAGCAGCGGGAAGAAAGTCGAGTCGCGCAGCGGTTTCAGCAGCCAGACAGCACAGTAGAGGCTCCGGTCGGGCGTGTCGACGAGCAGAAATGCGGCGAGTGGAACCAAAACCGCGAGCACATCAATGGCGATTGCCGGCGTCCTGTCCCGAACGTCTCCCGTCCGGCGCTTGAGCAGCGTCCCGGCCAGTTGCAGGAGATAGGCGCCCCAAATGACCGCGAGCACGGCAGCCAGAGCCAGTCTGCTTCGTCCGGACATGTCCTGTGTCGTGAGCGTAGCCACCGCCACAAGCCCAGTCGCAGCCAGCAGCGCGTTGAGCGGCGCGTGAATTCTTAAGAAAGGCAGTACCGACATTCTATGCCCACGAGCGGCTACTACCCTCCAGAATAGGATGCCTTCAAGGCAAGCGCAAAGGTGCTTACTGTCGCTGCGATGCGCCGATATCGGTTCTCGGGCAAGGCTAACTTTGTCGACTGTGGGCGCTGCGGGCCGCTCTCTCGATAGTCTCCGCTTTTTCTCCTTCACTCCCTTGTCAATTTCGAACTGACACCGGAGCCGCGTGGGGAAGTCAAATAGGCGAGAGCGCCTCGCCATCGGCGAGTATTGGATCAGACGCCGCCCTGCAGTATCCTTGAGCCAGCTTGGGGAGACATCAAATGCGCTCAACTCTGGACACCATCGCCGCAACCGGCCTCGCCATCGGCGGCGCTTTTGGCCTTGCCGGCACCTTCGTCGAGAGCGCGCCGCTGCGCGAAACGCTCTGGGCGATCGACGGCGTGGCACTCGTAGTGGCGGCAGCACTTTTGACGATGAAGTACCAGCGGCTCGGCAATGACTGCGTCGCGGCCGGGTTCCTCACCTTCGTCGCCGGCGAGAGCCTGCTGCTGTCAGGTAATGCGGCGGGCCTCGAGGCCAGCGTCCCTTCCTATGTCGGCGGCATCTCGCTCTGGGCGGCAGCACTCGTCCTGATCAGCGCGCCGAAAACCTTTGCCCTGTGGATGCGCATCACCGGCCTCATCGCCGCCATCCTGTTTGCCGTGACGGTGGCCATGGTCCTCTGGGGCGCGCCCTTGCTGCCAACCTCCGCGCCGCTGCCGGCCGCCGGCTATCCGTTCCTGGTGCTGACCTTCATCGGCTGGATCTGGACGCTGATGAAGCCGGAGCGGTGAGCGGGAAACATGTCCGCGCCGCTCGAACTCCGCAACAGCGTCACCGGAAAGATCTTTCCTTCCATCGGGCCGTTCATCATCGGCGCGATGTTCGGCTTCGGCGCGCTGCAGGGGCTGGCGTCTGGCGCCGATGGCGGGCACGTGCTGGTCATCGCGCTGCTGGCGGTGGTCTGCCTTGGGCTCGGTTTCTTCATCGCGCGCGGCGCCTTCGACACTTCGGTCAAGGTCGTGCTCGACGAGAAGGGCTTTCGCGACCGCCGCGCCGGCGACGTGCTGGTGCCCTGGCACGAGGTGCGCAGCGTGCGCCTCACCTCCGGCAAGGGCTCGGCGATGCTCAATTTCGAGCTCACCGAGGAGCCGCCCGATGCAATCAAGTATGCGCCGGCCAATGCGCTGAGCCTGATCCTGCCCTTCGGCAAGAACATCGTGCACATGGAGGTCTCGTCGCTCGATGTCCGTGGTGAGGACATGATCGACGCGATCCGGCGGCTGGCGCCGCATGTGGCGGTCAGCCCCTGATCGTGCGAGCCTGCCCGTCTCCTCCCCGGAAACGCCGCCATGATTCGCCTCACCCTCGCTGCCCTTCTCCTCGCCGCCCCGGTGCATGCCGCCGACATGGCGTTCTTCGTGAAAAACCTGCGGCAGCAGTCGGTGGCGGTCGAGCTGTTCAGCCGCGACCGCGAGACGGTCTGGCCGGGCGACGGCAAGGTGTTTTTGATCCAGCCGGGCTCGCAGAAGTCGGTGCCGATCTCCTGCAATCCGGGCGAAAACATCTGCTACGCCGCCTGGGTCAACGGCAACGACCAGATCTCCGCCGGCGTCGGCCCGGACAATGACCAGCCCTGCGACAATTGCTGCTTCATCTGCGTGGAGAAGACCACCGAGACGATTGACCTGGTGCCGTAGCGGGGCAGGCGAGACTTCCCTTCTCCCCCTGTGGGAGAAAGTGGATCGGCGCGCAGCGCCGAGACGGATGAGGGGTGCTGGACGGAGTGCCGGGATTGGTTAGTCTTGCGCCATGCCGCATCAACCAGTAGCTCCGGCCAAACGTCGTTTCGCCCGCCTGATGCGGCGCGAGCCAACGGAAGCGGAAGACCGCCTGTGGCAAGAATTGCGCGGCCGCCGGCTCGATGGCATCAAGTTTCGGCGTCAGGTTCCGGTTGGCCGGTTCGTCGCCGATTTCATCTGCGCCGAGGCTGGGCTGATCGTCGAAATCGATGGCAGCCAGCACGCCGATTCGCACCATGACCGGGAGCGCGATGCCGAATTGAAGGCGAGGGGCTTTCGCCTGCTGCGCTTCTGGAACGACGACGTCCTGAAGGACTTGAACGCAGTTTGCGACACAATCATCGCCTTTGTCCGAGATGAAAGTTTGCAGCCCTGGCGATGACGCCGTTGGGGCGTTTTTGCCAAGCTGGAGCACCCCTCATCCGTCTCGGCGCTGCGCGCCGATCCACCTTCTCCCACAGGGGGGAGAAGGCAGAGACGCCCCGCTACACCCAAAAATCACCCCGGGGATTACCCCAATCCTCCCTTCCTCCCTCCGGCATCGCATGCGATGATTCTCCCCTCGGCCGTGGGGGCCGATTCTCATCCCAGGGGGTTTTATGTCCTTCGCCTTTCCGCGTCGCATCGTCGTCGCGCTTTCGCTCGCAGCCTTGTTCGCACCCGCCGCCCATGCCGGCGACGTCACTTTCGAAATCAAGAACAGCCATCCCAACGCCATGCGCGTCGAACTCTACAGCCAGGACCGCGACTATGTCTGGCCGGGCGATGGCAAGGATTTCTATCTCGACGACGGCGAGACCAAGCAACTGCCGATCTCCTGCGAGGAGGGTGAATCGATCTGCTACGGCGCCTGGGTCGACGGCGACGAGGCGACCTACTGGGGCGTCGGCCCCGGCAACAAGGAAAAATGCGACGACTGCTGCTACACCTGCACCGGCGGCGAGACCGAGGAAATCGACCTGGTCGAGTAGGGCGCAGGGCTGCAAGGCAAAGTGATGGCGGCGCTTCGTGTGAGGTGACCTACCCACCGATGTCGGCGCTGCCCCTCATCTGCCTGCCGGCATCTTCTCCCCGTATGGTGACGGGGAGAAGGACGCCCTCATCGACGGTTTCTCCAATCGCGAGCGTTGCAAAAATGAAGCGCCCTGATTGCGGTCAGCGGGCTTCTCCCCGTTCACGGGGAGAAGGTGGCGGCAGCCAGATGAGGGGCGGCGCGGCGTCTGTCAGAACTCGCGGCACTCGGCCTCGCCTATCCATAACTCCCATGGTCGGCGCTGCCCCTCATCCCCCTGCCGGGACCTTCTCCCCGTGAACGAGGAGAAGGGGGCTACACCGCAATCCTTGGCCTTCCCGAGGCCACCGCCACCACATGCGCTTCGATGAACATGCGCTGGCTTTCGACGGTGGAGACGCTGAATTCGGTGGCGACTTCGATCTCGGCGCTGTCGGTGCCGGCGTCTTTCGCCCGTTTGGCGGCGATGGCCCGCACATCGGCCTCCGCCGCTGCGACCGCAGCCGCCTCGTCGGTGAAATCGCGCACGCTTTCACCCGACGCGAGGCGGAACAGGCCTTCCATGGGCTGGCTGACGCGGGCCTCGGCCGAGACGCGGACCTGGCCGACGACGGCGCCGAGCGCGTTGGCGACGTCGGTATCGTCGGGCACCACGCAGCCATTGCCGATCAGCGGCGGCAGCCCGGCATAGTGCAACGGCGCCGAGGCGCCGAGGCCGATGACGGGACGGTCGAGCGCGACGCTGAGGCGGGCGATGCCGGGGTGGAAATCGACCGCGCGCTGCACCAGCGCATGCGCCACGGTGGCGGCGCCATCGAGCCCATCTTCGGCAAAGGCGGTTTCGAGGATGTATTCGGCCGACCAGCGCGTCAGTGTCAGCAGCACGCGCTCGGAAATCGCCTCCGGCGTGGCGGCAATCGCCTGTCCCCGGCCGTCGCGCTTGCGGGCGAACAGCTCGGCGCCGAGACGGGCCGGGGCGGCGGCCCAGTTCGCCTGCTTGCCCAGCACATGGGCGGCATCCGACGGCGTGAAGCCCGAAATATGCACCAGCCCGCGCGACACCAAACGGTTCAAGGTGGCGTTCTGGGCGTTGGAGGTGAGCAGCCTGTCGAGCGGCAGCGGCGTGGCGCCAATCACTTCGTAGAGCTTGGCCTCGGCGCCGGTCAGCCCGGCCGCCAGTCGCTCCGGCACGCCGGTGCGCACCGCGAAGCGGCCATCCATGCGGCCGGGGTTCGGCGCGCGCAGCTGGCGTTCCAGTTCGACGGTTACCGCCTCGCTGTGCATCATGCCGGCCAGCGCCAGCGGCACCAGTCGGCGCGGACCGAGCAGGATCTTCGGGTTGAGCGCGCCCTCCTCCAGCGCCACTTCGGAATCGCCGCCGAGGCCGTAAGTGCGCATGGCCACCGCCTCGACCATGGTGCGGAAGCCACCGACGGTGGCGCCTTCCGGGTCGAGCCGGGGACGGCCGCCGTCGAGCACGGCGACGTCGGTGGTGGTGCCGCCGATGTCGGAGACGACGGCATCGTCGAGGCCGGTCATGTGGCGGGCGCCGACCAGGCTGGCGGCCGGGCCCGACAAAATGGTCTCGATCGGCCGCTGGCGGGCGAATGCCGCCGACACCAGGGCGCCGTCGCCGCGCACCACCATCAAGGGGGCAGCGATCTTGCGCGCTTCCAAAAAGCCTTCGGTCGCCGCCACCAGCCGGTCGATCATCGAGATCAGCCTTGCGTTGAGCAGCGTGGTCAGCGCCCGGCGCGGGCCGCCGAGCTTGGCCGACAGTTCGTGGCTGGCGGTGACCGGCAGGCCGGTCTTCTCGCGGATCAACTCGCGGGCGGCGATCTCATGCGCCGGGTTGCGGGTGGCGAAATAGGCGCAGACGGCAAAGCCGGACACCGAGCCGCCGAGTTCGGGCAGGGCCGCCTCCAGCCCGGACAGGTCGAGCTTTGCGGCATTGCCGTGGACATCATGGCCGCCGGGGCAGAACACGACCGGATCGGTGCCCAAAGCCGTCTTCAGCCCGTCACGCGCAAGGTCCGCCTCGGAAAAGCCGATCATGACCAGCGCCACGCGGCCGCCCTGGCCCTCGACCAGCGCATTGGTGGCCAATGTCGTCGACATCGACACCAGTTTTATCGCCGTGGGATCGGTGCGGGATTTTTCCAACACCGCATCGACCGCGCCGGAGATTCCGACGGCGAGGTCGTGCCGCGTCGTCAGCGCCTTGGCCTTGGCCAGCACCTTGCCGCGCGGGCTGCCGGTTTCCGACCACAGCACGGCATCCGTATAGGTGCCGCCGGTGTCGATGCCGAGGAACAGAGGGAGGGGTTTTGGCTTGGCGGTCATTTTCTTCGGCGGTCCGGACGGCGAGGGTTCTTGCTGCGAAGCCCTTAGCCGATACGGCGCGGCCGATAAAGCAGCGAGCGCTGGGCCACGAAAGTCGGCAGGACAGAGGGGGGTGTGACGGAACGCTACCTTCGTACGAGAAGGGAGTTACCCCACGAACCCCACCTTCTTATGCGTGTTATCGCAGAACGGCTTGTTCTCCGAATGGCCGCAGCGGCAGAGGAAAACCCGCGTCGTGCGGTCGATCGTGTGCCCGGTGCCGGTGACGATCTCGGCATTGCCTTCGAGCTTGAGCGGGCCGTTGGTGGTCGGCGTCACTTTCAGCGGCCCGTTCCTCGCCTCCAGCGCCGGCGTATCCTTGAGCGACGGCTCGCCGGTGGCGGCGAAGCCGGTCTTGTTGTGGCTGCCGTCGCAGAACGGCTTGTTTGCCGAGGCGCCGCAGCGGCAGAGCGTGGCGCGGTAGAAGGTCTCTTCGCCAAGCACGATCTCGGCATGCACCGCCAACGGGCCGTTTTCCCTGAGCCGCACGGTGTTGACCACCGGCGGCTGTTCCTGCGGCCCGCCATCCTTGCGACGGTAGGTGTTGGCGCCGGACGGGCAGCTCTCGGCGATGGCGACGATCTTCTCGACGCTGGCCGCCTCGGGATGTATCCACTCGCCCTTGGCGTTGGGCACGAAGACATGCGGGTCGCCCAGCACGCAGTTGCGCGAATGGATGCAGCGCCGGCCGGAAAAGCCGACATCGATGTTCTCGCCTTCGACCGTGCCTGCCATGGGTAGGTCTCCTGTGATGGAAGGCAAGCTAGGGCGATGGAGCGGAGGGCGTCAAGCCAGGTAGCCCATTCAGAGGGCAATCACTTCAGCGTTGGCGCCGCCCCTCATCCGCCTGCCGGCACCTTCTCCCCGTAAACGGGGCGAAGGGCGCCCGGACCTCCGGTTTCGCCAACCGCCAGCTCTGCATTGGCCCTCAGCGCTGTCCGAGTCCTTGATGCTTAAAACGCCCACCTTCACCCTAAGCTGAATTGACCGTACCACCTCGACATGCCAAAGGCCCGGCCTAGCCTTTCATCTGGAGACGCCCTGATGACCGATCGCATTGAGATCGCCGGATTGCGGATTGCCCGCGAACTGCATGACTTCGTCGTCAACGAAGCGCTGCCCGGCACTGGCATTGCCGCCGATGCGTTCTGGAACGGGTTTTCGGCCATCGTCCACGATCTGGCACCGAAGAACCGGGCGCTGCTGGCAAAACGCGACGCTATGCAGGAAAAGCTCGACGGCTGGTATCGCGACAATGGCGCGCCGCTCGACATGGAGGCCTACAAAGGCTTCCTGAAGGAGATCGGCTATCTCGTGCCTGAGGGACCCGCCTTCAGCGCCTCCACCGACAATGTCGATCCCGAGATCGCCGTGGTCGCCGGACCGCAGCTGGTCGTGCCGGTGATGAATGCGCGCTATGCGCTCAACGCCGCCAATGCGCGCTGGGGTTCGCTCTATGATGCGCTCTACGGCACCGATGCCATCCCCGAAACGGGCGGCGCGGAAAAAGGCAAGGGGTTCAACCCCGTGCGCGGCGCCAAGGTCGTTGCCTGGTCCAAGGACTTCCTCGACCAGTCGGCGCCGCTCACCTCCGGCAAATGGGCCGGGGTCAACGGCCTGTCGGTCGCGAATGGCGCGCTCAAGCTCAGCGCCGGCGCCGGCGGCACCACGCTGGCCGATCCGAAACAGTTTGCCGGCTATCGCGGTGATGCAGCGAACCCCGAAGCCGTGCTGCTGGTCAAGAATGGCCTGCATATCGAGATATCGATCGACCGCGCCAACCAGATCGGCCGCACCGACCCGGCGGGCATCGCCGACATCATCCTGGAATCGGCGCTGACCACCATCCAGGATTGCGAGGATTCGGTCGCGGCGGTCGATGCCGAGGACAAGGTCGTCGTCTACCGCAACTGGCTCGGCCTGATGAAGGGTGACCTCGCCGAAGAGATCAGCAAGGGCGGCAAGACGTTCGTCCGCAAGCTCAATCCGGACCGCGGCTACACATCGCCCAACGGCGGCCAGCTTGCGCTGCCCGGTCGCTCGCTGATGCTGGTGCGCAATGTCGGCCACCTGATGACCAATCCGGCAATAACAGACCGCGACGGCAACGAGGTGCCGGAAGGCATCATGGACGCGGCGCTGACGGCGCTGGTCGCCCTGCACGATGTCGGCCCGGGCGGGCGGCGGATGAATTCCCGTGCCGGCTCGATGTATGTGGTGAAGCCGAAGATGCATGGGCCGGAGGAAGTCGCCTTCGCCGTCGAGATTTTCGACCGCGTCGAAGCGCTGCTCGGCATGGCCAAGAACACCATCAAGATGGGCATCATGGACGAGGAGCGGCGCACCACCGTCAACCTCAAGGAGGCGATCCGCTCGGCAAAAGAGCGTGTGGTGTTCATCAACACCGGCTTCCTCGACCGCACCGGCGACGAGATCCACACCTCGATGGAAGCCGGCCCGATGATCCGCAAGGGCGACATGAAGCAGGCCGCCTGGATTTCCGCCTATGAGGCCTGGAACGTCGACACCGGTCTCGAATGCGGGCTGGCCGGCCACGCCCAGATCGGCAAGGGCATGTGGGCGATGCCCGACCTGATGGCGGCGATGCTGGTCGAGAAGATCGCCCATCCCAAGGCTGGCGCCAACACCGCCTGGGTGCCGTCGCCGACGGCGGCGACGCTGCACGCCACCCACTACCACAAGGTCGATGTGCACGCCGTGCAGGCGGCGCTGAAGAACCGGCCCAAGGCCAAGCTCGACGACATCTTGTCGGTGCCGGTGGCGGTACGGCCGAACTGGACGCCCGACGAGATCCAGCGCGAACTCGACAACAACGCGCAAGGCATTCTGGGCTATGTCGTGCGCTGGGTCGACCAGGGCGTCGGCTGCTCGAAAGTGCCTGATATCAACGACGTCGGCCTGATGGAGGACCGCGCCACGCTGCGCATCTCCTCGCAGCACATCGCCAACTGGCTGCGCCACGATGTCTGCTCGAAGATCCAGGTCATGGATGCCCTGCAACGCATGGCGGCCATCGTCGACCGCCAGAATGTCGGCGATCCGCTCTACCAGCCGATGGCGCCCGATTTCGACAGCTCCATCGCCTTCCAGGCCGCCTGCGATCTGGTCTTCAAGGGCAGCGTCCAGCCCAACGGCTACACCGAGCCGGTGCTGCACAAGCGGCGGCTGGAGCTGAAGGCGCGCGGGCAGGCCTGAACCGAAGGCCAGGCGCCAGCGCCCCTCCCCTCAAGGGACTACGCCGCTTACCCCTCGTCTCACGCAGGCGAGATCGAGCACGACATGAAGATGTCGGTATGTCTGACATGCTCCGGGGTTTCGCGGAAGGACGGGCACGGTGTGAAGCCGAACGACTCGTACACGGCAATGGCGTGCGTCATGTAGAACGTCGTGTGGATCAACACTGTTCGGCTCCGGCCCTTCGCGATTTCCGCCAGTGCTGCCCCCATCAGCGCACGGCCGATTCCTTTTCCGCGAAACGATTCATCGACAAAGAATTTATGGATCTCCACCGACTTGTCGTCGAACGGGTCGAAGGCGAGGCAACCCGCCGGCAGGCTCTCCGATCGCGCGATGAACGGCATGGCATCCGGCGCGCCGAACGTCGCCGCCAGTTGGCTGCTGCTTATCTCCGGGTGGAAAATCGCCATCACGTCTTCTGCCGAGACGCCGTAAGGTTGCACCGCATCGGCGTCCCATTGCGCAAGATTGCGGCAAAGCCCGGCCATGACACGGAAGTCCTCGGCGCTGCGCGCCGGCGAAACCGAAATCATCCCCCGCCTCAGCTCCAGGTTAGGTCCATGACCGTAACATACGCGACTATCGGGCGCGAACCCGTATGAGCACTTCCAGCGAGCGGCAGAAGTCTACGCCGCCTGCGCCATCCGCTCCGACATCATGCGATAGGAGATCGCCTCGGCCAGATGGATGCGGCCGACGGTCTCGCTGGCGTCGAGGTCGGCGAGCGTGCGCGCCACTTTCAAGACGCGATGGTAGGCGCGCGCGGAAAAGCCGAGTTTTTCGCTGGCGTCCTTGAGCAGCGCCAGGCCGGCGGTATCCGGCACGGCGATCTCCTCGATGATCGAGGGCGAGCAATGCGCATTGGTGGTGGCGCTGGTGACGCCCAGCCGCTCGAAACGCTCGCGCTGGATGGTGCGGGCGCGCGCCACGCGCAACGCCACGGCCGCACTCTTCTCCGCCTTGTCGGGCCGGATCAGATCGCCGGCCGAAACCGCCGGCACCTCGATGCGGAGATCGATACGGTCGAGCAGCGGGCCTGATATCCGCGCCTGGTAGTCGGTGCGGCAGCGCTCGCCGCGCAGGCAGCGATAGCCCGGCTCGCCGGCCATGCCGCAGCGGCACGGGTTCATCGCCGCCACCAGCTGGATGCGCGCCGGATAGGTGACGCGATGGTTGGCGCGCGCGATCATGCAGTCGCCGGTCTCGAGCGGCTGGCGCAGCGCGTCGAGCGTCTGCGGCGTGAATTCGGGAAACTCGTCGAGGAACAGCACGCCGTGATGGGCAAGCGACACTTCGCCGGGCCGGGCCCGCAACCCGCCGCCGACCATCGCCGCCATCGAGGCAGAATGGTGCGGGGCACGGAACGGCCGCCGGTCGGTCAACTTGCCTTCGCCGAGTTCGCCCGCGACCGACGCGATCATCGAGACTTCGAGCAATTCCTTTGGCGCCAGCGGTGGCAGGATCGACGGCAGCCTTTGCGCCAGCATCGATTTCCCCGAGCCCGGCGGGCCGACCATCAAGAGATTATGCCCGCCGGCCGCCGCTACCTCCAGCGCCCGCTTGGCGCTCTCCTGGCCCTTGATGTCGGCAAGGTCGGGCAGGTCGCGTGCCGAGGCGTGGATGCCGGCTTCCGGCCGCGACAGCACTTGCGTGCCGCGAAAATGATTGGCGATGGCAATCAGGCTGCGCGGTGCCAATATGTCGAAATCCTTGCCGGCCCAGGCCGCTTCCGGCCCGCAGGCGAACGGGCAGATCAGGCCCTTGCCTTCGGCATTGGCGCCGATCGCCGCCGGCAGCGCGCCGGCCACCGCGGCAATGGTGCCGTCGAGCGACAATTCGCCAAGCACGACATAGCCGGCCAGCATGTCGCCCGGAATGGCGCCAAGTGCCGCCATCAGGCCGAGCGCGATCGGCAAATCGTAGTGGCTGCCTTCCTTGGGGAGATCCGCCGGCGCCAGATTGACTGTCACCTTCTTCGACGGCATCGACAGGCCCGAGGCATGCAATGCCGCCTGCACCCGCTCGCGGCTTTCAGCCACCGCCTTGTCGGCCAGGCCGACGATATGCATGTTGACCTTGCCCGGCGCGATCATCACCTGGACGTCGACCGGCACGGCCTCGATGCCCTGGAAAGCAACCGTGCGAACCCGCGCCACCATATTTTTCAACACCCCCGGACCTGACTCGCTCAAAGCCGATGCAATCAGGCCGTGAGCGACGTCGAGCAAGACAAGCACAGATTTCCGAGTTAATCAAGAACATTACGGGAACGTATGGTCAGTCGCCTTCCGGCGAAATGTCAACGCAGTGCGCAGAACTCCATCGGACTGCCTCCGCCCGGAGTAGAATTAACCAACATGGAAAAGGCGAAGGGGTTTGTCACCGATCCGACTCGCATACGATGTTATGGTTGGAAACGGGGGACATCCGCAGCGCGTCCAGGCGCAAACGCGAGGAAGACAGGATGCCGACCTTAAGCAATGGCAGTGAGCTCACCGTATGGGAAGAACCCGAATTTCCCAATCCGAGCCCTGACGCGGTGCTTTTCAGCATTACCGAAACCGACGGCGACGTGATCGGACCGATAGGGGCAAAGGCGGATTTCCCATTCGGTGGGATCGACCTGGCTTCGGTTGATGTCTTCGACGGCTTCTTCACCATCACCAGTCTCACCCACGAGGGCAGGACCGAGACCTGGACGACGGTGGAAACGCAGGTTTTCGACAATGAAGGCAATTTCGTCCGCACCCTGACTGACCAGGCGGCCTACCTGTCGGCCCGGATCGTCTCGGTCAACGCCGACGGCCCCGACACCGTCACGGTGACATGGATCGGGGCGAACGAATATTTCGGCGGCGAAAATACCCAGTACGGCCAGCATCAGATCACCCTGGAAGGCGGCGCGCTTCAGCCCAACACCTTCGTCAATCATGCGCCCACGGTGGCCAATCTGAATTTGTCGGTTTCGCAGGGGCAATTTCTCGACGACATCAAGTTCAGCGCGGCGGATGCCGACTACGATCTCCTGAGCTTTGTCATCCTGGACGGGCCCGACCATGGCACCCTCGAGCCGAGCACAAATTTCGACGGCAACTACTATCCGTTTCACCAAGGTCACGTCGGCACCAGCCTGCACTATCATCCGGGCTTTCTGAGCGACAATCTGTTCGACTACATGCCCGAGGCCGGCTTCGTCGGCACCGACAGCTTTACGGTTTACGCCACCGACGGCCAGGGCAACAGCAATGTGGCGACGATTGCGGTCACTGTCACACCCCCGGCCGAATCGATCACGATGAGCGACGCCACAAGCACCGTGAGCTATGGAAGCTACGATCATGCCGTTCTCGTCGCCGCACTGGGCGGCGACGACCGCGTCAGCGGCACCCCGTTCAACGATACGCTCGACGGCGGCGCCGGCCACGACCAGCTGTTCGGCGGCGCAGGCGCCGACACGATCATCGGGGGTGCGGGCACCGATTGGCTGAAGGGGGGCGGCGGCAATGATGAGATGAGCGGCGGTGCCGGCACAGACGCCATCCGCGGCGACACGGGCGACGATGTCCTCGACGGCGCGACCGGCTCCGACGACCTGCGGGGCGGCGCTGGTGACGACAGCCTCAATGGCGGCGCCGGCCGCGACCGACTGGCCGGCGACGCGGGCAGGGATGTCTTCGTGTTCGACGCGCTTGGACCGGCGAACTACGACAGTATCGACGACTTCAATGCGCTGGATGATATGTTCCGGCTGGACAGTTCCGTATTCGTCGGGCTGTCGGCCGGCCCGCTTTTCGCTGCGGTCTTCGGGCTCGACAACAAAGCCACCGATGACAGCGACCACATCCTTTACGACGACGCGACAGGCGCTCTGCTGTTCGATGTGGACGGCGTGGGCGGAGCGGCGGCTGTCCAGTTCGCCACCGTGCGCCCAGGCACCTGGCTCACCGCCGACGACTGCTTCGTGGTCTAGGGCAATTCCAGGAAAAGCGTGCAACGGTCTTCCGTCAGGAATTGCGTAAAAACAAAGAGTTAGAGGATCGGTGGGGCGCAGTTACGTGGACTACCGCCTCTTGTTCTCAACTGCATCCCAGAACAGGCTGGCGATGTCGGCGCCACCAAAGCGCTGCACTTCGCGCACGCCGGTCGGCGAAGTCACGTTGATCTCGGTCATGTAGTCGCCGATGACGTCGATGCCGACGAGGATGAAGCCTCGCTCCTTCAGCGACGGGCCGATGCGGGCGCAGATCTCGCGTTCGCGCTCCGTCAGCTCGGTCTTTTCGGCGCGGCCGCCGACATGCATGTTGGAACGCGAATCGTGCTCGGCCGGCACCCGGTTGATGGCGCCCACCGGTTCGCCGTCGATCAGGATGATGCGCTTGTCGCCCTTGCGCACGTCCTTCAGATAGCGCTGCACGATATAGGGCTCACGGAACATCTGGCCGAACATTTCGAGCAGCGAGGCGAGGTTGCGGTCGGCCTCATGCAAATGGAAGATGCCGGCGCCGCCATTGCCGTAGAGCGGCTTGACGATGATGTCGCCGAACTCCTTGCGGAAGGCGGCGACTTCCATGGGATCCTTGGTGATCAGCGTTTCCGGCATCAAGTCCGGGAATTCGGTGACGAAGATCTTTTCCGGGCTGTTGCGTACCCAGGCCGGGTCGTTGACCACCAGCGTCTTCGGGTGGATGCGCTCGAGGATGTGCGTGGTGGTGATGTAGTTCATGTCGAAGGGCGGATCCTGACGGAGCAGGATGACATCCATCTCGGACAGGTCGGTGCGCACCTTCTCGCCCAGCGAATAGTGGCTGCCCTTCTCGTCGCGGATCTGCATTTCCTCGATGCGGGCAAACACCTTGCCGTCGCGCATCGACAGCCGGTCGGGCGTGTAGTGGAACAGCTGGTGGCCTCGCCGCTGTGCCTCCAGCGACAGCGCAAACGACGTGTCGCCGGCGATCGACACCGTTGAGACATGGTCCATCTGGACGGCGATTTTCAAGGGCATCTTGGGTCTCCGGCGCGATCCTTGTCGCCGATATAAGGAACTCGGCGGCTTCTGCCAATCAGCCAGAGCCTATCGATCGAAGACGAGGCGGGAATAGCCGATGAAGGAAAGCGCCATGGCGACCAGCGAGGCGATAGCGAGCGCCGCCAGCGGCGGCATTGCCGGCAGGGCAACCAGGATCGCGCAATAGACGGCATAGTTGACGATGCTGGTGGCGATGCCGACGCCGCCATAGCGCGCGCCCTCCGTCGCGATGCCGCGGCTCGACGGCGAGAAGGTCAAATGGCGGTTGAACTGCCAGGTGACGGCCAGCGCAAAGCCGATCGAAAGCACGCGGGCGACCAGCGGGCCAAGCGGCGTGACGGCCAGCAGCAGCCACAGGGCCGCCGCATCGGCGACGAAACCGACGCCGCCGGCAAGGATGAAGTGGAGGAGACGGCTCACGGTTCTACGCCGCCCGGGGAGTCTTGC
This sequence comes from Mesorhizobium monacense, assembly GCF_056781675.1. Taxonomy (NCBI): domain Bacteria; kingdom Pseudomonadati; phylum Pseudomonadota; class Alphaproteobacteria; order Hyphomicrobiales; family Phyllobacteriaceae; genus Mesorhizobium; species Mesorhizobium monacense. The sequence goes on along the minus strand of NZ_CM165567.1, from coordinate 5,792,148 downwards.
CCGGTGAGGGTTTCAGGGCAGTCTGCTCAGCGGCCCGTTCACGCCGTTCGACGCGGCCGGACGGCATCGACAGATAGAAGATGCGTTTCTGTTCGGCGCGGCCGCGCGAGACCGAATCGAGGATCAGCCCGGTCACCACCGCCAGCATGGAGAGCAGCAGCAGGCCGACGGACAGCACCCAGGTCGGCATGCGGGGCACGAGGCCGGTTTCGGCGAATTCGATCAGCACCGGCGTCATCAGGGTGAGGCTCGCCCCCAGGAAGAACACGGCAAAGGCGCCGAAGAAGCGCAGCGGTTGCGTCTCCTTCATCAGCATGGCGAACATCCAGAGGATCCTGGCGCCGTCGCGATAGGTCGACAGTTTCGACGATGAGCCCTCCGGCCGGCGGCCATAATCGAGCGCGATCTCGCTGACCGGCAATTTGAGCTGCGAGGCATGCACCGACATTTCGGTTTCGATCTCGAAGCCGCCCGAAACGGCTGGAAAGCTCTTGACGAAGCGCCTGGTGAAGACGCGGTAACCGGAGAAGATGTCGGTGAAATCCGAACCGAACAGCCGCTTGTAGAGGCTGTTGAAGATGCGGTTGCCGAAGGCATGGCCGGAGCGGCCGGCGTCGTCGGTGACGCCTCGCCTGGTGCCCACCACCATGTCGCAGCGTTCGGTCAGAAGCGTGTTGATCAGCTGCGGCGCGTCCTCCGGCGCGTAGGTGCCGTCGCCGTCGGCCATCAGATAGATGTCGGCCTCGATGTCGGCGAACATGCGCCGCACGACATTGCCCTTGCCCTGGCGCGGCTCGCGGATGACGGTGGCACCGGCCGCGCGGGCTCGCAGCGCCGTCAGATCGCGCGAATTGTTGTCGTAGACATAGATCGCGGCCGAAGGCAGCGCCTCGCGGAACCGCCGCACCACCTCGGCGATCGTCGGCTCCTCATTGTAGCAAGGCAGGAGCACGGCAATATCGGGCTCGTGGCGAACTTCATGCGGCATTTTCGTCTCCGGAGGCCTGTTTTGGCACGCTGGCCGCGTTGAGTGCCAGCCCGTTCAAGCGGCTTTACTATTTATTGAAGCCGTTAAGGCTAGGTTTAAGCCGCATTTCTTCCCACAAGGGTCACGACGATGAGCTCAGGCAAGGCCGGCGCTTCCTCCTGGAAGCCCGATTTGATGCTGGCGCTGCTTGCCATGCTGGTGGCGCTGGCCGTCAATGCCGGCACCGGCTTCCGCGAATTGACCGATGCCGGCGGCGACAATGACAATCTGCTGCGTCTGGTCGAGGTCCGCGACCTGCTCAGCGGCCAGGGCTGGTTCGACCTGCACCAGTACCGGATGGGGCTGGAAGGCGGCTTCGTCATGCATTGGTCGCGGCTGGTCGACACGCCGATCGCCGCCATCATTCTTGTCGTGCAGGCCTTGACCGGCAGCACCGCTCTTGCCGAGGATGTCGCGCAGATTGCCTGGCCGTCGCTGCTCTTCTGCCTGACCGTGTTCTTCACCACCCGCGCGGCGCGCAATGTCGCCGGCGAGAGCGCGGTTTTGCCCTCCGTCGTCGTCGGCGCGGCGGCGTATCATTTCATCGGCATCTATTCGCCGGGGGCGCTCGATCATCACAACGTCCAGCTGATGCTGACCATGGCAAGCCTCTGCCTGTTGCTGGAGGCGCCGGTGCGACGGACGGCAGCGCTTTTCTCCGGACTTTGCGCCGCGCTGACGCTCGCCGTCGGCATGGAAACCGTCCCCTATGTCGCCACCATCGGCGTCTCGGTCGCTCTGCTGTTTGTCGTCGACAGGTCGGGCGAGAGCCGGATCGCCAGGGATTTCGGCCTCGGCTTTGCCGGTGTCTCGGCCCTGGTCTTCATTGCCACCATCCCCTTCTCGGCATGGGGCCAGGCGCAATGCGATGCCTTCTCGACCGTGCAGTTCGTCGTGGCGGCACTTGCAGGCACCGGCCTTGCGGCCATCGCGTCGATCGATGCCGCCGGTCGCAGCTGGCAGCGGCGTCTCGTGTCGCTCGGCCTGCTCGCCGCAGCCATTGCCGCGGTCGTCGTGGCGCTGTTCCCGCAATGCCTGGCGGCTCCCTATGCCAATCTCGATCCGCGCCTCAAGGAACTGTGGCTCGATCACATCGACGAAGCCCAGTCGCTGTTCACGCTTCTCGCCCATGCGCCGGCCCGCGTGGCGGCCCGCTACGCCACGCCGCTGGTGGCCATCGTGCTGATGGCGATCAGCTTTGGCCGCGGCAACTGGCGGCGACAGGAAGGCCTCGTGGCTGCGTTGCTCGTCGTTGCTTTCGCCGTGAGCGTCTGGCAGGTGCGGGGCTCGACATTCTCGATCGGCTTCGCCGTCATCCCGCTCTCGGCCTGGATCGCCAAATGGCGACAGCGCGCCGAGGTCAGCTCCTCACGCGGCGTCGTCCTGCGCATGGCCGCTGCCTGGCTGGTGTCGGTGAACGCCGTCTGGACCGGTGCCGCGGCGGCAACCTCGGTGGCGCTCGATTCCAAGAACACTGTGGCGGCCGACAGCGAGACCGACAATCGCTGCTACCGCATGGCGACCTTTGCGCCGCTCGGCCACATGCCTGATACCACCGTGCTGGCGATCTCCAATCTCGGCGCACCGATCCTGGCCTATTCGGGACATCGCGTGTTCGCCGGGCCTTATCATCGCAACATCGCCGGCAACCTCTTGGCGCTCGATGCCTTCCTGGGATCTGCCGACGATGCGCGCAAGATCGTGGCGGATCATCACGTCGGCCTGGTCGCGCTTTGCCGCGGCAGCACCGAAAGCGAGCTTCTGGCCGAGAAGGCGCCGCAGGGCTTTCTCGCCGGGCTGATGCACGGTAGCGTGCCGGACTGGCTCGAGCTGGTGGCGGAGACCAAGGGAACCCCGATCGAACTCTATCGTGTCCGGCAAGGCGCCTGAAGGCATCCGTCCCTGAAAGGGCCGGACATTTGATGCGATCGGCGGCCTTTTTTTCAGCCGGCGAAAAAATCGATTTGCGATACGTTTCCTAAAGGGTTTGCTGCCAGTCTGCGCGTGAATTCGGACGTGCAAACAGGGACACCGATGCAAACGACGTTTGGCACCGGGCAGGCAGCTAAGGAAAACACGGATCTGGCGTTCACGGATGCGTTGACCGGGCTCGGCAATCATCGCCGTTTCTTCGACAAGGTCGACCGCCTGATCAGCGATCGGTCCGAGGACCCGGCGCCCTTCACCGTCGGCATTCTCGACCTCGACGGCTTCAAGCCGATCAACGATTTGTTCGGCCACAAGGCCGGCGACGACATCCTGATCCAGGTGGCGATGCGGCTGCGCGCGTCGATGGACAGCTATTCCACCGTTTGCCGCATCGGTGCCGACGAGTTCGCCTACCTCTATCCGATGGTGTTCAGCGAGGAGGCGGCGGCGGAAAGGTCGCGCATGCTGATCGAGATCCTTTCGGCGCCCTACGATGTCGGTGAGCGCACGGCCAGGCTTTCGGCCTCCGTCGGCTGCTCGCTGTTCTACTCCGGCGACGAGACCACCGAGATCCTGGTCAACAAGGCCGAAACCGCGCTCTACCATGCCAAGCGCTCCGGCCGTGGCCGGGTCGTCGTCTACACCCGCGAGATGGAAGAAGCCGCCAAGCGCGTCACCCGCATCGAGCAGGCACTGCGCCGCGCCGTTTCGGCCGGCGAGGTGGAGCCGCATTTCCAGCCAATCGTCGATCTCACCACTCGCCGCACCATCGGCTTCGAGACACTGGCGCGCTGGACCGATCGCGATCTCGGCATGGTGCCGCCGAGCGTCTTCATCCCCATCGCCGAGGAACGCGGCATCATCGGCCCGCTGTCGCAGCTGGTGCTGCGCAAGGCCACCGAGGCGGCCCGCAGCTGGCCGAGCGATCTGTTCCTGTCCTTCAACCTGTCGCCGTCGCAGCTTGTCGACCAGAACACCGGCCTGCACATACTGGCGATCCTCGACCGCACCGGCTTCGACCCGCGCCGGCTGGAGATCGAGATTACCGAAACCGGCCTGATGAACGATCCGGCCTCGGCCGAGAAGATCGTCGAGGATCTGCGCCGCGTCGGCATCCGCGTTTCGCTCGACGACTTCGGCACCGGCCAGTCCTCTCTCGGTCGGCTGCGCGAGTTCCATTTCGACAAGCTCAAGATCGACCGCGCCTTCGTTTCCTCCATCCTCGACGACCGGCCGTCGGAACACATCATCCGCGCCATTCTCGCCATGTGCGAGGGGCTTGGCATGGACGTGGTCGCCGAGGGTATCGAGGAGGAGGCGCAGGCGGACCGCCTCGTCCAGTTCGGCTGCGCCGGCGGGCAGGGCTATCTGTTCGGCAAGCCGGTCGATGCCGACGCCACGCTCGGCTATCTGCGCGATTCCTATCGCGGTGCCTTGCGCGCCAAGGCGATCTGACGGCGGTTACCGCCAAAGCGTCGCCCATCCGGCGGCCCCGGTGAGGGCGCTCCCTTCATTTTGTCAGACATAAGCGCCAAAATCCGTTTTTCGCCCTTGCTCGCCAGAGATCGCTGGATAGGATGCGCGCCGTCCATAGCGGAGAGAAAAAACATGATGCCATCGGCGCGCTTTGCCGACCTTGAAGGCGCCTCGGTGCTGATCACCGGCGGCGGCTCCGGCATCGGCGCCGCGCTGACCGAGGGCTTCTCCCGGCAGGGCGCGAAGGTCGCCTTCATCGATATCGCCGATGGCCCGAGCACAGCACTTGCCGATCGCATCGAAAACGAGCTTGGCCGGCGGCCGCTCTACCTCAAGACCGACCTGCGCGATATCGAAGCGCTGCGGGCCTCGGTCGCCAAAGCGGCTGCTGCGCATGGCGATGTCACCGTGCTGATCAACAACGCCGCGCTCGACGACCGCCATGCCGTCGAGGACGTCACCGTCGAGTTCTGGGACAACAACCACGCGGTCAATCTGCGTCCGCATTTCTTCACCGCGCAGGCTGTGGCGCCGGGCATGAAGCGGGCCGGCGGCGGCTCGATCATCAATTTCACCTCGACCTCCTATCTCATCAACCACCCGGACATGCCGGCCTATACGGCCGCCAAGGCCGGCATCCTCGGCCTCACCAAGGGGCTCGCCGGCAAGCTCGGCGCCGACCGCATCCGCGTCAACGCGCTGGCGCCCGGCTGGGTGATCACCGAACGGCAAAAAGAGCTCTGGGTCACCGAACAGGGGCTCGCCGCCCATCTCGCCAAGCAGTGCATCAAGGAGGTCATGCAGCCGGACGACATCGTCGGCACGGTGCTGTTCCTGGCGTCGGACGCTTCGCGCATGCTGACCGCCCAGATGCTGATCGTCGACGGAGGCTTCCTGTGAGCACGCTACCAGCGGTCGCGGCGGTCGATTGGGGCACCACCCGCATGCGGGTCTGGCTGATCGACGAGAAAGGCAAGGTTCTCGCCGAGCGTCGCGGCGACGACGGGCTGATCACCGCGCAGCAGAAAGGGTTTTCGACCATTCTCGAAGGACATCTGGCGGCTCTCGGCGCGCCGGAAGCGCTGCCGGTCATCGTATGCGGCATGGCCGGCTCCCGCCAGGGCTGGCTCGAGGCGCCTTATGTCACCGTGCCGGCGCCGATCGGCGCCATCCTTGCCGGTGCTGCCCGCATTCCCGGCCAGCAGCGGGATATCCGTATCGTGCCCGGCCTCGCCCAGCGCCTCGCCGATGCGCCCGATGTTATGCGCGGCGAGGAAACCCAGCTTGCCGGCTCCGGTTTGCCGGCAAACGGCCGCCATCTCGTCTGCATGCCGGGCACGCATTCGAAATGGGTCCTGGTCGAGGACGGCGCGGTTGCCGGCTTCGGCACCTGGCCGACCGGCGAACTGTTCTCGGTGCTGGCGGCGCACTCGATCCTGCGCCATTCGCTGGGCGAGCAGCCGAAGCCCGTCGCGTCGGACAGTCCGTTTTTCCAGGATTGGTGCCGCAGGGCGCTGGCCGAAGGCGGCGATGTCACCTCAAAGCTGTTTTCGATCCGCGCCGCCGGCCTTCTGCAGGACTTGAAGCCCGACGATGCCGCCGCCTGCCTGTCCGGCCTGCTGATCGGCGGCGAGATCGCCTCGGCCAAGCGCTGCTATGGGGCAGGCGCGGCACCCGTCGTGCTGGTCGCCTCCGGCGCGCTTGCGACGCTCTATGGAGAGGCACTCGGCCTTGCCGGGTTCGACGTAAGAGCCGTCGACGCCGATGATGCGGTGCGGGTCGGCTTGGTCGAAGCCGCGCGCGAAAACGGCATGATCGCCAGAAGTGGAGTTGCAGCGTGACCCAGACCGCACCGTTCCCGAAGCTCAAGCGCGGCCTGGTCGCCATCCTGCGCGGGCTGAAGCCCGAAGAGGCGGTGGCCATCGGCACGGCAGTCTTCGAGGCCGGCATCGAGGCGATCGAGGTGCCGCTCAATTCGCCAGACCCGTTTTCCTCGATCGCCGGCATCGCCGGGGCGCTTCCGGCCGCCGCGCTGGTCGGCGCCGGCACGGTGCTGACACCGGCCGATGTCGACGGCCTGCACAAGGCCGGCGGCAGGCTGCTGGTCAGCCCCAACATCGACGCCGATGTGATGCGCCGCGCCATGGACCACGGCATGGTGACGATGCCTGGCGTCTTCACACCGACCGAAGCGTTCCAGGCCATCCGGCTCGGCGCGTCGGCGCTCAAATTCTTCCCGGCCAGCGTGCTCGGTGCGGGCGGCATTTCGGCCGTGCGCGCGGTGCTGCCGGCGGACACGCTGATCGGCGCCGTCGGCGGCGTCTCGGAAAAAGATTTTGCCGGCTACAAAGCGGTTGGCGTCACCGTCTTCGGCCTCGGCTCCAGCCTGTTCAAACCGGGCATGCGCGTCGACGAGGTGGCGGCTCGCGCCCGTGCCGCGGTGGTGGCCTGGGACATGGCTTTCGGGGGCGCATGATGGACACTGTTTCGGTCTTTTGCGACCACATCTGTCAGCTCGGCGAGGGCCCGAGCTACGATCCCGGCACCGATGCTCTGTTCTGGTTCGACATCGTCAATGGCCTGCTGTTGGAGAAGGGCGTTACCTCCGGCGCGCTGAAGATCCATGCGCTTGGCCTGATGGCCAGCGCCATCGCCATCATCGACGACCAGCGCCAGCTGATCGCCACCGAAACCGGCCTGCATATCCGCGATGTCGCGACCGGCAGGCTGACGCCGCACACGCCGATCGAAGCCGACAATCCGCTGACGCGCTCGAACGATTCGCGCGTCCATCCCTGTGGTGCCTTCTGGGTCGGCACGATGGGCAAGGGCGAGGAAAAAGGTGCAGGCTCCATCTATTGGTTCTTCAAGGGTGAGCTCCGCCGGCTGTATTCCGACATCACCGTGTCGAACTCGATCTGCTTTTCCGAGGACGGAACGGTCGCCTATTACACCGACACCGGCACCGGGCTGCTGATGCGCGTCGCCTGTGACCCGGTAACCGGCCTGCCCCTCGGCGAGCCGAAGGTCTTCGTCGACCATCGCTCGGCCAAGGGCTATGTCGACGGCTCGGTCGTCGACCGCGACGGCGTGCTGTGGAACGCCGTCTGGGGCGGCAAGGCGGTCAAGGCCTATGCACCCGACGGCACGCTGCTGCGCGCGGTTTCGATGCCGGTGACGCAACCGTCCTGCCCCGCCTTTGTCGGCGCGAAGGCCGATAGGCTGGCGGTGACCTCGGCCTGGAAGGGCAAGGACGACAAGCAGCGCAAGCTCGACCCGCAGGCCGGCATGACCTTCCTGATCGATATTCCCGTCAACGGCCGCTTCGAGCCGCGCGTGCTGATCGCCTGAATCTCCTGATCGGAGGACGCTGTCACGCAACCGTCCGGAGCGGTCGGTTTCGCGAAAGCCGATGGCAGGCGCCATGCGAAGGTGGGCGCATTGCCGGGAGCGTTGATCAATGTCGAGCCGCCAACCAAAACTGATCCTTGTCTACGAGCCGGAACAAGCCTGTTTTGACCGGCTGGTCGCCGATGGTCATGCGCCGGAACGCGCCGCCGAGATTTCGTCCTATCTGGCGCAGTCGACCGATCTCGCCCGCGAATTCGATGCGCTTGCCGCCGCCTGCGACAAACGTGGCCTCGGCTTCGTGCCGGTGGCGCTCGACGATGCGACAGGTGTGCTCTCCGGAGCCGATCCGGGCACGACGCTGGTATGGACGCTGACAGACGGCATCGCCTATTTTCGCGGCGGCGCCGCCCCTACACAGGCGCGGCTGAACGGCCTGGGGACGATCGGCGCCGACGACGCGCTGTTCGCGCTCTGCCAGGACAAGTTTCGCTCCGGCGCCGTGCTCGGCGCGCTCGGCCTGCCGGTGCCGCAGGCCGGACTTGCGCGCGACGGAAGCTGGCTGGTCGAGCCGCCGGCCTCGGCGGCCGGCTGGTTCGTCAAGCCGAACCGGCTCGGCGCCAAGATCGGCATCTGGCCGGAGTCCCGCTGCCACGATCTCGGCCACGCGCTGGAGCTTAGCCGGCGTGTTTTTGCCGCCTATCGCGACGATGTCGTCGTCCAGCCCTATGTCTCCGGCCGCAATGGGCGCGCCAGCTTCCTTGGCCTGAAGCCGGACACCGGCGTCGAGGCGCTCGGTATCGCCTTTGTCGATTCCGTCGGCGACTTCCAGACCATGGCGGACAGCCTCGCTCTCTATGGTGACACCGGCCAGGCCGCAAGGGCGGCGGGGGCCTATGTTGAGCCGGAGTTGGCGCCGGTCGCCGCCAGCCAGCCGGCGGCAGATCGGGCGATCCGCGCGATCGCGCAAAGGCTGATCGCCGGGCTTGGCCTGAAAGACGTGTTTTCCATCGATTTCAGGATCGAGGCCAACGACCGCGTTCACCTGATCGAGTTCGAGGTCTGTCCCGGCCTGCCCTGCTTCGACTTCCGCGACTATTGCCGCCAGCAATGGGGCTTGAGCCTGGCGGATGCCATGGCCGAGACGGCGGTGAGCCGGCTGCCTGCCCAGGCCGTTTGAACGGCGCGAGGCTACAAACCCGCTGGCCTTTGGCCGCGTGCAGTCGGCTGCGCGCCTTGACGCTTTCTGTCATGCCTCTAGTGTCGGTCGGCGAGGCCCAACGAAGACCGCGCGATGAACACCACGCCCGTCAGTTCCGAGACGCTCCACCATCATGTCAGGCGCATGGCTGGACGCCATCCGCATGAGGAGCATCGCGTCGCAACCCCGCTCGAACTTCTGTTCGACCTTACTTTCGTAACAGCTTTCGGCCTTGCCTCATCCCAGCTCGCGCATGCGCTGGCTGAGGGCCACTATGCGGCGGCCCTGCTGGGCTTCGGCTTCGCAAGCTTCGCCATCTGCTGGGCCTGGGTCAATTTCTCATGGTTCTCCTCGGCCTACGACACCGATGACTGGATTTTCCGCCTTGTCACCATGGTGCAGATGATTGGTGTGCTGGTGCTGGCAATCGGCCTGCCGCGCATGTTCGCCTCGATCGAGCATGGCGAGCACCTCGACAATTCGGTCATGGTGCTGGGCTACGTGATCATGCGCTTGGCCATGGTGTTCCAATGGCTGCGCGCTGCCCGACAGGACCCTGATCGGCGCCGGGCCTGCCTGACCTACGCCACAGCCATCTCGGTGGCCCAGGTCGGCTGGGTGGTGCAGATCCTCGCCGATTTCTCGGTCGGCGTCAGCCTCATACTCGCCTGCGTCCTCGCATTGGTCGAATTGGCGCGGCCGGTGGTCGCCGAACGCAAGGATGGCGGCACGCCCTGGCATGCCCATCATATTGCCGAGCGTCACAGCCTGTTCGCCATCATCGCGCTGGGCGAGGGGGTCGTCGGCACACTCGCGTCGCTGTCGGCCGTGGTCGAGGAACAGGGCTGGACCATGGATGCGGCATTGGTTTGCATCGCCGGCACCGGGCTGACCTTCGGCATGTGGTGGGTCTATTACATACTGCCTTCAGCCCGGACGCTTCACGCCCACCGCGATCGCGCATTCGTCTGGGGTTATGGTCAGATGCTGATTGTGACCGCCATCGTGGCGACCGGCGCCGGCCTCCACGTCGCGGCCTATTCATCGAGCACAAGGCTCACATCGGTCCGCTCGCGACGCTGCTTACGGCCGCTGTTCCCGTGGGTGTTTTCCTGGGGCTGATCTATGCGCTCTACTACTATCTCGTTCCGCGCTTCGATCTCCTGCACGTCTGGCTGCTGCTTGCGACCGCGGCCGTCGTCGCACTTGCCATTCTCTCCGCGCTTGGCGGCGTCGACATGGCGGTCTGCCTGATCATTCTGATGCTGGCGCCGGCCGTGACTGTCGTCGGCTACGAAGCGCTCGGACACCGCCATCAGGCGGAAGCGCTCGCAAGCGGCGAGCACTCGACACGGCCCTAACTCATTGTTTTGACGCAATTCCGGACGGAAAACCGTTTCACACTTCTTTTGGAATTGCTCTAGCCGGATGGCCTCCAGAGGAACTATCCGTGCAGCATTCGCTCGAATGCCCGCAATGACGGATCCATAATGTCCCAGCCATGGCCGCGGATCGTGTAGGTCACCGCCTGCGGCTCGAAATCGCCGGGGTTATCGAGGCTGGTCGCGTGAATTGCTATCAGCTCCGGCATCGCGACGAATGTCAGATAGACCGGCGTTCCACAGGTTGGGCAGAAGGCATGCACCTTTTCGTTGCCGCTGGCGCCCGCCACGTGCCAGGTGCTCGCCTCGCCGGTAATTGCCATATCGGCGCGCCGGCCGAAGGTCAGATAGGATCCGTGACCAGTGCCGCTGCGCTTCTGGCAATCGAGGCATTGGCAGTGGTTCTGGAAGATGGGCTCGCCGCTTGTTTCATAGCGGATCGCGCCGCATGCGCATCCGCCGCTATAACGCTTGGTCATTGTCACTCTCCCGCTGGGATCAGGCCGATTTGGGCTTGGCGAAAAGGTCGATGCCGCTGCCGGTTTCGAGGAAGGATTTCATGCTGGACAGCACCGCCGGCCAGCCCTGGCTGATGCCTTTCGCCATGCCGCTGCCGGCTTCGAGCTCGTCGTGGGTGACGGTCAGCCGCACCATGGTGTCGTATTCCTCGATGCCGAACGTCACCCGGCTGTATTTCGACGGGTCGTCGGCCTGCGAGGCGTTCGCCCAGGTCATCACGAGACGGGTCGGTGGCGAGATTTCGACGACCTTGCCGACGAGTTCGACGGTGCGCTCGTCATTGGCGCGGATATGTTCCCATTTCGATCCCGCCTTCCAGTCGGAGACGTTCTCGTGGCCCCAGTAGCGCCTGGCGATATCGGGCCTGGTTATGGCCTCGAACACTTTTTGCGGCGTCGAGCGGATGTAGGTCACATAGACAAAACTGGTCGTCTCACTGGTCATTGGTCATCTCCTTCGAGTTCTTGCTTCAGGTCGTGCAGCAGGCTGAGCCGCTGCCGTTCGAATTTTCGCACCCACCGCTCGTAGATGTCGTGCAGCGGCACGGGGTTGATGAAGTGCAGCTTTTCCCGGCCGCGCTTGACCGTGCTCACCAGGTTGGCCGCCTCCAGCAGGTCGAGGTGCTGGGTGGCGGATTGCCTTGCCATCTCCAGGTTTTCGCAAAGCTGGCCGAGCGTCTGCCCGTTCTGCTCGCACAGAAGGTCAAGCAGCTTTCTGCGTGTCGGGTCGCCCAGTGCTTTGAAAACCTTGTCGGCGTCCATCGGCCTCACTCTGTTATAAGGCTAATATGCAGGTAAATACCTGCATGTCAATCGCCGATCGTACGGCCTTGCAATTGTTCGATGAGGTTATTCGGACCTGGACGTCGATTGCCGGATGGGTCGCGCGCCAGCCATGTATCGGTTGTTGTCAAACGGCTCCGGCCGGTTGTCGGCCAGGCTCCATAGCTGCCGGCTGGTCCCTGGCAGGTCACCCAGATAGACATGCATGGCCCCGGAACGGGCGCTGCCCGCATTCGCGACCGAGTGAATGGTGCTGGACGACATGTGCACCACCGCGGGCGCCAAAAAATCCTGCCGCTCCGGCTCATCGACCTGATCGCCGGCGAGCGGGTAGATGAAATTCGTCTCGCTGCCGCTGTAAATGCCGATCAACGCATCCATCAGGTGGTTGTGCGGCGGATACTGCACGCCAGGCGAGAGCGTGATGTGATAGATCGTCAGGTTCGGGCTTGCGTGCAGCAACAGCTCGTCGTCGTCCTCTTCGTGAACGAGGCCACCGAGCGCGTGGAAGCGACTGGTATAGTCGCTGAGCACGGCTTTGACCTGTCCGAAGGGATCGGGACCCGCCGCCGCGTTGACGATATCTTTGATGGCAGGGTAGAGAGGAGAGTCAGCGGATAGAGGCATTCCACAACTCCAATGTGAGATGCTCAGAGATCGTATCTAAGACGATCAACGCTAGCCAATGCCGATGCCAACGTCAACCGGGGCCAAAGCGAGAGAATTATGAAATCGACGAAATTGACGCCGTCGATGGCGCCCGCAGACGGGCCAACAGCGCTATCGACAGCGGACGTGCTGCGCAGCGAACAGGCCTACGAACAATTGAAGAGCGATATTGTCGCTTGCGTCCTGTCGCCCGGTGAAGCGTTGACCGAGAAGCAGATCGAGGCTCGCTACGGGATCAAGAAGGCGACGATCCGCTCGGCGCTCGCCCGCCTCATGCAGGAAGGACTGGTCAGGAGCGAGCCGCGCCGTGGCTATGTCATCACGACGCTGACCTTGCGCGACGTCAACGAGATCTTCGACGTCCGCAGCCTGATCGAGCCCGAAGTGTTCAGGGTTGCCACTTCAGGCATCACCGAACGCGGACTGGATGAGATCAGGCTGGCGGCCAGAAAGGTGCTCAAGCCCGAGACGTTGCGCAGCCCTGTTGCATTCCTGGCGGCCGACCGTGCCTTCCGCCTGGCGATTGCCGAGCTTTCCGGGAACCTGCGGCTGGCTCAGCTGCTCAGCCAAATTCTCGATCAGTCGGAACGGGCGCTCCACCTCGGCTTCAAGTCACGCGATTTCATGCAGCTGATCATCGAACAGCAGAAGCAGTTGCTGCAGGCCTGCGAGAAGAGCGACGTCCCCGCAATCGTGAAACTTGCCCGTTCGCAATGCCTCGCCCTCAAGCACCAACTGGTCGGGGCTCTGCTTGGCGGGGCGAAACTGCGGGACGTGAACCTTCAGGACTTCGTCTGAACGCTGCCAGCTCTGGTGGTCACCGGGATAGGCTTCAGACCCCTTCGACCAGCACGATCTCGCCATCGGCCACCTTCTGCCGGATCGCGACGGCGCGCTGATATTCCGGCGAGTGGTAGCAATCGTGCGCCGCGGCAAGTGACGGAAACTCGATGATCACGTTGCGTGCGCGACCGGGGCCTTCCGCCTTTTCATGCTCGCCGCCGCGCGCCAGGAATGTCGCGCCGAACCGCTCGAAGGCCGGCTTGGCGGCGGCGACATAGTCCTTGTAGCCTTCCGCGTCACGCACATCGACGCGGGCGACCCAGTATCCTTTCGGCATTCGTCTTCTCCCGAATTGGTCCTTGTCTGTTACGCCGAGCGCATTTCGTCGAGGATCGCTTCTGCGACCGCTCGCCTGTCGGCGGCGCCGACGATCGGCCGCCCGACAACGAGGTGGCTGGAGCCGTTGCGGATCGCCTGCGCCGGCGTCACGACGCGCTTCTGGTCGCCATGGTCGCTGCCCTTCGGCCGTATCCCCGGCGTCACCACGGCCATGCCGGGGCCGACGATCCGGCGCACCGCTTCCGCCTCCTCGGCGGAACAGACGACGCCGCCCATGCCGGCATGCAGCGCCTGTTCGGAGCGGCGCAGCACCAGCGTGTGCGGGTCGTATTCGTAGCCGGCGTCGATCACATCCTGTTCGTCCATAGAGGTCAGCACGCTGACCGCGAGCAGGCAAAGCTCGCTGCCCCTGGCGGCTTCCACGGCCGCCCGCATCGCCTTGGGATAGGCATGGATGGTCAGCATGGTCATGCCCATCTTGGCGATGTTCTCGACGCCCTTTGCCACCGTGTTGTCGATGTCGAGCAGCTTCATGTCGAGGAAGATCTTCTTGCCCCCGCTGGCGAGCTCACGGGCGAAATCGAGCCCGCCGGCGAAGGCGAGCTGGTAGCCGATCTTGTAGAAGGAGACGACGCCGTCGAGCTCGCGCACCGCCTGCTCGGCCTCGCGCAGCGTCGGCAGGTCGAGGCCGACGATCAGCCTGTCTCGCATCGTCTCGGCGTGCATGGCATCCTCGGCGTCGATCACGCCTCGATCCGGGTGGACAGCATGCGCGAGGTTTCGATCAGTGTGCGGCATAGGCGCTCCATCGATTGGCGTAGTCTCTCATCCCTGAAATGTCCATCGTCGCCGAAGGCCTCGCTGGCGCCCGACACCGAGCATTCCGGTGTTACCACCTCCATCTGGCAGCGCACCAGCACGGCGCGCAGATGGTTGATGCAGCGTATGCCGGCGAACTTGCCGTCGGAGGAGGAACACAGGCCGGCCGGCTTGCCGGGGAAAGGTCGGAAAGAGCGGCCACCATCCCTGCGTATCCGGCTCACCCAGTCGATGCTGTTCTTGAGCAGCGGCGGCAGCGAACCATTGTATTCCGGCGTCGCGATCAGCAGCCCGTCATGCGCGGCGATCAGCCGGCCGAGCTTCAGGGCGTTTTCAGGGATACCTTTTTGCGTTTCCAGGTCCTCGTCCATGATCGGCAGCGGATAGTCGCCGAGCGAGATGCGGGTCACCTCGGCGCCCTGCACGGCCAGCTCTTTCTGCGCCACATCGGCGGTCCTGCCGCTGAACGCGCCCGACCGGACCGAGCCGGCGAAGACGAGGATTTTCGGGATCACTGCCATTGGCATCCGGGGGAAGCGGACCGCTTCAGGGTGTGTTGAGATTCAAGTCAGGCCGAGTCGAAAATGGTGGGGTCCGAGAACCTGAGCGGAGCGCACTCAAAGTACGCGAGCACCGGAAGCGCAGGAAGCTGCCATTTGCAGGCCGGCCTCACCTGAATATCGGCATACCCTAATGTGCCTCGCGCCGGTAGATCCATAGCTGCGTCGGCGGGATGTTGCGGATGATGAAGTCGAAATGCTTGACCGTGTAGTCGCCGCGGCCGGGCGGGATCGGCGACAGCGGGCCATAGGTCAGCTGCACGATCGGCCTGCCTGCCGGGATGCGGTCGAGCAGGCTTTCGATATAGGCGATGCGCTGCGCGACCGGGAAGTTGAGCAGCGGCACGCCGGAGACGACGGAATCGAACATCATGTCGCGCTTGTCGCCGAGCGTCGCGTTGAGATTGAAGGCGTCGCCTTCGATGACGTTGACGCCCGGATAGAGCTGGCGCAGATGGCGCACGAAATCGGTCGAATATTCGACGGCATAGAGATTTTCGGGTTTCACGCCGAGCGCCAGGATGGCGCGGGTGATGACGCCGGTGCCGGGTCCGACTTCGAGCACCGGCAGGCCGGATTTCGGGTTGACGATGGACGCCATCTTGCGGGCGGTGATGGAGCTGGTCGGCACGATGGAGCCGACCGCCTTCGGCTTGTCGATCCAGCCCTTGAAGAATTTCAGCTCGTCGTCGAACTTCTCCGCCAGCGACTTGCGCAATCCGGGTCCACGTGCCATGCGAGCTCTCCTCAACGGCTCCCCCGAAACGCTACTTAGCAGCTACGGGTTTCAAGACAAGGCTCGAGCCGGCATAAGGTGTTGATGACGCTTGGGAAGCGTCGCGGTGCATGTCGCCCAAAAGTGCGTAGCGGTTTTGGGATAGCGACAATGAAGCAAAGGGCATCAGCGATCGCCGAAGGACTCGAAGAAGTCCTTCATGCGGGCGAAAAAGCCGCTCGACTGGGGCGAATTATCCTGTGACGACAGCTGCTCGAACTCCTCCAGCAGCTCGCGCTGGCGGCGCGACAGGTTCTGCGGCGTCTCGACCGCGGTCTGGATGTAGAGGTCGCCGACATTGGGCTGGCGCAACACCGGCATGCCCTTGCCCCTGAGCCGGAACTGGCGGCCGTTCTGGGTGCCTTCCGGCACCTTCACCTTGGTCTGGGTGCCGTCCAGCGTCGTCACCTCGAACGAGCCGCCAAGCGCTGCCGTTGTCATCGAGATCGGCACCTTGCAGTAGAGATCGGCGCCGTCGCGCTGGAAGAATTCATGCGGCTTGACCGCCAGGAAGATGTAGAGATCACCCGACGGGCCGCCGCGCAGGCCGGCCTCGCCCTCATTGGCAAGCCGGATGCGGGTTCCATCCTCGATCCCGGCTGGAATGTTGACCGACAGCGAGCGCTCCTCGGTGACGCGGCCCTGGCCGGCGCATTTCGGGCATGGGTCCTTGATCGTCTGGCCACGGCCCTGGCATTGCGGGCAGGTGCGCTCGATCGAGAAGAAGCCTTGCGTGGCCCGTACCTTGCCGTGGCCGTTGCACATGGCGCAGGTGACAGGCTGGGTGCCGGGCTTGGCGCCGCTGCCGGAGCATTCCGCACACGAGATGGAGGCCGGCACGCGGATCTGCGCGGTCTTGCCGGAAAAGGCCTCTTCCAGCGAGATTTCCATATTGTAGCGCAGATCGGCGCCGCGCTCGCGACCGCCCGACGAGCGGCGCTGGCGGCCGCCCATCATGTCGCCGAAAATATCCTCGAAGATATCGGCGAAGCCGCCGGCGCCGAAGCCTTGCGCGCCGCCATTCATGCCGCCCTGTTCGAAGGCGGCGTGGCCGAAACGGTCATACGCCGCGCGCTTCTGCGGGTCCTTCAGCGTCTCATAGGCTTCGTTGATTTCCTTGAATTTGTGTTCGCAGGCATGATCGCCTGGATTGCGGTCGGGATGGAACTGCATGGCGAGCTTGCGGAAAGCGCTCTTGAGCTCCTTCTCGTCGGCCCCCTTTTGCACGCCCAGCGTTTCGTAGAAATCAGCTTTCATCTTTTCCCGCTGTCCGGATGCTCAACGTCTTGATGCATACTTTGCGTCGTTTGCCGGCATGTTGCTTCGATTTAGGAGCGATGCTGCCCGGATGCCAGTGCCGACTTGGGGGCAGCCCGTGTTTTTCCGTCACTTTTTCGGCGAAGGTTGCAAAAAAGCCCGGCCTTGCGCCGGGCTGTTTCGCCTTATCTGCCGTCGGACGGCTCAGGCCGACTTCTTCTTGTCGTCGTCCTCGTCGATTTCCTCGAAATCGGCGTCGACCACATCCGAGTCCTTGGCGGCGTCCGCCTTGGCGTCGGCCTCCGCGGCTTCCTTCTGCGAAGCCTCGTACATGGCCTGTCCGAGCTTCATCGAGACTTCGGCAAGCGCCTGCGACTTGGCCTCGATCTCCGCCGCGTCGTCGCCTTCGGCCGCCGTCTTCAGCGCCGCGATCGCATCGGCAATCGCCGTACGGTCGGCCTCAGAGACCTTGTCGCCATATTCCTTCAGCGACTTCTCCGACGAATGCACCAGCGCTTCGGCCTGGTTGCGGGCCTCGACCAGCGCACGCCGCTTCTTGTCGCTCTCGGCGTTGGCCTCGGCGTCCTTCACCATCTTCTCGATGTCGGCGTCCGAAAGGCCTCCAGACGCCTGGATGCGGATCTGGTGCTCCTTGCCGGTGCCCTTGTCCTTGGCCGAGACGTTGACGATGCCGTTGGCGTCGATGTCGAAGGTGACCTCGATCTGCGGCACGCCGCGCGGTGCCGGCGGAATGCCGACGAGATCGAACTGGCCGAGCATCTTGTTGTCGGCCGCCATTTCGCGCTCGCCCTGGAAGACGCGGATGGTCACCGCCGACTGCGAATCCTCGGCCGTCGAGAACACCTGGCTCTTCTTGGTCGGGATCGTCGTGTTACGCTCGATCAGGCGGGTGAACACGCCGCCCAGCGTCTCGATGCCGAGCGAAAGCGGCGTCACGTCGAGCAACAGCACGTCCTTGACGTCGCCCTGCAGCACGCCGGCCTGGATGGCGGCGCCAAGGGCCACGACCTCGTCCGGGTTGACGCCCTTGTGCGGCTCCTTGCCGAAGAACTGCTTCACGATCTCCTGGATCTTGGGCATGCGGGTCATGCCGCCGACCAGGACCACTTCGTCGATCTCGCCGGCTTTCAGGCCGGCATCCTTGAGCGCTGCCTTGCAGGGGTCGATCGTGCGCTGGACGAGATCCTCGACCAGGCTTTCGAACTTGGCGCGGGTCAGCTTCAGCGTCAGGTGCTTCGGTCCGGTCGCATCAGCGGTGATGAAGGGCAGGTTGATCTCGGTCTGGGTCGTCGACGACAGCTCGATCTTGGCCTTTTCAGCCGCCTCCTTGAGGCGCTGCAAAGCGAGCTTGTCGTTCTTCAGGTCGATGCCCTGTTCCTTCTTGAACTCGGTCGCCAGGTATTCGACCAGGCGCATGTCGAAATCCTCGCCGCCGAGGAAGGTGTCGCCATTGGTCGACTTCACCTCGAACACGCCGTCGCCGATCTCGAGCACCGAAATGTCGAACGTGCCGCCGCCAAGGTCATAGACGGCGATGGTCTTGCCATCCTTCTTGTCGAGGCCGTAGGCAAGCGCTGCCGCAGTCGGCTCGTTGATGATGCGCAGCACTTCGAGGCCGGCGATCTTGCCGGCGTCCTTGGTCGCCTGGCGCTGGGCGTCGTTGAAGTAGGCCGGAACGGTGATGACCGCCTTCTCGACTTTCTCGCCGAGATAGGCTTCCGCCGTTTCCTTCATCTTCTGCAGGATCATGGCCGAGATCTGCGAGGGCGACTGTTTCTTGCCGCCGGCCTCGACCCAGGCATCGCCATTGTCGCCCTTGACGATCTTGTAGGGGACAAGCTTCTTGTCCTTCTCCGTGACCGGATCGTCATAGCGGCGGCCGATCAGGCGCTTGACCGCGAAGATGGTGTTTTCAGGATTGGTGACCGCCTGGCGCTTGGCCGGCTGGCCGACGAGGCGCTCGCTGTCGCCGCTGATGGCGACGATGGAAGGGGTCGTACGCGCGCCTTCCGCATTCTCGATGACCTTCGGCTCCTTGCCATCCATGATGGCGATACAGGAGTTGGTCGTTCCAAGATCGATACCGATTACTTTTGCCATTGTTCTGGTTCTCTCCGCTAAGCAGGCTCTCAGGACCCGTGAAGGCGTTCCGACGAAAGCCCCTGTTCACAAGAAATTCCGTTCCGGCAACCGGCGTTCCGGCGCCGAACGGCTTGGCGCGTATATAAGAACAGGCTGCACGGCGCGCAAGCATTCTGCGCAAGGCTTCCACCATCATACCGGTGGGCAGGCAGCGGACCAATTGTCGCCGCCCGTGGTCCGCGCCGGGCGCCAGGCGCAAAATCAAGAAACATTACAGCCGGGTCACGGCCTAAAAGCCTCGGAGCAGAGTGTCTGCAACTTGGGGTAGATCGCTGTTCCGGATGCAATCACCAGCGTCCCATCCCGCAGCACGGTCGTCGGATCGGGCTTGAGAACCGTGCCGCCAGCTTCCTCCACCAGGAGCATGCCGGCCAGGCAATCCCAGGCGTTCATGTGCTCCTCGACATAGCCGAGCAGCCTGCCGGAAGCGGCATAGGCCAGCATCAGGGCGCCCGAGGCATTGCGGAAGAAGACGCCGCCCTCCGCCATGATCAGCCGGATGAGCACGGCGACATGTTCGGTCGCCGCCCGGTTCGAAAGCCCGGTCCCGACCGAGCCTTCGCTGAGGCTGGAGGCTTGGCTGGCCTTGATTGGCCGGCCATTGACGAAGGCGCCGCCACCGCGATGGCCGTGGAAGGTTTCACCGGTCGAGGGTTCATGGATCACGCCGACGACGGTCTCGCCATCCCGGGCGCAGGCGATCACCACACACCAGGCTGGAATGCCGCGCACGAAATTCGCCGTGCCGTCGATCGGATCGATCACCCAGACATAGCCGGTCGACCCGGCCACCGCTTCATGTTCCTCGCCGACGATGCCGTCCTGCGGGTAGTCGGCCGCAATTGCCGCGCGAATGAACAATTCCACCTCGCGGTCGCCATCCGAGACCAGGTCCTGATGGCCCTTGCTCTCGATGGTCAGGTTCTCGAGGTCGCGAAAATATTTCAAGCCGAGTTCGCCGGCGCGTCGCGCCAGGTCGATGGCAAAGCGCATGCGCGCGTCAAGGTCGTTGGTCACGGGAAAGCTCGATCGTCAGAGGGCGCTCTGCAAGTAGCAAAAGCCAGATGCGCGCAAAAGGCTCAAAAGGCGCCGAGCTGCCTCAGGCCGCTTGCGACAGCGATTTGTGGACGTCGGCCAGCATCTCGAACGAGCGCACCCGCGCTGCATGGTCGAAGATCTGCGCCGTAACCATCAGTTCGTCGGCGCCGGTGCGGCGCACGAAGGCGTCGATGCCTTGCCGGACCGTTTCCGGCGAGCCGACGACGGCGCAGGACAGCGCCTGGCCAAGCATGGTCTTCGCCATCGGATCGAGGCCGGCTTCATAGCCCTCGACCGGCGGCGGCAGCCGGCCCGGCCGTCCCGTGCGCAGATTGACGAAAGCCTGCTGCAGCGAGGTGAACAACAGCCGCGCCTCAGTGTCGGTAGGTGCGGCGAAGACATTGAGGCCGAGCATGACATAGGGCTTGTCGAGCTGTTTCGACGGCTGGAAGCGCGAGCGGTAGATGTCTAGCGCATGGTCGAGCTCGGCCGGCGCGAAATGCGAGGCGAACGCATAGGGCAGGCCGAGCATGGCGGCGAGCTGCGCGCCATAGAGGCTGGAGCCGAGGATCCAGATCGGCACCTGCTGACCCTCGCCGGGCACGGCGCGCAGGCGCTGGCCCTCCTCGGCCGGCAGGAAATAGCCCATCAGCTCGACGACATCCTGCGGGAAATTGTCGGCGCCGGCCTCCAGATTGCGGCGCAAGGCCCGCGCCGTTCCCATGTCGGTTCCGGGCGCGCGGCCAAGGCCGAGATCGATGCGGCCGGGATAAAGCGCCGCCAGCGTGCCGAACTGCTCGGCGATGACCAGCGGCGAATGGTTGGGCAGCATGATGCCGCCGGCGCCGACGCGGATGGTTTTTGTGCCGCCCGCGACATGGGCGATGACGACCGCGGTGGCGGCGCTGGCGATGCCCGGCATGTTGTGGTGCTCGGCCAGCCAGTAGCGCTTGTAGCCGAGACGTTCGGCGTGGCGGGCGAGGTCGAGGGAATTGGCCAGCGACTGCGAAGCATTGCTGCCTTCGACGATCGGCGACAGGTCGAGGACGGAAAGAGCGGTCATTGAGTCTCCACGATTTTCTTGTCCCGCACCTTGGCCTCGAAGGCGGCCCGGTCAGGGATGACGATTTCGAGCTGGCTTTCGAGGATGTCGGCCAGTTCGGCGGCTGTCGCGATTTCTCTTTGCTCGGTGCGGCCGCCAAGATGATGCGTCGACAGCCGGTTGTTGCGCAGCGCGTAGCGCCGGTCGGGCAAGGCGCGCGCCGCGATCACCGTTGACAGGAAATGCGAACTCGGATGGGTCGACAGGAAATGGCTGCTGACCGCGTAGTCGACCTCGTAGCTCTGCTGCATGTCGAAACGGTAGATGGTGCGCCAGTCGCCGCCGATATCGGCCTGCAGGCGAAAATGGTCGCCGGCCTCGACGATGCGGAAGGCTTCATGCGGGGTCTGTTGCACGAGCCCGGGTTCGAGCAGCAGCGGCGCCGTCAGCGTCAGCCCGCCGAAGCCGACATCGGCAACATAGGTGCGCCCGTCGAGCTCGACACGCAGCAACATGTGGCTGCGCGCGGTAATAGTGTCGTCGGGCTGGCCCCACAGCACCCGCGCGGCAAGGCCGCTGGCCTCGAAGCCGAGCGCCTTCAGCGCATGCATGAAGATCAAATTCTGCTCGTAACAATAACCTCCGCGGCCGCGCGCGAAGATCTTGTCCTGCAGTGAGGCGAGATCGAGCTTCACCGGACTGCCCAGGAACGGGTCGAGGTTTTCGAACGCGATCGCTTGCGGGTGCTGCCGATGCAACGCCGTCAGCGCTTCCAGCGAAGCGTCTGTCCGACCACGGTAGCCGATGCGGGCGAAATAGGCGTCGATGTTGAAGGAAGCGTCGGTCATGGAAGGAAGTCCGGCTTGACCGCGTCGATATAGGCACTCCACCCCGAGACGACAAACAGGCGGCAAACAATTGCCTGTCGGTCATGCCCGGGCCTTGTCGGTCTCCTCGACCGGATCCTCCTCGACGACGACGCTGTGTTGCGCCGCCAGGAAATTGCCGACATGGCTGAGACCGTCGAAATGGTCGCAGAACACCTTGATGACGACCAGCAGCGGCACCGCCATCAGCGCGCCGACGAATCCCCACAGCCATGACCAGAAGGCAATGGCGATGAAGACCGCCACCGCATTGATCTCCAGCCGCCGGCCGACCACCATCGGCGTCACGAACTGGCCTTCGACGAGGTCGCACAGCAACACGAAGGCGGGCGCCAGCAGCGCGAAGGAGATGCTGTCGAAGCTGATCAGCGCGATGACCGTGACGAGCAGTATGGTGATCATCGATCCGACATAGGGCAGGAAGTTGAGCAGGGCCGCCGCCGCGCCCCAGACCAGCGGATTGGGCACGCCGAGTCCCCACAGGCCGAGGCCGATGACCGTGCCGAGGCCGAAATTGATCACCGTGATCGTGAGCAAATAGTAAGAGATCTCGCGCTCGACGTCGTAGACGACACGCAGCGCCCGCTTCTTTTCGCTAAGGCTGGCAAAGGACTGGATGATCTTCTCGTAGAACATCGTGCCCGAGGCGAGCAGGAACAGCGACAGCACGAAGACGATGGTGATGCTGGTGCCCGCCGACAGGATGTTGCCGGCAGCCGAAGACAGGATGCCCGACTGCGCGAAGGTTACCTTTTGCACACCCGGTTCCTGCGAGGTCTCGGTCAAACCTTCCAACTGGTGCGCAATCTGCATGACCCTTTCGAGCGGCCGCTTGAGCTGCGCCAGGCGATCGGTGAGCTGCTGGCCGATCGATGAAGTGTTGTTGATGAGGTCGATGACAGGGTCGCTCAAGAGATAGCCGGCGCTGGCGAGGAAGACGACCGACAGCAGCACCAGCAGCGTCGCCGACAACACGTCGGGCACGCCGTGCTTGCGCAGGAAGCGCACGATCGGCGTCAGCGTCAGTGCCAGCAGGAAGGCGAGGATAACCGGCATGAAGAAGGCGCGGGCAAAATAGAGCGCAAAGATGACCATCAGGATGAAAATGCCGATAAGCAGCGACCGCATCAGATGCGTGTCCGCGCGCGCCACGGCGCGCGGGTCCGGGCTTTCGGCAACACCAGCGCCCGAAGCGGTCGGTTCGGCCTTCATCGCTTCCCCTCGAACGCACCGCAATCGGTGCGGTTCATCGGCGGAAACGCCCTGGCTGCGCCAAGGTTCCGTTAGCCGGCAATGACCGCGATGCGGACCTCGCCAAGGGCTTATGCGGCGGGCGCTGCCACCGTGGCGGAGACCCAATGGGAAAGCAGGTGGCTGTTGAGCGTTGGACCAGCTCGGAAGTCTCGCGCCGGCCTCGGCGCGTCGACGGCAATATTACATGGCATGTAATTGAGGCCGCGCTGCCGACGGGTCTAATACGAGCAGACTTTCGCGAAACCAGACGCAAGCACCGGATCGAAAGATGCACGGCGGTTTCCAATTGATCGCAATGCTTTGGTGCAACGCGAAGGCGTGCGTGCAACCTTGGAAGAGGACGTTACAATGCAAAGATTCAACCTTCAGACAATCGAATCGGCGACGGAAAAGTCCAGGCCTGCGCTAAAGGCGCTGGAAGAGAGGTTCGGCTTTCTTCCGAACGCCATAGCGACGATGGCGAACAATCCGGTTCTCCTCAATGGCTTCGTCGGCACCTTCGGAAGCTTTCACGGTGGCAGCTTCGACGAGATCGAAAAGCAGGTCTTGCTGCTTACGAATGCGGTCACGATCAAATGTCCCTGGACCGTCGCCGCGCATTCGACGTTTGCCATCGAAGACGGGATTGCTGCAAGCGAAGTCGAGGCGATCCGCGAAGGCAGGTTGCCGAAAGATCCGAAATATGCGGCACTCTCGGCGCTGACAAAGGCGCTGATCGAGAACAAGGGAAACGTGACCGACGCCGACATCGATGCGTTTGTGTCGGCGGGCTACTCGAAGGCTCAGGTGCTGGAAGTGGTAACCGGAGTCGGCGTTTCCACCATGGCGGCAACCACCACCAATATGGCCGGCACGCCGATCGAGGAACGCTTCCAGCCGCAGGCGTGGTCCGCGGCGGCCTGAACCAAACGACATCGCATGGATTGGCGATGTCGGGCACCAAGCGCGGTCGGGTCGCCGCGCATGGCTCAGGCGGGCTGCAAGGATATGATCGATGACACCGTCGAATCTCAGGACCAACATGGCGCCAGACCTTGGCGTGCTCCTGCGCCACTGGCGTGATCTACGCGGCAGAAGCCAGCTCGATCTGTCGCTCGACACCGGTATTTCGCAAAGGCAGATCAGTTTCGTCGAAAGCGGCCGCAGCGTTCCGGGCCGCCAGACCTTGATGGCCATCGCCCAGGCATTCGATGTCCCCTTGCGCGACCGCAACACATTGCTGCTGGCCGCGGGCTACGCGCCGATGTTTTCCGAGAGCGCCTGGGACTCCGCCGAGATGACGAGCGTGACCAATGCCTTGATGCGCATGTTGCGACAGCACGAGCCATTTCCAGCCTTAGTCATGGATCGATACTGGAACGTGCTCATGACCAATGAATCCGCACCGCGCTTCTTTGGCTGCTTCATCGACATGGCCGCCCGCCGGGGACCGCGTAACATGTTGCACCTCATGTTCGATCCCTTAGGCATGCGCCCGTACGTCGCCAATTGGCCCGATGTTGCGAAGGAGTTTGTTCGAACGTGTCTATCGCGAATCCATCAGCCGCGTCATCGACCCGAAGACGAAGGACCTACTGGCCGAGCTGCTCGCCTATCCGGACGTGAAAAGCGAATGGAAAAACCCCGTGGCGATCGGCTTCATGCCCACCATTCCGCTAGGTTTCGTCAAAGGAGATCGGGTTCTCAACTACTTTTCGATGGTCACCACCGTGGGCACGCCCCAAACCGTCGCCGCTCAGGAACTGCGTATCGAGTGCATGTTCCCGGCGGACGAGGCGACCGAGATCCATCATGCGGAGATGATGGGGACCGCCGGCAACCGGTAGAGTGCGACGGCCGGGCTTGGACGAGCCGCCCGTCGCTCAGGCGACGGGCGCTGCCACCGCTGGCGCGGATTTCGCTGTTTCCTTGCGCACGATCGGCGCCACCTTGGTGCCGTAGAGTTCGATCGCCTTCATGACCTTGTCGTGCGGCATGATGCCGATCGCCATCTGCAGCAGGAAACGGTCATTGCCGAAGATCCTGTGCTGGGCGACGATCTTTTCGGCCACCTGTTCGGGATTGCCGACGAACAGCGCGCCGTTCGGGCCGCGCGACTGGTCGAAGTGCGCCCGCGAGGTCGGACCCCAGCCGCGCTCGCGGCCGATGCGGTTCATCACCTCGGCCTGCGGCCCGTAGAAATCATCGGCCGCCTTTTCGGTCGTCTCGGCGATGAAGCCATGCACGTTGAGGCTCGTGGCGAGGCTTGCCGGGTCGTTGCCGGCGCGTCTTGCCGCCTCGCGGTAGACCTCGAACAGCGGTGCGAAGCGCGCCGGCTCACCGCCGATGATGGCGAGCGCCAAGGGCAGGCCGAGCGCGCCCGCGCGGGCGGCAGACTGTGGCGTCCCACCGATCGCGATCCAGATCGGCAGTTTTTCCTGGAAGGGACGCGGATAGACGCCGCGGCCGTTGATCGGCGCCCGCAGCCGGCCCTGCCAGGTAACCTTGACGCTGTCTCGGATGGCCAGCAAAAGGTCGAGTTTCTCGGCGAAGAGCTCGTCATAGTCCTCGAGGTTGTAGCCGAACAGCGGGAAGGATTCGATGAACGAGCCGCGCCCGGCCATGATCTCGGCCCGGCCGCCGGACAGAAGGTCGAGCGTCGCAAACTCCTGGAAGACGCGCACCGGATCGTCCGAGGACAAAACGGTGACCGCGCTGGTCAGCTTGATGCGCTTGGTGCGCTCTGCCGCCGCAGCCAGCGCCACCACGGGCGCCGATGCGGCATAGTCCGGCCGGTGATGCTCGCCCAGCCCGAACACATCGAGGCCGACCTGGTCGGCCAACTCGATCTCCTCGATCAAATTGCGCAGACGCTCATGCGGCCCGATCGAACCGGGCCCCGATTCCGGGCTGACGTCGGCGAAAGTGTAGAGACCAAGTTCCATGGCATGTCATCCCAGCGTTTTGATTTTCGAGCTAGAGGTAGCGATCGGCCGGCTGTGCCGCCAGAGGGGCGGACGGTGAACAGTGCATGTCGATTTCGGCCGAAAGGAGCGTCTCCCGGCTGCAACAGCCCAGAATTTCATGGCTGGCATACCGTTTTGGCGCTTGAACTCTCGGTTTTCGCGCGTATGTAAGCGTCGCGAATTGACTTCAGGGAAGTGGACTTGGCTATCTACAGGGAAAAAGACATTTTCGAGCGGCGCAATGCCGCGAACGAGGCAAAGAAGGCGCTTCTGGAGCGCTTCAAGTCAAAGCCGGCGGCAGATGATCCTGCGGTGCTGGCGCGACAGGCCGAACGCAAGGCAATCCTCGAGGCACGTGCGACGCGCGAGGCCGAAAAGGCCAGGCTGAGGCAGGAAAAGCTTGCGCGCGAAGCGATCGAGAAGGCCGAGCGCGAGGCAGCCGCGGAAGTGGCCCGCATCGCTGCTGAAGAAGCGGCGCAAGCGGAGGCGAAGATTCGGGAGGCAGAAGAAAACGAGCGCATTGCCCGTCTGCTTGCCGACGAAGCCGAACGCAAGGCCAAGCGCGATGCACGTTACGCGGCACGCAAGCAGCGCACCGGCAGGACGCCTCCGGGTTTCTCCGCCCGCTAGCTTTCGGCGCGATCGACTCGGATCGAATGCCAGGGCCGCCCGCAGCGGCCCTGAACGCGTTTGTGCATGCAAAATTTGTCAGGCATTGGCAAAATTTGTCAGGCATTGGAGCGGGCGGGCTGCCTGCATCAGGCTGCGAGTTTCAACCCCATGATGCCGCAGACGATAAGCGCGATGCAGCCGAGCCGGATCGCGGTCGCCGGCTCACCGAGCAGCCAGATGCCAAGCAGTGCCGTGCCGACGGTGCCGATGCCGGTCCATACGGCATAGGCCGTGCCCACAGGCAGCGCCTTCAGCGCCAGGCCAAGCAAGCCCAGGCTGACGATCATCGAGGCGATGGTGAGGACTGTCGGCAGCGGCTTCGAGAAGCCATCGGTGTATTTGAGGCCGATCGCCCAGCCGATCTCGAACAGGCCGGCGAAGAACAAAAAAATCCACGACATCGGGAACGCTCCATTGCTTCGTGTCGCCCAAAAGTGCGTAGCGGTTTTGGGACAACGACACGCACCCAGGAATGCTGCGTGTCGCCCAAAAGTGCGCGCGATTTGGGATAACGACACGCACACACAGCAACACTTGATGGCGGGTCGTCCCGGCCGGATTTCGGAGAAAGCACGAGGTCGTCCTCGCCGCTCCCATTTAGGAAGCTTCCCCTGCCCGATCAACAAAACACCGGCAGCATTGTTCATGCCGCCGGTCTGTAATCTGCGCCGAAACGGATTTGCCGGGATTAGAATATCCCAGAGCGGCCTACTTTTCCTTAAGCCTCATCGCCTTGACCGGTGGCGCCTTGAGCGCCGGGGCTGCGGCGGGCTTCTTCGCATCCTTCTTCGGCTTGCGGGCTTCCTTGCCCGCCTTCATCGCACCTTTAGCCATGATTCGTTCCTCCAATTGGTGGCCCCGAAGTGAAACAAGAGATTGGTCCGACTGCAAGAGCCTGTTGCATCTCGGCGCGCCAGTTGAGGGGCTGTCAACGCATTTTCTATTTTCCTCGTCAACGGTCCCGGACCATGCGATGGTCTTGGCTGCACTGCAGCATCAATCCGGCTTTCGCCGGATGACGATCAGGCAGGCCGGTCAGGACGAGAATGCGAATCCACATCGGCTGCGAGATGAGCTTCGACTTTCCGCAGGAAACACCGCTGATAGCGATGCTCAATGTCCACTATTCCAGGGCATCCGATCTCGAACGGCCGGATTTCCTGACCTCCAATCCACCGGTGCCGATCGAAAGCTACCGCGACAGCTTCGGCAATTGGTGCAACCGTCTTGTCGCCCCGCCCGGGCGTTTCACCTTCGGCACCGACGCGGTGATCCGCGACCCCGGCACCTTCGAGATGGGCGACCTGATGGCCTGGCAGCATGAGGTGCGCGACCTGCCGTCGGACACGCTGTTGTTCCTGCTGCCCAGCCGCTATTGCGAGAGCGATGTGCTGGCAAACGAAGCGTGGCGGCTGTTCGGCCACACTCCGCTCGGCGTTCGACGTGTCCAGGCGGTCTGCGACTTCGTTCACAACCACATCGTCTTCAACTACGGCAATGCGCGGCCGACGCGCACTGCAGCCGAGGCCTATCGCGAGCAAAGCGGTGTCTGCCGCGACTTCGCGCATCTGGCGGTCGCCTTCTGCCGGGCGCTGAACATCCCGACCCGCTACTGCACCGGCTACATCAGCGATATAGGCACGCCAAAACCATGGTCGAGCATGGACTTCGCCGCCTGGATGGAGGTCTATCTCGGTGGCCGCTGGCACGCTTTCGATCCGCGCAACAACGCCCCGCGCATCGGCCGTATCCTGATCGCCTCCGGCCGCGACGCGGCCGATGTACCGCTGACCCATATCTTTGGGCCGGGCACGCTCGCCGGCTTCAAAGTATGGACCGACGAGGTCGTCGAGTAGGGGCTCGCGGTGGTCACCTTCCCTCTGAACGACTGGACCGTTCGCGCGTTGTGAATGCCTGTGGAGCTTTGGCGGGTTGGCCGCTAGGCTCTCGGGAGCATCGGACAGGGCAGCACACCATGGCGGCGCATGGCGGGTCGAGGAAGATCATCTACGCGGCGCTCGCCGGCAATCTCGCCATCGCGCTGACCAAATTCGCCGCCGCCTTCTTCACCGGCAGCTCGGCAATGCTGTCGGAAGGCGTCCATTCGCTGGTCGACACCGGCAATGGCGGGCTGCTGCTCTACGGCATGCACCGCGCCGCCCGGCCGCCCGACCGCACGCATCCGCTCGGTCATGGCCGCGAGCTCTACTTCTGGAGCTTTATCGTCGCACTTCTCGTCTTTGCGCTCGGCGCCGGCGTGTCGTTCTATGAAGGGGTGGTGCACATCATGGCGCCCGAGCCGGTCGCCAATGCCATGGTCAATTATGCGGTGCTTGGCCTCTCCTTCCTGTTCGAAGGTAGCTCCTGGTACGTGGCGCTGAAGGAGTTCCGCCGCGAGAAAGGCAGGCTCGGCTGGTTCGAGGCGGTGCGGCTCAGCAAGGATCCAAGCGTCTACACGGTGCTATTCGAGGACAGCGCCGCGCTGCTCGGCCTGATCGTCGCCTTTGTCGGCATATTGGCGGCGGAGGTATTCGCCATGCCTGAACTCGACGGCGCCGCCTCGATCGGCATCGCACTGATTCTGGGTGCGACAGCGATCTTCCTGGCCCGCGAGAGCAAGGGCCTGCTGCTCGGCGAACCGGCCTCGCCCGAAGTGCAGAAGAAGGTGCTGGCCATTGCCCAGCAGGACCCGGCTGTGCAGCGCGCCAATGGTATACTGAGCGTCCATATCGGCCCGCAGGAAATTGTCGCCGGCCTCAGCATCGAATTCGAGGACCATCTGACGGCACCGGAGATCGAAGCTTGCGTCGAGCGGCTGGAGGCCGTGCTGAAAACGGAAATGCCGGAGATTTCGCGGCTGTTCGTCAAGCCGCAGGCGACAGGAACCTGGGAGCGCCGGCGCAAGGCGATCGTATCGGCAACCGGAGAGGCTCTGGACTAGTCGCTGGCCCGTTGCCTCGCGACCGCGCCACGCTAAGATTGCGGCTGGATTTCGGGAGGAACGAAGATGAGAATCGACGGCGGGTGCCATTGCGGCGCCATCACCTACGAGGCGGAGATCGATCCGGAAAAGACCTCGATCTGCCATTGCACGGATTGCCAGAAGCTGACCGGCACTGCCTTCCGGGTGACGGTTCCGGCACCGGAAAGCAATTACAGGATCACCAGCGGCACACCGAAGGTCTATATCAAGACCGGATCCACCGGCGCCAAGCGCGCCCAGGGTTTTTGCGGCGAGTGCGGATCGCATCTCTATGCGACATCCGTCGGCGACGGTCCGAAAATCTACGGCATCAGGGTCGGCACGGCGCGTCAGCGCGAGGAGCTTGTGCCGAGAAAACAGGTTTGGCACCGCTCGGCATTGCACTGGTTGCCAGAATTTGACGGCATGACGACCGTCGAGGAGCAGTAGCGCCGGACGGTCAGTCGCCGTCTTCGACCACACGCAGCCGCAGCTGACCGGTCTTGGAATCGGCGACGCGCGCGCTGGCTTCGACCTTTCCGGCACCGGGGCCCGGCGCCTCGGCTTCGCCTTCCGCGAACTCCAGCGCTTCGATCTTCTGGCCGCGCTTGGTCACTTTCGACGTCGAGACGAGGATGTCGTCGATGTCCTTCGTCGCCTGGCCGAAATGCGTCTGCAGCCGGCGCACCCGCTCGTCGACGCGCCCGACATCCTCCATCAGCCGGATGACCTCGCCCTGGATCAGATGCGCCTGCTCGCGCATGCGGGCATCCTTGAGGATCGCCTGGATGACCTGGATCGACAGCATCAGCAGCGACGGCGAGACGATGACGACGCGCACGCGATGCGCCTTCTGCACCACCGCCTCGAAATTCTCGTGGATCTCGGCGAACACCGATTCCGAGGGCACGAACATGAAGGCGGTGTCCTGAGTCTCGCCCTGGATCAGGTATTTTTCGGCGATATCGCGGACATGGATTTCGATATCGCGGCGGAAGGCTTGCGCGGCGACCTTCTGCAGGTCGGCGCCGTCGGCGGCGCGGATGGCGTTCCAGGCTTCCAGCGGGAATTTGGCGTCGATGGCCAGCGACGGCGCGCCGTTCGGCATCCTCACCAGGCAGTCGGGCCGGCTGCCGTTCGACAAGGTCGCCTGGAATTCATAGGCGCCATGCGGCAGGCCGTCGGCGACGATCGCCTCCATGCGCGATTGGCCGAAGGCGCCGCGCGTCTGCTTGTTGGAGAGGATCGCTTGCAATTGCACCACCTGGCCGGCAAGCGACTGGATGTTGCCTTGCGCCGTATCGATCACCGCCAGCCGCTCTTGCAGCTTGGCCAGGCTCTCATGCGTCGATTTGGTCTGTTCGGTCATGGTCTGGCCAAGACGCCCGGTCATCGCATCAAGCCGCTGGCCGATCGACTGGGTGAGTTCGGCCTGCCGCGCGCCGAACACTTCGGCGATCGCGCCCATGCGGCCCTGCATCTCGGCCTGGCTCTGCAGGATGCCGGCCACCCGCGCCTCGGCATCGCGGGCGTGGTCAGCGGCTTCCGCAGCCGCCACCGCGCGCGCCCTGGCCGACCGCCACAGCGCGACGACCAGCGCCAGGAACAGGCCGAGAAACAGCACCGTGCCGAAGGCCAGCGCATGGCCGAGCGTGAACGTGCTGGCGCCGAGCCGGGCGACGGGTTCGGAAAGGATGGAGGTCAGGTCGTTCATCGTGCCAGCATAGATGATTCGGTCTGCTGGCACAGATCAAAACGTGAACGAGCCTAAACTGCCCCCCCGTTGACGCTTTTCGCATGACGTCTTAGGTGAGACGCCATGTCGATCAAGCCGCTCATCATTCTTCCCGATCCCGTCCTGCGCCAGGTTTCCAAACCGGTCGAGCGCGTCGACGCGCCCTTGCGCAAGCTGGCCGGCGACATGCTGGACACCATGTATGACGCGCCCGGCATCGGTCTCGCGGCAATCCAGATCGGCGAGCCGCTGCGCATGCTGGTCATCGACCTTGCCAAGGAAGACGAGCCGCCGGCGCCGCATGTCTTCATCAATCCGGAGATCCTCGAAAGTTCCGACCAGCGCTCGGTCTATGAGGAAGGCTGCCTGTCGATCCCGGATTATTATGCCGAGGTCGAACGCCCCGCCTCGGTGCGGGTGAAATATCTCGACCGCGACGGGAAGCTGCAGGAGATGGAGGCCGAGGGCCTGATGGCGACCTGCCTGCAGCACGAGATCGACCACCTCAACGGCGTGCTGTTCATCGACCACATATCGAAACTGAAGCGCGACATGGTGGTGAAGAAGTTCAAGAAGCTCGCCAGGGACAAGGCGCCGGGCAAGATGGTGGGATAGGGGCATGCCCCTCCGCGTCATCTTCATGGGCACGCCGGAGTTTTCCGTCCCGGTGTTGCGGGCGATCGCCGAGGCCGGCCACGAAATATCTGCCGTCTACACGCAGCCGCCCCGCGCCGCCGGCCGGCGCGGGCTGGAGCTGACGCCGTCGCCGGTGCAGCGCGAGGCCGAGCGGCTGGGCATCGAGGTGCGGACGCCGACATCGCTGAAGGGCGAGGCGGAGCAGCAGGCGTTCGCTGCCCTGCGCGCCGATGTCGCAGTGGTCGTGGCCTATGGGCTTTTGCTGCCGAAGGCGGTTTTGCAAGCAACCCGGCTCGGCTGTCTCAACGGTCACGCGTCGCTTCTGCCGCGCTGGCGCGGTGCTGCTCCCATCCAGCGCGCCATCATGGCCGGCGACACTGAGACCGGCATGATGGTGATGCGGATGGAAGAGGGCCTTGACACCGGTCCGGTGGCAATGGTTGAAAAATGCGCCATTGAACCCGATATGACGGCGGGCGAGTTGCATGACCGGCTGATGGACATAGGCGCTTCGCTGATCGTGGAAGCATTGACGCGGCTGGGGATAAATTGTCTGACATTTACCCAACAGGCGACGGCGGGGGTGACCTACGCCAAAAAGATCGATAAATCGGAGACACGCGTAGACTGGACGCGGCCTGCCGGCGAAGTCCACAATCACATTCGCGGCCTCTCGCCCTTTCCGGGTGCGTGGTGCGAGGTCGACATTGGCGGCCGCATGGAGCGGCTGAAACTGCTTCGCTCGACGCTTACGGATGGCGTCGGCGAGTCGGGAGGAATTCTCGATGACCGACTGACGGTTGCCTGCGGGTCAGGCGCGATCAGGCTGGTCGAAGTTCAACGGGCGGGCGGAAGGCCCACCACCGCGCAGGAGTTTCTGCGCGGAGCCAAGATCGAAAAAGGAACGAAACTCTCATGAGCATGATGTCGATACGCGTGGCGACGCCGCGGGATCGCGAGGCAATCCGCCTCGTCGAGGAGCATGCATTCGGCCAGCAGGCGGAGGCCGGACTGGTCGACGCGCTGGTCACCGGCGGCGATGCCGTCGTCGAGCTGGTGGTGGAAGAGGACGGCCAGGTGGTCGGCCACATCCTGTTTTCCAGGCTTTTCGTGGGCAACGGCGGCAAGAGCTTCCCGGCCGTGGCGCTGGCGCCGCTGGCCGTCGAACCGTCCTTCCATGGCTCAGGCATTGGCGGCGCGCTGATCCGCGAGGCGCATATCCGCCTCAAGGACGCCGGCGAGAGCCTGGCCGTGGTGCTCGGCGATCCGGCCTATTACGGCCGCTTCGGCTACACCCATGCCCGCGCCGAGAATTTCGAAAGCGAGTACCAGGGCGAGGCATTGCAGGCCCTCGCTTGGGGCGATGCGCCCGAGGCCGGTAAGCTGGTCTACGCCTCGGCCTTCACTGCGCTTGCCGCCTAAGCGGCGAACAGCCGCCTGTCATGCCGCGTTTTCGTCTCGACATCGAATATGACGGCAGCCTCTATGCTGGCTGGCAGCGCCAGGCCGGCCAGCCTTCGATACAGCAGGCGATCGAAGAGGCGATTGGCAAATTCTGCGGCGAGCAGGTTTCACTGCGCGGCGCCGGCCGCACCGATGCCGGCGTCCACGCCACTGCCCAGGTCGCGCATGTCGACCTCGTCAAGGCGTGGCCTGATGACAAGGTACGCGATGCCGTCAACGCCCATCTGCAAATGGCCGGAGCCCGCATTGCCATTCTCAAGGCGGCGGTCGTGCCAGACGGTTTCGATGCACGCTTCTCGGCGACCGGCCGCCACTACCTCTACCGCATCGTCAACCGCCGCGCGCCTGCGGCGCTGGACAAGGGCAAGGTCTGGTGGGTGCCGAAGCGGCTGGACGCCGCCGCCATGCACGAGGCGGCAAAGCTGCTGCTTGGCCGGCATGATTTCACCACCTTCCGCTCCACCCAGTGCCAGGCCGACAGCCCGGTCAGGACGCTTGATCGCCTGGATGTTAGCCGCTCGGGCGACCTGATCGAAGTCAGGGCCTCGGCGCGCTCTTTCCTGCACAATCAGGTGCGCTCGATGGTCGGCTCGCTGAAGCGCGTCGGCGACGGCAGTTGGAGCGCCGCCGACCTCAAGGCAGCGCTCGACGCGCACGACCGCGCCGCCTGCGGCCAGGTGGCGCCGCCCGACGGGCTTTTCCTCGTCGGCGTCGATTACCCGCAGGTTGCCGGAGAAGCCGGGTAGGTACGCCGATCAGCTAGCAGTAGCCGCGCCACGTTTGCGCGAACGTTCTGCCATCTCCTCCGCCGA
Source organism: Mesorhizobium monacense (assembly GCF_056781675.1). Lineage (NCBI taxonomy): Bacteria > Pseudomonadati > Pseudomonadota > Alphaproteobacteria > Hyphomicrobiales > Phyllobacteriaceae > Mesorhizobium > Mesorhizobium monacense. The sequence continues at coordinate 5,757,672 of NZ_CM165567.1, read as the reverse complement.
AATACCCCTGCCAGGGTCTGCCTTCCGGCGTCATATGTCGGCGCGACGTCCTCGCGCAGCCAACGCTCCGCGGCGGCATCACACTCTTGCAGGGCGCGCGGCTTCATGTTCCAGCCTCGGTCGGTATGGTGATGCCGAGCAGCGCCTGCAGCCCGAACAGCACGGCCAGCGACGCCACGAACATGCCGGCAAAGACAGCGGTGCCGACGGCTGCGCCCCTGCCGATGACGGCATTGGTCATGCGCCAGGTCAGCACTATCGACAGCGCAAACAGGAGCAGCGACACCAGCCCCGAGACTTCGTCGGTCGACGGCAGGAAAAGCCTGATCAGCGCCGACGGCAGCATCAGCCAGGCGATGATCGCCGATGCCCAGTTGCTGGCGACGACATAATGGACGAAGCGGCCGCCAATGCCGAGGCGCGGTGCGAGCAGCGCCAGGCCGACCAGCGGCAGCACCCAGGAGCCGATATCGACGGTCGCCAGCCGCAGAAGCATGCTGAAGCGCCCGGCGAATGCGTTCGGATCGCCGATCTCGTTGGCGATGCCGACCCAACCGACGATCAGCGCCGGCGCCGCCACGACGATGGCGAAGAAGGAATTCCAGAAGCCGTCCGCCGAAAGATCGAGCAGGCGCAGGCCGTCGGCCTTGCCGAGCATCAGCCGCCAGGCGCCGGCCAGCGAAGCGTAGGTTTCATCGGCCGAGAGCATGATCACACCGAAAGCATGGTTAGGCTGCGCCTCGCTCGAACCAGTCTTCGATGAAGCGCTGGTAGATCTGCGTCAGCGTCTCGAGATCGGCAAGTGCGACGCGTTCATCGACCATGTGCATGGTCTTGCCGACCAGCCCGAACTCCACCACCGGACAGTAATCCTTGATGAAGCGGGCGTCCGAGGTGCCGCCCGAGGTCGACAGCGCCGGCTTCCTGCCGATGGCCGTCTTGACCGATTGGCTCAGCGTTTCGATCAGCCGGTCGTCGCGGGTGAGAAACACGTGGCTCGGCCGGTCGCGCCAGACAATATCGTAGTCGACCGGCGTCTTCTTGCCCGGCCGGTACTTTGTGCGGCCGGCCGCCTGGTCGAGGCGGTTGTGGATCTCGGCCTGGATGGTCTCGGCCGTCCATGTATCGTTGAAGCGGATGTTGAAGGTCGCCGTCGCCTTCGCCGGAATGACGTTGGTGGCGGGGTTGCCGACATCGATGGAGGTCACCTCCAGATTGGTCGCCTGAAAATCCTTCGTTCCCTCGTCGAAGGCCGGATAAAGCAAGGCATCGACCAGGCTCATCAGCCCGCGCACCGGGTTGTCGGCAAGCTGCGGATAGGCGGCGTGGCCCTGTCGGCCATTGACGACGACGCTGCCGGACAGCGAGCCGCGCCGGCCGATCTTGATCATGTCGCCGAGCGCGTCCGGATTGGTCGGCTCGCCGACGATCGAGGCGTCCCATTTCTCGCCCTTGCCGGCGGCCCATTCGAGCAGCTTTGTCGTGCCGTTGATCGCCGGGCCTTCTTCGTCGCCGGTGATCAGCAGCGAGACCGAGCCCTTCGGCCCGCCATTCTCCTCGACATGGCGCGCCACCGCCGCGATGAAACAGGCGATGCCGCCCTTCATGTCGACGGCACCGCGGCCATACATCTCACCATTGGCGATGTCGGCGGCGAAGGGCGGGTGCGTCCAGGCGGCTTCGTCGCCGACCGGCACCACATCGGTATGGCCGGCAAACATCAGATGTGGCCCGTTGCCGGAGCGCCTGGCATAGAGGTTTTCGATGTCCGGCGTGCCGTCTTCCGAAAACACCGGGCGCTCGACCGAAAAGCCGAGCGGCTTCAGCATGTCTTCCAGCGCGCCGAGCGCACCGCCTTCGGCGGGCGTCACCGAGGCACAGCGGATCAGGGCGGCAAGGTTTGCGGCGGGGTCGGTCGGCAATTTCATGGGCAAAGCGATAGTCGAAAGCGGAAGGTCTGTCACGGCCAGACATCATGGCCGGCCATGGCGCCGACAATATGGTTTTCATGCCGTATAGTTGCGGGCCAATAAAGGACTATCGCATGGCCAACAACGACAGTCTGGTCGCAATAGCCGGCGCCGGCAGCATCGGCTGCTATGCCGGCGGCTGTCTGGCGCTGGCCGGCCGGCGGGTCAATCTGCTGGCGCGGCCACGCATCGGCGAGGCGGTGCGCAAGGACGGCCTGCGGGTCACCGATCTCGACGGCCGCGACCGGCGGGTCGCGCCGGAGGCGCTTTCGGCCACCGCCGATCCGGCGACCGCCCTGCGCGATGCCGAGGTGATCCTGGTGACGGTCAAGAGCGGCGGGACAGAAGAGATGGCTACGCTGATTGCCGCCAACGCCCGCCCGGACGCCATTGTGGTCAGCCTGCAGAACGGCGTCGACAATGCCGACAGGCTGCGGGCCGGGTTGGCCGGCCGGCAAGTGCTTGCCGGCATGGTGCCGTTCAACGTGGTGCAATCGCCAGACGGCGAAGCGCCGCTGCGCGTGCACCGCGCCAGCGAAGGCAAGGTGATGATCGAAGACGGCCAGGCGGGCCTGGCCGGATTGCTCGCTGTCGAGGGGCTGACGGTCGAAACCCATGGCGACATGACGGCGGTGCTGTGGGGCAAGCTGTTGATGAACCTGAACAACGCGCTGGTGGCACTGTCCAACCTGCCTTTGGCCACCGAACTGGCAGACCGCCGCTGGCGGCTGATCCTGGCTGGCCAGATCGGCGAGGCGCTGGTGGCAATGAAGGCTTGCGGAATCAAGCCCGCACGGATTGCCGGCCTGCCCCCCGCGCTGATGCCAAAAGTGCTCCGCCTGCCGGACTGGCTGTTCAAGCGTCTGGCGCGGCGCATGCTGGCCATCGACCCCGAAGCGCGCTCCTCAATGTGGGACGATCTGCAACGCGGCCGGCCGACCGAGATCGGCGAGCTGCAGGGCGCGGTGCTCAGCCTGGCGCAAAGGGCAGGCGTGCCGGCGCCTGTGACAGGACGCGTCTTGGCCCTGGTTCGCGAGGCAGAGCGGCAAAAGCGCGGCTCGCCCGGGCTGAGCCCGGAAGCGGTCAGGGCCTGAAACGGTCCCGACGGATCAGGGTTGTTGCTTTTTCCCCGGTCGACCATCCTGGGGCCGGCCTTCGATCAGGGTGATCTTCTGCCAGATCTTGCGCGACAGGTTGGAGGCCAGGCTCTCGATGTCGTTGACGCCGTCGATGACGACGGCGTCATTGACGGACTGGGCGAACAGCGCGGCGATCTTGCCGGTGATCGACAGCATTTCCGAGCAATAGTCGAGGTAGCGGGCGAGGTCGGCGGCGTTGGTGATGCGGGCCGGCGAATGCGCGGTCGGCTTGAAACTGGCGGAAAGCGTCGCCGGGTCCTTGGTCAGCTGGTGCATGTCGATGACATGGATCAGCGAGCGCAAGCCGTGCAGCTGGCGAAAGACCTGCTTGCGCTTGATGCGTTCCTCCGAGCGGATCAGCGCCAGGAAGCCGACAATGGCGAGAATGACCATATTGAGCGAGGCTTCGATGCCTTGCACCGACTGGACGGCGTCGCCGGGCTTGGAAATGCGGTCGAACGGCAGGACGGTGCCGACGAACAGGAACATCAGCGCCCCGGCGACGACGGCGGCGACGACGAGGACGCGCAGCCACCAGATCGGCGCTTCGAGCGCCTTGGCGCCCTTTGCCAGGTCGCGCGACAAGGAGACCAGCTCGGCGGCGACGCCGCGCAGGCCGGCATCGGGAAAACGCTCGGCGACGCGCTCGTGCAGTTTTTCGGCCGTCTCGATGATCAGTTTCGGGTCAAGCGTGCGGTAGCGCATCGACCGGTCCTCGTCAGTCGGCCGGCGCGTTGGTGCGCCTGCCGTAGCGGTTGGGGCCAGGTTGCCCGGGAAACAGGCAGAGCACCAGGAAGGCGATGATCGAGACGACCGGCACGAACAGCACCAGCGCCGCGATGCCCGGCTTGTCGAGATCGTGCAGCCGCTTCACCGCCAGCACGATGTTCGACCACAGCGAGGCGATGAAGGCGACGAAGAAGATGAACGACCACATGTTGCTCTCGGGCGAGCCTTCCGCCACCAGCGTGAAGCGGTAGAGCGGAAAGGCCTGCACGATGGCCACCAGCAGCCCACCGAGAAAATAGGCCGCGCGGCTGACGCGGCCTGAAGTTTTGAAGAAAAGCCAAATGAGATCTGATTTTTCAGGCAAGCGGGTCCGATCCATATTGATTGGCACCCCTGGTGCCTTCGAGAATACCGAGCTCGACCAGCATCCAGATGCCGCCGATGATCGGCACCAGCCCGATCAGCGACCACCAGCCCGACTTGTCTCGGTCGTGCCAGCGTTTGGCGTAGACACCGAAGACCGGGTAGAGCATGGCGAGCCCGTATATCGCATAGATGAAGCCATAAGGCATGCCGTTGAACGTGGTGCCGATTATGTTGTCGAGGATCATCGCGATAATGGCGCCGACGACTATCACACCAACGCAAGCCCAGAACTTGCCGCGATTGATACGCCCCTCGTAGCTTGTCAGAAGGTATTTCCAGTCCATGTTACCCCTCCGCGTTGAAGGCGCGACGCATCGTCGCGCCGGCGGAAGGTGCGTCCGTTTCCGGAAAAGATCAATCGCGCAGCAATTCGTTGATCGAGGTCTTGGAGCGGGTCTTGGCGTCGACCCGCTTGACGATGACGGCGCAGTAGAGGCCCGGTCCTGGTTCGTTGTTCGGGAAAGGCTTGCCCGGAAGCGATCCGGCGACGACGACCGAATTGGGCGGCACTTCGCCATAGAAGACCTCGCCCGTGGCACGGTCGACGATCTTGGTCGACTGGCCGATGAACACGCCCATGCCAAGCACCGAGCCTTCACGCACGATGCAGCCCTCGACCACTTCCGAGCGCGCGCCGATGAAGCAATTGTCCTCGATGATGGTCGGCCCGGCCTGCATCGGCTCCAGCACGCCGCCAATGCCGACGCCGCCCGACAGATGCACGTTCTTGCCGATCTGGGCGCAGGAGCCGACCGAGGCCCAGGTGTCGACCATGGTGCCGCTGTCGACATAGGCGCCGACATTGACGAAGGACGGCATCAGCACCGCGCCCGGCGCGACATAGGCCGAGCGGCGCACGATCGACGACGGCACCGCGCGGAAGCCGGCCTTTTCGAAGTCGACGGCACCCCAGCCGTCGAACTTCGACGGCACCTTGTCCCACCACACCGCTTCGCCCGGACCACCCTTGATGATCTCCATCGGGTTGAGCCGGAACGACAGCAGCACGGCTTTCTTCAGCCACTGGTTGACGTGCCACTTGCCGTCGGCCTGGCGCTCGGCGACGCGAGCGGCGCCGCGGTCAAGCAGGTCGAGCGCCGACTGGATGGCGTCGCGCGTCTCGCCGCGAGTCGCGGTCGAAAGCGTGTCGCGCTCCTCGAAGGCCTTCTCGATGGTCTTTTCGAGGCTCGCCAGATCGGGCTTCGACATGATTTCGCTCCGTTACCAAGCTGTTAAGGGGCAGCGCCTTAACCTGTTTTGAAAGTCGCGCGGACCCTATGTTAAGGCTTATTGGGGGTCAATCGCGAGTGCGCCATGGGACGGCGCAAGTGAATTATTGGGACGGGTAGAGCAAATGACGCCAATGGAAAAGGCGGGGTGGACGCCGCTGCCGCATTCGGACGAGGATCTGGAGCGGGCAAAGAGCGTGCCGGACACGCCGCAGACGCGCGCCGACACCTACCGGCTGGCCTGGAACGATCCGGAGTTCATGACGCGGCGCGAATTGCGTGCGGTGCGGCTGCAACTCGAGCTCCTGAAGCCCGAGATGATCCTGGCCGAGCGCGGCATCCGTTCCACCGTGATCCTGTTCGGCGGCGCGCGCATTCCCGAGCCCGGCGGCGAAGCCTGGGCGGCGAAGAACGAGACGCAGAAGAAGAACCTCGAGCTGAACAGCCGATATTACCAGGAGGCGCGCAAGTTCGCCCGCCTCTGCTCGCAGCAGTCTGCCACCTCCTACTACCGCGAATTCGTCGTCGTCACCGGCGGCGGGCCCGGCGTCATGGAGGCCGGCAACCGCGGCGCCGACGATGTCGGCGCGCCGTCGATCGGCCTCAACATCGTGCTGCCGCACGAGCAGGCACCGAACGCCTATGTGACGCCAGAACTCTGCTTCAACTTCCACTATTTCGCCATCCGCAAGATGCATTTCGTCATGCGCGCCAAGGCGGTGGCGGTGTTCCCCGGCGGCTTCGGCACGATGGACGAATTCTTCGAGACGCTGACGCTGATCCAGACCGGGCGCATGGAGCGCGTGCCGGTGATCCTGTTCGGCAAGTCCTTCTGGCAAAAGGCGATCGATCTCGATTTCCTGGCCGAACAGGGCACGATCACGCCTGGCGACCAGGACATCATCGACTTCGTCGACACCGCCGACGAGGCCTGGGGCATCATCAGCCGCTTCTACAATCTCTGAGCTTAGCTGGCCCGCGTCTCAGGCGGGCACTTCGACGATCGCCGTGAGAAAGCTGGCAAGGTCGTCGGTGACGAAATCGACGTCGTCTTCGTTGGCCGGGTCGCGTTCCCAGATCTCCGAGAAGGTCGGCTCGAAGTTGCGCGGCACCACCAGCACCGTGGTCATGCCGAGCGATTTCGGCACGGCCAGATTGCGCGCCAGGTCCTCGAACATCACCGCATTGTGGCCGGTGACGGCGTGCAGCTCGGCAAACCGCTCATAGGTCTGGCGTGCCGGCTTGGGGTTCAGCCCGGCCGCGACGATGTCGAAGATGGCATCGAAATGCTCGAGTATGCCGAGCTGGCGCGCGGTGCGTTCGGCATGCCTGCGATCGCCATTGGTGAAGATGAACTTGCGGCCGGGAAGCTGGCGGATGGCGGCTCCGAGGACCGGATCGGGCACCAGCCACGAATAGTCGATGTCGTGCACCTTTTCGAGAAAGTCGTCGGGGTCGATGCCGTGGCGCGTCATCAGCCCGTTCAGCGTCGTGCCATACTCTAGGTAGAGTTCCTTCTGCAGCTTGCGCGCTTCGTCGCGCGGCAGTGTCAGCAGCTCTCCGACATAGGCGGTCATCTTCACGTCGATCTGCGCGAACAGGTTCGAATGGTGCGGATAGAGCGTGTTGTCGAGATCGAATACCCAGTCGGTGACATGGGCGAACCGTGCGGGGTCGGGCAGCGTGGTCATGCTTCCTTATGGCACGCTGGCCAGGCGTTTATCCACAACTTATGCGCGTCGAAAGATGTGAAAATGGCGCCTCGTTTCAAATTTTAAGCATCGCCGAAAGGTGGTCTTCAGGGCTTGCTGGGCACAGAGGCGGTTCTGTGGGAGCCAGCGATGAATCGCCTAATTCTGAAATCCGCCGCCGTCGCTTTCGGCTCGGTAGCAGCCTCACTTTTGTTGACGCTGATCATCGTCCCCGCACTGGGCCTCCCGATCAGCCGCACGATCTGGCTGACCTCCACAGTTTGCCCGCTGGTCCTCGCCTGGATCGCCAGCGCAACCACCTTCTGGCAGAGCGACAGGTTGAAAAGCGCGCATCGCGAACTCGCCCGGGCACACGCCCAGCTTGCCGCCGCGCATCGGCGCCTGTCGGAAAAGGCAAGCCGTGACGACATGACCGGCATGCTCAACCGCGAGAGCTTCTTTGCGGCGCTTGAGGGTTCGCGGCGCAAATCCGATCGCGGCGCGCTGCTGATCATCGATGCCGACCACTTCAAGAAGATCAACGACAGCTTCGGTCATCTGACCGGCGACGACGCGCTGCTGCTGATCGCCGCCGCCATCGAACGCGGCGTGCGCAGCGGCGACGTGCTCGGTCGCGTTGGCGGCGAGGAATTCGCCGCCTTTCTTGTCGGCGCCGCCGAACAGGAGGCCAAACGTGTCGCCGAGCGCATCCGCCGGGAGGTCGAACTGATCCGCTTCCGTCCCGTCGACGAGCGGACAGTTCCGCTGACGGTCAGCATCGGCGGCACCACTTGCGGCGAAGGCGTCGGCGTGTCCGACCTGATGCGCGCCGCCGACCGCCGGCTCTACGAGGCCAAGCATCGTGGCCGCAATCTCGCGATCCTCGACCGCGATGTCCCGGAAGCCGCCTGAGGCCCGCAGCAGTTAGGAAAATCCTAACCCTGGTTGCACTCAACCAGCCCGTTTACCCGGTTGTAGCAGCCTTCCGGCTAGGCTTGGCACGAAACTGGCTTTTCCTGGCGGGCGTGTGCCGTTCAGGGAACGCCATGCGTGGATCGAAGCCCCCATCGAGAGACGTGACATGACCTTCTTCACCGGGAAATTCTTCACCAGAAAAATGCCGCGCCGCATGATCGTGCAGGTGCTCATCGCACTGCCGGCGCTGTCGCTGTTCCGCAGCCAGGCTGTCGTCGTCGACCCTGACGAGATCGTCGAGGTCAAAGGCTGGATCCTCAAGCGGGGCGACCTTGCATGATCTTCGACAGCTACGAGGCCTTTCGCGCGGCCAACTTTGCCGCCAAGGTGTGTATCCTCGGTTCCGGCCCCGCCGGCACCACGATCGCCAGGAAGCTTGGCGCCGCGGGCATTCCGGTTGTCGTGCTGGAGGCGGGCTCGCGCGAATTCAGCGACGAGTTGCAGGATTTCTATCGCGGGACCACGGTCGGCGATCCCTATTTCGACCTCGACATCACGCGGCTGCGCTTCATGGGCGGCTCTTCGAACCATTGGGCCGGCTGGTGCCGCGTGCTCGACAAGCAGGACTTCGAGCCCAAGGCCTGGGCGCCGGACACCGGCTGGCCGATCAGCCGTGCCGACATCGAGCCCTATCTGCCTGAGGTGCACGAGATCCTCGAGCTCCCCGACTTCCGGCCGGATGTGCCGATTTCGGACGACATCCGCTGGGTGCAGCTGATCAAGAGCCCGGCTGTGCGCTTTGGCGAGAAATTCGCCGACGAGCTGGACGCGAGCAGGAACATCGCCGTGGTGCTCAACACCTATGCCACCGAGCTCGCCGGCGACGGCAGGCGGGTGACCGGCGCCAGGCTGTGGTCGAATGGCCAGGACGCCGGCGCCTTCAGTGCCGATTATTTCATCGCCTGCACAGGCGGGCTGGAGAATTCGCGGCTGCTTTTGTGGTCGAACCAGCGCTCGAATGGCGGCGTCGTGCCGAACGCCGCCGCGCTCGGCCGCTACTGGATGGAGCATCCGACCTTCGAGGGCGGCAATGCCATCCTCGCCGACTATGGCGAGTTCGAGGTCGATGCCGTCAACGAGGCCTTCTTCTCGCCGACGCCGGCCGCGATGGAGCGGCTTCAGATCATGAATTTCGGTATCAGGCTGATCGAGACGCCCTATCCCCACGTCAAGCGACTGATCGCCGACCTGGCCTGCACGGCGCCCGACATGGCCGAATGGATGTCCTCCCAACTCAGCCAGAACCTGCGTTGCGCCGCCCAGCTCTATGTCGCCTGGGAACAGGCGCCCCTGGCCTCGAACCAGATCGAACTGTCGAAGACCGATGTCGACCATGCCGGCGTGCCGCGCATCGAGCTGCATTGGAAAAAGTCGGAACTGGAACGCCGCACCTTGCTGGAGGGGTTGAGGCTGTTCGGCACGACGATGGCGCAGAAGAATCTCGGCCGCGTGCGCATCACCGATTGGATCGTCAATGGCGAAGACTACCCGACCAACGAGGAGACCGCCGGCCATCATCATATGGGCGGCACGCGCGTGGGCACGGATGTGACCAAAAGCGTGGTCGATGCCAACTGCAAGGTCCATGGCATGGACAATCTCTATGTCGGCGGCTCCTCGGTGTTCTGCACGTCGGGCGAGTGCAATCCGACGACGACCATCACCGCCCTGGCCTGCCGGCTGGGTGACCATCTGAGCAAGGTCATCACGGTGTGACGAAGTCATCACGGTGTGACGAAGTCATCACACACCGTCTGACGTCCAAAAGCAGGCGGCGCCGGCGCCTGTGATGGCGGCCGGCGCCGCCTTGGCGCGCCTTTGAGAAGATCGTACTGAGTTTACAGGCCGTACACGGCAACGCGCACCAGCACGGCCGCGGCGGCCAGCGCCACCAGCAGGATGCCGAGGCCGATGGGCGACCCCAGCCATACCATTCCATGGCCAGCTTGGCGTATTTGAACTCCTCCTCATGCGAGAGAGGGGCACGGTGCTGAATCAGGCTCATTTTTCACTCCTTGTCGGCGACTGGTCCTTGCCTTGCGCGAGCCACAGCCGCATATTGCTGCGATCGTCTTAATGTTAGACAGATTGATAGTTAGATGATCGAAATAAATTCGTCAAGCACAAATCGTCCCGAAATGGCCGAAGCGATCAGCCTTGCCATCATGCGCTGGCAGGACGTGACGCAGGCTTATGACGAGGCGGTGGGCGCCAAGCTTGGGCTGAACGCGGCCGAACGGCATTGCCTCGGACTGCTCTATGGCGGCCCGCAATCGGCCGGCGCGGTCGCGGCCGCGACCGGCTTGACCCCGGCCGCCGTTACCGCGCTGATCGACCGGCTGGAGGCACGTGGCCTTTTGACCCGCACCCGCAGCCTGGAGGACAGGCGCAAGGTGGTGATTGAGGCGACGGAGCGCACACGGGAACTGTCGGCGCGCTACTACGGCGCCATTGCGCAGGAGGGGCAAAAAATGATGGCCAGCTTCGGCGATGCCGAGCTGGCCACCATATTGCGTTTCACCACCGCCGCACTCGACCTGCAGCGTGAGCAGCTTGCCCGTCTGAAGGCCGAGGCCGGCTGAGCCATTTGTTTACGCAGTTCCAGGAAAACCGCTGCGCACTTTTCCTGGAATTGCCTTAGACCGCTGCCGGGTCGAGCGCCGGCTTGCCCTTGTTGCGTCCGACGATGCCGGCCATGTCGGCGGTCTGGAAGGCATCGCGCAGGACATCGAAGGACGGCAACACGAAATAGGCGCGTTGGAACTTGTCGATCTCGTAGCCGGTGCGCATCACCGTTTCGAGGTCGAAGGGCACATGATGCGCGTCCTTGCTCTCGACGGCGAACTGCAACTCGGTGAAGGATGACATCAGCCCGGCGCCAAAGGCCTTCAGCGGTTGGCCGGCTTCCTGCATCAGCCCGTATTCGGCGGTGTACCAGTACAGGCGGGTGATCATCTCGTCGCCGCCGAGCGCGATCACGTCTTCGGCCTTCTGGCCGTACATCTGCATGAAATCGGCGAAGACCGGCTGCGTCAGGATCGGCACGTGGCCGAAGAAGTCATGGAACATGTCCGGCTCGACGATATAGTCGAGCTCCTGCCGCGTCCTCAGCCAGTTGGTGACCGGGAAGCGGCGGTTGGCGAGATGGTCGAAGAACGGCGCGGCGGGGATCAGCCCCGGCACGGCGACGATTTCCCAGCCGGTGAGCTTGCGCAGCTTTTCGCTGACCGCACCGAAATCCGGGATCCTGTCGAGAAGCCCAAGTGCCGCGACGCCGTCGAGATAGGAGCGATGGGCGAGCTTGCGTGTCAGCTTCGTCTGGCGGTCGCACAGCGTGCGCCACACCGCCTGTTCGTCGGCTTTGTAGTCATAGCCTTGCGCCACGGTGAAATCGGCGCGGCAGACCGAATAATCGCCGCGCAGGCCCTGCGCCGCACATTCCCTTGCATAGTCGGCAACGCTCATCGTCATGGCTGTTCTCCTCATGAATTCATGGCCAATCGTGAAGCAATTCTAGCCCGAGACGGCGAGGCATATCCGCTTTGATGGTGGCCTAAATGTAGCATTTGAGGTAAAAGGCACTATCGGAAAGCTGTTGGAGAGTGAAAATGCCTCAGTTTGACGAGTTCGAAATCAGGATGCTCGACATCCTGCAGCGCGACGGCCGCAAGCCGGTGTCGGAACTCGCCCAGGAGATCGGCCTGTCGACAACGCCTTGTGCGCGCCGCTTCGAGGCCCTGCAGGACACAGGCGTCATCAAGGGCTTTGCCGCCGCCATCAGCCGTCGCGCCGTCGGCCTGACGGTCGAGGTGTTCATCCAGGTGCGGCTGGTCAGCCACAGCGACGGCTCGCCGGAAAGCTTCATCGCAGCAGTTCAGCGCATGGACGAGGTGTCCGCCTGCTGGACGATGACCGGCGACCACGACTTCCTGCTGCATGTCATGGTGCCGTCGGTCGACGAGCTCAATCACTTCGTCATGCACCGGCTGATGCGGCTTGATGGCGTGCGCGACGTCCACACCCAACTCGTGCTGCAGAACATCAAGGGCCCGGGCCATGTGCCGCTCGCCCACCTTCGACGCTAGAGCCTGTTCCATTCCGATGAATCGGGATGGGGCTCTATCCTTTTTTTGGCATGATCTTTTCTGAAAACCAGTTCCCACTTTTCAGGATCATGCTCGAGACAGCCTGCCCGCCAATTCTGCGGAAAAGCTGCACACAAACTGCGCAACGACGCCAAGTCCGGATCGAGATCGGCGGCTAGGAACCTGCGGACCGTCACCACAAGGGGTCCGCCATGAACATCGTCCTGATCAATCCGCCACACACCGCCATCGGCAGCCGCGTGCCTGACGACCATCTGCCGCCGCTCGGGCTCTTGGCGCTGGGCGGTCCGCTGCTCGATGCCGGCCATCGGGTGCGGCTCGTCGATGCCGAGTTCGGGCCGATGCCGCTTGCGGTGCTCGTCCGCGACGCTCTGAGCGGGCAACCAGACTGCGTCCTCATCGGCCATTCCGGCTCGACCTCGGCGCATCCGACGGCCTTGCGCATCGCGCAGATGCTCAAGGCTCACGCCCCGGCGACGATCGTCATCTATGGCGGCGTGTTTCCGACCTATCACTGGCGTGACATTCTCGCGGAAACGGATGTCTTCGACTTCATCGTGCGCGGCGAGGGCGAGGCCACCATTGCGGCACTCATCGAGGCGCTGCAGGGGCGCCAGCCGCTGTCCGATGTGCCCGGCATTGCCTTTCGCGACGATTTGCGCCGCCCCTTCGCCACCCAGCCGGCGAAGACGATCACCAATCTCGACGATTACCGCATCGGCTGGGAACTGATCGACCACGGCCGCTACAGCTATTGGGGCGGCAAGCGCGCCGTGGTCATGCAGTTTTCCAGAGGATGCCCGCATCTGTGCAACTATTGCGGCCAACGCGGTTTCTGGACCCGCTGGCGGCATCGCGATCCCAAGAAATTTGCGCAAGAGATCGCCTGGCTGCACCGCGAGCACGGTGTCGAACTGATCAACCTCGCCGACGAGAACCCGACCGTCTCGAAGAAGGCATGGCGCATCTTCCTCGACGCGATGATCGCCGAGAACGTGCCGGTGCTGATCGTCGGCTCCACCCGCGCCGACGACATCGTGCGCGACGCCGACATCCTGCACCTCTACCGCAAGGCAGGCGTCATCCGCTGGCTGCTCGGCATGGAAAACACCGACGAGCAGACGCTTCAATTGATCCGCAAGGGCGGCAGCACTTCATCCGACCGCGAGGCGATCCGGTTGCTGCGCCTGCATGGCATCCTGTCGATGGCGACCTGGGTCGCCGGCTTCGAGGACGAAGGCTTTCGCGACCTCTGGCGCGGCTTCCGCCAGCTGATCGCCTATGACCCCGACCAGATCCAGGCGCTCTATGTCACGCCGCATCGCTGGACACCGTTCTTCCGCATCGCCAGGGACCGCAAGGTGATCCAGCTGGACGCCCGCCTGTGGGACTACAAGCACCAGGTTCTGCAGATGACCCGGCTCAAACCCTGGATGCTGTTCTTCGGCGTCAAGCTGATCGAGCTGGCGGTACAGTCGCGGCCGAAGGCGCTGGCGCGCATCCTGTTCCACAAGGATCCCGAGCAGCGCCATTCGATGCGCTGGTACACGCAGATGGGCCGCCGCGTCTGGTTCCGCGAGGTCTGGGGGTTTCTCGTCCGCGACCGCCGCCTGAAGGACGGTCCGACGCTGGCCGAATTCTGGGGCGCGCCGCAGGATGCCGAAGAGGAATCGATGATCGTCCAACGCCTGGCGCGAAAGCCGCCATTCCCGTCATCGACAATCTCGAAGCTCCGGCTGGGAAAAGATTAGCCGGCTGACAAGCCGTTACGGCACGATCAGCGTTCCGGCGCCGTGCTCGGTGAACAGTTCCAGCAGCACCGAATGCGGCGTCTTGCCATTGAGGATGACGACGCCTTCGACACCGCGCTCGATCGCCTCGATGCAGGTCTCGACCTTTGGGATCATGCCGCCCGACACCGTACCGTCCCTGATCAGCGCCTTGGCCTCGGCCACCGTCAACTCGTCGATCAGCTTCTTGTTCTTGTCGAGCACGCCGGGCACGTCGGTGAGGAACAAGAGGCGCGAGGCCTGGCAGGCGCCTGCGATGGCGCCGGCGAATGTGTCGGCATTGATGTTGTAGGTATGGCCATCGCGGCCGGGAGCCACCGGCGCCAGCACCGGGATCATTTCGGAGCGCGCCAGGAGATCGAGCAACGTGCGGTCGACCTCCACCGGTTCGCCGACGAAGCCGAGATCCAGCACCCGCTCGATGTTGGAGTCCGGGTCGATCATCGTCTTGCGCGCCTTTTCGGCGAACACCATGTTGCCGTCCTTGCCGCACAGGCCGATCGCCCACTCGCCCTCGGCATTGATCAGCGCCACGATCTCCTTGTTGATCGAGCCGGCCAGCACCATCTCGACGATTTCGACCGTCTTCTGGTCGGTGACGCGCAAGCCGCCCTCGAACTTCGATTCGATGCCCATCTTGTTGAGCATGGCGCCGATCTGCGGCCCGCCGCCATGCACGACGATCGGATTGACGCCGGATTGTTTCAACAGCGCGATGTCGCGGGCGAAGGCCTTGCCGAGCTCGTGGTCACCCATGGCGTGGCCGCCATATTTCACCACCACCGTCTTGTTTTCGTAGCGCTGCATGTAGGGCAGCGCCCTGGAGAGCAGCGCGGCCTGCATTTCGGCGGTGGCGGCGATGTCCGTCATCGATATGGATCCCAGCTTGGTATGAACGGCGGCGTCTTAGCGGGAATTGGCGCAGGCCGCAAACGGCTTTGCTGTCACAATCTCGAAATCGCCTGCTGCGGGTTCCTATGCCGGCGCCTTGAGCGGTGCCCGCCGCTTCTGCCAGCCGGATATCTTCTCCATCTGCGCGGCCAAAGACAAAAGCGTCTCCTCGTCGCCGGGGCGTCCGGCGGCCTGGATGCCAAGCGGCAGGCCGGCCGCGGTGACATGGACGGGCAGTGCGATCGAAGGCTGGCCGCTGACATTCTGGATCGCCGGCCAGTGGGTGAACCAAAGGCTCTTGTCCATCAATTGCCCGAACAGCGATTTCATCTTCAAGAGCCGGGTGAGGTGCATCTTGTCCAGCATGCTCTCGATGAACTCATCGGCGCCCTTCGGGTCCATGGCGCCGCAGGCGAGCGGCGGGTGCGCAATGATCGGCATCAGCACGGCGTCGTACTGCGCGGTCTCGCCGATCAGGTGACGCGATGTGGCATGCAGCCGCTGCAGGATCTCATAGATCTCGCCAGCGGGAATGATCTCGCCGAAGCGGCTGAGCACGCGCGTGGCACGCTCGATGTCGCCGGCAACCGGGCGGCCGACGCGCAAGGCCTCGGCACGCATCGTGCCGGCCACGGCTGAAGTCACCGTCTTGCAGAAATCAGCCATGAAGTCGCGACCGATATAGGGTAGGTCGATTTCTTCCACCGTATGGCCACCCTCGCGCGCCAATGCCACCGCAGTGTCCAGTGCCGTCAACGTCTCGGCCGAAATCGGCAGGCCGAGCGGCGATTTCCGGTAGACGGCGAGCTTGAGCTTGCCGGGGTCGCGCGCGGCGGCGGCGGCGAAAGGGCCTTTCGGCGCCTGCGCGGCATAAGGCGACAGCGGATCGGCGCCGTGGGTCAGGTCGAGCAGCAGCGCCGAATCGCGGACCGAGCGGCTGACGGCATGATCGACGACCATGCCGTACCAGCTCTCGCTGACCAGTGGCGTCAGCGGCACGCGGCCGCGCGAGGTTTTCAGCCCGACCAGCCCGCTGCAGGCCGACGGCACGCGGATCGAGCCGCCGCCGTCCGAGGCGTGCGCCGCTGGCACCACGCCGGCCGCCACCAGCGCGGCGGCACCGCCGGACGAGCCGCCGGTCGTATGGCCCGTATTCCACGGATTGCGGGTGATGCCGAAAGCGGCCGACTCGGTCATCAGCCTCAGCCCGTGCTCGGGCGAAGTGCTGGTGGCGATCGGAATGAGGCCGGCGGCAAGGTAGCGCTCGGTCATCACCGAACTGAAGTCGGCGGTGAAAGCCGGAATGCGGCTGCCGCCATGGGTCGGCACGCCTTTGATGGCGATGCCGAGGTCCTTGATCGCAAAGGGTACGCCGGCAAGCGGCAGCTTGCGGTCGACGGTTTTGGCGCGCGATCGCGCCGCGTCGTAGAGCGGCTCGGCGATGGCGTTGATATCGGGGCGGGTCGCCTCGGCCCGGGCGATCGCCGCATCGACAAGCTCCTGCGGCGAGACCTCTCCTTGCTGTACCAGCCCGGCCAGGCCGGTTGCATCCTGCTCCCACAACACCCGTTCAACCGACATCGCCGCCTTCTCCCGCCTGGCTGGAGGCTAGCGGCAGGCGATTTCCTTGGCAACGGCGGATGATTTGTCGGCGGCGAACAGGAGCGCTGGGGTGGTGAACAACATCGTTTCCGCGATTGCAAATATAACGCAATCGCCTAGTTTGCGGGCATGGCGCCGCAGGACATCAGCAAGCTGATCGTCCGGACTTCGATGAAGGACCGGGCCGCGTTCGATCTGCTCTACAGGCAGACAAGCGCGAAACTTTTCGGCGTCTGTCTTCGTGTATTGAACGACCGGGGAGACGCGGAAGAAGCGCTTCAGGAAGTCTTCGTCAAGATATGGACCAAGGCGGACCGTTTCGCTGTCTCTGATCTGAGCCCGATTTCTTGGCTGGTGGCCATTGCGCGCAATCATGCGATCGATCGCATCAGGGCGCGGCGCGTGCCTGCCGCCCATATCGATGCCGCGCTCGACGTGGCCGATCCGGCGCCGGGACCGGAGGCCATGGTTGTGGCGGGCGGCGAGTCCGAACGCATCTACCATTGTCTCGATGAACTGGAAAAGGACCGGGCGGCGGCCGTCCGGGGCGCCTATCTCAACGGCGAAAGCTATGCCGAACTTGCGGAACGCCATCGCGTGCCGCTGAACACGATGCGGACCTGGCTGCGGCGCAGCCTGCTCAAACTTAGAGAATGTCTGGAAAGATGACGCTGGCAGAGGACAACGGACCGGAACGTGGAGGCGACGACCTGTTCGCCGCCGAATACGTTCTTGGCGTGCTCGCCACGGACGAGCGCCAGATCGCGGCCCGCCGCATCGACACCGAAACCGGTTTCGCCCGCCTGGTCGACAACTGGGAAGTGCATTTTTCGCCGATGGCCGCCGCCTATCCCGAGATAGAGCCTCCGGCCTCGGTCAAGCCGGCTGTCGACCGCCGGCTGTTCGCCTCCTCGTCGACGGCGACACAGCCTCGCGCCGGCCTCTGGTCGAGCCTTGGCTTCTGGCGTGGCCTAGCCGCGGCGGCCGTTGCCGCGCTCGCCATCTACGTCGCCGTGCCCTACCTCAACCCGCCGGTCGTTGCGCCGCAGGAGCGGCTTGTCGCCTCGCTGGCGGCCGACGGCAGCGACGTCAAATATCTCGTCGTCTATGACGCCGCCCGCCGCGATGTCGGCCTGTCGCTGGTTTCCGGCGAGCGTGCCGCCGGCAAGGACTTCGAGCTGTGGATGATCGAGGGCAAGAATGCTCCGGTCTCGATGGGCGTCATCCCGGTCGGCCAGACCACGCACCTAGCCGTTACGCCGGCCGTCCAGCAGAAGCTCGCGCAAGGCGCCGTGCTCGCCGTCAGCGTCGAGCCGACAGGTGGCTCGCCGACCGGCCAGCCGACCGGACCGGTCGTCGCCGCCGGCGATCTCAAGGGCATCTGATTCCTTCCGAAGTCCTGATTTGCCGGCGCAAGCAGATTGTTAATCTATCTCCGGCGTCGGAGCGATCCCGAAAGCATTTAAGATGGCAAAGGGTCGATAGAAGAAATTCCGATCGCCGCGCGTTCGAAATAAAACTTTTTTCGCCGATCGCCGAAACTCATGCATTTCTACTCCGTATATCCTTGCGTTCCCAAAAACGGGAAACGATCTCAAGAGGAGTCAGAAATCATGCGTAAACTCGCCACCCTTTTGCTTGCCAGCACGCTCGCCGTTTCAGCGCTCGGTGCCGCTGCCTTTGCCGCCAATCCGATGGTCGGGGGCGCCCCGATGTATGCCAAGAAGAACATCATCGAGAACGCGGTCAATTCGAAGGACCACACCACGCTGGTTGCCGCCGTCAAGGCAGCCGGCTTGGTCGACACGCTGCAAAGCGCCGGTCCCTTCACCGTGTTCGCGCCGACCAACGAGGCCTTCGCCGCGCTTCCGGCCGGCACCGTCGAAACGCTGCTCAAGCCCGAGAACAAGGACAAGCTGACCAAGATCCTGACCTGCCATGTCATCGGTGCTAAGGCGCTGGCGGCTGACGTGACCAAGATGGTCAACGATGATGGCGGCGCGCACAAGGCCAAGACCGCCGGCGGTTGCGAGCTGACGCTCAAGGCCGATGGCGGCAAAGTCACCGTCACCGACGAGAACGGCAATGTCGCCAATGTGACGATCGCCGATGTCGAGCAGTCGAACGGCGTCATCCACGTCATCGACAAGGTTCTGTTGCCGAAGATGTAACAAAGGGCCCGCTGCCGGCGAACTGGCAGCTAGAGCATGATCCCGAAAAGTGGGAACCGGTTTTCGGAAAAGATCATGCTCAACAGGCTCGAAGCACCCTGCCGATTGCGCGGGTCAATGACCCGCGCGATCGGCAAGCGTCCGCTCCGCAGCGTTGCTCCAGGTATGGAGCCGGTGCGGAGTGTTCGTTTTCAGGACCGTCACCGGCTTTTGATTTCCGGCTGGCGGTCTAATCTGGCAAATTGATTTCAGGAGGAATGGCATGACCCGTCGCGACTTTCTCTGGAGCGGCGCCGCTGCCGTGGCACTGGTGGCCGGCGCGGCGGCAATGCTGCGCATGGGTGGCTCCCAGGATGCGCTGGCGGCCCAGACCTTCGAGGTCACCAAGACCGACGCCGAGTGGCACGCCATCCTCTCCGACGCGGCCTACAACGTGCTGCGCAAGGAAGGCACCGAATATCCCGGCACCAGCCCGCTGCTCAACGAGCACCGCAAGGGCGTTTTCGCCTGCGCCGGCTGCGACCTGCCGCTCTATTCGTCCGAGACCAAGTTCGATTCCGGCACCGGCTGGCCGAGCTTCTGGCAGGAGATCCCCAATGCCGTCGGCAAGACCGTGGACCGCTCGCTCGGCATGACCCGCACCGAGGTCCACTGCCGCCGCTGCGGCGGTCATCTCGGCCATGTCTTCGACGATGGCCCGCCGCCGACCGGCCTGCGCCACTGTATCAACGGCGTGGCGCTAAGCTTCAAGCCGGCCGCCGCCTGACAATTCCAACTGCGGCAAAAAACTCCGGGCTTGCGGCCCGGAGTTTTTTGCGGGATCGGAGCTTCGGGCCAGGACTGGAGGAGCATCCCCGAAAACCCGCTGCGCACGTTTGAAAATCAGTGACCGCCACCACTACCGCCGCCCTGTTCGGCCGGCTTGCGGATGAACAGGACGAACAGCCCCAGTGTCGCGAACAGCACCGTCAGCATGAAGAACACGTCCATGAAGGACAGCAGTGCCGCCTGCTGCTGGACCATGCCCGACAGTTTGTAGATCGCCGCCTTGGAGGCATCGAGCCCGGCGGTCTGCTCGAAGTTGAGCGTCATGTTCTGCAGCTTCTGCTGCGCCTCGGCACTGCCCCACTGCACGTGCTCGGCAAGCCTCGCATAGTGGAAGGCGTTGCGGTCGATCAGCACGGTGTTGATGACGGCGAGGCCGACGGCACCGCCGAGATTGCGGGTCAGGTTGAACAGGCCCGACGCATTTTTCAGCCGCTCGGGCGGCAAGGTGCCCAGCGCGATGTTGTTGATCGGCACCATGCACAGCATCATCGAGCAGCCGCGCAGGATCTGCGGGATCAGCAGTTCCCAGAAATCCCAGTCGGCGGTCAGATGCGTCATCCACCATGTGCCGGTGGCAAAGCCGAAGAAGCCGATCATCATCATCAGCCTGAGGTCCATCTTGCGCGACAGGATGCCGGAGATGGGCGCGGTGAAGAACATCGCCAGGCCGCTGACGAACAGCGCCTCGCCGATCATCATCGAATCGTAGCCGCGGATGCGCCCGAGATAGACAGGGTACAGGTAGGTCAGGCCGTAGAGGCCGATGCCGATGACGAAGGAGAACAGCGAACCGAAGGCGAAGTTGACATTGCTGAAGGCCCTGAGGTCGACGATCGGCTCCTCGGCGGTGAAGACACGCCAGAAGAACAGCACCGCACCGACGGTCATGACAATGGCGCAGATGAACACCGCCTGGTCCTGCAGCCAGTCGTTGCTCGGGCCTTCCTCCAGCACATATTCCATGCAGCCGAGGAAGGCGGCCATGCCGGCAAGGCCCCACCAGTCGAACTTGCTGAACAGCTTGAGATTGGGCTTATCGAAGTCGATCAGCGTCCAGGCCGCTGCCGTCACCATGATGCCGGGCACGACATTGACCAGGAACAGCCAGTGCCAGGACATGGCGTGGCTGATATAGCCGCCGACGGTCGGGCCGATGGTCGGCGCCAGCGTCGCCACCAGGCCGATCATCGGCGAGACGAAGGCGCGGCGCGAGGGTGGGAAGATGGTGAAGGCAGCCGCGAAGACGCTGGGAATCATGCCGCCGCCGATGAAACCCTGGATGGCGCGGTAGACGATCATCTGGTCGATGTTGGTGGCCGTCGCCGCCAGCGCGCTGGCGGCGGTGAAGCCGGCCGCCGAAACCGTGAACAGCACGCGCGTCGACAGCATCCGGCTGAGGAAGCCGGACAGCGGGATCATCACCACCTCGGCGATCAGATAGGCGGTCTGCACCCACGGGATCTCGTCGGAGCTGGCGCTGAGGCCCGCCTGGATCTCGGACAGCGAAGCCGAGACGATTTGGATGTCCAGGATTGCCATGAACATGCCGAACACCATCGCCAGGAAGGCGATGACGCGGCGAACCGGCATATGGTCGGACGGCACTGCCGGCGCAGCCGGCACCGATCCTGCGGTCAGGGTTGCGGTCGCCATGACACTGCTCCCGGGTTTGGTTTACTTCGTGGCGGCCGGCGCGGTGCGGCTGTCGACGGCGACGACGACGCTCAGGCCGGCGCGCAGCCTGCCGGTCTTCAGGACGTCAGCCGGCACGTCGATGCGCACCGGGATACGCTGCACGACCTTGGTGAAGTTGCCGGTGGCGTTTTCCGGCGGCAGCAGCGAGAACACGGCACCCGACGCCGGCGCCAGCGACGAGACCGTGCCTTCGAAATCCTGGCCGTCGGTCGCATCGACCGAAATCCGGACCTTTTCGCCGGGCACCAGCCGGGCAAGCTGCGTCTCCTTGAAATTGGCGACGATGTAGAGCTTGTCCATCGGCACGATGACAGCGAGCTTCTGTCCGGGGCTGACCAGGTCGCCCTGCTCGACGGAGCGGTTGCCGACCACGCCGTCATAGGGAGCGCGCAGCACGGTGAAGGAAAGATCGCGCGCGGCCTTGTCGTGGCTGAGCTGCAGCGAGGCCAGCGTGCTTGCCTGCTCCGCGCGCTGCGCTTCGAGCACGCCGATATTGGCCGCCGCCGCCGCGATCTGGGCGTCGGCGCCGACGAGTGCGGCCTTGGCCTGGTCGAGGGCGGTCTGGGCGTCGTCAAGCTGCGCCTGCGTGCCGACATGGGTCTTCACGAGTTGCGCCGCGCGCTGCTGGGCACGGGCCGCATTGTCGGCCGCGGCCTGGTCGGCGGTCTTCTGCGCCTCAGCCTGCTGCAGCGAGGCCTGTGCGGCCTTGGTCTGCGCGTCTATGCGGTCGAGCGTCTTGCTCAGCGTGGCGATCTGCGCCTCGGCCTGGGCGACGGCAATCTTGTAATCGCCGTCATCGACGGTCAGCAGCGGGTCGCCGGCCTTGACCTGTTGGTTCTCGGTCACCTTGATCTGGTCGACATAGCCGGAGATCTTCGGCGAGACGAACGCCATGTCAGCCTGGACATAGGCGTCGTCGGTTGAGATCATGAAGCGGCCGTCGGTCCAGTAGTCGTAGCCGTACCAGGCGCCGGCGCCGAGCAATCCGAGCCCGATGATGGGCAAAAGCAGGGAGCGCACCGAGCGCTTCTTCTTCGCCGGCGCCTCGGCCGGTGCGTCGGTGACGGGCTGCAAGGGCACTTCCGGCGCTTCGGTCGACGGCGCGACCTTCGCATTGGGGAATGGACGGACTTCGGCAGTGACAGGCGCGTTCGAGGACATGATATCTCTCTATCGGTACTATATAAGGGAAACCTGTTAGACTGAACCGTTCGGTTCGATATGGGCGTTGACTTAGCGCCAAAACGGGCCCATATCAAGGGGCAATCGAACCGTTCGGTTCGAATTATTTTGCGAGGTGTGACTTTTATGGCCGAAACACTATCCGACACCGGCAAGGACCAGTGCGATGTGCTGGACAGCCTGCGTCGTGGCCGCCCGGCGGCCGGGCAGGATCCGGTCAAACGCAGCCAGATCATCGATGGCGCTCGCCGTGTCTTCATCGACAAGGGCTTCGAAGCCGCATCGATGAACGACATCACCCGCGAGGCGGGCGTCTCCAAGGGCACGATCTATGTCTATTTCGCCAACAAGGAAGAACTGTTCGAGGCGCTGATCGAGGAAGAGCGCGGCACGATCTTCAAGAACATGTACGAAATGCTCGACCGCGCCGACGACCTTCGCCAGACGCTGGTGAAGTTCGGCAAGGTGCTGTCGCTCAAGATCACCTCGGCCAAGGTCATCCAGGCGCAGCGCACGGTGATCGGCGCGGCGGACAGGATACCCGACATGGGCGCGCGGTTTTACGAACGCGGCCCAAAACGCGGCCATGACAGGATGGTGGCTTTTCTCAATGCCGCGATCGAACGTGGCCTGCTCAAGGTCGACGATGTCGATCTTGCCGCCTATCAATTCACCGAACTCTGCCTGGCCGGGTTTTTCCGCCAGTGCATATTCTCATACCGCACCAAGGCCCCGAGCCAGGAGGAAATCGACCATGTCGTCAGGTCGGGCGTCGCCATGTTCCTGAAGGCCTACGGCACCGAAAGGCTTGCCGAAGAGGAAAGCCACCAGCTGATCGCGCTGGAGGCGAAGCGCTAGCCGCCGTTGGCGGCGAGCACGATCGCCGCGCGCAATTCCTCGAGGCCCTCGCTCTTTTCCGACGAAGTCGCCAGAACGAACGGAAACGCCGCCGGTCGTTTCTTGATCTTCGCCAGCGTCTCCTCGATCAGTCGCGGCACGCCGGCCGCCTTGATCTTGTCGGTCTTGGTCAGCACGATCTGGTAGGACACCGCCGCCTTGTCGAGCAACGACAGTACTTCGTCGTCCTTGGCCTTGATGCCATGGCGGGCGTCAATCAGCACGTAGACGCGCTTGAGCGTGACGCGGCCCTTGAGATAGTCGAAGACCAGCTTCGTCCAGTCGTCGACCTTTTCCTTCGGCGCGCTCGCATAGCCGTAGCCCGGCATGTCGACCAGCGCCATCGGCGGCAGGTCGGTGCCTTCGCCGGAAAACCCGCCCGGCACGAAATAGTTGAGCTCCTGCGTCCGCCCCGGCGTGTTGGAGGTGCGCGCCAGGCCCTTCTGGTTGACCAGCGCGTTGATCAGCGACGACTTGCCGACATTCGAGCGGCCGGCGAAGGCGATCTCCGGCGGCCCTTCCGGCGGCAGGAATTTCATCGCCGGCACGCCGCGGATGAAGATCCACGCCTGCGTGAACAGTTCGGGCGCGATCACGGTCTTGTCCAGGGCGTTCAAACGGCTGCCTCCAGCCGGGCAATGTCGGCGCCCCTGATGGCGTTGAGGTTGCGGCTGATCTTGTCCACCGGCCAGTTCCACCATGCCGCCATCAGCAGCCGCCGGACCGTCTTGTCGTCGAAGCGCATTTTCACCACCTTGGCCGCATTTCCGGCAATGATCGCATAGGGCGGCACGTCGTGCGTGACAACCGATTTTGCCGCGACGATGGCGCCGTGGCCGATCGTCACGCCGGGCATTATCACCGCGTCCATGCCGATCCATACATCATTGCCGAGCACCGTGTCGCCGCGTATTTCCTTCGACCAGGTCTTCGGGTCGAAACCTTCTTCCCAGCCATGGCCGAAGATGTTGAACGGATAGGTCGAGAAGCCGGACATGGCGTGGTTGGCGCCGTTCATGATGAAGCGCGCGCCCTCGGCGATGGCGCAGAACTTGCCGATGATCAGCTTGTCGCCGATGAACGGGTAGTGGTGCAGCACGCACCGCTCGGCGAATTTGTCGGGCCCGTCCGGGTCGTCATAATAGGTGAAGTCGCCGATTTCGATGTTCGGCGCGTTGACCAGCCCTTTCAGGAAACCGACACGCATATGCATCGGGATCGGATGCTTGATGTTTGGGTTGGGTCCGCTCATGGCCTGGCTCCGTTTCATCTCGGGCAGGTCCAAAATAGCGTGATTTGGGGCGATATAAACCGGGGCCCCGTGAAGGACGACAGGACCCCGGTCGCCGGGACGGCCTCCCAAACACCGGTGCCTCTGCGCCGGAAGCCGTCACCGTGGCGTGGTGTCTTGCCGCGACTAAGAAACATGACGATCGGCAAAACCCGTGGCCGCTTCCCTCAAGACGGCGTGCCGCCGCGCGCTGCGAGGTCGCAACACAACAGCTACGGCGCGCGGCGCGCCGAAGTTTCGCCGGGTACAAAATGTGATCCCGGCAACAAAAACCCCGGACGAACCGGGGTTTTTGAGAACGTTCTGGGGTCGAGGCGCCCGCTATTCCGCGGGCGAGGGTTTCTTGCGGAACAACGCCACCAGATTGTCCCACAGCTCGATCTTGGCGCCCTGGCGCTTCATGATCACGCCTTGCTGCAGGATCGACAGCAGGTTGTTCCAGGCCCAGTAGATGACCAGGCCGGCGGGGAAGCCCGCCATCATGAAGGTGAAGATCACCGGCATCCAGGTGAAGATCGCGGCCTGGGTTGGGTCCGGCGGCGTCGGGTTCATGCGCATCTGCAGGAACATGGTGACGCCCATGACCAGCGGCCAAACGCCGATCATCAACATATGCGGCAGCGTGATCGGGATGAGACCGAACAGGTTGAACAGCGATGTCGGATCGGGTGCGGCCAGATCCTGGATCCAGCCGAAGAACGGTGCGTGCCGCATCTCGATGGTGATGTAGAGCACCTTATAGAGCGCGAAGAACACCGGGATCTGCAGTGCCACCGGCCAGCAGCCGGCGATCGGATTGATCTTCTCCGTCTTGTAGAGCTCCATCATCGCCTGCTGCTGCTTCATCTTGTCGTCGGCGTATTTCTCGCGGATCTCGAGCATCTTCGGCTGCACCTTCTTCATGTTCGCCATCGACGCGTAGGACTTGTTGGCGAGCGGGAAGAAGATGGCCTTGACGATGACGGTGGTGGCGAGGATGGCCAGGCCGAAATTGCCGAAGAATTTGTAGAGCGTGTCGATCAGCCAGAACATCGGCTTGGTGATGAAGTGGAACCAGCCCCAGTCGATCAAGAGGTCGAACCGCTTGATGTTGCGGCCTTCGGCATAGGCATTGATCTTGCCGACTTCCTTGGCGCCGGCGAAGATTTCCGACTCCACGGTCGTCGACTGCCCGGCCGCAACCGTGATCGCATCGGACAGGAAATCGGCCTGGTAGCTGTGGCTGTGCGGCCCGGCATTGAATTCGAAATAGGAGAAGTTGGGCTGGAACGGCTGCTTCTCGGTCGGCACCAGAGTGACTGCCCAGTATTTGTCGGTGATGCCAAGCCAGCCGTCGGTCGATTTGCCCGGTTTGTATTCCTTGTCCTTCTCGATCGACGCGTATTTGTGCTCCTGCAGGCCTTCGGTACCGGTGAAGCCGATCAGGCCCTCATGCAGCACATAGATGCTGGCGACGGCCGGCTTGTCGAAGCGGGTGACACGGCCATAGTTGAACAGCGACACGGCGGCGGCGCCGGAATTCTGCACCGTATCGGAAACGGTGAACATGTAGTCGTTGTCGACCGAGAAGGTGCGCTTGAAGGTCAGGCCGTTGGCGTTCGAATAGGTCAGCGTGACCGGGGTCGCCGGCGTCAGCGTCGCGTTGCCGTCGACCTTCCACACCGTGTCCGCGCCCGGCACCGCGCCGGTCTTGTCGTTGCCGACGAAACCGATCTCGGCGAAGTAGCCATTGGGCAGCGCCGCCGGATTGAGCAGCTCAATCTCGGGCGAATTCTTGTCGACCGTTTCGGTGTAGTGCTTGAGCTTGAGGTCGTCGAGGCGCGCGCCGGTGAGGTTGATCGAGCCCTCGAGGCTCGGCGTGTCGATCTTGACGCGGCTGGTCGCCGCCAGCGCCTGCTCGCGGCCGGCCGGGGTCACGGCTTCGCCGCCGGGCGTGTTGGGGATGGCGCCCGGAGCCGGAGTCGGCGTAGTGGCGGCGCCGGGATTGGCCGCTTCAGCCGCCTTCTTCTGCTCGGCCGCCCGCTGCTCTTCGATGCGGGCCGCCTCGCGCTGGGCTTCGACGCGCGGGTTCATGTAGAACACCTGCCAAAGCGTCAGGATCAGCACCGACAGCGCGATGGTGATGAAGAAGTTACGATTGTTTTCCATCGAAGCCCTTGGCCTATCGTGTTCCGCGCAGTCGGCGTGAGAGTTCGGCCTTCAACTGGCCGAACGGGATGGCAAGCACATCTTCACGTCCAACGATGACATAGTCATTGCCGGGCGCCATGTCATCGGCCGCATGCGTGCGCACGGCTTCCCTCAGCCGCCGCCTGACGCGGTTGCGGACGACCGCATTGCCGACCTTCTTGGTGACGGTGTAGCCGACGCGCGGCGCGAGACCGTCGCCGCGGTCGAGAACTTCAACGAGAAAAAGCCGCCCGCGCCGCTTTTCACCGCGGCGGACGGCCAGAAAATCCGCGCGCTTCAGAAGCCGCTTGGGATTTGGCCCCACTGGCTTGCCGGTTGCGGGCAACGATCTCGTCTTCCGTTCAGGCGCTGAGCCGCTTGCGGCCGCGGTTGCGGCGAGCTGCGACGACGCCGCGACCACCCTTGGTGGCCATGCGGGCACGGAAACCGTGCCGGCGCTTGCGGACGAGTTTAGACGGTTGGTAGGTACGCTTCATTTGTTTTAATACCGCGGGGTGCGGCCCTTCTTGATTCTGTCACTGTGTAACAGGAGCTTTGCCGGGCCGGTTTAGGCGCGATCGAAACCGCGCCGGGACGAATGGCCCGAGCGTGAGCGGGCTTATAGAAAGAAGGCTTTTGGAAGTCAATCCGGGCGGCGGGCCGGGTTGTCGCGGTCTTTCGGGCGGCCATATTTGTTCGCCCAAGGATGAAATTGGCAAAAAAGCCGCAATCGCCTAATCTTGGCTGTTCAAGTGTTTGTGAAGACGCTGCATGAGTGAAGCCCTAGCTACGGACGAAAAGGCCGGACCGGCGACCACCGCCGCCCGTACGGTGCCGCTGTCGCGTGGGTTGTCGACGAAGCTTCTCCTGCTCACCATCGTCTTCGTGCTCTTGGCCGAAGTCCTGATTTTCCTGCCCTGGATCGCCAGCTACCGGTTAAGCTGGCTGAAGGAGAGGCTGGGCACGGCGGCCGCGGTATCGGTCGTGCTGGTGCAGGGCGAGCCCAACTCGCTGTCGCGCACCGCCCAGAACGACGTGCTGATGGCGATCGGCGCCAAGGCGATCGCCGTGCGCGACGGCGGCGTCTCCAGGCTCCTGGTGGTGTCCGACATGCCGCCGCAGGTCGACGAGCATATCGACATTGCCAGTGTCGGCCTGGTCGAGGGCATGAGAGGCGCACTCGACACGCTGTTCTTCGGCGGCAACCGCATGCTGCGCGTTTTCGGGCCGGTGGGCGAGAGCGACAAGGAGTTCGAGCTGATCATGCCTGACTACGCATTGCGCAACGCCATGCTCATCTATTCGCGCAACGTCGCCTTCGTCTCGCTGCTGATCTCGCTGTTCACCGCCATGCTCGTCTATGCCGCGATCGACCTGATCATGATCGGCCCGATCCGCACGATGACCCGCTCGATGCTGTCCTTCTCCGAGGCACCCGATGACCCCGGGCGGATCATTCGTCCGGCCGCCCGCGCCGACGAGATCGGCGTCGCCGAGCGCGAGCTGTCGCAGATGCAGGAACGGCTGCAGAAGATGCTGACCGAGCAGAAGCACCTCGCCGATCTCGGCCTCGCCGTGTCGAAGATCAATCACGACATGCGCAACATCCTCGCCTCCGCGCAACTGATGTCGGACCGCTTGCGGCAGGTGAAAGATCCAACCGTGCAGGCCTTCGCGCCAAAACTGCTGCGCGCACTGGACCGCGCCGTGTCCTACTCCGAAGGCGTGCTGGCCTATGGCCGCACCCAGGAGCCGCCACCCTCGCGCCGGCGCGTGCGGCTGCGCCAACTGGTCGAGGACGTGCACGGCCTGCTCGACATCGAGGAAGGCATCGAGTTCGTCAATGCCGTCGAGCTGGCCTTCGAGGTCGACGCCGATTCCGACCAGCTGTTCCGCGTGCTCACCAATCTTTGCCGCAACGCCGTGCAGGCGATGGCGGCGGACACCGAGGGCGCTGTGGTGCGCCGGCTGGCGGTATCGGCCGAGCGCATGGGCAGCGTCAGCCGCATCATCGTCACCGACACCGGGCCTGGCCTGCCCCCTAAGGCGCGCGAAAACCTGTTCGCGGCATTCCGCGGCTCGGCGCGCAGCGGCGGCACTGGCCTTGGCCTGGCCATCGCCTACGAGCTGATCCGCGCCCATGGCGGCACTGTCGAGCTGGTCGAATCGATCGGCGGCCGCACCACCTTCGCCGTCACCATCCCCGACCAGCCGGTCCGGTTCGACCAGGCCCGCGGCAGCCTGCGCCGCCCGGCCTAAGGTGTGTCGCGATTCAGGTGAGGCCGGCCTGCAGATGGCGGTGTCCTGCGCTTCCAGTGCTCACGTAGTAAAACTACGCTACGCTCCGGTTCTCGGAATCCACCATCTTTGGCTCAGCCTGACCTGAATCGCGACGCACCTGATCTGCACTAGCGGAGCGCCTGCGACAAAACTTTTGCCGGATCGGCTTGCTTTTCGGAAATTCAGTCGCTAGGGAACACGTCTCGTCGCGGCCGGTCGTTCACGATCGGATCGCGGGGCTATGCAAAGCATGGCCTGTTGCGCGCCCGTAGCTCAGCTGGATAGAGCACCAGACTACGAATCTGGGGGTCAGGAGTTCGAATCTCTTCGGGCGCGCCATCATTTCAAGGACTTAGCGGGAAATCGCAGACTAAAAAGACGAAGTAGTCTGCGATTTAGTCTGCGGAAGCCAAGCAGCGCCGGCCAGCACGTCACGGATGAACACAACGGCGCGATCGGGAGCGCCTACGGCTGTCGTGTCGACCAGTTGCACCGGTTTGGTTTCTACGGCACGGCGCGGCCTTCATACATGTACACCATCGGCCGAGGCCCCTTTGCGTAGCCCTCTTCGATCCGCGAGATGCTGAAGCCGACGGTCTCAACAAGCGTCCAAATCGGGCGGTTGCGATGGCAACCGCCGGCGATGTGCTTCCAGACCGGCGTCAGGCGGTCCTGCCAGAGTTGTACCGAGCCCTCCGGCGACAGGCCGTGCTCGACGAAGAGAAGTTGCCCACCCGGTCTGAGTATCCGCCGCATCTCTCCCGTCAGTTCGCGGAACGCCGGGCGCGCAGTGCAAACCGGCTTACTGCCCGCCTGAACGCTTCGTAGTAGGTCGGATCTTCGGTTCTCATGATCTTGTCCCACCAGGTGAAATACAGTCCGAAGTTGGTGCGCGGCCGGGCATGGTGCAGGTCGTGATGCGTGCCCGTGGTGATCCAGTCAATTGGCGGGCGGCCGTCGGCTGTCGCCGGAAAGATCTCGTAGCCGCAATGCCCGATCGCATTGCGCAGCATCATGTGCGCGGTGAAGATGAAAGCTGCGAGCACGCTGGTCGGCATGATCGCCATCATGATCAGCAAATAGATCGCGTTGACGAACGCTTCGCGGCGTCGATCAGTACCTTTTTCGTCTAGTTCAGAAGTTTGGCTATGCTCGCTCTAATCCGGCAGAGCGGGTTACGGCTTGCCGCCAAGCTGCTGGATGAAATCGATCATATGCGATGCGGCTGTTTCGGGCTGTTCTAGGGGCATGAGATGGGCTGCTGCGGGCACGTTGATCAGTGTCGCTCGGTCGCCCAACTCCTTTTGCAGCGATTTGCCGTTTTCAGGAGGCGCGATTTGATCCTCCGCACCTTGCAGGATCAAATACCGGATCTGCCCCGGAGGTGCCCACCACGCATCGAGTGGCGTAGCTTCGGCGGCCTGTTTTTCGACCGGCCCCGCTTCGGGAGCACGAGACGGTTTGAACATTGCCCAGATCCGCGCGGAATCTCTCGCATTGGAAACAAAATACGGCATGATCGCCAGAACGTCGGCATCGCTGGAAGCCTGGTTGAGGAGAATCGCCAATGCGTGGCCGGCCGCCGGTTTGGGTTGTATCTTCCCGCCCGCCGCCAGCAGAATGACGCTTCGCGCCAGTTCAGGATGAGACGCGGCCAACATGCGGGCCACGCGGTTGCCGAAATCGTTTCCAGCCACATGGGCCTGCCCTAGCTTCAGGGCTTGCATAACACCAGCAACGTCGTCCGCCAGCGTCTGGAGTGTGACACCTGTGCTGGAACCGGTACTGTTGCCCGAGCCCCGGAAATTGATGCCGACTACCCGGTAGCCGGCCTTAGCGAGCGCCTCGGCCAGACCATCCAGGTAATCGACTGTCAGTGTTGCGCCCGGTAGCAACACGATCGCTTCGCCTTCGCCTCGACTGACGTATTCGATGTTGGCGTCGGCCAGCTTGATGATACCGGTTTTGACGGTTTGGGCTGGCGCGACTGTTGAGGATGCCCACAGCACGAGTCCGGCGACAAAAATCGCGCCAATCGAGTTCGCTAAGAACGAAGAGATTCCGCCCGTCTTCAACGACAAAGGCAGTTGCCCCAAAAGCCGGCGCGAGACTTGGTGTGTTGAGGTGTACATGTCGCAAAACCTTCTGAGGGCACGAACGGCTTTTCCTACTCGACCAGCTCAATATCTCCGGGCTTCCAGCTCTTGTCGAACCAGGGTTCAAGCGGACCGTAGAGACGCAACAGCGTGTTCCAGCCCTTGCCGGGCATAGTCTGCACCCAGTTGCCTTCGTGGCCAGCCGGCGCCTGTGGACCGAACCAGACCGTTGTCGAGCCGTCAGCGTCGGGCTTGAGCCCGGCCATTGTGCTGTCCAAGCCAGCAAGCTTCTGGTCCGTCTCCAGCAGCGACCGGGTCTGATTGTCATACACGACAAAAGACCAGAAGTTCTTCGCAGGAACCGGCCCCGGAAGGGTGACGGTGTAGGTCTTGCCGCCGTCGAAATAGCTCCCCTTCGAGTCGCGCACCGCAACGGCATATGCGGAGCCAAAGCCCACTTTTGCCATTGCCATCGCAGGCGTGATGCCGGTCGCGTAGTAGAAGAACATCGTTTGCGCGTCGAGCACGCGTTCGGCGCCGTCCTCGAACTTGTAGCTCCCGTGGACAAACGCAGTAAACCACTGCCGGTCAGGATAGAACTTGGCAAAATCTCCCCGCGACGCGAAGAGGACGGTTCGGGCCGTCGCATTGGCCACGGCCACTGAATCCGTCAGCAGCGCCTTCATCCGATCGTCTGGTGCGAAAGGTTGTCCCTTCTTGATGCCGATCGCCGCGAAGAGTCCCACCTTATCGGGTTCGACGAAATCGGCCGGTTCGCGCTGAACGACTTCATTCAACTCGTCGTAGAAGCGGATGGTATTCGCGCTGATGGTGTTGAACTTCAAACCGGAGACATTGGTGAATGGCACCCGCGGAAGCTCTCCAGTTTCGGACAAAGCAAACAGCGGATATATGTTCGCTACGTCCTTGACGCGCTTCACGGTTCCAGCCATGTCGCCGTCCTTCACGAAAGCCCGAAAGAAAACGAGCAACGTGTTGGTGCGTGGTTTGGCGGTGAAATACCCTTCAGTGGGAAGTTCGCCAGCGTAGCCAGGCGGCACGAACAGGTATTTCCCTCCCTTGCCAGCGTCGGGACCGGTCAAGCCGACATCCGTCACCCAACGGAAATAGGCGTCGTCCACTGGGCCGAGCACGCCAGCTGGCACTTCCAACACTATCGGGCCGTCCCTCAGGTCTAGGCAGGCGAAGGTGTAGACCGTCGTTGTGTTGGCAGTTAAGAAAAGTGAGCGCGCATCGAGCAGGTCCTCTGCCATGCCGAACCCGGCGTTCGCCTTGATGCCGGCCTTCTCAAATCCGTTGCAGGCAGCACGGACCGAAGTGGCGGGAATGCCATCGAAAAAGGCCTGGACGCCGCGCGAGAAATCGAGCTGGTCGTAAACCAGTTTGACAGTCGCATCGTCGGGGGCGCCATTGTGGAATTTCAGCGTGCCGATGCGCGTCTCGACGCTATCCGGCGTCGTGATCCAGTCAGGGACATCTGCTGAGTATTTGGGGCTCGCATCTTGGGCGAGTGCCGGTGCAATGGCTATCAAGGGTAAGATGGAGGCGGCTGAAAACAACAACGCACGGCTCAATGGCTTGTTCATCGGGGCTTCTCCTCGCTAGGAATGGTAAATCTTTATGTCGGCAAAGTTCTTGTCGCGAGTGCGTGCTGCCCGCGCTTTGTCCCAAGCTGCAAAGTGACAGCGATTGCGCTCAGTCTTCCAGCTCTGGGCGCCTTTCGCAATGTAACTAACTGTAACCTTACGTGGACATTTCACGTCCTGCAGGGGCACACATCAGAATTTCTTTCGCGGTCGCCAAGGAGCGGACTGAATCACGCGCATTTTCGCAGATCGCCGCCTCCCTTGCATGTAGCACGCGTCGCGAGCGTCGGCTGTTTGCCCGCCACACTCGGGCGCGCTATGATCTGCCGCGGGCCGAAACCGTTGGCCCGCGACGGAGTAAGCAAACAAGAACAAGAACGAACAGAAGAGGTTACCCGCTCATCTCGTGAGGGGATGCGCCGCCTCGTTTCCTTTTCTTGGATATGCCCGTTCTCCATCTGGATCTGAAGGAGAAACCAGGAAATGACGGAATTCGAGTTGAAGCTGCAGTCGGCCGCCAAGCTTGCCGCGAAAGGCAGGGTTTCGCGTCGTGACTTTGTTCAACTGGCGCTCGCCGCCGGCCTTACCGGTACGGCCGCCAATGCGATGTTCGTCCAGGCGGTGCGCGCCGAGCCCAAAAAGGGCGGCACCTTGAAGATTGGCATGGGCGAGGGCTCCGCCACCGATACACTGGACCCGGGTCTCTCCCTCAACTCGTTCACCGGCACCGCGCTATTTGGAACCTTGTCGAACAGCCTGACCGAGATCGATTCCAAGGGCAACGTGGTCCCCGACCTCGCCGAAAGCTTTGAGCCGTCAGACGGCGCCAAGAAGTGGGTGTTCAAACTGAGGAAAGGCGCCACCTTTCACAATGGCAAGACGGTTACCGCCGATGATGTCGTGGCCTCGGTCAGGCATCACACCATCGAGGGCACGAAATCGGTGACGAAATCGCTCTTGGCTTCGGTCAAGAATGTCGTCGCCGACGGTGCCGAGACGGTGGTGTTCAAACTCGACGGCGGCAACGCCGACTTCCCCTACATCATGTCGGACCTCCCGGTCGTGCCGGCGAAAGAGAGCGGCATCGACTGGGAGTCGGGCATCCGCACCGGCCCCTATATGCTCGAGAAATTCGAGCCCGGCGTCATCGCCACCTTCAACAAGAACCCGAACTACTTCAAATCCGACAGGGGCTGGTTCGACCGTGTCGAATGCCTGGCGATCAATGATGTAACGGCGCGCACCAACGCGCTCTATACCGGCGAGGTCCACTACATGGATCGCTGCGATCTGAAGACGCTCGACATTCTGAAGCAGAACCCCGATCTCGTGATCTCGGAGACGACGGGCTACGGCCACTACGTCTATGTCATGAACGTCCAGAAGGCGCCCTTCGACAATCCCGATGTGCGCAATGCGATCAAATACTCGCTCAATCGCGACGAGATCGTGCAGAAGGTGTTTCTCGGCCACGGCGCCATCGGCAACGACAATCCGATCGCACCGACCGTCAAGTTCGCGATCGATCCGCAGCCCAAGCACGTCTACGACCCCGACATGGTCAAGAGCCTCCTCAAGAAGGCGGGGGCCGAGAACACCCAGTTCGACCTGTCGGTCGCGGATGCCGCGTTCGCGGGTGCGACCGACTCGGCTCTCCTCTGGCAGGAGCATGCCCGGGCGGCCGGGCTCAACCTGAATGTGATCAGGGAGCCCAATGACGGCTACTGGGCCAATGTCTGGCTCAAGAAGCCGTTCTTCGCCTCCTACTGGGCCGGCCGGCCGACCTGCGACTGGATGTTCACCACCGCCTATGCGGCGGAAGCGGTGTGGAACGAAACGCTCTGGAAAAATCCGCGCTTTAATGAGCTGCTCGTCGCCGCCCGCTCGGAGACCGACGATACCAAGCGTGCCGGCATGTATGCCGAAATGCAGCAATTGCTGCATG
Source organism: Mesorhizobium monacense (assembly GCF_056781675.1). Lineage (NCBI taxonomy): Bacteria > Pseudomonadati > Pseudomonadota > Alphaproteobacteria > Hyphomicrobiales > Phyllobacteriaceae > Mesorhizobium > Mesorhizobium monacense. The sequence goes on along the minus strand of NZ_CM165567.1, from coordinate 5,722,963 downwards.
ACGACGGCGGGCTGGTGAACCTGGTCTTCAACTCCTATGTCGATGCGCACACCAAGGCACTCGCCCATGGCGAGGTGGCGTCGAACTGGCCGATGGACGGCACGAAGATCGCCGAACGCTGGTGGTTCGCCTAGGCCGTGTACTCATAAATTGGGATGGCGGACTGGACGCGTTTGATGTCTCCTTGTCCCCCAACAGCGGTTCCGGAGCGGACATCGCAGCAGGTCAATCCCTGGCGCGCGTCCAAGGTCCATCAATTGCCTCTGATTTTGGACAGCGCGTCCTTTGCGTAAATGCCAACCAGAGCTTCATTCTGGAGTGCCACGAGCGCAGGTATCGCAGCTCGTGCCGGAGACCCGATCTTTCCCAGCGCCTCGATGGCCTCCCGGCGGAGATGCTCAACCTTGAGCGCCGCAACCAGAGCCGGAACGGCTTGTGCTGCCGCTGGTCCAAACCAGCCCAGTCGCCTCGTTGCGTATAGCTGGGAAAAGGGATTGCCGGTCTCAAGCTCTGCTTCCAGGCTCGTAATGGTGACGTCCAGCGGCAGCGCAGCGACACGGACACCGTCATTCAGGCGCTCCCGGACGCTTGCGTGTTCATGATCCCATTTGAACGAGAGGTGTAAGGTGTCGGGAAGGTTTTCGAGCCCTTTCTGATCTACACCCGGTCGGAACTTCAGTAGCATCTGTCTCGCTTCTTCCCGGCGACCGAGCTGCGCCAGCACGGAACTGAGAGGTAGAAAGAGCGCAGTTGCGTCTGGGTTTCGCCTGACGCCTTCTCCGAACACCTCAGCCGCTTGTTTCAGATCGCCCATTGCAAAAAGCGCCAATCCACGAGCGAGAACGTAGTGGCTTGGATAGTTCGGGTTGAGCCGCATGGCGGTCGCGACGAAATTCAGCGCCTCGGCAGGTTCGCCTGAGATCGTCAGCGCCCAAGCCGTTGCGATGTGTGCCTCGGGGTCGTTGGGATCCAATGCAATCGCTCGACCGGCATTCCTGCGTGCATCTTCGGCCAGACCTTGATAAACGTCCCGCAATGCCTCGACCGTATAAGACAGTGACGTTGGATATTTCTTGGCCAGCTCTGCGTAATCGTCAGCTCCCCACCAGAAATATGGTTCGTCCCTACCGAGTTCCTTACCCCAGAGTGACTCAACGACGCGGTAGTAGGCCAGCGCCAGGGCGGCATAAGCGCGCCCATATTCGGGATCAAGCTCGGTTGCTTTTTTCAAGGAAGTGATGGCGGCAGCTGTGTCCTTGGCGTTGTAACGGAGATAAAGGCTCCAACCCTCTTCGAAAGCTTCCTTGGCTGCAATGTTGTCCGGCTTGGCGCGGGCAATTTCCGTTTTTTCGGTGGTGGTGAGATTGACCTTCAACGCTTCGACGATCTTTGCGACAAAAACGTCCTGGATCGCAAAAATATCGGCGACGTTTCCATCGAACCTGTCCGCCCACACATGCCCGCCGGTGAGGGCATCGATGAGCTGGGCGTTGACTCGCACCTGCTCGCCGGCTCGCCGTACGCTCCCCTCGAGAACGTAACGCACGCCAAGTTCTTCGGCGACCTGGCTGATTTTTACCGGCTTGCCGCGGTAGACGAATGTCGAGTTTCGCGCGATCACGAAGAGGCCGGAAACCTTGGAAAGGTCGGTGATCAAGTCATCGGTCATGCCGTCAGTAAAGGTCTCTTGCCCCGCCTCGTCGGACATGTTGGTGAACGGGAGCACGGCGACTGACGGCTTATCGGGCAGCGGCAACGCCATCTTCGATCGCGAGGCCACGTCACTGGGTCGAACGAGATCGTCACCAAAGCGCTGCCAAAGCGCCAGCCCCGCGACAATCAGAATCAATACTGTGGCCGCGACTGCGATCCAGCGCCGCGTGCCGTCAGGTTTGCGACTTCCTGAGATAACCGGGGTGCGTGGGCCTACTCGGTAGAGGCGAACGGCCTTCTCGATGTTCTTGACACGCTGTTCGCCCAAAAACTCGAACCCATAGTCCAGCTTCCGCTCGACCTGATCAAATGCTGTTCCCGAAATCAACACGCCTCCCGGCGGCGCCAACCCTTCGAGCCTCGCCGCCACATTCACCCCATCACCGTAGATGTCCGCCCCTTCGATGATGATGTCGCCAAGGTTGATGCCAATGCGGAATTCGAGCTGTTTTTCTTTCGGCAGTTCGGCATTGCACTCTGCCATGGTGCGCTGGATTTCGACGGCGCAGGTGACTGCATCAACAACGCTCGGGAACTCTACCAGCGCACCATCACCCATGAGCTTTACGATTCGCCCATTGTGAGCTGCGATTTTCGGATCGATCAGGTTCTCGCGCGTGCCCTTCAGGCGCGCCAATGTATCGGCTTCATCCGCTTCCATAAGGCGGCTGTAGCCAACGACGTCGGTGGCAAGAATCGCTGCAAGTTTGCGTTGCATGCCAGCTCCAGACGTGGGGCACGCTCGCTGTCATGTTAGGCGAGTTTTGCTCCTGAGCCTAGGGCTGCTCAGCTTCGGGTCAGATCGAGACTTCACGCCTTCCGTCAGGCTCCAGCGATCCCCCAGGGCCTCGAGAGTCAGATTGATCGGGCAGCCCGAGCGTGGGTCGTTTATGCGCACCCCAAAAACCGATTGCAAGATAAGATCAGTTGACTTACAACCGATTGCATTATGCAAGCAGAACTGCGGATATGCCGCGTGAGGAAGGAAGTGGCATGGCCGAGCTCGTGTTCGGAATGAACCAGTCCCTTGACGGCTACGTCGGCCATATGGCGTTTGAGCCAGGCCCACGCTCTTCCGCCACTTCATCGGGGACATGCGCGGCCCGGCCGGCAGCGTGCAAAAATGTTGACGGAGATGAAAAGATGAACGCCTACGCCTCAATCACCATCACGCCAATCCTCGTTGCCGACCTGCTCGCCGAGGGCGAGCGGATGCCAGTCTACGTGCACGTCATCGACCATCACGGCGCGCGCATACTGGTCGACACCGGCATGACGGAGCTGCACCCGGCGATGGCCGACCTCGATCCCCGCCTCCATCCACTGAGCAAGCAGGACTTCGACCTCGCCGGCATCGACATCGTCGTCAACACACACCTGCACGCCGACCATTGCGGCGGCAACCACCTCTTCGCCGACAAGCCGATCTACGTCCAGCGTCGGGAGCTTGACGACGCCCACAGCGAGGACGACTACACCATTCGCGAGTGGGTCGATGCGCCCGGCGTGCGGTATGTGCCGGTCGACGGCGAACTCGAGCTGCTTCCCGGCCTCTGGCTCGTCCCGGCGCCGGGCCACACAGCCGGCATGCAGGTCGTCGTCGTCGAGACTGGCGGGCGCCCGGTCGTCGTTGGCGGCGACGTGGCGGTTTGGTTTGGCGAGCTTGACGAGCCGCACACCGAAGGCCAGCTGCGGGTGCGCGCGCTCGACCCCGAGCTGGTCTGGCTCGCGCACGAGCACGAGCCGTGGCGACCCCGCACCGTATAAGGCATCACGCCGGCGCTCTCTGGGCGGGCGGGGCAAGCGCATATTAATCTGACTGCGCCCTATCGCAGACCATATTGCATTGCGCCTCGGTCGCGCGGCGCTTGGGAGGAGAATGAGAGTATGGCTAAGCTCGTGTTCGGAATGAACCAGTCCCTGGACGGCTACGTCGACCATATGGCGTTTGCGCCAAGCCCCACGCTCTTCCGCCACTTCATCGAGGAGGCTCAGGGGCAGGCGGGCAGCGTCTACGGGCGCCAAATGTATGAGGTCATGCGTTACTGGGACGACGATCATCCTGAATGGGATGCAGAGCGATACGCCTTCGCGGTGGCGTGGCGGAACCAGCCGAAATGGGTCGTCTCGCGCTCGTTGAAGTCGGTCGGCCCCAACGCCAGGCTTGTTAAGGATGATCTTGAGGGCGCGATACGCGAGCTGAAGGCCGAGCGCGACGGGGAGATCGAAGTTGCTGGCCCGGACTTGGCGCAAAGCCTCACTGAACTTGGCCTGATCGATGAGTATCGAATCTACCTGCACCCCGTCGTGCTTGGTCACGGCAAACCATATTTCGCCGGACCCCGGCCGCCGCTCCGCCTTATGACTAATGATCGGATTGGCGAGGATGTGATCAGGTTGACCTACGTTCCTGCTTGATCTCGCGACTCGCCGGATGGAAATCGCCGCTGAAGTCCGGTCTCGGGTTGGGCCCAAAGCGACGGGAACGGAGATTTTATCAAAAGCTGAACCGCTCCAAGGCGCCGGGCCGCGGGTGCTAGCCGGCGCGCAATGCGAAGCTTGCAGCCGCTTTTGGCAACCCGGAGCTATGGACTGAAGGCCGAATCCGATTGAGCTTGGCAGATTCGAAGCGGCAAAGCCCGAGAGTGGCGACTAAGCCGCCATCCAGCACTTGATCAACGCCTGGCCCCCCATCAGTTCGCCGTTCGGATTGTCCACCCAGCCGCCGACCTTCTGGCTTGTGGCGTCAATGAAGTCGCCGAACATGGGGATAATGGCTCCGCCATCGTCCCGCAGGATCATGGTCGCGTCGTGATACATTTCCTTTCGTATCGAAGGATCGATTTCGCCGCGGGCGCCAAGTATTAGCCGGTCGAAGTCCTCGCGGACAAAGCGCGTGTCGTTCCACTCTGCAGTCGACAGGTAGGAGAGCGAGTAGACCTGATCCTGTGTCGGACGGCCGAAAATGAAGGTCATGCAGAAAGGCTGCTTGTTCCATACGTTCGACCAGTAGCCGTCGCCGGGCTCGCGCCTGACATCGATGGTCATCCCGGCCTTTAAAGCGCTCTGCTGGTAGAGTTGTGCGGCATCGATCGCGCCGGGGAATGCCACGTCCGACGTGCGAAGTGCGATGGCGCCGCTATGACCCGATTTCCTGTAGTGGAATGCGGCCTTGTCCGGATCATAGACACGCTGCTCGATCTCGGCGGAGAACAGAGGATAGGCCGCGTTCACCGGCGTATCGTTGCCGACCTTGCCGTAACCGCCAAGGATGGTCTTGACGAACGCCTCGCGGTCAACGGCGTATTTCAGCGCCATACGCAGATCGTTGTTGTCGAAGGGCGCCGTGTCACAGCGGGCGACCATATAGTAGTGCCCGCGCCCGGACACATTCCGGACCGCGATGTCTGGGGTGCGCTGAAGCAGCGAAACGATCTTGGGCTCCACTCCGTTGATCATGTCGACCTGGCCGGACTGGATCGCCGACACGCGAGCGCTGGCGTCGTTGACAACGAGGATCTCGATCTGATCGGCATGACCCCGTTCCTCGGGCGCCCAATAGTCGCTGTAGCGCTCACCGATGTGCCTGATCCCCGGCTCGTTCACCGCAACCTTGTAGGGTCCCGTCCCGATGCCGCTGTTTGGGTCGTCAACGCCGCCGTTGGGCTGGATCATCAAGTGGAAGTCGGTCAGCAAGTACGGCAGGTCGACATTCGGTTCTTTGAGCGTGATGACGACATTGTCGCCGTCCGCCTCTACCGATTCGAAGCTGCTCACCAGCGACAGGGCGGCTGACTTGGACTTGGAGTCGGAATGCCGTCGATAGGTTTCGACGACGTCCTTCGGCGTCAGTGTCTTGCCATTGTGAAAGGTTACGTCCTTACGGATACGGAATGCCCATCTCTTCGCCTTGTCGGATTGGTCATAGGCCTCGGCAAGCCTGGGCTCTATGGTCCCGTCGGAGGACATTTCCAGCAATTGTTCGGCCCAGCAGCGTCCGAATGTCAGCGGCACCTGGCTGGCGAACAGCGCCGGATCGAGCGTGTCGGTGGATGCACCGCCCACCAGCGCCGCCTTGAGACGACCGCCCTTGGGTGGGGCGGAGGCGAAGGCGACGGAACCCACTATCGAGCTGACCGCCGTCGATCCGACGCCCAGAGCGGCGGCGTGGCGCAGGAAGCTCCGTCGCGAAAGGCTTCCTTTCAGATAGGCAGCTGCAAGGCGCTCAAACGTATCAGGCATTTCATCTCCCTCCGCAAAATGCTCCGCTTCCCTCGCCGTCACGTGACGGGTCTGATCTTCAGGTTGCAGCAGCCCGCGCCGCCGGGTTTCCAAAGGTCGATCGACACGTCGAATCCGGCCGCTTCCAGCGTGCCGTAGTCGGCCTCGGCCGCGATTTCACAAAACAGTTCGACATCGCCGTCCGACAGGCCGGCCTCGATCCAGCGCTGCTTCAGCGGGCAGGCTTCGAACTGGACATCAAAGCCGGCATCGTCCAAGCGGTCGACACGTGGCTGGAACAGCTTGCCGCCGTCCGGCTGCATCGCGAAGACGGTTGGCAGGTCAGCGATGCCGCATCCTTTCAGCCCGTGGCCCAGTCCCTCGCCCCAGTTGCGCACAGCCTCCTTCACGACAGCGATGGCGCTTTCGCGCCCCAGGCGTTTCTCGACTGCGACGAAGAACGCCCGATACAGGTCAGCGCGAGCCTTGCTCGCATCCTCAAGCGCGGTTTCCAGCCTGTTTTCCATGCCCACTCCTGCCGCGCCCGCCATCTCTTTGAGATGAGGCGTGTTTGATGAGAATGGGAGGCTACTGCATCGTTTCCTTGGTGTGACTTGCAAAAATTCTCATTCTTGCGACAAAATGGATTCATGCGAAACCTGCGCCGGCTCATCCCTTCGGGAAACCTGCTCTACGTGTTCGACGCGGCTGCGAGGCATGAGAGTTTCGCCAAGGCCGCGGACGAGCTGAACGTCACGCCTGCTGCCGTCAGCCATTCGATACGACAATTGGAGGCTGGCCTCGGCGTTTCGCTGTTCGATCGCGGGCACCGGCAACTGCGTATCACGGGGGCGGGCGCCAAGCTGTTTCAGAGCATCGCTTCCGGCTTGGATCGGATCGAACAGACCGTCGACGAGATCCACACGGTCCATTCTTCTAGCATCGTGAAGCTTTATGCCTCGATCACCGTCGCGACCTATTCGCTTCTGCCGCGCCTCGCCACCCTTCGGGACCACCAGACGCAGATGGAACTGCGCCTGTACAATTCGGACCGTACGCTGGACCTGCCGGCCGACGGGCTATCGATCGCCGTAACAGGGGGAAGATGCGACTGGCCCGGCTATGACATGTCGCTCTTCGCAAGAGAGCTGATCTATCCGATCTGCAGCCCATCCTACCTTGCTCGGTACGGGCCGATACGCGACCTCGATGCTCTGCCCCGGCAAACCCTGTTGCATCTGGATGAGGCCCATCACGACGGGGTTACATGGCGCGACTTCCTGGACAATTTCGATGTCGGGATCCATGAGAGTTCGCCAAGGCTGATGTACAACAACTACATTTTGGTGCTGCACGCGGCGATTGCCGGTGAGGGCGTGGCGCTGGGCTGGCACCATGTCGTAAGCGGCCTGGTGGAACGCGGCGAACTTGTCCGTCCGTTGCCGGTGGAATTCTCATCGGGAAGCGATTTCTATGTCGTGGCGCGCAAAGGCCGGAAGCTTACGGCAAGTGCAACCGCTCTCCGCGATTGGCTCACGGTACTCTGATACCCCGCGTGCAATTTCGCTGGTTGGCACCACAATCCGTCGCGTCCCGACCTGTTCGGGAAGTGATCGCCCCGCTTAGGCTCAGTCGTCGATGGGGCGAATATCCGCGTCAGCGACACAATAGGGCGCATAACGGAAATCGCGGATCGCGATGACTTGCTCATCCAGCCACTCGACCAGCATGAAGCCGCGCACGGCGCCGTCCGCCTGCGGATCGCGGATCAGGATCGCCGGCCTGCCGTCGACGAAGCCGAGCGAAAGCGCCCAGTCGCTGACGCGGTCGTAATTGCCGAAATAGGTCGAGGCCTGCGCCTTGCCGCTGAGGCGAGTGCGGTTGACGACCTCGAGCTGGATATCCTCGGCGATCAGCGCCCTGACCGCATCGAAGTCGCGCGCGTTGAACAGGTCGACATAGCGGCGCAGGCGTCGCTCGTCGCCATCGTTGAGCTTTGGCGCGACCGTCTCGTCCGGCATTGATGCCAGCGCGCTCAACTCGCCCCGGCCGCGATGCAGCGCCGCCTTGGTGGCAGCCAGCGTCGCGCCCGTCACCTCGCAGGTCTCGGCAAGGCTGAGGCCAAGCACATCGACGAGGATCACGGCGCTGCGCTGCGCCACCGAAAGCTGCATGAAGCTGCGCAGGCTGGCAGCAGCGGCGAGCCGCGCATCGGCACCGGCGGAAGGATCCTCGATCGTCGTCATGTCGGCCTCGGTCATGCGCGACCGCTCCCGCTGGCGCCGGCGCAGATGATCCTGCGCGGCATTGTGGGCGATGCGAAACAGCCATTGCTCGGGACGTTCGACCAGGACATTGCCGTCGAGCGCCTGCAGCGCCTTCAGCATCGTCTCCTGCACGATGTCCTCGCCGTCGATCACCGAGCCCGACATGCGGGCGCAGTAGCGATGCAGCTTCGGGCGCAGGCCAGCAAGGATCGCCTCCAGTGCCGCGCGGTCGAGTTTTGGTGTGCTCATGGTCCTCGTGCTCCGCGTGGCCGGTCCGACATGACGCCAGTACCGCGCCGCCACCTATAGTCAGGCCGGCATGGCCTCGTTGGCGTCCGTCAGCATACGATAGCTGCCGACGATTTTTGCCGCCGATCTGCTGAGTGGCCCGGAGCGCCGCCCGGCATGGTCGGCGCTGAACGCCTTGAAGGCGTCGAGCCCGGTAAGAGCGGAACTGTCCTTCTCCTGGCCGACGAGGTGGACGAACTCTCCAGTCTCCAGCTCCAGAACCAGATAGCGCACGGATTGCGGTTTCGTTTCGTTGAGCGCCTCGAACACCTTTGCCACCAGCGCCCGGTTGTCGGCGATGCTGGCGTCTTTCACGCCGTAGCGGATGAGATTGTAGCCCATGGTCGTCTCCTGATTGGTGGGTCTGCACGAGAAAGACGTTCCGGATTGCCGAAAAGATTCTCGGCATCCTGCGAATCTTTTCGATCGTCTCCATCGTCTTTCATTCGTCGAGGCTGCGCTGCGGCCTCTGTGATGAGGAGAGACATCATGCATATCCAGTTTGCCGAACTTCCCGTGTTCGACCAGGACCGCGCCAAGGCGTTCTACGCCGGTCACCTTGCCTGCCAGCTCATAGCCGACCAGCCGATGGGCGACAGTGGCTGGCGTTGGATCGAGCTGGCATTTCCCCATGCGGTCACTAACCTGCATTTCGTGAGGCGGGCAGATAGTGCGCCGAGCGCGGAGCCGGTGCTGGTCCTGGTCGACGACAATGTCGAGGCAACGACCGCGACGCTGAAGGCACGAGGCGTCGAGATCGTCACCGAGCCGCAGGAAGCGCCGTGGCAGCCGGGCCGCACCGTCGCCGAATTCCGCGACAGCGAAGGCAACCGCATGGTTCTGGCCAGCAGATAATCTGGCGGCGGCATGGCCTCACATCGCGTCGTCGGATCTCGGGTCAACCACTCCCCGCCACGACGCGCCCGAAGTCGTACACAAGGCAGTCATCCGCGTTTTTAACCCCCAAGCTGCTGCAGCTTGCGACAGGCACGCTTCCTGCCTTCTCTGCAGTTTTGGCGACATTGCTCCTTATTGCCATCCCTGCATCGTCCAGCGGCTTCCGGTTTGGCAGGTGCGGTCGTTTCCGCTGAACGATTGGCAGAAGGCTCGTTGATAGGCGGCGACGCTTGCGGCTTACGACTGACTTTCTTTGGCAGGATTTTTTTGCGTGGCGGCGCGGGCGCCTCGAGCTTGGCAATTCGGCTCTTTGCAATTTGGATGAATGCACCATTCGGAAATGCCGCCAGATAAGCACGATACATCGAGACATCGGATGTATCCTTGATCGATTTCCAAAATTCGAGTTCTGTCTCCGTATTGATGTCTGGCTTGTGGAGTTCTGATGGAGAGGGGTTCGATGCGGCATCTGGGTTGAATGAGAACCCTGGCTCCACCAAGGACGAGTTGCTCCAGGGAACCTGCCTCCCAGAAGTCGCGTTCATGACGTCCAACCGGACGCGACGCATAAGAATTTCAATGTCGATTGAAGGAGTCTTCATGCGCTTCACGAGAGAGTCTGCAAAAGGGCTATGATTGGCGGCTCCATCGAGAGCGACATTGCCGGGCTGTGTTGCAAAGCCGATAAAGACTCCCCTGCCAGCATCCAACGCTCCCAGCCCCGCTCCTATTGCGAGGCCGCGACTCTGACTCTGTCCACTTAGTTGCTTGACGAAAGGATTGTCCCGACACGCATCGAGAAGGACGATGGCGGTATTTTCCTCGGCCGTCATGGCTGAAATAATATCTTGCAAGCGCTCAGCTTCTAGAGCCAAGTCCGCCGGACGTTGAAGTGCGGCATCGATAGGCAATAGGTAGTTTTCTCCGTTCGCTTGGAGCCCGTGTCCGGCGTAGTAAAAAAGGGAGACGTCACCCGGCTGCAAGTTTCGCCTGAATTTTCCGATGAGTTCCCTAAACGTTGACGCGTCAGCATCCAGGCCAAGGGTGACCTCAAAACCCATCTCCTCCAAAACTCGAGCGATCGCATTCGCGTCGTTCACCCCGTTGCCGAGCGATGGCGCATAGCGGTAGGCAGAGTTGCCGATAACAAGTGCATGTCTGTGGCTGCGCTGGCCGATTTCGACCTGAGAAGATGCCGGTGTCGACAATCCTGCCAGAAAAAGAAGGCACGCGCACAACAAGCAAATCTTGGACATTGCGACGTTCCCGAGTAACGAAGAATATTAGCATTTGTTAAAGCGCGTGGGTACCCACCGTATGAGACGGTCTTGCTTAGGAAAGTATTCAAACTTGCCGGAGGCGGCTCGTTGTGAGTCTCCGGGCGTCGTAATGCTTTTTCGGGGATCGACTTCGTCGAGGAAGAATCAATTGCTGGAATGATGTGGCATATGAGGTGCCACCGACTTCACGAGCGTGCAGCAACACCGTTCTATCGTTCAGACCACCGCACCAGCAGCCGCCCGCCCCGCGCTGCGGCCCGAGAAAATGCAACCGCCGAGGAAGGTGCCTTCGAGCGCGGCATAGCCATGCACGCCGCCGCCGCCGAATCCGGCGGCTTCGCCGACCGCATAGAGCCCTTCGACAGGCTGACCATCGGCGCCGAGAACACGGCTGTCGAGGTCGGTCTGCAGGCCGCCCAGCGTCTTGCGCGTGAGGATGTTGAGGCGGACCGCGATCAGCGGCCCGTTCGCCGGATCGAGCATCTTGTGCGGCTTGGCCGTGCGGATCAGCCTGTCGCCGAGATAGGCACGGGCACCGCGCAAGGCGGTGATCTGCATGTCCTTGGAGAACGGGTTGTCGAGCTGCAGGTCACGGGCGCGGATCTCGCGCTCGACCTGCCCGAGTTCGAGCAAGGGCTCGCCGCCGGCCAGCGCATTCATCCGCGCGACCAGCGGCGGAAGCTCGGCCTCGACAATAAAGTCCTCGCCCTTTTCCATGAACGCCTTGACCGGACCCGGAATGCCGGAGGTGGCGCGCCCCAGCACCTGGCGCCAACTCTTTCCTGTGAGGTCGGGGTTCTGCTCGGAACCCGACAGGGCGAACTCCTTCTGGATGATCTTTTTCGTCAGGATGAACCAGGAATAATCGAAGCCGGTGCTCATGATGTGGCTGAGCGTGCCCAGCGTGTCGAAGCCCGGATAGAGCGGCACCGGCAGCCGCTTGCCGCGCGCGTCGAGCCACAGCGAGGACGGGCCGGGCAGGATGCGGATGGCATGGTCGGTCCAGATCGGCGCCCAGTTCTTGATACCCTCGACATAGTGCCACATGCGGTCGCGGTTGATGATCGAGCCGCCGGCCTGTTCGGTGATCGCCAGCATGCGGCCGTCGACATGGTCGGGAACGCCGGTGATCATGCGCCTCGGCGGCGCGCCCAGCCGCTGCGGCCAGTTCTTGCGTACAAGCTCGGGATTGGCGCCGATGCCGCCAGAGGCGACGATCACCGCATGCGCCCTGAGTTCGAAATCGCCTGAAATCTCGCGCGAACTCTTGTGGCCGCGCTCGACATTGCTTGGCTCGAGGATATCGCCGCGCACGCCTGTGACGGTCTTGTCCGTCCGGATCAGCTCGTTGACCCGGTGGCGGAACCTGAAGCTTATCAGTCCGCGCTCTTCCGCCTCGCGCACGCGCTGGACGAAAGGTTCGAGCACGCCTGGGCCGGTGCCCCAGGTGATGTGGAAGCGCGGCACCGAATTGCCATGGCCGATGGCGTTGCCGCCGCCGCGCTCGGCCCAGCCGACGACCGGAAAAAACTTGATGCCGCGCTCGATGAGCCAGGAGCGCTTCTCGCCGGCAGCGAAGCCGACATAGGCCTCCGCCCATTTGCGCGGCCAGAAATCTTCCGGCCGGTCGAATGCCGCCGTGCCCATCCAGTCCTCGAGCGCCAGATCATGCGAGTCGCGAATACGCATGCGCCGCTGTTCGGGCGAATCGACGAGAAAGAGCCCGCCGAACGACCAGAACGCCTGGCCGCCCAACGACTGCTCCGGCTCCTGGTCGACGATGATGGTCTTCTTGCCGGCCTCGGCCAGTTCTGCTGCGGCGACGAGGCCGGCCAGCCCCGCCCCGACAATGATCACATCCGCATCGTCAGCCATCTTTTCTCCCCCCAGGCTTTGGAAAAGTATCAGACGTTCTCCCAGCCGTCCTTGCCGCCGGCGCGGAAGATGGCGTCGATGACCTTCTGGTTGAGCACCGATTCCTCCAGCGTGAAGACGCGCTCCTTGCCGCCTTGTGCCGCACGCGCGAAGGTCTCGACCTCCAGCCGGTATTGCTGCGTGCCGGGGAAGCGGAACACCTGCGCCTCGGTGTGGTTCTGGTTGTGCATCTCGATGCGATGGTGGTCGTAGAGCCCGGCATTGAACGGCGAGAACACCTCGATGAAACCCTTCTCGCCGTGGAACACCATCACCTGCCGGGCCGCCATCTGCGTCGACAGGTAGAAGGACAGCTCGAAGTCGCCGAAATCGGCACGGATCGAAGAGTAGATATCGGTGCCGAAATTCTTGTCGCGCTCGATCGTCGCCTGCACGCGCGACGGCTCCTTGCCGGTCGAAAAGCGTGTCGACACCGTCGGATAGACACCGATGTCGGGCAGCGCGCCGCCGCCGAGATCGAGCTGGTTGCGCATGTTCTTGGGGTCGACATTGTAATAGGAAAACGCGCCCTGCACATGCCGCAGCCGGCCGATGGCGCCGCTGGCGATGAGGTCGCGCACCTTGATCCATTGCGGGTGGTAGGTGACCATGAAGGCTTCGCAGACCAGCACCTTCTTCTGGTCTCGCAGCTTGATCAGCGGCAGGATGTCCTTGGCGTCGAGCGCCAGCGGCTTTTCGACCAGCACATGCTTGCCGGCCTCGATCGCCTTCGCCGTCCATTCGACATGCCGCGAGGTCGGCAGCGGGATGTAGACGCCTTCGATGTCCTTGGAGGCAAGCAATTCCTCATAGGAGCCGAAGGCATGCGGCGCGCCGAAGCGGTCGGCCAGCGCACGCGCCTTCGACAGGTCGCGGCTGGCGATCGCCGACAGCACGCCGTTCTCTGCCTCGACGATCGCCGGCAACAATTGCTCGCGGCCGATCTTGGCGGTCGACAAAACACCCCATCGGAACATCCGGCTTCTCCATCTCTAGATTGCAGGCGTCGAGGTTTGCCCGAAATCGATGGAAAAGCCAATTGGAGACTAGCCCTTCGAACCACACCTTCGTCATCCTCGGGCTTGACCCGAGGATCCATGCCGTGACTTCGGCCGAAGGATGCAACGGAGCAGAATTCTGGATCCTTGCAACGCGTCACGGCATGGATCCTGTGGTCTGCGCCCCGGGACTAGCCCCTTATCCCCGTCAGCGTCATGTCGAAGTTGACGACGTTGGAATAGATCGGCGTGCCGACATCCATGCCGTAGCGAGACCTGAGCACCTTGCCGGTGACGTGGAATTTGATCGTGCCACCCTTGAGGCCGCCGAGTTCGGCGGTGAACTTTTCGGCAAACGTCTTGCCGCGCGCCGTCAGCTGCCCGGTGACCAGAGCCGTCGTGTCGCTGGTGCGTTTGACGCTGGTCGAGCGGAACTGGATTTCCGGGCTGTTGGCCGCGTCGAACACCGCGTCGGAGCGCAGGAACGCATCGATGCGGCCCTGGCCGGTGCCAACGCTTTCCGGATAGATGGTGAGATTGACAGCGGAGCGCCCGACATCGCTGTTGTCGATGCGGATCGAGCCCTTGAAACGGGCGAAGGCGCCGTCGAACCCGCCGCCGCCGGCCTTGCCGATGGTAAAGCGGATGCTGGAACCCGCCGGGCTGATCGTATAGCTGCCGGCCGCGTTGCTAAGCGCGACCGCCGCGAAAACAGGCATGGCAAGGCAAGCGGCAAAAGCCGCCAATCCGAGGATGCGCGCATACATGGGTTTTTTCCTTCTGGAGACACGCACTGTCTGCGTCCTCGTCCCATGAACGTATCAGCCGCTCGTCCTATTCCCCGTCCTGCGCTGACGAAGGCGTGATCATGCGAACGAGCACGCCGTCGCGCAGCCAGAAATGATGGCGCAACGCCGCCAGCGCATGCAACACGACAAGGGCGATGCCGGCATAGGCAAGGTACCAATGCGCTTCTGTCCAGAAGCTCTCCGCAGCGTCCGACATGGCAAGCGGCAGGTTCGGCATGACGAACAGATTGAACGGCATGCTGGGGATTTCCAGCATCGACACCGACACCAGCGCCCAGCCGGAAAGCGGCAAGGCGAGCTGGAACGCATAGAGCGCAAAATGCGCGACCGGTGCCGTTCGCCGCTCCAAGGCTCCGACCGAGCGTGGCAGCGCTGGCGCCGCATTGCCGAGGCGCCAGGCGATGCGCAGGATCACCAGGCCGAGCAGCAGAAAGCCGAAGGATTTGTGCAGCTGGATCAGCTCGAAGGCGGTGCGCTGGCTCTCGATCCGCACCATGACGAAGCCGAGCCCGAACTGGCCGATGAAGATAATCCCTATCAGCCAGTGGAGGATGATTGTTGCCCAGCCATAGCGGGTCGGGCTGTTGGTGATCATTGTCGTCATGGCCACTCAACGATTGCCGGACCAACTTTCGTCCGGTCAGCCACTCACCCTGAAGAAATCGACAAAAGCCCTCAACGCCGGTCGCATCTGACGCCGGCTCGGATAATAGACGAAGAAACCGTCGAAGGACGGGCACCAGTCCTCCAGCACGCGGGTGAGACGGCCGTCGCCTATGGCATCGCGCACATAGTCCTCGAACACAAAGGCAAGACCGGCGCCATCGACCGCCGCCTGGGCGATCAGATGATCCTCGTCGAGGATCAGCGGGCCTTGCGCCGTGAACTCGATCTCCTCGCCGTCCTTCTCGAATTCCCAACGGTAGAGGATGCCGCTGGAGAAGCGGAAGCGGATGCAGCGGTGGTCGGCGAGATCGCGCGGGTGGCGCGGCTTGGGCTTGGTCGCGAAATAGGACGGCGCGCCGACGACGGCACCGCGAATGTTCGGCCCGATGCGCACCGCGATCATGTCGCGCTGCAGGCTCTCGCCGAGCCGCACGCCGGCATCGAAGCCGCCTTCGACCACATCGGTGAAGCGGTCTTCGATGACGATCTCCAGCACGATGTCGGGATAGGCCCGGGCAAAGGCGCCGAGCCGTGGCGTCAGCGCCAGATGGGCAGCGGTGCGTGGCACGGTCAGCCGGAGATTGCCGGCCGGCCGGTCGCGCGCCTCGACGGCCGATTCCAGCGCAAGGTCAATCTCCGACAGCGCCGGCCTGAGCCGCTCCAAAAGCTGCGCTCCCTCTTCGGTTGGGGCGACACTGCGCGTGCTGCGCGCCAGCAGCCGCACGCCGAGCCGCGTCTCCAGGCTGGACACCGCGTGGCTGACCGCCGAGGGCGCAATGGCAAGTTCCCTGGCCGCGCCGCGGAAGCTGCCGCATTGGGCAACGGTTGCCAGCACCGCCAGCTGGGAAAGATGGGTTCGATTCATTGATCTATCTCATAGAACAGGCTGTGCAAGTGAGAGCCGATTATCGAACAGGAAGCAAGGCGCTATTTCTGTCGCATCACAACAAGGAGATGCGTGATGCAAACCTGCAAGCTAGGTAGTGAACTCGAAGTCTTCCCGGTCGGCCTCGGCTGCATGGGCATGAGCTTTGTCTATGGCGGCCAGCCGGAAGCCGAGGCGATCGCCACCTTGCATCGCGCCGTCGACATCGGCGTCAATTTCTTCGACACGGCGGAAGTCTACGGCCCCTACGAGAATGAGATCCTGCTCGGCAAGGCATTAAAGTCGGTGCGCGATAAGGTGACAATCGCCACAAAATTCGGCTTCAAGATCTTGGAGGAAGGCACGGGCATCGACCGCATGGCCGGCGTAGACAGTCGCCCCGAGCACGTCAAGGCCGTCGCCGAGGCGTCGCTGAAGCGGCTGGGTACCGATGTCATCGACCTCTACTATCAGCACCGCGTCGACCCCAACGTGCCGATCGAGGACACGGTCGGCGCCATGGCCGAGCTTGTGCGTGAGGGCAAGGTCCGCGCGCTTGGCCTGTCGGAGGCGAGTGCCGCGACCATCCGCCGGGCGCATGCCGTGCATCCGATATCGGCCGTACAGAGCGAATACTCGCTGTGGAGCCGCGACCCGGAAGACGAGGTGTTTGCCCTCTGCCGCGAACTCGGCATTGGTTTTGTCCCCTACAGCCCGCTCGGCCGCGGCCTTTTGACCGGCACCATCGCCAAACCCGAGGCCTTGAGTGACGACGATTGGCGCCGCACGCTGCCACGCTTCCAGGCCGACGCCATGGTCGCCAACGCCAAGGTTATCGCCACGCTGGAAAGGCTGGCGGCTGAAAAGGGCGTGACCTCGGCGCAGCTGGCTCTGGCCTGGGTGCTGCACCAGGGCGATTTCATCGTGCCGATCCCGGGTGCGCGCAAGATACGCCATCTGGAACAGAACACAGCGGCAGCCGGGATCGAGCTGAGCGCGGCCGAGGTGGCGGCGATTGGCGCCGCGCTGTCGCCCGACAAGGTCGTCGGCAAGCGCTACACAGAGGAGCTGCTGGCGCTGGTGAATGGGTGACTATCGCAACTGACAGAGATGGGGCGCTTCGGCGCCCGTTTTTCGTGCGCCGCGCGGTGCGAAGGGTGCGAGACGTTCGCGGGCCAGCGCCCCCCTCTGTCCTGCCGGACATCTCCCCCACAAGTGGGGAGATCGGATGTCACCTCGGCTTTCGCCAATTGCCAACGTTTCAAGAAGCGCGGCATCGGCGAAGCTGCCAATCTCCCCCCAAAGTGGGGGAGATGCCCGGCAGGGCAGAGCGACTGTCTTGGAAGTCCAGTGCGTTTTTGCCCGGAAGCTACACGTCCTGGTTCCATTTTCACTGGCCCCTCCTTGCGCGAGGCGGGGTTGGTCCTCGGCCGAGGATTTCCCCAAGCGACTGTTCGGGCTTGGGAAAATGGAGGAGTTGGCCCACGCTCTGTCACGATCTTCGAGATCACTGGGGCTTCGGGCTTGGCTCCGCGACAACTTCTGGTGGCCGCCAAAAGTGGTCGATTCCAAGTTACAAGGGGGGCGCGGTCCCGCCGACATTTCCTACCAAGGCACGACACTAATCTCCGGCCAGTTCTCTCGCGCCCGAGCCCCCTTCGCCTCATGCGTCTGCTGGTTGTCCATCACCCGGTTCGGCGTGATGCGAAACGAAAAGATGTCGTCGAGACCGAACGGCGCCACCAGCTCAAGCTGCCCATCCGCGTCGTAGCGGACGCCCACCGCGTGGGTCCTCGAGGCAAAAAAGCGGAGCGAGTGGCTGGAGCTCGTATAGCGAGGGCAGGATCGTCCGAATTTCTGCGGATACCACAAATGCACCCGCGCTTGGTTGCGCACCTCAACCGGCAGCGTCAGGCCGGCGAGGACCGGCACGGCGCGGGCAATCACACCGTCCTCGGCCTCGTAGGACAGGTCATTCTCATGGAAATAGAACAGGTCGACGTCCTTGATGCCGTAACCCGACGGTTTTCCCGTCAGCTGGTTCCAGACGCTGTTGTAGAGCGCGCCTGAAGCGATCAGCCAGTCCGGCAGGTCAAGGTTGCTTGCCCGAACCAGCGCCTCATGGATCAGCGCATCTCCCGACACGATGTCGAGAAACGCCGCACGTTGTATTTCGAAGGGCAGGCCGGAATAGCGCAGATGGTCCATCGCCCTTTGGAGGGCGATTCGCCATCTGCTCGCAATCCCTCAGCTCATTGCGCTATCATTGGCGCTTGTACATGACATCCGTGCGGATGACATATTTGCGCCCCGACAGCACCTCGTCGCCGCGGTGCTCGATCGGGTGGTAGAAGGCCAGCGCCATGCCTTTTCGGGGTTTCACCATGAGGCTGCTGCCGGCATAGCCGGGCATCTCGCCGCGAAACGAGGTTCCGCCGCCTTCAAAATCGTCCGACAGATAGATCATGAAGGTGAACTGGCTGCGCTCCGAGGAGCTGCGTTCGAAATAGCCGTCATTGTGCCAATCGAACTTCTGGCCCGGCCCGTAGCGATAGAAACGGAAACGCTCGTTCAGCCCCATCAGCCGCCAGTCGCCGAGGCCGCGATAGAGCATCGGCCGGGCGCGCGCGAAAAGCAGGTCCGCAAGGTCCTCGTCATCGAAGACGACCCGGTCGTTGTTGCGGAGTTCCGTCATCACGCTTGCACCGCCTGCGCTGTTCACCTTGGCAGCCTCAAAACCACGCCGTTCGCTGTCGGCGATCAGATCGGCGCATTCCAGGTCGTCCAGGAAACCGTCGATCGTCCCGATATGCGTCGCCAGCCAGGTGATGGAGAGCTTGTGATCCATCGTCCGCATTCCTTACGTCCTCAGCACACCACCCGTCTGCTTGCCGACATTCTCGACGATGCGCTTGGCCAAAGCCTCGAAATCCTCGTCGGTCAGGGTCTTTTCGACCGGTTGGATCGACACTTCGATGGCGATCGATTTTTTGGCCGCGCCAAGCGAAGCGCCCTCGAAGACGTCGAACACCGTGACAGCGGTGATCAGCTTCTTGTCGGCGGCGAGCGCTGCTCGCACCAGCGTACCGGCCTCGACCGCTTTGTCGACGACGAAGGCAAAATCGCGCTTCACCGCCTGGAAGGCGGACAGCTCCAGCTTCGGCTTAGTCTTCGTCGGCTTGGCCTTCGGCTCCGGCACTGCGTCGACGAAAACCTCGAAACCGCATAGCGGTCCGGAAACATCCAGCGCCTCCAGCGTCTTCGGATGGAATTCGCCGAACGTGCCGAGCACCACCTTTGGCCCGAGCTTGAGCGTGCCGGAACGGCCGGGATGGTACCAGGCCG
Organism: Mesorhizobium monacense; assembly: GCF_056781675.1. Lineage (NCBI taxonomy): Bacteria > Pseudomonadati > Pseudomonadota > Alphaproteobacteria > Hyphomicrobiales > Phyllobacteriaceae > Mesorhizobium > Mesorhizobium monacense. The sequence continues at coordinate 5,703,700 of NZ_CM165567.1, read as the reverse complement.
GGCCGCCTGCGTCGATCTGCAGTCGCTCGACAGGCGCGCCGCAGGCTTCGAGTGCGGCAATCGCATCGGCCTTGGCGTCAAACACGCCGACCGGACCGGCATTGCCGGCCCAGTTGCGGCCAGAGCCGTCCAGCTTGGCGGTGCCGCGGCGCACGCCAGCGGCGACACGCCGCTGCTGGTCGGCGCCGTCGCCCTCATAGGTGCCGGAGACCTCGAACAGCGCCACGTCGCCAATGCCCTTGTCGGCATTGCGCTGCGCGGCGGCGATCAGGCCGGGCAGCAGCGAGGGCCGCATGTCCGACATGTCGGCGGCGATCGGGTTGGCGAGCTTCAGCGTCGCCTGGCCGCCACCGAACAGTTCGGCATGTTTGGCCGGAATGAACGACCAGGTGACGGCCTCCATCATGCCGCGCACGGCAAGCGCCCGCTTGGCCGTGCGGGTGCGGATCTGCAGCGTGGTCAGGATCTTGGAATTGACCGCGTCGTGAGAGCCGAGCGGCTGCGGCGCGATGTTGTCGACGCCGTGGATACGCATGACTTCCTCGACCAGGTCGGCCTTGCCGTCGACATCCGGCCGCCAGGAGGGGACCTTCACATCGACGATCTCGCCCGAGCCCTGCGGCTCGAAGCCGAGGCGCGAAAGGATATCGAGGCATTCCGCCCTCGGCACCTCGATGCCGGTCAGCCGCTTCACTTCCGACAGCGGGAAGGCAACGATCTTCGGCGTATGGCCGGCATAGCCGGTCACCTCCATCTCAGTCGGCGTGCCGCCGCAGAAATCGAGCACCAGCTTCGTCGCCAGCTCGACGCCCGGCACCATGAATTCCGGGTCGACGCCGCGCTCGAAGCGGTAGCGCGCATCGCTGATGATGCCGAGCGTACGGCCGGTGCGGGCCGTGGTGATCGGGTCCCAAAGGGCCGATTCGATCAAAACGTCGGTGGTGTTCTCGTCGCAGCCGGAATGTTCGCCGCCCATGATGCCGGCGATCGATTCGACGCCATCCTGGTCGGCGATGACGCACATCTCCGACGTCAGCGTGTATTCGCGGCCATCAAGCGCCTGCACTTTTTCGCCGTCCTTCGCCCGGCGCACGGTGAGGTTGCCGGCAACCTTCTTCGCGTCGAACACATGCAGCGGCCGGCCACGGTCGAAGGTGACGTAGTTGGTGATGTCGACCAGTGCGCTGATCGGCCTGAGCCCAATGGCGATCAACCGCTGCTGCAGCCATTTCGGCGACGGGCCGTTCTTGACGCCGCGCACCAGCCGCAGCGCGAAGCCGGGGCAAAGCTCTGGCGCCTCGATCGTCACCTTCACCGGGCACATGCCGTTGCCGGCATGCGGCATGATCGCGCCGCCGACGAGTCGGCCAAGGCCGCTCGCGGCCAGATCGCGGGCAATGCCGTAAACGCTGGTCGCGTCCGGCCGGTTCGGCGTCAGATTGATCTCGATCACCGGATCGTCTAGATGCGCATAGGCGGCGAAGCTGGTGCCGACCGGTGCATCTTCAGGCAGGTCGATGATGCCGTGATGCTCGTCCGACAGTTCCAGCTCGCGCTCCGAGCACATCATGCCGTGGCTTTCGACGCCGCGGATCTTGCCGACCGTCAGCGTCACGTCGATGCCGGGAACATAGGTGCCGGGCGCGGCGAAGGCGCCGATCAGGCCCGCGCGGGCGTTAGGTGCTCCACAGACGACCTGAATGGGGGCCTTGCCGTCGCCGGTATCGACGGTCAGCACACGCAGCCGGTCGGCATCGGGATGCTGCACGGCCGTCAGCACCTTGGCGATGACGAAGGGTTTCAGGCCGGCCTTGTCGTCGACATTTTCGACTTCGAGGCCGATCGAGGTCAGCCGCTCGACGATTTCCGTCAGCGAAGCGTCGGTCTCGAGGTGATCCTTGAGCCAGGAGAGGGTGAATTTCATGACTGTGTTCCGTCCGGGTTAGACGATGATGGTCTTGGCACGCTGGTCTTGAGATGGCGCGGCAAGTCGTCCGGCATGTGCAGGAAGGGCAGCTGCTCGCGCACATGGGCATGGTGCGTCGGCTTGAAATAGGCTGGCATGTCCATGGCGCCGAGCATGAAATAGATGTGGTCTTCGAGCCGCTCGTCGACATAGGCGATCGGCGAGCCGCAAATGCCGCAGAACGAGCGTGTCACCGGCCCGTTCTCGAACATCTTCAGCGCCTTGCCGGTGAAGGCGACCTGATCGGCCATGAAGCCGACAAAGGCCGACACCGGCGCGCCGCTCGCCCGCCGGCAATCGCCGCAATGGCAATAGCTGACATGGTTCGGTTCGGCCGAAGCCTCGAACCGCACGGCGCCGCAACGGCAACCGCCGGTGTGGGGCGCTGTCATGCGCTTAGGCCCCCGAACAGCGTCGGCATGTCGAGCGGCCGGAAACCGTAATGCGACAGCCAGCGCACGTCGGCGTCGAAGAAGGCGCGCAGGTCCGGCATGCCGTATTTCAGCATGGCGATGCGATCGATGCCCATGCCCCAGGCGAAGCCCTGGTATTCGTCCGGGTCGAGCCCGCCATGGCGCAGCACATTGGGATGCACCATGCCGCAGCCGAGGATCTCCATCCAGTCGGAGCCTTCGCCGAAGCGCACTTCGCCCGGCCGCGAGCGGTCGCACTGGATGTCGACCTCGAGGCTGGGCTCGGTGAACGGAAAGAAGGACGGCCGGAAGCGCATCTTGACGCTCGGCACCTCGAAGAAGGCCTTGCAGAACTCCTCCAGCACCCACTTCATGTTGGCGACGTTGGCAGATCTGTCGATCACCAGCCCCTCGACCTGATGGAACATCGGCGAGTGGGTGGCATCGGAATCCTGCCGGTAGGTCTTGCCGGGGATGACGATACGGATCGGCGGCTTCTGCCGCTCCATGGTGCGGATCTGCACCGGCGAGGTGTGGGTGCGCAACAGCTTGCGCTCGCCCTTCTCGTCCGGCTGGAAGAAGAAGGTGTCGTGCATCTCGCGCGCCGGGTGTCCCTCTGGGAAATTCAGCGCGGTGAAATTGTAATAGTCGCTTTCGATGTCCGGACCTTCGGCGAGGGCGAAGCCGAGGTCGCCGAAGATCGCCGCGATCTCGTCGATGACCTGGCTGATCGGGTGGATGCGGCCGCGCTCGGCCGGCGATTGCCGCACCGGCAGCGTCACGTCGACCGTCTCGGCGGCGAGCCTGGCGGCGATCGCCACGTCCTTCAGCTCGGCCTTGCGCGCCGAAAGTGCCTCGGTGACGCGGTTCTTCAGGCCGTTGATCGCCGGTCCCTTGATCTGACGCTCCTCGGCGCTCATCGCGCCCAGCGTCTTCAGCATTTCGGAGACCGAGCCCTTCTTGCCGAGCGCCGAAACGCGCACGGCTTCGATCGACGCCTCGTCAGCGGCCGAGGCGATGTCGGTCATCAGGGAATTTTCGAGAGTTTCCATATCGCTCATGTTCCAGACCCGATTGAGCCAAAGAAAACCCGCGCCAGCCGTGCCAGCGCGGGTTCCCCAAATCAGAATTGCGAATGCTTGGGAAGCGCTGGTCTTAAGCGACAGCGCTTTCAAAAGCGTTCGGCGTGGTGTTCTTGAGGTATTCGAGCGCGACCTTGGCCTTGGCCACGAGAGCCGCGAACGCCTGCGGCTCGTGGATGGCCATGTCCGACAGGATCTTGCGGTCGATCTCGATGCCAGCCTTGTTGAGGCCGTCGATGAAGCGGCCATAGGTCAGGCCGTGCTCGTGGGTCGCGGCGTTGATGCGCTGGATCCACAGCGCGCGGAACGAGCGCTTGCGGTTCTTGCGGTCGCGATAAGCGTACTGCAGCGACTTTTCCACCGCCTGTTTGGCGATGCGGATGGTGTTCTTGCGGCGGCCGTAGAAACCCTTGGCGGCTTTCAGGACCTTCTTGTGCTTGGCGTGCGAGGTGACGCCTCTCTTTACGCGTGCCATGTCATGATCTCCTTAAAAGCAATTCCAGGAAAAAGTGCCTGGCGGTTTTCCGTTCGGAATTGCGTAAAACAAATGCGTGTCCGGACCGAATGCCTTAGAGGCCGTTCGGCAGAAAATTCTTGATGACCTTCTTGCCATCCGGTTCAGCCAGAACCATCGTGCCGCGGGCATTTCGAATGAACTTGTTGGAACGCTTGATCATGCCGTGACGCTTGCCGGCCGCAGCCGACAGGACTTTACCCGTACCTGTGATCTTGAACCGCTTCTTGGCGGCCGATTTGGTCTTCATCTTGGGCATTTTGCTACTCCGTTTCTATGAGGTCCCTGTCGTGCCTTCGGCACTCCGCGCCTCTTGTTTTGTTCGCTTCGGGCCGACCAAAGCCCGAAAAGCAAATGAAACCGCCACGGCATGCCCTGCCGGGCGGTTTTCTTGGAACGGCGGTCCTATACGTCAAAGCAGGCTTGCGCGCAACACCTGCCGGGATGCGACGTTATGGCAGCCGGAACAGCACCGGCAGTATCCCCGACTGCTGCGCGCCATCGATGGTCTCGAAGACAGGCAGCGCCACCAGGAACACCAGCCCGTCGAGCAAGGTGGTCAAGAGCAGGCGCGGCTTGAAGCTGCCGGTATCGCCTTCCTCGTAAAGCGAAAGCTTCGGAAAGAAGCGCGGCACCTTTGCCAGATAGGCCTGGTATGGCGCGCCGAGAGCCTCCTTGAGGAATTTCTCTTCGCGCAGGATGACAATGTAGAAGGCGCCGGCGCAAAGCAGCCCAAAGCCGATCGTCGCCGTGATCGAGCCGATCTGCGCACCCACCCCGGCTGCGGCGATGCTCGAGAAGACATAGAGCGGGTTGCGGGTGATCGAATAAGGTCCGCCGGTCACCACCTCGGCGGATTTGCGCCCGCCAATATAGAGCGTCGACCACAGGCGACCGACAACGCCGAGGAAGATCAAAAGCACGCCGAACATTTCGATGGACTCATGCACCGGGGTGTCTGGCGGAAAGGTCGACTGCCCGAACAGCAGCGCTGCGAACAGGACGACGACGAGCACCGCAAGCACCATCCGGCGCGTGTGCTGGTAGTTGCCCAGTCCATATTTGAAGTCCTTGACGTCGTCAGGCTTCACTTCATTGACCATGTCGGAATCCGATCGTCGAGGAGTTCAAAAGCAAATTGCTTCGACCTGAACATCCTTTGCTCCAGCCGGCGATCGCAGGGTCTGGACAAGAAAAAAGGCGTCCCGCCGATCGCCGGGACGCCCTGGGGTATGATTCAGGCGGATTTAAAGCGCGATGACCACGCTGAACTGATCGTGATCAGCGAGGCGCCAGCACCATCATCATCTGGCGGCCTTCGAGCTTCGGTTCCGCTTCGACCTTGGCGATCGGCGCCACTTCCTCGCGAACCTTGTTCAGAAGCTGCATGCCGAGTTCCATATGCGCCATCTCGCGGCCCCGGAAGCGCAGCGTCAGCTTGACCTTGTCACCCTCCTCGAAGAAGCGCCGCACGGCCTTCATCTTGGTCTCGTAGTCGTGGCTGTCGATGTTGGGGCGCATCTTGATCTCCTTGATCTCGATGACCTTCTGGTTCTTGCGCGCCTCGGCCGCCTTCTTCTGGTTGGCGTATTTCAACTTGCCGAGATCGAGGATTTTTACGACGGGCGGTACCGCATTGGGCGATATCTCGACCAGATCGAGCCCGGCCTCTTCGGCGAGCAGCAATGCGTCGTTGATGGAAACGTCGCCGCGGTTCTGGCCTTCTGCGTCGATAAGCTGGACCCGGGGAACCCGGATGTCGCGGTTGGAGCGCGGCCCATCCTTGGTGGGCGCCGCTGCTTTGAAAGGTCTGCGAATGGTCGTGGTCTCCTTGAGCCGTTTCGTTCAGGGTTGTTGCAGTTCGGATGTTCAGGACGCGCCAATGTGGTGAGCGCGCGGCGCAAGTCAATAGCACAGCCTTCTCAGGAAATCACCTGATCGCGGGCCTGCACCAAGCAAAGAAAGTTGCAGACCGCTTTTCGTTGAACGCCTGGCTGTGCCAAAAGACCCGGCGTGAGGGAAAAGCCATGACCGCCACTGCGCCTGAGTTTCTGGAAGTCGAGGGAACCGATATCGCCGTCAGGCGCGCGCCGGGGGCAGCGCCCGGCATCGTCTGGCTCGGCGGCTACAAATCCGACATGCTGGGCACGAAGGCCGAGGCGCTGGCTGAATGGACGGCAAAGGAAGACCGCGCCTTCCTGCGCCACGACTATTCCGGCCATGGTGAGTCGGGCGGCGTCTTTGCCGACGGCACCATCTCGAAATGGCTCGGGCAAAGCCTCGCCGTCTTCCGTCGCTTTACACAGGGCAAGCAGATCTTGGTCGGCTCCTCCATGGGTGCCTGGATCGCATTGCGCATGATCCAGGAATTGCGCAAAGCGGGCGATGACCGCATCGCCGGTCTGGTGCTGCTGGCCCCGGCGCCGGATTTCACCGCCGAGTTGGTCGAGCCGGTGCTGACCGAGGCACAGAAGCGCGATCTCCAGGAAAAGGGGTTTTTCGAAGAGCCGTCCGACTATTCGGCCGAGCCTTACATCTACACGCGCGCGCTGATCGAGGACGGCCGCAACAACCTTGTCATGACCGGGCCGATCGACACCCATTGTCCGGTCCACATCCTGCAGGGCCTGGCCGATGCCGATGTGCCGTCAAGCCATACGCTGAAGCTGGCCGCCCTGATGCCGGCCGATGACGTGACGCTGTCGCTCATCCCCGACGGCGACCACCGCCTGTCCCGCCCCCAGGATCTCGACATGCTGCTGCGGGCAGTCGGCGACATGGTGCGGCGAGCAGGGTAGGTCATGCGCATTTCCATCCCGATATCCGCCTTCGTCGCGGCAATCGTCGGCTTTGGCGGCACGCTGGCCGTCGTCATCGCCGCCGCCAAGGCTGTCGGTGCGACGCAGCTCGAGACCGCGAGCTGGGTGACGGCGTTGTGCCTGGCGATGGCGATCGAGTGCCTGTGGCTGTCCTGGCGCACGAAAATGCCCGTCATCACCGCCTGGTCGACGCCGGGCCTGGCGCTGATGGCGGCATCGAGCGGCTTTACGATAAGTGATGCGGTCGGTGCCTTCATCGTCACCGGTATCCTGTTGATCGCCACCGGCCTGTTCAAGCCGCTGACCCAGCTGATCGCCAGGATCCCGGCCTCGGTCGCCTCGGGCATGCTGGCCGGCATCCTCGTCAGCTTCGCCACCGGCGCGGTCAAGACCATTCCCGCCGATCCCTGGCTGATCCTGCCGCTGATCACGGCCTTCTTCGTCATCCGCCTGTTCAACCCGGCGCTGTCGGTTCTGGCGGTTCTGATCGGCGGCGGTCTCGCCGCCTTCCTCACCGGCCGCGTCGGCGGCCTGCCGGCGCCGGAACTGTCGACCCTGACGCTGGTTGCGCCACACTTCAGCGCCGCATCGATCATCGGGCTGGCCTTGCCACTCTACCTCGTCACCATGGCCTCGCAGAACCTGTCTGGCCTGGCCGTGCTGCGCGCCGCCGGCTACCATCCCGAGCCCGGCCCGCTGATCGGCGTCACCGGCCTGTTTTCGCTGCTGTCGGCACCCTTCGGCGCCTCGACCACCAACCTGGCGGCGATCTCGGCGGCGATCTGCACCGGGCCGGACGTGCATCCGGATCCCGCAGAGCGCTGGAAGACCGGTCCCTTCTATGCGCTGGCCTATCTGGTCTTTGCCATGCTCGGCGCCTCGCTGGTGGCGATCTTCGCCGTGCTGCCGCAAAGCCTAATCGTGCTGGTCGCCGGCCTGGCGCTGATGAGCCCTTTGGCCAACGCGCTATCGATCGCGCTCAAGGAAGAGGGCGAGCGCATGGCTGCCACCGTCACCTTCGCCGTCACCGCTTCCGGGTTGACGCTGTTCGGCGTCGGCGCCGCGTTCTGGGGCCTGGTCGCCGGCCTGGCCGTGCTTTTCCTCGAAATGCTCAAAAAGAGATAATCATTTCAGCCCTTTGTCCGGTTTTGGCCGGATCTGTCTTGAATCGCCGTTTTCCCCATCCCATTTCGATTCCACGCAGCCGATCTGGCTGTCTCCAACGGAAGGACTGGGAGAAAATGAACACGACTGCATTGATCCGTCCGGCCTGGACGCCGGCGACCATCGCGTTGATGGTGATCGGCTTCATGGTGTTCTGGCCGCTCGGCTTCGCCATGCTCGCCTACATCATCTGGGGCGACCGGCTCGACGGCTTCAAGCGCGACGTCAACCGCGCCACGGACGGCATCTTCGCCGGCTGCCGCCGCGGTTCCGACAAGGCCGCGCGCTGGGGCCACGGCTCTGCCCGCACCGGCAACGTCGCTTTCGACGACTGGCGCGAACAGGAACTTGAGCGCCTTGCCGAAGAGCGCCGCAAGCTCGACGAGATGCTGAGCGAGTTCGACGACTATGCTCGCGAACTGCGCCGCGCCAAGGACCAGGACGAGTTCGACCGCTTCATGGCGAATCGTAACAAGTCGACTGCTCCGACGACGACTGAGTCGAGCAAGTCGACGACCCCCAAGCGAGGCAAGGGTTCGAACCTGCTTGACGACTGAGCCCCTGCGACAGGTCTCGGCATGACAAACGGCGTCGCGCAAGCGGCGCCGTTTCTTTTTTGTTCTCTTTTCGGCTTCGCTCCACTGGTCGTTTTCCTCGAATCGCGTATCGTCCAGCCATGTCCTTCGGCTTCTTCCGCAACCTGACAAAACCCAAGCCGGCGCCCGTCGTCGAGCGCGAGCATTGCGTCGCCGGTCGTACGCTGCCGCTCAAGATCGTCGAGAGCGCCAGGGCCCGGCGGCTGACGCTGCGCATCGATTCCGGCGGTCAGGGCCTGCGCATTACCGTGCCGCCGGGGCTGCGCCGCGGCGAGGTCGAAAAATTCCTCGACCGCCACCAGGACTGGCTGGAACAGCGGCTGGCCAAGGTGCCGACAAGGCCGCAGGTGCGGCCCGGCATCAAGATACCGGTGCGCGGCGTGGCGCACCGCATCGTCCATGAGCCGGCAAAACGTGGCACCGTCACCGTGTCGCGCGACGAGCGCGGGCCGCTGCTGATCGTCCATGGCGAGCGCGTGCATCTGCCGCGCCGCATCGCCGATTATCTCAAGCGCGAGGCCAAGCGCGAGATCGAGCGCCTGGTGGCCAAGCACAGCGCGGCGATCGGCAAGCGCGCCAAGGCGATCCGCTTCAAGGACACATCGAGCCGCTGGGGCTCCTGCACCTCCGACGGCAATCTGTCCTTCTCCTGGCGCATCATGATGGCGCCCGCGCCGGTCATAAACTACCTCGTCGCGCATGAGGTGGCGCATCTCAAGGAGATGAACCATGGGCCGAAATTCTGGAAACTGTGCGAACAGCTCTGTCCCGACACCGAGCGCTGCAAGGACTGGCTGAAACGCAATGGCGGTGCGCTACAGGCGATCGTGTTCGATTAGGGCGTCCGGGCCGGCTCGCCAGCCACTCAATCGTCATTCGCCGCGTTCAACTCCTCGGGCCTTAAGCCCTCATCGCCCTGGCGCGGCCACGGCAGGAAATTCCGCTCGAAGGCGTCGCCGCCAAAATAGTCGAGCGCGCGGTGCGCCTCGGCGCCGTTGAAGGCTGCCTTGTCCATCAGATGCGCGATGACCTCGCGCGCCTGCGCGATCTTTTGCCTGAGTTGGGCAACGCTCTGGTCAGTCATGACTATCTGCTCCCGCCTGTGTTTCCCTAATTGAAAGGTAGTGCTTTCTGGCCTGGCGGCAAACAGCATGCTTTTTCTCGACTCTTATGCTGTTTCGTGCCAATCCCGCGCCATGGCGCTCGACATCAAGATATGCGGGTTGAAGACCGATGAGGCATTGGCCGCGGCGCTGGCCGGCGGCGCCAGTCATGTCGGCTTCATCTTCTTCGCCAAAAGCCCGCGCTATGTCGATCCTGCGGAGGCAGGGCGCCTGCGCCATGCGGCAAGCGGCAAGGCCAAAGCGGTGGCCGTCACCGTCGATGCCGGCGATGCGTTTCTGGATGAGATCGTCGAAAAAATGCACCCCGACATGCTGCAGCTTCACGGCTCGGAAACGCCGGAGCGGGTCGCCGAGGTCAAGGCCCGTTACGGGCTGCCTGTCATGAAGGCGCTGTCGGTCAGCGAGGCCGCGGATCTCGAGCGGGTAAAGCCCTTCATCGGCATTGCCGACCGCTTCCTGTTCGATGCCAAGCCGCCGAAAGGTTCGGAATTGCCGGGCGGCAATGGCGTCGCCTTCGACTGGCGCATTCTGGCCGGCCTTGACGCCGGCGTCGATTACATGCTTTCCGGTGGGCTCAATGCCGCCAATATCGGCGATGCCCTTCAGCTTGCCAATCCGCCCGGAATAGACATTTCCTCGGGCGTGGAAAGCGCGCCGGGCGTCAAGGATCCGGCGCTGATCGAGCAGTTTTTCCGGGCCGTCAGGGCCGCGCGCGACGACCGCGCCGCCTGAGCGTGCTCTAAACCAAAGCATGTCCCGGAAAAGTGGGAACCGATTTTCCGACAAGGACATGCTCAAGACAAGATGCAGGAGATCGGCGATGGACAAGCCGGCGACACCCAATTCCTTCCGCACCGGACCCGACGAGCAGGGCATGTTCGGCATCTTCGGCGGCCGCTTCGTCGCCGAGACGCTGATGCCGCTGATCCTCGACCTGGAACGGAACTGGAACGAGGTCAAGAACGATCCGGATTTCAAGGCCGAGCTACAGAACCTGTCGACCCACTATGCCGGGCGGCCGTCGAAGCTCTATTTCGCCGAAGGCCTGACCAGGCATCTTCGTGAGGTTTCCTCGGCGAAGGGCCTCGGGGGCGGCGCCAAGGTCTATTTCAAGCGCGAGGACCTGAACCACACCGGTTCGCACAAGATCAACAACTGCCTCGGCCAGATCCTGCTCGCCAAGCGCATGGGCAAGAAGCGCATCATCGCCGAGACCGGCGCCGGCCAGCACGGCGTCGCTTCGGCCACGGTCGCGGCGCGCTTCGGCTATCCGTGCGTCGTCTATATGGGCGCCACCGACGTCGCCCGCCAAAGTCCCAATGTCTTCCGCATGAAGCTGCTTGGCGCCGAAGTCAGGCCGGTGACCGCCGGCCACGGCACGCTGAAGGACGCCATGAACGAAGCCCTTCGCGACTGGGTCACCAATGTCGAGGACACCTACTACCTGATCGGCACCGCCGCCGGCCCGCATCCCTATCCGGAACTGGTCCGCGACTTCCAGTCGGTCATCGGTTCGGAGGCGCGCGCCCAGATCCTCGAGCAGGAAGGCCGGCTGCCGGACACCATCATCGCCTGCGTCGGCGGCGGTTCGAACGCCATCGGCATGTTCCATCCCTTCCTCGACGACAGGCAGGTCCGCATCATCGGCATCGAGGCCGGCGGACGCGGCCTCGACGGCATCGAGCACTGCGCCTCGATGAACGCCGGCGCGCCCGGCGTGCTGCACGGCAACCGCACCTATCTCTTGCAGAATGCCGACGGCCAGATCATGGACGGCCACTCGATCTCGGCCGGCCTCGACTATCCGGGCGTCGGCCCCGAGCATTCCTGGCTGCGTGATAGCGGCCGCGTCGAATATGTGCCGATCCTCGATGATGAGGCGCTGGAAGCGTTCCAGCTGACGACGCGCGTCGAAGGCATCATCCCGGCGCTGGAATCGGCCCATGCCATCGCGCATGCGGTCAAGATCGTGCCGGCCATGGACAAGGACCAGATCGTCATCGTCAACCTGTCCGGTCGCGGCGACAAGGACGTGCACACGGTGGCCTCGATGCTGGGCATGGAGATCTGATCATGACCACCCGCATCGACCGCCGCATGGCGAAATTGAAAGCCGAGGGCCGCCCGGCTTTGGTCACCTACTTCATGAGCGGCGATCCGGACTATGACACCGCTTTGTCGATCATGAAGGCGCTGCCGAAGGCAGGCGCCGACATCATCGAAATGGGCATGCCGTTTTCCGATCCGATGGCCGACGGCCCGGCGATCCAGGCCGCGGGCCTGCGGGCGTTGAAAGGCGGCCAGACGCTGGTCAAGACGCTGCAAATGGCGGCGGAATTCCGCGCCGGCGACAACGAGACGCCGATCGTGCTGATGGGCTACTACAACCCGATCTACATCTACGGCGTCGACCGCTTCCTCAAGGACGCCATCGCCGGCGGTATCGATGGGCTGATCGTCGTCGACCTGCCGCCGGAGATGGACGAGGAACTCTGCATCCCGGCGCTCAAGGCCGGCATCAACTTCATCCGCCTGGCGACGCCGACCACCGACGACAAGCGCTTGCCCAAGGTGCTGCAGAACACCTCCGGCTTCGTCTACTACGTCTCGATGACCGGCATTACCGGTTCGGCACTGGCGGACACCGGCAAGGTTGCGGCGGCGGTCAAGCGCATCAAGGGCCACACCGACCTGCCAGTCTGCGTCGGCTTCGGCGTCAAGACCGCCGAGCAGGCGCGCACCATCGGCGCCAATGCCGACGGCGTCGTCGTCGGCACCGCGATCGTCAATGCGGTGGCCAATGTGCTGGGACCCAAGGGCGAAAAGACCGCCGACCCGGCCGAGGCGGTCGCCACTTTGGTCAGCGGGCTGTCGCAAGGCGTGCGCTCGGCCCGCCTTGCTGCCGCCGAATAGTCTGACTATTTGTTGTTACGCAATTCCGGACGGAAAACCGCCACACGCTTTTCCTGGAATTGCTCTAGGTCTCTTCCAGGACAGGAGCCGAAGCGATGAACTGGATCACCAATTACGTCCGCCCGAAGATCAATTCGATGCTCGGCCGCCGTACCGACATGCCCGAAAACCTCTGGATCAAGGATCCGGAAACCGGCGAGATGGTGTTCCACAAGGACCTGGAGCAGAACCAGTTCGTCATCCCGTCCTCCGGCCACCACATGAAGATCTCGGCCAAGGAGCGGCTGAAATACTTCCTCGACGACGGCAAATACGAGACGCTCGAGAACCCCAAGGTGGTGCAGGATCCGCTGAAATTCCGCGACGAGAAGCGCTACACCGACCGGCTGAAGGATGCCAAGGCCAAGACCGGCCTGGAGGATGCCATCGTCAATGCGCTGGGCAGCATCGATGGCCTGCCGGTGGTGGTCACGGTGCAGGACTTCGCCTTCATGGGCGGCTCGCTCGGCATGGCCGCCGGTGACGCCATCGTGCGCGCCTTCGAGGTCGCCTTGCAGCGCAAGCGGCCGCTGATCCTGTTCGCCGCCTCCGGTGGCGCCCGTATGCAGGAAGGGATTCTCTCGCTGATGCAGTTGCCGCGCACCACGGTCGGCGTCGACCGGCTGAAGGAGGCCGGCCTGCCCTATATCGTCGTGCTCACCAACCCGACCACCGGCGGCGTCACTGCGTCTTACGCCATGCTGGGCGATGTCCACATCGCCGAGCCCGGTGCCCTGATCGGCTTTGCCGGGCCGCGCGTGATCGAGCAGACCATCCGCGAGAAACTGCCCGACGGCTTCCAGCGCGCCGAATATTTGATGGAGCACGGCATGGTCGACATGGTGGTGTCGAGGCTCGAATTGCGCCAGACGATTTCGCGGCTGTTGAAGATGCTGCTCAAGATGCCGGAAGAGCAGAAGCCGCTTGAGCCAGAAATCCTACCGCCGGCGCTCGCCCAGCCGGAAGCACGGCCGCAGGCCTGACGCGACATTCTTAGCCGCGAACCGCGATTGCGCGAGACTCCGCGCACGCTTAGGATTCTTTTATGACCACGCTTGCCGCCGACCGCGAAATCGAAGCCCTGATGGCGCTTCACCCGAAAGGCTTCGACCTTTCGCTCGACCGCATTTCGCGGTTGCTCGAACGTCTCGGCAATCCGCAGGACCGGCTGCCGCCGGTCATCCACATCGCCGGCACCAACGGCAAGGGCTCATGCGCCGCCTTTTCGCGGGCGCTGCTCGAAGCCGCTGGCCATCTCGTCCACGTGCACACCTCGCCGCATCTGGTGAACTGGCATGAGCGCTACCGTCTTGCCGCCGATGGCGGCGGCAGGCTGGTCGACGACGAGGTTTTCGCCGAGGCCATCGCCCGCGTCGCCAAGGCCAATGGCGGCCAGAAGATCACCGTCTTCGAGATACTCACTGCCGTCACCTTCATCCTGTTTTCCGAACATCCGGCCGCCGCCGCCATCATCGAGGTCGGCCTCGGCGGCCGCTTCGACGCCACCAATGTCATTGCCAGGCCGGCGGTATCGGTGATCATGCCGGTCTCGCTCGACCACGAAGCCTATCTCGGCGACCGGGTCGAACTGATCGCCGCCGAAAAGGCCGGCATCATCAAGCCCGGCTGCCCGGTTGTCATCGGCGCCCAGGAGACCGAAACGGCGCTCCAGGTGCTGATCGAAACCGCCGAGCGGCTCGACTGCCCGACCTTCGTCTACGGCCAGGATTTCCTCGCCTATGAGGAGAACGGACGTATGGTCTATCAGGACGAGGACGGCTTGATGGACTTGCCGCCGCCGCGCCTGCCAGGGCGTCACCAGTTCGCCAACGCGGCGGCCGCGATCGCCGCGGTCAAGGCGGCGGGCTTCGAGATCAGCCACCGCGCAGCCGAGAAGGCGATGACCAGTGTTGCCTGGCCGGGCCGCATGCAAAAGCTGGCGCAGGGCCGGCTGGCGGAGCTTGCGCCGAAGGGCGCCGACATCTGGCTCGACGGCGGCCACAATCCTGGCGCCGGCATCGTCGTCGCCGAGGCGCTGGCCGAGCAGGAGGACAAGAACCCGCGGCCGCTGTTCCTGATCTCCGGCATGATCAACACCAAGGACCAGAGCGGCTATTTCCGCGCCTTCAACGGCCTTGCCCGGCATGTCTACACGGTGCCGGTGAGCATGAGCGATGCCGGCGTGCCGAATGACGAACTGGCCGTTCGCGCCGTCGAGGCCGGTCTGTCGGCAGAGCCGGTAAGCTCCGTCGCCAGCGCCCTGATGCTGTTGCGCGATACATGGGACGGGCCGCCGCCGCGCATCCTGATCGGCGGTTCATTGTACCTGGCCGGCGCCGTATTGGCCGAGAACGGCACGCCGCCAGCCTGAGCGCGCGACGATCACCGCAAGGAGCCAGTGATGATCAAGGTAAAGCAACTCGCTCACGCCTGCATTTTTGCGCGTGATCTGGAAGCGACACGAAGCTTCTATCGGGACGTGCTTGGCATGGACACCCAGTTCAATTTCCTGCGCGACGGCAAGGTTTTTGGCTTCTACCTCAATTGCGGCGGCTGCAGCCACGTCGAGGTGTTCCAGAAAGACGAGGCTCGCTACAACGACCTGAACCAGATCAACCATTTCTGCCTTGAAGTGGAGAACATCGACGCGGCGATCACTCACATAAAGTCGAGGGGGGTCGACGTCACGGCCAAGAAACATGCCTGCGACGACACCTGGCAGGCCTGGATCCGCGACCCCAACGGCGTGAAGATCGAGTTGTTCGAGTACACCGGAAAAAGCGCTCAATTCGTCGGTGGCGACCGCATCGCCGATTGGTGATCGCGGGCCGCGAGAGATTTACTTCAGCTCGATTTCGATGAAGGCGTATTCGCCCTCGTTGGCGTTGATGACATCGTGCTCGACGCCTTCCTTGCGGAAATAGGGCGCGCCCTTCTTCATTTCGGCGAAGGATTTGCCGTCCTTGGTCAACAGCTTCACCTTGCCGTCCATCAGCGGCACGACGACATAGTCGTGGCCATGGCGATGCCAGCCGGTGTTGTCGCCCGGCTGGAAGCGGTATTCGGTGACGATGACGCGCTCATTGTCGATGAAGACGGTGGCCTTGGCGGATCCGGTCATGGGGTTCTCCTGTCTTTTTCAAGCAGAAGACATGGGCGACCGGCGCGCGAGGGCCAGAGCGCATTGAGCGATGACGCCAAAGAAAAAGCCCGGCGCGATGGCCGGGCTTGTCCTTCAAACACTTTGACTGGCTCAGGCGAGGTTGCCGTTGATCCAGTGCGACAGCGCGGTCTTTGGCGCGGCACCCACCTTGATATCGGCGCGTTCGCCACCCTTGAAGATCATCAGGGTCGGGATCGAGCGTACGCCGAACTGCGCCGCCAGTTCCGGGTTCTCGTCGATGTTCAGCTTGGCGATCTTGACCTTGCCGCCGAGTTCGGTGGCAATCTCTTCGAGCGCCGGCGCGATCATCTTGCACGGGCCGCACCATTCGGCCCAGAAATCAACCACGACCGGCTCCTTGGCGTTGAGCACATCGGCCTCGAAATTGCTCTTGTCGACCTTGACGGTGGCCATGCGGAAATCCTCTCGAAAATTCAGTTGCACCAAATGTGGTGGTTGTCGCGCCCTTCTTCAAGCAGTTCTTGTGTCACGCTCCCGTGAGTCGGGCAAGGGCATCATCCATGGCCGCCGGCGGCAGCTCGATCAGCCGGGGAGCCTCGGTAAACAGCAGCGCTGCCGACACCTCGTGGCCGGGATAAAGCGGCTGAAGCAGCGCGCGATAGAGTGCGAGTTGCAGCACATAGGCCGCCGGCACCTCGGCAATCGTCGCCGGCGCCGGCCGGTTGGTCTTGTAGTCGACGATCGACACGCGGCCCGATGTCACCGCCAGGCGGTCGATCTTGCCGGAGATGGAGCGTTTCCTGCCCTTCACCTCGAGGCTGCCCATGATCGAAACCTCGGCGCGCGACGAGGCGCCGAACAGCGGTGCGAAGCGCGGGTCGGCGAGGATCGAGAACACCGAGGCCAGCGCCTTGTCGCGCTCGGCGGGGGGCCATTCGGCGCCGGCGCGGGCCAGATAGCGTTGCGCGGCATTCCGGCGTTCGCCCTCGGCGATGCCGGGCAGCATTTGCAGAAGTTTGTGCAGCGCCAGCCCGCGCATAACAGCGAAACCGGGCTCCGCCTCCGCATCCAGCACCGGCGAGCGCGTGTCGGCCACGGTTTCCTTGCCCTCGTCGATCAATGCCGAGGCACCGGACGGCGACAGCGGCCGCGGCAGGTCCTCGTAGGGCGGCAGTGGCTGGAACAGGCTCTCCGGCAACGGCGAGAACCGCTGCGCCGGCCTGTTCTCTCCGGTTGCCGCGATGGCCACCGGCGGCAGCTTGGTCATGTGGAAGCGGTGCACCGGCTCGCCGGTGGCGGGATGCCGGCGTTCGGCGCTTTCCGGCGCGCCGACGAGCGCGCGGCTGACGATCGAATGCCAGGTGCCGGTGCTTGGCGCGCGCTTGCCGTGATAGGCACAGACGATCAGCCGGTCCTCGGCCCGCGTCATGCCGACATAGAGCAGCCGGCGGTACTCGTCGTCGGCGAGTTCGCGCGCACGCGCTGCTGCTGCCTTCGAAAAGCCGTTGGCGACGTCGCTGGCAGAGCGCCAGAGATAGCCCTTGCCGACGAAATGCACGCCCGAGCTATTGAACGGCATCAGCCTTGGCAAATGCTGGTCGCTGAACGGCGCCGAGCCGCCATCGACCAGGAAGACGACAGGCGCTTCCAGGCCCTTGGCGGCGTGCACCGTCATGACACGCACCTCGTCGCGGGTCTGGTCCATCTCGCGCTTGATCTCGGGGCCGGTGCTTTCCAGCGTCGCCAGGAAGGCTTCCAGCCCCGGCAGGCCGGTCCGCTCCTCGGCCAGGCAGAAGCTCAGGAATTCGTCGACAATATCGCCGGCCTCCGGTCCGAGCCGCGCGATCATCTTCTTGCGCAGCCCGTCGCGGGCGAGTGCCGCGGCATAGAATTCGAACACCGGCTTGAACGCCGCCTCGTGCGCCCAGGCATCGAGCCGGCTAACGATGGCGGCCAGCGCGGCGTCTTCGCCGGCATGCAGTCTCAGCGAGCCGATCAGCGACAGTCCCGGCGTCCGCCCGCTTGCCAGCGCAAACAGCCGCTCCTCGGAAACGTCGAAGATCGGGCTGCGCAGCACTGCGGCCAGCGACAGGTCATCCTCCGGCTGGATGAGGAAATGGCCGAGCGCGATCAGGTCCTTGACCGCGATATGGCCGGGCAGGCTCAGCCGGTCGGCGCCCGCAACCGGGATTTGCCGGTTCTTCAGGCTGCGCGACAAGGCATGGACGAAGCGGTCGCGCTTGCGCACCAGCACAAGAATGTCGCCGGCCGTCAGCTTCCTGCCCTTGCCTTCGATGATCTCGCCGTCCCGGAGCCAGCTCTGGATGGTCGCCGCGACGTGTTCGGCAACGCGCACCGCAGGCGCGCTGGCATGGTTGACCGGCAAGGTCCAGTCGTCGGGTTCCTCGACCGCATCGGCGCCGATCGATGGCCAGACCTCGACATAACCCGGCGCGTCGGTGCGGATCGCCTTGTGGTTCAGCGGGTCGGGATCGTGGCTGATGCCGCGCCGCACGCCCGGTTCAGCGAAGACGCGGTCGACGGCGGAAAGCACGTCGTCGGTCGAGCGGAACGACCAGGTCAGCTTGAGATCTGCGAACGAGGCGTCCGCGTCGCGCACGCGTCCGGCAAACAAAAGCCGGCTGTCGGCAAAGGAGTCCGGGGCGGCACCCTGGAAGGAATAGATCGACTGCTTTTCGTCGCCGACGGCAAACACCGTGCGCTGCACGGCCTCGCGCTGGCCGAGCCCGGCGAAGAATTCTTCCGTCAGCCGCTTCACCACCTCCCATTGGTCGGGGCTGGTGTCCTGCGCCTCGTCGAGCAGGATATGGTCGATGCCCTGGTCGAGCTTGTATTGCACCCAGGGTCCGGCGTCGGGCCGCGCCAGCAGGCTGACCGTGCGGGTGATGAGATCGTTGAAATCGAGGAAGCCGCGGCCGCGCTTCAGCTGCTCGTAGCGGGCGATCAGCCAGCCAGCGATCGTCAGCGCGGCGCACGTGCCTTCCAGCATCCGGAACAGCGCCAACCTGTCCGAAGCCTCGAGGATGGCATTGACGGCCGCCAGATAGCGTTCTGGAAGGTCGGGCAGCCAGTCGAGCAGCGCCTTCTTGAATGCTTTTGCCGGATCATAGGGGTCGCCATCCGCCTTGAGGAAGGCCTTGCCGAGCATCTGCAGCCGGCGGATCGGATCCTTCTCGGCGAAGGCGGCACGGGCATAGGGCAGCAGATTGTTCAAGACCGTGCGGGCGTCGGTGGCTTCGGCAGCCTGGGCGAAGCCGGCAAAATAATCGGGCAGGAAGCCCGGCAGCGGCCAGGCCGAGGCGGCTATGCCTTCGCCCGTTTCTCCGGCGCGGAACCGGAAATCGTCGAACAGCGGCTGGAAGCCCAGCCCGTCACGGCCAAGCGCGCCGATGAAGGCGCGCAGGCCGTCGCGCTTGTGCACGATCTCGGCAAGCAGCGCGTCGAGACCGGCTTCGCCGCCGCGCTCCAGCACGGTGGCAAAAGCCTCCGCCAGTCCGGCGTCGCCGGCGGTGCCCGAAATCATGTCGCGGCGTGCGGTGGCGAAAAGCGACGCCTCCATCTGCGGATCGAGCATTTCGAAATGCGCCGGAATGTTGGCTTCCAGCGGGAACTGATGCAGCACCGATTCGCAGAAGGCGTGGATGGTCTGGATTTTCAGCCCGCCCGGCGTCTCCAGCGCCTCGGCGAACAGCCGCCGCGCCCGGCGCATCGTGTCGCGATCGGCCGCCCCTCGGCCGTCCAGCGCTTCGATCCGTGCCGCCAGTTCCGCGTCGCCGAGCGACGTCCATTCGGAAAGCTTCGAGAACACCCGGTTCGACATGTTGGCGGCGGCGGCGCGCGTGTAGGTCAGGCACAGGATCTTCGACGGATCGGTGCCGCGCAACAAAAGCCGGATGACACGCTGCGCCAGCACATGCGTCTTGCCGGAGCCGGCATTGGCCGACACCCAGGCCGAATTCAGCGGGTCTGATGCGCGCGCCTGGCTGGCGGCGGTGTCGCTCGGGATCGGGTAGGCCTTCTTCATGCCTCCCCCACCTCGTCGTCGGTGTCGCCGCCGGCCGACCATTCGAGCACGCGCGCCAGATGGTCGTAGTCGCCGTCCGCCTCGCCCTCGCGGAAGGGCAGCGCGCGCGACAGATAGCCGGTCGTCGGGTCGGCATAATGGAAGAGCAGGTTTTCCAGCCGCGCCCAGGCCTCTTCGGCGAGATCGGCGGCGGTCCTGGGCTTGCGGTTGTATTCGAGGATCGATTCCTCGAACACGTCGCCATTCGGCTTCAGCCTGACGAAAGCGAGTTGTGACGGCTCGCGGGCGCCGAGATCCCTGAAGGCGCCGCGCCTGAGCAGCGCGCCTTCCAACGCCAGCTGCGGCGCCAGCAGCGTGTGCGCCTGCACTTTGGAGGGCGAGGAGCCGGTCTTGTAGTCGAGTATATCGGCCATGCCGCCGGCCAGCAGGTCGACGCGGTCGGCATAGCCGGACAGCGTCACGCCGGTGCGGCCGACGGTGGTCTTCTCGGCGCGCTCCTCCGAATGCCGCCTTGCCACCGCATCGGCGCGGGTCTGCTCCCATCCGATGATGTTGGCGGCGAGTTTTTCGAAGCGCGGCCACCACACCGCCTCGACGTCGGGCGGCAGCGCGGCCTCGGCAAAGCTGACGCGGCCGGCTTCGATGAGGCCGTCCAGGGCGCCGGGTTCGCGCGGGTCCAGTACGCGGCGCGAGAACAGATGCAGGATGGCGTGAAACAGCGTGCCGCGCTCGGCCGCGCCCGGGTCGCGGATCACCGGATCGAGCGGCTTCAGGTCGAGGATTTTCCTGGCGTAGATCGCATAGGGGTCGCGGCGCAGTGTCTCGATCTCGGTGACCGAGAATTGCTGCGGCCGGACGCTGAGCGGCGGCCTCGGTTGCGGCCGCGGCGCAAAATCCTGCTTTTCGCCGGCGTCGAGCGCCCGCGCCCAGGTCAGCAACTCGTCGCCGCGTCGCAAGGGCGGCGCCGCATGCTCCTTGCCGATGAAGGTGAGCAGGCGCTGCAGCCAGCGCGACGGCACCGCCGGTGCGTCGCCGGAACGGGCCGAGCGCGTCAGCACGACCTTTTTCGCCCCCATCGCCATCTGGAAGTCATGCGCGGCAAGGCCGATGCGCCGTTCCGGCGGCTCAAGGTCGATACCGGTCTTCATCAGCCGCGACATGAAGCGATCGCTTTCCGGCTTGCGCGGCCACACGCCTTCGTTGAGCCCGCCGATGATCAGCGTGTCGACGCTCTGCAGTCGTGCTTCCAACGCGCCCCAGATGGCGATGTTGCGGTCGGTGCCCTGCGCCGGCTTGACCGTTTCCGGCGCGATCAGCGCCTCCATCACGTCGGGCCATTCGGCCGCCGCAAACGAGAACGGCGCTGACGCTGCGACCAGACCGCGCAACAGTTCGGCGAGTTTTTCGCCGGCATCGCCGGCATAGAGTTCGGCAAGGCCGCCATCGGCCGCCCGGCCGAGGTTTTCCAGTGCAACGATGCTCGCCCGCGTCAGCGCAGCAAGATCGGCATCGGGCTCGCCACGAAAGGCGGTCAGCGGCGAGAGTGCGGCCACGAGACGATTGAGCACATCCCGTGCATTGTCGATGCCGCGCACTGTCAGCCGCGAAAACCAGAAAGGCGGCCGGCTGTCGCCAAGGCCCGAGAGGCGGGCCTCGAAAAGGCCCGCAAGCGAAGCGACATCCGGTCGTC
This sequence comes from Mesorhizobium monacense, assembly GCF_056781675.1. Lineage (NCBI taxonomy): Bacteria > Pseudomonadati > Pseudomonadota > Alphaproteobacteria > Hyphomicrobiales > Phyllobacteriaceae > Mesorhizobium > Mesorhizobium monacense. The sequence continues at coordinate 5,682,211 of NZ_CM165567.1, read as the reverse complement.
CGGTGCCGCCGCGTAGCGCCACCAGTTCGACGATTTCCGCCGCGTGGCGGACGTCAGCGCGTTCGCGACCCAGGCCGAGCAGTGGATGCTTGAGCAGCGACAGCAGGCCCACCGGGTCGCCTGGCCGGAACACGGCCTGCAGCGCCAGCCTGAGCAGGCTGGCGGCGGGCGAGTTGGTTAAAGGCGTGCCACCGGAATCGTCGGCGATGACGCCGAAGCGCTTGAGCTCCGCCGACACACGCCGCGCCAGCGCACGATCGCCGGTGACGAGGGCGGCTCGCTGGCCGGGCTGTTCGACGGCGCGTTTGAGCGCTACCGCGATCGCCACCGCCTCGTCGCGTTCGCTGGCGGCCTCCACCAGGGTCACGTCGGCCAGGGCCTCGGCGATATCGCCGGCTTGGAAGGCAAGGCGCGTCTCGGTCCACAGTTCGGTGGTCTCGGCCGGTCGCAGCGCCTCGCCGACCAAGGCCGCGCGCAGCGCCAGCGGCCGGTCCGCGGCGGCGATCTCCTCGACATCCGCCCGCAGCACGCCGACGCCGTTGATCAGCTTCGCCAGGCCGTATTGCGGGTGCCCAAGCAGGGCCGGGCGCGCGCCGGGCGCCGAAAGTGCGGCGAAGGACGCCTCGTCAAGCCCGTTGTCGAGGCCGGGCAGCACGACGGCGCCGTTGGGCAGGCTGGCGATCGCGGCCAGCAGTTCGGCCGTCGCCGGGATCGAGCCGGTCGAGCCGGCGGCGATCACCGGTCCGACCGGCGGATTGCGTTTCAGCCGCGCCGCCTCCAGCCGGATCAGCGCGCTGCGATGCGCGGCCGGGTTCGAGCGCTGGCGCTCTTCCAGCAGCTTCGGCCAGTTGTCGGTGACGATGCCGAGAAAATCCAGCGTCACCTGCCACCAGCCGGCGAGATTGCCGGTCACCAGCGTGGCGAGCTTGGCCCAGTCCGTGCCCTCGGTCTCGATCTCGTCCATCAGCCGCGCAAGGTCGCGCGCCAGCCAGATCGCATCGGCGGCCGAGGCTGGAATGACGATCTCCTCGTTGAAACGGGCAGCGACCGCCGCCGGCAGATGGCTCTTCCACAGCCGCACCAGCGGCGCCAGCAGCAGCAGACGTTCCTGCGCCGCGATCGGCGGCGCGAGATCGATGGCTAAAGCCGCCTCGGCATCGAAAGCGGCCTCGTCCTCGTCGAACTCGCCGAGCGGGCGCACCACCGGCAGGATCGCCGAGCGGCCGCCCAGATGGTCGACGAAGGCGCCGCGCAGCGCGCGCGCGGCGCGGCGGGTCGGCACATAGATGGTGACGTCGGCCAGTGCCAGTGGGTCGCCGTCGAAGCGGAACCCGGGGACCAGCCGGCCGGCCAGCAACGCCTCCGCCAGCGTCGACAGAAACGGCGCTCCTGATGGTATCGAGAAGACGCGGCGCGAGCCGCTCATTGCGACTCGGTGAGGGCGCCGGCGACCGCCGCTTCAGCCTGCGGAATGGCGTCGGGCGTGCCGACGGTGATCCAGTGGCCTTGCATCTTCATGCCGAACAGGCGGCCAGCGGCGATGGCCGTGTCGAAATAGGCGTTGAGCGAGTGCGGCCCTGCCGGTGCGTCCTTGAAGATGCGCGGATGAATGATCGCCGCCCCGGCATAGATCACCCCGGCCGGATCGCCCTTCGATCGGCGCAGGGCGCCATCCGGCGCCATCAGGAAATCCGTGCCGACGCAGTGTCCGGTCGCTGAATCGAGATCGGTTAGCATCAGCAGAATATCCATTTTCGAGCCGTCCCATGCAAGGGAAAGGCGCTCGAGGCTGGGCTGGCCGCTATCGATCCAGAATGTGTCGGCATTGATGATGTAAAAGGCACCCTTGCCCAGCTCCGGCAGCGCCTTGACGATGCCGCCGGCCGAATCAAGCAAGGCTTCGCTCTCATCGGAAATGAGGATTCTCGGCGCCCGCCGTGCGGCGACATGAGCGACGATCTGCTCGGGAAGGTAATGGACGTTGACGATAGCGCTCTCGACGCCGGCCATGGCCAGGCTGTCCAGCCCCCAGTCGAGCAGTGTCTTACCGGCGACTTTCACCAGCGGCTTCGGCATCGTGTCGGTGATCGGCCGCATGCGCTTTCCAAGCCCCGCGGCAAGCACCATCGCGGTCTTGGGGTTAGTGGTCACAGCGGTCGTTCTTCCAGCAGGCCATGGGCGACATAGAAGGCGTGTAACCCGGCAAGTGCCGGATGCGCCAGTGCCCGCCCTAGATAGTCGCGGATGCGCGGCAGGTGCTTGAGGTAGAATGGCTTGCCGTCGCGCTTCTCGAGCCGCACGAAAATGCCGAGGATCTTCGAATTGCGCTGCGCCGCCATGATGGCATAGGCCTCCCTGAAGGCCGCTTCGTCGAAAGCGCCGGCGGTGTGGCGCGCCGCGATATAGGCGTCGAGCGTCCGCTTCTCGATCTCGGGCGATACTGTGACGCGGGCATCCATGGCCAGCGAGGCGACGTCATAGGCGGACGGGCCGATCAGCGCGTCCTGGATGTCGACGATGCCGAGGCGGTCGTGCCCGGACCGCTCGCCGCGCCAGATGATGTTAGGTGAATGGAAGTCGCGCAGCATCAGCGTGTACTCGCTGGCCGCGAGCCGGTCGAGAACCGCGTTCCATTCCCTGGTGTAGCCGGCCCGCAGGGCCTCGCTTGCCGGGCCGCCGGTGACCATCGGCACATACCAGTCGACCAACAGATCGGCCTCGATTATCATCGCGTCTCGGTCGAAGGGCGGCACGTCGTGGAAGATGCCGGGCGCTGCCTGCATCCGCTCGGGCCAGGCCTTGCCATGCATCATGGCCAGCAGTTCGGCAGCCGCCGCGTAGCGCTCGGCGACCGGCTCGCCGTCGCTGCCCAAAAACCCCTCTGAGCCGAGATGCTCAAGCAGCAAGAAGCCCTGCTCGAGATCCTCGGCATGGATTTCCGGCACGCAGACGCCGGCGGCCAGCAAAGCCCTGTCGATGGCGACGAAGGCCGTGACGGATTGCGCGGAATGGGCGATCACGGCATAGGGCTTGCCGTCACGCACTGGCGGCCCCAGCACCAGTCGTGGCGAATTCATCAGCACGCGCGGCGCAAGGCCGGCGCGCGAGACGATTTCGTAGGAGCGGGCCGAGGCGTCGCCGACGAAATGACGGCGGCTCGCCTCACCCCATCCGGCCGAGTCGAGAAAGTCGCGCATCGCCATCGACCGTGCCGCGCGCTCGATGGCGGCACCTTGCCCCGACAGGCTTGCCCGGCGGCCCTCGCCCTGATGGACGAGTTCGATCCAGAGCGTGCTTGCCGGCATCTGGGTTTCGGCCCGTTCCGGCCACTCGACCAGCGCTGCCCCTTGCGCCAGCGCATCGTCGAAGCCGAGTTCGTCGAGTTCGGACGCCGAAGACAGGCGGTAGAGATCGAAATGATGCACGGGTACGCGCGTGTTGTAGCTCTGCACCAGCGTGAAGGTCGGGCTCGGCACGTCGAGGGCCGTATTGTCGGCCAGCGCCCTTATCAGCGCCCGTGCCAGCGTCGACTTGCCGGCGCCGAGATCGCCCTTCAGCGCCAGCACATCGCCGGGGCGCAGCGCCATGGCGAGATCCTCGCCGAGCCTTGCGGTCGCGGCCTCGTCGGCGAGAAAGCGCTCCAGCCCTGCCATGAAGCGCGCTACTCGGCCGCGGCGCGGATGCCCGAAGGCGCGTCGGGGAATGTGCAGATGACCGTGGTGCCGCTGTCCCTGCCGGTCTGGATGCGGACGCTGCCGCCATGCAATTCGACAAAGCTCTTGACGATCGACAGGCCAAGGCCTGCACCGCGCCGGCGCCCGCCATTGGTCCTCGGCTCGAAGCGCCGGAACACCGAATCGAGCACGTCCGGCGGCATGCCTGGGCCGTCGTCATGGACGGAGAATTCCACGCCCTCTGCCAACTGGCGGCAGGCAAGCGTGACCGTGCTTGCCTCCGGTGCGTAGTTGGCGGCGTTGCTCAAGAGGTTGTAGAGGATCTGGCGGATGCGGGTCTCGTCGCCGTGGAAGCTTTTCGGCGCCGCCGCCGCATCGACCTTGAGCTTGATCGAATGCTCCTCCAACCGCTCGGCGACCAGCTCGGATGCTGCCGCGATGGTCCGTTCGACGCTGACTTCGGAAATGTCCAGCTGCATGATGCCGGCGTCGACCGTCGCCAGGTCGAGTATGTCGTTGACGATGGTGAGCAGCACCGAGGAGGATGAGCCGACATGCTCGACATATTCGCGCTGCTTCGGCGTCAGCGGCCCGGTCGCCGGCAGCGATAGAAGCTCGGTGAAGCCGATGATGTTGGTCAGCGGCGAGCGCAGCTCGTAGGAAACGTGCTGCACGAAATCGTTCTTCAGCTGGTCGGATTTCTCCAGCGCCTCGTTCTTGTCCTTCAGCGCCCGCTCGACATTGACGCTGTCGGTGACGTCGACGAAGGTCATCATCACCTGGCCGTTGGGCAGGTGGATGACGGCATAGCGCAGCACGGTGCCGTTGGTGAGCTCGGTCTGGCCATGGCGGTCGCGACGCTCGTCGTCGAAGCCGGTGATGGCGGCGACGAACCCGCCCCACGGGCTGTCCGCGGCGCGCTGGTCGCACAAATCGCGGATCGCCTGGACGTGGACGTTGGGCTTGACCACGTCCTGGCTCAGCCCCCACAGCGCGACGAAGGCCGGATTGGACAGGCGGAGCCGCCCGTCGGGTCCGAACACCGCCACGCCTTCGGCGAGGTTGTCCAGCGTCTCGCCCTGGACCCGCACCGCCGTCTGGTAGCGGCTTTCGAGATCCATCTTCTCGGTCAGGTTCTCGAACACCCAGGTCACGCCGCCCTTGGGCTGCGGGTTGGCGACCACGCGGATCGTCTTGCCATCGGGCAGATGCCACCAATGCTCCTGCGATTCGACCGCGCGGTAGGCGCTGAGCAGGCCCTCCTTCCAGCGCCGCCATTCGGGCTGCTCGGCGATCTTGCCTTCGCTGCGCAGCCGGTCGAGCAACAGGGCGTTGTCCGGGGCGCTGTGCAGGAAGCCGCTGTCGAGGTTCCACAACTTCTGGAACGCCTGGTTGAAGAAGCGCAGCTTCTCGTCGGTGTCGAAGATCGCAACCGCCGTGTTGAGCTGGTCGAGCGTGTCGGCGTGGCTTCGGACCGTGCGTTCATATTCGCCGCGGATGGTTTCGGTGGCGCTGGTGTCGCAGGCAAGCCCGGCCGAGCCGTCGGTGCCGGCGAAGTCGGTCACCGCGAACACACGACGGTCGCCCTCGATCACGGTCGACAGCGTCTGTTCGAAGATCGGGCGCGATTTGTGCTGTTCGGCGATCGTCTCGCGCGCCTGGCCGCCGAGGAATTCCTTGGCGTCGCGAACCGCGGCTTCGGCGTTTGGCGCCTCGACCGCCTCGGCATAGGCGCGGTTGACCCATTTCAGCCGCCCGTCGGCCGCGCGCAGCCATGTCGGCATCTTCAGCGCGTCGAGCAGTCCGAGCATGGTGTCGTAGTCGGCGCTGAGCCGCTGGTTCTCGATCTTGAGCCTCGCCTGGCTGCGCAGCGTTTCCGACAGCGAGACGAAACGCACCAGCACATGCGCCGCGCTCTTGCGGCCATAGACTTCGAGCGGCACCCCGGCCTGCGTTTCGATGACGAGATCGAAGGCCCTGGCCTGCTCGCGCAAGGCGGCCACGGCATGTTCGAGCGCCGCCGCCGAACGCGGCATCAGCCAGCGGCCGAAGGCGAGGAAGGCGGCCCGGTCCTCGGGGGCGCCGCTGTCCACCGGCAAGGTGCCGAGGAGCTCGGGCTTCTTGTTCTCCGAGGCCCAGACGACAACGCGCTGGTCGCGCAGGTTGAGCAGCGCTTCCGAGCGCTGCAGCGCCGCGTTGACGTCGGCTATGCGGGTCCTGAGTTCGGCATTCTGCGCCGAGGTGCGGGCTCTTTCGCGGATCAGGAAGATCGCCGAGACGAGTGCCGCGCCCATGACGCCGGCGAACATGGCCATTTGCATGACCTCGACCGCGCTGACCCCCAGTCCGGCCTTTTGCGCGACATCGGGTTCGGCATGCGCGGCAAATACAAGCAGCGGACCGGAAAGCACCGAGGTGGCAAGAAATGCCCTGATGCGTGCTCCGGCACGCCATGACAACCGCCCGCCCGCAACGGCGGGGCCGGTCATTGTCGAATCGTCATGGCCGCCGGAAACGGCCTGTCCCGCCTGACGCGGGTTTTCCCCCGGCATGTCGTGGTCCTCTTCGCCGCCTGAATGCAAGACCGCCCTGATGCGTGCGCCGTCCCTCGTCCCCGAACCGCGAATCACAACATAGCGCTTGCTGGAATCGGCGTGAAGAATCAATCGGCGCAAAAATAAAGCCGGGCGAAAAGTCAATCGCCCGGCTTCAATATGTGGTAGGAATTTTCGCCTTGGTTAATAGCGGTAGTGTTCCGGCTTGAACGGCCCCTGCGGCGTCACGCCGATATAGGCGGCCTGTTCGCCAGACAGTTCGGTTAGCCGGGCACCGAGCTTGCCGAGATGCAGGCGCGCGACCTTTTCGTCGAGGTGCTTCGGCAGCACGTAGACCTGGTTCTGGTACTGGCCGGGCTTGCTGTAGAGCTCGATCTGCGCCAGCACCTGGTTGGTGAACGAGGCCGACATTACGAAGCTCGGATGGCCGGTCGCGTTGCCGAGATTGAGCAGCCTGCCTTCCGACAACAGGATCATCCGCTTGCCGTCCGGGAAGGTGATCATGTCGACCTGCGGCTTGACGTTGGTCCATTTCAGGTTGCGCAGCGACGCCACCTGGATCTCGTTGTCGAAGTGGCCGATGTTGCCGACGATCACCATGTCCTTCATCGAGCGCATGTGGTCGAGGGTGACGACATCCTTGTTGCCGGTGGTGGTGATGACGATGTCGGCGGTGGGGGCGGCGTCTTCCAGCGTGACGACCTCGAAGCCGTCCATCGCCGCCTGCAGCGCGCAGATCGGATCGACCTCGGTAACCTTGACGCGAGCGCCGGCGCCCTTCAGCGAGGCCGACGAGCCCTTGCCGACGTCGCCATAGCCGCAGACGACCGCGACCTTGCCGGCCATCATGGTGTCGGTGCCGCGGCGGATGCCGTCGACCAGCGATTCCTTGCAGCCATACTTGTTGTCGAACTTCGACTTGGTCACGGAATCATTGACGTTGATGGCCGGGAACGGCAGCAGGCCCTTCTTCTGCAGCTGGTAGAGCCGGTTGACGCCGGTCGTCGTCTCTTCGGTGACGCCACGGATCGCTTCCCTCTGCTTGGTGAAGAAGCCCGGCGAGGCCTTCAGCCGCTTCTTGATCTGGGCGAACAGGATCTCTTCCTCTTCGCTGCCCGGGTTGGACAGCACGTCCTCACCGGCTTCGGCGCGGGCGCCGATCAGAATGTACATTGTGGCGTCGCCGCCATCGTCGAGAATCATGTTGGAGGTACCGCCATCGGTCCACTGGAAGATCCTGTCGGTGTAGTCCCAGTAATCCTCGAGCGTCTCGCCCTTGATGGCGAACACCGGAATGCCGGCTTCGGCGATCGCCGCCGCCGCGTGGTCCTGGGTCGAGAAGATGTTGCACGAGGCCCAGCGGATGTCGGCGCCCAGCGCCTTCAGCGTTTCGATCAGCACCGCCGTCTGGATCGTCATGTGCAGCGAGCCGGTGATGCGCGCGCCCTTGAGCGGCTTCTTGTCGCCGAATTCCTCGCGGCAGGCCATCAGGCCCGGCATTTCCGTTTCGGCGATCTCGATCTCCTTGCGGCCCCAGCCGGCAAGCGAGATGTCGGCGACCACATAGTCCTTGCTACCCGTCATGGCAGTGCTCCGGTGTGAAATGTCAGTGGCACGCGCCCGCGCCGGAAGGCGCATGGAGGGGCGCGAATTGCCGGCCTGACTAGCAGATCGGTCGTCAAACGACAATGGGATATAAAGAAATCTTTATTCGTGCATGTCCTTGCGGGGCGGCGTCAGCATTTCCAGGAAAGCCGCCGTCGGCTCTGCCAGGCAAGGCGCCGTCAGCTTTCCTCGCCGAAGCGCGAAGCGACCAACTGCTCCAGCGCGTCCATCGCCTGCAAGGCTTCCGGCCCGCTGGCGGAGACGCGGATCGAATAGCCGGGGCTCGCTGCCAGCATCATCAGCCCCATGATCGAAGTGCCGCCGACCTTGACGCCGTCCTTCTCGACATCGACCGTGGCGTCGAAGCCGCTGGCGACCTGGACGAACTTCGCCGAGGCGCGCGCATGCAGGCCGCGCTGGTTGACGATCGGGAACTCGCGCACGACCCGGTCTTTCTCCGGCGACAGCGCGGTCATTTGCTGCTCAGGAGCTGACTGGCCACGTTGATGTATTTGCGCCCGGCCGCCTGCGCCTCGTCGAGCGCGGCGGCCATGTTGTCGCCCTTGCGAATCGAGGAAAGCTTGATCAGCATCGGCAGGTTCATGCCGGCAATCACCTCGGTGCGGCCGGATTCCATCACCGAAATGGCAAGGTTGGAAGGCGTGCCGCCGAACATGTCGGTCAAAACGATGACGCCAGCCCCGGTGTCGACGCGCGCCACGGCGTCGACGATGTCGCGGCGGCGCTGCTCCATATCGTCATCGGCACCGATCGCCACGGTTTCGAAATTGTCTTGTGGCCCGACGACATGTTCCACGGCATGTCGGAACTCGGTGGCCAGTTGACCGTGCGTTACAAGCACGAGTCCGATCATTCGTTGGTGGCTCCCGTCATCGCCGCTTCACAGGCGCATTTTATGCTCGCCAGCCATTCCAGGCGGCGGGAGCGCTATCTTGTCGACGCGAGGCGCGTTGACAAGCCCAAAATTGCGCCGGCCCGGGCCATTTTGACGCATTGCAACAAAAAATCCGGACCGGATCATAAAAAAGGCGCGATGGACAACCGCGCCATCACCGCCGGCAAGGCGGTGGCGGCGTTGCGCTCGGCAAGGTCAATACGCGGCACCGGGCAGCCTGCGACCGGCTCGCTGATTTCCTCCTGGAAACGGGCCATCTCCGCCTTCGGCACCAGCCGCGCATGCAGGTCGATTACCCCGCCCGCTTCGAATGGCAGCGGGCGCGGCATGAACCCAGGCACTTCGGCGAGGCCGGCGATGGTCGCCGGCACGCGACAGACCAGCCGCCCGGAGTGGGCCGCGGCCAGCAGCCTGTCGTCGCCGATCAGCCGCGAGAATAGTCCGCGCGCCCGGCAATGGTCGATGAGCACCAGTGCCAGCGTCGTCTTGCCGGCGCCGGATGGCCCGGTGATGAGGACGCCGCGCTCGCCGATCAGGATCGCGGTTCCGTGGATGTTTTCAGGCTTCGCGGCGACATCAAGCATGATCGTGTTCGGGCCGGATCAGCCTTCGGCCGGCAAGGTGACGACGAAGCGCGCGCCCTTGATCTCGCCGGGCTTGGTGCCCGGGATGTTCTCGGCCGTCAGCGTGCCGCCATGCGCCTCGGCGATCTGCCGGCTGATCGACAGGCCCAGGCCTGAATTCTGGCCGAAGGCCTCGCCGGCCGGCCGGTCGGTGTAGAAGCGTTCGAAGATGCGGTCGATGTTGTCGGCCCGGATACCGGGGCCGTTGTCGTCGACGGTGACGATGTTGACCTTGCCGGCGCGCGCCAGCGAAATGGCGATGTGGCCATGGTCTTCCGGCACGAAGGAGCGGGCATTCTCGATCAGATTGGTGATGACCTGGCCGATCCTGAGATCGTGGCCGGTGACGAAATAGCCTCTGACGCCCTGCGGCAACTTGGCAGCCTTGAACTCGATCTCGACCGCCTTCTTGTTGCGCGTCGCCTCACGCGACACGGCAACGAGATCGGTGATGAATTTCTTCAGGTCGACCGTTCCCGCGTCTTCCCGCGCGAGCTCCGCGTCGAGCCGGGAGGCGTCGGAAATGTCGGTGATCAGCCGGTCAAGCCGGCGGACATCGTGCTGGATGATCTCCATCAGCCGGCCGCGCGAATTGTCGTTCTTGGCCAGCGGCAAGGTCTCCACGGCGCTGCGCAGCGACGTCAGCGGGTTCTTCAGCTCATGCGAGACGTCGGCCGCGAAACTCTCGATCGCCTCGATGCGGGCATAGAGCGCATTGGTCATGTCGCGCACGGCGATCGACAGATTGCCGATCTCGTCCTGGCGGTCGGAAAAGTCGGGGATTTCCTCGCGGTTCTTGACGCCGCGCCGCACCCTGACGGCGGCGGCCGACAGCCGCCGCAGCGGATTGGCGATGGTCGAGGCGAGCAACATCGACAGGATGGCAGTGACGAGTGCGGCGATGCCGAAGACGCGCAGGATCGCCTTGCGTTCGGCGGCGACGATCTTGTCGATGTCGCCACCCTCGGTCGATAGCATCAGCACGCCAAGCACGGCGCGGAAGCGCTGGATCGGCACGGCCACCGAAACGATCTGCTCGCCCTGCTCGCTGATCCGCACGATGGTCGATGGGCTGCCGGTCAGCGCCTTGACCACTTCGGGGAAAGCCGCACCATTGCCACCCGGCTGTTCGTGGTAGACCGGCAGGTCGGTGTTGCGGAAGAAGTCGAAGACGAATTTCTGCACCCGCTCAAGGAGGTCCGGCTCCTCTTCCTCGACCGGCGGCAGGTCGTAGCGCAGGATCTGGCCGCGCGAATAAAGATGGCGCGAATCGAGCAGCAGGTTGGCGTCGCGGTCGTAGATGCGGGCGCGCGTGCGCGTCGGCGAGATCAGCCTTCTCAGCACCGGCGCGACGCGCTCCGGATTGATCGGGAAATCCAGATTGTCGAGCTGGTCGGAGCCGGGTCCGAGGCTTTCGCCGGCCTGCAGCTCCAGCAGTTTTTCCGGATCGATGCTGATCGAATTGGTTTCGACCGTCGCCGACGCCGCGATCGCGCCGGCGATGATCTCGCCCTGCGTCATCAGGCTTTCGACACGGGCATCGATCAGCCCGTCGCGGAAGGTGTTGAGGTAGAGAATGCCGGTGACCAGGACGGCGAGGCCGGCAAGGTTGAGGAACAGGATGCGCCGGGTCAGGCTGGAAAAGATGTGATGGCCGAGGAACCGGCGCATCGGCACGGTGATCTTCGACAGGAATGCGGGCAGAATCCTCGACGGGCGCCTGGCAGCGCCCGCCCTTCTGCTCCGCTCTACGTCCACTGCCATCGAATAGCAGCTCCCGCTGAAATCAAGCCTCGCGGAACCGGTATCCGACTCCGTAAAGGGTTTCGATCATCTCGAAGTCATCGTCGACGGCCTTGAACTTCTTGCGCAGCCGCTTGATGTGGCTGTCGATGGTGCGGTCGTCGACATAGACCTGTTCATCATAGGCCGAATCCATCAGCGCATCACGGCTTTTTACCACGCCGGGACGCTGCGCCAGCGAATGCAGGATCAAGAACTCCGTCACAGTAAGCGTCACCGGCTCGCCCTTCCAGGTGCAGGTATGCCGCTCCTGGTCCATGACCAGCTGGCCGCGTTCCAGCGAGCGGGCCTGCTGGCTGGGCGCCTTGGCTGCCGCCTCGCGGGCGCTGGTGCGGCGAAGCACCGCGCGCACCCGCTCGACCAGAAGACGCTGCGAAAACGGTTTGCGGATGAAGTCGTCGGCGCCCATCTTGAGGCCGAACAGCTCGTCGATCTCGTCGTCTTTCGAGGTCAGGAAAATCACCGGCAGGTCGGATTTCTGGCGCATCCGGCGCAACAGCTCCATGCCGTCCATGCGCGGCATCTTGATGTCGAGGATGGCGAGATTCGGCGGCCGCGCCGCCAGGCCTTCCAGCGCTGACGCCCCATCCGTATAGGTCTCGACGCGGTAGCCCTCCGATTCGAGGGCAATCGACACCGAAGTCAGAATGTTGCGGTCGTCATCGACAAGCGCGATTGTTGCCATTTCAAGCGGCTCCCTCATGAGCTGTCCCTTCTTTCGTAGAGAAGGGGCTTTTGCAGGACAAATTAGGTACAAAATGTGGCATAGGCTCCGCCCGATGTCACGGACGGCATGCCGGCGGCCACAATCGCACCCCTACGCGGATTGGACGATCAACGACTGCCAATCCTTTGGGCAACCATCAGACTTTTTGCACATATAAACGATTTAAACAACTTTCAAAATTTTTAAATCGATTAATGATTTGATATCATTCGTGTTTTCTGGTTCTGACCGTCCCAGCCTCCTTCGCGGAGCATAGGTAATTCACCAGCCATGATGCGGCAAATCATTGAAGGGACACTTGATGTCGGAAGCCGGCAAACGCAATCCCGCATGCCCGATCGATCTCGAGACCACCGGCATGGTGCGCTATAATTTTAGCGCCGCCGCGCTCTATGAGAAGGCAATCGGCCGCGGCGAGGCACGGCTAACCGCCCATGGCGCGCTCGTCGCCGAGACCGGCCAGCACACCGGCCGTTCGCCGAAGGACAAATTCGTCGTTCGCGACGCGGCGACCGCGCCGGATGTTTGGTGGGACAACAACAAGGCGATTTCTCCGGCTGAGTTCGACACGCTGCTTGCCGATTTCCGCGCCCATGCGGCGGATAAGGATCTCTACGTCCAGGATCTGGTCGGCGGCGCCGATGCGGAGCTGAAGCTGCCGACCAGGGTCATCACCGAATTCGCCTGGCATTCGCTGTTCATCCGCAATCTGCTGATCCGCCCTGAAGGCGCCGAACTCGAGCATTTCGTGCCGCAGATGACGATCATCGACCTGCCGTCCTTCCGCGCCGATCCGGCCCGCCACGGCACCCGCACCGAAACGGTGATCGCGGTCGATCTCACGCGCAAGATCGTGCTGATCGGCGGCACCTCCTATGCCGGCGAGATGAAGAAGTCGGTGTTCACCATGCTCAACTATCTGCTGCCGGCGAAGGGCGTGATGCCGATGCACTGCTCGGCCAATGAAGGGCCGGCCGGCGACGCGGCGGTGTTCTTCGGCCTGTCGGGCACCGGCAAGACGACACTGTCGGCCGATCCGTCGCGCACGCTCGTCGGCGACGACGAGCATGGCTGGGGTCCGCACGGCATCTTCAATTTCGAGGGCGGCTGCTACGCCAAGACGATCAGGCTTTCGGCCGAAGCCGAGCCGGAGATATTCGCCACCACGCAGCGTTTTGGCACCGTTCTGGAAAATGTCGTGCTCGGCGCCGACCGCGTGCCGGACTTCAATGACGGCAGCCTGACCGAAAACACGCGCTGCGCCTACCCGCTCGACTATATCCCCAATGCCAGCAAGACGGGCCGCGCCAGCCATCCCAGGAACATCATCATGCTGACCGCCGACGCCTTCGGCGTGATGCCGCCGATCGCTAGGCTGACGCCGGCGCAGGCGATGTACCATTTCCTCTCCGGCTACACGGCCAAGGTGGCCGGCACCGAAAAGGGCGTCACCGAACCGGAAGCGACGTTCTCGACCTGCTTCGGCGCGCCGTTCATGCCGCGCCATCCGTCCGAGTACGGCAATCTGCTGCGCGAGCTGATCGCCGGCCACGGCGCCGATTGCTGGCTGGTCAACACCGGCTGGACCGGTGGCGCCCATGGCACCGGCCGCCGCATGCCGATCAAGGTGACGCGGGCGCTGCTCGCAGCCGCACTCGACGGCTCGCTGAAATCAGCCGATTTCCGCACCGACGCCAATTTCGGCTTCGCGGTGCCGGTGGCGGTTGCCGGCGTCGACAGCGCCATTCTCGATCCTCGTTCGACCTGGGCCGACAAGCCGGCCTATGATCGGCAAGCGGCAAGGCTGGTCGGCATGTTCGCCGCCAATTTCGAGAAGTTCGAAGCCCATGTCGATGCAACGATCATGGGCGCCGCACCACGTCTGCAGGAAGCCGCGGAATAGCCCTTTCGGCATCCGCTCGCGTATCGAGACCCGGCTTCGGTCGGGTCTTTTCTTTTTTGCCTCGCCGCGCCATGACTGCGGCATGACCAACGACGACAAGATCATCATTGCCGACGACGCCGTGATCCACCCGGGCGACCTGCACGAGGATTTCATCCGCTCGTCCGGCCCAGGCGGCCAGAACGTCAACAAGGTGGCGACCGCGGTGCAGCTGCGCTTCGACGCCGCCAACGCGCAGGGCCTGTCGGAGCGCGTGCGCGAAAGGACCATAAAACTCGCCGGCCAGCGCGCCACCAAGGACGGCGTCGTCGTCATCGAGGCCGGACGCTTCCGCACGCAGGAGCAGAACCGGTCGGACGCACGCGCCAGGCTGACGGCTCTCGTCGCCAAGGCGGCCGAGCCGCCACCACCGCCGCGCAAGAAGACCAGGCCGTCGAAGGGCGCCGTCGAGCGCCGTCTCAAGACCAAAGCGGGACGATCCACCGTGAAGAAGCTGCGCGGCCGGGTCGGCGACGACTGAGGTTGCCTTGCCCGGCGAAAGCGGCTTTCGGGTCGCCGTTTTCTTCTGATGATGGCATTCTCTGCCAGACAAACCGAATGAGGCGGAAACTCTGATGCTGGTTCTGCCCAAAGGCGTGCGCCATATGCCCGGCCACCTGCCGCGTCCCGCGCAGGAAGCGCTGGTCGAGGAGATCAGGAAGGTGGTGCAGGCCGCACCTTTGTTCGTGCCGGCCATGCCGCGCACCGGCAAGGAGATGAGCGTGCGCATGACCAATTGCGGCGCACTCGGCTGGGTCACCGACAAGGAGCAAGGCTATCGCTATCAGCCGACGCACCCGGTGACCGGATTGCCGTGGCCGCCGATCCCGGAGGCGTTGCTGCAACTGTGGCAAGAGGTGGCGGCTTACCCACATCCGCCGCAGGCTTGCCTCGTCAATTTCTATGCGCAGGACGCCAAAATGAGTCTTCACCAGGATCGCGACGAGGCGGATTTCTCCGCCCCCGTCGTCTCGGTGTCATTGGGCGACGACTGTCTGTTCCGCGTCGGCCAGACGACGCGCGACGGCGGTACCAAATCGTTCAGGCTGAAGAGCGGCGATGTCGTCGTGCTCGGTGGCGAAGGCCGCCTTTGCTTCCACGGCGTCGACCGGATCTATCCGTCGACCTCGGCGCTGCTCAAAAATGGCGGCCGGATCAATCTGACACTGCGGCGGGTGACCCTGCCGGCGTCATGGCCCGGCGCTGCCGGGCAAGTGCAAGGCGAAACCTTTCGGCGCCTGCGCTGACAAAAGACCCGGCCGCGCGCGGGCGGTAGAACAATGAGGTCGCGATACTGATCGTGAGCGCGGCGATGCCGAGGCCGGCGATCACGTCGACCAGATAGTGGTTCGCATGGCTGACCGCCGAGGTCGCCATCAGGATATTCAGCACCAGGAGCGGGTAACGCAGGACGCGGCTGTCCCAGGCTGCCCAGGCGCAAAGGCCGGCCACGCCGGCATGGACGGAAGGAAAGGTAACGATACCCGCGGCCTGGCCGATCCTCAGCACGAACTCGTGTTGGTCGCGGACCGCATGGAACTGGTCGAGGAAGAAGAAGCCGAATTTGGCATTGATGTTTGCGAGATCGCCGTTTCCGACGCCATAGGCCACATAGGTGCCAAGCGCCGGATACCAGGCTCCGAGAATGCTCGAGAACAGGCACAACAGTGCGTAGCTGAACAGGAGGGCGCAGGCTCGGACGCCGTTGCCGGAGATTGCGAGCCACATCGGAAGCAGAAAATATTGAATGGAGAAAGATCCGTAGGCAAAGCCAAGCAGGCGGGCAAGGCGCGGGCGGTGGTCGACATAGGTGATGAAACTCCACCAGTCGAAGTGCAGGGCTTTGTCCATCGCAATCAGATTCGCGTCGGCCAGCGGCAAGGCAAGGCTCATCCCCGCATAGGTCCACACCAGCGATGGGATCGTCAGGAGAAAAGCCGCGATCAGTGTCTCGAGGCCCGCATCGATTGGGCGTATCCGGCGCCAATAGGCATAGAGCAAGGCCGGAACGGGTATGGCAGTCATATAGGCGTGAGCTGCCTGCTCATAGTCGAGACTTACCTTGGTGGCGAGAAGGCAAAGCACCATAAGGACATAAGAAAGTCCTACAGTCCAAATCAGGACCTGCCTGGCTTCGCTGTAAGCTACCGGTCTCATCATTGTATTAGAAATTTCTGTATTAGAGATACATGTACTATGTATCTACTATGATTGATAAGTATTTGTTTTGGTCTGACTCCATTAACAAGAAATGAAAAGCAACTGGTCCCGTGTTAGATTCCATGTTGGTGCATGCTCACTTGACCGTTACTAGCAGAGCAAGTCCTTCGCGGCGAAACTCGCCTCGAAGCAAAAACAGGCGGGATGGCTTCATGTTGCGAGTGGCCCATCGCCGCCGCGCCAGGGCAAGTTGGCGACGGCTTGCGATCAGGCGGCCGCATGAATCAGGCAGTGCGGCGAGCGATGAATCGGGCTGAGCTTACTCAGGTGGCGGGAAGCGCGTTGCGCCTATGGGTCCAGCGCGGCCTTACGGGCGCAAAACCGTCCTCGACCGGCTAGAGCGGTTCAGTTTTTGATAGAACCGCCGACCCGCTCCAAGCATTTGTTTTTACGCAATTCCGGACGGAAAACCGCTACGCACTTTTCCTGGAATTGCTCTAAACCGTATCGGCAATCATGTCCCAGAAGCAGGCGCAGGAAGTGTCGCCGCCGTCGTCAAGACAGCGTCGCGACCTATGAGCGGCATCGCAACAGAGCCAGTGCCCGGGCACTGCGCTTACTTTGAAGCGTGTTCTGTACCGACCTGGAGGGTGGAAACCCTATTGCTGCGCAGATACACGGTGAGCGTCGGCTCGCGATGCAGGACCTCGTATTGCTGCAGTACAAGCGCGATCCGCGGATCGCGCAGCATGAGTTCGTCCCAGAGCGGCCCGGTCCCGGCGCTGTAAAGCACGATGTCCGGTTTCTTGGCGGCAATCTCCGACGCCAATTGCCCGATAATGCCGTCGCGGATGGCTTCCAGCCGGTGCCGCTGCCCGGGATCATCGGTGCTGGCGGCGAGCAGGTTGGCGTTGTAGACGGCCCAGGCCGCAGGATAGCGCGAGACGAAGTCGCCATGGACCAGCCTGGCGAGAGGGTGAGCTACCTGCAGTCGGGCCGCAAGCGACGTGATCGTCGGCTTTGGGCCGATACGCTGGATTGAGGCCACGGTCCGCTCGATTGCCCCGTTGTCGGCGGTGAGGAAGAGCCGCTGGATGCCGGCTGTGGTCTGCAATATGAGAAAGCCGCCAAGGGCGGCGGCGAGCCAGCCGAGCGGCTTCACGCGGCCATTGTCGCCCGCGCGCAGCAATTGCACCCCAAAGGCAAGGATGCCGAGAACCATCATCGGCAAGGCATGGTTTGGCCAGCCCTTGCCCATGATCAGAAAGGCTGGAACGAAGCCGAGCGCGGCCAGCAGCAGGATTTTGGCGTCCCAATGCATCTGCCTGAAACCGCCGGCCAGAAGAACCGTCGCTGCCGCGAAAAAGAACAGCAATCGCGGCCAGTTCAAGAGCAGAGCGAGCAATGGCACTCGTGCCGGCAGATAGACATCTCGCAGAAACGGCAGGATCTCGGTCAGGAATGTCGTCTGGAAAACCACGATATAGGCGATGTAGAGCGCAACGATCGCGGCGCCGATGATGTTTTCGACAACGAACAGCGGTTTCAGGGATCGGCGCTGGAAAGCCAGGCAAATGGCGGGCAAGGCAAAGGCCAGCGCGAAATGCGGCGGCTTGACCATGACCACGATGGCCGCGCAGACGCCCGCGACGACCTGTTCCCAACCCGCGCCGGCGGTAAATCCCGGCGCCCGCTGGCGAGCGCATTGAAGCGCGATCCAGGGCAGGATCGCGATCGTCGCGAAATGCTCGCGTTGGCCGAATTCGCCCGGGTGGAAGCAAAGCAGGACAAAGAGTGCGGCCGGCAGCGCCCAAAGCGCGCGGGGCTGGCGATAGGCCGCATCGGCGCGCGCCAGGATGCGGGCGGAGACGGCAAGGCTGGCCAGTCCGGCGCCGATCACGCCGAGGGCCAGCCACAGTTCGGCGCGGCCGCCGACCAGCCGTTCCAGAACCATGAACGGCATGTAGAGCCAGATCGAGAACGGCGGATTGACCTCCATGACATCGGCGTTCAGCCGCTCTCCCGCGAGCAGCCGATCGCAGACGACCAGCAGCCACGACACATCGACATTGGTCGGCACGACCGCGATCGCCAGCCATGCGGCGTAAGCGGCCACCGCCAACGTCAGGAAGAGCGGCACCACCGTCAGCCAGAGGGGCCGCGACGACAGCGCCATGCGCGCCAGGGGCTTGTCGAACGGTTCCGCCCTAGACATTGCGGAACATCCGTCGGCCGGGCACGATGGAGTTCGCCAAAGGCACGGCGATGCCGGTCGAAACGACCGGAACGGCCACGCGCATACCCGGTTTCTCGGTGAGAAGGACCGGCAAGGTGATCGCCGGGCTCACCATGCCGTCTTGCGCCGAAGTCGCTCGGCCTCCTGACGCGCGGTGGAGCGAACATAGACAGTGATTGCCGGCTCGGTGTGCAGCACACGATAGTCGCTCAAGACTGCCGCGATCCTCTTGTCGTTTAGCATGAGCGCATTCCAGGCGGGATCGGCTTCGGGGCCCGACAGCAGGATATCGGGCTTCCTTGCCGATATCTCGGCGGCGAATTCGCCGATTGTCCGATCGCGGATGGTCTCCAGTCTCTGTTTCTGTTCGGGATCATCGGCGTTGCGCGCAAGTTTCTCCGCCTTGGACACCATCCACGCACCCGGGTGGCGCGATATGAACCTGCCATCGACCAACCGGGTCAGGGGGTGCGCAGCCTGCATCTGGGAGGCGATCGATATGATCGTAGGGTGCTCGATCGTGGCGCGGATTGCGGCGACCGATCGCTCGATCGGCCCGTTGTCCGCCGCCAACGCGATATACTGCGCTCTGACCGTCGTTTGCAGCACGAGGGCGCAACCGAAGCCCAGCGCGGCCCTGCGCACGATCCCTGCCCTGTGAAAATCACCAAACCGCAGGAGTTGGCGGCCTGACGCGAGTACCGTGATCGCCACCATAGGCAGCGCATGGTTCGGCCAGCCCTTGCCCATGAGCAGGAATGCAATGACCAGGCCGAGCGCGCTCGTCAGCAGGATTCTGGTGTCCCAGTGCACATGTCTCGTCCCGCCCATGGCGATGACGATGGCGGCGGACAGCAGCAGCACGACCTTTGGCCAGTTCGCCAAATTGTTGATGAACGGAGCACGGATCGGCAGATAGACATCCCCGAGAAGGGGCAGGATCTGCGTGAAGTAGGCGCGGTCAAAGATCGCAATGCAGGCGACATAGCTGACGGCTATCGCTGCGCCGATGAGGTTTTCCGTGACGAAGACCGGTCTTGGGGAGCGTCGTTGAAATGCAAGGCACAGCGATGGCAGCACCAGGGCCAGCGCGAAGTGGGGCGGCTTGACCATGACCATGACACCCGCACCCAGCCCGGCCAGGATGCGCTCGGCAAGAGTTCCGGCGACGAAATCCGGCGTCCGCTGGCGTGCGCACTGCAACGCCAGCCAGGGCAAGACGCCTATCAGCGCGAATTGCTCGCGTTGACCAAACTGGTCCGGCAGGAAACACAGGATCATGAATACTGCAGCCGGCAATACCCAGAGGACGCCGGGCTGCCGGTAGACCGGGTCGACGCGCATGAGAATTCGAGCGGAAACGAACACGCTGGCCAGACCGAGACAGACGACCCCGAGCGTCAACCAGAGTTCAGCCCCTATGCCGGTCAGCTTTTCCAGAAGCATGAACGGCATGTATAGCCAGATCGAAAAAGGTGGATTGGTCTCCAATATGTCCGTGTTCAGCCGCTCTCCCGCGAGCAGCCGGTCGCAGACGACCAGCAGCCACGACACATCGACATTGGTCGGCACGATCGCGATCGCCAGCCATGCGGCGTAGGCGGCTGTCGCCAATGTCAGGAAAAGCGGCACCACCGTCAGCCAGACAGGTCGCGACGACAGCTCGAGCCCCGCCAGGGGCCTGTCGAAAGGTTCAGCGCTAGACATTGCGGAACACCCAGCGGCCGAGCACGATATAATTCACCAGCGGCACGGCGATGCAGGTCAGAACGACCGGAACGGCCACGGGCATGCCCAGTTTCTCGGTGAGAAGGACCGGCAGGGCGATGGCTGTCGCCAGGCCTGTCGCGTTGAGCAGGAGAAAGCGCGGCAATTCGAAGGCGTGGGCGCCCGCCGACACGAAGGTGAAATATTTGTGCCCGGCATAGGAGAACAGCCCGGCGACCGCATAGGCGACCGCCGACGCCAGGGTCGCCGGCAAAATGGCCGCCCCGGTGCCGCCTCGCGAAAGCAGCAAGGCGCAGGCGCCATAGATCAGCGTCGAGGCGCCGCCGATGACGGCGAAGCGCGAAATCCGGCCATAGCGGGGCATGTTCAGCATCTTGGGGGTCAGGCCGCCAGTCTGCCACCTTCGGGCGCCGCGTCGAAAGCCGCATCCTTGCCGAACACGGCCAGCAGCGACACGCCGAAAGGCAGTTCGGCGTTAGGCACGATCCGGCTTTCCGCCGAAAACAGCGCCTTCATCGCGCTGTTGATCGGCTTCGGCGGCATTGCCTGCCCGGAGGCGGTGTTCGAGCGGCGCAGGCGATCGGCCAGGCGGGCAAGTGCTGCGACAGGAAACAGCGCCGCGTTGGTGTAGCTCAGCTTCTCGATCCGGTATCCGGCCTGTTCGATGCGCGCCTTCAGCAGCTCGCGCGAATAGCGCCGCATATGGTGCAGCCCGACATCGTGCTTGCTCCACAGCCATTGGTGGGCGGGAACCGTTAGCACGACCTTGCCGCCTGGCTTCAGCATGCGGCGGATCGTTGCCAGCGAGGCTTCGTCTTCGGCAACGTGCTCCAGCACGTCGAACAGGCAGATGAGGTCGAAACCCTGCGACGCGACGGGCATGCCGTCGGGGAGGTGCCCGGCAAGGAAGTCGTGGCCGGTCTTCTCGCGGGCGATCTGGCGGGCAAGATCGTTCATCTCCACCGCGGTGACAGCGCCGAACTGCTCCAGCATCTGGATGTTGCCACCCGTGCCGGCACCGATCTCGAGGATATCGGCGTCGCCAGGCAGGCCCAGGCTGCGGATGACCGCTTCGGCGATGGCGCGCCGCCCGCAGAACCACCAATGCTCGTCCTCGGTGGCCGCCATCTGGCGGTAAGCGTCGAGCTCCATCAGTCCGTCCCCTCATATGTGCGGCGCACGATGTAGATCGGGCGCTGTTTGATCTCGGCATAGACGCGACCGAGGTACTGACCGATGATGCCGATGCCGAGCAACTGGATGCCGCCGAGGAAGAGGACGCTGACCAGCAGCGAGGCATAGCCGGGCACGTCGATGCCGAACACCAGCGTCTTGGCGATGATCAGCAGGCCGTAGAGGAACGACAAAGCCGAGATCGTCGCGCCGACATAGGTCCAGATCTCGAGCGGCGCGGTAGAGAAGCTGGTGATGCCTTCCAGCGCGAAATTCCACAGCCGCCAGCCCGAGAATTTCGATTGTCCGGCGATGCGCTGGTCGCGTTTGTATTCGACGGTCGCGGTGCGGAAGCCGACCCAGGCGAACAGGCCCTTCATGAAGCGGCGCCGTTCAGGCAAGGAGCGCAGCGCCTCGATCACCTGCCGGTCGATCAGCCGGAAGTCGCCGACATCGTGCGGGATCTTCTGCTGCGCGATCCAGTTGTGGACGCGGTAGAACATCGACGCCGAGCGCTGCTTGAGGAAGCTGTCGCTCGATCGGCTGGAGCGCTTGGCGAGCACGACCTCGAAGCCCTCGCGCCATTTTTCGACGAGCAGCGGAATGACATGCGGCGGGTCCTGCAGGTCGACATCCATGGGGATCGCGGCATCGGCATCGCAGCAGTCGAGACCGGCGGTGAGCGCGGCTTCCTTGCCGAAATTGCGTGACAGGTCGATCACCTGGATACGCCGATCGGTTCGCTGTGCCTCGATCAGCCGTTCGAGCGTCGCATCGCTGCTGCCGTCATTGATGAAGATGAATTCGAAGGCGACACCGGCGTCCTTCAGCGGGTCGGTATTTTCACGCACAGCCGCCAGGAACGGAGCGATCGCTGCTTCCTCATTGTGCACCGGCACGATCAGCGCAACCGTGGCCGTCCCGCTCTTCGGGCTCGTTTCGCCGGCAGTTGCCGGTCGATCGATATGAAAGAATGGCGCGTTCATTGCCTGCCGAAGCCCGCGGATCAGGCCCCGACAATAGAAAAGCTCGGTTAAGATGACTTTAAGGAATGCCTCAAGATTTCACAGCTTCCTGAGAGCCACTTCCTCGACCAGATGATTGGCGCCCTTGCGCAGGATGAGATCGGCGCGCGCCCGGGTCGGCAGGATGTTCTCGCGCAGGTTTTTCAGGTTGATGTTGGCCCACAACCCCTCGGCGATGGCGCGCGCCGCATCTTCCGACAGCTGCGAATAGCGGTGGAAGAAGGAGTCCGGGTTGCGGAAGGCGGTTTCGCGCAACCGCATGAAGCGCTGGATATACCATTGATGGATCAGCGCCTCCTCGGCATCGATATAGATGGCGAAGTCGAAGAAGTCGGATAGGAACGGCACGATTTTGCCGTCCCTCGGCAATTTACCCGGCTGCAGCACATTGATGCCTTCGAAGATCAGTATGTCCGGCCGGTCGATGGTGACGAACTCGCCGGGAATGACGTCGTAGGTCAAATGCGAATAGACAGGCGCGCGGACATTGCGCTGCGCCGATTTGATGCCCGACAGGAACCTGAGCAGTGCGCCGACGTCGTAGCTGTCGGGAAAGCCCTTGCGCTCCATCAGATTGTCGCGGCGCAGGATCTCGTTCGGCAGCAGGAAACCGTCGGTTGTGATGAGATCGACCTTGGGGCTCGACGGCCAGCGCGCCAAAAGTTCCTTGAGCACGCGCGCCGTGGTCGATTTGCCGACGGCGACGGAGCCGGCAATGCCGATGATGAAGGGCGTCTTGACCACATCCTGGGCATTGAAGAAGGCCTGCCGCTGCCTGAACAGCAGCTGGCTCGCCTCGACATGCGCCGACAGCAGCCGCGACAGCGACAGATAGATCCGCTTGACCTCTTCGAGGTTGACCGGGTCGTTCAGCGAGCGCAGCCGGTTGATCTCGTCTTCCGTCAGCGTCAGCGGCGTGTCGGCGCGGAACTGTGACCATTGCTCGGCCGAGAAGAAACGATAGGGCGAATATTTCTCGGTAGGAGCAAGCTGGTCCATCGAGTTTCCTGCCCTCCTCGCGGTCAGCCCTTCGACCGGGATGCCTTTTCAGCGACGCCCGAACGGCCGGTGCGGCCCTCGAGTTCTCTCAGCACGTCGTCCAGCGGAACCCCCGCGATGCCGAGAACGACAAGCCAATGATATATAAGATCAGCACTTTCCGAAACGAGGGCCTGCTTGTCGCCCTTCACGGCGGCGATCACCGTCTCGACCGCCTCTTCGCCGAGCTTCTGTGCCGCCTTGTCGATGCCCTTCGCGAACAGCCTTGCCGTCCACGAGTCCGGGTCACCGGACCGGGCGCGTTCGCCGATGATTTTTTCCAGATCGGGCAGCGAAAAGTCAGCCATGGGCGCCGTTTAGAGCCGATTATCCAGGGAGTCCAGCCGCATCGGCAAGCCGGCGGCGGCCATATGCGCCTTGGCCTGCGCGATTGTGTAGGTGCCGAAATGGAAGATCGAGGCCGCGAGCACGGCCCCGGCATGGCCGTCGCGTATGCCTTCGACCAGATGGTCGAGCGTGCCGACGCCGCCCGACGCGATGACCGGCGCACGCACCGCGTCAGCAACGGCGCGGGTCAGCGCAAGGTCGTAGCCGGCCTTGGTGCCGTCGCGGTCCATCGACGTCAAAAGGATCTCGCCGGCGCCGCGATCGACCATCTGCCGAGCGAATTCGACCGCGTCGATGCCGGTCTTTTCGCGCCCGCCATGGGTGAAGATCTCCCAGCGGTCGGCCTCATTGGCCGCGGATACCTTCTTGGCGTCGATGGCAACGACGATGCACTGGTTGCCGAACTTGTCGGCGGCTTCCGCGACGAAATCCGGGTTCTTCACCGCCGCCGTGTTGATCGACACCTTGTCGGCGCCGGCCAGAAGCAGCTTGCGGATGTCGGCCACCTGGCGCACGCCGCCGCCGACGGTCAGCGGCATGAAACATTGTTCGGCGGTGCGGGCGACGACGTCGAAGATGGTCTCGCGGTTGTCCGACGACGCGGCGATGTCGAGAAAGCAGAGCTCGTCGGCGCCGGCCGTGTCATAGGCCTTGGCCGCCTCGACCGGATCGCCGGCATCGACCAGGTCGACGAAATTGACGCCCTTGACGACGCGGCCGCTCTTGACGTCGAGACAAGGGATGACGCGGGCCTTCAGCATCAGCTTTTCTCCAAGGTCGCGAGCAGATCGACCAGCAACTGACCAACCAGCGGCGGCACGTCGCCCTTGGCGTCGAATGCCGGATCGTAGGCGGAGATGGTGAGGCCGGAGATCGGCAGCAAGCCCGCCATGCCGCACATCGCCTGGCGCAACTGCTCCGGAGCCGGGCCGCCGGGAGTGGCGTAGCGGTTGGCCTGCAGATCCTCCGGGTCGTGCACGTCGAGATCGAGATGCATATGGACGCGTTCGGCGCCGGTGCTCTTCAGCCTCTGCGCTGCACCGGCCCAGTCCGGGCATTCCGTCCGGATGACCGGCAGCGTCTCCAGCAATTGCTTTTCCGCCGTGTCGAGGTCGCGCGCGTTGACCAGCACGCAGCGGGCGGGATCGATTGCCTTGAATCCGAGGATCTGTGCCGCCATCGGCCGCCAACAAAGCCCGAGCACGGCCGCCAGCGCCATGCCGTCGAGAAAACCCGATGTCGAGGTATCGGGCGTATTGAGGTCGCCATGCTGGTCGGCCCAGATCATGGCATCGGCGCCTTCGCCGGCCACCGCGCCGGCGCTGGTCAGACAATTGCCGGCAAGCACAATGGGAAACCGGCCACGGTCACGGGCAATACGGACTTCGCCCGACACGGCGCTGCAGACGGCGAACCCGGTAGCGATCTCGCGCTCCTGCTCACCACTCATCTTGCCGATGTCGTGAACATCGATGTCGTGCCCGGCAAGCTTGAGTGCCTCGGTCAGCCCGCCGGCAATCAACGCGTCCGGCCCCTGGCCGCAGCCGCCGTGATAGTGACCGCTGTCATAGGACGCCAGGATGATCGATACGTTCACGGCGTTGCCTCCACCGGCTTGCCGTTCAGGATCGCCAGCGCTTCGGCCGGATCGATGCGCCCGTCATAGAGCGCGCGGCCCGAGATCGCGCCTTCGAGCCTTCTCGCGTCGGGCATGGTCATGCGCACGATGTCGGCGATCGAGGCGAGCCCGCCGGAGGCGATCACCGGGATCGACACCGCTTCGGCGAGGTCGATGGTGGCGTCCCAGTTGATGCCGGTCAAAACGCCGTCGCGGTCGATGTCGGTGTAGATGATGGCGGCGACGCCGGCGCCTTCGAACTTCTTCGCCAGTTCGATGACGCCCAGGCTCGACGCCTCGGCCCAGCCTTCGACCGCCACCTTGCCGCCCTTGGCGTCGATGCCGACGGCGATCTTGCTCGGGAACGCCTTGCAGGCCTGCTTGACCAGGTCGGGGTCGCGCACTGCAACCGTGCCGAGGATGACGCGGGCAAGCCCACGGTCGAGCCAGTCCTCGATCTGCGCCAGCGAGCGGATGCCGCCGCCGAGTTGCACCGGGTTCTTCGTCGCCTTGAGGATGGCGCCGACCGCCGCGCTGTTGACGCTCTGGCCCTTGAAGGCACCGTTGAGGTCGACGACGTGCAGCCACTCGAAGCCTTGCTCCTCGAAGGCTCTAGCCTGCGCGGCCGGATCGTCATTGTAGATCGTCGCGGTCGCCATATCGCCGTGCTTCAGGCGCACGCATTTGCCGTCCTTCAGGTCGATGGCCGGAAACAGGATCATCTAGGCGCCCTCCACGATGGCGAAATGCCCGGTTGAAGCCGCCCGCCGATGCTTGAGCGCCGCCTGATAGGCCTCCGACCGATAGCAGTTCAGCGCCGTTTCGTAGCTGTCGAACTCGACCACCACATGCCTGCCAAAGTCCGAACCTTCGGGGTTTGTGACCTGTCCGCCGCGCACCAGATAGCGGCCTCCGAAGCTGGAAATGGCATCGCCAATGGCGTCACGATAGCGCTGGTAGCCCTCGGGATCGGTCGCCGTGAGCATGACCATCCAATAGCCCTTCTTGCTCATGGGTTAAGGCCTCCAGCGCAGGAAATTGGTGATCAGGGCAAGGCCGAGCGCCTGGCTCTTCTCGGGATGGAACTGCGTGCCGACGAGATTGTCGCGCGCGACCGTCGCCGTGACCGGGCCGCCATAGTCCGCGACCGCCAGCACCTCTTCGGCCTTCTTCGCATCGAGATGGTAGGAATGGACGAAATAGGCGTGCAATCCCTTGGCGCCGGTGGCGATGCCGGAAAACAGCGGGTGCTTGCGCGTCATCTCGATCGTGTTCCAGCCGATCTGCGGGATCTTCAGCGCCGGATCGGTGGGCGTGATCTCCTTGACGTCGCCGGCGATCCAGCCAAAACCCTTGGTCACGGTCTTTTCCAGGCCGCGTTCCGACATCAGCTGCATGCCGACACAGATGCCGAGGAAGGGCCGGCCCTTGACGATCGCCACCTCCTCCACCGCGTCCCACATACCGGCGACAGCCTTGAGGCCGGCCGCGCAGTCGGCATAGGCGCCGACGCCGGGCAGCACGATGCGGTCGGCGGTGCGGACGCGTTCGGCATCAGCCGTCAGTTCGATCGCCGCCGCGATGCCGGCCTCATGCGCCGCGCGCTCGAAGGCCTTGGTGGCCGAGCGCAGATTGCCCGACCCGTAATCGATGATCGCTATCCGCATGTCAGGGCTTTCCGGGCGTGTGGGTCAGGCCCAATGCAATGCCGGTCTGGGGCGGCCGCGCCAGGGCGGCGTCCGGAACGATGCGCTGCATCGTCGCCTGCTCTTCCGCCATCGCTTCGGCCTCCAGCGCATCGCGCGTCTCGGCGTCATAAAGCCTGTCGGCCGCGATAACGCCCCTTTCATGCCAGCCGCGGCGGCGCAGTGCTGCGATCCGCAACGCCTGCCCCTCCAGCCCGATGTAGATCGAGACCAGCAACGAGAGCAGCGAGCCGGCCCAGGCCAGCCCCAGTTTCTCGCCAAGCATCGACAGGATGGCCATGCCGACAAAGGCCAGTGCGGCCTCGACCCACAGCCGGTTCCAGGCGAGCCACAGCGGGGGCGCCAGGAAGCCGAGCCAGGCAAATCCGTCGCGGACAAAGGTCACGTCGGCCTTTTCGCTGCGGCCCGGCGGTTCCATCACGACATAGATGGCCATCGCCTATCCTTTCAGGGATCCCTTGGTGGAGGGCACCGCATCCGGCTGGCGCGGGTCGCGTTCGAGCGCCGCACGCAGCGCGCGCGCCACCGCCTTGAAGCAGGTTTCGGCGATGTGGTGGTTGTTGGCGCCGTAATGATTGGTAACGTGCAGCGTGATCCCGGCATTCTGCGCCAGCGCCTGGAAGAACTCGCGCACCAGCTCGGTGTCGAACGTGCCGATCTTGGGCGACGAGAAGGAGACGTTCCAGACCAGGAACGGACGGCCGGAGACGTCGATCGCCGCCCTGGTCAGCGTCTCGTCCATGGCAAGATCGATCGAGGCATAGCGCATGATGCCGCGCCGCTCGCCGAGCGCCTTGGCCAGCGCCTGTCCGAGCGCAATGCCGGTGTCCTCGACCGTGTGGTGGTCGTCTATGTGCAAATCGCCCTTGGCCTTCACCGTCATGTCGATCAGCGAATGGCGCGACAGCTGGTCCAGCATATGGTCGAAGAAGCCGACGCCGGTCGCAATGTCGGACTTGCCCGAGCCGTCGACATGGATCGATACGGAGATATCGGTTTCCTTGGTCTTGCGGCTTGCTTCGGCGGAACGGGGCGACATGACCTCATCCTTGTCCATGGTTTCACGCCTTCCAAGCCGTCACATGCTTGAAAGCGAGAGCCTTCTAGCAGCATGATCCGGCGATTGCCAGTTGCCATGCGCGGCGCTATCGAGGCTTGCCGGAGGCCGCTTTGCAATCGCTTGACCCATGCATACATATGGCCGATCAAGTCACTCGTAACGCGCCGGATCGCCGTATCGGGATCGGTGCTGATCGGAGCAGAAAATGTCGAATGAACTGACCATGCACGCCACGACCATCGTGACGGTGCGCAAGGGCAGCAAGGTGGTGATCGCCGGCGACGGTCAGGTCAGCCTTGGCCAGACCATCATGAAGGGCAACGCCAAGAAGGTGCGCCGCATCGGCAAGGGCGGCAATGTCATTGCCGGTTTCGCCGGCGCCACCGCCGATGCCTTCACCCTTCTGGAGCGGCTTGAAGCCAAGCTCGAACAATATCCCGAGCAGCTGACGCGGGCCTGCGTCGAACTCGCCAAGGACTGGCGCACCGACCGCTATCTGCGCCGGCTGGAAGCGATGATGCTGGTGGCCGACAAGTCGGTCTCGCTGGCGCTGACCGGCACCGGCGACGTGCTCGAACCCGAACATGGCGTCATGGCCATCGGCTCCGGCGGCAATTATGCGCTGGCCGCCGCCCGCGCGCTGATGGACTCCGACAAGGACGCCGAGGAGATCGCCCGCAAGGCGATGCAGATCGCGTCCGACATCTGCGTCTACACCAACAACAACTTCGTCATCGAAACGCTCGATGCCGCCTGAGCGGGCCAAACAGGGCGATATATACGAATTTCGGCCGGTTACCGAAAAGGACCTGCCGATGATCGCCGGCTGGCTGGCCGAGCCGCATGTCGCCGAATGGTGGGACGACCCCGAAAAAGAGATCGCCGAGATCCGTGAGCATATCGACTCGATTTCGGTCGAACCGTTGATCGTCGAGTTGGACGGCAAGCCGATCGCCTATCTGCAAAGTTACGACCCGCATCTGGAGGACGATCATCCCTATGCCGACCAGCCGTTCGGCACGCTGGGCATCGATCTCTCCATAGGCAGGCCGGAGTTGGTCGGCGTCGGCCATGGCTCGGCCATCGTGCGTCAGTTCGTCGAACAGCTTTTCGAGGAAGGGGTGCCGCGCGTCATCATCGACCCGCATCCGGAGAACGCGCGCGCGATCCACGCCTATGAGAAGGCTGGCTTCAGGGCGATCGGCCGCAGGCAATCGGAATATGGGGACGCCGTGCTGATGGCCGTTGATGCGGCCGATGGCGACGCGCAAGAGGGGCACTGACCAAATGAACGCTACCGGCGAAGACAAGACGCTCTCGGCCTATGAAGACAGCTGGCGGATGGGGCTGATGCTCGTGCTGGCCCTGGTCATCTTCCAGGCCGGTGTCCTTTACGGCATGGGCCATCCGCCGATCTGCACCTGCGGCTATGTCAAACTGTGGCACGGCGTCGTCCAGAGCTCGGAAAATTCCCAGCACATTTCCGACTGGTACACGCCTTCGCACATCATCCACGGCTTCCTGTTCTATGCGCTGGCGCGGTTCCTGTTCCCGCGCTCGCCGGTCGGCCTCCGTCTGGCCTTCGCCGTCCTCATCGAGGGTGGTTGGGAACTGCTCGAGAACAGCCCCTTCATCATCGAACGCTATCGCGCCGGCACCATCTCGCTCGACTATTACGGCGACAGCATCATCAATTCTGTGGCGGATACGTTCGCCATGGTGCTGGGATTTGTGATGGCGCGAAAGCTTCCTATATGGGTGATCGTCAGCCTTGCCGTGATCTTCGAACTGGGCACCGGCTACATCATCCGGGACAATCTGACGCTCAACGTGATCATGCTGCTGCATCCGTTCGAGTCCATCCGGCAGTGGCAAAGTGGAATTTGAGTGATATGAGCACATTCTCCCCGCGCGAAATCGTTTCGGAACTCGACCGCTTCATCATCGGCCAGAAGGACGCCAAGCGCGCCGTGGCCATCGCCTTGCGCAACCGCTGGCGCCGCCAGCAGCTCGAAGGCCAGATGCGCGAAGAGGTGATGCCGAAGAACATCCTGATGATCGGGCCGACCGGTGTCGGCAAGACCGAGATCTCGCGCCGCCTGGCGCGGCTTGCCGGTGCGCCCTTCGTCAAGGTCGAGGCCACCAAGTTCACCGAGGTCGGCTATGTCGGCCGTGACGTCGAGCAGATCATCCGCGACCTGGTCGAGATCGCCATCGGCCTGGTGCGCGAGAAGATGCGCGAGGACGTCAAGGCGCGCGCCCACCTCAATGCCGAGGAACGGGTGCTTGAGGCGCTCGTCGGCAAGACGGCAAGCCCGGCCACGCGCGACAGTTTCCGCAAGAAGCTGCGCGACGGCGAGCTCGACGACAAGGAGATCGAGGTCGAAGTGGCCGACAC
Organism: Mesorhizobium monacense; assembly: GCF_056781675.1. NCBI lineage: Bacteria > Pseudomonadati > Pseudomonadota > Alphaproteobacteria > Hyphomicrobiales > Phyllobacteriaceae > Mesorhizobium > Mesorhizobium monacense. Next base: position 5,651,876 of record NZ_CM165567.1, on the reverse strand, counting down.
CGGCACCGGCGGCATGCCCGGCTTCGAGATTCCCGGCATGCCGGGCGGCAATATCGGCGTGCTCAACATCAACGACATGCTGTCGAAGGCGATGGGCGGCCACAAGACCAAGACACGCAAGACGACGGTGAAGGAATCCTACGCGCTGCTGATCAGCGACGAGTCCGACAAGCTGCTCGACCAGGACGAGGTGGTGCGCAGGGCGCTCGAATCGACCGAAAACGACGGCATCGTCTTCCTCGACGAGATCGACAAGATCGCGTCGCGCGAAGGCGGCATTGGCGCCGGCGTCTCCCGAGAAGGCGTGCAGCGCGACCTGTTGCCGCTGGTCGAGGGCACCACGGTGGCGACCAAATACGGACCGGTGAAGACCGACCACATCCTGTTCATCGCCTCGGGCGCGTTCCATGTCGCCAAGCCGTCGGACCTGCTGCCGGAGCTGCAGGGCCGCCTGCCGATCCGCGTCGAGCTGCGGGCGCTGGAGAAGGACGATTTTGTCCGCATCCTGACCGAGACCGAGGCCAGCCTGATCAAGCAGTACATCGCGCTGATGAAAACCGAGGGCGTCGAACTCAGCTTCACCGATGACGCCATCGATTCGCTTGCCGGCATCGCCGTCGATCTCAACGCCAGTGTCGAGAACATCGGCGCCAGGCGCCTGCAGACGGTGATGGAGCGGGTGCTGGACGAGATTTCCTACGACGCGCCGGACCGCAACGGCACGGCGGTCACCATCGATGCCGCCTATGTGCAAAAGCATGTCGGCGACCTTTCCAGGAACACGGATTTGTCCAGATTCATCCTGTAGAAGCGGCGTCGGGCAGGCTTCCGGCGCAAGAACCAGGGTGTGGCCAAATGGAAGCATCTGGCCGCTTTCGTCCGGCGAGACGAGGCGGTTCTCTCGACTCTCCATTGAGCTTTACCTAGTTTGCCCGGCGACTCACAGGCGGCGGCGCATGAAAAAACGCATACTTCTCCTTCTCGGCTTGGTGCTGGCGGCAGCGGTTCCCGCCGCCGATGCGGCGACGCTGGTGCCGCCGGGAAACCGCAATGCCGAGCAGCCCGACATACCGGGCGCCTCGAGCCGCCGCACCCAGGCCACCAGCACCACCTTCCAGGCCAAGTACCGGAAGGTCTACGCGCTGCTGCAGAACGACGCCGATCTTCGCGGCAAGATCAAGCAGCAGGCGGCGGCCTATGGCATCGATCCCATTCACATCGTCGGCGCCATCGTTGGCGAGCATACCTACAATGTCGACGCCTACGACCGGCTGCAGACCTACTACGTCAAGGCGATCTCCTATTTGTCGAGCAGGCTCTCCTTCGCCTATGACGGCGAGGACATCACGGATTTCGTGCAGCGGCCGGAATTCAAGAAATGCGCTGGCCTGACCGACAGCTACGATCTGTGGGAGTGCCGCGAGCAGGTGTGGAACCATTCTTTCCGCGGTAAGAGTGTTGGTGGCGAGAGCTTTCCCAACGACCGTTTCGGCGCCACCTTCTTCCAGCCCTATTATGCCGGCCAGACCTTCGGCCTCGGCCAGCTCAATCCGCTGACCGCGCTGCAGATGAGCGATTTCGTGCACAAGGTGTCCGGCCTGCCCAAGCTCGACGTCGCCGATCCGAACGGGGTCTACAAGACCATCATGGATCCGGACCTGACGCTTCCTTACGTCGCGGCGACGATCAGGAAATCGATCGACGCCTACAAGGGCATCGCCGGTTTCGACATTTCGGGCAATCCCGGCCTCACCGCGACGCTCTACAATGTCGGCAATCCCGAGCAGCGCGCCGATGCGCTGAAGGCCGAGAACGACAAGCGCCGCGCCGCCGGCGAGCCCGAAAAGCTGCCCGAGGAAAATTATTATGGCTGGCTGGTCAACGACAAATTGTCGGAGCTGAAGGTACTCTTTTAGAGCTGAGGAATAAGCCGCTCAGGCCTGGGATTCGAGGAACGCCTCGAACTTGCGCAATTCCTCGGCGTCCACCCCGACCATGTGCTGCGGTGCTGGATAGGCGCCGGACTGGATGTCGTCGGCATATTCACTGAACGCGGCAATGCGCTCGTTCTGGATGCGGTCGAACTCCGCCGCCAGGTCGCGATAGCGTTTGGCATGGCGCGGATAGTGTCCGCGATGGGTGCCGAGCACATCTTCCGAGAACAGATACTGGGCATCGCAGCCGGCGCCGGCCCCCATCGAAATCATGATCATTGGCGTGCGCCTGGAGATCGCGCTCGCCATTTCGGCCGGCACCACCTCGATTTCGGCGGCGAAGGCGCCTGCCGCTTCCAGGTCCTTGACCTGCTTCCAGACGAAGGCGGCACTTCCGGCGGTCTTGCCCACCGCCTTGAACCCGCCCGTCCAGGTCGCATGCGCCGGGATCAGCCCGACATGGCCGCAGACCGGAATGTGCTCGTCGCGCAGCCGCCGGATCGTCTGCAGGCTGGCCGAGCAATACATCGCGTCGGCGCTTGCCGCACGCAGCTTCACCGCCGTGCGCAAGATCTCGTCCGTGGTCGCGCCCATTTTGGACTGCTCGTCGCCGGGAATGGCAAAGCAGGTCGGTGCCGCATCGCGAAAGCGCGGGTCGAAGATCAAATCATAGGGGACGGAGATGATATCGATGCCGGCGCGCTCCGCAGCCTCGGCCTCTTCCATAGAGAAGACCCTGAGCTTGGAAAGCTGCCGCTTGCCCTTCAGCGATTGCAGGTCGGCGACCGTCGGTCTGGTGCGCGGCATCTTCTTCCCTCTATGTCCTTGATTTCCGGATGGCGCGGCTCACGCCGCCAACAGAGACTTCAGCTTGACCGTCTGTGAGCCGAGCGCCTCCGGCGCCGGCGTTGCTCGTCTGGCAATTAGCATTTCGGCCAGCCTGATGTCGCGGGCGACCGCATTGCCGGGGCCGATGCCGCTTGCAGCGACCAGACGGCCGTCCCCAGCCAGATGGAACAGGATGAAGGCGCCGTCTTCGAGGTCGCGGCGCACGACGCTACGCCCCTCGTCCGAAAGCCCGGCGATCTGCAAGGTCAGGCCATATTGATCAGACCAGAACCAGGGCACGGCGGCATGGGCCTCGCCGGCGCCCAGCATGTTCCTGGCCGCCAGCGCACCTTGCTCCTGCGCGTTGCGCCAGGCTTCAAGCCGCACCCGCCTTCCGCCATAGACGGCAAGCGGAAATGAGCAGCAGTCGCCGGCGGCAAAGATGTCCGGATCGCCGGTGCGAAGTTCGGCGTCGACGGCAATGCCGTTGTCGATGGTCAATCCGGCTTCCGCGGCCAGCGTTGTTACCGGCATCGCGCCGATGCCGATGATAGCGAGGTCGGCAACGACCTCCAGGCCGCCGGCAAGCGTGATGCGCACCTCGGCGCCGTCATCGGCGATGGCCGAGATGCCCTGGCCGGCGAGGATCGTCACGCCCTCGGCTTCGTGCTGCTTGTGGATGATTTCGGCGATTTCGGCGGGCACGCCGCGCATCAGGATGCGCGGCTGCGCCTCGACGACGGTGACGGCAGCGCCCAGCTTGCGCGCCGAGGCGGCGAGTTCGAGACCGATGAAGCCGCCGCCGACGATTGCCACGCGGTTTCCGGCCCTGAGATGGGCGCGGATGGCCTGCGCATCATTGAAGGTCCTGAGATACACGCAGCGCGCTCCAAGGCCCGGCATCGGCAGCTTGCGCGGCAGCGAGCCGGTCGCCAGCAGGAGCTTGTCGTACGGCAGCGCCGAGCCATCCGACAGGCGCACGACATGGGCGGCGCGGTCGATCGCCACCGCCTGAACCGAATGGATATGCCGGATCGACCGCTCGGCCAGGATTTCATCGCTGGCAATCGCCTTGATCGCGGGCGCCTCGCCGGTCATGGCCTCTTTCGACAGCGGCGGACGCTCATAGGGCAGATGCGGCTCGTCGCCGACCAGCGTCACCGGGCCCTCGAAGCCGAGATCGCGCAACGCGAGCGCTGCGCGTCCGCCGCATTCGCCGGCGCCGATGATGACCATTCCCTTTGTCATCACTGTCATCCGATCTGAATGAGGACTTTGCCGGCGTCGACCTTGACCGGATATGTCCTGAGGTTGACGCAGACCGGCGCGCCCCTGGCCTGCCCGGTCTTGTAGTTGAAGCGGCCATTGTGCTTCGGGCACTCGACGATGTCGTCCATCACCAGCCCGTCGGCCAGGTGCACCTTTTCGTGCGAGCAAAGCCCGTCCGTCGCGAAATACTCGTCGTCGGGGCTTCGGTAGATGGCGAAGGTGCGGCCGCCATGGTCGAACCGCATCACGTCCTCTTCATCGATATCTTCGGCGTCACAGGCTTCGACCCAGTCGCTCATTGGTTCCTCCGGAAAAATTGGATTTGCTCTACGCCCGTCAGGCCGGTCATTCAGCCGCGGCGACGGCGTTGTCGTTGTGCAATTCCTCGCGATACGGCCTGGCGGTTGGCGGCAGCTCGCGCTTGAGGAAATAGTCTTCGTTGCGCAACTGGCGCAGGAAGGCCGGGATCACTTCGCGGTAGCCGGCCAGGATCGACGGCGTCGGCGCCGGCAGATCGTGCTTGATCAGCTCGTGCAGCCTGGGCAGCGCGTGATAGGGCACCATCGGGAACATGTGGTGTTCCACATGGTAGTTCATGTTCCAGTAGATGAAGCGGCTGATGGGGTTGATGTAGACGGTGCGGCTGTTGAGCCGGTGGTCGATGACGTTGTCGGCCAACCCGCCATGCTGCAGGATGCCGGTCAGCACATGGTGCCAGGCGCCGTAGAGGCGGGGCAGCCCGACCAGCATGAAGGGCAGGAACGAGCCCATATAGAGCGCCAGCGCGATCGTCGCGGCATAGATCGCCAGCCAGATACGGGCGAAGAAGATCGCCCTCGGCTGTTCCTGCTCGGGGACATAGGTCTTTTCCTCGGCGCTGATGATGCCGGCCGCGTGGCGGACCATGTCCTTCATAGCGTGCCAGGCATCGAGGACGCCGACGAAGGCGAGGATGACGCGGATGAGGTCGGGCGGCCGCATGATGGCGATCTCGGGATCGCGGCCGACGATGATGGTGTCGGTATGATGGCGCGTATGGCTCCAGCGCCAGGTCACCGGGTTGCGCATGATCATGAAGCAGGCGATCTGATAGATCGCGTCGTTCATCCACTGCGTGCGGAAGGCGGTGCCGTGGCCGCATTCATGCCAGCGTGAATCGGTCGAGGAGCCGTAGAGCGTGCCGTAGACGAAGAAGAACGGCACGCACCACCAGGTTCCCCAGAACCAGGCGCCGCCGGCTCCGCTCAGGATGAGCACGCCGAGCCAGATGACGGTGTCGCGCATCGCCGGCCCGTCGGAGCGCTGCATCAGCTCCTTCATCTGCTTGCGCGGAACGTCGGTGTGGTACCACTCGGCCGCCGCCAGCCCGTTCTCGACGGCCAACTGCGTATCGCGGCCCACCAGGCTGTAGTCGCGCCGGGATGGCTTTGCAGACATCGTTGCCGCCATTGGAAACCTCCACCAGCGCCTCGCGGTCCCGTCCCGGCGAATGCCAAGGGTATGATCGCAGGCGTCGGAATTCAAAATAGCGCCACTGGATGATAGGATCAATCTCACAAAGATAGTTTCTATCATTTCCCATCAAGATGATGTAAAAGGGTTCGACACATCAGAGGGCAGTCATGGCAAAACGGCCGACCATCACCGATCTGGCGCGCATCTCCGGCGTCAGCGTTGCCACTGTCGACCGGGTGCTGAACAACCGCCTGCCGGTGCGCGAGGAAACAGCGCGCCGTGTCTATGAGGCCGCGACCGGCATCGGCTATCACGCCGCCGGGCTGATCAAGCAGCGCATGCGCCAGGAATTGCCGGAATACCGGCTCGGCTTTCTGCTCCTGAGGGGCAATGATGTTTTCTACAGCGATTTCGCGCGGGAGCTCGAACTGGCGGTGTCGCAGTCGCAGCGCTTCCGCGGTGTCGCAACCATCGACTTCGCCAGTTCGCTGGCCCCCGACGAGATCGCCGCCCAGATGCGCAAGCTGGCGGCGAAATCCAGGGCTGTCGCCGTTGTCGGCCCGGACCATCCGACATTGACGGCGGCCGTCGAGGCGCTGAAGGCGAGGGGGCAACCGGTGTTCTCTCTGCTGTCCGACTTTGCCGCCGGCATCCGGGAAGGCTATGTCGGCCTCGACAACCGCAAGGTCGGTCGCAGCGCGGCCTGGATGATCGCCAAGGCGGCGAGGAAGCCCGGCAAGGTCGCTCTGTTCGTCGGCAGCCATCGCTTCCATGGCCATGAGCTGCGCGAGATCGGCTTCAGGTCATTCTTTCGCGAGCATGCGCCGGAATTCACGGTGATGGAGACGCTGGTCAACCTGGAAGCCAACCAGGTGACCCATGATGCGATGAACGATCTTCTGGCGCGCTATCCGGATCTTGCCGGCTGCTACGTCGCCGGCGGCGGCATGGAAGGCGCGGTCTCGGCGCTCAGGGCAGCGAGGCCCGAAAACATGCCGGTGGTCGTCTGCAACGAGATCAACGCCGAATCGCGCGCGGCGCTCGCCGACAACATCCTCACCATGGTGATTTCCACGCCGCTGCCGGCCCTCTGCCGCGAGCTTGTCGGCCTGATGGCGCATGCCATCGAAACCGGCGCTGCCAATGCGCCGGGCCAGACCTTCCTGCCCTTCGACATCTATCTGCCGGAAAACATCTAGGCGGTGAGCCGGCGCCCCGGCGCGGCGGAACCGGTCGCAATGATGGGATCCATCACCCTGATAGAATATTGCAAGGCCCTGCCGCGAAAATCCGGCGTCCGTTTTTGGAATCGCCCTTGACGGCCTCACCCAAAATGGAATAAATATTTCACTGACTAGGTATTTTGGTCCTTTCGTTCCGGAACATCTGTTTCAAACAGAGGGCTTGGCGTTCCAATCGCAGGGAAACGCCATCCGGAGCAGGGGAGCAGGTGGGAGAGATTCCTCGGGAGATCGGGGATTCCGGGCGAGATCGGTGCAGCCGGACACCAATGTGTGGAGGAGAAATACAATGAAGAAACTGATTTTGGGCGTCGCCTTTGCGGCGCTGATGAGTTCGTCGGCATTCGCGGCCAAGGTCGGCGTGTCGATGGCCAAGTTCGACGACAACTTCCTGACCGTGCTGCGCAACGGCATGATCGAGCAGGCCAAGGGCATGGACGGTGTTGAGCTGCAGGTCGAGGACGCGCAGAACGACGTCGCCAAGCAGCTCGACCAGATCAAGAACTTCGTCGCATCGGGCGTCGACGCCATCATCGTCAACCCGGTCGACACTTCGGCCACCCAGGCGATGTCGGATGCGGCGGCCGCGGCCAAGGTTCCGCTGGTCTACGTCAACCGCGAGCCGGTCAATGTCGACACGCTGCCGGACAACCAGGCCTTCGTCGCTTCGAACGAGGCCGATTCCGGCACGCTCGAGACCAAGGAAGTCTGCCGCCTGTTTACCGAAGCCGGCAAGAAGGAAGCCAATGTCTATGTGATCATGGGCGAGCTTTCCAACCAGGCCGCGGTGATGCGCACCAAGGACATCGACGACGTGATCGCCACGCCGGAATGCAGCTTCATCAAGATCATCGACAAGCAGACCTCGAACTGGAACCGCGACGAGGCCCAGAACCTGATGACCAACTGGCTCTCGACCGGCAAGCCGTTCGACGGTGTCATCGCCAACAACGACGAAAGCGCCATCGGCGCCATCCAGGCGATGAAGGCCGCCAACATCGACATGAAGACGGTTGTCGTCGGCGGCGTCGACGCCACCCAGGACGCGCTGGCTGCGATGCAGGCGGGCGACCTTGACGCGACCGTGTTCCAGGATGCGGCCGGCCAGGGTGCCGGTGCGCTTGATGCAGCACTCAAGCTGGCAAAGGGCGAGAAGGTCGAACGGAAGGTCTATATCCCCTTCCAGCTCGTCACGCCGGCCAACATCGACAAGTTCCTGAAGAAGAACTGAGCCAGGCGCTTCGATAAGGGGCGGCGCATCAAATCAGAAAAACAGCGCCGCTCCTCACTTTCCTCCCGCCCCAGCGGGCGGGAGGATGAATGCGGCCGACGGAGGAAAAGACGTGGCACAGACATCTCATGGCATCGGTGGCCTCACCTATGATGCGAAAAAGCGTGCATGGCCTGCCGAGTTCAACGTTTTCCTGGCGCTCGTCATCCTCGTCGGCGCTTTCGAACTGATTGGCCGGGTCTTTCTCGGAGACAGTTTCCTGTTCAACACCCGCGACAATGTCGATGCGATCTTCAACCAGCAGCGCCTCGAAATCATCATCCTGCAGGTGTCGATCGTCGGTATCATCGCCATCGGTGTGACGCAGGTGATCATCACCGGCGGCATCGACCTGTCCTCGGGCTCGGTCGTCGGCGCCACGGCGATGATTGCCATGAGCTTCGCCCAGGTGGCGACGGTCAACGGCAATCCCAACCCCAAGGCGATGTTCGTCGGCTGGACCGACCTGCCGGTGATCGTTCCGGTGCTGGTCGCCATCGGCTGCGGCCTGCTGGCCGGCCTGGTCAATGGCGCCTTGATCGCCTACACGCGCATCCCGCCCTTCATCGCCACGCTCGGCATGATGGTGACCGCGCGCGGCATCGCCAAATGGTGGTCGAAGGGACAGCCGATCTCGTTTCCGACCGAGAGTTTCGCGGGCATCGGCAAGGGCCTGATGCCGGTCGTGATCTTCATCTCGCTGGCGATATTGTTCCAGCTGATCCTGACCTACACCAAATACGGCAAGCACTGTTATGCCATCGGCTCCAATGAGGACGCCGCGCGCATGTCGGGCATCAAGATCGCCAACCACAAGATACTCGTCTACGTCATCGCCAGCATCCTCGCCTCGCTCGCCGCCGTGGTGCTGTGCTCCAAGAACCTAACCGCCCAGTCCGGCATGGGCGTCATGTACGAACTCGACGCCATCGCCATGGCGGTCATCGGCGGCGTCTCGCTGTCGGGTGGCCGCGGCTCGATCATCGGCACGGTGATCGGCTCGCTGATCTTCGGTGTCATCATCTCCGGCTTCACCTTCCTGCGCCTCGACGCCTACTACCAGGAGATGGTCAAGGGCGTGATCATTGTCGGCGCGGTGGTTCTCGATCAATGGCGCCAGCGTCGCCGCGCGATAGGAGCTTGACCATGTCGGACATCATTCTGAAGACCGAAAACCTGACCAAACGCTATGGCGGCGTGCATGCGCTCGAAGGCGCCAATTTCGAGCTGCGCAAGGGCGAGCATGTCGCCATCATGGGCGACAACGGCGCCGGCAAGTCGACCTTCGTGCGCCAGATCACCGGCGTCGAGCAGCGCACCGACGGCAAGGTGTGGTTCGACGGCAAGGAAGTGAACTTCGCCGGCCCGATCGAAGCACGCGAGGCGGGCATCGAGACGGTTTTCCAGAACCTGGCGCTCGCCGACGACCTCGACGTGCCGTCGAACCTGTTCCTTGGTCGCGAAAAGGTGCTGTTCAACCTCGGCCCCTTCTCGATCCTTGATCGCAAATACATGCGCAAGGCGACCGAGGCGGCACTGGTGCGCACGGCGGTGAAGATCCCCAATTTGTCCAGCACCATCCGCCACATGTCGGGTGGCCAGCGCCAGTGCGTGGCGATCGCCAGGACCGCGACCTTTGCCTCCAAGCTGATCATCATGGACGAGCCGACGGCCGCCCTTGGCGTGCAGGAGACGGCGCAGGTCGAAAACATCATCCGCACGCTGAAGGCAAACGGCGAGCCGCTGATCCTGATCAGCCACAACATGCGCCAGGTGTTCGATCTCGTCGACCGCATCGTCGTCTTCCGGCGGGGCAAGATCGTCGCCAACCTGCGCAAGCAGGACACCGACGGCAACGATATCGTCGCCTACATCACCGGCAGCAAGACCGGAGAGGCGGAACTTGCGGCAGCCTAGTATTGTTTGCGGCGGGCGGTAGCCTCTAGCGGCCCGCTGCAATCCGAAAATCATCCGCGCCCCGATGGGCGCGGAAACCTGTCGAACCCATCCCCAAAGGAAATACCAGATGACTCTCCGCTTCGCTCTTCTCGGTGCCGGTCGTATCGGCAAGGTCCACGCCCGCGCCGTCGGCTCCAACCCTGAGGCAAAACTGGTTGCCGTGGCCGACGCCTTCGAGAAAGCGGCGACGGATCTGGCGTCGGCCTATGGCGCCGAGGTGCGCAGCATCGAGGCGATCGAGAAGGCGAAGGACATCGACGCGGTCATCATCTGCACGCCGACCGACACCCATGCCGACCTGATCGAGCGCTTTGCCAAGGCCGGCAAGGCGATCTTCTGCGAGAAGCCGATCGACCTGAATGTGAAGCGTGTCGAAAAGTGCCTGGCCGTGGTCGACAAGGCCAAGGCCACGCTGATGGTCGGCTTCAACCGTCGCTTCGACCCGCATTTCGCCGCCGTGCGCAAGGCGATCGACGACGGTGCCATCGGCACGGTCGAGATGGTCACCATCACGTCGCGCGATCCCGGCGCGCCGCCGCTCGACTATATCGCCCGCTCGGGCGGCATCTTCCGCGACATGACCATCCACGATTTCGACATGGCCCGCTTCCTGCTCGGCGAGGAGCCTGTTGCCGTCAGCGCGCATGCCTCGGTGCTGGTCGACAAGAAGATCGGCGAGGCCGGCGATTTCGACTCGGTCAGCGTCATCCTCGAGACCGCGTCGGGCAAGCAGGCCGTCATCTCCAACTCGCGCCGCGCCACCTATGGCTACGACCAGCGCATCGAGGTGCATGGCTCGAAGGGCATGGTCGCGGCCGAGAACCAGCGGCCGGTGTCGATCGAACTGGCCAATGAGAAGGGCTATACGCGCCCGCCGCTGCACGACTTCTTCATGACCCGCTACCTCGACGCCTATGCCAACGAGATTGCGTCCTTCATCGCCGCGGCAACGAAGGGCAAGAAGGCGGCACCAAGCGGAGCGGATGGCCTCGTGGCACTGAAGCTGGCCGACGCGGCGCTGAAATCGGCGAAGTCGGGCAAGACCGTCCGCCTCGATTAAGCCTGTTGAATTTCGAAAAGGAGCAGAGCGATGAACGGTTCAACCGGTCGCAATTCCGAAACGCGCGCCATCGTCACCGGCGGCGCGCAAGGCATCGGCTTCGCCGTCGTAGAGGCCCTGGCCGATGAAGGCTGCCGCGCTTTGGCGCTGATCGGCCGCTCGCAGGAGAAGGGCGACAAGGCCGTCGCCACGCTCAAGAAGGCCGGCGTCGACGCCATCTTCATCAGCGCCGATGTCGCCAAGGTTGCCGACTGCAAGCGCGCCGTCGACACGGCGATCGCCCATTTCGGCACTGTCAACGCGCTGGTCAACGCCGCCGCCACCTCTGCGCGCGGATCGCTGGTCGAAACGAGCGAAGAGCTTTTCGACACCATCTTCGCGACCAATGTGCGCGGCCCGTTCTTCCTGATGCAGGGCCTGGTGGCGCATCTGCTCGAACGCAAGGCGCCCGGCTCGATCGTCAACGTGCTGTCGATGTCGGCGCATTGCGGTCAGTCCTTCCTGACGCCCTATTCGACCAGCAAGGGCGCGCTGATGACGCTGACCAAGAATGTCGCCAGTGCCTATCGCACCAATCGCATCCGTTGCAACGCTGTCCTGCCCGGCTGGATGGACACCGAGGGCGAGGCGATCGTGCAGAAGAAATGGCACGACGCGCCGGACGACTGGCTGGCCAAGGCCGAGGCCTCCCAGCCGATGGGTCAATTGGTGAAGCCGGCGCAGCTCGCTCGCCTGATGAGCTACATGGTCAGCCCGCAATCCGGCGTCATGACCGGTTCGCTGGTCGACTACGACCAGAACATCGCCGGGTCGTCACCAGAGTAGCATCAGACCGCGTGACAAGCGCTCCGGCATCGACTATATGAACCGCATGATCCACCTGACCGCCACGTTCTGGTACTTTAGCTACGGCAGCTCGCTGGCGGCGGGAGGATTGCGCTCGATCTGAAGATTGCAGCATCAAAATCCGAACAGCCGCCAGACCTGGCGGCTTTTTTGTTTCAGCCGGCAGGTCTCCCAATCAGGAGCAGAAAGCCGTGTTGACCACCACAGACGATCTTCGGGTCACCGAAATCAAGGAACTGAGTACGCCGGAAGAGGTGATGCGGGAGATCCCGCGCACGCTGACGGCGACGCGCACCGTTGCCGCTTCGCGCAACGCCATCCATTCGATATTGACCGGCACCGACGACCGGCTGGTGGTCGTCGTCGGCCCCTGTTCGATCCACGATCCGGTCGCTGCCATGGATTATGCCAGCCGTCTGGCGGCGCTGCGCGAGAGCCTGTCGGACCGGCTGGAGATCGTCATGCGCGTCTATTTCGAGAAGCCGCGCACCACGGTCGGCTGGAAGGGCCTGATCAACGATCCCGACCTCGACGGCAGCTTCAACATCGACAAGGGGCTGCGGATGGCGCGCAACGTGCTTTCTGCGGTCAACAATCTCGGCCTGCCGGCGGCGACCGAATTCCTCGACATGACCACGCCGCAATACATTGCCGACCTCGTCGCCTGGGGGGCGATCGGCGCGCGCACGACCGAGAGCCAGATCCATCGCGAGCTCGCCTCGGGTCTCTCCTGCCCGGTCGGCTTCAAGAACGGCACCGACGGCAATCTGCGGATCGCCGCCGAAGCCGTGAAGTCCGCCGCCCAGCCGCATCATTTCATGGCGGTGACCAAGGGCGGACGCAGCGCCATCGCGACGACCACCGGCAACGAGGACTGCCACGTCATCCTGCGCGGCGGCATTCAGCCCAATTATGACGCGGCGAGCGTCGCCGCCGCCTCAGCCGAACTCGGCCGGATCGGCGTCGCACCCCGGCTGATGATCGATGTCAGCCACGCCAACTCGAGCAAGAAGCCGGAGAACCAGCCGAAGGTGGCGGCCGACGTGGCGGGTCAGGTCGCGGCGGGCGACGAGCGCATCATCGGCGTCATGATCGAGAGCAATCTCGTCGCCGGCCGCCAGGACGTCGTGCCCGGCAAGCCGCTCGTCTATGGCCAGAGCATCACCGATGGCTGCATCGACTGGGCGACCACCGAGACGGTGCTGCACGGTCTTGCCGGCGCCGTCGAGTGGCGCCGCTCGGCGCACCGCGCCATGCTGGACAGCCGCCAGGGAGCCGCCTGACAAGGCTGGCGGCGGTAGGCGAATTGCCGGTTGCATATCGCGCGGTAGCACCATCGTGCTGCAACTTGGTTTGAGCCGGCGCCGCCCCTCATTGCCCTGCCGGGCATTTCTCCCGGTATAGTGACGGGGAGAGAGACGCCGTTGCCGAGGGTTTCGCCAATCGCCAGCGTTTCAAGAAGGTGGTGAGGTTGCGGCCAGCCCTCTTCTCCCCGTCACTATACGGGGAGAAGGTGCCGGCAGGCGGATGAGGGGCGGCGCCAACGTCGACAACTGGCCTTAGCACTGGGCGTTGGGTCGGCGCGGCAGATATTACCTCACATCTACCCAGCGCTGTTCCTCGAACGAGCGCGCCATGGCGTGCACCGTGCGTTCGATCTCCAGGCCTTCGTCGAAGTCGATGATCCGTGCCGGTTTGCCGGCGAGCCGCGTCAGGAGTTCGCGGCATTCGATGATCTTGAGATCGTTGAAGCCAAGGCCATGGCCGGGCGCCGGCAGGAAGGCGTCGTAGGGCTTGTGGTGCGGCGCCACCAAAATGGTGCGGTAGCCTTGCTCGGTCGGCCGGTCGGCGGTGAGGTAGAGCTGGAACTCGTTGAACCGTTCCTGGTCGTAGAGGATCGAGCCTTTCGAGCCGAAGATCTGGATGGCGATGCGGCCCTTGCGGCCCCAAGCCGAACGGTTGACCAGCAGCGTGCCGGCGATGCCGTTTTCGAGATGCATGAGCACGCTGGCGATGTCGTAGGTTTCGACCGCGCGGCGTCCGCCCGACGCCAGTTTACGCTCGGCATAGGGCTTGGCCATGTCGCACATGACGCGGGCGACGCGGCCGAACAGCACGTTGACCAGCGACAGCGGATGCACGGCGAAATCGTCGAGCGCGCCGTAGCCGGAAGCCGCCTCATGCTTCCAGAAGAACGGCGCCTCGGGGTCGGCCATGAAATCCTCGTCCATCTCGATGCGCAGATGGTTGACCTCGCCGATGATCTTCTCGTCGAGCAACGCACCGATATGGCGAATGGCCGGGTTCTGGATGTAGTTGTAGCCGAGCGCGGCCACCTTGCCGGATTTCTTCGCCGCCGCGGCCATGGCTTGCGCCTCGGCGAAGCCCGGCGCCATCGGCTTTTCGCACCACAGATGCTTGCCGGCCTCGAGGATGGCGATGGCCATTTCCGGGTGCAACTGGTTGGGTGTGGTCAGCGAAACGACATCGACCTCCGGGTCGTTGACGACGTCACGCCAATCGCCGGAACCCTTGGCGAAGCCGAACTCGCCCGCTTTGCGTTTGGCAAGCTCGTCATTGACCTCGCCGAGATGGACCAGCCTCGGCTTGGCCACATCGGGAAAGACGGTTCCGACCGCGCTCCAGGCAATCGCATGGCACTTGCCCATGAAGCCCGTTCCGATAAGACCGACTCCGACCATCTCTGCAATCTCCGCTGCCGGGAAAAATAGTGTGGATGAATTAATCCATTTTGTTCGCGAATGGAACGTGTGACTCATTTTTTATGGCCTTCTTGCACAGTCTCGCTATGATGTGCACAGAGGGGGCGTCGACAGATGGGCTTGGGCGGAGCGACGATGGACGAACGGGTGCCCCGCGATTTCGAGACGCTGCGGGCGACGATCCTTGAGCGGCGCCAGAGCCTGCCCAAGCGTATCGCCCAGATCGCCGCCTATGCGCTCGACAACCCTGACGATATCGCCTTCGGTACCGCCGCCAGCATCGCCGCTTCCGCCGGCGTGCAGCCATCGACCTTGATCCGCTTTGCCCAGCAGCTCGGTTTCGACGGCTTCACCAGCTTGCAGCAGGTGTTTCGCGAGCGCTTGCGCGAGCGCAATTCCTCCTATGACGAGAGGCTGGCCGCGCTGCGCGCCAAGGCCGAGGAAGGCGCCGGCCACCGGGCGATTTTCGACGGCTTCGTCGCTGCCGCCAGCACCTCGCTGAGCGACATTTCGCGCACGCTCAACGAACCGCATTTCGAAGAAGCGATCACCCTGTTGGCCAAGGCCGAGACCATCTATGTGCTGGCCAAGCGCCGCTCCTATCCGGTCGCCTCCTACATCGCCTATGCGCTGGGCAAGCTGAAGATCCGTAACCAGCTGATCGAATCGGCCGCCGGCCTGAACGCCGAGATGGTCGGCTTTGCCACGCCGAACGACGCCGTCATCGCCATCAGTTTTTCGCCCTATGCTCCGGCGACCATCGAGGAGACGCGCGCCATCTCGGAGCAGGGCGTGCCGATCGTGGCGATAACCGACAGCTCGTTTTCGCCGCTCGCCCAGTTCGCCAAGGTCTGGTTCGAGGTTGCCGAGGCCGATTTCGGCGGCTTCCGCTCGCTGTCGGCGACAATGGCGCTGGCCATGGCGCTGACCGTCGCCGTCGGCGAAAAGCGGCGCGACACGGGCCGCAAGCGCAAGGCTTAGTGCAATTCCAGGAAAAGTGCGTAGCGTTTTTTCGCCCGGAATTGCGTAAAAACAAATAATTAGATGACTTCGACGGCCACTTCACCTTCCCCCAAAAGCCGTGCTGCGTCGCGGCCAGGCGGCGACCCGAACTGACGGGCATATTCCCGGCTGAACTGGGAAGCGCTCTCGTAGCCGACGGCGAAGGCGACCTGTGCCACGTTGCCTGGCTGGGCGACCAGCAGATGGCGGGCCTCCAGCAGCCGGATTTGTTTTTGATACTGGATCGGGCTCATCGCCGTCGCCGCCTTGAAGTGGCGGTAGAATGCAGCGTTGCTCATATGGGCAATTTCGGCCAGATCTGCGACCCGGATTGGCTGATGGCAATGCGCCCGGAGCCAGGCGATCGCCTGGCCGATCCGGAACAGATGGCCATCGGCGCGCGCAAGCTGGCGAAGCTTCCCACCTTGGGGGCCTTGCAGCAGCCGAAACAACATCTCGCGTTCGAGCATGGCCGCCAGCACGGGGATCTCCGCCGGTCGGTCAAGCAGCCGCATCATGCGACGCAACGCGTCGAGCAGGTCGTCATTGACGGGAGAGGTGGAGAAACTGTCGCCGCCGAGCGCCGGCTCGTGCTCGACAAGGAGCGCGGCGACGGCCTGGAGGTCAAGGGTGAAGCCGATGGCCAGATAGGGACGCGCGGCGGTCGCTTCGACGATCTGGCTGATAGTGGGCGTCTCGACAGTGTAGATGAAATAGCTGGCGAGGTTGTAGCGAAGCGCCCGGTCGCCGATCAGCACCGTCTTCGCGCCCTGTAGTACGAACAAGATCCCCGACCCCCACACGCCCGGTAATGGCACCGTGGTGACTTCGCTGCGACCGATCGAAACGCGAGGGATCGCCGTTCTTGTTCGTCGTCCGCGCGCATGGCGGCCGGCGATACCGATCAGTTCCTGCAGTGCCTCGTTCATTGCGCCAGCATCGCGCATCCACACATACCGCGCAACCGCGTGAGAGGATTAGGCAAGAGCGGGAGAGGTTTCGGCGCGCGGCGTTCCCTGCGGCACGCCATCTTTGGGTCTTTAGCATGGATAGATGGAGACCCCAAAATGACGAGATCGAAAAGCGCTGTGATGACCGGCGCCAACAAGGGCATCGGCCGCGAAATCGCCCGGCGGCTGGCAACGATGGGCTTCAAGGTCTGGCTCGGCGCCAGGGATGCCCAACGTGGCATAGCGGCGGAGCAGGAACTGCGCGCCGAAGGCCTGGACGTTCAATGGCTCGAGCTGGACGTCACACAGGACGAAAGCGTAGCGGCTGCCGCTAAAACTGTCAGTGCGGAATGCGCCTGCCTTGACGTGCTGGTCAACAATGCCGGTGTCGCCATCAATTACGAGCTGCCGCCGAGCGAGCAGCATCTTGCCGATATTCGGGCCACGTATGACGTCAATGTCTTCGGGCCGATCCGCGTGACCCAGGCCTTCCTGCCGCTACTGCTTGCAGCGCCGACCGCCCGCATCGTCATGGTGAGCAGTTCCACCGGATCCATCGGGCGCGCGCTCGACTGCGGCACCCCGAACCATTCGGTCAACCTGATGGGCTATGGCAGCTCCAAAACGGCGCTGAACGCCATCACCGTGGCCTTCGCCCGGGACCTCGCGCCGCAAGGCGTCAAGGTCAATGCCGCGGCGCCCGGCTACACCGCCACCGACCTGAATGGGTATAGAGGCCACCGCACCGTGCAGCAGGCGGCTGAGATCGTCATATGCCTGGCGACCCTGGATGCCGATGGCCCGAATGCCGGGTTCTTCAACGACGATGGTC
Organism: Mesorhizobium monacense; assembly: GCF_056781675.1. Lineage (NCBI taxonomy): Bacteria > Pseudomonadati > Pseudomonadota > Alphaproteobacteria > Hyphomicrobiales > Phyllobacteriaceae > Mesorhizobium > Mesorhizobium monacense. The sequence goes on along the minus strand of NZ_CM165567.1, from coordinate 5,634,507 downwards.
CGCTTCCCTGGTGAATCGAGCCAAACCCGCCTCGCACCCATTGGTGGCACTTTCCGGCAAAGGAATGCTCATTCCATCTTGACTATGGATTGGAATTATTATTTCATATTGACGGCGCCACGCTGCCGCTCGCACGTGTACCCCAAAAATGAAGTTGCTCAAGACAACAAGGCCGATGGGAGGTTCCAATGGGCGAAGCCGTGGAAGCGAGACATACACCGCTCGACGTCATCACCATCGGCCGTGCGTCGGTCGATCTCTATGGCCAGCAGACCGGCTCGCGCCTGGAGGACATCACCTCCTTCGCCAAGTCGGTCGGCGGCTGCCCGGCCAACATCTCGGTCGGCACGGCCAGGCTCGGCCTGCGCTCGGCCCTGCTTACCCGCGTCGGCGACGAGCAGATGGGCCGTTTCATCCGCGAACAGCTCAGGCGTGAAGGCGTCTCGGTCGACGGCCTCAAGACCGACAAGGACAGGCTGACGGCCTTGGTGCTCCTGTCGGTCGAGGAGGAGGGCGTCTCGCCGATGATCTTCTATCGTTCCGACTGCGCCGACATGGCGCTGGCGGAGGAGGACATCGACGAGGCCTTTATCGCCTCGGCGCGCTCCGTCGTCGTCACCGGCACGCATTTTTCGCGGCCCAACAGCGACGCCGCGCAGCGCAAGGCGATCCGCATCATGAAGGCCAAAGGCGGCAAGGTGGTGTTCGACATCGACTACCGCCCCAACCTCTGGGGCCTCGCCGGCCATGCCGAAGGTTTCGAGCGCTATGTCAAATCCGATCGCGTCTCGGCGCAGCTGAAGACGGTGCTGCCCGATTGCGATCTCATCGTCGGCACCGAAGAGGAGATCATGATCGCGTCCGGCGCCGACGACTGCCTGAGTGCGCTGAAGACCATCCGTTCGCTGTCCAAAGCCACCATCGTGCTGAAGCGCGGCGCCATGGGCTGCATCGTCTATGACGGGCCGATCAGCGACGATCTCGAGGACGGCGTCGTTGGCAAGGGCTTTCCGATCGAGGTCTATAATGTGCTCGGCGCCGGCGATGCCTTCATGTCGGGCTTCCTGCGCGGTTGGCTCGGCGGCGAAAACCTTGCCACGGCGGCGACCTGGGCCAATGCCTGCGGCGCCTTCGCCGTGTCGCGGCTGCTCTGCGCGCCGGAATACCCGACCTTCGAGGAGCTGCAGTTCTTCCTCAAACACGGCAGCAAGCATCTGGCGCTGCGCAAGGACGAGGCGATCAACCACATCCATTGGGCGACGACGCGCCGGCGCGACATTCCTTCGCTGATGGCGCTGGCCTGCGACCACCGCGTCCAGCTCGAGGATGTCGCGGCCAAGGCCGGCGCCGACGTCGCGCGCATCGAGGATTTCAAGGTGCTGACCGTCAAGGCGGCCGCCAAGGTGGCCGCTGGCCGCAGCGGCTACGGCATGCTGCTCGACGAGAAATACGGCCGCGACGCGATGTTCGAATTCGCCCGCCATCCCTTCGCCTGGCTCGGCCGCCCGGTCGAGTTGCCGGGCTCACGGCCGTTGCGCTTCGAATTCTCGCAGGACATCGGCTCGCAACTGGTCGAATGGCCGGTCGAGCACTGCATCAAGTGCCTGTGCTTCTACCATCCCGACGATCCGGCGGCGCTGAAGGAAGAGCAGCAGCAGAAGCTCAGAAGCCTGTTCGAGGCCGCGCGGAAAGTAGGCAGGGAACTTCTCGTCGAGATCATCGCCGGCAAGCACGGCAAGCTCGACGACACGACGATCCCGCGCGCGCTGGAGGAACTCTATGCGCTTGGCATCAAGCCGGACTGGTGGAAGCTCGAACCGCAGGCTTCGGCGAGCGCCTGGGCCAAGATCGAGGCGGTGATCGTCAGGAACGATCCATGGTGCCGCGGCGTCGTGCTGCTGGGGCTGGAAGCGCCGCAGGACGAGTTGGAGGCGGCCTTCGCCGCCACCGCCAAGGCGCCCATCGTCAAAGGCTTTGCCGTCGGTCGCACCATCTTCATCAACGCCGCAGAACAATGGCTGGCCGGCAGGATGTCGGATGACGAAGCGGTGGCCGACATGGCTTCGCGCTTCGAGCAATTGACCGAGGCATGGCTTGCCGCGCGCGGCCGCAAGGCCGCATAAGAAGACGGAAAGCCGGAGGAAAACGACATGACCAAAACCGTTCGCCTGACGATGGCGCAGGCTGTGACCCGCTTTCTGTCCCGCCAGATGACCGAGATCGACGGCAAGAAGGTCCAGATCTTCGGCGGCGTCTGGGCGATCTTCGGCCACGGCAACGTCGCCGGCATCGGCGAGGCGCTCTATCAGGTGCGCGACGACCTGCCGACCTTCCGCGCCCACAACGAGCAGGCGATGGCGCATGCGGCGATCGCCTATGCCAAGGCCAATTTCCGCCGCCGCTTCATGGCGGCGACCTCTTCGATCGGCCCCGGCGCGCTCAACATGGTGACGGCGGCAGCACTTGCGCATGTAAACAGACTGCCCGTCCTGTTTCTGCCGGGCGATGTCTTCGCCAACCGCTTGCCCGATCCGGTGCTGCAGCAGGCCGAGGATTTTTCCGACGGCACCGCGACCGTCAACGACTGTTTTCGCGCCGTATCGCGCTATTTCGACCGTATCACCCGTCCCGAGCAGATCATCCCGGCGCTCAACCGCGCCATGCAGGTGCTGACCGATCCGGCCGAATGCGGGCCGGTGACGCTGTCGCTGTGCCAGGACGTGCAGGCCGAGGCCTATGATTATCCGGAAAACGTCTTTGCCGAGCGGGTGTGGACGCCGCGCAGGGTGCGCCCGGATCGCAACGAACTGGCAGCGGCGGTCGCGGCGCTCAAGGGCGCCAAAAAGCCGCTGGTGATCGCCGGCGGTGGCGTTCTCTATTCGCAGGCTTCCGGAGAATTGGCGAAGCTGGTGCAGGGCGCCGGCATTCCTGTCTGCGAGACCCAGGGCGGCAAATCCTCGCTGCCGGACGATCATCCGCTCAACATGGCGGCGGTCGGCGTCACCGGCACTTCGGCTGCCAACCGGCTGGCGGAAGAGGCCGACGTGGTGCTCGCCGTCGGCACCAGGCTGCAGGATTTCACCACCGGCTCCTGGGCGCTGTTCAAGAATTCTGGCCGGACCATCATCGGCCTGAACAGCCAGCCTTTCGATGCCGGCAAGCACTGGGCGCTGCCGCTGGTCGCCGACGCGGCGGAGGGGCTCTCCGAACTCACAGCCGCGCTGAAGGGCTGGAAGGCGCCTGCCGCCTGGACCGACAATGCGCTCAAGGGCAAGACGGACTGGCAGGGCGATGCCAGCAAGGTGACGGCCTCGACCAATGCCGCCTATCCGTCCGACGCGCAGGTGATCGGCGCCGTGCAGCGTACCCTGGGCTCCGGCGTGACCTTGTTGCATGCCGCCGGCGGTCTGCCCGGCGAGTTGCACAAGCTCTGGCAGGCCGGCGCGCCCGGCTCCTACCATGCCGAATACGGCTTCTCGACCATGGGCTACGAGATCGCCGGCGGGCTCGGCGTCAAGATGGCCAAGCCCGACGAGGAAGTCGTCATCATGATTGGCGACGGTTCCTATCTGATGCTCAATTCCGAAATCGCCACCTCGGTGATGCTTGGCCTCAAGCTCACCATCGTGCTGCTCGACAACCGCGGCTATGGCTGCATCAACCGGCTGCAGATGGCGACCGGCGGCGCCAACTTCAACAATCTGCTGAAGGACTCGCGCCACGAGATCCTGCCCGACATCGACTTCGCCGCGCACGCGGCAAGCCTCGGCGCCATCTCCGAGAAAGTGACCTCGATCGCCGGTCTTGAAACGGCGCTTGAGCAGGCGAAACAGAACAGCAGGACCACGGTGCTGGTCATCGACACCGATCCGCTGGTCTCGACCGATGCCGGCGGTCACTGGTGGGATGTCGCCGTGCCGGAAGTCTCGGCACGGCCGCAGGTGAACGCCGCGCGCAAGAAATACGAGGAAGCCCTGAGCGAACGGCAGGCTTGAGCCCGCCGTTCATAAACCCTGGGCCGCCCGCAACGATCTGACATTGGAGTGACGACTTGAAAGCCAAACTGGGCATGTCCCCCATCGCGTGGTGGAACGACGATCTTGCGGAACTGAGCGATGACGTGTCGCTGGAGGAATGTCTGCGCCAGTCCCGCTCGGCCGGCTTCACCGGCATGGAGATGGGCCGCCGCTTCCCCAACGACCCCAAGGTGATGCTGCCGATCCTGAAGGAAGCCGACGTCACGCTGTGCGGCGGCTGGTTCTCCGGCACGCTGGTCGACGAGGAAATGGCCAGGAACAAGGATCGCATCCAGCCGATGATCGATCTGTTCAAGGCCGTGAACGCGCCTTGCATCGTCTATGGCGAGGTCGGCCGTTCCATCCAGGGCGACCGCTCGAAGCCGCTCGCCACCAAGCCGAAACTTTCCGGCGACGAGATGAAGGCCTACGCCCGGCGCCTGACCGAATTCGGCGAATGGTGCGCCGAGCAAGGCATGCCGCTGTCCTACCATCATCATATGGCGGCGGTCGTCGAGACGGAGCCGGAGCTCGACGCGTTCATGCGCCATTCGGGCGAGGGCATTCCGCTGCTGCTCGACGCAGGTCATTTGGCCTTTGCCGGCGGCGACGTGCTGCGCGCCATCGACAACCACCACAAGCGCATCAACCACGTCCATGTGAAGGACGTGCGCATGGGCGTGATCGACAGTCTCGACCGCACCAGGCAATCCTTCCTCGATGCCGTGGCGCTTGGCGCCTTCACCGTGCCGGGCGACGGTTCGCTGGATTTCGGCGCTATCGTGCAAAGGCTGGCGGACCATGGCTATGAGGGCTGGTTTGTCGTCGAGGCCGAGCAGGATCCGAAGAAGAACCCGCCGCTTAAAATGGCACAGGTCGGCTACAAGGAGCTGATGCGGGTGATGACGGCGTCGGGCTACACGGTTGAAACGCAGGGCTTCCCCAACGCATGAACGCTGGATTTGCCGTGACCGGCGGCCTATCTGATGTCCGGTTGGTGAAACCCGGATTGGCCCGATGAAAGATTATGAGCACCCGTTCTTCCGGCCGCTTTGGCGGCGCGTCGCCATCGTCGCGGTCTGTCTCGTCTGGTCTGGGATCGAGTTCGCCTCCGGCACACCGTTCTGGGGCGTGATCGCGCTCGGTTTCGCCGGCTACGCCGTCTGGCAGTTCTTCTACCTCTACAAGCCGGCCGAAGAGGGCAAGGCACCGACCGAGCCCGAACCGAAGGAGTAACCCAGATGTCGAAGCTGCTCGTCAAAGCCAACAAGGGCCATGGCCGCGTCGCCCATGTCACGCCGAAAAATGCCGGCTGGACCTATGTCGGTTTCGATCTGCATCGGCTGAAGCCCGGCGAGAGCGCCTCGGGCCAGACCGCCGATCGTGAGGTCTGCCTGGTCTTCGTCACCGGCAAGGGCAAGGCGAGCGCCGGCGGCAAGGAACTTGGCCTGCTCGGCCAGCGCATGTCGCCTTTCGAGGGCAAGCCGTGGTCGGTCTACGTGCCCGAGGGTTCGGACTGGTCGGTGACCGCCGACACAGATCTCGAGCTTGCCGTCTGCTCGGCGCCCGGCTTGAGCGGTGACCTGCCCGTCCGTGTCATCGCGCCGGACGATCTTGGCCAAGAGGTGCGAGGCAAAGGCACCAACACGCGTTACGTCACCAACATCCTGCCGGAGGGCAAGCCGGCCGAACTCGCTGCTGGTGGTCGAGGTGATCACGCCCGGTGGCCACACCTCGAGCTATCCGCCGCATAAGCACGACCAGGACAATTTGCCGGCCGAGTCCTATCTCGAGGAGACCTATTACCACCGCCTCAACCCGCCGCAGGGCTTTGCCTTCCAGCGCGTCTACACCGATGCCGACAAGAATGGCGAGCGCGATCTGGACGAGGCGATGGCGATCGAGGACGGTGATGTCGTGCTGGTGCCCAAGGGTTATCATCCTTGCGCAGCCTGTCATGGCTACGACCTCTATTATCTCAACGTCATGGCCGGCCCGAAGCGCACGTGGAAGTTCCACAACGCGCCCGAGCACGAATGGTTGATGACGGCCTGACAGAGCATTTTGCAGCCGAGCGGCATCGCTGGGCTTGCTGAAATGCGGCCAAACGAAAGCCGGAATACATTTGGTTCGAAGGGGTCCCGGCTTGCTTTTCTGCTGAAGCTATTGGTCCAGCACGGAAAAATCGTCGGCTAAGGACTTGCCGTGTCGATTTGCCATCGAAAACCCTTCAAAGCTTCGTCAATCCGTCATGCAAATCGCCTATGGCAGCGGGGCCAGTGCATGTCGCCCAAAAGTGCGCAGCGGTTTTGGGACGACGACATGCCAAAAACCAAGACTTAAAGCGCGTCGCACCATCTCCTCAAACGCGTCGCGCTTTAACGAGGAATTTTCGATGCGCTACGCCATCTACTTCACCCCAGGACAGGACGAGCCGTTGGCGCGGATCGCCGCCAACTGGCTTGGCCGCGATCCGTTTGGCGCGGCGACGCGGCCGGTCGAGGCCGTGGGCGAATTGTCGGCGGCGGAAGTCGCCTTCCACACCGCCTCGGCGCGGCGCTACGGCTTCCATGCGACGCTGAAGGCGCCCTTCCGGCTGACCCCGAACGAGACGGAAGCCTCGCTTCGTGCGGCACTTGATGCTTTTGCCGAAGCGACGCCGGCAGTCACCATTCCGCGCCTGGTCGTCGGCCAGATCGACGGCTTCTTCGCGCTGGTTCCCGAGGCGCCGCTGGCGGCACTCAACCGCTTTGCCGACGACGTCGTGCTCGGCTTCGACCGTTTTCGCGCGCCGCTGACCGAGGCGGAAATCGAACGGCGCAGCCCGGATTCGCTGAAGCCCGCCGAATTCCGCAACCTCTGCCAGTGGGGCTACCCTTACGTCTTCGAGACCTTTCGCTTCCACATGACGCTGTCCGGCCGCGCCGCGTCACAGGAAAGCCCTCGTCTGCGCGCAGCAATCGACAGCCTGTTTGCGGAGGTGCTGCTGCGGCCGGTGCCGGTGGATGCGCTGACGCTGTTTGTCGAAACCGAACCGGGCGCGCCGTTCATGGTGCTTTCCCATCACGCGCTCGGGCGTCGCCCGGCCAGAAAAACTGCTTGAGATCAAGGACTGCCTGAAATGACCGCCGAGACCGTTCTTACCAACGCCCGCATCGTGCTTGCCGACGAGATCGTCGAGGGCTCGCTGGTGCTGCGCGACGGCCTGGTCGCCGCCATCGATACCGGCGCCGCCCGCACCAGCGAGGACATGGGCGGCGATTACATCATCCCCGGCCTGGTCGAGCTCCATACCGACCATCTCGAGGGTCACTACGCACCGCGGCCGAAAGTGCGCTGGAACCCGATCGCCGCCGTGCTTGCCCATGACGCGCAGGTGGCGACTGCCGGCATCACCACCGTGCTCGACGCCTTGCGTGTCGGCATGGACGAGGACGCCGACCTGACTTCCGCCGACATCCGCAAGCTGGCCGACGCGATCGAGGACAGCGTGCGCGAAGATCGGCTGCGGGCCGATCACTTCATCCATCTGCGCTGCGAGGTTTCAGCGCCCGATTGCCTCAGGGCCTTCGCCAATTTCGAAACCGATGAAAGGGTGAAGCTGGCATCGCTGATGGACCATGCGCCGGGCCAGCGCCAGTTCGTCAATCTCGAGACCTATGCTTATTACTACCAGCGCAAGCTGAAGCTGACGGATCGCGATTTCCGGAAATTCTGCGAAAAGCGCATGGCGGAATCAGCCATCAACTCGGGCCCCAACCGGGTCTTCATCGCCGCCGCCTGCCATGAGCGCGGCATCGTGCTGGCCAGCCACGACGACGCCACCTCGGGCCATGTCGACGAGGCGATTGAGCAGGGTGTGCGCGTCGCCGAATTCCCGACCACCGAGGAAGCGGCACGGGCCTCGAAAGCGGCCGGGCTCGGCGTGCTGATGGGCGCGCCCAACGTCATGCGCGGCGCCTCGCATTCCGGCAATGTCTCGGCCCGCACGCTCGCCGGTGACGGCCTGCTCGACATCCTGTCGTCGGACTACATTCCTTTCAGCCTTATCCAGTCGGCCTTCTTCCTCGGCGATGTCGTCGAGGGCATTTCGCTGCCGCAGGCGGTGGCTATGGTGTCGAAGAACCCCGCCGAGGCGGTCGGCCTCAGCGATCGCGGCGTCATCGAACAGGGCCGCCGCGCCGATCTGGTGCGCGTGCGCGTCGACGATCATGTGCCGGTCGTCCGCACCGTCTGGCGCCAGGGGCGCCGGGTCGCATGATGGTCTCGGCGTTGATCGAACGCGAACTGTCCACCAATACCTTTCCGATCCGCCACGGCGTCTTTGTCGCCGTGGTCGGGCCGAGCGGCGCCGGCAAGGACACGGTGATCGGCTATGCCAAGGCGCGTTTCGCCGACGAGAGCCGGCTGGAGTTCGTCCGCCGGGTCATCACAAGGCCGAGTGATGCGGCGAGCGAGGATCACGACTTGCTGGCCGACGCGGCCTTCGCCGAGGCCGAGGCCGACGGCGCCTTCGCCATAGCCTGGGAGGCGCATGGCCTGCGCTATGGCATCCCGGCCGATGTCGACTGGTCGGTCGCCAACGGCCAGGTCGCCGTCGCCAATGTCTCCCGCGCCATCATCCCGGCGCTGCGCGACCGCTACGCCAAGCTGGCCGTTGTCGAGATCACCGCGACGCCGGAAATCCTCGCCGAGCGGCTGGCCATGCGCGGCCGCGAATCGCGTGGCGAGGTGCTGGCCCGCTTGGCGCGCAGCACGTCCGTCGCGCTGTCCGGCCCCGATGTCACCTCGATCGACAACAGCGGCGCCCGCGAAGTGGCAGGCGAGCGCTTTGCCGAAGTGCTGCGCAAGGCGATGGCGTTCTCCGACCTGTCGAGCATGATCTAGAGCAATTCCAGGAAAAGTGCGCAGCGGTTTTCCGTCCGGAATTGCGTAAAAACAAATACTTAGAGCGGGTCGGCGATTCTACCAAAAGCTGAACCGCTCTAGGCTGCTTCTTACCTTCTCCCACAAGGGGAGAAGGGAGAGACGAGCAGCTATTCCGCCGGCGCGCCCGCCACGTTCTTGCGCGTGGCGTCGATCATCTGCCGCCGTGCCCGGAACACGCCCCATTGCTGGTCGACCAGCACGCCGATCAGGATCACTCCGCCCATCACCGCGAAATTGAGCGAGGACGGGATGCCGAGCAGATTGACCAGGTTCTGCAATTCCTGCAGCAGCACCGTGCCGAGGATGACGCCGATCAGCGAGCCTTCGCCGCCGCGCAGCGAGAAGCCGCCGAGCACGGCCGCGGCAATGGCGTAGAGCTCGTAGAACTGGCCGTGGCTGGCCGGCGAGATCGAGCGCGTGTACATGGCGAAATAGATCGCCGACAGCGCAGTCAGCACGCCGCAGATGACGTAGGCGGCCATCACCACGCGGCCTGTTCGGATGCCGGAATATTTCGCCGCTTCCTCGTTCTTGCCGATGGCGTAGAGATAGCGCCCGAACACCGAGCGGTGCAGCACCACCCACATCACGATGGAGATGATGATCAGCGCGATGAAGCTGTTCGGCACGCCATAGCTGCGGCCGGCGGTCAGGAATTCGAGATCCGGGAAATTCTGACCGAAGCCGAACCCCGCCGTGCCGTCGGCGGTGTAGAAGCGCGCCACGCCGCGATAGATGAGCAAGCCGCACAGCGTCACCACGAAGGGCTGCAGCTTCAGCCGCGTGATCAGCCAGCCATGCACAAGGCCGATGACGGCGCCGAGCGCGATGATCAGCACGAAGGCCAGCGGCCAATCCATCCCGCGCACGGCGATGAAGTCGATGAACAGCGTACCGAGCAGCGCAACCACTGAGCCAACCGAAAGTTCGATGCCGCCGGTGATGATGACAAAGGCCTGGCCGATCGACAGAATCCCGAACAGGCCGATCAGGTTCGAGGTGTTGGCAAGGTTGATCGGCAAGAGGAAGCGCGGATTGATGATCGCCACCACCGTTCCCACCACCAGGATCAGGATCAGCAGGCCGAGGTCTTTCTTGCTCATCGTCTTCTCCCCAATGCCTGCCTGAGCAGGTTCCGCCAAAGTGTTCCGCGGTTTTGCGACCAGAACCTGCGGCGAAACAAGATCTAGTTCGGCTTCTTGCCGACCGCGAGCAGCAGCACGTTTTCCTGGCTGAAATCGTCCTTGTCGAGAATGCCAGAGATCTGGCCCTCATGCATGACGGCGATGCGATCCGAGACGCCGATCACCTCCTCCATGTCGCTGGAGATCATCAGCACAGCGACCCCGGCATCGGCCAGCGCCCGCATCAGCCCGTAGATTTCCGCCTTGGCGCCGATGTCGATGCCGCGCGTCGGCTCGTCGAGGATCATCACTTTCGGGTTCATCGCCAGCCACTTGCCCAGCACCACCTTCTGCTGGTTGCCGCCCGACAGCGTGCCGGTGCGCGTCGCCACTGACGGCGCCTTGATGCCGAGATTTGTCTTCTGCTTCTCGGCGGTGGCGGCCTCGGCGCTAGTCGAGACCAGCGAGCGCTTCGCATGCGCCGGCAGATTGGGCAGCGAGATGTTCTGCGCTATCGAGAGGTCGAGCAGGATGCCGGTCAGCTTGCGGTCCTCGGGCACCAGGAAGATGCCGCTGGCCACCGCATCCGCGGCCGAGCCGAGCGCGAGTTCCTTGCTGTCAAGCTTGACGCTGCCGCCGAAACGCTCATCGATGCCGAACAGCACCCGCGCCAGCTCGGTGCGGCCGGAGCCGACCAGGCCGGCCAGGCCGAGGATCTCGCCATGCCGGACGTCGAGATCGACCGGCCGGTCGGGATAGGCGCTGGTGCGCACCGCCTTGGCCGAAAGCGCTACGCCGCCCGGCGCGTGCGCCGATTCCGCGGCCTTCTCCCGTTCCTTCAGCATGCGGCCGATCATCAGCTTGACCATCTGGTCATGGTTGATGGCGCTTTTCGGCAATGTGCCGGCCAGCATGCCGTCCCTCAGCACCACGACGCGGTCGGCGACCCGCTCGACCTCATGCAGGCGGTGCGAGATGAAGATGACGCTGATGCCTTCCGCCTTCAGCGCCTTGATGACATCGAGCAATTTGTCGGTTTCGGCGAGCGGCAGGCTGGATGTAGGCTCGTCGAGGATCACCAGCCGCGCCTTGATCGACAGCGCCTTGGCGATCTCGACCATCTGCTGCTGGGCGAGCGACAGCGAGGCCACCGGCGCGTCGGCCGAGAAATTGGCGCCGACCCGCTTCAGCAGCGGCGCCACCATGATGCGCAGTTTGGTGCGGTCGACCAGCCTCAGCGGCCCGGCGCGGAGCGGCTCGCGGCCAAAGAAGATGTTGGCGGCAACGTCGAGGTTTTCGAACAGATTGAGTTCCTGGTGGACGAAGGCGATGCCGGAGCCGAGACTGGCTTCGACGGTGAGCCCGTCATGCGCGACGCCGTCAACGGTGATGGTGCCGGTGTCCGGCCGGGTCACGCCGCCGAGGATCTTCATCAGCGTCGACTTGCCGGCGCCGTTTTCGCCGACAAGGCCGATCACTTCGCCCGGCCTCACCTCCATCGAGAACCCGTCCAGCGCGACCACGCCGGGATAGGTCTTGCGCACGCCCTCCAGGCTCAGAAACGGAGCGACAGTCGATGCAACGATGGATGTGTCGGAATAATTCATCACGCCTGACAGCAGCCGGTGAGCCCCGGAACGACCCCTTCAGCAGACTGACGGGCCCGCGAAGGCCCGTCAATACGAACGCCGGCTCAAGGCATACCCTTGAGCCGGCGCAACTGTTCTCGCCTTAGTTTCCGGACATCGCCTTGAGATCGGCGGCGTAGGCGTCGACATCGTCCTTGCCGATGATCTTGGTCGGGATGATGATCAGGCCATCGGCCGGAACGCCCGACTTGTCGCCCTTGAGATAGGCGGCCATCAGCTTCATGCCCTGATAGGCCCATTCGAAGGGCTGCTGCACGACGGTGGCCGCCACGGTGCCTTCCTTGACGCCGCCCAGCGTGATCGGATCGTCGTCGAAGCCAACGACGGTGATCTGGCCGAGCTTGCCGGCATCGCGCAGCGCTTCATAGATGCGCGGTGTGTTGTAGGAGTAGAAGCCGACCATGCAGGTCACGTCGGGGCTGGCAACCAGCGCGTCCTCGACATTCTTCTTGGCGCGGGCCTGATCGATATCGTCGCCGCGCACGTCGATCAGCTCGATCTTGGTGCCGGCGAGCCCGTCCTTCATGCCCTGGATGCGTTCCTTGGCATTGTCGGCGCCGAGCAGGCCAACGAAGCCCAGGCACTTGCCGCCGTTTGGCATCGCCTTCTTGGCGATCTCGGCCGCCTGCTTGCCGGCATCGACATTGGACGAGCCGATATAGGCAACACGCTTGGTCTGCGGGGCATCGCTGTCGGTGGTGAACAGCGCCGTTTCCGACGCGATCTTGTTCAACCCGTCGGTCGAGGTCTTGGGGTCGACGGCCGACACCATGATCGCCTTGACACCGGCGGTCACCAAATCGTCCATCAGCCGCTGCTGGATGGCGACCGATGACTGCTCGGGATATTTAAGCTCGAGATTGTAGTCGGGCAGTTCGCCCTGCGCCTTCTTCACGCCGGCTTCGGCCGCCTTCCAGAAGTCGGACGCGCCGTTGACGACGAAGGCCAGCGTCGGCTTGTCGTCGGCACGCGCGAATGCACTCACCGACAGGCCGAGAGCCAAGGCCGCGGCGGCGATGGATGCAGTACGGATCACAGATTTCATGGTTCAACCTCCCTTTTGAAACTCATCGCTGATGTCTCGGCTGCGGCCCGGACGCCCTCCTCCTCAAGGGTCTGCCCAAAGGTCTGGCAACTGAAGAACGGCGCCAATCCAGCCGCGACCGAAACACTAGACACTCATTTGTCGTTCGTAAATAGTCCGATTTGTCTGACATTTTCGTGAGTGCGTGGCGGGCCTTTTCCGGTGGCAATCCGGACCGGTGGTGCGCCACGCATCGGGTCTCGTCGGCACCGGTCCGAGCTCGGATCGGTCACGACGAGTTGACAGTAGAACGCTTACGACTATTAGTAAATAGTATTAGTCATGGTGTTGGAAAGGGCGCGCCGCGGGGCGGAGGAGGCCGGTACCGCGGGGAACATCAGGGAGGAAGGACGGCGGCGGCGCCATGGCTGCTGTTGCGGCGAAAAGCTTGAGGAAATCACCGGTTTTGCGGCCTCGACCAGTTGTTTTCGTCGCCATGCGGCGCTACTGGCGCAGAACGCCTCGCGTATGATAATAGTTATAAATAGCGCGCATCTCCGATTAACGCGCCGGATTGAAACCGCCTTGCCGTCGATGCCGGCCTAACGGGGCCGGATTTTGGGAAACGATGCCGACATGAGCGAACCGACGGAACTGCGCGATCCCCCGGAGGGCTCCAGGCGTCGCAAGCCGTCCGCCAGAGCTCCCAAGGGGCGCGTCACCATGACCGACATCGCGAGAGCCGCCGGCTGTTCGCAGGCGACGGTGTCCTTCGTGCTCAACAATTCGCCCGGCATCCGGCTGTCGCAGCAGACCCGCGACCGCGTCATCGAGGCGGCGCGGACGCTCGGCTATGCCGCGCCGGCCTTCTCCGCCTTGCGCCCGCCGGTGACGTCCTTCGAAGGGCTGGACGGCGTCATTGGCTTCGCCGTCGACCAACTCGCCACCAGCCCCGAGGCGGTGGTCGCCATCGAAGGCGCGCGTCAGGCCTCGTGGAATGCCGGCAACGTGCTCCTGGTGGCGCAGACCATGGGCGATGCCGTCATGGAGCCGAGGGCGATCCAGGCCCTCACCAGGCGCGGCATCTCGGCGCTGATCTACATGACCATCTTCACCCGGGAGATCACGGCGCCCGACTTCCTCTACAGCCTCGACATCCCGGTCATCTTGCTCAACTGCTATACGGCGGACTATGCCTTCCCCGCCGTGGTGCCTTCCGAGATCGCCGGCGGCCAGAGCTCCACCCGCCATCTGATCGGCCATGGCCACCGCCGCATCGCCACCATCACCGGCGAGCCCTGGATGCAGGCCGCGCAGGACCGGCTGAAGGGCTACCGCCGCGCGCTGGCAACGGCCGACATTCCCTTCGATCCGGAACTGGTGGTCGAAGGCGACTGGTCGGCCAGCGCCGGCTATGCCGCGACCGTCAAGCTGCTGGCGCTGAAAGACCGCCCAACCGCCATCTTCTGCCAGAACGACCGCACGGCCATCGGCTGCTACGAGGCGCTGAAGGAGGCCGGCCTGCATATTCCGCAGGACATTTCCGTGGTCGGCTATGACGACGAGGAGATCGCCCGCCACCTCTTCCCGCCGCTGACCACATCGATCCTGCCGCATATGGCCATGGGCCAATGGGCGATCGAGCAGCTGGAAGTGCCGCCTGCGCCCGGACGAGGGCGCTATCCGATCACCAAGCTGGAATGTCCGCTGGTGGAGCGGGAGTCGGTGGGGTCCGTGGCGTCCGCATGATTCCGATGACCCGACCCCATCGCAGGCCTATGCTGGGATTGCGTGCGATCCTCCCTTGGATACCGGAAAGACGCTCATGTGGCCGAACCGTCGTTTATACGATCTGCTGAAGATCGAGCATCCGATCATCCAGGCGCCGATGGCTGGGTCGGCGACGCCCGAGCTCGCCGCGGCCGTTAGCAATGCCGGCGGCTTGGGATCGCTCGGCTGCGCATGGATGCTGCCGGATGGTCTGCATGAAGCGGTTCGCAAGCTCAGAGCGGCGACTAATCGTCCGTTCAACCTCAATTTCTTCGCCCATCCGCAACCCCGCACGAGCGATGCCGTCCTGGCGCAGACCATCGACAGGCTGCGCCCTTACTACGAGGAGCTTTCCCTCGGCGCGCCGCCGGCAAGGCTGCCGTCGCTGGGGCTGGGTTTCGACGACGCCAGGCTCGAACTCGTGCTTGAGGTCCGCCCACCTGTCGTCAGTTTCCACTTTGGCATACCGGACGCTACAGCAATTGCCAGGCTGAGGCAGGCCGGGATCGTAGTATTGAGCACCGCGACGAACGTCGCCGAGGCGCACAAGCTTGCCAAAGGCGGAGTCGACGCGGTTATCGCCCAGGGATGGGAGGCAGGAGGGCATCGCGGCTCTCACGTTCCGACCGATCCAGGTGACGGCGTGGGAACGATGGCGCTGGTTCCCCAAATCGTGGATGCCATCGATCTCCCGGTCATTGCCGCGGGAGGCATTGCCGACGGCCGAGGCATAGCGGCTGCTTTTGCCCTTGGCGCCAGCGGCGTGCAGATCGGCACCGGTTTCCTGTCCTGTGACGAGGCCGGCACGGATGCGCCGCGTCGCGCCCTTATCCGCTCCGCGACCGACATGGATACGATGGTCAGCAATGCCTTTTCCGGTCGGGCGGCACGGGCGAGGCGCACGCGCTACGCCCTGGAGATGGAAGAGAGCCGAACGCGCCTGCCGGATTTTCCTCAGATGTATGTGCTCAGTGCGCCGCTCGGCGATGCCGGGCACGCAAAGGGGAAGGGAGATTTCGATTGTCACCTGTACGGGCAAGCGGCCGCGCTGAACAGGGAGCTTCCGGCAGGGCAGCTGATGCGCATGCTTGTCGCCGAAACCAAAGCGATATTCGACGCCCTGTCGGCATAGTGTGGCGACAGGCGGCGCGCCCTACCCGCCGACCATCAGCTTGACGACTTCGTCGTGGTTGGTTTCCGAGATGTTGCGCTCGCCGGCCTGGACGCCGCGCCTGAGCACGACGATGCGGTCGGACACGGCGAAGATGTCCTGCAGATTGTGCGAAATGAAGATCACGCCACGGCCTTGCGCCTTGAGCTGGTGGATCAGCGAAATGACCTTGCGCTGCTCGGGCACGCCAAGTGCGGCGGTCGGTTCGTCCATGATCAGGATCTGGGCGTCCCAATAGACGGCGCGGCCGATGGCAACCGCCTGGCGTTGGCCGCCGGAGAAATTGCTGACCGGGGCATCGAGCCGGCTGACATGGAAATCCAGCCGCCCCATGGTCTGCTTGGCGGCAACCGCCATCGCCTTGCGGTCCAGCACCGGCAAGAAGCCGAAGGCTTTGCGCATCGGTTCGCGTCCCAGGAAGATGTTGGAGCCGATCGACAGGTTGTCGGCCAGCGCCAGGTCCTGGTAGATGGTCTCGATGCCCTTTTCGCGCGCCTCCTGCGGCGTCGAAAAGCTCACCGGCTGACCCCTGAGCAGGATCTCGCCGCCGGTCGGCTGGAAGACGCCTGAAATCGCCTTGATCAGCGTTGTCTTGCCGGCGCCGTTGTCGCCGGCAAGCGCCACCACTTCGCCCGGCCGCACGGCCATGGAGAAGTCGTTGAGCGCACGCACCGCGCCAAAATGCTTGGAAAGGTTGCGGACCTCCAGCAGGGGGGTCTGTTCTTGGTTATTCATCCTGGCGGGCTCCACTGAACCGGCGTTGCGCCTGGTCGATAAGGACGGAAATGATGATGACGACGCCGACGGCGATGAACTGCCAGAACGGCTCGACATTGACGAAGACCAGCCCGTACTGGATGACCGCGATGACCAGCGCGCCGGCGACCGTGCCGAAGATGGTGCCGGAGCCGCCGAACAGGCTGGCGCCGCCGATGACGACGGCGGCGACGCTGTCGAGCAGCAGCGGCTCGCCGGCCTGGGCCGCGCCCGCGGTGAAGCGCGCCGCATAGAGCGCGCCGCCGAGGCCGGCGCACATCGCCGACAGCACATAGAGGCGCAGTATGTGGTCCTTGATGTCGATGCCGGCGCGCCGCGCCGCCTGCACATTGGCGCCAATGGCGTAATTGTGCTGGCCGAACCGGGTCTGGCTCAGGATGTAGTGCATCACCACGACGAAGATTGCGGTGATGATGACGAGATAGGGCACGCCGTAGAGCCGGCCATTGCCGAGCAGCGCGAACCAGGAATTCTGTACCGGCACGGTGGTGCCGCCGGCGAGCAGGAAGGCCGCACCCCGCGCCACGCCGAACATGCCGAGCGTGCCGATGAAGGGCGGGATCCTCAGGCGCGAGATCAACAGGCCGTTGATGACGCCAGGCACGCCGGCGACGAGTACGGCAGCGAGAATGCCGGCCAGCATGGCCAGCGGCAAGGGAATGGCGGCTCCGGCCATGTTCGTGGCATGGGCCGCGACGACGGCCGCAAGGCCCATGATGAAGCCGAGCGAGAGGTCGATGCCTCCCGAAATGATGACGAATGTCTGGCCGGTCGCCAGCAGCAGCGGCGCCACGGCAAAGATCGCGATGGACTGCACGTTGAACGGGTTGAGCACGAAGGTGGCGCCGAAGGCAAGCCGCGACCAGACCTCGAAACAGATGATCAGGCCGGCGAGGAACAGCCAGGCACGTCCATCGGCGATACGTGCGATCAGGCTTCTTGCGGGATCACCGTGGTCCGCCTGGGGGGCAACATGCTTTTCGCCGGTTGATGATGTTGAGGTCATGAATGGTTCCGATCCGCGGTGCGGCCTTCTTCGAACAGTCCCAGGACCCGGTCCCCTCCCGGCAAGCCGGAAGGAGACCGGACCGGTCAGGACTCATTCGGAGTAGAGGTACTTCGAGATGTTCGGGTCGGCGATGTTGGACTTGTCCATGATCGTGAAGCCGGTGCCGATCGCAACCGGGATCGAATGGCCGGTCAGGTGGGCATAGGCCGAAACGACGCCGAAATAGCCGATCTCGGCCGGATGCTGGGCAATCGCCACGTCGACCAGGCCGGTGTTGATGTTGTCGACGATGCTGACCGGCGCATCGAACGCCACCACCTTGATGGTGCCGCTCTGCCCGGCCTGCTTGACGCCGTTGGCCGCACCCAGGGCGGAGAACAGATTGGCACCGAACACGCCGACGAGGTCGGGGTTGCGCGCGAACACGGCCTGCAGTTGCGAAGCCGCCTTGTTGGCGTCGTCATCGTTGAACTGGGTTTCCAGCACGGTGATGCCCGGATGCTTGGCCATCTCCTTCTTGAAGCCTTCTTCGCGCTGGTCGGTGGTCGAGATGCCGGGCTTGACGTTCGAGACGTAGACCTTGCCCTTGTCGCCAATGGACGTCGCCAGTGCCCGCGCAGCGATCTCGCCGCCGAGGATGTTGTCCGACGCGATGTAGGAGAGCGGGAAGTCCGCATCGCCGGCGCCGGTCTGGTAGACGCCGCTGCCGATGAAGGTGTCGACGGTGATCACCGGAATGCCAGCATCGCTGGCCTTGCGCAGCGGCTCGACCAATTGAACCTTGTCGGTCGGCGCGATCAGGATCGCGTCCGGCTTTTTGGCGATGACCGCGTCGAGCACGGGAACCTGCGTCACCGGGTTGAAATCCGAAGCGCCCTGGAAAACCAGGGTGACGCCGAGCGCATCGGCAGCCGCCTGGGCGCCCTTGCGCATGGTGATGTAGAAACCGTCGGTGGTCAGGCCAGGAATCAGCGCAATGGTGTACTTCTTGTCCTGCGCCGACGCAGGCGCGATCAGCGCCGATGCCGAGATGGCGAGCGCCGCGAGCGCGGCAACGATCTTCTTCATGAATTCCTCCTCATGGTGTTGGCAGATATGCTGTGGACACTGGAATGGCCGTCGATCTCGGATCGGGACCATGGCGTCGGCCGAAAAACGGATTTCGCCTGCCTGGCTGTTGCGGGCGGCTTTCCTCCCAAGCGCCCCTGTCGTCAGTCCAGCCAGTCGAAACCGGCCATTGTGATGTCAGCGGTCTCGTTCCCTGCCTCCGCAAGGTTGACAAAACCGCGCCGCCCGGCACGCATTCGTACCGAGTTCGCGTTGTTGTAACACTTTGCTGAAATAAATTGCAAGCGGGTGTTTGGGGGGCCGAACCGCCGCCATTTCAAAACCGGACATCGCCTGTTCGCTCCGCAGAGCCCCGCACGGGAACTATCGCGCCAACGTCGCGACGGCACAACGGGTGATTTCGATGGCCGACGCTATCGGGGCAGGAGCACTTCGAGGATGGCCTGCGCCGTCTTGGTGTCGGTGATGAGAGCATTGATCAGCTTGGCGCGCGCGGCGCCGATGATGGCCGTTGCTTTCTCCGGTCCGGCGGCGACGCCGATCACCAGTGGAACGGCGCGAAGCTGGGCCGGCGACATGGCGATCATCCGGCTTTCCCCTTCCCAGGAGATCAGCGTGCCTTCGGCATCGAAATAGTGGCGAAGGACGTCTCCGGCCGCCTGGAACAGCGCCTGCTCGCTCAGCGTCGCCGCACTTGCCTCCGGCGGGTTGATGGCATGCGGCAGGCCGATGCCGACGATCGCAACGTCGGTCCGGTCCCAGAGTGCCACGCTGTCGCTGATCGCCGCATCGCCAAGGAAGACATTGCGCAGTTCGGTCGACGGCAGATAGGGCGCATGGATGAAATGCGGTGTCCCGCCGAACTCCTCGGCGGCCAGCCGCACGAACTCGTTGATCTGGAAATGCGCCGCCTGCTGCTGCATGCCACCAGTGGCGGCGACGGTGAGCACGCCGGGAATGCGCGGCAAGCCGGCGCGGATAACCTCGCGGATGGCGCGCCCCCAGCCGATGGCCACCACCGAGCCGGCCGAAAGCTCCGCTTGCCTGAGCAGGCCGCCCAGCGGTGCTGCTAGCGCCGTCAGCACGCCGGCTGCCGGCGTCTCGACAACGGCCGCGTCGCGCAGCCCCAGCCCCTCGATCAGCTGCGCGGTGACAGCTTCGGGCGTGACGATATCGAGCACCTCGATGCGCACGATGCCCTCTGCCCGCGCCCGCTGCAGCAGGCGCGATATGGTGGCGGTCGAGACCCCCAGCCGCCGCGCGATATCGACCTGCGACATCTCCGCCTCGTAGTGCAGCTTGGCGACCGTATGCAGCATCGTGCGCGATGCGGTCGCATCCTGGATGGGAGGAACAGACAGCTTGCAATTCCTTTCAGCAATGTGTTACAGACCTGCCGACCACGGGAGTTATCGCCCAAATTTGGCAAAGCCGCAACTTGGGCTCGCTTCCATATCGCGTCCCGAGGGCGCCAGGATCGGACAAAAGACCATGACCAGGATGACCACCGCGGAGCTGCGCGGCTACCAGCAGATATGCGGCAGGGACGGGGCGATGATGGCCATCGCCTGCGACCAGCGCGGCGGCATGCGCACCTTGCTGGCGTCGGATCCGGAACAGCAGGCCAGGATCACCAACGACATGCTGGGCGACACCAAGGCCGACATCACGCGCTACCTCGCCAGCGAGGCCTCCTGCGTGCTGCTCGACCCACTCTGCGCGGTGCCGCGCGTCGTCGATGAAGGCGTGCTGAACCGCGACACCGCACTGCTCATCGGCCTCGACGCTTCGGGTTTCGACGTCTCGCCCGCCGGCTACCGCCTGTCGCGCCTCGTTCCCAGCATCAACGCGCGCCGCGTCCGCGAGCTTGGCGGCACCGGCGGCAAGATCATGGTCTATCTGCGGGCCGACAGACCGGAGGCGAACGAGCACAACATCGCCATCCTCAACCAGTGCATCGCCGACTTCGCGCAGGAGGACCTTCTGCTCGTCGTCGAGTTCCTGACCTATCAGCTCGAGGGCGAAAGCGCCGAGGACTACATCGCCAAGATCCCATCGCTGATCGAAGAGGGCACGCGGATCTCGCTGCAGTGCGGAGCCAAGGTGCTCAAGCTTCCCTATCCCGGCACGCCGGACGCCTGCGCCCGGATCACCAGGCTGGCCGGTGACGTGCCGTGGGCGGTGCTGTCGGCGGGCGTCAACCATTCGACCTTCCTCGGCCAGGTCGAGATCGCCATGATGAACGGTGCGTCGGGCGTCATCGCCGGCCGCTCGCTGTGGAAGGACTGCATCTCACTCGACCGTGACGTCCAGCGTGAGAAGTTGAGGACCATCGCCGTGTCGAGACTGCGCGAGATCCAGGCGGTGATAGGCAACTACCGGCGCAAAGCCGCCTAGGTGTTGTCGAAATTCAGGTGAGGTCGGCCTGCGAATGGTGGTTTCCCGCGCTTCCGGTGCTCACGTACTATAAGTACGCTCCGCTCCGGTTCTCGGAAGCCACCATTTTCGACTCGGCCTGACCTGAATCTCAACACCATGGAGCAGAGTCGGACAAGCACGAGACGTCATGCGACAAAAATCGATGGCCATAGGGATCGATATCGGCGGCACCAATCTGCGTGCCGCCCGCATCTCCGGCACTGGCGAAATCCTCAAGCGCGTCTCCGAGAAAAGCGCGCCCGACCCGGAGCTGGTGCTCGGCCGCATAGCCGACATGGTGCACCAGCTCGATACCCCCGAAGTAGCGGCGATCGGCATCGGCGTTCCCGGCCGCGTCGATGCGCGGCGCGGTACTGTGCTGTCCGGCGGCTATGTCGACCTCGCCTCGGTGGCGCTGGCGCAGCGGCTGGAAAGCATGACCGGCAAGCCCGTCATCATCGACAATGACTGCAACATGGCTCTGTCAGCTGAAATGGCCCGGGGTGCGGCCGTCGGCCACGACAACATCGTCATGTTCACCATCGGCACCGGCATCGGCGGCGCGGTCGCCGAAGGTCGGCGCATCGTGCGCGGCAAGGCGACGGCCGGGCAGCTCGGCCATATCGGCGTCGACCTCGACGGCGAAGCCTGCAAATGCGGCCGGCGCGGCTGCGTCGAAACCACCAGCTCCGGCACCGCCCTTGGCCGCCATATCGCCCACGCCGGTCTCGGTCCCGAGGTCACGGTCGACCAGCTCTTTGCCCGCGACGCCGACGGCGACGCGCTGGCGCGCGGCATACTGGATGCCTGGGCGCGGCCGCTGCGCGCCGCGATCGACACGGCGGTCGCCATGTTCAATCCAGACCTCGTGCTGCTCGGCGGCGGACTGGGCGGGGCGGCGCACCGGGCGCTCGCCAACGCGCCGGCGCTGGCTGCCTGGTACCAGGCCCCCGTGCGGCCGGCCCTGCTCGGCGACGACGCCGGTGTGATCGGCGCCGGCCTGCAGGCGCTGGCGGCCGAGACGACAGCTTCCCACGCCTCGCCCCTATCTCAGCCGCTCTCCCTGCCGAGCCATGGCCGGTCTGCCGTGCTCGGCCAGCGCGCCGTGCTGGTCAACGGCATTCCCGCTTCGGGCAAAAGCACGGTCTCGCGCGGCATTGCCGAGCGCATGGGCTGGCCGTTGCTGGCGCTCGATACGATCAAGAACCCGTTCCTCGAAGTGCTGGGCGGCGGCGACCGCGAATTCAACCGCACGCTCGGCCGTGCCAGCTATACGGCCATCTGGTCGCTCGTCGGCGAGGCCCCGGCGGGATCGATTTTCGTCGTCGATGCCTGGTTCGGCTTCCAGCCGCGCCAGGTGCTCGAGGATCATTTGAAGCGCGCCGGCGTCGTTGAGACCGCCGAAATCTGGTGCCATGCGCCCGGCGACATCCTGGCCGAGCGCTACCGTGCCCGGCTCGACCAACGCCTTCCCGGCCATCCGGGCGCCGCCTACATCCCCGAGCTGATCGAACTCGCCAAACGCGCCGAGCCGTTGCGCCGCGGCCCGCTCTTCGACGTCGACACGACGCAGCCGATCGCCTTCGACGCCATCACCGCATGGCTGCGGACGACGTTGGCGCCATAGGCATCGTTAGTCTAGAACCAGCGCTCCCTGCGCGGCTCGCTGGCGCTAAGCGCTAGGCCCAGCAAGAGGCCGGCGGCGCCGCCCAGGATGAAGGCGGACGACACCGTGCCCGGATTGTCGTGAACGACACCCGACACCGACTGTGCCCTGCTGCGCAGCGCCTGCGCGGTGCGGGAGGCGCGCTCGGTGGCGCTGTCATACCAGCCATTGGCCTCCTCGACCGCCTCTTCGGCCCGCTCGGCCAGCGCCCGGTTGATCTTGTTGATCTCGCGCTTCAGCTGCGCGACCTGCTTTTCCAGGGCTTCCTGAGCTTCGCGCTGCGTCATCCTCGGCGCCGTGTTTACGTTCGGGTCGTCGGCCATTGTTCTCTCCTTTGCTGAAGGGCTTCGGGGGTCAACGGCGAGCCGCGGCTCAAGGTTCCCAAGGGCAACGACCCTCCGGGCCTTGGCCCGGAGATTTCAGCACAGCCGGTTGCTGGAGCATGATCCAGGAAAGATCATGCTCTAGCAAAAGGACAGAGCCCCATCCCGATTTTAATCGGGATGGGGCATGGCTCTGGAGCAATTCCAGGAAAAGTGCGTAGCGGTTTTCCGTCCGGAATTGCGTAGAAACAAAGAGCAATTCCAGGAAAAGTGCGTAGCGGTTTTCCGTCCGGAATTGCGTGAAAGCAAACAGTCTAGAACCGGTAGAACACCCAGACACGCCGGCGATAGCACCGCCTGCGATAGTAGCCATGACGCCAATAGCGGCGGCAGTGCCGTCTCCAGACGCGGCGCCTGCGACGGCGGCGATGCCAGTGGCAAGGCTAGCAAAGGGGGAGATAGCGCGGCGGAGGCGAAAACCTAGGGGGCGGGCTTGGAGGAGGGATTGCGGGCTGGCAGGAGCCTGATTGCTCTAACCGCGGTCGGTCTTGACCACCTCCAGATTGGGCGGCTGGCCAGCGCCGCGCTCCGGCTCAGGCGACAGTAGATCCTCGAGGAAGAACGCCCCTAGCTCCGCCCGATTGGCGAGACCGGCCTTGCGGTACACTGCAGCCGCCTGCTGGCGGACGGTCGCCTCCTCCGAGCCGCGCAAATGCGCAATCTCCTTGTGCGTCAGGCCCTTCAACATGAGCAGTGCAATGTCGGCCTCGCTTTCGCTTAGCCGCCAGGCCTTGAATTGATCGTTGATGGCCCGGCCGAGCCCATCGATGTGCACGCGTGCTGCCGAGCGCCATCTGTCGCTTTCGCTATGCACGCGGGAGAGGTCGTTCAGCAGGTCAAACCGTTCGCGCCTGAGGCCTTTGGTTTCGAGTGCGACATAGGCAGTCGCCGCAACGGCGAGGGCCAGCAGCGCCTTCTCGAACAGGTCGAGCGCGAAGCCGGACAGCGTGAACGGCTCGCCACCCTGCAGATTCTCGACAACGATCAGAATCGCGAACAGCCCGCAGGCAGTCGCCGCCAGAACCAGGATTCTCTTCATGGCCGTTCGCTCCACCGCAAGAGACGAGGCAGGGCCGCGCTGGTGCACGGCCCGCTCAGTTTAGCTCATCTGGTCGAGAATGTACCGGACTGCAGGGTCTGGTTGCCGCCCTTCTCGATCGCGAGAACCTCCCAGAGGTAGCCCGTGCCTGGCTCGAAGAACTCCGCCGGGATGGTCATCGCCGTCACCGACGCCGGCAGGTACATGCTCAACCCGCGCTTGCCGATCATTTTGGGATGCGGGTCCTCGTCCTTTTCGATGATCAGCTGGTACGCGATAATGTTGACGGTCGAGCCATCGAGCGCCCGTTCTGACGGCGTCCAACTGACGGCCAGCTCGCCCGGTGGCACAGTCTCTCCCTCCTTCGGCGATACGAGCGTAACCCCCGCCGGTATCTTGTGGGTCAGTGTCGCGATCCCGCTGACAGATCCTTCGCTGCCTCCGAGGGCGGAGTAGAGAGCGCGGAACTCATATTTGCCGGCCGGCAGCATTTCGAGAACCTGCGCCAGCGGCAACTTGGCGTTCTCGGGTTCGGTGGTTTCAAAGAACAGCTCGGTGAGGCCCAGATCGTTGACCGTCCCCTTGCCCTGAAACTCGGCGACGACGCCGTTCGGCCCGATGATTTCGAGGCGCTCCCACCCGTCGGCGTCGACGAACGCCTGAAAGCCCGTGTCGTTGTCCGTGGCGTTATGCTCGATGATGATCTTGGCCTGCTTCAGCGGCGCCGCGCTCGCCGATCCGACGAGAACGAGGGGAGCAGAGACAGCCAATATGGTGAAGACGGCAAGCAGTAGCGCGGTGTTGGTCGCGGGGATTTGTTTCGTCATGATGTTCTCCTTAAGGGCGGTGGCGCATACCCATCGGGTTCGAGCGCCGCCGTCGGGAGACAAAGCCACCGTCAGTCGCCTGGAACAATCCGGCGGACATCATAGATGCAGATGCGGGCCAGGACCGGCTGCCCGTGTCCAACGGATGTGATATGGCCCGCCTCGGCCTCGCCGAGTGTGTTGCAGCGATCAGATGAATCCGCCGCCAATGGTGGACGTTCGGTTGACAGACGTCCATAGAGGCGCGGACGCGACATCTTGGTCATCGCCTCGCCAAGTGCTGTCGTCTTCGATTTTGTCATGCGTGAGAGCAACGCCGTACTAGAAAGCGGACCATTTACCGATTTCACGAAGTACAATAGGGTGACAATCCGAGGGGAGCGTAATGACGAGCGGAACGGACATCCTTGATGCCGTCGTCATTGGCGCCGGTTGGGCGGGGCTAGGCGTCAGTCATGCGCTGACGCAGCGCGGCTTGCGTCATAGAGTGTTGGAGCGAGGTCGCATCGGTGAGACTTGGCGGACCCAGCGCTGGGACTCCTTTCGGGTAAACACACCCAACAGCCAAACGGTCATGCCCGGGGATACCTATGTCGGCCCCGATCCCGACGGCGCGATGACAAGCGGCGAGTTTGTCGCGCTGTTGGAGGACTATGCCCGCCGGCATGGCCTCCCGGTGGAAACCGGTACGCCGGTGATCGACCTTGTTGCGAGCGGTGGCCTGTACCGGCTGGCCCTTCCGCGCGGCCCCCTGTGGGCGAGGAATGTGGTGATCGCCAGCAGTAACCAGAATTGCCCGGCGCGCCCGCCTTTCTCTGCTTTGTTGCCGCCCAAAGTCCAACAGATTGATGCATCAGCCTACCGCAACGCATCTGGTCTCGACAGTGGAGCCGTGTTGGTGGTCGGTAGCGCCCAGTCGGGCGGCCAAATCGCCGAGGACTTGGTCCAGGCGGGGCGAACTGTGTTTCTTGCAACGAGCCGAGTTGGCCGGCTGCCCCGAATGTACCGCGGTAGTCACATCAGTGTCTGGATGGTTCTTAGCGGACTGATAGATGTGACGCGCAGGGAAATCCTTCAACAGGGGTCCATCCCTGGAAGGCCGCTGACAGGAGCGCTCCATACGATCAGCCTGCAGTCGCTCAGTGCGCAAGGCGTTGTCTTGCTGGGTCGGCTCACGGGCGTCGACGACGGCCGCCTCTCGTTCAGCGACGATGCAGAAGCGCATGTTCGCCATGCAGACGAGGGCTCCGCTAAAATTCGAAGCCAGATCGACGAGTACATCGCGCGCAACGGGATCGATGCCCCGAGGGCTGAGCCGGACCCGGCGGAGGTGATTGCCGCGCTTCTGCCGAATCCACCAATCCGATCAATTGATCTCGCCGCGCGCGGGATCACAACGGTGACCTGGTGCACCGGGTTCAGAGGGGATTTCGGGTGGGTGCGCGTTCCCAACGTGCTCGATGCACAAGGCCAACCATTGCATGAGAACGGGTTCGCGGGCGTTCCTGGCGTGTATTTTGCCGGCCTGCCTTTCGCGATCTCGCGACGGTCGGGCACAATATTGGCAATTGCGGAGGAAGCAGCCCTGGTGGTCGAAGATATCCAGCGTCGTTTAGACACCTGCCTCTGACGTCCCGATTCAGGGATGCCGACTCTCAGCGAATATCATCCGGTTTGGCGCGCCACTTGCGCGCTGGCGGCGTGACGATGCCCGCCCGTCGGTTGGTTATTCATCCTGGACCGCGCCGAGACTGCGGCGCGCATCAATGCGTTCAGCGTCGGCGCAGTGTCGACCACACGGGCCCAAGCGGAGCTTTGCGACCGACTTTAAGCCGTGAACCTAGGCCCCGGACTTAGAAGCCGTATATTGCGATGACGATCGCGAAGGCGATGACGACTAAAATGCCGACGAAGGTCATCGCACTCACGATGAGGGCGGCCGCGACTGGATACACCTTGCGCCACGCCAGCGTTGCCGCAACGATCGCGATGATGGGGGATAGCACGAAGAAGATCGGGGTAATTCGGTCGTCGCCGCGAAAGTCGAGTCCTTGTACAGCGACCGACGGAAGCATCGAAAGCCAGCCCAGCATGATGCTGGCGGCAATCGCAAGGGTAGTGCCGCGAAGATCACGCCGAGCGGCCAGCACGAAGGCCGCTATCGCCGCAACCGCCTGGAGCCCGCCTGTCGTGGCCACTGCCCATCCACCGAGCCCGGAGGCCGGGTTCGACACCCCCATGAACACATAGGCAACCGACGACAGTCCCACATACGCCTGAAGCGCAGCCGTGAGAAAAAGGAGCGGCCACACCGCCTTTGCCGCCACTGATTTGTTCCGCTGCTCCTCGCTCGCCATGTCTTGGTCTCCGAAATTCTCGGGCTACCTCGCCTATGCAGCAGTCTGGTCGGAACCTGTCTCTGAGGAAGCGGCCCTTAGCGCGGAGTTGTCAGCCCGGAGGCGGCGTTTTGCAACCCCACCCTCACGACAAGTCTTGGCGCAAAGCGCCCACCGGCGCCTTCAGCAACTATGTCCGCTTTGGGATGGATCAGCCGGAACAGCACGGTTTCGCTCCCCCCACGCGTCGGGTTTGCCCCGTGGCAATGTCGAGTTCCACGATCTTGACCGCGCCTTCCATCGCCGCGCCGAGGTAAGGCGCCGCCGCATCGAGCACCCACAGGCTGCCCTTGCCGTCGGGGATGATGCTGTTGATGTCGATGAAGGAGCGGGTCGGATCTTTTCCCTCGCGCCAAGCATTACATTCGTTGCCCGGGAACGGTCTGAAACTGCCGTCAGGAAACACTTCCACGACGCCCGGCGTCGAAGGTCCAAGCCATGCCGGCATGCTGGCGAACAGCCGCCCCTCGCGGGTACATACGACACCGTTCCAGAGGTGTTCACGCGACTCGGCCACGTCGATCAGCTCGGTTCGCACGATGATGCTCCCCTCTTGCTTTTGTGGGTTGCGGAGATGGAAGACACTCCACAGGAGGCCGGGACCGGTTGCCGGGAAGGCGCCCCAAAAGGCTTGTAACCCAGGCGCCGTCCGCCAAGGCGGCACCTAGGTCATATGCCGTTCGGGGCATCCCGCCTTATGGCGATGCGAAGAGGTCCTGGAGAGCGGTAATCGGCTTCAGCGCACAATGGCGCACGTCAGCACGAAGGGCAGCGGCTCGACGAAGCGCCTAGCCTAGTCCACCCGCGGACTATCTTCTCAACGTCAACGGTGCAGGTGTCGCCGCTCTCAGGCGGCCTCAGAGATGGCACCATAGGACAGCAGGTCGCCTTGCCATTTGCTGCGCTTTAGGAACTGCTCCCAAGTCAATGCATGCGGATCGATTTTCCGACTCCACGTCAGGTCGCGCTCGGGAGCGAAATAGCCATATTCGACGGCGTATTCGTTCATGCCCACCAACTCGCGCACGAAAGGCTCGTTGACAGCAAACATCGGAAAGTGGCGCAACAGGTCTTCGCGCGAGTACGCGGAGGCGTATCGCGCCCGCTGCCCGGTGACGCGCACAAACGTGTTCACCATTTCCTGCGGCGAGATAAGCTCGCCGATAACCGGCAGGGCTTTGCCAGCGTATTGCGCCGGGTGATCGAACATCTCGCGCACCGCCGGCCCGGCCGCGGTGAGCGGATCACAGAAGGGCATGGGGACGTCCGGCGGCAAGTATATGGCGAACGTTGTGCCGTCCTTCCCGCGTTGCGGCACGTAGTATTCCAGGAAGTTGGTGTAGAAAAACGCCAGGTACACGAACGAGCTACGGATGGGCAGGCTGCGAATGTAGTCCTCTACCCTCGCCTTGTCCGTGAAGTGCGGCGCCCACTTGGTGCCGCCAGTGCGCGCTCTGACGTTTTCGAGCGAGCTGAAAACCACATGTTCGACGCCAGCGGCCACCGCCGCATCGGCCAACTCCTTGCCGAGGGCAAACTCGGGTTCCTCTGGCTCCACCGTGACAATGTTCGGCGTCATCAAGTACGCACCGGCCGAGCCTTTCAGGGCCTCGGTTAGCTCGGCCTGCCTGCCGATTTCAAGGGGGGCCACCACGACTTCGGCACCCTTTCGCGCCAAGGCTTGCGCGGGCTGGCTATCGAGGCGCCGAGTCAGGGCGCGTACCCGGTAGCGCCCACTATCGAGCAGGGCATCGGCGACACTGCGGCCTTGCTTACTCGAGGCACCGACAATAGTGATCAAAGGCTTATCGGCTTGGGTCATGCTATTTCTCCTAGTCTTGAGGGCGTAGACTGTTTCCGATCGTTCCCCATCAGAGCCCGCTAAAGCAGTCAGCGCGACGAGGTCTGACCTAGACCACGAAGTCTCGGCCGCTCCGAGCTACAATTGAAATCGCGAAAATGTTCGGCTACTATCCACCTCATGGATAGCAAGCGTCTCGATCTCAATCTGCTGGTCACACTGGAAACGTTGCTGGTGGAGCAGAACGTGTCGAAAGCGGCTGCCCGCCTGCACCTGAGTCAACCGGCGGTCAGTGCCCAGTTGAGTCGTCTGAGGGATGTGTTCGATGACCCACTGTTAATTCCCGCACAGCGAGGGATGACTCCGACTGCCAAGGCAATTGAACTGCTCGACCCGTTGCGCCAAGCCCTCGACCAGGTTCGTGCCACCCTCACCACGCACAGGAACTTCGATCCCGCAAAGGCCAAGCTGACCGTCGCTGTCGCGTGTACGGACTACTTGCAGGCGGCGGTGGTCAAGACGCTGGTCGTCGCACTCAGGACGAGGGCGCCCGGGGTGCGTGTAGCGCTGCGCAATCTGGACATGCAGCAATTGGAAGCTCAGATGGCGCGCGGCGATATCGACCTGGCACTGATGACTCCGCAAGTCGCACCGCCCAGTCTTCGCACCCGGCATCTGTTCGACGAGCGCTATGTGCTCATCGGCCGCCGGAATCATCCGCGACTACGCGACGGGATCACCGTCGAGGAATTTGGTCAGCTGGAGCATGTGATCGTGTCCCTTGTCGGAGGCGGCTTTGTCACTCCGGTGGACAACGCTCTGGCTGCCCTCGGACAAAGTCGCAACGTAGTGCTTTCCACGGCTTCATTCCTGTTCGTTCCCGAGATCGTGTCTCAGTCGGACTTCGTGGCCTTGGTCCCCGAACGGCTGGTGCGCGACCGTGCGGACAAGCTCAAGGTGATTGACTGTCCGTTCCCCGTGGAGGGGTTTGCTGTAGGAATGGTGTGGCACGAGCGTAGTCACGGACACAGCGGCCAACGCTGGATCCGAGAGGCTATCATCTCACTGATCAACGCTTAGATCATCAAACAGGGAAACAGCTGACGGTGGAGTTTGCGCGAAGAGCGTAGCGACAATCACCACCAAGCGGAAAGATTTTATGCGATTGAAAGCCGCTTTTATCGAAGAACAATGACGGCATTTTCTTGCATCTCTTCTTGAAGCATCAGTCTGCCGTCGCCGGACGAGGACCTTGCCACCATGGCATAGTTTTCCACAAGATGGTGCGTCGAAATTGGTCAGATCTCTTGTGCTTCCGTCGTGCTTCCGCGCAAAAAGCA
The DNA here is from genome assembly GCF_056781675.1 of Mesorhizobium monacense. Lineage (NCBI taxonomy): Bacteria > Pseudomonadati > Pseudomonadota > Alphaproteobacteria > Hyphomicrobiales > Phyllobacteriaceae > Mesorhizobium > Mesorhizobium monacense. Next base: position 5,604,100 of record NZ_CM165567.1, on the reverse strand, counting down.
CGAAGACACTTGCCAAAATCATCCTCGACTAACTATCTGATATTTATGTTGAAGTTGGCGCACCCGACAGGATTCGAACCTGTGACCTCTGCCTTCGGAGGGCAAGCGTCCACAATTCCTAGAGCGTGCTTCCGATTGATAGGCTATTCAAAATCCTTGCAAAATCAATAAGGGAGGTGGATAGCTTTTCCTGAACGTTTCTGCTGCTTCCCCGTGGTGTGTTACCCCGGTGTTACCCAGGCGGAAATCGGCTGGAGACAAAGATGGCACTGGGTCGGATCACCAAGCGCACAGTGGATGCCATTCGAACGACTGGAAAGGACTTCGTCCATTGGGATGGTGAGTTGACAGGGTTCGGTGTTCGGGTCCGCTCCAGCGGTTCAAAATCATTTGTTGCGGTTTACAGGGTCGGAGGCAGGAACACGCCGCTGCGACGCGTCACGATCGGCTCGGTTGGCAAGATCGAGGCCGATGCCGCGCGTGAGCAAGCAAAGCGCATCATCCGTCAGGCCGAACTGGGGCAGGATTTTGCCGCCGACAAAGCCAAGGCGCGGGCCGAAAGAACGCTTAGTGAGATCTGCGACCTCTACCTCATTGAGGGCTGCGATACCAAAAAGCCGAGCACGTTGCTCACCGACAAAGGGCGCATCGAGCGTCACATCAAGCCGCTGCTCGGTAAGAAGCGGATAGGAGAGATCGCACGCCCAGACATCGAGCGGTTCATGAGAGATGTGGCCGCGGGGAAGACTGCGGCTGACATCAAAACGAAAGCTCGCGGGCGAGCGATCGTTGAAGGCGGCAAAGGCACCGCAGCGCGGACTGTTGGTTTGCTCGGCGGAATCTTTTCGTTTGCCGTCTCGCGTCAACTTCGCGCTGACAATCCGGTGCGCGGCGTCAAACGCTATCCTGATCAGAAGGGCGAGAAGTTCCTCTCAGCGGCCGAACTGGCTAAGGTCGGCGCAGCACTCGCCAACGCCGAGGCGACGGGAGCAAACCCGGCTGGCGCTGCGGTCATTCGGCTCCTGGCCTTTACTGGTGCACGTAAAGGCGAAATCGCAGCGCTGCGATGGTCGGAGGTCGACCTGGAGCGCGGCTATTTGCGGCTTGGCGACTCCAAGACCGGCGCAAAGGTCATTCCAATCGGCGCACCGGCGAAAGAAATCTTGGCAAACGTGACGGCGATAGACGGCAGCGACTACGTGTTTCCGGCTTCTTCCGGGAGTGGACACTTCCAGGGCACCGAGCGCGTCTGGCGCAAAGTGCGTGCCGCTGCTGGCTTCCCTTCGCTTCGTCTGCATGATCTGCGTCACAGCTTCCGTAGGCCTGGCACGGGGCGATGCGTTGGCGATCATTGGCGCCATCCTTGGTCACGCTGACGTCAAGACGACGAGCCGATACGCCCACCTTGCAGACGATCCTGTCAGGAAGGCTGCTGACGAGATTTCAAAATCGGTAGAAGCCGCGTTTCACATGACGCGGAACGCCGACATTGTGCCTATCAAGGATCGCGCCGGTCGCTAGGCCAATCTAGACTGGATTTGCTCGCCTTCCGGGCCATCGAGACTATCAACGGCAGCGTAGGCCGTGCCTCACGCCGCCTTGGTTGTCGTAAGCGCGCTGGCGGAGTTTGCTGATCGATAAGACCAAGAGTTATTTGTGTATCCATCTGCTGGAAGCTGGTTCCCAGCAATGATCTTGGATAGATCATGATTTCATGAATCTGGCGCGCGATGCGTTTTATGTCCTGGGCGATATAGTCGGTAAGGCCCAACGAGGCAAATGGGCACCTGGCCGGGCCGAAGCTGTGGCTAACAGGCTGGGCGTTGGCCCACTCGCTCGAACGCCCAGCACGCTCATGTACGATCCGCTTACCGAAGCGTTCTGGACCATGCCGATGGCGGTCGCGTGGATCGCGTGGCGAACTTCGGATGCTGTGCGAGACGCCTGGAACTCTTATCGAGAAAACTGCTGGGATTGGCATTTCAGACGATCGCGGCTCGGCTTCGACGGCCCGATCGAGGAAGGTTACTTCCTGGAAGCACGACCAAGGATTTCCATGCAGCATCTCGTTCTCGCGGACACTTATGATCGGGCCACGGGAGAACAGCCCGAAACCAGGCAAATGTCGCCGGCAGAAGCCGAAGCTGCGCTTGTCACGGCGCTGCAGATCGGCTGCTTCAGCGCTACCGGTGTCACCGCTCCCCACGAAAACCGAGTTGCGATACCAATGGTCGAATGGATCGACCTGAAATGCTTCAGTGAGAAGAACAGCGATTACTACTGTGCCAACGCTCTGCGACAGGGTTCAGCTGGGCGCTACGATAATGTGATGGTCGACTCCCGGGCCATTACAAAAATGTGGCCTCTGCCCAAGCCGCGAGGGGTTCTACCGCCGCTGATAAGACCAGACGGGCCTGGGTATATACCCCTGTTTTGCGCTGCGCAGTGGATCGCTACCAAAGGCGGAGCGTCTGATTTTGACCCCGAAGAGACGGATCATTGGCGTTTGGCATATAGCGAATTGCTCGACCACGTTTCGTCGGGCCAGGTTCGGATTAGTGGCGTTCGCAACAATGCGCGCGAATTGATAGACGGCGTGGTGTTCGCCGGATGTCAGGTTGACTATCCGTATTCAGACGCCGCCTTGGATATCGGATTTAGCGAGACCTACTACTTGCAGTCATATCCATACATTGACGAAGAGCATTGGCGCCGAGGCTTCAGTGACTCGTTCACCAATCGTCACGACGTCCGATGGAAGGAACTGATGGTGGCCAAGGCGGACGTTGCCCATTTCTGGCCGTTCGAATCAAGCCCACCTTCGAAAAGCGGTGCTCCGGGTAGACCGACATCGATGCACCTAATTGTTGCGGAGTTTGAAGAGCGGGCTGCTCGCGGCGATACTGAAACCACGCTCTCGAAGCAGGCAAGTGTCCTGGCTGAATGGCTGATCGAAACCCACCGCAACTCCCCACGTGCGGGACGCAAGGCGATCGAGAACGGAATTCGCATTGCCTTTCACAAGGCCAACCAAGCCTAGAAATTATCGACCAGGCGAATTTCTAGGCTGCTTTTTCTAGGCCCCCGAGTTGTCCATCTCAGGCATAAGCCCGGAATTCCCCGGGCATTGGCGGAGATGATCGACAATGGACGAGAGCAGTGCCGCAACTCTGAATTCCCCTCCCCGGTTTCTGCGGCGGGCCGAGGCCGCCGCCTATGTAATTTCTAAGTATGGCTTTCCTTGTTCCAAGCAGTGGCTGGCCAAGCTCGCTGTCACTGGGGGAGGACCTATTTATCGCAAGGCGGGACGCACCCCGATCTATTCCCCTACGGATCTCGACTCCTGGGCGGAGGATCGGATCGGTGAAGCGCGTCGGTCGACCTCTGTTGTGGCATAGGGGTCGTTATGGCCAAACGTCGCCAGAATCCCCGCCTGGCCAAGTCGCTACATTGCTACACCCTCATCGAAGTTGCAGACCTCTATGGGGTTCATCGCAACACCGTCCGCCACTGGCTAGCCAACGGACTCCAGGCGCTCGACGCAAAACGGCCTGTGATGGTTCATGGCACCGCGCTCAACCGCTTTCATATGGCTCGGCGAGGTACAGTCGCTCAGACCTGCGGTCCCGGCGAGGTCTATTGCCTCGGTTGCCGTAGGCCGCGACAACCAGCAGGTTCAATCGCTGATTTCACTCGAATGACCGACAAGGTCGGGATTTTGTCCGCGATCTGCCCAGTCTGCGAAGGCATAATGACTCAACGGGTCAACGCAGCCCGGCTTGCACACTTTACGGCCGAATTGGAGGTGACGGTCAGACCGGCGCCCGAAGCCATAAAGGAGAGTCTTTGATGCAGTCTGAATTGTCAGTTGGAAACCAGGCCCATGAGTTGAAACTGAACGCTCCCAACGAACGCCTAAAGCATCGCTACTTTGCCTGGCTGCGCGACGCGAAGGGGCTGGGGGAGCATTCCATTGATCAAGTGGCCAAGGCATTAGACCGGTTCGAAAGATATACTCGTCGCCGCAGCTTCAAGGAATTTCGCACGGAACAGGCAAGCGGTTTCAAGAAACATCTCGCCATTCAGGATGGCAAGCGGACCGGTAGCCGACTTAGCAAGGCAACTGTCACGTCAACGCTTCATGCCATGCGGGACTTCATCGAATGGCTTGCCGACCAGAAGGGGTTCCGCAATCGCTTGGTAAAGACGGACGCGCTCTATTTCAAACCCTCACGACAGGACGAGGCGATCTCGCGCGCTCCCAGGCAAATGGACGTGCCGACCATAGAGCAGATAAGAAAGATGATTTCGGCGATGCCGGAAACGTCGACCGTGGAGCGGCGAAATCGGGCGATCGTGGCATTGATCATCTTGACTGGCGCCCGAGACGACGCCGTTGCGTCGGCGCGCCTGAAGCACCTTGATGTGGCCAAGCGGGAGCTCTTTCAAGATGCCCGTCAAATGCGGACCAAGTTCCGTAAGACATTCTCAACTTGGTTCTTTCCCGTCGGGGACGACTTCGTAGCGGTCCTCGAGCAGTGGAAGACTGAATTGCAGTCGATCCACAGGTTCGGGGCGGACGCCCCTCTGTTTCCCCGCACCGTTGTTTCATTTAGCGGAGACGGGTCAGTGATGCCGCCGCGTATCGGTACAGTGTGCTGGGCAAACGCCGATCCTATCCGCATGCTGTTCAAGGGGGCTTGCAAGTCGGCAGGGCTTCCGGATTTCAAGCCGCACAGTTTTCGCCACACGCTCGCGAGGTTTGGGCAACGCATGTGCACCACGCCCGAAGAACTCAAGGCCTGGTCACAGAACTTGGGACACGAAGATGTACTCACCACGCTTACCAGCTATGGAACTGTCCCCGGCTACAGGCAGCAGGAGCTAATGGCCAGCATCGGCGAGCGGATTACTGCCGCCACCGGGCACTAGCGGCGGCTTTCACTACTTGTGGCGCCAAGCCCAAGGCTCAGGATTAAAATGACCTCTGCCCACTGAAGGCAGGAGTTGGAACGAAGCGCTGCCAGTGCGGTGAGCCTAACTATTCGATTTATCGTGGGGATTAGCGCAAGGCTTGCCGCTCACTCTGAATTTCTCGGCTGAGGGTAGCACCGGGGTAACACCAATTCGTAATAGGTGGCTTTTTTGACTTATGACTGAATTATTGGCGCTCCAAGCGGCACGACCGCTTTGCGCCGCAAATCGGCCGTTGGGGGCGGTCCTGTCCGCGCCGACAAGCGGACGTCGATGAACGACACGCCACGGTGGTGGGTCAGTTTGAAATCTGGGACCCACTACCCACGCCACGAGCGGCTTGCGCGATCAGGGGTCACCCCAGGTAGATGTGGGGTGCCGATCGGGCGGGCGGGTTGAAATGAGACCCGGCGTATTGGCCGCTTTAGAATGGAAGCTTGAGATCGCGCGCCGACAGAGGGCGACCCGCCGCTATGAGCGCAGCAACCGTCTCTCTGTGCCTTGCCGACGCGTCACCAAGCCAGTCACCACGCTGTCGAGAGATATCGCGCCGGCGCCGCCTATGGCGAGGACGAACATGCCGCCGGCTATGGCGAGATCCTTTTCGAAATGCAGCAATTCGTTCGGGCTGGCGAAGTTGGTGTGGAATAGGGCGGCGGTTGCCAGGCAGAACAGTCCGAGCGCGAATGCGCCCAGGCGTGTCAGCAAGCCCAGGCCGACCGAAAGACCAGCTCCCAGTTGCAGCGCTATGGTGACCATCAGAAGCGGCGGGCTGACGCCGAGCGCGGCCATGACTTTCGCGGCACCGTCGAAATGGGTCGCCAGCACAAGGCCTTCATGCACGAAGAGCAAAGAGAGCAGCAGGCGACCCGTCAGCAGCGTCAAGTCCGTGAGGTGTAGTTTCGAGGCGATTTGTGTGGTTGTCACGATTGGCTCCAGGCAGGAAGGTGGGCAGGCGCCCTGAAGCGCCTGCCTGGTTTTACTTGGTCACTTTGGTCTCGATGGCCTTTTGCAGGTCGGCGCGTTCCTCGCAGCCGGCAGGGCAGAGCTGCGTCAGCGACGCCAGCTGCTCTCTGGCCTTGGCCATGTCGCCGGTCTCGACATAGAGCTCGCCGAGATATTCGCGCGCGGCCTTGTGGTCCGGCTTCAATTCGAGCGCCTTGGTGTAGTAAGTCAGCGCCGTCTTGTAGTCGCCGGTCTTGCGCAGCGTGAAGCCGAGCAGATTGTAGACGTCGGCTTGCTGGGTGTCCTGCGCAAGGTCGCGCAGCTCGGCGAGCGCGCCCGTGTAGTCCTTGACGTCGATCTTGGCCTTGACGGCGGTGAGGTCCGGAGCGTCGTCGCCTTCGATGTTGTCCACGGCATAGGCCGGCACGGTGACGGCGACCGGCACGACGGTCAAGACCGCAAGGGCGCCGAGCAGTCCGAATAGGGCATGTTTGCCGAAAACTGGGTGGTTCATTGTCTTTCTCGCCTTCTTGTTCTCGCGCTTAGATCTGAACGGAGGTGAAGCCATAGGCGTTGCCGTCCTTGACGAAGGTGCCGGTGCCCGGGAACGGGAAGTGCGAGCCCGAAATCCGGATGTTGTCGGCAATCACCCGGTCGATCAGCTTGTGACGCGTGGTGATCGCCGTCGGCCCGTCTTGGTCGTAGCTGCCTTGCCACTCCGGATGCGGTGCCAGCAGCGCCGGCACATACATCGTGTCGGCTGAAATCATGATCTGTTCCTTGCCGGAGTTCGCGAGATACACCGAGTGGCCGGGCGTATGGCCGGGTGCGGCGATGATCTGGATGCCGGGCGCGACCTCCGCGCCGTCCTCGACCAGCTTCCAGTTCTTCCATTTCGGGAAGTTTTCGGCGATGCGCTTGCCCGCTGGCTTGCGCCCCTCGGGCAACTTTGCCAGCCGGCCGGGATCGGTCCACCAATTGTATTCGGTGGCGTTGACGATCAGCTCGGCATTGGGGAACACCGGCGCATTGCTGCCCTTTTCCATCAGGCCCCAGACATGGTCGGGGTGGAAATGCGAGATCATGATGGTGTCGATCGTCTTGTAGTCGATGCCCGCGGCGGCCATGTTGGCCGGCAGATGGGTGGCATTGGTCTGCCACTGGCCGACGCCCGATCCGGCATCCATCATGATCAGTCTGCCGTTCATCTTGAGCACGACGACGGTGAGCGGAATGGGCATAAAGTCGGTGGGCAGCCCCGCCTTGGCAAGGGCCGCCTTGGTGTCCTCGACCGAGACATCCTTGATGAAGGCCGGGTCGTGCGGCTTGCGCCAAATGCCGTCATAGATGGCGGTGATCTCGATATCGCCGACTTTGTATTTGTAGAAGCCGACGGAGGGCTCCACCGGCGTGTCGGCGAAGGCCGGCCGGGTGAATTCCAGCCTTCCGGCAAGGCCGAAAGCGGCGGCGGCGGCGGCGGATCCAAGCAATGTACGACGTGTCATGCTGAACATGGTGATTTCCTCGGTTGAGTGGTGGCTAAAAGTCTCGGAAGGAAGCCAAGCCCTGGCCCTCTGTCCTGCGGTTGAGGTCAGCGCCGTCGGATCCGGCCTTGACCTCGTGAACTCAGTGGCCCCAGATGCCCTGGCCGGGTTCCCCCGCATCAGATTGCATCGCCGCCTGGACGCCGTGCCGGGCCATGTCCGTCTTGCGGATCGAAGCGGTGTAGGTGTTGTCGATGGTGGCAGTCGTCTGGTTGGTCGAGCGCGACCCAAAATGGTCGCTGCCGGCGAAAGCGCTGGTGGTGGCCACGAGGATGGCGGCGGCGGTGAGAACGATGTTTTTCATGTCGATGGTTCCTGTTTGTGAGGGTTGAGAGGGTGTCGAAGGCCGGGAGCGCTCAGCGGCCCCAGAGGCTGTCGTTGTTGTGTCGGGTGATGATGTCCTGAACCGACCACCCCTGGCCCGGCCCGGTCGTCACCTTGGTGTCGACGCCGTTCTGGTGCGCGGGGATCGAGGCAGTGGTTTTCGTGTCGACGGAAGCGACCGGCTGGTTGGCATTGTTGGCGCCGTGGTCGCTGCCGGCAAAGGCAGCGCTCGAGGCAAGCAGTATCGCAGCCACGCTGAGAGCGAGCTTGGTCATATCATGGATCCTTGTTTCGTTTTCTTCGGGTCGCGGGCCGGGAGATTGGCCCCGCTACAGTGAAGACCCGGGAGGGCTTCCCTTTATTCCCGAGGGGCAGTGAATTTCTTTGGATGTCCAGAAATCAGGGGTTGGCGGCCGGCTGGAACTGGGCCAGCCGACGCTGCACGAGCAAAGAGCTGGCAGCGCCGATGAAGGAAGGAGTGGCGGGAATTACGGACGCGCCCGGGAGCCCGCGTGCGGGCTTGCCCCTTGGTCAAGTCGATAGGTCAAATCGAGCACGCGCGTCGCGTCCGAAGTCGGCACGATGCGGCTGTCATGGCCCGTCAGCCCACGCGCACGAGGGTCTGCAGCTAGCGGTGGCGCCGCATTTGATGTCGCTGCCGATGTCCCGAAAGACGGATATCAGCCGGTCATGACGGCGGCGCGGAAGCGTGCCACGAAATCGTCGAGCTCCGGCCGCTCCATGTCGGAAATCGCCCAATAGGAAAAGGCGCCGTCGCTCCATTGCACCAGCGAGAAGCCGCCCTCCGAAAGATCGACAGGGTCGGTTACGGCACCGGCGTTTTGAGGCTCGGCGACAAGGGTGATCAGATGTTCGCGGTGGCGATACACCAGCGCCGGCACAGGCCGACCGCCGATGACCTCGACCCTGCCGCCGATGAGCGCAAATCCGTCCTTCGCCATGTCTGGCGCGGGCGGTGAAAGGCCGAGCCTTGCGTCGAGCCAGGGCTTTACCGTGTGCCGGTCCGACGAGACGACATCCACCGGGCTCGTCGCCAGCAGGCTGCGACGATGGCCGCTGGCCACGCCTGCGGCAACGCTGTCGGGTACGCGCTGCATCGCCCATTGCGTCGCGCCGCTGGCCAGCACCGCGCTGATCATGATCGACGCCGCCATGGCGCGCCAATCGAATGATCCCAAGTTGCGCGCCGACCACCCAGTTCGAGCGGGCTTCGCCTGTCCCGGCGACGCCCTGAGCCCCAGAACTTCTACATTGCCGGCTGCGGCCATGGCAGCGATGCGGGCGCTGAAGGCGTCGCTGACTTGCGGCTTCGGCAGTGAACTCACAACCCCTTGCAAGGCAACGATGCGGGCATGTTCGGCCGCCAGACCGGGATCGGCGGCGATGCGCCGCTCGACCGCCATCGCCGCGGCGGCGTCAAGCTCGCCATCGACCAGCGCGTGCAGCATCAGGTTCATGCCTGCCGCGTCCTCGGGCAATCCGTCATTGTGCGCGTTCATTGCGCCCTCCCAAGGTCAGAGATAAGCAGGCCGCGCGCCCGCGCCAGCCGCGACATCACCGTGCCAATCGGCACGCCGAGCATGGCCGCGATATCGCGGTACGAAAGGCCATTGATGTCGCGCAGCACGAGTGTCTCGCGAAACGGCTGCGGCAGGGCGGCGATTGACGCTTCCAAGGCCGCGATGTCGGCCTTGGCGATCAGGCTCGCCTCCGGGCTTCCGCTTTCAGATACATCGGCTGCATGAGCGGCGCTCATCTCGTCGAGATCGCCCAAGTCGCCCACCGAGACGATACTGCGCGGGCGATTGCGGGCCAGCCAAGTATAACAGGAGTTGCGAACGATGGTGAGCAGCCACGCTCGTGCATTGCCGCCGGCATAGCTGGCGATGCTGGCATGTGCTTTTATGCAGGCGTCCTGCACGACATCTTCGGCGTCGGTGGCGTTGCCGGTCAGCCAACGGGCAAGCGAGATTGCATCGGCGAGATGAGGCATCACCACTTCGCCGAAGCGGTCGGCCTGTGCATTGCTGCTCAGCATGGGGACACCGCCATATGCGCCGCGCCTTGAATGTTCATGGGGCGAGGAGGGTTCCTTGCGAGCGGACCCGGCAGGGATTTGTCGGGTCGCCAGCTGCGGTGAATGTGAAGGTAAATGTCTCATCGATGTCAATCACACACCGGGCCGCAACGATGCATCCACGCGGATGCGCTCTGGAGCACGAACTTTGTCGCATTCATGATTGGGATCGCGCCCGCGGGGCCGGGGCCTTCTCGATCTCGCCCGGCGCAAGATCTAACGGTGGACAGGCGCGGAGCCAGTTGGCCACAGACGGAAAACCCATTGCACTCAAGGCATCTCGGGAATGGGTTGGCCGATGCCGTCGTGCGCGTCACTGTGGAGGTTTGCAGCGTGGTGTTCCTTCAAGGTCAATCAGAAGCGTATGCATGGAAGACCAGGGCAGGCGGCGGTTTATTCCCGGATACTGATCATTACGGCCTGACGGCAACGTTACCGCTGCGTCGGGATGGCTCGACGAGAGCAGGATCGAAAATCGCCCGGCCAGCCTCGAACCCATGAGATCAGCCGACGATCTCGCTAGCGCTCCCTCAACGGATACGGGCGAGGCTCATGCCGGCAGCGGCTTCAGGCACCGATCATGTGTCTGCTTTAATGACCTCTGGTCCAAATGCCGACAGACCGCTTTTGATGCGGTGGACGGCTCTCCACCCCCTTGCGGCTATAGTCGCGGGGCTAGAGCTGGAGGAAAGCTGCCATGGGCATTGCTACGACGATTGGTCTGGATATCGCGAAGTCGGTCTTTCAAGTGCACGGCGTGGATGCGGCTGGCGAGGTTGTCATCCGCAGGAAACTGACCCGTGGGCGGGTCCTGGGGTTCTTCGAGAATCTGCCACGATGCCTCGTCGGGATCGAGGCATGCAGCTCCTCGCACTATTGGGCTAGAGAACTGATTGCACGAGGCCATGATGTGCGGCTGCTTCCTGCGCAGTATGTGAAGCCCTACTTGAAGCGGCAGAAGAACGATGCGGCCGATGCTGAGGCCATCTGCGAGGCCGTGACCCGGCCGACCATGCGCTTCGTGCCGGTGAAGACGCCCGAGCAGCAGAGTGTGATGATGTTGCACCGCGTTCGGTTGATGCTCAACCGCCAGCGCACCCAGCTATCGAACGCGTTGCGGGCGCATCTCTCGGAGTTCGGTATCGTGGCGCCGATCGGGCGGGGCGGCATCGAGCAACTGCTTGCCGTCATCAACGACGAGAACGACCCGAGGGTGCCAGCTGACGCACGGCTCTGCCTGCAGATGCTCGAGGCGCAGCTCAGGGTCGTGAAGGCGCAGATACTCGAGAATGATCGAAGGGTCCGGGCGAGTGCGAGAGAGACCGAGCTTGGTCGCAGGTTGATGGAGATACCAGGCGTGGGCCCGTTGCTGGCGAGTGCGTTCGTGGCGACCGTCGCCGATGCGCACGCTTTCAAGTCGGGGCGCTGCCTCTCGGCCTGGATCGGGCTCGTGCCGAAGCAAAACTCAAGCGGGGGCAAGGAGAAGCTCGGCAGCATCTCCAAAGCCGGCAATCGTTACTTGCGCCAGATGCTCGTGGTCGGCGCGATGGCGGTCATCCGATATGCCGAGCGGAACGGGACTAGGCGGCCATGGCTCGTGCAACTGATGACCCGGCGAACGGCCAAGGTTGCAGCGGTAGCGCTCGCCAACAAGACCGCCCGGATGGTCTGGGCGTTGATGACAAGCGGCGAGCGCTACAGGGAGCCGGTCATCGCATAGAACGAGACAAGGCGAGCGAACGCCGACGAGGTTGGAAAGGGCGGACAGGAGCTAATGCACAAAGCCGGTTGATACCGCCGGATCAGGAGAACCCAATTGGGCCGTGCACCTTCGAGTGCGAGCTTTCGATCGGGACCTGAGCCGCGCGAATGGCATTATGGCCAGCGGCATATGAAGAGCCGCACCTACAGGTCGGATACATGGCCGCACCAACCAGCAACTGCAGAGCGCTCAAATAGAACCCTTGCCAACGGAGAGCCGTCCATACACGGCCCAAACGTGACGTCCGAGTAGTGGCTTGGCGATGTCCGTAGTGGGCGCAAGCCGGACCTAGTGAGCGATGGCATAGTTGTGGTCTTGTTTGGACAGGCGAGCGAAGCGCAAACTGCCCGCAGCAAGTCTGGTGCTAAAGCATTGATATTCCTGTCGTCAAAACCTGGGGATTTTTGGGGCTACTCCCCAGCTTCGGAGAGTGATGGGCGTTCAGAGAACGTCTTCGGGAAGAACATCGTTCCCGCACTCCCGGGCTTTCGGCCGCATATCCCGCAAACGCTGGGCTTTAGGGAGCCGGTTTTTCACGACAGAGAATTGTTGTTTGTTAGGACTGGTAGAGGGACACGAACCCGAAACCAACCTTCTCTGGCTCGGCGTGACCAACATCCGCTTCTGGTTCCAAGAATTGATGACACGCTCAGGACGTCCGCTTTGCGCCGCATAGCGGCTCTAGAACCCAGTCCTGCCAACTACTCATGTCAGCCGAGCGGGCAAAGTTCCCATTGGCCCAGAGCCGGACATCAAGGTGACTGTGCTGAAAGTCGCGGTTGCGCCAAATGCAGTCGCGTGCGAACGGCTCAGAAATCACCGCTATGGGATGAGTGTGCGATTACGGCTACGGCGTAGTCGAGATGGCGTTACCAGCGTTGGGCGACATCAGTTTGGACAATCGCTAACGTCGCCTTCGACGGGAAGGAAGAAGCGACGCCGTTCGCACGCGGTCAGTTCGCGTGGAACAATTTGCTTCGCGAAATCGATGAGATCTTGGGGTGTCGGAAAAACGCGAATGACGCGAGGGTCTTGCTTAAAGGACACGATCACGACCCTCGTGCCATCCGAATTGAAGGCTGCGCGTGTCGGTGCCGGCCGCTTGTTCTCCTTTTCCGGGCTGGCCAGCACTGCCATCTCGCGCCCGGTCCGCGAGGCCCAGAGCCGCGCCGTTCCGTCCTGGATTGAAGCGGTCAGGACATAGAGCCCGTTGGGACTGAATTGCGCATTACTCACTTCGCCAGTGTGACCTTTGAGCACGACCCTTTCTTTCCCGTCCGGAACGTTCCAGATTCGCACCGTGCCGTCGCGCGAAGCAGTCAGTAGTGACTGACCCTCTGGGCTGAACATCACTGTCGTCAGCTCGTCGCGGTGCCCTTTCAGCGTCGCGACACTGCTTCCGTCTTTGACCGACCAGATCCGCGCGGTGTGGTCGAGCGAGGCTGTGGCAACCAGCTGCCCGTCCGGACTGAATGCCGCCCCGGTGATTCGGCCTTCATGCCCGACCAGTTTCTTCAGTTCGGTCCCGTCCGTTTCCAACAGGTGCGCGGCGTTGTCGCTGGTCGCCGCGAGGACAAGATTGCCGTCCGGGTTGAAAACAACCTGCCTCCCACTTGTCCGGATAGTGGCGACTTCGGTGCCACTCGCCGCGTTCCACAACCGCGCGGTGCCGAGAGTCGAACTCGCTACCAGTAGATCTCCTTTCGGACTGAACTGAACCTGAAGGAGCCCATGAGGATATTCGAGTCGCCGGATCTCACGTCTCCCACCAACGTCCCAGAGGAGGATTCGGCCCCCGGATCCGGATGCAGTTGCAACGCGACTTCCGTCAGGGCTGAATGTCGCGCCGTGGACAATCTCGCCTGTGTCGAGGTCGGCTAGCTTACGACCGGTTACAACATCCCAAAGGTGCACCGCGCTGTCCCCACCTCCAGTCAGAAGATGCACGTTATCAGGACTGAAGACCGCAAAGGTCGGCGGGTACTCGTGGGGCGGTGCAGTCGTCAGAATTCCATCAACGTCCCAAAGCCGGGCGGTGCCATCGTGTGAGGCCGTGAGAAGGATATTGCTGTCGACTGGATCGAATTCTAGGTGCTCGATCAAGGCACGATGGCCGGTGAAGGTGGTGAACAGCGACGCTCGACCGACGTCCCAGATGCGTATCGGACCGTTTATGGAAGCGGTGGCCAGGAAATGGTCGTCAGGACTGAAAGCGCTGTTCATTTCGTGATCACGGTCATCCGAGCCAATGTCACTCAGTTTCAAGTTCGGGACCTCTTGGCCGAGCACGTCAAGCAAGGTTCCCGACTTCCCGTCCCAGATTCGTGCGCTGCCATCGAGCGAGACACTTGCAATCCGGCGGCCGTCGTGACTGAACGTGACACCCTGCAGTTGGGTGTCGCTCTTGTGGCCGGTCAACCTGGCAATCTCGGTTCCGTTCGATACGTCCCAAAGGGTCGGGGAAATTGCATTGCCCCATGTAATTATGCCCCACGAGCCTAGCAACAGCCGACTTCCGTCCGGGCTGAATGTGAGCGTGGATGCGTAAGTGCCAACGTTCCATTCATGGATCAAAGCGCCATCCGCGGCACTCCAGACGAAGACCTTATATGCTGGTGAGGTCGCAAAGCTGCGACCATCCGGATTGAAGCCAGCCACCACCAAGCTGGCTACGCTCAGGAGTTTCGTTCCCGTGCGGGCATCCCAGAGTGACGCGGGACTGTTCTCCCCTGCCGTCAGCACCCGGTCGCCGCTCGAATCGAACACAGCTGTTGGAAAGTAGCCGACCGGTTCAAGCACGGCACGCTGCGCTCCAGTGTCGGCATCCCAGAGGCGCGCGGTGCCGTCCCTTGCGGCCGTAATGACCCGGCGTCCGTCCGGACTGAATCCGGCTCTCTCCACGGGTCCCTCGTGGCCCTTCAAGATTGCAGTCTCCTTACCTTTCGAGACGTCCCAAATGCGTGCAGTCTTATCGTAGGACGCGGTGACAATGCGGTCGCCGGTCCGATCGAAAGCTGCCTGCGTCACTCCCGCGTCGTGTTTGAACACCGCTGTCTGGCGGTGTGCCAACAGAGCGTTGAAAAGCGCGGCCTCTGCTTCAAAGAGATATGGCCGCGCGGGCTCCAATCCGCCCTTCGGCAGCGCTTCCAACGCCAACAGGATCGCGGCCTCGGTATCGCCGCTCGCCGCGGTTTGCTGCGAAAGAAACGAAAGCGAAAGAGACTGATTGCGGAGCGCCTGGTCGCGCGCCTCGAGGGCCTCCTGTTCGGCCGATCTCGCTTTGTCCACACTCTGTTCCGCCAACTCCGCGTTCCGCGTTGCTTCCTGTTGTCCTCTGAACCCGAAGAACGCGCCCACGCTGGCCATGAGAGCCAACGCCGTCGCCACGATGGCCGCATAGCGCGTGCGTTGCGCGAGCCGGCTCGCCGCCGCGGCCGCAAGGCTGCGGCGCTCGGCCTCGCGCTCCAGACGTTCAGCGTCGCGCTCCAGGCGTTCGCGTTTTGCAGCTTCGGCAGCCTCGATCAGTGCCCGCTCGGCCTGCCGGTCCTTTTCCTCCCGCTCGTTCTGGGCACGAGAAGACGCTTCGATGTATTCGATGACTTGATCGTCGACTTCTTCCCGTCTCGACTGCAGCAGTTCCTCGCCTTCGGCGAGACGCTTGCCGGATGGTAAGAGAAGTTCCTGGTTCCTGTTATCCGAATGCCAGCGACGGGCGTCAGCCATGAGCCGAGCCCGCGTCTCGAGGAAGCTTCTGTTTGCATTGACAATGTCGCTAGCGCGCGGCCAACGGCTCAACAAGGCTTCGTGTGCCACGCGAACGAAGACGTGGCCTGCGGCATCCTCATCACTGACGAGAAGGCGAGCGGCGACTAACGCCTCAACGAGAGCCAATCGTTGAGGCGTGCCTGTGACTTCGGCGTGCAAGGCCGGACGTGCCGCAACTGCTTCATCGCCTGGGCGCACCATGGTGAGGGCACGCAACACTACCGGCAGCTCCTCCTGGATGTCCGGCGGTAGAGCGTCGACGACTTCGTCGGCGCGGCGCGCGATCGCCCCTTCGAGACCGCCAAGGGCCTGATACGCAGCAAAGGTCAGGGTTCGGCGCTCCCGCCCCGCCTCGTACAGGGCGTCGAGCACAAATTCGAGAAGCGGCAAGGATCTGGGATCGGCGGCTGCCGCGTCCTGCAGCACATCGTCGAGCCGTCCTCGATCGGGACTCTCCTCGAAGCGGAGCCCGGCGGCGCGGGCCGGCTCGCGGATAATCTGGGCGATCTCAGGGCCGGATGGCGGCAAGAGCTCGTAGCTGCCGAGTCCATCCTTCAGCCCCGAGAAACCGGGGATTTCGCCGCAGCGGTGAAAGAAATCCGATCGGATCGTCGCAATCACCCAAGCCAGTCCACTGCCGGCGAGCGCCGCGAGGAGCCGCACCAGCACTTCGCGCGATGCCGGCTCCACCTCCGTCGTGAACAACTCCTCCATCTGGTCGAGGGCAACTATCAGTCGCAATTGCGTAGGGACCGAACCTGCGGCGGCCGCCGCTTTGGCGTGGGCCTGGCGTATGAGCGCCAGAGCTCGATCAGGCGAGCTCCGACAGAGTTGAGCCAGCGCTGCCGGTTCGCAAGCCAGCTCAGGGAGGGCGCCTTCGCGAAGCAGCCCAGCGGCCAGCGAGGCGACCGCATCGGGTACCTCGGAGGGGCGGATTAGGCAGCGGCGCCAAAAATTGATGCCAGCCACTGCGCCGGGCCGAGTGATGGAAGGCAGCAGCCCTGCTCGCAGGAGAGAGGACTTGCCGGAGCCGCTCATGCCATAGATGAGCAGGAATGCCTTGCCATTGGCAGCTTGCTGCCTCAGGCGTTCCATGCACTCGGCAATCGCGCGGGCTCGTCCGAAGAAGAGGTCGGCGTTTTCGAACTCGAAGGGGTTGAGACCTCGAAAGGGCGACGTGACCTGCTCCTCCGAGGGGAGAGGCACGCGGTAAGCGTGCACAGGCCGGGTGATGTTCTTCACCCTGTGCTCGCCAAGATCGATGAATTCGAGGGCGAGCCGATCGCGGGCCTGAGTGTAGACCGCGTCCGAAATGCATATTCCACCGGGGGGTGACAGCGCCTCCAGGCGGGCGGCGACGTTCACACCGTCGCCCATGAGATTATCGCCCTCTACGACGACATCGCCGAGATTAATGCCGATGCGAAAGCGCAGCCGGCTCGCTTCGGAAAGCTCAGCATTTTGTTTGTCGACTTCGAGCTGGATTTCGGTAGCGCACCGAACCGCTTCGACAGGGCTCGCGAACTCGGCTATGACGCTGTCTCCAGCGCTCCCGAATACCCGCCCCTGATGTTGCTCGATCAGCCGGTCGATGATTCGACGATGAGCCCGCAGGGTGGCAAGTGTCCCTTCCTCGTCTCTGCTTGTCAGTCGGCTGTAGCCAACTGCGTCGGCAGCGAGGATGGTAGCCATTCTGCGATGAACGCGATCCTGGGTCATTACCTTCCCGCGAACTCGCCACATCCTATAGGAAATGGCGCTTAGTGGGGAGAGGCACGGAATTGACCGCAAGGGGTCCGCTTCTGGCTTACAAACGTCCGGAGCTGCCTGTCCGCTTCTGATGCGGTGGACGGCTCTCCACCCCCCTGCGGCTATAATCGCGGGGCTAGAGCTGGAGGAAAGCTGCCATGGGCATTGCTACGACGATTGGTCTGGATATCGCGAAGTCGGTCTTTCAAGTGCACGGCGTGGATGCGGCTGGCGAGGTTGTCATCCGCAGGAAACTGACCCGTGGGCGGGTCCTGGGGTTCTTCGAGAATCTGCCACGATGCCTCGTCGGGATCGAGGCATGCAGCTCCTCGCACTATTGGGCTAGAGAACTGATTGCACGAGGCCATGATGTGCGGCTGCTTCCTGCGCAGTATGTGAAGCCCTACTTGAAGCGGCAGAAGAACGATGCGGCCGATGCTGAGGCCATCTGCGAGGCCGTGACCCGGCCGACCATGCGCTTCGTGCCGGTGAAGACGCCCGAGCAGCAGAGTGTGATGATGTTGCACCGCGTTCGGTTGATGCTCAACCGCCAGCGCACCCAGCTATCGAACGCGTTGCGGGCGCATCTCTCGGAGTTCGGTATCGTGGCGCCGATCGGGCGGGGCGGCATCGAGCAACTGCTTGCCGTCATCAACGACGAGAACGACCCGAGGGTGCCAGCTGACGCACGGCTCTGCCTGCAGATGCTCGAGGCGCAGCTCAGGGTCGTGAAGGCGCAGATACTCGAGAATGATCGAAGGGTCCGGGCGAGTGCGAGAGAGACCGAGCTTGGTCGCAGGTTGATGGAGATACCAGGCGTGGGCCCGTTGCTGGCGAGTGCGTTCGTGGCGACCGTCGCCGATGCGCACGCTTTCAAGTCGGGGCGCTGCCTCTCGGCCTGGATCGGGCTCGTGCCGAAGCAAAACTCAAGCGGGGGCAAGGAGAAGCTCGGCAGCATCTCCAAAGCCGGCAATCGTTACTTGCGCCAGATGCTCGTGGTCGGCGCGATGGCGGTCATCCGATATGCCGAGCGGAACGGGACTAGGCGGCCATGGCTCGTGCAACTGATGACCCGGCGAACGGCCAAGGTTGCAGCGGTAGCGCTCGCCAACAAGACCGCCCGGATGGTCTGGGCGTTGATGACAAGCGGCGAGCGCTACAGGGAGCCGGTCATCGCATAGAACGAGACAAGGCGAGCGAACGCCGACGAGGTTGGAAAGGGCGGACAGGAGCTAATGCACAAAGCCGGTTGATACCGCCGGATCAGGAGAACCCAATTGGGCCGTGCACCTTCGAGTGCGAGCTTTCGATCGGGACCTGAGCCGCGCGAATGGCATTATGGCCAGCGGCATATGAAGAGCCGCACCTACAGGTCGGATACATGGCCGCACCAACCAGCAACTGCAGAGCGCTCAAATAGAACCCTTGCCAACGGAGAGCCGTCCATACACGGCCCATTAACGGCCTTTCCGGGCCTCGATAATCGCGCGCCGTTTAATTAGCCACAATGTTAGCATCGATTGTCCGCCGGCAAAGGTTGGCTCTTGACGCGAATTGGTCAATCTTGGGCGCGAAAAATCGGCAGCTTTGCGCCGCATGTCGGCCGTTGAGGTGCTCTTCGCTGTTGCCCGATAGCAGACGTTGCCGGCGACCACGGTGGAGGTCGTGGTTGCGCCAACAGCGGACGTTCAATTGGGCTAACGACGCATTTCCATGACAAAGATCGCCCCGATCACCACCGCGATGCCGATACCTTGCAGGAGCGAGACCCGCTCCCCCAAGACTGCAATCGCAAACAGGACCCCAAGGACCGGCTCCAGATTGCTGATCATTGCGGCACGCGCCGCACCTACGTAAGCCATGCCGGTCATGAAGGCGAGGGTTCCGGTCGTTGACGCAACGGCGACGCCGACAAAGCCCGTCCATGCGAGCGTTGTCGTAGGCAAGGCTAATGTTCCAAAGAGTGCGAAGATCACCGTGAGCGTAGCTGCCGCCGAAAGCATCATATAGAAGCCAATCGAAATCGGCTTTGCGTCCGCCATGGCGCGAGCATTGCAAACGACAATGATTGCCGTCACCGCCATTGCCAATGTAGCGAGGCCTATACCGACGGGGCTGAGCCTTTCGAAAGAAAATCCGATGGCAAGGTAAAGGCCGATTAGAGCAGCAACGAGCGCCCCGACCGATATGATCGTGAGCCGCTCCTGACCAAGGTACATCACGATGAGACCGACAAGCACTGGATGAATGAAGTAGATCAAGATCACCAGGCTGACTGGAAGATAGTTCACCGCTCCTAGATAGCCGTAGAGCATCACGGCATAGAGCACGCCCATTGCCAGGGCGATGCGCATAGGTCTGCGTGGAATTGTGATCGGCTGGCGCAAGGCCACCAATAACAGCAGTGTGATCGACACCGAAACGATGCTGCGGCCGGTGATGACACTGAGAGTATTGCTGCCGCCCTCATAAGCGAGTTTGGCAAGGCTTGGAACAATCGCGATGGCGATTGTCGATAGGACGACCAAGCCAACACCGAGCGCCCGCCGTTTGAAGCCGGCAGCAGCTTCCACTGTCCCAGCATCGGCCATAAACCGATCTCGCCCCCTCGTGTGAAAGTTCACTTCAGTAGCATAACGGCAGCTTCAACTGCTGCCGTAGCGAAACAGGCAATCTATCTTAATGCGAAGGAGCGGGGAATGGCATGTCGGTCCTGCGCCAGGGAGTGAATTCGGCCGAGGGCGAGCGAGCTCAAAGCCGACATTCCAAGCGACCACGCTGACGGTCGCGGTTGCGCCAGAAGCAGACAAGTCCACCGCACCTGAACCCGCAATCTTGCCCATCAAGTGGTTGGCGGGCACTGGCACACTTGTGTGCTATTCTTCCTGCCACTCGGTCTTGACCGAGGGGAGGTTCTTTCATGGAGCGCAAGCTCGCGGCGATACTCGCGGCTGATGTCGTCGGCTATTCGGCGCTGATGGAGCGTGACGAAGAAGGAACGTTCGGCCGTGTCGTCGCGGGTCGGAAGGAATTATTCGAGCCAGAAATTGCCAAGCGCCATGGCCGCATTTTCAAGCTGATGGGAGACGGTCTGCTTGCCGAATTTGGCAGCGTGGTGGATGCCGTGGAATGCGCCGTCTCGCTGCAGCGTGGTCTGGCGGAACGCAACGCAAATGTCACAGACGGCGAACGCATGCAGGTTCGAATTGGAGTCAATCTTGGTGAGGTGATCGTCGACGGGAAGGATCGCTATGGCGAGGGCGTAAACATTGCGGCACGTCTACAGCAACTCGCGGAGCCCGGCGGCATTTGCGTCTCCGGCAAGGTCGCGCGCGAGGTGGAGAAGAAGCTCGCCTTCGGCTTCGAGGCGATGGGCGACCAGCAGGTCAAGAACATGACCGAGCCGGTCCCCGCCTATCGCGTCGTTCTGGACGGCTCGGCGCTTGCTGTGTCACCGGCCATACCGCTTGCACTGCCGAACAAGCCTTCGATCGCGGTGCTGCCCTTCACCAATATGAGCGGTGACCCGGAGCAGGAGTATTTCGCCGATGGGCTCGTCGAGGATCTGATCACCAGTCTGTCGAAGAATCCCGGCCTGTTCGTCATCGCCCGGAATTCCACATTCGTCTACAAGGGAAAGGCGGTGGACATCCGCCAGGTCGCCAAGGACCTCGGCGTCCGCTACGTGCTGGAAGGGAGCATCCGCAAGGCGGCCAACCGGCTGCGCATCACCGGGCAGCTCGTCGAGGGGACCACCGCAACCCATGTTTGGGCCGACAAATTCGAGGGCGCCGTCGAAGACATGTTCGATCTGCAGGACCGGCTGACGGAGAGCATCGTCGGGGCGATCGAGCCCTCGCTGCGGCGCGCCGAAATAGAGCGGGCGCGCCGCAAGCGGCCCGACAGCCTCGACGCCTACGATCTCTACCTGCGGGCGCTGCCGCATGCTTTCGCGAACACGCCGGCCGACACTGACGAGGCCCTGCGCTTCCTCAAGGAGGCCCTGCGGCTGGACCCGAACTACGCCGTCGCCCACGCCCATGCCGCCTGGTGTCATGAGCAGCGCTTCTTTCGCGGCGGATTTCATCCCGAGGACAGGGCTGCCGCGCTAGACCACGCCCGCATCGCGCTGAGCATCGGCACGGACGACCCGCAGGCGCTGAGCATCGGCGCCTTCGTCCAGGCGATCATTACCCACGACTATGAAAGCGCCATCGGCGCGCTCGACCGCGCGCTGGACATGAACGGCAACTCGGCTCTTGCCTTCGGTTTCAGCGCCTTGGTGGGCTCGATCAGCGACCGCTACGAGCGAGCCAGCGAGCATGCCCGGAAGGCTCTGCGCCTGAGCCCGTTCAGTCCGTTGAACTACCACGCCTACCTCGCGCTGGCCTTCGTTTGCCTGTTCACCGGCCGCCACGAGGAAGCGGTCACCTATTCGACCCAGGCGATCCAGGCGAACCCCGGCTTCAGCCTGCTTCATGCCACCCTCGTGGCCAGCTATGCCAATCTCGACCGGCTTGAGGCGGCGCGCGCGGCGGCGCGACGGCTGTTGGAGATTACCCCAGGTTTCACGGTCAGCGGTTTCGCGCGGATGGCGTTGGCGCGCCCGCAGTTGATGGATGCGTTCGTTCAGGCATTGCGAAAGGCCGGACTGCCGGAATGAATCTCGTGCGTTCCTCGCACGTCCCCAATAGCGGCGGGTGAGGTAACCAGCGCGCGCAAAGTCCGACTTGGGTCAGTTGGAGACTTCAATCCCACCTGGTCGAATGTCTGCTGTCGCTCTTCGGATGCCAGGAGCGGCCAGTCTGCTTTCCCAATTTCGGTCATTCAGTCATATGCGTAACAGAGGCGGGTCTAGAAAGGTGTTGGGTTTCTCAACGCGATATGGAACGCCCCGACACATCGCACTCAGTTTGCTCAATTGCAACCACCTCGGGCGTCAGCATCGGCTATCATGATATTGTTCCTACCGAGCCGCAGTCAAACCCCGGTATGTTTGTGGCCGGAGACCGCTCAATGGCATTTCGATTCGTCCACACCGCTGACATCCACCTCGACTCGCCATTGCGTTCGCTGGCGATGCGAAACCCCGACCTTGCTGAACTCGTAGGAGACGCCAGCCGTCAGGCGTTTGTCTCGATCGTGGATCTCTGCCTTGCGGAAGGCGTCGATGCCCTGGTCATTGCCGGCGATCTCTACGATGGCGATCAGACGTCGATGAAAACGGCGAGATTCCTGGCATCGCAAATGACACGACTTCACCAGGCCGGCATCAGGGTCTTCAAGATCCGTGGCAATCATGACGCCCTATCGCGGATATCGAAACAGCTCGTGTTCCCGGACACGGTCACGATCTTCGGCGGCCGTCCCCAGTCAGTGCTGCAGACAGCCGGCGGGCTCGACGTCATGTTCCATGGCTTGAGCTTCGCGAGCCCTAAGGCGCCAGACAGTCTGCTTCCCAAGTATTCAGCTCCGCGTGAAGGCGCAGTCAATGTCGGCATCATGCATACGAGCCTGGCCGGATCACCCGGCCACGACGTCTATGCTCCCTGCAGCGTCGCTGACCTGCACCTCCACGGTTTTGACTATTGGGCGCTCGGTCACATCCATGTCCGCCAAGTCCATCCCGGGGCGAGCACCGTGGTGATGCCAGGAATTCCGCAGGGCAGGGACATCAACGAGGCCGGAGAGAAATCCGTCACCCTGGTGACGATACGAGACGACCGCACCGTCGAGATCGAGGAAAGGCTGACCAGTATCGCGCAATTCGAGCGGGTGAACGTCGACCTGACCGAAACGGTGGAGTGGTCCGAAGTCGTCGGGCGAGTCCGCTCCGCACTCGAAGATGTGCGTGCCTCCGTCAGATCCCGTCATGTTGTGGTCCGTCTCGGCCTGACCGGGGCCTCACCTTTAACCTGGGCGCTGATCCGTGACCGCGACCTGCTGCTCGCAGAAGCCGAGCAAGTCGCGGAACAAACGGGAGACACCTGGGTGGAGAAGCTCGAGCTCAACGTCTCTCCATCCGCGGCCGAAACATTCGAGGGCGCCGCTGATCCGGTTTTCGAACTCGCTCAATCCATGCGCGCCGATGCCAGCTCGGAAGCTTTCCGTGCCGAGGCGAGGGCGTTGGTCCAGAAGATGGTCGCGGATCTTCCGCCTGACGGGCGCGAT
Organism: Mesorhizobium monacense; assembly: GCF_056781675.1. NCBI lineage: Bacteria > Pseudomonadati > Pseudomonadota > Alphaproteobacteria > Hyphomicrobiales > Phyllobacteriaceae > Mesorhizobium > Mesorhizobium monacense. The sequence continues at coordinate 5,580,768 of NZ_CM165567.1, read as the reverse complement.
TTCGCCGGCAAGGATGAGGCTGAGCTGGAGTTGTTCCTCGACAGAGTGCTTACCAACGGCACTGACTTGGTCACCGCCCGCCTCAAGGCCGGTGGGTCACAATGAGGCTCCGGCGACTTGATCTCATCCGTTATGGCAAGTTCACCGACAGGACGATCGACTTCGGGCCAAAACCGGAATCCGGACCGGACCTGCATATTGTTTTCGGCTTGAACGAAGCCGGCAAGTCGACGGCGCTTTCCGGCTATCTCGACCTGCTGTTCGGTATCGAGGAACGCAGCCGCTACAATTTCCTGCACGAGTACAGCGCGATGCGCATCGGCGGTGTGCTGGAACTCGGCGGCGCGGAGCACACGTTCACGCGCACGAAGCAGCGCACCAACTCATTGCTGAATGCGACTGGCCAACCGGTCAGCGAGATGGCGATATCAGCGCATCTCGCCGGGCTGTCTCGCGACGCATACGAGACCATGTTCTCGTTAGACGACGAAACGCTGGAAGCAGGTGGAAAATCAATCCTGGAATCGCGCGGCGACCTGGGCAAGCTGCTGTTCACGGCCAGCGCCGGACTCGGGCACGCAAGTGACACATTGAGCGTGCTGGAGGCCGAAGCGGACAGGCTCCATCGCAAGCAGGCACACGGAACCGAGCTCGCGCTGCTCAAGAAGCGGCTTGCGGAACTGAAGTCCGGGAGGGAGGCGATCGACACCTTGGCGTCGACGTTCGAAACTCTCGAGACAGAGCGCCTGGACGCGACAGAAAAATACGACCGCAGCATCGCCGAACGGTCGGTGCTTTCGGCTCGGCTCGATACCATCGCGAAGTATCTTCGCGCTATCCCAATCCTTGCCGATATCCGACGCAAGGAAGCCCAACTAGCCGTGTTGCCTGAGATCGCTTCACCGTCACGGACCTGGACCGGCAGCGTCGCCGACATGATTGAGACCGACGCCAGTCTGAGAGCGCGGCTATCCGCGAGTGTGGACGAGCTCGAGCGGGTGACGACGAAAATCGCCTCGGTCGATGTGGACGCAGTGATCCTTGCGATCTCCGAACGGGTTCGCGGCCTGGCCGACCGCAAGGTGCGCCACGTCTCGGCCGGCCTCGACCTGCCAAGTCGCAGGACGGAGCTGCAAATCCTCGACAATGCCGTGGCGACCTGCCTTGCCGCTCTTGGAAGGTCGTCCGAACCACACCCTGCCAATCTGCTCTTGCCCGCTGCGACCATTGGCGCTGTGCGCACCATGGTCGAGCAGCGATCCGGGATCGTTACCAGCGTGCGCGTTGCGCGCGAGGAGGCCGCGGCGGCGGCTGATGCGCTTCAGGCGGCACGCGAGCGGGTCGGCGAAGAACGGGCCGTACCCGAGCCTGCCAGGGCAAGGCTGCTTTCGGCTTTGTCGACGGCAAGGGCCGGCGGACACATAGGGGAAATCAAGGCGGCACGCGAGGTCACGGATGCTGGTGCAATCCGGTGGGAGGCCGCGATCGCGCGTTTGCATCCCTGGTCGGGAGATGCTCAGGCCCTGGCCAGGGTCGCCATTCCGAATGCTGGACAGCTTGGCGCATGGAAGGCGCTGGCCGCAGTGCTAGGGAAGAGCAGGGGCGTCCTTTCCGAACGTCTTGCCGAGCACCAGGGCAATCACGATTTGCTTTCAGCGCGGCTGGATGCCCTTCGTGCCTCGGTGGATGTCACCGACGACGATGCGGCGCACGCCATTCGGCGCGCCCGGGACGAGGCCTGGGCAAGGCATCGCGATGACCTGACTGGCGAAACGGCGGATGATTTCGCGGCAGCACTGGGTCGAGACGACAGTGTCGGAGCAGGCCGACTGGCTAACGCCCGGGAGCTCGTTGAGATTCGCAGCACGAACCGCAACCTCGCAGAAACCGTGGCCACCATCGCGTATGCGCGCGATCAACTTGAACGCAACAGCTCAGATCGGGAGGCTATGCTCTCGGAAATTCTTGCAGTCGCCAGAGACCTGCTTGGAAAAGTCCCGGAAACATCCCCCCAACAGCTGATCGAACTGATCGAGGATCGCATTGCTGCCCGAATCGATGCGCTCGCGGCCTGGGAGGAGATCGAGCTTTCCCGCAAGAAGGCCGAGCAGGCGGTTGATGAGGAAGGCCGAATACGCCTGAAGCTAAGCGATGCGCTGGCGAGCGTCGGCGTCGGTTCGGATCCTGGTGACAGCCTGGAGACGGTCATGGCCGTGGCAGAGCTGTTCCTTGACAGGCAATTCAAGGTGGACGCTGAGCGCACCGAGGCGCTCAAGACCGTTAGCACAAGGCAAGAGGATCTGGCCGCCAGGCGCCGAGCCATCGAAGTCGCAGAGCAGCGTGAGGATGAATGGCTGGCCGGCGTTGCCGAAGCGCTCAAGGGCACCTGGCTCGAGAGCGGCATCTCGGCGCCCGGCGTCGGCGGTGTCCTCGATCAATTGGCTGAACTGTCCAAATGTCTTCAAGACCGGGACGCCATGCGACTCCGTATCGAGAAGATGGAGGCCGACAGGGACAATTTCCTGGTCGAGGTTACCGCTGTTGCAGCCGAAGCGGGCGAGGCGGCCGATGACGACGAACCGGAACAGCTTGCGATTCGGCTTGCCGAGCGCCTGGAGCGCGCCGAGCGTACGCGCGAGGCCAAGGCAAGCCTCTTCAATGACCTGCAGCGACTGCAGAATGGGCGTGAGATCCTCGATGCTGAGATTTCGGCACATGAGCGCCGCAAGAACGAGGTCCTGAGCGTCTTTGGTGTGGCCACGCTGTCCGAAGTCGTGCAACGCGACGAACTGCTGCGCGACAGGGATCGCCTGCGCACAGCCGTGGCCGAACTTGAGGAGCAGGTGTCGTCCGAGCTCGCGGTAGAAGGGTTCGAGCAGGCGCGTTCGATATTGGATGCCGTCGATCTCGACAGTCTCGCAATTGAGAAGGCCGAAGCCGAGCAAAGGCTTCGCGCTTCTGACGAGGCGATACAGCATCAGCTCATTCGGCAGACGCGCGCGACCGATAAGCTGGACGCCATTGGCGGCGACAGCGCTGTTGCCCGCATAGATGCCGAACGGCGCACCGTACTTCTCGAAATCGAAGAAAAGGCCGTCCGTTATATCGAGCTGAAATTGGGAATAATGTCGGCTGGAAATGCTCTTTGCGTCTACCGCGAGCGTCATCGCTCCGGAATGATGGAGCGGGCATCAGACGCATTCGCACTCATGACGCGTGGCCAGTACTCCGGCCTGACAACTCAGCCGGTGAAGGGTGGGGAAGTGCTCATCGCGTTGCAACGCGACGGGCAATCCAAGGTCGCCGACGCGCTGTCAAAGGGGGCGCGTTTTCAGCTCTACCTGGCGCTCAGGCTTGCGGGATACTACGAGTTCGCCCAGCTTCGACCCTCGGTGCCCTTCATCGCCGATGATATCATGGAAACCTTCGACCATGTCCGGTCAGAGGAGGTTTTCCGGTTGTTTGGAGAGATGGCGAGTGCCGGTCAGGTCATCTACCTCACGCATCATCAGCACCTGTGCGAGATCGCCAAGACTGTTGTGCCGGGCGTAGCGATCCATGAGCTCGGATGAGATTGGACTTTACTTGATGCGTTTGGGACCTTGTTCGCCGACCCCATCAGGGCCAGCAGCTTCAAACGGCTGCATGAACAGGCCGGACAGAAGACTGCACCCGACCAATGCGCCAGAACAACGAATTACCTCTTGCAATGTGGGAGCCATCCACAGAGGACATCGTGGCGACCACGCTGGTCGTCGCTCGCGACTCAGCGCGATCAAAACCACCATGGCCGAAATGAGAGTAGCCACCGTACGCCCGATTTGGATTGTGCGTCAGGGCATTGGCAGGATGTTCTGGTTGAGGCGGAACAGATTGTCCGGATCGTATCTGTGCTTGATCTTGGCGAGCCTCGCATAGGCCTCGGCTCCCAAGGCGTCGCGCACGAGATCCGCTCCTTCGCCATGGCCGGGGAAGTTCAGATAGAGGCGGCCGGTCGAGTAGCGCTGCATGTCCTGCCAGAAGCTGCGAACCCAGCCGATGTTCGCATCGTCCTCGTCAGCGCCTGGCCAAATGGCGTCGAGGCTGAGCATGAAGGGCATGGAGCGGTCGCCGAAGGCAGTCTCATCGGCTGCAACGCGCTGGACGAAACCGCCGAACTTCCAGATCGAGGCGAAGGTCATTTCGGAGGGCCGCTTCGCCATCCGCGCGGTGATCTCCCCGATGACCTCGTCGTCGAGGCGCGAGAGGTAGGTGGATTTCCAGTAGCAGCGGTCGCGGCCTTTCGGGAACAGGCCGTCATAGAGCGACTGGATAGTGCGATATGGCATGCGGCCGCTGAAATCGACGAGCGGTTCCCCAAAACTGCGCAACGGCGCCACGACCCGCTCGCCCTCGTCGGCCGGTCCGTCATAGACATGCGCGAGCGCCAGGACGCGCCGGCCCCTTGCATGCTCGGGGATCGAGGGATCGTCCGGCAGCGTGGAGAATTCCGCCAGGCCGCTCAGGCGATCGGGTGCGGTCTGCATGAAGTCGAGCCAGAGCGGAATGATCTCGTTGGCGCGCTCTTCGGGATAGGTCGGACCGCACAACATCAGCTCCGGCTCGATCGGGTGCAGCTTGAACTCGAAGCTCGTCACCACGCCGAAATTGCCGCCGCCGCCGCGCAGCGCCCAGAAGAGATCCGGGTTCTGCGTCGCGTCGGCATGGATGAGGCAGCCATCAGCGGTCACAAGATCGGCGGCCAGCAGATTGTCGACGCTGAGACCGTGGCTGCCGCGCAGCCAGCCGATGCCGCCAGAAAGCGTCAGGCCGGCAACGCCCGTCGCCGAGATGAGACCGCCCGGCGTGGCGCGGCCAAGCGGGGTGGTGGCCGCATCGACATCGGCCCAGGTGGCGCCGCCCTCGACGAAGGCACGGTCGAGGCCGGGCGCGACCCACACGCCCTTCATCAGCGACATGTCGATCATCAGCCCACCGTCGCAGACGGCGTACCCTGCAACATTGTGGCCGCCCGAGCGGATCGCGATCGCCAGCCCGTTTTCGCGCGCGAAATTCACCGACGCCTCGACATCGGCAGCACTCCGGCAGCGCGCGATGAGGGCGGGACGGCGGTCGATCATGCCGTTCCAGACGATTCGCGTCGCGTCGTAGGATGGGTTCGACGGCTCCAGCACCTCGCCGCGCATGATGGAACGGAAGCTTTCGATGCTCGATTGTGCAAGGGTAGCGGTGGCGGTCATGTGGCGGTCTCCTCGTTTCACGCACGCTAGCGCGGCGCGGGCACGGCCACTAAAGTCGAAAATGCTGGAAGACGGTCATTTCTGCCATGGTCGAACAGGCCGACCCATTGAATGTGGCGATCCTTGCGGCTCCGGAGGCTACCGCGTCCACGATCTACGGCATGTTCGACCTGTTTTCCTCGCCCGGCAGGGATTTCCTATTCATCACCAGCGGAGCCGCGGGCACGCCGCGCATGCGGCCCTATGTGGTTGCCGGGGACGGCAGCGCGTTTCGCGCCGCAAACGGCGTCTGGGTGCGCCCGGACCACGCGCTTTCCGATTGCCCTCGCCCCGATATCGTCTGCATCCCCGATTTCTTCGTCAATCCGGGCGAAAACGTCGCCGGGCAGTATGACGCCGAAGCCGCCTGGCTGAAGCGTGCGCATGACGACGGCGCCATGCTGGCCAGCGCATGCTCGGGCGCGGTGCTGCTCGGCGAGGCCGGGCTGCTCGACAATCGCGAGGCCACCATTCACTGGGGCTATGTCGAGACGCTCACGAACAACTATCCCGGCGTGAAGGTGAAGCCGGACCAGTCGCTTGTGCTGAGCGGCGAGGCGCAACGGGTGATCATGGCCGGGGGCGGCTCGAGCTGGCAGGATCTCGCCCTCTATCTCATCGCGCGCTTTGTCGGCCTCAAGGAGGCGATGGAGGTCGCCAAGGTTTACATGCTGCAGTGGCACGACATGGGCCAGCAGCCCTTCGCCGCGCTCATGCGCTTTCGCCAGACCAGCGACGCGGTGATCAACCGGTGCCAGAGATGGGCGGAGCTCAACTACCGGACCTCCTCGCCCGTCGCCGCCATGACAAAGTTGTCAGGCTTGTCCGAGCGCTCCTTCGTGCGCCGCTTCGCCAGGGCTACGGACATGAAGGCGATCGACTACATCCACGCGCTCAGGCTCGAGCAGGCCAAGCAGATGCTGGAGACGGGCGATCTCCCGGTCGAAGCGGTGGCGAATGAAGTCGGCTACGAGGATGCGAGTTTTTTCGGGCGTCTCTTCCGCCGCAAGGTCGGGGTGACGCCGGCGCAATATCGCATTCGCTTCGGTGCTCTCCGGCGAGCACTGAGCCGCGATTGAATCTCAACCATCGCGGCGCGATGCCGATATTCCGCTCTGCGCCTCGAAGCTGACCTTGCCAGAGCTTGACCAAGACCGCTCTGGTCTTGATCAATGCGCCACGTCGTCGGGTGCGTGCAGGAGTCTCCAGGTCAAGCCGACGCGGCCGTCGAACTGGGATGCGAAATGTTCGGCGGCGACGCCTTCCAGGCCGTCATCGACAAGAGCCTCGATGCTTCGTCGCATCAGCGCGAGCTGCATCTCGCGGGCCTGTGCCAGGTCCGCCTCTCTCATGATTTCCGTGACGTGGTAGGCGACAACGGGCTGGCCGAGGCAAGACATGAGCGCGCTCGCTTCTGATGTCACCGCCGTAACTGCGTCTTCGATCTTCATTCTGGCGCTCCTCATCAAACATGATGCTGGCGCCTCCCCATGAGACGACGGTGTTCCGTCGCTTCCTTTTCAATTTCGACTGTCGCGAGTGAAAGTGGCAGGTGCGCGAACCGGAGAATTACCCTCTTGTTCCAGTCTCCTTGAGCACCCTCGCTACCCAAATCAGTATGCTGCAGAATTGAATTAAAGGCGACCGGATAGTTAATCGATGGTTAATGGCGGCGCTCGCATCTCAGGCGTTAGCGCATGAAACATCGGGCAGGTCCGCTATGCGCCTCTTTCTCGGACATTCGAGAGGCGCCATGGCATTTGTCAAACCTGCCGTTCTCTAAAGTCGTCGCAAAGGCCGGACACGTCACGACGGCGGCGTAGTCGAGGCACCCGGCATGTACCTGTTTGGGCAAGCAGTTCCAGACATGGCGCCGGTTACGATGAGCGACCTCAGCGATCATCTCGCGCTCCTTCTTCCACGGCGGGACCATGCCCGATTGACGGATCCGCGCCAGTCGCCGCATCGCGCGGTGGCCTGTCGAATTTGGGGAAACGAGGCCTTCGTAGACACACCAAGGCAGTGGGCGATACACTTGCGACCACGTTAGCCAGAGGCGGAAGGGAATGACGAAGCAACGCGTTCAGCGGCGTCTTGCTGCTATAATGTCGGCTGACGTCGTGGGCTACAGCCGCCTCATGGGAGCGGACGAGACAGGAACACTGAGTGCGCTCAAGGAACTGCGCCGCAACTTGATAAGCCCGATCCTCACCGAGTATCGAGGGCGTCTGGTGAAGCTCATGGGCGATGGAGCATTAATTGAGTTCGCCAGTGCGGTCGATGCGGTGGACTGTGCAGTCTGCATTCAGCGCCGCGTTGCCGAACGAAATCTCGCAATGCCCGATAGCGCGTCGATCTCCTTTCGGATTGGTGTGAACGTAGGCGATATAATCATCGACGGCGAAGACATCTATGGCGATGGCGTCAACGTCGCGGCGCGACTTGAAAAGCTGGCTGACCCAGGCGGCATCTGTATCTCCGGCATGGCCTTCGACCAGGTAAAAGGCAAACTCGACGCCGGGTTCCAGGACTTCGGAACTCACCAGGTAAGAAATATCGCAGATCCCGTACGGACGTATCGAGTGGTTGCGGCGAGCGTGTCGAGCCAACCGGCTGGCCCTATTCCCTTGCCGGCCAAACCGTCGATCGCCGTCCTGCCGTTCGACAACATGTCCGATGATCATGCCCAAGAGTATTTCTCGGATGGCATATCCGAAGATCTGACGACGGCACTTTCGCGTTTCGAATGGTTGTTTGTTATCGCGCGCAACTCCGCCTTTACCTATAAGGGCAAGGCCGTTGACGTGAAGAAGATTAGGCGGGAGCTCGGGGTCCGGTATATTCTCGAAGGCAGTGTGCGCCGGGCCGGTGACCGGGTGCGAATCAACGCTCAGTTGATCGATGCGGAGTCAGATCGCCATGTATGGGCACAGCGATACGACCGCAAGATGGATGATCTCTTCGAGTTGCAGGACGACATCGTGGCCAGCATCGCGTCGGTAGTCGGACCCGAAATCACGTTGGCTGAGATCGAGCGGGCGCGAGGAAAACGGCCGGACGATCTCGGTGCATGGGACCACTATTTGCGGGCGATCGCCACCTATCACAGGATGACGAAGCAGGATGTGGATGCGGCGATTGCCGATCTCAGAAGAGCGATCGAGATCGACCCCGATTTCGCCAATGCTCACGCCTTGCTTGGTCAATGCCACGTGCACATCGGGTTGCGCGGATGGATTCGTCCGGCGCGCCTGGCCTTCGAAGAGGCCCGGCGCTGGGCGGAGAAGGCGGTTCACCTGGCGCCAACAAACCCGCAGGCCAATCAGTCTCTGGCGTTCGTGCTGGCGGTGACCGGAGAGGCAGAGCAGGCCATCAGGGTGGCCCAACGGGCGATAGAGCTCAATTCGAACTATGCCGACGCCTACGCGGTCTTGGGGCATGCCCTGGTGTTTCGTGGCGATTTGGAAGGTGGCTTGGCTGCTTGTCAAAGGGCGGAACGCGGCAACCCACGCGATTCTCGCGGAACCTGGCTATATGACGCGATGGGACACGCTTATTTCTTCCTCGGCGATTATGAAAAAGCGATCGACGTTTCGAAGAAGGGGCTTCAACAAGACCCCGCTCTGTTCGGCGCGCTAGTGACATTGGCGTGTTCCTATGCTCGTCAAGGTCGCCCCAAGGAAGCCAAGCATTACGTGGACGAGCTGCTCCGCCTGATTCCGCGCTACTCGCTGCGTGCCCTGCGGAAGAATCCAATGTTTGTTGACCCCAAGATGGCTGACGACCTCATCGAATGCATGCGCTTGGCAGGATTGCCCGACTAGCAACTGGCTTCAATTCTGATCCGACAATCGGGATAGGCGCGCAAGGTGCAATTGCGCGATCGAGAGCAATGCGGGAAGAGCCAGGGGCGCTGTCGGCTTCGGGTCGATCACGTCGATGCCCCCAAGAAGCTGAATGTCCGCTTCTGACGATTCGAGTCTTGAAGCTGCCAGTCCTCTCTCGGCCCCAAAACCGCAACAGACGGTAGGTGCAAGGCGGGGAAATCTCCCTGGCCGATGTCGGCCAAGGAGAATGATCATGGGTATGTCACAATATGATCCGGGTTCGCAGGAACGTCGAGCTTGGAATGCTGGCCGCAAGGTCGGAGCCAAACGAGCGTTGAAGCCACGTCAGGTGTGGGCCGTTCGCTTCTTCCTCAATCAGCACCGTCGCGTCCGTGACCGAGCACTTTTCGATCTGGCGATCGATAGCAAGCTGAGGGGCTGCGATATCGTAAAGATCAAAATCGGCGAATTGGTCAGCGGCAGCCAAATCCGGACCCGGGCGATCGTCGTTCAGCAAAAGACGGGTCGGCCGGTCCAATTCGAGTTGATGGATGATGCGCGTGCCAGCCTTCTGGCATGGCTTGATCGGCGCGGCGGCGCGATCGACGAATACGCCTTTCCGAGCCGCATCGATCACGCCGATCATCTGAGCACACGGCAATATGCGCGACTGGTCGATGAGTGGGTGACTGGCATCGGCCTGCGCCGGGAGGAATACGGCACGCACTCGCTACAGCGGACCAAGGCGTCCATCATTTACAAAGCCACCGGCAACCTACGCGCGGTCCAAATCCTACTCGGCCACACCAAGATCGAGAACACGGTGCGCTATCTTGGCGTCGACGTCGAGGATGCACTCACTTTGGCGGAAGGGACAGAAATTTGACCACGCCGGCTCCTTGCGACCAACGAGGAGCCGGACAGGTACGCGCCGCATGTCGGCCGTAGAGATCAGCTTTGTCGCTTCCTGAAAGCAGACAGATCGCCGTCCGAGTTGCCGAAGGCGATGGGCCGGCGCCCGATGAACTTAATCGGCTTGTTCACCCCGGCGCGCACCCCCACGCTTCGAAGTAAAGCGATCGGATCGGCGGCCTCGCTTCAACGTCCCCGACACTCACGCCGCGGCCAAATCCCAAATCCCCATAGCGCCCGCTCCACCGTCGGTGCCCCACACCCCGCGATTTCGTGCCCTGGCGCTTTTCGGACGCCGGCCGTCCGAGCGCATGGATGGTCTCGGAATTGCGGCGTCCGAAAACCTGCACAGGAACGGACGTCGTTGGCCGGAGCCGAGTGATCAATCGTCAATCTGGCAGCCCAGCCTTGCGATATCCCTCGGCAAAATGTTCGCCCACCGCATCATCGCGGATCGGTTGCGTGGCGATCCAGTGGCTGATAGTGAACAACGGATTGCTCGCCATGAACAGCGCTCCCTCCTGGCGGGCCTCTTCCATTCGCCCGAGCTGAGCCAGGCTGGCGGCCAGGATGCGCCGGGAGCCGCTCCGATATACGATGTCCTTGCGCAGCGTCTCGACGGCGGCTTCGTAGTGGCGCGCCGCATACTGGGCCAGCCCCAACGCCCAATAATATAAGGCCATGGGATACGGGTTCAGGCGGAGCGCCCGTTGGGCCTGCTCGATGGCGACCTCCGCTTGGCCGCCCAGCGCGGTGACTTCTGTACGAACCGCCCAGGCGTCGGCATGATTTGGATCCAATTCGATTGCAACCGCGAATTCCGCATCGGATTCCGTCCAGCGCCGTTCGTACGCCAACACATGGGCGAGAACCCAATGATTGCCTGCGTCGTTCGGGTCGAGCCGCACGGCGCGTTGCGCCAACTCCACGGCCACGCGGCGGTCCGGCTCCATCGGCGTCCCCCAGTTCGACCAGCTTTCCCACAGAATGTAGGCGAGCCAGCGATGAGCCTCCGCATATTCGGGATCAAGCGAAATCGCCCGCTCCAGAAGCACGCGTGCCTCATGCGCCGCCTGCCGCGATATTCCGCTCAGCCGCCGGGCGCGCACGCAAAGATCATAGGCCTCCAGGCTCGCCGGCCGCTTTCGGCTGGGCGGGGCCGCTTTCAACCGACCGATGAGTGCCTCGACGATCTTGCCGGTGACCTCGTCCTGTACCGCGAAGACGTCCTCCAGGCTACGGTCGAAGCGCTCTGCCCACAAATGCCCGCCGCCGATCGCGTCGATGAGTTGCACGTTGATGCGCACGCGACCCTTGGCCCTGCGTGCGCTGCCCTCCAACAAATAGCGCACGCCGAGATCGCGGGCGATCATGCGGGCATCGACGGATCGGCCCTTATAGGCAAAGGTCGAGTTGCGGGCGATGACGAACAATTCAGCGTTGCGGGAGAGATCGGTGATCAGGTCTTCCACCAGCCCATCAGCGAAGGCTTCTTGCTCCGGATTATTGCTCATGCTGGTGAAGGGCAGCACGGCAATCGAGGGTTTATCCGGTATCGGCAATGGTCTCTGCTCCCGCCCGGAGTTTTCCCGTGTGGCGGATGACAGCGGATAAACGCGATAGACACGAACTGGCACGGTGATGTTCTTCAATGATTGGGTGCCAAGATCATTGAACCTCACTTTGATGTTGTTCTTGATGTGGTCATAGGCGGTACCGGACACCAGAATGTCACCTGGCTCGGCGATGGCTTCCAAGCGAGCGGCGATGTTGACGCCGTCGCCATAAAGGTCATTTCCTTCGACAATCACGTCGCCCAGGTTGACGCCGATGCGCAGGACGACGCGGCGATCCTCCGCCAGTCCTTCATTGGCCGCTGCCATCCGCTTCTGCAACTCGACCGCACAGGTAACCGCATTAACCGCGCTGGCGAACTCCATCAGAACGCCGTCGCCCATCACCTTGACGATACGGCCCTCGTGCTCGGCGACCAACGGCGCCAGTATGGTCTTGCGCCGCACCTTCAGCGCGGCCAGCGTGCCCGCCTCGTCCTGCTCCATGAGCCGGCTGTAGCCGACCACATCGGCAGCCAGGATGGCGGCGAGGCGGCGATGGGTGCGCTCTTCGGCCATGGAATCCAGCGACCTTCAGAGAAATGGTCAGCCGGATTGTATTGCCACCTCGTGCCTGCGTCTATCGGGCTCATGACCGCTGAGGGTCCAGATCACGACGTTGCCCGCGTCTCTCTGAATGTCCGCTATTCACGATTCGCACCGTGAAGCTGCCCGCCCGGAACCGGCCCAAAATCCGACATTTCAGAAGACGCTCCCCCTGAGCCGGGAGGCGTCAAAAAGACGACCTCTGCCTACGGAAGGCAGTGGAAATCGCCGTGCACGAATTTGCGAGTACGGCATTTTAATTCGTCAATCAGTACGTTACAGAAAATCCGTATCGAGAAAGATCGCAGCTATCTACGTTCGGGTAACACCGGGGTATCACCAAGGTGCACTTACGTCGGCTTCGACCAAAAGTTGCTCGCGCCAATTGCGATGCGAATGTCAGCTTTGCGCCTGATCTCGGACGCTGGGAGCAGTTTGGCCACTTCCTGAAAGCCGACGCTCCAATCGACCACGCTGACAGCCGCGGTTGTGCCGTTTGTGGACATTGGCAAAATGGCCGACTTGGAGATCAGCCTCACTATCATCGGAGCGTTGCCATGATGAAATCAACAGGCTGAACGGCTGCGGGAAAGCCGTCCACAGCATCAATAGCCGAAGTTGCGGGCGTTCTTATCGCTGTCGCTTCTGTGAGGAATGGCCGATAATCTCCCTCTCCGATAGGAGAACCTACCGTGAAGCGCCGCCTCGGAAGACTTTTTATCCTGGCGAGGGTGCCCTCGTCGTCCCGGCCCATCAGACTCGAGTAGCCGACCACGTCTGCTGCGAGAATCGCTGCGAGACGCCTTTCAACCTTCTGGTCGGCAGAATTGGTCATCTCAGCTCCGAGAACCGAGGTATTTGCCCGACAAAACGTTTACGACTCAGAGGGGCTTCGTCCAGTGCCTATTTCGCGAACCCTCCAAACTCGCAGTTGCCAGGAGTGGACCGCTAACTAAGCGACACGATCAGAGCATCGCTCCCGCTTCGACGGCCGCGCTTGCGGTTAGGCGCCTTAACGCCCGCGTAGGGCCAGATGTTGACCTTCGCGAAAGTAAGCTTCGCGCCACATGTCGGCCATAAAGGCGAACTTTGCCTCCGACTGGAAGCAGACATTGCGGTTGACCACGCTGGAGGTCGTGGTCGCGCCAGGACCGGACATTGCATGGCTAGCATGTGCGTCATCCCCCCAGTTTGTCGAGCAAGGCCTTAGCCTCTTTCAAATCGAGCGTGTCGAAGCCCTCGGTGAACCAGCCGTAGGTAGGCGCGAGCAGGTCGTGCGCCTCGGCGCGCTTGCCCTGTTCGGCCAAAAGGCGCGCAAGCGATGTGGCGGCGCGGAGCTCCCAGGATTTGGCACCTTGCTCACGAGACCGTTCGATCGCTTGGCGGAACGAGATTTCAGCCTCGTGGCAATCGCTTGGTTCCGCGGCAGCCAATATAGCACCTCGGAGCCGCAGCAATTCGGCATCGCACCACAGCTCGCGGGTCCGGTTCACCTGGTCGAGAGCCCGATCGATCAGGCGCACGCCGTCCGACGCGCGATTGACACTCCCGAGCACCTCCCCGAGGAATCCCATCGTGTACGCCTGCGTCACTTGCGTTCCGACGGCCTGCATCCGGGCCAGGCCATCCTCAATTTGGGCGATCGCTCGCTCCTTCTGGCCCTGCTTCGCCGAGAGCCATCCCTTCTGCTGGGCGGCCATGGCAACCCAGAAGGGATACGCCTGCTCGGTCGCGAAAGTGAGCGCACGGTCGATCCGCTCCTCGGCTTCGGCCACCTCGCGTCGGAATAGTCGTAACCACGCTGCCCATATCAGCACATAAGCGCGGCTGAAGGGGTGCGCCAATCGCTCGGCCAAGACAAGGGCGTCTTCCATCCGGGTCAGCGCCTGGTCGGGGTAGCCGAGGTGCCAAAGCACCGCTGACCCACGACATAGGCAAATCGGTCCGGGGTCCTGGCCGTAGAGGGCGAGATGAGCTCGATGTCGCTGCGGGCGATACGCTTCGGAGGCCAGCTCTAAATGTTTCCGTGCCTCCCTGAAGTCGCCGCGCCAAGAAAAGCTGATTCCCCGAGCATAATGGGCCTCGACCACCCGCACGGGATCGTTACTCTGCAGGGCAAGGTCGAGAAGCCGTCCACTCAGCTCGTGCGCCGACGTGAGTTCGGCGCGCGTGGCCGAGTAGATGGCCAGGCCGAGCAGAACCGGGAAGACATCCGCATCTTCTGGCATCACCTCGCAAAGGCGGCGCGCGCGAGAATAGACCGGCTCGACCTCGGCATTTGCGTAGCCATTCTTGGCGGTGAGCACGCGGCCCAGCACCGTTAGCGCTGCGAGCTCGCGCCGCTGGCGCTCCGGGCCCGCGGGGAGCGTTTCGATTAAGTTCAGCGCTTTCTGCAGATGGCTCTGGGCCTCATCGTTGGCCGAACGGTCGTTGGCGCTCTCTCCCGCGCGCTGCCAATAGCTGATGGCCTGAAGAGGGAGGCCTGCAGCCGTATAGTGCTGAGCCACGATCTCGGGCTCGTGTTCGACGACCTCGCCGAAATGCTGCTCGAGCGCGTGGGCGATCCGGGTATGCAGCTGCTGGCGGCGACTACGCAGCAAGGTGGCATACGCGGCATCTCCCACCAATGCGTGCTTGAAGATGCACGTCCCGTGCGGCGGCCGACCGCGCGCGATCACGAGTTCGGCGCTGATTAGTTGGTCGAGGGCGCCCTGCAGTTCCCGTTCCTCGCGCTGCGCGACCGCCGCCAGCAGCTCATAAGAGAATTCGCGGCCGATGGCGGCGCCAATCTGCGCGACCTCCCGCGCTGGCGTCATTAGCCGATCGAGCCGCGCCAGCAGAGAATCCTGCAGGGTTGCAGGGATCGCCAACGGTGGCAGCGGGCCCGAGAGTGCGTAGCGGTCGCCTTCATCGGTCAGCACGTCAGATTCAATTACGGCCTTGGTCACCTCCTCGAGGAACAGGGGCACGCCGTCTGTCTTGGCCACCATCAGCTCGAGCAACCCGCCCGGCAGCGCCTTGCCCCCGGTCAACCGCTCCACCAGGGTCGCGCCCTGCCGGCGGCTTAAGCGGTTCAGCGTGAGCGAGGTGACCCGCGGGTGGCCGATCCACCGCGGCTTGAACTCAGGGCGGAAACTGAAGATCGCCAATACTGCAAGGCGGGGGATCTGCTGGACCAATCGGTCGAGAAGCTCTAGCGAAGTTGGATCAATCCAGTGGATATCCTCGAAAACCATCAGCACGGGCTGGTGGTCCGCTAGGCCAATAAGCTGCCGGACCAGAGCCTCGAGGGTCAGCTCCTTCTGGCGCTGAGGGCTGAGGTTCAGGGGTGCGTAGCGACTGCCTACCGGGAGCGACAGAAACGCCGCCAACAAAGGGGCGACGTCCCGGACCTTGTCTGTGGACCGCGCCAAGAGGCTCTCTAGCTTGTCGAGTTTTACGCTCGGCGAATCGTCTGGATGGAAGCCAGCCGCGCGGGTGAGCTGGATAATCGACGGGCGAAGGGCGCTATTTGCGTGGAACGGCGAGCACTGGCAGCGGATGCGGATATGCGGTCGGTCCCGCAGGCGCTCGCGGAGCGCCTGAATCAGGTGCGACTTGCCGATGCCGGGCTCGCCGGAGAGCAGGACCACCTGCCCCTCGCCGGACGCGGCCTTGCTCCAGAGCTCCGCGAGCAGAGCAAACTCGTGCTCGCGCCCAACTGTTGGGGCGAGGCCGCTCGTCGCGCGCGCTTCGAACCGGGTCTCGGCGGCACTCTCGCGAAGCACGCGCCAGGCGCGGATCGGGGCGTCGAACCCTTTCAGGTCGTGCAGACCCAGGTCTACGAGCTCGAACAGCCCGCCGAGCAGTCGGCGTGTGGCGAGCGGGATCACGATCTGGCCGGGCGCCGCCAATGCTTGCAACCGCGCCGCTAGGTTCGGCGACTCGCCGACCACCGCTTCCTCCTGCGCCGCTCCTTCGCCGATGAGATCGCCCACCACCACCAGCCCCGTTGCGATGCCGACACGTATCGCCAGCGCCGCTTGTGCCGGGGTCGCGAGCCTTGCGATCGAATCAACGACCGCCAGCCCCGCGCGCACGGCTCGCTCTGCGTCGTCCTCATGCGCCTTCGGATAGCCAAAATACACCAGCACGCCGTCGCCCATGTATTTAGCCACAAACCCGCCGAAGCGACGCACGGCCTCGGCAACGCACTTCTGATAGGCCGCAATCACCTCACGCAAATCCTCAGGGTCCATTCGCGCGGAGAGTGCTGTCGAGCCGACAAGGTCCGAGAACATCACGGTGACCTGGCGGCGCTCGGCGGGGTCCTTCGCGGCGTTGTCGATTGCCAGAGGCGCATCGGATAACAGCGGTGTTGGTGCGCCTACTTGAGCGCGCAAGGCTGCGATGGCGTCGAGCAGCTTACGACGATCTCCGACAAATCCGACACCAAGATCCTTCAAGTCCTCGGCCGTCAACCTCGGCAGGACCGTGTCGTCGATCTTATTCTCGCGGAAGGAGGCCTCATACTGTTCGAGGCCAAGCCTCCGCAGCCAACCTCCGACGTCCATGGCGGCGCCCCTGGCTTGCCTACCCACGCATGATCCACCAGGGAAGAGAGCCTGTCTAGGACCGGGTTTGAATGACCGGTTCGGGCCAATCTAAGACTTGGCCCTATCGGCTTGAAGGTCCGCTAATTGCTACGTGACGCTAAAGGCCGCCAGTCCGCTGCCGGCCCAATGCTGCCGGGCGGCAATGCGCCGCAAGTGGACATAGCTCCGGGCAGCTTCCAAGGAAGCGGACACCGAAACTAATCTCCGGACCGTTGTTCTCAGTGCCCAAGAGCCTTACGCGACCTGCTTCCCACGCCCTGTTGGTTACCTGCGACGGTCTCAAGGCGTTTAATGAGACCTAGGAATTCAGCTCGAACCTGACCCAATTCTAAGACCCAGGCCCGCACTGTGGTGGCGAGTGTTTCACGTTGGAATTGTGGAACCCGACGTGGAAATTACAAGGCATTACTGCCGGAGCGCGGCTTTTGCTGTTACCCAGGTGTTACCCCAAGGGCCGCAGCCGAAAAAGGTTCGTCACAGTGCCGGGTAATAGACTAACAAATTCAGATATTTGATGGCGCACCCGACAGGATTCGAACCTGTGACCTCTGCCTTCGGAGGGCAGCGCTCTATCCAGCTGAGCTACGGGTGCCTTCAGGATCGGCGATCTTGAAAACGAACCAGCCGGTGAACCGGCCAGCCACGGCTTCTTAGCGGAAGCGGCGGCGGGCTTCAACGGGCAATTGGAGGTGCGCTGCCTCCTCGCGCAGTGGTCACAGGTTCGAATCCAGTCGGTGCGCCAAATCTACGCTCGGCGTGATATCGTGCTGCGGTCTGAATTGACCCCGCTTCCAACCGGAGCAGCTTGCGCGAACCACGCTACGAAATGTTGATGATGAGCCCCTCACCAGAAGCCGCCACCTTCTTCACGAATTGCTGCACTTCGGCGTAACAGCCAGTCAGCCAGCCGAGGGGTGATCCGTCTGGGGCGAAAGGTCGGTTCCAGATCACACCGGGGTAGATATCGAGCTCCGTCATCCGCGCAGGATCGTAACGGCGGGCGAGCTCGGCAGGTGTGAGCGTATCGAGATACACCGCGAAGCGGCGAACCTGATCGGGTCGTAGCGCTCGCGCGTGGCCCTCATCGTCGAGATCCTGGCCACCCCGCACGAAGTAGCAGGCGGGCTCGTCGCCTTCGTCGGCGGTGCCGGTGAAGAGAAAGTGCAGGCCATGCCAGCCCCGGTCGATGTCGATACTCCGATCCGGATCGGGCGGCTGGATCGCCGCGCCGCCGTTGGAGTCGGGAACCACTTCTTCGATCGTGATTGGCGTCAGACGCAATAGCCAGCCGAGCACCCCTCTCGGCCAGACCTTTCTCACCCGCAGCGTCGAGCCGTCTTCAGGGTAAAGGAAGCCGGCCATCGCATCTGGCTCCGCAAGCAATCGCCTGATCTCAGCCTCTGACGCACGATGCAAGCTACACGTCAGGCCCATCTGCCGCCCCCTTCAACGAAGCGCCATTCTATTGGCGCGAACCACTGCCTGCCATAGGGCAATCCGAGCCGGTTTTCGGAGCAATCAGTCGTAATGGCTTGGCGGGTCTCGGATGCGTGCGGTGGTAGTCGCGAAGGCCTGCAAGCCTGAAACGAAAAACCCGCCTCGGCGGCGGGTCGCTGGCGCAAATCAGCACCATGCATAGATTTATAGCATAATTGCCGTCACCGGGCAACCGATCACGAGCCCGCCGGTTCCGCCCGCAACGGAGCAAGCGGCCCTCACGACTGCTCCGCAGCTTCGTCTTCGCGTCCGCCGCCATCGGTGTAAGGCTGCAGTGGATCAGCATCTGGACGTTGCGCTGGGTGGGTTGTCGGCGCCTACAAACATGATTGAGCTAGCTCGCGCCGCCCTCCACCTCGCTCTTCACAGCCCGCCTCCGCACGTCGCGCGGCGCCCGCTTCGGCTTCTTCGCGCCGGTCAGCTCGTGCATCGCATCGAGCTGCATCTGCTGCATTTCGGCCAGCCGCGTCCACTGGCGCGAGATCAGATAGTCGAGCTTCTCGTGCAGGTGCCGCACTTCCAGCTCGGCCTTCAAATTGACCCGGTAGTCGTTGAACGAGCGCAGGCGGTCTTTTGCTTCCTGCCGCTTCTGGCTCATCATGATGATCGGCGCCTGGATGGCGGCAATGCAGGAGAGCAGAAGGTTCAACAGGATGAAGGGGTAGGGGTCGAAGGCGCTTACCGCGCCCTCGAGCAGATTGATGCCGATCCACACCAGCAGCACGCTGGCGAACGAGATCAGGAACCACCAGCTGCCGCCGAATGCAGCCATATTGTCGGAGACGCGGTCGGCGAATGACCTGTGCTCCTCGAACTCCTCTTCGCTGTTTTCGGAAATCGTGTCCTGCCTGGCGATGCTCTCCACCACCTGCCGGTCCAGCTCGGAGAATTCGCCGTGCTCCTGCTGCAGAAGCTCCTCCATGTAGCGCATCCGGTAGCGGCCGAGCTCCTCGCGGCTGATGCGAGCGCCGGTCGGCAGGTCCGGGTGATCGGCGCGGATCCGGTCGGCCAGGCTCGGCCGCAAATCGTCGATGCGCACCAGGTCGCGCTTGCGGAATCTTCTGCCGGATATCGCCGACGGCTTCTTCTTCGGCTTTGCCCGTCCGGGCAGGGCCGGTTCCGAGTCCGGCACGTCTGGCGTTTCGAGCTGCTCGTCCGAACTTTGATCGGCGTCGCCGACGGTCGGCGCCTCGAAATATTCGCCGCCGCTGTCGTTCTCTGGCGCCTTCTCGGGCGTCTTGGGGGCGGTGCTCATGCTGCGGGCTCCTGCTGTCACGCTGGGCGAGAGGCCAAGGCGGCGGGGCATATCCACCGTTCGGGCGGATTTCGCATCCCACGTCCGGCTTTTGCGGTCGAGTGGGAGAAGCCGCGTAGCCGCGGCGGTGCGTTCACGATCGCGCGAGAAGGGCGCCTGCGTGCCGAATGTGCCGGCAGGTGCGAAGCTCGCCGCTACTGCTGCACGAACATCAGCCGCGTCTTCGCATCGGCGATCGTCGGCGACAGGCTGCGCTGGATCAGCGCCTCGACATGGTCGTTGCGCTGGCGCGCGCTGTCGGCGCCCATCACCACCACGATCAGCTGCCGGCCGTCGGCACTGTAGGAGGTCACGATGTTGAAGCCGGAGGCCCTGATATAGCCGGTCTTGATGCCGTCGACGCCGCGCACCCGGCCGAGCATGTCGTTGTGGCCGCGGACCAGCCGTCCGCGGAACATGAAGTCGCTTTCGGAGAAATAGTGGAAATGCTGCGGGAAGCGGTTGCGCAGCGCCATGCCCAGCACCGCCATGTCGCGCGCCGTCGTCACCTGGCCGCCGTCGGGCAGGCCCGACGCGTTGCGGAACACGGTGCTCGCCATGCCGAGCTGGCGCGCCTTGGCCGTCATCATGGCGGCGAACTGCGCCTCTGAGCCGCCGAGATATTCACCGACCGCCACCGCCACGTCATTGGCCGATTTGACGACGATGGCGCGGATCGCCGAATCGACGTCGATCGTCTCGCCGCGCCGGAAGCGCAGTTTGGTCGGCGGCTGCCTGGCGGCATTGCCCGAGACCGGGATCGGCGTGTCCTTGGCCAGGCGACCGCTCTCCAGCGCCTCGAACAAAAGATACAGCGTCATCATCTTGGTCAGCGAGGCCGGATAGCGCTGCGCGCCCGAATTCACCTCGAAAAGCTGCTTGCCGGTCCTGGCGTCGACGACGATCGTCGCATATTTTTGCGGCGCCGCCGGCACCGCCAGCACTGTGTCAGGCGGCGCCGTGGTGCAGCCGGCGACAAGCGCCAGCAGGGCAAACACGGCCATCAATTTCTGGATGAGCGGGAAGGGACGCTGGTCGGACAAGGGCTGGACTGTTCTGAACGCGCTGTTGCTGAGATGCGGCGAAGCTAACGTAACGCGCCTGCCGCGTCCATTTGGTTAACACCTGCAATGACGCATTTGCCCAGGTTTCAGAGGCTGGCGCCGCCCCTCACCTGCCTGCCGGCATCCTCTCCCCGTAAACGGGGCGAGGGACGCTGTCATCGACGGTTTCGCCAATCACCAGCGTTGCAAGAACCCGCCAGCGCCGCGGCCAGCCCCTTTCTCCCCGTCACTATACGGGGAGAAATGCCCGGTAGGGCAATGAGGGGCAGCGCCGGCCCCTGCAGGGTTCCCTCTGCCGCGCCCACAGCCTCCCACGTCCCCCCGCCCCGAAAACGCCTGCTTCCTGTCCTGTTTGGTCTTCGGGGTCGCGCTGCTATTATGCGCGCGGCATTGGCTTGGGGGTTTTTATGACGAGTGGAATGGAACTCGGCGCCAAGGCGCCGTCTCTTATCAAGGCATCGCTGGGCCGCACCGGCAAGTGGGCCGGCAGCGTCGCGTTCGTCAGTGGCGCCGTTTCCGACGTGCTCAATCCGCTGGCGCCGTTTGCCGCCTATATTGCGCTGGTCGCCGCGGTCACGGCGGTCATCATCGCGATTGCCGTCGTGCTCAAGCTGGTGCTGGCTGCCAAGGCCGTGCCGGCGCTGATTTTTGCCACCAGTGCGGCGGCGGTCGCCGGCGGCGTCTACGGCCTTCAACAGCAGACCAATTCGCAGAACGGGGTGATTGCCAGCCTGGTGCCGGCCATCGCCGAGCTGCAGCAGTCGATGGGCATCGTCGCCGAGAAGGTGGCCAAGATCGAGCAGACCGTCACGCAGACGCAGAAGACGGTCGAAGCCGTCAAGCAGTCGACGGACACCGTGGCGAAAAAGACCGAGGAGATTGCTTCCAACCAGCAGCAGCAGACCGCGCAGGGCGCGGAAACGCAAAAGACCGTCGAAGCGGTCAAGCAGACCACCGACACGCTGGCCGCCGGCCAGCAGCAGCAGGTGGCGCAGGCCGAAAAGCTGCAGGCGACGACCGAGCAGATCGCCGCTTCCATCGACACCATCGCCAAGGGCTTTGCCGCCCTTGCCGCGCAGGGCGGCGCGATTGCCGATCCCAAGCGTCCCGACGAGTATTACCACAATGCCCGCGTCTACGAACTGTCGGGCGACATGCTCAATGCACGGCGCTCCTACTTCGCCTTCGCCGGCTTCGATGTCGACGCCGTCGACCCCTACACCCGCTTTGCCACGCTGCTTCGGGTGCAGGATGGCAAGGCCGGCGCCCGCGAGGTGTTTGGCGCGCTCTCCGACAAGGGCAAGGCGCTGTCGATCAAGCTGGTCCATCTCATGCAGTTCGACGATGTCCAGCGCCTCGACAAGCTCAACGCCTTCATCGCCGCCCATCCCGACTTCGCGCCGGCCTATTTCCTTTTGGCGCAGGAGTCTTCGGAGGACCGCCTTGGCAGCCAGTCGCTGTCCGACAAGCGCAGCGAGGCCCAGGCGCTGACAAAATTCGTCGCCTACGAGAAGGATGGCGGGCTGCTCAAATATTTCGTCGACCAGAGAGAACTTGCCGACTGGCTGGACCGCAGCCGCAGCCGGCTGGCAGCCCTTGGCGACGTGCTCGATCCTGCGCTGTTCGCGCCGACGCTGACGCCGATGCGATCGAACCAGGGCTGGTCGATGACCATCTCGCTGCCCGAGCCGGCAACCGCCATTTCCTGGCGCCTGGGCAACAGCGGCCCGTTCACCGACACCGGTTTCATGGCGATGAACGACCAGCGGACCGGCAAGCCGATGCCCAATCCGAGCTTCGAACTGCCCGACAGCACCGCCGCCACCACCATCGGGATCAAATATCTCGATCTGCGCGGACGCGAGACCGGCCCGTTCGACATAAGTTTCGATCCCGACGCCGCCCTTCAACAAGGCGCGAAGCAGATCCTCGACCAGTTCTGGACGTCGTGGATTGCCTTCGACGCCAGCGGCAACCACGGCCTGGTCTACTTCTCCCAGATGCTGTCGTTCCGCTGCGCCATCAAACAGGTGCAATACGGCCTGAATGGCGCCGCGCTCGACAAGGAGATCAAGATGCCGCCTTGCGACAAGAAGGACCCTTACGCCATCCCCTACGACTACCAGCCTTATTTCAAGGTCGCCGACAGCGTGAAGTCGATGTCGGTGCAGGTCACCTACACCGATGGCACCAAGTCGCCGGTGCGGGAGTACAAGCGGCAGTAGACTTGGTTGCTGTGGCATTGGCGATGACTGGGCGTCGGCGCCGCCCCTCACCTGCCGGCCGGCATCCTCTCCCCGCATAGTGACGGGGAGAGGGGTGCTTTCGCCCAGGATTTCGCCAATCACCAGCATTGCAGAAAGGGCGCTGCAGCCGATGCCGGCTTCTTTCTCCCCGTAAACGGGGAGAAATGCCCGGCAGGGCAATGAGGGGCAGCGCCGACTTCGACAATTGGCACCTCTGGCCTCGCCTGATGCAAAATGCCTGCCCTCACGCTTGCGCAATCAACCCCGAGCGGGCTTTGCTCACACCGGGCAGAATCGGCAGGTGGACATGGACACGCTCACAATCGGCGCAAAGGGCATTTCGGTCTCGCTCGATCTCATGGTCGGTCACCTTGCCGACATGGCGGTCGACATCGACGGGCGCCGGCTGCAGCCGCTGCACCGGGCGCCCTGGGTCGGCGCGCCGCGCGAAACGCTGGCTGAAAACCTGCCCGAGGGCACGTTGCGCCTGTCAGGCGATTTCCTCTGTGCGCCGTTTTCGCGCAGCGACGTCGAGGAGGCGCCGCTGCATGGCTGGCCGGCCAACAGTCAATGGGATGCCGTCGACAGCAGCGCCATCGCCGATGGTTGGCGCGCCACCTTCCGGTTGCGCCGCAAGGTCATGGGTGCCGCAGTCGACAAGGTCCTGACCGTGCGCGACGGCCACCCCTTCCTCTATCAGGAGCATGTCTTCTCGGGCGGCGCCGGCGCCATTTCCGTCGCCCATCATCCGATGACGGCGATGAAGGACGGCGGCAGGCTGGCCTTCTCGCCCAAGCGCTTCGCCGCCACACCCGCTGATCCGCTGGAGCCCGATCCGGCGCGCGGCCGTTTCATGCTCGCCTATCCGGCGCGTTCCGCCGACCTGTCGCGGTTTCCGACCGCCGATGGCGGCACGGCGGATCTCGGCGACTATCGCAACGATCAGCTGCGCGAGGATTTCCTCACTCTGGTCGAGGCCGACCATGGCGGGCCGGGCTGGACGGCGCTGGCGCGGCGTGCCGAGCAGGATCTGGTGCTGGTGCTGAAGAACCCGGTCGAACTGCCGGTCACCATGCTGTGGTTCAGCAATGGCGGGCGCGACTACGCGCCGTGGAACGGCCGCCACCGCGGCGTGCTCGGCATCGAGGACGGCCGCGCCGCCGTCGGCCATGCCGCTTCGCTCGGCGACAACTGGCTGAAGCGCGAAGGCGTGGCGACAGCCTTCGCGCTTGCCGAAGGGCGCTCGGTGTCGTTCCGCCATGTCATCGGCGCCGTCCCCACGGCCGGCGGCGAGCCGCCACGCGGCATCGAAACCGTGCGCGACCGGATGCGCATCCTCGCCGCCGACGGCGCGGCGAAGGAGGTTGCCTTCGACGGCGACTTCCTGCGCATCGGCCGGTCCGTCCCGGCCTGAGGGCGGGCGCCAATCCCGCGTTTGAAATTTCCACCAACTGTCGCCAAGATGCGCCGATCACCCTGCGGAACATCCAGCCAGGAATGCCTCATGTCCGAAATCGCCCATCTCGCCGCCACCATCTTCAAGCGTGCCGGCAAGGCATCGCGCTTCGTCGTCGCCATCGCCGGCCCTCCCGGCGCCGGCAAGTCGACGCTGTCAGCCTCCCTGCATGACCTGCTGCCGGAAGGGTCTTCGGAAGTCGTGCCGATGGACGGTTTCCATTATGACGACATCGTGCTCAACCAGCGCGGCCTTCGGCCAAGGAAAGGTGCGCCGGAAACCTTCGACTTTGCCGGCTTCGAAACGCTTTTGAAACGCATCCGCTCGGGCGAGCCCGACATTGCCATCCCGGTGTTCGACCGCAGCATGGAACTGTCGCGCGCCGCCGCGGCAATCGTCGGTGCCGGCACCAAGTTCATCCTGGTCGAGGGCAACTATCTCCTGCTCGACGAAGAGCCATGGTCGCGGCTGGCGCCGCTGTTCGATTTCACCATCTTCGTCGACGTGCCGCGCGACGAGCTCGAACGCCGCCTGCTGGTGCGCTGGCACGGGCATGGCCGCTCCGATGAAGACGCCCGCGCCTGGATCGCGTCCAACGACATGCCCAACATCGACCGCGTGCTGGCGCGGCGGCGGCCCGCCGATCTTGTCATCGGCGATCATGCCGGATTTTAGCATTGTTGGTCGGGGAACCTTAAGACTTTCCGGTCGTTATGCCCGACACGGCATTTAGCTGGATCAGGGAAAATCCGATGGCAACCAGGACCCAAAAACCCGCCAAGGGCAGGTCAGTTCAATCCAGGGCAACGCAGGCAAAAGCCGGTGCCGGCCCGGCAATCGCCGAGCGTTCGAAGGACGCCAAGCCTGCCTTCGGCAAGGCCGCGCCAAGGAAAGTGATGCCGGGCGCCGCGTCGAAGGCCAAGGCGAGGAAGCCGGCGGCAAGCACCGCCTCGAAGGGCGCCGTTCGCACGGCAGCCAACATTGCGGCCGGAGCGGTCGTCGCCACCGCGCGAGGCGTCGCGTCGTTTGCTGCCTCTGTCGTCGGCAGGGGCGGGTCCAAAGCCAAGGCAAAATAGGCCCGGTCAATTCCCCCCGTCCTTGCGGCAGGCCGCGTTCAGCCCCTTGCGGGAATGGTCAGGCCCTTCTGCACGGCCGGTCGCGCAAGGCCGCGCTCCAGCCAGGCGCCGACGATCGGAAAATCGTCGAAGCCGACCAGTCCGCGCGCCTCATAAAAGCCGATCAGATTGCGTACCCAGCCGAGCATCGAGATATCGGCGATGGTGTAGTCGTCGTCCATGATCCATGTCCGGCCCTTGAGCCTGGTTTCGAGCACGCCGATCAGCCGCCGCGATTCGTCGCGGTAGCGCTCCAGCGGCCGCTTGTCGGCGATCTCGCGCCCGGCGAATTTGTTGAAGAAGCCGACCTGTCCGAAGATCGGTCCGATCGAGGCCATCTGGAAGAACACCCACTGGATCGTCTCGTAGCGCCGGATCGGATCGGCAGGGATCAGCTTGCCGGTCTTGTCGGTGAGATAGAGCAGGATGGCGCCGGATTCGAACAGGCCGATCGGCTGGCCGCCGGGACCGTTCGGGTCGATCATCGCCGGTATCTTGCCATTCGGGTTCAGCGACAGGAATTCCGGCGTCCAGCTCTCGTTCTTGCCGATGTTGACCGCATGCGCCTCGTAGGGAAGGCCGAGTTCCTCCAGCGCGATCGAGATTTTCACGCCGTTGGGTGTTGTCGCGGAATAGAGCTGGAGGCGGTCTGGATGCTTGGCCGGCCAGCGCTTGGTGATCGGAAAGGCGGACAGGTCGGTCATGGAAGGCTCCGGGATCGGGTGCGGAACAGGCGCAAGGGGCGGGTCGCAAAGAATTAGGAGCAGGCCCGGCCCCGATCAATATGGCCGGCAAAAGTTCCGGGCAAATGGTGCAGGACGGCCTCAGACCGCCTTGAAGGCCAGCACCGCATTGGTGCCGCCAAAGGCGAAGCCGTTGCTGATCGCGACGCGCACCTTGCGCTCGCGCGCCACGTTCGGCGTCACGTCGAGATCGCAATCGGGATCAGCTTCGCGGAAATTCGCCGTCGGCGGCACGATGCCTTCGCGGATCGCCATGACGCAGGCGATCATCTCCAAGCCGCCCGAGGCGCCGAGGCAATGTGCGTGCATCGACTTGGTCGAGGAGATGGCGAGCGAATGCGCGTGCTCGCCGAAGACGCGCTTGATCGCCGCCGTCTCGATCTGGTCGTTGGCCTTGGTGCCGGTGCCGTGCGCGTTAAGGTAGTCGACATCCTCCGGATTGAGCCCGGCATCGGCGAGACAGAAGCGCATCGCCGCTTCCGGTCCTTCAATGGTCGGCGCGACGATGTCGGAGGCGTCGGCGGACAGGCCCGTGCCGGCAATCTCGGCCAGGATGGTGGCGCCGCGCGCCATGGCGTGGTCGTAGCTTTCCAGCACCGCCATGCCGGCGCCTTCGCCGAGGATCAGGCCCTGGCGATCGGCCGAGAACGGTCGGCATGTGTCAGGCGACAGAACGCGCAGCGCCTCCCAGCCCTTCAGCACGCCCCAGACCAGCGGCGCGTCGGTGCCGCCGGCGACCATGACGTCGGCGCGGCCGAGCCTGATCTGGTCGACCGCCGAGGCCATCGCATGGTTGGCCGACGAACAGGCCGAGGTGACGCCAAACACGGGCCCGCGCAGGCCGAGATGCATGCTGACCTGGCCGGAGGCTGCGCCCGGCATGACTTTCGGCACCGTGAAGATGCCGGCGCGGTTCTTTTTCTCGATCAAAATCGCGCGATAGTTTTCCTCGATCGCCTCAAAGCCGCAGACCCCAACGCCGACGATGGTGCCCATCCGGTAGGTGTTGTCGGCATGCGCGGTCAATCCGGAGTGCTGCATGGCTTCGCGCGCGGCAATCACCGCCAGCAGGCTGAAGCGGTCCATCGATACCAATTGCTTGCGGTCGATGCCGTGCTCGGGCAGCGCCTTGATCTCGCAGCCGATCTTGACCTTCAAATCATGCAGCAGCGGATTGTCGATCGGGCCGATCGCCGAGCGGCCGGCCCGCATCTCGCTCCAGATTGCCGGTGCATTGGTGCCGAGCCCGCAGATCCCGCCGATGCCGGTGATGACGACGCGTTTCAGCATTCGGTCAGGCTTTTTTCGTGATCAGCGCGCGAACTGCCTCGACCATGTCGCCGACATTCTTCAAATTGCTCCAGGCATCGACCGTGTTCATCTCGATCTCGATGCCATACTGTTCTTCGAGATCGAAGATGATCTCCGTCAGTTCCAGCGAATGGATGCCCAGCGACGTCAATTCGGTATTGGCGGTGATCTCTTCGCCGCCAGGCTCGGCATGAGCCTTGATCTTCGCGATGATGTCCGTTGCCAGCTGGTCAGCCATTCGGTTTCTTCCCCAACTTTGTCGTTTCCCGACGCCGACTGATCAGCGCCCCTTTGTCCCCGGATTCACATCGTCGTCGTCGCCCTATACCCCGCCAGGCGCTGCGTGACCGTTCCAAGGTGGCTCCCTCTATAGAAACCGAAACGTTGTGAAGCAACAAGCTATATATCGACAAAGCCACGGGAGTGCTTAACGTTGGTCGTGTGGACATGATGGAAACTATCTCGACTTCAGCGCCCGCGGCCCAGCGTGTTGCGGGGCGAGCCAGGCTTTTCTGCGGCAAGAGCGATGGTCGCACGCGCCTTCGGCGTCTCTATCAGGACGGTTCGGCCAAGATCCGCATGCCGGCAGTCTCGGCCGATCCGCTCGAAGCCGTGCTGATCAACACCGCCGGCGGCCTGACCGGCGGCGATCGTCTCGGCTGGGAGGCGGATGTCGGCGCCGGCGCCTCGGCCTCGATCACCACCCAGGCCTGCGAAAAAATCTATCGCGCGGCATCGGATCGCGCCGAGGTGCGGGTGAGGCTGACCGTCGGCGCCGGGGGCCGCATCGCCTGGCTGCCGCAGGAAACCATCGTCTTCGATCGGGCGGCCTTCGCCCGCACGCTCGACGTCGAGCTAGCCGCCGATGCCGAGGCGCTGCTGCTCGAGGCCACCGTCTTCGGCCGCCTGGCCATGGGCGAGCGCACGACGCATGGCGGCTTTCACGACCGCTGGCGCGTCCGCCAGGGCGGCGCGTTTGTGCACGCCGAGGATTTCCGTATCGGACCGGATATTGCCGCCAGCCTTGGCCGTGCGGCCGTCGCCGGCGGCGCCGCTGCGATGACGACGGTGCTGTTGGTCTCGCCGCGCGCCGAGGCGTTTCTCGATCCGGTTCGCGCAATCATCGGTGGCGAGGGTGACGCCAGTGCCTGGAGCGTGAAAAAATCTGGCAAGCTTCTTGCGAGGCTGTTTGCCGAGGACGGCTACCAGCTCCGCAAGCGGCTGGTTCCGCTTGTCGAATTGCTCAACGGACGGGCGGGTCTGCCCAAATTATGGTCACTCTGATTCTGACTAGGTCAATCCAGGAAAACGCATGAACCTGACGCCGAGGGAAAAGGACAAGCTGCTCATCGCCATGGCGGCGATCGTGGCGCGCAAGCGGCTCGAGCGCGGCGTCAAGCTCAACCATCCGGAGGCGATTGCGCTGATCACCGATTTCGTCGTCGAGGGCGCCCGCGACGGCCGCCCGGTCGCCGAACTGATGGAGGCCGGCGCCCATGTCGTCACCCGCGCGCAGGTGATGGACGGCATCGCCGAGATGATCCACGACGTGCAGGTCGAGGCGACGTTTCCCGACGGCACCAAGCTGGTGACCGTGCACGAACCGATACGGTGAGGAGATAAAGATGCTCGAGCTGCGCCCAAACTGCGAATGCTGCGACAAGGACCTGTCGCCGGAGGCGACGGATGCGCTGATCTGCACCTTCGAATGCACTTTTTGCGCCGATTGCCTGGAAAAAGTGCTCGGCGGCACTTGCCCGAACTGCGGCGGCAATTTGTCGGCGCGGCCGATCCGCCCGGCGGCGATGCTGCAAAGATATCCCGCTTCGACCAAACGCGTGCTCAAGGCCGGGGGCTGCGGTCCCCGCAAGGCCGCATGACCGGCATAACCCCTGTCAGCAGAGAAGGCATTTCGATGACATCAGCTCCGATGAAACGCACCGCGCTCTCGGCGATCCTGCTGCTCGCCGCTGCCATGCCCGCCTACGCTCATGTCGGCGTCGGCATCACCTCGTCCTTCACCGCCGGCTTCATGCATCCGCTGTCCGGCCTCGACCACATGACGGTGATGATCGCTGTCGGGCTGTGGGCGGCGCTCAACGGCGGCAAGGCAATCTGGGCATGGCCGGCGGCATTTGTCGGCGTCATGCTGGTGGGCGGTGCGCTCGGCATGCTGCATTTGCCGGTGCCCTTCGTCGAACCCGGCATCCTGGCCTCTGTCGTGGCCTTGGGCCTGCTGGTGGCGCTGGCGGTTGATCTGCCGGTTTCGGCCGGCGTCGCCATAATCGGCCTGTTCGCGCTGTTCCATGGTCACGCCCATGGCACCGAGGTTCCTGAAAACGCCGGCGGGCTGGAATACATGGCCGGCTTTGCCGCTGCCACCGCGCTGCTCCACGCGACGGGTATTGCGGCTGGTCTCGGCCTTGGTGTGCGCTTCCGCGGACTTGCCCGCGCCGCCGGCGCCGCCTGCGCGGCCGTTGGCGTCGGCCTTGTCTTCGGCGTGCTGTGAGGCCCCAGATGATCCCGGGCGAAGTCATCACCGCAAGCGGCGAAATCGAACTGAACAAGGGCCTGCCGACTGTGACGCTGAAAGTGGCCAACAGCGGCGACCGGCCGATCCAGGTCGGCAGCCACTATCACTTCTTCGAGACCAATGAAGGTCTGAAATTCGATCGTGCCAAGGCGCGGGGCATGCGCCTCGATATCGCCGCCGGCACGGCGATGCGCTTCGAGCCCGGTCAGGAGCGCGACGTAACGCTGGTGCCGCTCGGCGGCAAGCGCGAGGTCTACGGCTTTCAACAGAAGGTGATGGGCAAGCTGTGAGATCGATTGCTGATGCATGTCGCCCAAAAGTGCTGGGCGGTTTTTGGGCAACGACATGCGTGCAAACAAGCAGCGCTTTCGGTTCAGCCCGACGGCTTGGCCGCCGCATAGATGACGACTTTTCCCGGATCATCGAACTCGACGGCGAGAACGTCCTCGGCGGCCACGCGCCTGGAATCGATGGCATTGAACAGCAGCGCGTTCGCCTCGATCTCCTTGCGCAGTTCCGCGATATCGTCCTGATGTTGTTTGATCTTGGTCTCGATCGCCGGTGGCGGGCCGCCTTCGCTGCGCGCCGCGTCGGTGAGGAACACGATATCGACCTTGTCGAGCTTGGACGTCTTGCGCACCGTGCCGATGTTTTCACGCGTCCGGTCGATCGCGGTGCTGACCTTCCCGGCTTCGGTGCTTGTCCTGGTCTCTTCCTGCTTGACCTCCGAGCCGATGATGCGGTCGACGGTCTCGGTGCTTCCAAGCCCTTGCGCGTTGAGCTCGGTGTCGGAACCGGCCGCAGCGAGAAGCGCCAGCACGGCCATCGCTTGCAGCCATCTTGTGGTAGGGGTGATCGCCATCGCTCGCTCCAGATGGAACTCTTTTCGGGACGCGGTTCAGCGCGAAAAGATAGAAACGAATCCCGCCCGGCGAAGGTTCCCTTTCTGATGTGGCGGGCGGGCCGGGTGCCGGCCCGCCGCAGCCACGCGTCAGCTCGCTTTCCCGGATCAGCTCGCCTTCTTTGTGATCAAGGTCAGCGCGCCGTCGGTGTTCATGCTGGCGGCGATCACCTGCGCCGAGGTCAGCCCCTTGGCTTCCAGCGCCGACTTGACCTTCGGCGTCGCGTCGATCGAGCTGCGCAGCTTCTGCAAACCGGCCTCGCCGCGCTGGGCGATCACCTGGTTGACCTGCGTCTGGGTGTCCTTGGGCAGTTCCGTGATGTCGACGATGTTCACGCTCTGGATCGTCGGCACGGCGGGCTGCGCGTTGGGCGCGGCCGGCGGCTGGCTGGGCTGTTGCTGCGCGGGCTGTTGCTGAGCGCTGGCTGCGCTCGCCAACGCCAGGGTGGCGGCGGCTGCAAGAAGTATCGTTTTGCGCATGGATCTTCCTTCCATCGATTTGGCAAACGGTCGTTTTGGGGTGACTCGCCCACCTCAACCGCCAAATGGGAACACAAGGTGTCGCTTAGCAGGTCATTGCGTGACCATAGGATGGCGGCAATGTGGGGCATGGCTTCGCAGCCGCATTTCGGGAGCAATTGCTGATGGCTAGAATTACCCGCGCCGCCTATGCGCAGATGTATGGCCCGACGGTCGGCGACAAGGTGCGGCTTGCCGACACCGAATTGTTCATCGAGGTGGAAAAAGACCTCACCGTTCACGGCGAGGAAGTGAAGTTCGGTGGCGGCAAGGTCATCCGCGACGGCATGGGCCAGAGCCAGGTTTCGCGAGCGCAAGGCGCTGTCGACACCGTCATCACCAACGCGCTGGTGATCGATGCGTCGGCCGGCATCTTCAAGGCCGATATCGGCCTCAAGGACGGCCGCATCGCCGCCATCGGCAAGGCCGGCAATCCGGATACTCAAGATGGCGTCACCATCATCATCGGCCCTGGCACCGAGATCATCGCCGGCGAGGGCAAGATACTGACCGCCGGCGGCTTCGATGCGCACATCCACTTCATCTGCCCGCAGCAGATCGAGGAAGCGCTGATGAGCGGCATCACCACCATGCTCGGCGGCGGCACCGGACCGGCGCACGGCACCTTGGCAACCACCTGCACGCCGGGGCCGTGGCACATGGCGCGCATGATCCAGTCCTTCGATGCCTTCCCGATGAACATCGGCCTGTCGGGCAAGGGCAACGCCTCGCTGCCGGCCGCACTTGAAGAAATGGTGCTCGCCGGCGCCTGTTCGCTGAAGCTGCACGAGGACTGGGGCACGACCCCGGCGGCCATCGACTGCTGCCTGTCGGTCGCCGACGACTATGACGTGCAGGTGATGATCCACACCGACACACTGAACGAGTCCGGCTTTGTCGAAAACACGGTCGCGGCGATCAAGGGCCGCACCATCCATGCCTTTCACACCGAAGGAGCCGGCGGCGGCCACGCGCCCGATATCATCAAGGTCTGCGGCCTGCCCAACGTCATCCCGTCCTCGACCAATCCGACCAGGCCCTACACCGTCAACACGCTGGCCGAGCACCTCGACATGCTGATGGTCTGCCATCACCTTTCGCCGTCGATCCCCGAGGACATCGCCTTTGCCGAAAGCCGCATCCGCAAGGAAACGATCGCGGCCGAGGACATATTGCACGACATCGGCGCCTTCTCGATCATCTCCTCGGATTCGCAGGCCATGGGCCGTGTCGGCGAAGTCGCGATCCGCTGCTGGCAGACCGCCGACAAGATGAAGCGCCAGCGCGGATCGCTGCCGCAGGAGACCGGCGACAACGACAATTTCCGCGTCCGCCGCTACATCGCCAAATACACCATCAACCCGGCCATCGCGCACGGCCTGTCCAAGGAGATCGGCTCGATCGCGGTGGGAAAACGCGCCGATCTCGTGCTTTGGAACCCGGCCTTCTTCGGCGTCAAGCCGGAGATGGTGCTGGTCGGCGGCTCGATTGCCGCGGCTCCCATGGGCGATCCCAACGCCTCGATCCCGACGCCGCAGCCGATGCACTACCGGCCAATGTTCGGCGCCTATGGCAAGGCGCTGACCAACTCCTCGGTTACTTTTGTTTCGAAAGCCGCATTCGACGCCGGCCTTCAGGCCAGGCTCGGCGTCGACAAGGCCATGGTCGCGGTCGAAAATACCCGCGGCGGCATCGGCAAGCATTCGATGGTGCTCAACGACGCCACGCCGCATGTCGAGGTCGATCCCGAAACCTACGAGGTCCGCGCCGACGGCGAGCTGCTCACCTGCGAACCGGCAACCGTGCTGCCGATGGCGCAGAGGTATTTTCTGTTTTAGGGTCGTATCCTAGAACGCATTCGGACACGCCATGGACGACCAGAAGAAAACAGCCCTGATTTCGAGGATGGGCGCGCTGCAAAAATACAATGGCGGCGTTGCTCCGCTCGCTATGCCTCTTGTTACATTGGAAGAATATTTCGATGGAGCTGAAGGTCAAGCCGGATTGCTGTGCAACAGCCCGGAGGCGCCGGACAATGATACGGTTCTAGCTGCATTTCAATCGATACGGAAAAGGCCTGAAGTTCACGACGTCCGGATAGCAATCGTGCAGTGTGATGATGGAGAATGGCCGTTCTCTGACAAGGTCGTGATCACAACGCGCGCCAGCGAAGAACATGTGATTGGCTGGCTGCCGTCAGGCTTTGAGCCGGACGAAACCTGGGAAGGAGATGTAAATCACCTACCCGCCGAGCAGGTTGAAGTTCCGGCCGGTTACCGAAAGTTATGGCTCTGGTATGACTAGCCGCAACTGTCGACGCAGCCGGTAGAACCCAGGCATGGCCACCGAAATAGCCTCTCCCCACGATATCTTTCCGCATATCCGCATCGTCATGGGCATGGTGATCGGCCTCGGCGTCACCCGCCTGCTGTCGGGGCTTGCCCGCATCGTCCAGCATCCCGGCCAGTACAAGCTCTATCCCGTGCATCTGGCCTGGGTCGGCTCCATGCTCTTGTTGCTGGTGCATTTCTGGTGGTGGGAATTCGGCCTCTACGCCATCGAGACCTGGACCTTCGGCACGTACCTGTTCCTCATCTTCTATGCCGTCACGCTGTTCCTGCTTTGCGCGCCGCTGTTCCCGGACTCCATGCTCGACTACACCAGCTACGAGGATTTCTTCTATTCGCGCCGCGCCTGGTTTTTTGGCCTGCTGGCGATGACCTATCTGCTCGATGCCGTCGACACGTTGCTGAAAGGGCCGGAGCATTTCGCCCACTACGGCAATGAATATCTCATCCGCACGCCGGTTTTCGTCGCGCTGTGCATCGCAGCCATCCTGGTCCGCGATCGCCGCTTTCACATCGTTTTCGTCGCCGGCACGCTGATCTATCAGGTATCGTTCATCCTGCGGCTCTTCGACACGATCGTATGACGGCAGCGGATGGTCTAGGTTTCTCGGAAAAGGCAGGTTTCAACAATGTACAAGGCCGTCGGATCGCGCGGATCCCGGGTCAGTCGTGTTCTCTGGATGCTCGAGGAACTCGGGCAGCCTTATGAATTCGTCGAGGTCAAATTGCGCTCGCCGGAAGCCTATGCGCTGAACCCGTCCGGCAAGGTGCCGATCCTGATCGACGGCGAGCTGAAGGTGACGGATTCGGCGGCGATCTGCGTCTATCTCGGCGAAAAGCACGCGGATAAGGGCATGGGCGCCAATCCCGGTCTCGCCGGCCGCGCCGAGATGGATTCCTGGATGCATTTTGCCCAGTCGGAATTCGAGGCACCGCTGTGGAACAAAGTGCGCCACCGCTTCCTGTTGCCGAAGGAGGTGCGGGTCGATGTCGGCCCCGCCGCGGCGCATGACTTCGCCACGGAGGTCAAGGTGCTGGACCGCCGGCTTGGCGACAAGCCTTTTGCCCTCGGCGACCGGTTTTCCGCTATCGACGTGCTTTTGGGCGATATGGGTGGCTGGGCCCGCGCCGGCCGGTTTCGGATAGAGTCCGACAGCGTCAACGCCTATTTCGACCGCGTGCTGGCCCGTCCAGCCCGCGCCCGTGCGCAGGCCAATGGAGGATCTTCCAGATGAAGCTCGACATCCGCACCGACTTCACCAAGTTTCCGCGCGCCGTCTCGGTGCTTGCCGCCGCGGAGACGGGAACGACCGTGCCTTGCGCCAAGGCTGTGCTTGCTCACGACGAGCGGCACCTGCGTCGCCGCGCCATCGAGACGTCAGGCGGCGAGAAGGTGCTTGTCGATCTGCCGGAGGCGGTTGCCTTGAACGACGGCGACAGGCTGGTGCTGGAGGATGGCCGCCATGTCGAGATCGTCGCGGCGCATGAAGAGGTCTATGACATTCGCGCCCGCAACGCCGTGCATCTGGCCGAGCTCGCCTGGCATATCGGCAATCGCCACCTCGCCGCGGCAATCGAGACCGACCGCATCCTGATCCTGCGCGACCATGTCATCAAGGCGATGCTTGAAGGGCTCGGCGCTACGGTGAGCGACGTCTCCGAACCCTTCAAGCCAGTGCGCGGCGCCTATTCCGGTCATGGCGGCCATGGCCACGATCACGGTCATGCCCATGCCGAGGCGCATGCGCACAGCCATGCCGAAGCGCATTCCCACTCGCACAGCGAATCGCATTCTCACTCGCACAGCCATGGTCATTCCCATTCGCATGATGACGACCATCATCACCATGACTGACCAGCCTTCCGGCATCGCCTTGCTGCGGCTGATGGCGTGGCTGTCGCCGGCCTTTCCTGTCGGTGGCTTTTCCTACAGCCATGGCCTCGAACGCGCCGTGCATGACGGCCTGATAACCGACAGGCAAAGCCTCGCCGCCTGGCTGGAAACGCTGATCGAGATGGGCTCGGGCTGGAACGATGCCGTGCTGTTCGCCGAAGCCTGGCGGCGCGTCCGCGACGCCGGCGACCTTGACGAGATTGCCGCACTCGCCGAAGCCCTGGCCGGCTCGCGCGAACGCCATGTCGAGACCATGCTGCAGGGCGCCGCCTTCCTGAAAGCGGCATCGGCATGGCCCTCTCAGGTGCTGGACCGTCTGCCGGAAGACTGCGCCTATTGCGTCGCCGTCGGCGCGGTTGCCGGCGGCAACGGCATCGCCTTGCAGGACGCACTGTCTGCCTTTCTGCAGGCCTTCTTCTCCAACCTCGTCCAGGCCGCGATCCGGCTCGGCGTCGTCGGCCAAAGCGACGCCACCGCGCTGCTCGCCGGCTTCGAACCATTGGCCTTGGCGACGGCGGCCCGTGCCGCCCTCTCGACAACAGACGATCTCGGCGGCTGCGCCTTCGTTTCCGACGTCATGGCGATGAAGCACGAAACCCAATATTCGCGGCTGTTCCGCTCATGATCCTCCTCGCCTTTGCGCTGTCGTTCGTCCTGCTCGTGATCACCGTTCTGCATGTCTATTGGGGCATTGGCGGTGTCTGGCCGGGCAGGGACGCTGCCTCCTGCGCCCATGCTGTCGTTGGCTTTCGCGGCATCAGTGAGATGCCCTCGCCCTTTGCCAGCTTTGCCGTTGCCGCCTGCCTTGCCTTGGCGACGCTGTGGCCGATGGCGCTCGAAGGCGTCTTTGCCTCGCCTTTTCCGAAGGTCGGTCTTGCCGCCACGTCGATGCTGATTGCGCTGGTCTTCCTCGGGCGCGGCATTGCCGGCTTCACGCCCTGGTGGCGGCGGCTCACGCCCGAGCAGCCTTTCGCGCGGCTCGATGTCCGCTATTATTCGCCGCTGTGCCTGCTGATCGGGCTCGGCTTTGCCGTCTTTGCCATCACGGAGTTCCCCGCATGACCCAGGCCAACGGTCCCCTTCGCATCGGCATCGGCGGTCCTGTCGGTTCCGGCAAGACGACGCTCACCGAAAAGCTCTGCAAGGCGCTGCGCGACGAGTTCTCTATCGCCGTCGTCACCAACGACATCTACACCAGGGAAGACGCCATGATGCTGGCCAGGCTGCAGGCGCTGCCCGAAGACCGCATCGTCGGCGTCGAGACCGGCGGCTGCCCGCACACCGCCATCCGCGAGGACGCCTCGATCAATCTGCAGGCGATCGCCGAGCTGAACAAAAAATTCCCGGATCTCGACGTCATTTTCATCGAGTCCGGCGGCGACAACCTTGCCGCCACCTTCTCGCCCGATCTCGCTGATCTGACGCTCTATGTCATCTCGGTCTGCCAGGGCGAGGAGATCCCGAGAAAGGGCGGCCCGGCGATAACGCGCTCCGATTTCCTTGTCATCAACAAGAGCGATCTCGCGCCCTATGTGAACGTCAACCTCGATGTCATGGAGAGCGATGCCGCCCGCATGCGCGGCAAGCGGCCCTTCGGCTTCACCGACCTGTCGCGCGGCAAGGGACTGCAGGAGGTGATCGATTTCATCGTCGAGCATGGCGGGTTGCAGTCGGCCCGCTCGGCGGCCTAACAGCTGCGCCATCAGTTTGCCATTGCTGGCCTGCTTTGGGCGCGGCATTCTCGGGAAAATGGAGTTTTTCGATGAGCATTGCCCGCCTGCAGAAAGAGCCGCTGACCAATCTGCCCTTCTACGAGGAGCGCGTCGATCTCGCTTGCGCCTTCCGCTGGACGGCGCGGCTCAACATGCACGAGGCGGTGGCCAATCATTTCTCGCTGGCCATCAACGAGGACGGTACCAAATTCCTGATGAACCCCAACCAGGTGCATTTCTCGCGCATCAAGGCCAGCGATCTTCTGCTCATCGACGCCAACGTTCCCGAGACGCTCTCCGGCCCCAATGCGCCCGACCCGACGGCGTGGGGCCTGCACGGCGCCATCCATCGCAATGTGCCGCATGCGCGCTGCGTCATGCATGTGCATTCGGTCCACGCCACCGTGCTCGCCTCGCTCGCCGACTCGCGGCTGCCGCCGGTCGACCAGAACTCGGCGATGTTCTTCAACCGCCATGTCGTCGACGCCAACTATGGCGGGCTGGCCTTCGAAGAGGAGGGCGAGCGCTGCTCGCAGCTTCTGACCGATCCGAAGGTCAAGGTGATGGTCATGGGCAATCACGGCGTGCTGGTCATCGGCGATAACGTCGCCGATGCCTTCAACCGCATGTTCTATTTCGAGCGCGCCGCCGAGACCTACATCAAGGCGCTGTGGACCGGCCGTCCACTGCGCACGCTGTCCGACGCCATTGCCGAGAAGACAGCGAGCGAAATGGACGACTATCCCGGCCAGGCCGAACGGCATCTCAGCGAATTGAAGGCGATCCTCGACGAGCAGGAACCGGTCTATCGGAACTGAGAGCTATCTCTTTGTTTGACGCAATTCCGGACGGAAAACCGCTAGGCACTTTTCCTGGAATTGCTCTAAAGCCCGAATTCCCGGCGCAGATCTTCGGCGCTGTTGATGACGGTCGCACCTAGCGGCCCTTCCATCGGCGCTTCCGGCCAGAACATCGTGCGCATTCCCGCCGCCAGCCCGGCCATGGCGCCGGTGCGGCTGTCGTCGACCGCCGCGGCGTCAGCCGGCTCGACGCCGGCCAGGAAGGCGGCGCGCAGGAACGGCTCGGGATGCGGCTTGCCTTCGTGCACGTCGTTGCGGCTGATCGTCTTCATGCCGGGATAGACGAGGCCGACTGCGCGCAAGTTGGCATCGACGATCAGCCGGTCGGAATTGGAGACCACCGCCTGCTGCACGCCGCGTTCGCGCAGTTCGTTGAAGATCTCGATCGCGCCGGGGCGCGGCTTCAGCGTCTCGGCCATCGGCAAATAGTGATCGTATTTGCGCACGATCCAGTCGTCGAAGGGCAGGTCGAGGCCGAACTCCTCGCGCAGCATCTCGTAGACCGGCCATGCGGCGACGCCCAGCACCCGCTCATGCAGATTGGTCGGCGGCGCGATGCCGACGCTGCGCAGCGCCGCCACAAGGGCCGCCTCGTGCAGCGGTTCGCTGTCGACCAGCGTGCCGTCCATATCCCAGAAAACCGCTTTCGGCGTCATGCAAGGCTCCTTTTGTGACCCCCATAAAGCGTTTGTGTCCGGAGATAAACCGTCGAACCCGCGATCCCCGATATTGACGCAGCTGCAGCCTCTGCGCGGAGGCCCGGTTTATGATGCCAGAGTCCGGTCAGGCATGCCAAAGGGCCTAAGCAATTGCCCCTTGTGATAGACAATTGCGCATGGCGCCATTCCTTGTAAGCTAAGGCGCCCGCTTGCATACTAGGCGGGGCTTGGGAGGCAGGACGTGAATTCGCGGCAGGACGGCGGCAGCAACCGGTTGGACGACGCAGCGCGCGCCGGCTGGCTCTATTATGTTGCCGGCAACACGCAGGACCAGATCGCCGCCACCCTCGGCATCTCCAGGCAGACGGCGCAGCGGCTGGTGTCGCTGGCGGTGTCCGAAGGGCTGATCAAGGTGCGCGTCGATCACCCGATCGCCAATTGCCTCGATCTTGCGGCGCGGCTGAAATCGCGCTTCGCGCTCGATCTGGTCGAGGTCGTGCCGAGCGACCCGACCTCCTCTTCCACCATCGTTGGCGTTGCCGAGGCGGCCGCGGCCGAGATCGAGAGACGGCTAAGATCGCCGGCGCCGATCGTCATGGCGATCGGCACCGGGCGCACGCTGAAGGCCGCGATCGAGCAGTTGCCGCCGATGGAGTGTCCGCAGCACAAGGTGGTCTCGTTGACCGGCAACATCTCGCCCGACGGCTCGGCCGCCTTCTACAACGTCATCTTCACCATGGCCGACAGGGTCAAGGCACGCTCGTTCCCGATGCCGCTGCCAGTCATCGCCTCTTCGCCGGAGGAACGCGAGATGCTTCTCGCCCAGCCGATGATCCAGCCGACGCTGGCGCTGGCGGCAGAGGCCGACGTCACCTTCGTCGGCATCGGCGACCTCGGCCCGAAGGCGCCGCTCTACGAGGACGGCTTCATTTCGGAAAGCGAGTTGAAGGCATTGCAGAAAGCCGGCGGCATCGCCGAGATCGTCGGCTGGGTGTTCGACCGCGAAGGCCGCATGATCGAGGGCA
This sequence comes from Mesorhizobium monacense, assembly GCF_056781675.1. Classification (NCBI taxonomy): domain Bacteria; kingdom Pseudomonadati; phylum Pseudomonadota; class Alphaproteobacteria; order Hyphomicrobiales; family Phyllobacteriaceae; genus Mesorhizobium; species Mesorhizobium monacense. The sequence continues at coordinate 5,540,819 of NZ_CM165567.1, read as the reverse complement.
TTACCAACGAGCGGGTTTCGTCGGCGGCGCTGCCGTCCCGCGAAAAGTCGCTGGTCATTGCGCTCGCCATGGGCGAACGCAAGCTGCCGGGCATCCAGGCGGCGGTGAACCGGCGGCTGGTCAACGGCCTCATCACCGATGAGCGCACCGCCGCGGCCCTGCTCGCGGCCAGCTGACTTTGCATAAGACAGGCAAGCCTATCTATACGGTTCGCTGGGGTCGTTGCCGTCGAGGAAACCCATGTCGCGCTGCAGATGCGGCGACAGCTCCCTTATGTCGATGTAGGCCCGCCGCTTTGCCGTGTGCCGCGCAAATCCACGCGCCAGCCACGAAAACCAGCCTTGGCCTGGCGTGAAAGACAGCTTTTCCTGTACCGTGGTCATGATCGTCAGCCTCCGATATGTCTAGACGAGAGTTATCGTCGCCCCCAGATATCGGCAGGATCGGGGCTCGCTTCCAATCAAACGTCGATCATGGCCCATAAGGAGGACTTATGCCGAATCTTGAGGCGCGACAGATTTCCCAGCTCCCTCCGCTGCAGGCGATCAGGGTGTTCGAGGCAGTGGCGCGGCATCTCTCCTTCACCAGGGCTGCCGAGGAACTCGGCATGACGCAAGCGGCGGCAAGCTATCAGATCAAGCTTCTGGAAGAGCGCGTCGGCGGCCCCTTGTTCCTGCGTCAGCCAAGGCAGATCGCGCTGACCGAGGCCGGGCAGCGCATGGCGCCTGCCGTCAGCGAGGCGTTTGCGTTGTTGAGCGGGGCCGATGCCGCCGCACGCACCGGCGCGGATAGCTTGCTGTGCGTCACCACAGTTCTGACCTTTGCCTCCAACTGGCTGGCGCAGCGCCTGGGCTCGTTCCAGATCGCCCATCCTGCGCTGGCGGTGCGGCTCGACACGTCGAGCCGGCTGACCGACTTCGCCCGCGAGGAAGTCGATCTCGCCATCCGCTCAGGTAGCGGCAATTGGCCAGGCTTGGAGGCCCACAAGCTTCTCGATGCGGATTTCACGCCGATGCTCAGTCCCAAACTGGCGGCGAGCATTGGTGGTGTGAAGGAACCGGCCGATCTGCTGCGGCTGCCCATCCTCGACCCTGGCGACATCTGGTGGAAGGAATGGTTTGCTGCCGCCGGCGTGCATTCGCACGACCTCGCCAGCCGACCCGAGAGCCGCATGGGCGCGCAGGCCTATGAGGCCAATGCCGCCATCGCCGGCCATGGCGTGGCGATCCTGACCAGGTCGCTGTTCAAGGCCGAACTGGCCGACGGCCGCCTGATCCAGCCCTTCGACCTGGTCGGCAACGACGGTCATGCCTATTGGCTGGTCTATCCCGAGACACGGCGCAACGCGCCGAAGATCCGCGCTTTTCGCGACTGGATCCTGACTGAGATCGCCCGCCAGTAGGCAGCCAGCTTTCCCGCGACTCGTTGCCGGGATCCGCAGCGTCCCTGCCGCGACATCCATCGTCTAACGTCCTCCATGCGCCCGGCGCACGATGCCGCGCGGCTTCGTCGTGTTGCGCTGCAGCAACGAATCCGACTTGACATATTTAACGCCAAGTGAGTAATTGCTCACAGCCAAGGCAAATGCTCATCTTGGTTTATGGGAGGAATTTGATGAAACTTCGCACGCTCACACTGGGCCTGTTGTCGGCCAGCGCTCTTGCGTTCGCCGCGCACGCCGAATCCATCACCATCGCCACCGTCAACAATGGCGATATGGTCCGCATGCAGAAGCTGACGGACGACTTCACCAGCAAAAATCCCGACATCCAGCTCAACTGGGTCACGCTCGAGGAAAACGTCCTGCGCGAGCGCGTCACCACCGACATCGCCACCAAGGGCGGCCAGTACGACGTGATGACCATCGGCACCTACGAGGTTCCGATCTGGGCCAAGCAGAGCTGGCTTCTGCCGCTCGACAAGCTCGGCGACGACTATGACGCCAAGGACATCATTCCGGCCATCGCCGGCGGTCTTTCGGTCGACGGCAAGCTCTATGCCGCGCCTTTCTACGGCGAAAGCTCCTTCGTCATGTACCGCAAGGACCTGATTGAGAAGGCCGGGCTGACCATGCCCGACGCACCGACCTGGGACTTCATCAAGCAGGCCGCCGAGAAGATGACCGATCGCGCCAATGGCGTGAACGGCGTCTGCCTGCGCGGCAAGGCCGGCTGGGGCGAGAACATGGCCTTCCTGACCGCCATGTCGAACTCCTTCGGCGCCCGCTGGTTCGATGAGAACTGGAAGCCGCAGTTCGACCAGCCGGAATGGAAGAACACGCTGCAGTTCTATGTCGACCTGATGAAGGCCGCTGGTCCGGAGGGCGCCTCTTCCAACGGCTTCAATGAAAACCTGGCGCTGTTCCAGCAGGGCAAGTGCGGCATGTGGATCGACGCCACGGTCGCTGCTTCCTTCGTCTCCGACCCGAAGGCATCCACCGTCGCCGACAAGGTCGGCTATGCGCTGGCGCCGGACAATGGCCTCGGCAAGCGCGGTAACTGGCTGTGGGCCTGGTCGCTGGCCATTCCCGCCGGCACGCAGAAGGCTGACGCGGCACAGAAGTTCGTGTCCTGGGCGACCAGCAAGGGCTATGCCGAGCTCGTCGCGTCGAAGGAAGGCTGGGCCAACGCACCGCCCGGAACGCGCTCCTCGCTCTATGCCAACCCCGAGTACCAGAAGGCAGCGCCCTTCGCCAAGATGACGCTGGACTCCATCAACGCCGCCGATCCGACAAAGCCGACCGTCAAGCCGGTGCCCTATGTTGGCGTCCAGTTCGTCGCCATCCCCGAGTTCCAGGGTCTCGGCACCACCGTCGGCCAGCTCTTCTCGGCGGCACTCGCCGGCCAGTCGAGCGTCGACGATGCCCTCAAGCAGGCCCAGGACGCCGCCACCGCGGCGATGACCGAAGGCGGCTATATCAAGTAAGGCTCCTCCCGGTGCCGAAAGCCGGTCGCACACCATGACCGGCAGGGGCCGCCCGAATCCCAGTTCGGGCGGCCACCTTCAAAACCCGGGAAATTCTGGCACAACTCTGAAATCTGTCTGACCTTTGGAGGGTGACCGTCATGGCTACTCAGCAGACCCGCTCGCTTGCCCGCTTCATGATGGCGCCATCCGTGGTGCTGCTGTTCGTCTGGATGATTGTGCCGCTGGTCATCACCATTTGGTTCTCCTTCCAGCAGTACAACCCGCTCAACCCGATCCGCGATGGGTTCGTCGGCTTCTCGAACTACGCGCTTTTCTATTCCAACCCGGCCTTCCTGCAGTCGATCCTCAACACGCTTGTCCTCGTCGGCAGTGTTCTGTTGATCACGGTGATCGGCGGCATCGCGCTGGGGCTGCTGATCGATCAGCCGATGTGGGGACAAGGCATTGTCCGCATCCTCGTCATCTCGCCCTTCTTCGTCATGCCGCCGGTGGCCGCATTGGTCTGGAAGAACATGATCATGCATCCGCAATACGGCGTCTTTGCCGACATTGCGCGTTTCTTCGGCATGCAGCCGATCGACTGGTTCGGGCAGCATCCGATGCTGGCGATCATCATTATCGTCGCCTGGCAGTGGTTGCCCTTCGCGACGCTGATCCTGCTGACCTCCCTGCAGTCGCTTGACGGCGAGCAGAAGGAAGCCGCCGAGATGGACGGCGCCGGCTTCGTCAGCCGCTTCATCTATCTGACGCTGCCGCACATGTCGCGGGCGATCACCGTCGTCATCCTGATCCAGACCATCTTCCTTCTGTCGATCTATGCCGAAATCCTGGTCACCACCAATGGCGGCCCGGGCTACGCTTCCACCAACCTGCCTTTCCTCGTCTACCAGAAGGCATTGCTGGAGTTCAAAATCGGCCAGGCATCCGCCGGCGGTGTGATCGCCGTCATTCTCGCCAACATCGTCGCCTTCTTCGCCATGCGCGCCGTCGGCAAGAACCTGGACAAGTAAGGGAGGCTAAGATGGCACGTGCAGTCACCACCCAGCACAAGACGATCGCGACCGCGGCCGCATGGATCGTCGCGCTGCTGATCTTCTTCCCGATCCTTTACACGATCATCACCTCGTTCAAGTCTGAGCAGGAGGCGATCCAGGGCTTTGCCCTGATCCCGTCCGGGACCATCGAGAGCTATTCCGAGGTCCAGGCGCAGAGCGGCTACTTCAAGTTCTTCCTGAACTCGGTGCTTCTCTCGGTCGGCTCGACCATCCTCGCTCTGCTCGTCGCCATACCGGCGGCGTGGTCGATGGCCTTCTCGCCGACCAAGCGGACCAAGGACATCCTGATGTGGATGCTCTCGACCAAGATGATGCCGGCGGTCGCCGTGCTGTTCCCGATCTACCTGATCTTCCGCGACTCGGGCCTGCTCGACAGCCGCGCCGGCCTGATGGTCATGCTGATGCTGATCAACCTGCCGATCGTGGTCTGGATGCTCTACACCTACTTCCGCGAGATCCCCGGCGAGATCCTCGAAGCAGCGCGCATGGACGGCGCCTCGCTGTGGAACGAGATCGTCTATGTGCTGACGCCGATGGCGGTGCCAGGCATCGCCTCGACCATGCTGCTCAACATAATCCTGGCCTGGAACGAGGCATTCTGGACGATCCGGCTGACCACCACCGAAGCCGCACCGCTGACCGCCTTCATCAGCTCCTTCTCCAGCCCGCAAGGCCTGTTCTGGGCCAAGCTATCGGCGGCCTCGACGCTGGCGATCGCGCCGATCCTGATCATGGGCTGGTTCAGCCAGAAGCAGCTGGTGCGCGGCCTGACATTTGGCGCGGTGAAATAACAACGCCGCAGGCGGACGACGGACACCAATCCCCCGGGAGGAAACCATGGGAAACATCACGCTCAAGAACGTCTCCAAGTCCTTTGGGTCGACGTCCATCATCCCCGGCCTCGACCTGGTCATCGAGAATGGCGAGTTCGTCGTCTTTGTCGGCCCGTCCGGCTGCGGCAAGTCCACGCTGCTGCGGCTGATCGCCGGCCTGGAGGACACCAGCGGCGGCACCATCAACATCGATGGCCGCGACGTGACCGGCGAGGCGCCGGCCAAGCGCAAGCTGGCCATGGTGTTCCAGTCCTACGCGCTCTACCCGCACATGACGGTGGCCAAGAACATCGCCTTCCCGCTCAAGATGGCGGGCGAGGACCAGGCGACCATCGACAAGAAGGTCAAGGACGCGGCGCGAATCTTGAACCTCACCAACTATCTCGAACGCCGGCCCGGCCAGCTCTCCGGCGGCCAGCGCCAGCGTGTCGCCATCGGCCGCGCTATCGTGCGCCAGCCTTCGGCCTTCCTGTTCGACGAGCCGCTCTCCAACCTCGACGCGGCACTGCGCGGCACCATGCGCCTCGAGATCAGCGAACTGCACCACCAGCTCAAGACGACGATGATCTACGTCACCCACGATCAGGTCGAAGCCATGACCATGGCCGACAAGATCGTCGTGCTCAATGCCGGCAATATCGAGCAGGTCGGCTCGCCGATGGAGCTCTACAAGACGCCCAGGAACCTGTTCGTCGCCGGCTTCATCGGCTCGCCGAAGATGAACCTGATCGAAGGCGCGTCCGCCGCCAAACATGGCGCCAAGACGATCGGCATTCGTCCCGAGCACCTGCAGATCTCGACCACGGCTGGCGAGTGGAAAGCGACCGTCGGCGTTGCCGAGCATCTCGGCTCCGACACCTTCCTGCACGTCCAGGCCGACGGTGTCGGCCCGCTGACGGTACGCGCCGACGGCGAGCTCGCCGCCCATCACGGCGACACCATCCACCTGACCCCGGACAAGGCCAAGCTGCATCGCTTCGGCCCCGACGGGAAGGCGATGTAAGCATGCGCCTGGCCGGCAAATCGGCGCTGATCACCGGGTCGGCGCGCGGCATCGGCAAGGCCTTCGCCGAAGCCTATGCGCGCGAGGGCGCGACGGTGGGGATTGCCGACATCAACCTAGAAGCCGCCGAGAAGACGGCTTCGGAGATCGGTGGGAAAGCCTATGCGGTCAAGCTCGACGTCAGCGATCTCGCGTCGATCGAGGCAGCGGTTAAGGCGGTCGAGACCAGAGCAGGCGGGCTCGACATATTGGTCAACAACGCCGCCCTGTTCGACCTGGCGCCGATCGTCGAGATCACCAAGGCGAGCTACGAAAAGCTGTTTTCGGTCAATGTCGCCGGCACGCTGTTCATGCTGCAGGCAGCCGCCCGCTCGATGATCGCGCGCGGCAAGGGCGGCAAGATCATCAACATGGCGAGCCAGGCCGGGCGGCGTGGCGAACCGCTAGTCGCCGTCTATTGCGCCACCAAGGCCGCCGTCATCTCGCTCACCCAGTCGGCGGGGCTCGACCTCATCAAGCACCGCATCAACGTCAATGGCATCGCGCCGGGCGTCGTCGACAGCGACATGTGGGATGATGTCGATGCGCTGTTCGCCAAATACGAGAACCGGCCGAAGGGCGAGAAGAAGAGACTGGTCGGCGAGAGCGTGCCTTACGGCCGCATGGGCAAAGCGGAAGACCTGACCGGCATGGCCGTGTTCCTGGCCAGCGAGGACGCCGAATACATCGTCGCCCAGACCTACAATGTCGACGGCGGACAGTGGATGAGTTGAGGGGGGCGAAGGCGCTCTTCTCCCCGTACCTCCGCGGGGAGAAGACGCCGGGATCGCGAAAGCCGGGTTCGGCCAAAGGGTAAAAGCAGATGACCGTGAAACTCTCGTCTTCCATTCTCACCAAGCTTCCCCCGGAGGTCGCCGGCCCGAAATACGATCGCTCGGCACTCAAGGCCGGCATCGTGCATTTCGGCGTCGGCAACTTCCATCGCTCGCACCAGGCAGTCTATCTCGACGATCTGTTCAATGCGGGCCTTGGCCACGACTGGGCGCTGGTCGGCGCCGGCGTCTTCGAGGGCGAGAAGGTCGGCCGCGGCAAGCTGCAGGAACAAGACTGGCTGACCACCGTGGTCGAGCAGGACTCGGGCCATATGAGCGCCCGCGTCACCGGCGTCATGATCGACTTTCTAATGCCGGGCGATGCGGCCGGTATCATCGAGCGGCTTGCCGATCCGGCGATCAGGATCGTTTCGCTGACCATCACCGAAGGCGGCTATTTCATCGACCCGGCCTCCGGCGTGTTCAACCCGACCCATCCCGATATCGTTGCCGATGCGCAGGCAGGGGCGACGCCGAAGACCGTTTTCGGCCTGATCCTCGCCGGCCTGATGCGTCGCCGCAGCGACGGTGTCGTGCCTTTTACCGTCATGTCCTGCGACAACATCCCACACAACGGCCACGTCACCTCCGACGGCGTCATCGGCCTTGCCCGCCTGATCGACGAGGACCTCGCCAATTGGGTCAGCGACAACGTCGCCTTTCCGAACGGCATGGTCGACCGTATCACGCCGGCCACCACCGACCGCGAGCGTGGCATCCTGGCCAGCGATTTCGGTTTGGAGGACAATTGGCCGGTGTTCTGCGAACCGTTCAAGCAGTGGGTCCTTGAGGATCATTTCACCGACGGCCGCCCACCGCTGGAAAAAGTCGGCGTGCAGTTCGTCAAGGATGTCGCGCCCTACGAGCTGATGAAGATCCGCATTCTCAATGGCGGTCATGCGACGATCGCCTATCCGGCCGGACTGATGGACATTCATTTCGTGCATGAGGCGATGCAGGAGCCGCTGGTGCGCGGCTTCCTCGCCAAGCTTGCGCGCGACGAGATCATCCCGACCGTGCCGCCGGTGCCGGACACTGTACTGGAAGACTATTATCAGCTCATCGAGCGCCGTTTCTCCAACCCGAAAATCGGCGACACCATCCGCCGGCTCTGCCTCGACGGCTCCAACCGCCAGCCGAAATTCATCATCCCGGCCATCGCCGACCGGCTGAAGGCGGGAAAGAGCGTCGCTGGGTTGGCGCTGGAATCGGCGCTCTGGTGCCGCTACTGCTTCGGCACGACCGACAGCGGCGCCGTCATCGAGCCCAACGACCCGAACTGGGACCGGCTGCAGGCGGCGTCGCGGACCGCTAAGGATGCGCCATCCGCCTGGCTTGCCATGGAGGACATCTATGGCGATGTCGGCCGCTCGCCGGTCTTCGCCGCAGCGTTCGCGCATGCGCTCAAAGTCTTATGGGCGAGCGGCGCGCGCACGACGCTGACGCGCTATCTCGCCGGCCAGCTCTGACGCCGGTTGGACGCATCGAATGACGCCCGAACTGGTCATCTTCGACTGTGACGGCGTCCTGGTCGACAGCGAGGCGCTCTCCGTCTCGGCGCTGCTCGGCATGATCGCGCTTGCCGGCGGCGCCGTCAGCGAGGATCAGGCCTACGAGCATTTCCTCGGCAAGAGTATGAAGAGCGTCCGCGAGATCCTCGGCCGCGACTTCGGGCTCGACATCACCGACCAGCAACTGACCGCGATGCGCGTTGAACTGATGCGCCGGTTCCGCGAGGAGCTGCAACCGATTCCTGGCATCAAGGACGTGCTGCCGAAGCTTGGCGTGCCATTCTGCGTCGCTTCCTCCGGCACGCTCGAGCGCATCAGCTATGCGCTGGACGTCACCGGATTGCTCGGCCTCCTGCAGCCGCATCTGTTCAGCGCCACAATGGTGGCTAGAGGCAAGCCGTCGCCGGACCTTTTCCTCCACGCGGCCGCCAGCATGCGCGCCCATCCGCGCAAATGCCTCGTCATCGAGGACAGCCCGGCCGGCATTGCGGCAGCGCGGGCGGCTGGCATGCGCGTCTTTGCCTTCACCGGCGGCTCGCATGCCGGCAACCCGGCATTGAAAGCGCGGCTTGCGTCGAGTGAACCGGACTTTATATTCGCTGACATGCTGCAATTGCCCGATCTGATTGCAGGCCTGGGAGCGAGAGTAAAAGCATCTTGACCAACAGTTTCGTTTGCGCGGTCGATGTCGGCACCGGGAGCGCCCGTGCGGGCATTCTCGACACCAAGGGTACCTTGCTTGGCCGCGCCGATCACCCGATCGCCATGAACCAGCCCAGGGCCGATCACGCCGAGCATGATTCGCAGGATATCTGGTCGGCGGTGTGCGTCGCCGTGCGCGCCGCCCGGCAAAAGGCGGGCGTGGCGGCGGGCGACATTGTCGGCATCTCCTTCGATGCCACCTGTTCGCTCGTGGTGCGCGACAGGCAAGGTGGCCAGCTCAGTGTGTCGGTGACCGGGGAGCGGCGCTGGGACACCATCGTCTGGCTCGACCATCGCGCCATCGCCGAGGCCGATGAATGCACGGAAAGCGGCCATGTGGTGCTCGATTATATTGGTGGCGTCATGTCGCCGGAGATGGCGACGCCGAAGCTCATGTGGCTGAAGCGCTATTTGCCGGGGACATGGAATGAAGCCGGCTCGCTATTCGACCTCACGGATTTCCTGACCTGGAAGGCGACCGGATCGCTGGCGCGCTCGCAATGCACACTGACCGCCAAATGGACCTATCTGGCGCATGAAAAAACCGGTTGGAGGCGCGATTTCTTCGAGACGGTCGGTCTTGGTGATCTTTTCGAGCATGGCAATTTGCCTGAGAAGGCCAGTCCGGTCGGCGCCGACATCGGCCCGCTCAGCGCCGAAGCGGCGGCGGAGCTTGGCCTGACGGAGAAATGCCGGGTCGGTGCCGGCGTCATCGATGCCTATGCCGGCGCGCTCGGCGTGCTTGGCGGCTTTGCCGGCGACGACAGCAATATCAGCCGCCATCTGGCGCTGATCGCCGGCACCTCCTCCTGCGTCATGGCGATGTCGCCCGATCCGCAACCCTTCGCCGGCGTCTGGGGGCCATACTATGGCGCGGCACTGCCAAAACTCTGGCTGTCGGAAGGCGGCCAGTCGGCAACCGGTGCGCTGCTTGACCATATCATCCGCTGGCACGGGGCCGGTGGCGAGCCTGATGCCGCCATGCACGCAAAGATCGCGCGCCGCGTCGCTGAATTGCGCGCCACCGAGGGTGAGGCTCTTGCGGCGAGGCTGCATGTGCTGCCGGATTTCCACGGCAACCGCTCACCATTGGCCGACCCGCACGCCGTCGGCGTCGTCAGCGGCCTGACGCTCGATTCCTCCTTCGACAGCCTGTGCAAGCTCTATTGGCGCACCGCTGTCGGCATCGCGCTCGGCGTGCGCCACGTGCTGGAAGCGCTGAACGAGAACGGCTATTTGATCGATACGCTGCACGTCACTGGCGGCCACACCAAGAACCCGCTTTTGATGGAGCTCTATGCCGACGCCACCGGCTGCACGGTGGTCGAACCGCTGGCCGACGAGGCGGTGCTCCTCGGTACCGGCATGGTTGCCGCCACCGCCGCCGGGCTTTTCCCCGACCTCAACGCCGCCTGCGTCGCCATGCAGCAGGGCGGCAGGAAACGCGCCGCCAACCCGGCCGCAGGCACCCGCTTCGACCGCGACTACCGCATCTTTCTCGAGATGCACCGTCAGCGGCAGGCGCTCGACGCCATCGGCTAGAGCAATTCCAGGAAAAGTGTGAAACGGTTTTCCGTCCGGAATTGCGTCAAACAAACAGATAGAGCGGTTCTGCGTTTCCGTGAAACGGAAAACCGCTGTAGGCAAGCTCTGGCTCAATAGCTGCCCGCTCCTCCTCCCTTGCCTTCATGTCGCATTTCGTTCAATAGACGGCGCAAACGCTGCGAAACCGAAGGTTTTGCCGTTTGACGTGCGGCTTCCGGGCAGGGTCCCGACGCGCCGCAATCGGAAAGAGCAGGACAATGTCTGCGATCGAAGCCGACGCTTGCGCGCCGGAAAATCTTTGGCGTCAGGAAATCAGGGCGACGCTGGCGCTCGCCTGGCCGATGGTGCTGACCAATCTCGGCCAGACCGCGATGACTGCCACCGACGTCATGATGATGGGCCGGCTTGGGCCGGATACGCTGGCCAGCGGCGCGCTCGGCGCCAACCTCTATTTCATGCCGTTGATCTTCGGCCTCGGCCTGATGCTGGCAACCTCGCCGATGATGGCGACCGAGCTCGGCCGCCGCGGCTATTCAGTGCGCGATCTGCGCCGCACCGTGCGGCAAGGGCTGTGGCTGGCGATCCTGATCTCGGTCCCGATCTGGATTTTCCTCTGGCACGGCGAGGCAATTCTGCTGGCCATGGGCCAGGAACCAGCGCTGGCGCACCAGGCCGGCGTCTATTTGCGCTGGCTGGAATGGGCGGTGCTGCCTTTCTACGGCTATATCGTGCTGCGCTCCTTCATCTCGGCGCTGGAGCGGCCGGGCTGGGCGCTGATCATCGTCTTCGTCGCCGTCGTCTGCAACGTCTTCTTCAACTGGGTGTTCATGTTCGGCAATCTCGGTGTCACCTCGATGGGCATTGCCGGCTCCGGTCTCGCCACGACGCTCTCCAGTATGCTGATGTTTTGCGGCATGGTGGCGGTGGTGATGCTGGAGAAGAAGTTCCGCCGCTACCAGCTTTTCGGTCGCTTCTGGCGCGCCGACTGGCCGCGCTTCAAGGGCCTGCTGCGGCTCGGCATGCCGATCGCCGGCCTCCTCGCCTTCGAGGTGACGATCTTCAACGCGGCGGCGCTGCTGATGGGCCTGATCGATGCGGATTCGCTGGCAGCACACGCCATCGCCATCCAGATCGCCTCGATCTCCTTCATGGTGCCGCTCGGCCTCAACCAGGCCGTCACGGTACGGGTCGGCCTTGCCCATGGTGCGGGCAATCCGGAAGGGGTTTCCCGCGCCGGCTGGACCGCCTTCGTCATCGGCGTCTCGTTCATGGCGCTGACGGGCCTCGTGATGATCCTGTGGCCGCATCTGCTGATCAGCGCCTTCATCGATCTAGGCAATCCGGCCAATGCCAGGGTGATCGCGCTTGCCGTGTCTTTCCTTGCGTTTGCGGCACTGTTCCAGATCTTCGACGGCGCGCAGGCGGTGGCCGCCGGCATGCTGCGCGGCCTGCACGACACCAAGGTGCCGATGATCTATGCCGCGATCGGCTATTGGGGTCTCGGCCTGCCGCTCGGCGTGCTGCTCGCCTTCCATTTCGGCTTCAACGGCGTCGGCATCTGGATCGGCCTGTCGTCGGGGCTGGCCGTTGTGGCCGCAATGCTTCTGGCACGCTGGCTACGGCGCGACCGCATCGCGCCGTCGCTCGCCTTCGGGCATTGAAAAACAAAGCGGCCGCCGGACAGGTTCCGGCGGCTGTTTTCGCGAGTCCGCTCAGTTGCCGTCCGACGACATCGCGCCGAGCAGCCTGCGGATATCGCCGAACCGGGCGATGGCACCGAACACAAGTGCGGCCACCGCGACGAAGAACACCGACACCGAGGCCATGGTCGGCGTATAGCCGTAGCGCAGCGCGTTGAAGATCTTGATCGGCAGCGTCTCGGTGGTGAAGCCGATCGTCATGTAGGCGACGATATATTCGTTGAGCGACAGCACGAAGGCGAATGCATAGCCCGAGACGAGGTAGGGCAGGATCAGCGGCAGCACCACCGTCTTCAGCACTGTGCGGTCGTCGGCGCCCATGGTGGCGGCGGCTTCGACGAGCGAGCGGTCGATCGAGGCAAAGCCCAGCGACAGCGTCACCAGCGGCAGCGTCACGAAGAAGATCGCATGGCTGATGATGGCGGTGAAGAACTGGCCGAAGAGCCCGACCGTTGCCCAGAAGCTGAGGAAGCCGAGCGCCGTGATGACAGGCGGCAGGATGAAAGGCGCGAGTCCCAGCACCTGGAAGATGTTCGCCCAGGGCGCGATGCGCCGCCACAGGAACCAGGCCAGCGGCAACGCGACAGCGACGGCAATTGCGGCAGAACAGAGGGCAAGCGTCACCGAATGGATCAGCGCCAGCCGCCATTCCGGGTCGGTGAAGATCTGTCCGTACCACGCCAGCGAGAAGCCGACCGGCGGGAAAGCCAGATCTTGCTTCTCGTTGACCGAGACGCCGGCGACGACGATGAGCGGCGCCGCCAGGAACAGCGCGACGATGGCGAAATAGAAGCGGCGAAGCCAGGTCTCGGTCATAGCGCGTTCTCCTTGCGTCCGACGAGCAGCGTCATTCCAACCAGCGCCAGCGAGATCAGCACCAGGAACACCGCCATCGCCGCGGCAAAAGGCATGTTGGATTGGTAGATCGCCTGGTCGGTGATCAGCACCGACAGCGTCCAATGCTGCGGCCGTCCCAGGATCTGTGGCAACAGATAGGAACCGAGCGCAAAGACGAAGACCATGATCAGCGTCGCCACGATGGTGTTTCGGAGCGCCGGCGCCACGACGTTGAAGAAGGCCCGAACCGGCGAGGCGCCGAGCGTGCGCGCCGCCTCGAGCAGTGTCGGGTCGAGACGCACGAGGGCGGGGTAGAGCACCAGTATGGTGTAAGGCAGCGCCTGGTAGACCATGCCGGTCAGCACCGCGCCGAAGGTCGGCAGCAGCGCCACCGGCTTGTCCATCAGCCCGATCGCCACGAACAGGTTGGTGATGCCCGCGGTGCGCGAAAACAGCATCGACCAGGCAAAGCCGATGATGACTTCCGACAGCGATAGCACCGACAACAGCCCGACCAGCCACAGCGTCTGCACGCGGCGCGGCCGCCGGGTCAAAAGATAGGTGAAGGGAAAGGCGATGGCGACGCAGCAGACGGCGACCAGCACCGCCAGCATCAGCGAAAAGCCGAGCACGCCGCCGAAGAACACCGACAGGAAGCGTGCGTAATTATCCAACACGAAATCCGGCGTGTAGAAGCCGGACGGATTGCGCTTGAAGAAGCTCACCGCGATCATCGTCGAGAACGGCACGACGAAGAAGATGATGAGCATCAGCGCCGGAAAGAACAGCGGCGTGTAGTCGGCTACCGACTTTGGAGCTTGGCGTCTCATGAGCCGAGCACCACGCAGCTTTCAGGCGGCAGCGTGACGCCGACCTTGGCGCCAACTGGCACGTCGTGCCGCTCGCGCGGCGTCGTCACGGCGATGATGCTGGTGCCGCCGACCTCGACGAAGGTCTCGATGGTGCCGCCGAGATCGCGCACGAAACTCACCTCGCCGGTGATCGCCGATCCGCCGGGAGCGCCCAGATGCACGTCCTCGGGACGGATCGACACCGAGGCCTTGGTTTGCCCCGCCGGCATGGTAAGGCCGGGAATAGCGGTGCCGAGGATGGTGGTTCGACCGGCGCTGTCGGCTTCCGCCGGCAACAAATTGGTGATGCCGATGAAGTCGGCGACGAAGGCGTCGGCCGGCTTGCGGTAGATCTCGATCGGCGGCGCTGCCTGCAGGATCTTGCCATGGCCCATGACGACGACGAGGTCGGCCATGGTCATCGCTTCGCGCTGGTCGTGGGTGACGACGATGGTGGTGATGCCGAGCCGCTGCTGCAGTTGGCGCAGTTCCACCTGCATGGCCTCGCGCAATTTGGCGTCGAGCGCCGAGAGCGGCTCGTCGAGCAGGAACAGTTTCGGCGACAGCGCGAGCGCGCGGGCGATCGCCACGCGCTGGCGCTGGCCGCCCGACAGTTTCGCCACCGGGCGATCGGCAAAGCCGGGCAGGTGGATCAGGCTCAGCAACTCGTCGACGCGTTTCTTCTGCTCGTCCTTGGAGGCGCCGCGAATGCGCAGCGCGTAAGCGATGTTGTCGCCGACGGAAAGATGCGGGAACAGCGCCAGCGACTGGAACACCATGCCGAGATTGCGCCTGTGCGTCGGCAGCGGCGTGATGTCCTCGCCATCGAGCACGATGGCGCCGCTGGTCGGCTCCTCCAGCCCGGCAATCATGCGCAGCAGCGTGGTCTTGCCGCAACCCGATGGCCCGAGCAGGCAGACGAAAGTGCCGTGCGGCACGTTGAGCTGGACGTTGTCGACGGCGGCGAAGCTGCCGAATTTCTTGGTGATGGCGTTGATGTTCAATCCGGACATGACTCACCCCTCTCAGGCATTGCACTGCAAGGGCCGCCGGAGGCTATCCGGCGGCCGGTCAGGTTAATGCAGGTCGGCTTAGCCGACGATCAGCTCGGTCCACTTCTGGTTGATCCAGTCGGCCTTCGACGTATAGAGGTCGTAGCGCGGGATGATCGGCTCGATGTCCGACGACACCGCGGCGAACTCTTCCGGCTTGAGGTCGAGCACCTCCTTCTTGAGCGTCGGCGTCGTGCCGACCTTGCGCGACATGAGGCCCTGCATCGAGGGTTGGCTCATATAGTCGATGAAGGCATGCGCCTCATCGACCTTGGTCGAGGCCCGCGACAGCACCCAGTTGCCGGAATCCTGGATGCCGCCTTCCTTCGGGAAGGTCGAGCGGACATGGAAGCCGTCGGCGGCCGCGAGCCCGGTGACATCGTGATAATACTGGCCCATCGGGATCTCGCCCGACTTCAAGGCCTGCTCGAACTGCGCCTCGTCGCGGTACCAGAGGCGGACATTCGGCTTGACCTCGGCGAGCTTCTCGAACGCCTTGTTCAGTCCGTCCTCGGTGTCGAGCGCGTTGGTGCCGCCCATGAAGGTCTTGGCGGTCACTTCGAGCAGGAACGAGTTGGAGGCAAGCGCCAGCAGCCCGAGCTTGTCTTCGTTGGCCTTGTCCCACAGTGCGGCCCACGATGTCGGCGCGTCCTTGTAGACGTCGGTGTTGGTGACCAGCGTGATCCACCAGGCAACGGCGCCGATGCCGGCGACGCGGCCATCCGGATACTTGCTGACGAAGCGGGGCAGCAGGTCGTTATAGTGCTTGAACTTCGACGTATCGAGCGGCGTCCACAATTCGGTCGACTGGCCCTTTATCGTTGAGGCCTGCGACATCATCGAAAGGTCGGCCGGTGCCTGGCCGGCCTTGGCCGCCTGTTCGAGCTGCACCAACCAGGCCTCGCCGGTCGGCTCGGCGACCGACTCCACCACGATGCCGGTTGCCTTGGTGAAGTCGGGAAAGACGTGCTCGTCGAAGGATTTCTTGAAGTAGCCGCCATAGACGCCGACCTTCAGCGACTTGTCCTGCGCCCGCAGGATCGACGGCATGGCGAGCATGCCGGCCGTTGCGAGGCCGGCGCCAAGCACGCCGCGTCGTGTCAGGGATTTTCCAATCAGTCTGTTCATCTCGTTTCTCCTCGGTTGATGCCGGCTAACCGGCGGGTTCCCTTCACACACTGTTTCGCCGCCTGGCGTCAGTGGGCCGCCGCTCGTTGTTCGAGTGTGCGGGCATATTGCGTCAGTGGAAAGCACATGACGAAGAAGATCAGCGCCACTAGCCCGTAGACCTTGAACGGCTCGAAGGTGGCGTTGTTGATGGCGTTCGACGTCCTGACCAGTTCCTCGAAGCCGATGATCGAGGTCAGCGCCGTCGATTTGATCAATTGCACCAGGAAGCCGACGGTCGGCGCGCGGGTGATCGAGAACGCCTGCGGCAGGATGATCAACCTCAGCTCCTGCAAATAGTGCAGGCCCAGGCTGGCGCCGGCATCCCACTGTCCCTGCGGCAGCGCAGCGACGCCGCTGCGCCAGATCTCGGCCAGATAGGCGCTGGCGAAGAAGGTGAGGCCGAGCACCGCCGCCGTCCACGGCTCGATGCGCAGGCCGAGCATCGGCAGGCCGAAGAACATCAGGAACAGCTGCATCAGGAGCGGCGTTCCCTGGAACAGCGCGATGTAGCCGGAAGCAATCCGCCGGCTCCATTTGTTCTTGGCGATCCTGAAGAACAGCACGATTAGGCCAACCAGCCCACCGCCGACGAAGGCCGCCAGCGACAAAAGCACTGTCCAGCGGGCGGCGAGCACCAGGTTGCGCAGAATATCCCAGAAGGTGAATTCGATCATGACACACCGGCTCCCAGAACGCGGCGTCCGCCTGACACCAGCAGCCGGCGCAGGCCCATCGACAGCGCCAGATAGACCATCGTCACCACGAAATAGGTTTCGAAGGCGCGGAAGGTGCGGGCCTGCAGCATGTCTGCCTCGTAGGTCAATTCCCGCACGGCGATCTGCGACACGACGGCGGATTCCAGCATCATGATGACGACCTGGCTGGTCAGCGCCGGGTAGATCACCTTGAGCGCCTGCGGCAGCACGATCTTGACGAACACCTGGCGCGGCCTGAGCCCGAGCGCCAGCGCTGCTTCCGTCTGTCCGCGCGGCACCGCGTCGAGCCCGGCGCCGACGATTTCGATCGTGTAGGCCGCCATGTTGAGCGTCATCGCTAGCATGGCGGCCAGGATCGGATCGAGCCTGATGCCGAGGCTGGGCAGGCCGAAGAAGATGAAGAAGAGCTGCACCAGGAACGGCGTGTTGCGCATCACCTCGACATAGACGCCGATCGCCCGCTTCAGCAGCAGCGGGCCGTTTCGCCGGCCGGCCGCGCCCAGGATGCTGAGCAGCGTTCCCACGAACGTGGTCACGACGATCAACAGGATCGTCGTGGCCGCGCCGCGCGCGATCGCGCCCACAGCACCCGCAAGCCAGCCGAAGTCGAGGCTGTAGCCCATGACGATAGGTCCCGTCCGGAATTGCGTAAAAACAAATACTTAGAGCGGGTCGGCGATTCATCAGAAGCTGAACCGCTCTAGGTATCAACGACTCGGGGTTCAATCCTTGAGGTTGTCGGGATTGAGCGGCGTCTTCAGCCAGGCCTTCGAGCTCTCATCCAGCTTGCCGTTGGCCAGCATCTTGGCGACCGCGTCGTTGACCGCCTGCTTCAGCCGGTCCTCGTTCTTGTTGAGGCCGATATGCGAGGGCGAGGTCAGCAATTGGAACTTCTGCTCCGGCTGCAGCGCGTCCTGCTTGGCCAGCACCTGGGCGCCGACGTCGTTGCCGACCACCATCAGCTGGGTCTGGCCGGAGATGAAGGCCTGGATGACGGCGTTGTAGTTGTCGAAGCGGCGGATGTCGGACGAAGCGGGCGCCGCCTCGGTCAGCGAGGTGTCCTCCAGCGTGCCGCGATTGACGGCGATCGACTTGTCGGCGAGATCTTCCTTGCCTTTGACCGCAAGGGCTGCCGGGCCGATGACGGCGATGTAGTATGGCGCGTAGGCAGCGGCGAAATCGATCACCTGCTCGCGCTCCTTGGAGTAGCCGACACTCATCAAAATATCGACGCGCTTGTCGGTCAGATACGGGATGCGGTTCTGGCCGGTGACGCTGACCAGGTTGAGCTTCACCTTCAGGGAATCGGCGATGGCCTGCGCCACGTCGATGTCATAGCCCTTGATGCTCATGTCGGCGCTGGCCGAGGAGAAGGGCGGGAAGTCGGAGAAGATGCCGACATTGATCGCGCCGGCCTTGGCGATGTCGTCGACCGCATCAGCATTGGCCTGCGTGGTGAAACCAAAGCCGGTCGCGCCGAGCATCAGCGCGGCGGCAATGGATGATTTGAGCTTCATGTGAAAAGTCATTGTCGTTCCCCTGCTGGAAGCTTGTTTGTTTGAGGTCGGCCGCCGGCTCCAGCGCGGCGGCCGCCTTCGATTTGTCAGTTCGTCAGGATCCCTTGCTGGTGATCGCCGGGCTGAACACCATCAGGCTCAGTATCTCGAACAGAATCTGAGCGCCGACATGAGCGGTGTTGGTGGTCGCGTCATATTGCGGCGCCACCTCGACGACGTCGCCGCCGACGATGTTGAGACCCTTGAGGCCGCGCAGCAGTTCGAGCACCTCGCGCGTTGTCAGTCCGCCGATCTCCGGCGTGCCGGTGCCCGGCGCGAAGGCCGGATCGACGCTGTCGACGTCGAAGGAGATGTAGGTCGGACCGTCGCCGACAATCTTGCGCGCCTTCTCGATGATGGCGGGGATGCCGAGGCCGGTCACCTCTTCGGCATGCACCACGGTCATGCCGGATTCGTAGCTGAACTCCCACAGATACTCGGCCGCGCCGCGGATGCCGATCTGGATGGTGCGCGACGGGTCGAGCACACCGTACAGCACTGCGTTGCGGAACGGCCCGCCATGATGGAACTTGGTCAGGTCGAACAGGCCGCTGGTGTCGCAGTGGGCGTCGATATGGATCATGCCGACCGGCGCCTTCTTGCCGACCGCCTTCAGGATCGGATGGCTGATCGAATGGTCGCCGCCGACTGAAAGCGGGATCACGCCGGCATCGACGATCTGGTTGGTGCGGCGCTCGATGTCGTCATGGCTGGCCTCCAGCCGGTAGCGGCTCTGGAACGGTACGTCGCCGATGTCGGCGACCCGAAGCTCATGCGTCGGCGCGCATTCCAGTACATGGTTGTAAGGGCCGATGCGTTCGATGGCGCGCAGCGCCCTTGGCCCGAAGCGTGAGCCCGGCCGGTTGGTGACGCCGAGATCCATCGGCACGCCGATGATCGCCACCTGCAAGTCGCCGAAGTCCGGATTGTCGGCGGCAATTTCGCGATAGGGTGCTGCAAGGAAGGTCGGGATGCCGGAATAGGGCGCCAGCCTTGTGCCGCTCTTGGAGAAGATCTTGTCGGCGACCTTGCGGAATTTCGGGTCGAACATCTCGCCGCCATGGCCCTCGCCATATTTGCGACGCAACGCTTCGAGCTTGCCGCGATCATAACCCATGTCGGTCTCCTCCTGTCTGAATGATGACTCGAAAGGCCTTGGCGACGCTTGGCGAACTGACCACCATCCGGCCGGACCGCTGTCCCGCTCTGGCTGCCTTCGAATTTCACGTCTTGATGCTGCTCTGGTTCAAAGTGTCCGGCAGCTGGATTGAAAAATCAATTGATATTGTTAGTGTGATTACTGTGAGAAAATCTCACAATCAATTTGGCGCGCGATCTTGTCCGAAAACCGGCCTCGGGATCGTGCTTAGCGAGTGCCGATGGCCAAGCGTCTGCCCCCGTTGAATCCGCTGCGCGCCTTCGAGGCGACGGCGCGCCACGCCTCGCTGACCAAGGCGGCGACCGAGCTTAATGTCACCCACGGCGCCATCAGCCACCAGATCAAGGCGCTCGAGCAATCGCTCGGCGTCAAGCTGTTCGAGCGCGCCGGCCAGCGGGTGAAGCTCACGCCGCATGGTGCCGAACTCTTGCCGGCGGTGTCGACCGCCTTCGACGGCATCGCCGCCGCCACCCAGCGCATGACCAGGCCGGCCAGCGCCGGCACGCTCTCGGTCTCCTGCGTGCCGGCGCTGCTGCTCTTGTGGATGGCGCCCCGGCTCGGCAGCTTCATGTCGCAATATCCCGATATCAGGCTGACGCTCGTCCCGTCCAACGACCCCAGGGACATCCGCGCGCCGCACATCGATGTCTGCGTGCATTATGGCGACGGCAGCTGGAGCGACTGCTGGATGCGCAAATGGTCGGGCCTGGAGCTGTTCCCGGTGGTCAGCCCGACGCTGATCAACAACCGTCCGATCCGCACCGTCCGCGATCTCGCCGACCATGTCTTCCTGCACGGCGATGACGGCCGCGAATGGCACACCTGGCTGGCCGCCGCCGATGGGCTCGATCTGGAGCGCGGCCGCCGCCACCATCTCGGCGATGCCCGCACCGCGACTGAGGCGGCGGTGCACGGCCATGGCGTGGCGCTAGGCGATTCCGTGACGGCAAGCACGCTGCTCGCCAGGGGCCTGCTGGTCGCGCCGTTCAGCCTGTCGGTGCCGGCGGTTGATGATTTCTACGTCGTCTGCCGCAACGAGATGCGCTCGGCGCCGATCGTGCAGCTGTTCATCGACTGGCTGTTTGCCGAGAAGGAGCAGGCTGACGGCCGCGCCGACGCGCCGGTGGCCGGCCGCATCGGCATCCGCAGGAAGCGCCCGGCACTGCGCGTTATCGGCGCCAAGACCGCCTCCTGAGCTGGACTCGAGCCGGTTCTTTTTGTCGGACCAGCCTGGAAAGCGGGCAGCGCTTTCAAAAATTCAATGCTAAGAGGCAATTGCAGGGAGCGAGCAGCGAGGCGACGGCAAGACATGGCAAAGACCGATATTGCGCGGCGTGTCTACAACCACACCTGGAAGCTCGACCCGATCGTCCGCAGCCTGCTCGACACCGATTTCTACAAGCTTTTGATGCTGCAGATGATCTGGGGCATGTATCCCAAGGTCGACACCACCTTCTCGCTGATCAATCGCACCACCTCGGTGCGTCTTGCCGAGGAGATCGACGAAGGTGAACTACGCGACCAGCTCGACCATGCCCGCACCTTGCGCTTCTCCAAGAAGGAGATGATCTGGCTGGGCGGCAACAATTTCTATGGCCGCAAGCAGATCTTCGAACCGGAATTCCTCGCCTGGCTGGAAGACTTCCAGCTGCCCGAATACGAGCTGTCCAGGCGCGACGGCCAGTATGAGCTGAGCTTCAGCGGCCCTTGGATGTACACGACGCTGTGGGAGATCCCGGCGCTCGCCATCATCAACGAAATGCGCTCGCGCGCCGCCATGCGCGCTTTCGGCCCCTTCGCGCTCGACGTGCTTTATGCCCGCGCCAAGGCCAAGATGTGGGCCAAGACCGAGCGGCTGAAGGCCTTGCCGGGCATCCGCATCTCCGACTTCGGCACGCGCCGCCGCCATTCCTTCTTGTGGCAGCGCTGGTGCGTCGAGGCACTCAAGGAAGGCATCGGCGAGGCCTTCACCGGCACCTCCAACGTGCTTTTAGCCATGGACAACGACCTCGAGGCGCTGGGTACCAACGCGCACGAACTGCCGATGGTGTTTGCAGCGCTTGCCAATTCGGAAAAGGAATTGAAACAGTCGCCCTACAAGGTGCTGCAGGACTGGCAGCGCTATTATGGCGGCAATCTGTTGATCGTGCTGCCCGACGCCTTCGGCACCGCATCCTTCCTGCGCGATGCGCCGGATTGGGTCGCCGACTGGACCGGCTTCCGCCCCGACAGCGCGCCGCCGATCGAAGGCGGCGAGAAGATCATTTCCTGGTGGCGCGAAAGGGGCAAGGATCCGAGGCAGAAGCTGCTGATCTTCTCCGACGGGCTCGAGGTCGAGACCATCGAGGAGACCTACCGCCACTTCAAGGGCAAGGTGCGCATGTCCTTCGGCTGGGGCACCAATTTGACCAATGATTTCGAAGGCTGCGCGCCAACGGAGACCAACAGCCTCGATGCGATATCGCTTGTCTGCAAGGTCACCGAGGCGAATGGCCGCCCGGCGGTCAAGCTGTCGGACAATCCGGCCAAGGCGACCGGCGATCTGAAGGAGATCGAGCGGTATCTCAGGATTTTCGGGGCGAAGGATCGCGTGGAGCAGCTGGTCAAGGTGTGAGGGTGACAAGAAGGCGCTCTTGGAAAGCATGAGTTCCGTCGCGCCCCCCTCTGTCCTGCCGGACATCGCCCCCACAAGGGGGGAGATTGCGCTCGCATCTCCGCCTTCGCCAATCTTCGGCGCTGCAAGGGAAGAGCCGGCGGCGAAACCGCCAATCTCCCCCCAAGTGGGGGAGATGTCCGGCAGGACAGAGGGGGGCGCCGTAGAACGCCGTCGTCGCAAGTTAGCCCTTCTCACGCCTGCCCTGGCAATGCTTCCCACCCCCGCCCTCGCGCACGCCTCCGATCTCGGCCACGTCCTCCTTCTCCCGACCGGCTACTATATCGCCGGCGGTGCCTTGGCTGTCGCCGCAAGCTTCCTCGTCCTGGCGCTACTGCCGCCCGCCGCCCTCGACCGCTTCTGGCTCCAACGCTTGCCGCTTTTCACGCCAAGTGATACCGCCCGCACCATCGTCAGCCTGATCTCCTTTGCCGGCTTCGCAAGCCTCATCATCGCAGGCCTGTTCGGCAGCCGCGACCCTCTCTCCAACCCTCTGCCCCTCGTCATCTGGACACTGACGTGGGTGGGCTTGGCCATGTTGCAGGGGCTGCTCGGCGATCTCTGGTCGTGGCTCAATCCCTGGTATGGGCCATTGCGCATCATCAGTCGCCTGATCGGGCGCGAAGACGAGGCGCAAGAGGCGCGGCTGCTAACATGGCTCGGCAGCTGGCCGGCCGTCATCCTGTTCTGCGCCTTCGCCTGGTTCGAATTGATCGACCCGGCGCCAGACGATCCGGCACGCCTGGCCTTTGCCGCCGGCCTCTACTGGCTGCTGACCTTCATCGCCATGCTGGTCTTCGGCTATCGCGGCTGGAGCCAACGCGGCGAGTTCCTCACGGTCTTCTTCGCCATGGTGGCGCGTTTCGCCCTCCTTGAGCGCAATGAAGTCGAGCACGATGGAGATGGGGGCGATGAAGACGGGCTGCTCAATCTCTGCTGGCCAGGCGCCAAGCTGCTGGCGGCCGAACCGCTGCCACCCAGCGGCGTCGCCTTCCTGCTGTTGGCGCTGTCATCGGTCTCTTTCGACGGCCTGTCCAAAACCTTCTTCTGGCTCGGCCTGTTCGGCATCAATCCGCTCGAATATCCGGGCCGCACGGCGCTGATCGGCATCGGCAGTTTCGGCCTCGTGCTGACATTCGTGCTGCTGGCAGCGGCATTCATGCTGGCCGTCATCCTCGGCCGATACCTCGCCGGCAGCCGGCATTCCCTCGGCGAGGCGGCGGGTCTGTTGGTCTGGTCGATCGTGCCGATCGCGCTCGCCTATCATATCGCGCATTATCTGACGGCACTGCTGGTCGACGGCCAGTATGCGATTGCCGCCCTTTCCGACCCTTTCGCGCTTGGCTGGAACCTGTTCGGCACCGCCGACATGCAGATTGAAGCCGGCGTCGTTGCCGGCGCCGACTCGGCCTGGTGGCTGTGGAATCTGCAGGCCGGCATTATCATCGCCGGCCATATGCTGGCCGTGCTCGTTGCTCACGGTCTCGCCTGGCGGCTGCACCCGGTTCCGTCGCGTGCCGCACTCAGCCAATTGCCGCTCACCGTGCTGATGATCGCCTATACCGTCTTCGGCCTTTGGTTGCTTGCCACGCCGACCGCGGGATGAGACAAGGCGACCAACATCCCTTTGG
The DNA here is from genome assembly GCF_056781675.1 of Mesorhizobium monacense. Taxonomy (NCBI): domain Bacteria; kingdom Pseudomonadati; phylum Pseudomonadota; class Alphaproteobacteria; order Hyphomicrobiales; family Phyllobacteriaceae; genus Mesorhizobium; species Mesorhizobium monacense. The sequence continues at coordinate 5,517,045 of NZ_CM165567.1, read as the reverse complement.
GGAAAGCTCGCTTGCCACGCCGGGGCTTTGGTGATTTAGTTTGTACACATGCAATTTTTCGTCCTCTGACGGAGGATGGATGCGCCGCCTTATCGCTGGTCAAGACTGAAAAACAGGGGAACGGACATGGCTGACAAGAACGGATTTTTCGACCTCTCCAAGACCACTCTTTCTCGCCGCACCGCGCTGAAGGGCCTTGCCGCCGGCGCCGGCCTTGCTGTTGCACCGGGCTTCGTACGCTACAGCCAAGCGCAGAGCTCGGCACCGGTCAAGATCGGCTTCCAGTCGCACCGCACCGGCATCGGCGCCGCCTATGGCCGCTGGTATGAGAAGACCACCGCAGCCGCGGTCAAGGCCATCAACGATGCCGGTGGCATCAATGGCCGTCCTGTCGAAGTCATTATCGAGGACGACGGCACCGACCCCGCCCGTGGCGCCGAGGTGGTCGGCAAGTTCGCCACCCAGCACAAGACCGACATCGTCTTTGGCACGCTGTTCTCGCATGTCGTCATCGGCTCGGCACCGGCCGCCGGCGAGGCCAAGATCCCGTATTTCGTCGTCAGCGAAGGCCATCACGTCGCTTCGACCAAGCTCAACCGCTACGTCTTCCAGCCGGGCATCACCGATGTGAAGAGCCAGATCCAGTCGATGGCGCCGTGGATCGCCGCCAATGCCGGCAAGAAGGTGACGCAGATATTCCCGGATTTCGCCTTCGGCTACGACCACCGCGACTACCTGCCGCCGGCGCTGAAGGCTCAAGGCGCGGATGTCATCGCCCAGATCGCCATCCCGCCGACGGAATCCTCCTTCACCAAATATTTTCCGCAGATTCCGGCCGAAACCGAGGTGATCTATCACGTCATGGTCGGCCCGGCGGTGCTCACCTTCGTCAAGGAGCTCGGCGAGTTCTACGGCTCCAACCGGCCGCAACTGTTTGGCTTCATGGATTCGCTGGAAGCCACCGACATCAACAGCCCCGGGCTGGAATTCCTCGACGGCAGCCATTTCTGGGAAGGCTCGCCGCGCTATGCGCAGCCGGATGATTCCGCCGCGCAGAAGGCCTACCGCGCCGCCGTCGGCATCGACGACAATGGTGCGGCTGTCGGCGACCCCAAGGATGTCTCCACCGCCTCGCACATGTTCGGCTGCTGGGAAACGCTCTACGTCGTCAAGAAGGCGATGGAAGATGCCGGCTACAAAGGGCCGGAAGACCGCGCCAAGCTGGTCGAGGCGACCGAGGCGCTGACCGAGTTCGCCGAGGGCCCGGAGCACCCGCAGGGGCCAAAAACCTTCAACGGCAAGATCCACCAGTGCTTTGGCATCCAGAACATCTCCAAGGTCGAAGGCGGCAAGCTCAAGGTCGTCCACAAGACCAAGATCGAGGACGGCCTCTACGAACCGGAAGGGGATTATACGACGCAGGCGCTGTGAGGCGCCTCACCCTCCCCCTTGTGGGGAGGTCGGCACACGAGCTTCGCGGTCGCGGACCTCGTGAGACGGGTGGGGGTCGCGACGGCCCGTGCCCCACCCCCCACCCGACCGCTGCGCGGTCACCCTCCCCACAAGGGGAGGGTAAAGGGCGCCCTGCATGCACTTTGGACCCCATCTCCTACTCGCCGCCCTCGAAGGCCTCGTCACCTCCGCCGTGCTGGCGTTGACGGCGCTTGGCCTGTCGCTGGTTTTCGGCGTCATGCGCGTCGTCAACGTCGCCCATGGCGAGTTCTTCATGCTGGGCGCGGTGCTGGCCTGGGCGATTTCGACGGCGATTTCGGGTCACCCGGCGCTCGGCTTCCTGGCAGCTCTTGTGCTGGCGCCATTGATCGTTGGCGCCATTGCGCTCGTCGCCGAGCGGCTGGTGCTGCGCCGGCTCAATTACAATCCCGAAGCCACCATCGTCGCCACCATCGGCATGCTCTACATCATCCAGCAGCTGGCACTGACCTTCTACGGTCCGGAAGCGCGCCCGGTGGAGCCGCCTTTCAGCTACCGCATCCTTCTGCCGTGGTTCGGCTATTCCGGCTACAAGCTGTCGGTCATCGCGGCCTCGGCGCTTCTGCTCGTCGCAACGTGGCTGGTGCTGACACGCACGAAGATCGGCCTTGTCATGCGCGCCACCCAGTATGACAGCGAGACGGCGCAAGCCTTCGGCATCCCGGTCGACCGCGTCTATGGCGGCGTCTTCGCGCTCGGCGCCATGCTGGCGGCCATCGCCGCGGTGCTGATCGTGCCGATCAGCCAGGCGCACTACCTGATGGGGCAGGACCCGCTGCTGCTATCCTTCATCGTCGTCATCATCGGCGGCCTTGGCTCGCTGCGCGGCACCGTCGTCGCCGCCGTGCTGATCGGCCTGTCGGACGGCATCATCTCGGTGTTCTTCTCGCCGACGCTGGCCAAGATCATCGCCACTTTCCTGGTCGCCATGGTGCTGGTGTTCCGGCCGCACGGCCTGTTCGGGACGGCGTCGCGATGACCGAAGCTTCGCCGGCAAAGCCCTATGCGCTGCATCTCGGCGCCATCGCCCTGCTCTTTGCGTTCAGCTTCGTCCTGCCGGACTATCACCACGGCCTGCTCGCCCGTATCATGGTGCTGGCGGTCTTCGCCATGGGCTACAACATGCTGTTCGGCTATGTCGGGCTGCTCAGCCTCGGCCACGCCATGTTCTTTTCCGCCGGGCTCTATGGCGCCGGGCTAACCGTCTATCATCTCGGATGGAACGTGCCGGCCGCCTTCGCCGCCGGCCTTGCCTGCGGCGCGCTGCTGGCGCTGGTGATCGGTGTGCTGGCGCTGCGCACCACGGGCGTCGCCTTCATGATCGTCACCATGATGTTCGCGCAGGTGTTCTATCTCGTCATCCTCTATTTCGCGTCATGGACCGGCGGCGACCAGGGTCTGGTCGTTCAGCAAGCGGCGCGTGTCCTTGTCCTCGGCTCAGCGTCGTTCGACCTGACCCACCCGACCGTGCGCTACATGAGCGCTCTGGCATTGTTTTCGATCGTGCTGCTCGTCACGCTTGCCATCGTTCGCTCCAGATACGGCCGCGTGCTGGTCGCCATCCGCGAGAACGAGGAGCGGACGAAGATGCTGGGCTACGACACCTTCTCCAACAAGCTCATCGCCGTCGTCGTCTCCGGCACCATCTGCGCGGCCTCGGGTGCGGCCTATGCGCTGCTGTTCGGCTATGTCGGCTCGAGCGTCGCTTCGGTGCAGTATTCCATCCTGCCGCTGCTCTGGGTGCTGCTCGGTGGCGCCGCCACCACTCTTGGTCCGTTGATCGGCACGCTGTTCATGTACTATATCATCGACATCGCCAGCGGCTTCACCTCGGCCTATCTGCTGATCGTCGGCATCGCGCTCATCCTGCTGGTTCTGTTCTTCCCGAAAGGCATTCTGGGCTCTATCCGCCAGCGCTGGCTTGGGTGGCTGCCATGATGCCGCTGCTGACGACCAAGGGCCTGTCGCGCAGTTTCGGTGGCCTGCGCGCGGTCGATGGCGTCGACTTCGCGCTGATGCCGGGCGAGATCCGCGCCGTCATCGGTCCCAACGGCGCCGGCAAGACCACCTTCGTCAGCCTGGTCAGCGGCCGCATCCAGCCCTCGTCAGGCATGATCGTCTTCGATGGCGCCGACATCACCAACCTGCCGGCCTACGCCAGGGTTCGGCTCGGCGTCGCCTACACCTTTCAGATCACCAGCGTCTTTGCCAACCTCTCCGCCTACGACAATGTCGCGCTGCCGGTGCAGCGCACGCTGACTGATGGCCGCTCGAAGGGCGCTGTCCGCACCGGCGTCATGGCGGCGCTCGAGCGCACCGGCCTCGCCGACCGCGCCCACATGCCGGCCGGGCAGCTCTCATATGGCCATCAGCGCCTGCTCGAAGTCGCGATGGGCCTGGCGCTGAAGCCGCGCCTGCTGATCCTCGATGAGCCGACGCAAGGCCTGGCCGACAGCGAGATCGACAATTTCATCGAACTCGTGCGCGAGATCGCCAAGAGCGCCACCGTGCTGCTGATCGAGCACAACATGCCGGTCGTCATGCAGCTTGCCGACCGCATCACCGTCTTCAACGCCGGCAGGATTCTCGCCGAGGGCTCGCCCGAGGCGATCCGCGAAAACGTCGAGGTACAGGAAGCTTATCTGGGGACGACCCCATGATCGAAACACCGCCTGAGGCCTTAACAATCTCCCGGCTCGACTGCTTCTACGGCGAAGTCCAGGTGCTCTACGGCCTCGATCTTGTGCTGAACAAGGGCGAGGTGCTGTGTCTGTTCGGCCGCAACGGCGCCGGCAAGACGACGACGCTGAAGGCGATCATGGGCCTGGTTCCGGCGAGCGCCGGTTCGATCAGGCTCGACGGCAAGGAATTGACCGGCCTGCCGGCGCATGAGGTGCCGAAGGCCGGCGTAGCCTATGTGCCGCAAGGCAGACGGCTGTTTGCCGAGATGACTGTAGCTGAAAACATCGAGATCGGCCTGATGGCGCGCGCCAAGGGCAAGGCGACGCGCGAGAACGTGCTTGACCTCTTCCCGCTGCTGCGCCAGCGGTTGAGACAACGCTCCGGCACTCTGTCGGGCGGCGAGCAGCAAATGCTGGCCATGGCCCGCGCGCTCTGTCTCGAACCGCAGGTGCTGTTGCTCGACGAGCCAACCGAAGGGCTGATGCCGTCGATGATCGCAAAGATCCGCGAGACGGTGGCGAAACTGCGTGAACGCGGGGTGTCGACCATCCTCGTCGAGCAGAGGGTCGATGCCGTGCTGTCGGTCGCCGACCGCGTCTGCTTCATCGAGAACGGCCGCAACCGCGAGACCGTCGATGTCGAGGAGCTGCGCGCGGACCCTTCCGCCGTGCGCCGCTATGTTGGCGTCGGCTGATCAGCCGAAGAACAGGAAGCCGGCGATCAAAAATGTCGGGATCAGCACCAACCCCGACCACGCCATATAGCCGAAGAAGCCCGGCATCTTGACACCACGATGTCTGGCGATGGCAAAGACCATGAAGTTCGGCGCATTGCCGATATAGGTGTTGGCGCCCATGAACACCGCGCCGACCGAGATCGCCGCCAGCGTGGAGGCAGCCTCCGTCATCAGATGCTGAGGATCGCCCCCGGCGAGTTCGAAGAACACCAGATAGGTCGGCGCATTGTCGAGGAAGGACGACAGCGCTCCGGTCAGCCAAAAATAGGCGAGGTCGTTCGGCTGGCCCGTGGGCGAGGTGACGAGCGCGACCAGCGGCGCCAAAGCGCCTTCGTGGCCGACCCTGAGTATGGCGATGACCGGCACGATGCAGATGAAGATGCCGGCAAACAGTTTTGCGACTTCGGCGATCGGCCCCCAGGTGAAGCCGTTCGCCTCGCGATGGCTCTTGTATGAGACACGAAGCGACAGGAAGGCCAGCGCCAGGATGATGGCGTCGCGCACCAGGTTTTGCAGCTCGAGCCCGATGCCAAGGATGGAAAGACTGATACCCGGCTTCCAACTGGCGGAAAGCAGGATCGCGCCGATCACGCCTGCCAGCAGCGGCAGATTGGCCAGGCCGCGCAGCCGCACTGTCGTATCCGGCGTCGGATCCTTGATCTTCGGCGCGCCGCCTTCGCGGCGGTGCAGGGCGAGGTCGATCGCCAGGAAGACGATCAGCACCAGGCCGCCGACAAACAGGGTCTCGCGCCAGAGATTCGTGGTCGTCCAGAAGAAATCGACGCCGCGCAGGAAGCCGACGAACAATGGCGGATCGCCAAGCGGCGTCAGCGAGCCGCCGATGTTGGAAACCAGGAAGATGAAGAAGATGACGACATGGGCGTTGAACGGCCGGTTGTCATTGGCGCGCAGGATCGGCCGGATCAGGATCATCGAGGCACCGGTCGTGCCGATGACCGAGGCGAGGATCGTACCGATCAGCAGCAGCCCGGTATTGACCAGTGGCGTGCCGTGGATATTGCCGGCAACGAGAATGCCGCCCGAAATCGTGAACAGCGCAAACAAAAGGATGATGAAGGACATGTATTCGCTGAGCAGCGTGTGCAGCACCGCTTCGCTCGCCGAAGGGATACCGAATACGATCGCCAGCGGCACCACCACCAGCGCTGCCCACAGCGCGGTGATCTTGCCGTAATGGTGCTCCCAGACATGGTGGAAGAGCAAAGGGCCGGTGGCGATCGACAGCAGCAGGCCGGCAAAGGGCAGCGCCCACCACAGCGACATCGTCGCGCCGGGCAATTCGTGGGCTTCCGCCGCGACGGCCATTCCCGGAAACAGGAGAATGGCGACGGTCAAGGTGCCCGCCGCCAAAACCGTAGGCAATTGTTTGAAGCCCCCCGGTGCCTCACGATCTAGTCCGAAGCCTGGTCTTCGAGCGTCACGCCGGCCTCGCGCATCCGCTTCAGCATCGCCTCGACGGAGCCGTTGAGGTCGATGCCGCGGCAGGCGTCGAGCCGCACCGTCGTCTTGAACCCTTGCTTGACCGCATCGAGCGCCGAAAAGGCGACGCAGAAGTCGGTCGCCAGGCCAACCAGGGTCACGGTGTCGATGCCGCGCTCGCGCAGATAGCCGGCGAGACCCGTCGGTGTCTCATGGTCGTTCTCGAAAAAGGCCGAATAGCTGTCGATTGCCGGGCGGTACCCCTTGCGGATCACCAGCTCGGCCTTGGTCCAGGCCAGACCCGAGTGGAAATCCGAACCGAGACTGCCCTGGATGCAATGGTCCGGCCACAATGTCTGCGGCCCATAGGGCATATCGATCATCGTGAAGGGCTGCGAGCCCGGATGGCTGGAGGCAAAGCTCGAATGGCCGGCCGGGTGCCAGTCCTGGGTCAGCACGACATGCTCGGTTCGCCGGATCAGATCGTTGACCAAAGGCACGATTTCGTCGCCGCCGGCCACGGCCAGCGCGCCGCCCGGACAGAAGTCGTTTTGCAGGTCGATGACAACAAGCGCTTCGTCGGCCATGGGGCCTCCTTCTTCTCTGTCTCGGCTCAGGCTCCACCGCCGACGCGACCGGACGCAGAAACTTGACCAGATGGCCGGCGGCGTCAACCTCCAGTGCCATAACAAATGCGTGCCGACCCAACCGACGCAAGCCGCGGCGCAAACTCTGGCTTTGACAATTCCTGCCAGCTTGATATCATTTGCATACGAATGAATTTGACCGGTCCGGACGCCGGCAGGATCCGTCGGGAGGCACCTTCGAGGCGGCCCTTTTCTGGGAAGGTCCCTTTTGTTTTGGAAGGTAGGGCGTGATCCGTTACGCGAAACCCACCACGGTCGACGAGGCGCTCGCTTTGCTTGGCGAGGATCGCTGGCGCATTCTTGCCGGCGGCACCGATTTCTATCCGGTACAAGGCAGCAAGCCTTTTCGCGACAATGTCCTCGACATTAACGGTCTCGCCGCGTTGCGCGGCATTGTCGAGACCGACAACCACTGGCTGGTCGGCGCGCGCACCACTTGGACCGATCTCATCCGCCATCCGCTGCCGGCCGCATTCGATGCTCTGAAGCAGGCCGCGCGCGAAGTCGGGTCTGTCCAGATCCAGAACGTCGCCTCCATTGCCGGCAATCTTTGCAACGCCTCGCCCGCTGCCGACGGCGTGCCGGGATTGCTGGTGCTCGATGCCGAGGTCGAACTGCGCTCGGCACAAACGACACGTCATCTGCCGCTGCAAGAATTTATCCTCGGCAATCGCCGCACCGCCTTGCTGCCGGGCGAGATGGTCACCGCCATTCGCGTCCCGAAACCCGCTGCTGACGGCACATCCGCCTTCGTAAAGCTTGGCGCGAGGCGCTATCTCGTCATCTCCATCGCCATGGTGGCAGCGCGCCTGACCATCGAGGGCGGCATCGTCAGCGAAGCCGCCATCGCCGTCGGTTCCTGCTCGGCGGTAGCCAAACGTCTCGCCGGCGTCGAAGCCGCCTTGCGTGCCCAACCCGCGAACCATGCCCTCGCGGCTGCGGTTCAATCCGCGCCGATGAATGAATTGTCTCCAATTGGCGATGTCCGCGGCAGCGCCGAATACCGGCAGGACGCGGCGCGCGAGATCGTCGCCCGCGCCGTGCTTGGCGCCATCGACCATTCAGCCGGCGGCAAGGTGGCGGCATGAGTATCGAACGCGCCGACATCGCTTTCGAGGTCAACGGCGCCGCCGTCAGCGTCTCCGTGCCGCCGGTGCGGCGGCTCTCGCAGGTTCTGCGCGACGATTTGCGGCTGACCGGCACCAAGGTCGGCTGCGACGCCGGTGACTGCGGCGCCTGCACGGTGCTGGTCGACGGCGAGCCGGTCTGCGCCTGCCTGATGCCGGCGGCCTCGGCAGCCGGCGCGGCGATAACCACGGTCGAAGGCCTGGCCAACGGAAAACTGTCGGCGCTGCAGGCCTCGTTCCTCGATCATGGCGCTGCGCAATGCGGCATCTGCACGCCCGGCCTGCTGGTCGCAGCAACCGCGCTTCTCGAAAACAATCCTTTCCCGAACGAGATCGAGACACAGGATGCGCTGGGAGGCGTGCTCTGCCGCTGCACCGGCTACCGAAAGATCGTCGCGGCGGTGATGGATGCCTCACGCCATGCCAATGGGCTCGATCACCGTATGCCCGGTTCCGGCCATGCCGTCGGCGCCTCGCCGGTCCGCCTCGATGGCTTGCCCAAAGTCACCGGCGGCGAAAAATTTGGCGGCGATTCCTTCCCGGCCGATGCGCTTGCCGTGCTGGTGGTCCGCTCGCCGCACTATCACGCCCGGTTCACCTTCGGCGACCTGGATTCCTGGGCGAGGGCCCGTCCCGGCGTTGCCGGCGTCTTCACCGCCGCCGACATTCCGGGAAGGAACTGCTTCGGCGTCATCGGCCCCTTCGCCGACCAGCCCGCCCTGGCGGAAGTGTTTTCGCGTTTTCGCGGCGAGGCGGTGGCGCTGGTTGCCGGCGAGCGTGAGGCCATCCTCGATCTCGACCTTGCGGATTTTCCGATCGCCTGGACCGAACTGCCCCATTTGCTGCAGCCCTGTGAGGCGCAGGCCGACGGCGCCGAACTGATCCACCAGCGCAGGCCGGCGAACCTGCTCACCTCCGGTTTTGTAGAGCGCGGCGACGCAGACGCGGCGCTCTCCGGCGCCGCAGCCATCGTGTCTGGCACCATCGACACCTCCTATGTCGAACACGCCTATATCGAGCCGGAAGCCGGCTATGCCTATATGGACGGCGACACGCTGGTCGTCGTCGCCTGCACGCAGGCGCCGTACATGGACCGCGACGACACCGCCAAGGTGCTTGGCCTTGCCGTCGACAAGGTGCGCATCGTGCCGACCGCCACCGGCGGCGGTTTTGGCTCGAAACTCGATGTTTCGCTGCAGCCTCTCATCGGCCTTGTGGCAATGAAGACGGGACGGCCGGCGGCACTTGCCTATACCCGCAATGAATCGATGATCTCGACCACCAAGCGCCATCCGGCCGAGATGCAGGCGACCATCGGCGCCGATGCCGACGGCCGCATCGCCGGCATGGTTTTCTCGGGTGATTTCAACACCGGCGCCTATGCCAGCTGGGGCCCGACGGTCGCCAACCGCGTGCCGGTGCACGCGTCCGGCCCCTATGCCACGCCGAACTACCGCGCCGAAGGCCGCGCCATACACACCAACGGCCCGATCTCCGGCGCCTTCCGCGGCTTCGGCGTGCCGCAGGCGACGATCATGCAGGAGACGCTCTACGATGAATTGGCTGGCAAGCTTGGGTTGGACAGGCTCGATTTCCGCTTGAAGAACTGCCTTCGGAACGGGTCCGAAACGGTTACTGGGCAAAAGCTGGACTCCGGCGTCGGCATCGCCGAATGCCTCGAGGCGCTGCAGCCGCATTGGACGCGCGCCCTGGCCGAAACGGAACTGTTCAACGCCGGCAGCAGCACAAAAAAACGTGGCGTCGGCGTCGCCTCCTGCTGGTATGGCTGCGGCAACACTTCGCTGCCCAACCCCTCGACCATCAAGGTCGGCATTTCGGCCCAGGGCGAGGTCGTCCTGCATCAGGGCGCCGTCGACATCGGCCAGGGATCGAACACGGTCATCACCCAGATCTGCGCCGACGCGCTCGGCCTGCCACTGGAAAAATTCCGGCTAAAGAGCGCCGATACCGCCATCACCCCTGACGCCGGCAAAACATCCGCCTCGCGCCAGACCTTTGTCACCGGCAAGGCCGCCGAAAAGGCCGGCCGTGCCCTGCGCGAAGCGATCCTGCGCTTCGCCAATGTCTCTGAGAGGGCGGCGATCGCGCTTGACGGATCGAGTCTCGCCATCCGCGAGGGCGAAGCGACGCGGCGGGTCGATCTCTCGACGCTGCAAGCCGACAACGATGGCCTCGTCTTCGTCGCCGAGGAAACTTACGACCCGCCGACGCTGCCGCTCGATGCCAAGGGCCAGGGCAAGCCCTATGCGCTCTACGGTTATGGCGCGCAGATCGCCGAACTCGAGGTCGACCTCAAGCTCGGCACGGTCAAACTGATCAAGATCACCGCGGCACACGATGTCGGCAAGGCGATCAATCCTTTGCTCGTCGAAGGCCAGATCGAGGGCGGTATCGCGCAAGGCATCGGCATGGCGCTGATGGAGGAATATATCCCCGGCCGTACCGAGAATCTGCACGACTATCTGATCCCGACCATCGGCGACGTGCCGCCGATCGAGACCATCTTGATAGAGGTTCCCGATCCTGAAGGACCGTTCGGCGCCAAGGGGCTGGGCGAGCATGTGCTGATCCCGACGGCGCCGGCGATCCTCAACGCTATCAGACACGCCACGGGCGTGCTGGTCACCAAGGTGCCGGCGACGCCGAGCCGCATCCGCGCGGCGATCCGCGACAAGGAGGCACGCCAATGAGCGAGCTTGCCGAACGTTTCGAAACCCACGACCCCGGCGAAAAGCAGGTGGCGGAGAAGATCCGCTGCGATGCCTGTCCGGTCATGTGCTACATCGCCGATGGCCGCACCGGCGCCTGCGACCGCTACGGCAATGTCGGCGGCCGCATCGTGCGCATGGATCCGCTGACCATCCTCGACCATGCGGCCGAGACCGGCGGCGCGGTCGTGCCTTTCGTTGCCGAGGGCGAGGCGTGGAACGGCGAACTGGTCAACACCGGGCGCCGTTTCGTCACCGCGATTGGCGCCGGTACCACCTATCCCGACTACAAGCCGGCCCCGTTCATCGTCAGCCAGCAGGTCGAGGGCGTCGATCTCGTCACCGTGGTGACGGAGGGCATCTTCTCCTATTGCGGCGTCAAGGTGAAGATCGACACCGACCGCCATATCGGACCCGAAACGGCGACCGTGCGCGCGGAAGGCGAGGCCATCGGCCATGTCACGACGGGTGAATACGGCTCGCAGATGCTGTCGCTGGGCGGCGTGCATCACCTGACCGGCGGCTCCAAGGCCGAGGGGCGCGCCACTTGCGATGCACTGCTCAATTTGTGCAGCCGCAAGCCTGTCGCACTCACCATCGACGGCGGTGCCACAATCATCGTCGAAGCCGGCAAACCACCCGTCATCGACGGCAAGGTCGAGCACCGCATGCGCGTCGGCTGCGGCTCGGCCACCATCGGCATGTTCGCCACGCAGTGGCGCGGCCTGGTCGACGAAGTGGTGGTGGTCGACGACCACATCACCGGCGTCGTCTCCGAGCATCAGGCCGGCAAGGTGCTGGGCTGGCAGGATACCGGCATAAAAATCATCGGGCGCCGTTCGACGCCCGGCCGCTATTTCAAGGTGTCGGAGCCCGGTCTCGGTTGGGGCGGCACGAGCATTTCCGACCCGCTGTCGATCCTCGGCGAGTGGAATGCCAAGAAGGGGGCGCGTCCCGGCCTTTCGCTGCTGATGGTGTCGACCACCGGCGAGCAGTTCGCCTATTACGAACTCGACGACGATTTGAAGCCGGTCGAAAAGCCGTTCCCGGAACGGCTGCAGAAGTCGGTCGGCCTGATCGAGGAGAATTGCGAGCCGGCGCTCTGCACCGTGCTGTTCATCGGCGGCGCCGGCGGCTCGCTACGCGCCGGCGTCACGGAAAACCCGGTCAATCTCACCCGCTCGGTGCAGGGCCTGAAGACCTACGTCACGGTCGGCGGCGCGCCTGTCTATGTCTGGCCGGGCGGTGGCATCACACTGATGGTCGACGTCACCCGTGTGCCGGAAGGCGCCTTCGGCTATGTGCCGACCCCGGCGCTGGTGGCACCGATCGAATTCACGCTGCGCCGCGACGACTATGTCAGGCTGGGCGGCTACGAGGCCGAGATCCGCAGTGTCGAGGACATCCTTGCCAAGGGCGGCGAATATCTCAATCCGCGTCGCGGCACCGGTGCGCCGGTAAGCAATCCCTGGCCACCGCTGGCGCAGCTGCGGCGCGCGGCGAACGGGGCCGGCTGATGAACGGCCCGCAGGCGCATTGGCTTGATGACGGAAGGCGGCTGCATCTCAACCACGGCCCGATCGATCTGATCATCGAGGTTTTTGGCCCTGCCGAAGAATGCAGGGCCGCCTATGGTCAGGCGGTGGCACGTTTCCAGACCATCCTGACCGAGTTGGTCGATGAACTGCCGGAACTGCGTAAACCAGCGGGACTTGGTCCGCGCGTGTTTTCGGGTCCGACGGCACACCGGATGGAAGCGGCGGTCGCGCCGCTGTCAAAAAACTTCATCACGCCGATGGCCGCCGTCGCCGGCTCGGTAGCCGACGAAGTGCTTGCCGCTCTGCTTGCCGGCCGAAAGCTCGACCGCGCCTATGTCAACAATGGCGGCGACAGCGCCATTCATCTCGGCGCCGGCCAGTCGATCACCCTCGCCATTGCCGGTACCGGCCACGGCCTCGCGGACAGCATCACCATCCGCGCCGAGGACGGAATTCGCGGTGTCGCAACCAGCGGCTGGCGTGGCCGCTCCTTTTCGCTAGGTATCGCCGATGCCGTCACCGTGCTGGCACGGACCGGCGCCGAGGCCGATGCGGCCGCGACATTGATCGCCAATGCAATCGATCTGCCCGATCACCCCGCCATCAAGCGCGAGCCTGCACGCGATCTGGCGCCCGACAACGATCTGGGCGACCGCTTGGTGACGACGGCTGTCGGCCCGCTTTCACCGGCAGAAATCGCCACCGCACTGGACAGCGGGCTCGCTGTCGCCGATGATTTTCGCCGAAATGGCCTGATATCAGCTTCGGCGCTTTTCCTTGCCGGCCAAACCCGCATCAGCGGTTCCATGGCGCTTGCCGCGCCTACAAAAATCCCAGGGAAGGAAGTTGCCCATGCCTGAGTTTCCGATCCGCAAGATCGCGGTTCTGACGGAAGAAATCTTTCACGACGGCGGGCCTGCGCCAAAAGAGCCGCGCCGCCGCGCCGCGGCCCTGGCGCTGGTGAAGAACCCCTTCGCCGGCCGCTATGTCGAGGATCTGCAGAGCGCCATGGACGATCTGAAGCCGCTCGGGCTGATGCTCGCCGACCGGCTGATCGCAGCACTTGGCGGCGACGTGAAGCAGATCGACGGTTACGGCAAGGGCGCCATCGTCGGCTCCGCCGGTGAACTGGAGCATGGCGCGCTGTGGCACGTACCGGGCGGTTACGCGATGCGCGAGCGGCTCGGCGACGCCAAGGCGATCGTACCGTCGGCAAAGAAGGTCGGCGCCTTCGGCTCGAAGCTTGACGTGCCGCTCGGCCACATCAACGCCGCCTATGTGCGCAGCCATTTCGACGCCATGGAAGTCGGCGTCAGCGACGGGCCGCGTCCCGATGAGATCCTGTTCTGTCTGGCGATGACCTGCGGCCCGCGCATCCACGATCGCATGGGCGGTCTGGCGGCCAAGGACATCAAGACCTGGGATGGGCTGCGGTGAGCGCCGGAGAGGAAGTCAGGCTGAAGCTGGTCGAGGCCGAAGAGCCCGAGGAGAACGACTACCATCTGCAGGAGCAGGTCGGCTTCATCCTGCGCAAGGCACATCAGCGCCATGTTGCGATCTTCGCCGCCCATATCGCCGATCTGACGCCGCCGCAATTCGCTGCTCTGGCCAAATTGCACGACGTCGGCGAGACCTCGCAAAACCAGCTCGGCACTCTCATCGCCATGGACGCGGCGACGGTGAAGGGCGTCATCGACCGGCTGAAGGCGCGCGGCCTGGTCGAGCTTTCCAAGCACGAGGTCGACAAAAGGCGCCTGCTGGTCAATCTGACCGCTGAGGGCCGCGATGCGATCGAGCGGCTGATCCCGCTTGCCCGCGACATCACCGAGGAAACGCTGGCGCCGCTTTCCGCCAAGGAGGCCGCCACCTTCATGCGGCTGCTGGCCAAGCTGGCGTAGGACGCACTTCCTGAAGGACCACGAAATAGCCCGGCGCTAAGCCGGGCTTTTTCGTTTCAGCGAGGCGTCTGGTCGACTCAGTGATCCATGGCCTTGACGATCTCTTCCGTCATCTTCTTGGCGTCGCCGAGCAGCATCATGGTGCCGTCCTTGTAGAACAGCGTGTTGTCGATGCCGGCATAGCCTGAGCCGAGCGAGCGCTTGACGAACAGGCAGGTGCGGGCCTTGTCGACGTCGAGGATCGGCATGCCAAAGATGGGCGAGGACTTGTCGTCGCGCGCGGACGGGTTGGTGACGTCGTTGGCGCCGATGACATAGGCGACATCGGCCTGCGCGAATTCCGAGTTGATGTCCTCGAGCTCGAACACCTCGTCATAGGGCACGTTGGCTTCGGCGAGCAGCACGTTCATGTGGCCGGGCATGCGGCCGGCCACGGGGTGGATTGCGTATTTGACGTCGACGCCATTGGCCTTGAGCTTGTCGGCCATCTCGCGCAGCGCGTGCTGCGCCTGGGCGACCGCCATGCCGTAGCCGGGCACGATGATGACCTTCTGCGCATTCATCATCAGATAGGCGGCGTCATCGGCCGAGCCCTGCTTGACGGTACGCTCGATGCCGTCGTCCGTCGCTGCAGCCGTCTCGCCGCCGAAGCCGCCGAGGATGACGGAGATGAACGAGCGGTTCATGCCCTTGCACATGATGTAGGACAGGATCGCACCCGACGAGCCGACCAGCGCGCCGGTGATGATCAGCGCCAGATTGCCGAGCGTGAAGCCGAGTGCCGCCGCCGCCCAGCCCGAGTAGGAATTCAGCATTGAGACGACCACCGGCATGTCGGCGCCGCCGATCGGGATGATGAGCAGCACGCCGAGCACCAGCGAAGCCGCCACGATCAGCCAGAACACCAGCTTGGATTCGGTCGTGACCAAAAGCACGATCAGCACGACGAGGGCGATGCCGAGCGCGATGTTGATGAAATGGCGGCCGCCGATCATGATCGGCTTGCCCGACATGCGGCCGTCGAGCTTGAGGAAGGCGATCACCGAGCCGGTGAAGGTGATGGCACCGATGGCCACGCCAAGGCTCATTTCGATCAGCGCCTGGGCATGGATGTCGGCGACCGTGCCGATGCCGAAACTTTCCGGCGCATAGATCGCGGCGGCCGCCACCATCACGGCGGCAAGGCCGACGAGCGAGTGGAAGGCGGCGACCAGCTGCGGCATCGAGGTCATGGCGATGCGGCGCGCGGTGACGGCGCCGACCGAACCGCCGATCAGCAGCCCGAGCACGATCAGGCCGAAGCCACCGGCCGTAGGGGTGGCCAGCGCCAGCGTCGTGGCTATGGCGATGCCCATGCCGATCATGCCGTACATGTTGCCCTGGCGGCTGGTGGTCGGGTGCGACAGGCCGCGCAGCGCCAGGATGAACAGGATGCCGGAGACCAGATACAGGAAGGAAGCGAAGTTGGCGTTCACGTCACTTGTCCTTCTTCTTGTACATGGCCAGCATCCGCTGGGTGACGAGGAAGCCACCGAAGATGTTGACCGACACCAGCATCAGCGCAACGAAGCCGAAGCCGGTGGCAATGCCGGACGCCGAAATGCCGACGGCAAGCAGCGCGCCGACGACGATCACCGAGGAGATGGCGTTGGTGACGGCCATCAGCGGCGTGTGCAGCGCCGGCGTGACCGACCACACGACGTAGTAGCCGACGAAGATCGCCAGTACGAAGATGGCGAAACGGAAGACGAACGGGTCGATGGCGCCGCCGGAGAGAGCATGCGCGGCGTCACGCGCCGCCTCGGTGCCGGGCGCCGTGGCCAGATCCTGTACGGCGAGCCGCACGGCGGCGGTCGCCTGGTCGAGCTGGTCGAGAGCTTTCTGCAAGGCGTCCATCATGCGATCCCCTTCGGCTTGGCAGCGGACTTGCCCGTGGCGGCTTTCTTGTCGGCTGCCTTTTTCGGCGCGGCTTTCTTCACCGACGCGTCGGCGACCATGGTCTTCGCCGGGACTGCCGCCGGCTCGACATGCGGCTCGGCCGCCTTGGCGAAGGCCGGATGCACCACTCGGCCAGCATCGGTCAGCATGGTTGCCTTGACCAGCTCGTCATCGCGCTTGATGGCGAGCGTCTTCGTCGTCTTGTCGACCAGCGTCTCCAGGAAGGCAAAGAGGTTCCTGGCATAGAGCAGCGAGGCCGAAGCGGCGACGCGGCCCGGCACGTTGAGATGGCCGACGATCTTGACGCCGTTGGCGGTCGTCACGACCTTGCCAGGCACGGCGCCCTCGACATTGCCGCCGCGTTCGACGGCGAGGTCGACGATCACCGACCCTGGCTTCATCGAGGCGACCATCGCCGCCGACACCAGCTTCGGCGCCGGACGGCCGGGGATCAGCGCCGTGGTGATGACGATGTCCTGCTTGGCGATGTGCTCGGCGGTCAGTGCCGCCTGCTTGGCCTGGTATTCCTTCGACATTTCCTTGGCGTAGCCGCCAGCCGTCTCGGCCGCCTTGAATTCCTCGTCCTCGACCGCCAGGAACTTTGCGCCGAGCGACTGCACCTGTTCCTTCACCGCCGGACGCACGTCGGTGGCGGTGACGACGGCGCCAAGCCGGCGCGCCGTGGCGATCGCCTGCAGGCCGGCGACGCCGACGCCCATGATGAAGGCTTTCGCCGCCGGCACCGTGCCGGCCGCGGTCATCATCATCGGCAGCGCCCGGTCATATTCGGCGGCCGCGTCGACCACCGCCTGGTAGCCGGCGAGATTGGCCTGCGAGGACAAGACGTCCATCGACTGCGCGCGGGTGATGCGCGGCATGAATTCCATCGAGAAGGCGGTGACGCCTGCCTTGGCCAGAGCGGCGACGGCCGCATCATTGCCATAGGGGTCCATGATGGCGATGACCGCCGCACCGGATTTGTAGCCCTTCAGCTCCGCATCCGTCGGCCGGCGCACTTTCAGCACCACATCGGCCTTGGCCGCATCGCCGGCCTTGCCGATCGCGGCGCCCGCCTTGGCGAACTCTTCGTCCGGAATGCGCGAGGCCGTGCCGGCGCCGGCTTCGACGACCACGTCGAGACCCAGCCCTGCCAGCCGCTTCACCGTATCGGGTGAGGCCGCGACGCGCGGCTCGTTCGCGTCGAGTTCACGAGGGATGAAAACCGTCTGTCCCACCGCATGATCCTTTCGGCTGGAGCCTGTTGCGCAAGACGCCGGCCGGACCCTCCGGCAGCGTCCCTGGCGAAGGATTTCGGAAAGTCTATCGGAGAATGAAGGCGCCGGCAGCCAGGATCAGGGCGCAGAGGATGGTCGCCGAGAAGAAACCGCCAACGAAGAAGCCGAACGCCATCGCGATAACTATGGCGAGGCAAAAGAGCGAACCGTACTTGGCCAGCGCCAAGAAGCCCGTATAGGTGCGGTCGTGCTCGGCATAGTCCATCTTCGCGCCCAGTTCGACAGGACCGGACGGCGTGTGCTCAGCCATAGGAATACCCCTTCGAAGACATCTTTGAGGCACATAGCGAAAAGCCGGGCGGAGAGCAATGGCGCTATTGCCGCATCGCCGGAGACAACAGCCTCAAAGGAAAGTTGAAAGCCGTCCCGCCCTGGCGGGGTCCCTGGCTTTCGTGGGGAGTGACGGGTCCAGATCTCAGCCCGCCAGGTGCGGGAACAGTCCGAGCAGGCCGGCGATGATCAGATAGATCGCGACGATGTAGTTCAGAAGCCGCGGCATCACCAGGATCAGCACGCCTGCAATCAGCGAGATCAAAGGGGTGAGCGCGATCGCGGAAATGGTCATGTTCTTGGTCCTTTCTCGAGTTGCTGTCCGCCGTCCTCAGCCGATGCAGCGACGGTATCTGTCGCCACGACAACGCCGGCACGGCCGGAAAGCTCCTTGCCGGTGCTGTCACAAAGACCGTGAAGGCTCAGGCGGCTTCGGGGAAATACTTGGCCGTCGGCAGGATGGTCAGCGGTGCAAGCTCGCCGGTCCGCGCCTTCGCGAACAGCATGCGCCGTTCCAGCGCCGTCGAGTGGAAGAACGGGTAGCGCTGCAGCGTCGGCGCCATGTTCTGCTCGCACAGCGATTCATAGAAGAAGATCGGCATGGTGAAAGGCGGATAGATGCGCGGCTCGCCGACCTGCACCGAGCCGAAGATACGATGATAGAAGGCCGTGTGCTCTTCGCGGATCATCGAAATGCAACTCGTCGCATTGAAGAACGTGTTGGCGATGACCGCGAGCCGCAGCGTGACGTAGGGCAGGGCCCGGTGAGTCGACGACAGTTGCGGGTCGACCGCCAGCCGGCTGGGATCGATGAAGGTTTCGCCCCGCGCCAGGCGCAGGAGCAGCCTGTCGCCGAACACCGTCATGATTGGCGCTTCGGGGGTCTCGCGGGTCAGGTGATGAAGCCTGACGGTGCTGACAAGCTCGCCGTCCATGAAAACGCCGAAACAATAGCAGTTCGGGACTTCGTCCAGATGATCGGAAAGCTTCTGCTCGACAATAGTGTCAAGCAGGCCGTGTGAATGGAACGCCTTGTAGCGCAGCCGCGAGATCGCTTCGAAATCCTCGCCACTCTCGCAGCGCCGATACTCGACCCGCTCCAGAAGTTCGAGCACGTTGCGCGCGAAGAGCGAAGGAGGCTGAGGCCTGGCCGCCGAAGCCGCCGCAGGCAGACCTGACTCACGCATGTCCATATTCTTCCCTCGTACCACCGCAGGAGAACAATATCGGACGACAGAATGAACAAGAAGATAAAATTACGATCGTCTGCGTTTACCGAAGGTTAACCTTAACAATTGGTTAACGCCATTGACAATTCAACTCCTCTTGAGCCGGCTTTTCAAGCGTGATCGTGGATCTGGGTGAATCAGGTGGTGGCGCGCTTTGCGACCGGGCGCAATTCCGCGGCAAAGGGCCAGGTCACGTTGGACATGGTCTCGATGCCCGATGCGCTGAGCGCGGCGCCGAAGAGGAAGCCCTGGACCAGGTCCGGCTTCACCGAATGCAGCAGGATCTTGAGCTGTTCGAAGGTCTCCACGCCTTCGACGGTGACAGTCAGGCCGAGAATCCGCGTCAGGTCGACGACGCCCTTCAAGAGGTCGAGCGAGCGCGGGTTCTGGGTGACGTCCATCAGGAACGAACGGTCGATCTTGATCTTGTCGAGCGGCAGCTTGTGGAGGTAGCTCAGGCTCGAATAGCCGGTGCCGAAATCGTCGAGCGCGATCTGCACGCCAAGCTGCTTCAGCTCCTCGATGTACTGCCGCGTCAGCGACTTGTCGTCGAGCAGCGCGGTTTCGGTGACTTCGATCTCCAGGCGGGCGGCCGCGAGCCCGGACGTGACCAGCGCGTCGCGGACCTTCTGGATGACGTCGCTGTTGCGGAAATCCTTGGCGGAAAGGTTCACCGAAACGCTGGTCTGGTCGGGCCATTTGGCGCATTCCGCGCAGGCCGCCTGAAGCACGAAGGTGCTGATCTCGGAAATGATGCCCATCTCCTCGGCCAGTGGAATGAAGATGCTGGGCGAAACCGGCCCAAGATCGGGATGGTCCCAGCGGCACAGTGCCTCGCAGCTGGCGATGCGCATCGTGCTCATCGACACGATCGGCTGATAGACCACGCGCAGGCCCTTGGCCTCCACGGCGCTGCGTAGGTCCGCCTTCATCAGCTGACGGTTGCGGAAGGCGGCGTCCATCGCGGCCTCGAACAGCCGCCAGTTGTTCTTGCCGAGCTCCTTGGCCTTGTAGAGTGCCAGGTCCGCCTTGACGATCATGGCGTCGACGTCGGTGTCCTCGACCTTGGACAGCACCGCGCCGGCGCTGGCCTGGATGCGCAGCCCATGTCCGGCGACGTCGACTTCGCCCTGCAGGTCGCCGAAAATCTGGTCGAGCAGGCTGGTCAGGTGGCTTTCGTCCTCGACGCGGTCGAAGAAGACCATGAACTCGTCGCCGCCGAAGCGGCTGACGGTTATGCCTTGTCCGGCAACCGCCGCCAGGCGCTCCGCGACGGCATAGATCAGCCCGTCGCCGACCGGGTGGCCCAGCGTGTCGTTGACGCTCTTGAAATCGTCGAGGTCGAGCACGGCCAGGCCGCAGAGACGGTCGCGGTCGCCGGAGGCCATCGATTCCCCGACCAGCTCGTGGAAATAGGCGCGGTTCGGCAGCCCGGTTAGGCTGTCATAGCGCGCCATGAAGCGGATCTTTTCCTCGGCCTCGACGCGGGCCGTGACATCCTCGAAAGTGATGACGCCCAGATCCTGGCTGCCTTCGCGGGCCGAAAACTCGTAGTGCTGGCCGGTGGAGAAGGAAACCAGCACCTTGCGGTCGCGCCCTTCGCGCAGCGCCCGCGTCAGCTGCGCCTCGACATAGCGGCAATCCTTCGGCGCCAGCATGCCGCCGGCAACGCCGCGCAGGAGCAGCGAATGGATCGATCGCCCGAGCAGCTGGTTCGGCGATTTGAGCGACATCAGATGCGCGGCCTCGGCGTTGCCGACCACCACCTTGCCGTCGGGGCCAAGCATCACCAGGCCATGCGACATTGTGTTCAGCGCCCGGTTGAAGCGTTCGGCCAGCTTGGCCGCGGTCTTGCGCTCCGAAATGGCGTCGAAAAGCACCGTGCGGACGTGAGCGGCCATTCGGGTGATGATGAAGATGAACGGCACGATGTAGAGGCCGAGGATGAAGGTAGGCACGTCGCCCTTGAGCATCAGCCCGATCGCGATCGGCAGCACGACCGTGAAAGCCTGCACCGCGACCATGGTCTTGGAGCCGTAATTGCGACCGACGATCGTCACCGTCGAGCCCATTATGACGGCGATCGCAGCACTTTCTCCGAACATATCCGGGATGAGGTAGATGGTCGTGAGGCAGAAAAGCCCCATGAAGAAAGCCTGGATGGTGCCGCCGACCAGATAGTAGCGTTCCCAAGTCTTAGCCGCTTCATAGCTGTCGAAATTGCCTTCGCGCTGGCCCTTGCGGATGCCGTAATAGCGGTAAAGGCCGGCGGCGAGCATGACTGCCGCCAAAGCGAGGTAGGCCGGATGCTTTGAGGTGAAATAGACAAGAACACCGATGAGTCCGTGGCAAAAAGCGCCGATCAGCAGGATTCCGGGATCGTTGAACAACGATCGCACGAACCCAGCATAGACGTCCTCACCTATTTCTCCGGTTTTGTGTTCTTGCATGGCCCGCGGTGTCGCACGAACCGCAGTCATGTCATATTCGCCTTAAGAAAGGTTTAGAGAGGCCGTTTCAGACCCTGCCGTCAAGTTCTTCCCCGGAGCAAGCCCGGGAAACTGGTCTTCAGATAAACAAGGCGTATCGGCTTACTCGGCGGCCTGAAGTTCGGGCTTTGCGGGGACTTTTGCCAGGCGTTCGAGCAGCCGCGAGCGTTCTCCGGCGGCCTTTTCGGCGCTCGCCTGCCTGACATGGCCGTAACCGCGAATGAGCGCCGGCACCGAGGCGAGCGCGGCGGCAGCCTCGATCCGGCCCGGCGCCAGCGACGCGGCGACAAGCGCGAGGTCGGCCTCGTACTGGGCAAGAAGCTGCCGCTCCATGCGCCTTTCCGCGCCATAGCCGAACGGGTCGAAAGCGGTGCCGCGCAGGCCTTTCATCGCCGCCAGCAGGCGGAATCCCTTCATCATCCACGGGCCGAAGCTCGATTTGCGCGGCTTTCCGTCATTGCCGCGCCGGCCCATGATCGGCGGCGCCAGGTGGAATTCGAGTTTTTCGTAGCTCTGGAACTGTTTTGACAGTTCGGCGGCGAAGGAGCCGTCGGTGTAGAGCCGCGCCACCTCGTATTCGTCCTTGATCGCCATCAGCTTGAACAGGTTCCTTGCGGCAGCCTCGGTGACCGCGGTCGAACCCGGCACGGCCTTGGCTTCGGCCGCACGCAGCGTGGCGATCCTGTCTGCATAGCGCTTGCCATAGGCGGCGTTCTGATAGGCGCTCAGGAAGGCGACGCGGCGGGCAATGATGTCGTCCACAGTCTCGGCGATCGCGCTGGCCGCCTTGCCCGGCTGGGCGATGAGACCGCGTACGAAATCCGGCTGGTGGGCGGCGCGGCGGCCCCAGCGGAAGGCGGCGATGTTCATCGCCACGGCTTCGCCGTTGAGGTCGATCGCCTTCTCGACTGCCTCGGCTGACAGCGGCAGCCCGCCATGCTGGAAGGCGAACCCGAGCATGAACATGTTAGCGCCGAGCGAGTTGCCGAACAAAGCGGTTGCGGTGCGGGTGGCATCGAAGAAGTGCGCCCTGTCGTCGCCCGCAGCCGTGCGGATAGCTTTCTTCAGACGTTCGACGGGCAGCGAGAAGTCAGCCGATCGCGCGAATTCGCCCGGCATGATCTCGGCGGTGTTGGCGAGGAAGATCGTGTGGCCCTCGCGCACCGCTGCCAGCACCTTCTGGGCGCCGGAGACGACGAGGTCGCAGCCCAGCACGAGATCGGCCTTGCCGGCCGAAACCCGGATTGCGTGGATATCGTCGGGCGTGCGCGCGATGCGCACATGGGTGAACACCGAGCCGCCCTTCTGGGCGAGCCCGGCCATGTCGATCATGCCGCAGCCCTTGTCCTCGAGATGAGCAGCCATGCCGAGCACGGCGCCGATGGTGACGACGCCGGTGCCGCCGACACCGTCGATGATCGCCGCCCAGCCTTGCTCGCCGAGCGGGAATTCGGCCGGCGCCGGCACGCCGTCGAGCGGATCGGATTTGCCGGCGGTGCCCTCGGCCTTCCTGATCCTGGCGCCATGTACGGTGACGAAGGATGGGCAGAAGCCATTGACGCAGGAGAAATCCTTGTTGCAGCTCGACTGGTCGATCCTGCGCTTGCGACCGAATTCGGTCTCGACCGGCTGGATCGAGACGCAGTTGGACTGCACGCCGCAATCACCGCAGCCCTCGCAGACCAGTTCGTTGATGAACACGCGCTTGTCGGGATCGGGGAAGGTGCCGCGCTTGCGGCGGCGGCGCTTTTCGGCGGCGCAGGTCTGGTCGTAGAGCAGCACGGAGATGCCCTTGACCGCGCGCAATTCGCGCTGGACGAGGTCGAGGTCGTCGCGGTGATGGATGGTGACGCCGGCCGGAAACTCGGCTTTGCCGGCATATTTGTCCGGCTCGTCGGTAACGACGGCGATGCGCTCGATGCCCTCGGCCCGCACCTGCCTGGCGATCATGTCGACGGTCAGGCCGCCTTCATGCGGCTGGCCGCCGGTCATGGCGACGGCGTCGTTGTAGAGAATCTTGTAGGTGATGTTGGCGTCGGTCGACAGCGCGAAGCGGATCGCCAGCACGCCGGAGTGGTTGTAGGTCCCGTCGCCGAGGTTCTGGAAGATATGGTCGCGCTTGGAGAACGGCGCCTGGCCGACCCATTGCGCGCCCTCGCCACCCATCGCGGTGAAGCCGACAGTGTTGCGGTCCATCCACAGCGCCATGAAGTGGCAGCCGATGCCGGCGGCGGCCAGCGAGCCGTCTGGCACCTTGGTTGAGGAATTGTGCGGGCAGCCGGAACAGAAGAACGGCGTGCGCGAGGCGATGTCCGACGTGTCGGCGAGCATCGCCTGGAACTGGCGCAATTTAGCCACCCGCGCGGCGATCTCTTCCGACGGACCGATCGTGCGCAGGATCCGCTCGCCGAGCGTAATCGCGATCTCGTTGGGATCGAGCGCGCCCTTGGCCGGGAACAGCCAGTCGCCGCGCTCGTCCTTCTTGCCGACGATGACCGGCTGGGTGGCGGTGCCGTAGAGGTTTTCGCGCAGCTGCACCTCGATCAGCGAGCGCTTCTCCTCGACGACGACGATGGTGTCGAGGCCGCGGGCAAACTCGGCGATATGCTCCAGGTCGATCGGCCATGGGCAGCCGACCTTGAACAGCCTGATGCCGATGCGGTTGGCCGCCGCCTCGTCGATACCGATATCCTCCAGCGCCTGGCGGACGTCGAGATAGCTCTTGCCGATGGTGATGACGCCAAGCTTTGGCTTGCGGCCGCCTGAATAGACGATCCGGTTCAGCCCGTTGGCGTGGATGAAGGCGGACGCAGCAGTGCGCTTGTATTCGTGCAGCCGCTCTTCCTGGCCGAGCATGTCGATCTCGTGGCGGATGTTGAGGCCGCCGGGCGGCATCTCGAACTCCGGCACGACGATGTTCAGCCGCTCTAGCGAGGCGTCGACGGAAGCCGTCGATTCGATATTGTCCTTGACGCATTTGATCGCCGCCCATGTGCCGGCGAAGCGTGACATGGCAAAGCCGTAGAGCCCGTAATCGATGATCTCCTGGACGCCGGCGGGATTGAGGATCGGCACCATGGTGTCGACGAACAGGAACTCGGTGGCATGCGCGTTGGTCGAGGATTCGGCCATGTGGTCGTCGCCCATCAGGGCAAGCACGCCGCCATGCTTCGAGGAGCCGGCGAGGTTGGCGTGGCGGAACACGTCGCCGGAGCGGTCGACGCCCGGCCCCTTGCCGTACCAGACCGAAAACACGCCGTCATGCGTGCCTTCGCCCAGGAGTTCGGCCTGCTGCGTGCCCCAGCAGGCGGTGGCGGCAAGCTCTTCGTTGAGGCCGGGCTGGAAGACGATGTCGGATTGGGCGAGCTGCTTCTTGGCCTTCCACAGCTGCATGTCCAGGCCGCCGAGCGGCGAGCCGCGATAGCCCGAGACGAAGCCGGCTGTGTTGAGGCCGGCGCGCCGGTCGCGCTCGCGCTGCATCAACAGCATGCGGATGACGGCCTGCGCGCCGGAGAGGAAGATGCGCTCCTTTCCAAGATCGAACTTGTCGTCGAGCGCGACGTCGTGCAGCGTCATCAGGCATTTCCTCTGCGGTGGCCGCGCAGGAGCGCGCAGCCAACGTAGGAGTCGGATGCCGCAGTCTTTCTCCCCTTTGGAGGGGAGGTCAAACAAAATCGAAGGTGCCAGGCAGTGCGCAACGAACGATCCGGGGTGCACGCTTGAGCGTATGAAAATTGCGCCGTGGCGGTCCGCGAAGAAAGTTCCGGCGGCCGAACCGCTGCTGGCGTGTCAGGCCTTCGAGCAATCCGGCTTCGGCTCGCCCGGCAGCTTGCCGTCGACATGGCCGACCATGTCCTTGTTGAGCTCGTAGACCGGGCCGACCACCAGGGGACGGTCGGGCAGGATCGACTGATCCAGCGACGAGGTCAGCGTCGTCTCGAAGCTCTGCAGAAGCGTGCCGCTGGAATCTTCGATGCGGATCGACACCGCATAGGGCTTGTCCTTGACCACGCAGGTCAGCGGCGGGCTGGTCAGCGTTATATACGGCAGCTTCGGCCAGATCTTCTGATTGACGATGATCGGATCGCCACCGGCCGGGTTCTGGAAACTGACCACGGCAACCTGTCCTTCGCCCATCGGCCGCAGCGGGTTAAGCGTGATGACATAGGTGGCGATGCCCAGCCGGTAGTTGAACTCGAACAACTTGCCGGAAATGGCGAACAGCTGCTCCTTGCCGGAGTCGCGGCAGGCGCCAAGCACTGCTGCCGCCAGCAAGGCGGCGCCGAGAACCATCGAACGCGAATATGTCCTAGACATTGGTGACCTCCCTGGCCGCCGTGCGGCGGCGATAGTGGCGGTTTGCCTTCTGGCGGTTGCCGCAGACCGCCATGTCGCACCAGAGCCGGCTGGAGTTGCGGCTGCGGTCGACGAACAGCCAACTGCAGTTGGGACAGATCCTGAGCCTGGCGAGGGTATCGTCGCGCAGCAGCGACAGCGCCGAGACGGCAAGTGCTGCCTCGAAAGCGATCGGTGTCGCAGGATCGCCGAACGGCCGGCCGCGGGCGCCGATTTCGGTCCGGCTGCCGGCCAGGCCGTCGGCGCAGGCTTGCAGGAACCCGGGCAGATCGCCGGTGGCCAGAGCGCCTTTCGACACCGCATGGCGAAACAGGCGGTCGGTCGTCTCACGGATCGACAGCACGACCGGTGCGATTTCCACCGGGGATGGCGCCTCCACGCGACGCCCACCAAGCTCCGTGGCGCGAAAACCGCTTGCCGCGTCGGCAAAGCGGGCGATCTCGGCCGGATTGTCGAAGCGGTCGAAGGTCTTTTCCGGATCGAACCGCAAAACGACCGTGTTCGCCGCGTCGAGCGCGAGGATGCCGCCGGTGAAGCGATGCGGAGTCCAGGAGACTGTCATGCCGAAAATCTAACCGATAAATCGCATTTGACAAGTTAGATTCCGAATGCAAACGTCCCTTTGGGGATGTGGTCCGCCACCGTCACCCAAGGGTGCTGCATGCTGTATTTCTTCCAGCAGGTTCTGAACGGGCTGCATTCGGGCGCGCTCTATGCCTTGCTCGCCTTCGGCTATGTGCTGACCAACGGGCTGCTGCACCGGACCAACCTCGCCTATGGCGCCATGTTCGCCTTTTGCGGGCACGCGATGATCCTCGCGGCTGCTTTCGGCTACCAGGCGCTGTGGCTGACGCTCTACGCAGCGGTCGCGCTCGGCATCGTCGCGGCGCTCCTCTACGCGGCGCTGATCAGCCATGTCTTGTCGCGCAGCGTCTTCGAACCCTTGGCCGACCGCTCGCCGAACGCGATCGTCGTGACGACGCTGGGCATCTTGCTGGTGCTGTCGGAGGCCAGCCGCATCGCCGCCGACACCCATGATCTCTGGCTGCCGCCGATGCTGGCCCAGCCGGTGATCTTTGCTGAGAACGCCGGCTTCAAGGCGACGCTGACACTGATCCAGCTGCTCGACTGCGCAGCCGTGATAGGCGTGCTGGCGCTGGCCGCCTGGGCATTCGCCCGCTCGAGCTTCGGCCGCTCCTGGCGGGCGGTGTCGGACGATCCCAGAGCGGCGGCTATGTGCGGCGTAAACGTGCGCGCGGTGTTTCGGCTGGCGGTGCTGTTCGGCGGTCTGTGCGCTGCGCTGGCCGGCATCCTTGCCGGCATCTACTACGGCAACATCAGCTTCGGCACCGGCCTGGTCTACGGGCTGAAGATCCTGTTCGTGACGGCGGTCGGCGGTTATCTCTCGCCGCTCAAGGCAGCGCTTGGCGCGGCCGCCTTCGGCATGGCCGAATCGCTGTGGGCCGGCTATTTCCCGCTCGAATGGCGCGATGCCTGGATGTACCTCTTCCTCGTCGCCATGCTGGTGCTGATCGGCGCCGGCCGCGATCAGCAGAAGATCGCCTGAGCCGAGTCTGCGACTTTGGTCGGATGCCGCGTGGTGAGTTGGCGGTTTTGCACCGCTCACCACCTCACAACAGCGTTTAGCCTGCCCATGCCGTGTTGACCAGCCCGGCCACGCACGGCATACCGTTAGGCCACAATGGCGCGGCGGAAAATAAGGGGAGCCGGCGCGCCTCCGACATCAGGGAGGAATGCATGGCAGGGCTTCTCGCTCTATCCAGAACGATCGACCGTGTGAACGAGTTCATCGGCAAATGGGTATCGTGGCTGATCCTGCTGGCAATTCTGGTCAGCGCCGGCAACGCCGTCATCCGCAAGGCGTTCGACATATCGTCGAACGCCTGGCTGGAGCTGCAGTGGTACCTGTTCGGCGCTGCCTTCATGCTGGCGGCCGCCTATACGCTGAAGCAGAACGACCATATCCGCATCGACATCGTCTACGGCATGTTCTCGCGCCGCGTGCAGCACTGGATCGACCTGCTCGGCCACCTCCTGTTCCTGATGCCGTTCGTGACGCTGATGGTGATCTATTTCGTTCCCTATGTGTCGCTGTCGTTCCGCAGCGGCGAAATGTCGAACAATTCCGGCGGCCTGATCATCTGGCCGGCAAAAGCCATCCTGCTGGCCGGCTTCTTCCTGCTGGCGCTGCAAGGCATCTCCGAGATCATCAAGAAGATCGCCATCATGCGCGGCGACATGGACGATCCCAATCCATTCATATCGGCGCATGAACAGGCAGAACTCGAGGCCAAGGCACTCGCCGAAGAAGCCAAGGCGCTTGCCCAGGAGGTGCGCCCATGATCGAGTTCATCGCCCAGAACATGGCGCCGATCATGTTCGCCTCGCTGGTCATCTTCCTTTTGATCGGCTATCCAGTCGCTTTCTCGCTCGCAGCCAACGGCCTGATGTTCTTCTTCATAGGCGTCGTGCTGTCGCCTTATTCGGGCGGGTCGATCAACCTCGCCTGGCCGCTGCTGCACGCGCTGCCCGACAATTTCTACGGCAGCCGGGTGATGTCCAACGACACGCTGCTGGCGATCCCGTTCTTCACCTTCATGGGCATAGTGCTCGAACGATCCGGCATGGCCGAGGACCTGCTCGACACGATCGGCCAGCTGTTCGGGCCGATCCGTGGCGGCCTTGCCTATGCGGTGATTTTCGTCGGCGCGCTGCTGGCAGCCACGACGGGCGTGGTGGCGGCGTCCGTCATCGCCATGGGCCTGATCTCGCTGCCGATCATGCTGCGCTACGGCTATGACCGGCGGCTGGCATCAGGCGTCATCGCTGCTTCCGGCACGCTCGCCCAGATCATCCCGCCCTCACTGGTGCTGATCGTGCTGGCCGACCAGCTCGGCCGCTCCGTCGGCGACATGTATGCTGGCGCGCTGATCCCCGGCCTCGTGCTGACCGGCATCTACATGGCCTACATCCTGCTCATGTCGATCATCCGGCCGAATTCCATGCCGGCGCTGCCGCTGGAGGCCCGTACGCTCGGCCATGGCGTGCTGTCGCTGCTCGCGGCACTGCTAGTCGCAGTCGCGGCTTCCTATGCGGCCTACCGCTATCTTGCGCCAACACATGGCGACAATGCCGACATTCTCGGCGCCAGCGTTGGTGTGCTCTTCATCTACATCGTCGCGATTGCCGACCAGCGGCTGAACTTCAACATGATGTCCAGGCTGGCGCAGCAGGTGATCATCGTGCTGATCCCGCCGCTGGCGCTGATCTTCCTGGTGCTGGGCACCATCTTCCTCGGCATCGCCACCCCGACCGAGGGCGGCGCCATGGGCTCCGTCGGCGCATTGATCATGGCGGCGGCAAAGGGGCGGCTGTCGCTCGACGTGATCAAGCAGGCGCTGGCCTCGACGACCAGGCTGTCGTCCTTCGTGCTGTTCATCCTGATCGGCGCGCGCGTGTTCTCGCTGACCTTCTACGGCGTCAACGGTCATATCTGGGTCGAGCATCTGCTGACGTCGCTGCCGGGCGGCGAGGTCGGCTTCCTCATCGGCGTCAACATCCTGGTCTTCCTGCTCGCCTTCTTCCTCGATTTCTTCGAGCTCGCCTTCATCATCGTGCCGCTGCTGGCGCCGGCCGCCGACAAGCTCGGCATCGACCTGATCTGGTTCGGCGTGCTGCTCGGCGTCAACATGCAGACCTCCTTCATGCACCCGCCCTTCGGCTTCGCGCTGTTCTACTTGCGCTCGGTCGCCGCGCGCGTGCCCTATCTCGACCGCCTAACCGGCAAGCAGATCGCGCCGGTGACCACCGGCCAGATCTACTGGGGCGCGGTACCCTTCGTCTGCATCCAGGTGATCATGATCGGGCTGACCATCACCTTCCCGCAAATGGTGATGCACTACAAGGGCGCGACGGTGGATCCCGGTACGATCGACATTCAGCTGCCGGACATGCCTGGCCTGTCACCGCTGGGCACGGCGCCGGCGGATGGCGGTGCGCCGGCCAATGGCGGCGCTGCACCGGCAGCACCTGCCAACGACCTGTCGCAACCACCGAATTTCGGCGATGCTCCGCCCGCCAAGCCGGCGGCGCCGGCAACTGACCTCTCGCAGCCACCGAACTTCAACTGATGTTGGAGCGCCGACAGCCATGAAAGCGGTCCGCCTGGAGGCAGTGGGCAGTATCGCGCTGCGCGAGGTCGGCAAGCCGTCAGCCGAGCCGGACGACTTGCTAGTGCGCATAGAGGCCTGCGGCGTCTGTGGCACCGACCGGCATCTGTTCCACGGCGAGTTCCCCTGCAAGCCGCCGGTGACACCGGGGCATGAATTTTCCGGAATCGTCGAAGCGGTTGGGGCGGCCGTACTGGGCTTTTCCGTCGGCGACCGGGTCACCGGCGATCCCAATATCGCCTGTGGCCGCTGCAAGCATTGTCACTCCGGCCGGGTCAATCTCTGCAGCAATCTCAACGCTATCGGCATCCACCGTGACGGCGGCTTTGCCGACTATGTCGTGCTGCCGCAAAAGCAGGCGTTTCTTCTCCCGGCTGATCTCAAGCCGACGCATGGTGCCTTCTGCGAGCCGCTTGCCTGCTGCCTGCACGGCGTCGATCTGGCCGCAATCAAGCCGGGCGCTTCGGTCGTGGTGCTCGGCGGCGGTGTGATCGGTCTGCTCACCGTGCAACTGGCGAAGCTCGCGGGGGCAACGACCATCATCCTGTCGACGCGCCAGGCTTCGCGGCGCTCCCTTGCCGAGGATATCGGCGCCACAGCAACGGTCGATCCGGGTGCGGTCGACGTCATCGATGCCGTTGCCGGATCGGCGGGGCTAGTCCCCGGCGGCGTCGACGTGGTGTTCGAATGCGCCGGCGTGCGCGACACCGTCGAGCAATCGTTGCGGCTGGCCAGAGCCGGCGGCACGGTCATCATCGTCGGCGTGGTGCCACAAGGCATGAAGGTGGCGTTCGAGCCCTTCGACCTGTTGTTCCGCGAGCTGAAGGTGCTGGGCTCTTTCCTCAATCCCTATACCCACGGCCGCGCGGCCCAACTCATCGCCTCGGGTGCGATCGAGATCGACAGGCTGATCTCCAGGCAGGTCACTCTCGAAGAAGCGCCGGCGGTAATCGCCAACCCGCCGGCTCCGGGAGAGGTCAAGGTGCTGGTAGTGCCGCGCAGCAGTTGAAATGCCCGGCCAGGAGGATACCGGTCGAGGCCAACACTGCTTTGGCTGAAAGAAAAACCCCGGGCGAAGGAGCCCGGGGTCTTTCTTGAGCAGGAAAGTCGAAGCGCCTACAGCTTGCCGTTGCGCTGCTGGACCATCATGAAGGTGTCGTAATTGTATTCGGCCACCTGGGCCCAGAGATAGTGCTCCTTGCGGAACGCCTTGATCGAATCCCATATCTTCTTGAACGGCGCGTTCGAGGCTTCCATTTCGGCATAGACCTCGTTCGCCTTTTCGAAGCAGGCGGCCATGATCTCCTGGCTGAACGGCTTCAGCTTGGCGCCGCCGGCCACCAGACGCTTCACCGCCGCCGGATTGAGAGAGTCGTATTTCTGCAGCATGTTGGCGTCGGCCGCCTGGGCGGCGGTGTGCACCAGCGACTTGTAGGCGGGCGAAAGCTCTTCATATTTCGCCTTGTTGAACATCAAATGGACCGTCGGTCCGCCTTCCCACCAGCCGGGGTAGTAGTAATAGGGCGCGACCTTGTAGAAGCCGAGCTTCTCGTCGTCATAGGGGCCGACCCATTCGGCGGCGTCGATGGTGCCCTTTTCCAGCGCTGGATAGATGTCGCCGCCGGCGATCTGCTGTGGCACGACGCCTAGCTTGGCGACCACCTTGCCGGCAAAGCCGCCGATGCGCATCTTGAGGCCGGAAAGGTCGGCGACCGTGCTGATCTCCTTGCGGAACCAGCCGCCCATC
This sequence comes from Mesorhizobium monacense, assembly GCF_056781675.1. NCBI lineage: Bacteria > Pseudomonadati > Pseudomonadota > Alphaproteobacteria > Hyphomicrobiales > Phyllobacteriaceae > Mesorhizobium > Mesorhizobium monacense. The sequence goes on along the minus strand of NZ_CM165567.1, from coordinate 5,485,243 downwards.
TGCACGCCGGTGTTGCCGCCCGGCAGGCCGAACAGCCCCTGCGTGGCAAGGAACTCGTTGAACAGGTCGATGCCGCCGCCATGATAGTGCCAGGCATTGATACCGCGCGCGTTGAGCGAGAACGGCACCGCCGCGCCCAGCGCCCAGGTCGGGTCCTTGCCCCAGTAATAGTATGCCACCGTGTGGCAGGCCTCGACGGTACCGGCGGTGGTGGCGTCGGCGGCCTGCAGACCGGGGACGAGCTCGCCGGCTGCAAAAACCTGGACCTGGAAGTTGCCGTCGGTCGCTTCCGACAGCATCTTGGAGAAGACCTCGGCGCCGCCATAGATCGTATCGAGCGACTTCGGGAAGGACGAAGCCAGCCGCCACGTTACTTTCGGATTGGATTGGGCGATAGCGGGCGCGGCAAGCGTCGCGGCCGCCGCCGCGGCCCCCACACCGGTTACGCCAGCCTTGCGGATGAATGAACGACGATCCATGCAGTTCCTCCCTTTTGGATCAACAGACCTATATTCGGGAACATCCTCGATATCCCGGCTCGGCCTGGGGCGAAACAATACACAGGCAAAAGGTCGAGTCCAGCACGGCAGCCGGTTTTGACGACGGCGCTTTCGCGGAATTCGCAGCATCGGCGCACGGCCTGCAACTATAGTCTAATGCCAAATCCCGACCTGATTCCGTGGCCCATACGACGCGATGAAACTTGTCATGGAAAAGTGCCTTCGGATCGCCTATTTTGTAGGCAGAATAGTTCCTTAGCTCCCAATGGATACCGGACCCAAAATGCAGCAGCCGCTCGTCGCCATCTCGACCGACGTCCGCCAGTTCGACAACTACACCTGGCATGCCGCCCCGCAGCAATATCTGGAGGCGGCGATTTCGGGCGCCGGCGTGTTCCCGGTGCTGGTGCCGTCCTTCGGCGATCGGCTCGACTTCGATGAATTGCTGTCGTCGGTCGACGGCGTCATGGTCACCGGCTCGAAGTCGAATGTGCATCCCTCTCTCTATGGCGGCGACGCCAGCGAAAAGAACGGCCCATACGATCCGGCGCGCGACGCCACGACGCTGCCGCTGATCCGCCGGGCGGTGGAGCGCGGCGTGCCGCTGCTCGCCATCTGCCGTGGCATCCAGGAAATGAACGTGGCGCTGGGCGGCACTTTAGCCACCGAGATCCAGGAGCGCGAAGGCACGCTCGACCACCGCGCGCCGGTGAGCGACAATCAGGACGAGCGCTTCGCTATCCACCAGAAAGTGACGATCAAGCCCGGCAGTTGCCTGGCAGGCGTGTTCGGCGCTGGCGAGATCATAGTCAACTCCGTGCACCGCCAGGCGGTAGACCAGCTCGGTCCGAAGCTGCAGATCGAGGCGATCGCCGACGACGGCACGGTCGAGGCGGTCTCCGTGCGAGACTCACGCGCCTTCGCTGTTGGCGTGCAATGGCACCCTGAATATTGGGTCAAGTCGGACAGCAACTCGGCCAAGATATTCCGCGCCTTCGGCGACGCCGTGCGCCTGCACGCGGCGACGAAGTCCGGCGCGCGCGCCGCAGCGGAATAATCCCGATTATCAGTTGCCGGCAGCCGATTGATCTCGGTTGTCGGCTGCCGCCAGCGACAGCAGCGGCAACGCCGGTGCGTAGGATTCGTAGCCGTCGCCATCGGCAACGGCGAAGGTGACGATCGGATCGGTGCCGTTGGCGCTGAAGGCAACCGTGCCGTCCTCCTGCTCGCGCCAGAATTTCGCGCGCTCGATGCCGGGCAAAAGCCGGCGGCAGGTTGAGGCGATCGTCAACAACGACAGACCCTCCGAGACTTCAGCACCGCGTTTCACTGCGCAGGCCGCCTCGTCGCCATTGGCTGTCAGCCGGTAGGTGCTGGATGGCTGAGCTTCCCTAGCGACACTTGCGCCACTGCCGCCGTGGAAAAGCTGAATGCCGCCGGCCAGTGCGGCAACCGCAATCAATGCTGAAAGCGTCTTCACTCTGTTTCTCCGCACGTTCGAAGGCGCGGCAGCGCGCTTCAAAATTTTGCCCTGATGCATGAGCCCAAAACCCCTGCGGGTTTTTGAGAATATGCATAACGAAGTATGCAGAATGATTTCAAAGCGTTAAGCCGACGTTAATAAGTGTGGCGGCCTGCAGTTCAGCTGCGCGGCTTGACCTGCACCGTCTCCGACACGGGGGTCAGCGGCCGGCGCTCGGCGAACCAGGACACCAGATTGTCGACGCAGAGGTCCGCCATGCCCCAGCGGGTATGCTCCGAAGCCGAGCCGACATGCGGCAGCAGCGAGGTGTTGGGGGCGGCCAGCAGTGCCTGCGGCACGTTTGGTTCGTCGGCAAAGACATCGAGCCCGGCGGCGGCGATGGTGCCGCTGGCAAGCGCTGCGGCAAGGGCAGCCTCGTCGACCGTGCTGCCGCGGCCGATGTTGACGAAGACGCCGTTCGGCCCGAGCGCCGACAGGATCTCGGCATTGACGGCATTTTCCGTCGAAGTGCCGCCCGGCGCGACCGAGATCAGCGTGTCGACCGCTTCGGCAAGCCCCTTCAGCGTCGGATGATATTGATAGGCCAGGCCCTCGACCTGGCGGCGGTTGTGATAGGCGACCGGCAGGCCGAAGGCTTCCAGCCGCCGGGCAATGGCCAGCCCGATGCGGCCCATGCCGAAGATACCGACGCTGCGGCCGCGCAAGGTAAGCCGGCTCAGGCGATAGGCGCCGTTCTTCACCCAGTTGCCGTCGCGGAGCCATTTCTCGGCGGCATACATTTCGCGCACGGTGTTGATCAAAAGGCCGATCGCCGTGTCGGCGACCTCCTCGGTCAGCACGTCGGGCGTATTGGTGACCATGATGCCGCTTTGCGCGGCGTGGTTGGCGTCGACCGAATCGTAGCCGACGCCGAAATTGGCGATGATCTCGAGATTGGGCAGCGCGTCCATCAAGGCGGCATTTATCCCGCCGAACGAAGCGATGCCGCGTACCGTGCGCCGCATCTCTTCGGTGACAAGAGCCGGATCGGCCTGTTCGATCGTCACCCGCTGGAATGCCTGGTCGATGCGGCCGATGGCGTGCTCGTTGAAATGGCCGGGCACCAGGATGGCGACCGGCTCTCCAAGTTCAGGCTTTGTCATGCACGCTCCACCGGCTTGCCGGTCGACTGACGCACATGCAGTTCCGGCTTGATCAGTTCCTGCGACGGCCGCACCGTCTGTCCGTTCAGCTTGTCGAGCAGCGCACTGGCGGCGCGACGGCCGACCTCGCGCTGGCCGTTCCAGACCGTGGTCAGCGCCGGCGTTGCGATCGCAGCCTCCTCGAGATCGTCATAGCCGGTGACGGAGATGTCGACGCCCGGCACCAGGCCAGCGCGCGCGATGCCGTTCATCAGCCCGATGGCGACGAGATCATTCCAGCAGCAGGCGGCGGTTGGCTTGTCTTTCAGCGCCAAAAACTGTCCAGCGGCCTCGAAGCCGGCCTGCTTGGTGCGCGGACCGGCGATGCGCCAGGACGGCCTGACCTCCAGCCCCGCCGCTTCCATGGCGTTGACATAGCCCTGGTAGCGGTCGCGGCCGGTCGAAGTCTGGTCGGTGCCGCCGATCATGGCGATGCGCTTGTGGCCGAGCGAGATCAGGTGGTTGGTGGCAAGCCCAGTGCCATAGGCATCGTCGCCGCGGAAGACCGGCACGTCGGCCCCGGCGACAGAGCGCGCGATCAGCACCGCCGGCAGGCCGTTTTCCTCGGCCATGATGATGTCTTCGGCAGGTGTGCCGATGGCCGGCGACATGATGACGCCGTCGGCGCCAAGCTGCAGCAGCGTGTCGATGAAGGTGCGCTGCTTTTCGAGCTGGTCGTAATGGTTCGACAGGATGAAGGTCTGCCGGCTGCGGTCGAGTTCGCTTTCAATCGAGCGCAGGATTTCGGCGAAGAAGGGGTTCATGATGTCGTGCACGACGACGCCGACAATGCCCGAGCGCGAGGTGCGTAGGCTGGCGGCGCGGCGGTTGTAAATATAGCCGATGGCGCGGGCATGTTCCTTGATGCGGTCGCGCGTGCTGCCGGCGACCAGCGGGCTGTCGCGCAGCGCAAGCGATACCGTGGCCGTGGACACGCCAAGGGCATCCGCGATCGTCGAAAGCTTGATCTTCTGTGCCAGCGCCTTGCGCTCCCCGAAGCGATTTAAACTGTTTAAAGGCGGCTCTTATGCCATCGATCGGGAGCAAATCAAAGTTTTTTTGCCAGCGTTTCCGCCTCCGCGTCCAGCGCCGCGTGATTGCGCAGGCGAAGCCGGTGTTCGCGATGAATGATGTAAAGGCCGCTGGTGACGATGATGGCCGCACCCACAAGCGTCCAGCGGTCGGGAAACTGGTGGAAGATGATCCAGCCGGACAGGATCATCCACACCATCTGCGAATAGGGGTAGGGGGCGAGTGCCGTGGTCGTCGCCAGACGATAGGCCTGCACCAGCAGCCAATGACCGGTGGCGCCGAACACGCCGAGCATCAAGAGGATGAACCAGTGCCAGCCGTCCTGCGGCAGCGACAGCGAGAACGGCAGTGTGGGCAGGAGCAGCACCGCCGGCGCCAGCGCCGAAAACAGGATGAGGCTCTCCGAGCTTTCGCTCGCCGACATGCGGCGGGTCATGATGACATAGAAAGAGTTCGACAGCATCGAGCCGAGCGCAAACAGGTGGCCGACGCCGAAAACGCCGACGCCCGGCCGGGTGATGATCAGCACGCCGACGAAGCCTGTCAGGATCGCCAGCCAGCGGCGCCAGCCGGCCCATTCGCCGAGCAGCGGGCCGGCAAGGGCGGTGATCACCATCGGACCGAAGAAGTAGATCGAGGTGGTCTCGGCCAGCTGCAGGGTTCTGAGCGCCATGATGTTGAACATGGTCGAGCCGAACAGCAGGACGCCGCGCAGGATGTGGGCCGGTAAATTGTTGGCGCGGAACCGCGACGGCTCTTGCCAGCCACGCAGAAAGATGCCGACCAGCAGCACGTGGACGACGAAGCGGGCCCAGGCGACGATCAGCGCCGAGATGCCGGCCAGCACGAGATACTTGCTGCTGGTGTCGAGAAAGGTGAAGCAGACATAGGTGGAAAGCATGAACAGCATCGCCGTTGGCGGCGTTGCGCTTTCGTCTGGTTTTCTGGGAACGCTCAATTTCGGGCCGGAAGGAAAGGTAGATAGGTCACCTTTGCGGCAATCGCCCCCTGCCGGCAAGTCAAAAGCGACTGGCACAACAAGCGCTGTCGACAGGCTTAGAGCGCGGCTGGAACCATCGTCGGCAAAGCGCTTGACCCACCCGATCCTGCTTCAGGCGTGCATGCGGGCGCCCTTGGTGATCTTGTCGACCAGTTTCTTCTCGGCGCGCAGCGCGATCCCGACGACCTTGGCGTCATCTGGGGCGAATTCGGCGAAAACGGCGCGGTTGGCGGCGTCAAAGCCGGTCGAGAACATCTCCTCGACATAGAGCGACGTCGTCACGCCGCGCTCCAGCGCGCGCCGGTGGATGCTGGAGAGCGTTTCGCTATCCGCCGAGAGGACGATGACCGGCTGGATCGACAGCGGGTTGTAGATGTTGCCGGCACGGTCGCGATAGGGTTGGCCGATGATATCGGCAAATTGCGCGACGATGCCGCTGGTCAGGAAGGCGGTGACGTTGAGCTTCTGCCAGACGGGAAGATCTTGCCTGAGCACGATTGCAAATTTTGTATCGAGCATGAGACAGTCGCCAGTTCCAGAGTATTGTTGAAGCGATGACGCACGATCTAGGCCGGCAGGCCCTCCAGGGTCTTGAACGTTTGTGCTGGGATACTGCCGAGGACGGCATCGTCTCGGCGCCTGGCACGGCCGGCATCGAGCGCATCGAGGCGCGGTTTCATGGCAACGCCTTCGATCTCCACCGCCACGATACCTACGCGATCGGGGTGACGCTGCACGGCGTACAGAGCTTCCGCTATCGCGGCGCGGCGCATCACAGCCTGCCCGGCCAGATCATCATCCTGCATCCCGACGAATTGCACGACGGCGGCGCCGGTACCGAGGAAGGCTTGCATTACCGGATACTCTATCTGGAGCCGTCGCTGCTGCTCGACTGCCTGGGCGGCGCGCCATTGCCTTTCGTCGAGGATGCCGTGATGAGCGATCCGGCTTTGCGTGGCACGCTGCTTTCCGCACTGGTGCCGCTCGATGAGGAACTGGACGAACTGTTTGTTGCCGATTTCATTGCGCAGCTGGCGCAGAACCTGGGACGCCATGCCGGGCAGCCGGCAAAGCCGATGGAAAGGACGGCGTGGCGCGCCGCAGCACTGGCGCGCGACTATCTGGAAGAGAATGCCGAGCGGGCGGTGCGGTCCAATGAACTGGAAGCCGTCACCGGCCTCGACCGCTATGCGCTTTCGCGCCATTTCCGCGCGACCTATTCCACGAGCCCGCACCGTTTCCTTTTGATGCGCCGGCTGCAGCGGGCACGGCGCATGATCGAGGCAGGAGAGGCGCTGGCCGAGATCGCCATTGCCGCCGGCTTCAGCGACCAGAGCCATTTCAACCGTCATTTCAAGAAGGCGTTCGGCCTGACGCCGGGACGCTGGTCGGCGCTGGTGCGCGGCCCATCGACGGCGGCGGCGTAGGGTCGAAGACATTGATAGAGGAGGCTGGACGATGCGGAATGCGTTGCCTACCGGACGACGCGGAATGCGTCGCCGGTTAGTCGTCGAGATCGGCGTCGTCGTCGATCAGCACCAGATCCTCGTTCGAAAGGTTTGCTTCGATACGGGCGAGCAGCTTGAACAGCGCCTTCTGGTCCTTCTTGTCGAGGCCCTTCAGCGCCTGCTTCTCGGTCTTCTTCACCGATTTCTCGATGGCGTGGATGATCTCGCGGCCGGTGTCGGTGAGGAAGATGTGGGCCTGACGGGCATCGTTCACCGAAGCACGCTTTTCCAGGAAACCCTGCGCCTGCAGCCGGTTGATGGTCTTGGTGATGGTCGGCGGGCGCACGCCGAGGCGGCCGGCGAGGGTGCCCGGTGTCTGGCCGTCCTCGCGGTCGAGCGACAGCATGATCTGGTCCTGTCCGGCATAGAAGCCATGCGCCAGAAGCCGCGCGGCAAGAGCCGTACGGGCCAGCCGCGCCGCCGAATACAGCCGGCTCATTGTTGCAGTTTTGTCCGCCTTGGCCATGGTTATCCTTCTTCGGCCGAACCGGTACCGGCAGCATAGACGCAGCCGCCCGGTTGGCAATCGACGATCAAAAAGAATCCGGCTTGCGAAAACAGCTTTGCCGGCAAGCATTGCGATGTCCGCCGTGGTGAATGCCAGATGTTTATTTCAGTTAGATGACAAACGACTTTTTGGGCCGGAGGACTTTTCCCGTGGGCATGGGAGGAGCTCGAAACCGAACTCAGCCGGCCTTCACAGCGACGACCAGCAAGGCCTGATAGGCATCCGCCGTCTCGCGCAAGGCGGCCTGCGACAAGGGTCCGGCCCGTTGCGCTATGCCGTCCCGCGCATTCGAGGTGTCGCGTTTGCCGCGACGGTCGTTGTAGGGCGAGACGGTCGCAAAGATCTGATCGCTCAAGCCGTCGGGGAAGAACAATTGGCCGGTCATCACCGATCGTTCGTCGGGGAAGACCTTGAAGTGGATATGGGTGGTGCGGCCGCGATACCAGCCAGGGTAGATGGTGGCGAAGGAGACGATGCCGCTTGCGTCCGTCTTCTGCCAGCCGCGCAGGAATGTCTGGCCGGAGGTATCGACATCCTGGCCGTCGCCCTGTCCCGGGTAGCCGGAATAGTGCCCTTGCGCATCGCAATGCCAGATATCGACGCGGGCACCGGCAAGCGGTTGGCAGGCGGCATCGACGATCTGCAGCCGCACATTGAGACCGACGCCCTTTTTGCCTTCGGTGACATCGGCACGCTCGAGTTTCGGGTCGAAATAGAACGGCCCCTCCGTCACCTCAGGCGTGATGGTGCAGACGCCGGCGCCGGCGTCGAACAGGGCAAGCCCGGCATAGGGCGAAGCCTGCGCGGCCCTTGCGGCAGCCGGCAGGAAGGCGCCGCCGCCGGCTGTCACGGCGATGAGGCCGAGCGCCTGACGCCTGTCCAATGGCATTTTGGGCGGTTTGTTGGACATCTGGCCCCTCTCGCGCCGGCCTGTTTGGCCCAGTGGTTTGCCTCGTGCAAAAGCATAGCGCACATCCTATATGGAGCCGACAACATCCTTTACGAGGCCCGGAGTTTTCGAGATCCGGATTTTCGGGGCCAGATAATTCGAGGCAAGACATGAGCGATGCACAGACGCAGATCCCCGTAACCGTCCTCACCGGCTATCTCGGCGCCGGCAAGACGACGCTGCTCAACCGCATCCTCTCGGAAAGCCACGGCAAGCGCTATGCCGTCATCGTCAATGAATTCGGCGAGATCGGCATCGACAATGATTTGATCGTGGAGTCCGACGAGGAAATCTACGAGATGAACAATGGCTGCGTCTGCTGCACCGTGCGCGGCGACCTGATCCGTGTCGTCGAGGGCCTAATGCGCCGGCCCGGCCGTTTCGACGCCATCGTCGTCGAGACCACCGGCCTGGCCGACCCGGTGCCGGTGGCGCAGACCTTCTTCATGGACGACGACGTGCGCTCCAAGACCAGGCTCGACGCGGTGGTTGCGCTGGTCGACGCCAAGCACCTGCCGCTCAGGCTGAAGGATTCCAAGGAAGCCGAGGACCAGATCGCCTTCGCCGACGTCGTCGTTCTCAACAAGACTGATCTCGTCACGCCCGACGAACTCGCCAAGGTCGAGGCGACGATACGCGCCATCAACCCGGCGGCCAGGATACATCGCACGACGCGCGCCGGCGTGGCGCTGGCCGAGGTGCTCGATCGCGGTGCTTTCGATCTTTCGCGGGCGCTGGAGAACGATCCGCATTTCCTCGAAGCGCATGACGATTACGATCACCACGACCACGATCATCATGACCATGACCATGACGGGCACGACCATCACCATCACGCGCATCCGTCCGACATCCATGACGTGACGGTGCAGTCGGTGTCGCTGCGCGGCGGCGAGATGGATCCGAAGAAGTTTTTCCCCTGGATCGAAAAGATCACCCAGATGGAAGGCCCCAACATTCTTCGTCTGAAAGGCATCATCGCGCTCAAGGGCGACGGCGAGCGCTATGTCATCCAGGGCGTCCACATGATCATCGAAGGCGACCACCAGCGCGCCTGGAAGGACGGCGAAAAGCACGACAGCCGGCTGGTCTTCATCGGCCGCGAACTCGACGCCGAGCGGCTGAAGAAGAGCTTTGACGCCTGCCAGGCCGCTTGATTTCCAGGCCTTATAACGCTAGCGCTGCCTCCTTCTATCCTTCTCCCACAAGGGAGAAGGCGAAGCGCACCTAGTCGCGCTGTGACGTAGACGGCCGGCAACAATCTCGAATGGACCAGCTCGTATGCCCACCGTCGCCCCGCTGGATCTTGAAGGCCATTGCGTCGCCGCCGTCTTCCTCGGCGACGTACCGCATTTCGCGCTGGCCGATGGCGCGGTCCACCGGCTCGACCATGGCCACAAAACCGTGCAGGCCAATGACGGGCTGCTCGCCACCTTCCATGACGAGGCGAACGACCGGCTGATCACCGGTGGCGAGGATGGCAAGGTGTTTGCCATTGCCGCCGGCGGCAATGCCGTAGAACTGGCGAGCGCCGGCAAGAAATGGATCACCAGCGTCGCCGCCGGGCCGCAAGGCGCCATCGCCTATGCCACGGGCAAGACCGCCTATGTGCGCTTTGCCGACGGCAAGACCAAAGAATTCGCGCATCCGCGCTCGGTCGAGGGGTTGGCCTTTTCGCCAAAGGGCATGCGCTTCGGCGTCGCCCGCTACAATGGCGCGACGCTGCATTTCCCGGCCGCCGAGGGCAAGCCGGTCGAGCTCGAATGGGCCGGCGCCCATACCGGCATCACCTTTTCGCCGGATGGCGCCTTCCTCGTCACCACCATGCAGGAAAACGCGCTGCATGGCTGGAAGCTGGCCGACGGCAAGCACATGCGCATGAGCGGCTATCCCGGCAAGGTCAAAAGCCTGTCGTGGAGCGCCAAGGGCAAATGGCTGGCCAGTTCCGGCGCGCCGGCGGCGATCGTCTGGCCGTTTTCGGGCAAGGACGGGCCGATGGGCAAGGCGCCGCTGGAGCTCGGCACGCGTGGCAATGCCATGGTGACCACGGTCGCCTGCCATCCGAGCCAGGATGTCGTGGCCGTCGGCTATGACGACGGCATGGTGATGGCGGTGCGCTTTGCCGACGCCAAGGAAGTGTTGTTGCGACGCCCGGGCAAAGGCGCCATCACCTCGATGATGTGGGACAAGGAAGAGCGCCGCATCGCCTTCGGCAGCGCGGCCGGCGACTGCGGCGTCATCGACATCACAGCCTGAACTCGCTTACTCGGCACCGCACGATACCTTGCCGGTGACTTCAACCGGCTTGCCGTCCTGGTCCGTATCCGCGGCGGCGTCATAAATGGCGAGCGTGTAGCGGCCGTCATAGACGCCTTCGTCGCTGGTCTTGGTCAGGATCGTCAGTTCGACCGAGTTGTACGTTTGCGCGGCCTCGTGCTCGCGATAGATGTTCAGCCGCAATTCCTTGCCGTCGAGCCAGTACTGCGTCAGGTTCGAATCCTCGAACCCGGTCTTGCGCAGGCTGTCACCGGCAGGCCTGTTGAGAATTTCGAGATCGCCGCGAAAGTTGAAGGTCGGCCCGCCCATGCCCCTGGTGACGCCGGCTTCGACCTGGAATATTGCCGCCGCATCTTCAGCGGAGCACCAGATTCCGCCGCTCGCAAAGGCCGCGCCAGCCGACATAAGCAACGTCGCAGTGCAGATGATCGCCCGCATTTTTTCTCCCCCAAAACCACAAGCCCGGCCGTATTGGCACCGGGGTTTGCCTCGAGGTCAAGCGGCAGGCGAGTGGCGCTGAGCCAATGCAGGGCAACCAGGCGGCCAATTGCGGGTTGAGACCGCGATTGTCTACAGTGCCCGGCGAGAGGGCCCTCATGCATTCAATCGACCATTCAAGAACTTCGATCGGTGGCATCGGCCGCGACCGCATCGCCAGGCTGTGCGAGACGGAGGCGGAGGTTTTCCGCAAGGCGCGGCCGAAATCGGCGGCAAAAATTGGCAACGGCCTGCCCGGTTTCTTCGGCGGCGTGCCGATGCATTGGATGAACGACTGGCCGACACCGTTCCCGATCCTGGTCGCCAGCGCCAAAGGCGCGACCATTACCGATATCGATGGCAACCGGCTCGACGATTTCTGCCTCGGCGACACCGGCTCGATGTTCGGCCATTCGCCGCCGCCGGTGGCGCGGGCCATCCGCCGCCAGGCCGGGCGCGGCCTGACCTACATGCTGCCTTCCGAAGACGCGCTCGCCATCGGCCCCCTGTTGCAGCAACATTTCGGCCTGCCGTTCTGGCAGATTGCGACGACGGCGACCGACGCCAACCGCTTTGCGCTGCGCGTCGCCCGCGCCGTCACCGGTCGGGAAAAGATCCTGGTCTTCAACGGCTGCTATCACGGCTCGGTCGACGAGACGATGGTGCGGCTGGTCGACGGCACACCGGCCAACCGGCCGGGACTGGCCGGCGAATTCCGCGACCTCACCCAGAAAACCGGGGTTGTCGAGTTCAATGATTTGCCGGCGCTGGAAGCCGCGTTGCGCGGCAAGGATATTGCCTGCGTTATCACTGAACCGGTGCTGACCAACTCCTGCATGGTGTTGCCGGACCCCGGCTTCCATGACGCGTTGCGAAAGCTGACCCGCGCGGCCGGCACGCTGCTCCTGATCGACGAAACCCACACCATTTCGACCGGACCCGGCGGCTACACCAGGACATACGGGTTGGAGCCGGATTTGTTTGTGCTCGGCAAGCCGATCGCCGGCGGCGTGCCGGCGAGTATCTGGGGCATGAGTGAGGATGTCGCCACGCGCTATGCCGCCTATGACAGGACCAAGCAGCCGGGCTATTCCGGCATGGGCACGACGCTGTCCGGCAACCCGCTGCAATTCGCGACGATGCGCGCGACGCTGGAAGAGGTGATGACCAAGGCGAACTATGACCGGATGGACCATCTGGCGCTGCGGCTCCACGCCGGGCTGACCGGGGTCATCGACCGCTATCGCCTGCCTTGGCATGCTGCCCGTGTCGGTGCCCGCGTCGAATTCATCTGCGCGCCCGACCCCTTGAGGAATGGCGGCGAGGCCGAAGCAGCGCATGCGCCGGAGCTCGAAGCCGCGATCCATGTCGCGCTGGTCAACCAGGGCGTGCTGATTGCGCCTTTCCACAACATGATGCTGATCTCGCCGGCCACCACTGCCGCCCAGGTCAATCGGCTGATCACCGCCTTTGGCGCGGTTGCGGCAAGGCTTGCGGCATGAGACAAGCGCGCATGCCAACCCCAACTGCCGTAGCGACCTCACCTTCGGGCTCGACGCCCAGCGAAGCGAAAGCTTTCCTCGACGCCCATCCCGAGATCGAAGCCTTCGACATCGTCTTGACCGACGCCAACGGCGTCGGCCGCGGCAAGATCGTGCGCCGGCATGAGCTGATGAGTATTTTCGAGGGCGGCCGGCACATGCCGATCTCCATCCTCGGCCTCGACATCACCGGCGAGGATGTGCACGAGACCGGGTTGATCTGGACGACCGGTGACGGCGACCTCCGGGCATGGCCGATCCCCGGCACGCTGGTGCCGCTGTTCGGTACAAGTCCGCCGCGCGGCCAGGTGCTGATGGCGATGTACCATCTCGACGGCCAGCCGATGTCGTCCGACCCGCGGCTGGCGCTGGCCAGGCAAGTGGACATATTGGCGGCCAAAGGCCTGCATCCCGCCGGCGCCTTCGAGCTCGAATTTTTTCTCCTTGCCAATGAGCGCGATGCCGGCGGCAATGTGCAACCGGCAAATGCCGTGCTCGACGGTCGTCGCTCCGCCAAGACCGAGGTCTATTCCGTCGACCATCTGCACGGCATGGAGCCGCTGTTTTCCGACATCTATGCCGCGGCCAAGGCGCAAGGCATTCCGGCCGAGACGGTGATTTCCGAATATGCGCCCGGCCAGTACGAGCTGACGCTGAACTACCGCAAGGACGTCATGCGGGCAGCCGACGATCTCGTCATGCTGAAACGGCTGGTGCGGGCGCAGGCGCGCCGTCATGGCGTCACCGCCTGCTTTATGGCCAAGCCGATCGAGAAATATGCCGGCTCGGGCATGCATTTCCATGTCTCGCTGCAGGACGATGCCGGCAGGAACCTCTTTGCCGAAGCCGCCGGAGAGACATGGTCGCTGCCGCTGCTGCGCGGCCTCGGCGGCCTGATCCAGACCATGGCGGAATCGATGCTGGTGTTTGCGCCGCACGCCAATTCCTGGCGGCGTTTCGTCTCGCAATCCTATGCGCCGGTGGCGCCGACCTGGGGCGTCAACAACCGTTCGGTGGCGCTGCGTGTACCGGCGGGCGACGCCAAAAACCGGCGCATCGAGCACCGACCCTCGGGCGTCGACGCCAATCCCTATCTGGTGGCGGCAACCGTGCTCGCCGGCATCGTCAAAGGACTTGACGACGGCCTCGACCCCGGTCCGGAAACAACCGGCAACGGTTATGAATCGGCCGTCACGCGAACAACGATGCCGGTGGACTGGCGCGCCGCGATCGAGGCCGCACGGGTTTCAACGTTCCTGAAAGGCGCGCTCGGCGAGGATTTGCACCGGACCTTCGTGGCGATCAAGCAATCGGAATATCTGCGCGTCGCCCGCACCGTCAGCGAACTGGACTACCACCTCTATCTGCATGAGGTGTGATTAGGGCTTGATAGCCGACTGACCGTTTCAGCGGATCAGGATCGCCCGCAGATCATTGACATTCGTGCCCGTAGGGCCGGGCACGAAAAGATCGCCTGTTGCATTGAATGCCATCCAGGCATTGTTGCCGGCCAACATCGCCTTGGCGTCGACACCCGCCGTCCTCATGCGCGACACCGTCGAGCCGTCGGCAAAGGCGCCGGCATTGTCTTCCGAACCGTCGATGCCGTCGGTATCGGCGGCGAGTGCATGGACGCCCTCCATGCCGCTGATGCCGATGGCGAAGGCGAGCAGGAATTCCGAGTTGCGGCCGCCCTTGCCCTTGGCGCGGAGCGTCACCGTGGTCTCGCCGCCCGACAGGATCAGCACCGGCTTTTGGAACGGCCGGTTGCGCGTCGCGACCTCGCGCGCGATCGCCGCGTGCACGCCGCCAACCTCGCGCGCTTCTCCCTCGATGGAATCGGAAAGAATGACGGCCTCCACGCCCTGCCGCTTCGCTTCGGTGGCCGCCGCTTCCAGCGACACACCAGCCGAGGCGATCAGGTGCACCTCATTGGCCGCAAAGCGCGGATCGTCCGGTCGTGGCGCATCGGCTGCCGGCGAATTGATATGCGCCATGACCGAAGCCGGCAGTTTCATGCCATAGGCGGCGATCGAGGCCAGTGCATCCTCGCGGCTGCCGGTGTCGGGAACGGTCGGCCCGGAGGCGACCAGCGCCGGATTGTCGCCGGGAATATCCGAGACGACCAGCGACACCACCTTGGCCGGATAGGCGGCGGCGGCCAGCCGGCCGCCCTTGATGGTCGAGAGATGCTTGCGGATGGTGTTCATCGCCGCGATCGGCGCGCCGGAGGCAAGCAGTGCCTCGTTGACGGCGATCTCGTCGGCCAGTGTCAGGCCGCCGGCCGGCGAAGGCAATAGCGCCGAACCGCCGCCCGAAATCAGCGCCACCACCAGGTCATCAGCGGTCAGTCCCTGGACTTTCTCCAGCAATCGCCGTGAGGCCGCTAGGCCGGCCGCATCCGGCACCGGATGCGCTGCTTCGATGATCTCGATCCGCTCGCATTTGGCGCCATAGCCGTAGCGGGTGACGACCAGCCCTTCGATCGGACCGTCCCACACCTTTTCGAAGGCAGCCGCCATCTGCGCCGAGCCCTTGCCTGCGCCGATGACGATGGTGCGGCCCTTTGGCTTCGCCGGCAAATGATCCCGGATCGTCCGTTCCGGGTCAGCGGCGGCCACCGCGGCGTTGAAGATCGCGGTGAGGAAGGTCTTCGGATCGAATTCTGTCATTTTGCTTCCGGCGGCAATGCCAGTTCGGCTGCGTCAATGCGCAGATAGTTGCACAGCGCATCGACCACGACGCCGTGGTCTTCGCGCTCCGGCAGGCCCGAGACGGCGATCACGCCGATGACGCCAGCGCCCCTGACCGTCACCGGAAAGCCGCCGCCGGCCAGCACGTAGTCGGCGATATCCAGCCCTTCGCCGACCTTGAAGGTGCGGTCGGGGCGCTGCTGCTCAAGCACCATGCGGTAGGTGCTTTTCAGGAACCGCTTCACCACGTTGATCTTGCGCCGCGCCCAATCGGGATTGGAGGCGTTCGAGCCCGGCATCGCCGCGTAGAAGAGCGGCCGGTCGAAAGTCCTGATGTCGACGATTATGGGCATGTTCTCGGCCAGCGCGCGGTCGCGGATCGCCGAACCGATCTTGAACGCGACGGCCTCGTCGAAGCTGGGCAAGACGAGCGTGGCTTCCTGTTTTTTGATCAGAGCGATGTCGTCGGCAATGGCCATGTCGTTCCCCTGTCAATGTCGCCGCACGCTTTGACCGATGGCTGCCGCCGGGTCAAGCGGGGAACGCACCAGGTCAGGCCGGCATGTCGCGCTTGGCCGGTCGCCCGGCGACATAGACCTCGCGGACAGCGCGGTCATCGCCCAATGTCTGCAGCAGGAACAACTCCTCAGCCAGGGTTTCGATGGTTTCCATCCTGAGCCGCATGGCCGGTGTCGCGCGAGCGTCGAGCACAACGATGTCGGCGTCGGTACCGGCATCGAGCGTGCCGACTTTGTCAGCGACAGATAGCGCCTCGGCATTGCCGCGCGTCAATTGCCAGAAGGATTGGAACGGGTTCAGCTTTTCGCCATTCAGCGCGATGACCTTGTAGCCTTCGTCCATGGTGCGCAGCATGGAGTAGTTGGTGCCGCCGCCGACATCGGTGGCGGCGGCGATGCGGAGAGCTTTGTCACGTGTGCGGTAGCGCTGATAATTGAACAGGCCGGAGCCGAGGAACAGGTTGGAGGTCGGGCAGAACACCGCCACCGAGCCGGAGCCCGATAGCGCGTCCGCCTCGCGTTCCGACAGATGGATGCAATGGCCGAACAGGCTTTTGCGCCCCAGCAGCCCATAATGCTCGTAGACGTCGGTGTAGTCGCGCGACCACGGGTAGAGTTCCCGGGTAAAGGCGATCTCGGCATGATTTTCCGACAGATGCGTCTGCATGTGGAGATCGGGGTTTTCGCGGCAGAGCGCGCCGGCCATTTCCAGCTGCTCCGGCGACGAGGTGATGGCGAAGCGCGGCGTGATGGCGTAGTGTTGGCGCCCCTTGCCGTGCCACTGGGCGATCAGCGCCATGCTGTCGTCATAGCCGGATTGCGGCGTGTCGAGCACGCCATCCGGCGCATTGCGGTCCATCATCACCTTGCCGGCGATGTTGAGCATGTTGCGGTCATGCGACTCGGCAAAGAAGGCCTCGGCGGAAGCCTTGTGAACCGAGCAATAGGCAGCGACCGTCGTCGTGCCGTGGCGCAGCATCTCGTCGAGGAACAGCCTGGCGATGCGGCGGCCGTGCTGAGCGTTGGCGAACTTCGTCTCCTCCGGAAAGGTATATTTGTTCAGCCAGTCGAGCAGTTCGGCGCCATAGGAGGCGATGACCTGCATCTGCGGAAAATGCACATGCGCGTCGATGAAGCCCGGCAACAGCAGATGCGGCCGATGGTCGATTTTTTCGATGCCTTCGCCCGCCTGTTTCTCGACTTGCGCATAGGCGCCGGCCGCAACGATCCGGCCATCGCGGATCAGCAGGCCGCCATCCTCCTCGTAGCGCCAGGCGGCATGGTCGTCGATGCTTTCAGGCCAGCGCAGGAAGGACAGCGTGCGGCCGCGCAGAAGGATGGAGGTCATGCTTATTTCCCTGCGCCTTCAAACCAGGCGACCAGCAGCGCCCGCTCCTTGTCGCTGATCTGGGTGACGTTGGCGGGTGGCATGGCGTGGCTGCGGCCGGCCTGCAAGTAGATTTCGCGGGCGTGCTCGGCGATGCTGGCGTCCGTATCCAGTATCACCCCCTTCGGCGCGTGGTAGATGCCCTCATAGGCCGGCTCCTGCGTGTGGCACATCGAGCAGCGGCCAAGCACGGTGTCGCGCACGGCCGGGAAATGCGCCGAGGCAATGTAGACCTCGGCCGCGGCGGAGGCCTTCGGCTCGCCGGTCAGCACCTTGGGCGCCGTCGACAGCCAGATGATGATGACGAACAGCACGGCGGCGCCGAGCCAGGTCCAGGTCGGGTTGCCCTTGCGCGCATGGACGCTGTTGAAATAGTGCCGGATCAGCACGCCGATGATGAACACCAGCGAGGCGATGACCCAGTTGAACTGGGTAGCAAACGCCAGCGGATAGTGGTTCGACAACATCAGGAACAGGACGGGCAGCGTCAGGTAGTTGTTGTGAAGCGAGCGTTGCTTGGCGATCTTGCCGTATTTCGGGTCGGGCTTCCTGCCGGCGATCAGGTCGGCGACGACGATCTTCTGGTTTGGGATGATCACCATGAAGACGTTGGCCGACATGATCGTCGCGGTGATGGCGCCGAGATGCAGGAACGCCGCGCGGCCGGTGAACAGGTGCGTCAGCCCCCAGGCGATGAACACCAGCACGCCGTAGAGAACCAGCATCAGGCCGGTGTCGCTTTTGCCGAGCGGCGAGCGGCACAGAAGATCATAGACCACCCAGCCGACGCCGATGGTCGCCAGCGACAGCAGGATGCCGACCGGCACCGACATCGGCAGCACATTCGGATCGATCAGGAACAGGTCAGCGCCCGCATAATAAACCACGCACAGCATGGCGAAGCCCGACAGCCAGGTGGCGTAGGACTCCCATTTGAACCAGGTCAGGTGCTCCGGCATCTCGGCCGGCGCCACCAGATACTTCTGGATGTGGTAGAAGCCGCCGCCATGCACCTGCCATTCCTCGCCGAAGGCGCCGGCGGGCAGGCCGGGTCGCTGGCGGAGCCCAAGATCGAGCGCGACGAAATAGAAGGACGAGCCGATCCAGGCGATGCCTGTGATGACATGCAGCCAGCGCACGGCGAAACTCAGCCAGTCCCAGAAAATCGCGAAATCCATCATTGAAGTCGTCCCTGCCGATGACGCGACTTTACGGTGTCGGGCGCAAACGAAAAGAGGCGAGGTGCGCGATGACTTTCAAAAAAAAATGGAAAATACTAGGCTTGGCATACTGAGCCGCATTGAGAGCCACGAAATCCGCATGGCCTATCTCGACAACATCGCCGTTTTCGTCCGCGTCGTCGAACTCGGCAATCTGTCGGCGGCGGGCCGCGACATGCGCATTTCGCCGGCGGTCGCCTCCAACCGCATCAAGGAGTTGGAGAAGCACCTCGGCGTCCGCCTGTTCAACCGCACGACCAGGCAGTTGATGCCGACCGAGCATGGCACCGTGTTCTATGCCGGTGCCAAGCAAGTGCTGGAAGCGATCACCGAGGCGGAAGCCGCCGTCTCGGCGCTGTCAGGCCAGCCGCGTGGGACGATCAGGGTCACCGCGCCGCTCGGCCTTGGCCGGCGGCTGGTAGCGTCGGGCATTCCCGATTTCCACGACAAATACCCCGATATCGAAGTCAGGCTTCGCCTCTCCGACCACAATGTCGACATCATGAAGGAAGGCATCGACGTTGCCTTCCGTCTCGGCATCATCGAGGATTCCAGCCTCCGGATGCGTGGCATCATGGAATGCGAGCGCGTGCTGGTGGCGGCGCCGAAATATCTGGAGGCGCGCGGCGAACCGAGCGAGCCGCACGAACTGATCGGCAAGAAGCACGACTGCCTGATGCTGCGTTATTCCGGTGCGCGCGAATATGTGTGGACGTTGCAGATGCCCGGCGGCCCGCAGAAATTCGAGGTGCATGGGCCCTATGACACCGATGATGGCGACGTGCTGACCGGCTGGGCGCTGTCCGGCCGCGGCATCATCAACAAGCCGCGCTTCGAGGTCGAGCCGTTCATCCGCGATCAGCGGCTGAAGGTGATCCTTGCCGACACGCCGCCGACGCCGGTGCAGTTCGCCGCCGTCTATCCGCACAAGAAGCTGCAGGACCCGAAGGTGCGGCTGCTGCTCGACTTCATGGCTGAGCGCTGCCAGCGGCTGATCAAGGATCTGCTGGCCGGCAAATGACGGTCCGCTGGCCCACTCGACAGGGTTGCCTTGAACGCAGGTGAACTTAGCTTCGCGTCATGCATCTCGCTGTGTCGCTCAATATTGCTTCCGTTGCCGAACTGGATTTCAGCCGTTTGGCTGGTTTCGTGCGGAAGGCCGAAGCGGCCGGGCTGGACATGGTCAGCATTTCCGATTCCAGTGGCAGCCAGCAATCGGGCAGCCCGTTCGAGGCGACGACCCTTCTGGCGGCACTGGCGACCGTGACCGAAAGGATCGGGCTCGTTGCCAGCGCCTCGACGCTTGCCCACCAGCCCTACAATCTGGCGCGCCGTTTTGCTTCCCTCGACATCATCAGCCATGGCCGAGTGGGCTGGAACGTGACGATGTCGCAAAACCCGCGCGAAGCGGCCAATTTCAGCCGGCCGGAAGGCATTTCCGACGATGATTTTGGCCGCCGTGCGGAAGAGTTCATCGGCATCGTGCAGGGCTTGTGGAAGGGCTGGGATACGGATGCGCTGCTGTTCGACAAGATCGGCGGCCGCTTCCACGACCCGGAAAAGATGCACCTGCTCGACCACAAAGGCGAGTTCTTCTCGGTGCGCGGCCCGCTCAATGTGGCGCGCTCGCCGCAGGACACGCCGGTGCTGGTGATGTCGGGCCTGTCGGAAGCCGACCTCGATTTCGCCGCCCGCATCGCCGACGTAATCCTGCTTGAGGAACAATCGCCGGAGGGCGCGAATGCCGCTTGCGACGACCTGAAACGACGGGCGCTTGCCAATGGCCGTAGCCCGGACGCCGTGAAGGTGCTGCTGACCGTTGCTGCAGGGTCCGAGCTTGCGGCCGACAGGTTGGAAGCGTGGTTCGGCCCGGAAGGCTGCGACGGATTCAGCCTGGTCTTGCCGGCGCTGCCTACGGCGCTTGACGATTTCGCCGATCGCGTCCTGCCGGAACTTCGCCGTCGCGGCCTGCTGCGGCCCGACTACACCGGCACGACGCTGCGCGCGCATCTCGGACTTGGCGGAGGCAACAGGCCATGACCGCGCACAAAAGACAGATGAAGCTCGGTCTCTTCCTGTGGGCGACGGGGCACCACATCGCCGCCTGGCGCCATCCCAAGGCGCATGTCACGGCGGGTATCGACATCGACCATTACATCCAGCTGGCGCGGACGGCCGAGGCGGCCAAGCTCGACATGATCTTCTGCGAGGATGCGGCCGGCCTGCGCGAGGCCAATGTCGGCATCGCCAGCCAGACCTCGCGCTCGATCGGCTTCGAGCCGATCAGCCTGCTTGCGGCGATCGCCGTCCAGACCGAGCGCATCGGCCTCGTCTCGACCGCCTCGACCAGCTACAACGAGCCCTATGGCTTGGCGCGGACCTTCGCGTCGCTTGATCAGCTGAGCGGCGGCCGCGCCGGCTGGAACCTGGTTACCTCGGCTAGCCACATCGAGGCTGCCAATTTCGGCTTGACCGGCCTGCGCCCGCATGCCGACCGCTATGAGCGGGCACGTGAATTCGCCACCGTGGTCACAGGCCTCTGGCGCGGCGCCGACACTGGCGGCCTCAGCCATGATGGCCAAAGCTTCTCGGTCAAGGATGCGCTCGATCTGCCGCGCTCGCCGCAGGGCGCGCCGGTCATGGTGCAGGCAGGAGCATCGGAGGACGGCAAGGACCTTGCCGCCAGGACCGCCGATGTCGTGTTCAGCGCGGCGCAGACATTCGAGGAAGCAAAAGCCTTTTACGACGATCTCAAGGGGCGGCTGGCTGCCTATGGACGCGAGCCGGACGACATCAAGATCATGCCGGGCGTGGCGCCGGTCGTTGCGGCAACCAAGGCCGAGGCCCAAGAGAAGTATGAGGAATTGCAGGAGCTGATCCCCGACGACGTCGGCGTCGCGCTGCTCTCCAGCTATCTCAGCATCTCCGATCTCTGGCGCTATCCGATCGACGGACCGCTGCCGGAACTGCCGCCCAGCGAAGGGATGAAGAGCCGGCAGGCGCTGGTCATCGAGCAGTCTCGCCGCGACAATCTTTCCATCCGCGACCTTGCCCGCCACTTCGCCGGCGCGCGCGGCCACTGGCGCGTCGTCGGTACCCCGGCGCAGATCGCCGATGAATTGCAGGCGCGCTTCGAAGGCGGCGCCGCGGACGGCTTCAACGTGATGCCCTCCTGGTTCCCCGGCGAGCTCGATTCGTTTGCCACGCTCGTCGTGCCGGAACTGCAGCGGCGCGGCCTGTTCCGGGAGGAATACGAAGGCCGCACCTTGCGCGACCATCTCGGCCTGAAACGGCCGGTGTGAAACGCCTCAGCTCACGTCCATCATGCGCGCGCTTCCGGACACCCTGATCGAGCTGCCCGGCGTCGGCGGGATATCGGCATGGAGCCGCGAACGCATGCCCATATCCTCGCCCTGCACGATATCGATGGCGCCACCATGCGGCCAGCCGAGGTCGCGCAGATAGCCGGCAAAGGCGGCGGTCGCCGCACCTGTCGCCGGGTCTTCATAGACGCCGCCCGACGCGAACGGATTGCGGGTATGCAAAAGGCGCGGCGTCTCGGCATAGGCGAGCAGGATCGTGACCAGCCCTTCGCGCCGCATCAGCGCCTGCCCGGCTTTCAAATCATAAGCCATGGCAGCCAGCGCTTGGCGTGACTTCAGCGCCAGCACGAGATGGTCGGCGCCGCCATGGATCAATGCCGGCGCAATGGCCGGGTCGAGAACCTCAGCCGAGTAGCCGAACAGCGTCAGCGTCTCTGCGAGAAGCTCGGGCGGAGCGGCCTTGCTGCGCGTCGGTGGCGACTGCAGCGCGGCGGCGATGTTCGTGCCGTCGCGAAATCCTTCGACAGTGATCCCGGCCTGGTTGAGGATCAGTGGAAAAGTCCCGTCCCCGAATTGCCGGACGAGGCCCGCGCCGAGCGCGATCGTGGCATGGCCACAGAAACGAACCTCGGTTTCAGGCGAAAAGTAACGAACCCGCCAGCCATCGCCCTCGGGGGCGGCAAAGGCGGTTTCCGAAAATCCGACCTCGGCAGCGACACGCTGCATTGTAGCGGCATCGGGCAAGGCATCGCCTATCACCACCCCGGCAGGATTGCCACCGGTGTCGCCATCCGAAAAGGCCGCGATTCGCAATATGTTCATCTCGTTTCCGCCCAGGTTGAAGGCGCGCAGCAAACGTCTTTTCGGGCGATTTGGGAAACGAAGAAAGCGAGGAGCAGCTGTGAGTGGGGGTCACAGCCCGCTGGATTTGCCGGCTAAGCCGGCGCAGTCACCCGGCCACTTGCATTCCAGCTGAAACGGAAGCCGAGGCGGCATGGGCAACCAGCGCCGTCATGATCTCGGCGGCCGCCAGCGCTGCGATCACTTGCGGACGCTTGTCCTTGACGGCATCGCCGCCGATCGGCGAGACGAGGCGGGCGAATTCCGCCTCGCTGCCGTCCGCCGACTTCAGGAACCAGTTCTTGAACGTCGCCTTCTTGGTTTTCGAACCGATCATGCCGACATAGGCGGCATCGTCGCGCTTCAGCGCCTCAGCGACGATCAGGAAATCAAGCGCATGGTCGTGCGTAAGGATGGCGAAGGCCGATCCCGCCGGCGCCTCGCGCACCACGGCCTCGGGCATCGGCGTCAGCCTCGTCTCGACCGTTTCCGGCATGCCTTCCAGTGCGTCGGCGCGCGTCTCGACGACGACGGCATGAATGGGCAAAAGCGCCAGCGCCGATGCCAGCGCCTGGCCGACATGGCCGCCGCCAAAGAGATAGACGTGAGGCAGACGCGCCTCTTCCGCTTCCGCATTGCGGATCAGTTCGGCCTCAAGCGCCGCGTCGAGCAGCCGAATCGACACCTCGACCCTGCCGCCGCAGCACTGGCCGATTTCCGGCCCAAGCGGCACGTCAAGCGTGGCGCAGACTTCGTCGACCTCGATGCGGGCTCCCCTCCCCCTCGAGGGGAGGGTGGCGGCGAAGCCGCCGGGTGGGGCCGCCGCGGCACTGCCCGACATTTTCCCAAGTCTCGCGCTACCGGCCCCCTCTGGTCGCTTCGCGGCCATCTCCCCGAGAAGCATCTGCTGTGCCTTGTCGATCGCCATATATTCGAGCTGGCCGCCGCCGATCGTGCCAAAGATCGCCATACGCGAGACGAGCATGAAGGCGCCCTTCTCACGCGGCGTCGAGCCTTTCGTGCCTGCCACTTCGACCAGGGCAACCCGGCCGGCACCAGCTAAAAAGGCTTTCAGGCTGTGCACTTTCGAGTTCATTTTCGCGTTCCCGATTGGGAAATATAGGCGTTTTCGACCGGATTTGCACGATTTGGCCGATTCACACCTTCGTCTTGGCCTCGACTTTCAGCCGCTCGATCGCCATCAGCACCCGCTCCGGTGTCGCCGGCGCATCGAGGCGCGGGCAGATCTTGTGATCGGCAACGCTCGCCACCGCATCCGACAGCGCATGCAGCACGGACATGCCGAGCGGGAAGGGCGGCTCGCCGACCGCTTTGGAGCGATGCACCGTCGGTTCGCTCGCCTCCGGCCAGTCGGCCAGCGTCACGTTGAAGATCTTCGGTCGGTCGGAAGCGAGCGGGATCTTGTAGGTCGACGGCGCATGCGTGCGCAGCCGGCCCTTGCCGTCCCACCAAAGTTCCTCGGTTGTCAGCCAGCCCATGCCCTGGATGAAGCCACCCTCGATCTGGCCGAGGTCGATGGCGCGGTTCAGCGAGCGGCCGGTCTCGTGCAATATGTCGGTGCGCTCGACCATGTACTCGCCGGTCAGCGTATCGACCGACACTTCCGAGCACGACGCGCCATAGGCGAAATAGTAGAAGGGGCGGCCCTGGCCCTTGTCGCGGTTCCAGTGGATTTTCGGCGTCTTGTAGAAGCCCGCCGCCGAAAGCTGGATGCGCGCCATATAGGCCTGCTTGATGAGATCGGCGAAAGCGATTTCCTGGTTGCCGATGCGCACCCGGTTCGGCAGGAAGACAACCTGGTCGCGCGGCACCTGGTATTTTTCGGCGGCGAAGTCGGTCAGCCGGTCCTTGATCTGCCTGGTGCCGTTCTGCGCCGCCATGCCGTTGAGGTCGGAGCCGGAGGACGCGGCGGTGGCCGAGGTGTTCGGCACCTTGCCGGTGGTCGTGGCGGTGATCTTCACCTGGTCGAGGTCGATCTGGAACTCTTCCGCCACCACTTGCGCGACCTTGAGATAGAGGCCTTGCCCCATCTCGGTGCCGCCATGGTTCAGATGCACCGAACCATCGGTGTAGACATGCACCAGCGCGCCGGCCTGGTTGTAGTGCGTGGCGGTGAACGAGATGCCGAACTTGATCGGCGTCAGTGCCAGTCCGCGCTTGATGAAGCGGCTGTTGGCGTTGAAGGCCTCGATGACGCGGCGGCGCCTTGTGTAGTCCGAACTCGCCTCCAGTTCGGCGACAACGCGGTGGATGATGTTGTCTTCGACCGTCTGATGATACGGCGTGATGTTGCGATCCGAGGTGCCATAAAAGTTCTGCTTGCGGATCTCGAGCGGGTCCTTGCCGACGGCAAAGGCAACCTCATCGATGACGCGCTCGGCGCCGACCATGCCTTGCGGGCCGCCGAAGCCGCGGAAGGCGGTGTTCGACACGGTGTTGGTGTAGAGCGGCGCCGACTGCGCATGCACGGCGGGCCAGAAATAGGTGTTGTCGCAGTGGAACAGCGCGCGGTCGGTGACCGGGCCGGACAGGTCCGACGAGAAGCCGCAGCGCGCCGCGAACATGAAATCGACGCCCAAAATGTTGCCGTCATCGTCAAAGCCGACCTCGTAGTCGACGAGGAAATCATGGCGCTTGCCGGTGGCGATCATATCGTCGTCGCGGTCAGGCCGGATTTTTACGGCGCGATGGTGGCGCTTGGCGGCGATCGCGGCCAAGGCGGCAAACTGGTTGCCTTGCGTTTCCTTGCCACCAAAACCACCGCCCATGCGGCGGATTTCCACCGTGATGGCATTGCTCGGCACGCCGAGCGCATGGCTGACCATATGCTGGACTTCGCTCGGATGCTGGGTCGAGGAATAGATGGTGACGTCATCGTCCTCGCCGGGGATGGCCATGGCGATATGGCCTTCCAGGTAGAAATGATCCTGGCCGCCGACACGCATTTGCCCTTTGAGCCGGCGCGGCGCCGCCTTGATCGCGGCGGCGGCATCGCCGCGCTTCAAGGTCAGCGGCGGCGTGACCAGCTTGTCCTTGCGGGGATCGAGCGCGCCGATGTCGGTGACAAAAGGCAGCTCCTTGTATTCGACCTTGGCCAGTCTGGTGGCGCGGCGCGCCTGTTCGCGCGTCTCGGCGATGACGCAGAAGATCGGCTGGCCGTAGAACTGCACTTTGCCGTCGGCCAGCACCGGCTCGTCATGGCGGCCGGTCGGCGAAATGTCGTTCTCGCCGGGGACGTCCTTCGCCGTCAGCACGTCGACGACGCCGTGGGCGGAGCGCACCGCCGACAGGTCCATCTTTGTGATCGTGGCATGCGTGGCCGTGCAAAGCCCGAGGCATCCATGCAGCGTGCCGGCAGGCTCCGGCATGTCGTCGATATAGACGGCGGTGCCGCTGACATGCTTGTGCGCGGAATCATGGCGCTGGTCGGTGGCAACGCCGCCGGAGATTTTTTGTGCCTTGAGGTTGGGGGTGTGCTTGGTCATCACGCCGCCTCGTACCGTGAAACCTGGAACGGCGCCTTGGTTCCGGTGGTTTCGACAAAGAAGCGCAGCAACAGGTTCTTCGCCGCCATCGCCCGGTATTCGGCCGAGGCCCGCGTATCGGTCAGCGGCGTGAAGTCTTTTGCGTATTCGGCCATCGCCGCTTCCACCGTCGCTTCCGTCCACGGATTGCCGAGCAACGCCTTTTCCACGCCGAAGGCCCGTTTCGGCGTCGCCGCCATGCCGCCATAGGCGATGCGGATATCAGCCACTGTGCCGTTCTTGGCCAAGGTCAGGTAGAAAGCGCCAAGCGCGGCGGTGATGTCTTCGTCACGGCGCTTGGTGATCTTGTAGACGGCAAACTTTGTGCCCTTGGCCGGCACCGGTACATGCACGGCCTCGACGAACTCGCCCGGCTGTCGGTCTTGCTCGCCATAGGCGACGAAGAAGGATTCGAGCGGGATCGTGCGGCGCTTCTTGCCGCGGCGCAGCGTGAGGCGCGCGCCGAGCGCGATCAGGGGCGGCGGCGTGTCGCCGATCGGCGAGCCGTTGGCGATGTTGCCGCCGATCGTGCCCATATTGCGAACCTGCTCGCCGCCGATACGGTCGAACAGCGGCCCGAGCGTCGGGATGCGCTTCGCCAACATCGAGAACGCCTCGCTGTAGGTGACGCCGGCGCCGATCGAAATCACGTCCCTGTCCTCGGAGATCGTGCACAGACCATCGAGATTGCCGATGAAGACTGCCGGCGAGATGTCGCGCATGTGCTTGGTCACCCACAGGCCGACATCGGTCGAACCGGCAACGATGGTGGCGCCGGGCTCCTTGTCGAGCACGCTGGCCAGATCATCTGCATTGGCCGGCACGACCAGCCGCTGCTTGCCGGCACCGATCTCGATGCGCGAACCGTCCTTCATCGCCGCGAGCTTGGCGGTGATCGCCTTGCGCTCCGCCGCCAACCGGTCCTTTGCCGCCTTGCCGTAACTGGAGATGGCGCGGGCGGCGCGCACGATCGCCTCGTAGCCGGTGCAGCGGCAGAGATTGCCCTGCAGCGCCTTTTCGATCGCAGCATCCGAAGGCTCGGGCGATCGCATCCACAGCGCATAGAGAGACATGATGAAGCCCGGCGTGCAGAAGCCGCACTGTGAGCCGTGGAAATCGACCATTGCCTGCTGCACGGGGTGCAGCTTTTCGCCGTCGCCGCGCAGATGCTCGACGGTGACGACATGGGTTCCGTCGAGCGAGCCGAGGAAGCGGATGCAGGCGTTGACGCTTTCATAGACCAGCCTGCCGGCGGAAAGCCTGCCGACCAGCACGGTGCAGGCGCCGCAATCGCCTTCGGCGCAGCCTTCCTTGGTGCCGCGCAGCGTGCGGCTGAGCCGCAGCCAGTCGAGCAAGGTCTCGTCGGGCGCGACGGTGGCCAGCATGACATCCTCGCCGTTGAGGATGAAGCGGATCTCGTTGCGGGTCTTGATCCTGGCCATGTCTCAGCTTCCCCGATAGGTCGAATAGCCGTATGGCGAGATCAGCAGCGGCACATGATAGTGCACCGGCTCCGCCATGCCGAAGCGGATCGGCACGCTGTCCAAAAAGGCCGGTTCGGGCAGTTTGCCGTGCCGGCGCAGATAATCGCCGGCGGCGAAGACCAGCTCGTACTCACCGGTGCGGAAGTCGGCGCCCGCAAGCAGCGGCGCATCGCAGCGGCCGTCATCGTTGGTGACCACCGTCTTCAGATGCGTGCGGGCCTGGCGCTCGATGCGGTAAAGCTCGATCGACAGGCCTTTCGCCGGCCTCCCGGTCGCGGTGTCGAGGACATGGGTCGTCAGACGCCCGCCATCGGCTTTCGACGTTTCTGCCACTGGCCGTCTCCCATTCCGGTACAGTCGAACGTTTCTGGTGAATTGTGCGCCCATTAAAGGCGATGCATAAGTCCCGGTCGAGCGGAGCGCGACAAAAAGCACTTTCAAAAATTTTCGGGGGAATGCGCAAGCACTCCTTTCGATATCTTCATCTCAACATCCGGCAGGAGTGACAATGCGTTACGAACGGGACATGCGCGGCTACGGGGCCAATCCGCCGGATCCGAAATGGCCTGGCGGCGCGCATGTGGCAGTGCAGTTCGTCGTCAACTACGAAGAAGGCGGTGAGAACTGCGTGCTGCACGGCGACAAGGCTTCGGAAGCCTTCCTGTCCGAGATCGTGGGTGCGGCCCCCTGGGTCGGCCAGCGCCACTGGAACATGGAATCGATCTACGAGTATGGCGCCCGCGCCGGTTTCTGGCGGCTCCACCGCCTGTTCACCGAAGCACAGGTGCCGGTCACCTGCTACGGCGTTGCCACGGCATTGGCGCGCTCGCCCGACCAGGTGGCGGCGATGCAGGAGGCCGGCTGGGAGATCGCCTCGCACGGGCTGAAATGGATCGACTACCGCGACCATGCGCCGGACGACGAGCGCCGCGACATCGAAGCGGCGATCCGCCTGCATTACGAAGTGACCGGCGCACGCCCGACCGGCTGGTATACAGGTCGCACCTCGGTCAACACGGTGCGGCTGGTGGCCGAGGAGGGCGGCTTCGACTACGTGTCCGATACCTATGACGACGAATTGCCTTACTGGTTCGAGCGCGAAGGTGCCGAAAAGCCGCAGCTCGTCATCCCCTATACGCTCGACGCCAACGACATGCGCTTCGCCACGCCGCAAGGCTTCAATTCGGGCGACCAGTTCTTTGCCTATCTGAAAGACAGTTTCGACACGCTCTATGCCGAGGGCAGGCAAGGGCGGCCGCGCATGATGAACATCGGCCTGCACTGCCGGCTCGTCGGCCGGCCGGGCCGCGTCGCGGCGCTAAAGCGCTTCGTCGACTACGTCAAGTCGCATGACAGAGTGTGGCTGGCGCGGCGCATCGACATCGCTAGGCACTGGCACGAAAACCATCCGCGCCGGCTGTCGGCGCTGCGCCCGTCGAAAATGGAATTCGAAGCGTTCGTGCATGCCTTCGGCGGCGCCTTCGAACATTCGCCGTGGATCGCCGAACGTGCCTACGAGCTGGAGCTCGGCCCGGCGCATGACAGCGCCGGCGGCCTGCACAACGCGCTCTGCCGCGTCTTCCGCGCGGCCAGCGAGGCCGAGCGGCTCTCCGTGCTCAATGCCCACCCGGACCTTGCCGGCAAGCTGGCGAAGGCCAGGCGGCTGACGGCGGAATCGACGAAGGAACAGGCGTCGGCCGGGCTCGACGCGCTGACCGACAAGGAGCGCGAGCTGTTCTCCAAGCTCAACGCCGCCTACGTCACCACTTTCGGCTTCCCCTTCATCATCGCGGTGAAGGGCAAGACCAAAGAAGAAATCCTGGCGGAGTTCGAGGCGCGCATCGGCAACAGCCGCGGCGCCGAATTCGACACCGCCTGCAAACAGGTCGAGCGCATCGCGCTGCTTCGGCTGAGAGACATGCTGCCGCAATAGGGTCAGGACACATGGATATGATCAAGACGCCCGAGCGAACCTACTACGCGCCGCATGGCGGCCACCCCGGCCAGAGCGAGCTTTTGACCGGCCGCGCCGTCTTCACCGAGGCCTATGCCGTCATCCCCAAGGGCGTGATGCAGGACATTGTCACCAGCGCCCTGCCGTTCTGGGACAAGACCAGGGTCTGGATCATCGCGCGGCCGCTGTCGGGGTTTGCCGAGACGTTTTCGCAATACATCGTAGAGGTCGAGCCGGGAGGCGGTAGCGACCGGCCGGAACCGGATGCCGGGGCCGAGGGCGTGCTGTTCGTGGTCGAGGGCGAGCTCAGCGTGTCGCTCGCCGGCAAGACGCATATGCTGAAGCCGGGTGGCTTTGCCTTCCTGCCGCCGGCCAGCGGCTGGACCGTCCGTAACGAAAGCAAGGCTGCGGTCCGCTTCCACTGGGTCCGTAAGGCCTATGAGGCGGTCGAAGGCTTGGATGTACCGCAGGCCTTCTTCACCAACGAGCAAGACGTTGCGCCGACCCCGATGCCCGGCACCGACGGCCGCTGGGCGACGACACGCTTCGTCGACCCCGCCGACATGCGCCACGACATGCATGTCACCATCGTCACACTGGAGCCGGGTGCTGTCATCCCCTTCGCCGAGACCCATGTCATGGAGCACGGCCTCTATGTGCTGGAAGGCAAGGCCGTCTACCGCCTCAACCAGGACTGGGTCGAGGTCGAGGCCGGCGACTATATGTGGCTGCGCGCCTTCTGCCCGCAGGCCTGCTATGCCGGCGGCCCCGGTAAATTCCGCTATTTGCTCTACAAGGACGTCAACCGGCACGCCAAGCTCGGCGGAGCGGGTCTCGGGGATCGCGCCCGGTGACCCGCATCGTTGCCCGGTCGCTGACCCGCGAAAGCTTCGCCGAATTCGGCGACGTCATCGATATGGGCGGCGACAACCACTACCCGATCAATGGCGGCAAGGCCGAGCGCTACCACGATCTCGCCACCGCCGAAGCGCAGGGGCCGAACGCGCGTGTGCTGATCTCCATGGTGCGCGGAACGCCTTACGAATTGCCGCTGAAGCTGACCATGGTCGAGCGCCATCCGTTCGGCAGCCAGGCCTTCATCCCGCTGTCGCCGCGGCCGTTCCTTGTCGTCGTCTGCCATGACGGCAAGGATGGCCCCGGCGAACCGCACGCCTTCATCACCGCGCCCGGCCAAGGCGTCAACTATCCGCGCAACCTCTGGCACGGCGTGCTGACGCCGATCGGCGAGGCCCAGGATTTTGTCATCGTCGACCGCGGCGGCGACGGCTCCAACCTCGAAGAGTGCCATTTCTCGCACCCCTACGAGATCCATCTTCCCGAGGGAAAGCAATAATGACCGACATTTCGCTGATCGACCGCCTGCTCGACGTCATCGAGCAAGACATCGTGCCGAAGACGGCCGACGGCGTCGCCCATGGCAACAAGCTCTTCGGCGCGGCGATCCTGCGCAAGGACGACCACTCGCTGGTGCTGGCCGAAACCAACAACGAGATGGAAAATCCGCTCTGGCACGGCGAGGTGCACTGCCTGAAGCGCTTCTATGAAATGCCCAGGGCCGAGCGCGTCGACACCAAGGATGCCATCTTCCTCGCCACGCACGAGCCTTGCTCGCTCTGCCTGTCGGCGATCACCTGGACCGGCTTCGACAATTTCTACTATCTGTTCAGCCACGAGGATTCGCGCGACTCTTTCGCCATCCCGCACGATCTGAAGATCCTGAAGGAGGTTTTCACCCTCGATCCCGGCGGCTACAATGCCGAGAACGCCTACTGGAAGAGCTTTTCGATTCGCAGATTGGCGCGCTCGTTGCCGGAAGCCGAGCGACAGCGCCTGGAAGCGCGGATCGGCAAGATTTCCGCCCGCTACGATGAGTTGTCGGGCGCCTATCAGGCGAGCAAGGCCGAAAACGACATTCCGCTGAACTGACGCGGATTGACCAGCCGAATTCGTTGGCTGGCCCACGACGCGACCCAGCGGGCTCCATCATCTGGCGTTCCTGGAGTCCTCGCATGAAAACCGTCGCCGAATTCCCGCGCAAGGTCGTCGAATTCCCTGATATGGGCATCGTCATGCCGGACGGCTGCCGGCTGTCGGCGCGGGTGTGGATGCCGGCAGATGCCGGCGACGATCCGGTGCCGGCGATCCTCGAGCATTTGCCCTACCGCAAGCGCGACGGCACCATCGCTCGCGATCAGCTGACGCATCCCTATTTCGCCGGCCACGGCTACGCCTCGATCCGCGTCGACATGCGCGGCAATGGCGATTCCGAAGGGCTGATGGACGACGAATATTCCGAGCAGGAATTGCAGGACGCCCGCGACGTCATCGCCTGGGCGGCCTCCCAACCCTGGTGCAACGGCAAGGTCGGCATGATGGGCATTTCCTGGGGTGGCTTCAACTGCCTGCAGGTGGCGGCGATGCAGCCGCCGGCGCTGAAGGCGGTGATCAGCCTGTGCTCGACCGTCGACCGCTATGCCGACGACATCCATTACAAGGGCGGCTGCCTGCTGATCGAGAATTTCGGCTGGGCCTCGACCATGCTGTCCTATTCGTCGCGGCCGCCCGATCCGCTGATCGCCGGCGACAACCGATGGCGCGATCTGTGGCTGACCCGGCTGGAGAACCAGCCATTCCTGGCGCCGCTATGGCTGAAACACCAGCACCGCGACGCCTATTGGAAACGCGGCTCGATCTGCGAGGACTATTCCGCCATCCATGCCGCCGTGCTGTCGATCGGCGGCTGGCACGACGGCTATCGCAACACGATTTCTCACCTCGTCGGCAACATCGAGGCGCCGGTCAAGGGCATCGTCGGCCCGTGGATCCACAAATACCCGCATTACGCGGCACCGCAGCCCGCCATCGGCTTCCTGCAGGAAGCCTTGCGCTGGTGGGACCGCTGGCTGAAGGGCCTCGACACCGGCCTCGATGCCGATCCCGCCTATCGCGCCTATGTCATGGACAGCGTCCGTCCCGCGCGCTGGCATCCCGAGCGCCCGGGGCGCTGGATTGCCGAACAGATTTGGCCATCGCCCGACATCAAGGCGCACACGATCGAACTCATCGCCGAGGGCGACAGGCCGGTCATCATCGCCTCGCCGCAGTCCTGCGGCCTTGCCGGCGGCGAATATTTTCCCTTCACCTTCGGCCCGGAACTGCCCGGCGACCAACGTCCGGACGATGCGCTGTCGGTCTGTTTCGATCAGCCGCCGCTCGGCGAAGCGATCGATATCGTCGGCGCGCCGGAAGTTCTGGTCTGGCTCAAGGCGGATCGGCGCCAGGCGAACATTGCCGTACGCCTATGCGATGTGCATCCCGACGGCGCCTCGGAGCTGATCTCCTACGGCGTGCTCAACCTGACGCATCGCAACTCGCATGAATTCCCCGAGCCGCTGGTGCCGGGCGAGCCCGCCACCGCCAGGGTCGTGCTCGACCAATGCGCCTACCGCGTGCCGGCCGGCCACCGTTTGCGTGTTGCCGTGTCGAACGCCTATTGGCCGATGATCTGGCCGTCGCCCGAACCGGTCCGTCTCGAGCTCAAGGCCGCGACGCTGACGCTGCCGCTGCGCCCTCCGGCTCAAGGCGACGAGATCACGTTCGCAGCTCCGGAAGGAGCCACGCCATGGGTGACGGAGACGATTCGGCCCGCCAATTCCGAACGCCATATCGACCGCGATGAGAAGACCGGCATGGTCACGCTGTCCATAACGGACGATTTCGGCGAGGTGCGCGATCTCCAGCACGGTCTCGCCCATGGCAGCGTCGTGCGCGAGACATGGGCGATCCATCCCGACGATCCGCTTTCAGCGTCGGGAAATACCCACTGGACGCAGACCTTGTCGCGAAATGGATGGTCGGTGCGCACCGAAACATCGGCTGAGATGCGATCTGACGCACAAAGCTTCACGGTTAGCGCCAGAATCGAAGCCTATGAAGGCGAAAAGCTGGTTTTCGAGCGCAACTTCGAGGAGAAAATCCCCCGCGCGCTGTTGTGAGTGCTCGCCCGGTTGGTCCAATTGCGACGTGCGATTTACGCCACGGCATGTCGCATTCGGTCTTGCTTACTGCTTTCCCTTGCGGTCATTATTCTCCTCACAAGAAACGAGAAAACGACCATTCAGGTCGAACCAACAGAGTGAGGAACTCATCATGTCCAATGAACTGGAATATCTGAGCCGCCGCGTTGCATCCGGCAAACTCAGCCGTCGTGATTTTCTCGGCCGCGCCGCCGCTCTCGGCGTCGCTGCCCCCTTCGCCAACTCACTGCTGTCGAGCGCGGCGCGCGCCGCCGGCCCGGTCAAGGGCGGCACGCTGAAGGCCGGCCTGGTCGGTGGTGAATCCACCAACAGCCTCGACCCCGCGCTGATGATGACGCAGGTGCCGTTCGCCTTCGGCAAGTGCTGGGGCGAAATGATCGTCGAGCTGTCCCCCGAAGGCAAGCTCGAGAACCGCATCGCCGAGGAGATCGGCTCGTCGGACGACGCCAAGGTTTGGACGCTGAAGATCCGCGACGGCGTCGAATTCCACAATGGCAAGACCGTGACCGCTGAGGACGTCGCTGCGACGCTCGAGCGCCATTCGGACGAGAAGTCGAAGTCCGGCGCGCTCGGCTACATGAAGGGCATCGAGAGCATCAAGGCCAGCGGCAAGGAAGTGGTGCTGACGCTGAAGGAGGCCAACGCCGACCTTCCCTACCTGCTCAGCGACTACCACCTGATCGTCCAGCCCAACGGTGGCAAGGACAAGCCCGATGCCGGCATTGGTGCTGGCCCGTACAAGATCGTTACCAACGAGCCCGGCGTGCGCCATGGCGCCGAGCGCTTCGCCAACTACTGGCAGGGCGACAAGATGGGCCATGCCGACCAGATCGAGGTCATCGTCATCAACGACGCGACGGCGCGCACTTCGGCCCTGCAGGGCGGCCAGGTCAACATGATCAACCGCGTCGAGCCGAAGATCGTCGACCTGATCAAGCGTCTGCCCGGCGTCACCATCCGCAACCATGCCGGTCCCGGCCACTATGTTTTCATCATGCATTGCAACACGGCGCCGTTCGACAACAACGACCTGCGCATGGCGTTGAAGCTGGCGATCGACCGCGAGGAGATGCTCGACAAGATCCTCCGAGGCTATGGCTCGCTCGGCAACGACTTCCCGATCAACGCCTCCTACCCGCTGTTCACCGAGATCGAGCAGCGCAAGTACGATCCCGACAAGGCCAAGTTCCACTACAAGAAGTCGGGTCACGACGGCACCGTGCTGCTGAGGACCTCGGACGTCGCCTTCCCGGGTGCCGTCGACGCGTCCCAGCTCTTCCAGCAGAGCGCCGCCAAGGCCGGCATCAAGATCGAGCTCAAGCGCGAGCCCGGCGACGGCTATTGGAACGAGGTCTGGAACAAGCAGCCCTTCTCCGCCTCCTACTGGGGTGGGCGTTCGACCCAGGACCAGATGTACTCGACCGCCTATCTGTCGACGGCCGACTGGAACGACACGCGTTTCAAGCGTCCGGATTTCGACAAGATGGTGCTGGCGGCGCGCGCCGAACTCGACGAGGCCAAGCGCAAGCAGATGTACCACGACATGGCCGTCATGGTGCGCGACGAAGGCGGCCTGATCCTGCCGATGTTCAACCAGTTCATCGACGCGACGGGCGCCAAGGTTGGCGGCTGGGTCGACGATCCGCATCAGGAGCTGATGAACGGCTACGCCTTGGCGAAGTGCTGGCTCGAAGCCTGAGCCTGGCCTTGCCGAGATGTCCTCACCCATTGTGAAACTGGCGGCCCAGCGCGTTGCGCTGGGCATCCTTCTCCTGTTGGCCGTATCGGTCCTGATCTTCGCCGGCACACAGATCCTGCCTGGCGACGTCGCGCAAGCCATCCTCGGACAGTCGGCGACGCCGGAGTCGCTCGCCAATCTGCGCGAGCAGCTCGGCCTCAACGACCCTGCCTATGTCAGGTATTTCCACTGGCTTGGTGGTGTGCTCACCGGCGATCTCGGCACTGCAATGTCGAGCGGCCAGGATATTGCAACGTCGATCAAGGGACGGTTGTGGAACACGCTGTTCCTCGCCTTCTGGGCGGCGGTCGTCGCCGTGCCGCTGGCGATCATCCTCGGCCTGATCGCGGTGCGTTACCGTAATGGCTGGGTCGACAAGCTGATCTCGGGACTGGCGCTCGCATCGACCTCGTTTCCCGAGTTCTTCATCGGCTATGTGCTGGTCTATTTCTTCGCCGTGAAGTGGCAGATCTTCCCGGGCATCTCCACCGTCTATGACGGTATGCCGTTCGGCGAGCGCATGCAGGCGATCACGCTGCCGGCGACGGCACTGACGCTGGTGGTGCTCGCCCAAATGATGCGCATGACGCGCGCGGCGATCCTCAACGTCATGCAGTCGGCCTATGTCGAAACGGCGGAGTTAAAGGGCCTGTCGGCCTTTAATGTCATTCGCAGGCACGCCTTTCCCAATGCCATTGCACCGATCATCAACGTCGTCATGCTCAACCTCGCTTACCTGATCGTCGGCGTCGTCGTGGTCGAAGTGATCTTCGTCTACCCCGGCATGGGGCAGTATCTCGTCGACCACGTCACCAAGCGCGACGTGCCGGTGGTGCAGGCGGTCGGCCTGATCTTTGCCACTGTCTACATCGGCTTGAACATCATTGCGGACATTGCGGCGATCTTCGCCAATCCGCGTCTCAGACATCCGAAGTGAGGGGGCGGGCATGCTCGATCTAAAACGCATCCCCATCCCGGCATTGATCGGCATCGTTCTGACGACGCTGTTC
The DNA here is from genome assembly GCF_056781675.1 of Mesorhizobium monacense. Classification (NCBI taxonomy): domain Bacteria; kingdom Pseudomonadati; phylum Pseudomonadota; class Alphaproteobacteria; order Hyphomicrobiales; family Phyllobacteriaceae; genus Mesorhizobium; species Mesorhizobium monacense. The sequence continues at coordinate 5,449,017 of NZ_CM165567.1, read as the reverse complement.
GTGCTGGCGGCGGTCTTCGCGCCATGGCTCGCGCCGCACAGCAATGCTGAGATTGTCGGCGACGTCTGGGAACCGATGTCGGCCACACATTGGCTCGGCACCGACAATCTCGGCCGCGATCTGTTGTCGCGCATGATCTATGGCGCCCGCATCACGCTGTTCATCGCGGTGCTCGCCACCGCGCTGTCGTTCTCGCTCGGCGCCATCCTCGGTTTCTCGGCGGCGGTGTTCGGCGGCTGGTTCGACACGCTTTTGTCGCGCCTCGTCGACCTGCTGATGTCGATCCCGACACTGATCATGGCTCTGGTCGTGCTCTCGGTGCTGCCCACCAATCTGGTGACGCTGATCCTGGTCATGGGCATTCTCGACTCGACCCGCGTCTACCGCCTGTCGCGCGCTGTCGCCGTCGACATCAACGTCATGGATTACGTCGAAGCGGCCAAGCTGCGCGGCGAAGGCGAGGCCTGGATCATCTTCCGCGAGATCCTGCCCAATGCGCTGTCACCGCTGGTGTCGGAACTCGGCCTGCGCTTCATCTATGCGGTGCTGTTCCTGTCGACGCTATCCTTCCTCGGTCTTGGCGTGCAGCCGCCGGATGCCGACTGGGGCGGCATGGTGAAGGAAAACAAGGACGGCATCGTCTTCGGCATAGCGGCGGCGCTCATCCCGGCGGCGACGATCGCAGCACTTGCGATCTCCGTCAATCTCGTCGCCGACTGGGTGCTCAACCGCACGACAAGCCTGAAGGGAGGACGCGGGTGATGGCTGACAGCAAAGCGAAATCCGGCCTGCTGCTCGACATCCGCAATCTGCGCATCGAGGCCACGGTCTATCCGCCGGGCGAGGCGCCGAAGAACATCGTGCTTGTCCACGATGTCTCGCTGACGCTGGAAAAGGGCAAGGTGCTCGGCCTGATCGGCGAGTCCGGCGCCGGCAAGTCGACCATCGGCCTGTCGTCGATGGGCTATGGCCGCGGCGGCGTGCGCATCACCGGTGGCGAGGTCATCGTCAACGGTCGCGACATCCTCAAGGGTGGCAAGGAAGGTTTCCGCAAGCTGCGCGGCCGCGAGGTCTGCTATGTCGCGCAATCGGCGGCTGCGGCCTTCAACCCAGCGCACCGGCTGATGGACCAGGTGGTGGAAGCAACGCTGCTGCACGGCACGGCGACGCGCGCCGAGGCCGAGAAGCGCGCCGTGGCACTCTTCAAGAAGCTCAGCCTGCCGAACCCCGAAACCATCGGCGAACGCTTTCCGCACCAGGTATCGGGCGGCCAGTTGCAGCGCGTGATGACGGCGATGGCGCTGTGTTCGGAGCCGGACTTGATCGTATTCGACGAGCCGACCACGGCGCTCGATGTGACGACGCAGATCGACGTGCTGGCGGCTATCAAGGACGCCATCCGCGACACCCATGTGGCGGCTTTGTACATCACCCACGACCTTGCCGTCGTCGCCCAGGTTTCGGACGAGATCATGGTGCTGCGCCACGGCCGCCTGGTCGAATGGGGCGGCACCCGGCAGATCATCAAGGAACCGCGCCAGGAATACACCAACGCGCTGGTCTCGGTGCACGAGATCGAGCACCACGAGCAGAAGCCTGGCACGACGCCGTTCCTGTCGGTCAAGAACGTCACCGCCGCCTACGGCCGCAGCCACATCAAGGTGCTGAAGAACGTATCGGTCGACATCTATCCGGGCCAGACGCTGGCGGTCGTCGGCGAGTCCGGCTCCGGCAAGTCGACGCTGGCGCGCGCCATCACCGGGCTGTTGCCGCCCGAGGAAGGCACTGTCACCTTCGACGGTAGGCCGCTTGCCAACAAGCTCGCCGACCGGCCGAAGGAGGATCTGCGCCAATTGCAGATGATCTACCAGTCGGCCGACGTGGCGATGAACCCGCGCCAGACCGTCGGCACCATCATCGGCCGGCCGTTGGAATTCTATTTCGGCATACGCGGTCGCGAGCGTGACAAGCGCGTCGCCGAACTGCTCGACAAGATCGAGATGGGCAAGGGCTTTTCCGACCGCTACCCGGCCGAGCTTTCAGGCGGCCAGAAGCAACGCGTCTGCATTGCCCGCTCGCTCGCCGCCAAGCCGAAGCTGATCATCTGCGACGAGGTGACCTCGGCGCTTGACCCGCTGGTGGCCAACGGCATCCTGAAGCTGCTGCTCGAGCTGCAGAAGGAGGAGAGCGTCGCCTATCTGTTCATCACCCACGATCTGGCGACGGTGAAGTCGATCGCCGATTCGATCGCGGTGATGTATCGCGGCGAGGTGGTCCGCTACGGGCCGAAGAGCAAGGTGCTGACGCCGCCCTTCGACGCCTACACCGACCTGTTGCTGTCATCGGTTCCCGAAATGGAGATCGGCTGGCTGGAAAAGGCGATCAAGGGCCGGCGCATGGCGAGCGCGGGGAACTAGGGCGACGCCAGTTCCTGCCTGGTTTGATTAAACTGAAGCGCCGTGCTGCCCGATGGTTGCACGGCGCTTCTATCTCAACGGCCAGATCGCATGGAGCAGCCTGTGGCGCTCGAGACCAAACTTCTGCTCATCGTCCTCGACGGCGTGCCTTATCGGAACTGGCGCCGGCTGATGGGCAATCTCGAAGGCTGGGTGCAGTCGGGCGAGGCGCGCGTGTGGAAGATGCGCTCGGTGCTGCCGTCGACCTCGGCCTGCTGCTATGCCTCGATCCACACCGGGGTGTCGCCGCAGGTGCACGGCGTCCTGTCCAACGAGAACCGGTTCCGGGTCAAGCAGCCGGATATCTTCTCCGAGGTCAGCAGGGCCGACGGCAAGTCCGGCGCGGTCACCCATTCCTACTGGTCTGAATTCTTCCGGTCCTATCCGTTCGATCTGGTCGAGGACATGGAGTTCGACGAACCGGGCGGACCGATCACGCATGGACGCTTCCACACCATGACTGGCTACAATCTCGAGAACCAGATGACGCCGAGCGACGTCGATCTGTTCGCGACGCTGACCATGCTGACCAGGCGCCACGGCATCGACTACGGCATCCTGCACAGCTGCACGCTGGATTCGATGGGCCATCGCTTCGGCCATGACTGCCACGAGATGGACCATGCCGTCTATGCGATGGACGCCATGCTCGCCGCCTTCCTGCCGGGCTGGCTCGGCGCCGGCTACGAGGTCATCGTCACCGCCGATCATGGCCAGACGGATCGCGGTCATCATGGCGGCCATGACGACGACATGCAGGATTTCGCGCTGTATTATTTCGGGCCTGGCAAAGGACCGCAGGCAGATACGCTGCTCGACCAGTTGCAGCTGGCGCCGACGGTGCTGAAGCGGCTTGGCGTGCCTGTGCCGGGGACGATGAAGGCGAAGCCGTTCTTGAGCTGAGCGGCCGCGCTTCCAGTCCCACAAGGGGAGAGGGGAAAAAGGCGCGCCTCTGGCAACACTCACCTTCTTCGGTTAGCCTCCCAAAATTCCTTGGCGGAGGATGAACCTTTTTGGACCGATCGGCGACAGAGCAGACAGGAGCCAGGCGGCTCGACCGGCCATGACGGCGGCGACGGAGACCGATCGCGCGCTTGTCGACCGGGTCGCGAAGGGCGACAGGGCCGCCGTGCGGCTCCTGTTCATGCGCCACCACGCGCGGGTCTACCGCTTCGTGGTGCGCCAGACGGGATCGGAAATGATGGCCGACGATATCGCGAACGAGGTCTTTCTCGAGCTCTGGCGTCAGGCGCCGGGCTTCGAAGGACGCTCGGAAGTCTCGACATGGCTGCTCGGCATTGCCCGCTTCAAGGCGCTGTCCTTGCTGCGCAAGAAAAAGGAAGACTGGATCGACGACGATGACGCGGCGCAGATCCCCGACAGCGCCGACACGCCGGAAGTCGTCACCATGAAGGACGACAAGGCTGCCGCCCTGCGGCGGTTCATCGATGCGCTGCCGGAAGAGCACCGCACGGTGATCGACCTTGCCTATTACCATGGGCAGTCTGTGACCGAGATCGGCGAGGTGCTCGGCATTCCGGTCGCCACCGTCAAAACCCGGATGTTCTACGCCCGCAAGAAACTCGGCGAAGCCCTCAAGGCCGCCGGTTACGACAGGGGGTGGCCATGAGCGCCGCTGAAAAAATGTCGCGCCGCGACGAGATGGAAACGCTGCTGCCGTTCTACCTGAACGGCTCGCTGGAAGGCGCCGAACTGGAGGCCGTCGAGGAATGGCTGGCGACCGACCCGGCAGCACTTGCCGCATTGGGCGAGGCCGAGGCCGAATTTTCCGGCACCGCCGCCGCCAACGAGGCAATCCGCCCGCCGGCCGATGCGCTCAGCCGCTTTGCCAAGGCGCTCGACGCCGAGGCCGGCCCGGCGCGCGCTCCGGCAGGTCAATCATGGCTGGCGCAGGCTTTCAACCGCTTCATGGCGGTGCCGGTCGGCGTCGCCTGGGCCGCGGCCGCGGTGCTGCTGGCGCTCGTCATGGTGCAGTCCTTGGTGCAGCCCGGTGGCAAGGGCAATGATTTTGAAATCGCCGGCACGGAGGACGATCTGGCGAAAATGCCGTTCGCGCTGGTGAAGTTCAAACCGGAGGCGAAGATGTCGGATATTGCTGTCTTTCTCGGCCAGAACGGGCTGAAGGTCGCTGGCGGGCCGACCGCCGACGGCGTCTTCCGCATCGCCATAGCGGCTAAGACCGCTGCCGACTACGAGAAGCTGGTCAGCCTTATTGCCGCCCAGCCTTTCGCGGAAGCTGTGATCGAGGGAAGGAAACCGGCGAGTGGCGGCTAGAGCATGATCCCGAAAAGTGGATTCCGGTTTTCGGAAAAGATCATGCTCAAACAAAAAGGAGCTGTCATCGGATTTGCTGGATTTTTGCTGGCGGCGACGATAATCGCCGCCACGCCTGTTTTTGCGCAGAGCAAGGATCCCAACCAGCCGCAGACGAAAACCGACTGTCTCGACCGGACGAATGCGGCCGGCGCCGATTGCGCAAAGGACGGCGGCGGAACGCCAGGCGCGGAGCCTGCCGCGACGGGCGCCGTCTTCCTGCCGGCGCTGATCATCGACCTGTTCCCCAATCCTGCCGGCGGCGGCGGGACGCCGTTGCCGACGCCCGACCCGCGTCGCGACCTGGCCAGCGCTTTGCCTTCGCCGACTGCGCCCGCCGATGCACCGGTGGTTCCGGCCGCCGTGCCTGGCGGTCCGGTCATTTCGCCGACCGATCTCGTCGCCACCGAGCCGCAGCGCGCCATCGTCGGTGATCACGTGCCCGACGAGGTGCTGGTGACGGTCGACGGCGACGCCGGCGTCGTGCAGCAGATCGCCGCTTCCTTCGGCCTCGAAGTCCGCTCGCAGCGCCAGTCGCGGCTGCTCGGCACCACGCTGGCGCGCTTCGGCATTCTCGACGGCCGTCCGGTCGGCGTCGTGCTGGCGCAGTTGGCCGCCGACGGCCGCACAAGGCGGCGCGAGCCCAACCATGTTTATTCGCTGCAGCAGGCGGCCGGCATCGTCAACTATGCCTTCGACCGCATCGAGCTCGACGAGAAACAGGCCAGCGGCGAGAATGTGCGCGTCGCCGTGATCGACACCGGCATCGACGACACCAATCCGGCGCTCTCCGGCGTCATCGCCGATCAGTTCGACGCCATGCCCGAAGTGCCGATCGAAAAGCGCGATCACGGCACCTCGATCGACGGCCTGATCGCCGGCGTCGGTGCGCTGAAGGGCATGGCGCCGGGCGCGAAGATCTACCACGCCCGCGCCTTCGAGGGCGGCAAGTCGACCATGGACGTTATCCTTTCGGCGCTCGACTGGGCGGCCGAGCAGGATGTGCGCATCATCAATATGAGCTTCGTCGGCCCCAAGAACGACCTGCTCGGCATCGCCTGCCGCAATGCCCGCGCGCTCGGCATCGTCCTGGTCGCCGCCGCCGGCAACAACGGACCGAAGGCGCCCTACGGCTATCCGGCCGCTTTCGATGGCGTCATCGCCGTGACCGCCACCGATGCCAAGGACGGGCTGATGCCGCAAGCCAATCGCGGCGCCTATGTCTTCATCTCGGCGCCGGGCGTCGAGATGGTGGCGCCGAGCGGCACCGGCTCGGAAGTGGTGACCGGCACCTCGTTCGCGGCGGCCATCGTCAGCGGAGCCGTCGCCAATCTGATTCACGTCGCGCCCGACCGCTCGGCCGACGAGATCGAGAAGGCGCTCGCCGAAACAGCCAGGGATCTCGGCCCCAAGGGCCGCGACAATGATTTCGGCTATGGCCTGCTGGACATCAAGGCAGCCGAGACGGCGAAGGAATAGTCCAATCGAATTGTGAATTGAGTTGTCTACAACAAGGTTGATAGATGCGTAGCTCTCAAATGGAAAAATATGTCTGGTCCTCGGTCTTATATTACACCGTGGTCGCAGTCGCATTTGTGATGATTTCTATCTCGATCGACACACTTGGCGGCCTGTGGAGTTTGGTCGCACTATTCGGATATGTTATACTGATTTATTCTCTCAACATATGGCGACGGAGAAGGCATCCGAGAAGCGTCTATCAAATGAAATTGGCTCAACGGGGATTGGACGACTAGTTACCGAGGGGTTTGCAATCTCTAGAGCGGTTTTTATGAATGAGGGTGGCAGACGTCCGCAAAGGGATCGAACGCGGTCATTCTGGACCTCTACGCCGGCGCGCCGGCGACCGATCCCCTGACCACCAGGTCGACCGGCCAGACCTCGCCGCGCGCGCCTTCTTCCAGCCCCGATATTCGCGCCGCCAGCCGCTCGGCGACGCGCGCGCCGGCGAGGCGGATCGACGATCGCGTCGTCGACAGCGGCACGGAAAAATTCTCCGGTTTCAGCCACGGAAAAACATCGTCATGGGCAATCAGCGACAGGTCGCCCGGAATGGTCAGGCCGAGATCGCGCACCGCGCGCACGACGCCCAGTGCCATGATCAGACTGGAGCAGGCGATCGCCGTCGGCGGCTCGTTTTGCTCCAGCAGGCGCCGGGCGGCGCGGTAGCCGTTCTCCTCGGTCATCGTCACGGAGCAGATATGGCGCTCGCCGAGCGTCAACCCGCTGGCAGTGAGCGCCCGGCGCATGCCGCGCTCGCGATGGATGGCGAAGGTCTCGCGGTCGTCGCCATTGATCAGCGCCAGCCGCCGGTGGCCGAGCTGGATCAGCAGCCGCGCCGCCTCGTGGAAGGCGCCCTCATTGTCGATGTCGGTGAAAGGGTAGTCGAAGCCGAAGCCTTCGCTGCGGCCGTGGACGATGAAGGGGATGCCGAGCGTATTGAGCAACGCCACCCGCCGGTCGACGGGCCGCGGTGAGGAGATGTAGACGGCATCGACCTGCCGGTTGGCGACGATGCGGCGGTAGGTGGTCTCCTGGTCGTCGGCGTCGGCCGGCGACAGCACCAGGTCGAGCTCGTGCGAGCGGGCATAGTCGCCGAGGCCGGAGAGGAATTCGACGAAATGCGGGTCGATCTCGACGGCAGCACCGGTCGGCAGGACATAGCCGATCATTCCGGTCTTGCCGGTCGCCAGCCGGCGCGCGCTCGGATTGGGGCGGTAGCCGTGGCGCTTGGCGGCGTCCATCACGCGGCGCCGCGTTTCCTCGTTGACCTCCGGATAGCCGTTCAGCGCGCGGCTTACCGTGGTCTGCGAAAGCGCCAGCATGTGCGACAGCTGTTTCAGGTTCACCGGAGGCCTCCAAGCCTCAAAGCGCTTTTAATTTTGAATCCGAGCGGGCACCAAGGCTGGCGCTGCCGAACAGAGCGAGCATACGCACTGGTCTGGCCAGTTTGAAGCAGAATTGCTGTTGCGTCGCCATAAAACTGTGCTGCAGTGCAGTTTAGTTCTCGCTTATTTGCCGAAACTAAATCGATTAGCCAGCCACCCTCTTGACTCCGAAGCGATTCAATGGCGAGATCAAAAAGACCAAAGCGCTTTGGAAGACTCTTCGAAAGGTTGCGGTTCCTTTCTGACTGAGTCACAGTCCTGCGGCGTCGGCGGGCGGAATGGAGGTTCCGTCCGGGTGTTCATGACCACTGGGAGGAATAGCGATGAAGAAAATGCTTCTGCTGGGCGCTGCGTTCGCAACGCTCGCCCTGAGCCTGCCGGCGCAAGCCGAACTGAAGTTCAAGCCGGGTGAGGATCCGCGCTTCAACTGGGCGAATTACGAAGAGCTGAAGAAGGTCGACCTCAAGGGTGAGACGCTGACCATCTTCGGGCCGTGGCGCGGCGAGGACGAAGGCCTTGTGCGCACCGTTCTCGAATATTTCCAGGACGCCACCGGCGTTGAGATCAAATACTCCTCGTCCGAGAATTACGAACAGCAGATCGTCATCGACACCCAGGCCGGCAGCCCGCCCAACATCGCCGTGCTGCCGCAGCCCGGCCTGATCCAGGACCTGGCCTCCAAGGGCCTTCTGACGCCGCTCGGCGACGACACCGCCAAATGGGTCAAGGACAATTACGGCGCCGGCCAGTCCTGGGTCGACCTCGGCACATTCAAGGACAAGGACGGCAAGCCGGGCTTCTTCGCCTTCCCTTACAAGGCCGACGTGAAGTCGCTGGTCTGGTACTCGCCGGACAATTTCGAGGAAGCCGGCTACAAGGTACCGAAGACGCAGGAAGAACTGGCCGAACTCGAGAAGAAGATCATCGCCGACGGCGGCACGCCGTGGTGCATCGGGCTCGGCTCCGGCGGCGCCACCGGCTGGCCGGCGACCGACTGGGTCGAAGACATCATGCTGCGCACCCAACCCCCGGAAACCTACGACAAATGGGTGAAGAACGAGATCCCGTTCAACGATCCGGCGGTCGTCAACGCCATCGACATCTTCGGCAAGATAGCGACCGACGACAAGATGGTCGACGGCGGCGCCAAGGCGGTTGCCGCGACCGACTTCCGCGACAGCCCGAAGGGCCTCTTCGCGGTGCCGCCGAAATGCTATTTGCACCACCAGGCATCGTTCATCCCGACCTTCTTCCCGGAAGGCACGAAGGTTGGCCAGGACGCCGACTTCTTCTACTTCCCGCCTTACGCCTCCAAGCCTGAGCTTGGCACGCCGGTGCTCGGCGCCGGAACGCTCGCCATGATTACCAAGGACAGCAAGGCCGCGCGCGCCTTCATCGAATTCCTGAAGATGCCGCTGGCGCATGAGATCTGGATGGCTCAGGGCGGCTTCGTGACGCCGCTCAAGTCGGTCAACAAGGACGCCTATGCCAGCGATGCGCTGAAGAAGCAGGGCGAGATCCTGGCCAATGCCTCGACCTTCCGCTTCGACGGCTCCGACCTGATGCCCGGCAAGATCGGCGCCGGCTCCTTCTGGACCGGCATGATCGACCTGGTCGGCGGCAAGTCGGCCCAGGATGTCGCCACCGACATCCAGAAGAGCTGGGACGCGATCAAGTAAGCCGTCGGCTTACCCGTCCTGACTGGATCCGGGCCGCGATGGCCCGGGTCCCACCGTCGGCCAACTGTAGCGTTTTTCGTGAAGCATAGAGTTCCGGCATGAAGCGTGGCCTGCCGCGGCGAGAACCCGACTGGCACCCGCTCGCGCTTCACAACTGAATCGGCTCGTGATCCCGTCGCCAAGGCTTTTTCTCGAGCGGCGGATCATGCGCAGGGGAGAGGGACCCATGGCGACTTAGATTTTTTCGGCCATATTCGTCATCATCGTCGGCGTCGGCGGCTGCGTCGCCTATTTCTGGGGCGCCAACAAGCTTGTCGACATTATTTTCCCGTCGCGCGGCGTCCAGGGTGCGGCAGCCATCGACAATCTGCGACGGCAAGGAATGATTCGCCCCTGGCTGTTCGTCGGCCCGGCCATGATCATCCTCACCATCTATCTGATCTACCCGGTGGTCGAGACGCTGCGGCTGTCCTTCCTCGATCGCGGCGGCGGCAATTTCGTCGGCTTCGCCAACTACGAATGGGCATTCGGCGACCGCGAGTTCCGCAACTCGATCCTCAACAACATCGTCTGGCTGGCGGTGGTGCCGGCAGCCTGCACCTTCCTCGGGCTGATCATCGCCGTGCTCACCGACAAGATCTGGTGGGGCACGATCGCCAAAAGCCTGATCTTCCTGCCGCTGGCGATCTCCTTCGTCGGCGCCAGCGTCATCTGGAAATTCATCTACGAATATCGCGGCGAGGGCCAGACGCAGATCGGCCTCCTCAATGCCATCATCCAGTATTTCGGCGGCCAGCCACAGGTCTGGATATCGCTGCCGTTCTGGAACAATTTCTTCCTGATGATCATCCTGATCTGGATCCAGACCGGCTTTGCCATGGTCATCCTGTCATCGGCGCTGCGCGGCATTCCGGAAGAGACGCTGGAAGCCGCCGTCATCGACGGCGCCAACCCGTTCCAGATCTTCTGGAAGATCATGGTGCCGCAGATATGGGGCACCATCGCCGTGGTTTGGACGACGATCACCATCCTGGTGCTGAAGGTGTTCGACATCGTGCTGACCATGACCAACGGCCAGTGGAACAGCCAGGTGCTGGCCAATCTGATGTTCGACTGGATGTTCCGCGGCGGCGGCGATTTCGGCCGCGGCGCCACCATCGCCATCATCATCATGATCGCGGTCATTCCGATCATGGTCTGGAACATCCGCCAGGCCAACAAAGAGACGGGAGGGCACTGAGATGGCCGTCGCAACCGGAAAGTCGTTTGCCAGCCGCTTCGGCGTCCACATCGCGGTGCTCATCTTCGTGGCGATCTGGACCGTGCCGACGCTCGGCATCCTCGTCTCGTCGCTGCGCGACAAGGACCAGATCATCGCCTCCGGCTGGTGGAACTCGTTCGCCAGTTCCAGCCAGACCGAAGCCGGCCGGCTGCCGCCGGCCTCGGCGCAAGTCGAAAAGGACGGCAAGTTCGTGCTTGCCGGCAACATCTTCGGCGATGGCGCTGCCCGCGACATCAGCGCCTTCGGCGTCAAGTCGGCCGCGCCGACGCAATATCCCGCCGGCACGACCGCCGATCTCGGCGACGGCGTGACCTTGCAGCTCAACGCCGACGGAACGTTCGTCATGGCCTCGCCAAAAGCGTTCGAGGGCGACCGTGGCCAGCGCGTCTACTATGCCTCGTCGGCGCCGCCGAAATTCACCACCGACAATTACCAGACAGTGCTGTTTTCGGAAGGCATCGGCCGCTCCTTCATGAACTCGCTGACCGTCACCATTCCGGCGACCGTCATCCCGATCCTGATCGCGGCTTTCGCCGCCTATGCACTGGCCTGGATGCGCTTTCCCGGCCGCGCGCTGCTCATCGCGGTCATCATCGGCTTGCTGGTCGTGCCGCTGCAGATGTCGCTGATCCCGCTGTTGAAGCTCTACAACGGCGTCGGCACTTTCTTCGGCGTGCCGTCGAAGACCTATCTCGGCATCTGGCTGGCGCATACCGGCTTCGGCCTACCCTTCGCCATCTATCTCTTGCGCAGCTACATTGCCGGCCTGCCGCGCGAGATCATGGAATCGGCGCGCATCGACGGCGCCAGCGATTTCGAGATCTTCGTCAAGATCGTCTTGCCGCTGTCCTTCCCGGTGCTCGCCTCCTTTGCCATCTTCCAATTCCTGTGGGTATGGAACGATCTTCTGGTGGCGATGGTTTTCCTCGGTACCGAGGGGGATCAGATCGTGCTGACCGCCAAGCTCAATGCGTTGCTCGGTTCGCGCGGCGGCGATTGGGAGATCCTCACGACATCGGCGTTCGTGACCATTATCGTGCCGCTGATCGTGTTCTTCTCGCTGCAGCGCTATTTCGTACGCGGGCTGCTTGCCGGCTCGGTGAAAGGAGGTTGAGAGTAATGCAATCGGCTTTGAAGGTGACATCCAGACCGGACCCCGCCGTCGATCGTGACTGGTGGCGGGGCGCGGTGATCTACCAGATCTATCCGCGTTCCTATCAGGACTCAAACAGCGACGGCATCGGCGACCTGAAAGGCATTGTCCAACGGCTGCCCTACATCGCTTCGCTCGGTGTCGACGCCATCTGGATATCGCCCTTCTTCAAGTCGCCGATGAAGGATTTCGGCTACGACGTGTCGGACTATTGCGACGTCGACCCGATGTTCGGCACGCTGGCCGATTTCGACGCCTTGACGGCGGAAGCGCACCGGCTGGGCCTCAAGGTGATGATCGACGAGGTTCTGTCGCATACCGCCGACATCCATCCGTGGTTCAAGGAAAGCCGCTCGAGCCGCACCAATGCGAAGGCCGACTGGTATGTCTGGGCCGATGCAAAACCCGACGGCACGCCGCCCAGCAACTGGCTGTCGATCTTCGGCGGTTCGGCTTGGCAATGGGACACCAGCCGCCAGCAATATTACCTGCACAACTTCCTGGCCGAGCAACCCGATCTCAACTTCCACAACACGGAAGTCCAGGACGCGCTGCTAGACGTCACGCGTTTCTGGCTGGAGCGCGGCGTCGACGGTTTCCGCCTCGACACCATCAATTTCTACTTCCACAGCCAGGGGCTGGAAAACAACCCGCCGCTGCCGCCTGAAGAGCGCAACGACCAGACGGCGCCGGCAGTCAACCCCTACAATTACCAGGACCATCTATACGACAAGAGCCGCCCCGAAAATCTCGGCTTCCTCGAACGCTTCCGCGCCCTGCTCGACGAGTATCCGGCACAGGCCGCGGTCGGCGAAGTCGGCGATTCGCAGCGCGGGCTGGAAGTGGTGGCGGCCTACACCGCCGGCGGCAAGCGCGTGCATATGTGCTATTCGTTCGACTTCCTGGCGCCGGAGAAGATCAGCGCCGCCAAAGTACGCTCGGTTCTGGAAGCCTTCGGCAAGGTCGCCAGCGATGGCTGGTCATGCTGGGCCTTTTCCAACCACGACGTGATGCGGCCGGCCTCGCGCTGGGCCGCCGGCGAAGCCGATCCGACCGCCTATCTCAAGGTCATCTCGGCGCTGCTGATGTCGCTGCGCGGCTCGGTCTGCATCTATCAGGGCGAGGAGCTCGGCCTCGGCGAGGCGGAGCTCCAGTTCGAGGACCTGCAGGATCCCTACGGCATCCGCTTCTGGCCTGAGTTCAAGGGCCGCGACGGCTGCCGCACGCCGATGGTATGGGATGCCGCCGCCAGCAACGGCGGCTTCTCGACCGCAAAGCCCTGGCTGCCGGTGCCCGGCAAGCATCTCTCGCAAGCCGTCAACGTGCAGCAGGGCGACGCCAACTCGCTGCTCGAGCACTACCGGCGCTTTCTCACCTTCCGCCGCCAGCATGCGGCGCTGGCCAAGGGCGACATCACCTTCATCGAAAGCGAGGGCGACACCGTCGCCTTCACCCGCCGCGAGGGCAACGAACAGGTCGTCTGCGTCTTCAACCTGGGCAGCAAACCGGCCGAGGTCGCCCTCGGCGGCCAGGCGCTGCAGCCCTTGCCCGGGCACGGCTTTTCAGGACAGTCTGGCACAGGCTCGGTCCGCCTCGGCGGCTACGGCGCCTGGTTCGGGCGCATCGATTAATTCGCAGGGAAACCACCAGGAGGAAATCATGGCCGATGTCACGCTGAGACAGGTGAAGAAATCATACGGCAATCTGCACATTCTCCACGGCATCGACCTCGACATTAAGTCGGGCGAGTTCATCGTCTTTGTCGGCCCTTCGGGCTGCGGCAAGTCGACCTTGCTGAGGTCCATCGCCGGGCTGGAGGAGATCACCTCCGGTGAGCTCAAGATTGCCGGCGAGGTGGTGAACGATGTGCCGCCGTCGAAGCGCGGCATTGCCATGGTGTTCCAGTCCTACGCGCTCTACCCGCACATGACGGTCTACGACAACATGGCGTTCTCGATGAAGATCGGCAAGGAAAGCAAGGCCGAGATCGACAAGAGGGTGCGGCAGGCGGCCGAGATCCTGCAACTGACCAAATATCTCGACCGGCTGCCCAAGGCGATGTCGGGCGGCCAGCGCCAGCGCGTCGCCATCGGCCGCGCCATCGTGCGCAATCCGAAAGTGTTCCTGTTCGACGAACCGCTGTCGAACCTCGACGCGGCACTGCGCGTCGCCACCCGCATCGAGATCGCCAAGCTGAAGGAATCGATGCCGAATACGACGATGATCTACGTCACCCACGACCAGGTCGAGGCGATGACGCTGGCCGACCGCATCGTGGTGCTGAAGGAAGGCCATATCGAGCAGGTCGGCACGCCGATGGAGCTCTACAAGCGGCCGGGCAATCTGTTCGTCGCCCAGTTCATCGGCTCGCCGGCCATGAACATCCTGCCGGCGACCATCGACAAGACCGGCAACCCGACCATTGTCAGCCATGTCGGCGGCCGCAAGGCGACGGTGCCGATCGCCACGCCGGCATCGGCGAAAGGCGCTGCGGTCAGCTTCGGCGTCAGACCGGAGGATCTGGTGATTGCTACCGGCGCGGACTATCTGTTCGAGGGAACCGTGGACTATGTCGAGCAGCTCGGCGAGGTCCAGCTCGTCTATGTCGATATCGGCCGGGCCGACCTGCCGCTGGTGACGAAGATGCCGGGCAATGTCGAGGTCAAGCGCGGGACGACGCTGCGGCTGAGCGCGGACGCCGGCGACCTGCATATCTTCGACGCGGACGGCCACTCCTTCTCGCTCCACGCGCCGGAAGTGAAGGCGGCCTGAAGACAGGCCATCTGGCATTGCATAAAAACAAGAGCGGCGGGCCTAGCCCGCCGCTCTTGTTTTGCTAACGACCTCGGCGGTTAGTTGTTGCCGAAGAGGTTGCGGTCGCTGCCCTGAGGGGCGGACTTCTGCACGTCGCCCGACGAGTTCAGCAGCTTGTAGACCGGCGAGCCGGTATTACGCACAGACGAGGTCTGCGTAGTGTCGATGTTGGCGGTCGTCTGCTTGTTGACGGCACTCGCACCAACGCTGTCGTTGCGGGCATAGGCGCTGCCGCCGGCGATCAGAAGCGCGGCGGCAGTAAGGACAATCTTGTTCATTTTGGGTGCTCCTGGATTTTCAGTTCCCGGAGCGGCGGGCTTGACCGCCGCTCTGCGTCTTGGGATCGGCTGTTAGTTGTTGCCGAACAGGTTGCGGTCGCTGCCCTGGTCGACAGGCTTCTCGGTGGCCGGTTCCGACTTCTTGATCGAAGCGGTGTACGAGCTGTCCACTGCAGCAACCGGCTGGTCGGCGCCATTGGAGCCATAGTTGTCGCTGCCTGCGAAAGCGCTGCCGGAGATGGCCAGAACGGCGGCGGTGGCAAGGATGAACTTTTTCATGTCAAATACTCCTGAATTTTGGTGTCCCGGGCGGCAGGCCCTGCCTGCCGCCTTCTTAGCCGGGCACAGGCTTAGTTTTTGCCAAAGAGGTTGCGGTCGCTGCCCTGAACGACGGGCTGGTTGTCGGCATGAGCCGGCTTCTGGATCGAAGCGGTGTGCGAACTGTCGACCGCGGCGGCAGGCTGGTTCGCACCGTTGGAACCATAGTTGTCGCTACCAGCGAAGGCGCTGCCGGAAATGGCCAGAAGGGCGGCGGCAGTGAGAACAATCTTTTTCATTTTTAAATACTCCAGTATTTCTATTTCAGTTTTTCCGTCCGTCTAGCGGCGTGTCTTGGGAAGGAATTCGCGTCGTTCGGACAGCCCCGATGTGGGAAAGCCAAGTGGCGGTTTCCAATCACGAAGTTGTTCCGCGTGGACCATGACTCTGCATCTTGAAATTGTACCAGAGCCTACTACCACCGAACCTTTTATCAACTTTATCAATTGGTTATCAAAAAGCCGCCTATGCATCACCAACTGTGTCGGAGTGCCAGCGTTCACACCGTCCTGCACGCACCGTCAACAGAAACGAACCGTTCGGTTCGATTTTAGAATCCGCTAATAGTCACTTTTCGATACTGTTAACCATTTAGACGTCGGCAAAAGGCTGATCGGCGAGCGATTCGTGACGGGCACCAAGTGCGGCAGAAGCGAAAATCGGCGTCCCTGGAGTTTGGCTGCGGTAATCACCATCCGTGTCGCGACACATGGATGCGATGTCGTTTTCATACCGCCGGCAATCCGGCCGTCATGGTTAGATCAATTCATCTCAGGTGCCGCCTCGTCGCCGACGAAGCGGAGAATTGGGAAGCCGGTCAAAACCCGGCGCTGCCCCCGCAACGGTGGTGGAGTTCAAGTCGCAACGGGAGACCACTGGGCAATCCGCCTGGGAAGGTGTCGCGACCGTCCGCAAGGACACTCCAGAGCCCGGAAACCAGCCGGAGATTTCTAGACTCGACTGATCGCGGTGGGCGGTCAAGAGGTGGATGGTGCATGTCCGGTCTGCCGCCGGATTGCCGCCGATCTTTCCTCCATCACCACCAGTTCAGTCCTTAAAAGATAAGGACAGGACATGGATGCGCGCAACGACATGCTGAGGCTGCTGCACAGCCGCAAGCAGGGCTACTCGTTGGAACAGCCCTTTTATACCGACGCCGATTTCTTCAAGCTCGACATGGAGCTGATCTGGTATCGCGACTGGCTGTTCATCGGCCATGATTGCGAACTGCCGAAGCCCGGCAGCTTCATCACCGCCCAGATCGGCGACTATCCGGTCGTGCTGGTGCGCGACCAGCAAGGCAAGATCAACGCCTTCCACAATTCCTGCCGCCATCGCGGAAGCCGCGTCTGCAACTTCGAGAAGGGCACTGCGGCAAAGCTGGTCTGCCCCTATCACCAGTGGACCTACGAACTCGACGGCCGGCTGTTGTTCGCCCGGCAGATGGCCGATGGTTTCGACAAGAGCCAGTTCAGCCTGAAGCCGGTCGCTTGCGAAAGCGTCGGCGGCTACATCTTCATCTGCCTGGCAAAAGAGGCGGCCGACTTCGCGCCGATGCGGGCGATGATCGAGCCTTACCTCCTGCCGCACCGGTTGCGCGAGGCAAAGGTCGCCTTCGAATCGACTATCGTCGAGAAGGGCAACTGGAAGCTCGTCTGGGAGAACAACCGTGAGTGCTACCACTGCGCCGGCAATCATCCCGAACTGTGCAAGACTTTTCCGGAAGCACCGACGGTGACCGGCATGCAAGGTGCCGACAGTGACCCGGAAATGCTGGCGCACTGGGCGAAATGCGAGGCGGCGGGCCTGCCGAGCAAGTTCCGCATCGACCCGGCCGGACAATATCGCGCCACCCGCGCGCCGCTGCTGCGCGATGCCGTCAGCTACACGATGAACGGCAAGCGCGCGGTGACAAAGAACCTGTCCGATACGGTCTCGGCCGATCGGATCGGCACCCTGATGCACTATCACTACCCAACGACATGGAACCACATTCTCATCGACCACGCGGTGACCTTCCGCGTGCTGCCGATCAGCGCCACGGAAACCGCGGTGACGACGAAGTGGCTGGTGCACAAGGATGCGGTCGAGGGCGTCGATTACAACCTCGAAGACCTCACCCATGTCTGGACCGAGACCAACGACCAGGACCGCCGCATCGTCGAGGAAAACGCCTTCGGCATCCTGTCGCCGGCCTACGAACCCGGCCCCTATTCGGAACTGCATGAAGGCGGCGTCATCCAGTTCGTCGAATGGTACGCGTCCTTCATCGGCCCGCGCCTTGCCGAAGGCGGCCGGCCGGCGTTGCGCAGTGTCGCCTGAGGGGTGAGGGGATGAATGCGATGACCGATCTCGGCCTCTACCGCCACCTCGACGAGATGGCGCCCTGGAACGACAGGCTGCAGGTGCTGGAGGTGATCGGCGTCGCCGACGAGGCGCCCGACGTCAAGACCTTCACCTTCCGCTCCGACAACCAGACCTGGTTCCGCTACAAGCCGGGCCAGTTCGTGACGCTGGAGCTGCCGACCGCCGACGGTCCGCTGATGCGCACCTACACGCTGTCGTCGTCGCCGTCGCGGCCCTTCTCGATCGCGGTGACGGTCAAGGCACAGGCCGGCAGCATCGGCACGCGCTGGATGTTCGATCATCTGAAGCCCGGCACCCACGTAAAGGCCTACGGGCCGGTGGGCGACTTCTCGCTGCACAGCCATCCTGCGGCGAAGTATCTGCTTATCTCGGCCGGCTCCGGCGTCACGCCGATGATGTCGATGCTGCGCTGGCTGAACGACTGCGCGCCATGGACCGATGTCGGCTTCGTCAACTGCGCGCGCCGGCCGGAAGAGATCATCTTCCGCAAGGAGCTGGAATTGCTGGGCAGCCGAATGCCCGGCCTGTCGCTCGGCTTCATGATCGAGGAACGGTCGAGTCGTGAAGGTTGGTTCGGCCATATGGGCCGCATCGACGCCATCCGGCTGCCGCTCTTGGCGCCCGATTTCCGCGAGCGCGAAATCTTCTGCTGCGGCCCGGATCCGTTCATGCGCGCGGTGCGCGGCATGCTTGAAGCCTCGGGCTTCGACATGGCCAGATACCACCAGGAAAGCTTTGCCGCTCCCGCGATCGAGGAAATACCCGCGCCGTTTGCCGTACCAGTGGACGGCAGCACGGGAGAGCCTGCCGAGGCCGCGACCCCGATCCGCTTCGCGCTTTCGGATGTCGACGCCGAATGCGTCGCCGGGCAGACCGTGCTGCAGACGGCGCGTGCTTCCGGGCTCAGGATCCCCGCGGCCTGCGAATTCGGCCTGTGCGGAACCTGCAAGGTGAAGAAGGTCTCGGGCGACGTCGAGATGAGCCACAATGGCGGCATCCTCGACCACGAGATCGACGACGGCTTTATCCTTGCCTGCTGCTCTAAGCCGCTGTCGGCGCTCGAAATCGAAGCCTGAAAGGCAGGCGGCTCACACCCCGTAGCGCTCGGTGCGGATAAGGCCGGCCGGGACATCGGCATCGATCAAAGCCTGGGCGGCGGCCGACACGAAGGCGTTCGAGCCGCAGACGAAGGCAAGCCTCGGCGGCTCGGGCAGTCGCGTCAGGGATTGCATCATCATCTGGGCGTCGATCCGCCGCGAATAGTCCTCGGGCCGCCGTGCGGCCTCGCGCGTCAGTGCCAGCACCAGCTCGAAGCCGTCGCGGCGGTCGTCGAGGCCGATCAGCTCATCGCGAAAAATCACCTCGTCCCAGATCCGCGCCGAAAACACCAGCGCGCCCGGCACGGAGGATTTCCGCGCCGTCCGGTGGCGCACCATCGCCATCAGCGGCACCACGCCGGAGCCACCTCCGACCAGGATGATCGGCCCGCCGTCGCTGTCGGACCAGATGAAATGGCCGCCGAGCGGACCGCGCAATTCGATCTCGTCACCGACAGCCGCGACCTCGTGGAAGAAGGGCGAGACCTCGCCCTCCTCAAGCCTTTCGATCGCCAGCTCGATCGTCCCGCCGCTCTCCGGCGCAGAAGCAATGGAATAGGAGCGCCGCGCCTGGTAGCCGTCCGGCGCCGTCAGCCGGACATCGACATGCTGCCCGGCCTGGTGGACGAAGGGCCGCGACAGCCGGAAGAAAAAACTGGTGACGCGCGGCGTGCGCTTTTCGATGCGAGTGATCTTCGCCGTCTGCCAGGGCGATTGCGCCGCCGAAGCCTCGCTCATAGGTCGTCCGTATAGCGCTGCTCGCGCCACGGGTCGCCATAGATATGATAGCCGCGCAATTCCCAGAAGCCCGGCTCGTCGCGTTCGGTGAACTGCAGCCCGTTCAGCCATTTGGCCGATTTCCAGAAATAGAGATGCGGCACCAGAAGCCGCGCCGGCCCGCCATGGTCTGGCGTGATCGGCTTGCCTTCATAGAGCAGCGCCACCATGGCCTTGCCGGCGACAAGGTCCTTTGCCGGCACATTGGTGGCGTAGCCGTCGAACGAGTGCGCCAACGTGAAGGCGGTCGGCGGCTCGATGCCGGCATCGGCGAGGATGTCGTCGACCAGCACGCCCTGCCATGCCGTGTCGAACTTGGTCCAGGCGGTCACGCAATGTATGTCGCGCGTCATCCTGCTCAGCGGCAGCGCATTGAACTCGGCCCAGTTCCATTTCTTGATCGGCCGCGGCCCGTGCTTGAGCGTGAACGACCAATCCTCGGTGCGCACGCGCGGTGTCGGTCCGGCCGACAGCACGGGAAAGCCCTGCTCGAGATATTGCCCGGGCGGGATGCGCGCGTCCGTGACCGTCGGGGGCTTTCGTCCGGAAAAGAAGCCGCGGGTAACCATCGGGACAATCCGTTTGCGCTGCGGCCGAAATCGACCTCAGCCAGTGTTCAAGAAGATATCCCGGGGGGCAACAGGAATCTTACCGGCCCAACCGGCTCGCCGCAGACGCGGCAAGCCTGTGTTGCTCGTCCTCAGCCGGCGGCGAAGGGCACTGCGACGAAGATCTGAGCGTCGCCGCGATCGACGAGCAGCAGCACGGATTTCCTGCCGGACCTGCCGGCTTGCGCGATCGCCTGGTTTGCCTGCCTGGCGTTCTTCACCGGTGTCTGGTCGACGCCGACGATGACGTCGCCCGGCTGGATGCCGGCCGCCGAGGCCGCCTTGTCCGGATTGACGCGCTCGACCAGCGCGCCGCGCTGGTTGTCGGTCAGGTTCAGTTGCTCGCGAACATCAGGCGTGAGGTCGGTGAGGCCGAGGCCGAGCGAGGGCACGCGCAAGGCCTGTTCCTGGGACTTGCCGTCATCGCCTTCGGCCGAGGCGGTCTTCGCATCATCGCTGTTGCGTCCGACATCGGCGGAAATCCGCATGGCCTTGCCGTCGCGCCAGACATTGAGCGTTTCCCTGGCGCCCGGCGCTACATCGGCGACGGCACGCGACAGGTCTTTCGGATCCTTTATCTCCTGGCCGGCGAAGCTGGTGATGACGTCGCCAGTCTTGATCCCCGCTTTGGCGGCCGGCGATCCGTCGGTGACCTCGGAAACCAGCGCGCCGCCGGGATGGTCAAGGCCCATGGCGCTGGCGACGTCCGGCGTCACCTCCTGGATCTGGACGCCGAGATAGCCGTACTGGATGTCGCCGCCCTTCATCAGCTTGGCGACCACCTTTTCGGCCTGGTCCGACGGGATGGCGAAACCGACGCCGACGCTGCCGCCATTGGGCGAATAGATCGCCGCGTTGATGCCGACGACATTGCCCGTGACATCCACCAGCGGGCCGCCGGAATTGCCGTGGTTGATCGGCGCGTCGATCTGGATGAAGTCGTCGAACGGGCCGCTGTGCAGGTCGCGGCCGCGCGCCGAAACGATGCCTGCGGTGACCGTGGTGCCGATGCCGAACGGGTTGCCGAAAGCCAGCACCTGGTCGCCCGGCATGAGCTTGTCGGAATCGCCCCATTTGACGGTCGGCAGGGACTTGTCGGCCTTGACCTTGAGCACGGCGAGATCGTTCTTGGCGTCGCGGCCGACCAGCTTGGCGGGAAGCTCGGTACCGTCGTCGAGCGTCACCTTGATCGAAGTGGCGCCATCGATGACGTGGTTGTTGGTGACGATGGTGCCGTCGGCGCCGACGATGAAGCCGGACCCTAGCGCCTCTGCACGCTGCGACTGTTGCTGCGGCGGGGTCTTGGGCATGGGAGTTCCCTGGTCGCCGAAGAACTGGCGGAAATAGTCGTCGAAGGGTGAGTCTTCGCTCATCGTTTCCGGCTGCGCTTTCATGACGGTGGTGACGGTCACCACCGCCGGCTTGTCGGCGGCCACGATCGGGGCGAACGACCCGTTCGGCGCCTTTATGCCGGCGACGGGGGTCTGGGTTGTCGGAACGGTGCTGCTTGCGCCCATGTTGTTCGCACTGTCAGCGAAAGACACCACGAAGGGGGATAGGATCAGCGCAGCGCCCAGCAAGGCCGCGACGCGATGTCTGCGAAGGATATCTGACATGGTCGTTTGTCCGGGCGAGAGTTGATCCAGCGCCGCGGCCGCCTTTCCTGTGTGGGAAACCGGCCATCCGGCGTGTCGATGGTCGCGATTGCCCGTCTCGCCTGGCATGGCAGCCGACCGGATCGACAGCCCTGCATCTAGGGTCTGGATGGGTCCGAATTAGGGTTTTTGTGCCATCTTACGAAGATTTAATGTCCGCACACTGACCGATCACAATGTCGTCAGACGACAGGTGGCAGGGCATCAACGCCCGTTGGTGCGCCTGAGATAGGCCGAGGCGATCTCTCGCATCCGCTTGCCGTCGAAGCTCGGCCCGTGGCCGCCATGGCCGATGCGGATCGGCAGGTCGAGCAGCCGCTGCATGGTGTGGCGATAGGCGGTGCGGTCCGAATCCGGCAGGTCGTCGATCAGCATGCCGTCATAGATGGCGTCGCCGGCGAAGAACAGGCCGTCGGCCTCGTCGAACAGCGCGATCGAATCGGGCGAATGTCCCGGCAGGTGCAGCACCTTGAACTGCCGGTCGCCGAGATCGATGACATCGCCCTCGGCAAGCATCCTCGTCAGCGGTGCCGGCGGGATCCTGTAGTCGGCCGCTTTCCAGCCGGGCGCCGGCAATTTCGAGACGGCGCCGTCGAGATTGTGGAACATGTAGGCGTAGGTCACCGCCTCATCCATGCTGTCGAATTTTCCGGCGCTCATTGCCGGTCCTGCTCGCAGCGGAAATTCGTGCAGCGAGCCGACATGGTCGAGATGGACATGAGTGGCGACGACCAGCAGCGGCTTGCCGGCGGGCGTGTCGATCTGAGGCGCCAGCGGGCAGATGCCCATGCCGGTGTCGACGAGCAGGTCGACGTCACGGCCTTTGAGATGCCAGATGTTGGCGCGCACGAAATCATGCACGAACGGCTCGGTCAGCATCGTCGTCCTGGCGTCGATACCGGTCTTGCTGAACCAGTCGCCCACCAAGCGGTCGTTCATCAAACGAAGGGCTTTCCGACCTTGTATTTTTCCGGCACCAGCCGCTTCAGATAGGCCATGCCGGTCTCGGACAGCTGGTTGACGTCAGCCTTCATGAAATCATCGGGCATGTGGCGCGTCTTGCCGGCGACATTCTTCAGCGGCACCTTCTTCAGCACGGTCTTCGTGCCGTCATACTGCAGCGCCACCGAGCCGCCACCTGCCTCGGCGACCGCCACCGCAAAGGCGCCGGCATCGAAGGCTTCCTGTGCGTCGACGGCGCTGATGGCGCCGACATAGCCGCGCGGCATGTAGCCCAGCGCATCGACGCGCGCCCGCTTGCCCGGCAGCCCTTCGGCGAGCGCCCGCTCGAGCGCTGCCGGCAGGTCGCTGCCCGACAGCTTGACGTTGCCGTGCGCGTCGCGCTCGAGTTTCTCCGGCGGCACCAGGCTTTCGACCAGCGCCTTGCCGTCGGCGGTGCTGACACCTTCGGACACGGCCACGATGCAGCGCTTGTGGCGGTCGAGCGTGGCGCGCACGTCGTCGATGAAACCGGCTGCCGAGAACGGCCGCTCCGGCACGTAGACGAGATGCGGGCCGCTGTCCGGATCGAGCTGCCATGCGGCGGCGGCGGCGGTGAGGAAGCCGGCGTGCCGGCCCATGACGATGCCGACATAGATGCCGGGCAAGGCGCGGAAATCGAGATCGACGGAGAGGAAGGCGCCGGCGACGAACTCGGCCGCCGAGATGAAGCCCGGCGTGTGGTCGTTCTCCTCGAGGTCGTTGTCGATGGTTTTCGGCGCATGCACGAAAGCCATCGTGCCGCCGGCGGCATCGGTCAGGATCTGCTGCGTGCCGGACGTATCGTTGCCGCCAATATAGATGAAGGCGTCGGCGCCGGCCTTCTTCAGGCCGTTGAGGATGACCTCGCAATAGGCGGCGTCGGGCTTGTCGCGCGTCGAGCCCAGCGCCGCA
This sequence comes from Mesorhizobium monacense, assembly GCF_056781675.1. Taxonomy (NCBI): domain Bacteria; kingdom Pseudomonadati; phylum Pseudomonadota; class Alphaproteobacteria; order Hyphomicrobiales; family Phyllobacteriaceae; genus Mesorhizobium; species Mesorhizobium monacense. The sequence continues at coordinate 5,425,397 of NZ_CM165567.1, read as the reverse complement.
CTTGGCGTCGCCGCGATCAGCCTGAGCTGTTCCTCGGGAATGGCCGAAAGGTCGGCATAGTTGCCGTCACGAATGCCGCGCACGCCGTGGATCGAGCCCAGGACCTTGGCGCCGGGATGCCGCTTGCGGATCTCCAGTGCTGCACCAACCATGGTCTGGTTGATGACGGCGGTCGGTCCGCCGCCCTGCGCGATCACAAACGTTCCTGACATGCTTCATCTCTCCTGAGCAATGGGCTTCGCAAGCACATTCGCCTGTCTTGCCGGATCACGCAACGGGAGAGTCGACTGGCGGAAGCGTCAGACGACGACGACCGGGTTCTTCTTGGAAACGCGGCTGTACAGGTCGATGATGTCCTGGTTGATCAGGCGCACGCAGCCCGACGACATCGCCTGGCCGATGCTCCACCATTCGGGCGAGCCATGGATGCGGTAGCCGGTGTCCTTGCCGTCCTGGTAGATGTAGAGCGCTCTTGCACCGAGCGGGTTGGTGAGGCCGCCGGGCTGGCCGGCCTGCCATTTCACCAGCTCCGGCTTGCGCGCGATCATTTCGGGCGGAGGGGTCCAGACCGGCCATTCCTTGCCGTACTGGATGTTGGCGCGGCCGGACCAGCGGAAGCCGTCCTTGCCGATGCCGACGCCGTAGCGGATCGCCTCGCCGCCCGGCTGCACCAGATAGAGCATGCGCTCCTGCAGATGCACGACGATGGTACCGGGCGCCTCGCCGGTCTGGTCGACGACGATCTGGCGGCGGAATTCCGGCTTGACCTTCTTGTAGGGCACCTCAGGCACCTCGAAGCCGCCATCGGTGAGCGAGGCATACATCACGTCCGGGCCGGTGATGTTCTTGTCGACGCTGATCGCGGGACGGATTGGCTGCACCGAGCCGGTGGTGACGTCATCGAGCTGCAACTGCGGCAGGTCGAGCGTCTGGCTGCAGCCGGCCATGCCGAGCAGCGTCATGGCGCCGGCGCCGGACAGCACCGCGCGGCGGGAAAGCAGATTTTCGGTTTCGATCGCGTCGCCATTTGCTGGCGGCGTCAGATTTTGCGGCTTACGCATGCACCCAAACCCTACGCTGTCGGCGGGAAACACGGTCCGGCCGGATAGGGGCAGTTTCGCCAATCATGGTTGAAAAAGCGTGAAGGGCCGGACTTTGGTCTTAACCCTGTTCGGCAGTTGCCCGCGGCAGCAGGGCGAAACGGCCCGCCGGACATTTCGAAGAAGCCCCTTTACATTCCCGCGCACCCAAGGATTTATCCTTTTCTTTGCGCTCAAGGAGACATCGATGTCCTTCGAAAACTGGGCCGCCTTCGCCGCCTCCTCCACCATCCTTCTTGTCATTCCGGGCCCAACCATCCTGCTGGTCGTGTCCTATGCGCTGGGCCAGGGCTGGCGCACGGCGCTGCCGATGGCGGTCGGCGTGGCGCTGGGCGACTTCACCGCCATGACGCTGTCGATGCTGGGCATCGGCGCACTGCTCGCGGCATCGGCCACCGTGTTCACGGTGCTGAAGGTGATCGGCGCCTGCTACCTGATCTATCTCGGCGTGAAACTGTTCCGCGCCGGCGGCGCGCTCAGGGCCGAGCCGCGCACCGACGCGGTGTCGGCGGCCAAGATGATGGCGCATGCCTGGCTGGTCACCGCTCTCAACCCGAAAAGCATCACCTTCTTCGTCGCCTTCCTGCCGCAGTTCCTCGACCGCCACGCGGATTTCTGGACGCAGATGCTGGTCTTCGAAACGACCTTCCTGGCGCTCGCCTTCGCCAATGCCTTCGGCTACGCGCTGATCGCGGCAAGGGCGCGCAACGTCGTGCGCAATCCCCGGGCGATCCGCATCTTCAACCGCACCGGCGGCACGCTGCTGGTCGGCGCCGGCATCGGAACCATGGCGATGCGCCCGGGTAATTGACGCAGGAGAACTAGCCTGCCCTGCCTCACGTGCCCCTCGAAGTGCCTGGACCTCAGGTTGGCGTGCCAGCTCTTGTTGGCCTAAGATAGGTCAGATCCGGCATCTGATGGAGGGCTAGGCATGGCGGTCAAGGACGCATTCGGCCTGACTTTATCGGGTGCGACGGAGGCCGGTTTCGCGCCCTACGCCCAGGCCGCGCGCGAACTGCAGTGCTTCATCGGCGATCCGGTCGCCTCAGCCGACCGCGCCATCACCGAAAACCCCGATTTCGTCATGGCGCATGTGTTCAAGGGCTATCTCTTCGGTCTCGCCACCGAGCGCGAGGCAAGTTTGGTGGCCAGGAAATGTCACGAGGCGGCGCTGCCGCTTGCTGCCACGCCGCGCGAGCAGGCGCATGTTGCGGCCCTTGGCCATCTCGCCGCCGGTCGCTGGCATGAGGCCTCGCGAATGCTAGAGGACGTCGCCATCGACTTCCCGCTCGACATGGTGGCGCTGCAGACAGGGCACCAGATCGACTTCTTCACCGGCAATGCCCGCATGCTGCGCGACCGCATCGGCCGCGCTCTGCCCGCCTGGCAGAAGGACATGCCCGGCTACCACGCCGTGCTCGGCATGCAGGCCTTCGGGCTGGAGGAGATGGGCGACTACGCGCGCGCCGAGCGGTTGGGCCGCACGGCGGTCGACATCGAGCCGCGCGACGGCTGGGCGCAGCACGCCGTTGCCCATGTCATGGAAATGCAGAGCCGGCAAAAGGACGGCATCGCCTGGATGCGCGCCAATCCGGAGGCGTGGACGAAGGACAGCTTCCTGCAGGTGCACAATTGGTGGCATCTGTCGCTGTTCCACTACGATCTCGGCGAGACCGACGAGGTGCTGGCTCTCTATGACGGGCCGATCTACGGCACGCCGTCGATGCTGGCGCTCAATATGGTCGATGCCTCGGCGATCTTGTGGCGGCTTCATCTCGGCGGGGCCGATGTCGGCGACCGCTGGAGCGCACTTGCCGACAACTGGCCCAAGGCCGGCGCCGGCAATTACGCCTTCAACGATGCCCACGCGATGATGGCCTTCGTCGGTGCCGGCCTCGAAGCGCCGGCCCGAACCCTGCTCGAAGCGCAGCGCGAGGCGATGCGCGGCAACGACGACAATGCCGCCTTCACCCGGGATGTCGGTCATCCCCTGACACTCGCCATCAAGGCCTTCGGCGACGGCAATTATGCCGAGACGGTACGCCTGATCCGGCCGATTCGCGCCATCGCCCAGCGCTTCGGCGGCAGCCACGCGCAGCGCGACGTCATCGATCTCACGCTGATCGAGGCGGCGCTGCGTTCCGGCGACCATGCACTGTCGCGGGCGCTAACGGCGGAACGCACACTGGCGCGACCGGACAGCCCGCTCTCGGCATTGTTTTCGCAACGCGCCGTCGAATTGTCCGAGAATTGACCGGCGGCGAATCTTGCCTTAAAAACTGGCCAAGCCAGATTTTTTCGAGATCCGAAAAAATTAAGGGCAGTGGGAGGAATGCATGTATCTCGGCCTCGATCTGGGCACGTCGGGCGTCAAGGCGCTGTTGATCGACGCCGGTCAGAACGTCGTTGGCTCCGGCCATGGTTCGCTCGACGTATCGCGGCCGCATCCCGGCTGGTCCGAGCAGGATCCTACCCATTGGATCCAAGCCTGCGAGACGGCAATCGCCGAGCTGAAGACATCGCATCCAAAACAGCTCGCGGCGGTGAAAGGCATCGGCCTCTCCGGCCAAATGCATGGCGCCACCTTGCTCGACGCTGCAGACAAGGTGCTGCGCCCCTGCATATTGTGGAACGATACGCGCAGCCACGCCGAAGCGGCGGTGCTCGACGCCGACCCGCGCTTTCGCCAACTAACCGGCAACATCGTTTTCCCCGGCTTCACCGCGCCAAAACTCGCCTGGGTGAAGAACAATGAGCCTGCCGTGTTCGCCAAGGTGGCGAAGGTGCTCTTGCCGAAGGATTTCCTGCGGCTCTGGCTGACCGGCGAGCATATGTCGGAAATGTCGGATTCGGCCGGCACCTCCTGGCTCGATGTCGGCAAGCGGCGCTGGTCCCCGGAGCTGCTCGCCGCCACCTCGCTCGACGAGAAGCAGATGCCGTCGCTGGTCGAAGGCACGGCGAAAGCCGGCGGTCTGCGCGCCGAACTGGCCTCAAAATGGGGCATCACAGCCGGCATCCCGATTGCCGGCGGCGCCGGCGACAATGCGGCCTCTGCCTGCGGCATGGGCACGGTGGGTGCCGGCCACGCCTTCGTCTCGCTCGGCACGTCGGGCGTGCTGTTTGCCGCCAACGCGTCCTATCTGCCCAATCCGGCAAGCGCGGTGCACACATTCTGCCATGCGCTGCCCAACACCTGGCACCAGATGGGCGTCATCCTGTCGGCAACCGATTCGCTCAACTGGCTGTCCGAGATCACCGGCAAGGGCGCTGGCGAACTGACCGCCGAACTCGGTGAAAAGCTCAAGACGCCGACTGGGGTTACCTTCCTGCCCTATCTCTCGGGCGAGCGCACGCCGCACAATGATTCCGCCATTCGCGGTTCCTTCACAGGGCTTGCACACGAATCCAGCCGCGCCGTGCTGACCCAGGCCGTGCTCGAGGGCGTCGCTTTCGCCTTCCGCGACAGTCTCGAAGCGTTGAAAAAGGCCGGTACGACATTGACGCGGGTGACGGCGATCGGTGGCGGCTCGCGTTCGCGCTACTGGCTGAAGGCGATCGCCACCGCGCTGCAGGTGCCGGTCGACATTCCTGCCGATGGCGATTTCGGCGCTGCCTTCGGCGCCGCGCGACTCGGTCTGATTGCCGCGACCGGCGCAGACCCGCTTGCCGTCTGCTCCGCGCCGGCCACCGACGCCACCATCGAGCCGGATACGGCGCTGATCAACGCCTATGCCGATGCCTATCATCGCTACCGGGCGCTTTACCCGGCGATCAGGGGCGCCACGGCGTGAGCGGGGTTTTGCCCACGCCGCGGCGTCGCGGCTCACTGCGCCGGCACCTTGTCGAGGAAGCCGGTGATGCTCTTCAGGCGGCCGTTCTCGATGACGCCGATGTCGGTGCCTTCGATGACGGATTCCGTGCCTTCCGGGCCGAGGTTCCACGAGAAGCGGATCGTGTCGGCGAAACCGTCCGGCTTGCCCTTCAGCGAGAAGCGGAAGCCGGCAAAGCGTTGCTGAATGCCGTCGATGAGTGCGGCGACGCCTTCGTGGCCGTCGCCCTGCATGATCGGGTCACGATAGCTGACATCTTCGGTGAAGGTCGCCCTGAGCAATTCCGCCCGGCCCGCATCACCCTCGTTCCAGGCGGTGATGTAGTTTTTGGCGATCGTGTTGAGGTCGGTCATGGTCTGTCTCCTTCGTTGAGTGGCTTTGACATGACCCTTTTCGACCAGCGCCGGCATGAAACCAATTACGCCTGAGGTAATCAGAGCGAACTTTCGAGAGGACAAAAAATCATGAGCAGCGGATTTTTCGGCGACATCCAGAAGATCAAATATGAAGGACCGGATTCGACCAATCCGCTGGCCTACCGGTTCTACAATCCCGACGAGGTGGTGGCCGGCAAGCGGCTGGAGGACCATCTGCGCTTCGCCGTCGCCTACTGGCATTCCTTCGCCTGGCAGGGCGGCGATCCCTTTGGCGGCCAGACCTTCGACCGTCCCTGGTTCGCCAAGGCCGGTGGTGTCGACACGATGGAGCTGGCAAAGCTCAAGGCTGACGTCGCCTTCGAGATGTTCTCGCTGCTCGGCGCACCCTATTTCTGTTTCCACGACGCCGACGTGCGGCCGGAAGGCAAGGATTTTTCGGAAAGCGCCGCCCGCCTCGACGAAATCGCCGACTATTTTGCGGGAAAGATGAAACAGACCGGCGTCAAGCTCCTGTGGGGCACTGCCAACCTGTTCTCGCACCGCCGCTTCATGTCGGGCGCGGCCACCAACCCCGATCCCGATGTCTTTGCCTATGCGGCGGCAACGGTGAAAAGCTGCATCGACGTCACCAAGCGGCTGAAGGGCGAGAACTACGTGCTGTGGGGCGGCCGTGAGGGCTATGAGACGCTGCTCAACACCGACCTTGCCCGCGAGCAGGAACAGGCGGGACGCTTCCTCAGCCTCGTCGTCGACTACAAGCACAGAATAGGCTTCAAGGGCACCATCCTGATCGAGCCGAAGCCGCAGGAACCGACAAAGCACCAGTACGACTATGATGTCGCGACGGTGTACGGCTTCCTCAAGCGCTTCGGGCTGGAGAAGGAGGTCAAGCTCAACGTCGAGCAGGGCCACGCTATCCTGGCCGGCCACTCCTTCGAGCACGAGCTGGCGCTGGCCAATGCGTTGGGCATCTTCGGTTCGATCGACATGAACCGCAACGACTACCAGTCGGGCTGGGACACCGATCAGTTCCCCAACAATGTGCCGGAGATGGCGCTGGCCTATTACCATGTCTTGCTGGCGGGCGGCTTCAAGACCGGCGGCACCAATTTCGACGCCAAGCTGCGGCGCCAGTCACTCGACCCGCAGGACCTGCTGATCGGCCATATCGGCGGCATGGATTCCTGTGCACGTGGGCTGAAGGCCGCTGCCCGCATGGTCGAGGACAAGGCGCTGTCGGGGCCGCTGGCCGAACGCTATGCGGGCTGGAACTCCGCCGAGGCCAAGGCGATGCTGTCGGGCAAACGCACGCTCGAGGAAATCGCAGAGCGCGTGGTGAAGAAAAAGATCGAGCCGCAACCGCGCTCGGGCCGCCAGGAACTGCTCGAGAACATCGTCAACCGCTACGTCTGAGCACGAAAAACCGTCTCATTCCGTTCCAAACATTGCTGCCCGGAACGGCTTTGCGCGACGGGCAGGGCCGACGACACGGTTCTGCCCCGCATCGCCCCTCAATCGCCTCGCTCTTGCCTTCAAACAGCCGTCACGGACTTCGTATAGTGTGGCTCATGGCGGGAATCAGGAAGAAGGAGGCGAACCGATATGCAGCACGAACGCGAAATCGACGCCCTGCTCTCATCTGGCGAGGCTGGCTCGATCATCGACCGGCTGATGGCGCTGCCGCATCCGAAGGATGGCACGCGCCGCATGAATGAATGGGATCGCGCGGTCGCCAGCCGCTTCGAGATCCATCTGGCGCGGCAGATGCGCTCACAGATCGACGGCGCCGGCGCTCGTCAAGACGCCGCGTAGTCGTCGCGGTCAGCCGCGGCGCAATCTCACCGGCGCTTCGCCGAAAGCTCTTGAAAACGCTCTGGAAAACGCTGCGGCGGACGAAAATCCCGTCCGCCCGGCGATGTCTGCCATGGCGACGCGCGTGTCGACCACCAGCCGGCGCGCGGCACCCAGCCTGAGCCTGAGGTAATAGGCGCCAGGCGTTTCGCCGATCGATTTGCGAAAGATGCTTTCCAGCGTCCGCGCCGTAACACCGGCGCGCTTGGCCACGGCATCGATGGTCAGCGGCTGGTCGACATGCGCTTCCATCAGCCGGATGGCTTGCGCCAGCCGTGGATCATATCCATCGAGGCGCCCGAGCGAGACCAGCGGCTGCGCGTCGGTGGCGGCGCGCGCCTGATCGTAGATGAAGACGCTCGCCACATCGAGTGCCACCGCCATGCCGAGCCGCGTGCGGATCAGGTGCAGCATCAGGTCGAAGGTCGGCGAGGCGCCACCCGAGGTGAAGACGCGACCGTCGATGACATAGCGGTCGGGACGGACATCGACGCCGGGGAAGGCGGCGGAAAAGTCCTCCATGTCTTCCCAATGGGTGGTGGCGCTGCGCCCTTCCAGCAGGCCGGCGCGTGCCACCAGCCAGGTGCCGGCCTCGACGCCACCGCAGGCCCGCGCGGCACGCGCCGCGCGCCGCAGGCCGGCAAGCAGCGCCGACGTGGCATAGTTCTGCGTGCCAAAGCCGGCGACCACGACAAGCACGTCGGTGACTTCGGTGGCATCGAAGCGGCCGCTGACCGCCACCGGCAGGCCGCAAGTGGTGATCGGCGCCTCGCCGGTCACCGAAACCAGTTTGAAGTCGAACAGCGTTTCGCCGGAAATGCGGTTGGCGGCGCGCAGCGGGTCGATAGCCGAGGCCACGCACATGATCGATGAGCCCGAAAACACCAGCAGCGTCACCTTGAGTGGTGAGCGCTCGGCGCGAAAGATTTCAGGGTTTTCGCTTTTAATCATGACAACTTCGTAAAACGCAAAACAGTTTCCCGCAAGTCAGTCATTGTTGGGGGAGTTTCTGTGCATGTCGTTGTCCCAAAACCGGTTCCCACTTTTGGGCGACATGCATGATGGTCGAATTTGGGAGAGAGACCGATGCCGCTTGCGATGAACCGTGAGGTTTTCATTACCTGTGCCGTGACCGGGTCCGGCGGCTCGCAGGACCGCAGCCCGCATGTGCCGCGTTCGCCCAAGCAGATCGCCGATTCGGCGATCGACGCGGCCAAGGCGGGTGCCGCGATCGTCCACTGCCATGTGCGCGACCCCGAGACCGGCAAGCCGCGCCGCGATGTCCATCTCTACCGCGAGGTGACCGAGCGCATCCGCGACGCCAATGTCGACGTGGTGTTGAACCTCACCGCCGGCATGGGCGGCGACATGGTGTTCGGCTCGCCGGAAGCACCGCTGCCGCTGAATGAAAAAGGCACCGACATGGGCAGCGCCACCAACCGCATGGAACATGTGCGCCAGTGTCTGCCGGAAATCTGCACGCTGGATTGCGGCACGATGAATTTCGCCGAGGCCGACTATGTCATGACCAACACGCCCGGCATGCTGCGTGCCATGGGCGGCATGATGACGGCGCTCGGCGTCAAGCCGGAGATCGAGGCCTTTGACACCGGCCATCTGTGGTTCGCCAAGCAGCTGGTCGAGGAAAAGGTGCTGAACCCCGATGCCCTGGTGCAGCTCTGCATGGGCGTGCCGTGGGGCGCGCCCGACGATCTCAACACCTTCATGGCCATGGTCAACAACGTGCCGTCGACCTGGAACTGGTCGGCCTTCGCCATCGGCCGCAACCAGATGGCCTATGTGGCAGCGGCGGTTCTGGCCGGCGGCAATGTCCGCGTCGGGCTGGAGGACAATCTCTGGCTCGACAAGGGTGTGCTGGCGACTAATGCGCAGCTCGTCGAGCGGGCGGCCAGCATCGTCACCAATCTCGGCGCCAGGATCCTCGGGCCGGAAGAAGTGCGCCAGAAGCTCAATCTGACCAAGCGCGCACCGATCGCCGCGTAGGCTCAAGCCGGGGAGGTCGGCATGGCTACCGTCAAATTCACCGCGATGAAGGATGGCAACCGGGAAGACTATGAGTTCCTGACCGCGCATGAAATCGACTACGCCGCCAGGACCGGCGAGCGGCTGCTCGACGCGCTCGTGCAGCTTGACGAGGGCCTGTCCGGCTACAAGATCACCCGGCTCGGCCACTCGCTGCAGGCGGCGACGCGGGCCTGGCGCGACGGCGCCGACACCGACTGGATCGCCTGCGCGCTGCTGCACGACATCGGCGACATCTACGCGCCCTACAATCACGACGAATATGCGGCTGCGATCCTGAAACCCTTCGTGCGCGAGCAATGCACCTGGGTGGTGGAAAAGCACGGTGACTTTCAGCGCCTCTATTACGCCCATCATCTCGGCGGCAACCGCCATGCTCGCGACCGCTTCGCCGGGCATGCCTATTTCGACGATTGCGACCAGTTCTGCGAGCGCTGGGATCAGTCGAGCTTCGACCCGGATTACGAGACGCTGCCGATCGAGTTCTTCCGGCCCTTCGTGCTCGATGTCTTTGCCCGCAAGGCCTACGACGCTGCCGTCATCCGCGCCGGCGAACGTGTGCCCCTCATCGATCCCGAAACTGCCAGGACAAGAACCGGAGCCTCCGCATGAGCATCATCAACAAGGCGGCTGCCATCGGCGGCGGTGTCATCGGCGCGGGCTGGGTGGCGCGGCTGCTCTTGAACGGCATCGACGTGTCGATCTTCGATCCCGATCCGGAAGCCTCGCGCAAGGTCGGCGAAGTGATGAAGGGCGCGCGCCGCGCCTACAAGCAGATGCTGCCCGGCGGTCTGCCGAAGGAAGGCAAGCTCACCTACGCCAAGACCATTGCCGAAGCGGTGGCTGACGCCGACTTCATCCAGGAAAGCGTGCCTGAAAGGCTCGACCTCAAGCACCGCGTGCTGGCCGAGATCGACGCCCATGCGCCGGCCAACACCATCGTCGGCTCGTCGACTTCGGGCATCAAGCCGACCGACATGCAGGTGGCGATGAAGAAGCATCCGGAGCGGCTGGTCGTCGGCCATCCGTTCAATCCGGTCTACCTCTTGCCGATCGTCGAGATCGTCGGCGGCGAGCAGACTTTTCCTGAGGCGATCGAGGTCGCCAGGGAGATATATGCGTCGATCGGCATGAAGCCTGTCGTCATCCGCAAGGAGATCGAGGCTTTCGTCGGCGACCGCCTGCTCGAAGCAGCGTGGCGCGAGGCGCTGTGGCTGATCAAGGACGGCATCTGCACGGTCGAGGAACTCGACGACATCATGCGCTATGGCTTCGGTCTGCGCTGGGCGCAGATGGGCATGTTCCAGGTCTATCGCGTCGCTGGCGGCGAGGCCGGCATGCGCCACTTCATGGCGCAGTTCGGGCCCTGCCTGCAATGGCCGTGGACCAAGCTGATGGATGTGCCGGAATTCAATGACGAGCTGGTCGACCTGATCGCCACACAATCGGACGAGCAGGCGCATGGCCTGTCGATCCGCGAGCTGGAAAAGATCCGCGACGACAATCTGGTCGCCATCATGGAAGCACTGTCGAAGCAGAACAAGGGCAAGGGCTGGGGCGCCGGCGCCTTGCACAAGGACTACACCAAGCAGCTCGCCAAGCTGGCGACGAAGAAGCCGACCGCCTCCAAGGCGGCCGAAAAGGCCAAGGCGACCAAGCCGGTGAGGAAAGCCGACAAGCCGAAGAAAAAGAAGAAGGGCTGAGACCATGGATTTCGGTCTGTCGGAGGAGCAAAAACTCATCGTCGAGACGACGCGCGCGTTCGTCGAAAACGAGCTTTATCCGCATGAACGCGAGGTGGAGCGCACCGGCGTGCTACGCCGCGAGTTGATCGAGGAGATCAAGGTCAAGGCGATCGAAGCCGGGCTCTATGCCGCCAACATGCCGGCCGACGTCGGCGGCGCCGGGCTCGATACGGTGACCTGGCTGCTCTACGAGAAGGAACTGGGCCGCGCCAACTACGCGCTGCACTGGACCTGCGTGGCGCGTCCCTCAAACATTCTCTTGGCCGGCACGCCCGAGCAGCGCGAAAAATATCTCTTCCCCTGCATTCGCGGCGAAAAATGGGATTGCCTGGCGATGACCGAGCCGGGCGCCGGCTCCGATTTGCGCGGCATGAAGGCGACCGCGGTGCAGGATGGCGACGACTGGGTGCTCAACGGTACCAAGCACTTTATCTCCCACGCCGACCTTGCCGACTTTGCCATCGTCTTCATGGCTTCGGGCGAGGAGGATTCGCCACGTGGCAAGCGCAAGAAGATCACCGCCTTCTTCGTCGACAAGGGCACCAAGGGCTTTGCCGTGCGCGACGGCTACCGCAACGTTTCGCATCGCGGCTACACCAACGCCATCCTGGAATTCGACGACTGCCGCTTGCCGGCGAGCCAGGTTCTGGGCGAGGTGCACAAGGGTTTTGAAGTCGCCAATTCCTGGCTCGGCGCCACCCGCCTGCAGGTCGGCGCCACCTGCCTCGGCCGCGCCGAGCGCGCGCTTGGCCATGCCGTCGAATATGCCGCCCAGCGCCAGCAATTCGGCCAGCAGATCGGCAAGTTCCAGGGCGTGTCGTTCAAGCTCGCCGACATGGCGACGGAATTGAAGGCCGCCGACCTGATGGTGTTCGAAGCCGGCTGGAAGTACGATCAGGGTAGCGTCACCGATCAGGACATGGCCATGGCCAAGCTGAAGGCCACCGAGATGCTCGCTTTCGTCGCCGATGAGGCGATCCAGATCCATGGCGGCATGGGCTTGATGGACGATCTGCCTCTCGAGCGCATCTGGCGCGACGCCCGCGTCGAGCGCATCTGGGAAGGCACTTCGGAGATTCAGCGACATATTATTTCGCGGGCGCTGCTGCGTCCGTTCGGGGCTTAGAGCATGATCGGGATCCAGATCGTGCTCAAACGAAAAGATGACCATGCATAAACTCGAACGTCTCCTGCGCCCGAAATCGATTGCCGTGTTCGGTGGGGCGCAGGCTGCCGCCGTGGTCGCCCAGTCGATCAAGATGGGCTTTGCCGGCGAAATCTGGCCGGTGCACCCGACCAAGGATGAGGTCGCCGGTCGCAAGGCCTATCGATCCGTCGCCGACCTGCCGGGCGCACCGGACGCCGCCTTTGTCGGCGTCAACCGGCATCTCTCCATCGAGGTGGTCAAGGCACTAGCCGACCGTGGCGCCGGTGGCGCCGTCTGCTTTGCCGCCGGCTTTCTCGAAACCGAAGCCTATGATGAGGACGGCGAACGGCTGCAGGCCGAACTGGTCACGGCCGCCGGCCAGATGCCGATCATCGGCCCGAACTGCTACGGCCTGATCAACTACGCCGATGGCGCGCTTTTGTGGCCCGATCAGCATGGCGGCATCAGGCTGCCCGAGGGCGGCAGGGGTGTGGCCATCATCACCCAGTCGTCCAACATTGCCATCAACATGACGATGCAGAAGCGCGGCCTGCCGATCGCCTTCCTGATGACGGCCGGCAACCAGGCACAGACCGGCCTGTCCGAGATGGCGCTCGGCCTGATCGAGGACGAGCGCGTCACCTCGCTTGGGCTCCACATCGAGGCCTTCGATTCGGTAGCCGGCTTCGAGCGGTTGGCGGCCAGGGCGCGCGAGTTGAAAAAGCCGATCATCGCCATGAAGGTCGGCCGTTCCGAGCAGGCGCGGCAGGCGACGGTGTCGCACACCGCCTCGCTGGCCGGCTCCGATGCTGCATCAGGTGCTTTCCTGAAGCGGCTCGGCATCGCCCGCGTCGATTCCATCCCCGCCTTCATCGAGGCGCTGAAGCTGCTGCATGTCACCGGCCCGTTGCCCGGTTACCGGCTGTCGTCGATGAGTTGTTCGGGTGGCGAGGCGTCCGTGATGGCCGACAGCGCCGAAGGGCGCTGGGTCAATTTCCCGGAGCTCACCCACAAGCACCGCGCCCATGTCAAATCGACGCTCGGGCCGCTGGTCGCGGTGGCCAACCCGCTCGACTATCACACCTTCATCTGGAACAACGAGCCGGCGATGACCGCCACCTTCACCGCCATGGTGTCGGGCGGCTTCGACCTCAACATGCTGGTGCTCGATTTCCCGCGCCCAGACCGCTGCTCGGATACCGATTGGTGGGCGACCTTGCGTGCCTTCGAATCGGCGCTCAAGACCAACAAGGCGCAAGGCGCGATCGTCTCGTCGCTGCCGGAGAACCTGCCCGAGGAATACACAGCCGGCCTGATGGCGCGCGGAATGGTGCCTCTGTTCGGCATTTCCGAGGCGATGGACGCCGCCCAGGCGGCAGCCTTCATCGGCTGGGCCTGGCGTGAGCCGCAGGCGCAGCCGATCGACACCTCCGCATCCGGCGCGCCGGTAGGCGGCCATGTCACGCCCGACGAGGCCGAGGCGAAGGCGCGGCTGATCCAGGCCGGTCTGCCCGTGCCCAAGGGCGAACGCGCCGGCAATGCCGTCGAGGCGGTGATCTCGTCGATGGCGTTGGGCTTCCCGGTGGCACTGAAGGCTTTGGGCGTCACCCACAAATCCGAGATGGGCGCGGTGCTGCTCAACCTCAAGGATGCCGAATCCGTCAGCACCGCCGCCCATGACCTCGGCCCGCTCGGCACCGGCCTGTATGTCGAGCGCATGGTGCGTGACGGCGTCGCCGAACTGATCGTCGGCTTCACCCGCGACCCGATGTTCGGCGCGGTGATGACGCTGGGCACCGGCGGCGTTCTGGTCGAGCTGCTGCGCGACAGCGTCACCCTGATGCTGCCAGCGACGCGCGACGACATCGAGGCGGCGCTGCGCGGCCTGAAACTCTATCCGCTGCTCGAAGGCTATCGCGGCCGGCCGAAGGCCGATGTCGCGGCGGCCATCGAGGCGATATCGGGCATCGCCGCCTTCGTGCAACAGAATGCCGGCGAGATCGAGGAACTCGACATCAACCCGCTGATCGTCTGCGCCGAAGGCAAGGGCGCCTGGATCGCCGACGCGCTGCTGGTGCTTGGAGAAAAGAAGAATGGCTGACGTCATTTCGACCCGGCGCGAGGGCACGATCCTCGAAGTTACGCTTGATCGGCCGAAGGCCAACGCCATCGACCTCAAGACCTCGCGGCTGATGGGCGAGACGTTCAAGGCATTCCGCGACGATCCCGAGTTGCGCGTCGCCATCGTCAAGACCGCCGGCGACAAGTTCTTCTGCGCCGGCTGGGATCTCAAGGCGGCTGCCGGTGGCGACGCGGTCGACGGTGACTATGGCGTCGGCGGTTTTGCCGGGCTGCAGGAATTGCGCGACCTCAACAAGCCGGTCATCGCCTGCGTCAACGGCATGGCGGTCGGCGGCGGCTTCGAACTGGCGCTGTCCTGCGACCTCATCTACGCCTCCGACCATTCCTCCTTCGCGCTTCCCGAAATCCGCGCCGGCACGCTTGCCGACGCGGCGACAATCAAGCTGCCGAAGCGTATTCCCTACCATGTCGCCATGGATTTGCTGCTCACCGGTCGCTGGATGGATGTCGCCGAGGCGCATCGCTGGGGCCTGGTCAACGAAGTCCTGCCGAAGGAAAAGCTCGAGGACCGCGTCTGGGAGATTGCTCGCCTGCTCGCCAGCGGCCCGCCGCTGGTGTTTGCGGCGATCAAGGAGACGGCGCGCGTCGCCGAGGCGCTGACCTTCCAGGAGGCAATGAATAAGGTGACGCGCCGCCAGCTGCCGACCGTCGATGCCCTCTACGGTTCCGAGGACGGCATGGAAGGTTTTCGTGCTTTTGCCGAAAAGCGCGACCCGGTGTGGAAGGGCAGGTAGGACGCAGTCCGTTCAGCAGCCATGACCGACTACAAAACCCTCATCGACGCCGGGACCTGGGCCTTCATCGAGAAGACCAATTCCTATTATCCGCCGGATACGATCGACTACACGATCGCCGAGCAGCGCGCGATCTACGACCGCATGTGCCGAGAATTCTTTGCCGGCTATCCGCAAGGCGTGACGGCAGAAACCACCACCATTGCATTACCAGCGCACAATATCCCGATCCGCGTCTACCGCAACGCGACGCCGAACAATGCTGCGATGGTACTCTATGTCCATGGCGGCGGCTTCATCCTCGGCGGACTGGACAGCCATGACGATGTCTGCGCCGAGCTTTGCGCCCGTACCGGCTACGAGGTGGTGTCGGTCGACTACCGGCTGGCGCCGGAGCATCTGCACCCCGCCGCCTTCGATGACGTATTGGGCGCCTTCGAATGGGCTGCGGCCGCCTACAAATGCCCGGTCCTGCTCTGCGGCGACAGCGCCGGCGGCAATCTCTGCGCCGCCGTCAGTCATGCGACGCGCGGCCACGTCAAAAGACCGATCGGCCAGGTGCTGATCTATGCAGGCCTTTTCGGCGACCGTTCGAAGGGCTCCTATGTGACGCATGCCGAGGCGCCGATGCTGACGGTGCGCGATATCGAATTCTACAAGCACATCCGCACCGGCGGCGTGGATCGGACCGGAGACATCACCCTGTCGCCGCTCGCCGACGCCGATTTCGCCAACCTGCCGCCGACCGTGCTGATCACCGCCGAATGCGACCCGCTGTCGTCCGACGGCGAGGCCTATCGCGACCGCATCCTTGCTGCCGCCGGGCGAGCTCATTGGTTCGAGGAGCCGGGGCTGGTGCATGGCTATCTCCGGGCCAGGCACACGGTCGGCCGGGCTCGTGTGAGCTTCACCCGCATCGTCGAGGCAGTGTCGGTGCTGGGCAGGGGTGACTGGACCTGGTGAAACCCTTCGTCATTTGCGCCGATGCGCCATGACGGCGTCTTGCCGTCAGTCACTTCGATCAACCTCTGCGACCCAGCCGTTCCTCCCGGCCAATGAACCTTTCCGCCTCCGTCCGCGACTGACGTGAGGTGCCGCATGGTGCGGCCCGGAAAGGAAGCCCCCCATGACCAGACACCCAGAGGCTCCACGGTCTCCGGGAACAACAGGAGCTCAGCGCGACCATCGCCTTCGGGACGGGGTCGATGCGCTGGGCTTTCCGCTGATTCCGTTGACCCTGCGTAAGAGCCGGCGTATCGTGACTATGAGGAAAGCAGACAATTCGATCAGGGACGAACGTGACGGAACGCCGCGCCTTGCCCTGATTCGCGCGGCAACTCCGGACGTTTCTCCCGTATCCTGTGGGGGGAATGTCATGTCTTGCGATCACGGCTCGTTCGTGCCCTCTCGCGCCGGCCGCTTGCGCCGCGCGGGGCAGACCGCCAGCGCTTTGCTGGCATTGGCGCTGACCGCCAGCCTGTGGCTGGGCGGCCCTGCCCAGGCACAGGAAACCCAGATCATCTATCCCGGTTCGATGGCGGTGACCGGATTTTCCGGCACCATCATTCCCGGCTTCGAGGAAGGCCTGCCGCCAGGCGTCGATCCGGTCGACGAAACCTTCATCGATACCACGCGCGCAACTTTGCGCGTTTTCGACGTTTCAGGGCTGGGCGGACCGGCCTCGGGCCAGCTCGTCTACACGCCGCCGCCCTTCGAGGTAACGGCCGAGCAGGTCGGCCAGGTGTTCGCGCTGGCCTATGACGACGGCGTGCGCGACGGCGTTCCATCGGGCATTCCAAACCTCTATGCTGGCGCCACCTCGCTGCACGGCATCCGCATCGTCACCCCGGACGAAGACGCCGACGGACGGCCGGAACGGCAACGCCGCGGCACGGCAGGTGCCACCTTCATGGACGGCCAGTTCGGCATCGAAAACGGCGGTGGTCCCGGCACGATCTGGAAGATCGACGGCGTCACCGGCGCCGTGTCCAAATTCGCCGACATCGACACCAACAGCGGTCCCGGCGTCGGCGACATCAGCTTCGACGCCATCCACCGCCAGTTCTTCGCCAGCGACCTCGACACCGGCCTCATCCATCGCATCGACGCCAACGGCGCGCTGATCGACAGCTTCGACCACGGCGTTGCCGGGCGCCCGGCGCACGGGCTCGCCCCTGTCGCCGACGACGGCGCGGTGATGGACATCCAGGGTGCTGCCTTCGACAGTGAAGACCCCGACAGCTGGGGCTACACGCAAGACGAACGCCGCGTCTGGTCCGTCGCCTATCATGGTGGCCGGGTCTACTACTCGGTCGGTGAGAAGGCTGAGATCTGGTCGGTGGGCGTTGCCCGCGACGGCAGCTTCGCCGGCGATCCGCGCTGGGAGCTGACGGTCAAGGCCGACAAGGACTACGCCGTCACCGACATCGCTTTCGACAACCAAGGCTTCATGTACCTGGCGCAGCGCGGCCCGGTGGAAAACCGCTACGACTACAGCCAGTTCGCCGATTCCGGCAAAGGCGAGGTCATCCGCTACTGGCGCGAAAATCCGGACGATCCGGCGACGGAATCGGTCTGGGTGGAAGAGCCGCAGGAATATGCGGTCGGCTTCCCGCAAGGCAACCGGCAGTCGGCCGGTGGCCTGGACCTGCAATATGGCTATGACGCGGACGGCAATCTGGACACCCGCTCCTGCGCCGACACGCTGGTCAACACTGGCGACAAACTGCGCGACAATCCGGCATTGGCCGAACAGCTCGCCGCGGGCGGGCCGTCCGCCGTGCACGGCGTGCAGATCACGCCGACGCCGCTGGTCAAGCCGGCCAACGTGCCGCCTTTCGGCTCTTGGTTCGTCGACTTCGACGGCTATTTCGAAGACCCCGAGGTGGAAGGCCATGTCGGCGACGTCGAGGTCTGGCGCCCCTGCGAGGGCCGTGCCGGCTACTATGAGGAGATTCCGGGCGGCTATCTGCCACCGTTCTATCCGCCGGACTTCCCACCGCCCGGCGATCTGCCTCCCTGTCTCGATGTCGAGGACGTCCAGTATTTCTGCACGCCCTCCGGCCTCGAGGCCGATCTCTACCTCCATGACCATGCGGGCTTTGGTGGCGATTCGATCAAGGCTTCGTCCAGGACGCCAGGCGTCGGGGTGACTTCACCCATGTCGCATGCGCCCGGCGCGCCCTACACGATCAACATCACCGGCCATTATCCGGGCGACACCGTCAATGTCGGGCTCTGCTTCTACAGGCAGTCCGACCGCGACAAGGGCGGCTACTTCCCTTGCTGCAAGATGACCGTGCCGCTCAGAACGCCAGCCGTCAGCTGCGAACCGTGAGGAGGGAAAGATGATGAATCTCGCACTTTCCCCGCTCGCGACAAGCACGCAACCAACCGTCATGGAGACGATCATGAAACCCCTGTCACTCGCCAGGCGCGGCGCGCGCTGGCTGATGGCGGCCGGTATCGCGGTCGCCATGCTGACGCCAGCACAAGGCTTCGCGCAAGACGCTGTCCCGATCAGCCCGGAGCTTAGGCTCGACCTTGACAGTTCGCGCGTCATCAATCCGAGGCCCGACCGGATCGTGCCCTTCTTCACCAAGAAAGGCACTCAAAGAGGCTGCGACTACGTCGTCTATTCCCTGAGCTTCGGCTTGCGCGGCGATCCGCAGGGCTTTGCCGATCCAAGCTTCGTGGCCAGACTGAAAAAGGTCAGGGTCGACTTCAAGGACCAGCTTCCGCACGGCCTTGAGATCGTCAACGTGAATGTGTCCGGCGACGGAACGGATTCGTCCGGCGGCCCGCTGCCGGGTGCCACGATCAGCACCTCGGCAGATCCGAACGACACGGCGACGGTTTCCGATTTCCGGATTTCCGCCGCCGATCTCGACGGCGTCGGGGCTCCGAACGAGCGCATCATAAATTTCCTCATCACGGCCAAGATCGATCATGCGGCGTTTCCCGCGCCGACGATCGTCGACAACCAGGGTCTGATCACGGTGACCGCCGGACCAGGCACCGCGAAGGTCATCCCGTCGCAGGATCCGAGCAAGCCGGATGATGGCGATTTCCTCACCGGCGAAAAGACCTCGATCAGGATCGACCTGACCAAGTGCAACCCGCCGCCGCCACCTCCCGGCAAGGAATGCTTCAAGGTGGAGCGCGGCAAGGTCGATTGCGTGCCCGGAGGCGGCGCCTTCATCTACCACATGCCGGTTGGCCCGGAGATGGGCGGCAAGTGGGTGCAGGTTTCGACGACGACACCCGGCATCACCATCATTCCCGACACGCAACTGGTGCCGGCGGGCGGCGGTGTGCTCAACTGGAAGATCGTCGGCGCATCGCCCGGCGACGTCATCCACCTCATCGTCACCGGCATCGAGACCTATGCCGGGCCGGAAGAGGGTTGGGGCCTGTGCTGCACGCAGACCATCGACATCGTCATTCCGCGTGACCTCAGATGCCCGCCCGAAAAGGAGCCGGACCTCAAGGTCGAGAAGCGCGCCGACGTGACGCGTTGCACGATGGGTGGCGGCTGTGACTTCACCATCAGGGTCACCAATGTCGGCGGCGCGCCCTATCACGGCAAGATCGTCCTCGACGAGGTGACGCTGCCGGCCGGTTCAACGCTGGATTCAGGGCCCAATCCGCCCTGGGTCTGTGTGCCCGGAGCAACGCCGATGACGTGCACCTATCCGGTGACCACGCTCAACCCGGGGGCCTCCGTCGACCTCAAGCTCGGCTTCAAGCCGGCCGGGGGCTGGCAAGGCGGTGCTTTACGCAACTGCGCCACCTACAATTATGGCGCCAGCGGCAAGCCGCTGTTCGGCAGCCAGCAGAACGATCGCGGCTGCGCCTCGATCCCGATCTGTCGGCGTGGCGACCGCGACCCGGAATGCCGGCCGCCGGTCGAGAAGAAGGTCGACCTGATCCTGAAGAAGCGTGCCCGCATCCCGGTCTGCACGCCCGACGGCATCTGCTACTTCGTGATCGACATCATCAACAACGGCAGCGTCCCCTATAATGGGCCGCTGACGGTGATCGACAGCTATCCTGGCGGCGCGCCGGCATCCTCGACCTTCGGCCCGAGCCCGCCCTGGACATGCGGACCGAACGGCCCCGGCCAGTTCCGCTGCGACAATGCCGGCATCGTGCTGATGCCGGGCGCCTCGACGCCGATCGTCGTCAAGGCAGTGATGCCGGCCGGCTACCAGTCGGACACCGTCGAGAACTGCGCGGCGGTGAAGCCCATCCCCGGTGAGGTCGACCTCACCAACAACAAGGCCTGCGCCAAGGAACGCTTCCGTCATCCCAATGGCGGCAAGCCGGCTCTGCGCATCACCAAAGTGTGCAACGGTTCGCTCGCTGGTGCCGCGGTCATCTCGTGCCGCATCACCGTCATCAGCCTCGGCACCGCTGCCCCCACCGGTCCGGTGCGGGTCAACGATGCCGCCACGCTGGTGGCTGGCGGCGCGCCGGTCCAGATCCAGACCGTCACGCCCGACGGCGCGGAATGGGCTTGCGGGCCAGTCCCCGCCAATGCGCTGTCGTGCCAGATTCCCGGCGCCGTGATGACGCCCGGAACCTCAAGGCATTTCGACGTGACGGTCTCGGCCAATGGCGAGTTCGAGAACTGCGCGCGCGGCTCCTACGGGCCGGCGCCGGGAGACGACATCGTCTATCCGATCGGCCAGGCTTGCGCCAAGGGCGGCGGTGTTTCGACCATCCGTGTCGAGAAGACCGGCGACAGCGAGTGCCAGCCCGGTCGGCCCTGCACGTTCGAGATCACCATCACGAACGACGGGACGACCCCCTTCTCAGGTCCGGTCCGCATCGGTGATGCGGTCGGCGTGGAAGGCCTAGGCAGGCTGGAAGGCGTTGCGATCACCTCGATCGAACCGCCCTTCGGCTGCTCGCCGGAACCGGCAACGCTACCTCTGTCCTGCGTCGCCGACCTGACGCTCGGCGCCGGGGAAAGCCACGTGCACGCTGTCACCGTGGTCATTCCCGACGACGGTCGTCTGGCCAATCTGCAGGGCACGGTGAACGGTCAGAACTGCGTTGGCGTCCTGTCTCCCGACACGCGGGTGCAAGGCGGCGGCGACGTGCTTTCCGGCAATCAGGCCAATATCCAGGGCGATCGCGGCAAGGCCTATGCCTGCCATCCCTTCATCATCAAGAACGAGGTGGAGAAGGAATGCTCGCAAGGCTTCGTCATGAACGATGCCGGCAGGTGCGTCTGCCCGCCCGGCACCACCTTCCGAAACGGCCAGTGCTCGCCCGGCGGCGGTGTCATCACCGACCCGAAGCCGAAGCCCTGCGTCCTGCTGAAGGGCCAGATCCGCACCGAGGACGGACGTTGCATCTGCCCGCGCGGAACCGGGCTTGAGAATGGTGCCTGCGTGAAGGTCACGCAGGGCTGCACCATCCCCGGTTCGGTCCCGACAGCGGACGGCAACTGCCGCTGCCCCGCCGGCACGCATCTCGACAGGAATGCGAATGCCTGCGTGCGGGACAAGCAGAAGCCCGAGCAGTGCACCATTCGCGGCCAGGTCCATGACGCCGACGGCGATTGCGTCTGCCCGAGGGGGACTGAGGTGCGCAATGGTGCCTGCCGGCCGATCCGGCCGAAACCGGAGCAGTGCACCATTCGCGGCCAGGTCCACAACGCCAATGGCGATTGCGTCTGCCCGAAAGGAACTGAGGTGCGCAATGGTGCCTGTCGTCCGGTCCGGCCAAAGCCGGAGCAGTGCACGATCCGCGGCCAGGTCCACGACTCCAACGGCAATTGCGTCTGCCCGAAGGGTACGGAGATCCGCAATGGTGCCTGCCGGCAGAAGAAGCCCCAGCTGGAGCAGTGCACCATCCGCGGCCAGGTGCATAACAAGCGCGGCGAATGTGTCTGCCCGCGTGGCACCGAGGTCCGCGACGGCGCCTGCCGCAAGGTTCGGCAGGAATGCGCGCCCGGCTCGCAGCTGATCAACGGCCAGTGCCAGCCGATCATCATCAGGCGCTGCCCGGCCGGCACCGTGGGACGGTATCCGAACTGCGTCCGCAGGCAGCCGGAGATCAACCCGAACCTGCTGCTCAATCCGAACATCCTCCAGCAGGTCCTGCCAAGGCGCACGCCGCAGGTGGACCAGCAGGATCCGGCCACCCTGAACTCCAAGCCGTAATCCTGGGCACCAAAAGACCAAACCCCGCCGGAGCAATCCGGCGGGGTTTTTCGTTGGCTTGATCGATTGCGTGAACCTTGATGCGGCAAGCGGCGACCAACGCCTGAAGGAACACTTCAGGAGAGAGATATGTCTTCAGTCAGCCACGCCTTTCGCAATACGGTTGCGACCGTTGCCTTGCTCGCAGCCGGACTAGCCACCACCTCTGCCTTCGCCGAACAGGCCAACATCAAGTCGATGTCCTTCGACACGCAGAGCGTCAACACCACGCTCCATGTCGTTTCGAGCGACAAACAGAAATGGGATACGCTGAAGAGCGGCACCGTCCAGTTCTGGGGCCACATGAAGATCAACACACGCTGGCCCGGCTATGTTCAGGATGTCGGCGTCGCACTCGGCGTCTGCGGACCCGGCCAATGCGGCCCGTTTCCGCCGATCTGGAGCGACGCGCCAGTCAGCCGCGACTACGACCACCAGGAAAACTTCGCCTTTGACCCGTCCAAAATACCGCTGTCGTCCGACACCGGCATTGCCGTCGTGCCCTATGGCGACCAGATCATCGCCAAGTGCAACCAGCACCTGCAGGCCGACGGACCGACGAAATCCTATACGTTCAACCACACCTTTCACGCCAGCTTCACGGCGCTTACCGACAAGGCGCTCGACATGGACAATGCCGTGGCCGAAGTCCAGCAGGGCAGCTGGCCTTATCCGCTTTTCGACTCCCATTACGCCGAGCATGGCACATTCCAGGTTCAAATCGTCTGCGACCCTGTGATCAAGCCCACGGTCCAGGACATCGCCACCGATTTCGGCAAGTTCGAGGTCGACAACGTCAAGCTGTTCTTGACCACCTACCAGTCCAATCAACCGGGCTCGACGCCCGGCACGGTCTGCCCCTCGCTGAAGGTCACCAGCCGGGCGCAGGCCAACCAGGCTGGGCCGGTCTCGATGCGCATCTGGAGACAGAAGGACGGCGGAGCGATCAGCTCCGAGTTCAAGCAGGCGTGGGCGTCTTACGACGCGGCCAAGAACGGCTATTTCGCGACCTACGAGAAATGGGAGAATGTCGGTGCCACGGCCTACTTCCAGTACAAGACCGAAATCGTCGGCAATGGTCCGTTCGAACCCTTCGACGGTTGGAAGGACATCACGGTGCATTGCACCGGCGCCGGCGGCGGTGGCTTCACCGACGCACCGCAGACCGATCCCGACAACCCGCCGGCGCAGACTGGCTGGCAAGGCGAGGTCGCTGTTTCCGATAGCGCCGGAGGAAAGAAACTGTGCCCACGCAAGGGCCAGGTCGCATTCGAAGTGAGCCGTGACGAGCCTGGCGCGTTCCACTACCGGATCAGTTGCTCGAACGGCGCATTCTTCACGGGAACCAAGGTCGCCTTCAACGATGGCGGCGTGTTCAAGGCGAGCGCGGCACACGATCTCAGCATCGTCAGAACCCGCTCGATCCAGTGCACGCTGCAGGAGATCAAGCAGGACGGCTCCATCGCCACCGTCGATACGGACAAGGAGGACTTCACCTGCATAAAGCGCACCTTCGAACCGGAAGCCGACGATCTCGTCTCGAGCACGCGCCCGGACTTCGGCAAGCCGAGACTGCCACCAGTCGTCGTCGATCCCGGCCGCAAATGCCTGCCCGGCCAGAAACAGGTGGGTAGAAAATGCATCGACAGGCCGATCGTTGCCGCATGCAAAAGCACCGAAAAGCTGGTCAACGGCAGGTGCATCGGTGTCAGCATCCACTGCCTGCCCGGTTATCGTCAGCTTGGCTTGAAATGCGTGAAGAACCCGGTGATCGCCGACAAATGCAGGCGCGACGAACTGCGCATCAACGGCAAATGCGTGCGCAAGCCTCCCGTCGTCATCGACTGCAAACGCGGCTACCATCTGATCGGCAAGGCGTGCGTGAAGGATGCGATCATCACCACTGGCTGCCGGACAACCGAAAAGCTGGTGCGTGGACATTGCGTGCCCAAGCCGAGCGTGACCGACTTGCAGAAGTTGAAGCAAGGCAAGGCCAAGCCGTTTCTGCAGGGACAGGCCAAGCTGCGGCGGCTGGTGAACTGAAATCCTGACGCAAATGTAGGAGAGAGGCGGCCGATGGCTGCCTCCCTCTCTCTGTGTGGAGAACGCATCGGCGCCGGATTCCTGTCGACAAGCAGCGCCGGGACCATTAGAGCGACGTGCGTCCATTTGGACGCACAAAGTACGCTCTAACACTTTTGAATCTACGCATCGTGCTTTCCGAAAATCGGTTCCGATTTTCGGGCCGATGCGTTAGGGCGGGAGCGGGTTCCAAGAACGGGAAGCGGACATGGCTCAAAAGACCCTGATCGCGCCATCGGTGCTGGCGTCGGATTTCTCGAAGCTCGGCGACGAGGTCGAGGCCGTCGCGGCGGCCGGCGCCGACTGGATCCATCTCGACGTGATGGACGGCCATTTCGTGCCCAACATCACCTTCGGCCCGCCGGTGGTCAAGGCGATCCGCAACCGCACCAAGGCCTTCTTCGACTGCCATTTGATGATCGCGCCGGCCGATCCCTTTCTGGCCGCCTTCGCCGAAGCCGGCTGCGACGGCATCACCGTGCATGCCGAGGCCGGGCCGCATCTCGACCGTTCGCTGCAGACGATCAGGAACCTCGGCAAGAAAGCGGGCGTGTCGCTCAATCCGGCGACGCCCGAAAGCGCGATCGAATATGTGCTCGACCGGCTCGACCTGATCCTGATCATGACCGTCAATCCCGGTTTCGGCGGCCAGGCCTTCATTCCTGCTATTGTCGACAAGGTGAAGCGGGTCAAGGCGATGATCGGCAAGCGCCCGATCCGGATCGAGATCGACGGCGGCGTCTCGCCGGAGACGGCGCCGCTGGTCACCGCTGCCGGCGCCGACGTGCTGGTCGCGGGTGCGGCCATCTTCAAGGGCGGCAGCGTCGAAGCCTATCGGGCAAACATCGAGGCGATCAGGACGGCAGCGGACCGCGCCGCCGTCTGAAATCGATTGCAGCAAGATTCGACAGCTTCAGCCGGCCCTGACGATGAACCCGAAATGCTAGGCCAGGCACGGGCTTGGTCGCCAAACTTCCGATTGTAACGGCAAAGGAAACGCGCCAAACGCCTCTTGTTCGGCGCGCGCTGGTTTCTTCGGGACAAAGAGATTTTCCTGACAATAGTTACATTGGCGGATGGGGTACTACCATCTCTCCTCTTTAAGTCGAATACCGCCATCTTCTGCTTGAGGGTCGAAAGCAGGGCGCGGTATAGTACGCGTACGGGATCAATGCTGCTTTGACACAAGAATCCACAACGGGCCCAAGCAGGCAACAGGAGCTATATTGACATACGGAACCGCCGATCTGGGCGATGAAGGGGCCGGACCCAAGGGCACCCTCGCCAGCACGGTCTATCATCAGCTACGCGACGATCTTCTGCGTGGCGTGCTCGAAACCGAAAGCAAGCTTCGGGTCGAGTGGGTGGTTTCGCGGTATGGCGCCGGGGCTTCGCCCGTGCGCGAAGCTCTCAACCGTCTCGCCTCGGAAGGTCTGCTCGGCCGCCACGACCAGCGTGGCTTCTTCCTCATGCCGGTCAGCGCCGAGGAACTGGAGGAGTTGACCCGCACGCGCTGCTGGCTGGAAGAGCGGGCGCTTCGCGAATCGATCGCCCACCGCACGGCGGAATGGGAAGAGCAGCTGGTGCTGGCGCTGCATCGCCTGGCGCGCGCCCCGCGCCGCCTGCCGGACGAGCCCTCGTCGAACAATCCGGACTGGGAGAAGCTGCATCGCGCCTTCCATAGGGCGCTGATTGCAGGCTGCCGGTCGCACTGGCTGGTTGGGTTCTGCGACCAGCTTTCCGATCAGGCCTCCCGCTACCGGCTGATGTCGCAGGTCAGCCCGGCAATCGAACGCGACGATCTCGGCGAGCATCGCCTGATCGCCGAGCGCACGCTGGATGGCGACGCCGACGGCGCGGTCGAAGCTCTACTCAGCCACTACCGCCTGACGGCGGCCATGTGCATGGAGCGCTTCGCCCAGGACGAACAGGCCAAGGCCGGCGCCGGCAAGGCATCGCGCGGCCGCAAATAGCTGCTCGTCCCGCACCAAAAATCTGATATTTGCGCTGCTGCAAAACGCCATATCAGGGAAAACCATGAGAAATCACCTGTTCGACGCTTTCCGCGCCCGCATGCCCGGGCCTGGGCGGCGGTTGATGGAGACGGATGAAGGGCGCTCCATCACCTATGGCGACATGCTGGCCCAGTCCGCGCAGCTGGCGCATGCGCTCTCGCAATTCGGCGTCAAGCCGGGCGACCGCGTCGCCGTCCAGGTCGAGAAAAGTCCGGAGGCCATTTTTCTCTACCTTGCCTGCCTGCGCGCCGGTGCTGTGTTCCTGCCGCTCAACACTGCATACACGTTGGCGGAACTTGGCTATTTCTTCGGCGATGCCGAACCGCGGCTTGTCGTCTGTGATCCGGCACGGGCGGCCGATATCGGGCCGCTGGCGGAGGCATCGGGCGCCGCTGTGGCCACGCTTGGCGCCAAAGGCGATGGCTCGCTGACCGGCCATGCAGCGCACCAGCCGAGGGATTTCCACGATGTGGCGCGCGGGCCGGACGACCTCGCCGCCATCCTCTACACGTCAGGCACGACCGGCCGTTCGAAAGGCGCCATGCTCAGCCACGACAACCTCGCTTCGAACGCGTGGGTGCTGGTTGACCACTGGCGTTTCACCTCTGACGACGTGCTGATCCATGCGCTGCCGATCTTCCACACGCACGGCCTGTTCGTCGCCACCAACGTCATCCTGATGGCCGGGGCCTCGATGCTGTTCGAGCAGAAATTCGACGCGGGCCGCATCGTCTCGCTGCTGCCCGGCGCAACAGTGCTGATGGGCGTGCCGACCTTCTATGTCAGGCTTTTGCAGCAGGCAGGCCTCAACGGCCAGGCGGCAAAAAACATCCGCCTGTTCATATCCGGGTCGGCACCGCTTCTGGCCGAGACGCATGCGGCCTGGCGCGAGCGCACCGGCCACGCCATTCTCGAGCGCTACGGCATGACCGAGACCAACATGAACACGTCGAACCCCTATGATGGCGAGCGGCGCGCCGGCACGGTCGGCTTTCCGTTGCCGGGCGTTTCGCTGCGCATCGCCGATCCCGACAGCGGCGGCACGCTCGCCCAGGGTGAGGTTGGCATGATCGAGGTGAAGGGCCCGAATGTCTTTGCCGGCTATTGGCGCATGCCGGAGAAGACCAAGGCCGAGTTCCGCGAGGACGGCTTCTTCATCACCGGCGATCTCGGGCTGATCGATGCCGATGGCTATGTGCACATCGTCGGGCGCGGCAAGGACCTGATCATTTCCGGCGGCTACAACATCTATCCGAAAGAGATCGAGAGCGAGATCGACGCGCTTGCCGGGGTCAGCGAGAGCGCTGTGATTGGCATTGCCCATCCGGATTTCGGCGAAGGCGTCACGGCGGTCGTGGTGCGGGCGCCGGCCTCTGCCATCAGCGCCGCCGATATCATCGCGGCGATCGGTGCACGGATCGCCAAATACAAGCATCCCAAGCAGGTGATCTTCGTCGACGAGTTGCCGCGCAACACCATGGGCAAGGTGCAGAAGAATCTTTTGCGCGAAACCTACAAGGACCTTTACGCGCCATCGAAAGCCGGCTCATGAGCTGAACTCGGTTCGGACATCGCAGCCTGCGCGGGGTCAGTTCGGATACAACAGCTCGAAAACATGTTCGGCGATGGCGAGGCTCGCGGTCAGGCCAGGGCTCTCGATGCCGAACAGACTGACAATGCGGCCGGCACCATGGTCGGCCGGGCCCTGGATCAGGAAATCGGCCGCCGGCTGGCCCGGACCGGACAGTTTCGGCCTGACACCGGCATAGGCCGGGAGCAGGGCGTCGTCCGCAAGACCCGGCCAGTAACGCCTGATCTCGCCGTAGAATGAATCGGCTCGGCCGGGATCGACCGTATAGTCGACATGGTCGATCCATTCGACATCGGGTCCGAAGCGCGCGCTGCCGCCGAGATCGAGCGTCAGGTGGACGCCAAGGCCGCCATCGACGGGGACTGGATAGATCAGCCGCGAGAAGGGCGAACGGCCCGAAAGCGCAAAATAGTTGCCGCGCGCCAGCCATTGCTGAGGGATGAGGTCTTGCGGGAAACCCTCGATCCGCCCGGCCAGGGCCTGCGCGTCAAGGCCTGCAGCGTTGACGAAGGCGCCAGCCTTCAATTCGAACGGTTCACCGCTGGCGTCGAGCGTGCGGATTTGCACCCCATCGGCTCCGGCGACCGCCGCGGCAACCGTGGTCAGGAAAGCAAAAGAAGCGCCGGCTGCTTCCGCGTCGCCGCGCAGGGACAGCATCAGCGCGTGGCTGTCGACGATGCCGGTCGAGGGCGACAGCAATGCGCCAGCGCAGTTCAGATGAGGTTCGAGGCTTTCGGCTTCCTGTCGCGTCAGCAATTCGAGATCGTCAACGCCGCTGCGTTGCGCATTGGCCCGGATCGTCTGCAGCCTGTCGAGCTGTGCCGCTTCGACGGCAACGATCAGCTTGCCGGTGCGGGCATGGCCGATGTTGCGCTCGCGGCAGTAGGCATAGAGCCTTTCGCGTCCTTCCACGCAGAGACAGGCCTTAAGGCTTCCCGGCGCGTAGTAGATGCCGGCATGGATGACTTCGGAATTGCGCGAACTCGTTCCGGTGCCGATGTCTGCCGTCTTTTCGACCACCAGCACCTCGCGGCCCGACAAGGCAAGCGCGCGGGCGACGGCGAGGCCAACGACACCTGCCCCGGCAACAACGCAATCGACTGTGTGCATCGGTCCGCTCCCCGAGGTTAAAACTCAATCATTCTCAACGATCGGGTTCGACCCGGTGCGGACGATCAGCCAGGCGCCACAAGCGCGTAAGACTTCATCAGGTCGAGTACTGTCTCGGCCCGAACAGAAAGGTTGTCTGGCACCTCAATTCGAACGAGCAAAACGTCCGTTCCCTGATCAATTCCGAACAAAGCGGTAATGGGTCGGGGACCATCGAATTGGCACGATGCCCATCGCGGTGGAGATGCATCCGTATCGGACTCTTTGAGCTCGTCGTCGAGAATCCTGCGCAACCCCACGTCAAGGGCCTCGCCAGCCATGTGACCGATCTGATCAATCAGCGGATCCCAATTAACGAGCCAAACCCAATTCTGCACCAAGGCCACTTGCTGGTCTCCAGTTTGAGACGAAAGCCAACGGGTCTCTGACTCTAATGCAAAATGTCGGGGCCGGCCGCAAAAACCTTAGTGCCGTCGATCCAGACGCCTTTGACATTCAGATCGTCCGACAAAGCGACGATATCGGCCGCGGTGCCGTTGGCGAAGCGGCCGAGCCGGTGCGACTGGCCGATCGCCTGTGCCGGATAGAGCGAGGCCATGCGCAACGCCTCCGAGAGCTCCAGCGCGACGACCCGGTGGACATATCGGACAGCCGAGATCATGTCGAGATCGGCACCCGCCAGCGTTCCGTCGGCCAGCCGCAGGCTGCCGTCCTTGCGATAGATGGTACGGCCGTTCAGCGTGAACGAGGTCATGTCGGTGCCGATCGTCGCCATGGCGTCGGTGACCAGCACGATCTTGCCGGGCCCCTGCTTGGCGCGCAGCGCAATCGCCATGGTGGCAGGATCGACATGGATGCCGTCGGCGATGATGCCGGCAAACAATGTGCCGGTGTCGATGGCGGCTCCCGCCAGCCCCGGCTCACGATTGCCGACCTGGCTCATGGCGTTGAACAGATGGGTGACCACGGTCGCACCGGCGCCGGCGAAGGCGCGTGCCCTGGCGTAGCCGGTGTCGGAATGGCCGAGGCTGACGACGATGCCGGCCTTGGCCAGCGCTGCAACGCGCGACGGCTCGACGGATTCAGGTGCGATCGTCGTCAGCAGGACGGGAAGCTCTTTCCGAGCCGCGATCAGCGCCGCCTGGTCGGCATCCAGCATCGGCCGGATCAGAGCCGGATCATGCGCGCCCTTGCGGGCAACGGACAGATGCGGACCTTCGAGATGCAGGCCGAGAAAGCCCGGCACCTTCTGCCGCGCGGCTTCGGCTCCTGCGGCAACCGCCGCCGCTGTGATCGCGGGCGTGTCGGTGATTAAAGTCGGCAACAGCGCCGTCGTGCCGAAGGGCGCGTGCGCCCGGCAGATGGTCGCGATCGAGGCGACGTCAGGATGGTCGTTGAGCATGACGCCGCCGCCGCCATTGACCTGCAAATCGACGAAGCCCGGCGCAAGCAGCCCGCCGCCGGTCTCGACTTTGATGACGTCGGACGGAACGGCGCCGGCAGGCACGATGGCCTCGACCAGACCGCCCTGCACGACAAGGGCGGCATCCTCGTGCCAGTCGGCGCCGTCAAAGATGCGAGCGCCAGTCAGGGCGAAACGGTCGCTCATACGGTTTCCGTCACTTTGCGCAGATTGGGCGGCGTGTCCGGATCAAGGCCGCGATGACGGGCAAAGGCTTCGACGAAGCCATAGAAGGACACGATCAGCGCCAGCGGGTCGGTCAGCGGGTGGCCGGTGGCGACATAAGGCAGGCGCAGCGCGCTCTTCGCCTTGTCCGACGTCACGAAGACCGCCGCGCCCTTGCCCGCCAGGCTGTCGGCCGCCTCGGCGACCGACGGTTCGGAGGCATCGCGGGCAGCCAGCGCCAGCACCGGGAAGCCCGGTCCGACCAATGCCAGCGGACCGTGCATGACTTCGGCGGCGCTATAGGCCTCGGCATGCATGCCGCAGGTTTCCTTGAATTTCAGCGCCGCCTCGTTGGCGATCGCGGCAGACGGACCACGGCCGAGGATGAACAGCGATCTAGGTGTCTCCAGTGCGCCGGCCAGCGCCATCCAGTCGCAGGCGATCGCCTTGCGGAAATGCTCGGGCAAGCCGGCGAGTGCGGCCAGCAGCGCATCGTCACCGGTGGAATGCGCCATCAAGGCGAGACCGGCAACGGCGGAATTGACGAAGGTCTTGGTCGCCGCGACGCTGCGCTCCGGTCCGGCGAGGATGTCGATGGCATAGTCCGAGGCGCGCGCCAGCGGCGAATCGGCGGTGTTGGTGATGGCGACGGTCAGCGCGCCGCCGGCCCTTGCCGCTTGCGCCATGGCGACGATGTCGGGGCTCTTGCCCGACTGCGAGATGGCGAGGCAGGCAGAGCCGGCAAGCCTCAGCTTGGCGCCATAGATGGACGCGATCGATGGGCCGACCGAAGCGACGGCAAGGCCAGCGGTCAGCTCGACGGCGTATTTCATGAAGGTGGCGGCGTGGTCGGACGAGCCGCGCGCCACAGTGACGACGAAGCTCGGGTCGCGCTCGCGGATGCCACGCCCGGCTTCGGTCAACACCGCCGCCGAGCCGTCGAGCAGGCGGGCGGTGGCTTCCGGGATCTCCTCGATCTCGCGCCGCATATGGGTGGTTGATGTTGCGCTCATGGCCGGCCCTCCTCGCCCGGCCCGCTCAGCCGGAGTTCGGCGACGAAATCATAGGCGTCGCCCCTGTAGATTGAGCGGGTGAATTCGATCACCTTGCCGCTCGCCAGATAGGAAATACGTTCGATATGCAGTCCGGCAATGCCCGGTGGCACTTCGAGCAGGCGCGCGTCGCTGTCGCCGAGATTGGCGGCGGAGATGCGCTGCACCGCCCGCACCGGCCGATTGCCGGATATTTCCAGTGCCGCGTAGAGCGACGAGCCTATTGCCTCCGGGTCGGGCAGCACGCTGGCCGACAGCGAGGCGCGTTCGATCGCCAGTGGCGTGTCGTTGGCAATGCGCAGGCGCGCCACGCGCGCCACAAGTTCGCTCGACGACAGGCCGAGCACCATCATCTCGTCGGGCGAGGGCGCATAGAGGCCGCGGTCGAGCCAGGCCGAACGCACCGCCATGCCGCGCCGTGCCATGTCCTCGGTGAACGAGGTCAGCCGCGACAGCGACTGCTCGACCCGTTCCATGCGCGGCGCAACGAAAGTGCCGGAGCCGTGGCGCTGGACGAGAATGCCGCCCTTGACCAGATCCTGCACCGCCTTGCGCACGGTAACGCGCGAAATGTCGGCCTTGCTGGCAATGTCGCGTTCGGACGGCAGCGCGTCGCCGGGTCCGATCAGGCCGCGATTGACCGCGTCCTCGATGCTCTTCCTGAGCTGCAGGTAGAGCGGCGCACCGCTTTGCGACGACTCTTTCAGCATGGCGAAGATCTGGTCGGCGGCGTTCATCCGGCCGTCTCCGCGGCATTGGCGAAGATGCGCACCGCCATCTGCACCGCGCCACCCAGCGCATCGTCGAGCGGCGGCTTGAGCAGCGCCTGGTAGCGCGCCGACAGGCGCGGCGCATAGAGCGGCGCCAGCCCGCCGAGCAGGCAGAGCGGGGCACCGCCCGAGAGATCGAGCGCGCCGAGCGAGGCCTCGACATCGGCGATTGTCTTGTCGAGGATCCAGTTGGCGACGATGTCGCCCTTGGCGGCGTGATCGAAGACCTTGGGCGCGAAGCCGCCGAAATCACCGGGCTTGGCATTGGTGGTGAACTCGACCACGTCCTCGGGATTGTTGCGGAAGACGGCGAGCATGGCGTCCGTCAAGGGCGAGGCGGGGCGAATGCCGTCATAGGCAAGCAGAGTCTGTTCGAGCAGGTCGCGGCCGATGCGGGCGCCACTGCCCTGGTCGCCGACCTGGAAACCCCAGCCGCCGATGGCGCGCGACGTGCCGTTCTTGCGCGCCATATAGGCGGTGCCGGTGCCGAGGATGGCCATGGCACCGTCGCCGGAGCCAACCGCGCCCTCCAGCGCGATCTCGGCATCGGTCTCGACGCGGCTTTGGCTGAACGGCAGGATCGCTTCGAGCTGCTGCCTGTAGGTGCCGACATTGGCGCCGGCAAGACCGAGAATGGCTGGCGTCTGCGGGATCAGTTCCGGATCCTGTCCGGCGGCGATAAAGGCCTGCCGTGCCGCCTCGACGATGTTGGTCCGGGCGCCGGTGAGATCGGTGCGGATGTTGGCGGCGCCGCTCTTGGCGCGGCCGACGACCATGCCGCCCGCTGTTGCAAGGGCTGCCCTGCAGCTGGTGCCGCCGCCATCGATGCCAAGCACGAAATTCACGCGATTTCTCCTCCGGGCAAATAATACCAATAAAATACCAATAGCCAAGAGTTAATTTCGGTTTCAAAAAGATTAAGGCGTATTTTATTGAAAAATCAGCACATTTTGCCGGCGGTCCAATTTCTGAGCAATGAATTCGTTAATGCGTGTGGACAAGTGGTATTTTTTTGGTATTGTTTTGTGAGTTGGAGGGAATTGGATGGCCGAGAAGCGCACGGAAGCGCATCACCAGAATGCCGAGGGACTGGACATCCAGGCCCCGGACGCCATCCTTTCCTTTTTGGCCGACGCACAGATCGAGGCCGCCAGGGCCGTGCGCGGCGCCATTCCCGCTATTGCCAAGGCCGCTGAGATCATCGCCGGCCAGCTGGCCAGTGGCGGCAAGCTTGCCTATGCGGCGGCCGGCAGCTCGGGCCTGATGGCATTGGCCGATGCCCTGGAACTGCCGGGCACGTTCGGCATAGCGCGCGATCGGATCGCCATCCTGATTGCCGGCGGCGACGAAGCCTTCAAGACACTGGCCGGTGGACCGGAGGACGACACCCAAGAGGCCTCGGCGGCCGTCGCTGGTGCCGGTATCGGCAATGGCGATTGCCTGATCGCCGTCTCGGCCAGCGGCTCGACGCCTTATGCGGTCAGGGCCCTGGAGGATGCGCGCAGCCGGGGTGCCGCGACCATCGCCATCGCCAACAACAAGGACACGCCGCTGCTCAAGCTGGCGGATGTCGCCATCCTGCTCGAGACGCCGCCGGAGATCATTGCCGGCTCGACCCGCATGGGCGCCGGCACGGCGCAGAAGATCGCGCTCAACATGCTGTCGACGCTCACCGCCATCCATCTCGGCCATGTCCATGACGGCTACATGGTCAATCTCACCGCCGACAACATCAAGCTGCGCGATCGCGCGGCACGCATCGTCGCCGCCATCAGCGGGCGCGGCAGGGACGATGCGGTGCGGCTGCTCGAAAAGAGCGGCGGCGTCGTCAAGACAGCCATTCTGCTCGCCGCCGGCGCCGCCAACGCCGATGCGGCTGAGAAGATACTGGAAAGGACCGGCCGGAAACTGCGGCCGGCGCTTTCCGCGATCGAGGGGAACAAGGGCGCGAAAGCCTCTGTTCTCAAAACCGAACCTGAAAAAGGTCAACAGGGAGACTGAGCATGACAACGAAACTACTGACGGCCCTTCTTCTCGGCACCAGCATTCTCGGCACCGCCGGGGTGGCCTATGCCGACGACGTAACGCTCAACATCGAAAGCTGGCGCGGCGACGACCTTGCCATCTGGAAAGACAAGCTGATCCCGGCTTTTGAGGCCAAGACCCCCGGCATCAAGGTGGTGTTCGCACCGTCGGCGCCGACCGAGTACGACGCGGCGCTGGGCGCCAAGCTCGCCGCCGGCTCGGCGGGAGACCTGATCACCTGCCGCCCGTTCGACAAGTCGCTGGTGCTCTACCAGAAGGGCAACCTCGCCGATCTGTCGGCGCTGCCCGGCATGGAGAATTTCTCCCCCGTGGCCAAGGCCGCCTGGCAGACCGACGACGGCAAGGCGACGTTCTGCGTGCCGATGGCCTCGGTCATCCACGGCTTCATCTACAACAAGGACGCCTTCGACAAGCTCGGCATCAAGGTGCCGGAGACTCGCGACGAATTCTTCGCCGCGCTCGACAAGATCAAGGCCGACGGCACCTACATCCCGATGGCGATGGGCACCAAGGATCTCTGGGAAGCAGCGACCATGGGCTACCAGAACATCGGCCCGAACTACTGGAAAGGCGAGGATGGCCGGACAGCGCTCATCAAGGGCGAGCAGAAGCTGACCGACAAGGACTGGGTGGCGCCGTATGAAGAACTTGCCAAGTGGAAGCCTTATCTTGGCGACGGCTTCGAGGCGCAGACCTACCCGGATAGCCAGAACCTGTTCACGCTCGGCCGCGCCGCCATCTACCCGGCCGGCTCGTGGGAGATAGCACTGTTCAACACCCAGGCGCAGTTCAAGATGGGCGCCTTCCCGCCGCCGGTCGAGAAGGCCGGCGACACCTGCTACATCTCCGACCACACTGACATCGGCATGGGCCTCAACGCGGCTTCGAAGAATGCCGATGCGGCCAAGACCTTCTTGTCCTGGGTCGCTTCGCCTGACTTCGCGACCATCTACGCCAACGCGCTGCCAGGCTTCTTCAGCCTGAACAACACGCCGGTGAAGATGGAAGACCCGCTTGCGCAGGAATTCGTCTCCTGGCGCGGCAAGTGCAAGTCGACTATCCGCTCGACCTACCAGATCCTGGGCCGCGGTACGCCGAACCTCGAAAACGAGAC
Source organism: Mesorhizobium monacense (assembly GCF_056781675.1). Classification (NCBI taxonomy): domain Bacteria; kingdom Pseudomonadati; phylum Pseudomonadota; class Alphaproteobacteria; order Hyphomicrobiales; family Phyllobacteriaceae; genus Mesorhizobium; species Mesorhizobium monacense. The sequence continues at coordinate 5,389,807 of NZ_CM165567.1, read as the reverse complement.
CTGGGTTGAATCGGCCAACGTCATCAACGGCACCGACACGCCGGAAGTGGCCGCCAAGAAGTTGCAGGACGGTCTCGACAGCTGGTACAAGCCGGCAAAGTAAGAGCTCAGGCAACGGGCCGGCCGGGCAAATGCCCGGCCGGCATTCGAGAAGCGTCTGTTTTGAGATTGCGATTGTCGGCCCTGCCTCTCAGCCTTCCTCGCTTTGCGGGGAAGGCGAAGCTGACGTGTCGCAGGCCTCCATTCTTGGATGCGGGCCGTGCATCGAGGCATCATCGAGCATCGCATCACCTGGAACCGAGAGACGGCGGGGACCGAACTCATGGCCGCACAAACACGACACAAACGACCGTTCCGCTGGCACATCGGCATCTTCCTGGCGCCGGCGGTGCTGGTCTATACGGCGATCATGATCCTGCCGCTGGCCGGCACGCTGCAGCTGTCGCTGTTCCGCAACATCGAGCAACATCAGGTCTTCATCGGGCTGCAAAACTTCCGCACCCTATTCGGCGACCCTAACTGGTCCGTGGGCTTCTGGAATGCGCTCCGGAACAACGTCTGGTTCTTCATCATCCACATGCTGGTGCAGAACCCGATCGGGGTCCTGCTGGCGGCACTTCTGTCCAGCCCGCGGCTGAGGTTCTCCGCATTCTACCGCACGGCAATCTTCGTGCCGACCATCCTCTCCTTCGTCATCGTCGGCTTCGCCTGGAAGCTGATCCTGTCGCCGCTGTGGGGCGTGGCGCCGCATTTGCTCGACCTTGTCGGCCTGAAGAGCCTGTTCACGCCATGGCTCGGCAAGGAAGAGTACGCGCTGACCGCGCTCAGCCTGATTTCGGTCTGGCAGTTCGTCGGCATTCCGATGATGCTGATCTATGCGGCACTTCTGTCGATCCCCGATGAGGTGCTCGAGGCGGCCGAATGCGATGGCATCACCGGCATGTCGCAGTTCTGGAAGATCAAGCTGCCCCTGATCCTGCCGTCGATCGGCATCATCTCGATCCTCACCTTTGTCGGCAATTTCAACGCCTTCGACCTGATCTACACCGCGCAAGGAGCGCTTGCCGGGCCGAATTATTCGACCGACATTCTCGGCACCTACCTCTACCGCGCCTTCTTCGGCTTCCAGCTACAAATCGGCGATCCCAACATGGGCGCGGCGATCGCCACCATGATGTTCCTGATCATCCTCGGCGGCGTCTGCGTCTACCTCTTCCTCGTGCAGACGCGCCTGCGTCGCTACCAGTTCTGAGGGGCGACAGATGAGCACCGCAACCCGTTCGCTGCCCCGCACTATCGGCGCCCACGCGATCTTGTTGACCTATACGGCGATCGCGCTGTTTCCGGTCATCATCGTGATCATGAATTCGTTCAAGTCGCGCGCCGGCATTTTTGGCGAGCCGCTGACGCCGCCGACGCCGAAGACGTTCGACCTGATCGGCTACACCACGGTCATCGGCCAGGGTGACTTCATCCACTATTTCCAGAACAGCCTCGTCGTCACCGTCGCTTCGCTGTTCTTCGTGCTTCTGTTCGGCGCCATGGCCGCCTTCGCGCTGTCGGAATATCGCTTCCGCGGCAACACGCTGATGGGGCTTTATCTGGCGCTCGGCATCATGATCCCGATCCGCCTCGGCACCGTCGCCATCCTGCAATTGATGGTGGCGAGCGGGCTGGTCAACACACTGACAGCGCTGATCCTGGTTTACACCGCGCAAGGCCTGCCGCTGGCTGTCTTTATCCTGTCGGAATTCATGAAGCAGGTGTCCGACGACCTGAAGAATGCCGGCCGCATCGACGGGCTGTCGGAATACACGATCTTCTTCCGGCTGGTGCTGCCGCTGGTCAGGCCGTCGATGGCGACAGTCGCGGTCTTCACCATGATCCCGATCTGGAATGATCTGTGGTTCCCGCTGATCCTGGCGCCGTCGGAAGAGACCAAGACGGTGACGCTCGGCGCGCAGCTCTTCCTCGGCCAGTTCGTCACCAACTGGAACGCCATCCTGGCAGCACTCTCGCTGGCGATCATGCCGGTGCTGATCCTCTACGTCATCTTCTCGCGGCAGCTGATCCGCGGCATCACGTCTGGAGCCGTCAAGTGAGTTCGCAAAAACCCCTTCGCGTCGTCGTCGCCGGCCTCGGCAATATGGGCCGCAGCCACGCGCTCGCCTATCACACCAATCCAGGCTTCGAGATCGCGGCACTGGTCAACCGCTCCGACGTGCCGCTGCCGGAAGGGCTTTCCGGCTACGGCATCAGGCGCTCCTTCGACGAGGCGTTGCGCGACGAGAAGCCCGATGTCGCCTCGATCGCCACCTATTCGGACAGCCATGCCGACTATGCGGTGAAGGCGTTCGAAGCCGGCTGTCATGTCTTTGTCGAGAAGCCGCTGGCAACAACGGTTGCCGATGCCGAGCGCGTCGTCGCGGCGGCCAAGGCCAACGGCAAAAAGCTGGTGATCGGCTACATCCTGCGCCATCACCCGTCCTGGATCCGGCTGATCGCCGAGGCGCGCAAGCTCGGCGGCCCCTACGTGTTCCGCATGAACCTCAACCAGCAATCCTCGGGCCATACCTGGGGCACGCACAAGCAGCTGATGCAGACGACCTCGCCGATCGTCGACTGCGGCGTGCACTATCTCGACGTGATGCTGCAGATCACCGACGCCAGGCCGGTCGAGGTGCGCGGCATGGGGGTGCGGCTGACCGAAGAGGTCGCGCCCTCGATGTACAATTACGGCCACCTGCAGGTGCTGTTCGATGATGGCTCCGTCGGCTGGTACGAGGCCGGCTGGGGGCCGATGATCTCGGAGACCGCCTTCTTCGTGAAGGACGTGATCTCACCGAACGGCTGCGTATCGATCGTCATGAAGGAAGGTGTCAAATCCGACGATATCGACACCCACACCAAGACCTCGACCATCCGCCTGCATAGTGCCGCGACCGGAGCCGACGGCAAGTTCGCCAGGCCCGACGAGATGCTGTCGATGGAAGGCGAGCCGGGCCACCAGGACCTGTGCGATCTCGAGCAGGCCTTTGTGCTCAAGGCGATCCGCGAGGATCTCGATCTCAACAGGCATATGGACGACGCGGTGAAGTCGCTCGCCGTCTGCCTTGCCGCCGACGAGAGCGTGCGCAGCGGCGCCGCCATCAAACTCTAGAACAGGGACGACGCCGTGGGCTCGCTGAAGATCGAGAATGTGAAGAAGGCTTTCGGGCCGGTCGAGGTGCTGAAGGGCATCAACCTCGAAGTGACGGACGGCGAGTTCGTCGTCTTCGTCGGACCATCCGGCTGCGGCAAGTCGACCTTGCTCAGGGTCATTGCCGGGCTGGAGGATTCGACTTCGGGCCGCGTGGTGATCGACGGCGACGACGTCTCCGTTACGCCACCGGCCAAGCGCGGCATCGCCATGGTGTTCCAGACCTATGCGCTCTACCCGCATCTGACGGTGAAGAACAACATGGGTCTCGGCCTGAAGCAGGCCAGCACGCCGGCGGCCGAGATCGACCGCCGCATCGGCATTGCGTCCACGATGCTGTCGCTGGAGCCCTATCTCGAGAGGCGGCCGGCGGAACTCTCGGGCGGCCAGCGCCAGCGCGTCGCCATCGGCCGCGCCGTGGTGCGGGAACCCAAGCTTTTTCTCTTCGACGAGCCTTTGTCCAATCTCGATGCCGCGCTACGCGTCAACACCAGGCTGGAAATCGCGCAGCTGCATCGCCGGCTGAAAGCGACGATGATCTACGTCACCCACGACCAGGTCGAAGCGATGACGCTGGCCGACAAGATCGTCGTGCTCAATGCGGGCCGGATCGAGCAGATCGGCGGGCCGATGGAGCTCTACAATTCGCCGGCGAACGAATTCGTCGCCGGCTTCATCGGCTCACCGAAGATGAATTTCATCGACGGCGCGAGACTGGGCGAGACGGCCAAGACCATCGGCGTCCGGCCCGAGCACCTGACCGTTGACACGAAATCGGGAGCCTGGAAGGGCACGGTGGTGCATGCCGAGCACCTCGGCGCCGACACCAATCTCTATCTCGACTGCGAAAAGGCCGGGCTGATCACGGTGCGCATCTTCGGTGTCTACAATGCGGAGCCGGGTGCCACGCTTTATGCGACGCCGGATTCGGCGAAGACCTATCGGTTTGGAGTCGATGGGAAGGTGATGAAGTAGCTTCGCAGCATTGGCCGGCGCTGCCCCTCATTGCCCTGCCAGGCATTTCTCCCCGCAAACGGGGAGAAAGAAAGCTGGCCGCAGCGCTGGCGCCTTTTCCGCAACGTAGGCGATTGGCGAAATCGTCGATGACGGCGTCCTTCTCCCCGTTCACGGGGAGAAGATGGCGGCAGCCAGATGAGGGGTGGCGCAAGCTTGTGAGGTGATACGCCTACGCGTCCGCCCTGAACGTCTGCTTCTGCTGACCCAGCCCCTCAATACCGAGCTCGACAACATCGCCCGCCTTGAGGAACACCGGCGGCTTCATGCCGAGGCCAACGCCGGGTGGCGTGCCGGTGGAGATGATGTCGCCGGGATGCAGCGACATGAACTGGCTGAGATAGGAGACCAGATAGGCGACGCCGTAGACCATGGTCTTGGTCGAGCCGTTCTGCATCGTCTTGCCGTTGACCGTCAGCCACATCTTGATGTTCTGCGGGTCGGCCACCTCGTCCTTGGTCACCAGCCACGGGCCGATCGGGCCGAATGTGTCGCAGCTCTTGCCCTTGGTCCACTGGCCTTGCCGCTCGGCCTGGAAGGCACGCTCGGAAACGTCATGCGCGACGCAGTAGCCGGCAATATAATCCAGCGCTTCGGCCTCGCTGACATATTTCGCTTTTCTGCCAATAACGACGGCGAGTTCGACCTCCCAGTCGGTCTTGACCGAGCCGCGCGGGATCAGCACGTCGTCGTCAGGCCCGACGATGGCCGAGCTTGCCTTCATGAAGATGATCGGCTCCGGCGGCACGGTAGCGCCGGTCTCGGCGGCATGGTCGGAATAGTTCAGCCCGATGCAGATGAATTTTCCCGTGCCGGCGACGCAGGCGCCGATGCGAGGGTTACCGGAAACCGCCGGCAGCGATTTCGGATCGAGCTTCGACAGCATGTCCAGCGAGGCCGGATGAAGCACCGTGCCGGCGATGTCGGCGACATAAGCGGAGAGGTCGCGGATCGTCCCATCCTCATCGAGCAGGCCGGGACGTTCGCTCCCTACCTCGCCATAGCGCAGCAGTTTCATGCAGTCTTTCTCCTGATTGCGGCCCGAGGCCTTTTGCAAACTCTCCGCCGAGGCAACGATATGGTTTTCAGAAACCGGGCGGAACGTACCTATTGGACCTGACTCCGGGCAAGCGCAGAAGCCATTTCAAGCGCTGGCGGGGTGGGATTTTCAGACTCCTCGATCCTGATCCATCCATGACCTTTTCCGAAAACCGGTTCCCACTTTTCGGGATCATGGTCAGATCGACCAGCCGCCATCGATGTTGTAGGCCTGCCCCGACGTGTAGGTGGCGCCGGCCAGATAAACGGCGAGATCGGCAATTTCCTCCGGCGTGCCGAGACGGCCCATCGGCTGGCGGGCGATGAAGGCGGCGCGGGCGGCTTCGTAGTCGCCTTGCGCATGCATGCGATCCTGCAGCGACGGGCTCTCGACGGTGCCTGGGCAGATGGCGTTGCAGCGTATGCCCTTGCCGACATAGTCGGCGGCGACCGCCTTGGTCAGGCCGATGACCGCAGCCTTGGTGACGCCATAAGCGAAACGGTTGGGCACGCCTTTGCCGGCACCGGCGACCGAAGACATGTTGACGATCGATCCGCCGCCACGTTCCAGCATTCCCGGCAGCACGGCGCGGATGGTACGGATCATCGCGCGCACATTGAGGTTGAAGGCGAAGTCGAGATCGGCGTCCGCCATTTCGAGGATCGAGCCGGAATGGACGAAGCCAGCGCAATTGAACAGCACATCGACAGGGCCGATTTCGGCGAAGCCCGATTTCACCGCCTCGTCGTTCAGCACATCGAGCTTGCGGGTCTTGATGTCAGACGTCTTGCCGAGTTCGGCCAGCAGCACCTCGTTGATGTCGGTGGCGTGCACCACGGCGCCTGCTTTGGCGAAGGCCAGCGCGCTCGCCCTGCCGATGCCTTGCGCCGCTGCGGTGACGACAACGACCTTGCCTGCCAGATCCGCCATGCTTTTCTCCTCGACTGTATATCGCCGCCCGGATTTCTAAGGGCATTCGGCCAATGTGCAATGTGCCAGGCAGGCACTATCGTGCCGCCTGTGCGGGGGCGTGCGCCTGCAGGCCAATTGTTTTTTCTCGTTAAAGAACATCCATTGACCCGTCAAGCCCGAACGTCGCCGCCGGACGCTCGGGTGGACCGTCAGTCGCCGTAGGGCACCCAGACGTTCTTGACCTCGACGGCACGGCGCAGGAAAGCGTCCCCTGCGGCTTCGCCCGACGCCCAGTCGAGGCTGCGGCCATTGCCGGTCCAGACGCGCTTGAGGTTGCCGATCGAGTCGGCTTCCGCCTTGGCGCAGGTCTCGGCATCGGCAAACACCCAGAGGCCGTCGACATCGTCGTGCTTGGCCAGCACGCCGGCAAGCTCGGCGCTGCGGCCGGTGACGATGTTGATGGCGCCGGCCGGAACGTCGGAATACTCGATCACCTGATAGAGATCGGTCGCCAGGAGCGGATACTTTTCCGAAGGCACAGCCACCACCGTGTTGCCCATGGCGAGCGCCGGAGCAACCAGCGAGATCAGACCGAGCAAGGGTGCTGCGTCGGGCGCGACGATGCCGACGACGCCGACCGGCTCGTGCAGCGCCAATGTGACAGCCCGGGCAGGCGGCTGGTGCACGCGGCCCTCGAACTTGTCGGCGAGGCCGGCATAGACGAACAGCCGCTCGATCGACTGCTCGACCTCTTCGCGCGCGGCTTTTGCCGCCACACCGGTAAGTTGGACAAGACGCGCGGCGAATTCATCGGCACGGCCGGACAGGTTTTCGGCCAGATAGTAGAGCACCTGGGCACGATTGTAGGCGGTCGCTTCCGGCCAGCCCTTGCAGGCGCGGGCAGCCGAGACGGCGTCGCGGATATCCTTGCGATTGCCGAGCCCAACCTCGCCTGCAAGCTTGCCCTTGGCAGTGGCAATTCCAAGCGAATAATTGCCGTCCGGCCTGACCTGCTTGCCGCCGATGAACAGCTTTGCCGTGCGATCGATGGCGTCGCCTTCAGATTGCTCGACAGGCTGCACGGAAGATGTCGCCGGCTTGATCACCGGGCCGAGCGGCAGTTTCACGGACAGATATTCGAACATCCCCTCGCGGCCGCCTTCGCGGCCGAAGCCGCTCTCGCGGTAGCCGCCGAAGCCGCAGGCGGCGTCGAACATGTTGGTGCCGTTGACCCAGACGACGCCGGCCTTCAGCTGCGGCGCGACATGCAGCGCAAGGTTGACGTTTTCGCTCCACACCGAGGCTGCCAGCCCATAGCGCGTGTTGTTGGCGAGCTCGATCGCTTCCTCGGTGTTGCGGAAGGTCATGGTGGCCAGCACCGGGCCGAACACCTCCTCCTGCGCCAAGATATTAGCCGGCGAAACACCAGTCGCGAGCGTCGGCAGATGGTAATAGCCGGAGGACGGCAGGGCAGCATCGGGCTGCCAGCAGACGGCGCCCTGTTTTGCCCCTTCGGCGACCAGTCCCTTGACACGCTCGAGCTGGGTCAAGTCGACCAGCGGGCCGATATCGGTGTTCTTGTCAAGCGGGCTGCCGACGCGCAGCCGGCCCATCCGGGTCTTGACCTTGGCGATCAAGGCATCGGCGATGCCTTCCTGCACCAGAAGCCGCGAGCCGGCGCAGCAGACCTGGCCCTGGTTGAACCAGATGCCGTCGACCAGGCCCTCGACGGCGCTGTCGAGATCGGCGTCCTCGAAGACGACGAAGGCCGACTTGCCGCCGAGCTCCAGCGATATCTTTTTCCCCGATCCCGCCGTGGCTTTTCGAATGATCTTGCCGACCTCGGATGAGCCGGTGAAGGCGATCTTCTGGACGCCCGGATGGTTGACGATTGCGGCACCCGCCTCCGGCCCGCCCTGGACGATGTTGACGACGCCTTTGGGCACACCTGCCCGTTCGCAGATCTCGGCGAACAGGATGGCGGTGAGCGGCGTGAACTCGGCCGGCTTCAGCACCACCGTGCAGCCGGCGGCGAGTGCCGGCGCGATCTTCCAGGCCAGCATCAGCAGCGGGAAGTTCCACGGGATGATCTGGCCGACAACGCCGACGCCCTTATGATCAGCGAAATCCTTGTCCAGCGCCTGTGCCCAGCCGGCATGGTGGATGAAATGGCGGATGGCTAAGGGCACGTCGATGTCGCGGCTTTCGCGGATCGGCTTACCGTTGTCGATCGATTCCAGCACCGCGAACAGGCGCTGATGGCGCTGCATGGCGCGGCCGATGGCATAGAGCACCTTGGCTCGGCTGTAGCCGGTGCTGGCGCTCCATTTCGGCAAGGCTTTTGCCGCAGCCGCAACCGCGGCGTCGATATCGGCTGCACCCGCATCCGAGACTTTTGCGAGCAGCTTGCCGGAGGCGGGATCGCTGGTGTCGAAGGTCTTGCCGCTGCCCGCCGCCTTCCACTCGCCGCCGATGAACAGCGCCTTGCCGAAATCTCGCGCGGCAAGCCAGGCATCCGCCTCGTTGCGGGCCTCCGGCGCCGGGCCGTAATCCATGGCGTGATAGCGTTCGAGAATGTTCATCGGGCGTCTCCGCTAGGAGGAGGTTTTTTGTGCGGCGCGGTGTGGCGCCTCAAGCCATCGCGTGGCGATGATTGGCCGAGTAATGGCCGGTCAGATGGTGTTCGAGCTGGCGCTCGATGTCGGTCAGCAGGCTCGATGCGCCGAAGCGGAACAGGTCGGGCTCCAGCCATGGCCGGCCCAGCTCTTCCTTCATCAGCACCAGCCAGTCGAGCGAAGCCTTGGCGGTGGAAATGCCGCCGGCCGGCTTGAAGCCGATAAGATAGCCGGTTTCCTCGAAATAGGCGCGGATGGCGCGCACCATGGCGAGGCCGACGGGCAGCGTCGCGTTGACGCTTTCCTTGCCGGTCGAGGTCTTGATGAAATCCGCGCCCGCCATCATCGCCACCATCGAGGCCAGCATGACATTGCGCAGCGTGGCGAGGTCGCCGGTGCCGAGAATGACCTTGAGATGCGCCTCGCTGCAAGCTTCGCGCATCGAAACGATCTCGTTGTAGAGTTCCTGCCATTTCGCCGCGAAGACCAGCCCGCGCGGAATGACGACGTCGATCTCGTCGGCGCCGTCCCGCACCGAAGCCTCGATCTCCTGCAGGCGGGTCGACAGCGGCGCGAGACCATGCGGAAAGGCGGTCGAGACGGCAGCGACATGGATGCCGGTGCCGCGTACGGCATCGACGGCGGTGGCGACGAAGGGATGGTAGACGCAGACCGCCGCCGGGCGGATGGTCTCGCCTGCTATGTCGAGCCCCTCGACGATGTCGCGGCGGAACGGATTGATCGCCTTGGCGCAGAGCCGGCGCACGCGCTCCTCGGTGTCGTTGGAATTCAGTGTCGTCAGGTCCATGCAGGCAACGGCGCGTAGCAGCCAGGCCGCTTGGTTGTCGGCCTTGATCGAGCGCCGCTTGGTCAGGCTGGCGACGCGGCGCTCCAGCGCGGAGCGGTTGACGCTGCGCACCGATTCCATGAAGCCGAGATCGAGCCGCATGCCGGGATTGCGGGCAATGGCATGGTCCGGCAGTGCGGGCGTGTTGGCGGCGGTGCGCGCCGGCAGCGGCGTGACCTTGGACGCGCCGACGTCGGCTTCACGGATTGTGCTGCTCATCTCCTGCCCTCTTCATTCAGCGGCGTGCGCCGAAGATAGCCCGTGAAGGTGCACTTCACGAGTCCTCAAGCGGCTCATAGCTGAAAAAGGCAGCGAAAGCAGCAGATTTTTGACCGCGTGGTCAAAAATGCAAATTTGGAGGAAGGACGTTAAACGTCCCGACGTCTCAGCCGACGAAGGCGCGCTCGACGACGAAGCTCGACGGCTGATGCAGCGAGCCTTCTTGGAAGCCCAGGCTCTCGGCGAGTTCCTTGACGTCCTTGAGCATGTGGATCGAGCCGCAGATCATGATGCGGTCGGTCTCGGGGTTGAGCTTGTCGATGCCGAGGTCGGAATAGAACTTGCCCGAGCCGATAAGCGCGGTGATGCGGCCCATGCGCGCCAACTCTTCGCGCGTCGTCGAATTGTAGAGGGTGACGCGGCCGCCGGTCAGTTCGCCGATCAGCGGGTCGTTTTCGAGTGCGGCTACCAGCTCCTGGCCGTAAACCAGCTCGGCATTGTCGCGGCAGGTGTGGGTCAGGATGACCTGCTCGAACTTCTCATAGGTGTCGGGATCGCGCAGCAGGCTGGCGAAGGGCGCGATGCCGGTGCCGGTCGAGATCATGAACAGGCGCTTTGCCGGGGTCAGCGCATCGAGCACCAGCGTGCCGGTCGACTTCTGGCGCATGATGACGGTGTCGCCAACCTGGATCTTCTGCAGCTCGGAGGTCAGCGGGCCGTCCGGCACCTTGATCGAGAAAAATTCCAGTTCGTCGTCCCAGGACGGGCTGGCGACCGAATAGGCGCGGTACACCGGCTTCTCGGCATTGGGCAGGCCGATCATGACGAACTCGCCAGAGCGGAAGCGCAGCGACTGCGGCCGGGTGATGCGGAACGAGAACAGACGGTCGGTGTAATGCTTCACCGAGACGACCGTTTCGGCATAGACATTGGCCGGAATCGGAAACTGCAGCGGCCGGGCGCCGGCGGTGTTGAACGCGGATGTGGTGTTCATCAAATCCAACCTTCTGGCCCAATTTCAGACGCGGGCGCCAAACCTTCTCCTGCGCGCCCGAACCAGTCAGGTTCCGGCGTGCCCTTTGCACACTGCGAAGCGGTAAGCTCTTGTGTCCCGAATTTATTAGTATACAAATGATATTTGCGTCAAGAGACCAGCGTAAAACACCTTTCCAAACTGAGACATATCCGTAGTCCGGGCATTTCGGGTTTCGACAATGAAAGAGAATTTTTCGGCGTTGCCGGGCAATGTCGTCGCCGGCATCGATGTTGGCGGAACCTTTACCGACCTGCTTTTGATCGATGGCAAAGACGGCGGCCGGGTGCATATCGCCAAGACCCCGACCACGGTCGACAACCAGGCTTTCGGCGTGGTTTCAGCACTTGGCGCCACCGGCTTTCCGATCGATGGCATCGACCTCATCGTGCACGGCACGACCACCACCACCAACGCCGTGCTGGAGCGCCGGCTGGCGAAAACCGGCATGATCACCACGCGCGGCTTTCGCGACGTGATCGAGCTTGGACGGCGCACCCGGCCGCAGCCCTATGGCATGACAGGAACGTTCGTGCCGGTCATTCCGCGCAATCTCAGGCTCGAAGTGTCGGAGCGGGTCGAGGCTTCTGGCGCGGTTCGCGTTCCGCTCGACGAAGCCGAGATGCGCATGGCTGTCTCACAGCTGATCGAGGCCGGCTGCGAATCCCTCGTCATCCACTTCCTGCATTCTTATGCCAATCCGTCGCATGAGCGTCGCGCCGCCGAAATCGCCGCCGAACTTTGGCCGAATGGCTACATCACCACCGGTCATGCGCTGCTGTCGGAAGCGCGCGAGTTCGAACGCGGGGTGACGGCCTCGGTCAACGCCTCGGTGCAGCCGATCCTCGAGCGCTATGTCGAGAGGCTGCGCACGGAACTTGCAGCAAAAGGCTACGCCCGCGATTTTTTGATCATGAACGGCAATGGCGGCATGATCTCGGCCCGCTTCGTCACCCGTGAATCGGCGAAGACCGTCATGTCGGGGCCGGCCTCGGGCGTCATCGCCGCCGCCTATACCGGCAAGCGCGCCGGCTTCGAGAACTTGGTCACCTACGACATGGGCGGCACCTCGACCGACGTTGCGCTGATCCGCAACGCCGAGCCGGCGGTGTCGAACGAGATCGAGATCGAATATGCAATGCCGATCCATGTGCCGATGGTGGCGGTGCACACGGTTGGCGCCGGCGGCGGCTCGATCGCCCGCGTCGATGCCGCGGGCCTGATCCAGATCGGCCCGGAAAGTGCCGGCGCCAATCCCGGCCCGATCTGCTACGGGCGCGGCGGAAACGAGCCGACCATCACCGACGCCAATCTGGTGCTCGGACGGCTGGCGCCGAAGAAACTGCTGGCGGTCGAAAACCCGGTCACCGTCGAGCGCGTCACTGGCATATTCGAGGACAAGATCGGCAAGGCCACCGGCCTTTCCGGCGTCGAGGCCGCAGGTGCGGTGCTCAGGCTCGGCAACATGAAAATGGCCGGCGCCATCCGCATGGTCTCGGTGTCGCGCGGCCATGACCCGCGCGATTTTGCGCTGTTTGCCTTTGGCGGTGCCGGGCCGCTGCATGCGACAGCACTGGCGCGCGAGCTTGGCTTGCCCAAGGTGCTGGTGCCGGCGCGGCCTGGCATCACCAATGCGCTCGGTTGCGTGGTCGCCGATCTCCGGCACGACTTCGTCAACACCGTCAACCAGCCGGTGTCCAGTCTCGATGAAACCCAGCTTCACGCGATATTGGAACGGCACCGGAACGAAGGCGAGGAGCTGATCGGCAAGGAAGCGGTAAAGCCGGAGACGATCCGCGTCACCCATTCCGCCGACATGCAGTTCGTCGGCCAGACCCACATCATCAACGTGCCCCTGCCTTCCTCTTCCGTCACACGTGAAATGTTGCAGCTTCTGTTCGAAAAGGCCTATTTCGCCCGCTTCAAGGTCGAACTGCCGGAGATCCGCGCCAACCTGGTCAACCTCAACACCTCGGTGACCGGTGTCAGGCCGGCGATCGATCTGTCGCGGCTAATCGACCCGGCCGGTCGCGCGGCGACACTTGCCGACGCGCGGCGCGAAATCCGGCCGGTCTGGTACGCCGGCACCTGGCACGACACGCCGATCTACACGCGCGAAAAACTGCCGCTCGATGCGGTGATCGAAGGGCCGGCGATCCTAGAGCAGATGGACGCCACCACGGTGCTCGAACCCGGCGACCGGGCGCGTTCGGACGCCGATGGCAACATCATCATCGACATCGGCGAGGCCTGAGATGGCAAAGCTCGACACCATCACGCTTTCGGTACTTCAGGCAGCCCTGCAACAGGTCTGCGACGAGATGGACCTGACATTTTCGCGCGCCGCCTTCTCGCCGGTCATCGCCGAAGCCAACGACCGATCCGACGGCATATATTCGGCCCTCGACGGCTCGCTGATCGCGCAGGGCTCGCAGGGCCTGCCGGTGTTCGTCGGCGTCATGCAATATTCGACCAAAACGGTCATAGAGATGATTGCCGACGGGCGCTGCCTGCCGCCCGAGCCAGGCGACATCTACATCGTCAACGACCCTTATCTCGGCGGCACGCATCTGATGGATGTCCGCTTCGCCATGCCGGTGTACCGGAACGGCAAGATTTTCTGCTGGCTGTCGAACACCGGCCACTGGCCCGACATCGGCGGTTCGGTGCCGGGCGGCTTCTCGGCCTCCGCAACCGCGGTCGAGCAGGAAGGGCTGCGGCTGCCGCCGGTAAAGCTGTTCAAGAAGGGCGTGCTCGACGCGGAGATCTACGCCATCATCTGCTCCAACATCCGTGTTGCCGATCAACGCATCGGCGATATCCGGGCGCAGGCCGCGGCACTGCTGATCGGTCAGGACCGCCTCAATGGGATTCTCGATCGTTACGGCGATGAAACGGTTGTCGGGGCGATCGCGGAACTGCGCCGCCGCGCCGCCGAGCAGATGCGCGCCAACATTGCCGCCATCCCGGACGGAACCTACCGTTCAAAAGCCTTCGTCGATTCCGACGGGGTGGTGAACGAGCCGCTGACCATCGCGCTCGCCGTCGAGAAGCAGGGCGATACGCTGACCTTCGACTTTTCCGGCTCATCAAAGCCCTGCGCCGGGCCGATGAACAGCGTGCTAGCGACGACCTTGTCGTCGGTCTATCTCGCCATGCGCCACATTTTTCCGGACGTGCCGATCAGCGCCGGCGCCTTCGAGCCACTCATCGTCAAGCGACCGGAAGGCACCTTCCTCGACGCCAGATATCCGCGCCCGGTGTCGGGCTGCGCGGCCGAGGTTTCGCAGCGCATCGCCGAAGCGGTGTTCGCGGCCATGGTGCAGGCGCTGCCGGACAAGGTGACGGCGGCTCCCGCCGGATCCAGCGGCAATTTCGCGCTCGGCGGCAACGACCCGGTGCGTGGCCGCGACTACGTCATGTACCAGATTTCCGGCGGCGGCTATGGCGGCAATGCCGGCCATGACGGCCTGACCAATGGCTGCTCGACCATCGGCATTTCCAAATCGCCGCCGGTCGAGATCATGGAGCAGGCCTTTCCCGTGCTCTACCGCCACTATGCCCTGCGCGAAGGCTCCGGCGGCGCCGGCAAGCAGCGCGGCGGATTCGGGCTCGCCTACGAGGTCGAGATCCTGCGCGGCGACGCCCGCGCCTCCTTCGTCATGGATCACGGCCGCTTCGGCCCGCAAGGCGCGCTTGGCGGCAGGGACGGCGCGCCCAACACGGTGACGGTGTTCCGCGGCGGCGAGGCGCATGTGCCGCCGCACCTTTCCAAGGAGCAGGATATCGCGCTCAAGGCCGGCGACCGTGTGCGCGTCGGCACGCCTGGCGGCGGCGGCTATGGCGATCCGCTCCAGCGCGAGGCAAATCTGGTGCTGAGAGATGTAGCGCTCGGCTACTACACGCCCAAGGAGGCCAGTGATAAGTTCGGCGTCACCTTGGCGGCAGACGGGCTGACCGTAGATCGGGCAGCAACCGAGAAGCGGCGCGCCGGCGAAAGCTTCTCCGAACTCATTGACGCCCTGACGAAACGAAACGGCTCCATCAAGGCGTGAATCTAAGCCGGCTCAAATATCCAGATTGGCAACCGATAGCGCATTGTCCTGGATGAACTCGCGCCGGGGTTCCACCTCGTCGCCCATCAGCCGCGAGAACAGGCTGTCCGCGTCGGTGGCGTCATTGACCTTGACCTGCAGCAGCGAGCGCACATTCGGGTCGAGCGTGGTTTCCCAGAGCTGTTCGGCGTTCATCTCGCCAAGACCCTTGTAGCGCTGCATGGTCAGGCCCTTGCGGCCGGTCGCGAACACCGCGTTGAGCAGCGCCAGCGGTCCCGAAATGGTTTCGGAGACATCCTTGCGGCGCAGCACTGGCGGCGTGCCGTAGACTTCGGTCAGGCGCGGCGCATAGCGGTCGAGCTGGCGGGCGTCGGCCGAATTGATCAGCCCGAGATCGAGCTGCGCGAATTCCTTGACGCTGCGCACCGTGCGCTCGAACACATAGCCGCCGACGCCTTCGTTCGAGGTCGACATGCGGCCGGTCCAGCCGCGTTCGGTGTCCTCGGCGATGATGTCGAGGCGCTTGGCGACACGGTCGGCCATGGCGTTGGCGCGGCCAAGATCGGCAAGCACATCCGGGTTGAGCGCGCCGGCGATCGCCGCCTGCTCGACCACGGCCCGGTTGTAGCGCGTGTGCAGCCCGTTGATCAGCTGCCGCACCGCCAGCGCGTCGTCGATGGCGCTGCGCAGGTCTTGTCCCGCCCGCACCTCGCCGGAACCCAGCGAAAGCGACGCCTCCTCCAGTCCCGAACCGATCAGGAACTCCTCGAACGCACCTTCGTCCTTGATGTATTGCGAGCTCTTGCCGCGCGTCACTTTGTAGAGCGGCGGCTGGGCGATGTAGAGATGGCCGCGTTCGATCAGCTCCGGCATCTGCCGGAAGAAGAAGGTGAGCAGTAAGGTGCGGATGTGGGCACCGTCGACGTCGGCGTCGGTCATCAGGATGATCTTGTGGTAGCGCAATTTGTCGGCGTTGAACTCGTCCTTGCCGATCGAGGTGCCGAGCGCGGTGATCAGCGTGCCGATCATGTCGGAGCCGAGCATGCGGTCGAAACGTGCTCGCTCGACATTGAGGATCTTGCCGCGCAACGGAAGAATGGCCTGGTTCTGCCGCGAACGGCCGCCCTTGGCCGAGCCGCCGGCCGAGTCACCCTCGACGATGAAGATTTCAGACTTGGCCGGGTCGCGTTCCTGGCAGTCCGCCAGCTTGCCGGGCAGCGAGGTGACGCCGAGCGAACTCTTGCGGGTGATGTCGCGCGCCTTGCGCGCGGCTTCGCGCGCAGCAGCAGCCTGGATCACCTTCTCGATCACCACCTTGCCCTCGGTCGGGTGTTCCTCCAGCCAGGTTCCCAAAGCCTCGTTGACCAGCCCTTCCACGACCGGGCGAACCTCGGACGAGACCAGTTTGTCCTTGGTCTGCGAGGAGAATTTCGGGTCGGGAACCTTGACCGACAGCACCGCCGTCAGGCCCTCGCGGCAGTCGTCGCCGATCAGCGACACCTTCTCCTTCTTGGTCTGGCCGGAGGATTCGCCATAGCCGGTGATCTGGCGCGTCAGCGCGCCGCGGAAGCCGGCCAGATGCGTGCCGCCGTCGCGCTGCGGGATGTTGTTGGTGAAGGCCAGCACGTTCTCGTGGTAGCTGTCGTTCCACCACATCGCCACTTCGATGGTGATGCCGTCGCGTTCGGCCTTGATGGCGATCGGCTTGTCGATCAGTGGTTTCTTCACGCGGTCGAGATATTTGACGAACTCCTCGAGCCCGCCATCATAGTGCAGCTCGTGGCGCACGATGTCGGCATGGCGGGCATCGGTCAGCACGATGCGCACACCGGAATTCAGGAAAGCCAGCTCGCGCAGCCGGTGCTCCAGCGTGCCGTAGTCGAACTCGACCATTGTGAAAGTCTCGGCCGACGGGAAGAAGGTGATCTCGCTGCCGCTGCGTCCCTCATAGGTGCCGGCGGTCTTGTTCTGCTCGTAGCTGCCGGTCACTTTCAGCGGCGCATCGGCATCGCCATGGGTGAAGCTCATCTCGTAGATCTGGCCGTTGCGGCGGATCCTCAGGTTCAGCCAGGCCGACAGCGCGTTGACCACCGACACGCCGACGCCGTGCAGGCCGCCCGACACCTTGTAGGAATTCTGGTCGAATTTGCCGCCGGCATGCAGCTGCGTCATGATCACTTCGGCCGCCGAAATGCCTTCTCCGGTGTGGATATCGGTCGGAATGCCGCGGCCATTGTCGATGACGGTGACCGATCCGTCGGGATTAAGCGTCACCGTGACGAGGTCGGCATGGCCGGCCAGCGCCTCGTCGATGGCGTTGTCGACCACCTCGTAGACCATGTGATGCAGGCCCGAGCCGTCATCGGTGTCGCCGATATACATGCCCGGCCGCTTGCGGACAGCATCCAACCCCTTCAAAACCTTGATGGAATCGGCGCCGTACTCGGCTTCCGCGCCATTG
Source organism: Mesorhizobium monacense (assembly GCF_056781675.1). NCBI lineage: Bacteria > Pseudomonadati > Pseudomonadota > Alphaproteobacteria > Hyphomicrobiales > Phyllobacteriaceae > Mesorhizobium > Mesorhizobium monacense. The sequence goes on along the minus strand of NZ_CM165567.1, from coordinate 5,372,413 downwards.
GCGCTTTCAGTCTGATCGCTCATGAAAACCTGTCTGATTGATGGCGCTGGCCCGGTGCCGGAAATTGGCTCCGAATCGCGCCGTTTTGATGTCCTAGATATAGGCGCAAAAGGCGGTTTTTCCAAGGTTTGCGAGGATTTCCGGGGCGGAAGAGCCGGCTATCGACGACCGGCTTCAGTCAGGCCTATTTCACGCGGGCCAATCGATCCTTGAGAAACTTGATCATGAACTTGTAGCGTGGCGCCAGCCGGCCGCTGCGGTCGAGTTCCAGTGTGATGTCCAGCGCCTGCGAAAGAACCGCCTTCGGGTTCTTGGCGACCTGCGCATAATCGATCATCGCAACCACCAGATCGCGCTGCCAGGTGGCGTTGTCGGGGTCGGATCGGGCAAGCTGCTGGCGGATGTCCAGGCTGTCCTGGAACGCCTGCCGCGCGCCCTTGATGTCGCGCTGCTTGACCTTGAGCATGCCGATCTCCGACAGCGTTATCGACAGGTCGCGCTGCCAGTCAAGATTGGCCGGGTCGAGCTTCGCCAGCCTGTCGACGATGACGAAACTGTCGAGATACAGTTTGAGCGCGCCCTTGCGGTCGCCCTGGATGGCAAGCACGCCGGCGACCTTTTCGAGGCTGACCGAGAGGTCGCGCTGCCACTCCGTGTTTCCGGGGTCGCCGTCCGCGAGCTGACGGGCCTGCGCCAGCCCTTGTTGATAGGCCGCAAGGGCAGCCGGCCAATCCTCCTGATCCTTCAGCGCGTTGCCGATCTTGGTGTTGCCGACCGACAGGTCGCGCTTCAGCTCGGTGTTGTCGGGGTCAAGGCTCGCCAGCCGTTCGACAATTGCCAGGCCTTCGCGGTAGGCGGCAAGGGCGCCGACGGCGTCGCCGCGCTCGCGCTTGAGGTCGCCGATCGTGTCGTGGCTGACCGAGACGTCGCGCTGCCTTTGCGCGTCGTCAGGCGCCTTCGCGGCCAAGGCAAGGCGGATCTTCAGGCTTTCCTCAAAGGCCGCCTGCGCATTGTCCAGCTGTCCCGCGGCACGCGCAAGGCGGGCGATCTCGTCATAGGAGATGGTCAGGTCACGCTGCAGGCCGGCGCGCTCCGGCTCGTTGGCGGCGAGCACTTTCTTGATCGACAGGCTTTCCTGGTAGACTTGCGAGGCGCCGGCCAGATCGCCGTTCGGCACCAGCACGTCACCGATCTTGTCGTCGTTCATGGCCAGATCGCCGAACCATTCCAGGCGGCCCGGCTCGGCCGAAATCAGGTCGTGCAGCATCGCGCGCGCCGTCTGGTAGTTCTGCAAAGCGGCTGGCAGATCGCCTTGCGCCATCCTGATGTTGCCGAGCTTGGTGTGGCTGATGGCGAGATCGCGCCGCACGCCCGGATCGGCTTCCTGCCGCGATCTCTGCTCGAGATTGGCCCGCAGCGCCTCGAAGGCGCGGCCGGCGGCGGTGATGTTGCCAACGGTGGTGTAGAGTTTGCCCAGCTCATCCTGGGTGCGGATCTGGCGGTCGAAATCGTCGGGCTTGAGCGCCGACTGCCCGGCCTCGCCATAGAGTGCCAGCACCGCCTCATAGTCCTTGATGGCGGCGGCATAGCTGAGGTCGGCGCGGGCCGCGCCGCCCGAGAGGAAGCGCGTAGCGGCTTCGGACAGCGTGCGACTGGCGAAATTGGCCTTCAGCGCCTTGCGCGACACACTGTCGATGCCGGCGGCCTCGGCGAGTTTTGCCCGCGCGGCGTCGAAGGCGCCGAGCGAAAGCTGCTCTTGCGCCTGCTGGCGCAACGCGTTCACCTGCGGATCGCCAGGCGCGAGAACCTTCATTTCGCTGCGCACCTTGACGAAGGCGTCCGCCGCCTCGCGCAGCCTGGCGTCCAGGCTTTCAGCCGAAAGATGGCTCGCATCGGTGCTGATCAGTGCGCCGTAGAGCGGCGCCAGCGGCATGTCGGCGTCGCTGGCGATCCGTTCGACCTCGCCGCGCATCTCAGGTGTCACCTCGGCCATCGCCAGCAGCAGCCGTTCGCGCTCCGGCAACTGCTCCCTGGTGGATGCGGCAAAGAACAGCTGCGGCAGGCCGCTCTCGACATAGGGGAGCTGCTTGCCGCGCGTCAGGTCGTAGACCTCCTGCTGCACCAGCGTCAGCACTGAGCGGATTTCCAGCCCGTCGGTGCCGAGATATTTCGCCAGCGCTGCGGTGAAGGGCGAGTTCTGGCCAGAGCCGTCGGCGGCCGTCTCGCCGGGCGCGGCGGAAAAGGCAAACAGGGTATTTTCCGCCTTGCCGATACGGCCGAGACCGGGCCGCACCTTGTCAGAGACATTCTTGGCCAGTGATGTTGCGCCACGGCCTTCGCCGGCGCTTGCCGTGAACGGATCGCTGCGGCAGGCATCGAGCACGATCAGCCCGACCTTGGCCGTGGCGGCGACAGCATCGCGCACCTCTTCCAGCGGCAGGCTGGTCCTTTTCAGCGCATCGAGCGAAGAGGCGTCGGCATCGACCGGCAGCAGCCGGTTGTCCCCCGAGATTTCGACGCCATGGCCGGAGAAATACACCAGCGCCACGTCGGCGCCCTTGGCGTCCTCGCGAAAATCGTCGAGCGCGCGGCGCATGCGGCGCAGGTCCCGGTTGGTTTCGAGCACGACCGCGAAGCCGAGCTTCTTCAGCGCCGCCTCAATCGCCTCGCCGTCATTGACGGGATTTGCCAGCGGCCGGATCAGCCGGTAATCGTCATCGGCGACGACCAGCGCGACGCGCCGCTCCGCGATGGCGGCAGCGGCCGTCGACAAAATCAGCAATAGCGCAAACAGAAATCGCAAATCGAACCGCCCCGGCCCGGTCAATGGCCGGAGCATTTCATCTCTTTATGGCGTGAACAAGCCGCGTTGTTCGAGCGGCGGTCGGCCCTAGCCGGCGCGCAGCGGCTTCAGCGCCGCGCTCCAGCGGAACAGCTCATCCAGCATGATCTTTGCCTCACCAAGCACGTATTCGCTCGGCTGGAAAGCACGGTCCTTGTCGAGCAGCTTCCGGTAGGACTGCAGGGCCACGTCCTCCGGGATGGGCATCACACCGACCCCGGTCAGCAGCGGCTTGATCGCCTCGGCCGCACGCAGCCCGCCGGAGACGCCGCCATAGCTGAAAATGGCGGCCGGCTTGTAGCGCCATTCCTTGAGCAGATAGTCGATCGCGTTGACGATCGCCGGCGCCACGAAATGATTGTATTCAGGCGCAACGAAGACAAAGGCGTCGGCTGCGTCGATCGCCTTCGACCACGCCTTGGTGTGGTCCTTCTCATATTTGGCGAGCTTGGGATGGTGCGGTTCGTCCAGCAAAGGCAGGTCGAACGCGGCGATATCTGTCAGGACAGGCTCGAATTTCTCGTGCTCGCGCGCGAAGCCGTCCAGCCATTGGGCGAAGATCGGCCCGGCGCGGCCGGGTCGCGTGCTGCCGATGATGATGTTCAACCGATGTTTCAAGGCGTGCTCCTGCGGATAGCGGTATCTGTTGGTGGCTGCCCGTAGGGCATGCGGCAACTGGCAGCAAGAGGGCAGGGCTCGGGCGGCCGGTCAAAATCCGGAGAGCGGATGCCGGTGCCCTGCCGTTCGGCGGCATGGACGCCGGCTTTGCCGCTCACTACATTGGGGTATCAGCGGAGCATCCCATGGACACGCAGCCCGCCCCTTTCGTTCCGCCCGCGCCGAAGCCGCGCACGACGCCGCCTTCGACGCTGGAGATGATGCGCATCGTCTATCGCAATCCGCTCGAACTGTGGAGCGAGCACACCTACAACGAGCCCTGGATCTCGGTGAACGGCGTCGGCGGACCATTGGTCGTTGCCAACGATCCTGGCCTCATCCGCCACGTACTGGTCGACAACGCCAGGAACTACAAGATGGCGACGGTGCGCCAGATGATCCTGCGCCCGATCCTGCGCGACGGCCTGTTGACCGCCGAGGGCGAGGTGTGGAAGCGGTCGCGCAAGGCGATGGCGCCGGTGTTCACGCCGCGCCACATCTTCGGTTTTGCCCAGCCGATGCTGAAACGCACGCTGGACTTCGTCAGTCGCTACGAGGCCGGCGGCATCTCCGACATCGCCCATGACATGACGCTGCTCACCTACGATATCCTGGCCGAGACGTTGTTTTCCGGCGAGATATCGGGCGAGCCGGGCAGCTTCGCCAGGGAGATCGACCGGCTGTTCGAGACCATGGGCCGCGTCGATCCGCTCGACCTGCTGCGCGCGCCAGAATGGTTGCCGCGCCTGACACGCATCCGTGGTCGCAAGACCATGGCCTATTTCCGCAAGATCGTCACCGACACCGTCCGGATGCGCGAGGAGCAGCTGAAGCGCGATGCCGATACGGTGCCGCAGGATTTCCTCACCCTGCTGCTCAAGGCCGAGGGGCCGGACGGGCTGACGCGCGCCGAGGTCGAGGACAATATCATCACCTTCATCGGCGCCGGCCACGAGACCACGGCCCGCGCCCTGGGCTGGACGATTTATTGCCTGGCCGAGGCGCCCTGGGAGCGCGAAAAGGTCGAGCGCGAAATCGACACTGTGTTGGCGCGCGAGCCCGATGCGACGAAATGGCTCGATGCCATGCCTCTCACCCGCGCCGCCTTCGAGGAGGCGTTACGCCTCTATCCGCCCGCGCCGTCGATCAATCGCGAGCCGATCGAGCCGGAGACCTGGAACGAGCTCTACATTCCCAAGCGCGCCGCGGTGCTGGTGATGCCGTGGGTCGTGCATCGCCACAGAAAACTGTGGGACAGGCCGGACGCCTTCATGCCCGAACGCTTCCACCCGGGAAATCGTGAAAAAATCGACCGCTACCAGTATCTGCCGTTCGGCGCCGGCCCGCGCGTCTGCATCGGCGCCAGCTTCGCCATGCAGGAGGCGATCATCGCGCTGGCCATCATGCTGTCGCGCTTCCGCTTTGACACCACTCCTGAGACGAAGCCCTGGCCGGTGCAGAAGCTGACGACGCAGCCGCAAGGCGGCCTGCCGATGCAGGTCACGAGCCGCGTTTCATAGACGGCTGAGCGGGCCCTTGCCGCTTAGGCTGCCGACTTGCGCTGGAACTGGCCGGCGGCGCGGAAGCGCCAGAGGTAGCTGGGCAGGATCGTGCCAATCGACTGCGGCTGGATGCCGAGGCCGGCAAGCGTCCTGCTTTCCTTGGCGGCCGCGTCCGAGACGATGTTGTGCTCGCGCAGTTGCAGCACCTGGTCCTTGGTCAGCACCGGGTTGGGCAACAGCCCGAGAACCGACGCCTGCATGTTCGCCACCCACCACGGCACGGGCAGCAAAATCCGCTTGCGCTCGATCACGGTGAGCAGTTCTTCCATGCATTCCTTGAAGGTGAGCACCTGCGGCCCGCCGAGTTCGTAGATCCGGCCGCCTTCGACCTTGCCTTCGACCGAGCGCGCCACTGCCTCGGCGACATCGCCGACATAGACCGGCTGGAACTTGGTCAGCCCGCCGCCGAGCAACGGCAGCACCGGCGAATAGCGTGCCATGTTGGCGAAGCGGTTGAAGAAGGCGTCCTCCGGTCCGAAATTGATCGAGGGACGGAAGATGACAGCATCCGCGATCGTCTCCAGCACCGCCTTTTCGCCGAGTGCCTTGGTGCGGGCATAGTCCGATTTCGCGTTGAGATCCGCGCCCAGCGCCGAAATATGGGTGAGGCCGGCGCCGACCGCGCGCGCGGCTTCGGCGATGGCGCGGGTGCCGAACTCATGCACGGCGGAAAATTTCTGCCGGCCGCTCTCATGCAGGATGGCGACCAGGTTGATGACATGGTCGGCGCCCTGCACGGCACGGTCGACCGACCAGCGCACGCGCACATTGGCCTGCACCGGCTGGATCTGGCCGACATTGCCGAGCGGCTGCAGATGGCCGGCGAGATCGGGCCGGCGCACGGGCACCCTGATACGGTAGCCGCGCTTGGCCAGTGCCCGCACCACGTGGCGGCCGACAAAACCGGACCCGCCGAACACGACGACGAGCTTGGGGGTCTGCAGGATTTCGGTCATGGCTGGCTCCGGCGCTCGCAAGCTTGGCTGAAGCCGCTTCTTAATCCGTTTCGAGGCAAAGGCAAAGAGCGACCGGAGGTCGCTCGTGACCTTGTTTCAGAGCAATTCCAGGAAAAGTGTGAAGCGGTTTTCCCGGGAAAAGCGCATAGCGCTTTCCCTTGGGAATCGCATCTAAACAGACCCGCCTCAGAACGCCTTGCCGATGCGCGCGTCGACCGAATGGCGGTTGCCGCCACGGATGACGAAGAAGAGCAGGATCGTTGCCCACAAAAGCGACTTTTCGGCGCCGGAAAAACCTTGACCGACGGTGACCCAGTGGAACCACACAGTCACCAGAAGCACGAACATCCCGGCAAAGGCAACTGGGCGGGTAAGCAGGCCGATGGCGATGAAAATGCCGCCGAAGAATTCGGTGCAGGCGAGAAGCAGCGACCAGAACGCGCCGGGATAGAAGCCGAGGCCCTCGACCATCTCGGCGGCGCCGAACGGATCGGTGATCTTCTCCGAGCCATGGATGGTAAGGAAGATGCCGGCGACGGCCCGCAGCATGGTTTCCGCGGCATTGTTCAATGTGGCGTAGACGCCGCCAAGGGCGGGAACGAAAAGGTTGCTGCGAGTGCTGTCGGTGGTTGCGGACAAGGCGGTCTCCTCTGTGTTGCTGTCATCCGCAAACGCCCGATGGGGTCGGGCAGTGTCAAATAAACAAAAGTTGACCGTCGCTCACATGTTTTTCTTGACAGCAGACAAAAACGCAGAAAACCCCGCCGAAGCGGGGTTTTCCGGGTGACGTTCGTGTCGAAACCAGGGTCCAACGAGACGGCCTGACCTGAGACGGTATCAGCTTGGCGTGAGACGCCCGCCCCAGCCCTGGACGCATCCGACAGTAGACACCGACCGGGCAAGCCCGACCCGGTCAGGCATTGGTCGCCGCCACCCACTGGAAGGTTCAGCGACGGACGCAAAAAATCCACGCCTGCCCACAGCCTCGCGGGAGAGGTCAGCTATTTATTTGATGGATAAGGATTTCAGCCCGAATAGCGCTCGGCGAATTCGGAAATGCGCTGCACCACCGCCTTGGGCGCGTCTATGCCCCGTGCTTGCGCCTTCTCCGCCGCCTCGGCCCGGGCGCGTCCCGGCACGTGCACGCCGTAGCGCCGCCGCAGCCGGTCGAGCTGGTCTCTCATGCGCTGCTCGAAATCCGGATCGAGCAGCTTCGGCTCGATCGCAAGCACGAACAGGCCGGTTCCCGGGCTGTCCGGCCCGCCGGTGAACCAGGGGGCGTCGATTGACCAGTTGGCGCCGGACAGGCCGGCGGCCAGCACCTCGACCATCAGCGCGATGTTGGCGCCGCGCTGGCCGCCGAAGGCAAGCATGGCGCCTTTCATGGCCGCCGCCGCATCGGTGGTCGGGTTGCCGCTAGCATCGAGCGCCCAGCCTTCGGGGATCTTCCTGCCATCCTCGGCCGCCTTGCGGATGTTGACGAAGGCGGTGGCGCTCGACGACTGGTCGATGACTAAAGGCGATCCGTCGGCGGCGGGTGCGGCAAACGACATCGGGTTGGTGCAGTAGACCGGCTTGACCGAGCCGGAACCGGCAAGCACCGCGGGCCCGTTGGTGGCGGCGAAGGACACCAGCCCAAGCGCTGCCAGCCGGCCGGTGAAATAGCCGAGCGCGCCGCATGTATAGGCGTTTTTCTGCGAGAAGATCGAGACGCCGAACAGTTTTGCGGCCTTCGCAAGATCGTCGATCGTGCGGTCGAAACCGGTATGAGCGAGGCCGCCTCGCGCATCGGAAAGATAGACCGCGAGCGCCGGCCTGGTGATGACGGGGTCGGCATTGCCATCGATGCGGCCGGCTTCGATCGCTTCCAGATAGTCGATGAGATGCGTCAGCCCGACCGAGACGAGCCCTTCCGCCTCGGCCGCGACGATGGAGGCGGCGAGCGACTGCGCCGCTTCCTCATTGGCGCCGGCGCCGAGTGCCGCCATCCGGCACAATCCGGTTGCCTGGTCGAGACTGAGTTGCATGGCGATTGCCTTTAGTGAGTAGTGAGTGGGGATTAGTGAGTGGTGGGAGCGACTGCCTGCACACTACTCACTCCTGGCTACTCACCAAAATCCTAACCGACCTTGTTCGGGATCCGCGCTTCGATCCGGCTGAAGGCGAAGACGAGAATGCCGGTGATGGCCATATAGATCAACGCCAGCAGCAGCAAGGGTTCATAGGTGAGGTAGGTGTCCTGCCGCACCTTGGAGGAGACGGCGAAGATATCGATGACGCTGATCGTCGCCACCAGTGGCGTCGACTTCAATTGCAGCACGGTTTCGCCGGTCAGCGTCGGCAGCGCCCGGTAGATGGCCTGCGGCAGCCAGATGCGCCGGAATATCTTCCAGCGGCTCATGCCGAAGGCGCGGGCAGCCTCGAGCTGACCCTTCGGCACGCCGGCAAAGGCGCCGCGCATCACCTCGCCCTCATAGCCGGCGAAGGACAGTGTCAGCGCCAGGACGCCATAGGGCCAGGCCTGGCGGAGATAGGGCCACATCCAGGACTCGCGGATCCACGGATACTGGGGAAACAGCGAACCCAGCCCGTAGTAGAGCAGCCAGAGCTGGATCAGCAGCGGCGTTCCCCGGATGACGGTGCAGAAGGCCTTGGCGGGTGCGGAAAACCAGAATGGACCCGCCGCCTGCGCCAGCCCGAGCGGCACGGCGAGCATGAAGCCCAGGAAGCAGGTGACGGCCAGGATCCACAGCGACCGCCAGATGCCCAGCAATCCCATTTCGTAATATTGCGGCAGCCAGTCCCAGCGCATGAAGAAGGCGGCGCCGAGGACCAGCGCCAGCGCGATCAGGATCAGCACGATGCGATGCGGCTGCAGCCACAGCGATGTGCGCGCGGCTACGTTGATGACGGTCGCTTCGCCGGCCATCAACGTGCCTCCTTGACCGAAGGCATGCCGCGCCGCGACCAGGCCTCGATCCGGCCGAGGATCACGTTGGAAAACAGCGACAGCATAAGATACAGCGCGCCCGCCGCGACATAGAAGGTGAAATAGGCCTTGGTGACGCCCGCCGCCTGTCGTGTTGCCAGCGCGAGTTCGTAAAAGCCGACGACTGCCAGCAGCGCCGTGTCCTTGGTGGCGATCAGCCAGAGATTGGCAAGGCCAGGTATGGCGAAAGGCAGCATCGCCGGCAGCGTGATGCGCCTGAGAAGAAGGCCGGGTGACATGCCATAGGCGCGGGCAGCTTCAATTTGTCCTTGTGGAATGGCAAGGATCGCGCCGCGAATGACCTCGGTCGAATAGGCGCCCTGGACGAAGCCCAGCACCGCAATGCCGGCCGCAAGCCCGCTGATGTCGATGCGCTGATAGCCCATCGCCGTCAGCAGCTGGTTTATCAGGTCGGTGCCGGCATAATAGAGCAGCAGGATCAGCACAAGCTCCGGCACAGCGCGCACCACGGTCGTGTAGACTGCGAGGAGATCGCGCACCACCGGGCCGCCATACAGCTTGCCATAGGCGCCGCACGTACCGATCAGCAGGCCGAGGCACGTTGCGCCGACCGCGATCTCTATCGAATGAAGCAGACCGAGCAACAGGGTCCCGCCCCAGCCGGGCGGCACGGGCGAGAGAAGCTCGATGATGCCGGCCGCCGAGGCCGGAAGAAGTGCTTCGATCAGCTTCGCCCCCAAATGGCTGGCGCCGGCCGCGGGCTGCGCCCGTCAGCGGAAAGCATGCGTGGACAGATTTCGGCGAGGCTGCACGGCGCGCATTACGCGCCGTGCAGCCATTCGCTCGTGCGCGGGCCGTCAGTTCGACTGGCTGTCTTCGCCGTAGATGTCGAAATCGAAGTATTTCTTCGAAATCTCCTCATACTTGCCGTTGGCGCGGATGGCCTTGATGCCGGCGTTGATCTTGTCCTTCAGCTCGGTGTCTTCCTTGCGGATGCCGGCGCCGACGCCGGGACCCAGAACTTCTACGTCCGGAGCCACCATGCCCTTCAGGTCGCAGCACCCCTTGCCCTGATCGGACTTGAGGAATTCGCCGAGTGCGATCGAATCGGCCTGCACCGCATCGACACGGCCGGCTGCGAGGTCCTGGTTGGCCTCATCCTGGGTCTGGTATTCCTTGATTTCCGCCGCACCGGTGAAGTGCTTCTTGGCGTAGACGGCATGCACGGTCGACACCTGCACCCCGATGATCTTGCCCTTGAGGTCATCCGGCGTGGCGCCGAACTTCTGGTCCTTCGGCCCGATAATGGCGGTCGGCGTGTTGTAATACTTGTCGGAGAAGTCGATCGTCTTCTTGCGCTCGTCGGTGATCGACATCGAGGCGGCGATGACGTCGATCTTCTTGGTCGTCAGCGCCGGAATGATGCCGTCCCAGCCGACCGGGGTGATGACGCAGTCGAGTTTCTCTTCGGCGCAGACGGCGTCGATGAAATCGACCTCCCAGCCGACCCACTTGCCGGAGGCGTCCGGTGAGGCGAAGGGCGGATAGGGTTCGGCGGCGACGCCGATCTTGACCGGATCGGCCTTGGCCACGCCCATGGCGGCGACGCCGAGCAGCAACGCTGCGGCGAATGTCTTCAGAACAGTCTTCATGTCAGAACTCCCAGTTTGTTGTTGGTTCCCGGTTCTTCGCCCGCTTTCGGCCTGATCTAGCCGATGTTGCGGATGAATTGTTTGAGCCTTTCGGATTTGGGCGCGCCGAAGATCTGCTTCGGCGGTCCTTCTTCCTCGACCAGCCCGTTGTAGAGATAGACGACATGCGTCGCGACCTCGCGGGCAAACTTCATCTCATGGGTGACCAGCACCATGGTGCGCCCTTCGCGCGCCAGGTCGCCGATCACCTTCAGCACCTCGCCGACCAGTTCGGGATCGAGTGCCGAGGTCGGTTCGTCGAACAGCATGACGCGCGGGTTGATCGCCAGCGCGCGAGCGATCGCCGCGCGCTGCTGCTGGCCCCCCGACAGATAGGCTGGATAGACGTCGCGCTTTTCGGCGAGGCCGACGCGGGCAAGCAGCTTTTCGGCCTGGGCAATCGCCTCGTCGCGCTTGACGCCAAGCACGTGCACCGGAACTTCGATGACGTTCTCGATCAGCGTCATATGGCTCCACAGGTTGAAGTTCTGGAACACCATGCCGAGCTTGGAGCGGATGCGTTCGATCTGCTTGCGGTCTGCGGGAACGGTGTGGCCGTGGCTGTCGGCCTTCAGCTTGATCTCCTCGCCATTGACGCGGATGATGCCGCTGGTCGGATTTTCCAGGCAGTTGATGCAGCGCAAAAGCGTCGACTTGCCGGAGCCTGAGCCGCCGATGATGGCAATGACCTCGCCGTCGCGCGCCGACAGCGAGACGCCTTTTAGCACATGCAATTCGCCGAATTTCTTGTGCAGGTTCTCGACATGGATGGCTTCGGCGGCGCCGTCCTGCGCCGTATGTTTCAGTGCGGGAGCCGTAGCCAACGCCATTACGCTTTCAGTGCTCCGCGGAGCCGCCGGAGCCATCGCTGCTGAAATCTTTTACCCATTACCCGTCGCAAAACAGAAGTTCCCTTTCGCAAGATGGACCGTTCCGCTTGCATCCGTCAACCATGGTTTTTGGACCATTGATCACAGCCTGTTGTGGTGGTTAGTGGCGAAACGGACGTTTCAGGGAGAAGTTGGTGGGCAAAACATTCGGGTCGCAGTCCATGGCCGGGCAGCTTGAACGCGTGCTGATGCGCTCCGCCGCCGGCGCCATGCGCCATGCCAGGGCATCGGAGTGGCATTATGGCCCCGGTTTCGATCCGCAAAAGGCCGCCGCCCAGCACGAGGCGCTGACCAGGCTGGTTTCGGCCTCCGGCGCCGAGATCGAATGGCTGACCGACGCCGATGACGGGCTTGCCGATTCCGTCTTCACCCACGACCCCTCGCTGATGACCGACCATGGCGCCATCATCCTCGCCATGGGCAAGGCACTGCGCGTTGGCGAACCGGCTTTGCACGAAGCTGCCTACAGTCGCATGGGCATTCCCGTTCTTGGTCGCATCGAAAGCCCCGGCCAGGTCGAGGGCGGCGACTGTGTCTGGGTGGACAGAACCACGCTGGCCGTGGGCCGCGGCGTGCGCACCAACCAGGATGGCATCCAGCAGCTTGCGAACCTGCTTTCGCCGAAGGGCATCCAAGTCTACAGCTTCGACCTGCCGCTCTGGCACGGCGAGGAAGCCTGCCTGCACCTGATGTCGGTGATCAGTCCGCTGGCCGACGATCTGGCGCTGGTCTACGCGCCGCTTCTTCCGGCTGCCTTCTACCAGATGCTGCGCGGCCGCGGCATTCGCCTGGTCGAGGGCGACGCCGACGAGTTCTTCGCCTCCAACGGGCTCAGCCTCAACGTGTTGCCGACCGCCCCGCGCCAGGTGATCGCGGTCGCTGGTTTTCCGAAGACCGCCGCCGCCATGCAGGCCGCCGGCTGCACGGTCTCAACCTTCGAGGCGGATGCGCTGTGTATCGCCTGCGAGGGCGGCCCGACCTGCCTCACGCGTCCGGTGCTCAGACAATGACCACGATCGGCGAAGCGCTCATCACCTTGCTCGAGGCCCATGGCGTCGATACCGTCTTCGGCATTCCGGGCGTCCATACGGTCGAGCTCTATCGCGGCCTGGCGCGTTCGAATATCCGCCATGTGACGCCGCGCCACGAGCAGGGTGCCGGCTTCATGGCCGACGGCTATGCGCGCGCCAGCGGCCGCCCGGGCGTCGCCTTCGTCATCACCGGGCCGGGGCTGACCAACACCATCACCGCCATGGGCCAGGCGCGCGCCGATTCGGTGCCGATGCTGGTGATTTCCGGCGTCAACGCCATGCCGACACTCGGCAAGGGTCTCGGCCATCTGCACGAACTGCCCGACCAGCGCGGCATGATGGAGAAGGTGGCGCTGTTCTCGCATCGTGTCACCGAGGCCGGCGAATTGCCCGGCGTGCTCGCCCGCGCCTTCGCGCTGTTCTCGTCCTCGCGTCCGGGCCCGGTCCATATCGAGATCCCGACCGACGTCATGGTCAAGCCGGGCGACGGCATCGAAGCCTTGCTGAGCAATGCCGCGCCGCCGGTTCCCGACGCGGCGGCGATAGAGGAGGCAGCCAGGCTTTGCGCGGACGCCCGCCGCCCGCTGATCCTTGCCGGCGGTGGCGCCAGGCGGGCCGAGGCGCCGTTGCGGCGGCTGGCCGAAAGGCTCGGCGCGCCGGTCGTCGAGACCGCCAATGCGCGCGGCCTGCTGCACCGCCATCCGCTGTGCGTGCCGGCAGGCCCCTGCCTGAAGGCAGTGCGGGCGCTGATGGCGGAGGCCGACCTGGTCATTGCCGCCGGCACCGAATTCGGTCCGACCGAGTATGACGGTTATAGCGATGGCGGTTTCGTCCTGCCGGCCAATCTGATCCGCATCGACATCGGCGCCGACCAGCTCGCGCGCCGCCCGGCCACCGTCGCCATCCAGGCTGACTGCGCCGAGGCGATCGAGGCCTTGCTGGCTCGGCTTGGCGACAGGCCGCCTGCTTCGGCCGACGGCCCGGCCCGCGCCGCCGCAACCCGGCAGGCCGCATTTGCAGAACTTGGCCCGGCCATGCAGGCGCAGATGCGCGCGGTCGAAGTGATCCGCGATGCACTGCCCGGATCAATCATCGTCGGCGACTCGACGCAGCCGATCTACGCCGCCAACCTTTACTACGACCATGACCGGCCGGGTGGCTGGTTCAATGCCGCCACCGGCTTCGGCGCGCTGGGCTTTGGCCCGCCGGCGGCCATCGGTGCCGCGCTTGCCGTGCCCGAGGCGCCGGTCGTCTGCCTCACCGGCGATGGCGGCTTCCAGTTCACCTTGCCGGAGCTGGGCGCCGCCCTCGATGCGGATGCGCCGGTCATCTTCGTCGTCTGGAACAATCGCGGCTATCGCGAGATCGAGACTTCGATGCTGAACGTCGGCGTCGAACCGGTCGGTGTGTCGCCGGCGCCGCCGGATTTCTGCAAGCTGGCCGAGGCCTATGGCATTGCCGCCGAGCGGCTTGCCGGCGTTGGCGGGCTGGCGGATGCGCTCAAGCGCGCACGCGCGAGCGGACTTCCCTACGTCATCGAAATAACCGTCGACTGAGTTTGGCCGGGCAGAGCGCTTCATGCGTTAGCCTGGCGAGGCTTGCGTCTGGCCGGCGGCCCGAGCGATGCAAAGACGCGACCCAGCCATGTCGATATTTCAGTTGAGTGATCGAGCGAAAGGCGCGACTTTCGCCGGCGGCGTGGCCCAAGCATAAGAACACTGGAGCAGTCGAATATGACGGAAACACTGGACGGCAGGCATATCGTGGTGACCGGCGGCACCGGGGCGCTGGGCGGCGCGGTTGTCGGCAAGCTCTTGGAGCAGGGCGCGGTCTGCCATGTGCCCAATGCCCATGCCGCCGCACCTTCGCATTTTCCTTTCACCACGCATGACCGCGTCAGGCTGGCGCACAATGTCGACCTGTCGGACTCCGCCAAGGTCGAGGCGTTCTACCACCAGCTTCCGGAACTCTGGGGTTCAATCCATCTGGCGGGCGGCTTCACGATGGCGCCGGTGGAGAAGATCGAATCGGCGTCCTTCGCCGAGATGATGGACACCAACGCCCGCACCACGTTCCTGTGCTGTCGCGCCGCTGTCCGCTCGATGCTGGCGTCAAGCACGGCGGGCCGCATCGTCAACGTCACGGCGCGCGCCGGGCTCGAGCCCAGGCGCGGCTCCGGCATGGTCGCCTATGCCGCCAGCAAGGCGGCAGTCGCCGCGATGACGCTGGCGATGGCCGAGGAATTGAAAGGCAAGGGCATACTGGTCAATGCCGTGGCGCCCTCGACGCTCGACACGCCGGCAAACCGGGCCGACATGCCGGACGCCGATTTCAGCAAATGGGTCAGCCTCGAAGCGGTGGCCGAAGCCATCGCCTATCTCGCCTCGCCGGCCAATTTGGCAATGAGCGGCGCGCTGGTGCCGCTTTACGGCCGGGCCTGATCCCTCGGCATATCCCAAAGAAAAACCCCGCCGGATCGCTCCGGCGGGGTTTTGGTTTCAGTCGGTGCGAAAGCGCTTAGCTGCCCTGCTTCTTCAGCGCAGCACCCAGGATGTCGCCCAGCGATGCGCCGGAGTCGGTCGAGCCGTACTGAGCGACCGCTTCCTTCTCTTCGGCGATTTCCAGCGCCTTGATCGAGACCTGCAGCTTGCGGGTCTTCTTGTCGAAGGCGATGACGCGGGCGTCGACCTTCTGGCCGACGGTGAAGCGCTCGGGGCGCTGTTCGTCGCGGTCACGGCTCAGATCGGAGCGCTTGATGAAGGTCTCGATGCCGCTGTCGACCAGCCGCACTTCCAGACCGCCATCCTTGACGCCGATAACCTCGCAGGTGACGACGGCGTTCTTGCGCAGTTCGCCCGAAGTCGCCGCTTCGCCGACCGTATCCTTGGCCAGCTGCTTGATGCCGAGCGAGATGCGCTCCTTCTCGATGTCGACGTCGAGCACCTGCGCCTTGACCATGTCGCCGCGATTGTACTCTTCGATAACCTGCTCGCCCGGACGGGTCCAGTCGAGGTCGGAGAGGTGCACCATGCCGTCCACGTCGCCTTCCAGGCCGATGAACAGGCCGAACTCGGTCTTGTTCTTGACCTCGCCCTCGACCTGGCTGCCGACCGGATGGGTGCGCGCGAAGGCTTCCCAAGGGTTTTCCAGCGTCTGCTTGAGGCCGAGCGAAATGCGGCGCTTGGCCGGATCGACCTCGAGCACCACCACGTCGACTTCCTGGGTCGTCGACAGGATCTTGCCGGGGTGCACGTTCTTCTTCGTCCACGACATTTCCGAAACGTGGATGAGGCCTTCGATGCCCGGCTCCAGCTCGACGAACGCGCCGTAGTCGGTGATGTTGGTGACGGTGCCCTTGATCTTCTTGCCGATCGGGAACTTGGTGCCGATCTCGGACCACGGATCGCTCTCGAGCTGCTTCATGCCGAGCGAGATGCGGTGGGTTTCCTGGTTGATGCGGATGATCTGCACCTTGACCGTCTGGCCGATGTTGAGGATTTCGGTCGGATGGTTGACGCGGCGCCATGCCATGTCGGTGACATGCAGCAGGCCGTCGATGCCGCCGAGGTCGACGAACGCACCGTAGTCGGTGATGTTCTTGACCACGCCTTCGACAACCTGGCCCTCTTCGAGGTTCTGCACGATTTCCGAACGCTGTTCGGCGCGGCTCTCTTCGAGCACGGTGCGGCGCGACACCACGATGTTGCCCCGGCGGCGATCCATCTTGAGGATCTCGAAGGGCTGCGGGTTGTGCATCAGCGGGGAAACGTCGCGGATCGGACGGATATCGACCTGGCTGCGCGGCAGGAAGGCCACGGCGCCGTCGAGGTCGACGGTGAAGCCGCCCTTGACCTGGTTGAAGATGACGCCTTCGACGCGCTCACCCTTGGTGAACTTCTCTTCGAGACGCACCCAGCTCTCTTCGCGACGAGCCTTCTCACGCGACAGCATCGCTTCGCCAAGCGCGTTCTCGATGCGCTCGACATAGACTTCGACGGTGTCACCAACCTTGAGGGTGGTGTCCTTGCCCTTGACGCCGAATTCCTTCAGCGGCACGCGGCCTTCGACCTTGAGGCCGACGTCGATGATGGCCATGTCCTTTTCGATCGCGGTGATCGTGCCCTTGACGACCTGGCCTTCGCCGGAATGGCCGGCGGTAAAAGATTCTTCGAGCAGGCTCGCGAAATCATCGCGAGTGGGATTTGCAGCTGACATATTTTCTCCTGGAATGCCCCGCATCTCAAGCGGGACGGGCGCCGTGGGTTAGCGTTGCGTTGGCCTGCCGGCGTTCCGGGCTACAAAAGCCCTGGGCCGCTTTAAGCGGCAATTCCGGCGCATGAAGAATGCAGGCAGGCTGGTTCGTGCCTGATATGGGTATTTTCTTCGCCGCCGGCAATCGGCAGCGTGAGGAAAAACCTGGATCAGGCCTTGTTTCTCTTGGCCAGCACGTCGTCGATGATCGCCATGGCTGCAAGAAACGCGGCTTCTATAGCCATTTCGCTGGTATCAAGCAAGTGCGCGTCGGTCGCCGGCTTCAGCGGCGAGTCGGCGCGGCCCATGTCGCGCTCGTCGCGACGCATGATGTCGGCGAGGATCTCGTTGAAATTGGCGCTGCCGCCGATGCTTTCGATCTCGGCCAGCCGCCGCCGCGCCCGCACCTCGGCGCTGGCGGTGACATAGAGCTTGATGTCGGCGTCGGGGCACACCACGGTGCCGATGTCGCGCCCGTCGAGCACCGCACCCGGCGGCGTTTTAGCGAAGTCGCGCTGCTTCTCGACAAGGATGCGCCGCACGGTCGGATACACCGCCACCTTCGAGGCCGCCTCGCCGACCGCATGCGCCGACAGCACGGCCCGGTCGAGCTTGGCCAGGTCGACCTGGCGCGCCGCGGTCTCGGCCGCAGAAACATTCTCCAGCGGCAGGCCGAGTTGAAGCAATGCATGCGCCACCGCGCGATAGGTGAGGCCGGTGTCGAGCAGGTTGAGCCGGTAATGGTCGGCGAGCCGCCGGGCGAGCGTGCCTTTGCCGGCGCCTGCCGGGCCGTCGATGGCGATGGTGAAGGTTGGGGTCATTGGTAGGTCAACGCCCTTGTTCGCTTGGCAACTCGCGCCTTCGTCATCCCAGGGCGCAGCGAACGCGCAGCGGAGCGAAGACCCTGGGATCCATGCCGTGACATCAGCCGAAGACTGTTGCGGACCAGAATCCTGCACCGTTGCGGCGCTCCGATGCAACGGCATGGATCCTGGGGTCTGCGCCGCGTCGCTTCGCTCCTTGCTCCGCCCCAGGATGACGAAGGGAGAGATGTCAGGCGCCAATTTCCCAGGGTTGCCATTGCCATCGACCGCTATCCGATCTCCGCTCCAAGACCCTTCATCAATCCCATGAACTCAGGAAAACTCGTCGCGATCATCGCCTGATCGTCGATGGTCACCGGCTTCTCCGTCGCTAGCCCCATCACCAGAAAACTCATGGCGATGCGGTGGTCGAGATGGGTCTGGACGATGGTGCCCTGGCCATTGGGGTGCTGGCCCAGTCCCTTGCCGCCGGGCCTGCCGCGCACGGCCAGCGTCGCTTCGCCTTCGGTGCAGTCGACGCCGTTGAGCTTCAACCCGTTGGCCACCGCCGAGAGCCGGTCGGATTCCTTGACGCGCAATTCTTCAAGCCCCTGCATCAGCGTCTCGCCTTCGGCGAAGCTCGCCGCCACCGCCAGCACCGGGTACTCGTCGATCATCGACGGTCCCCGCTCGGGCGGCACGGTGACGCCCTTCAGCTCGGAGGAGCGCACGCGCAAATCGGCGACATCTTCGCCGCCGGCATTGCGCGGGTTGAGGATGTCGATCCGTCCGCCCATTTCCTGCAAGGTCAGCAGCAGCCCGGTGCGGGTAGGGTTCATCAGCACGTTTTCGATGACAATGTCGGAACCCAGCACGATCAATGCCGCCACCAGCGGGAAGCCAGCCGAGGACGGATCGCCAGGCACGGCGATGGTCTGCCCCGTAAGCTTGCCCTGGCCTTCGATGAAGATATGGCGCACGCCGCGCTCGTCGGTCTCGACCGACAAATTGGCGCCGAACCCCTTCAGCATCTTTTCGGTGTGGTCGCGCGTCATCACCGGCTCGATCACGGTGGTGATGCCGGGCGTGTTCAACCCGGCGAGCAGCACCGCCGACTTCACCTGCGCCGACGCCATCGGCACGCGGTAAGTGATGGGGGCGGCCTGCTTGGGCCCGCGCAGCGTGATCGGCATGCGGTCGCCGGGCGTTGCCTTCAGCACCTGTACGCCCATCTGGCGCAAGGGTTCGAGCACGCGGCCCATCGGCCGGCCGGACAGCGAAGCATCGCCGATGAAGGTGGTTTCCATGTCATAGGTGCCGACCAGGCCCATGGTGAGGCGCGAGCCGGTGCCGGCATTGCCGAAATCGAGCGGCCCTTCCGGCTGCAGCAAAGCCCCGTTGCCGGTGCCGCGGATCACCCACTCGTCGCCATGCTTCTCGATATGCGCGCCCATCGCCTTCATGGCGGCACCCGTGCGCATCACGTCCTCGCCCTCCAGCAAGCCGGTGATGCGGGTCTCGCCGGAGGCCAGGCCGCCGAACATGAAGGAGCGATGCGAGATCGACTTGTCGCCGGGCACGCGCGCGGCGCCGGAAAGAGCTGGGGATTTGCGGGCCGTGGCCGGTTTCGGGGCGGCAGCGTGAGACATGGTTTTCCCTGGATGGAATGCCGGCGGACCGGCCATTTTCTTTTGTTGCGGCGGTCTCGTATCACGGCGGACGGAAATGGTCATCCCCTTGTGCCGGGCCCTCGACGGCCGGCTTTTGCAACGCCGGCTTTTGGCTTTGACAGCGCCGTAAACAGTGGTTAAGGGGACCAACCTTTTATCTACGAGGCTTGCCGTGGCAAAACCCGAACTTGGCACCAAACGCATAGACCCGGAAACGGGTCGCAAATTCTATGACTTGAACAAGGACCCGATCGTCTCGCCCTATACCGGCAAGAGCTATCCGCGTTCCTATTTCGACGAAGGCAAGATCACCGCGATCGAGGAGGACGAGGAAGTCGCGGAGAAGGAAGTCGACGCCGAGGAGGAAGAGGGCGCCGAGGTCGTCTCGCTCGAAGAGGCTGACGACGAGGCGAAGGGCGGCGACGATCTTCCCGATCTCGGTGACGACGAAGACGATGTGGACCTCGGCGACGAGGAGGACGACACCTTCCTCGCCGACGAAGAGGAAGAAGACGACGATGTTGCCGACATGATCGGTGTTGGCGACGACGACGACGAAGTCTGATCGGCCGCGGGCGCAAGCGCCCGCAGGCTTTCTTGGGTTGTGACGAAAAAGCGGCTCTGGAAGGCTTGATATTGACGGAAGGCGGGGTTAGAAGCCGCCTGCACTAGCGGCGCGGACTTCACAACCCGCGTCGATCTCTTCGCCGGAAACGGCGCCGGCTGACTGCCGGGAGTGGGGCCATAGCTCAGTTGGGAGAGCGCTTGAATGGCATTCAAGAGGTCGTCGGTTCGATTCCGATTGGCTCCACCAAACAGTCCTCTTCCGACGCTTGGTTTGGCGGCATTCATGCTCGCCGCCTGCCAGTCGGCTCCTGAAACACCGCCTGCTCCCCAGCCCGCTCTTCCCGCTGTTGCGGCGCCTGCTCCAGAGGGTTCGGCGGTTCTGGATCCCTCCGTTGCCGTCATTCCGCCCGCCAAGGGCGTTCCGCCCAAATACGCCGCCTTTTCCGGCATATGGGCCGGGCGGCTGGATGGGCTGTATGAAGGCAAGCTGGCCGTGCTGACGATTTCTCCGCGCGGGCAGGTGACGGTCACCTATGCGTGGGGCGATCTGGCCGACAACAGGCCGGGAGTGGCCGACGGCGCCGGGAAGATTGTCGGGAGCACATTGAAGCTCGGGCGCCTTCCTAATGGCGCGGATGCCAGCTTTGCGATGCAGCCGGACGGAACGCTGGCCGCCACCTATACGCTTGCCGGGCAGACCTACACGGGCGCGTTCGCCAGGCAATAGTCGAGGCAGACAAACGCCGTTCTCGGAACCTTGACAGTCTGTGTCATGGACGATGGGTGTGTGGACGCGCTACCCACGGACCCGACGTAATCCTGTCGCGCCGACGAGAATGTAGAATGAACGGGCTTGTCGCATGAAGAAGATCGGCTTCCTTTCCTTTGGCCATTGGTCGCCCTCGTCCCAGTCGCAGACGCGGTCGGCGTCCGATGCGCTTCTGCAGTCGATCGAACTGGCGGTGGCCGCCGAGGAGCTGGGCGCGGACGGCGCCTATTTCCGCGTGCATCATTTTGCCCGCCAGCTTGGTTCGCCCTTTCCGCTTCTGGCTGCCGTTGGCGCCAAAACCAGCCGCATCGAGATCGGCACCGCCGTCATCGACATGCGTTACGAAAACCCGCTGTATATGGCCGAGGACGCAGGCGCGGCCGACCTGATCGCTGGCGGTCGCCTGCAGCTTGGTATCAGCCGGGGATCGCCGGAGCAGGTGATCGATGGCTGGCGCTATTTCGGCTACGTGCCGCAGGAAGGCCAGAGCGATGCCGACATGGCACGCAGCCACGCCGAGGTTTTCCTGGAAGTGCTGCGCGGCGAAGGCTTCGCGCAACCCAACCCGCGGCCGATGTTTCCCAATCCGCCTGGAATGCTGCGCCTGGAGCCGTTCTCGGCCGGTTTGCGCGACAGGATCTGGTGGGGCGCCGCCACCAACGCCACCGCGCAATGGGCGGCAAAGCTTGGCATGAACCTGCAAAGCTCGACGCTCAAATTCGACGAGGGCGGACAGCCGCTCCACATCCAGCAGGCCGAGCAGATCCGGGCTTTTCGCGCGGCGTGGAAGGAAGCAGGACATGTGCGCGAGCCGCGAGTGTCCGTCAGCCGCAGCATCTTCGCGCTGGTGAATGACCGCGACCGCGCCTATTTTGGCGGCAACGGGAGCGAGGATCATTTCGGCTACATCGAGCCCGACAAGCTTGCCGTGTTTGGCCGTACCTACGCCGCCGAGCCGGATGTCCTCGTCGAACAACTGAGAGAGGACGAAGCGATCGCCGAGGCCGATACGCTGCTGCTGACCGTCCCCAACCAGCTCGGCGTGGATTACAACGCGCATGTCATCGGGGCGATACTGAAGCACGTCGCGCCGGCCCTCGGCTGGCGCTGATGCTCCGACCTTGTTCGGCGCGGGCGGGCGCGGCGCTTATGCGCTCGCGCAAACCGCCTACGCCGCCCTGCGGCGCAACTTACTTCGGCTTTCGGCCGAGCCATTCGACGTCCGCAGTGCCGTGGAAATTCCGCGGCAGGCGCTCAGTGCGAGCAATGACATTGAGCAGAGCGCGAGCTCGACAGTCGATCAAACGCAGTTTGATCCCGCACGCGCGGAACTGGCATCTGCTCTTGCCCGCATCGGATGGCTCAATGCGCGGACCATTCTTCGCGACATCGACGATGATGTCATGAGCGCAACCGGACGAACCGGATTTCGCAAGATGTGCCGGGAAGCGGCCGGCCCTGCAGCGATGCTGAGGTCGCTCATCGGTTTCTGGTGAAGTCTGCCGCGCCAGGCACCGCAGGACCGTAGCGTGCATTGCGCGGTCCCCACGGTGCCAGCTTGGCCCGAATCGGCTAAGCCTTGCGCATGCAGGAAACGTCCCTCTACACGCCGGTGAAGCGGTTCCTTGAGAGCTTGGACTTCACCGTCAAAGGCGAGATTGGCGGTTGCGATATCGTCGGCGTGCGCGATGGCGAGCCGCCCGTGGTCGTCATTTGCGAACTGAAACTGCAGTTCAACCTCGAACTCGTGCTCCAGGCAGTCGATCGCGCCGCGGCCTGCGACGAAGTCTGGCTTGCCGCGCGCATGTCGGCACGCGGCAAGGGCCGCGAGCACGATCGCCGGTTCAGGGCGTTGTGCCGGCGGCTCGGCTTCGGCCTGCTGGGCGTTGGCGGCAAGGGCGAGGTCGAACTGCTGCTCAGCCCCGCCGCGCTGCCACCAAGGCGCGACCCGAGGAGACGGTCGCGATTGATGGAAGAGCATCGGCGCCGGCGCGGCGATCCCGCACCCGGCGGCAGCACGCGCGTGCCGATCATGACCGCCTACCGGCAGGACGCGCTGGCCTGCGCCGCCGCCATGGCCGATGGCCCGAAGCGGCCGCGAGATTTGAAAGCCGTTTCACCACGCGCGGCCAGCATCCTGCTGCACAATTACTACGGCTGGTTTGCGAGGGCCGAGCGCGGCGTCTATGCGCTGACCGACCTCGGTCACGCCGCCATGCAATCGTCTGACGTCTGACTCCTTGGTATCGGTGAGCGCTGTCGCGCCCGGCAATGCATTCGCATCTCTTCCAACAGCTCAGAAACGCTCGCGATAATCGCGCGGGTTCGTGCCGAGGATGCGCAGAAAGCCGCGCCGCATCGTCTCTTCCGAGCCGAAGCCGCAGCGCCGGGCCGTCTGGTTGACGGCTAGGCCCCGTTCCAGCATCCGTCGCGCCGCCTCGATCCGGATCTCTTCGATCGCACGGGCGGGTGTCCGGCCCGTTGCGTCCCGATAGTGCCGCGAGAAGCTGCGCGGGCTCATATTGGCGCGGTCGGCCAAGTTCGGCAACGACAGGTCGCCGTCCAGATTGTCCAGGATCCAGCCATGCAGCCGGTCGAAGCGCTCGTCGCCTTCCTGCAGCTTGAGGGTCTGGCTGAACTGCGCTTGGCCGCCGGGGCGTTTCAGGAAAACAACCAGTTGGCGAGCCACGGCAAGAGCCATGCGCCGGCCAAGGTCGGCCTCGACGAAGGAGAGCGCGAGGTCGATTCCCGCTGTCACGCCCGCGGACGTCCAGATATTGCCGTCGCGAATGAAGATCGGGTCGGGTTCGAGCCGGACCGCCGGAAAGCGCTGGGCGAACTCGGCGCAGCGTCCCCAATGGGTAACGGCGCGAAGGCTGTCGAGGAGACCTGCCGTCGCCAGCAGGAAGGCGCCGCTGCAGACCGAAGCCATTCGCGTGGCGCTACGCGAGCGGCCGATCACCCAATCGATCAGGCTCGGATCCTCGCAGGCTGCGTTGACACCCCATCCACCAGGCACGATCAGCGTGTCGATCTCGAGCTCATGCGGCGGCAGCGCCGCGGTCTCGAGCACGAGGCCCTCCGATGTCCTGGTCCGTGGCGAGGCGGCGACGACCACGACCTCATAGGCAGCCGGCTCGCCGGCCTGCACGAGGAAGTCATTGGCGCTGGAGAAAACCTGAAGCGGCCCGCTGACATCGAGGAGCTGGACGTCCGGATAGGCAAGGATTTCGATGCGACGCATAGCGATTTGGCTCGAAACGAGGGGCGATTGGCGATCGTGCCAAAGCATGATGCCTTAGATTGGCGGGAGTCAACCTGCGGAGATTTCCATGGCCCTTCGTTTCGGCATCCTTGTCTTCCCCAATGTCCAGCAGCTCGACCTCACCGGTCCTTACGAAGTCCTGGCCTCGGCAAAGGGTGCCGAGGTGGAACTGATCTGGAAGGACCGCAATTCCGTAATGTCGTCGACCCGACTGTCCCTCAGCCCGACGGCGACCTTCGACGATTGCCCGCCTCTCGATGTGCTGTGCGTTCCAGGCGGTGGGGGCGTCAACGCGCTGCTGGAGGATCAGGCGGTCCTCGATTTCGTGCGGGAGCGCGCAGCGCAGGCCCGTTACGTCACGTCCGTGTGCAGCGGCGCCCTGGTGCTTGGCGCAGCCGGGCTGCTCAAGGGCAAGCGGGCGACGACGCATTGGTATGCGCATGACTTCCTTGCCGAGTTCGGCGCCATTCCCGTCGATGAGCGCATTGTCGAGGACGGAAACCTGATCACCGCAGGCGGCGTCACCTCAGGCATCGATTTCGGTCTCGCCTTGGTCGCCAGGCTTCTCGGCCAGGCCGAGGCCGAAACGGTGCAGCTCACACTCGAATATGCCCCGGCTCCTCCCTTCCGATCCGGCACGCCCGCGCAGGCTTCGCCTGTTGTGCTGGCGCAGGCAAAGGAGCGGCTTGCGGGTTCGAGGCGGGCTCGAGAGGAGATGTTTTCCCGCTGGCGCAGCGCCGGTGCGGATCCAGCGCTGTCGCGCGCTCACGGCTGAACCGGCCCGGTCGAATGGCGCATCTCCGCGCTATTCGGCCCCGCTTTGTTTCGGCGGTTGACTCGCCCTTCGGTTCGTGCAGAAATTGGTTGGACCATTGAACCATTTTGGGCTCAGCTTGCGTGACCGATTTCCTTCCGCCGATCCAGACGACGGCCCGCGACGATGCGGTGCTGAAGGCGTTGGCCGGCTTCGTCATGCAGGAAAAGCTGGAGCCCGGCGAGAAGCTGCCGACCGAGCGCATCCTCGCCGAGCGCCTCAAGGTCAGCCGCAACACGGTGCGCGAGGCGCTGACGCGCTGGGAGGGGCTTGGCCTGGTCGAGCGCCGCCAGGGCAGCGGCACCTATCTCAAGGCGGCCGTCTCGCTCGACATGCTGCACATGCCGCTGACATTGGCCGGCGGCAATGACTTCACCGGCCTGATGCGCACGCTGGAAATCCGCCGCGCGCTGGAGGCCGAAGCCGCCGCCCTTTGCGCCGTGCGCGCCGGCAAGGCCGACCTCGCCGAGATCGAGCGCAAGCTCGACATAATGGAAGAGGCCTTCCAGACCCGCGCCGGCATGTCGTCGGAGGAGGACTGGGAGTTCCACCAGGCGGTTTATCGCGCGTCCGGCAATCCCCTGTTCGAACAGATCATTGCCGCCATGCACGAGCTGTTCCACCGCTTCTGGGAACATCCGCTCGGCGTGCGCGATTTTGGCCACGCCAGCTTCCCCTACCACCGCACCATCTTCAATTGCATCGCCGCGCACGACCCGGAAGGAGCCCGCGCTGAGGCGCTGAAGCTCATCGCCACCGTCGAGAACGATCTGAAGCGCGGCGCCGCCAATCTCAAACTTTCGGACCGAAAATGAACGAGCACCCCATCGGCTTCGACTCAGGCACTTTTGGCAGCGACTACCTCGCCGAGGCGGCAACGCTTCTGGCGCATGACGATCCGTTCCCCGGCGGAGCGGTGGTGCCGCCGATCTACCAGACCTCGCTGTTCACCTTCGCCAACTATGCCGAGATGGCCGATACTTTTGCCGGCCGGCGCCGCCAGCCGATCTATTCGCGCGGCGACAATCCGACGGTGATGGAATTCGAGGCCCGCGTGGCCGCGCTTGAGGGCGCGGAAGCGGCCAGAGGATTCTCCAGCGGCATGGCGGCGATCAGTGCCACGGTGCTCGCCTTCGTCGGCGCCGGCGAGCGCATCGTTGCCGTGCGCAACTGTTATGGCGATGCCTACCGGCTGTTCGAGCGGCTGTTCCCGCGCCTCAACATCAAGGTCGACTATGTCGACGGCTCCGATCCGGATGCCGTCGCGGCCGCACTGCCCGGCGCCAAGCTGCTCTATCTGGAAAGCCCGACCTCGATGATGTTCGAGTTGCAGGACATCGCGCACCTGACGCGGCTGGCCAAGGAGCAGGGCATCGTCACCAGCATCGACAATTCCTGGGCCACCCCGGTGTTCCAGAAGCCGATCTCGCACGGCGTCGACCTCGTCCTGCATTCGGCCTCGAAATATCTCGGCGGCCACAGCGACACGGTCGCCGGCGTGGTGGCGGGTTCGGCTGCCCATATCGGTCGCATCAACGAGCAGACCTATTCCTCGCTCGGCGGCAAGCTGTCGCCTTTCGAGGCGTGGCTGCTGCTGCGCGGCCTGCGTACGCTGCCGCTGCGGCTGCCGCACCACATGAAGAGCGGGCTTGTTCTCGCTGAACGGCTGAAGGCGCATGGCCAGGTCGAGCGCGTCAACCACCCTGCCTATTCCAACCATCCCGGCAAGGCGACGCTTGCCGGCTATGCCGGGCTGTTCTCCTTCGAGGTGACGGAGGATGTCGACATTCCGGCTTTCGTCGATGCGCTGAAATTCTTCCGCATCGGCGTCAGCTGGGGCGGCCACGAGAGCCTGGTCGTTCCGGCAAAGGCCTCGCTCGAGCAGACGCCGGGCCTGAATTCGATGGCACGCTTCGGCGTCAGCCCCCGAACCATCCGCTTCAACGTCGGATTGGAAAGCGTCGAGGATCTCTGGGCCGACATCGCCCAGGCCTTCGACAAAGCAAAAAAATAACGAGGCAGTTCAAAATGGGAGTACCGAACATGAAAAGACTGACATTCATGCTTGCCGCCGTCGCCGGACTGGCGATCTCCGCCGGCAGCGCCATGGCCGAATCGACGCTCAAGATGGTCGAGGTCATCACCAGCCCGCCACGCACGGAATTCCTCAAGAAGCAGATCGCCGAGTTCGAGGCGGCCAATCCGGGCGTCAAGGTCGAGCTCGTCTCGCTGCCCTGGGGCCAGGCGTTCGAAAAATTCCTTACCATGGTGCAGGCCGGCGACACCCCCGACATCGTCGAGATGCCGGAGCGCTGGATGGGCCTCTACGCCACCAACGGCCAGCTCGAGGATCTCGGGCCCTATATGGCCAAGTGGGACGACGCCAAGACCTTGGGCGACCGCGCCAAGCAGTTCGGCTCGACGGTCAACAACACCCAGTTCATGATCCCTTACGGCTACTATGTGAACGCGCTGTTCTGGAACAAGAAACTGTTCAAGGAGGCAGGCCTCGACGGCCCGCCGGCGACGCTCGATGAATTCGTCGAGGATTCCAAGAAGATCTCGGCCATTCCCGGCAAATATGGCTACTGCCTACGCGGCGGTCCGGGCGCCTTCAATGGCATGCACATGTTCATGAACATCGCCGCCGGCAAGGGCGGCTACTTCAACGAAGACGGCACCTCGACCATCAATGACGAGGGCTCGGTCAAGGGCCTGCAGATGCTGGCCGACATGTACAAGAACGGCCTGGCGCCGAAGGATGCGGTGAGCTGGGGCTTCAACGAGACCGTCACCGGCTTCTATTCGGGCACCTGCGCCATGCTCAACCAGGATCCCGACGCGCTGCTCGGCATCGCCGACAAGATGAGCGCCGACGACTTCGCCGTGGCGCCATTGCCGGTCGGGCCGAGCGGCAAGTCCTATCCGACGCTCGGTTATGCCGGCTGGGCGATGTTCGCCAAATCCCAGCACAAGGACGATGCCTGGAAGCTGATGGCGACGCTGCTGTCGCCCAAGGGCAATCTGGAATGGGCCAAGGAAGTCGGCGTCGTCCCGATCCACAACGGCGCCGACCAGGATGCCCATTTCAAGACCGAGCAGTTCAAGGGCTGGTTCACGGAGCTGAGCGACAGTTCCAAATATGAAATGGTGACGCCGCCGACGCATCTGGAAAACCTCGGCAACTTCGTCGACCAGGTGGCGATCAAGAACTTCCAGGAAGTGCTGCTCGGCCAGAAGACGGCCAAGGAGGTCGCCGACCAATGGGCCGCGTTCCTGACCAAGGAGCAGCAGGACTGGATGGCCAAGAACAAGAAGTAAGCGCCCTTTTCCCTTTTCCCCGTTCGCGGGGAGAAGGTGGCCCGATAGGGCCGGATGAGGGGCAGCGCCGAGTTCTGCCAACCTGGCTCGGCCCCTCATCTGCCTGCCGGCATCTTCTCCCCGTGAACGGGGAGAAGGACGCTGTCCCCGACGCTGCTCCAGGAGACGATCCAGAAGCCGATGACCTATGCC
Organism: Mesorhizobium monacense; assembly: GCF_056781675.1. NCBI lineage: Bacteria > Pseudomonadati > Pseudomonadota > Alphaproteobacteria > Hyphomicrobiales > Phyllobacteriaceae > Mesorhizobium > Mesorhizobium monacense. The sequence continues at coordinate 5,344,182 of NZ_CM165567.1, read as the reverse complement.
GTGTCCGCAATACGACCCGCAGGCAAGCCGCGAAGGAAGCGGCTATCCCATGCCGCCATCGAGCCCTGGCTCTATCTTTCGCCGGCTATCGTTCTGCTGGTCGTCGTGCTTCTCGTGCCGCTGATCATCGGCATCAGCTACTCGTTCCGCAAATTCTCCGCCTTCAGGTCGGAATATGTCGGCCTCGGCCAGTACGAGACGATGCTGTCCGACCAGGTGCTGGGGCAGGCGCTGGTCAACACGCTGTGGTGGACGGTCGCCAGCCTGTTCTTCCAGTTCTTCCTCGGGCTTGGTCTGGCGCTGCTGCTCGACAAGCCGTTCATCGGCCGCAAACTGGTGCAGGCGGTGGTTTTCCTGCCCTGGGCGGTGCCGTCCTTCCTGTCCGGCCTGACCTGGGCCTGGCTGTTCAACCCGATCATCGGGCCGCTGCCGCACTGGCTCTTTGCACTCGGGCTCAAGGCCGAGCCGACCAACATCCTGTCCGATCCGGCCACCGCCATGTGGGGTCCGATCATCGCCAACATCTGGTTCGGCATCCCGTTCTTCGCCATCACGCTGCTGGCGGCACTGAAGTCGATCCCCTCGGAATTGCATGAGGCCGCGGCAATAGACGGCGCTTCGCCCTGGCAGCGCTTCACCAAGGTGACGCTGCCTTTCCTGGCGCAGACCATCGTCATCACCGTCATGCTGCGCACGATCTGGATCGCCACCTTCGCCGACCTGATCTTCGTCATGACCGAGGGCGGGCCGGCGGGTTCGACCAGCACCGTGCCGGTCTACATCTATGTCAGCGCCTTCAAGTCGCTGGACAAGGGCTATGCCTCGGCGGTGGCTGTGCTGCTTCTGGTGCTGCTGATCGCCTATGCGGTGGCTCTGATCGCCATCCGTCGCATGCTGGTGAGGCACGTCTGATGATCGCCGGACGCTCCACCTCCTCGCGCATCGTCGGCGGCACCGGCCTCTACGGTGCCATTGCTGCCTACATGATCTTCGCGCTGTTCCCGATCTTCTGGACGCTGAAGATCTCGGTGACGCCCGAGCGCCTGCTCTATTCCGAAGGCATCACACTGTGGCCGTCGCAGACGACGTTCCGGAATTTCGTCACCGTGCTCGAAGCCTCCGACTTCCCGCGCTATTTCATGAACAGCGTCATCGTCTCGGTGTCGACGGCAGCGTTCGTCACGGTCATCGCCACGCTTGCCGGCTATGCCATGTCGCGCTTCTCCTTCCGTGGCAAGGCGACGCTGGCGATCCTGCTCCTGCTCACCCAGACCTTCCCGCTGGTGATGGTCATTCCGCCGATCTATCGCGTGATGGGAGAGCTCGGCCTCACCAACAGCCTGGTCGGCCTGATCATCATCTACACCGCCTTCAACACCGCTTTCGCCACCTTCCTGATGCAGTCCTTCTTCGACGGCATCCCCAAGGACCTCGAAGAAGCGGCGATGATCGACGGCTGCACGCGGGCCCAGGCCATGCGCAAGGTGATCGTGCCGCTGACGCTGCCCGGCATGGGCGCCACGCTCGGCTTCGTCTTCACAGCCGCCTGGAGCGAGCTCTTGTTCGCGCTTATGCTGATCTCCAGCGACGACCAGAAGACTTTTGCCGTCGGCCTGCTCACCTACATCGGCAAATTCGCCGTCGACTGGGGGCAAATGATGGCTGCTTCCATCCTGGCGCTGATCCCGGTCTGCATCTTCTTCGCCTTCCTGCAACGCTATCTCGTCACCGGCCTCACCGCCGGCGCGGTCAAAGGATAATCGATGGCTTCCGTCACGCTGCAACATGTCGAGAAGGACTACGGCTCGCTGCGCATCCTGCACGGCGTCGATCTCGAGATCGCCGACGGCGAGTTCGTCGTGCTGGTCGGCCCGTCCGGCTGCGGCAAGTCGACCCTTTTGCGCATGATCGCCGGACTGGAGGAGGTGTCGGGCGGCGAGATCCGCATCGGCGAGCGGCTGGTCAACGATGTCGCGCCGAAGGACCGCGACATCGCCATGGTGTTCCAGTCCTATGCGCTCTACCCGCATATGGACGTGTCGTCGAACATGGGCTTCAGCCTGCTCCTGAAGAAGGCCGAGAAGACGACGATCGACACCAGGGTGGGCGCGGCCGCCAAGCGGCTCGGCCTCGACAGTTTCCTCGGGCGCCTGCCGCGCCAGCTGTCAGGCGGCCAGCGCCAGCGTGTCGCCATGGGCCGCGCCATCGTGCGCGATCCCAAGGTCTTTCTCTTCGATGAGCCGCTCAGCAATCTTGACGCCAAATTGCGCGTTCATATGCGGGCCGAGATCAAGGCGCTGCACCAGCAATTGAAGACCACTTCGGTCTATGTCACGCACGACCAGATCGAGGCGATGACCATGGCCGACCGCATCGTCGTCATGCATGACGGCTTTGTTCAGCAGGTCGGTCATCCGCTCGAACTCTACGACCGGCCGATAAATACGTTCGTCGCCGGCTTCATCGGCTCCCCCGGCATGAATTTTTTGCCGGCATCTGTCGCCAAGGGCGGCAAGGTCGACGCGGTGCTGGCCGACGGTCAGAAGTTGCGATTGCCGGACGGGCTGCCCTTGAAGGATGGCGATGCGCTGACCGTCGGGCTGCGGCCGGAGCACATCCAGCTCTCCGAGGATGGGGCGCTCGAAGCCGAGGTCGAAGTGGTCGAGCCACTCGGCCTGTCGACGCAGTTTTATGTCAAGCTTGCCGGACAGCAGGTCTGCGTCTTCGTCATGGGGCGTAGCAATGTCAGGCCGGGTGATACGGTGCGGCTCGCCGCCGATCCGGCGGCGCTGCATCTGTTCGATCCGGCGAGCGGCAATCGCATAGGATAGATCAGCCCCAGCGGAACGCGCCCAGCGTGTAATCCGGATACGCGCCCTCCCGGTCGAAAACGCCGGTGAGGTCGGTGACATCGGCCAGTATGCCCGACAACACCAGCGCGGTGTCGACACCCACGCCGGCACCACCGGCGATGTCGTGCTCGACGCTGTCGCCGATGCAGACCACGCTGGCCCGGTCCGGGTTGCCGGCCAGCGCCAACACCGCGTTGTAGATCGCGGGATAGGGCTTGCCGATGCGGGTGACGCTGCCGCCGAGGCTTTCATAGAGATCGGCGAGCTCGCCGGCGCCGAAGCGCGGCCCGACCGCCGTCAGCATGATCCTGTCGGGATTGGTGCAGAAGCACGGCACTTGCCGCGCCGCCGCCGGGCCAAGCAGCCGGCGATAGTGGTCGAGGTCGAAACGATCGCCTTCGCTGGCCGAGATCAGCACCAGCTCGGCATCGTCGCCGCGGTCGGTCAGGGTCAAGGGCAGGCCCTCGATCGCCGAGCGGTCGCCGTCGCGGCTGATCAGCAGGCATTTCGTGCCGTGACGCAACTCTGCGGATTGCGCCATGGCGTGAAAGGCGCGCCACGCCACCTCGCCGGAAGAAACAAAATGATCCCAGCTCCCGGCTTCGAAGCCGAGCTTCAGCAGGCGGCGTTCGTTGGGCTCCGCACGCTTGCCGGAATTTGAGATCAGGACCACCGTCTTGCCGGCGCGCTTCAGCGCCGACAGCGCTTCCACAGCCCCCGGATAGGGCTGCTGGCCATCATGCAGCACACCGAACTGGTCGAGCAGGAACACTTCGTAGCACTCGGCCAGCGCTCCAACCCCGTCGAGATGTTTTGCCCGTTTCGCGCTCACAGCAGTCCCGCCTCGCTTGCGCCCATCAGCGCCAGCCGCGCCGTCCCGGCGGCGGCCTCGTCGGAAAGCGCCGGCAGGAAATCGACCCCAAGTTTGCGCCGGCGGATCGCGGTCCAGGCGGCATTGGCGGCACCGCCGCCGACGCTTCGGACCGATGTCAGCCTAGGCGCGCCGAGCTCGGCAAGCCTCTGATAGCCGAGCGCCTCGATGGCGGCGATGCCTTCCAGCATCGCCTTGAGATAGTCGGCCTCGGACGCGGGTCGCGGCTCGAAGCGCGGCGGCAGTGTCGGGTCTGCGATGGGGAAGCGTTCGCCGGCCGTGCCGAGTGGGTAGTAGTCGAGGCCGGTGTGCGTCTCCGGGTCGATCGCTGCACTCAATTCGATGATGCGCGCGAGCGAAAAATGCTGGGCGAGCACCTTGCCGCCGGAATTCGAGGCGCCGCCGGCCAGCCAGGCATCGCCGAGGCGATGGCTGTAGATGCCGTAGCGCGGCGCCGAGATCGGCCTGTCGGACAGGATCTTGATGGTCAGCGACGATCCGAGCGCGGTGACGCCGTCACCGGCAGCCGCGGCACCCGTCGCCAGGAACGAGGCGCAGCCATCCGTCGTTCCGGCAACCACTGCCACGTCACGCGACAGGCCGAACAGATCGGCGGCGCTTGGCGTGAGCCTGCCGGAGACAGTGCCGGGTGCGACGACATCGGGCAGCAAATCCATCCGCATGCCGGTGGCCGCGATCCAGTCCGGCCAGCGGCGGGCCTTGGCGTCGTAGCCGGTTTTCAACGCATTGTTCTCGTCGCTGGCGTCGAAGCGGCCGGAAAACTGTCCGGCGATCCAGTCGGCCTGGTGCAGCATTCGAGCGACGCCGGGCAGGCGCTGGAACCACAGCGCCTTGACGAGGCCGGAGGTTGCGCCGTGCGCGGCACTTGCTTCCGGCGCCACGCGGGCAATCGCGGCGAGGATGGCGTCGTCCGAAACCTTGTCGTTGTACATCAGCGGCTCGGCCAGCGGCCGCCCGGCACTGTCGACCGGCAGCAGCGTGCCCGACGTGCCGTCCACGGCGATCGAACGCACCGCCGCGCGATCGATGCATTGGAGCAGCTCCGCCAGCGTTGCTGCAACCGCTTCCCACCACACGGCGGGGTCGCGGCCGTTGTCGCCAGACCGCTCGAGAGACAGGGCGGAATGCGCGGCGATGGAAAAATCCGGACGCATGGCGATGGCGCGCGCACCAGAGGTGCCGATGTCGATGCCGATGGCAAGTGGCATCATGTCATCCGTCCCTTGCTACTGGCGGCCGTGTTGAGCTTTCCTCGAACGACCCGGCCGGGGTCTCGCTCGAAATCCCGTCACCGGGACCGATGTCGGTATGGATATCGCAGACCCGAGCGATCTGCGTCAATAGTGATCTATAATCATCAAAACCGGTTGGCTGTTTGGCTGATTTTGAGTAAGTTAAACCAAAATCCATGCCGAAATGGCATCCCAGGAGCAAAAATTGAGCGACTCCGGCCGCCAACGTCAGATTGTCGAACTGCTGAGGGATCGCCCGTTCGCCTCGGTGCGCGACTTGCAGGAACGGCTTGGCGTTTCCGCCGCGACGGTCAGGCGCGACATCGACAAGATCGACGAGGCCGGCGCGGCGCGAAAGGTCTATGGCGGCATCTCGGCGCTCGATGGCGCTGCGCAGGCCAGCGTCGCCTATGCCAGGCCTTACGATGAAAACCGCGACCTCGCGGTCGAGGCCAAGCGGCGGATCGCCGCCCTTGCGGCAACCATGGTGCGCGATGGCGATGCGGTCATCGTCCATGGCGGCTCGACCTGCTTCCATCTCGGCGTCAGGCTCGCCGACCGCAACATCCGCCTCTACACCAACTCGATGCCTTTAGCGGCCTATCTCAGCGACCACGGCCATTGCAGCTTGACGGTCGCCGGCGGCGAGCTGCATCGCGAGCCTGGCATCATCCATTCGCTCACCCAGGCCGTGCCCTTCTATGCCTCTCAATTCTTCATCGGCGCGCAAGGCCTCAGCCAGGATGGCGTGCTGGAATCACATCCACTGCTGGTGCGCTCCATCATCGACCTTAGCCCCTGCGCCGACCAGATCGTGGTGCTGGCCGACAGTCGCAAGCTGTCGATCCACGCGCGCAACGTCGCGCTGCCGCTGTCGCGCATCGGCACGCTGGTGACCGATGACGGCCTCTCCGACACCGATGCGCGCAGGCTGGAGGATGCCGGCGTCATGGTGCGGATCGCCTCGGCCTCGGGGCCCTTCCAGTGAAGGTGGCGGTGCTCGATTTCGGCAAGACCAATTCGAAGCTGTTCGTCTTCGATCAGGACGGCCGCATCCTCGGCGAGCGCCGGACCAAGCCCGCCTGGACGCGCAAGGGCGGCTTCAGTGTGCTCGACGAGGCGGTTTTGCATGACTGGGCGCTCGGCGCCGTCGCCGATGCGGTCGACATCCACGGCGTCGAGGGGTTGATGGTGTCGGGCCATGGCTGCACATTCGCCCTTGTCGATGAGGCGGCTCTGACCCATCCGATTCTCGACTATGAACAGGAGCCGCCGGCCGAAATCGCCGCGCAAATCGATCGCAGCATCCCGGATTTCGCCGAGACCTTCTCGCCGCGCCTGCCGCTCGGTTTCAATTATGGCCGCCACATGCTGTGGCTGAAGGCGGTCGAGCCGGCCGCCTCCACGGCGGCGACATCGATCCTCGGCTATCCGCAATATTGGAGCTGGCGTTTCGGCGGTCGCGCGGTCTCGGAAGTGTCCTATCTCGGCTGCCATTCGCATCTGTGGGCGCCGCGCCAGCACGACTTCTCATCGCTGGTCGACGCCGAAGGCTGGCGCGGCCAGATGCCGGCTTTCGCACGCGCCGGCACCGTCATCGGCGAGCAGCGGTTCGGTGAAGCCGCGCGGCCGATCGCCATCCACAATGGCGTCCATGACTCGAATGCCGCGCTTCATGCCTATCGCCGGCAGCAGCTCGGACCGCTCACCGTGGTGTCGACCGGCACCTGGGTCGTTGCGCTCAATCCGGACTGCCCGCTCGAGGTTCTCGACCGCGACCGCGACATGCTGGTCAATGTCGACGTCGATGGCGGCGCAGTGCCGACCATCCGTTTCATGGGCGGGCGCGAATTCGCAACCATCAGCGGCGGCTGGCAAGGCGCTATCACGCCGTTCGCAATACAGCATGCGATCGACGCCGGCATGATGGCGCTGCCGAGCTTCGCGCCGGGCGGGCCGATGCCCGGCCGTCGCGGCGAAATTGTCGGCGACACACCCAATGCCGAACAGCGCGCGGCTGTGGCGCTGCTCTATGTGGCGCTGATGGTCGACCTCTGCCTCGACCTGATCCATTCGCAAAACACCGTCATCGTCGATGGCGGGCTGAACACTGGCGGCCTGCTCGCCAGTCTGCTGGCCGATTTGCGTCCCGGTCAGGCCTTCCTGCAAGGCGCCACGCTCGAAGGCAGCGCCACCGGTGCCGCGGCGCTCGCCTTCGAGAGCGTCGGCCGCGACTTTGCCGCGGAAGCGCCGGAGCCGGTGCGCGCCTTGCATTTCGCCGGGCTGGCGGGTTATCGGGACGATTGGCGCGGTCGAGTGACCTGAAGCTTGCGGCCAATTTCAAAACCGTGCGCTAAAATCGTCCTTGTTGATTCGCCCAGATCGGGCTCTTGAACAAGGAACGGCATGAGCAAGGCCCTCACCACATTCGCATTGGTCGCGGTGCTCAGCGCCTTGCTCATGGCGCTCAGTCTTGCGGTTGCCAGACACGGCTATCCCTATGGCGCGATCGGCGTGAAGCGCCTCGACGGCATTGCCGATGCCGGTTTGTTTCTGCCTTTGGCCGCTGTCTATTTCTTCAGCGCGCTCTTGATGATGATCCTCCCCATCCGCGCCGCCAGCATTGTGCTGACCAATGCTGCCGATGCCCTGTTCTGGGCAACGATCGCGCTGTTTGCGACCATTGTCGGCTGCCTCGTCGCCCGATGGGCCTTCGGCCAGGGTGGCGTGCTGTGGGCTTTGGTCAACTGGCGGTTCCTGTTTGTCGCGGCCATCGTTGTCGCCCATCTCACCATGAATGAGCTTCGCCGCAACGTCCTGTTGAGAAGCCTGTTCTTCGTCGTCTTTGCCGCGGCGACGCTGGCCTGCCTGTTCTGGTCCTTCGCGGTCTGACCGGAAACGATCTCGTTCCTACCCGCCAGGGCGATGCGCGTGGGCTTTCACCGGCGCGCCTCATCGGTTATCGAGGGCTCGATTTGAAACGTCCTCACACTGTCGCTATTTGTCTGATAAATGACTTGGGCGATTGATGACTGGGTGATAAATGACCCGGCAGACAGCCCACCAGCGAACCACCACAAGGAAAGACCCATGACCCTGTTCCGCAAAAACCTTATCGACGGCGAGTGGGTGGGCGAGGCCGGCTCCCGCAACATCAACCCCTCGAATACGGGCGATGTGGTCGGTGAGTATGCGTCCGCCGGTCCGGAACAGGCCAAGCAGGCGATTGCCGCGGCTAAGGTGGCCTTTCCGGCCTGGTCGCGCTCGGCGCCGCTGGCCCGCCATGCGGTGCTGAAGAAGGCGTCGGACGAGATCATGGCCCGCAAGGACGAGATCGGCCGCAACCTGGCGCGCGAGGAAGGCAAGACGCTGGCCGAGGGCATCGGCGAGACGATACGCGCCGCCCAGCTTTTCGATTTCTTCGCCGGAGAAACGCTGCGCCTGTCGGGCGAGCTGGTGCCGAGCGTTCGACCGGGCGTCGGCGTCGAGATCACGCGCGAAGCGGTCGGCGTCGTCGGCATCATCACGCCGTGGAATTTCCCGATCGCCATTCCAGCCTGGAAGATCGCGCCGGCGCTGGCCTACGGCAACACCATCGTCTTCAAGCCGGCCGAACTGGTCCCCGAGAGCGCCTGGACCATCGTCGACATCCTGCATCGCGCCGGCCTGCCGAAGGGCGTGCTCAATCTGGTCATGGGCAAGGGCTCGGTGGTCGGCCAGGCCATGCTCGACAGCCCCGACGTCAATGCCATCACCTTCACCGGCTCGGTCGGCACCGGCAAGCGCGTGGCCGCGGCAAGCGTCGAGCACATGCGCAAGTTCCAGCTCGAAATGGGCGGCAAGAACCCGCTCGTCGTGCTCGATGACGCCGATCTGGCCGTCGCCGTCGATTGCGCCGTCAACGGCGCCTATTTCTCCACCGGCCAGCGCTGCACGGCCTCTTCGCGTCTCGTGGTGACCGACGGCATCCACGATCGCTTCGTCGCGGCACTCAAGGAGCGTATGGAAAAGCTGGTCGTCGGCGATGCGCTGGATGCCAAGACCCAGATCGGCCCGGTCGTCGACGCGACCCAGCTGAAGCAGGACGAGGACTACATAGCCATCGGACGCAAGGAAGGCGCCGAACTCGCCTTCGGCGGCGAGCGGCTCGATGCTGCAACGCCCGGCTTCTATCTGAGGCCGGCGCTGTTTACCGGTGCCACCAATGCCATGCGCATTTCGCGCGAGGAGATTTTCGGGCCGGTCGCCAACGTCATCCGCGTCAAGGACTATGACGAGGCGCTTGCGGTGGCCAACGACACACCTTTCGGCCTGACCTCGGGCATTTGCACGTCGAGCCTCAAGCACGCCACGCATTTCAAGCGCAATTCCGAGGCTGGCATGGTGATGGTCAATTTGCCAACGGCGGGCGTCGACTTCCACGTTCCCTTCGGCGGCCGCAAGGGGTCGAGCTACGGCCCGCGCGAACAGGGCCGCTACGCCATGGAATTCTACACCACGGTGAAGACCGCCTATACCTTTGCCGGCTAATCAACGGGTGAGCCAATGACATCCGGCAATGCGGACCTGACCTGGCTCAACCCGCCGCCGCATCATGAATTCGACGACAATGCCGTGCATGTGCGCACCGGCAAGGAAACCGATTTTTGGCGCGAGACCTTCTACGGCTTCCGGCGCGATAACGGCCATTTTCTGTATCGCCCGGTTGCGGGCGATTTCAGCGCCGAGGTCACGGTCAAGGGTGACTACCAGGTGCTCTACGACCAGGCCGGACTGATGGTCCGGCTCAGCGAAACGCACTGGATCAAGGCCGGCATCGAATACACCGACGGGCTGGGCTATTTCTCCGTCGTCGTCACCAACGACACCTCCGACTGGTCGCTGGTCAGCATCCCGGCCGACCTGAACGGTGTCAGGATCCGCCTGACCCGCCACGCCGAAGCCATCCGCGTCCAGTATCTGGACGCTTCAGATGGCCAATGGAAGCCGGTACGAATAGCCTATTTCCCGCCCTCGAAGTCGGTCGATGTCGGCATGATGTGCTGTTCGCCGCAGCGCGAAGGTTTTGCGGTCACCTTCGTTGATTTCTCGATTGGCCCGCCGATCTCGCGGGAGCTGCACGACTGAGGCAAGAGCAATTCGAGGAAAAGCGTAGCGGTTTTCCGTCCGGAATTGCGCAAAACAAAGAGTCGGGCGGAGACGGCACCGCTGGCTCACCACGGCACATGCAGGATCTCGAGCTTGGGAAGGCCGAGCGGCCTGATGCCCAGATCGTTGGCAAGGGCGCCAAAGCCTTCGGTTTCGATCAGGTCCCGGTAGGGAATTTCCGGAAACCGAAGACCGCCGCGATGCAGTGCGGCATCGACCAGCAGCACGGTTCCGCCGACGCCGTCCAGGCCGATCTTCTCGAGGTGCCGGACGTCGCTGAGAAGCAGCCGCCCTGGCGCACCGGTGGCAGGCTGGTAAAGGCCGTCGCGGATGGCGCGGTAATAGCGATAGTCCTTCGTATGGCGGGTTGTGACGAAGCTGTTGTGGTCGAAACTGTCGCCGCCGGTGATCTTCACGCAATTGGGCACCGCGATGCGATGCCCGGCTCTGATAAGCCGGCTTACAATGTCGGGTGGGAATTGCCAGACGTCGATGTCGATCCACAGCGCCCAGTCGTCGGCGGTGTCCAACCCGTGATCGATGAGGTGATTGCGGACCTTGGCGATATTGCCGCGTCGGCTCCGCTGCAGCCGCGGCATCGCTCGCTTGGCGCGGTCAAAGCTGGCACCACCGAGCTGTTTTTGCAGCAGCACGATGCCGCGATATGCCCAGCCAGCGGCGCCACCGCCGCCTGCAGCCGGTCCCAGCTTCCATCCGAGCTGTCGCCCTCGCAGAAGACGAGCTTGATCCTGTTCTTTGGGTAGTCGAGCTGCTTCAAGACGTCGAGGAACGGCTGGATATGATCGGCAGCGTCGCGAAGCGGCACTAGGATGGCGATGTTTGGGCCAGTTGGCGGCGGCGCCGAAAGGGCCGCATGGCTGACGCAGCGCTTGGCTGTTGCTTCATCCAGATGTTCGCCGCGCGTCAGCTGGCGCCAGGACCGGTAGGCGAGGGTGCGGATCCGATCCAGCAAACGCGGCGGAGGTTCGGGCGTCCACCATGTGCCGGCCCAGTGATGGATCGACAGCGTCTGCCCGCCGCCGCTGTCCTTGCGCCCTGACGAGTCGAGGGGCGTGAACAAGGCGGGCGAATGGACGGCGAACGCCGTCTGGTCGCGATAGCCGAGCTGCGCCGAGGTCAGCAGGCAAGGGCCGGTCGCATCGATCGCCTGTTTGGCATGGGCCAGTCCGGGCAGCATCGACAGGATCTCGAGCCAGAATGGATGCCGGGGCGGGCTGGCCATCGTTCCATTGAACAAAAGATAGGGCAGCCCGCGAAAGTCCGCCTGCACCAGCGCGTGCGTGTCCGGCTCCTTGCAAAGCACGATCCGGTCTTCGCTCATCACGGGATCGAAAGGCGCCACGCATTCGCAGTCGATGTCGGCATAGACGCCGCCGAAATGGTAGAGCAGCAGATAGCGCCCCGCATCGGCGCGCAGCACGCCGTGCGAGTAGCTGCAAAAGGTCGGCAGGAAATCCGGATAGTGCTCGGCGACGAATTCGAGCAGCATCCGATCGCTCCAGAACATCATCGTCCAGTCGGGATGATGCCGCTTCCAGCTCTCGACATAGGCTTGGAAACGGGCAGGGACGGCGTCGGTCTTCCACGTCTGGTGCAGGATCCGCGGGATCATCGGCGGCTCATCAATCGCTGACTGGGCACAGCTTGAGCAATTCCAGGAAAAGTGTGAAACGGTTTTCCGTCCGGAATTGCGTCAAAACAAAGACATAGAGCGGTTCGGCGTTTCCGTGAAACGATGACCGCTCTAAACGCGTCACGCATCTTGATCGGCCAGTCCGAGGCCGCTGCGGACGGCATCGCGTATGGCTTGCGGCCCGAACCTCGACCAAACCGCTTCATGGGCGTGGGCGCGCTGCCGGGCCATGCGAGCGGGATCCGCGCAGAGAGCGATCGCCATCGCCGCCAGTTCTTCATCCGAACCTGCCAGCAGCACCTCTTCGTTTTCGACCAGATCCAGCCCTTCGGCCGCCAGCGGCGTGGCAATGACGGGCACGCCCCAGGCCATCGCCTCGAGGATCTTGATGCGTGTGCCGCCGCCCATGGACAGCGGAACGATGCTGAGATGCGCGGCCGACAGCAGCGGCCTCACATCGTCAGGGTTCTCGAGCAGCGTGACGCCGTCCAGCCTTGCCAGGGCCTGCACGGACGGGGTGGGCGAGCGGCCGGCAAGGGTAAGCCTCGCCGTCGGCAGCTCCCGCCGGATGCGTGGCAGGATGTCGCGGGCCAGCCGTTGGGCGGCATCGATGTTCGGTTCGTATCCAAGATGGCCGACGAGCAGAATGGACGGAAAGCCGCCGGAAGGGGCTCCCCTCAGCGCCTTGGGTATGTCCTCGGCCCTTGGGATACCGTTCGCAACGATATCCACCGGCACTGTGCTCGAGACGAGCGCCTTGAATTTCTCGCGGTCGAGGCGCGAGCAGACCCAGATCCTGTCGACGATCGCGGCCGCCTTTCTTTCGAGGCGCCTGACATCGGGTGCGCCGGAGCGCTGGGCTGGGTGAAACTGCCCAGCGAGGTCCGATTCGACATTGTGCATATCGAGGATGAGCTGTCCGGCCAACGGCCTCAACGGCCTGAGAAGCCTGAACAGCGGAATACCCTCGACCAGGATCGTGTCGGGGCGAAATTCGCGAACCAGCGCCTCGAGCCGCGCCAGCGCCAGGCGCGGAATCCGGGTCTCGCCTTTGACCCTCCACCATCCCAGCGACCGCGTGCGCGCGTCTCCGTCGACGGCCAATGCGGCTATGCGGATATCGGCGGCTAGTGGTTGCTGCGGATCGGCCTGCGGCTTGACCGAGACAAGACAGACCGGCCCGAGTTCGGCTGCCACCATGGCGTTGCGGAAATTCCTGAGATCGCTCCCCGATATAGGCGGAAAGGCCGGATCGATGCAGACCACCAGGGTTCGCTGCTCCTGTCCGGGAGCGGATGCCGATGCGGCCTGCGCATCCGCCCGAGCCGGTCGTCCGAAGCGGGTGTGGGGATGATACTGCAAGGTCTTCCAACTCCGACCCAACGCCTTGTCTGCGTGAGAGCAATTCCAGGAAAAGTGTGCACGGTTTTCCGTCCGGAATCGCGCAAAAACAAGTAACGACGCGCGTCATAATCGCCGCATCGGCAAACAGATTGCGATATAGCCACGGGAAAATGCGGGCATGCAACCCATATGCGGCTCCGGCTCGCCTCAATAGGTGGCGCGGCCGCCGGAAACGTCGAAAACACCGCCGGTGGTAAAGGAGCATTCCTCGGAAGCGATCCAGGTGATCAGCGCCGCCACCTCCTCGACCTCGCCGAATCGCGACATCGGGATCTTCGACAGCATGAAGTCGATATGCTGCTGGCTCATCTGGTTGAAGATCGCCGTGCGCACCGCCGCCGGCGTGACGCAATTCACCGTCACCTTGGTCTTGGCCAGTTCCTTGCCCAGCGACTTGGTCAGCCCGATCACTCCCGCCTTGGATGTGCTGTAGGCCGAGGCGTTGGGATTGCCCTCCTTGCCGGCGATCGAAGCGATGTTGACGATCCTGCCATAGTCGCGCTCGAGCATATGCGGCACCAGTGCCTTGTTGCAGTAGAAGACACCGTTGAGGTTGATGTCGATGACCCGGCGCCAGTCCTCAACCGAATAGTCCCAGGCCGTCATGTTCGGACCGGTGATGGCGGCACTTGTGACTAGGATGTCGACGGCGCCGAGGGCGTTGATCGTCTCTTGCGCGGCACGCCCGACAGCCTCGGCATCGGCGACGTCGAGGATTACCCCATCCAGGCCCGGGGTCGCGGCCATGGCCTTTTCGATCTGGCCCGGTTCGCGGTCCCAGACCGAGACGCGCCCGCCTTCGGCGACGATCCTTTGCGCCACCTCCAGGCCGATGCCTGAGGCGCCGCCGGTGATCACGGCTGATCGTCCGGCAAACCGTCCTGCGAAACGCATCGACATGCGGCACTCCTCCCGATCGGCGGCGAATGTGAAGTCAACGTCCGCCAAGTTCAAGGCGGGATTGGAGCCGCCGGTGGGGATCTTGGTAGGCCAGGAGTTGCACGCTGTCAGCCGTTCTTGATCGATTGCCAATGGCTCAGCTGCTCTGCGATCAACTCCACCCGCCGCTGATTGTCGCGCCCGTCCAGGATCGCCAAGTCCTCGGCATCGGCGCGCAAATAGACGCCGGAGGTGCGTGCATTCAGTTCTGGCTGCGTGTCCGCGCGCGTCGTGAAATAGCCCGACGCGCGATCGGCGGTTTCCAGCCGGATCTCGCCTGTCCCATGCAGCTGCGGCGCGTTCGCATCCAGGGGCCGTTCTCCGTTCCAATAGTAGAAGATGCCGGAAGGCTCCCTCTTCTCTTTCAGCGCTTCGCTCCAGTACCTGGCCGACAGGCTGCCATTCTCCTGCCATGAGCGACCCGTCAGCTCCAGCGCACCGTCGCGGTTTCGCGAGATGCGCAGCAGGCTCACGGCGGACGGCTCCTTCGCGGTGCGCTCCGACAGGGAAAACTGCCACCAAAGCCCCTCTATGCGGGCGACGTGGCCCTCATTTTCGATTGCGTTCCGCAATTTTTGATTGATCGCTCTCATCTCGGCAGCGGTGGCTGCCTCGCCGTACCGTACCGAGGTCAGGCCGAGCAGATCGCTGGGAAGCTTGGCGCCGTTCGCATGGAGGATAAACGTTCGGCGCATCCCGAGGACTCCGCCGAAAAGGCCGGCTTCGAAAACCACATTGTCTCGGGGAGAAGCTTGAGCCGATACCGAAGGGGACGATTCCGGCTGGCTCGCGCTCGTCCAGTCGTCCTGTGCGAACACAAAAGCGGCGAAGTCGACCTCGCGGGTAAGCTCGATGAGGCGCCCCAGTGTGGTCGTGCCAGGGCTGAAGGAGGTCGTCCAGGGCTCGACTTGCGCGATCTCTTCAAGACCACGTGTCAGAGCGTCCAGCAGTTTCTTCTGCTTTCCCGACGAGCCCAGGAAGATTCGCGGTTTGCCCATCCGTTCTCTCCAGCTGCGTATCCGCCTTTGCTGCCAACATAGCCTGCGCGGGCAACGTTTCGCCCATTGTATTCATCTCACGGGAGGCAGCAACGGCGCGACGACAGGCGCGATATCCCGGCTACGCGTTCTCTGTCCGGTGTTGGAAGAACTGCAGGAACAGCTCCCGCTCGGTGGTGATGTCGAGCTTCTCATAGATGCGGCGGCGATGGTTCTTGACCGTGCCGACGGTGATGCCGAGACGCTCCGCGATGTTCGCGGTGGGGTGGCCGGCCAGGATCAGCTGGACGAGTTCCCGCTCGCGCAGCGACAGCTCCGGCCACAGGCTCGCCGGAATGCTTGGCTTCTGTTGCGGCGAGGCACCGGGGCCGGTCGGCGCCGATGTGCGGGAGAAGTCGGCGCCACGCGCCCTGATGTCGAGCGCATGTAGCACCTCGAACACCGGCAGCCGTTGCTGCAATTGAGCGATTTCACTGTCCCTGAACGACGTCGTCGAGCGGTCGAGGAAGATGCCGAGGCACCAGTCGCCGCCATCGGCAAGCAATATGCCGACCTCGTCGCAGATTTCCGACTGCGCTAGGAAGCCGGCTATGTATTGGCCGCGCTTGGCCCGGTCGTCGGCGAACCGCTTCAAAGGCATGATGCCAAGCCGCCGCTCCTGCCGCCATGAGGCGTAGAAG
The DNA here is from genome assembly GCF_056781675.1 of Mesorhizobium monacense. Classification (NCBI taxonomy): domain Bacteria; kingdom Pseudomonadati; phylum Pseudomonadota; class Alphaproteobacteria; order Hyphomicrobiales; family Phyllobacteriaceae; genus Mesorhizobium; species Mesorhizobium monacense. Next base: position 5,328,383 of record NZ_CM165567.1, on the reverse strand, counting down.
GGGTCGAACACGTAGTAGCTGGCGAGATAGCGCCGGACCATCTCGTCCGAAAACCGCCGGTGCTTGACGAATTCGGGCGTCTTCGTCGCCGAATAGCGGGTGACGGTGACGAGATCATGCGCGATGTCGGTGCCGATCAGGTCGATCAGGCAGTCGACATGCCGGTCCGTACCGGTGGCGGCGATCGCCCTGGCCAGCGGCGCCCAGATATTGCCCATGCGCATGCCCTCTTCTCGGCCATAATCAGCCCGGCCGTCATTGTGTCTTTTGGCATATGGCGCAAGGCCGCCCATCGCATCTAGCCTTGCGTCATCCTAGACCAGACCCCGAGGCGACCGTGACCCAGCCAAATCCCGCCGGCCCCATCGTTGGCAATCCGCCCATCGTTGGCAATCCTATCGTCATCGGTATCGACGCCGGCGGCACCATGACCGACACGATCCTTGTCGATCAGGACGGCCACTTCAAGATCGGCAAGTCGGCGACCACGCCGAAGAACGAGGCCGAAGGCTTTCTTGCTTCGGCCGAGGACGCGGCAGACGCCTGGGGCATCTCGCTTGAGGCGCTCTTCTCGGGTGTCAACGTCGTGCTCTATTCAGGCACTGGCATGCTCAACACGCTGTTGTCGCGCACCGGGCGCCGGCTCGGCCTGATCACCACCAAGGGCCTCGAGGACATGATCCTCATGGGTCGCGGCCTGCAGGCCTGGGCCGACTATTCCTATGCCGACCGGCTGCACGCGGTGACGCATCACCATCCCGATCCGCTGGTGCCGCGCCGCCGCACCCATGGCGTCACCGAACGCATCGACCAGTTCGGCGACATCGTCCTGCCGCTCTATGAGCACGAGGTTTCCGCTGCCGCGAGAAAGTTGATCGCAGACAAGGTCGAGGCGATCTGCATCATGACCATCTTCTCGCACGTCAATCCGGCGCACGAGAGGCGCATCGCCGAGATCTGCCGCGACGAGATCGCCGCCGCCGGCGCCGACATCCTCGTCTACACCAGCCACGAGGTGCGGCCGGTCATCCGCGAGCAATCGCGCCTGAACTCGGTGCTGATCGAGGCCTACGCCACCTCGCGCGGCCGCAAGCAGCTCAAGGGCATCGAGGACGTCTCCAAGAAATACGGCTTCAAATATGGCGTGCAGACGCTGCTTTCCTTCGGCGGCCTGACCTCGATCAACCATCCGCGCCTGCACGAAACCATGATCTCCGGCCCGATCGGCGGCATCCTCGGTGCTGCCTATGTCGGCAAGCTGATCGGCAATGATTCGCTGATCTGCTCGGACATGGGCGGCACCTCCTTCGACATGGGCGTCATCACCCGTGGCCAGACGCGTATCGAGAACGAGCCGCTGATGGACCGTTTCAAGCTCAACGTGCCGACGCTGCATCTCGACACGATCGGCGCCGGCGCTGGCATGATCCTGAAGGTCGATCCGCTGACGAAAAAGGTCTCGCTCGGACCGGAAAGCGCCGGCTCCGATCCCGGCCCGATCTGCTTCGCCAGGGGCGGAACCGAACCGACCATCGCCGATTGCGACGCCATTCTCGGCCGGCTGAACCCGCATTACTTCCTCGGCGGCAAGGTCGTGCTGCAGGTCGAGAAGGCTCGGCAAGCCTTTGAGGAGAAATGCGCCCGCGTGCTCGGCGTCGGTGTCGAGGAGGCGGCCGAAGGCATGATCGATATGCTCGAGGCCGACGCCAACAATGCGCTGCGGCGCGTCATCTCCGGGCAAGGCATCCACCCGTCGGAGTTCACGCTGCTGTCGTATGGCGGTTCGGGCCCGCTGCACCTTGCCGGCTGCTCGCGCGGCATCGGCTTCAAGGACATCATCACCTTCCAGTTTGCCGCCGCCTTCTCCGCTTTCGGCTGCACGACGGCCGATTTCATGCGCCGCCATTCGGTGTCGACGCAGCACGACATCCCCTCGCGCGCCGACGAAGCGACGCTTGCGGGCTATGGGTCGAAGGTCACGGCGGTCTGGAACGACCTGACCAGGGCGGCAGTCGACGAGATGATCGCCGACGGCCATGCCCGCGAGAAGATCAAAACCGTGCCGTTCCTGATGATGCGCTACACCGGCCAGCTCGAGGATGTCGAAGTCATGGCACCGCTCGCCGAGGTCAACTCGGCCGAGGACATGCGCAAGGTTCTCGACGAGTTCGAGGCCGTCTACGCCAAGGTCAACCATCGCGTTTCGCGCTATGGCGAGGCGGGCTTCACCATCACCGAACTCGGGTTGATCGCCACTGCCGACAAGGTCAAGCCGGTGCTGCTCAAACGTCCGCTGGGAAATTCAAATCCCGCCTCCGCCCACAAGGGCGTGCGCGAGGCTTATATCGCCGGGCGCTGGCACAAGGCCAATCTCTACGAGATGGACCTGCTGCAGCCCGGCCATGAAGTGATCGGCCCGGCCATCATCGAACACCCCGCCACCACGCTCGTCGTTCATCCGCGAGACTGCGTCTTCGTCGATGAATGGACGCTGCTTCACTATTCCCATGCTTGAGAGGGCAACCGCCATGTTGGACAAACCTGCCTCTGCCCTGCGCCTTCGCGAAAGGCTGCTCGATTCCGAGCGATTGATGGAAGAGACCGGCTGCTATGATGGTATCACCGAACTCTCGCTGCGCAATCAGGATCCGCTGAAATTCGAGACGCTGCACACCAAGCTGCGCGCCTATTGCGTCTCGGCGCGCGAAATGGCGCGCCGCATCTCGGCCTCGCCCGGCGTGCGCGAGGTCGGCGAGATGGTGGTGGCGATCTATACTCCCGAAGGCGACGCCATCGCGCTCTCCAACGGCATCATGGTGCATATCCACACGATGAGCCGCTTCATCAAATGGATGATCAGGAACAACTACGAGGACAACCCGCGCATCCGCGAAGGCGACATCTTCGCCAACAACGACGCCTTCATCGGCACCGTGCAGGTGCCCGATGTGATGGACGTGGTGCCGATCTTCCATGAAGGCATTTTGGTCGGCTGGGCCGGCGCGGTCTGCCACGAACTGGAAGCCGGTGGCATCACGCCCGGCGGCGATGTCTGCCTGGCGCAGGAGCGCTTCACCGAAGGCCTGTTCGTCTGCGCCGAGAAGATCGGTGAGAATGACGAGATTCGCCGCGACTACGTCATCCGTTGCGAGCGCAATCTGCGCATGCCGATCTACTGGGTGCTGGACGAGAAGGCCAAGGTCGCCTCCTGCATCGACATGCGCGAGAGCGTCAAGCAGCTGATATCGGAAATCGGCCTCGACTACTGGATGAAAGTGTCGAAGGAGTTCATCGAGGAAGGCCGTCGCGCCCAACTCGCCCGCACGCGCCAACTCACCGTGCCCGGCATCTATCGCGGCCACACTTTTTATGGCCACGTCACCGCCGGCAAGCCGGGCTTCCAGCCGCTCGGCGATCCCGACTGGCTCTACAACATCCCGATCGAGATGGAGATCGGCACCGACGGCAAGATCACCATGGACTTCGAGGGCACCCAGCCATGGGGCTACCATTCGATGAACTGCACGCCGGCCGGCATGGATGGCGGCATGTTCGTGACGCTGACGCAGCACATGAACTTTGAGGGCCTGGTCAATGACGGCGCCTGGATGGCGACCGAACTCAAACTGCCGCATGGCACCTGGACGAACCCCGACAACGAGATGGTGGCGACGGCAACGTCATGGGCGCTGCTGCTGCCGGCCTATGGCGTGTTCCAGCGGCTGCTGTCGCGCAGCTTCGTCGCGCGCGGCTATGTCGAGGAAGCTTTTGTCGGCCAGGTCAACAGCCCGATGATCGAGATGGGGGGCGAAAGCCAGTACGGCACGCCGTTCGGCATGGCGCATTTCGAATGCGCCGCCGCCGGCTCCGGCGCGCTCGCCATCAAGGACGGGCTCGACACCGCCTATGTCGGCTGGAACCCGGAATCCGACATGGGCAACATCGAGGTCTGGGAACAGTCGATGCCGATGGTCTATATCGGCCGCTCGATCGTCCCCAACTCGGGCGGCGCCGGCAAATATCGCGGCGGCTGCTCGTTCATCTCGACCTGGCTGATCAACAAGACCTCGCATCTCAGGTTGCACACGTCGGAGCACTCCTCGCGCGTGCTCGACAATGGCGGCATGTGCGGTGGCTATCCGGCGCCGACCTGCCAGAAGCATCGCGCCGTGCGCAATTCCAACATCCATGAACTGGCTGCCAGGGGTGAACCGCTGGCGCATGCGCCGGGCACCGATCCGCATGTCTCGGACTATGAGAGGAACATCGGCGGCGACCATGTCGTGGTCGAGGGCCCCTACATCAGCGCCCCGCACAAGGAAGGCGACATTTTCAGCCATTCCTACAATGGCGGCGGTGGCTATGGCGACGTGCTGGAGCGCGACCCGATCAAGACGGCATGGGATGTCGAGAACGGCTTTCTCACCCGCGACGCGGCGGACCAGGTTTTCGGCATCGTGCTGAAGGACGATGGGGAGGGCTATCCGGTCGCCGATATCGGCGCGACCGTCAAACGCCGCGCCGCCATGCGCAAGGAGCGTTTGGCCAAGGCCATACCGGTGGCGGACTGGATCGCCGCCGAGCGCAGCCGCGTCGAAAAGGCCGACTTCGCCCTGGAGGTGAAGAAAATGTATGCCAGCGCGATCAAACTATCGCCGCGCTTCACCAGGGATTTCAGCGACTTCTGGAACGTCGACGCCAGATCGATCTTCACGCCGGGAACAAAGCCATGACCTCATACAGCAAGGAAATCATCCGCGATCTGGCTAGCGGTCAACTGCCTTGGCCGCAGACACGGCGCATCATGAGCGCCTACAAGGACGAGGACCGTTTCTTCAAGATGGTCGCCGTCCATCAGGATCGTGTCGCCTGGAAGGATCCGATCCTGTTGCCGGTCAGCGATCATCTGTTCATCTGCCAGAGCGGCGATGAGCGGATAACGCGATGCGAATGCGGCCATTCCTTCGGCGACTACCGCCAGAACTGGAAGCTGAAAGCAGCGATCCATGTTCGCAACACCGAAGAGACGCTGCGCGAGATCTACCCCAACAGCGATCTGCCGGATCCAGAATGGATGGAGATCCGCGAGTTCATCTGCCCTGAATGCGGCACGCTGCACGAGGTCGAGGCCGCGGCACCCGGCTATCCGATCGTGCATGATTTCGAGCCGGATCTGGAGGGCTTCTACCGCGATTGGCTTGGCCAGCCGCTGCAGCCTTGACCAGGCCGGTTGCCGGGCCTTGGATGGATCGCAGGTCGTCACCGGCTCCATATGATTGTCGATGGCGGGCTGCCTTGCGGTGTGATTGCGGAGGACCAGTTCGATGACCAATCTCTCGGGCCGCGGCGCCATCATCACGGGCGGTTTCTCCGGCATGGGCTTCGCTATCGCCACCGCGCTTGCCAGGGCCGGGGCCAATGTCGCCGTCGGCTCCTACGTCGCCGCGCCGGGCTCGGGCAGGACCGACGCCGCCTATTATCCTGGCGCCGAGGAGATCGAACGGGTGCGCTCGGCTCTGGCGGCGCATGGCACAAGGGTCCACGCCGCGCATCTCGACGTGCGCGACAGCGGTCTCAGCAATCGCTTCGTGGCCGAGGCGGAGGCCGCGATCGGGCCGGCCGACATTCTCGTCAATGCCGCCGGCACCACCGCCGAGCAGCCGGTCTGCGGTCATTCCGACGAACTCTGGGACAAGATCGTCGACACCAACCTCACCGGCGCCTTTCGCGTCACCCGCGCCGTGCTGCCGGGCATGATCGGGCGCGGCTGGGGCCGCATCGTCAACATCGGCTCGACCGCGGCCTCCGTCGGCTGGAAGGACAATCCGGCCTATTGCGCCTCGAAGGCCGGCCTGCTCGGCCTGACCCGCTGCGTGGCTCTGGAAGGCGCGCCGCACGGCGTCACTTGCGTCATGATCAGCCCGACCTGGGTGGAGACCGAACTGATGCGCCGCAACGTCGCGCAAGTCGTCGAGCGGGAAGGCAAGGGCCGCACGCCAGAGGAAGCCATGGCCGAAATCGCGCGCGGCAACCCGCAGCAGCGCATGCTGCAGCCGGAAGAGATTGCGGCACTTGCCGTCTTCCTATGCTCGGACGCGGCCAGGGGCATCACCATGGAAAACATCCAGGTCACCGGCGGCGCTTTGTGGTAATGCCCGCCCCAGGGTCGGTTCCGGCCCTATGGGGCAAGCGCGCCGCATTAACGCCATTCCCCTGTTGCAGGATGGCGCGCAGGTTCTTCCCGTTTTGCCCGCGACAACATTTGTCATTGAGTGAGGGGCGATAGAACGGTAGGTTATGTTGCACTGCACAATGGGCGCCCAGATCGGGGTCCGGACCAGCCTTTGACAGGCCCAGCCGTCAAGGCTCAGTGGATGAGAGATCCGGTAGGGATATGAAGATTCCAAAATCCTTGTTGATCGATCCGGAGAAGAGTGTCGTCTACGGCACCTTCGCCGTCGCCGTTTCGATCTTTGCCTTCGCCTACTCGACCAATTTCGGCAAGGTTCTCATCCTCGCCTACTACGCGGTCTGGCTTCCGCTCATCCTTGTCGATTACCGGCGGTTTTTGCGGCATCTCTCCGACGCCTGGCTGCCGCTGCTGTTTGTCGCCTATGTCTGCTTCTCGGTCTTCTGGTCGCATGCGCCCGGCACGACCGCGAGAGCGTCGCTCCAGTATTTCTCGCATGTGCTCTGCGCCTACGTCGCCGCGCGCACGGTCAATGTGCGCACATTGGTGGTGGGTTCCTTGATCGGGATCTTCTTCGTCCTGCTCTATTCGCTGCATGTCGGCGCCTATGCGCTCGACACCATCGATGGGACCACCAATTTCGTTGGTGCCTTCGGCTCCAAGAACCAAGTCGGCTTCTTCGCTTCGCTTGGCATCTATCTCTGCTTCGTCTTTGTCGTCTTCTACCGGCGCGGCTGGCCAAGCCTGGTCTGGACGGCGCCGATCGGCCTGCTGTCGCTTTACATGCTGGCCATCGCCCATTCCGCCACCTCGGTGGCGTCGCTGCCGGCGGGGCTGGCGGTCGTTATCCTGCTTGGCATGAGCAAGGTGCTGTCACGCCGCTACAGGCGGGTGCTGTTCGCGGTCGGCGCCTTCACGCTGGTCGGGGCGATCATGGCGGCGCTCAATCTTGGCCTTGTGGATTTCGTGCTCGGCATCTTCGGCAAGGATTCGACGCTCACCGGGCGAACCTATCTCTGGGAACAGGGCTGGGAGGCCGCCCAGCAATTTCCGGTTCTCGGCTATGGCTATGCCGCCTATTGGGTGCAGGGCTTCGCCGAGGCCGAACGGCTGTGGGCCGAGTTCTACATCACGACCCGCACCGGCTTCCACTTCCACAACACCTATATCGAGACCTTGGTCGAACTCGGCTTTGTCGGGGTGACGCTGATTGCGTTGGTCATCCTGCGCGCCTTCTATGGACACGTATCGTCCGTGATCTTCCGCGACTGGCGCGCCGATTCGGTCGTCCTTGCCGGCGCGGTCGGCCTCATGCTGCTCCGCTCCTTCTTCGAGGTCGAAATCCTCGGGCCTTATTTCGCGGCCTCGTTCGTCGTCTATTACAGCCTGTTCAAGCTGCGCGAAGTGCCGGTGGTGCGGCCGCAACGGTCGCCTATTGCCATCCAGGAAGCGAAAACCGCAAGCGGCGGAATCCACGCAATAGGTTAAGGGGCCAGCCGCGACGCTCAGGCGATGGCGCGCGAACGCTGCATCTGCCGTTGCAGGAACCGCCGCACCGGCTCGTCATAGAGGCGGGTTGCGATATCGGCGATGACGATCACCGCAAGCGCCATGACGATGCCGAACCAGGGATGGTTGGCGAACGGATCTATGGAGACGGCCTTGCCCGCCCCCGCGATGATCATCAGCATCGGCGTGTGGATGATGTAGATCGGGTAGGAGATCCGCCCGAGCCAGCCGTAGACCCTGGCAAGGCCTGGACGGGTCGGCGCTACGGCGCCAATCGTGACCAAGAGCGGAAACAACAGCACGACGCAGATGAGATCGTAGGGCGCGCGGCCGGCGCCTGTCGGCGCGATGGCAAAGACCACCAGTGTCAGGACCATCGCCATCTCGACCCAGTAGCCTTTCTGCAGGAACCCGAGACTCCCCTGGATGCTCCCCATCGACCGGCAAAGCAGCACGCCCAGAAAGAACGAGAAGGTGACGCGCGGCAGGCCGCTGGCGATGGTCTGTCCGGTCATGCCGAAATCGAGCGTGCCGGCCAGCACCGCGGCAAGGATGAGCAACGCCAGGCTGCCGGCGATCAGCACCGCCAGCAGCCTTTTCGACAGCACGAAGAACAGCAGCACATAGGCAATGTTCACCAGCAGCTCGAAAAACAGCGACCAGGAGGCGGGATTGAGCGGAAAGATGGTGTGATAGGCATCGCCGACCAGCGGAATGAACAGCATGCCCGTCGTCAGCATGACGGCAATGTCGGAGACCGGCAGATATTCGGCCGGTATCAGCCTGTTCTTGATCACCAGATAGAAAAAGCCGAGCAGCGTGCCGGCAAGGTAGAGCGGATAGAGGCGGATCAGCCGGATCAGCAGGAAGCTGCCGATGCTCATTCCGGTTTCGATCTTCCTGTCATAGGCGTGCGCGATGACGAAGCCGCTGAGCAGGAAGAACAGGTCGACCGCAAGGTAGCTCGACGGCAGCACCTTGCCGTCGGAGATGAATGGCGAGAAGTGGTAGAGCATCACGCTGATCGCCGCCACGCCGCGCATCGCGTCGAGATTGAGGTACACGTGACGGGGTGCCGGCTGCATTATGGGGGCCTTCATCAGCGGATCGCTGCGCGACGTCTACAGCGGCTCTCCTGCGCCCGGCTGGGCGGCACTCGATGCTGCCTTCTCAACTCCTGCCGGCCGGCATCGATGACGCCGGGCCGTTGCCTACCGGCTGACCATTGTCATGCCTAGTGGCTGACTATGTCATGCCTACTGGCTGACGATTGTCACGCCTACTGGCTGGCCATCGGCGCCAGCTTGACCTTGATCACGTCCCCCGGCAGCACCGGCGTGTCCTCCTTGGCGGCGATCTCGCTTGTCTTGCCGTCGACAACGCGCACCAGCGAATAGAGGAGGGTCGGTTCTTCGCCGCTTGTGATAGCAGCCGTCGTTGCCGGATCCGTTGCCTGGGCCATCAAGCCTTTTTGCATGCCCACCCTGAGCGCAGCCTCGTTCAGATCGGCTTCGGTCTGCTGCCGGTCGGCGGCGAGCTTCGAACTCAAGGTGTTTTGGGCATCGATGGCATCCTGCGCCGCCTTGCTGATCGACTGCTTGGCGGTGAGGATGGCCGTTTCGTAGTCCAGGATCTTGCCCTGCAGGTCGGCGACGGATTGCTGCGAATCCAGCAGTCGCGAATTGTTGACCAGACCCTTTTGAGCCAGCGGACCAATGTTGCTGAGCTGTTTCTGCGCCAGATCGACCTGCTTCTGCTGGTTCACGATCTTCTGCTGCAGCGATTCGATTTCAGACTGCAAAACGCTCTTCAGCTCGTCGAGCGCCTGCAGCTTCAGCTTCAGAGCCTTCTGGTCGGAGGTGAGGATCGTCATCTCGTCGGCGACGATGGCCTGCAACCGCGGATCGCCCTCGACCTCCTTCGGCGCGTCGAAAGTCGTCTTGCCGGCCAGATCGGCATCGATGCGGGCGCGTTTGACCACCAGCCGAACCCGCTGGTCGTCGTAAATGTCAAAGTTGCCCTTGGCGGTGACCAGGTCCTTACCGAGCTGGGAGCCGAGATCGCTATTGCGGCGGATGCCGCCGGCAACGCTGATCGCCTTGAGCACTGTCAGCTCTGGGACGTAAGGAAACTGACCAGGCGACTGCACTTCGCCCGAAATGTAGAACGGCCGGAACTGCACCATTTCCACGGATGCTTCCGGCTTGTCCGCAAGCGCCAGCTTACGCTGCAGGGCTTCGCTGATCGTCGCCGCGATCTCGGCGGTGGTCTTGCCGGCGGCGGGCAATTCGCCTGCGAAAGGCACAGAGAGTGTTCCGCCGGGGCCGACCGAATAGTCTCCGTTGACCGCCGACCAGTCACGGAACGTGCCTTCGACGGTCTGCCATTCCGCGATGCGGATGTTGAGCTTGTCCTGCGGTCCAAGCTGGTAGTCGCCGGCCATGGCCGGGACCGAAAGCGAGAGCGCCAGGCAGGCTGCGATGAGCCGTACCGGCGCCGTGGATCTGCTGCGAAGAAGTCCGACGATGTCTGTTTTCAACTGAACGTTTCCGATCCGCTTTGCCCCCACCGCCCGATGAGTTCGCTGCTGGCCGAAGGCGGCCGCCTCGGTGCAAGACCGGCCGTGCGAGACTGACTCTAGTAGGAGCCGCGCGACATCCACACCGCAGGCACGGTCTTGACGATGATGCGAACGTCCTCGAACAACGACCAGTTCTCGACATAGTGGCGATCGAACGCCACGCGGGTGTCATAGGAGACGTCGTTGCGGCCGCTGACCTGCCACAGCCCGGTCAGGCCGGGGCGCGACTTCAGATAGTAGACGGCGGCGCTGCCGTAGATCTCCAGTTCGTCGCGCACGACGGGACGAGGTCCGACGAGGCTCATGTCGCCCTGCAGGATGTTGATGATCTGCGGCAGCTCATCGAGGCTGAGCTTCCTCAGCACCGCGCCGACGCGGGTGACACGCGGGTCGTTCTTCAGCTTGCGCGTCGCAATCCATTCGGCATTCGCTTCCGGATTGGCGGCAAGGTAAGCAGCAAGCACGCGCTCGCCGTCCGGGACCATGGTGCGGAACTTGAGGCAGGGGAATACCCGGCCGCCGCGGCCGATACGTTTGTGGCCATAGAAGATCGTGCCGCCGTCCGACAGCTTGACCAGAAGGGCCACCATCACGAACAGCGGGCTGAGTAGTACCAGGCCGACCAGTGAGCCGACAATATCGAAACTGCGTTTGAGCAGGCCGCCGATGGGTGGCGGAAAATCAATGCCGACCTGCGAAAACCCCGCATTGGCCGACTTGGCGACGTCCCTCATGCTTAAAGCTCCATACGTTGAACGAATGGTTTACGGCACGATATCAAAAAAATGCTGCAGCGCAACACACAATTTCCCATCACGGTGAAATAGTCACGTCATGAATTGACTAAATAATAAACGCGCTCTGCCCAAAAATTCGCCTTTGTGGCACGTTTGTGACAATTTATGAGCAAGTGCCGAAAATGTAGTGCTTTTTTGGGGCCGATTTTGGGCAAATCGTTCTTCGCGGCAAAGCGCAGAGCACTAAATTGCTTAAGATTCGCCGAATGACCTGGGTTATGTGCATAAAATACTAATTAACATTGTAGCTTTTACTGCGGCAGAATCCATTTCCTGCTAATCGCTATGGTACCTGTGTGTGCGTCGCAGCATGACAGAGTCGATCCCGTCGGCCCGCTCAAAATTATTTGCGGTTGGCCTTGCCGACAGTTTCACGCCTTAATAGAAGTCGCAAATTGTTCCTGCTAGAGTTTGGATAGGTTTGGAAAGGCCGGAAGCAACCGGTCGAAAGTGGGCATCAGAATAAGCTCACGTGGCGCATGGGGAGATACTCGGGTGGGTAAGTCGTCGCTTTTGCATGCTCGCGTCGGTTGACGGGACGACGGGCATGTCACTACCAAAATTCATCATAGGAATGGTTTTCGCCATCGCGATCGTGGTCGCGTGGTCCTATTTCGATGGCGCTTCGCTGGGCATGACGCTGCTGCGTGCCATCGCTTGCGCCGTCATCATTCAGCTTGGCTACTTTCTGCTGGTCTTCGTCATGGTCGCCAGGAGCGCCCCGACGCCAGCCGACAAAGCACGCGAAGCCGAACGAAATCTGGGCCTGGACCAGACGGCCAAGAACGAGAAGTTCAGCGCCAGGCGAAGCATTCACTGATTTTTGCTTCGCTGCGCGGTGGCCAAATCGTCCTCAGCGAACGTCGGCGGTCTGTCTCTCGGCCTGCTCGCCTGACAGCATTCGGGACAACCGGCTGCCGGATTTCTGCTTCAGCCGCTGATATTGGCCGACCTCCACGATCCGGCCATTCTCGATCGCTACGACCCAGTCGGCGAAGGCGATCATCGACGGCCGGTGCGCAATGGTCAGGATGGTCATGCGGCCGCGCAACCCGTCGATCGACTTGGCAATCAGCGACTGGTTTTGCCAGTCGAGCGCGCTGGTCGCCTCATCGAGGATGAGCAGGGAAGGGCTGCGCAACAGCGCGCGCGCCAGCGCAATGCGTTGGCGTTCGCCGCCCGAGAGCCGGACGCCCCGATCGCCGACCACCGTACCCAGCCGATTTTCGAGCCGTTCGACGAAGTCGGCTGCATGCGCCGACCGCAGCGCCGTCCACAGTTCGTCGTCGCTGGCCTGGGGCGCGGCAAGGCGCAAATTCGCGGCGATCGTATCGTGCAGCAGGAACACGTCCTGCGGCACATAGGCCACCTGGTCGCGCCAGCGCCGGCGGTTCTCCGCCCCGATCTCGACGCCGTCGGCGAGGATCTTGCCTTGCGTCGGTTCGAGCAGGCCAAGCAGCATGTCGGCGATCGTGCTCTTGCCCGATCCCGAAGGGCCGATGAGGGCGGTGACCTTGCCGGCGGGAAGGCCGAAGGTGATGCCGCTCACCACCGGTCTGCCGCCCCCTTCGCCATCCCCGGGTGCTGGGGAAACGCCACCATAGGCGAACGAAGCATCGCGTATGTTGAGCCCGACATCGAGCGCCAGCCTGGCGCCTCCTGTCGCTTCGCTGCTTGCCGGTTCGCGCTCCGCGTCGAATTCGCGCTCCGCGTCGAAGCGCGTCTGCAGGTCGCGCATCGAGGCATAGGCAGGCAGATTGATCAGCACCTGCTGCGCCTGGGTCTGCATGTCCATGAAGCGCGGCGCGATGCGCATGAAAACCAGCAGCAGCACGACGATCTCGGCCAGCGAAAGCTGGAAGCGAACCAGTGCGATATAGATGAACAGGCTGAGCCCGACGACGCTCGCCACCTGGAACAAGGCGGTGCCGATCGTTGAGTTGCGCACATAGTTGATGTTGTCGGCCTTCATCTTTTCGAGGGTCGCCTGCAGCTGCGCGAAATAGCTCGCCTCGACATTCAGGCTCTTGGCCACCTTGATGCCGCCGAGGAATTCCGAGACCGTGCGGTACTGATCCTGGCGATTGGTCGTCACCACCCGGCCGAACGCCGTGGCCCGGGTGCGAAATGGCCGCAGCGCGACGAACATCAGCACGCCGATCACGATGGCGAAGCCTGTCATCACCGGCGAGATGAACAGCGATATGACGAGGTAGCCTGCCAAAAGCACGCCGATCTGCGCCAGCATAAGCAACGAGAATGCCGCGGCCTGCACGCGGTCTATGTCGCCGGTGAGCGCGTGGTCGAGATCGGAACTGCGCATGCGCGAGAAGATGCCCCAGCGCGCCTTGCCGATGCTCTCGAACAGATTCATGCGCAGGCGGTTGATAAAATCGAACAGAAGCCTGGCCATGTAGACGGACTTGAAGCGGTTGAAGGCCGCCTGCAGCGCGACAAGCCCGACCAGCGCGCAAAGCACCGTCGTCAGTTGCAATGTTCCGTCAGGCACCAGCCAGCGCACGAGGTCGTTATCCGGCAGTCTGACCGCGAAATTCTGCTCGGAACGCCCCACCAATTGCAGCAAGGGGATGAGAAGCAGGATCGAGATGCCTTCGGTCAGGCTTCCCAGGACCAGGAACAGCAAAGCCGTCCAGGTCCGCCGCCCGCCGATCCTGGCAATGACGCCGGCAAATCCGGCGATTTCCCGAAAGAGCGACAAGCGAAGGACGGATGATCCCGGCATGCTCGGCTCACCGCGCACGTTCGTCGGACGCCAGGTCCTGCTCGATCAGGGCCACGGCCTCGCCGATCCGGCCAAGGCCCGTAGGCACCTCGAGGCGGCACACGCCGATATGGCCCGCCAGCCCGGCACAGTGGCGAAGGTGCCGGGTGGCGAAATCGCCGACCAGGGCCGGGCGGCCGAAGCGTGTCACGTAGGAGAATTTGATGACGGCCGACAGCGCCTCGACCTCGGGCAGCGGCGATATCGCCGCCTTTTCACCGCGCTCGAGAATGTAGAGCCTCGTCACCGGAACCTTGTCCGGCGAAAATCCGCCATGCAGGCGATGCTGTGCCTTGTCGATCGCCGGATGCACCTGTGGGCGCACCTCCGCTTGCCGAATCGGGATGGCGGCCGCGGCGTCGGCAGCCAGCTTCAACTGTGGAAAGCCTGGGACGATCATCGGCTGGTTCGGGTTGGACAGGTCGAGCGCCACGACATCGTCGGTGAGCAAGCCATGCCCGGCGCTGATCATCGCGCCGGCCGTCGTCGATTTGCCGGCGCCCTTGTCGCCCATGAAGATCGCGCTCCTGCCGCCGACGGCAATCGCGCTGGCATGCAGGATGAGCAGGCCGCGCTGGTGCAAAAGCAGCGCCATGACCGGCCCGAGCAGCGGAAAGGCGATCAGCTGGTCGTCTATCCCGGGCGCCGGATCGACAACGATCCGGCAGGCGTCGCTGATCAGGAAGGCGCCGACCGCCTGCCATGCCAGATACTGTTGCCTTGGTTCGAAGCTGAAAGCGGTTCCGGCCTCGAGCGAAGGTTTTGGATAGTCGATCGGACCGACAGCGATCACGATGTCGGCCGCGGCCGGCGCCGTGGGCTCGAGTTCGGGCAAGGCCAGTTCCGAGCTGATCGTCAGGCCATAGGCCTTGTAGAAGCGGCGCTCTCTCGCCGGACTGCCTTCGATACGCAGCCGAGCATGCCCCGGGTCGGCCGCGAGCGACGTGTTCGATCTCGTCATGCTTGGCTCCCACGCAGTTGAACTTGCCGTAACCAGAGAGAAAGCGCGATTGAGCGCCAGACACATTGGACATCGGGCAGGGTCGCCTCATCCGGCTGCCGCAGGATCCGCGCATAGGCCGCGCTGACCTCAGGCAGGTTGACATAGGGCGCGATGCGGTCCGCATCCGAGACCAGCACCTTGTCGACGAGGTCGCGGTGGTTGCCGAGCATGCCGTGGACGAGGTTGGACTTGAAATCGATCTTGTCGCGCCGCCACTGGACGGACGGCGGCAGGATCCCTTCCATGGCCCGTCGCAGCACATGGCGGCCGAAGCCATTGTGCAATTTCTGCTCGCCCGGCAGCGCCAGGCAGAACTCGACCAGCGGCTTGTCCCAGAACGGATAGCGCGGCTCCACGCCGAAATTGGCGGCGGCCTTGTCGAGAACCTCGAAGGCGTGCGGCACGACCCCGTTCGACAGGATCCAGCGATGGCTAAGCGCTTCGCTGGCACTCACCGTGGACGGCATGTGTCCGGCCCGGTGGAAGCGGTCGACGAGGTCGGTCCGCCTGGCTAGGTCCGGATTGACCAGATGGCGCCAGCTCGGGCCGCGCGGTGCCGCCGGACTGTTGCGAACCCTGTCCAGGATACGGCGTGTGGTGTGCCTGAGTTTTGCGATGCGCCAGGCCGGCCCGTAGAGCGTCAGGAACTGGTAGTACAGGCCCACCATGCTGTCGCCATAGGTGTTCGAGGCACTGCGGATTTCCCGCCACAGCTCGATCCATTTGCCGGCATTGGCAAGCTCGTGCAGATGACCATGACCTTGCGAGACGACTTCGTCGCCGCCATGGCCGTCCAGCAGCACCTTCATGCCTTTAGCGCCGGCTTCCCTGTAGATGCCGCGCGTCAGCGACAGGCCGGGAGCCAGGAACGTCCCCTCCTGTTCTTCGAGGATACGTTCGAACTCGGCGAACGGGGCGTAGTTGCCGACGGCAATCAGCGTGCCGTCGACCTTCTGCTGGCCGATCACCGCGTCGATGAAAGGCCTCTCGTCCATCGAGGAACCCCGTTCGAAGATCAGCGAAAAGGTCGGCAATCTGGGCTTTCGGGCCATGTCGTTTTGCAGGCTTGCCACGCAGGCGATCGCGGATGAATCGAGGCCGCCGCTGAGCATCGCGCCGACCGCCGGTGTGCCCCGCATGCGGTTACGCACCGACTGCGAGAACAGGTGGCGGAATTCCTCCGCGGCATCGGACCGCATTGGCGTCGACGACGGCTCGATCTGCCAATAGCGGCGCAGCACCACTTGGCTGTCGCTCACCGTCAGGCTGTGGCGGGCCGGCAGGCGGAAGATGTCGGTGTAAGGAGTCGACTGCGGATCGTCGGGCAGCCCGGCCAGAAATCCGGAAATCTGATGCTCGCTGAGACGCGCGCCGGCACCGCCGATGCTGAGGATGGGTCCGATCTCCGAGGCGAAGAGGAAAATTCGGTCATCCGCATGATAGTAGAAGGGTTTCACCCCGAAATGGTCGCGCGCACAAAACAGGATCTGGCGCTCGCTGTCCCAGATGGCGAAGGCGAAGTCGCCTTGCAGATAGGTCGGGCAGGCCTCGCCCCAGCGCAGATAGGCCCGCATCAGCAGCGAGCCGTCGGCAAGCGAAGAGTCCCTGATGCCGAGCCTGGCCAGCAATTCCTCGCGATTGTCCAGCCGGCAGTCCGCGGTGACGGCAAGCTTGCCGCCGGCCATTGTCAGCGGGCCGGGGTCGGCTTCATCCGTGGTGTTCAGCCAGGCATGGCCAAGCGCCGCAGTCCTGTCCATCCACCACGAACTGCCGTCGCGGGCGCGATGCTGCATGCGAGCGAGCATTTGCTGGATGTCGGCCGCGGCGGTCGGCCTGCCTTGCTGCCTGGGCAGAATTCCGGCGATGCCGCTCATTGGCTACTGGCCGTGATCGACGAGATGGGCGAAACCATTGATGGAACCGCCAAGGACAATGTGGTTGCCGCTCATCAGCCAGGCATGGGCCTTCAATTGCGTGCCCGTATCCCGCTCGATGCCTATGCGGATCTTCGAGGCGTTGCCCTGGCGGGCGAGAATATATTGGCCGGCGAGCGCCTGGGTAAGGCAGCTTGCATAGGGAACGCGCCGCGCCGCCGCGGCAACGCCCCAGGCGACTCGCCTGAGGTCGCCGATGCCGGCCTCGTGAGGCGCATCGAGCTGCGTCACCATGCGGCGAAGGCGGTTGTACGAAAACAGCGTCAATCCCAGCCGCACCACCGCGACCACCAGCAGGCAGTGCGCCAGAAACAGCATCTCCGAGCCACTCAAGGAGAGAACCCTAGACAAGTTCCTCATGGTGGAGCCTCGCAAGCCCTGCCTCGGCCAGGCCTTTCAACAATCCGTCGACGTCGGCCTTGCAACGCTCCGGATCGACGTCGTAGCGCGTGAGCACCGCGCTGCGGATATCCGCGATCGGCCGCGGCTCCTGGATCAGTTCCCAGATATAGGCGCCGACGCTGTTCAGGCTGTAATAGATGTTGGATTTCAAATTGAGCAGCGCCAGCCCGTTGCCGAACTCGCAGGCCACGGCGTCATTGGTCGCACTTACGCTATCGCGGTCCGATGGGTTCCAGTTCATGCTAAAACCTCGTTTACAATACGCTACGCTTCGTCATGTTCAGGACCGGTTGGAAAGCCGGGGGGTTCTGCGCCCCCCGGCCTCCCTTATCATTTACGCCCGGAGCCCCAACTTTGTACTCCGGGACGAAATCAAGCTCAGGAGAACGTGAGTTCGCCGATCGGCGTGTGGGCGGGAAACGACGCGTCGAGCGCCGTCGAGCCGCCGCCACCTTGCGTGATGGTCTCGATCGAACCGTGAACCGTCAGGCTAGGCGTTTCGTACTCATGCTTTTCAACATTCTGTTCCATTTTACTCTCCGATAAGGACTGGAAACGGCCTGTCGAGTGCCGTCAGCACATAACAATGCTGCAATGCAATAGCTGCATGGCGTCATATGTGAGTCAAGCCTGATTTACCAACTGTTAATCAATTGTCGGTTGCGCTTGGCTCTGCCTGTGATCAAACCTTCGGCAATCGCATCCTAGTCACGCTTGATAGCGGAATTCAACGACGCGCCAATGACGTCGAATTAAGCATCTGATTTGATTGTGATAAATTTTTTGACTCAAATGCCCGCTAAATAAGCAGGAAGAAATTTATCCCCAAATCGCTCAATTTGGCGTTTATAGCGGCCCTGGTTAAGCCCTTGATTGGAGTTTCGGCTGGCCATGTCCGCATACCGCATTTGAACGTTGTGGTTGTATCAGAACGGGGCACTGAAGGAAAAACTGGACGGCGGAAGCGATTTTGGCGATGCTTTGCTTCGCAACTGCAATATAAGGCGCCGACCGGAATTTTTGCGGAGACATTTGTCAGGAATGGCCGTGCAGGAAGGTTCTTACGAAAGGCTGCGCGCCGCCGACTGCGCCGATGAGGTTGCCTATGTGCAGGCCTGCCTGAGGCTGTTCTTCGCTTCCGGACCGGCCGCGGCGGGCGAGGCGCCAGCGCCGGCCATCTCGCTTGCCAGCGTCGCCGACATCGTCAGGCTGAACAAGGTTGCCACCTTCGTGCTTAAGGCCCTGTCGCGCGCGCCGGCAACACAAGCGCCGCCCGAACTGCTTGCATGGCTCGACACCTACCGCAGGCGGACGGTTTCGATGAACTCGTCCTGCATGATGGACTCGATGGCCATCCACCAGGTACTGCGCGACAGGCGGATCGATTTCGTCTTCCTGAAGGGGCCGTTCCAGCAACAACTGCTCTATGGCGATCATTTCATGAAGCCTTCGGGAGACGTCGACATACTGGTCTCGCCGGGCGGCTTTTTCGAAGCGCGCGAGGCGCTGCGCTCGATCGGTTACGAAGTTGCCGGCAAGTCCCGCTCGGTCTGGTGGCTGCGCTTCCTTGGCGAGCAGCACATGGTCCGCGGCGGTGGGCTGAAACAGTCCACGGTCGATCTCCACTACCGGCTGCAGCAGCCGGGATCGCCGAGCCCGCGCGATACGGATGGGTTCCTGCGCCGCAAGCGCGAGGTCGAGATCGCCGGCGCCAGGGTGCCGTTCACCTCGGCCTCCGACACGCTGCTCTTGTCCTGCATCAGCGTCGCCAAGGCCTTCTTCAATCGCGAGCCCTGCGCCGGCTATGTCTGCGATATCAGGGCCAGCGCCAGCCGGCTGAGCGAAGCCGAACAGCAGAACGTGCTCGACTACGCGGCCGGGCAGGGGCTGGCGGACACGCTGCTGCTCGGCCTCAGGGCTGCCGATGTGCTTGTTGGCGGCTCGGACACGCTCCTGTCGGAGCGCGCTACCCGTATTCTGTCGCGCATCGAAAATGCCGACCTGTTCCACATGGTGATCGCGCCCTGGCTGTCGTCCTTGCGCTGGCCGCAGCGGCGCACGGTGTTGTGGGAATTGTGCGGCCGCGAGCCGGTCCGCTATCTGGCCGAGGCCGGCTGGGCGGCATCCGCCGATCTCAGCCGGCGCATTTTCGAAAGGCCGACAGTCAGCCAGGCGGACAGCCGGTGAAGATCGTTTTGGGCATCAAGGGGCAGAACATTCGGAAGAACTCGTGCGATCGAGAGGTGAATTGATGTCCAGCACAGGATCCCGGGTCTGCGTGATCATCGCAGCCCGCAACGCAGCCCGCACCATCCCCGCCGCCATCGCCTCGGCGCTGCGGGAGCCCGAAGTGGCGGAAGTCGTCGTCGTCGACGATGCCTCCACCGATGACACCGCCGCCGTGGCGCGCGCCGCCGACGATGGCAGCGGCAGGCTCTCGGTCATGCGCCTCGACATCAACAAGGGCCCCTCTTTCGCCCGCAACGCCGCGATCGCCGGCTCCACGTCGCCGTTCATCAGCATTCTCGACGCCGACGATTTCTTCCTCGAGGGCCGGTTTCGCAGGCTGTTCGCCAGCGCCGACTGGGACTTCGCCGCCGACAACATCATGCTGATCAGGGACGATGCGGCGACCGATGTCTCGAAGGTCGTCGCTCCGCCATTCTCCGCCGATCCGGAATTCCTCGATCTCGAACGGTTCGTCGAAGGCAACATTTCCAGGCGCCGCGTGCAGCGCGGCGAGCTTGGCTTCCTCAAGCCGGTGATCAGCCGGGCCTTTCTCGAGCGCCACGGGCTGCGCTACGACGAAAGCCTGCGCCTGGGCGAGGACTACGAGCTCTATGCGCGCGCCGTCGCCCGCGGGGCGCGCTTCAAGGTCATACGGTCCTGCGGCTACGGCGCGATCGTTCGTGCCGATTCGCTGAGCGGCCGCCACAGGACGCTGGATCTGAAGCGTCTGGCCGACGCCGACCTGGCGCTGCTCAAGATCGACAGCCTGCCGGAAACCTCCAAGGCAGTGCTGCGCAAGCACGAACGCCATGTGCGCGACAAATACCGGCTGCGCAACTTCCTCGACGTGAAGGCCGAGCGGGGCCTGGCATCGGCCGCCGCCTATGCCCTGGCCAGCCAGTCGAACCTCATTCCCATCGTTCGCGGCGTCGCCGCCGACAAGCTGGAGGCGCTGTTTCGCCATACCGGCCTTGCCTCGAAACGCCAGCAGGTGCCGCCGATGCGCTTCCTCATGGCGGCCAACGCCGCCGCGGAGAACTAGAGCATGATCCCGAACCGGAGGTCAGCGTAGCAAAAAGTGGGAACCCGGTTTTCGGAAAAGATCATGCTCAAACAAAATGATAGAGCCCCATCCCGATACCATCGGGATGGAAGCAGGCTCTAGGTTTCGGGCCGCCGCGGCGGCGGTCGGAAATTCGAAAAAATCGCCTTTGCCAAACTCCGAGGTTGCCTAGTTGGCCTGGGAATGGCAGTGTATGTTGCGGTGCAGCAATTGTGGAAGGCCAACCGGATGGCTTCGATATTCGGCTTCAGATCCAGGGATCCATCCCGGGACCGGCAGACCGATCTTCAGCGTTTCGATCGTCTTGCAAGGTTGCTGGATCAGATCGCGACCGAGATCGAGGCGGAAAAGACCGGGCTTGAGGATCGCTATCGGTCAAAGGCGACGAACGCTGCCTTCCTGGTCGAGGCGATGGAGAACGGCTCGGCATCGACGAGCAAGGTGTCCGAAGTCAGCGAACTGACGACATCGATCCTGAATTGCGAGCGGCGCATCGCAGCGCTTGCCCGCCAGAACAGCCTGATGAAGGAGCTGCGTCATTCACTCGACGCGATCGTCGAAGAGAATGGCGAGTCTCCCAATACGCAGGCTGGGTTCGTCAAGCCGGCAAGCAGGGCCTGACGGCGCGGTTTCGGTTCCGGCCGCCGGTCTGGCGGCACGAGGCAGGTAACGAGGAAGATATAAGGGCGGAGAATCAGGAGCGGCTCGTCATGCGGCGGGCCAATTGGTGACTTTGGGTTGGGCGGACAGCACAAAGGTAAGTTGGTATGAACGCAGATCCCAAGACTATTTCCATCGTCGTGGCCGATGCCATGCCGTCGGTGCGGTCGAATCGGCTAGGCAGCCGGTGGCAACGGTACACGGCGGGCGCGCTTCTCCTGGCCGTTGCCGCAACGGCGCACCCGGCCCACGCCCAGGACTTGCCGAGCGAGCCCTCATTCGTCGATGATTTCACCAAGTTCGATCATTCGCGCTGGTACGTCTCCGACGGCTGGTCGAACGGCCCGCACCAGAACTGCACATGGTCGAAGAGCCTGGTCAGCCTGTCCGACGGCGCACTCACGCTCGGCTTCGAGAAGCGCCAGACCAAGGACCGCGCTTTCGCCTGCGGCGAGATCCAGACCAAAAAGCGTTACGGCTACGGAACCTATGAGGCGCGCATGAAGACGGACACCGGGTCCGGCCTCAACGCCGCGTTCTTCTCCTACATCGGTCCCCAGGACAAGCAGCCATGGGACGAGATTGACTTCGAGGTCCTGACCAAGGACACCTCCAAGGTGCAGGTCAACACTTACATTTCCGGCAAGCCGAAGAATGAAAAGCTCGCCGATGTCGAAGGCGGCACCGACAAGGGTTTCAACGACTATGGCTTCGTCTGGGAGAAGGACCGGCTGCGCTTCTACGTGAACGGCAAGCTCGTCCAGGAAGTGACGAACCCGGCGGAGTTGCCGACCCACTCGCAGAAGATATTCTTCAGCCTCTGGGGCAGCGAGAAGCTGACCAGCTGGATGGGCCCCTTCTCGGATCCAGGCCGCAAGGTCACGATGCAGGTTGAGCGCGTCGCATTCACCGCGCTTGGCCAGCCCTGCCAGTTCCCGGAATCGCTGGCATGCAGCATAAGCAACAGCAACTAGGCATGATCCCGAACCGAATGCAGCAGAAAGTGGGAACCGGCTTCGGATCGTGCTCCAATAGGAAACTGGCCATGGACGGCCTGCCATTTGAACCGGCCGGACCGAAGACGGCCCTGAACAGGAAGCACACCGAATGAACTTGACGGTCTTTGGAATAGGCTATGTTGGTCTCGTGCAGGCCGCCGTGCTCGCGGAAGTCGGGCATCAGGTGGTCTGCGTCGACATCGACGAGAAGAAGGTCGAACGGCTCAACCAGGGCCTTATCCCGATCTTCGAACCCGGGCTCGAAAGCCTCGTCAAGGAAAACCACGCCGCCGGCCGCATCAAATTCACCACCGATGCCAAGGCTGCGATCAAGCATGGCGAGATCCAGATGATCGCCGTCGGCACGCCGCCCGGCGAGGACGGTTCGGCCGACCTTAAATACGTGCTGGCCGTCGCCGAGTCCATCGGCCGCGAGATGGAGGCGCCTAAGATCGTCGTCGGCAAGTCGACCGTGCCGGTCGGCACCTGCGAAAAGATCAAGGCCAGGATCGCCGAGACGCTGAAGAAAAGAGGCCGCGAGGACCTGACTTTCGACGTCGCCTCCAATCCCGAGTTCCTCAAGGAGGGCTCCGCGGTGGCCGACTGCATGAAGCCGGACCGCATCATCGTCGGCACATCGAGCGAAGGCACCGAGGCGGTGATGCGCGAGCTCTACGCGCCGTTCAACCGCAACCACGAGAAGATGATCGTGATGGACGTGCGCAGCGCCGAGTTCACCAAATACGCGGCCAATTGCATGCTGGCCACCAAGATCAGCTTCATGAATGAAATGGCCAATCTGGCCGAACAGCTCGGCGCCGACATCGAGGAGGTGCGCAAGGGCATCGGCAGCGATCCGCGCATCGGCTACCACTTCATCTATCCGGGTCTGGGCTATGGCGGCTCGTGCTTCCCCAAGGACGTGCGCGCCCTGATCAAGACCGCCGAGGGTGTCAAGTTCGACGCCAAGCTGCTGCGCGCCGTCGAGGAGCGCAACAACGAGCAGAAGTCCGTCCTGTTCGACAAGGTGAACCGCTACTTCAAGGGCAACCTCAAAGGCAAGACCTTCGCGCTGTGGGGCCTGGCCTTCAAGCCGAACACCGACGACATGCGCGAGGCGCCGGCCCGCAACCTCATGGAAGCGCTGTGGAAGGCGGGCGCGAAGGTGCAGGCCTATGATCCCGAGGCGATGCAGGAATGCCAGGCCATCTATGGGCTGCGCGACGATCTGCTGCTCTGCGGCACCAAGGAGGCGGCTCTGCGCGGCGCCGAGGCGCTGATGATCGCCACCGAGTGGAAGAGCTTCCGCGCGCCCTCCTTCGACGCACTGAAGGATGCGCTGACCACGCCGGTCATCTTCGACGGCCGCAACCTCTACGACCCGAAGGTCATCGCCCGCCACGGCATCGAATATCATTCGATCGGCAGGGTGGCTGCGTGAAGGCCCGCTCCGAAGGCGGCCTCGACGAACGACAACGAGGCCGTCGGTGAACGCGCTGCTATCGGGAAAGGATAGGATCTGATGGTGCTGGATATCAGGCCCGAGCAAATCGCCAACGAGCATTTCGATATCATTGCCATCGGCTCCGGTTTTGGTTCGGCCTTTTTCCTGCACGCATTCGCCAAGCGCCGTAAAGCGCGTGTCCTGGTTCTGGAATGGGGCCGGCACAACACGCATGAGTGGCAGCTCGGCCAGAACGCCAATACCGACATCGACGACGAGTCGACCTACAAGACCAACTCCGACAAGCCGTGGAACTACACCATCGGCCTGGGCGGCGGCACGAATTGCTGGTTCGCGCAGACACCGCGCTTCCATCCCAACGACTTCCGGTTGAAAAGCACCTATGGCGTCGGCAATGACTGGCCGATCAGCTATGACGAGCTCGAGCCGTTCTACTGCGACGCCGAGGAGGTCATGTCGATCTCGGGCGATCCCGACATGGCTCAGATGCTGCCGCGCTCGAGACCGTTTCCGCAGCCGCCGCATCGCATGTCGACGCCCGATCGGATGATGAAGGCAGCGCAGCCCGACCAGCACTTCGTCATGCCGACCGCGCGGGCCCGGGTGCCAACTTCGCAGCGAACCTCGTGCTGTGCCAATCTGCGCTGCTGGCTGTGCCCGGCCGATGCCAAGTTCACGGTCAACAACGGCCTGATGCACGTCTTCGAGCATCCGGATGTTTCGGTCTGCCTCAGCTCGGAGGTGCGGCGGCTCGACCATGTCGGCGGCTCCGTTCGCTCAGTGGTGTTCACCCATGGCGGCAAGGAATATTCCGCCAGTGGCGACCTTTTCGTGCTCGGCGCCAACGCGATCCAGAGCCCGGCGATCATGCTGCGGTCCGGGCTCGGCGGCGAATTCGTCGGCCTCGGCCTGCACGAATCCTATGGCTGGAACTTCGAGGTCTATCTTGACGGCGTCGACAATTTCGACGGCAGCACCATCACCACCGGTCTGAATTTCGGGCTCTATGACGGTCCCCACCGCGCCGAGCACGCGGCCGCGCTGGTCTATTTCGAGAACCGCTGGCAGCACGGCATGCGGGCCGAGAAGGGACGGTTGCGGCAGACGCTGCCGCTGGTCATAGTCACCGAAAACCTACTCGATCCGGAAAACCGCGTCATCCTAGACAAGGATGAGAACGCCTTCGTCAGCTTCAAGGGAGCGTCGGACTATGCCGTCAACGGCATGGCCAAGGCGCTGGAAAGGCTGCCGGCGCTGCTTAAGCCGCTGCCGGTCGAGAAGCTGTTCGATCGAGGCATCCGGCCGACCGAATCGCATGTGCAGGGCACATTGCGGATGGGCACTGGCCCCGCGGATTCGGTCGTCGACCGCGACATGATCCACCACCAGCTGAGGAACCTCGTCGTTGTCGGCACGAGCACCTATCCCAGTTGCTCCTGCGTCAATCCAAGCCTGACGGCGGCGGCTCTGTCGCTGAGGGCGGCGAGCCGGATCGCATGAAGGGAGCTCTGCAATGATGAAGATCACGCGACGCTCCGCATTGGCCCTGGTCGCCGGCGGGCTTGCTTCCACCGGCATTGCTTACGCCGCCGTGTCCTCGTTCTCGGACGAGGACCTGGTCCGCGTCACGCTGGAAAGATATCTCGGTCCGCTGAACATGCGCATCGAGCACCTGCAGCAGTTCGTGCTGGAATTCCGCAATCGGAATCCCTGGATATTTCCGAACGAAAAACTGAGCGATGCGGTCACTCTGGTCGAGGAGCTCAAATTGGGCGCCGCACGCCGACTGCTGCCGCATGAAAAGCGGGAAGACCTGGTGCATTTCGACCGCTGGGTCATCGCCGAATTCCATGTGCTGACCGACTACGCATGGCGCAGCTCGCCGAACGACGCGATCCGGTTTACCGGCTGGCAGTCCTGTACCAATCCGTTCGCAAATCTGGAGCCGCCGAAAGTCGCTTGAGGCGAAGGCAAGACGCTGGTCCTGGCCAGCGTCCGAACGAAACACGAGAATGCGACAAGGAGCCCGATCCCATGAAAGTCCTTTTTGCAGGTGGCAACGGTTACACGCCGCAGTTCAGCGGCGGCGTCCAGTCCAGCACCCATCATCTGGCCGAGCAGTTGATCGAGCATGGCCATGAGGCGTCGGTGCTTGCCGCGCTCTTCGGCCAGGGCGTTTTCGGCTACAAGGCGCGCGCCAAGATGAAGCTTTTGCGGCAACGGGCCGTCATCGACTCCTATCCGGGTTATCCGGTGGTGAGGGCCTGGTTTCCCTGGGAGGCTGCCGGCTTTGCCGTCAAGAAGCTGAGGCCGGATGTCGCCGTGGTCCAGTGCCACAAGTCGGTTCCGATCGGCAAGGCGCTGGAGGCGGAAGGCGTGCCGCTGGTCGTCTATCTCAGGAATGTCGAATTCCATGAACTGGGTGGCGACCTGCGCGAGTTGCGTTCGGCCCTCTACATCGCCAATTCCGAATTCACGGCCCGCACCTACAGGCAGAAATTCGACATCGATTCGACGGTCATTCCGCCGACCATCAATCCCGGCTTCTACAGCACGCCGACGACAGGCGAGTTCGTCACGCTGATCAACCCCTACGAGGAAAAGGGCTTCGACCTTGCGGTGCGCATCGCCGCCGCCTGCCCCGAAATCCCGTTCCTGTTCGTCGAAAGCTGGAAGCTCGACGACGATCATCGCGCCCGGATCGAACAGACGATCGCGCCATACCCCAATGTCAAGCTGGAGAGCCGCACCAGCGACATGAAGACGGTCTATGGCCGCACCAAGATCCTGCTCGCTCCCAGCAAGTGGGAGGAGGCCTGGGGCCGGGTCGCGTCGGAAGCCCATTGCAGCGGCATTCCCGTCGTCGGCTCGCGGCGCGGCGGCCTGCCCGAAGCCATCGGCTCGGGCGGCGTGGTGCTGGACTATAACGGTCCGCTCGACGATTGGGTGGCGGCGATCAGGCTTCTGTGGAACGATGCCCAGGAGTATGCGCGGCTTTCCGCGGCGGCGCGTACATTCTCGGAGCGCCCCGCCTTGGACCCGCAGCGTCAGTTCGCCACCTTCTTCCAACTGCTCGACAAGGCGGCTGCGCAACGGACTGCACGCAAGGCTGCATAAGGTCTGCAATGCAGCGCCCGTCGTGGCGCTGCATCCCGGTTCCAGCAGTTATTGGCGGGATCAGGCCGGTCTCTTGACCCGGCTCTTCAGCGTCTCGTAGCCGCGTTCGCCAAGCAGCGTGCGCGCCACTTTCTTGACCACCGTCTTGCGCCCTTCGGGCGAATTGACCTGGCGCAGCCTGGCCGGCAGGTTGCGCGCCGCCTGGTTGAGCGCCGGCAGCGACAGCGCGTCGGGATAGGTCACCAGATGGGTTTCCACACACAGCACCGGCTTGCCGGAAAGCTTGGCGATCTTGAGCGCCTGCTGATGCTCGCTTTCGATGAACAGGATCGCATCGGTCTTGGCGTAGAAATCGGCCTTGAAACTGCCATGCACGCCGAGCCGCTGCCGTTCCGCCTTGCTCGGCAGGTCGAGCATGATCAGCTCGTTGTATTTGACGTCGTGCTTGTCGAGCCAGGCCTCGGTGAGCTTGCGGTATTTCTCCAGCCGGCTGGTGACCAGCCAGCCGATCTTGCGGGTCGGGGCAAAGAGCGGCCGCGCTTCGGCGAGGAATTTCTCATAGGCCGGGCCGTCGTCGTTTTCCGCCTCGGTCGGGTCGAGGCAGAGCACGCCGTCGATGTCGACACAGCTTTGCTCGAGGAATTTGTGGTGCATGAAATTCCACTGGAACATCCTGGGATGCGGCACCACTTCGAAAACGACATCGGTTTCCTGGTGCTGTGACAACAGCCCGAACACCGCTGCAAAGATGAAGTCCGCCTTGATGCCGGCGGCCTCGATCCGGTTGCGGGCGTCGCGCATGGCGTTGCCGCCGCTGACGCTGTCGTCGATCACCAGGATCTTGCGCATGTCGGACGCCTGCCGGTCGAGCGCGGCGCGGCGCTTGGTGATGCCCGATGAATAGATCCTGCCGGCGATGAAGCTGTCGAGGTCGGTCATCGGGATGTTTGCCGCAAGGCTCACCAGCGTGGCGGCAAGAATGCCGCTTCTCGGCACGCCTACCACCAGGTCGATGTCGCGCGGCAGCCGGTGAAGGTTGCTGACGATGGCGTCGTTCATGTCGGAAATCGATCGGTAGTGCATGGTCTGGTTCGGATCCTCGAGTGTGCGCATGTTATTTTGCTCCGCTGGGCACGGCCGCCGGCGCCCGCATCGGCACCAGCTTCAACGCCTCGCGCAAGGCTTCGCGGCCGGCGGCGAAGCAGAGCGCGACCAGGATGGTGGTGACATAGGCCAGCACCACCGCGCCGGCCATGGCGACGATATGCTGTTGCGGCAGGAACGGCTTGGCGAACCAGACGGCGGCCAGCGCCAGGTGCGCGCCAAGCACCAAGGGGGTTGCCGCGCGCAGCACATGGTGCGCCTTCAGCGGCCCGGTCTTGCCGACATAGAGCCACAGGAAAGGCGTTCTGAGATATTCGCTGACCGCATAGGCGATCGCCACGCCGAGCGCGCCATAGGGCAGGCCGACCAGGAAGGCCAGCACCGACGTCACCGCCGTCACGATGCCCCAGCGCATGAAATCGCCTGAGCGGCCCTGGCTGACGAACAGCCAGCCCGCCGGATTGTTGAGCGGCTGCAGCAGCCCGGCAAAGCCGAGCGCCAGGAAGATATCGGAGCTTTGCCGCCACTGCTCGCCGAGCACGAAGGGGATCAGCACGTCCGACATGGCGGTGGCGAAGGCGACGCCTGGCAGCGCCACCAGCAAGATCAGCGGCATGACGCGCAGATAGGCACTGCGGTAGCGGTCCGGCTCGTCCTTCAGCCTGGAAAGGGCCGGCACCATGACCTTGGACAGCGGGTTGGTGATCTGGCTGAGCGGAAACAAAAGCAGCTTGTAGGCGCGGTCATAGAGGCCGAGCTGGGCCTCACCCCAATATTTGCCGATCAGCACATTGTCGAGGTTGCGGGCAAAGAAGTTGGCGAAGTTGAAGCCGGTGATGCCGGCACCGAAATTGAGCAGTTGACCAATGCCCTCGACCTTGCGCGGCATGCCCGGCCGCCATCTGGAGCTGACCCAATAGCAAAGCGTCGGCAGCACCGCTCCGGTCAGCGTGCCGGCAAACAGCGCCCAGTAGGAACGGTCGATGAAGGTCCAGGCGATCGAAACGGCAAGACCCGTGACGGCGCTGGCGACGTCGATGATCGCCAGGCGGGTGAACTGCATGCGGCGCGTCAAAAGCGCCAGGTGCTGGGCGCCGAGGCCATAGGCCACGATCTGCAGCCCCAGTGCCGCCACCAGGCCCGAAACGCGCGGTTCGCCGTAGAAGGCGGCGACCAAAGGTGCGGCACCGGCCAGCACGCAGGCAAGGACGGCACTGACCGCGACATTGATCCAGAAAAGCGAATTGACCTCGTCGTGACGGATGCCGGTCTTCTGGATCGTCGCCTGGGTCAGGCCGAAATCCTGGAACAGCGCGATAAAGGCAAGCACTGGCGCACACATCGCCACGACGCCGAAATCCTGCGGCGACAAAAGCCGCGACAGGACGATGACGGAGATGATCTGCGTCGCGACGCGCACGGATTGCGCCATGGCCGTGACGATGGCACCGCGCCCGACCGATCTGCGGAGAGAGCCCTCTGGCGGATCGAATGCATTGGCTTCCAAATTCAGGATCCCTGATTTTCGCGCCGGCCGTGAGATCACGACCGGCAAACCGCCGCCTTGGACAAACTACGGCAATATTTTTGCAGTGCAACAAAAAACATGGATTCTTGCTACGCTGCACCAAAAATGTTGCGATGCAGCAAAAGCTGTACTAGCATCCCTGTGGGTGGGCCAACAGCGGTCGAGTTTCATGCTGCATGTCTTGTACCTGGTACATGACGTTTCCGATCCGGCGGTGCGACGACGGATCATAATGCTCAGAGCAGGCGGCGCCAGGGTTACACTGGCGGGCTTCCGCCGTACCACAGGCCCGGTCACGGAGATCGAGGGACTGCGTCCGATCGACCTTGGCGCGACGCGCGACGGCCGATTCGGCCAGCGCCTGGCGGCGGTTGCCAAGGCGGCGGTGTCGATCGGCTCGAAGCTTGCGGCGGTAGAGCGGCCCGACCTCATCATTGCGCGCAACCTTGAAATGCTGGCACTCGCCCGGCGCGCCAAGGCCGCGCTCCGGGGGGGTGTGCCGATCGTCTACGAATGCCTCGACATCCATCGCCTGGTGCTGCGCGACGATTTGCTGGGCAAGGCGCTGCGCGGCGCGGAACGCTATCTGGCGCGCGACGTGAAGCTTCTGGTGACCAGTTCGCCGGCGTTCATCGCCAATTACTTCAAGCCGTTTGGACAAATCGCCGCACCGGTCGAGCTGATCGAAAACAAGTACTTCGATATGGCGCCCGTGGCGGTCGATGCCCGGTTGAAGGTGGAAAATCCTGCCGCGCCGCCGTGGCGAATCGGCTGGTTCGGTGCGCTCAGATGCCGCCGCTCGCTTGAGCTGCTGGCCGAATTCACCCGCCGCCTCGACGGGCGCTTCGAGGTCATCCTCCGGGGTCGCCCGGCGCTTTCCGAATTTCCCGATTTCCACGCTTTCGTCGAGACCGAGCCCTTTCTCTCCTTCCGTGGCCCCTACCGCAACCCGGAGGACATGGCGGCGATCTACAGCGAGGTGCATTTCTCCTGGGCGATCGATTTCTTCGAGGAAGGCCAGAACTCCGAATGGCTGCTTCCCAACCGCCTCTATGAGGGATGCCGCTTCGGCGCCGTGCCGATCTCGATGGGCAACACCGAAACCGGGCGCTTCCTCAACCAGCAGGACATCGGCGTTCTGTTGCCTGAGGCCGCGCCCGCGGTGCTTGAAACGGCGCTGGGCAGGATGGAAGAGGATCGCTTCCGCAAGCTGAAGGCGCGGGTGCTTGCCCGCAACCCGCGGACCTGGAGCTACGACCGCAGCGATTGCCTGGCCTTCGTCGATAAGCTGAGTGGCCTGGCTGCCGCGCCCGGCCCCTTTGTCACCGAGGCGCTGGCATAGGATGACCGGGAATGGAAACAAGGATGGACGAGGCCTGATGACGCAGACCGAAATGCCCGGATCGAGCCTGCCCGGATCGAGCCTGCCCGCATCGAACTTGATCGTCATTCCCTGCCTCAACGAAGCAGCCCATATCGGGGCGCTGCTCGGGCGGCTTCGGCCGGCGGCCGAACGGCTCGGCGCCCGCATCGTCGTTGCCGATGGCGGCAGCACCGATGGAACACTGGGGATCGTCCAGGCGGTTGCGGCAAAGGATCCGCGCGTCGTCCTGCTCCATAACCCCATGCGCATCCAGAGCGCCGCGCTCAATCTTGCCGTGGCCACCTTCGGTGATGCTGCCGAATATCTGATCCGGATCGATGCGCATGGCGGCTATCCCGAGGACTACTGCGACCAGTTGGTCGAGGAGGCGCTCGCCACGGGTGCGGATTCGGTCGTCGTCTCGATGCTGACCAGCGGCACCGGCGCCGTGCAGAAGGCGGTTGCCGCGGCACAGAACTCGAAGCTCGGCACTGGCGGTTCCAAGCACCGGCATTTGTCGGTGGGAGAATGGGTCGACCACGGTCACCACGCATTGATGCGCATATCTGCCTTCAGAGCGGTGGGCGGCTATGACGAGACGTTCAGCCACAATGAGGATGCCGAGTTCGACCACCGGCTTCGCCAGGCCGGCTACCGGATCTGGATGAGTGGCAGGACGCAGATGGTCTATTATCCGCGCTCCTCGCTGAAGAGCCTGTATTTCCAGTATCTCGGCTATGGCCGCGGCCGCGCAAAGAACGTTCTCAAGCACCGCGTGACGCCGAAGGTCCGGCAGATGATACCGCTGCTGGTGTTTCCCGTGGTTCTGCTGACGCCCTTTTGTCTCGTGTACATGGTGGTGGCGTTGCCGTTCCTGGTATGGGCGATGGTCTGCATCTTCTATGGCGTCGTGACCGCCATCAGGCGGCGCGATATGGCGCTTGCGCTTGTCGGGGTGTCGGCGATGGTCATGCATCTGGGCTGGTCGATGGGCTTCTGGCTGCAGCTTCTCGAGCCGCGAACGCAGACGCAGCACGGGGTGGCGTGATGGGCGCGGCCGCAACAAAACGCAGCGTCGACATCTGCGTCTGCACGTTCCGGCGGCCTGAGCTTGCCGACACGCTTCGCTCCATCGCCGCCATGGACCGGCCGGAGGGATTCGAAATCGGCGTGGTCGTCGCCGACAATGACGATGCGCCGAGCGCCCAGCCGCTGGTCAAGGCGCTGGCGCAGGAATTGAAGCTCCCGGTCCGCTACAGCCATGCTCCCGCGCGCAACATCTCGGTCGCGCGCAACGCCTGTCTCGACGCCAGCGTATCGGACTTTGTCGCCTTCATCGATGACGACGAAACGGCCTCGCCGAAATGGCTCGCCGAGCTGGTCGCGACGGCCGAGGCGAGTGGCGCCGCCGCCGTGCTCGGCCCGGTGCGGGCGCGTTACGGCTCGGATGCGCCGGCCTGGATGCGCAAGGGCGATTTCCACTCGACCCTGCCGGTCTGGGTGCATGGCGAAATCCGCACCGGCTACACTTGCAACGTCCTGCTGAGGACAAGCGACGCCAGCCTTCGCGACCGCCGCTTCAGCCTGGCGCGCGGCCAGACCGGCGGCGAGGACACCGAATTCTTCGATCACATGGTCAAGGCCGGCGGCCGCATCGCCTTTTCGCCGCAGGCCTTTGTCGACGAGGTGGTGCCGCGCGCCAGGGCCGCATTCGACTGGCTGCGCCGCCGCCGCTTCCGTTTCGGCCAGACGCATGGTCACCTGCTCGGCAACAACGCAACGGGCGTCCGGCGAGCCAAGGAGATCGGCCTCGCCTCGGCAAAGGCGGCCTATTGCTTTGCCATGGCGATCGCGACGGCGGTCAGCCCGGTTCGCCGGAACCGCAGCGTGCTGCGCGGCATCATGCATGTCGGCGTTGTAAGCGGCCTCGTCGGCGTTCGCGAAATCCGCCAATATGGACTGTCCTCGCCACAGGAAGGGGGCAAGCGTGCAGCCTGACGTCAGCTTCGTCATCGCCGCCTACAACGCCGAGGCGACCCTCGACCGGGCGATCGCCAGCGCGATTGCCCAGCGCGACGTCAGCGTCGAGGTCGTCGTCGTCGACGACACCTCGCGCGACCGGACGCTCGAGGTGGCGCGGTCCTACCCGCAAGACATCGTGCGCGTCGTCGCTCTTCCCGAAAACCGCGGCCCCGGCGGCGCCAGGAATGCCGGCCTCGAACTTGCCCGCGGCCGCTGGGTCGCCGTGCTCGATTCCGACGATGCCGTCTATCCCGGCCGGCTCAGCACCATGATCGCGCGGGCGGAAAAAGCCGGCGCCGAGATCGCGATCGACAACCTCCAGG
The DNA here is from genome assembly GCF_056781675.1 of Mesorhizobium monacense. Taxonomy (NCBI): domain Bacteria; kingdom Pseudomonadati; phylum Pseudomonadota; class Alphaproteobacteria; order Hyphomicrobiales; family Phyllobacteriaceae; genus Mesorhizobium; species Mesorhizobium monacense. The sequence continues at coordinate 5,295,313 of NZ_CM165567.1, read as the reverse complement.
TCGTGCGCGAGGACGGCGTTGCCGAGGACACGATGTTCCCGTCCGCCTATCTGGAAAGCCTGGGCGAAATCTCGCTGGCCGATTACATAGCCGGCAACATAGTTTTCGAATCGCGGTTCAACCTCGGTTATCTCAAGCCGATCTTCCAGCGCCGCTTTCTCAACGAAAACGGCCTTCGCTACGATGAAGGTTTGATCATCGGCGAAGACTACATCCTGTTGGCCAGCGCCCTGGCCAAGGGCGGCAAATGCGTGGTCGAACCGACGACCGGCTACGTCTACCATATCCGCAGCGGCTCGATTTCCCGCGTGCTCGAGCTTCATCATGTCGAAGCGATGCGCAAGGCCGATGCGATCTTTGCCGAGACGCATGCGATGGACCCGGAGGCCGCGGCCGCATTCGCTAGGCGCAGCCGCAGCTTGCGCCGGGCGGCATCGTTCCTGTCTCTGGTTCAACACATCAAGGCGCGGTCCCCGCTCAAGGCGATACGGACGGCGCTCAGCGATCCGGCAGCGGTCAGGCATATGGGCATGCCGATAGCTGTCCGGCTGCGACGGGTTGCGGCACAGTTTGCCGTGGGGGCGGGGAGGTGAAGATGCGGGCACATGAAGGAACTTTCGTGGCCGGCAGGTATTGAAAGTCGATCTCCTCAGAAGGAATTTGCAATGAAGAAAGTCAGGAAGGCAGTCATACCGGTGGCGGGGTTGGGAACGCGGTTCCTGCCGGCGACCAAATCGATGCCTAAGGAAATGCTGCCGGTGGTCGACAGGCCTGTCGTGCAATATGCGGTGGACGAGGCCTTCGAGGCCGGCATCGAGCACATCGTCTTCGTCACCGGCCGCAACAAGGCAGTCATCGAAGACTATTTCGACCTGCATCCTGAACTGATCGGAACCCTGGAACAGACCGGCAAGAAGGCGCAGCTCCAGTCGCTGGAAAGCCTGCTTCCGGTGGCTGGCGCCACCAGCTTCATCCGCCAGCAGTCGCCGCAGGGCCTCGGCCATGCGGTGTGGTGCGCGCGCGAAGTCATCGGCGACGAGCCCTTCGCCCTGCTGCTTCCCGACATGGTGTCCTTCGGCGGGCGCGGATGCCTTGCCGAAACCGTCGACCTCTATCAGCGCACCGGCGGAAATGTCATTGCCGTCGAGCGCTGCGATCCCAGCGAAACCAGCAAATACGGTATCGTCGGCCGCGGCGCCGAGGTCGGCAGCGGCTTCGAGGTGACCGGCATGGTCGAGAAGCCGGCGCCCGCCAATGCGCCGTCGAACTTCTACATCAACGGCCGCTACATACTGCAGCCCGAGATTTTCGCGCTGCTCGGCAACCAACAGCGCGGCGCCGGCAACGAGATCCAGCTGACCGACGCCATGGTCCGCCTGTCGCAGTCACAGGCCTTCTTTGCCCAGCCTTTCAACGGCCGCATGTTCGACTGCGGTTCGAAGGAGGGATTCATCCAGGCCAATGTCGCATTCGCCCTGGCGCGCGACGACATGAAGGGACCGATCTTCGAAATGCTTCAGGAGTTCGTCCGGTCGCATGAGCGCCGGGAAGAAGCCGCATAATGCCCATTTTTTGGGAGTATGTGCGACGATGATGGCGCGACATACGCTGCCGCGCTTGGCCGATCCGGCCAAGCGCCTTCTGGCATGAATGTTGCGTGGTCTTTTCTGGTGACGACGCCAACCTTCGAAGGCCGATAGCGCCTGCAACCTGGAATTGGACCGACGATGAACTATGCCAACTTTCCTCTCGACAAGAGGGTGCCTTTGCCCGGTACAGACGCGGAAAAGGGCGAAGACTTCATCGACATCGAGCGCCTGCTCGGCATGGCTGCCCGGCAGGCCAAGGTGGTGGCCGTGTGCGCGATCATCGGTCTGTTCATGGGCGCGCTCTATCTGCAGACCACGCCCAAGCAGTATATATCGGTTGCCAGTGTGCTGATCGACGAGGGCCTGAACAAGGTCGTCGACGACATCTCGGCGGCATCGGCCACCATGCAGACCGATGCCTCTCTGCTCAGCCAGATCGAGATCCTGACCTCCGCGCGGCTGGCCTCGGTCGTGGTCGACAAGCTGAAGCTTGACCAGAACCAAGAGTTCATGAACCCTCCGACGTCTGCCCTGGCGAAGGGCATCGGCTTTGTTCGCGGGCTGGTTGGCTATTTCCGTGGCAGTTCGGGCTCGGACATCCCCGGCCTCGAAAATGTCGACGCCGCGACGCGCGAGGCCATGATGGCCACCGCCCGCCGCGACTACGCGATCCTCAAGCTGCAGAGCGAGATACTGGCGCAGCGCAACGGCCGCAGCTACGTGATCGACCTTGGCTATCAGTCGACGGACCCGGCGCTCGCGACCGCTATCACCAAGGCCTATTCCGAGGCCTATCTCGCCGACCAGCTCAATGCGAGCTTCGACGCCACCGAACGCGCGGCGGTCTGGCTGCAGGGCCGGTTGACCGAGCTTCGCGAAAGCTCGCAGAAGGCCGCCCTGGCGGTCGAGATGTTCAGGGCCGAGCACGGGCTGTCCGCGGGCAGCGACGGCCAGCTGATCAGTGACAAGCAACTGTCCGACCTGAACAGCCAGCTCATCGTCGCGCAGGCCGACACGGCGCGCGCCAGCGCCCGCTACCAGCAGTACAAGACCATCGTGGACAGCGGCTCGGACAATGCGTTCCAGGACTCCGCCATATCGAGCGACCAGCCGGCCAGCTCGGTCATTGCCACGCTCAAGACCCGCTATCTGACCGTCTCCAAGCGGCTGCAGGATGTCGAGGCCAATTTCGGCAAGGATCACCCCCAGGCGGTAGCCCTTGCCAAGGAAAAGGCCGATGTGTCGGCGCAGATCTTCGGACAGCTGAAGCAACTGACCGAAAGCTATCGCAACGATTATCAGGTGGCGCAGGCGCGCGAGACCGCGCTCAAGGAGAAGATCGCCACCGCCGCCGGCAAGAGCTCCATCGACAACCAGTCGCAGGTCAAGCTGCGCGATCTCGACCAGCAGGCGACGGCGCTCACCACGCTCTATCAGACATTCCTCAGCCGCTATGAGGAAGCCTCCCAGCAGCAATCCTTCCCGGTCGGCAAGGTCCGCATCATCTCCGATGCGACAATGCCGCTGTCGGCGGCGGGCCCGCGCACATCCAAGGTGCTGGCGCTTACGCTCGTGCTTGGCGTGTTGTTGGGGGCTGGATTTGGCGGCTTGAACGAGTTCAACGAACGGTTCTTCAGAACCGGCGAGGACATTCGCGATCGCGTCGGCCTCAAATTCCTCGGCTATCTGCCGACGATCGGTGGCGGCAAACCCGGCAAGGACGCCAAGCCGGACGATGTCCAGGCCGATGCCAAGATCGCCAGCCTGTCGGCCGCCGAGAAACGGGCGCGCATGCGGGTCAGCATCGACGCTCCGGCCTCGATGTTCGCCGAAACGCTGCGCAACGCCAAGATCGCCTTCGACGTCGTCATGGAAGGGCAAGGCAGCAAGGTCATCGGCGTGATCTCGCTGCTGCCCGGCGAGGGCAAGTCGACGGTCGCGGCCAATCTGGCCGGATTGCTTGCCGCCAATGGCGCCAAGACGCTGCTCATCGACGGCGACTTGCGCAATCCCGGTCTCAGCCGCAGCCTCGGCATGGAAACCGAACAAGGGCTGATGGAAGCTGTCGTCAGCGGCCAGACCTGGCAGTCGGTCGGCAAGGTCGACCGGCAGACGAAGCTGGCGATCATCCCGGCCGTCCTGCGCGGCCAGTTCTCGCACACCAGCGAGCTTCTCTCCTCGGCCGGCATGCGGCGCTTCATCGAGAACGCCAAGGAGACGTTCGAGTACATCGTCGTCGATCTGCCGCCGCTCGGTCCCGTGGTCGACGCCAAGGCCTTCGCTCCGCTGGCCGACGGTTTCGTGCTGGTCACCGAATGGGGCCGCACGCCACGCGCGGTGGTGCGCTCGCTGTTGGAATCCGAGCCATACGTCGCCAACAAGATCGTCGGCGCGGTGCTGAACAAGGTCGATCTGAAGAAGCTGGCCAAATACGGATCGCTCGGCGGTTCCGAGAAGTTCTTCGACAAATATTCGACCTACTATCTGGACAAGTCGGAAACGCGCACCAGGGCGGCCGCTTAGAGCAATTCCAGGAAAAGTGCGTAGCGGTTTTCCGTCCGGAATTGCGTGAAAACAAATACTTAGAGCGGGTCAGCGGTTTTATGAAAAGCTGAACCGCTCTAGGAAAATAGCAGCTTGCCATATTTGCTAGCGATCCTGACCGCGGTCAGCCGTCCGCTCTGAAAGGCGCCGGTGTCGATGCCGAGCCGGTGCCCGTCGAGCGTGGGAACGTCCACGATCGTATGCCCGTGCACCACCCATCGGTCGAGCAGATGGACGTTGTCGAAGAAGTCGGCGCGGATGCTGAGCAGGTCGTCTTCGTCCTGCTCGGCGAGATCGATGCCGGGCCTGATGCCGGCATGGACGAAGACGAATTTCCTCGAGCAGACCATGACCGGCAGCGCGCGCATGAAGCTGACATGGCTGGCGGGAATGACCTCGCGGATGCGCCGGTCGACCGCTTCGCTCGAACTGTAGAGATTGCCCAGATGCTGCGCATCGACCCCGTAGGAAAACAAGGTTTCCAGTCCGCCCGTCGCCAGCCAGGGTTCTCGCGAAAGATAGCCGTCGAGATAGTTCAGCATCGCCACCTCGTGGTTTCCCGCCAGGCAGACGCGCAGGAAGCCCCTCGGCGGCGGCGCCGTGAGATGGTCGAGCACGCGTTTGGACTGCGGCCCGCGATCGACATAGTCGCCAAGCATGATGATGATCTTGCGCCCGCGGAAGGGCAGCGCATCGAGCAGGATCTTTTGCTCCAGCGAACGGAGTTCGTTGTAGCACCCATGCACGTCGCCGATCGCATAGACGACCGTATCCTGCATATCCATCTGCAGCCGCTCGCGCGGCGCGGCGCGCGGCTTTCTCGATCGCTGGAACAGGCTCACGGATTGAGGCTCGGTGCTCGCACAGGTTTTTCTGCGTTAGGGAGCATGACACACGGGGCACGCATGAAATCTCGATACCATGCTTGGCGCCGGAAATTCCATACCGGTGAGGAGCAGGCCCTGTCTTGGTAAATAAGTGTTGGGAGCGGCGTTTATGCCGTCCTGGGCCTGTAGCGGAAGACGGTATGGTCGAGCAGCAGCCTTATGCGCGGTTCGGCCTCTATCGCCACCAGCCAGCTCGCGGCGATCATGGTCGCTCCGACAGCTGCGATCGATAGAAGGTACGGCACCCCGGCGCGGACCAGGGCGCCGAGCATGGCGGCGCCGACGACGTCATGGATGAGGTAGAGCGGGTAGGTCATCAGCCCGATCCGGCGCCAGCCGCGCCAGGACAGGTTAAGCCGCAGCGACCATGCCATCAGTCCCGTGGCGACCAGGAAGATGAGGATCGGCGGCGCATAGGGCATCGCGGCTTCGACCTTGATGCTGTGCACGTCGACCGAGCTTGCGATCTGCAGCACGCCGCCGGCCAGGAACAGCGCGGAGAAACCGAGGCGTGTTCCCGTCACCGCCTTGAACCGCATCAGCCACAGCATCACGCCGACGGCGAAAAAACAGCCGTGATGCACCAGCGCAAGCTGGAGCCAACGCGTCTCGGCGAGATCGGACAAATCGAGGGGATAATAGAGGCACCAGAAGATCGTGCTGATCAGCCCGATCGCGATGGCCACGGTTTCCATCCGGTCGAAGCGGCCGAGCCGCAGCAAGGTCCAGACCACGGCATAGAAAGCGATTTCGATGCCGAGCGTCCAGTAGACGCTGTCGACCCACGGATCGAAGGGAACGAACAGGCCGGTGCGAACGAGCCGGATCACAGCATCCGTCGGCCAGCTGAGGTCGACCAGAAGCAACACCGCCGCGGTGATCGGCGCGCATACCCATACCGCCGGCGCCAGGCGCTTCACCCTTGCCTCGAAGAACCGCAACGGCGTCGAATTCTCGGCGCTGAAAGCGATGACGAAGCCGCTGATGACGAAGAACACCTGCACGCCGACCCAGCCGGAGCCTAGGAAGTCCATTTCCGGGTGCGCCGGGATGCCGCCAGTGGCGCGTGCCGAAACACCGCCGGGGAAAGCCCAAACCCAGTAGCCGTAGTGGTAGAACATCACGAGGACAGCGGCGAGAAACCGCAAGATGTCGACGCCGCCAAATGTAGTCTTTTGCTGAGCCATGCCGTGTCATCGGGTGGCCCCCCACGCAAACCTTAAGGTCTATTGCTGCAATGCACAACAGACGATTGCAATGCGGGACAAATTCGTGAATTCGCCCTGCATCACCCGCTTGCAGCGCGCTGAAGGCGGCCTACAGGCCTATGCCGCGCCCCTTCAGCGCCGCTGTGATCTCGTCAAGGATGACGGGGTCGTCGATGGTCGCCGGCATCGTCCATTCTTCTTTGTCGGCGATCTTCTGCATCGTGCCGCGCAGGATCTTGCCGGAACGCGTCTTGGGCAGGCGCTTGATCGTCACCACCGTCTTGAAGGCGGCGACCGGACCGATCCGTTCGCGCACCAGCGAGACCACCTCGCTTTCGATGGTGCCGGTGTCTCGCCAAACACCGGCGTTGAGCACCACGAAACCGAGCGGAACCTGGCCCTTCATCTGATCGGCGATGCCGATGACGGCGCATTCGGCAACGTCCGGATGCGCTGAAAGCACCTCTTCCATGGCGCCGGTCGACAGCCGGTGGCCGGCGACGTTGATGATGTCGTCGGTGCGGGCCATGACGAACAGATAGCCGTCCTCGTCCATCATGCCGGCGTCGGCCGTCTTGTAGAAGCCGGGGAATTCTTCGAGATAGGCCTGCCGGAAACGGGCGTCGGCATTCCACAGCGTCGGCAGGCAGCCGGCCGGCAGCGGCAGCTTGACCACGACATTGCCCAGCGTGCCGCGCGGCACCTCATGGCCGGCATCGTCTAGCACACGGATGTCATAGCCGGGCATCGGCACACCCGGCGAGCCGTATTTCACCGGCAGCAGCCCGAGCCCGGCCGGGTTGATGGTCATCGGCGAGCCGGTCTCGGTCTGCCACCAATGGTCGACCACCGGTACCTGCAGTTTCTGCTCCGCCCATTTGATGGTTTCCGGGTCGGCGCGTTCGCCGGCGAGGAACAGCGTGCGGAATTTCGACAAATCGTATTTCGGCACGAATTCGCCGCGCGGATCCTGGCCCTTGATGGCGCGGAAGGCGGTCGGCGCGGTGAACAGCGCGACCACGCCATGCTCGGCGATCACCCGCCAGTAGGTGCCGGCATTGGGCGTGCCGACCGGCTTGCCCTCGAACAGGATGCTGGTGCAGCCATGCAGCAGCGGGCCGTAGACGATGTAGGAATGGCCAACCACCCAGCCGACATCGGATGCCGCCCAGAACACCTCGCCCGGCTTCACGCCGAACTCGTTTTCCATCGTCCATTTCAGCGCGACCATGTGGCCGCCATTGTCGCGCACGATGCCCTTCGGCTGGCCGGTCGTGCCTGACGTGTAGATGATGTAGAGCGGGTCGGTGGCAAGCACCGGGACGCAATCGACATTGGCGCCCGCCGCGCGCTCGCGGGCAACGGCGTCGGCATAGTCGATGTCGTAGTGGTCCTTCAATTCGCAGGGCAGCTGCTCGCGCTGCAGGATCAGGCAGGCTTCCGGCTTGTGCCGGGAAAGCTCGATCGCGGTGTCGAGCAGCGGCTTGTAGGCGACGGTCCGCCCGGGCTCCAGGCCGCAGGAAGCGGAAATAATCAGCTTCGGCCTGGCGTCGTCGATGCGGGTGGCAAGTTCGTGCGAGGCAAATCCGCCGAAGACGACCGAATGCACGGCGCCGATGCGCGCGCAGGCAAGCATGGCGAAGGCCGCTTCCGGCACCATCGGCATGTAGATGATGACGCGGTCGCCCTTGCGGATGCCGCGATTCTTCAGCACCGAAGTCAGCGCCACCACTTCGCGCTTCAGTTCGGCATAGGTGAATTTCCTGACCGTGCCGGTGATCGCGCTGTCGTGGATCAGCGCGATCTGGTCGGCGCGGCCACCCGCCACGTGACGGTCGACGGCATTGAAGCAGGTGTTGCAGGTGGCGCCATTGAACCAGCGGCCGTAAACGCCGGCTCCTGCGTCGAAGACGCTGTCAGGGGGCGAATACCAGTCGATCGCCTTGGCCGCCTCGGCCCAGAATTGTTCCGGGTCGCGTTTCCAGCCTTCGTAGACTTCATGGTAGCGTGACGCCATCCAACTTCCTCCCAGGAAAATTTGCCGTCTTGCATTAGCCTATGCCGTTTTTCGAAACCATGTCTTCCCGGAATTTCATTGATGTCCGATCTCGCCTTGGGGAGGGATATCCGGCACCATGGTCTCGGGGGATCACGATGCTGCGGCAAACAACGTTTGGCTCCGCGGCTGCTGCACGGTGATACGAGGGGAAGAAAATGCAACGCCATTGGCAATTCGTCATCCGGCCGCTGTTTGCAGCGGCGATCAGTACCGCACTGGTAGTCCTCGCCGGAACCGCCCATGCCGGCGACGCGGCGGCGAGGCGGATCATCGGCTTCTCGCCCGACGGCACCTACTTCGCCTTCGAGCAGTACGGCCAGCTCGACGCCGGCGCCTCCGATTCAGGCTATTCGGAGATCGACATCATCGACACCCGCACCGATCAGTTCGTCGGCGGCAAGCCCATTCTCATCGTTGACGAAACGGAGGATGCGACGCTGACCCTCGAACAAGCGCGGGCGCAGGCTGCCGCGAAAACCGCACCCATCCTTGCCAAATATGCCATCGCGCCGCGCGGCGAACGGATGGCCTTCGACAAGTTCACCTTTCCTGAGGACATGGTTGCCTACAACGACATCGCGCGCCTCGAACACGTCTCGCAGAAATGGCTGTCGCCGGCCTATGACGAGCTCAGCATCTCGACCATCCAGCTCGACCAGATCCTGGCCGCGAGCACGACGGATTGTTCGGCCAGTTTCGATGAGACGCAGGATACGGCAGGAAAAGCCCTCGGTTTCCGCCTGTCGCTGCAGGGCCAGGACGGCAAGCCGTTCAAGCTCCTGCACGAGGACAAGACTGTCCCTGAGTCAAGGAACTGCCCGACCTCCTACAGCCTGTCGGAAGCCTATGAATTCACCCCCGACGGCAAGCCGGCCGTGCTTGCCGTGCTCGTGCAGCGTTTCAGCCAAGGCTTTGAGGGGCGCGACCGCCGCTTCATCGCCGTGACCGGCCAGGCACGCTGACCCGGCCCGGGCAGGCAGTCCGCAAGCTCTCATGCGCCCCGGAGGCGTTAGTGTCGGTCGATGGTATCAACGGTTAAAGCGGCAATGCCGCCAGCATCAGGCCGACGCCCCCGGCTATCAATATCGCCGCCGCCAGCGCCTTCCGATGACGCTCGAACGCTGTCGGCGCCCGTTCCCAATTGTAACGCATACTAACTACTCCCCTGGGCCCCCGGCAACTTTTAGCTTACCTTGGGGAACAAAAGCAACTCTCGGCTGCGTTGCTTCGCCGGCTTGACAAGGCCTGCCATTGATCGGCACGTACAATGATCGATGAATTCGGGGGTTCCAATGAAGAAAACTTACGAAAAGCCTGTGTTGACCAAGCGCGAGAGACTGTCGACCGTGGCGGCTACGGTTGTCAGCAGGTAGCTGACGCAAGAAGCCCGCTTCAGCGATAGAAGCAGCCCGACGATAGACAGCACCGCGCTGCCGCGCTAATTGCTCTCCAGCTAGCGTACATGGTCTGGGGAGGGCCCATGGTCGAAATCGCGTCTGAAATGGTTCTGCGGCTGGCGGACGACGCCTCGGTGCAGCATGTCGGCGACGGCGCCGTCGTGCTTCTGGCGCGCAGCGGCCAGCTCTATACCTGCAACGGCACCACCGAAGCTTTTCTCGACAAGGTCGACGGCGCGCGCAGCCTTGACCAGATCGTCGATCTGCTGTCCGACGAGTTCGAGGTCGACAAGGATATGCTCGACCAGGACATGGCGGCCCTGGCCGCCGAACTGGTGACGGAAGGTATCCTCGCCGATCCGGGGGCGTGATGGCTGAGGGACCGTTCCTGCGCGCGCTGTTTCGTGCCCATCTATGGGCCAGCGCGCGGCTGATGCCGGTGCTGATCGGCCAGCGCGATTTCGAGACCGTGCTGAAATGGGCGCCGCTCAGCGCGCCGACCCCCTATCTCGGCCTGCCCTCCGCCTACATCGTCGCCAGCGTCAACCGCACGGTCAGGCGTCCCTGGCTGATGCGCGACCGCAGGTGTCTCAGGGAAGGCCTGCTAGCGCATCGGTTCCTGCGCCTTGCCGGCTTCGACCCGGATCTGCGCTTCGGCGTCGACCCGAAATCGATGCATGCGCCACGCATGTCGGCGCATTGCTGGGTCTGCCTCGACGGCCGGCCGGTGGTCAGCGACAGCCTGCCCGGCATGGTGGAGATCTATCGTCACCACGCCGAGGGCAAAACCGCTTGAGCGGCTCGGCCGCAGATGCCTGCTACGCCCTTGACGGACAGGTCATCGCCGTCTCGGCCGAACGCGCCGAACTGTGGCGGGAGTTGGACCGCATGCTCGGCACCCTGCGCATCACCGGTCCGGTAGAGCCGGGTTTTCACGTCAGCGTCGTCGAGACGCTTTCACTGCCCGAGACGCCGGACGGGACACTCGCATTCGACGGCGAGGTGCCCGAGGACGGCCATTGCCGCATGATCGACGGCGGCGACATCGTCCATCTGATTTTCCCCGGCCGCCAGACGGTCTCGATCCATGCCGGCGAGTGTCGGGCCGAAATCCGTGTCCGCCCGGATGCCAAGATTGCCTGGACGCTCTGGATGCTGATCCTCGACGCCGCGCTCGATGCCGGCGGCCAGCATATGCTGCACACGGCCGGCCTGACGCTGCCTGACAGCGATGCCCTGGTTCTCATCCATGCGCCCAGCGGCACCGGCAAGACGACGACATCGCTCGCTCTGGCTTCGCAGGGCTTCGGCCTTTGCTCCGACGATGCCATGATCCTGAATGTGGCGTCAGACAAGGCCGTCGCCTGGGGCCTGCCGCGCCATGTGAAGATCCACCGCAGGACGGCCGAACTGGTCCCGCTCGTCGCGCCCTGCCTCGGTCCCTCCTGGGACCGCAATGGCGAACAGGCCGTTTCGCTCGAGCACCTCGGCAAGATCATCCGCGTCGAAGGCCCCGGTGCCCGGCCGGTCGCCGCACTCCTCCATCTTGCACGCTCGGCCGATGGCCAGAACCGGCTGGTTGCGATGGCCAGGACCGACGCCATGGTGGCGCTGGCCGCCGACAATGTCAGGACCGGCATGACCGGCCTGCTGCCGCTGCAGAAGCGCCGGCTGGCGACGATCGCCAGGCTGGTCTCGACGGTTCCGACCTTTACCCTGGAGGTGGGCGCACAACCTGCCGACGCGGCATCCTTGATCCGCTCGGCGTTAGCCGGCTGAAGGCCGGATCGGCTGACCGGCTTATTCGGGGTCAGGCGCGATATGGCCTTGGCTTCGCCAATCTCTGGACCCAGCGGAAGGCATCGCGTCGCAGGCGCGAACGCATCCTGTCCCTTGAATTGACGCCGAGCAGCGTATCCCTGGTGATCAGCCATCTGGCGAGCCGGATGCCGAGATCGGGCCTGATCCGGTTGGCGAGTTCGAGTGCGCGGGGCGCGTCGAACAGCCGGCCGGTCACATCGAGCACGGTCGCCAATTCAAGCTCGATCCCGGTCATGCGCGCCGCCTCGAGCAGGCGTGCTTCCGCATCAGGCGTCTGCAGCGCCCGCACCCCTTGCAGCACGTCGACGCAAAGCTGCAGCCGGTGGAACTTGTGTCCGCCCGAAGCGTGGACGATGGCGATGGTGAGCAGGGCGGCCGGCGTGTCGGTTTCATCACCGTCGATCGCGTGCAGTTCCTTGAATCCCAGCGACAGCCGACGCCGCATGCCGGAATCATGCACCAGATTGCCATGCAGCTCGATCAGCAGGCTGGAATTCTCCTTCTCCAGCCATTTGAACTCCTGCAGATCTTGCGACTGGACTTCGCCGCTGCACAGCCGGAAACCGGATGCCGCGATCACCCGGTTGGCGTCGCTGAGTCGGGCCGGCTCGACCAGGATGTCTATGTCGGTAAAGGGGCGGTCGACGACATTGCGGTACAGCTTTCGCGCAAAGACCGGACCCTTGACGATCCGCGCCGGGATCTTGTCCGCGGCGAGCGCCTTCATGATGCGGTCGCCATGGTATTGCAGCAGCATCGATTGTCCGGTGATCAACGTCGACTTCTGGCGCAGATCGGATAGCGTCTCCAGCAAGCCGGCATCCCGAGGCATACGCGCGTCGCCGCACTCCCGCAGTTTGCGCAGCATGATCGGCAGCACGCCGTGAAATTCGGCATTGGCCAGCAGGGCCAACAAAGTCTTAGCTGTCGGAACCTCGGCCGTTCGAGCCTCCGGGTCCGCATAGTTCAGCAGCAGATTTTCATCGGCGGGCGCAAGTGGTGGCAGCATCAACCCTGTCGGCGTTTTGCGCATTGGAAGACAATGTTGCGAATATGGTTGCAGAAAAGCACCACGGAAACCAGCGTGGCGGCGCCGAAACTGGCGCCGGAATTGACTTTGCCAAGGGTCATCCTCCATTCTTGGCGCAGAATCGGAGGTTATCCGGATGACCAAGAAGAAGTATGTGGCGCCGGTGCTGTGCATGGCTGGCAGATTGTCCAGCGTCACGGCGGGCAACGGCAGCTCAGGCCCGGTACTCTGATCCAAGGATTTTGACGGCCGCCTGACAGACCGTCGCGGTGCGGGCTACATTCCCCGGCGCAGCGCAGCTGTATGCACGGGCGCGTCCCACAATGCGGTCGTCTCGGCGTCGAGCATGGTCAGCGTGATCGAGCAGCCGGCCATGTCGAGTGATGTGACATAGGATCCGACCAGCGAGCGGGTCACTGTCACCCCGTGCTTCTCGAAAATAGTCCGGGCGCTGTTGTACATCAGGTAAAGCTCCATCAGCGGCGTGCCGCCGAAGCCGTTGACGAACAACAGCGCCGAGCCATTCGCCTGGTCGCCGAGATCGCCCAAAATCGCGGTAAAAATCTCCTCGGCGATGGCATCGGCGCTCTTCAAGGCATCGCGTCGCCTGCCGGGCTCGCCATGGATACCGACACCGAACTCCATCTCGCCATCGCCGATATCGAAGGTCGGCTTGCCTGCCGCCGGCACCGTGCAACTGGTCAAGGCCACGCCCATCGAACGCGTCGCGCCATTGACACGTTCGCCCAGTGCCTTCAGCGCTTCCAGCCCCATGCCTTGCTCTGCCGCCGCACCGAGGATCTTCTCGACCACCAGCGTGCCGGCGACGCCGCGCCTGCCGGTCGTGTAGGACGAATTCTCGACCGCGACGTCGTCATTGGTCACCACCTGCATGACGCCCTCCGACATTTCGGCCGCCATGTCGAAATTCATCACGTCGCCTTCATAGTTCTTGACGATGAACAGGCAGCCGGCGCCGGTGTCGACGGCCTGCGCCGCCGCCAGCATCTGGTCCGGCGTCGGCGAGGTGAACACCTGGCCGGGGCAGGCGGCATCCAGCATGCCGTGCCCGACCAGCCCGCCATGCAACGGTTCGTGGCCCGAGCCGCCGCCCGAGATCAGCCCCACCTTGCCCGGCTTCAGCACCTTGCGGCGGACGAATTTGTGCTCCTCGCCCAGCACAAGGATGTCGGCATGGGCGGCGACGAAGCCATCGAGGCTTTCGGTCAGCATCGTGTCCACCGAATTCAGGAATTTCTTCATGGTGTCCTCCCGACACACTTTTGCTTAGGACGGTCAGCCGCTGCCCTTGCCGGCGATGCTGGTGATCTTCTGGATGAAATCGTTGATTGCACGGTCGAGCGCCGCGTTCTGCTTGTCGTCGCCGAAATCGGGAACGATCAGCGACACATGCCGAGTTTTGCGCAGACCCGATGCCACCGACATCTTGCCTGGATGCGCCTGGTGGTAAGCGGTGAGAAACTGGTCGCGCTCGGCCTGACTGAAGTGGCAGACGGAAAAGATAGCCGGCAAATGTTTTGACGGAATCGGGATCGAATAGGCCGGGCTGGAGATCTGGGTGACGAAGCTGCGATGCTTGCCGAGCGCATCGGCAAGGCGCTGGCGCATGCCGGACGGGCGCTGGTCGATGACATGCGACAGGATCGTCTTGTAGGCGCGGATCGCTTCTTCCGAACCGGGTTCAGGTGTCTTGTCGACCATGCCGGCGCCTAGACGGTTACGTCCGCGATGGCCGCCTTGGCCATGGCGAGTTGGGCCTGCGCCACCGAGAGGTCGCGCAGGCCGGCTTCGAGCAACGCCGGGATCGATGCCGGGTCGCCGCCGGCATCGCCGCACAGGCTGACCGGTATTCTTCGCTGCTCGCCGAAGGCCACGACCGAGGCGATCAGCCGGAGCACGGCCGGATGCCTGATCGAATTCAGATGCGCGACCGAAGCATTGTCGCGCGCCGCCGCCATCACATATTGCGTCAAATCGTTCGAACCGATCGAGAAGAAGGCGACATCGGCGAACGCCTCGGGCGCGATCGCCACCGACGGCACCTCGACCATGATGCCGAGCGGCGGCATTTTGTGCGCGACACCGCGCGCGGCAAGCCCGGCCTGCTCCTCCGTGAACAGGGCTGCGGCGCGCGTATATTCGTCAGTGACGGCAATCATCGGAAACATTACCTTCAGATTGCCGTGGACGGCGGCGCGCAGCAATGCCCGCATCTGCACGCGGAGGATTTCGGGCCGCGCCAGCGACAGCCTGATGCCGCGCAAGCCGAGGAACGGGTTGCCTTCCTCGACCGTGAAGCCCGGCACCGGCTTGTCGCCGCCGGCATCGACGGTGCGGATGGTCACCGGTTTTTCTCCGGCCCATTCCAGCACCTTGCGATAGGCACGGTACTGCGTCTCCTCGTCCGGCAATGTCTTGCCAAACAGGAACTCGGTGCGCATCAGCCCGACGCCGTCGCAGGTGGCGATATCGATGCCGTCGACGTCGGACGGATCGGCGATGTTGACCTGAACCCGCACAGCCGTGCCGGCCTTCGTCACTGCCGGCCGCGCCAGATAGGTTTCCGCCTTGTCGCGGCGTGCCGCGAAGGACGACGACGACCGGCGGAACGCCTCGATCTCGGCCGTCGACGGCGACAGCACAATGCCGCCATGCTCGGCGTCGAGCAGGGCCACGCCGACGGGATTGGCCGGCGAAGCGCCTGGCCCTGCCGCCCCAAGCCCGACAACCATCGGCACGCCGCGCGAGCGCGCCAGCATGGCGACATGGCTGGCAGCACTTCCGGCTTTCAGCGCGATGCCGCCGCCAGAACTCCAGTCGGTTTCGAGAAAGCGTGTCGGCGCGATGTCCTCGCCGTAGAAGATGGCGCCGGCAGGTGCCGCGCTCTCGTCGTCCTCGGTCAAGGCGCGCAGCACCTGGTCCCTGATATCGCGCAGGTCGGCGGCGCGCGCCCGGAAATAGTCCTGGTCGGAGGTTTCGTAGCCGGCGATTTCGGTATCCAGTGCCTGTCGCCATGCCGCATCGGCAGGTTGACCGGAGGCGATCGCCGCAAAAGCCGGGCCGCTCAGCGCGTCGTCTTCCAGCATGGCGATCTGGAATTCGAGGATCCCGGCGGCCTCGCTGTCGGCGGTCTCGATCAGGCCGCCAAGCCGCCTTGTCGCCATGCCGATTGCTGTCTCCAGCGCGGCCTTTTCATCAGCTACGGTCGCCTTGACGGTGTAGTGCGAGGCGGTGCGGTCGAAACTGAACAGCGGCCCCTCGGCGTAGCCGGCCGAGGCGGAAATCCCCTGCAGCCTAAGCGGTTCGGGCATGGTCCGCGCCCTCGTCGAAATCGCGCCGAACCAGCTCGACCAGCGCGCCGACCGCCTCTCCGGCGCCGTCCCCTTTGGCCCGGATATGCAGCAGCGTGCCTTTCGGCGCCTTGGCCGCCATCACCTTGACGATACTCTTGGCGTCGAACCACGGCCCGTTGGCGGCGAGCGCCACCTCGACCTCGGCCGCGAACGTCTTGGCGAGCTTGGTGAACTTCACCGAAGGGCGCGCGTGCAGACCGACCTCGTGGGTGATCAGGACGGTGGCTTCGGTGGATGCGGACATGCTTGTTAAAATTCCTGTTCGTTCACGACGGCGACAATTCGTGCGCCGTCGCCACCACTTCCTTGAGCGAGGCGCCGCCGGACGCCTCGGTCGCGGCCATCACCGCGCCTTCGACAATCGGTGCGTTGCAGACGATGATCTTCTGCGCGCGCGGCTCGCCGATCATCTCCACCGCCATCTCCGAGTTGGTCTCGGCGCCGCCAAGATCGACGAGAATGGCCACGCCCGCTTCCGACCATGCCTTTTCGATGGCACCCATGATCGCCTCGACGCTGGTTCCCAGCCCGCCATGGCCGTTTCCGCCGCACCATGCAAGCGGCACTTCGTCGCCGACCATCTGGCGCACCATGTCCGCCGTGCCTTGGGCGACCAGCGGCGAATGCGATACGATGACGATGCCGACATTGCTCATGCGTGCCTCTCGATTGTCTCGGCCACCGCCCGTACCAGCAGTGCGGTGGAGCGCGCCCCGGCGTCCATATGGCCGATCGAGCGGTCGCCGAGGAACGAGGCGCGCCCGCGCAAGGCCTTCATCGGCACCGTGGCCTCCGCCGCTTTGTCGGCAACGCCGGCAATCTGAGCCGCTGTCTTTCCCTCAGCCAACGCCTCATACACCGGCTGCAGCACGTCGAGCATGGTTTTTTGTCCGGTTTGCGACTTGCCGCGCGCAGCCACGGCTTCGATGGCCTTGCCGAAGGCGGTGGTCAGCATGGCACGGTCCGGCTCGGCCGAAATCTCCTTGCCCAGCGCCATGAACAGCGTGCCGAACAGCGGTCCGGAAGCACCGCCGACGGTCATCACCAGCTTGGTGCCGATCGCCTTCAGCGCCTCCGGCAACGGCTTTGCCGCGAACGCCTCGGTCTCGGTACGCACCGCCTCGAAGCCGCGCTTCATATTCAGCCCATGGTCGCCGTCGCCGATCGCCTGGTCGAGCGCGGTCAGCTCGTCGGCATGCGCCGCGATCGTGTCCGCCACTGCTGCGATCAACCTGGAAAGATCCGATGCCGCCAATGCCACCATGCTCCCGGTTCCTGCTCTGTCGGCAGTGTGGAAAGGATACGTGCCCGACATGTGCAGCATCGCCTTCCTGTCAGGCCGCCGCAAGCAAGGCGGCTGCGGCCGCGAAGACTTCGGCTACGGCACAGGCGCCGGGGTCGACGACGCCGTAGAGCTGGCTGCCGACATAAGCGGACCGTCCGGCCTTGGCCTTGCGCATGGCGGCAGTGGCCTCGGCGCCCCGCTGCGCCGCCGCCGCGGCGTCTTCCAGGCCGCCGGTGTCGAATGCTTTCAGGGCGGGCTCCAGAGCATCGATCATGGTGCGGTCGCCTGGCCTGGCGCCACCATAGAAAATCATCCGGTCAAGGCCGGAAAGCAGCGCCTTGCTCACGCCGGCGCCGCCCTGCAGCGCCTGTGCCGCGGCGGTGAAGAAGATCGACAGCAGCACCCCGCTGGAGCCGCCCATGGACTTGCTCAGAATATCGCCCACCTCGCCAAGAGTCGCGGCAGGGTCGGCGAGCGGCAGGGTGCCAAGCCGGTCGAGCACACTGCGCGCGCCGGTCGCCACTGTCGAGCCGGTGTCGCCGTCTCCTGCCTTGGCATCCAGTGCGTTCAATGTCGCTTCAAGCGAGATCAGCCGCTCGCAGATGGTGACGACAAGGTGCTCGGTGTGCGCGTCCTTGCTGGCATCCCTGGCGGCGTGCCGAACAGGTGCACTTGCCACCGGCACTATCACCGGCGCACGAACGGCTCGCGCCGGCATCCAGGCGTGCGGCGCCACCGGCGCCCGCAGGGCCGCCTCGCGTCCCGTATCGAGCCGGATCAGCGACAGCGAAAAGCCGTTCATGTTGAGCGCCGTCATCAACGGCCCTGGCCCGACGGTAAGCGCCACCCGTGCCGCCAGCGGCGAGGCAAGCACGGCATTGGCGACAAGCGCCATCTCGAGCGGTGGTACGGAGCCGAGATTGTTGATCAGCAACGCATAATCGGCTGCGGGATCGAGCCGAGCGGCGATGCGCTCCACCATGATCGCGACCAGTTTCTCTGCACTCTGCACGGCAATGCGTTCGACGCCCGGCTCGCCGTGAATGCCGAGGCCGAGCTCGCCGTCGTCGGCCCCCAGTCTTTCCTCGTGCGGCTGACCCGGGATCGAGCAGGACGAGAGCGAGATGCCGAGCGAAACGATATCGGCGGCCGCAGCGCGCGCCGCCGCCGCGACCGCCGTCAGATCATGGCCGGTCTCCGACAGGTGCCCGGCGATCTTGTGCACGAATAAGGTGCCGGCGACACCGCGCGGCTGGGCGATGTCGGGCAGCGCGATGTCGTCGGCGACGATGACCATCTCGACGCGAAAACCTTCGGCGCGCGCCTTCTCGGCGGCCAGGCCGAAATTGAGGCGATCGCCGGTATAGTTCTTGACGATGAGCAGGCAGCCGGCAGGGCCTGTGACGGCGCGAATGGCCGCCAGCACCGCTTCCACGCTCGGCGAGGCGAAGATCTCGCCCGAAACCGCGGCCGTCAGCATGCCCTTGCCGACAAAGCCGGCATGCGAGGGCTCATGGCCGGCGCCGCCGCCTGAGACGACACTGACCTTCGTCTTGTCCCAGTCGGCGCGCAGGATGACCTTTATCTCGGGATAGCCGTCGAGACGCGCCAGATCGCCGGCGCCGATTGTCCTGAGCAAACCGTCCAACGCTTCGGTGACGATCGAGTCCCTGCGGTTGAAAAAGTGCTTCATCGAATTCGTCCCGTCCCGTGCCGCGTCAGTCAATCAGAAATCCGGCGTTGCAAGGTTCCGGATGGAAACACTTCGAACCGCTCACATCAGCCTCTGCCCGTCCGCACCGAAATAAAGCGGCGCCCGGTAGCGGATCGTGACCTTGTCGCCCTTTTCGAGAGACGTGTCGGGGTCGGTCAACGTCACCAGTCTTTTGGCCCCGACCGTCACATGCAGATGGTTCTGGTCGCCCAGATGCTCGACCCAGTCGACGACGCCGTCGGCATGGCCATTCGCCGCCTTGTCGATCGAAAGATGCTCGGTGCGAGCACCGATGGTCTTGGTTCCGGCCGGGGCGCCGCCATCCGGCAGCAGCCCCGCCGGCAACAGATTGATCGCCGGCTGGCCAAGCCGTGCCGCGACATGAAGGTTTGCCGGCTCCGAATAGATCGTGCGCGGCGTGCCGATCTGCACCAGAACGCCATCGGCGAGGATGCCGATGCGGTCGGCCATGGTCATAGCCTCGATCTGGTCGTGGGTGACGTAGAGCATGGTGGCGCCGAGCTCGGCCTGGATGCGCTTCAGCTCGAGCCGGAGATCGCCGCGCAGCTTGGCGTCGAGCGACGATAGCGGCTCGTCCATCAGATAGATTGCCGGCTTGCGCACCAGCGCCCGGCCGATGGCGACGCGCTGCATCTCGCCGCCCGAGAGTTTCGTCGACCGGTTGGAGAGCTTGTGGTGGATGCGCACCATCCTGGCCACGTCCTCGACGCGGCGGCGGATCTGATCCTCCGGCATCTTTCGCGCCGGCGAACGCAGCGGGAAGGCAAGGTTGTCGTAGACCGACAGATGCGGATAGAGCGAATATTGCTGGAAGACGAAGGCGGTGTCGCGCTCGGCCGGCGACAGCGCCGTGGCATTATGGCCGCCGATGTAGATCGTGCCGGCATCCGGCCGTTCCAGCCCGGCGATCAGCCGCAGCGTCGTCGTCTTGCCGGCGCCGGTCGGCCCGAGCAGCACGACGAATTCACCGTCGGCGATGTGCAGGTCGAGACCGCTCACGGCAAGCTGCTCGCCGAAGCTCTTGCTCACGTTTCTGATGTGCACGTCAGCCATGCTGCGCTCTCCCCTGGGAGGCCGAGTCATGGATCGCGGTTCTGACCGCGCGCCCTGACCCTTTGTCGAACAGCGACAGCCGCGCGCTGTTCAGCGAAAGGCCGACATGGTCGCCCGCGGCGAGCCGGATTTCGGCCGGCACCCGTGCCTTGATGATGCCGTCCGCGGTCTCCACCGCGACGATCTGCGTGGTGCCGAGATATTCGGTGCCGTAGATGGCGCCGCGCAGCTTCGAGCCATCGTCGAAGCGGATGTGTTCGGGACGGATGCCGAGCGCCATGTCGGCGGGCGCGACATCCTCGCGCACCTCCGGCACCGCCACCTTGGCGCCTTGCACGACGATCTCCTTCGCGCCCCTTGCCAGTCCGCCGTCAAATGCCAAAAAATTCATCGGCGGCGAACCGATGAAATCGGCGACGAACATGGTTGCGGGACGATCGTAGATTTCACGCGGCGTGCCGAACTGCTCGATGACGCCATGGTTCATCACCGCGATCTTGTCGGCCATCGACATGGCTTCCATCTGGTCGTGGGTGACATAGACCGTGGTGGCATGGATGCGGTTGTGCAGCTCGCGCAGTTCATGGACCATCAAATCGCGGAATTCAGTATCAAGGGTCCCCAGCGGCTCGTCCATGAGGAAGCACTTTGGCCGGCGCACGATGGCGCGGCCGAGCGCGACGCGCTGGCGGTCGCCGCCGGCAAGGCCGGAGACGGATTTGTTGAGCAAATGGTCGATGCGCAGCAGCTTCGCCGTCTCTTCGACCCTGGTGCGGATTTCAGCGGAAGGCATTCCCTGCGCCAGCAGCGGAAAGCCGATGTTCTTGCGCACATTCATGTGCGGATAGAGCGCGAACAGCTGGAAGACGAAAGCGATGTCGCGCTCGCGGGCGCGTCGCATGGTGACGTCCTCGCCACCAAGCAGGATGTTGCCGCCGGTCGGCAATTCCAGCCCGGCGATCATGCGCAAGGTCGTCGTCTTGCCGCAGCCCGACGGCCCGAGCATGACGAAGAACTCGCCATCCTCGACGACGAAGCTGGAATCCTGCACGGCGACGAAATCGCCGAAGGCTTTCCTCAAATTCTGGACGCGGATTTCGGCCATCGTCTACTCCGGGAACTTCGAGACGACTATGAACATCGCCGTGCCGAAAAGCATGGTGATGAAGGAATAGGTGTAGAGCGACAGCGCGAAGGGTTGGAACAGCATCAGGAAGCCGATGGCGATGATCGCCGTGGCGATGTTTTCCATCAGTCCGCGCCGGGCCCAGGCAGGCCAGCGGGATTTGCGTTTCGTCGGTTGGGTCAGGCTCATTTGCGCACCGCGCCGAAGGTGATGCCGCGCAGCAATTGCTTGCGAAGCAGGATGGTGAAGACCAGGATCGGCACCAGGAAGATCGTCGTGCCGGCGGCCACCGCCGGCCAGTCCTGGCCCCCTTCGCCGATGATGGTCGGGATGAAGGGCGGTGCGGTCTGCGCCGTGCCGGAGGTCAAGAGCGCTGCGAACGCATACTCGTTCCAGGCAAAGATCAGGCAGAAGATGGCGGTCGCCGCGATGCCGGTTGTCGCCTGCGGCAGCACCGTGCGCCAGAAGGCCTGCAGCCGCGTATAGCCGTCGATCATCGCCGCTTCCTCATATTCGCGCGGGATCTCGTCGATGAAGCCTTTCAGCAGCCACACCGCGAGCGACACGTTGACCGCCGTGTAGAGCAGGATCATGCCGAGTGCGGTGTCGGAGAGGCCGAGCTCGCGGTACATCAGATAGATCGGGATCGCGACCGCGATCGGCGGCATCATGCGCGTCGACAGGATGAAGAACAAAAGGTCGTCGGCCAAAGGCACCTTGAAGCGCGAGAAGCCGTAGGCCGACAGCGTGCCGAGGAACACCGCGCAGAAGGTCGAGCCGAAGGCGATGATCAGCGAATTGACGAAGCGCGGCAGGAAGTTCGACGGGCCGGCGATCACCATGTTGCGCTTGCGCACAGTCTCGTCGCAGAAGCCGGTCGCCGGTCCGAGCGAATTGATGTATTCCGGCGTCTGCCTGGTGCGGGTCGTGAACAGGTTGCAATAGCCTTCGATGCTCGGCTGGAACACGACCTTCGGCGGATAGGCGATCGAATCCGGCGGCGTCTTGAAGCTGGTGGCGAAGATCCACAGCAGCGGCACGATCGAGATCAGCGCATAGGCGACGATGATCGTGCCGGCGATGAGCTTCGCGTTTGCCGAAGGTGCGACGACGGAATGGGCTGTGGTCAGGCTCATCTCTGCTTCACCTTGTTCAGCGCCTTGACGTAGATGTTGGCCAGCCCGAACACGGCGACGAACAGGATGATGGCGAAGGCCGAGGAATAGCCGGTGCGCCAGCTTTCGAAGGCCTGCCGCTTCAGCGTGATCGAAGCGACCTCGGTGGTCGAGCCCGGACCGCCGCCGGTCAAGAGATTGACCATGTCGAACATTTTGAAGTTCTCGATGCCGCGAAACAGCACCGCCAGCATGATAAAGGGCAGCGCCATCGGCAGCGTGATCGACCAGAACTGCCGCCAGTTGGAGGCGCGGTCGACCTCGGCCGCCTCATAGATGTATTCGGGAATCGAACGCAGGCCGGCGAGGCAGATCAGCATCACGTAGGGCGTCCACATCCAGGTGTCGACGATGATGATCGACCATGGCGCCAGCGAGACATTGGACAGCATCTGGATGTCCGTCGGCGGAATGCCCGACACGAACGAGATGGCGTAGGCGAACAGGCCGATCTGCGGCTCGTAGAGGAAGCGCCAGAAATTGCCGACCACCGCCGGCGACAGCATCATCGGCACCAGGATGATCGTCGTCCAGAAGGCATGGCCGCGGAATTTGCGGTCGATCAGCCAGGCCAGTGTAAAGCCGATCAGCGTCTGCAAAAGGATGGTCCAGAACACGAAATGCGCCGTCGTCTGCATGGCGATCCAGATGTCCTGGTCGCCGAGAATGCGCCTGTAATTGGCGAGACCGAGATTCTTCACCACCTCATTCGGGCGGTTGGCCCGGTAGTTGGTGAAGGACAGGTAGATCGCCCAGAACAGCGGGAAGATGTTGATGGCGAGCAGCAACAGGATCGTCGGCGAGATGAACAGCCAGGCGAGGCCTTTGTCGCTGATGCCCCGGACTCGGCGGGCCAACGGCTCAGGCGTGGCCCGGGCAACGCTGTCCGCAGTCCGATTGAGCATGGTGAGTCCTGCTTCGGTCACTTTAAGTCTCGACAATGGAATTTATCTGAACTGCGTCCCGTGCCAAGGGCGGCACGGGACGCTCGGGTCGAGCTCGGGAGGAGCCGTTCACATCTTGCCGTCGTCCTGGAAGACCTGCGTCCAGTCCTTGACCAGGCCGTCAAGCGCGTCCTTGGCCGAACCCTGGCCGGCGACGACATAGTCGTGGAAGCGCTTCTGCGAGGCCTGCAGCAGCGGCGCGTAGCTCGGCTCGGCCCAGAAGTCCTTCACGATGGCCATCGAGTCGAGGAAGGTCTGCGCATAGGGCTGGCTGGCCGGGAAGTTCGGGTCTTTCACGACCGCGTTGAGGCAGGAAAAGCCGCCAAGCGACCACCACTTGGCCTGCACGTCCTTGTTGGCGAACCACTTGATGTATTTCAACGCCGATTCCTGCTTGTCGGAATAGGAGACAACCGAGATGCCCTGGCCGCCGAGCTGGGCGAACTGGTCGCCGTCGGGACCTTTGGGATTGGCGAAGTAGCCGATCTTGTCGCCACCGACATTCTCGTCCTTCTGCAAGCCGGGCCAAGTGAAGGCGAAGTTCATGTGCATCGCCACCTGCCCGGATTTGAAGGCGTCGACGCCTTCGCCCATGTAGCTGTTGGAAGCGCCGGGCGGCGTGCAGCAGTCATAGAGCGCCTTGTAGAACTCCAGCCCCTTCACCGATTTCTCGGAGTTGACGAAGCCGTCCATCTCGTAGGGCTTTTCGGGGTTCTCGTATTTGAAGCCGAAACTGTAGAGCACATCCATGGCGCCCATGGTGATGCCTTCCGAGCCGCGCTCGGTATAGATTGAGGCGCCGTACACCGTCTTGCCGTCGATTTCACGCTTCTGGAAGAACTCGGCGATCTGCTTCAGCTGGTCGAAGGTCGTCGGAGCGGCGAGATCCCAGCCATACTTTTCCTTGAACTCCTTCTGCAGTTCCGGCTTGGAGAACCAGTCCTTGCGGTAGGTCCAGCCGACGACGTCGCCCATGGCCGGCAGCGCCCAGTAGTTCGGCGAATTCTTCGGCCATTCCGAATAGCCGACCACGGTCGCCGGCACGAAGTCGTCCATGCTGATCTTCTCCTTGTCGAAGAAGTCGTTCAGCTTGACGTAGTGGCCGTTCTCGGCCGCGCCGCCGATCCACTGGCTGTCGCCGATGATCAGGTCGCACAGCTTGCCCTTCGAATTGAGCTCGTTGAGGAAGCGGTCGGCGTAGTTGGTCCACGGCACGAACTCGAACTTCATGCCGATGCCGGTTTCCTTGGTGAAGTCCTTGGACAGTTCCACGAGTGCGTTGGCCGGGTCCCAGGCTGCCCAGCAAAGCGTCAGGTCTTCCGCATGCGCGACATTCGAGACGGCTGTCGACGCAAGCATCGCCGAGGCCAGACCCAACGTCAGTTTCAAGGTCGATTTCATGCCTTCCTCCCATTTGCGAAACGCGTCCGGATGACGGTTTCAAGAGCCCGCTAACCCCTCCTCCGGGGCCCAAACATGGCGGCGCGATGGCGCGGCGAATGTTTAGTAATTTGTTTAGTGATGCAATTTTTACTAAACAACGCAAGCGAATTCGTTGCTGCATTGCAACATGGTTTGCGAAGGCCTTGAGCTGGCTAAGAAATTTTTGGAGGAGCGTGGCCGTCAGAGCGCTCTGCGTGCCGGCAGCCGGCTTACGTGACCGTCTTCGCGCTGACCGTCACCGGCCGGATCGCCGGCCCGGCGGCAGCAGGGCGCGGATGTCGGCGAAGGGGAACACCGGCTCGAAGCGGAACGCTTCGGCCAGTGCACCCGGCGCGCCATTGCACTGGCCGGCGCGAAAAGCGTTCTGCACGCGCGCCGCATCGACGAAGCGCTCGGGATCCTGCGAGCGATGCGCCCGGATCGCCTGGGCCTTGATGTCGGTGTGCGCGGAAATGTCGACATAATGCGTCGGCGAAAAGCCGGTGCCGCCAAGCGTGTCGGCATGCAGCACCGGCACGGTGAAAGACGCGGCGATTCGTACCCCGTCCGAAAGCGCGCGGTGTTCGCCGTGATAGTCGTTCGGCGCATGGGTGATGATTAGATCGGGCTTCACCTCGCCGATCAGCGCCTTAAGCGCCGTGATCAGGGCGGCGTCGGCGACGAGCGCCCCGTCGGGAAAGTCGAGGAAGCGCGGCGCAACGCCGAGCAACCCCGCCGCCGCAGTCGCCTCCTCCCGGCGCACGCGGGCAAGCGATGCCGGATCGCCGCGGCCGCCCTTGGCGCCGTCCGTGGCTATGGCGAAAGTCAGTTCTGCGCCTTGCGTGGCATAGGCGGCCATCGTACCGAACATGAATATCTCGATGTCGTCCGGATGCGCGCCGAGCGCCAGTACCCTCACTCTACTCTCCCCGGAAATGGAACAACGTGCCGAACGGTATCCTGCTCGCCCTGATCGCCTATGCAAGCTATTCGTGCAACGACGCCGTTGTCAAAAGCCTGGGCGGGCAGTTCACCGTCTTCGAGATCGGCTTTTTCTCGACGCTGTTTTCCGGCTGTTTCCTGCTCTTCACCCGGCCGAACGGCGAACGCTGGCGTGACTTCTGGCGCACCAGGCGGCCCTGGGCGGTGCAGGCCCGCGCCTGGGCCGGCATCGCGTCGGGCGTGCTCAGCGTCTATGCCTTCACCACCATCCCGCTGGCCGAAGCCTATGCGCTGATCTTCCTGGCGCCGCTCTGCGTCACCATCCTTTCCACCGTCATCCTCAAGGAGAAGGTCGGCCCCTGGCGCTGGCTTGCCGTGGTCGCCGGTTTTGCCGGCGTCATGCTGGTCGTGCGGCCGGGTTTTCGCGAGCTGCATCTCGGCCACCTTGCTGCCTTTGGCGTCGCTTTCCTCGCCGCCGCCAGCGTCATCCTGATGCGCTCGCTGGCGCAGCAGGAAAAGCGCACGACCATGCTCGGCGTGCTGATCGGCTACGGCCTGGTCTTCAACGGCATGGGTGCTGCCGCCACCTCGTTCACGCTGCCCGACGCCAGGCAGCTTGTATGGTTTGTCATATCGGGTGCCTTCACCTCCTGCGGACAGCTGCTGCAGCTGCTCGCGGTCAAATACGCTCCCGCCAACCGCATCGCGCCGACGCATTATTCGCAGATCGTCTGGGCGGTGATCCTCGGCGCATTGTTCTTCCGGGAATACCCGGATGCCCTGTCGCTGGTCGGCCTCGCCGTCGTCGGTGGCTCCGGCCTGCTGACCATGGTGCGCGAGGAGGTGCGGCTGGGGACGGTGCGCTGGAACCCGTTTTCTCGGACTCGGCTTTGAGCCGGCCGGAATGACCCGGTTGCACGCTGACCACAGCCGCTGATATGCGGGCGCGATGAACATCAAACCCCTGCCGGAGCTCCCCGTCTCCGCCGTGCTGCCGGCGCTCGGCGAGGCGCTCGAAAAGCGCAACTGCGCCGTGCTGGTGGCGCCGCCCGGCGCCGGCAAGACGA
Organism: Mesorhizobium monacense; assembly: GCF_056781675.1. Lineage (NCBI taxonomy): Bacteria > Pseudomonadati > Pseudomonadota > Alphaproteobacteria > Hyphomicrobiales > Phyllobacteriaceae > Mesorhizobium > Mesorhizobium monacense. Next base: position 5,268,655 of record NZ_CM165567.1, on the reverse strand, counting down.
CGCTGGTGCCCCTGGCGCTGCTCGACGCGCCATGGCTTGGCGCAGGCAAGATCGTCCTGCTCGAGCCGCGCCGGCTCGCCGCCCGCGCCGCCGCCCGCCGCATGGCCGAGCTGATCGGCGAGGAGCCCGGCGGCACGGTCGGCTACGCCATGCGCATGGAGAACCGGACATCGGCCCGGACGAAAATCCTCGTCGTCACTGAAGGCGTGTTGTCGCGCATGATCCTCGACGATCCGGAATTGCCCGGCGTCGCGGCGGTTCTCTTCGACGAGTTCCACGAGCGCTCGCTCGACGGCGATTTCGGCCTGGCGCTGGCGCTCGACGTGCAGGGCGCGCTGCGGCCGGACCTGCGCCTGCTGGTGATGTCGGCGACGCTCGACGGCGCGCGCGTCGCCAGATTGCTGTCCGAAGCTCCGGTGATCGAAAGCGAGGGCCGCGCCTTTCCCATCGACATCCGTTACGACGAGCGGCCGGCCGGTGTCCCGATCGAGGACGCGATGGCCAAGGCGATCCGCGCCGCACTCGCCGAGGAGAGCGGCAGCGTGCTCGCCTTTCTGCCCGGCCAGCGCGAGATCGAGCGGACCGCCGAGCGGCTGCACGACCGGATCGGCGCCGACACCGATATCGTGCCGCTCTATGGCATGCTCGACAACAGGGCGCAGGATGCCGCCATCAAGCCGTCGCCCTCGGGTCGCCGCAAGGTGGTGCTGGCGACATCGATCGCCGAAACCTCGATTACCATCGACGGCGTGCGCGTCGTCATCGACTCCGGCCTGTCGCGCTTGCCGCGCTACGAACCGGCCAGCGGCCTGACGCGGCTGGAGACGGTGCGGGTCAGCCGCGCCTCGGCCGAACAGCGCGCCGGCCGCGCCGGGCGCACGCAAGCCGGCGTCGCCGTCCGGCTGTGGCGGGCCGAGCAGACGGCGGCCCTTCCCGCCTTCACGCCGCCGGAAATCCTCGAGGCGGATCTGTCCGGCCTGTTGCTCGATTGCGCCGCCTTCGGTGTCGCCGATCCCACGAGCCTCTCCTTCCTCGATATGCCGCCGGCGCCGGCGCTCAACGAGGCGAGGGCGCTGCTCAGCGCGCTGCACGCCATCGACGGGGCCGGGCGGCTGACGGAAGCGGGCGTCGCGATGCGCAAGCTGGCACTGCCGGTGCGGCTCGCCCACATGGTCGCCGAAGCGGCAGGGAGCGGTCACGCCTTCGAAGCGGCGATGCTCGCCGTGCTGCTCACCGAGCGCGGCCTTGGCGGCGACGGCGCCGACCTCGAGCGCCGGCTGATGCGGTTTCGCACAGAGAAGTCGCCGCGCGCCGTCGCGGCGCGGCAGCTTGCCGAGCGGCTGGCGAGACAGGCCGGCGGCAGGAGAAGCAATGAGCTGGCCTCCGCCGGCGCGCTCCTCATCCACGCCTGGCCGGATCGTGTCGCCAAGGCACGCGGCGAGCGCGGCCGTTTCGTGCTGGCCAACGGCTCGGGCGCCATGCTCGACACCGCTGACCCGCTGGCGGGCGAGACCTGGCTGATCGTTGCCGATCTGCAGGGCAAGGCGCAGAACGCCCGCATCAGCGCCGCGGCTCCAGTCGACGAGGCCGATCTCCGTGCGGCACTCGCCGACGGGATCGAGACCCGCCGGGAGACGAGCTTCGACCGCGACCGGCGCGCCGTGCGCGTGCGCGAGACCGCCAGGCTCGGCGCCATCACGCTTTCCGAGCGCATGCTGCCGGCGCCATCGGGCGCCGACGCGGATCAGGCGATCCTCGATGCCTTGCGCGAGCTTGGCCTGTCGCTGCTGGACTGGGGCAAGGAGGCCGAGACCCTGCGCCAGCGGCTCGGCTGGCTGCATCGCGGCCTCGGCGCGCCCTGGCCCGACATGTCCGACGCAGCATTGATCGACCGCCTCGACGACTGGCTTCTGCCGTTCCTCGGCGGCAAGGCGTCCTTCGCCGCGATCGATCCAGGCACGCTTTCGGCCGGCCTGATGGCGCTGGTGCCGCATGATCTGCAGCGCCGGATCGACGCGCTGGCGCCGACCCATTTCGATGCGCCCTCGGGCAGCCACGTGCCGATCCGCTATGACGGCGAATGGCCGGTGCTGGCGATCCGTGTGCAGGAATTGTTCGGCCTCGACCGGCATCCGGCGATCGCCAACGGCAGCGTGCCGCTGACGCTCGAACTGCTGTCGCCGGCGCACCGACCGATCCAGACGACGCGCGACCTGCCCGGTTTCTGGCGCGGCTCCTGGGCCGATGTGCGCACCGACATGCGCGGCCGCTACCCCCGCCATGTCTGGCCGGAGAACCCGCTGCTCGCCGCCGCCACCAACCGCGCCAAGCCGCGCGGGACGTGATGGTCTGGAAATTGCGACGTCGCAGTCTACCGTTTCTGCTTTCCCGGCTATAATCCTTGGCCATGATAAAGATCCTCAACGCGCCCGATTTCCAGCAGAGCCAGCGGCTGCGCCTCAACACGCTGATCAGGCTGCGCTGGCTGGCCATCGTCGGCCAGAGCCTGACGGTGCTTCTCGTCGCCTACGGGCTGAAATTCCCGCTGCCCGTCAGCATGTGCTTCGCGCTGATTGCCTGCTCGGCCTGGATGAATTTGTGGCTGACCTTCCGGTATCCGGCGGCGCACCGGCTCACCCCGCTGTCGGCCTTTGTCATCCTGACCTTCGACAGCCTGCAGCTTGCCGGCCTGCTCTACATGACCGGCGGCCTCACCAACCCGTTCTCGGTGCTGATGACCGTGCCCGTCGTCATCTCGGCGGCGTCGCTGCCGCTGCGCCTCACCGCGGTGCTCGGCGTGCTGGTCATGGCGGCGGCCACCTTGCTGGTCTTCTTCCACCAGCCTCTGCCCTGGCATGAAGACGCGCCGCTGGAGATGCCTTTCATCTATGTCGCCGGCATCTGGATGGCGGTGTTCTCGTCCATCGCCTTCACCGCCATCTACGCCTTCCGCGTCGCCGAGGAAGCGCGCCTGCTCGCCAACGCGCTCGCCGCCACCGAACTGGTGCTGCAGCGCGAGCAGCACCTTTCCGCCCTGGATGGCCTTGCCGCCGCCGCCGCGCATGAACTGGGCACGCCGCTCGCCACCATCGCGCTTGTCGCCAAGGAGATGGAGAAGGTGCTTGGCGACGACCCGAAATACCGCGAGGACGTGACGCTGCTGCGCTCGCAGAGCGAGCGCTGCCGCGAGATCCTGAAACGGCTCACCAGCCTGTCCTCCGAAGGCGAGGCGCATCTGTCGCGCCTGCCGCTGACCTCGCTGGTCGAGGAGGTGACGGCGCCGCACCGCGATTTCGGCATCTCGATCAAGCTCCGCCCAGGCGAGCGCATCGGCGCCGAACCGGTCGGGCGGCGCAACCCGGGCGTCATCTACGGCCTCGGCAATCTGGTCGAGAACGCCGTCGACTTCGCCCGCAAGACGGTGACCGTGCGCTGGAACTGGGACGACGACCATGTCTCCTTCTCGATCATCGACGACGGGCCGGGCTTCCCGCCTGAGATCATCGACCGCATCGGCGAGCCCTACATGTCGACGCGCCAGGGCACCGAGGCCGGCGGCGGCCTGGGCCTTGGCCTGTTCATCGCCAAGACCTTGCTCGAACGCTCGGGCGCCACGCTCGATTTCCGCAATTCGAGCGGGCTGGGCGAGGGCGCCGTGGTGCAGATTTCATGGCCGCGCAGCGTCTTCCTCAATCCCGAATCGTCGTCGAGCATGTTCGACACCGCCTGAAACCTGCATCGTGGCCCCTATCAAGCCCGGTGCAGGCGCTAAAAATTGGACAATAGTGCTGCGGAACTGTATCTGCGTAAAACCAAGGCAGCAGGATTTCTGGAAGCGATGAGCGGAGACGAAACGACTGGCGCAATGGTTGAAGGCGAGGACACCTCGCTGCTGATCGTCGATGACGACAAGCCGTTCCTGACGCGGCTTGCCCGCGCCATGGAAACCCGGGGCTTCGTGGTCGAGACGGCCGACAGCGTCGAGGAGGCTGTCGCCAGGGCGCGCGCCCATCCGCCGGCCTATGCGGTGGTCGACATGCGGCTCGGCGACGGCAATGGCCTCGACGTCGTCGCCGCCATCCGCGAGAAGCGCGACGACGCCCGCGCCGTCATCCTCACCGGTTACGGCAACATCGCCACCGCGGTGACGGCGGTGAAGCTCGGCGCCATCGACTATCTGTCGAAGCCGGCCGACGCCGACGACATCTTTGCCGCGCTGACCCGCACCTCGGGCGAACGCGCCGCACCGCCGGAAAATCCGATGTCGGCCGACCGCGTGCGCTGGGAGCACATCCAGCGCGTCTACGAAATGTGCGACCGCAATGTTTCGGAGACCGCGCGCCGGCTCAACATGCATCGCCGCACGCTGCAGCGCATCCTGGCCAAGCGCGCCCCGCGCTGACCACAGGCTGACTTGCGGGCTGCTTGCCTCCTGGTCGGGGCTTGCGCATCATCCTGCCAAAATGATTCCGGCCGACAGGCAGCGTGACGGAGGCGACATGCGGGACGACGAGCGGCCGGTTTCCATCTTTCGCGAATTCCTCGATGGCGAGGCGGCCGGCGGCATCATCCTGATGGCCGCCGCGGCACTTGCCCTCATCGTCGCCAACTCGCCCTTGGCCGAAACCTATTTCTCCACCCTCCACGCCTATCTCGGGCCGCTCAGCGTCTCGCACTGGATCAATGACGGGCTGATGGCGGTGTTCTTCCTGCTCGTCGGCCTGGAGATCAAGCGCGAGATGCTGGACGGCCAGCTCTCGACCTGGCCGCGCCGCGTGCTGCCCGGCATTGCCGCGGCCGGCGGCATGGTGGTGCCGGCGCTGGTCTATGTCGCCATCAACCGCGACAACACGGCGGCCTTGTCGGGCTGGGCCATCCCGACCGCCACCGACATCGCCTTTGCGCTCGGCGTGCTCTCGCTGCTCGGCAACCGCGTGCCGGCCTCGCTGAAGATATTCCTCACAGCTTTGGCCATCATCGACGATCTCGGCGCCGTCATCATCATCGCGCTGTTCTACACAAGCGGCCTGTCATTCGCCTATCTGGGTGCTGCCTTCGCGGTCATCGCCGTGCTCGTCGTGCTCAACCGCATGCGGGTGCTGACGCTCCTGCCCTACCTCGTGCTCGGCATCGTCTTGTGGGTGCTGGTATTGAAGTCGGGGGTGCACGCCACGCTTGCCGGTGTGGCGCTGGCGCTGACCATTCCTCTCGAGCGCTCTCCCGGGATCAGCCACGACCTCGAGCATTCGCCGCTGCACCGGCTTGAGCACGGCCTGCACAGAATAGTGCCCTTCTTCGTCATCCCGATCTTCGGCTTTGCCAATGCCGGCGTGTCGCTCGCCGGCGTCAGCCTCGCCGCGTTGGTCGAACCGCTGACGCTGGGCGTGGCCGCCGGCCTCGTCGCCGGCAAGCTGGTCGGCGTCTTCGGCTCCTCGGCGCTGGCCATCCGGCTGGGCTTCGCCGACCTGCCGGTAAATGCCGGCTGGCTGCACCTGGTCGGCATCTCGCTGCTTTGCGGCATCGGTTTCACCATGAGCCTGTTCATCGGCCTGCTCGCCTTCGCCAGCGACGTGGCGCTGCAGGATGCGGTCAAGGTTGGCATCCTCGCCGGCTCGCTGATCGCCGCGCTGCTTGGCGCGGCGGTGCTGATGATGGCACCTGCTGGCGAAGCCGATGGGGCGGACGAGGACTAGGTTGGCGGTAGACGGAAGCCCGCAAACAATGAGGGACCGAGCGGCGGCACATAGATCGTCAACGAGGCGATCTTCCCGTCGGCGGGCTCGATGACATGCAGAGAATGGGGCAGCCACGCAAGGTCTTGATGGCTGCGCGCGTAGACCGCGACCGCGGGCTGGCCATTGGCCCCGGTGGCCACCGCGCGATAGCCGGCAAAATTGCCCCAGACGGTCCCCAAAAAAGCCCGGATCGCCTCTCGCCCTCGGTACCACTCCCGCCATGGCGGCATGTGGTAGGTGGCGTCCTCGCGCAGCAAGTCGATGAGGCCGTCGAGGTTGTCCGCTTGCCAGGCCTGCATGTAGCGTTCGAGCAGCAGCCCCTCTTGCGGGTTGGGTTGCGATCGCTGCAGGGGACGCCCCCGAGGATAGCGCTGGCCAAGCGTTGCGCGGGCCCGCTGCAGGGCGCTGTTGATAGAAGCAGTCGAACCGCCCAGCAAGTGCGCCGTCTCGACCGCTGACCAGCCAAGCACGTCGCAAAGCAAAAGGGCGGCCCGCTGCCTGGGCGGCAGAAGCTGGATCGCCGCGACGAAAGCGAGTTGCACCGCTTCACGGGCCTCGTAGCGCGCGTCCGGACCCGGTTTGTCGTCGACCAGATCCGGAAGCTCCGCGTCCGGATAAGGCTCCAGCCAGGTGAGCTCGGCGGCGGGCCCGCCGGTTGCCCGCCCATCGGAGGGCGGCCGTTCGGGTTCAAGCAGAATGCGATGCACACTCGACCTCGCCTTGATGGCGTTGAGGCAGCTGTTGGTGGCGATCGTGTAGAGCCAGCCGCGAACCGAGCCTCGGCCGTCGAATTGCGACCGTGCGCGCCAAGCCTTGAGGAAGGTGTCCTGGACAAGGTCATCGGCCTCATGCAGTGAGCCCATCATCCGGTAGCAGTGGAGCTTGAGCTCGCGGCGGTGGACCACTGTCAGGCGCTCGAAGGCCAGCCGATCGAGGATCGGCTGGCCTGGTCGGCCCAAGGGCTCAACAGGGCCAGAAGCGTCTGTCATACGGAGCCTGCGGTGCTGAAGTTGGCCGGCATCCTGCTCGCCTCATGCCGCCGCCGCAAGTCCGCTGCCGCTCACCGTGAAGGAGCTGCCTTGCGGTTTGCCGGTGGCGAGCGCGACCACCGCGCGAGCGACGTCGGCCGGCGTCTGCATGTCGGTCAAGCTGGCGAGGAAGTCCGCCGGGCGGATGCCCATATAGGCCGAAATGCTGGCGATACCGCGGTCACCAACGCCGGTGCCCGGCATGATGCGCGCCGGCGCAAGTGCCATGAAGCGCAGGCCGAGGCCGAGCCGGTCCGCTTCCTTCTGGCTGTGACCGGCCAGGAACATCTGCATGCGTTTTGCGCCGGAATAGCCGCCTGAGTTCGGCGGCCCGCCGCTGAAGGCAGCACCACTGGAGATCAGCACCACCCGGCTCCCCGGCTTGAGCCGGCCCTGGAGCGCTGCCTTGCAGAACAGGAACGACGCCTTGACGTCCATGTCCCAGTTGGCAGAGAAGACCTCCCAGCTCTGCTCCTGGATGGGGACGGACGGCGCGAGAGCGCCGGCTGAGATCACCAGCACATCCGGCGCCAGCGCGCCGAAAACCGCGTCGGGCGCGGTCTCCTCCGTCGCGTCGACCGCAAGCGTCTTCACGCCTGATGCCTCCCAGGAGAGTTCTTTCAGGTCGGCCGCGCTGCGGGCAACGGCAAGTACGATCGCCCCTTCGCCAAGTGCTGCTTCCACGATCGAGCGGCCGACACCTCGGCTGCCTCCGATGACGACGACATTCTGACCTTCCAACGATCCCATGGATCACCTCTCTTTCCGGCCGCCGGACCATCCGAGCGTGCCTGTTGATCAGGACAGCGCAGGCAGGCGGAAATCATCGGTGCGAGGTCAAAGATCTTCTTGGGGATCGGTAAGCTCGGGCAAAGCCGTGGTCGGGCGCGGGCGACAGACGGCGGCGCGCTGGACCTGTCGCGCCTGCGGCGAACCTATTCGCTCTCGCCCTCGAGCGCCGGCACCGAGACACCGGCGAGTTCCGCCGCCAGCAGCCGCGAGGCGCCGGCGCGGGCGATCCGAAGCATCAGCGCCTTGCGCGTCGCCGCCGCCATACGGTGCTCCGGCGCATCGCGCAGGATCTCGGCGCCGTAGCCGTCGGAAAGGATGAACCCGCATTCCTCGGGGAAGATCTCCTGGGGCACACCGGGATGGGTGGCGAAGAAGAAGCGGTCGGAATGCAGCCGGTAGTCGGGCCATTTGCGGTCGACCCGGAAATCCTCGATCGAGGATTTGATCTCGATGATCCAGATATCGCCCTGGCGGGTCAGCGCGACGAGATCGGCGCGGCGGCCGGTGGCCAAGGACAGTTCAGGCAGCACATGCGCGCCCATGTCCATCAACAACCGCTGCACCCCACGCCGCACCAGCATGGCGCGCTCCGACTGGCGACCGTCTATCAGGGGGTTGAGGGGAATCGGTGAAATGATGGGCATGACGAGCACCATGCCAGATTTTGTTCACGGTTTGAACCCGCTTCTTGGGGGTGATTATCCGGTTGACAAACCCAAGTGGATAGCCGATAACGATTCCAAGGAGTTATCGCTATGTCCGTTCTGTCCCGCCCCGAATTCCATGACGAAGCCAAGGCTTTCGAGCATGTCGAGTCCATCCTGTGGCCGAACGGTCCCGTTTGCCCGAAGTGCGGTTCCGTTGATCGCCACTATGCGTTGAAGGGCGTTCGCACCAAGCCGTCGAAAAAGAACCCCAACGGCGTCGAGCGTCACGGCCTGTACAAGTGCAGCGCCTGCCGTTCGCAGTTCACCGTCCGTATGGGATCCATTTTTGAGGAAAGCCATTTGCCGCTGGCCAAGTGGCTACAGGCCATCCATCTTATGTGCGCCCCTAAGAAGGGCATCAGCGCTCACCAGATGCACCGCATACTCGAATGCACCTATGAGGCCGCTTGGTTCCTATGCCATCGTATTCGCCTTGCAATGGCCTCTGGCTCGCTTGCCCCGATGGGCGGCAATGGCAAGACCGTCGAAGTGGACGAGACGTATATTGGCCGTCTGGCTGGCACTCCGGTTAAGCCGGGCGGCGGCGCGCACAAGAACACCGTGGTAACGCTTGTCGAGCGCGGCGGCATCGCCCGTTCCTTCCATGTCGATACCGCCCGCATTGGCACCGTCATGCCGATCGTTCGCGCCAACATCGCCAAGGAAAGCGCCTTGATGACGGACGAGGCTGGCATGTATCGCCGCGCGGGCCAGGAATTCGCCTCGCACGATGTCGTGACGCATTCCAAGGACGAGTATGTTCGCTACGAAGGCGAAAAGACCATCCACACCAACACCGTCGAAGGCTTCTACAGCATCTTCAAGCGTGGCATGAAGGGCGTCTATCAGCATTGCGCCGAACACCATCTGCACCGGTATCTCGCCGAATTCGACTTCCGTTACAGCAACCGCATCGCCCTTGGTGTCGATGACGGCACCCGCGCTTTCATCGCGCTCAAGGGTGCAGCCGGCAAGCGCCTTCGCTATCAAAGACCTGCTTGACGAGAAGCGGACGCACTTCCGAAAGCCGGTGCAGCTAGAGTTGCCGCTCTGGCGGTATGCTCGCGGACAGACAAGGGCGAAGCGGCGGCGCCATCAGTAGGGCGTCACCCTGGCCCACAAGTCATCGCATACCCGGTTGTTCTGCTTCCATTCCTTTTCCATCTGGTCAAAAGTTTTGGCCTCATAAACGAAAACGTCGGTGTCAGGGCAACCGATTGCGGGTAATTCACTCGATTCGGTTGCCGCCAAGGCGCGCTCGGACGACACAAGAATCAGTCCCGATTCGGTTCGCCACGCTACCCGGCGCAGCGGTTCGCCTCGAAAATCCCGCACGATAACAAGGCTCTTTTCCATGGCTGAACTCCTTTCTGCGCGAGGGTTTCAGCTTGATGGCCGGACTGTAAATAGCTTTCTTGGCGAGGCGATTTTTGCCCGCCTTGCTATTTGGCATGTCTAAAAGTATACCTATGCCCGCATTCCGTTTACGGAGTTTTGATATGGAAGCGCAGGCAAACGAGAATACCACCAAGCCACAGACCCCACCCTACGTGGGTTGGCCGAGCTATCGCGGTATGTTGAGCGGCTTCAAAGAGCACGTTTTGCCGAGCCGCATTGACCGTAGTGTGTTGGGCAATTTCTCCGGTATTGTCGGCACCCAGCTTCTGGCGACGTTGAAATTCCTGGGGCAGATCGACCCGGCCGGGAAGCCGACCGAATATCTAGAGCGTGCTGTCAACGCCATCGGAACCGAGGAATGGGTTCCCGAACTGACAGCACAACTCAAGCGGGCCTATGGGCCTGTGTTTTCGTTGAACCTACAAACGGCATCTCCAAATCAGTTCACAGAGACGTTCCGTGGGGCATACCCATGCGAGGGCGATACGCTGCGAAAGGCCCTGACGTTCTTTTTGAACGCGGCGCGTGAGGCGCAAATCCCCGTCAGCATGTTCATCATGAAAAACAAAAAGCCGCGCTCGGGTAATGGCCTCAAAAGGCCAAAGACTGCGAAGCCGGCATCGGCCAAGGTCGATGAAAAGTCAGATCTGAATGGGAAGACGCGCGAGCAAAACGACCCGCCAGTCGTGCATGACGATTTTCGCCAGCAGCTATTGAGTAAGTTCCCATCCTTCGACCCGACATGGCCCGACAACATCAAGGCCGATTGGTTCAAGGGGTTCGAGCAATTCATGGCGATGGCCAAGAAACAATGAAGCCGTCTGACACTCGCCAGACGGCTTTCAAGAGCTTCAATGCAAAGCGCGCGAACTTTCGCAGGGGACCGCGCAATGCGCCCAACGGAGAGAAAGGAGGATGCGTCATGTGGTTCATGACCCGGAGAATACCGGTAGCCGCCTAGCGGCGGTTCACCCTGCCCCCTTCCACAAGGGGTAGATAGCGAGGGCGACGGTGTGTCCATAGCACCGGCGCCCTCGTGCCCTTACATAGCAATTTTGCTCGATTCCGTCTAGGGTTACGACCATGCCCGACAAGAAGCCTCAGATTGAAAAATTCCGCGAAGCCGCGCGAGAACTGAAAACCGATCAGTCCGACGCCGCCTTTGAAGCTGTTGTCAACAAGATCGCCCACGCGCCGAAGCTGACCCAGGAACAGATAAAAGAACTGGTGCGCCGGAAGCGCGAGGAGACCAAGCGTTAGCCATTCCCCTACGGCTGGGTAGCGTCATGCCGTCTTTAGCCCCGATGGATTTAGGCCCTCCGTCTCAATTGAGCGATTTCTAATATGCCTATAGCTTAGGCGGTGCGGGAGAATGGTTGCCACCACCCGCAATGGCCGGTGCGGTACCCCCGAAGTGATACCCCCCCACTGCACCGGTCGTTGCCTACGGCTTGGGTATCGTTAGTGTCATCCGATTTGATGACTGAAGAGCACCCACGTTTTGCCAAGTGGCAGCGCTGATTGACGGCCCTATAACCTCGCCAGCCGGCTTGCCTTGCCGGTTAGGTCCGGCGGTTAACCCAAAGCACCCCAAACCCCCGACCGTCTGGCCGCTAGACGTGGCCGACGCGGCTTAGATTGTCTCTCCGGCGGCTGCGTCGGCCATTTTGTTTCCTGCCGGCCTGTCCTGATTATATTCCTATTTTACATTGGGTTTGTCAACCATACAATCGCCCTCTTGGGGCGATTATTCGGTTGACAGACCCAAAGTGACTAGGAATATAATCAGGGCAGGCCGGGACCGATTTGACTCGCTAATCCCTGACTAAAGCGTACAGAAAGGATCGTCGCTGGCCAATTTGAACGGGCGCCTGGCGCTTGGAAGAGTCGATCACGCTTTCGCCCCACAAGGGATAAAGCGATGTCATTCGACGATCATCTCGACTCCGAGCAACTCGCAACGCTGGCAAAGGTTCTTAACGACTATTGTACAGAGGCAGGAATTTCCCGAAGGCCATCCGGCATGGGAACATTTCGGCCGGCGCCTCATGAGCCTATTCCAGTCCGGGATACATCAGCCCGATGAACTGACGTCCAAAATGAACACTGGCTACGAGGATTGGCTAGGCGAGATCGGCGCTACCGGTCCTTTCATACCGCCCAAACTATCGTCCGAAGACCGTCTCCTAGGCGACAATATCTTGCCAGGATCGGACCGCAGAGGCAGGCCAGCCGACCGCAGGAACAATGGCGGGTAGCGTTCGTTCGCTTATAGAAGAATACGAAAACGCCGCTCGACCGGAAGGGAGCGGCGTTTATCAAGTGTGGCGTCCTAATCCCTAGACGAAACCCCGATTGGTCGGGGCCGTCGGACTTGAACCGACGTTTCCAACTTGTTCGCTATCAAGCTTTAGGTGGTGATTTTCAGTCGTCCTTGCAAGTGTGAAAAGACCGGTGCAGCGCCCTAGCCAAGACCCCAACTGCACCGGCCCTGCGAGACTAGTAGCCCAGCTCTGAAACGCATTTTATAGCGGATTAGCAATCTCTAAAATGAGACCGAAGGCTTAAGGTCGCTAGGCACAAAGACGTAAGGCGAGCCAGCGCTACCCAGCCGTAGGGGCATGGCCGCTACAGGACCTGGTAAAAACAAAGCCCCACGACCCTTTCGAATCGTGAGGCTATGATTTTCGACTAGCGTCTCCAATTCTGCTCTCTCTCGTGGCGTTGCCGCTCTGGTATCTCTACAAGGGGCCATCGAAGCGCTAGGCGCTACCTTGCCGCAGGCGGCCTCGCCGGCCGTGTCCCGGACCGTTGAATGAGCCGCGGTCCACCTGTCACATCAGCGTAACAATTCGTGGGTACTTGATAGGGCGTAGCCTACTTTTCCTCCGCCCCGCCAGCTTCATCCAAAGAAGGCGGGGCTTATTTTTGTTCAAGACGTTGCTGCACCGGCCCTGTCCCGTGCCATCGAATGAAGGCTGCATCGCGCCCCGTGATGTGCTTCGCCGTCTTCAACAGCGCCTCATGCAAAACCTGGAGCGGGTGATCGCAGCCAGGCGATATCGGCGGGCCGACGATGCTCTTGTGCAGGCGGAGATCGTATTGACGGACCCGGCCAAGATTGGATGGCGGTCACGCAAACGGGCAATTACACCCAAAAGAAGTCAGGCCAGGCCGCTTTTCAGCCTTGAAGGCCCACGAGCGCGGATCATATAAGAATATATACTTTTCCGATTGCTTCAGGGGTAGGCATGGCGGTGGACAGGGCAGCATCAAAAGGCGAGAGGCTCTCGGCCTTCGATCTCGATGCTCTCCGCGAGGTGTTCAGCAAGTCGGTTCGTGAGCATGATGTCTCAGCAGCCGATTGGGCGGAACACGCCAAATTGTTCCTCAAGCGGACAACCAAGCGCGAAGCTGGCAAAGAGATTATCAACCGCGTCGTTTAGGCGGTCTGGTTCATCGGCCCGGTAGCGGCCGTTGATGCCGCAACCGTTGCTTTATGCCGCGGGCACTCGATTGCCTTCAGCCGCCCCAGCCATATCGTCCAAAATCGGGCAGTCCGGCCGGTCGTCGCCGTGGCAGGCGTGGATCAGCTTTTGCAGTGTCGAGCGCATCGACTGCAGCTCGCGCACCTTCTCCTCGATGGCGCTGACATGGGCGGCGGCGATCTCGCGCACGTCGTGGCTGGCGCGGCTGCGGTCCTGGTAGAGCGCCATCAGCTGGCGGCAGTCGTCGATGGAAAAGCCGAGGTTGCGCGCGCGGCGCAGGAAGGCCAGCCGGTGGATGTCGTCGCCCGAATAGTCGCGGTAGCCATTGCCGGCGCGCGCCGGCGCGATCAGGCCGATTTCCTCATAGTAGCGGATGGTCTTGGCCGGCAGGCCGGAACGCTCCGCGGCATCTCCGACATTCATGGCGTCTTCCCTGGTTTCGGCAGCTCTCGGAACTGCCCCATTGAAATTGCTTCACAATCCTGTGACGGCTGTTGCCGAAATGCCGCAGTCGCGAGCTTACCGGCACGTAAGGTCCTGCATATAGGCATCGCGCGCTTGGCAAGCAACGCAAATGCCAGCATGAATGGTTAAGGAAAAAGCGGCCGACTCGTGCCGCGATCAACTGGGCAGGGCATCGGACCTATTCATGCGCATGAAGTCGTTTGCAATTGTCGCTGCCCTCGCGCTGTCGACCACCATTAGCGGTTGCAGCACCATAGGCTCGCGGCTGTTCACCAACAACTACGGCGCGGTCACCGATGCGGGCTATCAATTGCCGCGCATCCCGATCGAGAAGGTGCCGGCGAAGTATCACCGGCAAGAGGTGGATTACGACACCAAGGAAAAGCCGGGCACCATCATCGTCGATACCCAGAACAAGTTCCTCTACTTCGTTGAGGGCGACGGCCGCGCGATACGCTACGGCATCGGCGTCGGCCGTGAAGGCTTCGAGTGGCACGGCACCGCCCGCATCGCGATCAAGCGCGAATGGCCGACCTGGACGCCGCCCTCGCAGATGATCAAGCGCCAGCCCGAGCTGGCCAAGTTCGCCGGTGGCATGGACCCCGGCCTGAAAAACCCGCTCGGCGCGCGCGCCATGTATCTGTTCAACAAGGGCGGCGACATGGGCTACCGCCTGCATGGCAGCCCGGAATGGAACTCGATCGGCACGGCGATGTCGTCGGGCTGCATCCGTCTGATGAACCAGGACATTATCGACCTCTACGACCGCGCCTCGGTCGGCGCCAAGGTCATCGTGCTGTGACACCTCTTATTACGCGGACCGTCTAGGCAACAAATGGACGTCCAAAAACAGAAAACCGGGCAATTCGGCCCGGTTTTTTGTTGTCTGAACTGGGACATGATCTCAGGCAAACCGCTGAGAATTCGCTCCGCCGCGTCAGGCGGCCGGCGGAGTAGAATTATCAGGAGACCTGTTCGACCTGCTGCACCTCGGGCACGAAATGCCGGAGCAGGTTCTGGATGCCGTGCTTCAGCGTCGCCGTCGACGACGGGCAGCCGGCGCAGGCGCCCTTCATGTGCAGGAACACGGTGCCGTTCTCGAAGCCGCGGAAGGTGATGTCGCCGCCATCCTGGGCAACCGCCGGGCGCACCCTGGTGTCGAGCAGTTCCTTGATGGTGATGACAAGCTCTTCGTCGGCCTTGTCGTAGAATTCGCCGGTCTGGCTGGTCTCGGCGGCGGGGCCGGCCCTGACCATGACGGGCGCCCCCGACATGAAGTGCTCCATGATGGCGCCGAGGATCGCCGGCTTCAAATGCTGCCAGTCGGGACCGTCCTTGGTCACGGTGACAAAATCATAGCCGAAGAAGACGCCGGTGACGCCCGGGATCTCGAACAGCCGGCCGGCCAGCGGCGAAGCTCCTGCCGCGCTGTCGGCGTCGCGGAAATCGGCGGTGCCTTCGCGCAGCACTTCCTTGCCGGGCAGGAACTTCAGCGTCGCCGGGTTCGGCGTCGATTCGGTCTGGATGAACATAGCTGTCTCCATGCCCGTATCGGGCAATAGTTTGGAATAATTCTAAATAGGCCCTATCGGCTGGACATTCAAGCGAAACGCGTCGCCTGAACGGCTGGCTGGCGGAATGTTTTTGCAGCTCCTGCCGAGCGCCTTGAGGTGTGTCGAAATGCAGGTAAGGCCGGCATCACCTCATTATCAGCATACCTCACGCCAGGCTGTCGATCTCCTCGTCGGAAAGATTCTGCGGCACCACGGTGACGGGAATGGGGAAGGCGGCGCCCTTGCCGGCCACCGCGCCGACCAGCGGCCCGGGGCCTTCCTTGCCGGCGCCGGCCGCCAGCACCAGGATGGCGATATCCTGGTCATCCTCGATCAGTCTGTGGATTTCTTCGGTCGGCTTGCCTTCGCGCACCACCAGCTCCGGCTCGATGCCGAGCTTCTGGCGCACCTTATTGGCATAGCTGTCGAGCGCGGTGCGCGCCGTGGCGTTGGCCTCCTCGCGCATGATCTTCTCGACCCCCAGCCAGTGCTGGAAATCGTCCGGCTCGATGACATAGAGCAGCACCAGCACGCCGCTGGTGCTCTGCGCCCGCTTCGAGGCGTAGGCGACGGCACGCTCGCATTCCGGCGTGTCGTCGATGATCGCCAGGAACTTGCGGCGGTGGCCGACTTCGCGGCTGAGGCGTTTGGAGACCATGTCTATCTACTCGGTGTTCGGCCGCAATCTGCCACCGCCGCAGACCGGCCGCAAGCGGGCGGCCACTATCGCGGTGTTGGACGGGTCAGCTCTGCAGCAGGCCGATGATGTCGCGCACCGTCTTCATCGTGGATTCCGCCAAAGTGCCGGCGCGTTCGCCGCCGTCCCTCAGCACCGCGTCGACATAGGCACGGTCGCCTTCGATGCGGCGCATCTCGCCGGCGATCGGTGCCAGCCTGTCGACGGCAAGGTCGGCCAGCGCCGGCTTGAACACCGAAAACTGTTGGCCGCCGAACTCCTTCAGCACATCCGACTTCGAGAGTTCGGCGAGGCCGGCATAGATGCCGACCAGGTTTTCCGCCTCGGGCCGGCCGGCAAGGCCGTCGAGCTCGCTCGGCAAGGCTTCCGGGTCGGTCTTGGCCTTGCGGATCTTCTTCGAGATGGTGTCGGCATCGTCGGTCAAATTGATGCGCGACAGATCCGACGGGTCCGACTTCGACATCTTCTTGGAGCCGTCGCGCAAGCTCATGATGCGCGCCGCCGGCCCGCCGATGACCGGTTCGGTCAGCGGGAAATAGCCATTCACCGTCTCCTCGCCGACCTGCATCTCGACGCCGACGCCAAGCGCCGCGATGCGGTCCGAAAAGTCGTTGTTGAATTTTTGCGCGATGTCGCGGGTCAGCTCCAGATGCTGCTTCTGGTCCTCGCCCACTGGCACGTGCGTGGCACGATAGAGCAGGATGTCGGCAGCCATCAGGCTCGGATAGGCAAGCAGGCCGAGCGAGGCGTTCTCGCGGTCCTTGCCGGCCTTGTCCTTGAACTGCGTCATGCGGTTCATCCAGCCGATGCGCGCCACGCAGTTGAAGATCCAGGCAAGCTCGGCATGCTGCATAACCCGCGACTGGTTGAAGACGATGTGCTTCTTCGGGTCGATGCCCGAGGCGAGGAAGGCCGCGGTGATCGAGCGCGTCTGGTCGGCAAGGTCCTCATAAACGAGTTGCGCGGTCAGCGAATGCAGGTCGACGACGCAATAGATGCAGTCGGACGTGTCCTGCAGGGCGACGAATTTCTTGATGGCGCCGAGATAGTTGCCGAGATGCAGATTGCCGGTCGGCTGGACGCCTGAAAAGACGAGCGGTTTGAAGGCGGTCATGATGTCCTCATGGCTTGTGGAGGGCCGTTTCGCGCGCGGCGAAAGTCTTGCGACGGCGCGCTTATGGACGAGACTTGCGCTCTGATCAAGACCGACGCTGTCTCGGGGCAAGACAATCACTTCAGGCCTGAATGTGCCGTCTCGTTTCGAGGCGATGGCGCCGCCCCTCACCTGCCTGCCGGCATCCTCTCCCCGTATAGTGACGGGGAGAGGGACGCTCTCATCGGCGATTTCGCCAATCTCCAGCGTTGCAGAAACAGCGCCGCGGTCACCGCCAGCCATCTTCTCCCCGTCATTATACGGGGAGAAGGTGCCGGCAGGCGGATGAGGGGCAGCGCCAACACCCCGAAGGACGACCTACTCGTCCAAATCGGCTTTTGCCTGCGGCGGTGCCTTTGGCGAGCCGCGTTTGACATTGCGCCGGATCATGCCGAAATCGGCGCCGCCGGTGGCGAAGGCGGTGATGAAATAGAGCAGTGCACCGCCGGCGACGAGACTGAGCAGCGTTGTCGCCTTGACCACCAGTGGCGAGCCGGGGCCAAGCCTGACGGCCAACCAGTGTTCGGCGAAATAGAGCGCCGCTGCCATCACCGCCGCCGACAGCACCAGCCGTGGAATGCGTTTCAGCAGCGGCACGTCGCGGCCCCAATGGCCGCGCCGGATCAGCACGGCAAGCAGCATCAGCGCATTGACCCAGCCGGCGACGGCCGACGCCACCGCAATGCCCGGCGCGCCCATCTTCGGAAACAGGGTCAGTGCGGTCGCGACGTTCACCGCCACCGAGATAGCGGCAAACATCATTGGCGTGCGCGTGTCCTCGCGGGCGAAATAGCCGGGGGTAAACGCCTTGATCAGCACGAAGGCCGGCAGGCCGAGGCCGAAGATCGCCAAGATCGCCGCCACCGTCGGCGTCGAGTGGTTGGCGGCAAAGGCGCCGCGCTCATAGACCAGCCGCACGATCGGCTCGGACATGACCCAGAGGGCGGCTGCCGCCGGCAAGGTCATGAACAGCGTGAACTCGACCGAGCGGTTCTGGAGGTTGGCGGCCTCGATCAGGTTGCCCGACTTCAGCGCCCGCGACAGTTCCGGCAACAGCACGATCGCCACGGCGACGCCGACGACGCCGAGCGGCAGCTGGTAGATGCGGTCGGCATAGGCGAGCGAGGAGACGGCGCTGTCCTGCGCCGAGGCGATCGCAGTGCCGATCAGCTGGTTGATCTGGGTGATGCCGCCGGTGATCGCCGCCGGCAGCGCCAGGATCAACAGCCGCTTGACACTGGGCGTCATCTTCGGCCGGCGAAAACCGATCGAGATGCCGGCATGGCGGACCGCCACCCAGACGATGGCCAGCTGCACCAGCCCCGCCGCTAGCACGCCCCAGGACAGGCCGAAGCCGACGGCATGGGCGTCCAGTCCATTGTACCAGGCATAGGCCAGCACCCCGATCAGGATGATGTTGAGGAACACCGGCGCCACCGCGGCGGCGAAATAGCGGCGCAGCGAATTCAGCATGCCGGCCATCATGGCGCCGAGCGACATGCAGATCAGGTAGGGAAACATGATGGTCGCAAGCCGAACCGTCGTCTCGAACTTGCCCGGCGTGTCGGCAAAGCCCGGCGCCACCAGGTAGCGCACGATCAGCGGCATCGCCAGTTCCATGACGATGGTCAGCGCCAGCAGCGCCGTGAACAGCACGCCGAACACCTCTTCGGAAAAGCGCTTGGCGCCCTCGGTGCCGTGGGTCTCGATCTCCTTGGCGAACAGCGGCACGAAGGCGGCGTTGAAGGCACCTTCGGCGAACAGCCGGCGGAAGGTGTTGGGAAACTGGAAGGCGGCGTTGAAGGCGTCGGCGACCGGCCCGGTGCCGAGTGCGGCCGCCATCAGCATCTCGCGGCCGAAGCCGAGGGCGCGGCTCATCAGCGTGCCGGACGCGACGGTGGCGAATTTCTTGACAAGGCTCATGCGCGGGGAGACTGACCGTGGGAATGGGACAAAGTGATGGTGATCCTCACTCGGCGGCCGCCTTGGCCTTGCCGTTGCGCTCCGGCGCGGTGCCTTCGAGGGTCTCGATCAGCCTTTTGTGAATGGTGGCCATGCGAGTCGGGCTGTCGATCTTCTGCCCCGTCAGGTCGGTGACATAGAAGGTGTCGATCACCTTTTCGCCGAAGGTGGTGATGTGCGCCGAGGCGATGTCGAGCGACAGGTCCGACAGCGCGCCGGTGATCTCCGACAGCAGGCCCGGCCGGTCCAGCCCCTCGATCTCGATCACCGAGAAGCGATTCGACAGCGAGTTCCGGATTTCGGCGCGCGGCTGAATGCGGAAGACCTTGGCGCCGCGCCGGGGCTTGGTGCGCTTCTCAATCATTTCGGGCAGCCAGCTCTTGCCCGACAGCACGTCCTCGATCAATCGGCCGACGCGCTCGGCGCGGCGACGCTCATCTTCGTCGAGGTCGAATTCCCGGCTGATCAGGATGGTGTCCAGCGCGCGGCCGTCGGAGGTGGTGAAGATCTGCGCGTCGACGATGTTGCCGCCGGCCCCGGCGCAGGCGCCGGCGATCACCGACAGCAGGCGCGGATGGTCCTGCGCTAGAACGGTGATCTCGGTCACCGCCTCGAACTGATGGGTCTTGACCATGGTGGCGAGCTTCTTGCCTGCCGCGTCCGCCTCGCGGATGAATTCGGCGTGGCGCAGCTGGTCGGCTAGGTCCACGGTCAGCAGGTAGTTCTCGTAATGCTGGGCGACATAGCGCTTGCGGTCCTTGGCCGGCCATTCGGCCAGCGCCTCGGCCAGCCGCTCGCGCGCGGCGGCAGTGCGCTCGGCGCGCGACACTTCCGAGAAGCCGCCGGTGAGAAGCAGTTCGGTCTCGTAGTAGAGCGTGCGCAGCAACTGTCCCTTCCAGCCGTTCCACACGCCAGGCCCGACGCCTCTGATGTCGCAGACGGTCAGGATCAGCAACAGCTTCAGCCGCTCGACCGACTGCACGATCGAGGCGAAATCCTCGATCGTCTTGCGGTCGTTGAGGTCGCGCGTCTGCGCCGTCATCGACATGACCAAGTGGTTCTCGACCAGCCAGGCGACGGTTTCGGTGTCGGCCGCCGACAGCCCCATATGCGGGCAGATGCGCCGTGCGATGCGCGCGCCGGCCTCCGAATGGTCCTCCAGACGCCCCTTGGCGATATCGTGCAGCAGCACCACCACATAGAGCGCCTCGCGGCTCTTCTTCAGTCCCGGCATCAGCGTGTGGGACAGCGGATGCACCTTCTCGCCGTCGCCGCGCTCGATCTCGGCCAGCACGCCGATGCAGCGGATCAGGTGCTCGTCCACCGTATAGTGGTGGTACATCGAGAACTGCATCATGGCGACGATCTTGCCGAAATCGGGGATCAATCTGCCGAGCAGCCCCGCCTCGTTCATGCGCCTGAGATTGAGCTCGGCGTTGCGATCCGAGGTCAAGATGTCGAGGAACAGCCGGTTGGCTTCCTCGTCGCGCCTGAGCGCCTTGCCGACCAGGCCGAGCGAACGGGTCAGGAGCTTCAGCGCGTCGGGATGGAACTCCAGCCCGTGCTTGTCGGCGAACCAGAACAGCCGCAAGAGATTGACCGGATCGCGCTCGAACACCAGGTCGTCGGCGACGTTGATGCGGTGGTTGTCGACGATGAAATCGGACGTGCCGGCGAGCTTGCGCTTGCGGCGCGAGAAGGTGAGGAAGATGCGGTTGAAGCCCGGCACGTGCTTGGCCTGTTCCTCCTCCAGCGCCGCGCAGAAGATGCGGGTCAGGTCGCCCACATCCTTGGCGACGAGGAAGTAGTGCTTCATGAAGCGCTCGACCGCCGACAGGCCGGGATGGGTGGTGTAGCCCAGCCGCTCGGCGATCTCGCGCTGGATGTCGAAATGCAGCCGCTCCTCGGGCTTGCCGGTGAGGAAATGCATGTGGCAGCGCACCGCCCAGAGAAAATCCTCGGCTTTCTGGAACTCGCGGTATTCGGCTTCCGTGAAAACGCCCTTGTCGACCAGCTCCCCGCCGGTGCGCACCCGGTAGAAATACTTGGCGATCCAGAACAGGGTCTGCAGGTCGCGCAGGCCGCCCTTGCCGTCCTTGACATTGGGTTCGACGAGATAGCGGCTTTCGCCGGCCTTGGCATGGCGCTCATCGCGCTCGGCAAGCTTCGCCTGCACATATTCGGGCCCTGTCGTGCGCACCACCTCGTGGTCGAAGCGCAGCAGGAGCTCGTCATAGAGTTTCAGCTCGCCCCAAAGGAAACGCGCTTCCAGGATCGAGGTGCGGATGGTGATGTCGGTGCGCGACAGCCTCAGACACTCGTCGATGTTGCGGGTGGCGTGGCCGACCTTCAGGCCGAGATCCCACAGCATGTAGAGCATGTATTCGACGATCTGCTCGCCCCACGGCGTCTGCTTGTAGGGCAGCAGGAACAGCAGGTCGATGTCGGAGCCCGGCGCCAGCGTGCCGCGGCCATAGCCGCCGACCGCGACCACGGCCATGCGTTCGGCCGAAGACGGGTTCTTGACGCGGTAGACATGGGTCGCCGCGAAATCGTAGAGCGCGCGGATGATCTCGTCCATGAGATGCGACAGCCGGGCGGCGCAGGCGGTGCCGCCGCCGTCGTCCTTCAGCATGGTCTCGGCGACCTTGCGGCCGTCGGCGAGCCGGCCTTTGAGCAGTTGGAGGACGCGGCCCCGCGTGGCCTGGCCGGAGCCGTCGCCGGCCGTTGCCGCGGTCAGTGCCGTCATCTCGCGGCGCAAGGCGTCGCCGTCGATCAGCTCGTCGAGTTTCAGGGATATTTTTGCCATATGCGGAGGTTGGGTCTCGCCTTTTTGGCGGCGTCTATAGCGCGTTTTCGCGGTGCTGGGTATGGGGCGGTCGAACACGCTTGCCCTGGTGTTCGAATGGGATGGTCTTCCACTGACGCAGCCGGCAGAAATCGACAAACTGCCGTGCCAGGCGCCTGATCTCGAGCCTTACCCTGGTGATGGTGGACTTCTTGCGTTTTCTGTCCGTGCCGCTCGTGGCGCGCTGATCGTCGCGATCCTGCCTTAGCAGGCTCGGCAGCCGGACAGCAGCGCCTGCCAGGAACTGGCCCTGCACACACAGCGCCGGAACCATCTGGTAGATCGTCTTGCTCGACGATGTCTCGAATTTCGGATTGAAGAGGAGCTGATCGACCGGGATGCCGATATCTTCGGTAGCCTTGATGAGATCGCTCGCCGCCTGTCGTGAGAGGATGTAGCCGGCCGAACCGATATGGGTTGCGTGCAGCCTGCTGACTGAAAACCCGTGGCCGGCGGCAATGCGTTTGCGCGCGATCGTGGTCCTGTTGAGGAACGTCTCAAGCTTGACGATGTCGGCGTCGGCGGGAATCCAGCTGGGATCGGCGAGCAATGCGCCGGCTCTCCCGGAAAAGATGACATCGTCCTCGAAGATGGCGCCGCAGCTATCCTCGCCTGCCGCGATGATCGTCCAGCAAGCCCTGTGGCTGAGCAGGCAGGCGATCTCGGCGTCAGCGAGGCGCCATGGCGATATGCGCCTGACCTTGAGCGGCATCGAGGCCAGATCCGGCCGTTCCTGCGCGTCGATCGCGGCGACCCGCTCGAATCCCACGCCGATGCGCGAGAACTCGCCCTTGATATGGGCAAGTCTGTCGGCGGACCGATCGAGGTTGATGACCAGACACTTCATTTGAGCGGGATCGATGCGATTGCGGGAAGTGGGCGTCCATAGCATATGGGCGCAACCGCGCGCGGTATTTCTTTGCCAATGCGATTTCGACTGCGCCACGGCACGAAAAGTTGAAACTCGCCCTTGACCTTCCAGTTACTGGAAGCCCTACCTCCGCACCAGATCGAGACATCAGAGGCATTCCGGATGGCCCATTCCGACCATGATCACCACGCGCACGCCGGAGGCTGCTGCTCCGCGAAAGGTGCCGCGCCAAGCGCGGCGGCCGTCGTCCGCGATCCGGTCTGCGGTATGACCGTCGATCCGGCCGCCGGCAAGCCGATGGCCGAGCATGGCGGTCAGGTTCACCATTTCTGCAGCGAGCGCTGCCGCGCGAAATTCGTCGCCGAGCCGGAAAAATACCTGACGGCCACCGATCCCGTGTGCGGCATGAGCGTCGACCGCGCCACCGCAAAGTACTTTTTGCGTCACGAGGGTCAGGGCCTCTATTTCTGTTCCGCCGGGTGCAGGTCGAAGTTCGAGGCGGAACCCGCAAAATATCTCGGCGATAGGCCTGAGTCGCAGGCGATGCCGAAAGGCACGCAATACACCTGCCCGATGCATCCCGAAATCATTCGCGACAAGCCTGGCGCCTGCCCGATCTGCGGCATGGCGCTGGAGCCGATGGGCGTGCCGACCGGCGACGAGGGTCCGAACCCGGAACTGGTCGATTTCACAAGGCGCTTCTGGGTCAGCGCGGTGCTGTCCTTGCCCTTGCTGATCGGCGCCATGGCGCCGATGCTCGGCCTGAGCTTCGAAAGCCTCATCGACGATCGGTCGAAGACCTGGCTTGAACTGGCGCTGGCGAGCCCGGTGGTGCTGTGGGCGGCATTCCCCTTCTTCCATCGCGGCTGGCAGTCGGTCCTCAACCGCAGCCCCAACATGTGGACGCTGATTTCGCTGGGCGTCGGCGCCGCTTACCTCTACAGCGTCATCGCCACGCTGTTTCCGGATATATTTCCGCATCAGTTCCGCGGCCACGGCGGCACTGTCCCGGTCTATTTCGAGGCCGCCGCCGTCATCGTCGCGCTGGTGTTCCTCGGCCAGGTTCTCGAACTGCGCGCCCGTGAAAAGACCGGCTCGGCGATCCGCGCCTTGCTAGACCTGGCGCCGAAGACGGCCAGGCTGATCGGCGCGGACGGTTCCGAGACGGACGTGCCGCTCGACACGGTCAAGGCCGGTGACCGACTGCGCATCCGCCCCGGCGATGCCGTGCCGGTCGACGGCACCGTGCTCGAAGGCCGCTCCTCGGTCGACGAATCGATGATATCTGGCGAGCCCCTGCCGGTCGAAAAGACCGAAGGCGATGCCCTGACCGGTGGCACGCTCAACAAGAACGGCTCGCTGGTCATGCGCGCCGAGCGGATCGGCGCCGAGACGACGCTGGCCCGCATCGTCGAGCTCGTCGCCAAGGCGCAGCGTTCGCGCGCGCCGATCCAGGGACTGGCCGATCGCGTCTCCTTCTATTTCGTCCCTGCCGTCGTGCTGGTCGCGATCATCGCCTTCGCGGCCTGGGCAATCCTCGGTCCCCAGCCCAGCCTGATCTTCGCCATCGTTTCGGCGGTGTCGGTTCTGATCATTGCCTGTCCCTGCGCGCTCGGCCTGGCGACGCCGATGTCGATCATGACCGCGACCGGGCGCGGCGCCCATGCCGGCGTGCTGATCAAGGAGGCCGCGGCGCTCGAACGCTTTGCTTCGGTCGATACGCTGATCGTCGACAAGACCGGCACCTTGACCGAGGGCCGGCCGCGATTGACCGATGTCGTCGCCGCCGAAGGCATGGCGGAGAATGAATTGCTGGCACTCGCTGCCGCCCTCGAAAAGGGTTCGGAGCATCCGCTGGCCGAGGCCATCGTCGATGGCGCCGGCGAACGGGGCCTGAAGGTCGCCGGCGCCAGCGATTTCGAGGCGGTCACCGGCAAGGGCGTCTCCGGCACGGTGTCGGGCAGCAAGGTTGCGCTCGGCAACGCAGCGATGATGGCCGATTTCGGCATCGACACCGCGCCGCTCGGTGGACAGGCAACGGCGCTGCAAACGGACGGCAAGACGGTGATGTTCGTTGCCGTGGGGAAAAGTCTGGCGGGCATCGTCGCCGTCGCCGATCCGGTCAAGGCGACGACAGCGGAGGCGATCAAGGCGCTGCATGACAGGGGCTTGAGGATCATCATGGCGACCGGCGACAATGAGCGCACGGCCAAGGCCATAGCCGGCAAGCTCGGCATCGACGAGGTTCGCGCCGGCATGCTGCCGGAACAGAAGGCGGCCCTTGTCGAGGAATTGCGCTCGAAAGGCGCAGGGGTCGCCATGGCCGGCGACGGCGTCAATGATGCGCCGGCACTTGCTGCCGCCGATGTCGGCATCGCCATGGGCACCGGCGCCGATGTCGCGGTCGAAAGCGCCGGGATCACCCTGGTCAAGGGCGACCTCAACGGCATCGTCAGGGCGCGCACGCTTGCCCAGGCGACGATCCGCAACATCCGCCAGAACCTTTTCTTCGCCTTCCTCTACAACGTGCTCGGCGTACCGGTCGCCGCCGGCGTGTTCTATCCGCTCACCGGCACGCTTTTGTCGCCGATGCTGGCGGCGGCGGCGATGAGCCTGTCCTCGGTCTCGGTCATCGGCAACGCGTTGCGGCTGAGAACGTTGAAACTCTGAGCAAAGCTCCCAAATACGGAATTCCATTCAACAGGAGATCACGGATGAATTTGGCCAAGAAGACTGTGCTTTTGCTGATGGCGGCGGGAATGCTGCTCGCAGTGTTCCTCGAAAGCGTTCCTGCACAATCGGAGGAGATGAAGCACGACATGTCCGGCATGGCGATGGGCGCCGACAGCCCTTCGGCCGCTGGCTACAAGGCGGCGATGGACAAGATGCACGCCGACATGATGGCGATCGAAAGTACCGGCAATGCCGACGTCGATTTCGTCCGCGGCATGATCCCGCATCATCAAGGCGCGATCGACATGGCCAAGGTCGAGCTTGCCAACGGCAAGGACCCGGAAATCCGCAAGCTGGCCGAGGGCGTCATCGCCGCGCAGGAAGCCGAGATCAAAGAGATGCAGGCCTGGCTCGCCGCTCATCCGGTGAAGTAGCAGCAGGCCGGGACCGTCCGGACGGGACTTTCGTCTGGATTTCCCACGTCGCCTGTGCTGCGATCCGGCACCAAGTGGAGCATGCCATGCCGTCAACGATCAGAACCACCACGCTGCCCTCCGGCGAAGCCGTTCCCGTGCTCGGCCAGGGCACCTGGAAAATGGGCGAGGATGCCCGTCGCCGTGCCGATGAGGTGAAGGCCCTGCAGCTCGGCCTGGACCTTGGCGTCACGCTGATCGACACCGCCGAAATGTATGCCAGTGGCGGCGCCGAGGAGGTGGTGGCGGAGGCTATTGCCGGGCGTCGCGACGAGACCTTCCTGGTCTCCAAGGTGCTGCCCTCCAACGCCTCTCGCGCCGGCGTGAAGCGGGCCTGCGAGAGCAGCCTGGAACGCCTCGCGACCGACCACATCGATCTCTATCTTCTGCATTGGCCGGGCAGCGTGCCTTTGGCGGAGACGGTCGAGGCGTTCGAGGCGCTGAAAAAGGCTGGCAAGATCCGTCATTGGGGCGTCAGCAATTTCGACACCGACGAGATGGAGGAACTGGTCGGCCTGCCTGACGGCGGCAGTGTCCAGACCAACCAGGTGCTCTACAATCTGTCGCGGCGCGGCCCCGAATTCGACCTTGCGCCGTGGAGCCGGCAACGCGGCATTCCGCTGATGGCCTATTCGCCGGTCGAGCAGGGTGCGTTGGCGCGCAACACCAGGCTCGAGGCCATCGCCGCCCGCCAAAATGCTACCCCGGCGCAGATCGCGCTTGCCTGGGTGATGGCACAGACGGACGTCATCGCCATACCAAAAGCGACGAAGCAGGAGCATGTGCGCCAGAACGCCGCCGCACTCGACATCAGGCTGAGTTCAGAGGATCTCGCCGAGCTCGACCGCGCCTTTCCGCCGCCGACCCGCAAGCGCGGGCTGGAGATGATTTGAGCGGCAGCTTCGGCGACGCCGCTCTTACTTCCCTGCCATCCCCTTCAGCCTGTACAGCGCCTCCAGCGCCTCGCGTGGCGTCATCTCGTCAGGATTGATCGCGCCGAGTGCCTCGCCCAGCGCATCGTTCTTGACCGGTTTCGACGCTTCCCGCTTCACCGCCACCGAAAACAGCGGCAGGTCGTCCACTAGGCGGTTTGCCTTGCCCGAAACCTCGCCTTCCTCCAGCTGGTGCAGCACCTCCTTCGCCCGCCCGACCACGGCTTCCGGCAGGCCGGCGAGCCGCGCCACCTGGACGCCGTAGGAGCGGTCTGCGGCACCCTTGCCGACCTCGTGCAGGAAGACCACGTCGCCTTCCCATTCCTTGACCCGCATGGTGACGTTGTGCAGCCGCGGCAGCTTGCCCGCCAGCGCCGTCATCTCGTGGAAATGGGTGGCGAAGATCGCCCGGCAGCGGTTCTTCTCATGCAGATATTCGACCGCCGCCCAGGCGATCGACAGGCCGTCGAAGGTGGCGGTGCCGCGGCCGATTTCATCCAGGATGACCAGCGCCCGTTCGCCGGCCTGGTTGAGGATCGCCGCCGTCTCGACCATCTCGACCATGAAGGTCGAACGGCCGCGCGCCAAATCGTCCGACGCGCCGACACGCGAGAACAGCCGGTCGACGACGCCGATGTGGGCAGATGTCGCCGGCACGAACGAGCCCGTCTGGGCAAGGATGGCGATCAGCGCGTTCTGCCGCAGGAAGGTTGATTTGCCGCCCATGTTGGGGCCGGTCAGCAGCCAGATCGCGCCGTTCTTCGCGCCGCCTTCCGGCGACAGGTCGCAATCATTGGCGACGAACGGTCCTTCGCCCGAACGCCGCAATGCCTGTTCGACCACCGGATGCCGCCCACCGGAGATATCGAAGGCAAGGCTGGAATCCACCACAGGACGGCACCAGGCCTCGCTTTCCGAAAGCAGGGCAAGCGCCGCCGACACGTCAATCACGGCAAGCGCCTCGGCGCCGGCGCGGATGCTGTCTGCCTCGCCGACCACTTCCGCCGTCAGCCTGTCGAAAGTGGCCAGTTCGATGCTAAGCGCCCGGTCGGCGGCGTTGGCGATTTTTGTCTCGAGTTCGGCGAGCTCCGTCGTGGTAAACCGCATGGCGTTGGCCATGGTCTGGCGATGGATGAAGCGCGCCTTGGCGGCGTCGCTGCCGGTCATGATCGAGTGGTGATTGGCGGTCACCTCGATGTAATAGCCGAGCACATTGTTGTGCCGGATCTTCAGCGAGCGGATGCCGGTCTCCTCGATCAGCGAGCGCTCCAGCCCGGCGATCACTTTTCGGGATTCGTCGCGCAGTGCCCGCATCTCGTCGAGTTCGGGATGGTAGCCGCCGCGCACGAAGCCGCCGTCGCGCTTGAGCAGCGGCAACTCCTCGCTGAGCGCCTGGCTGAGATGCTCTGAGAGCATGCGCGGCAACGCCTTGATGGCGGTGAGCGCCGCCGCCAATTCCTGGGGCAGGGCTGTCGCGGCAAAGATATCGGCAATTGTGCCTGCCGCCTCGAAGCCGGCGCGCAGCGCGCCGAGATCGCGCGGACCGCCGCGGTTGAGCGCCAGCCTGGACAGCGCGCGCGGCATGTCGGCGACGCTCTTCAGGTTCGTCTGCACTGCCTGGCAGAGCCGCGTCTCGGAACGGAAGAACGACACCGAATCCAGCCTCGCCCCGATCGCCGCCGGGTCGGTCAGCGGCGCCATCAGCCGGTCGGCCAGCAGTCTTGCGCCGCCGCCGGTCACCGTGCGGTCGATCGCCTTGAACAGCGAGCCGTCGCGGCTGCCCGACAAAGTGCGCAGCAGCTCCAGATTGCCGCGCGTCGCGGGGTCGATGAACAGCGTCGAGCCGGCTTCCTCGCGTTCGGGCCTAGACAGTGGCGGCCGCTCGGCCTTCTGCGTCTTCTCGACATAGGCAATAGTGCCGGAGATCGCCGACAGCTCGGCGCGGGAAAACGTTCCAAAACTGTCCGGCGTCGCCACCTCGAAGAAGCGGGCTATGCGCCCAGCCGCCGATGCCGAATCGAACAGTGACGGCGGCTGCGGACTGGCGACGCGGCCTATGACGTCGAACACCGGCTTCAGCTCCGGGTCGTAGAATACCGGTTCGGCGACGATCAGCTCGCGCGGATCGACGCGGAACACGTCGGCCAGCAGCCGGTCGGCGGTGGTTTCGGCGACGCGGAAGGCGCCGGTCGAGATCTCGATCCAGGCCAGCGCGAAGCAATGCTCGGCGGCCCCGCCCTTCACCCGCCCCAGCGCCATCAGGAAGCTCGATTCCGACGGCGCCAGCAATTTGTCCTCGGTGATGGTGCCGGGCGTCACCAGCCGCACCACGTCGCGGCGCACCACCGATTTGCCGCCGCGTTTCTTGGCTTCCGCCGGGTCCTCGATCTGCTCGCAGACGGCGACACGAAAACCCTGGCCGATCAGCTTCTGCAGATAGTCGTCGGCCGCATGCACCGGCACGCCGCACATCGGGATGTCGTGGCCCTGGTGCTTGCCGCGCTTGGTCAAGACGATGCCGAGCGCCCGGCTCGCCTTTTCGGCGTCGTCGAAGAACAGCTCGTAGAAATCGCCCATGCGGTAGAACAGCAGCGAATCCGGGTTCGCCGCCTTGATCTCGATGTACTGCTCCATCATCGGCGTGGCGCCGGCTGGCGCGGCGGCGGGCGTAGGCGTCATCGCCTCTGGGGCGTCGGGCTCGGTTGGCGTGTGCATGTTCATGCCAGCACGCTAGCAGATGTGATGGCGCGGTTTAATGCCGGCGGCTCGAAAAGCAGGGGAAGAAGCGGCCGCTCCTGCTGTTGCCAGCGCCGGACCGCCAACAGCCCGCGACATGCTGGAAGCGCATTTCCGGATCGCTTGGCGGTTTACAGCGTCCTCGTGTGGCCTTAATCCGGAAGCTCACAAAAACATGGCATCCATCTCAAGGGTGCCGCACCGGCGAGGAAATCAAGAGCATCATGGCCAGGAAAACCGAAAACAGCGGTCCCTCCGTCAGCGCCCAGGAGGCGTTGGAATTCCATGCCATGGGCCGCCCGGGCAAGCTGGAGATCGTCGCCACAAAACCGATGGCGACGCAGCGTGACCTGAGCCTCGCCTATTCGCCGGGTGTCGCCGTTCCCGTGCGCGCCATCGCCGAGGATCCGAGCCTCGCCTTCGACTATACGACGCGCGGCAACATGGTCGCCGTCATCTCCAACGGCACCGCCATCCTCGGTCTCGGCAATCTCGGCGCGCTGGCCTCCAAGCCGGTGATGGAAGGCAAGGCGGTGTTGTTCAAGCGCTTCGCCGATGTCGATTCCATCGACCTCGAAGTCGACACCGAGGATGCCGACGAGTTCATCAACTGCGTGCGCTACCTCGGGCCCTCCTTCGGCGGCATCAACCTCGAGGACATCAAGGCACCCGAGTGCTTCATCATCGAGCAGCGGTTGCGCGAATTGATGGACATTCCGGTCTTCCATGACGACCAGCACGGCACCGCCATCATCTCCGCCGCCGGCCTGATCAACGCGCTGGAGATCACCGGCCGCGACATGAAGACCACGAAGATGGTCTGCAACGGCGCCGGTGCCGCCGGCATCGCCTGCATCGAGCTGATGAAGGCGATGGGTTTTTCGCCGGAAAACATCATCCTGTGCGACACCAAGGGCGTCGTCTTTCAAGGCCGCACCGAAGGCATGAACCAGTGGAAGTCGGCGCATGCGGTCAAGACCGAGGCGCGCAGCCTGGCCGAAGCGCTGGACGGCGCCGACGTTTTCCTCGGCCTCTCTGCCAAGGGCGCGCTGACCACCAAGATGGTGCAGTCGATGGCCAAGAACCCGATCATCTTCGCCATGGCCAATCCCGATCCGGAGATCACGCCGGAGGAAGTGGCCGAGATCCGCACCGACGCCATCATGGCCACCGGCCGCTCGGATTATCCGAACCAGGTCAACAATGTGCTCGGTTTCCCCTACATCTTCCGCGGCGCGCTGGATGTCAGGGCCACCACCATCAATGACGAGATGAAGATCGCCGCGGCCCACGCGCTGGCCGAACTGGCGCGCAAGGACGTGCCCGACGACGTCGCCGCCGCCTATCAGGGCAACCGGCCGAAATTCGGCCCCAACTACATCATCCCGGTGCCGTTCGACCCGCGCCTGATCGCGGCCATCCCGCTTGCGGTCGCCAAGGCGGCGATGGACTCGGGCGTCGCCCGCAAGCCGATCCTCGATCTCGATCGCTACGCGCAGGAGCTTTCGGCCCGCCGCGACCCGATCGCCTCGACGTTGCAGCGCATCTACGACCGCGTGCGCCGCCAGCCCAAGCGCATCGTCTTCGCCGAGGGCGAGGAAGAGCAGGTGATGCGCGCCGCCGTCTCCTATGTGAACCAGAAGCTCGGCACCGCCATCCTGCTCGGCCGCGACGATGTCATCAAGGAGAATGCCAAGCACGCCGGCATCGAGCTCAACAAGCAAGGCATCGAGATCATCAACGCCAGGCTGTCGCGCCGCAACGGCATCTACACCGACTATCTCTACGAGCGCATGCAGCGCAAGGGCTTCCTGTTCCGCGACTGCCAGCGCCTGATCAACAACGATCGCAACCATTTCGCCGCCTGCATGGTGGCGCTGGGCGATGCCGACGGCATCGTCACAGGCGTGACCCGCAACTATTCCACGGCGCTCGACGACATCCGTCGCATCATCGATGCCAAGCCCGGCCACCGCGTCATCGGCGTGTCGATTGTGCTCGCGCGGGGACGGACGGTGCTGGTCGCCGACACCGCCGTGCACGACATGCCGAATGCCGAGCAGATTGCCGACATTGCCGAGGAGGCGGCCGGCTTTGCCCGCCGCATGGGCTACGAGCCGAGGCTCGCCATGCTCGCCTACTCGACGTTCGGCCATCCTCAGGGCGAACGCTCCGAGCGCGTGCAGGAAGCGGTGCGCATCCTCGACAAGCGCCGCGTCGATTTCGAGTATGACGGCGAGATGGCCGCCGACGTGGCGCTGAATGCCCGTGCCATGGCGCAATACCCGTTCATAAGGCTCACTGGCCCGGCCAATGTGCTGATCATGCCCGCATTCCACTCGGCCTCGATCTCGACCAAAATGTTGCAGGAGCTAGGCGGCTCCACCGTCATCGGTCCGCTGCTGGTTGGCCTCAACAAGCCGGTGCAGATTGTCTCGCTGAACGCCAAGGACTCGGACATCGTCAACATGGCGGCCATCGCGGCGTATAGCGCGGGGGCTTGACGAAAGGTCCGCGCAGCGGGCGAAAGGCCAACGGTGAGCCAGCGAATGCTTTTCGAGGGAAGCAGCGCCCGAAACGCCGTCGGACCCCTCCCATAAGAGATTGATAATATCCAGCTGATATAGGGAACCTCTTTGCCGACTTGCCGTAACGGCATGTGCGGCGCGCTCAGACCGCCAAATGGGGGTGCGGCCATGAAGCATGACGGGGTTTCTGTATCCGCGGTCGGCCACGGGGTCTACCACGACGAGCGGCTGGATGCGTTGCTCAGCATCACCGGCCGCATGGACGGTTATCTCTACCGCTGCCGCAACGATCAATCCTACACCATGCTTTATATCAGCGACGGCATTTTCACCGTCAGCGGCTATCCGCCCACGGATTTCGTGCACAACGCCGTGCGCGACTATGTCTCGGCCATCCACCCGGACGATCTTGCCTCGGTCTATGCCGCCGTCGACGCTGCGCTCGAGGCGCGCCGCAACTGGAACGTCGACTATCGCATCGTGCCGAAGGCCGGCGAACCGCTCTGGGTCCGCGAGATCGGCGGCGGTGTCTGGGACTATGCCGGCGAGCTCGAATTCCTGGAAGGGTTCGTCGTCGACATCAGCGACCGCAAGGTTGTCGAGGACCTCAACGCTGAGCTGCTGCAGGATCTGAAGGTCGTCAACGAGGAACTCTCCGCGCAAAAGCGCGAGATCGAGCTCGCCAAGCAGCAGAGCGACCATTCGGCTAACCACGATCTGCTGACCGACCTGCCCAACCGGCGCGCCTTCCACAACGAGCTCAAATCGGTGGTCGCCCGCTGCGGCGGCACCGGCCAGGCGGCCGGCCTTCTGTTCATCGACCTCGACCGGTTCAAGGAGGTCAACGACACGCTTGGCCACGAGGCCGGCGACGCGCTGCTGCAGCGCGTGTCAAACCACCTTCGCTCCGTCCTGCGCAGCGACGATTTCGTGGCGCGGCTCGGTGGCGACGAGTTCGCCTTCCTGTTCTCGGGGCAATCGGACCAGGCCAGGCAAAAGGCCGTGCGCGTCGCCGAACGCGTCCTGGAACGGCTGCGCATCAAGGTTCGAGCGCCGAATGGCGACATCCAGGTCGGCTGCACCATCGGCGTCGCCATCTATCCATCCGAAGCCGGCGACGGCGACGCTCTGGTCGCGCTGGCCGACCGGCTGATGTATGTCGGCAAGAAAAACGGCCGCGACCGGCTGGTCACCGCCGACGCCCTGGAGCCTGCGGCCAGCAAGCATCGCCGGACTGCCTGAGCGGCGCGCTCATCGCAACGGCGCGGCGGCCTCGGCCCTCGACATGAAAAAGGCCCGCAGCGTTCGCCGCGGGCCTTTTCGTCGAGATTGCGGATTTCTCAGAACGAGCGCTGGAAGCGGACGATGCCGCCGATCGCGTCGGAGTCGTCCGCGTCGAAATTGTCGTAATAGTCGACTTCGCCGGTGATCGTGTAGCCCGGAACGATGGTGTAGGCGACGTTCGCCGCCACGGCGAAGTCCTTGGCGTCGGTGTAGGAGACCTGCGCGTTGAAGGCCGTCTTCGAGTTGAAATTGTAGGTGCCGCCGCCCCAGACGGCGAAGTTGCCGGTCCATGGCTTGTAGAAGCCGACGCCGTTGGCCGGGATGGCGTTGCTGGCGTCCGAGAGGTTGTCGTCGGTGCCGTAGCCGGCCATCACGAACAGGGTCAGTTCCTTTGTCGCATTCACGTCGAGGCGAACCTTGCCGGCCACCTCTTCATAGTTGCTGTCATAAGCAACGACGCCGGTGATCGCACCCCAGTCGCCCTTGTACTTCACGCCGCCGACGACGTGCGGGACATAGCTGTCGATCGTGCCAATCGCGCCGGAGCCTTCTTCGAGCGAAACCACCGCCGAGAAGCCGTTGCCCGCGTCGAAATAGTAGCTGATCAGGTTGGTGTCCTTGATGCCGTAGGGAATGATCGTGTCCTGTACGACATTGCCGGCATAGCCGATGAACGAGTCATAGACGGATTCGTCCTTGCCGACCCGCAGCCCGCCGAGCTGGATCCAGGCGAAGTTCAGCGAGACACTTGAGGGACCACCATTCGGGTAGTTGAAGCGGGTCTCGGTGTAGGTCTTCAAGGTGCCGAGCTCGGTTTCCTGGCCGGTCCAGGTCTTCAGTGCGAAGCGCGCGTTCTTTTTCCAGGTGTCCTGAACGTCGCCGTCCTGGACGTCGGTGGCTGTCCGGCCGTCCAGCACACGACCACCGTCGCCGAACGAGGCGTCATAGCGGATGTAGCCGCCGATGCGCAGGCAGGTTTCGGTACCGGGGATGTAGAAATAGCCGGCGCCGTAGACGTCGCAGATCTTGACATACTCGGCCGGTTCCGGCTCGGCGACGACGACCGCGTCGGCGGCGCGTGCGCCCGAAACTGCGATCAGGGCCGCAGCGGAGCCGAGAAGAAGGCTCTTGATGCTCATTTTCTTGAATCTCCAGTCAAAGGTTCAAATCAGGTCGGGCATGGCTCTGAAGCCTGCCGCTTCACCCCACGTTGAAAGCCGCGCATCGCGCCGTTCTTCCGCCCCCGACATGGCCTAAGCGGCGGCGGCATTCAACAGAGATTGTGTTCGAAAAACGACTTTTCGCGTCACGTCATGCATTTGCCAAGATGGCACAAGCGGCACGTCTGAGACAAATGACACAAGATTTGTATTTCAATAGGCTTGAGATAGGCGGATTTTGACTGTTTTTCGAAGGGTACTTATTCGACTAATATCTGGGAAGGAGGCTCACGAGCGATGGATCAAACCCGGAAGGTCAATCGGGCGAAAAATCGCGCGTGGCCGGCACGACGTCGCCCACCATGTCCTGCTTCAGCATCTCGATCGGAATGCGGCCGTCGAGTTCGGGCGAAGGGCGGGTCAGCCAGAACCAGGCAAGCCTCGGATTGGCGATCGCCGCCAGCACCTCGCTGATCCCCGCGGCGGTGCAGCGTCGAGCGCGGTATGCGAAACTTCTCCTCCAGATAGGTCGATCCGGCGACCTCGCCTGCCCAGTCCTCGATCAGCATCGACTGAAGATCGTCGATCGGCTTGCGGAGGGGCGGGGATGCAAGCCTCTCGATGTCCTTTCCCGGCGCAGGGCTCTCATCCGCGCTGTCGGCACTTGCCATGCCCGAGCCGGCGCTTGCCGTGCCCCCGCGCGCGATATTGTCCGCCATTGCGCGGAGGAATTCGGTGGCGAGCGCAGTCCATTCGCCCTTGAAGGAGCTGACCGCAAGCCGCTCCGTCTGCGACAGGAAGGGAAGTGCTGCAGCGATGCTGCCGGCGATCACGCTGGCTGAAGCCAGGGCCTGTGTGTCCAGGAGGACGCCGTGCTGGATCAGGGCCTGTTGCACAGCTTCCGCCACCAGGCCCGCCAAGGCCTCCTGCGAAGTTCCGTCCATCGGATTTTGAAATCTGGTCATGCATCTGTCTTGCTGGCCGCGCGCTCTCCTCCACAGCTGCGGCCGGTTGTGGAACGGCTACAGCGGAAAGCGGAAATCGAGCCGACAACGGATGCAGCGACCCGACAGGCTGCTGTCTTGCATTTTTGACACCCCGACTGGCTGCGGGCGTCCCGAAATGTCAGTCGCGAAACGCCTCGATTGCGTCTAGGTGCGCTCTATGACAGGCGCGCGACAGGCGGCGTCTTTTGATGCCCAACAGCGGGACTACAGCAGCCCCGCCTGCTCGGCTTCGCGGCGCAAATTCTGCCTTGGCCGCGGGCCGATCTGCTGGATGACCAGCCCGGCCGCCAGCGAGCCGAGGTCGCCGCAGTCCTTCAGGCTGCGTCCCGTCGTGTAGCCATAGAGGAAACCGGCGGCGTAGAGGTCGCCGGCGCCGGTCGTGTCGACCAGGTCCTTGATCGTCGTCGCCTCGATGGTGACGGTCTCGTCGCCGCGCACGATGACCGAGCCCTTTTCCGAGCGGGTGACGGCGGCGATCTTGCAGTCCTTGCGGATGGCGGCCAGTGCCTCGTCGAAAGAGGCGGTCTGGTAGAGCGATTTGATCTCGTGGCTGTTGGCAAAGACGATGTCGACGGTACCCGATCGCATCAGGTCCAGGAACTCGTCGCGGTAGCGGTCGACGCAGAACGAATCCGACAGCGTCATCGACACTTCGCGCCCGGCGGCATGCGCCAGCCGCGCGGTCTGCCGGATCGCCTCCTTGGCGCGCGGCGGGTCCCACAGATAGCCCTCGAAGTAGGTGACCGCAGCACCCGAGGCCTTGTCGGCCTCGACGTCCTCCGGGCCGAGCTCGACGCAGGCGCCGAGATAGGTGTTCATCGAGCGCTCGCCGTCCGGCGTGACGAAGATCATCGAGCGTGCCGTCGGCGGCTCGCCTTCGAGGGGTTTGGTATCGAAGGCGACGCCCTGGGCCTGGATGTCATGGGTGTAGATTTCGCCGAGCGCGTCGTTCGACACCTTGCCGAAGAAGGCGGCGCGGCCGCCGAAGCTGGCGATGCCCGCCGCCGTGTTGCCGGCGCTGCCGCCGGACGCCTCGATCGCCGGGCCCATGCGGCTGTAGAGCAGCTCGGCGCGCCTGGTATCGATCAGGTTCATCGCGCCCTTGATGATGCCGTTGGTTTCGAGGAACGCCTCGTCGCATTGGGCGATGATGTCGACAATGGCATTGCCGATGCAAAGCACGTCATAGTCCGGCATCAATATCTCCGCCAACAAATACCGGCCTTCTGCCATGCCGGCCGCGCGCGGGTCTAGCGAGTTGCGGCCACTTTGCCTACCCCGAAAATCGGCATTTCCGCCGAGCCGGCTTTCGGTTGGCCATGATGTTCGGGCTGCGGCAGCCATCGCATCGAACTGGACCATGTCGGCCGCAACGATGACGGCTATGGTTGCATCGCGATCGAAACATTTCCGCCTCGCCGTGAGCTAGAAGCGGTCCGATCAATTGTGAAAGTGCGAACGAGCAATGCCCGCAAAGCCCGATATGACCACCGAACTGGCCCTGCTCGGCGTGCTGGCTGTGCTCTGGGGTGCGTCCTACTCCTTCATCAAGGTCGGCGTCGAGACGATCCCGCCGGTGACTTTCATCGCTGGCCGTACCTTGATCGCCGGCGGTATCCTGCTGGCGCTCATCCGCTGGCGCGGCCTCGCTTTGCCGAGGGATGCGGTGACCTGGCGCCGGTTCATGTTCCAGGCCTGCCTAAACAGCGTCGTGCCGTTCACGCTGATTGCCGCCGCCGAACGCTCCATCGATGCCGGCCTTGCCACCATCCTCAACGCGACCTCGCCGATCTTCACCTTCCTGTTGACGGCCCTGATCACCCGCCACGAGCCGGTGACGCTGCGCAAGCTGGTCGGCGTCGGCGCCGGCATTGCCGGCATATGTCTCATCGTCGGGACCGAGGCGCTCGGCGGCCTTGGCCATCAGCTCTGGGCTCAGCTCGCCGTCATCGCCGCCACCGTCAGCTATGCGGGTGCCGCTATTTTCGGGCGCAACTTCAGGGGGCTCGACCCGATGCTGCCCGCCGCCGGCTCGATGATCTGCGGCACGGCGATCCTCATCCCTTTGAGTCTAGTCTTCGACCGGCCCTGGACGCTCTCGCCCTCGACCGCGTCGATCCTCGCGCTGCTTGGACTGTCGATCTTCTCCACCGCGCTCGCCTTCTCGATCTTTTTCCGCCTCATCCACACGCTGGGCTCGGTCGGCACGACCTCGCAGGCCTATCTGCGCGTGCCGATCGGCGTCGGCATCGGCGCGCTCTTCCTCGGCGAGACCCTCGGCTCGACGGCATGGCTCGGCATGGGTTTTGTCGTCGCCGGCGTGGCGGCCATGACCATCCCGGCCCGCAAGGCAGCTAAAGCAATTCCAGGAAAAGTGTGAAACGGTTTTCCGTCCGGAATTGCGTCGAAACAAACAGATAGAGCGGTTCTGCGTTTCCTCGAAACGATGAACCGCTCTGGGTAAGTCGCTCTTGTGGGCTGTCGGGTCTCCGCCTATCTCGGAGATGTCCGTTTTGTCCCAGGGGGTGGAAACGCCGTGATCCTTGACGCTGCCCGCGCCGCTGCCAGTCAGCTGTTCTCTCCCGAATTCCGAGCGGTTTTCCTGAAGACGCTCGGGCTGACCCTGCTGGCGCTGGTGGCTTTGTGGTTCAGTCTGACCAGCCTTGTTGATTGGCTGGCGCTGCCTTGGGTCGAGACGCTGTTGCCCGGCCTGCCGTCCTGGGCCGGATGGCTGAGCGGCATCGTCGCCGCCATCGCTCTCGCCTTCGGGATGGCGTTGCTCATCGCACCGGTGACGGCGATCATCGCCGGCCTGTTCCTCGACGATGTCGCCGAAGTGGTCGAGCGCACCGACTATCCCGGCGATCCGGCCGGACAAGCCGTGCCGGCGCTACGTTCGCTGGTGCTGTCGATAAAGTTCTTCGGCGTCGTCATCCTCGGCAACATCGTCGCCTTGCTGCTGCTTTTGGTGCCGGGCATCAACATAGCCGCCTTCTTCATCGTAAACGGCTACCTGCTCGGGCGCGAGTTCTTCGAATTCGCCGCCATGCGCTTTCGCCCGGAGGAGGAGGCCAAGGGCCTGCGCAGAAAACATGCCGGCACGGTGTTTCTCGCCGGGCTGGTCATCGCCGCCTTCCTCGCCGTGCCGTTGCTCAATCTGGTGACGACGCTCTTCGCCGCCGCCATGATGGTGCATCTGCACAAGGCGATTTCGGCACGCGAAAGCCGCCGGTGACGATCCTCAGCGGCTCGCCGCCATATTGACGACCGTAAGGCTCATTCGCCGGACTTGCCAAACAGCGCCTGCAGCTTGCCGAACGGCATGGCGGAGCGGGTGAAGCCGAACGTGCCGTCCTGCTGGATCTCGCGCGCCGCCGTCTCCAGCATGCCGAAGGCGAAATTGGTCAGCCACGGTCCGAGCGAGATGCGCTTGACGCCTGCCTGGGCAAGGTCGGCGACGGTGAAGCCCGGGCGCGCCATGACATTGACCGGCTTGCTCACCGCCGAGCACACGGTGCGCACGGTCTCGATATCGCCGAGCCCGGGTGCGTAGAGCACGTCGGCTCCGGCCTTCTCGAAAGCCTGCAACCGCTTGATCGTGTCGTCGATGTCGTTCCTGCCCCACAGGAAATTCTCGGCCCGCGCCGTGAAGACGAAATCGCGCTTCAGGGCGCGCGCCGCCTCGACAGCGGCCGCGACGCGCTCGACCGCGTGCGAAAAATCGTAGATCGGCTTGTCGGGATCGCCGGTATGGTCCTCGATCGAGCAGCCGGCAAGGCCGGCCGCTTCGGCCGCGAAGATGGTTTCGGCGGCACGCTCGGCGCTGTCGCCCTTGCCGCGCTCGAGATCGGCTGAAACCGGCAGGCTGG
The DNA here is from genome assembly GCF_056781675.1 of Mesorhizobium monacense. Lineage (NCBI taxonomy): Bacteria > Pseudomonadati > Pseudomonadota > Alphaproteobacteria > Hyphomicrobiales > Phyllobacteriaceae > Mesorhizobium > Mesorhizobium monacense. The sequence continues at coordinate 5,229,296 of NZ_CM165567.1, read as the reverse complement.
TCGCCGCCGTCACTTCGCGGCAATGGTGGATCATCGCGTCGAACGTCACCGCGCCGTCGGGCAGGCCACGCGAGAAGGCAAAGCCGGCGCTGGTCGTGGCCAGCGCGTTGAAGCCGAACGAGGCGAGGAGCTTCGTCGTGCCGACATCCCAGGGATTGGGCATGACGAAGGTCGAGGCATGTAGGTCGCGAAAGATCTTGCCCTTGTCCATGGAGACTTCCTTCAGATACGGAATTGTGAGGCGGAGTCTATCGCGCCGGTTTCCGCCGGGCAAACGAATGCGTTTGGCTCAGAAGCGTTTGGCGTTGTCTGCTGACAAACGCTCGAATGCGTCGGAGTCCTTCGCATAGCGTGGCGCCGCCTTGTCCCAATGATAGGTGACGGAAATATCGTCCGACGAGGCCTTGGGCGGCGGCTCATCGCAGCTCTCGCCGCTCGGCACGGTGGCGTCGGTGACAGTCACCTTGATCGTCGCGTAAGGCTGATCGCCGCCACTTGTCTGGAAGGCCAGGTTCTGCGTGCGCCTGTAGGCACAGACATTTTCATCGAACGTGTGGATCATGTCGATCAGTTCGAACCGGTCGTTGCGCACCATGATCAGCGGCGTGGCCACGTAGCCCTGGTTCGAATTGAAGTGCGTGCTCATGGTGATGAGGACGTCATCGCCGGGACCGATCGACAGTTCTCCGGGATCGCGAAAATACGTGTTCCTGTCGACGGCGACATTGACGGCGTCGAGCAGTTTCGGCTTGCCGGTGATGTCGTAGAGCGCCAGCACGGCATAACCTTCGGCGCTGTCGGGAGAGCCGCCGAGGTCGAACAGCATGGTCAGCCGGTCCTTGCCGCCGGCCTTGATGTCGAGCACGGCGGCGTTGGGGAGGCTCGACGTCTCAGGCGGCGAGCCGCCGCTATCCGGACCCTCGATGTGGCGCATCTCGATCGGCAAGGTGCCACCGTATAAGCCGTCTGTGCCCATCTTCAGGTCCGGAATGACCATTCTGGCAAGGTCGAGATAGGTGACGTCCTGGTGACCGGGCAGGGCAGTACCCAGATCGGGAAAGCTGACGCCTTGCGCACCCGCCGTCGCCCCAAGGCAAGGCAGCAACAGGCAGAAAAGGACAAAGCGAAGCAAAAGGTTCATGCGTGGCCCCGGGCTGGCGGGCATCAAGCTAGCACGGACAAACGAGGCATGCAGCCGGGGTGTACCGGCTGAAAGCTCAGTGGATCGGCACCAGGCCGGCCAGCTCGCGCATGTCGTCGAACAGGATGCCGCCGGCCTCCGCTAGGCCGTCGGGGTCGGAATACGGATCGGCGTGATAGGAAAACACCCGCATGCCGGCGGCGATGCCGGCTTCGGTCCCGGCGACGCTGTCCTCGATGACGATGCAATCGGCGGGCGCGAAGCCCATCGTCTTCGCGGCATGGAGGAACAGATCCGGAAACGGTTTGCCGCGCCCAACCATTGTCGAAGAGAACATGGCGTGCTCGAAAAGCGGCAGCAGCCCCGTTTGGCCAAGCGTGATATGCATCTTCGACACCCGCGCCGACGATGCGACGCAGTACGGGATGCCGGCCGCACGGACTTTCTCGATGAACTCCCGAACGTATGGGATCGCCTCGACGCCATGCGCGAACAGATCCGGCAAGCCGGCGTTCCAGCGGTCGACGAAATCGGCGCCCAGGCTGACGCCGGTCGCCTCGATCTCCTTCTGCACCGAGACCATGCTGCGGCCGGAGAAATGCTTGCGGCAGTATTCGAGCGTGGTTGTAAAGCCGGCGGCGCTCAGCCATTCAGCGAGGCGTTGATTGGCGAGATTCTCGGTGTCGACCAGGATACCGTCGCAATCAAAGATAACCAGTTTCGGTATACTCATCAGGCGGTGCCGGTCGACCCAAATCCGCCCGAGCCGCGCGCCGTACCGCCGGCCAAGGTGCGCTCCTCGACCACTGCTTGCGTTACCGCCGCAAAGACGATCTGGGCGATACGCATGCCGCGCGTCACCGCAAAGTCCTCGTCGCCGAGGTTGATCAGCAGCACCTTCACCTCGCCGCGATAGTCGCTGTCGATGGTGCCGGGCGTGTTGAGGCAGGTCAGCCCATGCTTGAAAGCAAGGCCGGAGCGCGGCCGGACCTGGCCTTCCATGCCTTCCGGGATTTCCAGGATCAGCCCGGTCGGCACCAGCGCGCGTTTTCCGGGCAGGATCAGCAGCGGCCGGTCGTCCGGCACTGCGGCGCGCAGGTCCATGCCGGCGGCTCCCGAGCTTTCATAGGCTGGCGACGGCAGACCCTCGCCATGTGGCAAGCGAACGAAACCGACGGCAGGGCCGATGACGGAAGTGGGATAAAGAGCTGCGCGCATGAGGCCGATCCTATCGGCAAGAGCGCCGATCCAGTCAACTCGGCGGCCACGCTATCAACGGCTTTCTTTTGCGACGGTTCCGTTTCAGCGCAGTTCCACCGGCACGACCGTCGTTTCCTTGATCTCCTCCATGACGAAAGAGGCCGAGACGTCGGACAGCGGCACCTTGGCGATCAGCCGCTGGTAGAGCCGGTCATAGGCTTTGACGTCGGCGACGCGGGCGCGCAGCACATAGTCGAGATCGCCGGACATGCGATAGACGCCGGTGATCTCGGGAAAGCCGGTCACAGCCGCACGGAACTTGTGCAGCCAGTCGGGATCGTGATTGGAGGTGCGGATCAGGATGAACACCGATAGCCCCAATCCAACCCTGTCGGCGTCGACCAGCGCCACCCGCCCGGTGATGACGCCATCCTCCTCCAGCCGCTTGACCCGCCGCCAGCAGGCATTGCGCGACAGCGATACTCTTTCGGAAAGCTGGTCGACCGACAGCGTGCCGTCGCGTTGCAGCTCGGCCAGCAATCTTCTGTCTATTTCATCGATTTCCTGCGCCATATTGGGATGAATGTCCCAAATTATAGATCATGACAAGGACAAATTGAGACCAATGAACCTTCGGCCTGTGGCAGGATACCCAGCATCGGGGCTTATCCCGGCAGGAGGGATCATCATGACGCAGCTTTCGAAGCTCTTCACCTCGCACCCGGCCAAGGTGGGCGAGAGCTATTTCAGCCATATGGCCTTCGCCGCGTGGTTCTGCTCGCGCCTGTCGATGGCTGCGGGTGCCGCGCTCGTTCACGCTTTCTTGCCGTTTCTGTTCGAGACTACGGCAAGCCGAATCGTCCGCGAGCTCTACGAGCGGACGCACAACAGAGGCTCGCACGCGACCAAGGAGCCGGCGGCTCTGATGGATCGCGCATAACGGACGGTAGAAGCGAATGTGCCGGTGGGCGGCCTATCTTGGTGAAGCGGTCTTCCTTGAAGACATCATCACGGCGCCCTGCCACTCGCTGATCGCCCAGAGCCACTGCGCCCAGGAAGCCAAGTCGCCGACCAATGGCGACGGTTTTGGTCTTGCCTGGTATGGCGACCGGCCCGAGCCTGGCCTCTATCGCGACATCCTGCCGGCCTGGTCCGATCCCAATCTGAAGAGCCTGTGCCGGCAGATCAAATCCGGCCTGTTCCTCGCCCATGTGCGCGCCTCGACCGGCGGCGCCACCAGCCGTATGAACTGCCACCCGTTCATCTCCGGCAACTGGTCGTTCATGCACAACGGCCAGATCGGTGGCTTCGAAAAGATCCGCCGCGCGCTCGAGAATTCGCTCTCCGATGCCGTCTTCGACCGGCGCGAAGGCACCACCGATTCCGAACTCTTTTTCCTGCTGATGATCGACGAGGGTCTTTCGGCCGATCCGCAGGGGGCAGTCTCGCGCGCCACCAGCCGCGTCATCGAAGCCTCCCGCCGCGCAGGTCTTGAGCCGGCTTTGAAACTCACCGCCGCCTTCTCGGACGGGCAGGCGCTTTACGCCGTGCGCTATGCGACCGACGCCCATGCGCCGACGCTCTACACCTCCGTTTTTCGCCATGGCGGAGGGCGGTGCATTGTCTCGGAGCCCTTCGACCGCGATGGCGGCGACTGGCAGGCGATCCCGCCGTCGAGCTTTGTCACCATCGGCAGCGATGGCATGGCCATTCGTCCTTTCGCGCCGGCCGTCGCAAAGCTGGCGCTCGTCGTCTAATTGCAAATTGGCGCAATCCCGATCAAGCGTCATCGATGCTCGAATGCTGAACTTGGCTTGAAGCCGCACCGCAATCCTCCATTTGGTGAGGCAAGCGCGGGCAAAGCCGGAGCATTGTTATGGACCTCGCCTTTTCCTCCGCCATCGAACTCGCTGCCGCGATCGCCGCACGAAAAATCTCAGCAGTCGCGGCGCTGGACGCACATCTGGCGCAGATCGATAGGCACAACAGAGCGGTCAACGCAGTCGTCATTCTCGACCGGGAAGGAGCCCGCGAACGCGCCAGGCAGGCCGACGCGGCATTGGCGCGCGGCGAAATCCTTGGCCCGCTGCACGGCGTGCCCTTCACGTTAAAGGACATGCACCAAACGGCAGGCATGAGAACAACGGTCGGCTTTCCACCCTTTGCCGACTATGTAGCGAAGGCGGATAGCCCCGTGGTCGCACGGCTGAAGGCCGCCGGTGGCGTGCTGATGGCCAAGACCAATGTCGCGATGATGCTGGGCGACTGGCAGTCGGACAATCCGCTGTTCGGCCGCACCGGCAATCCTTGGGATCTCAGCCGCACCGCCGGTGGCTCCAGCGGCGGCGCGGCCGCCGCGGTCGCAACGGGCATGACGCCGTTCGAGGTCGGCACCGACATGCAGGATTCGATCCGTCTGCCAGCCAGCTTCTGCGGCGTCTATGGCCTGAAGCCGACCGAGCACCGGATCTCGCTGGCCGGCGCCTTTCCCGATCCCGGCGGCGCTGCGCGCAGCGTGCGGCTGATGTCTTGTCTCGGCCCGCTGGCGCGGACTGTCGAGGACCTGGCTTTGATCTACCGGATCATCGCCGGGCCGGACGGAGCCGACACCGACCTCGCGCCGGTACCGGTCGATGCCATGCCCAAGCTGGACCTCAAGGCGCTGCGCATCGCCGTCGCGCCGTCCTTTCCCGGCTTTCCGGTGGCCGGCGAGATCAGCGCTGCCGTCGAGCGCCTTGCTCGCCAGATGGAGAGCGAGGGCGCCGCAGTGGAAGAAGCAAAACTGCCGAAACTCGACCTGCACGAGGATCTGGAACAGGGCGGCGAACTGATCGGCATGATGCTGGAGGCCGCGCAACCGAAACCGCCTCCGAAGCCGACACCTGCCTCCCGCTGGTTCGAGGCGCTCGCCCGCCGCGACCGCTCGATCCTGGCCTGGGACCGGTTCTTCGAAACCTGCGACGCGCTGCTGTGCCCGGTCGCGATGTGCACGGCCTTTCCGCATTGCGAACCGGGAAGGTCGATCGAGGTCGATGGCAAGCAGCAAAACTATTGGATGCTGCCGGCCTATGGCGCGGTCTTCAACTACAGCGGCCATCCGGCCCTATCGTTGCCCTGCGGCCAGGACCGCGACGGCCTGCCCATCGGCCTGCAACTGGTCGGCAAGCGCTGGTCGGAAGCACGGCTGCTCGGCATCGCCAGGGCGATCGAGCCGCTCACCGGCGGCTTCCGCCGCCCGCCTGGCTATTGAGCGAAACGGCCAAGCAAGCAGCGGGTCGCGCCGTGCCGGCGCCGATCTCGATCGACCTCGGCGGCGCAATTCCAATCAAGCGGACCTAGTTCGTAATTTCGAATGTTACATTGTCGAAATTCCCGCGCGCCAAGTCATCCCGACTGATGAATAGGACGATGGAATACATGTCGCCCCAGATCCATCCAACCATATCGCTTGTCCGAAGCTCCAACAAAACCGCATTCGGTGTCGCCGGCCCATGAGGCGTGTAGACATGGCCAACCGGGGTACGCCCCATAGCGCCCCGTTCGTGCAGGGCATCGAATTGCCAGATCATTTCCATGCGAGAGCGCAATTCGGGATGGAGGGTCTCGGGAGCGTGCGTGTAAGCGCAGACGGCATGCCGATAAAGCTGATCGGCATAGCCGTAATGCCACGATGCCCAGACTGAGGGATCCGGCTTCTCGGACAATCGCAGGATCGAAGACCTGAAAACGACATAGCCGTCTTCATCATCGTTCAAACGGCGTACATAGTAGGAAGGTATATCGCCGATCTGCTTAAATAGATCTTGGACTGGTCCGAGCTTAAAGTCCCTTGTGAAAGGTACAAGCGCATCCACGATGTGCGAGAATCGCTCCACCGATCGGGACGCTTCCAGCCGCATCGTCTCCAGTTCTGTCTTATCCCTGTCACGGAGTTTCCCTCGCAGGAGGCCATCTATTCGCGTTGTTTGGTCATTCAAATGCTTCTGAAGGTTATCGAGCAGTACCTTAAGCGTCGCTTCGTTGAACGGATGAAAGGCCGCGTCGGATAGGTCCGGAGGCTGAGCGTGGCGAGGATCGGGCAAGCCGGGCGCCTTGCCCTTGCGCCATCCCGTGGGCGGAGGAGGTTGGCCAACGTGCTCGCTGATCATGATTGGCCACCTCGGCGAATGGGCTTGCACTGGCGGTCTGCCTTTGGATGATCGCGGTCGGAACCAGACCGCATCCGCCTGCCCAGGTCCGTCGCGCCCCTTCAGTTCTCCATCGACGTGGAAAACCTTGGGAGCCGTTTCTTTGGCATGAGCCGTTTCTTCGGCATGAAGGAAAACAGCAAGCCAGCCTTTCCTGGGACCGAGGCCAGACCAGATATTCTGGGGCAAGGCGGACAGGTCTATCTGACATACGAAGCGAAGAGGTTCGCCCTCGATCTCTGGCCACGCAACGTCGTCGGGCAAGCAAGGCATGCCGCCAAACCAGCCGGCGCTCTGCTGTGCCGGGAGCGGTACGACAGGAGTGAGCAGGACATAGGGTTCCCTGCTGTCTCTCGCTTCAGCCAGCATCTCGAAGGTTGCGACTTCGTTCTCCACGATGCCAGGTACTAGCTCTGCGGCGAATTCGCGCGACGCCTGGTCTGCCTTGCGTTTGCCAAAGATTTTTCTAAGTACCCGGATGATCATCTGTCGCCTGGTTGCCCGCACACCATGTAGGGAAAGATGCTATTAGCAAGTAAACATCCTGACAAAGTCAATAGGAAGCAGTGGAGCAGAAGTGACGCAAATCTCATTCGATTTCAGCTAGGTCATTCACGAATTGAATCCGAACGAGCAGCCGATCGCCAGCTATAGAGGGTGCCGGATGCGATTCGCCTACTCGGGCGGCTGAGAAAACCGGCCAAGCCCATAGGGCACCAGCAGCGCATCGCGCTCGCCGTCGAGGAGTTCGTGGGCGGCGAACAGGCCGACGGCCGGCGCCAGCGTGATGCCGGAATGCATGACCGCGACATAGAGCCCGCTGACGCCCTCGGCGCGGTCGATGATTGGAAAGCCGTCGACAGGTGTCGGCCGGTAACCGATCGTGTGGAAATCCAGCTCCAGCCCGTCGGCGCCGCGCAGCATGCTCTTCGCCGTCGCGAACAGGTCGCGCGCGGTCGCTTCGGGGTCCAGACCCGGATCGCCGCCGCCGAAATCGGAACCGGCGATGATGCGGCCCTCAAGCGTCTGGCGCATATGCAGCGGCTCGCCCATCACCAGGCCGTTGAGCAGTTTTTTATACGGGCGCGAGTGGACGATCAGGCCGGCCGGCGTCTCGATCGGCAGCTTTATTCCGGCCGTCGCGGCGATGGCGGGAGCGCCGGCGCCGGCTGCGATCACCACCTCGTCGGTGGTAATCCGTTGCCCGGAAATCTCCACGCCGGAGACCTTGCCCTTGCCGTGCACCAGGGCGGTGACGGCCCCGGTAATCATCGTTGCGCCGCGCCGTTCGGCATTGGCCAGCAGTGCTTTCGCGGTGGCGACCGGTTCGGCGACGCCTTCCTCGGCGACATGGAGAGCGAAATCAGGAGGCTCGACCAGATTGGGTTCGATGCGCGCCGCTTGTTCGCGGCCGATACGCTCGACGCCATAGCCCCATGACGAATGCTCGGCGGCATGGGCTTCCAGCTTGTCCACCGGCATATCCCAGCACAGGCTGCCGCACCAGGCCAGCGGCAGACCGGGCAGGTCCTTTGCCAGCCGCGTCCATTCAGTCATGGCACGGGTGCGCAGCCGGAAGTAAATCTCGGGATTGCCCCAGCTGGCATTGATCCAGGCAAAGGAGTTCGGTGTCGCGACGCCGCCGGCGCCGCTATCTGCGATCACCGTCACCCGCGCTCCGGCCTTGGCCAGATGCCAGGCGATGGAGGCCCCGATGATGCCGGCGCCGATGACGATCACTTCCTTCGCACTGCTCATGCTGAACTCTCTCCGAATTGGGCTCCCTGATGCCATCCCGGTGGTCCAGGCTCAAGTGCGGTCAGGGCCTTTCCGCCCAAAACCGTCGACAGGCCGGGAAAGCGCTGCTAGAAGCCCGCGCCACAGACAGGATTCCATAAATTGGCTGAAGACATCGATCAGGCGGTATCGCGCCGCCGCACTTTCGCGATCATCGCCCACCCCGACGCCGGCAAGACCACGCTCACCGAAAAGCTGCTGCTGTTCGGCGGCGCCATTCAGCTTGCCGGCGAGGTCAAGGCTAAGAAGGACCGCATCCAGACGCGGTCCGACTGGATGAAGATCGAGCGCGAGCGCGGCATTTCGGTCGTCACCTCGGTGATGACCTTCGAATATGAGGACAATGTCTTCAACCTGCTCGACACGCCCGGCCACGAGGATTTCGCCGACGATACTTATCGCACCCTGTCGGCGGTGGATTCGGCGGTCATGGTCATCGACGCCGCCAAAGGCATCGAGCCGCGCACGCTGAAACTGTTCGAGGTCTGTCGCCTGCGCGACATCCCGATCATCACTTTTGTCAACAAGATGGACCGCGAAAGCCGCGACCCGTTCGAGATCCTCGATGAGATCGAGCAGAAGCTGGCGCTGGACACCGCCCCGATCACCTGGCCGATCGGGCGGGGAAAAACCTTTTCCGGCACCTATCACCTGGCGCTGAATGCCGTGCGCAAGGGCGACGCCGAAAAGGAACGCACGCCAGTCAACGGTCCCGATTCCAACCGCGTCGCCGGTCTCTTGCCGGAAAACGAGCGCGAGGCCTTCATCGAGGAGCTGGAGCTGGCGCGCGAAGCCTGCCGCCCGCTCGACATAGATGCTTTTCGCGAGGGCCATCTGACGCCGGTCTATTTCGGCTCGGCACTGCGCAATTATGGCGTCCGCGACCTGATCGAGGCGCTCGGCGCCTTTGGCCCGCCGCCGCGCGCGCAGGAGGCCGACAGCCGCAAGGTCGAGGCGACCGAGGACAAGATGACCTCCTTCGTCTTCAAGATCCAGGCCAACATGGACCCCAACCACCGCGACCGCATCGCTTTCGTCCGCGTCTGCTCCGGCAAGCTAGAGCGCGGCATGAAGGCCAGGCTGGTGCGCACCGGCAAGCCGATGAGCCTGTCGGCGCCGCAATTCTTCTTCGCCCGCACGCGCGTCACCGCCGACGAGGCTTTTGCCGGCGACGTCGTCGGCATCCCCAACCATGGCACGCTGCGCATCGGCGACACGCTGACCGAAGGCGAGGAGATCCTGTTCCGGGGCGTCCCGAACTTCGCCCCGGAAATCCTGCGCCGCGTCCGCCTTGGCGATGCGATGAAGGCCAAGAAGCTCAAGGAAGCGCTGCACCAGATGGCCGAGGAGGGCGTCGTGCAGCTGTTTTCGCCGGAGGACGGCTCACCGGCCATCGTCGGCGTCGTCGGCGCGCTGCAGCTCGACGTGCTGAAAGAGCGGCTGAATTTCGAATACACGCTGCCGGTCGATTTCGAGATGTCGCGCTTCTCCGTCTGCCGCTGGATCTCGGCCGACGACAAGGCCGAGGTCCAGCGCTTCATCGAAGCGCATCGCGGCGACATCGCCCGTGATCTCGACAATGATCCCGTGTTTCTCGCCCAGCACGCCTTCTCGCTTAACTACGAAGCCGAGCGCTGGAAGGCGATCCGCTTTGCCGCGGTGAAGGACTATCAGGTCCGCGACAAGGCGGCTTGAGCCAGATCATCTAGCGCGGCGCTGCCCCTCACCGTTACCCTCTCCCGGTGAAGAACGGGGAGAGGGGAACGCCAGCGTTGCGGCCAGCCACTTCTCCCCGTCACTATACGGGGAGAAGTGCCGGCAGGGTGATGAGGGGCAGCGCCGACATTGGCAATTGATCGTTCCGGCATGAATGGGACAAAGATCATTTGCCCGAAGCGATGCCTTCGCTCAGCCTCTGGCTGCTTCTTCGATCTTGGCGATGTCGATCTTGCCCATTTGCATCATCGCATTCATCGCCCGGCCGGCCTTTGCCTGATCAGGGTCCTGCAGCAGCCTGGGCAATTGCTCCGGCACCACCTGCCAGGAGACGCCGAACTTGTCCTTCAGCCAGCCGCATGGGCCGGGCTCACCGCCGCCCTCTGTGAGCCTGGTCCAGAAATGGTCCACCTCTTCCTGCGTCTTGCAGTCGATGGACAGCGAGATCGCTTCGGTGAACTTGTATTGCGGTCCGCCGTTGAGCGCCAGGAACGGGATGCCGTCGAGCTCGAACGAGGCCACCAGCACGCTGCCTTCAAGAGCGTGGCCCTTGGGCCAGCGCGTCACGCTCAGTACCTTCGAGTTCTTGAAGATGGAGATGTAGTGGTTCATGGCCTCTTCGGCCTGACCGTCGAACCACAGGAAGGTGGTGATCTTTTGCATGGTCTCTCTCCTTGGCATTTTCTTTGGGGGAAGGGTCAGGCGGCGCCCTTGGCGGCGTCCTGGAGGGAAGCAAGATAGGCGTCGAGCTGGGCATAGCTTGCGTCCATGCCGGTGGTCATGCCGGTGCCGAGTGCGCCGTCCCGCGCCGCTTGCGAGGCGTAAAGCACCGTCTGCGTCAGCAGGGTCTTTCCGATCTGCTCGGCGAAGATCACCGTTCCGACCGTCTCGCCGCCAGTCCAGTCCTCATCGAACAGTTCGGTGGCGACGATCCGGGCCGGGCGCACGATCTCGCGATAGGCGCCGCTCATGCCCATGCTGCGGCCGTCGCGGTGCTGCCAGACATAGCGTGTGGCGCCGCCCACCCGCAGGTCGATTTCGCAGACCGTCAGCCGCCAGCCGTCCGGGCCGTGCAGCCAGCCTTTCAGAAGTTCCGGTATGGTCCAGCAGTCGAAGACCATGGGACGGGGCGCATCGAAGACGCGGGTGATCTGGACTTCGCGGTCGCTGGGCGTCGTCACGGTCAGTGTCGCGACGGTCGAGCCGGGCAAAATTGTGGTGCTCACGATGATCCTCCTGTGCTTCCCAGTTTGCCCAAGGACGTTCGGCCAGTTGGCGATCCGACACGGGTTCTTTATTCTCTCGACGAGCGTTCGAGCGGATACGCGCGGCTTCCTTCTATTGGTTCGCGTCGCCGGGGTTCTTTTCGGCCTTCATTGCGCCCAGCAAGGCGTCGAGGCGCTGAAAATTGCCCTCCCAGATCTTGCGGTAGCGTTCCAGCCAGTCATTGGCTTCGGCAAGCGGCCTGGCTTCCAGCCGGCAGGGCCGGCGCTGCGCGTCGCGGCCACGCGAAATCAGCCCGGCGGCTTCCAGCACCTTGAGATGCTTGGAGATCGAAGGCTGGCTCATCGCAAACGGCTCGGCCAGTTCCATCACAGAAGCCTCACCCTGGATGAGGCGGGCAAGAATCGCGCGCCGCGTCGGGTCGGCAAGCGCGGCGAAGGTGGCGTCCAGATGGTCCATCAGATGTCCATAGCCAGCAAGGTATATACCCAATCGGCTATATATGGCGGAAACACCTTCGTCAACCGGTTCGGGCGAATTTCTGGCGCAGCGCAAAATTGTGGCCAGACCACACCATGGCGTCTATAACGCCTGCGGCCCGAATTCAGCTCCGCCGCGCCACCAGTCGAGCGCGACGCAGACAGCAAGGAAAATGCATGCCCGCCTATCGTTCCCGCACCACCACCCATGGCCGCAACATGGCCGGCGCCCGCGGCCTGTGGCGCGCCACCGGCATGAAGGATTCGGATTTCGGCAAGCCGATCATCGCCGTGGTCAATTCCTTCACCCAGTTCGTGCCGGGCCATGTCCACTTGAAGGACCTCGGCCAGTTGGTCGCGCGCGAGATCGAGAAGGCCGGCGGCGTCGCCAAGGAGTTCAACACCATCGCCGTCGACGACGGCATCGCCATGGGCCATGACGGCATGCTCTATTCGCTGCCTTCGCGTGAGCTGATCGCCGACTCGGTCGAATACATGGTCAACGCGCACTGCGCAGACGCCATGGTCTGCATCTCCAATTGCGACAAGATCACGCCCGGCATGCTGATGGCCAGCTTACGCCTCAACATCCCGACCGTCTTCGTCTCCGGCGGGCCGATGGAGGCCGGCAAGGTGGTGCTGGCCGGCAAGACGCAGGCGCTTGACCTGGTCGACGCCATGGTCGCTGCCGCCGACGACAAGATCTCGGACGAAGACGTCAAGATCATCGAGCGCTCGGCCTGCCCGACCTGCGGCTCCTGCTCCGGGATGTTCACCGCCAATTCGATGAACTGCCTGACCGAGGCTTTGGGCCTCTCGCTGCCGGGCAACGGCTCGACGCTGGCCACCCATGCCGACCGAAAGCGCCTGTTCGTCGAGGCCGGCCATCTCGTCGTCGATCTCGCCCAGCGTTACTACGAGCAGGACGACGAGACGGCGCTGCCGCGCAGCATCGCCTCCAAGGGCGCCTTCGAGAACGCCATGACGCTCGACATCGCCATGGGCGGCTCGACCAACACGGTCTTGCACATCCTCGCCGCGGCGCATGAGGGCGAAGTCGACTTCACCATGGAGGACATCGACCGCCTGTCGCGACGTGTTCCGGTGCTGTGCAAGGTGGCGCCGGCGAAATCCGACGTCCACATGGAAGACGTTCACCGTGCCGGCGGCATCATGGCCATCCTCGGCCAGCTCGACCAGGCCGGGCTGATCAACCGCGACCTGCCGACGGTGCATACGGCGAGCCTCGGCGAGGCCCTCGACCATTGGGATATTTCCCGCACTTCGAGCCAGAACGTGCGCGATTTCTTCCTGGCCGCACCCGGCGGCGTGCCGACGCAGGTCGCCTTCAGTCAGGATCGCCGCTGGGACGAGCTCGATCTCGACCGCGAGAAGGGCGTCATCCGCTCGGCGGACGCTCCCTTCTCGAAAGATGGCGGCCTTGCCGTGCTGAAGGGCAATCTGGCGCTGGACGGCTGCATCGTGAAGACGGCCGGCGTCGACGAGTCGATCCTGAAATTCACCGGCCCGGCCCGGGTGTTCGAAAGCCAGGACGCCTCGGTCAAGGCGATCCTGTCCAACGAGATCAGGGCCGGCGATGTCGTCGTCATCCGATATGAAGGGCCTCGCGGCGGACCCGGCATGCAGGAAATGCTCTACCCGACCAGCTATCTGAAGTCGAAAGGCCTCGGCAAAGCCTGCGCGCTGATCACCGACGGCCGCTTCTCCGGCGGCACGTCGGGCCTGTCGATCGGCCACGTCTCGCCGGAAGCTGCGGAAGGCGGGCTGATTGGCCTGGTGCAGGAGGGTGACACGATCGAGATCGATATTCCGAACCGCAAGATCCATCTCGCAGTGAGCGAGGCCGAACTAGCCACTCGTCGCGCGGCCATGGAGGCGAAGGGCGCGACGGCCTGGAAGCCCGAGGAAATGCGCAAGCGCAAGGTAACGGCCGCTCTACGCGCCTATGCCTCGATGGCAACCAGCGCGGCCAAGGGCGCGGTGAGGTTCGTGCCGGAGTAAGGACCGCTTTCCCTTCTTTCCTTCTTGTGGGAGAGGGGAAGAGCGCTATGGCATCAGCTGATATTCATAAAGCTTCTGGTACAGCCCGCCCTGCTTGAGCAGCGTCTTGTGCGAGCCGCTCTCCACCACCTTGCCAGCTTCCAGCACGACGATCGTGTCGGCCTGGTGCACGGTCGACAGGCGGTGGGCTATGACGATGGTCGTGCGCCCCACCGTCAGCTGCTGCAGTGCGTCGCGGAACAGGGCCTCGGATTCGGCGTCGAGCGCGCTGGTTGCTTCGTCGAGCAGCAGGATCTCGGCGTTGCGCAGCATTGCGCGGGCGATCGAGATGCGCTGGCGCTGGCCGCCTGAAAGCAGGGCGCCGTTCTCGCCCACATCCGTCTCGTAGCCTTTCGGCGTGGCGCTGATGAAGTCGTGGGCATTGGCCGCCTTGGCGGCGGCGATCACCTCCTCGTCGGTGGCGTCCTGACGCCCAAGCCGGATGTTGTGCATGATGGTGCCGACAAACAGGAACGTGTCCTGGCTGACATAGGCGATCTTTTCCCTGACCGAAGCCAGCGTTGCGTAGGAGATGTCCTGGCCGTCGAACAGAACCTTGCCGCTTTGCGGGTCGTACATGCGCATGATCAGGTTCAGTATGGTCGACTTGCCGCTGCCCGAAGGTCCGACCAGCGCCGTCATCCTGCCGGGCGCCAAGGTGAGGTCGAAGCGCTCCAGCACCGGCTGCCCCTCAGGGTAGGCAAAGCTCACATCGTCGAATTTGATCTCGCCCGGCCCGGCCTTGAGCGGCTTGGCGTCTGGCTTTTCGGCCAAGGTCAGCGGCCGGTCGGCCAGTTGGAACATCATGCGCACGCCGACGATGCCGGTTTCCAGCGAAATGCGCACGCGCGCCAGGCGCTTCGCCGGTTCATAGGCAAGCAGCAGCGCGCCGATGAAGGCCATGATGTTGCCCGGCATCTGACCACCCTGCAGGACCAGGAAGCCGCTGACAAAGACGGCGCCGGATATCGCCAGCCCGGCAAGCGTTTCCATCACCGGGCTGGTGGCGGCCTCCAGCGTTGCGATGTTGTTGGCGCGGTTCTCGACATCCGATACCGCCTTGTACATGCGCTTGCGCATCGCGCCTTCGAGATTGAAGGATTTGACGACACGCACGCCAATTGCCGTTTCCTGCATCACATGCACGATCTGGCCGAGCGAGCGGAACTCCATCGCGGCAATCTTGCGGACGCGCTTCAGGATGCGGTTGACGCCGAATATGGCGACCGGCCCGATGACGAAGCAGATCAGAGACAGTGCCGGCTGCTGCCAGACCATCACCGCCACCAGCACGATCAGCGTCACCAGATCCCGCACATAGGATGTCACAACGAGGTCAAGGACGCTGCGTGCGGCCTGTGCATTGTTGGTCATGCGGGTGATCAGGTCGGACGACGAGGTCGAATGGTAGAATTCGATGCCTTGAGCGAGGATCCGGTCATAGATCTTGCGCTGCCGGTCGGCGATGATGGCGTTGCCGACGCGGCTCATGAAATAGGCCTGGACGAAATTGGCGACGCCCTTGAAGATGAAGATTGCGGCGACCGCGGCCGCAATCAGGTTGACGCGGTCCAGTCGCTTGTAGATGACGAATTCGTTCGTGATCTCGCGCAGGATCCAGGCGCTGGCGCCTGTCATGGCGGCCACCACCAGCATCGACAGTATGGCCGCGCCATAGCCGAACTTATGTTCTCGGAAGGATTCCCTGACCAGCCTTACGATGAGGCGCTGGTTCTCCGTCGAGCGGAAGAAGCGAAACAAACGGCTGATCCCATGCCTGGCTGACGCGAATTTCGAATTCGCCACGGAGGCGAAAGGCGGCTTATAGAGCGAGTTGCCGCCGGAGGGAACCTTTCGTCGCCGCGGAAGGAAATGGCTGCGGCAAGGTGACTTTTGCGCCACGATGGCACGATGATTCTGGAAAGAGGATGACGAGAGATGGATTTCGACCTCATCGTGCGCGGCGGCACGCTGCCTGACGGCAGGGTTGCCGATATCGGCATCATCGGCGAGACGATCGCAGCGATCGAGCCCGAGCTGAACGCTGCCGCGGGCACGGTGATCGATGCGTATGGCAATCTGGTCGCGCCGCCTTTCGTTGATCCGCATTTCCACATGGATGCCACCCTCTCCTACGGCATCCCGCGCATCAATGCGTCGGGCACCCTGCTGGAAGGCATTTCCCTGTGGGGCGAGCTGAAGCCGCTTTTGACGCACGAGGCGGTGCGCGAGCGCGCGCTTGCCTATTGCGACTGGGCCGTATCGATGGGCCTGCTCGCCATCCGCACCCATGTCGATGTCTGCGACGACCGCCTGCTCGCGGTCGAAGCCCTGCTCGACGTCAGGAAGGCGGTGGCGCCCTATATCGACCTGCAGCTGGTCGCCTTCCCGCAGGATGGGCTCTACCGTTCGCCGACGGCGCTTGAGAACACCATCCGCGCGCTCGACATGGGCGTCGATATCGTCGGCGGCATTCCGCATTTCGAGCGCACCATGACCGACGGCACGCGTTCGGTGACGGAGCTCTGCGAAATCGCCGCCAGGCGCGGCCTGATGGTCGACCTGCATTGCGACGAGACCGACGACCCATTGTCCCGTCATATCGAGCAGCTTGCCTATGAGACGCAGCGGCTGGGGCTGCAGGGCAAGGTGGCCGGCTCGCACCTCACCTCCATGCACTCGATGGAAAACTACTACGTCTCGAAGCTGTTGCCGCTGATCGCCGAGGCCGGCGTTTCGGCCATCCCCAACCCGCTGATCAACATCATGCTGCAGGGCCGCCACGATACGTTCCCCAAGCGCCGCGGCCTGACCCGCGTCAAGGAAATGCTCGCCATGGGCATCCGCGTCGGTTGGGGCCAGGATTGCGTGCTCGACCCTTGGTATTCGCTGGGCACGGCCGACATGCTCGATGTCGCCTTCATGGGCTTGCACGTCGCTCAGATGTCGAGCCCGGCCGACATGGCGCGCTGCTTCGACATGGTCACCAACGTCAACGCCGCCATCATGGGCCTCGACCATCTCGGCCTTGCCGTCGGCAGGCGCGCCAGCCTCGTCGTCCTCGACGCCGGCAACCCGGTCGAGGCCATTCGCTTGCGCCCTGAACGTCTCTGCGTCATCGCCAGGGGCAAGGTGGTTGCCGAGCGGACGAAGCAGGAGACGCGGCTGTCGATCGCCGGCCGGCCGGCGCAGGTGAACCGTCGGCACAAGGCAGCCGGCTCCCTGTCATAGGCGAGCCGAGCCTTTCAGGCCCAACAGGCCGCCAGCCTCTCTGCATCAAGGCTCCGCTTTGTCTGGCCACAATTAAGTCTACAATAAGCCTCCACTTTGGTTCGAGGAAGATCACCATGTGGCAAAAGATGATGGCGGTTGCACTGGCGGCGGCTTGCGCGGGCTGCATGTCGGCGGAGGACCGCCGCGCCGCCGATGAGGCGAAATGCCGGTCCTACGGCTTCACCAAGAAGAACGACGCCTTCGCCGAATGCCTGCAGCGCATCGATCTCGATCGGCGCGCGGAACTCAGAAGCGCTTCGGCTTTCGATCCCTGGGACAGGCTGATCCTCTATCGCCCGATCATCGTTCGGCCGCAGCCTAAATAGCGGACCGTGCCGACGCGGCCTGCCGAAAGCGCGCGGAAGGATAGAACCAGCCGATTTCCGCTGCTGGTCTTATCGACTCCCTCGAATTCCGCTCGTCAAATCGGCCGCTTGCGTCTAGGGAGCCGGCATGGCTCCCTCCCTTGCCCGCAATCTTACGATCAGGAACGTGCTTTTGGCCGGCATTTTGCTGATGCTGGCCGGCGATTTCCTGTTTGCGCTCAACGACGCGATGGGCAAGTGGCTGGTCGCCAGCTTCTCCGTCGGCCAGGTCGTGCTGATCCGCTCGGTCGGCGCCTTTTTCGTGCTCGGCCCGATGATCGCAAACCAGGGCGCCGGCAAGCTGTTCCGCGTGGAGCGGCTGGAGCTGCAGGTCCTGCGCGTGGTGATGACGACGCTCGACACCGCGCTGTTTTACGCTGCCGTCGTCTATCTGCCGCTCGCCGACGTGATGAGCTTCTACATGGCCGGGCCGATCTACGTCGCGGCGCTGTCGCACTTTCTGCTCGGCGAAAAGGTCGGCTGGCGCCGGTGGGCGGCGATCCTTGTCGGCTTCTGCGGCGTGCTGATCATGCTGAAGCCGTCTTCGGCGGCGTTCTCGTTGTCCTCCATATTCGCGCTCGTCGGCAGCATCTCCTTCGCTTTCGCCATCATCCTCAACCGGCGGCTGCGCGGCACCAGCGACACCACTCTGGTCACCTGGCAGACCATCGGCACGCTGGTCGTCGGCGGCGTGCTGAGCATCGGCGCGTGGCAGACGCCGTCGGCGCTCGATTTCGGCGCCATGCTGCTGCTCGGCATCGTCTCCTGCGCTGCTCACCTGATGATCACCAGGGCGCTGAAACTGGCACCGGCCTCGACGCTGGCGCCGCTGCATTACACGCTGCTTCTGTGGGCGGTGGTCTTTGGGCTGGTCTTCTTCGGCGACGTGCCCGGCCCACGCATCCTGATCGGCTCGGTCATCGTCGTGCTCGCCGGCCTGTTCATCTTCCACCGCCAGAAAGTGGTCGACACCGTGGTGCCGCCCGAGAACGTGCCGAAGGGCGTGAATTGAACTGAGCCGGGCTTAACCCTGGCGCACCGCCGCCAGGTGCCTTGAAAACTCCGGCGTCTCCATCAGCGCCTTGCAGCGGGCGAAGCGGCCGTCGGCATAGACACGGAAATTCTCGACCGGATTGTTGTTGGCGAGCTGGATCAGCCCCCACAGCGTCCACAACAGATCGCACATCGCCTTGTAGATGACGATGCGGCCGCGCTCGGCCGGTTTAGGTTCGCGGCCGAAATAGGCGCGCATCAGTTCTTCATCCTGCGCGGTATCGAACTTGCCTTCGACGCTGAGATCGCCGAGATCCCAGAGCGGATCGTTCATGCCCGAATATTCCCAGTCGACGATCCACATCCGCTCGCTGTTGTCGAGAAAGTTCTCGCACAGCGGATCGCAGTGGCAGGCGGCAAGCGGCAGCGGATGGGCGGCAAGCGCGGCACGTACCGTTTCGGCCTCGCGCACGACATCGTGGTAGCCGGGCGGCAAGGCCACGTCCTTGGTCGACAGCATCTTCAGATAGTCGTCGATCATTGCAAACAGCTCGAAACGGAAGGGAAACACCGCCCCGGAAGTGTGCAGCTTGCGGAAGACCTCGCCCGCGCGCGCCGGGCTGCCCGGGCGCAGTTTGAACTTTTCCGGCGACATCGTCTCGGCGCCGGTGACGAACCGGCTCACCATCATGCCCGTGCCGGCGTCGACATGCAGCACCTCGGGGCTGACGCCGGCCTTCGCCGCCTCGCGCGCCGCCACGGCTTCGTTGGAGCGGTTGATGTACTCCTCAGTGCCTTTGCCGGGGATGCGCAGGCAGAAATCACCGGCCCTGTAGACAAGATTGGTGAGGCCGCCGAGCCGTTCCAGCGGTCCGTCATAGCCGGCCAGTACTGGAATGGTTGCCAGTGCCGCGCGCGCTATCTCATCCGCCATCGCCTTCGATCCCCCTTCACGCCTTTATTATCACGGCGACGGTTCCACAGTTTTCGCCATTTGGCTATCATCCCGTGACAGGCAAAGAGTCGGGCGAGCGGCAATGGCACACAGCAAGCAGAACACTGCGCTCGGCGCGGCCTATGCGGCGAAGCGGCCCGAGGAGGTGGCGGCGCTCTACGACAGCTGGTCCGAGACCTACGATGCCGACATGTCAACGGCCGGCTACCGCCATCCGACGATCTGTCTCGCTCTGCTGGCCCGTCATCTGCCGCGCGGGGCAGCACCGCTTCTCGATGCCGGCGCCGGTACCGGGCTCAGCGGCGAATGGCTTGCCATCACCGGCTATCCAGAAGTCGAGGCGCTCGACATTTCCGAGGGCATGCTGGCCAAGGCGGCCGCCAAGGGTATCTATTCGGCGCTTCACTGCCTGGCGCTCGGCGGGCCGCTGCCTTTCGCAGACAATGCCTATGCCGGGATCGTCTCGGCCGGCGTCTTCACTTCGGGTCATGTCGGCGCCGAAGGACTGGACGAGCTGATCCGCATCTGCCGGCCGGGCGGCGTGATCGTGCTGACGGTCAAGAACACGCTGTGGGAGGCCGGCTTTGCCGCCCGTATCGCCGAGCTGGAAGTGCAAGGCGTCGTCACGCGCGACGAGGAGACAGCGCCGTATGTCTCGATGCCGGGCGAAGCCGACACGGTGCCCAGTCGCGGTCTCGTCTTGCGCGTCAACTGATCGAAGCTGGAGAAGGCCTAAGCCCGGACTTTTTCTCCTGCCGGATCATAGAGCGGCTCGGTATGGATTTTTGCCGGCGTGCGCTCCATCGCCACCACCAGCTCGTAATCGCCGGAGGTGAGGAAGTCGTCGCTTATGCCGTCGGCATTTCGCACATAGCCGAAGCCGACATTCCTGCCCACCGTGTAGCCATAGCCGCCGCTGGTGAGGTAGCCGACCGGCTCGCCGTTGCGCAGGATCGTCTCGCGGCCGACCAGCACGATCTCCGGATCGTCGACCGTAAAGCCGGCAAACTTTTTCTTCGGCGCTTCGCCATTGACCTTCTCAAGTGCCCGCCGGCCGACGAAGTCGGTGTTCTTCCTCAGCTTCACCGCCCAGCCAAGGCCGGCCTCCTGCGGTGTGTCGTTGGGCGTGATGTCTGAGCCCCAGGCGCGATAGCCCTTCTCCAGCCTGAGCGATTCCAGCGCGCGGTAGCCGACGGGGCGGATGTCGTATGCCTTGCCCGCCGCCATCAGCGCATCGAAGATCTCGCCGGTTGCCGCGATCGGCACATGCAATTCCCAGCCGAGCTCACCGACATAGGTGACGCGCAGCGCCCGAATTGTATGGCCGGCAATAGCGAACTCGCGCACTTGGCCGAACGGGAAGGCGGCGTTCGACACATCCGCGTCGGTCACTGCTGAAAGCACGTCGCGGGCGCGGGGCCCCATCAGTGACAATGTGCCGAAATCCTCGGTGACGTCGCTGAAGGTGACGTCGAGGTCCTTGCCGACATGGTCGCCGATCCACGCGAAATCATGGGTGCGGAAACCTGTGCCGGTGACGGTGTAGAATTTTTCTTCGCCAAGCCGCGCCACGGTCAAATCGGCCTCGATGCCGCCACGGGTATTGAGAAGCTGCGTGTAGGTCAGCCGGCCGACCGGCTTGGCGACGTCGTTGGCGCAGATCCAGTCGAGCGCCTTCTGCGCATCCGCGCCGGTCATCTCGTATTTGGCGAAGGACGACTGGTCGAAAATGCCGACCTTTTCGCGCACATGCCTGTGCTCCTCACCAACCGCCGAGAACCAGTTCTGCCTCCCCATCGAATAGATGTCTTTGGGCGCGGTGCCCTCGGGCGCGAACCAATTCGGCCGTTCCCAGCCGAGTTTCGAGCCGAACACCGCGCGATGCGTTTTCAACCGCTCATAGAGCGGCGAAACGATGCGCGGTCGTCCCGAGAGGTATTCCTCATGCGGAAAGCCGATCGTGTAGTGCTTGCCATAGGCTTCCAGCGTGCGGTCGCAGACCCATTGCCGATCGCGATGCAGGCCGGAAAAGCGCCTGATGTCGACCACCCACAGATCGAGCGGCGCTTCGCCATCGACCACCCATTGCGCCAGCACCCAGCCGGCGCCGCCGCCGGAGGCGATGCCGAACGCGTTGAAGCCGGCGCCGACGAACATGTTGGTGCATTCCGGAGCCACGCCGAGGATGAAATTGCCATCAGGCGTGAAACTTTCCGGCCCATTGATCATCTGCTTGACGCCGACGGTCTCGAGCGCCGGAACCCGTGCAATCGCCTGGCTCATATGCTGCTCGAAATGATCGTAGTCATCGTCGAACAGGCGGAATTCCCAGTCGTTCGGAACGTCCCCTGTCGTCCAGGCCTGCGGGTTCGGTTCATAGCCGCCCATCACCAGCCCGCCGACCTCTTCCTTGAAATAGGTGCGGCGGTCGGGGTCGCGGATGGTCGGCGCGTCGGTCGCCAGGCCCTCGATCTTCTCGGTAATGATGTACTGGTGCTTGACTGGCTGCAGCGGCACGTTGATGCCGGCCATGGCACCCACCTGCCTTGCCCATTGCCCGGCGCAGTTCACCACCTTGTCGCAGCCAATATCGCCCTTGCTGGTCTTCACCGCGGTGATGCGGCCGTCCGTCATCTCGAAGCCGGTGACTCGGACATCCTCGAACAGTTTCGCACCATGCATACGTGCGCCCTTGGCCAGCGACTGGGTGATGTCGGACGGGCTTGCCTGGCCGTCCGTCGGCAGCCAGGAAGCCCCGACGAGATCACCGGTTTCGAGCAGCGGCCACATCGCCTTGACCTCGGCCGGCGACAGCAATTGCATGTCCATGCCGAAGCTTTTCGCCGTCGTCGCCAACCGCTTGTATTCGGTCCAGCGGTCGGCATTGGTGGCCAGCCTGAGGCACCCGGTCATCTTCCAGCCGGTTGCGAGACCTGTTTCGGCCTCCAGCCCCTTGTAGAGTTCGACCGAATATTTGAGCACGCGCGTGATCGAAGCCGACGAGCGCAACTGCCCGACCAGTCCCGCCGCATGCCAGGTCGAGCCCGAGGTCAGCTTGCCCTGTTCCAGCAGCACGACATCGGCCTTGTGGTCGCGCGCCAGATGGTAGGCCGTCGAGCAGCCGATGATGCCGCCGCCGATGACGACGATCCCGGCATGGCTGGGCAAGGTCATGTCAGTATCCCGTATTTTGTCCGGTAGTTTTCCAGCGCCGCTTCCAGCCGCACCAGGTTTTCCTCGGTGTAGGCGACGTAATCGATGCCCGGTGCGTCGAGGTAGAGTTCGGAGACCATGCTCCACATCGCCTCGCGCAGCAGCGAGGCGCATTGCATGGCTGCATGCGAGCGGCGGATCGCCTCGTCCGGCTCCTTCATGAAATAGGCGGTGAGCAGAGCGAAAGATTCCTCGTCGCTCAGGCCGGCATTCGAGGCGGCACCTGCAAGGTCGAACATCGCCGTGTTGAAGCCGGCATATTCGAAGTCGATCAGCCACAGCCTGTTGCCGTCGTCTAGAATGTTGGCCGGCAAAAGATCGTTGTGACCGAAGACGATCGGCAAGAGCTTCTGTGCCCGCTCGAGTTCGTCCGCCAGCGTCAGGAGATAGGGCAGGTCGCCCCGCTTGCGGCTGCCGCCTTCCTCCAGCGTGCGCGCATAGTCACGGATGACATGGAACACCCAGAACATGAAGCCGGGGCCGGAGATGTGGTTGGGCATCTCGCGGTGGAACCCCCGCATCAGCGCCGCGACGCGGCCGATATTGGCGCGCACGTCTTCGGCCGTATAGGTCCTGGCGCCGAGATATTCCGTCACCATGATGCCCGGCTCGGCATAGCGGACCGCCGGCGCGAAGCCGGCGGCATGGGCCGCCCGCGATGTCATCACCTCGCGCTCGCGAAAGACGTGATGGAAAGGATAGTCCTGGCCGAAGCGCACGACATGCCGCCCGGCCGCGTCATTGACCACATAGTTGGCGTTGCTGAGGCCGCCCGGCAGCGGCGCAATCTCGATGCTGCCGGTCCAGCAGGGCAGGGCGCGGATGCGGTCTTCGGCAATCACGGGATTATCCCTGGTTTGGCTGAGGTTCGACATAGCGCCGCGGACAGCGCAACGACGGCGGGAAGATACGCAAAAACCTCGTCGGTGCGGGACGCCGGGTCATTATCCCGCACCGCACCGACGAGCCCCTTGGCCAGGTATTCGAACCCCCGGCATCCGCCCCCGCGGATCTGAAAATTCCTTGCGCAGGCACGTTCCAGACGCTTTGGCCGGTGCGTTTGCGTGCGGCTCTGCCATCAACCTCCAGTGGCAGTTCCGAGCCTGTCACGTTTTGATCTCACGCCAGTGCTGCCTGACTGTCAACAAAGAGCTGTGACTTTTTTTGGGTGTTTTGCCCGAAAACATAAGCAATTCCTTTAAAAACGTTTGAATTGCCTTAGAATCGGTCAACAGCGCAAGTCCCCGGGAAAACCTCATGGTCCACTCGAAACGGCATGGCGAGATCCTGCGCCTTCTGCAGGAGGAAGGCACCGTCACAATCGCCAGTCTGGCCGATCGCTTGGGGGTTTCGCTGGAAACCGTGCGCCGCGACGTCAAGCCGCTCACCGGCGACGGTTCCGTCCTCAAGATGCATGGCGCCATCGGCCTGCCGTCATTGGTCGGCGAGGCGCCGTTCGAGCGGCGCATGCGTGATAACGCCGACGCAAAGCGCCTCATTGCCCGCATGGTCGCCGCCACCATCCGCGACGGCGAATCGATCATGCTCGACACCGGCACGACGACGTCGTTCCTCGCCCGCGAGCTGCTCGGCCACCGACGGCTGACGGTCGTCACCAATTCGTCCGACATCGCCCGCACGCTGGCCACCGTCAACGGCAACAAGGTCTACATGGCCGGCGGCGAACTGCGCAGCGATTCCGGCGCGGCCTTCGGCGCCTCGGCCATTGAATTCGTCAGCCGCTTCTCCGTCAGCCACGCGGTGATCTCCATCGGCGCGGTCGATGCTGTCGCGGGTGTGATGGACTATGATCTGGATGAAGCGGAGTTCGCCCGCATGGTGCTGTCGCGCGGCCAGCGTTCGCTGGTCATCACCGACCACTCGAAGTTCGGCCGCCAGGGGCTGGTCCAGGTCTGCGGTTTCGACGGCTTTTCCGAACTCGCCACCGACCACCCGCCACCGCGCGACATCGCCGCCGCCCTTGCCGAGTCCGGCGCGCGGCTGAGCATTGCGAGCGCCGAAGCCGGGTTCTGATCCCTCGCAGGATCAGCGACCTGGTGTTGCCACTTCCCAGCGTGGCCTTCGCCGTGTTTAGTCCGGCCATGGCCTTCACCATCCGCCAATTGCAGTTCTTCGTCGCCGTCGCCGAGCAAGGCACTGTGTCGGGCGCAGCCCAGAATCTTTCGATCTCGCAATCCTCGGTCACCGAGGCGATCAAGGAGCTTGAGAGCGATCTAGGCGTCGAGCTGTTCGAGCGCCATCCGCGCGGCCTCAACATCACCCACAAGGGCCACCAGTTCCTGCGCCACGCGACCAAGATCCTGGCCGACGTTTCCGACGCGCGCCGTGCTTTCTTCGGCGACCAGCTGGTGGCCGGCGGCCGCCTGCAGCTCGGCGTCACCTCGCTGGTCGCCGGCTATGTGCTCTCCGACCTGCTCGCCCGCTACCGCCGCGCCTATCCGGGCGTCGAGGTCTCGGCCATCGAGGACAATGGCGATTACCTTGAACACCTGCTGATCGGCGGCAAGCTCGACATCGCCGTCATGGTTACCTCGAACCTGCGCGACCGCACCGCGCTGCAGTCGGAAATCCTCGAGGTCTCGGCCTACCGCTTGTGGGTGCCACTCAGCCACAAGCTGGCCAGCGCCGACATCATCGGCATCGGCGACATCGCCGGCGAACCGCTGATCATGCTCACCGTCGACGAGATCGAGGAGAACACCGGCAAGCTGCTGGTTGCGATCGGCGCCAAGCCGCATGTCGCCTTTCGCACCCGCTCGGTCGAGGCGGTGCGCAGCCTGGTTGCCACAGGTGCCGGCGTGGCACTCTTACCCGACCTCGTCTACCGGCCGTGGTCGCTGGAAGGCGACCGTATCGAATCGCGCGATATTTCCGGCACCCTGCCGGTGGTCCAGGTCGGCATGGTCTGGCGCCGCGGCTCCAGCCTGCCGCAGGCGGCGCGCGACTTCATCGGCCTTGCGCAGTCGCAGCGCACGGTCCGCCAGCGGTCATGACAAGGCCCGTCTTCTAGCTATCGGTAAAACCGATATCGCCTTTCTGATAAATGAATTTGCGAAACCGGAAATTTCGCAGCACCTTTCATTTCAGGGACCAAAGCCGCCGCGAGAGTGCGGCCCCTAAAATGGGAGATCATGATGAATTCATTCCTGAAGTCATGCACTGCATTGACGGTCGCGCTGACCTTCTCCAGCCAGGCCATCGCCCAGGTCAAGGAACTCGGCAAGGGCGAGGGCGAGGTCAACATCGTCGCCTGGCCGGGCTATATCGAGCGCGGCGAAACTGACAAGGGCTATGACTGGGTGACGTCCTTCGAGAAGGACACCGGCTGCAAGGTCAACGTCAAGACCGCCAACACGTCGGACGAGATGGTCTCGCTGATGAATGAGGGCGGC
This sequence comes from Mesorhizobium monacense, assembly GCF_056781675.1. Classification (NCBI taxonomy): domain Bacteria; kingdom Pseudomonadati; phylum Pseudomonadota; class Alphaproteobacteria; order Hyphomicrobiales; family Phyllobacteriaceae; genus Mesorhizobium; species Mesorhizobium monacense. Next base: position 5,203,279 of record NZ_CM165567.1, on the reverse strand, counting down.
TTCGATCTCGTTACCGCCTCGGGCGATGCCTCGCTGCGGCTCGTCGCCGGCAAGCGCGTGCAGCCGATCAACACCGATCTCGTCCCGAGCTGGAAGACGATCGACGACCGCCTGAAGGATGCGCCCTGGTTCACGGTCGACAAGGTGCACTACGGCGTTCCCTACCAGTGGGGTCCGAATGTGCTGATGTACAACACCGAAGTCTTCAAGGAAGCGCCAAAGAGCTGGAGCGTCGTCTTCGAGGCGATGGACCTGCCCGACGGCAAGCCGAACAAGGGCCGCGTCCAGGCCTATGATGGTCCGATCCACATCGCCGACGCCGCCAACTACCTGATGTTCCACAAGCCGGAACTCGGTATCAAGGATCCTTACGAGCTGACCGAGGACCAGTACAAGGCGGCGCTCGACCTGCTGCGCGTCCAGCGCACGCTGGTTGGCCGCTACTGGCATGACGCCGCCATCCAGGTCGACGATTTCCAGAACGAGGGCGTCGTCGCCTCGGGCTCGTGGCCCTACCAGGTCAACACGCTGGTCGCCGCCAAGAAGCCGGTCGCCTCGACCGTTCCGGAGGAAGGCGTCACCGGCTGGGCCGACACCACCATGATGCAGGCCGACGCCGCCCATCCGAACTGCGCCTATATGTGGCTCGAGCATTCGCTGTCGCCGAAAGTGCAGGGCGACGTCTCCGCCTGGTTCGGTTCGCTGCCCGTGGTGCCTGCCGCCTGCAAGGGCAATGAATTGCTTGGCGAAGAGGGCTGCAAGACCAACGGCTACGACAATTTCGACAAGATCAAGTTCTGGAAGACGCCGGTATCGAAATGCGCCAGCGAGAACAACCAGTGCGTGCCTTACTACCGCTGGGTGTCGGACTATATCGGCGTCATCGGCGGTCGGTGATTTTGTCCATTGCCCTCCCCCTTGTGGGAAGGGTCGACGCGTAACGTTGGGGTGGGGTCCGCGAGGTGGGGGGATGCTCGGCAAGTCTTGCCGGATCACCCCCACCCGGGACTTCGCGCGACCTCCCCACAAGAGGTGCGCAGTTCACTGGCTCCGCCCGCAATCCGTGGCGGCGCTGGCGATATCGACAAATCAACCAGCAACAGACTGACAGCCCATGACCTCCGCCGTCTCCTTCCAAAGGGTCTCCCGCCATTTCGGCAGCGTGCGCGCCGTCGACGCGGTCGATCTCGACATCGCGCCGGGCGAGTTTTTTGCCATGCTCGGTCCGTCGGGGTCCGGCAAGACCACCTGCCTGCGCCTGATCGCCGGCTTCGAGCAGCCAACCGCCGGCTCGATCTCGATCTTCGACGAGCGCGCCGAGGGCGTCCCGCCCTATCGCCGCAACGTCAACACCGTCTTCCAGGACTACGCGCTGTTCCCGCATCTGAACGTGCTCGACAATGTCGCCTACGGACTTATGGTCAAGGGCGTCGGCAAGCCCGAGCGGCAGAGGGCGGCCGAAGAGGCACTGTCGCTGGTCCGGCTCCCGGGTTATGGCGCCCGCCGCCCGGGCCAGCTTTCCGGCGGCCAGCGCCAGCGCGTCGCGCTGGCGCGAGCCCTGGTCAACCAGCCCAAGGTGCTACTGCTCGACGAGCCGCTCGGCGCACTCGATCTCAAGCTGCGTGAGAACATGCAGGAGGAGCTGAAGTCGCTGCAGAAGGCGCTCGGCATCACCTTCGTCTTCGTCACCCACGACCAGGGCGAGGCGCTGTCCATGGCCGATCGCGTCGCCGTCTTCAACGACGGCCGGATCATGCAGATCGGCACGCCGGAGGATATCTACCAGCGGCCGAAGACGCGCTTCGTCGCCGATTTCGTCGGCTCCTCCAACGTGCTGCCGCCGGATTTCGTCCAGCGCTATTCCGGCCAGCACCGCTGGGGCAGCCTGCGTCCCGAATCCATCCGTGTCGGCCGCGGAGCCAAGGGCGACGGCGTTGCCGCCCGTCTCGTCTCGACCAACTATCTCGGCGCCACGACAAGGCTGGCGCTCGATGCCGACGGGTTGAGGCTGCACGCCATCGTGCCGGCGGGCACTGCCATTCCGGAGGAAGGTGAGGCCGTCATGCTCACCTTCAACCGCGAACACCTGCATCTGATGGACGAGCCGGCATGAGTCTCAACGCCGCCATCCCACGCGCCACCGCCCCCGCCATCCTGCCAGGCAGCGGCGGCATGCGCGGCGCGCTATCGGATCTCTTTTGGCGCCGGCCGCAGCTCTTGCTTTTGCTCATGCTGCTGCCGCCGGTTCTGTGGCTCGGCGTCGTCTACATCGGCTCGCTGTTTGCGCTCTTGCTGCAGAGCTTCTTTTCGATCGACGAGTTCTCCGGCCTGATCAACCGCGAGTTCACGCTCAAGACCTATGGCGACCTGTTCCAGGCCGCCAATCTCGACATCATCCTGCGCACGGTGACGATGGCGGCCCTGGTCACGCTGGCATCGGCGGTCATCGCCTTTCCCATCGCCTATTATGCGGCGCGCTATGCGCGCGGCCGCTGGAAGGCGCTGTTCTATCTCGGCGTCATGCTGCCACTGTGGTCGAGCTACCTGGTCAAGATCTACGCCTGGAAGCTCATCCTCGCCAAGGAAGGCATCCTCACCTGGCTGCTCGCCAAGCTGCACCTCCTGTGGCTGCTCGATGGCTGGCTGTCGCTGCCCATCGTTGGCGGCAATTCGCTGTCGGTCTCCTTCACCGGCACCTTCATCGTCTTCGTCTATGTCTGGCTGCCCTTCATGATCCTCCCCGTTCAGGCCGCGCTCGAACGCGTGCCCGGCAATCTGGTCGAGGCCTCGTCCGATCTCGGCGCCTCACCCAGCCAGACCTTCCGCAACGTGCTGTTCCCGCTGGCGCTGCCCGGCATCGTCGCCGGCTCGATCTTCACCTTCTCGCTGACATTGGGTGACTACATCATCCCGCAGATCATCGGCACCTCGCGCCTGTTCATCGGCCAGGCCGTCTATTCGCAGCAAGGCACCGCCGGCAACATCCCGCTCGCCGCCGCCTTCACCGTGGTGCCGATCCTCATCATGGGGTTCTATCTCTTGGGCGCCAAGCGCATGGGGGCCTTCGATGCGCTCTGACCGCGGCCAGTCGGCCCCTCTCGGACTGAAGATCGCCGCTGCCTGCGGCCTGCTCTTCCTGCATCTGCCGATCCTGCTGATCTTCGTCTATGCCTTCACCACCGAAGAGAAAAGCTTCGTCTGGCCGCCGCCGGGGCTGACCACGCAATGGTTCGCCGTCACATGGAATCGTCCGGATGTCTGGGAAGCGCTGTCGCTGTCGGTCCGCGTCGCGGCCATCTCGACGGCCATCGCGCTGGTGCTCGGTACGCTCTGCGCCGCCGCTGTCTCGCAGACGCGCTTCTTCGGCCGTGAAGCCATCTCGCTGCTGGTCATCCTGCCGATCGCGCTACCCGGCATCATCACCGGCATTGCGCTGCGCTCGGCTTTTTCGCTGGCCGACATCCCGTTCTCGTTCTGGACGATCGTCCTTGGCCACGCCACCTTCTGCGTCGTCGTGGTCTACAACAATGCGGTCGCCCGCTTCCGCCGCACTTCCGGCTCGATGATCGAGGCCTCGATGGATCTCGGCGCCGACGGCTTCCAGACGTTCCGGCATGTGGTGCTGCCCAACATCGCCACCGCACTGCTTGCCGGCGGCATGCTCGCCTTCGCTTTGTCCTTTGACGAAGTCATCGTCACCACCTTCACCGCCGGCCAGCAGCAGACCGTGCCGATCTGGATGCTGGAGGAGCTGATCCGGCCGCGCCAGCGCCCGGTCACCAATGTCGTCGCCATGGTCGTCGTGCTGGTGACGCTGCTGCCCATCCTGCTTGCCTATTACCTGACCCGCGACGGCGACCAGATCGCCGGTTCGGGCAAATAACCCCAAAGAATAAGGGAGAGACTTCCATGGACACCCAGATGCTGATCGGCTCGATCTTCGACAAGGGCACTGAGACCGAAGAGCCGATCCTCAATCCCAAAACCGGGGCGACCATCCTAAACCTGCCGGAAGCCAGCCCGGCGCAGATCGAAGCGGCGGTGGCTGCGGCGGAAAAGGCCTTCGTCACCTGGTCGCGCACCACGCCGGCGCAGCGCTCCGGCTATCTCTTGAAGATCGCCGACCGCATCGAGGCCGAAGCGCAAGAATTCGCCGCGCTCGAGGCGCTGAACTGCGGCAAGCCGATCAATGCTGTGCTCAATGACGAGATCCCGGCGATCGTCGACTGCTACCGCTTCTTTGCCGGCGCAGTCCGCTCGATGCCAGGCGTGGTCGCCGGCGAATATCTGCCCGGCCATACCTCGATGGTCAGGCGCGACCCGATCGGCATTGTCGCCTCGATCGCGCCGTGGAACTATCCGCTGATGATGATGGCGTGGAAGCTGGCGCCGGCCATCGGCGGCGGCAACACAGTCGTGTTCAAACCGTCCGAGCAGACGCCGCTGACCGCGCTGAAGCTGGCCAGGATCCTCGCCGAGGTGCTTCCCGAGGGCGTCGTCAATGTCGTGCTCGGCCGTGGCGACAGCGTCGGCAACACGCTGATCAACCATGCCAAGGTCAATATGATCTCGATCACCGGCGACGTCGCCACAGGCAAGAAGGTGCTGCAGGCGGCCGCCAAGTCGGTCAAGCGCACGCATCTCGAGCTCGGCGGCAAGGCGCCGGTCATCGTCTTCGACGACGCCGATCTTGGCGCTGTGGTCAATGGTCTGCGCGCCTTCGGCTACTACAATGCCGGCCAGGACTGCACCGCCGCCTGCCGCATCTATGCCGGCAGGAAGATCTATGACAAGCTCGTCGCCGATCTCTCTTCGGCGGTCTCGACCATCAAATACAACCGCCCCGACGACACCGAGAACGAGATCGGGCCGCTGATATCGCGCCGCCAGCGCGACCGCGTGTCGAGCTTCGTCGAGCGCGCTTCAGAGCTGAAGCACATCGAGATCACCACCGGCGGCAAGCCGGGCGAGGGCTCGGGTTTCTTCTACCAGCCGACGGTCGTTGCCGGCGCGCTGCAGGAAGACGAGATCGTGCGCCGCGAAGTGTTCGGTCCGGTCGTTTCGATCACCCGCTTCTCGGAGGTCGACGAAGCCGTGAACTGGGCCAATGACAGCGACTACGGGCTGGCGTCGTCAGTGTGGACCAAGGACGTCTCGCGCGCCATGGCGACCGCCGCCCGCCTGCAGTATGGCTGCACCTGGATCAACACCCACTTCATGCTGACCAACGAGATGCCGCATGGCGGACTGAAGCAGTCCGGCTACGGCAAGGACATGTCACTCTACGCGCTGGAGGATTACACAGCCGTTCGCCACGTCATGGTGGCGCATGGGTAGCGCTTCTTCCCTTCTCCCCGTTCACGGGGAGAAGGTGGCCCCTACTGGCGCGCTGTTGTCGGGCTATTTCAGCGGGCTGCGTTCTCGGCCGGGGCAGGCCCGGTGTAGCCGATGTTCTTGTCGGCCTGTTCTGGAGCCTTGGGCCGCTTGATCTTGGCGGAGGCGGCTACCACCAGTTCGTTGAAGCCCTCGGTGCCGCTGTCCAGCATCTCGAACAGCTGCCGCCGCATCCGCGGCTCCCAGAACTTGTTGATGTGCTCGGCAACGCCGGCAATGCCTTCCTCGCGCGGCTTGGAATGGAAGAAATCGGCGATCTGGTTGGCCATGCGCACCAGCTTTTCCTTGGTGCTCATGATGTGTTCTTCGTCACGCGACATGCTTGGCAACTCCGGAAGCCACCCGGTCCGGGTGGGTGAAAACATCGAAATCGTCGCCGCGAACCAACGCGACGAGCGTCATGCCCGCGTCTTCCGCGGTGCGGATGGCAAGTGCTGTCGGCGCCGAAACGGCGATGATGATGGCGGCACCGATGGCCGCCGTCTTCTGCACCATCTCGACCGAGACACGCGACGTCACGACGACGGCGCCTGACGCGCCGTCGATGCCGGCCTTGGCCAGCGCGCCGGCCAGCTTGTCCAGCGCATTGTGGCGGCCGACATCCTCGCGCGCCATGACGATGCCCTTGCCGGGGATATAAAAGCCCGCGGCGTGCACAGCGCCGGTCTCGGTGTGCAACGGCTGCACCTTCGACAAAAGCTTGACCGAGCGGACGATATCGTCGGCTGAAAGCGTAAGCTTTGACGCACCGACCGCATCGACCGAACGCATGGCCTCTTCGATAGACTCGATGCCACACAACCCACAGCCGACCGGACCGGCAAGCCGCCGCCGCCGCGCCTGGAAGCGCGTATTGGCCTTGTCTTTCAACCGGATCTGGATGTCGATGCCCGCGCCAAGATCTTCGACCTCGATCGCCTCGATCTCGTCAGGAGCGGCAACGATGCCCTCGGTCAGCGAGAAGCCGAGCGCGAAATCCTCGAAATCGGCAGGGCTTGCCATCATCACCGCGTGCGTGGTGCCGGCGAAGGAGAACGCCACCGGCGTTTCCTCCGGCACCATGCGGTTGGCGGCCGCCGTCCCGCTCGCGCGGTGCGCCAGCCGCGATATCTGCGTCGTCGCTTTGCGGCGCGCGGCCAAGATTACTCCGCCGCTTCCAGCGGAGCGATGCGGCGGCTCTGGCGCGCCTGCTCGTTATAATCCCTCTGCCACTCGGTCGGGCCGTTGGACGGCGCCACCTGCACGGCGGTGACCTTGTATTCCGGACAGTTGGTCGCCCAGTCCGAGAAGTCGGTGGTGATCACATTCGCCTGCGTGTCCGGATGGTGGAAGGTCGTGTAGACCACGCCAGGCGAGACGCGGTCGGTGATCAACGCGCGCAGCGTCGTCTCGCCGGAACGGCTCGCCAACCGCACCCAGTCGCCTTCGCGAATTCCGCGGTTCTCGGCATCGTGCGGATGGATCTCCAATAGGTCTTCGGCATGCCACATCACATTTTCGGTGCGCCTGGTCTGCGCGCCGACATTGTACTGCGACAGAATCCGCCCGGTGGTCAGCAGCAGCGGGAAACGCGGACCGGTTCTTTCGTCCGTCGCCACATATTCGGTGCGAATAAACTTGCCCTTGCCGCGCACGAAACCGTCGACATGCATGATCGGGGTGCCGAGCGGCGCCTTCTCGTTGCAGGGCCACTGCACCGACCCGACACGGTCGAGCAAATCGAAGGAGACGTTGGCGAAGCTCGGCGTCGTCTTGGCGATCTCGTCCATGATCTCGGAGGGATGCCGGTAGTTCCAGTCCAGCCCGATCGCGCGGGCAAGCTCCTGCGTCGCCTCCCAATCGGCGTAGCGCGCCTTCGGCTCGATGACCTTGCGCACCATGTTGATGCGGCGCTCGGCATTGGTGAAGGTGCCGTCTTTCTCGAGGAAGGTTGAGCCTGGCAGGAACACATGCGCGTAATTCGCCGTCTCGTTGAGGAAGAGGTCGTGCACGACGACGCACTCCATCGCGGCAAGGCCGGCGGCGACGTGCTTGGTATCAGGATCGGACTGCAGGATGTCCTCGCCCTGGATGTAGATGCCCTTGAAGGAGCCGTCGACGGCGGCATCCAGCATGTTGGGGATGCGCAGGCCCGGCTCGTCGTCGAGCTTCACGCCCCACAGGCTCTCATAGATGTCGCGCACGGCCTCGCCGGAGATATGGCGATAGCCGGGCAGTTCGTGCGGGAAGGAGCCCATGTCGCATGAGCCCTGCACGTTGTTCTGGCCGCGCAGCGGGTTCACGCCGACGCCCGGACGGCCGATATTGCCGGTGGCCATGGCCAGGTTGGCGATCGCCATCACCGTGGTTGAACCCTGGCTGTGTTCCGTCACGCCGAGGCCGTAATAGATCGCGCCATTGCCGCCGGTGGCGTAAAGACGCGCCGCGCCGCGGATCAACTCGGGATCGACGCCGGACAATTTGCCGACGGTTTCGGGGCTGTTTTCCGGCAAGGCGACGAAAGATGCCCAGTCCTGGAATTCCGCCCAGTCGCAGCGTTCGCGGATGAAGGCTTCGTCGAAGAGACCTTCGGTGACGATGACATGCGCCAGCGCCGTCAGCACGGCCACATTGGTGCCAGGCTTCAGCGGCAGGTGATAGGCCGCTTCGATATGGGCCGACTTGACCATCTCGGTGCGGCGTGGATCGAGCACGATCAGCTTGGCGCCCTGGCGCAGCCGCTTCTTCAGCCGCGAGGCGAACACCGGATGGGCCGATGCCGGATTGGCGCCGATGACGACGGCGACGTCGGTGAAATCGACCGAGTCGAAATCCTGCGTGCCGGCCGAAGTGCCGTAGGTCTGGCCGAGGCCGTAGCCGGTCGGCGAATGGCAGACGCGCGCGCAGGTGTCGACATTGTTGTTGCGGAAGCCTTGCCGCACCAGCTTCTGGACGAGATAGGTCTCCTCGTTCGTGCAGCGCGAGGAGGTGATGCCGCCGATCGCGGTGCGTCCGTACTGGTACTGAATGCGGCGGAATTCCTTGGCCGTATAGGCAACAGCCTCTTCCCAGCTCACTTCGCGCCAGGGGTCGGAGATCTTTTCCCGGATCATCGGCGACAGGATGCGGTCCTTATGGGTGGCGTAGCCATAGGCGAAACGGCCCTTCACGCAGGAATGGCCGTGGTTCGCCTTGCCCTCCTTGTAGGGCATCATGCGAATGACCTCGTCGCCCTTCACTTCGGCCTTGAACGAACAGCCGACGCCGCAATAGGCGCAGGTGGTGACGGCCGAGCGCTCCGGCATGCCCTTCTCAAGCACCGTTTTCTCGCGCAGCGCGTCGGTCGGGCAGGCCTGCACGCAGGCGCCGCAGGACACGCATTCGGAGGCGATGAAATCCTCGTGCATGCCGGCGACCATGCGCGATTCGAAACCGCGGCCCTCGATGGTCAGCGCGAAGGTGCCCTGCACCTCCTCGCAAGCCCGCACGCAGCGCGAGCAGACGATGCATTGCGCCGGATCATAAGTGAAATAGGGGTTGGATTCATCGCGGGCGATGTAGTCGACAGCCAGCGAGCCGTGGCCGGGCGCGACGCCGTTTTCCTTGACGTGGTTGCGGCCTTCGACGCCGAAGCGGTTCTCGGTCAGGCCGACCGACTTCGCCACAACGTCGAACTCGCTGGCGCCGGTGCCGGCCTTCTCGTTCCAGCCGGTCGGATGGTCGGAAAGGTAGAGTTCCATGACGCCGCGGCGAATGGCGTCGAGCCGTTCGGACTGCGTGTTGACCACCATGCCTTCGCCAACCGGCGTCGTGCAGGACGCCGGCGTGCCGCCGCGGCCCTCGATCTCGACGAGGCAGACGCGGCACGACCCGAACGAGTCCAGCATGTCGGTGGCGCAGAGCTTCGGTATCTCGACCCCGCCTTCCATCGCCGCCCGCATGATCGACGTGCCTTCCGGCACGGTGATGCTGCGGCCATCGACGGTCAGCGTGACCTGCTTTTCCGCAATGGATTGCGGGGTTCCGAAATCGATCTCTTCGATGAGCGATGGGAAGTCGGCCTTGATGTTCATCTGCCAGCTCCTATTCAGCCGCCACGCGCGCCGGCGCCGGCTTGAAATCTTCGGGGAAATGGGTGATCGAGCTCATCACTGGATAAGGCGTGAAGCCGCCCAGCGCGCACAGCGATCCGAACTTCATCGTGTTGCAGAGGTCGGTGACCAGAGCGAGGTTCTTCTCCGGCTCGATGCCGGCAGCGAGCCTGTCGATGGTCTCGACGCCACGTGTCGAGCCGATGCGGCAGGGCGTACACTTGCCGCAGCTTTCGATGGCGCAGAACTCCATGGCGAAGCGCGCCTGCTTCAGCATGTCGGCGGTGTCGTCGAACACGGTGATGCCGGCATGGCCGATCAGCCCGTCCTTGGCGGCGAAGGCTTCGTAATCGAACGGCGTGTCGAACAAAGCGCGCGGGAAGTAAGCGCCGAGCGGTCCGCCGACCTGCACCGCCTTCACCGGCCGGCCCGTGGCGGTACCGCCGCCGATATCGTCGACGATCTCGCCGAGCGTCATGCCGAAGGCCGCCTCGAACAGGCCGCCATGCTTGACGTTGCCGGCGATCTGGATCGGGATCGTGCCACGCGAGCGGCCCATGCCGTAATCCTTGTAGAAGGCGGCACCCTTGTCCATGATGATCGGCACCGAGGCCAGCGAGATGACGTTGTTGATCACCGTCGGCTTGCCGAACAAGCCTTGAATCGCAGGCAGCGGCGGCTTGGCGCGAACCACGCCGCGCTTGCCTTCCAGGCTGTTCAGCAGCGAGGTTTCCTCGCCGCAGACATAGGCGCCGGCGCCGACGCGGATTTCCATGTCGAAGGCGTTGGGCGAACCCATCACATTGGTGCCGAGCACGCCTGCCTTGCGGGCGACCTCGACAGCCCGGTTCATCGTCGCCACCGCATGCGGATATTCCGAGCGGATATAGACAAAGCCCTTGGTCGCGCCGGTGGCGATGCCGGCGATCGCCATGCCTTCGATCAGCACGAAGGGGTCGCCCTCCATGATCATGCGGTCGGCGAAAGTGGCGCTGTCGCCTTCGTCGGCGTTGCAGACGATGTATTTGCGCTCACCAGCGGTATCGAGCACCGTCTTCCACTTGATACCGGTCGGGAAGCCGGCGCCGCCGCGGCCGCGCAGGCCGGATTCGGTGACCTGCTTGACGATGTCGGCCGGCGCCATGGCCACCGCGTTCTGCAGGCCCTTCAGCCCGCCGAGCGACTTGTAGGCATCGAGCGACAGCGGGTCGTTGATGCCGCAGCGCGCGAATGTCAACCTGGTCTGCTTGGCCAGGAACGGAATCTTGTCCGGCGCGCCCAGCCAGCGCTTGTGGGGGCCGCCGGTGAGGAAGCCGCTGTCGAACAGGCTCTTCACGTCGGAAGGCTTGACCGGTCCATAGGCGACGCGGCCATTGGCGGTCGCCACTTCGACCATCGGTTCGAGGAAATAGGCGCCGCGCGAACCATTGCGCACGATCTTGGCCTCGATGCCGCGTTCGGCCAATTCCTTGGCGATCGTCTTTGCGACCTTCTCGGCGCCGAGCGCCAGAGCGCCGGAGTCACCAGGAATGTGGATGCGCGGGATCATGAGCGTACCTCCGCGACGATCTCTTCGATCTTCTCGTCATCGAGCCGCCCGATCACCTCGCCGTCCAGCATTGCCGACGGCGAACAGGCGCAAAGCCCGAGGCAATAGACCGGTTCCAGTGTAACCGATCCGTCGTGGGTGGTCTCGTGAAAATCGATGCCGAGCAATTGCTTGATCTTGGCGGCGACGGCATCCGAACCCATCGACTGGCAGGCTTCCGCCTGGCAGAGCTTGAGCACGTGCCGGCCGGCCGGCTTGGCGCGGAAATCATGATAGAAGGTGACGACGCCGTGCACTTCGGCCCTGGAGAGGTTCAGCCCATCGGCAATGACCGGCAGCGCGTCGTGCGGCACATGGCCGAACTCTTCCTGGATGCCGTGGAGGATCGGCAGCAGCGGACCTTCGAGGTCCTTCAACTCCTGGACGATCGCCGCCGTGCGCGATGCGATCTCGGTACTTGCAGGCTGCATCGTCATGCAGCGCCCTCCCTGGTCGATAGCTTTTATCGCTAAGTCTTTACAAAATCAGAGGAAACCCCTGAAATCAATAAAGCTGATCCGTTGCTTGATAGAAATTTTCTATCAAGCTCACTCAGCCAGCACTGTCTAGCTCAGCGGCGGGTGTGGAAATCGTCCGCCAGCGCCATCGCCTCGTCCAGAAGCGCCTGCACCAGCGGCGTGTGCGGCTCGCGCGGCGTCGCCACCAGCCCGACGGTATGGCTGGCATCAGGCTCGACGATCGGAATGGCCCGGATCGGCTCGGAAAAGCCGAATGTTTCCGCAAGGTTGAGCGGCATGATCGACGACCATTTGCCGGTGTGGATATGCGAAAACAAGACGATCATCGAGTTGGATTCGAGCGTCGGCCGCACCTGCACGCCGGCCTCCGCCAGATGCTGGTCGATGATGCGGCGGTTTTGCATATCCGGCGTCAAAAGGCAGAGCGGCAACCGGCTGATTTCCGCCCATGTCACTTTGTCGCGGTCGGAATAGGGGTTTCCGACCGCCGTTATCAGTTGATAGCGCTCGTCATAGAGCGGCACGCTGATCACCCGCCCCAGCGGCTCGTTGTCGAGATAGGTAATGCCGGCATCGATGTCGAAATTGCCGAGCAGCGACAGCACCTCGATCGAGGTTCGCGACAGCACCGAGAAGGTGACGCCCGGGTGTTTCTCGCGAAACGGCGTCGTCAGCCGCGCCACCATGGCAAGTGCCGTCGGGATGGCGGCGATGCGGATGCTGCCGGAAAGGCCATGCCGCGCCGCCCGCATTTCCTCGCGCATGGCGCGGCTGTCGCCGACGATGCGTCGTGCCCACACCAGCACCTGCTTACCTTCCGGTGTCAGCCCCTGGAAGCGCGAGCCGCGCAGCACCAGCATCACGCCGAGCTGGCCTTCCAGCTGTTTGATCCCGGCCGAAAGCGTCGGTTGCGTCACGCCGCACACTTCCGCGGCCCGGCCGAAATGCTCCTCCTTGGCCAGCGCGATGAAGAATTCCAGCTTGTCGATCATCGGCGCAAGCTAACCGGCGCAAGGCAGCTGCGCCAGATCATGCCCGCGCCGCCTAGCTGCCTATTTGTCGACCAGGTTCAGGATGTTGCCTTCCGGGTCCTTGAACCAGGCGACCTTCATGCCGTAGCCGACATGGATATCGCCCTCGAGCGTCAGGCCGGGCATCTCGTAGTGCTCGAAAGCGACACCCTTCGATTTCAGCGACTTGACGACATTGCCGATCTCGTCGCCAACCGTCCAGGTCACGGCCGTCGCCTTGTTGGTTCCGGCGAACTCGGAATGATAGACGTTGATGACGGTGTCGCCGCTTTTGTAGACGACCAGTTCGTCGCCCATATCGTCCACCTGCTTGAGGCCCAGCGTGCCTTCATAAAAGGCCTTTGCCTTCGCCAGGTTTTTCACCGCCAGATTGGCCGTCGCATTGCTGTTTGCGAGCATGATCGTCACCTTCCCTTGATATCGTGCTCATGCTGGTCATTGAGATAGGTCGCAGCGGATGGTTGGCGACCATCGATCAGGCAAATCCGACAGCCCCGGTCGTTTTTCGAGGCACACCAGGCCGGCTATTGCTCCACGGCTTGGTTCTGCCCGGAAACTGCATTATCTCAGGCGCAAGCTTGCATAAGGAAGACCTGATGTCCGTTACCAAGGAAATCGTCATCGAGCGCCTGAAGACGGTCAACGGGCCGGACTTCACCGGCAACATCGTCGACCTCGGCATGGTTTCCGAGATTTTCATCGCCGATGGCAAGGTGTTCTTCTCGATCACCGTTCCCGCCGCCCGTGCGCAGGAGATGGAGCCGCTGCGCGCCGCCGCCGAGCGGGTGGTCAAGGCGATCCCCGGCGTTGCCGGCGCCATCGTCGCGCTGACGGCTGAGAAGAAGGGCGGCGGCATGGAGGCTCCGGTTCCGCCGCGTCCCGCACCACGGCCGGCACCGCCGGCAGCACCCGCGCGGCCCGCGCCGCAGGCACCGGCCTCGCACAGCCATGGCAAGCGCGGCGTGCCCGGCATCGAGGCGATCATCGCGGTTGCTTCCGGCAAGGGCGGCGTCGGCAAGTCGACCACCGCCGTCAACCTGGCGCTTGGGCTTGCCGCCAATGGTTTGAAGGTCGGTGTGCTCGATGCCGACATTTACGGCCCGTCCATGCCGCGGCTGCTCAACATTCATGGCCGGCCGCAGACCGTCGACGGCAAGATCCTGAAGCCTATGGAGAATTACGGCCTCAAGGTGATGTCAATGGGCTTCCTCGTCGACGAGGAGACGCCGATGATCTGGCGCGGCCCGATGGTGATGTCGGCGCTGACGCAGATGCTGCGCGAGGTCGAGTGGGGTGCGCTCGATGTGCTCGTCGTCGACATGCCGCCCGGTACCGGCGACGCCCAGCTGACCATGGCCCAACAGGTGCCGCTGGCCGGCGCCGTCATCGTCTCGACGCCGCAGGACCTGGCGCTGATCGACGCGCGCAAAGGCCTCAACATGTTCAGGAAGGTCGACGTGCCGCTGCTCGGCATCGTCGAGAACATGAGCTACTTCCTCGCTCCCGACACCGGCAAGCGCTACGACATTTTCGGCCATGGCGGCGCCCGCCGCGAGGCCGAACGCCTCGGCGTCACCTTCCTCGGCGAAGTGCCGCTCGAAATGGGTATCCGCGAAAGCTCGGATGCCGGCACGCCGGTGGTGGTGTCGAAGCCGGAGGGCGCCGAGGCGAAGATCTATCGGGATATCGCGGCGAAGGTCTGGGACAGGGTCAATGAGGAGCGCGGCGCTGCCGAGGCTGCGGTGCCAAGCATCGTGTTCGAGTAAGGCGGGCGCGGCTCAGCCGCCCACCTTCTCGCCGAAGCTCGAGAAGAACTGCCCGGCCAGCTTCTTCGAGGTCGATTCGATCAGCCGGCTGCCGAGCTGGGCGATCTTGCCGCCGACATCGGCCTTGGCAGCGTATTTGAGCACCGTCGTGTCCGGCCCATCGGCAGTCAGCGTCACGTCGGCGCCGCCCTTGGCGAAGCCGGCGATGCCGCCCTTGCCCTCGCCCTGGATCGTGTAGGAATGCGGCGGCTTGAGGTTTTTCAGCATCACTTCGCCGTTGAACGTCGCCTTGATCGGCCCGATCTTCAGCACCACGGTCGCCGCCATCTCGGTGGCCGACTTCATTTCGAGGCTCTGGCAGCCGGGGATGGTGTCCTTCAGTATCTCGGGGTCGTTCAGCGCTTCCCACACTTTTTGCAGGGGTGCGGCGATGCGTTCCTCGCCTTCGATCACCAAAGCCATCAAAAACCTCCCGGAAAGATTGGCCCGAAGCCCTAGCGCAGGGGCGCCGTTGTGTCTATCGCACCAAAGTGTTGGTTCGGATCGCGCATGCCTCTTGCCTGCTTCCGCGCGTTGCCATATCGATTTGTCCTACAAATATGGAGACCATGATGGCCGGCGCCCCCACAGATAAGAAGAAATTTCGCTCGCAGGAGTGGTTCGACAACCCTGATAACCCCGGCATGACGGCGCTGTACCTGGAGCGCTACCTGAA
Organism: Mesorhizobium monacense; assembly: GCF_056781675.1. Taxonomy (NCBI): domain Bacteria; kingdom Pseudomonadati; phylum Pseudomonadota; class Alphaproteobacteria; order Hyphomicrobiales; family Phyllobacteriaceae; genus Mesorhizobium; species Mesorhizobium monacense. The sequence goes on along the minus strand of NZ_CM165567.1, from coordinate 5,188,236 downwards.
TTACGGCCTGACGCGGGCCGAGCTGATGTCGGGCAAGCCGCTGATCGGCATCGCTCAGACCGGGTCGGATCTGTCGCCTTGCAACCGTCACCATATCGAACTGGCCAAGCGCGTGCGCGAAGGCATCGTCTCGATGGGCGGCATCCCCTTCGAATTCCCGTGCCATCCGATCCAGGAGACCGGCAAGCGCCCGACCGCGGCACTCGATCGCAACCTTGCCTATCTCGGCCTGGTCGAGGTGCTGTACGGCTATCCGCTCGACGGCGTCGTGCTCACCATCGGCTGCGACAAGACCACGCCCGCAATGCTGATGGCGGCGGCCACCGTCAACATTCCGGCCATCGCGCTGTCGGTCGGCCCGATGCTCAATGGCTGGCACAAGGGCAAGCGCACCGGCTCCGGCACCATCGTCTGGGAGTCGCGCCAGCGCCTGTCGGCCGGCGAGATCGACTATGACGAGTTCATGGACATCGTCGCCTCCTCGGCGCCGTCCACCGGCTATTGCAACACCATGGGCACCGCCACCACCATGAACTCGCTGGCCGAGGCGCTGGGTATGCAGTTGCCGGGTTCGGCCGCCATTCCGGCGCCCTATCGCGAGCGCGGCCAGATTTCCTACGAGACGGGCAGGCGCATCGTCGAGATGGTGCATGAGGATTTGAAGCCGTCCGACATCATGACGCGGCAGGCGTTCGAGAACGCCATCGTCGTCAATTCGGCCATCGGCGGCTCGACCAACGCGCCGATCCATCTCAACGCCATCGCCCGCCATCTCGGCGTGCCGCTCGACAATGACGACTGGCAGACGGTCGGCCTCAATGTGCCGCTGATCGTCAATCTGCAGCCGACGGGCGAATATCTCGGCGAGGACTATCACCATGCCGGCGGCGTGCCGGCCGTGGTGGCCGAACTGCTGAAGGCCGGACTGTTGCCGCACCCCGACGCCGTGACCGCCAATGGCAAGTCGATCGGCGACAATTGCCGCAGCGTGGCCAACGAGAACGCCGACGTCATCCACACCGTCGCCAAGCCGCTCAAGGCCAATGCCGGCTTCATCAACCTCAAGGGTAATCTGTTCGATTCGGCGATCATGAAGACCAGCGGCATCTCGCCGGAATTCCGTGAGCGCTATCTGTCCAATCCGAAGGACCCGGAAGCCTTCGAGGGCAACGCCATGGTTTTCGACGGACCGGAGGATTACCACGCGCGCATCGACGATCCGGCGCAAGGCATCGACGAGCACACGATCCTGTTCATGCGCGGTGCCGGCCCGATCGGCTATCCGGGCGGTGCCGAGGTCGTCAACATGCAGCCGCCGGCCTATCTCATCAAGAAGGGCATCCACGCGCTGGCCTGCATCGGCGACGGCCGCCAGTCGGGCACGTCGGGCTCGCCATCGATCCTCAACGCTTCGCCGGAAGCGGCGATCGGCGGCGGCTTGGCGCTGCTCAAGACCGGCGACCGTGTCCGCATCGACCTGAACAAGGGCACCGCCAACATCCTCGTCAGCGACGAAGAGATCGCGCAGCGGCGTGCGGCGCTGCAGAACAATGGCGGCTTTCACTACCCGCAACACCAGACGCCGTGGCAGGAGATCCAGCGCGGCATGGTCGACCAGTTCTCGGCCGGAATGGTGCTGAAGCCGGCGGTGAAATACCAGGATGTGGCGCACACCAGGGGTGTGCCGCGCGACAACCACTGAGCGGCCCATCGCGGACGACAAATGGCGGCTTGATCTGATCAAGCCGCCATTTACGCCTGATCTAGAGTAACTCCAGGAAAAGTGCGCGGCGGTTTTCCGTCCGGAATTGCGTAAAAACAAATACTTAGAGCGGGTCGGCGATTCTACCAAAAGCTGAACCGCTCTAAGCCTGACGACGGGCCTCCTGGGTTGGTCCGGGACCGCTCACAAATATCCGGTGATCTCGGGCGGCTGGTCCTGCCGGTTGCGTTTGCCGTCCTCGTAGATGATCGGTGCGGCGGCGAGTTCCTCCTCGGTGACGTCGTCGAGGCAGGCGACATTCACCGCCCAGAAATTGCCGCCCATGAAATCGAGGTAGCCGCGGGAGAAGAAATTCGCGCCGCAGTTCGGGCACATATAGTGGTTGATATCGCCTTCCGGCCAGTTGGATGGGCTCGCCTTGTATTCCCGCATCCGGTCGCGGCCGTCCGTTACGCGCAGCGCCTCGAAGGCCGTGAAGGATTTCCTGTAGCCGAGCTTCCAGCAGAAACTGCAGTTGCATTTGCGGATGCCCTCGGCGAGGTCGAGATCGGCCTCGAAATGCACCGCGCCGCAATGGCAGCTACCGTGATAGGTCTTCATCGTGGGGTCTCCTCGCAGAATTGCCCTGCCCGTCGATGGTCGGCGAAGCCAGGCTCATGTTTGCAGCTACGCCAGATAGGTTCCCAATCTATCCGGGCAATGCGTCCCTATGTGCAATAGCGGCGCGCGGTGCCCATATTGTCTGAAAGCGGAACAGGACCATCATGACCAGACGGCGCTCTTCTCTCGGATTCCTCGGCATGTTCGGCCGCTCGGGCGACCTGAGGCAACTCGATGCCGCGTTGCGCGGCGCCGATCTTCATCCTGCCCTGGTGCCCGAGGGCGTCAAGCTTACCATCGTCAATCTGATGCAGGATCGCTGGCCGGACGAGCCGCCGGAGCAGGCCTATTCATCCGTGGCACAACTGTGCAGCTACTGCATCGCCGGAGCGGAGACGTTCGAGCAGGCGAATGGACGGGAAGCGAGGCTTGAGGCGGAGCGGCGGATCGAGGCGGCGCTTGAGACCGGCGACAGCTTCGATGCGCAGATCGTGCTGATGACGCTACATGCAAAACTGATCAGCGCCGACGTCGTCGAGGGCTATGGACTCAGCGCTGAATGATCTGAAAGCGGTCCTAGCCGCACATGCTTCCGCGCGGCAGCTTGATCATCTCGCCGAAGCGGGCGCGCAGTTTGTCGTCGACCAGCTTAGGCACGTGGCGCGGGAAGCGCTCGGCAAGCACGCGCTTCTTCTCGATGATCGCCCGCTGCAATATGTCGGGCCGGCCCTTCTCGTTCCATTCCTTCGGTGAAAAGCGGTCGCCGACGGCCGGATAGAAATATTCGGTCTGCATCAGCCTGAGCGTCTGCTCGTTGCCGAGATAGTGACCCGGTCCCTTCAGGCAGACATCGGCGATGGTGTCGATCGACAGCGCCTCGTCGGTCACCTCGATGCCGCGCACGCAGCGCAGGCAGTGGCCCAGCATGTCATTGTCGATGATCAGGCTTTCCAGGCAGAAGCCGAGCAGCGAGGCATGCATGCCGGCCGATTCGTAGACGAGGTTGAGCCCGGCAAGGCCGGCCATGACATCGGTGATGCCTTTTTCATAGCCGGACTGGATGTCGGGCAGTTTCGAATCGGTCATGCCGGCGGCCGAGCCGCCCGGCAGGTCGTAGAATTGCGCCATCTGCGCGCAGGCCGCGGTCAGCACCGCCTGCTCGGCCGAGCCGCCCGACATGGCGCCGGTCCTGAGATCGGAGACGAACGGCCAGGTGCCGAAGATCGCCGGGTGGCCGGGCTTGATGGCGTTGACATAGACGAGGCCAGCAAGCACTTCGGCCACCGCTTGCACCACCGCGCCGGCAATCGCCGCCGGAGCAGTGGCACCGGCCTGTCCGGCCGACAAAAGCAGGATCGGAATGCCGCCCTCGACGCAGGCTTCGAGCACGCCGCAGGCGTCCTCGGCGAACTTCATCGGCGGCACGACAAAACAGTTCGAGTTCGACACGAACGGCCGGGCGCGGAAATTTTCCTCGCCACCGGCGATCGCGTAGAGCATCTCGAGAGCCGGCTGCACGTTCTCGCGCACCGTGAACGAGGTGCCGACATGCTTGGACGTTCCCATCACGCAGGCGTAGAGCGTGTTGAAGTCCATATCGAGCGGATCGGGAATGTCGCGCGGCACCATCGGCCGCTGGAAGAAGTGGATGTTGTCGAGTCCCTCGACGATGCGGGCGGCGTCATAAATGTCCTGCAGCAGCGACTCGCGGTATTCGCGCTTTTCGACATCGACCAGGTGCACCGCGGCCCCGGCCGTGCCGTAGTGCACGCGCTTGCCCTTGATCAGCATGTCGTGCCTGGGGTCCTGGCCGTGCAGGGTGAAATGCCGTGCCGCCTTCTTGACCGTGTCCAGCACGAGCGCGCGCGGGAAGCGGACACGCCCGTCATCGCCATAGCTGGCGCCGGCCTTGGTCAGCGCTTCGATGCAGGAAGGAATGGCGTTGGCGAAGCCGACCGTCTCCAGCAGCGTCAGCACCGCCTCATGAATGCGCTCGCGATCGTTCTCGCCGAGCGGTCCATAGCTGCCGCCTTCGAGGCCGGCGCGCACCGGTCTGATGTCGTCGGCAAGCGGTGCCGCCCGCATCGCGCGGCGCGCTTCGCGCCCGCCAGAGCGCCGCGAACGTTGGTCCGTCGACGCATCCTGCTTCTCAAGAGCCACTGACATGGAGGCACTCCACCTTTAGCTGCGAAGCAGGAGGCGGTGGTTGGTCCACCATCGGCCTGCTTCGTCCCCTTTATGCATCGACTATGCCGCCGGCATTGGCACAGCCTATGAGCCAGCGGGTCCCGTCGCATATGCCAGGGCGCTAAAGAAAACGGGGCCGTTTCCGGCCCCGTTGTAAATTGGCTCCAAGCAGCCTGTCAGGCTGCCGCCGGCCTGCGGCCTGCCGCCGTCGCCAGCTCGCGAATACCGGGCTCGATGTGCTGCAGCGCGATCGAGGAAATGCCCAAGCGCATGAAACGCGACGGCTTTTCGGTCCTGTCGAAGAAGCGGTCGCCGGGTTCGATGATGACGCTGCGCGAGGCAGCCGCCTCGGCCAGGCCGCGCGAATCGGTGCCGCGCGGCCCTTCGAGCCAGAGCGACGTGCCGCCGGCCGAGTCGGTCGAGCGCCATTCCGGCAGGAAGGCGGAAATCGCATGGACCAGACGCTTGCGCCGCTCGTCGAAGGCGGATGACAGCCGCCGCACCAGCGCCTCGTGATGGCCGAGCGACAGGAACAGCGCGACGGCGCGCTGGTTGTTGGCCGGCGGATGCCTAAGCATGAAGCGGCGCAACGCGCGTAGCTCGGCGATCAGCCCGGCCGACGCCACGATGTAGCCAAGCCGAAGGCCGGGAGCCAGCGTCTTCGACATCGAGCCGACATAGACGACGCGGCCTGAGCGATCGAGGCTCTTCAGCGCCTGCTGCGGTGCTTCGTCGAGAAGCTGGCTGTCATAGCCGTCCTCGATGATGATCTGGTTGTGGCGGTTGGCGCGCGCCAGAAGGTCCTGCCGCCGCTCCGCCGACAGCGGCACCATGGTCGGGCAATGGTGGCTGGGCGTCACGAAGACAAAGCCGGAATCGTTGGGGATGGACGAGGTGACGATGCCGGACTGGTCGACCGGGACCGGCTGGATGTCGGCGCCCGCCAGCCGGAAGATCGAGCGGGCGTCGGGATAGCCGGGATCCTCCATCGCCACCTTCGAGCCCTTGGTCATCAGCAGCGTAGCCAGCATGTAGAGCGCGTTCTGGGCGCCCAGCGTCACGATGATCTCATCCGGGTTGGCGAAGATGCCGCGCCGCGGCAGCAGCCGCGCCTGGATCTGCTCGATCAGCAGCGGATCGTCGCGGTCGACCATGTCGGAGGCCCAGTTGCGGATCTCGAGCACGGCCAGCGCCATGCGGTTGCACTCGCGCCATTCGGCGGTCGGGAACAGCGCCGGGTCGAACTGGCCGTAGACGAAGGGGTAGGACGACTTGATCCAATTGTCGTGCTTGGCCGGCGGCGGCATGTCGCTGGCGGCGATCTGCCGGCGCGCCTTCCAGTCGATCTCGTTGGCCTGGTCGGGCGCCTTCTGGTGCGGCTTGGCCGGCGTCGCCAGCACGTCCGGGTTGACGAAATGGCCGCGCCGTTCGCGTGCCACCAGGAACCCTTGGTCGACCAACTGCTGGAAAGCCAGCACCACCGTGCCGCGGGCGACGCCGAGTTTCTCGGCCAGGATGCGGCAGGACGGAAGCGGCATCGAAGCGGCAATCTGCCGGTCGAGGATGGCGGCGACGATCGCCTGACGGATCTGCGCCTGCAGGGTCTGCCCGGATTCCGCAGAAATCCGGAACAGGCCGGACCATATGGCCGTGTCGTTACGCTGTGGCATGGGAAATGTTCCTCGATGGCCAGCCTTTTTCGCTTGGCTGGACCAGCCGAACGTAACCGTGGCACAAGGGGTTGCGCCAATCAATTTTTCTGATCGCTGGGATTTATGCCAGTGATCCTTCACGTGATTTTGATGCTGCACTGCTGGCGGAGTGCGGCATCCAAGCGTGAGGCGACGCCTCATTGCGGCGTGACACGTGGCCTCATCGTGGCGTGACGCACTGCGTCATCGCGCCCATTGAAACGAATGGAATTCGGCTCGATACATTGTCGCGACGACACGCGCCGGAAACATCCGGTCCGTAATGATGGCTCAGGTCTCGGAGTTTGCAGTGGATCAATCGTCCTTTCAAAAACAGCTCGCCGCGTTGCGCGATCATCGCACAGCCGCGTCCGGCAGCATGCGCGAGGCCTTTGCCGCCGATCCCAAGCGCTTCGAGACATTCTCCGCCACCGACGGCGACCTGTTGCTCGACTGGTCGAAATGCGCGGTCGACGCGAAGACGATGGACCTGCTGGAGAAATTGGCCGGGGCCGCCGACCTCGAGGGCCGGCGCGCCGCTATGTTCTCAGGTCAGAAGATCAACGTCACCGAAGGTCGCGCCGTGCTGCACACGGCGCTGCGCAACCTCAGCGGCAAGGGCGTGGTGCTCGACGGGCAGGATGTGAAGACAGAGGTCCTCGCCGTGCTCGACGCCATGGGGGCCTTCGCCAACGCCGTGCGCTCCGGCAAGGCGGCCGGCGCTACCGGCAAGAGGATCACCGACATCGTCAACATCGGCATCGGCGGCTCCGATCTCGGCCCGGCCATGGCGACGCTGGCGCTGGCGCCTTATCACGACGGGCCGCGCGCGCATTATGTCTCCAACATCGACGGCGCCCATATCCACGACACGCTGAAGGGCCTGTCCGCCGAAACCACGCTGTTCGTCATCGCCTCCAAGACCTTCACCACGGTCGAGACGATGACCAATGCCGAGACGGCCAGAAAATGGGTGCAGAAGGCGCTCGGCAAGGAAGCCGTCGGCAAGCATTTCGCTGCCGTCTCGACCGCGCTCGACCTGGTGGCGAAGTTCGGCATCGAGGCCGACCGCGTCTTTGGCTTCTGGGATTGGGTCGGCGGCCGCTACTCGGTCTGGAGCGCCATCGGCCTGCCGGTGATGATCGCCATCGGCCCGAAGAATTTCCGCGCCTTTCTCGACGGCGCCCATGAGATGGACGAGCACTTCCGCACCGCGCCGCTGCAAGAGAACCTGCCGGCGCTGATGGGGCTGATTGGCTGGTGGCACCGCGTGGTCTGCAAATATCCGGCCCGAGCCGTCATCCCCTACGACCAGCGCCTGTCGCGGCTGCCGGCCTATCTGCAGCAGCTCGACATGGAATCGAACGGCAAGAGCGTGACCCTTGACGGTGGCGCGGTCACCACGCCGACCGGCCCACTGGTCTGGGGCGAGCCCGGCACCAACGGCCAGCACGCCTTCTTCCAGTTGCTGCACCAGGGCACCGACGTCATTCCGGTCGAATTCCTCGCCGCCGCCGTCGGCCACGAACCCGACCTCAAGCACCATCACGACCTGCTGCTCGCCAACTGCCTGGCCCAGTCGGAAGCCCTCATGAAGGGCCGCACGCTGGAGGAAGCGCGCACGCAGATGCTGGCCAAGGGCATGAAGCCGGCCGATGTCGACAAGATCGCGCCGCACCGTGTCTTCTCGGGCGATCGTCCGTCGGTGACCATCCTCTACAGGAAGCTTGACCCGCGCACCTTCGGTCGGCTGATCGCGCTCTACGAGCATCGCGTCTTTGTCGAGGGCACGCTGTTCGACATCAATTCCTTCGACCAGTGGGGCGTCGAACTCGGCAAGGAACTTGCGACCGGCCTGCTGCCTGTCGTGGAAGGCAAGGAGAATGCCGCAAAGCGGGACGCCTCGACTGCCGGACTGGTGGAACACATTCACCGCTTGCGCGGTCAGGAGTGAAAAGTTTGGCGGATATCAAGGGCATATTGTTCGACAAGGACGGCACGCTTGTCGACTTCAACGCGACATGGCTCGGCATTGCCGATTTCATGGCCATGGACGCCGCCGAAGGCGATCGCTGGAAGGCCGACAGGCTGCTTGCCGCGGCCGGCTTCGATTTCGTCAACAAGCGGTTCAAGCCCGATTCGATCTTCGCCTCCGGCTCGAACATGGATGTCGTCGAGCTTTGGTTCCCGCGCCTGTCCGACGAGGACCAGATGCTTGCCGTCGCCCGCTTCAACGAGATCACCTCGGTCCAGGGCTCGGCCATGGCGGTGGAGCTGCCCGGAATCGTCGATTCGCTGAGGGCGCTTCACAAGAGATCCTACAGGCTGGGCGTCGCCACCAACGATTCGACCAGCGGCGCCGAAAAGACCCTGGTGACGCTCGGCGTGGCGCAGCTTTTCGACGCCGCCTATGGCTACGACTCCGTGGCAAGGCCGAAACCGGCGCCGGATACGATCCTCGCCTTTTGCGACCTGACCGGGCTCAGGCCGGCGGAGATCGCGATGGTCGGCGACAACCGCCACGACCTCGAAATGGCGCGGGCCGGCTGCTGCGGGCTGGCGGTCGGCGTACTCTCCGGTACCGGCACGCGCGAATCGCTGTCGTCGATCGCCGACGTCGTTCTGGATTCGGTTGCCGATCTGCCCGGCTTTCTTTCGGCGCGGGTCAAGGAGACGGTCTGACCCCAAAGCCGTGTGCATCGAAGGCGCTCGCGCTCTAGCGATCTTCCATCTCGAAGCGAAACACACCGCTCGGCTTGCTCGCGGCACCCTTCGCGTCGCCGAAATCTGGCACCTGATATTCGGCGAGCAACCGCAGCCGCGACAGCGGCAGATCGGCGCGACGGGGATCGCCGACCAGCACATCGATGCCGGCTGCCAGGCAGCGGTCGAGAAACGGTGTAACCCGTAGGGCAACCTCACGGCCGTAAAACACGTCGCCGGCAAGAACGAGATCGACCGCCGGCGGCGGGCCGGTGGTGATGTCTTCACCGATCAAGGTAATAGCGACGCCATTGGCCGCCGCGTTGAGGGCAAGTGCGGCAACACCGTTGCTGTCGATTTCGGCCGCGATCACCGTGCTGGCGCCGGCCTTTGCCGCGGCGATGCCGACGAGGCCCGAACCGGCGCCGAGGTCGAGCACGCGCCGCCCCGCCACCGTCTGCGGCCGGTCGAGTATGTAGCGGGCAAGCACCGCGCCGCCCGCCCAGGCATAGGCCCAGTAGGGCGGCTGCGGTTCAGGCTCGTCGGCCTCGATCTCGTCTTGCGACTCGGCCCCATTGTCTCGCCACTCGGTAAGCCGCCGGAGGCCGCTTGCCGGATGGGCCGTGTAGAGCCGGATTTCGGGAATCGCCGGAACAGGCATAAGGCGCATGTTCGCCTTGATAAACGCCGCCGGTTCGGGACGTCGACTATCCGCTATCCCACCGTTGCCGGGGCCGTCGTTCAAAATCGCGCCTAGTCCCGCAATGCCCGGCGCAGGATCTTGCCCACCGGTGTCTTCGGCAGTTCGGTCCTGAACTCGATGTATTTCGGCCGCTTGTAGCCGGTCAGGTTCTCGCGACAATAGGCGGTCAAGGTTTCGGCGGTCAGTGCCGGATCCTTCTTGACCACGAACAGCTTCGGCACTTCGCCCGAATGCTCGTCCGGCACGCCGATCGCCGCCACTTCGAGCACGCCCGGATGCTGGGCCACGACCTCTTCCAGCTCGTTCGGATAAACGTTGAAGCCGGAGACCAGGATCATGTCCTTCTTGCGGTCGACGATCTTGGTGTAGCCGCGCTCGTCCATGAAGCCCATGTCGCCCGACTTGAAGAAACCGTCCTTGGTCATCACCTTGGCGGTCTCGTCCGGCCGGTTCCAGTAGCCAGCCATCACCTGCGGACCCTTGATGCAGATCTCGCCGACTTCGCCGAGCGGCACGTTGTTGTCGTCGTCGTCTCGGATGGCGATCTCGGTCGAGGGCAGCGGCAGGCCGATCGTGCCGGTGAAGTCGCCGGCGCTGAACTTGTTGGCGGTCGCCACCGGCGAGGTTTCCGACAGTCCGTAGCCCTCGCTGACCGGGCAGCCGGTCAGCGCCTTCCAGCGCTCGGCGACGCCCTTCTGCACCGCCATGCCGCCGCCCAGCGTCAGCACCAGCGGCTTGAAGTCGAGCTTGCGGAAATCCTCATTGTTGAGCAGAGCGTTGAACAGCGTGTTGAGGCCCGGGAAAATGTGGATCGGGTATTTCTGCAGCTCCTTGACGAAGCCGGGGATGTCGCGCGGGTTCGGAATGAGCACGTTCTGGGCGCCTTGCTGCATGCCCATCAGCGCGTTCACGGTCAGCGCGAAGATATGGTAGAGCGGCAGCGCGCAGACGAAGTTGGCATGCGCCGGTCTCGGCCGGACCGTATACGCATCCTCGAGCCAGAGCGCGTTCTGCGCGACATTGGCGAGCACGTTGGAGTGCAGCAGCGTCGCGCCCTTCGAGACGCCGGTGGTGCCGCCCGTATATTGTAGGAAGGCGATGTCGTCTGCCGCGACCTTGGCCGGCTTGAAGGCGATGCCGGCGCCGTCCTTCAGGGCCGCGTTGAATTTGACATGGCCGGGCAGCGACCATGCCGGCACCATTTTCTTCACCCGGCGTACGACGAGGTTGACGATCGTCCCCTTGAGCGCGCCAAGCATGTCGCCCATCGCGGCGACCACGACATACTTGACCGCCGTCCTGGCGATCACCGCCTGCAGCGTGTTGGCGAAATTCTCGAGGATGACGATGGCCTGCGCGCCTGAGTCCTTCAGCTGATGCTCCAGCTCGCGCGGCGTGTAGAGCGGATTGATGTTCACCACCGTATAGCCGGCGCGTAAGATGGCCATCATCGCTACCGGATATTGCAGCACGTTCGGCATCATCAGCGCCACGCGCGCGCCCTTCTGCAGTCCTGTCGATTGCAGATAGGCGCCGAAGGCAGCCGACTGCCGTTCGAGTTCGGCATAGGTGATCGACTTGCCCATGCACACGAATGCCGGCTGGCCGGCAAACTGCTTGCAGGCGCCCACCAGAAAGTCGCCGATGCAACTGTAGGGCAGGGGTCCGATCTCGGCCGGGACGCCTTTCGGATAGCTGGCGAGCCATGGCTTTTGTGGCAGGCCGGCGGCAAGCGCGGTCAGCGCCTTAGGCAATCGCTTGGCCGGGTCGGCTGCAGGCTTCGACGCAGGCTTTGCCGATGTCGCCTTGGCGGCCGGGCTGGCAGCGGCGGGCTTGGCCGCGTCCTTCGCGGCGGTCGGCTTGCCAGAAGCCGGCTTGGATGTCTTTGCAGCCGCGGTTTTGGTCGCAGGCTTTGCGATTGCCTTCGCCGGCGCAACTGCCGCCTTCGGCTTGGCCGGCGCGGCGGTCTTGGCGGCTGGCGCTTTCGCCTTGTCGGAGCCGGCGGCCGGCCTTGAAGCGGCCTTTGCCTTCGCCGGAGCCGTTGTCTTTGCTGCTTTTGCCACCTGTCCCTCCCTCGATCTTTGCTTCGTGCCGCGTCGCCTCTGATTGACAGAAACGTCCTCCGCTGCAGCGGTTGCGGATTCCCCAAGAAATCCAGCATGCCACCTATGTATTGCGACTATCGGCGAGCGTGCAAGTCTTGCCCTTGCGGCAGAACGGGAAAGATCTGCCGTCGAAATCTTCTCCGGGCGTGCCGGCCCGGACCGATATCTTCAGACACGCGCGACCAATCGAAGGCCCTGCGGCGGCGCCGTCGAACGCATCGCGGATCAATAAAAAAATGAGGTCGTTAATAATGTCGTGATCGGTGGAATCTGCCAGATTTTTCTGCGATTTATCGTATGAGCGGAATTTTTTTCTGCTTACCATGGGGTACGCAAACGAGGTGTTCCAAAGCCAGAAAAACGGTGCTTATATGCGCGCTTCGCGAGCCTGATAGAGGGGCTTGGCAGAACATCAGGGAGTGCTCAATGAAAAAGAAACTGACTTTTGCAGCCGCGTTGCTGGCTGCAAGCGTCCTCAGCGGCGTGGCCAGCGCAAAGACGCTGGTCTACTGCTCGGAGGCATCGCCGGCCAACTTCGACCCGGGTACCACAACGGGTGGCAACGATTTCGACGCCTCGTCGCGCACGGTCTATTCGCGCCTGGTCGAGTTCAAGCATGGCGGCACCGAGATCGAGCCCGGTCTCGCCGACAAGTGGGAAATCTCCGACGACGGCCTGGTCTATACCTTCCACCTGCATCCGGGCGTGAAGTTCCAGACCACCGACTATTTCAAGCCGACGCGCGACCTCAATGCCGACGACGTCGTCTTCTCCTTCGATCGCCAGTTCAACAAGGAAAACCCCTGGAACGGCGAGAAGTACCTGCCGAACCTGACCTGGGACTACTACACCGGCATGGACATGCCGAAATACGTCGCCAAGTGGGAAAAGGTCGATGATCTGACCGTCAAGCTGACGCTGACCGAGCCGAACGCGCCGATGCTTGCCAATCTCGGCATGGACTTCGCCTCGATCGTGTCGAAGGAATATGCCGAGCAGCTGGAGAAATCCGGCAAGATGGCCGATTTCTCGACCAAGCCGATCGGCACCGGTCCGTTCCAGTTCGTCGACTACCAGCTGGATTCGGTCATCCGCTATGCGGCCCACCCGGACTACTTCAAGGGCAAGGAAAAGATCGACGATCTCGTCTTCGCCATCACGCCCGACGCGACGGCCCGCATCCAGAAGGTGATGGCCGGCGAGTGCGACATCGCTCCCTATCCGAATCCTGCCGACATCGGCACGATCAAGGCCAACCAGGACGTGACCCTGATGGATCAGGCCGGCCTGAACATCGGTTATATGAGCTACAACACCACCATCCCGCCGCTCGACAAGCCGGAGGTGCGCCACGCGCTCAACCAGGCGATCGACCGGGAATCGCTGATCAAGTCGCTGTTCCAGGATGCCGGCGCCACGCCGGCCGACAATCTGATCCCGCCGACCATGTGGTCGTGGGACAAGGACGTGAAGTCCGACGCCTATGATCCGGAAGCGGCCAAGAAGGTGCTGGCCGATGCCGGGCTGAAGGAGATCCAGCTCTGGGCCTCCGATCGCGTCCGTCCCTACAACCCGAACTTCCAGCGTGCCGCCGAACTGATCCAGGCTGACTGGGCCAAGGTTGGCGTCAAGGCGGAGATCGTTAGCTACGAGTGGACGAAGTATCGCGAGGAAGGCAAGAAGAAGGAACGCCCCGGCGCCTTCCAGATCGGCTGGACCGGTGACAATGGTGATCCGGACAACTTCTTCGCCACCCTGTTCGCCTGCTCGGCCATCGGCGTGTCGAACTATTCGAGCTGGTGCGACAAGGACTTCGAGGACCTGATCCAGAAGGCCAAGAAGACCAGCGACCAGGCCGAACGCACCAAGCTCTATGAGCAGGCGCAGGTTGTCTTCCAGAAGCAGGCCCCGGCCTTCCTCATGGCACACAGCCAGGTCTACGCAGTCGTGCGCAAAAATGTCACCGGCTTCATGATGGACCCGCTTGGCATTCATCGCTTCGACGGCGTCGACAAGGCCGAATAGAACTGTTAGGCGGGCGGCGCGCAATCAAGCGCCGCCCCCTTTATCAAGATGCTCCGATATCTCCTCCACAAAATCGTCTTGGTGCTCCCGACGCTGATCGGCATCACCATCTGTGCCTTCGCTTTCGTCAGGCTGCTGCCCGGCGATCCCATCCTTGCCATGGCCGGCGAGCATGGCGTGTCGCCCGCGCGCTACGAAGAACTGAAGGAACAGTTCGGCTACAATCTGCCGATCTGGCAGCAATATGCGCACTATGTCCGCGATGCCGCGACCGGTAATTTCGGCGTGTCGATCTCGTCCAAGCGCCCGGTCATCGAAGATTTCATGACGCTCTTCCCGGCAACCATCGAGCTCTCTGTTTTCGCCTTGATCTTCGCCATGGTGCTGGGCATCCCGGCCGGCATCGTCGCAGCGGTCAAACGCGGCTCCTGGTTCGATCAGTCGCTGATGGGCACCGCCCTTGTCGGCTATTCCATGCCGATCTTCTGGTGGGGTCTGCTGCTGATCATCTTTTTCTCCGGCTATCTCGGCTGGACTCCGGTTTCCGGCCGTATCGGCCTGCAATTCTTCTTCAAGCCGATCACCGGCTTCATGACCGTCGACACCCTGCTTTACGGCAAATGGGATGCTTTCCGCTCGGCATTGAGCCATCTGGTGCTGCCGGCGGTCGTGCTCGGCACCATCCCGCTGGCGGTGATCGCCCGCCAGACGCGCTCGGCCATGCTCGAAGTGCTGGGCGAGGACTATGTGCGGACCGCCCGCGCCAAGGGTCTTTCCTCGACCCGCGTCATCGGCGTGCATGCCTTGCGCAACGCGCTGATCCCCGTCGTGACCACCATCGGCCTGCAGGTCGGCACGTTGCTCGCCGGCGCCATCCTCACCGAAACCATCTTCGCCTGGCCGGGCATCGGCAAGTGGATGGTCGATTCCATCTTCAAGCGCGACTATGTCGTCGTGCAGTCAGGCTTGCTTTTGATCGCGCTCATCGTCATGGCCGTGAACCTGATCGTCGACGTGCTCTACGCCGTCATCAACCCGCGCATACGGGCGGCATGATGAGCCAGTCGACTGAAATCACGCCGCTTACCGCCAGCCCAGACCGCATGTTGGGGTTCAGGACCTTCTGGCACTATTTCTCGGTGAACCGTGGCGCCGTCATCGGCCTGTTCGTCTTCATCCTTTTGGTGGTGGCGGCAGTGCTTGCACCGGTGCTGGCGCCCTATGCGCCGGATGTCCAAGACAAGACCGCGTTCTTGAGACCTCCGTCATGGCAGGCTGGCGGCAGCACCCAATATCTGCTCGGCACCGACGCGGTCGGCCGCGACATGCTCTCGCGCCTGCTCTACGGCGCGCGCTTCTCGCTGCTCATCGGTGCGGTCGTGGTCACCCTATCGCTCTTCGGCGGCATCACGCTCGGCCTGCTTGCCGGCTACTTCCGCGGCTGGGTCGACGTGGCGATCATGCGCGTCATGGACCTGATCCTCGCCTTTCCGTCTCTGCTGCTCGCGCTGGTGCTGGTCACCATCCTCGGTCCTGGCCTGTTCAATGCGATGCTTGCGATCTCGCTCGTCCTGCAGCCGCACTTCGCCCGACTGGTGCGCGCCGCCGTCATGGCGGAGAAGAGCCGCGAATATGTCGTGGCCGCGAAGGTTGCGGGTGCCGGACATCTCAGGCTGATGCTTCGCACCATCCTGCCGAATTGCCTGGCGCCGCTGATCGTCCAGGGCACTTTGTCATTCTCGAACGCCATTCTCGAGGCGGCGGCCCTCGGCTTCCTCGGTCTCGGCGCCCAGCCGCCGACGCCTGAATGGGGCACCATGCTCGCCTCGGCGCGTGAATTCATCCTGCGCGCCTGGTGGGTCGTTACCTTCCCCGGCCTCGCCATCCTCATCACCGTGCTCGCCATCAATCTGGTCGGTGACGGCCTGCGCGACGCGCTCGATCCGAAGCTCAGGAGGTCGTGATGGCGTTGCTCGACATCCAGAATCTCGTCGTCGAGTTCCAGACTGCTTCCGGTCCGTTCCGCGCGGTAGATGGCGTTTCGCTTCACGTCGAGGAGCGCGAAGTGCTGGCCATCGTCGGCGAGAGCGGCTCCGGCAAGTCGGTGTCGATGCTGGCGGTCATGGGGCTCTTGCCGTGGACGGCCACGGTCACGGCCGACAAGATGAGCTTTGCCGGCCGCGATCTCCTGAAGATGAGCCCTACCGAGCGGCGCAAGATCGTCGGCAAGGACATGTCGATGATCTTCCAGGAGCCGATGGCCAGCCTCAACCCCTGCTTCACCATCGGTTTCCAGATTGAGGAGGTGCTGCGCTTCCATATGGGCATGGACAAAGCCCAGCGTCGTGCCCGCGCCATCGAGTTGTTGAAGCAGGTCGGCATTCCCGAACCGGCGGAGCGGCTGGACTCCTTCCCGCACCAGATGTCGGGAGGCCAGTGCCAGCGCGTCATGATCGCCATTGCCATTGCCTGCAATCCGAAGCTTCTGGTCGCCGACGAGCCGACCACTGCGCTCGACGTCACCATCCAGAAGCAGATCCTCGACCTGCTGGTCTCGCTGCAGGCCAAATACGGCATGGGCCTGATCATGATCACCCACAATATGGGCGTGGTGGCCGAGACCGCCGACCGCGTCATCGTCCAGTACAAGGGCCGCAAGATGGAAGAGGCCGACGTGCTGTCGCTTTTCGAAAGCCCGAAGAGCAACTACACCCGCGCGCTACTGTCGGCGCTGCCGGAAAATGCCGTCGGCGACCGGCTGCCGACCGTGTCCGACATGCTGTTCGAACCGGCGCCCTCCGCAGCAGGGGCAGCCACGGGAGCCGCCCGATGAGCGTCAGGGTTCTCGAAGGCAAGAACATCAAGCGCGACTACCATGTCGGTGGCGGGCTGTTCCGCGGTGCACGCACCGTGCATGCGGTCAAGGGCGTCTCCTTCAGCGTCGACAAGGGCAAGACGCTGGCCATCGTTGGCGAGAGCGGCTGCGGCAAGTCCACGCTGGCGCGCATCATCACGCTGATCGATCCGGCGACATCGGGCGAACTGTTCATCGACGGTAACAAGATCGACATCGCCAGGGACGGGCTGACGAAGGAGATGCGCCGCAAGGTGCAGATCGTCTTCCAGAACCCTTACGGCTCCCTCAATCCGCGCCAGAAGATCGGCGACGTGCTGGGCGAGCCGCTGCTGATCAACACCGACAAGCCTGCCGAAGAACGCCGCGACCTCGCCATGAAGATGCTGAAGAAGGTCGGCCTCGGCACCGAGCACTACAATCGCTACCCGCACATGTTCTCGGGCGGCCAGCGCCAGCGCATCGCCATTGCCCGCGCGCTGATGCTGAACCCGAGCCTGCTGGTGCTGGACGAGCCGGTCTCCGCGCTCGACCTGTCGGTCCAGGCGCAGGTGCTCAACCTGCTCGCCGACCTGCAGGACGAGTTCCAGTTGACCTATGTCTTCATCAGCCATGATCTGTCGGTGGTGCGCTACATCGCCGACGACGTCATGGTGATGTATTTCGGCGAGGCGGTGGAATACGGCTCGCGCGACGAGGTCTTTGCCGACCCCAAGCACAGCTACACAAGGACGCTGTTCGCCGCGACGCCTCGCGCCGACGTGGCCAGCATCAAGGCAAGGCTGGCAAAGAAGGCGGCGGCCTGACCCAGCTGTGCCGATATTCAGGTGAGGCCGGCCTGCGAATGGCGGCTTCCTCCGCTTCCGGTGCTCACGTACCTAAAGTACGCTGCGCTCCGGTTCTCGGAACCCACCATTCTCGACTCGGCCTGACCTGAATCTCGACACACCTGGTCTAATCGATCGTCGTCGCAAAAAACTGCTCACGACAACTTGGCGATGATCGTGCGCAGCGCTTCGCCGAAGCGGCGCACTTCATCCACCGTGTTGTAGTGGACCAGCGAGGCGCGGATGGCGCCGCTGTCCATCGAGAGGTTGAGGCGCTTCATCAGCCGCGGCGCATACATGTGGCCATCGCGGATGCCGATCTGCATTTCGGCCATTTCCTCGACGATCCGCTGCGGCGACAGCGTGCCGATGTTGAAGCAGAAGGTCGGCACGCGCTCGTGAATGCGGGCCTCGTCGGCGACGCCGTAGATCGTGGCATTGCAGCTCTTGAGCACGGCGAACATCTCGCGCGCCAGCACCAGCTCGTAATCACGGATGGCGTTCATGCCGGCGACGATGTTGTCGCGCCGCGACCGGTTGTTCTCGGGCAACAGATTGCGGCCGATCGATTCCAGATAGCGCACGGCGGCATCCATGCCGGAGACGTTCTCGTAGATGAAGGTGCCGGCCTCGACCTTGTAGGGCGGCTCGTCGGGGATGAAATCCTCGCGGAAGGTCGGCAGCCGCTTCAGCGTTTCGAAGCGGCCCCACAGGAAGCCCATATGCGGCGAGAAATTCTTGTAGCCGGAGCAGACCAGATAGTCGCAATCCCAGGCCTGCACGTCGATCAGCCCATGCGGCCCGTAATGCACGCAGTCGAGGAACACTTCGGCGCCCGCCGCGTGCGCGATCTTCGCCACGGAAGCAACGTCGACGATCGAGCCGATCGAATGCGCCGTTACCGTGCAGGCGACGAGCCTTGTGCGCTCGGAAGCCAATGGGCGCAGGTCGTCGACATGCAGATTGCCGTCCTCGCGCATGCGCCACCATTTGAACCTGGCCCCAGCCGATTCCAGCGCCAGCCATGTCGCAATGTTGGCGTCGTGGTCCATGTCGGTGATGACAATCTCGTCGCGTTCTGTGTCTTTGGCGAGCATCTGGCCGATGCCGAGGCTGACCAGGCGGATGAACGAGGTGGCGTTCATGCCGAAGCAGATTTCCGATGGACTATAGGCGTTGATCAGCAGCGCCACGCTTTCACGGGCATCGGCGACCGACTGGTCGACAGTGACGCTGCGGCCATAACGGCCGCCGCGCTGCACATTGTGCGCTACCAGATGGTTGGTCACCGCGTCGAGCACGCTCTGCGGGATTTGCGCGCCGGCGGCATTGTCCAGGAAGATGAAGTCGCCAGCCCGCTGCAGTGCGGGGAACATCGCGCGGATGGCCTCCACCGGAAACGCGCCGGCGGCGCTGTTCGCATTGGCGGTTTGATGCTTGTTCACGGACGTCTCCTGCGAAGTGCTTGGTAGATGGGAAACTGTTGGCGGCGGTCAGCGCGTCTTTTCGGTCTTGAAGCGGCGTTCAAGCAGACTGACGAGGCGGACCATCGGCCAGAGGAAGATGAGATAGACCAGGGCCGCGCCGATCAGCGGCGAGGGATTGGCGTAGAGCGACTGTGCGTTGGTCGCTTCCTTCAGCAGTTCGGGCAGCGCCACGGTGGAAGCGAGCGAGGTGTCCTTGAACATCGAAACGCAATTGCTGGTCATCGGCGGAATGACCACGCGGATCGCCTGCGGCAGCACCACCTTGCGCAAGGTCAGCAGGAACGGCAGGCCGAGCGCTTGCGCCGCCTCGAACTGGCCGCTCGGAATGCTCTCTATGCCGGAGCGGAACACCTCGGCCGAGTAGGCCGCCATGATGATCGCGAACGCCGTCACCGCGGACGTCCAGGACGACAGGCGTATGCCGAGGAACGGCAGCGCGTAGTAGATCAGGATCAGCACGACCAGCACCGGCATGGCGCGGAAGATATCGATGTAGCCGACAGCCAGCAGCCGCAGCGGCTTCGGTGCGTAGAGCCGCACCAGGCTGATCGCCAGGCCGATCGGGATGCCGATGCCGATGCTGAGGATCCCGAGCAGCAGCGTGTTCAGGAAGCCGCGCAGCAGCGCCGGCAGGCTCGACATCATGACGTCGGCGTTGAAGAAGGTGTCCAGCAGCGACATGGGAGCATTCCCGAAACGGTTGGCGTCCCGCGACGCTAGAGCAAAGGATGCTCAAGTTGAAACTAATCCGTCGCGCTTGCGGCGAGACTGCGCGATAGCCGGCGCTGGTGCGTTAAATCAAAGTGCTGTGCGGCCCTTACGGACGGGGAGCATGCGCGGCGGCGCCATGAAATCGTGCCGGCCTGGAGAGCCGGCACGATTGCAGCAAAACCTGCCGATCAGGCCTTCGGCAGCGGCATTTCCTTGACGGTCGAAGAATCGGCCGGCGCGTCGCTGCCGAACCACTTCTTGTGGATCGCGGCGATCGTGCCGTCCTTCTTCATTGCGCTCAGCGCGTCGTTCAGCTTGCCGAGCAGCGGGTGATCCTTGGTCATCATCAGGCCATACTGTTCGCCGGTCTTGATGCGCTCCTTGACGGTGAGGTCCTTCATCTTGGTGAAGGAGTATTCCATGCCGGGGATGTCGCTGACGGCGGCATCGACGCGGCCGGCGCTGAGATCGAGCAGCAGGTTCTGCTGCGTGTCATAGCCCTTCACATCGCTGAACCCGTCAGCCTCCTGGTGCTCCTTGACCCAGGTTTCGCCGGTCGAGCCCGACAGCACGCCGATGATCTTGCCCTTGAGGTCAGCCTCGGCCTTGATCGGGCTGTCGGTCTTGGTGGCAATGCCCATGTCGGAATCATAGTAGGGCTGGGTGAAGGACTGCGACTTCAGCCGCTCCGGCGTGATGGTGATCGACGAGATGGCGACGTCGATGCGCTTTGACGTGGTGGCGGCGAACAGTGCCTGGAAACCGAGATCGGCGATTTCCGTGGTCATGCCGATGCGCTTTGCCGCTTCGTTGACGATGTCGACTTCAAAGCCCTCGAACGTGCCGCTCTCGTTCTTGTATTCGAACGGCGGATTGGTCGGATAGGCGCCGACATTGAGCACATCCGCGGCATAGGCGGTGGCGGGGCCGGCGGCGATGCCGATGGCGGCAGCGAGAAGAAGCAGGTTGCGACGCGTGAAGCTCATTGGAGTTCCCTCTGTTGTTGAACGGGCGGGTTGGTCCCGCACGGTTTTTTGCCGCCCCGTTTCCGACAGGGCGTCAATTCATGGCAGCGACCATGCGATCGAGCGCGGTCGCTATCTGGTCGCGGTCACGGCAGACACACATGCGTAGGAAGGCCGTTGCCGAGCTTCCGAACAGATGGCCGGGCGCCAGCCCGACATGCGCCGTTTCCAGAATTTTGGCGCAGACGTGACGTGCGTCGCTTTCGCCTTCCATCGCGAAGAACGCATACATGCCGCCGCGCGGCCTTTTGGGCAGGACGACGCCGGGGATCTCGGCCAGCCTGCCATAGGCAAGGTCGAGGCCGGTCTTGATCCGCTGCCGGATCTCCTCGACCAGCGGCTCGCCCTGGCGGATCGCAGCGACGGCACCAGCCTGGATCGGGGCTGCCGTCCCGCTGTTGATATATTGGGTCATGGCGCCGAGCTGGTCGGCCACATCAGAGGGATGAGTCAGCCAGCCGACGCGCCAGCCGGTCATCGCCCAGGCTTTCGAGAAACTGTTGACCGACAGCACCCTGTCGCCATCTTCGGCGATTTGCAGGATCGAGGGCGCCACGTCGCCGTCGAAATAGAGCCGGCCGTAAACCTCGTCGGAGATGATCCAGATGCCGGTGCGCCCGCTGAAATCGAGCAGGGCCTGCATCTCCTCGCGCGACGCGGTCCAGCCCGTCGGGTTGGACGGCGTCGACAGGAAGATCGCGCGCGTACGCGCATCGCAGGTGGCAAACAGCCGGTCGAGATCGAGCTGCCAGTCGCCCTTGAAGTCGAGTGAAAATGGGCGCGGCTCGCCACCGATCAAATGGATGGCGTTGTGGATGTTGGGCCATTGCGGCGCGACGTAGACGACATTGGTGCCGGTATCGACCAGCAGATCCAGCGCCAGGAACAGGGCTTGCATGCCGCCGGGCGTGACGGTGGTGCGCGCAATCGGGATCGGCCGGCCGTGGATGCGCGTCTGGTACTCCGACAGCGCCTCATTCAACGGGCCGTGGCCGCGCATGTTGGGCACGTAGAAGGTCAGGCCGTCATCGAACGCTGCCTTGGCCGCGTCGCGGATGAAGGCGGGCGTCACCATGTCGCCTTCGCCGTACCAGAGCGCGATCACGTCGCCCAATTCGCGGGCGCGCACGGCAAGGTTGGCGATGTTTTCGGTGTGCAGATCGCGAATTTGGGCGCGCACGCCATCGAAAGCGTAACGCGCGCTGGCCAGAGACGATGACTGGGGCAGCATGAACGACAAGGACTGAACCTCGCACCCTGAACGCCTCGACAGGACTGCCGGCAAGCCCGTCCGGCACGGCAGCCACGATCGATATTGAATGCTTATCCAAAGCGCCGGACTTTTCAAGGCAAAAGTTTTAAGCTTAAAAAGTTTTCCGCTGTACCACCGGCGATGCACTTCAGGCCGAATTACCGGCGATCGTCTCGTGCCAGTTCGGCGCGTGCCGCGGCATAGTTGGCGGCAGCGCCGGCACCGAGAAACATCGTGTCGCTCGCCAGGACGAAGAAGCTGGCGCCGGTGGCCGCCCATTGGGCGATATCCTCAGGCTTGGCGCAAAATATGCCGGCGGCCTTGTCGTGTGCGATCGTCGCGCCGATGATCGTCCGGATCGCCGCGTTGAGCTTGTCGGCGCCTTTCGGGCCGATCGCGTCGATCGACACCGAAAGGTCTCCAGGGCCGACGAAGATCACGTCGACGCCGTCCACTGCTGCGATCGCCTCGATGTTGGCGAGCCCTTCGGCGGTCTCCACCTGCACAGCCACAACCGTCCTGGCGTTGGCCTGAGCGAGATACTCCGGGATGCGGTAGCCATAGCCTGCGGCCCGTCCCGGCCCGACGCCGCGCTCACCTTGCGGCGGATAGTGCGAAGCCTTCACCGCGGCCTCGGCCTGGCCAACAGTCGAGATGCGCGGCACGAGGACACCTTGCGCACCGCTGTCCAGCGCTGCCGCGATCGCTTCCGGCTGGTGGCCGGGGACGCGCACCATGGCGGGAACGCGATGCACGTCGGCGGCCCGGACCATGTTCTCGATCATGTCCCTGGATATCTGGGCATGTTCCCAGTCGATACAGAGGAAATCGAGGCCGGACGGCGCCATCACCTCCACCGCGACGGCATGCGGTATGGCGGCGAACGATCCAATGACGTTCGTCTTGCCGATGCATTTCTGGCGGAATTCGCTCATGCCGATCCCCTTTTTCATCCAGCCCAAATCCATATCCGCAAACCACGATCGAGCGAAGCTATTTCAGGCTTGAAATATTTTCCCGGAGCCGTAGCGTGCCGTCTCTGCCTAAGAGTTCGCGACATGATCAAAGCCCATCCCCTGCACGGCCCGAACAGACTGAAGCTTGGCGTCTTTTCCACCAATGCCGATGGCGGGCTTGCCATTACCGATGTGCCGGAACGCTGGACGGCAAGCTGGCAGGACAATCTGACGGCGGCCCGGATCGCCGACCGCGCCGGGCTGGAATTCATGCTGCCGATCGCGCGCTGGCGCGGTTTTGGCGGCCGCAACAAGGTGCGCGAGTGGTCGTTCGAGACGTTCACCTGGGCGGCGGCACTCAGCATGGCCACCGAACAGATCGGCCTGTTCATGACCGTGCATGTGCCGCTGGTGCATCCGCTCTACGCCGCCAAGGCGCTGGCGACGGTCGACCACATCAGCCAGGGCCGCGCCGGGCTCAACATCGTCTGCGGCTGGAACCCTAAGGAATTCGGCATGTTCGGCACGCCTCTGGTCGAGAAGGGCTACGACCAGGCGGCCGAATGGATCGAAATCCTGGAAAAACTTTACGCCTCGAATGAGCCTCTCGATTACGAAGGCACATATTATCATCTCAAGGAGGCAGTGAGCCGGCCGGCCAGCCTGCAGCGACCACGGCCGGTGACCATGAACGCCGCCTTCGGCGGGCCGGGCCGGGATTTCGCCGCCGCCAAATGCGACTATCTGTTCACGACCTTTTCCGAAATGGCCGATGCCGGCAAGCACGTCGCCGACATCCGCGAACGGGCCGACAAGGTGGGCCGTGATGTCGGCGTCTACACGGTAGCGCATGTCGTCTGCCGCGAGACGATGGAGGAGGCGCAAGCCTATTACGCGCGCTATGCCGTTGATATGGCCGACCACGACGCGGTCGACGCCCACATGGCCGGCAAGAAGGAGTTTTCGCAGTCGCATGACCCGCATGCCTATGACCGCTACCGGCAGCGTTTCGCCGGCGGCGCCGGCACCTACCCGCTGATCGGGACGCCTGAAACCATCGCCGCCGACATGATTGCCATCGCCGGGCACGGCTACCAGGGGATTGCGCTATCCTTCGTCAACTACACGCAGGAACTGCCCTATTTCTGTGACCGCGTGCTGCCCCTGTTGAGGCAGGCGGGCTATCGGGGATAATTCATTCAGGAATGACGGCAGTGGCCTGAATTTCTACCTTGGCGCGATCCTCGACCAGCGCCACCACCTGCATCGCGGCCATGGCCGGAAAATGCCGGCCGATCACCGCGCGATAGGCCTCGCCGATCCCCTTGAGGTTGGCCAGATACTCGGCCTTGTCGGTGAAGTACCAGGTCATCGAGGTGATATGCTCGGGCCTGCCGCCGGCCTCGGCCAGCACCGCGACGATGTTCTCAAGCGTCTGCCGCGCCTGGCCAACGAAATCATCGGTCTCGAACCGGCATTGCTCGTTCCAGCCAACCTGGCCGCCGATAAACACGAGCCGCCCTCGCGCGGCGACGCCATTGGCATAGCCGACGGGTTTCGCCCAGCCTTCCGGCTGCAGGATGGTGTGCATGTCATGCCTCCCGATACTTCGCAAAATGTCCAGGTTCGAAAACAATTAGCCGTATAATTTCCCGCCTCAGGCCGCGCCCATCACTTGTCTGGCGATCACCACTTTCTGCACGTCCGACGCACCCTCGTAGATGCGCAGCGCCCGGATCTCGCGATAGAGGCTTTCGACGATATGGCCTTTGCGCACGCCTTCGCCGCCATGCAACTGCACGGCCTTGTCGATCACCTCTTGTGCCTTGTCGGTGGCGAACAGTTTTGCCATCGCCGCTTCGCGGGTGACGCGGGCGGCCCCCATGTCCTTGGTCCAGGCGGCGCGATAGACGAGCAGCGCGGCGGCATCGACATCGAGCGCCATGTCGGCGATATGGCCCTGCACCATCTGCAACTCGGCCATCGGCGCGCCGAACAGCTTGCGTCCAGCCACCCGTTTGATGCTTTCATCAAGCGCACGCCGGGCAAAGCCGAGTGCCGCCGCACCCACCGTCGAGCGGAAGACGTCGAGCACCGACATGGCAATACGAAAGCCGTCGCCGGCCTTGCCGATCAGCGCGGCGGATGGAACGCGGGCGTTTTCGAAGGAGAGCCGTGCCAGCGGATGCGGCGCGATCACCTCCAGCCTTTCGGCGATGCTCAGGCCCTTCGTTTCTGTCGGCACGATGAAGGCGGACAGCCCTTTGGCTCCCGGCGCCTCACCGGTTCGAGCAAAGACGATGTAAAGGTCAGCGATGCCGCCATTGGAGATCCAGGTCTTTTCGCCCGACAGCAGATAGTCGTCGCCGTCGCGCGTGGCCGACATCTCCATGTTGGCGACATCAGACCCGGAGCGCGGCTCCGACAGCGCGAAGGCGGAAATCGCCTTGCCGGCGCGCGTCTTCGCCAGCCATTGCTGCTGGTCCGGCGTGCCGAAGAGGCTGAGCGCGCCGGTGCCGAGCCCCTGCATGGCGAAGGCGAAGTCGGCCAGCCCATCATGACGGGCCAGCGTCTCGCGTGTCAGGCAAAGCGTGCGCACGTCGAGTGGCGCGGGATTGTCGGTGTCGAGCGCCGTCGGCTTCAGCCAGCCGTCTTTGCCCAGTCTCGCTACAAGCTCGCGGCAGGCGGCATCGACATCGTGATGATCGCCCGGCAGGTTCTTCGCGCACCAGGCGTCGAGCTGTTCGGCGAGCGCGCGATGGCGGTCCTCGAAGAAGGGCCAGCTGAGGAAGGAACGGTCAGGCATGCATATCTCCTTCTATGCCCCGTTCCATGCCTCGGCAAAAACCAATCATCCTCAATTCCCCTCGAACACCGGCTTTTCCTTGATCACGAACGCCTTGTAAGCGCGCTCGAAATCGCCGGTCTGCATGCAGATCGCCTGCGCCTGCGCTTCCGCCTCGATCGCCTGTTCCAGGCCCATCGACCATTCCTGGTTCAACTGCGTCTTGGTGATGCCATGCGCGAAGGTCGGGCCGGAGACGATGCGCGCGGCCATCTCCAGCGCATCCGCCTCGAGTGCCGCGGCATCGACCAGCCGGTTGTAGAAGCCCCAGTGCTCGCCTTCCGCCCCCGTCATGGTGCGGCCGGTGTAGAGCAGTTCGGCGGCGCGGCCCTGGCCGATGATGCGCGGCAGGATCGCGCAGGCGCCCATATCGCAGCCGGCAAGCCCGACGCGCGTGAACAGGAAAGCCGTCTTCGCCTCCGGCGTCGCGATGCGGATATCGGAGGCCATGGCGATGATGGCGCCGGCCCCCACCGCCACACCATCGACCGCCGCGATGATCGGCTTGCCGCAATTGAGCATCGCCTTGACGAAATCGCCGGTCATGCGGGTGAAGGCGAGCAGTTCCTTCATATCCATCTTGACCAGCGGCCCGATGATGTCGTGGACATCGCCGCCGGAGCAGAAATTGCCGCCATTGGGCAGGAACACGACGGCGTCGACATCGTCGGCATAGACGAGGTCACGAAAAATATCACGCAGCTCGGCATAGCTGTCGAAGGTCAGCGGGTTCTTGCGCTCGGGCCGGTCGAGTCGGATCTTTGCGACCTTGCCTTCGACCTGCCAGAGGAAATGCTGCGGTTTGCGGCCTGCCATCGCGGTCATTCGCGTCCCTCCCAATTGCTGCGGAACGAGGTCAGCATGCCGGTCAACCGGCGCGCCTCGTCCTCGCTGACATTGCCCAGCAGCTCACCGACCCAGCCTTCATGCGCGGCGGCGATCACGGCGAAGGCCTTCGAACCTTCCTCGGTCAATCGCACCATCGAAGTGCGGCGGTCGCCGTTGCGGCGGGCCCGGGCGACAAGCCCTTCCGACACCAGCCGGTCGACGATGCCTGTTACATTGCCATTGGACACCAGCAGGAAGCGCGACAGGTCGCTCATCAGCATGCCTTCCGGCGCACGGTACAGCGCCGCCATCACGTCGAAGCGCGGCAGCGTCGTGTTGAACTCCTTCTTCAGCCGCTCGCGCAGCTCCGCCTCGATCGTGCGCGAGGCGCGCAGCAGGCGTATCCATAGACGCAGCCGGTCCTTGCCGGGTCCTGAAGGGGTGGGCAGGGGGCCCGCTACCATGTCTCGCCTCCTGAAATTGAGATTGCTTGTCCGGTGATCGATGCCGCCGCATCGCCGCACAGCCACAGCACCGCGGCGGCGACTTCCTCCGGCTGGATGAAACGTCCCTGCGGATTTGTCGACGACAGGCTTGTGCGCGCGTCCTCGGCCGAGCGACCGGTCTTTTCGACGATGCGCTGGACGGAGGTTTCCAGCATCTCGGTTTCGACGAAGCCCGGGCACACGGCATTGACGGTGATGCCGGATTTGGCGGTCTCGGCGGCGAGCGCCCGCATCAGCCCGACCACGCCATGCTTGGCGGCGACATAAGCCGAAACGTAAGCATAGCCTTTCAGGCCGGCGGTCGAAGCGATGAAGACGACCCGGCCGGCTTTGCGCGCCGCCATGCCGGCCAGCGCCGGCTTCACCGTCAGGAACGCGCCGGTCAGGTTGACGTCGAGGGTGCGCTGCCAGTCGGTGAGTGAAGTCCGCTGCGCCGGCGCGCTGCCGGACATGCCGGCATTGGCGACGACGATGTCGAATGGTCCGCGCGCCGCTTCCGCCTGGCTGTAGAGGGAGGTCATCGACGCCTCATCGGTAACGTCGCCGGCAATGCCGAAGATGCGGTCGCTCTCTCCGGCGACTTCGGCAAGCGTCGCCTCGCGCCGGCCGCAGATGGTGACCTTGATGCCGGCACCGGCCAACGCCAGCGCGATGGCGCGACCGACACCGGAGCCGCCGCCGGTGACAAGCGCATGCCTGGCCGCGATTGAGGGCACGGCGCTCATACTTTCAGCCCCGCTGCCGCATCGCGCTCGGCCAGCCGATAGATCTGGTCACGGCCCGGTAGATAGGGATCCGGCCATTTGACGCCGCGGTCGCCAAGCGTGACGGCCGCATGCAGCGTCCAGTAGGGATCGGTGAGATGCGGCCTTGCCAGCGCCACAAGATCGGCGCGGCCGGCCATCAGGATCGAATTCACATGGTCCGGCTCGTAGATGTTGCCGACCGCCATGGTCGCCATCCCGACCTCGTTGCGGATGCGGTCGGAAAACGGCGTCTGGAACATGCGACCATAGACTGGCTTCGCCAACGCCGAAGTCTGGCCTGCCGAGACATCGCAGATATCGACACCGGCCTCATGCAGCATGCGCGCGATCTCGACCGCATCGGCAGGTGTGACGCCTTCGATGCCGACCCAGTCATTGGCCGAGATGCGCATCGAGATCGGTTTTTCGGCCGGCCAGACAGTGCGCACCGCGCGGAAGACCTCAAGCGGAAAGCGCATGCGGTTTTCGAGCGAGCCGCCATAGGGATCCGTGCGCCGGTTGGTGATCGGCGTGATGAAGGAGGAGAGCAGATAGCCGTGCGCGGCATGGATCTCCAGCATGTCGAAGCCGCAGCGTTCGGCCATCTCGGCCGAAGCGACGAACTGGCCGCGCACGATGTCCATGTCGGCACGGTCCATCGCCTTCGGCACCTGGTTCTGCGGCGACCATGGCACCGCCGATGGCGCCATCACCGGCCAGTTGCCGGATGGCAGCGGCACGTCGGTTCCTTGCCAGCCGAGCCGGGTCGAACCCTTGGCACCGGAATGGCCGATCTGGGCGCAGATCTTCACCTCGGTTTCGGCATGGACGAAATCGACCAGCCGCCTCCACGCCACCTCGTGCTCCGGCGCATAGAAGCCGGGGCAGCCGGGCGTGATGCGGCCTTCCGGGCTGACGCAGGTCATCTCGATATAGAGCAGGCCCGCTCCGCCCTTGGCCCGTTCAGCATAGTGGGCGAAATGCCAGTCGGTCGGGCAGCCGTCGACGGCCTTGTACTGCGCCATCGGCGAGACGACGATGCGGTTGGAGAGCATCATGTCGCGCAGCCGGAACGGCGCGAACATCGGCGCCCGACGCAAGCTGTTGCCGCCGGCGCCAGCCTGGCGCTGGAACCATTCCTCGGCACCGGCCAGCCATTCGGCATCGCGCAGCCTGAGATTCTCGTGGCTGATGCGCTGCGAGCGGGTCAGCAGCGAATAGTTGAACTGCACCGGATCGAGACCGAGATAGCGCTCGACCTCCTCGAACCATTCCAGCGAATTGCGCGCCGCCGACTGCAGCTTCAGCACTTCGGTGCGCCGCGCATCCTCATATTTGCGGAACGCCGCCTCGAGGTCCGGCTCGGACTCGACATAGTCGGCCAGCGCCACCGCACTTTCCAGCGCCAGCTTGGTGCCGGAGCCGATCGAGAAATGCGCCGATGCCGCCGCATCGCCCATCAGCGCCAGGTTCTTGTAGGACCAGCGCTCGCACAGCACGCGCGGGAAATTGATCCAGGCCGAACCTCTGATGTGGTTGGCATTGGTCATCAACGGGTGGCCGCCGAGATGCTTTTCGAAGATGCGCTCGCAGACGGCGATCGATTCCCGCTGCGTCATCGCGCCGAAGCCGAAGCGCTCCCAGGTCTGCTCGCTGCATTCGACGATGAAGGTCGCGGTTTCGCTGTCGAACTGGTAGGCGTGCGCCCACACCCAGCCGTGCTCCGTCTTCTCGAAAATGAAGGTGAAGGCGTCGTCGAATTTTTGCTGCGTGCCAAGCCAGACGAACTTGCATTTGCGGGTGTCGATGTCGGGCTTGAAGATGTCGACGAAGGCGTTGCGGGCTTTCGAATTCAGACCGTCGGCGGCGACCACCAGATCGTGGCTCTCCATGTACGGGCGCGGATCGGCGATATCGGTCTCGAACATCAGCTTGATGCCGAGTTCGCGCGCCCGCCGCTGCAGCAGGATCAGCAGCCGCTTGCGGCCGATGCCGCAAAAGCCATGGCCGGTCGAAACCGTGCGCACGCCGTCATGGATGACGGCGATGTCGTCCCAATAGGCAAAATACTTCTTGATCCAGACGGCGCTCACCGGATCGTTCTTGGTGAGGTTCTCGAGCGTCTCGGCCGACAGCACGACGCCCCAGCCGAATGTGTCGTCGGCGCGGTTGCGTTCGAACACCGTCACGTCGTGCGCGGCGTCCCTGAGCTTCATCGAGATGGCAAAGTAGAGGCCGGCTGGTCCACCGCCGAGAACCGCAACCTTCATGCCTGCGATCTCCTCTTCGCTTCTTGACGCTCAGTATCGCGCTGTCGAGAAATTATTTCAAGCTTAAAGTTTTATATCGAAATGATTCCCCGCTCTGTGTGTGGCATGCGAATGAGTTCACATCGGTGCCTTTGCCGTGGCAAGCGTACCCAGCCAGGCCGGGTCGATTTCGGGCAGTGGGATGGCTGATATCAGGTCGCGTGTGTAGGCGTCCTTGGGACTGTCGAAAAGGGCGTCGGTTGCGCTCGCTTCGACAATCCTGCCTTCGCGCATGACGATCACCTGCTGGCACAGTCGCCGGATCACCGACAGATCATGGCTGATGAAGGCGACCGTCAGGCCCATCTCCGCTGCAAGCTTTTCCAGCAAGGTGAGGATCTGCGCCTGCGTCGACACATCGAGACCGGAGACGATCTCGTCGGCGAGCACGAATTTCGGCGACAGCGCCAAGGCGCGGGCGATGCCGACGCGCTGGCGCTGGCCGCCCGACAATTGGTGGCGGTAGCGGCCGGCGAAATTCTGCGACAGGCCGACGCGCTGCAGCGCCTCCGCGACACGACCCTTCAGATTGTCGCCAAGGCCGTTCTGCCTGAGTGGCGCAGCGATGATGCTGAAGATGGTGCGGCGCGGATTGAGCGACGACATCGGATCCTGGAAGATCATCTGCAGATTGCGGCGCAGCGGCCTGAGCCCCGCTTCCGAAAGGTGGCCGATGTCGCGGCCATCGAAGCTGATCGAGCCGGCGCTGGGCTCTAGCAGCCGCACCAGGGTGCGGCCGAGCGTCGATTTGCCCGATCCGGATTCGCCGACGATGCCGGTCACCGATCCCTTGGGCAGGTCGAAATCCAGCCCTTTCAGGATATCGGCCAGCGGCGCCCGGCCGATCAGCGGCTTGCGGGTCATGTCGGGCAGCGCGACCTTCAGCCCGCGCACGGAGATGAGCGGCTCAACCATGGCGCGGCCTCCAGGCCTGGTCGGCAGCAGCGATCTCCGCCGCCAGCCCGGCCAGCACCGCATCATCGACCGGTTTCAGCGAGGCGAGCGGATCGGTGTAGCGTGGCGTGGCTTGCATCAGCGCCCGCGTATAGGGGTGCTGCGGCGCGGTGAAGAGAGCAGCCGTGTCGGCCTCCTCCACCACCTTGCCGGCATAAAGCACCGACACCTTCTGGCTGATCTTGGCGACGACGCCGAGATCGTGGGTGACGAACAGGATCGCCGTGCCGTGGTCGCGCTGCAATTGCGCGATCAGGCGCAGGATCTGCTTCTGCACGGTCACGTCCAGCGCCGTCGTCGGCTCGTCGGCGACGATCAGCCTTGGCTCGGCGGCAAAAGCGGCGGCGATCAGCACGCGTTGGCGCATGCCGCCGGAAAGCTCGTGCGGATAGCTTTTCAGCACCCGTTCCGGGTCGCGGATCTGCACCTCGTCCAGCAACTGGCGGATACGCTGATCGGCCCTCTCGCCGCTCCAGCCGAGGATGCGCACCAGCCGGTCGGTCATTTGCGGGCCGATGCGGCGCGACGGGTTGAGCGCGGTCAGCGGGTCCTGCGGAATCAGTGCCGTGCGGGCGCCGATCAGCGCGCGTCTTGCCTTCGGCTGAAGTTGGCCGAGGTCTTCGCCTTCCAGCAGCATGTCGCCTTCGACGACGCGCACGCTGGATGGCAGCACGCCGAGCACAGCCTTGCCGATCATCGTCTTGCCGGCGCCGCTCTCACCAACCAGCGCGCGCACCTCGCCCGGCTGGACGGAGAGCGACACCGAGCGCAGCACGCGCTGGCCGTTCGGCAGCACGGCGCTCAACGAGCGGATGTCGAGGCAAGCGGCGCTCATCTCAGCACCGGATCGAAACGGGCCTTCAGCGCCTCGCCGAACTGGCTGAACGACAGCACGGTCAGGATCAGCGTGATCAGCGGGAACACCAGCACCCACCACGCCTGGTGGATCGACAGCCGGCCCTCGGCAATAATGCCGCCCCAGGTCGGATCGTCGGTCGAGATCGACAGATTGACGAAGGACAGGATCGCCTCGACGATGACGGCGATGCCCATTTCCAGCGACAGCAGCGCAACGATCGACGGCACCACATTGGGCAGCACTTCGCGCAGCATGATGCCGAGGCGGCCATAGCCGGCGATGCGGGCGTTCTCGACATAATCCATGCGTGACTGGCCCATCGCCTCGGCGCGGATCACCCGGCAGAAGCGCGTCCAGTCGATGACGGCGATAGCGATGATGACAGAGCTCAGGCCGGTGCCCAGCACCGCCACCAGCAGGATGGCGAACAGCACCGGCGGGAAGGCCATCCAGATGTCCACGATGCGCGAGATGATGCGGTCGGCCCAACCGCCGAAATAGCCGGCGATCAGGCCGAGCGCCGAGCCGACCAGGCAGGCGGCTATGGCGGCGGCGAAAGCGACGATGAAGGCGATGCGGCCGCCGAAGATGAGCCGCGACAGGAGATCGCGCCCAAGGCTGTCGGTGCCGAGCCAGTAGCCGGGTTCCGCACCGTCAAGCCAGAACGGCGGCAGCCGCTCCAGCATCAAATCCTGCGCCAGCGGGTCCTGCGGCGCGACCAGCGGCGCCAGGATCGCGGCGGCAAGCGCAATCAGCAGCCAGCCGCCGGCAAGCCACAGCCTTGGTCCCACTCCGCGCCTGGCGATGCGCGTCTCATCCATGGCGCAGCCTCGGATTGAGCAGCGCATACATCATGTCGACGGCAAGGTTGATGAGCACGAACAGCAGCGCGAAGACCAGCACGATGCCCTGGATCAGCGGCAGGTCGCGGTTGATGACGGCATCGATCGCCATGTTGCCGAGGCCTTCATAGGAAAACAGCCGCTCGACGATGACCGTGCCGCCAATCAGGAAGGTGAACTGCACGCCGACCAGCGTCAGCGTCGGCAGTGCTGCGTTCTTCAACGCCTCGCGCAGGATGACCTGCGTCTCCGAAAATCCCTTCACCCGCGCGAGCACGACATAATCGAGGTCGAGCACCTCCTTCAGCGACTGTTTCAAAAGCTGCGCGATGATTGCTGCCAGCGGCAGCGCCAACGCCACGGCCGGCATCAGCATGTGTTTGAGGAGATCCCAGGTGAGGTCGAAGCGCAGCCGCAGAATACTCTCGACGAGATAGAATTGCGTGACGAAGGGCAGGTCGAGCTGCGGCGACACCCGGCCGGAAATATCGAACACCGGGATCAGCACGCCGAACAGCAGGATCAGCACCAGCCCCCACAGGAAGTCGGGAATGGAAAGCGCCGTCCCACTGGCGATGTCGATGCCGGCCTCGACCGCCGTGCCGCGCTCGCGCGCGCCGAGGATCGCAGCGGTGCCGCCGATCGCCACTGCCATCAGGAGCGCCACGGTGGCGAGCTCCAGCGTCGCCGGCAGCCGGTTGAACACCAGCCCCAGCACGTCCTGCCGGAGCGAGATCGAGGTGCCGAAATCGCCGCGCACGACGCCGGAGAGCCAGATGAAGAATTGCTGCACGATGGTCTTGTCGAGCCCATAGAGCGCGCGCAACCGGGCGATGTCGGCGTCGGTCGCACCGGGCGGCAGCATCATCGCGATTGGGTCGCCGGGCGCGACGCGGATGACGACAAAGACGACGACCGCGACGCCGAACAGCGTGATCGCCATCGTCAGAAGACGGATCAGAAATCTTTGCAGAAGCATGGTCGCCTGTTCGTCTGGCGAAAAAAGGGCGCGCCACCTCTCGCGGTGGCGCGCATGCAGTCTATGCCGCTATCAGGCCGGGGTCATCAGCGCCGGCAGCAGCGCGCCGGACACATGCTGCACGACATTGACGCCCTTGGCATGCACGATCGGCTGCGCATACTGGATCAGCGGCAACACATAGGCCTGCTCGGCGATGTATTTGTCGACCGCCTTCCAGCCGGCGATGCGCTTGGCCTCGTCCTTCT
This sequence comes from Mesorhizobium monacense, assembly GCF_056781675.1. Taxonomy (NCBI): domain Bacteria; kingdom Pseudomonadati; phylum Pseudomonadota; class Alphaproteobacteria; order Hyphomicrobiales; family Phyllobacteriaceae; genus Mesorhizobium; species Mesorhizobium monacense. Next base: position 5,154,271 of record NZ_CM165567.1, on the reverse strand, counting down.
CGCCCCACAGCGGATTGATCATGTCGATCAGGTCCTGGCTGTCCCACACCGAATGCGGGCTCGGGCCATACATGGCAAAACCGGTCGACGTCGTCGGATCGCCGATGGCGTTGCCCCAATTGTAGAAGGCTGCCGGCGCCAGCTTGTCGGCGGCACGCAGCTCGTAATGCTTGGCGATCTCGTAGACCTCGATCGTCGCTTCGATGCCGACCTTGCGCCACATGCCGACGATCGCCTGGATCATCTCGTAGTCCTTGGGCTTGAAGCCCTTGGTCGTCTGTATCGTGAACTTGACCGGCTTTTCCGGCGAATAGCCGGAAGCGGCCAGCAATTCCTTGGCTTTCTCCGGATTGTGCTCGACCTTGATCGAGGCATCGAAGGCCGTGTATTCCGGCGTCTCCAGCGTAGCGATCGACTGGCCATAGCCGCGCAGAAGCCGCTTGACCAGAAGCTCCTTGTCCACCGCCATGACGGCGGCCTGGCGGACATTCTTGTCCAGCATCGCCTCGATGTCGTTGAAGAAGATCATGCCGATGTCGGACACGTTCTTGCACGAGCCGGCGAGCCCGTCCTTGGCGATCAGCCGGTCATACTCTTCATAGGGGATTTCGAGCGTCACCTGCGAAGAGCCGGACTCGATTTCGGCAACGCGGCTCGCCGCATCGGTGACGAACTTGATCGTCACGCTCTCGAAGGCTGGCTTATCGCCCCAGTAGTTCGGATTGGCCTTGAGCCGCAGGAAGGCGTTGCGCTCGAATTTGTCGACCATATAGGGGCCGGTGCCGATCGGCGCCTTCTCAAAACCTTCAGCGCCGACCTTCTCGTAATAGGCCTTCGGCATGATGTAGCCGGTCAGGAACGACATCCATTTGAAATACACCGGGTCGAACTGCACGACATCGCCGGTGATCTTGTTGCCGTCGATCTTGAAGTTGTTGACGTTCTTCCAGACGAACTGGATCGGGTTGCTGGTCTTTTCGTCGCCCGCCCGCTGCAGCGACCAGACCACGTCCTCGGCGGTGAACGGCGAGCCGTCATGCCAGGTGACGCCGTCGCGCACCGTCATCATGATCTTGGTGCGGTCTTCGTTCCAGCCCCATTCGGTGAGCAGGCCCGGCGCGAAGGACAGATCCGGCTTCTGCGGGATGAACTGGTCGAACACCGACTGGTAGAGGCCCTGGATGGTCGGGTTGACCGCCGAAGGTCCGGTCGTCGGGTCCCAGGACGGCAGGTTGACGTTGTAGGCGATGGTCAGTTCGCCTGCCGCCCTGGCGATCTTCGGCAGGCCGAGTGCGGTCGCGCCGATCGCTGCCGCGCTGTATCCGAGCAAGTCTCGTCTGTTGATGGTCATGGTAGTTCCCCTGTTGGTTTTGTCTGCGCGGCGTCGTTGTCGTTCGCTGGGTTCAGGCTCCTTGGGCAATCGCGCCTTGCCCTCCTTCGCCCTGGAAATTCTTGGATCCTACCTCCCGCCAAGTTGTTCAGCGAGCATGAAGCCCGAGGCCGCGCCGGTGCCGGCGCCCGGCCATGTCGCAGCACCCGTCAGGTGCAGATTGGCGACCGGCGTGTTCCAGCCGGTATAGCCGCGCGCCGGACGGAACAAAAAATTCTGCGCCAGATGGTGGCTGCCACAGATCTGGTCGCCGCCGACGAGATTGGGATTCTCTCGCTCGAGGTCGAGCGGCGAGAACACGGCGCGGCCGAGGATCTTCTGGCGCAGGCCGGGTGCGTAGCTCTCGATGATGTCGAGCACGCGCTCTGCATAAGCGCTCTTCACCCTGTCCCAGTGGTCGGGCGCGATCTTGCCGGCCGCATCGCCAAGAATTTCGGCCGGTAGCATCCGCACCTGCACCCAGAGCACATGCTTGCCCTCGGGCGCCCGCGACGGATCGACCGCCGTCGGCTGGCCGACGACCAGAACCGGCTCGTCCGGCAGCATGCCCGCCATCGCCTGCTGATAGGTGCGCGACATGGCGTCGAGTGACTGCGAAAGATGCACATAGGCGAATTGCCGAAGCTCGGCCCCGGCGCGCCAGTCGGGCAGATCGTCGAGCGCCAGATGGACCATCATCGTGCCCGGCGCATACCGGAATTTCTTCATCGCCGCATCGAAGCCGGCATCGCCGGAACCTTCAGGCAGCAGCTTGCCGGTAAGCGCCTTCGGCGCCACCCCGGCGATGACCGCCTTGCTGGCGATATGAAAATCCCCCGAAGCGAGCCGTATGCCGGTCGCACGGCCACCGGCGATCGTGATCTCCGCCACCTCGGCTCCGGTGGCGATCTTGCCGCCGGCCGCTGTGACCATGCCGGCGAGCGCACGGATCATCGTGTCGGCGCCACCTTTGCCGAGCACCATACCGAAGCTCTGGTTGGCCATCGATTCCAGATAGGGGAAGACGGCTCCCCCGGCGATATCGGGCGCGAAGTCGAGATGCATGCCCCACGCAGCGAGTGCGGTCCGGACATGCGGGGATTCGAAAGTCTCCTCGATCCACGCGCGGGGCGAGGAAAGCAGCAACCGCCCAGTGTCGAGCGCGCCGGAAAACCCCTTCTTGCGCCACAGGTTCCAGGCCGTGCCGGCAAGGGCACGTGCGCTCATCGGCGAGCCCAGCAGGCGGAACAGGTGCTCGGCCTCCCCGAGGAAAGCCGCAACCAGCTTGCGCCATGTGGCCGCATCGGCGGCGGAGAAGGCGGCGATGCGGGCGGCGGTCTTTTCCAGATCGCTGCTGACGCCGAACCAGCGTCCGTCCGGGAAGGCGCTGGCGAAACAATCACCGACCGGGGCGAATTCCAGCCCATGGGTTTTCAATTCATTTGCATATTTCCGGTGAAAGGCCGAGCCGGCGAACAGGCTCAGATTCATCGCGCCGAAATCGTGGCGGAATCCGGGAAGGGTGTATTCATGGGTCTGTACGGCGCCACCGATTTCTGCACTGCGTTCAAAAACGGCCGTTTTCCAACCCTTGACCGCCAGATGCGCGGCGCATGCCAGACTGTTGTGGCCTGCCCCGACAAAGATGGCGTCGAACTCGCTCACGCCCCAAACCCATTTCCTTTATGCTTAAAGATAATTGCAGATGCATATGTTTTCGTCTAGTAGGATATTAAGGGCCGAGACGAGCCTCGATCATCATCGACAAAGAGGGAACTGAGATCATGGACACGCAGAAACTCCTCGGCGAAGTCGCCGGCCAGTTGCTTTCAGGCGGCATCAAGGTGGTCGACCTGTCGGCGCCGCTCGGACCCGACACGCCGCTGATCAAGCTGCCGCCGGAGCTTGCCGTCGACACGCCGAAGGTCGAGATCCACTCGATCTCCCGCTATGACAAGAACGGTCCGTGGTGGGCCTGGAACTGGCTGAAGCTCGGCGAGCATTCGGGCACGCATTTCGACGCGCCGCAGCACTGGATCACCGGCAAGGATTATCCGGACGGCGCCACCGACACCATTCCGGCCCAAAATTTCGTCGGCCCGGTCAATGTCATCGACTGCTCGAAGGAAGCCGCCGCCGACCACGATTTCCTGCTCACCGTCGACCACATCAAGGCATGGGAAGCCAAGCACGGCGCCATCAATGCCGGCGAGTGGGTGGTGATGCGCACCGACTGGTACAAGCGCAACGGCTCGGAAGCCGAATTCCTCAACGCCAACGAGACCGGCCCGCACACGCCGGGCCCGACCGCCGAAGCCATCCAGTTCCTGATCGGCAAGGACATCAAGGGCTGGGGCAGCGAGACGATCGGCACCGACGCCGGCAAGGCCGGCGGCATGGAGCCGCCATTCCCGGCGCACACGTTGATGCACAAGGCCAACCGCTATGGCCTTGCCAGCCTCTGCAACCTCGACCAGCTGCCGCCGAAGGGCGCGATCCTGATCGCCGCCCCGCTCAAGATCGAGCACGGCACCGGCAGCCCGATCCGCGCGCTGGCCTTGGTGTCAGGGAAATAGGGGCGAGGAGGCGGTCTTCGGGAGAAGATCATGGCGAAGGTGGCAGTGACGGCTGATCTCCCCCCGTGTGGGGGAGATGTCCGGCAGGACAGAGGAGGGCGCGAAGGAACGCTACCCCGCGCACTTGAACCCCACCTGATGCCGGCGGGGAGCAGCCGACAATGAACGCGCCCGATCACATCATCGTCGGCAGCGGCATCAATGCCCTGGTTTGCGCGGCGATGCTCGGCGCCAAGGGCGCCAAGGTGCTGGTGCTCGAGCGCAACGACCGCATCGGCGGCTGCATGCGCACCGAGGAGATCACCGCACCCGGCTTCGTCCATGACGTGATGGCGACAACTTTCGTCCTGTTCATCACCTCGCCGGCCTTTGCTTCACTGGGCAAGGATCTGGCGCGGCATGGGCTGGAATTCTGCCACACCGCCACGCCCACCGGCGTGCTCAGGCCAGACGGCAGCCATGCCGTGCTCAGCACCGACCGCGTCGCCAACGTCGCGGCGCTTAACAAGATTGCGTCCGGCGACGGCGACTGTCACGGCAGCGACGTCGGCGGCATCGAGCGCAATGCCGGCCTGTTGTTCGGCCTGCTCGGCGGCAGCCTGTGGTCCTATCCGACGGCCAAAATGCTGGCTGGCGACGCCTGGCGGCGCGGGCCGCACGGTCTTGCCGCCTTTCTCGGCGAGGCGCTGGTGCCGGCGCGCAGCTGGCTGGAAAGCACCTATCAATCCGAAACCATCCGTGCGCTTTGGGCGCCCTGGGTGCTGCATGCCGGTCTCGGACCGGAAGATGCGTTTTCCGGTCAGATCGCCAAGGTCATCGCCTTTGCGCTGGAGGTCGCCGGCGCGCCGATCGTGAAGGGCGGGGCGAAGAACCTGCTTTCAGCCTTCGAGGCGCTGATCACCGAGCAAGGCGGCGTCATCTCCACTGAATCGGACGTTGCTTCCATCATCCTGGATGGAGGCCGCGCCACCGGCGTGCGACTGGCTTCGGGCGAGATGGTCCACGCGAAGAAGGGCGTCATCTGCTCGGTCACGCCGACCCAGCTCTACGGCCGCCTGCTTGGCAAGGATGCGCCGGAGGCGTCTGCCGAAGCCGTGCGGAACTATCGCTATGGCAAGGGCAACTTCCAGATCCACTATGCCCTGGACAAGCCGCCCGCATGGCGCGGCGAGGGTCTCGACAAGGTCGCGCTGCTGCACCTGACGCCGGGGCTCGATGGCGTCTCAAAAGCCTGCAACGAGGCGGTGCGCGGTCTGCTGCCGGAGGTGCCGACCATCTGCGTCGGCCAGCCGCATGCACTCGACCCCTCGCGCTGTCCGGACGGCAAGGCGATCCTGTGGCTGCAACTGCCCGAGGCGCCCAGGCATATCAAGGGCGATGCCATCGGCAAGCTGCAGGCTCCGGCCGACGGCCAGTGGACCGCTGAGCTGCGCGAATCCTATGCCGATCGCGCCGAGGCCATCCTTGCCAACCATATCGACGGGTTCAAGGAGAGCGTCATCGCGCGCCGCGCCTATTCGCCGGCCGACCTCGAAGCGATGAACATCAACCTGGTCGGCGGCGATCCCTATGGCGGCTCCTCGACCATCGACCAGTCGTTCCTGTGGCGGCCGTTCAAGGCCAGCCGCAACCACGACACCGGCATCAAAAGCCTCTACCACATCGGCGCCTCGACCCATCCCGGCGCCGGCCTGGGCGGCGGCTCCGGCTACCTGCTGGCGGGGAGGCTGTGATGGAACAGAAGGTTCCGGAAAAACGCCAGCGCATCTCCACCCTTGGCGAGATCGGCCTGCAGCAATTCGCGCCCTATCTGATGAACCGCATCATGGGCCGCTACAACGCCACCTTGCGCGAGGATTTTCGCAAGCAGGGCCTGACCATCCCGCAGGTGCGCACACTGGCCGTGCTGTCGGTCGCCGACGGCGTCACCGTCAATGACCTCTCGGTTTACACCGTCATCGAGCAGTCGACCTTGAGCCGGACGCTCGACACGCTGGAGGGACAGAGCCTGGTGCGGCGCGAGCAGGGTGTCACCGACAGCCGCTTCCGTCATGTGTTCATGACCGACGAGGGCCGCGCTCTGTTCGCGCGCGCCTGGCCGGCCATGCATGACGCCTTCGAGGCGATGTTCGACGGCGTCGATGACGCCGAATATGCCGCGCTCATCGCCACGCTCTTGAAGATGCTGAAGAACATCCGCAAGCACGACATCTAGACCTACGCGCCGCCAGCGCCCGGCGGTAACGGAAGGAGTAGAAAAAATGGCCGAACGGTCTTTTGCCAAGGAAGTCGAAAAGCTGAGGCTCGGCGCCGGCGAGGAATTCGCGGGCGAAGGCATCCTCGCCATCACCAAGGCGTTGCTGCAATGCGGCGTCGGCTATGTCGGCGGCTACCAGGGCGCGCCGATCAGCCATCTGATGGACGTGCTGGCCGACGCGCAGGACATTCTGGGTGAGCTCGGCGTGCATTTCGAGGCGAGCGCCTCAGAGGCCACCGCCACCGCCATGCTGGCCGCCTCGGTGCATTATCCGATCCGCGGCGCGGCGACCTTCAAGTCGACCGTCGGCACCAATGTCGCCTCCGATGCACTGGCCAACCTGGCATCCGGCGGCGTCACCGGCGGTGCGCTGATCATCGTCGGCGAGGACTATGGCGAGGGCTCCTCGATCATGCAGGAGCGCAGCCATGCGTTTGCCATGAAGAGCCAGGTCTGGCTGCTCGACCCGCGCCCCAATTTGCCGTCGATCGTCAAGGCGGTCGAGGACGGCTTCGAACTGTCGGAGGCCTCCAACACGCCGGTCATGCTGCTGGTGCGCATCCGCTGCTGCCATGTACATGGCCATTTCATCGCCAAGGACAACAAGCGGCCGCCAATGTCGGTGGCCGATGCGCTGGAGGCGCCGCGCCGCGACACCGGCCGCATCGTGCTGCCGCCCGCCTCCTTCCTGCACGAGAAGGAAAAGGTCGCCAAGCGATGGCCGGCGGCGGTCGATTTTATCCGCAAGAACAAGATCAACGAGATCTTTGGATCGGACCACGGCTCGGTCGGCATCGTCATGCAGGGAGGCATGTACAATGCGGTCATCCGCGCGCTGCAGCGGCTCGGCCTTGCCGACACCTATGGCGACACCGACGTGCCGCTCTATGTGCTCAATGCCGTCTATCCGCTGGTCGATGACGAGTTCCTGTCCTTCTGTGAGGGCAAGCAGGCCGTGCTGGTCGTCGAGGAAGGCCAGCCCAACTACATCGAGCAGGCTTTTGCGGCGATGCTGCACAAGGCCGGGCGCGGCACCAGGCTGGTCGGCAAGGAGCATCTGCCGATGGCCGGCGAATACACCGGCCAGGTCATGCTCGACGGCATCGGCTCCTTCCTGCGCGCCGAGGCTCCGCATCTGCTGCCTGGCGACGTGCGCGCACCGAACAAATCAGGCGAAGGCGTCGACACCGCCGACCTGATCAATGTCGTTCCAGGACGACCGCCCGGTTTCTGCATCGGCTGCCCGGAACGGCCGATCTTCGCCGCGACAAAACTGGTCGAACAGGAGCTCGGCAAACACCACATCGCCTCCGACATAGGCTGCCATCTGTTCTCGATCATGCCGCCCTTCGAGCTCGGCGCCACCACCATGGGCTACGGGCTGGGGCCGGCCTCGGCCTCGGCCTTCAATTCGCCCGACGCCAAGCGTCGCTCGATCTCCTTCGTCGGCGATGGCGGCTTCTGGCACAACGGTCTGACCTCCTCGATAGGCAATGCGGTGTTCAACAAGAACGACGGCGTCATCGTCATCGTCGACAATTTTTACTCCGCCGCCACCGGCGGCCAGGACATCCTCTCGTCCCGTGCCGGCAACAAGACGAAATCGACCAAGCATCCCATCACCGAGGCGGTGAAGGGCATGGGCGTCAAATGGCTGCGCCACATCGACCGCACCTATGATGTCGGCAAGATGCAGGACGCTTTGCGCGAGGCGCTGACGACCGAGGAGAGGGGGCCGAAGGTCATCGTCGCTTCCTCGGAATGCATGCTGAACCGCCAGCGCCGCGAAAAGCCGCTGGTCGACAAGGCGATCAAGGGCGGCGAGCGTGTGGTGAAACCGAAATTCGGCGTTGACGAGGACATCTGCACCGGCGACCACGCCTGCATGCGGCTCTCCGGCTGCCCGTCGCTATCGGTGAAGTCGCTCGACGATCCGCTGCGCGACGATCCGGTCGCACATATCGACCAGAGCTGCGTCGGCTGCGGCAATTGCGGCGAGGTGGCCGATGCGGCGGTGCTTTGCCCGTCCTTCTACCGCGCCGATGTGGTGCACAATCCGAGCCGCTGGGATCGCTTCCTCGAAAGTTCGCGCCGCGCCGTGATCGGCCTTATGCAGCGGCGTCGCGAAAGCCGTCGTTTGATGTTCGCCGATGCTTGACCACAATGCCCCATTGCGCCCGAAGGCGGGCGCCACAAAAGACGAGCGCGTCATCAAGCTCGCGGTGCTGGCCGTCGGCGGCCAGGGCGGGGGCGTGCTGGCCGACTGGATCACCGACGTCGCCGAGCGCAACGGCTACGTCGCCCAGTCGACCTCGGTCGCCGGCGTCGCCCAGCGCACCGGCGCCACCATCTACTATGTCGAGATGGCGCGCGACACCGGCCGCTTGCCGGTCTTCGCGCTGTCGCCGTCGCAGGGCGATGTCGACATATTGATCGCAGCCGAACTGATGGAGGCCGGCCGCGCCATCATCAGGGGCTTCGTTACGCCCGAGCGCACGACGCTGATCACCTCCTCGCACCGCATCGCCGCCGTTTCGGAAAAGATCGAGCCCGGCGACGGCCGCGCCTCGTCGACGAAGGTGCACGCGACGGCGGAGGTGGCAGCAAAACACTTCATCGCCTTCGACATGGAAAAGATCGCTGCCGAGAACGGCACGATGATTTCGGCCAGTCTGCTCGGCGCGCTGGCTGGTTCCGACGCGCTGCCGTTCACCCGCGAAAGCTACGAGCAGGCGATCGGTGCCGGCGGCAGGGGCGTGAAGGCCAGCCTCGCCGCCTTCGGTGCCGCCTATGATCGCGCGCGCGGCATCGCCGGCGCTGCTCCCTCGGGCGAAACGGCTGAGATGCCGGCCGCTCCCGAAACCGGTTCCGGCGTGGCGGCGAAGGTGAGCGGGCCGGAAAGCCTGCTGCAGGGCTGGCAGCAACTGGCTGCCCGCATCGATGCTTTGCCGGCGCCTGTTCGCGACATGGCGCTACGCGGCCTGAAAAAAGTCGTCGACTATCAGGACATCGCCTATGGCAGCGAGTATCTTGACCGTCTCGACCGGGCGGTCGCGCTGGACGATGCCGGCCGTTCCTATGCGCTGTCGGTCGCCGCCGCAAAGCATCTGGCCAATGCCATGTGCTACGACGACATGATCCGCGTCGCCGATCTCAAGACCCGCTCGACCCGCGACAGGCGGGTGCGCAACGAGGTCGGCGTCAAGGATGGAACCGTCCTGCAGGTGACCGAATATTTCCACCCGCGCATCGAGGAGTTCTGCGGCACGTTGCCGGCGGGGCTGGGCAGCTACATCGAAAGCCGGCCGAAGCTCGCCGCCTTCCTCGACCGCCGCATCAACCGCGGCCGCCACATCCGCACCGACAGCTTTGCCGGCTTTGCAGCACTCTGGTTCATCGGCGGCCTGCGCCGCTGGCGCCGCAGCCTGCTGCGCCACAAGGTGGAGGTCGCGCATCTGGAACGCTGGTTCGAATTGGCGCTCGACCATGTTCGCGCAGACTACGCGCTGGCGGTCGAAATCCTCAACTGCCGCCGGCTGATCAAGGGCTACAGCGACACCCACGCCCGCGCCCAGTCCAAATTCGACCGTGTGCTCTCGGCGCTTGATCTGGTGAAGGGCCGCTCCGACGCCGCCGACTGGATCCGCCGCCTGCGCGAAGCGGCGCTGAAGGACGAGAAGGGCGACATGCTCGACGGCGCGCTGAAGACCGTGGCGACGCTGGACCAGAGCCTCGACCGCTAACGAATTTGTGATTGTCTCGTTCACCCGGCATTCAGCCGCCCAGGTGCTGTTTCATCGCGGGGGTGAACCATGGAGACCACAGTCATGCTCACCAAACACATCCTGCCTCTCGCATTGGCGGCTGGCACTTTGATGCTGTCCGCCGCCGGCTCTCAGGCCATGCCAATGGCAAAGCCCACCGCCGCCCCGCTCCCCATCGAAACTGTCGGCTGGAGATGCGGTCCCCGTTGGCACATGAACCGCTGGGGCAATTGCGTGCCCAACCGGTATGTAAGGATCCGGCCCATCCGCCATTGGCATCCCGGCCTCTGGCATCACCACCGCTGGCACCCGGGCTATTGGAGCTTTTGACAACTGACTGAATGCGGCGCCCGCGTCGGAAACGGCGCGGGCGTTTTTGCCGTCAGGCAGACCGGGATTGCAGGCTGAAGCAAGTGGTGCCGCTTAGGTGACTCGAACACCTGACCCCATCATCTACAAAACTGTACTCACCGTTGCACAACCCCTTGCAAGTCAGGCATTTGGAGCGCTCGAATCGACCGAGAGAGGGCTTTGGGACATGAAACGAGACACAACGACCCATCGTCGAGCTTCGACCATGATGCGTCCCTCGCGCGCACGCGTGAGTGTCCGGAATGTTCGGAATGCCCAACCCGTTCCCTGGCGGAACGGGCGACATTCAGGCCGGCTGGGCATCGTCGTGACCTGACCCGTAGGTGACATTCGACGACGTTATGGGGAACGTCCGCTTTTTGAACCTAAGACTGCATCTAAACCGTTAGCGGTGCGGTCCGCCATCAAGTGGAACGGATAAGGCAGCGGGAACTCAAACGGCGGTTTCGGGCCGCTGAAGCTATTCTGGACAACGCAGTAACAAGAGGATCATAATAAGGGCGCTTCGGCACATCTGTGTTCAACCAAAGGGGGGACACTTGATATGGTCGCACAGCTCACAGCAGGCGAACGTCAGCTTGCAATCATGGTTCTCATGCTTATTGCGATCGCTGGCCTGGCGATGGCAGCAGCCGGCCGAGCCGACCCCCTCGGCGTGCATGGCTTTATCATTCTGGCAATTTGCGGCGGTCTCATCTTTGTCGTGCTCGGCGCGTATTACGCACCGGAGCCGTCTCCGGAACGGCTGGAGCATTACTATGACGACCCCAGCAAGGTCGGCATTGTGCTTGCGATGGCTTGGGCGGTGGTCGGCATGTTCCTCGGCGTCTGGGTCGCAAGCCTGCTCGCATGGCCGGACCTGACCTTCGACGCCGCATGGGCGAGCTTCGGCCGCCTGCGCCCCGCCCATACCAGCGCCGTCATCTTCGGCTTTGGCGGCAACGCGCTGATCGCTACCTCCTTCCACGTTCTCCAGCGCACGTCCCGGGCGCGGCTACCGGACCAGTTCAGCCCATGGTTCGTGCTCATTGGCTACAATCTGTTCTGCGTGGTAGCGGCGACGGGCTATTTCATGGGGGTGACCCAGTCGAAGGAATATGCCGAGCCGGAATGGTATGCCGATTTCTGGCTGGTCATCGTCTGGGTGACGTATTTCGCCATCTACATCCGCACGCTCGCGCGGCGGAAGGAGCCCCATATCTACGTTGCCAATTGGTACTATATGGCCTTCATCCTGGTCGTCGCGATCCTGCACATCGTGAACAACCTCGCGGTTCCGGTGTCATTCGGGCATGCCAAAAGCTATTCCGCGTTTTCGGGCGTCCAGGACGCGATGATCCAATGGTGGTACGGCCACAACGCCGTCGCCTTCTTCCTTACGGCAGGCTTCCTCGGCATGATGTACTACTACCTTCCGAAGCGGGCCGGACGTCCGATCTTTTCCTACAGGCTCTCCATCATCAGCTTCTGGGGCATCACCTTCATGTATATGTGGGCGGGTTCCCACCACCTGCATTACACAGCCCTGCCGCAGTGGGTTCAGACCCTCGGCATGACGTTCTCGCTAGTGCTGCTCGTGCCTTCCTGGGCATCGGCCGGAAACGCGCTCGCCACGCTCAACGGCGCCTGGCATAAGGTTCGTGACGACGCAACGCTGCGCTTCATGATGGCCGCTGCGGTTTTCTACGGACTGACCACATTCGAGGGGTCGTTCCTGGCTATTCGCCCCGTCAACTCGCTATCCCACTACACTGACTGGACCGTCGGACACGTACACGCCGGCGCGCTTGGCTGGGTCGCGCTGATAACGTTCGGTTCGATCTACTGTATCGTTCCGTGGCTCTGGAAGCGCGAGCGCATGTATTCGGCGCGGCTGGTCGAAGTCCATTTCTGGTTGGCCATTATCGGAACGGTTATCTACGCCTTCGCGATGTGGAACTCCGGCATTCTGCAAGGCTTGATGTGGCGGACCTACAACGAGAACGGAACGCTGACCTACTCCTTTGTGGAGTCCATGGTCGCCATGCATCCTTACTACATCGCCCGCGCCTTTGGTGGTCTGCTGTTCCTGCTTGGCGCTATTGTCGGCTCCTACAACATCTGGATGACGATCCGTGGCGAGCCGGAGACTGCCTCGGAGTCCGCGGACCTCCCCGAGCCCAGGCTCGCGCCCGAGCCGGCGGAGTAGGACGTGGCCGAGTTCCATCGCAAAATCGAACGCAACGCCATGGGCTTCGTGCTCGCCATCGTCGCGGTCGCCAGCATAGGAGGTTTCGTCGAGATCGCCCCGCTGTTCACGATCGACGACACGGTCGAGAACGCGCCGGACATGCGGGTCTATACCCCGCTGGAGCAGGCCGGGCGCAACATCTACACGCGCGAGGGTTGCTACGCCTGCCATTCTCAAATGATCCGGACACTGCGCGACGAAGTCGAACGCTACGGTCCCTATTCGCTCGCCGTTGAATCGAAATACGATCATCCGATGTTGTGGGGATCAAAGCGCACAGGCCCGGATCTGGCCCGCATTGGCGGAAAATATTCCGACGCCTGGCAGGTCGCCCATCTGGTCAACCCCCGCGACGTCGTTCCGGAATCGGTCATGCCGAAGTATGGTTGGCTGCAGCGCAACGCACTGCGTATCGACGACCTCGGCGAGCATCTGGTCGCTCTCAGAGACGTCGGCGTTCCCTACACCGATGACATGATCGCCAACGCGACCCAGGATGCGCTCGGCCAAGCCGCTCCGGACGGTGATTTCGCAGCCGGCGTTGTCAAGCGCTACGGAAAAGCAACGCAGGTCAGGGCTTTTGACGGCGATCCGGCGACCATTACCGAAATGGATGCGCTGGTCGCCTATCTCCAGATCCTTGGCCACCTGACCGACGCTGCCCACAACCAGGCGGCAGCCGCGGAGCCTGCAACATGATCCTCGACCATGACACCATCGTCGCCTTCACGAAAAGCTGGGGGCTGTTCTACCTGATCGCCATGGCAGTTGGCGTCCTGATCTATGTTTTCTGGCCTGCGAACTTAGGGCGGTTCCACCAGGCGAAGAAGAGCATCCTCGACGAGGACGACAAGCCATGGAAGTAGGCGAACGCGATTCCGTCAGCGGCCAGTTGACGACGGGTCATGAATGGAACGGCATAAAGGAGCTCTATACCCCGGTACCGCGGGTAGTGATTTTCTTTCTGATCGTGACTACCCTTTTCGCCGTCGGATACTGGATTCTCATGCCTGCCTGGCCCTTGGGCCGGACATACACGAAGGGCCTTCTCGGGATTGACCAGAAAACGACAGTCGAACGCCAGGTTCAAGAGGCCACCGCCGAACGCACGGTATGGACGAAGCGGATTGACGAGATGGATTTCGCGGCGATCAGAGCCGATCCGGCACTGATGGAAACCGTGCGCGAAGCCGGAGCGACGCTTTTTAAGGACAATTGCGCGGCGTGCCACGGAGCCCGTGGCATGGGAGGTAAGGGTTTTCCCGACCTGACAGCAGCCGCGTGGCTATGGGGCGGCAATCCAGAAACGATCGCCGAAACGCTGCGCGTTGGGATCAATTCAGCGCATGAGGATACACGGACCTCGCAGATGCTCGCCTTCGGCCGTGACGCTATCCTCAGCCTACCGCAGATCAACGACGTGCGTGCCTACGTTCAGTCTCTCGGCGGGTCGACCGAAACGACCGTCGCTTCGCCTGAAGCCGTTTCTCGCGGAAAGGAAGTCTTTGTCGCGAACTGTGTCGCCTGTCATGGAGAGGATGCCAAAGGCAAACAAGACCTAGGCGCTCCAGACCTCACCGATGCCAGCTGGATCTATGGGGGCGATAGCCAGTCGATCCACACGTCGATCTATTCGGGGCATCAAGGACAGATGCCGTCCTGGGAGCAGCGCCTTTCGACGACCCAACGCAAGATTCTAGCGCTTTATGTCCTGTCACTTTCGGAGAAGGGATCGTGACGGTCGCCGCTGAAAAAACAGAAAGGGGGATCGCGCCACGGGCATTCTGGCGCGGCAAGGCCCTGGCGATCCTCTTGGTTGCCGTTGGACTTGCCACTTTCGCCGTTGCAAACGGACATTTCCTCTACGTGGCAATCATGTCGCAGCCGGACTGCGTTCCACACAGCAAGGTGTCACGATCCGCCATTCCGGGAGGCCTCTACCAAGCCGCCGATCCGGCTTGCTAACGAACCAAGGGCAGGAAGGAACATCGCAATGGGCAATGTCGATCTGGCGTCAGCGGATGGCCCCATCTTCGCGGAGGCCCGCAATCGCCATCTTCCCGCCGGCGCCGCCCTCGGCTGGCTGCGCGCCGGTTGGCGTGACCTCATGGCAGAGCCTGGTTCCAGCCTTGCCTACGGTCTCGCTGTGTTCATCGTTTCAGTCGCGATCGTCGCAGGACTTTTCTTCCTCGGTCTCGACTACATCCTGTTTCCCGCCATCGCTGCCTTCATGGTCGTCGGTCCGCTTGTCGCCATCGGCCTCTACGAAAAGTGCCGGCTGATCGAGGTCGGCGAACCAGTTTCGCTGCGGCGCATGATCTTCGTCAGGCCGACCTCCGGCGCCCAGGTCCTGTTCACCGGTGTCATCATGCTGGGGCTGGCCTTGCTGTGGATGCGCGCCGCCGTCATTCTCTTCGCGCTGTTCTTCGGTTTGCGGCCGTTTCCAGGCCTCGACCATGTTGCTTCGATGCTGTTCACCACGGGCATCGGTTGGGCCATGCTCGTCACGGGCACCGTCGTCGGCGGGGTTTTCGCGGCGTTTTCCTTTGCGATCAGCGTTTTCTCCGTCCCGATGCTCCTCGACGAGCGGACGGACGCTTTTACGGCAATGGGCATGAGCATTTCCCGCGTCTGGAACAATCGTACTGTAATGATCACTTGGGGCGCGATTGTGCTTGCGCTGAGCGCGATCGGCCTGCTGACGGCAATGGTCGGCCTGATCGTCGTTTTTCCGCTGCTCGGGCACGCTACCTGGCATGCCTACAAGGCGATCAAATGACCTCGGTTGTGCTCAGTCTGCGAAAGGCTGATGGCTCATGAGCTGTTGCGCGCCTGGTGCCGAGGGTGCCTTGTCGATCGCAGGGATCGATGATCGGTCGAACCCGGCGGACGAAATCCGCCTGGCCAGCCGTGATCTCGGCAGCGGCACCCGCCAGATCGATCTTTCGGTCCCCGGTGTCCATTGCGCGGCCTGCATCGCATCGGTCGAGAGAACCCTGTCGACACTGCCCAGTGTTGAATTTGCCCGCGTGAACCTGTCCATGAGGCGGGCCACCGTCACTTGGCGCGCAGCCGAAAACGGCGCGCCCGATCTGATCGGGGCTCTGCGCGCCGTCGGCTACGATGCACATGTATTCTCGATCGAATCCGATCGGCGCGATCGTGAGTATTCGCGGCTCATCCGGGCGCTCGCCGTTGCCGGGTTCTCGGCGATGAACATCATGCTTCTGTCCGTATCTGTGTGGTCAGGCGCCGATGCGGGCACACGCCAGGCCTTCCACTTGATATCGGCGGTGCTTGCGCTGCCTGCGATGATCTACTCGGGGCGGATTTTCTATGCCTCTGCGTGGTCCGCGCTTCGTCACCGACGGACCAACATGGACGTGCCTATATCGGTCGGTGTTACGCTTGCCTTCGCGCTTAGCCTTTACGACACCGTCCACAACGCACCTCAGGCATATTTCGATGCTGCGACTTCGCTTCTGTTCTTCCTGCTGATCGGCCGTACACTCGACCATGTAATGCGCGAAAAGGCGCGCTCGGCGGTGGCTGGCCTGGCCAGGCTGGCGCCTGCCGGCGCAAACGTCATCGAAGCCGATGGCCAGCGGCGCTACGTGCCGGTTGTCGAGATCGAGCCCGGAGCGTCCTTACTCGTTGCCGCTGGTGACCGAATCCCTCTCGACGGGGTGGTGACGGAAGGCGTTTCCGAACTCGACTGCTCGCTGGTTTCGGGTGAGGCCACACCCAAATACGCCGGACCTGGGACCACGCTCCAGGCAGGATTGATGAACCTTACGGGTCCGTTGACGGTCAGGACCATTGCGCGTGCGGATAACTCATTCATTGCCGAAATGGTCCGGATGATGGAGGCAGCCGAAGGCGGACGGGCGCGTTACCGCCGGCTGGCCGACCGGGCCTCCGCCCTCTATTCTCCGGTGGTTCACGCAATCGCCCTGCTTTCCTTCCTCGGCTGGATTTCAGCCACAGGGGACTGGCACGCATCCATCACGATCGCTATCGCCGTCCTGATAATCACCTGCCCCTGCGCGTTGGGCCTTGCCGTGCCGATCGTCCAGGTCGTGGCCGCGCGCCGTCTCTTCGAGAAAGGCATCATGGTCAAGGACGGCTCGGCGCTGGAGCGGCTTGCCGAAGTCGACACGGTGCTCTTTGACAAGACCGGAACGCTGACGCTCGGAAAGCCTCGGCTTGTCAACGTCCGCGACATCGAACCGTCTGCCTTGGGGACGGCGGCGGCGATCGCCGCCCGTTCCCGGCATCCAATGTCTGTTGCCATCGCTGACGCTGGACAAATGGGCGGGCAGGCATTTCCTGAGTTTGACCGGATTTCGGAACATCCGGGCTGTGGACTGGAAGCGCGTGCGGGAAAAGATATCTATCGTCTCGGCCGACCGGACTGGGCGCTTGGCCGCAAATCCGCAAATTCCGATAAACGCGCATTCTCCGTTTCGCTCCTCGTCAAGGACAGCGCGCCGTTGGCCAGCTTCGTATTCGAGGACGGCAATCGTCCTGATGCACGAGAGACGGTCAGTCGGTTGCAGCGGCACGGCCTTGCTGTCGAAATCCTCTCTGGGGACCGACGAATCGTCGTTGAGGAACTGGCGTCATCTCTCCGGATCGACAGCTTCATGCCGGAACTGCTTCCTTCCGGCAAAGTTGCGCGCATCGCCGAGCTGAGCAAGGCCGGAAGCACGGTTCTGATGGTCGGCGACGGCCTGAACGATGCTCCGGCGCTTGCGGCCGCTCATGTGTCGATGGCTCCCGCGACGGCAGCCGATGTTGGCCGCAACGCCGCGGACTTCGTCTTTCTACACGGGAGCCTTTCGGTCGTGACAGATGCTCTCGAAATCTCGCGCAATGCGGGAATCCTGATTCGCCAGAATTTCGCACTGGCGATCGGCTACAACGTCATTGCAGTGCCGATCGCGGTCCTCGGTCACGTGACGCCGCTTGTCGCTGCGGTCGCGATGTCTCTCTCTTCGATTGTCGTTGTGGCCAATGCTCTTCGCCTCGGCCCCTCTGGAAAACTGCACAGCCGGCAAGCCGCATCTACTCACGGCGACCTTCAAACGATGGCTGCAGCATCATGAGCTACCTGGCCGTTTTGGTGCCTGTCGCAATCCTGATGGGCCTTGTAGGGCTCGCCGCCTTCATGTGGACGCTACGTTCAGGACAGTATGACGATCTCGACGGGGCGGCCGAGCGAATCCTTATGGACGACGATCGAGAGTAATAAGGCAAGGAAGCCAGCGTGGCCCGGTCGAGGTGGCTACTGAATGCAGCCGCCTGTGACGGGATATGATCGTTGGTGGACATTCGCTCGGCATTCACCGATGACCGATCATGGCGCAGTGCGCCTGTTGAGTCCTTGACCTCGCAACGGCCCGAAGCTGGTAGGCAATCAGGTCTGCGCAAAGCGGAACTGCGGCGATCAAGCGACCGGTCGTCGCGGGGCATCGCTGCCGCGGCGCATTCCACCGCCTAACGAGAATTTGACCGGGATGAGCCCTCATGCGATCATCGGATGTCAGTTCTACGCGCGTTGAATAGGTGGCGCGGCCACCAAACGTGCAAGCCTGCCTCGGCCGACTACATTAAGCTGCTGACGGCCGAGGGGATGACCTGAGACATCGAACGAGATAGACGTTGGCAAAACGCCGTTCCTCATCGGTGTCGAACGCTCAACGGCTCGGGGAGGAGTAGCAAATGGCCAACATCAAAGACACAGCTTCAGACATAAATACGCCGGCGCCGAGTGCGGAACAGCTCCGTATGGCCCTCCTGCAAGAGCAAATGAAGGAAGCCGACAAGCAGGCAAAATTCCAGGCGAAACAGAATGAAGCACTTACGAAGTTCACCGATAGCTTCCTGAAGGACCAAGTGAGTGACGACGAAGTTGCAATGATTCGCCGCCTGGTGATGAACGCCGTGAAAAATGGCAAGTACGAGGCACTCGTCTACAGCTTCCCATCAGAGCTTTGCACTGACAGCGGCCGGGCTATCAACAGCGCTGATCCGCGATGGCCCGAAACGCTCCAGGGCAAGGCCAAGCAGCTCTATGAGCGCTATCAGAAGAATTCGAAGCCGAAGGGTTACAAGCTTAAGGCCATGGTTATTAACTTCCCAGGCGGAATGCCTGGTGACATCGGCTTCTTCCTCAATTGGGCCCCGCATACCAAATAGGTCTGGGGTCCACACGGTCAGAACACGTCCGGCACCACGTTGCGGGGAGTTGCATCGTCCACGAAGTTTTCGGGCCGCTTCTGTCGTTTGCTGAAGTTTGGTTTATCGAACTCGACGCGCTCATAGGGGATTGAGCTCAGGATGTGCGAAATGCAGTTGATGCGCGCGCGCTTCTTGTCGTTCGACGGCACGATCCACCAGGGCGCATGCTTTGTGTCTGTCGCACGGATCATTTCTTCGTAGGCGCGGGTGTAATCCCACCAGCGGTTGTACGATTCGACATCCATCGGGCTCAGTTTCCACTGTCGAAGGGGGTCGTCGGCCCGCTGCCGGAAACGCCGCTCCTGTTCTTCCTCACTCACATCGAGGAAGTATTTGAGCAACGTTATACCGCTTTGGACAATGGCGGCCTCAAAAGGCGGTGCCTGTTCGAGAAAGCGCCGCGCCTGCTTGTCGCTACAAAAACCCATGACGCGCTCGACGCCGGGACGATTGTACCAGGAGCGGTCGAATATCACGATCTCGCCTGCCGCAGGAAAGTGCGCGAAGTAGCGCTGCATATAGATCTGGGTCTTCTCCCGATCGGTCGGCGCCGGCAGCGCGACGACCCGAAACACTCGCGGGCTGACCCGCTCGGTCAGGCGCTTGATCACTCCCCCCTTCCCGGCGGCGTCGCGGCCCTCGAACACGATCGCGATGCGGGCACCGGACTTCTTTACCCAAGCCTGAAGGTGGGCAAGCTCAACGTGCAACCGGGCGAGCTCTTTCGAATATTTTTTCCCTCCCGATTTCTCCTCGACAAGCTCAGATACGAGGGCCAGCTTATTCTTCTTCTTACCCATGGTTTCCTCCCTTCAACACAACTCACACGGTGCAAATTCCTTGAACTGTCATGCCCGGACCTCGAACGCGTGATACGCGTCTTCGAGAATGTCGAAGACCATTTCGGAGCCAATGCGCTCGATCACGCCGGCCCGATCAAGGATTTCGCGCGCTTCGGCGTGAAGCTCCGCCAAGCCAAGACTGATCCCGCGATTGCGCAATTCGTCACATAGCTCCTCCAGCATTGCCGCTGCCGAGCTGTCGATCTGGGAAATTGCACTTGCATCGATCAGCAGCCAGCGCGTGTCGGCCGGCAATTCCCCGGCAATGGACCGCAGCCGCGATGCGACGTGATCGGTGTTGAAGAACAGCAGGCTGCCTTGAACGAGGCATACGGCGAGGCCGGGCACCTGACGGGCCTCGGGCGTTCGATGCAGTTTGTAGAAGCCGTCATGACCGGGAACACGGCCGAGCATGGCGTCGCGGGGAAACATCAGCTTGCGCAAAACATAGACCAGCGTCGCACCGATCGCGATGACGACCCCGTTGAGCACGCCCAGACCGATCGGACCCCACATCGCAATGAGGGCGAAGACGAACTCCATGCGGCTGATGCGCCAAATCTGCCTAAGGGCGGCGAAATCTATCAGGCCGATTGCAGTAGCCGCAAGAATCGCCCCGAGCGCAGGGATCGGGATAATCCTTAGGGTCGGCCCGAGAAACAGCAGTGTCGCGATCAGGGTCGCGGCAGCCACGATGCTCGTCACCTGCGAGCGTCCGCCAACGGTAAGGTTGACCGCCGTGCGCGAGTCGGAGGCCGTCACCGGGAAGGCGCCGAAAAGGCCCGCGCCTATGTTCGCAGCGCCAAATCCGATGAGTTCGCGGTTTGGATCGACCGGGTAGCCGCCTATTGCCCCAAAGCTGCGGGCCGTAATGATGCCGGCGCCGTAGCTCACGAGGAAGATCGCCGCGGCGCCGAGGGCCAACGTCTGGATCGGAAGGTCAGCGATCGCTGGCAACGACAACGAGGGCAACCCTGTCGGAATATCGCCGACTACGGCGATGCCGCGTCCTTCAAAGTCGAAGACCGCCGAAAGCACTACGGAGAGGATCACTACCAGCACTGGCCCGGGAACCGGAAAACGCATGATCCGTACGATCTGCAACAAACCGAACATCCCCAAGGCCAGCAGGAGAGACGGCCAATGTATCGATCCGGCCTTGCGCAGAAGTTCGAGGACCGGTGCTAGCAGGCCATCCGCCTCGATCTTGACTCCGGTGAAGCGACCGATTTGCCCGATCAGGATCGAAAGCGAGATGCCGATGAAGAACCCCGTCAGGATGGGACGCGACAGGAAGGTCGCAAGAACGCCGAGCCGAAGCACCCACGCAGCCAGGCAAAACAACCCCACGCCAAGCGCGAGGATTGCTGCGACCGCAGTTCGGTCCACGGCGAGCCCGACTGGCACGCTCGCTGTAACGGCAACCAAAACCGCCGCAAGCACTGTCATCGTAGCCGCGTCCGGACCGACTATGAGCTGACGCGAGGGGCCAAAGATCGCGTAGGCCACCAGCGGCGCGATACTCGCGTAGATGCCGGTCTCCGGCGGCAGGCCCGCTATAGCGGGATAGGCGATGGCACTGGGAAGCCCAACCGCAGCAACTGCAAGCCCGGCGGAGACATCGCTCCGCACCCAGCCCGGTTGATAACCGGAAAGGCTTGTAAGCACGGGAAGGCGCAAGCCCACCGAGTTTAATCCTTAGCTGGCATAGCAATTTTATTGGCTTCAAATAGTTTACCGCGTTATAACAGGTCTGACAACAATCGGCCATGAGCGGGATCGAGTTAAAATTCCTCCTTGACGAACTGACGTCGAGCCAACTGGGCGCGAGCGTTAAGGCGTTGAAGCTGACCACTGGCCGCCCGAAAACGAGAATACTCAGAAGCATCTATTTCGACACCGCTGATCATGCGCTGAAGAAGGCAGGAATCACGCTCAGGCTCCGGCGTGACGGGCGACGTTGGATACAGACCGTCAAGACCAAGCCAAAGCTGCATCGCGGCCTGTCGCAGGTTGGCGAGGAGGAGAACCCGGCTCCAGGCGGGCGGCTGTGTCTCGAAGCGATTCCGGACGCAGCGGTCCGAGAGGAGGTTGTTCGCCGCGTGAACGGCGCGCCGCTTGAGCTCATCTGCGAGACCGTGATCAGGCGTTCCACCAGCGAGCTGTCCCTTGAGGACGGCACGCGTGCGGAACTGGCAATCGACATCGGCGAAATCCACGCCGGGGAACGCTCGGCCGAGTTGCGTGAACTCGAGATCGAACTCATCGAGGGCAGCCTGGGCGGACTGTTTGACATTGCACATCTCCTGTTTCCCGACGGGGGCTTGAGGTTCTCCCGCCTTTCCAAGGCGGCGCGCGGCTATCTGTTCGCGGAACAGGGATGGATCGACCCGCCGCTCGCGCCCCGCAATGCCGAGGACGCTGTGCTCGATCAGGCCCAGATCGCAGAGCAGGCGGCACGCAACCTCCTTCGCGAGTGCCTCGATCAGATCGCCACGAATGTCGTGGTGATCCGGAAGCTGGACGATCCCGAAGGGCCGCACCAGTTGCGGATTGGTCTGCGCCGATTGCGAAGCGCGTTTTCTGTCTGCGCTTCCGTTCTGAAATGCCCGGAAATGACGCGGCTCAACATGGAAGCCCGCTGGCTTGGTCAGGAGGTCGGGCGTCTCAGGGATCTCGACGTGGTGGCGAACAATATCGTGCGGCGGGAGGCCGAGGCCCACGCGGATGAACCGGGTCTGCCGCCCCTTGCCGATGCGCTCTCGCGGCAGGCGGGGGGACTGCGCGATCACCTTCGCAAGCTTCTCCCCGGGGCGCGCGTGCAGGCGTTCCTGATCGACCTGGCGCGGTTCGTGGAGGCGCGAGGCTGGCTCGTTCCTCAAGATTCTGGCCAGACCGAGCGGCTTGCAGCGCCGGTCGTCCAGTTGGCCGGCAAGGCACTCAGCAAGCGCTGGAAGAAGGTTAGCAAGCGCGCGCAAGGACTTGAGGCCTTGACGGTTGAGCAACGCCACGATCTGCGCAAGGAGCTGAAGACGCTGCGCTATGCGGTTGAGTTCTTCTCTCCTTTGTACCCGGCGAAACGTGCTGAACCGTTCCTGAAGCAATTGAAGAATCTTCAGGCGGTCTTCGGCGACCTGAACGACGCGGCGATGATCAGAGCCATGTTGACGGGGGCGGAAGCGCCCGGCGCCGGCGATCCGACCGTGCAACGCGCCATCGGATGGGTGATCGGAGCGAGCCAGGCGCGCGCCGAATTTGGCTGGGCTGGCGCAAAAACCTTGTGGGAAAACCTAGATGAGACCCGCCTCTTCTGGAAGTGACTCGGCACCGCGGGATGGAGATCGCTGGCCTGGCTTTTGGCCTCCGGAAAGACGCGGCGATTGTATACTTGACAGACCAGACTTTGCTTGGCGTCGCCAAGTGGAGTTTTGCTGTGGAAGCGGGCGAGATGCAGGCTATTGCCGACACCCTGATGCGGGTCGTGACGCCAGACATGACGCCTAAGCAATTGACCAAGGCGGCAATGAAAGAGCATCCGAACGCGTCAAAGAAGGATATCGCCTGCGCGGCGTTCTTCTAAATTATGCCAACGCCGATCAGGACCACGGCAAGGTCAAGAACCTGCAGGCGTTCGCAATAGCCGAGCGCGTAGCCGGCGGCTCTTGATCGGGAGCATGGCGCTTGCGTCCAACCAATGCCGACCGAATAGCAATCCGCGAGCAACAGATTGAGCTTTGCCGCGACATGATTGCGTGGGAAGCGTCACACCATTGGGGCGATGCAGTCCAACTCGCGCATTTCTCGACTGATATCATCGAGGAATACAAGCGCCTGATCGCCACGCTGCAGCTAGTCAGCGACGGGTTGCGGAACCTTGAACCAGTTCAGTGACTAATTCACTGGCCGCGTCCTGTGCCATCTTATGAACGGCGCATTCTTCCCGGGGATCTCCACCCGCGTACAGAGCCTGGCCCAGCCTCCGGAATTGGTACGTCGCAAAACTCAAACGGCTTCTGATACCCGACAAATCGAAGAGCCCGCATGGTTCTTGCCGTCAGTCGTATGACCCTCCTGTCGTTGATCCTGGGCAGGACCACAAGATACACGCACGCAACACAGAATCCAAAGAACGTCGGCGCGCCGCCCCTCAGTAAGAAGTTGGTGGCGCTGGGGTCCGCATCCGCCCGCCTGGCTGTGTAGGGGTGAAGTGCCGGTCTGGGTTCTTAGTTGGGTGACGGACTTCTTGCGCTGAGCCTAAACTTGCCAGATGACACGATATGCGCGAAACTTGGTTTTCGAAGAGCCACTCATAGAGCAGATGTGGGAATAGCGTGGTTGTCCACACCACCGTCACAACCGGCATCAAAAATAACGGCGAGCAAAGTGGGGTCCAATCAAATGGCATATGTCGCGTCTTGGCGGAATTCTCGCGTGAAGGCGCGTGGTATGGTCATAAGAGCAACTTTCGCCGCCACTGCGTTATCGCAGTTAGCGGCCATCGCGCATGCCAGCGAGGGATCATTTGATGACTTTCCCTTCTTAGTACATTGCGAGGTTAGCGGCCTGCATCGTGTTTTCTATTTGTCCACAATTGGCCAAGACGGGGTTGCCGTCTATATTTCGCCAGACAGGCAGGCCGGCACCATAACTGTAAGCGGCAAGGCCGATCCGGTGGGCGGAGACGGGTCGGGAAGTTGCGCAGGAAAAACACTTGAGCAACTACGATCGACGGGTCAAGCATATGACTTGCAACACTGATCTTTGAGGAATGTTGTCTTATTCTTTGACCTACTATCTCAGCTAGGACACCGAGTGTTCCAGCAGATAATCGCCGACTCTCGATTGGACCGAACGTCAATAGATGCTGAACTGGTGGCGGCAGCGGTGCTTTACGCCTTCCAACGCGACCCTGTCAGTGAGGCGGAATTGCTGGCGGCAATGCGCGCGCGCAACGCGGATTTTCTCAGGCTGATCAACTAACAGCGGCCCGGCGGGCTGGGGGCTGGGGCGCTTTGGCATGACCGCCGGGCCTAGCCGGCAAGGCTACCGGCTGGCGAGGTTATAGGCTCGTCAATCGTCGCTGCTACCTGCCAAAACGTGGGTGACCTTCAGTCATCAAATCGGATGAGACCAGAGTCGCAACCGCGAGTATGCCTGGCTTGCATGAGCGATCGCTAATATGGTGAACGAATGGTGAATCGCGCCTAGCCGTAAAAGACGCGGGCGTAAATTTCAAACTGATGCACTACCGTAGACGATCATCAGCACGAAGGCCGTGTAAAGACCGATACTCGCCGGCAAGCCCGCAACTGTCGCGTAGGCCATCGCCTTGGGCAGGACGACGGCTGCGGCCGTCAGGCCTGCGACAACATCGAGGCGTTGGGCCGCAACAGCCGAAGGCTTTCTCACACCGCGTTGCCAGCGCTCGTCAATCGAGCGACCTTGTTGATGTCAATTATCGGTTCTCAACCTAGGGCGTAACTCCTCGGCAAGGAAGCGCCGTCTTTTGGCCTATGCCTCATCACGCGATCGGGAATTCTTCTCCGAAGGATGGATGCAGCCGCCTGCGAAGACCGCAGTGGTCGAAACGCCGCACTATCTGGGTCACCGCGACCGGTTGCGCAAATGCCTTCACCGCCGCCCCAGAAGCGAAATTCAAACTGTGGTACTAGAAGTGAGCCGCGGCAATCAGCGCGAAACCGACCGACCACTACTGTCGGATTGAGCCCATTTCATGAGCGTCGTTCTCGAATATTCATTAATCACGATCGCCTTCATCCTGGTGGAGTTGGCTGTGCTCGCGCGCATTCTCCTGCGCCCGAACCGCGATCCGACTTCTCGGCTCGCCTGGCTCTTTGTCGTTGCCCTGTTCCCGCTTTTGGGCATTTTTGTCTATTTGCTCTTCGGCGAGGTGAGCATCGGCCGCCGTCGCGTTGCACGGCGCCGCGCGGTTCTCGCGCGACTTCAGAACGCCCAGGCTGAAGGAGCCGAGGCGATCGTACCCGAGCGTCATTCGAATCTCTTTCGCCTCGGCCAGTCCATCAGTGGGTTTCAGCCCGTCGGCGGCAATACGGCGCGATTGCTCTCCGATTCCAATGCGACGATCGATTCGATCGTGGCCGACATCGATGCGGCAAAGGAACACGTCCATCTACTTTTCTACATTTGGCTGCCGGACAACAACGGCTGCAAGGTCATCGAAGCCCTGAAGCGCGCCGCTGCGCGCGGTATCACGTGCCGGGCGATGGCTGATGATCTGGGGTCGCGCACGCTGATCCGCTCCGATCATTGGCAGGCCATGCGCCGGGCAGGCGTGCAGGTGGCCAACGGACTGCCGGTCGGCAACCCTCTGTTGCGGCCCTTCATGGGACGCATTGACCTTCGAAATCACCGCAAGATCGTCGTCATCGATGGTCGCGTTACCTATTGCGGCAGCCAAAACTGTGCTGATCCGGAATTTCTGGTAAAGGCGCGCTACGCCCCTTGGGTTGATGCGATGATGCGCTTCGAGGGCCCGATTGCCCGCCAGAACCAGTTACTGTTCGCCGGCGACTGGATGTCCCGTGTGGATGAGGATCTGGAAGGCCTCTTTCGCGAGCCCCACCTCCTGGCCAAATCCGATGCGATGCCCGCACAGGTAATCGGAACCGGACCGACGGCACGATTTTCGGCCATGCCGGAAATGTTTGAATCCCTGATGTATGCAGCGCAACGCGAACTCATCATTTCGACCCCCTATTATGTGCCCAGCGAATCCCTGCAAGGCGCGCTTTGCACGGCAGCCCGCCGGGGTGTGGATACGAAGATCATCTTTCCCGCCAGGAACGACTCCCGGATCGTGGGAGCCACGAGCCGAAGCTACTACGCGGATCTCCTCGCCGCAGGCGTTGAGATCCACGAATATGTCGGTGGCCTTCTCCACACCAAATCGCTGACGCTCGACGGAGAAGTCACCTTGATCGGCTCGGCGAACATGGACCGCCGGAGCTTCGATCTGAACTACGAGAACAACATCCTGTTTTACGATCTCGATCTCACCGCCGCCATGCGGCAGCGCCAGCTTGACTACATCGCCAGCTCGACCCCCGTCACAAGCAAGATGGTGGCTTCATGGTCACTGCCACGGCGCCTTTGGAACAACAGCATCGCCACGCTCGGACCCCTGCTGTGAGGCAGTTCTACCACTGGGAAGGGTAAAGTCTCGAATCTGTATTCGCCTTGGATCGAACGACCGTCACTCTGTGGGCGATATGACGCATTTCGCCGACGCCAAGGCGTAGGCATCGGGTTGAGCCTTGCTCTGAAGGGTCAAACCCAACCACTCTAAACGACTAGGTTCTCAACCTGCATCCTGCGGACTGGCCGGATGCTCCGCAGCCCACTTCGCGGTGGCATGCTGGACAGCGGCGATGAACAGGGCCGTGGTAACCCCGAACATCATCAGCCCATTGGCGGCCTGAAGCGGCGCAAGTAGCCGCATGCGGCCGGCGCTTTGCCCGGGCCGGCTTTGGCCCGCAATCCCTTGGAAATACTGGTGCCGCTTAGGTGACTCGAACACCTGACCCCATCATTACGAATGATGTGCTCTACCAACTGAGCTAAAGCGGCCCGGGAAGCCGAGGCCTCCAAGATGGGCTGCGTGATAGACTCAACTAGGTGGGAATTCAAGATGGGCGGCCGCAATTTCAAGCAGGGACCGGCAATTCGTGTTGGTGTTCCCCGCCGAACCCAGACTCCAGCGGCACGCATCCGCCGGCCGCTCGGACGGCGGCGCGCGGGCAGGTTGCGCTCGAAGGCGCCGGGAGATCAGGCGAAATCTGTTGATTCTCTTGCTGAAAACCGCCGAAATAGGCCCTGGATGCATGCCCGGAGCAGAATGCGGCTGCTCGCTTGTTGATTGATTGGTCGCCTGCGGCTAACGATCATGGCAATGTGAGCGAACGTGCAGAGGGAATTCGCTTGGACCCGATCGAAAAAGCGATCCGGAACGCCTTCGACAAGGGCAATGCCGACGACCGTGCGTTTCGCGAGCGGGTCTACCGCTCGGCCTTTGCCGCGCTGGACCGTGTGCTCCAGGCCAATCCGAACGTGACGGTGGAAGTCGCCATCAAGCGCCGCAAGGCGGTGCAGGCCAAGATCACCGAGATCGAGTCCGAATTCCTGCCGGCGGTTTCCGATATTGCCCTGCAGATGGAAACTGACGCGGCAGCGCCCGCCGTGGAGGCACCGACGGTGGCTGCGGCGGAAGCCGCGCCGTCACCCGCCGTCGTCGTCGACGGGCCGGTCCAGCCGCTTGCATCCGACGCGCCAAGGTCGCGCGTCCTGCCTGTCGTTCCAGATATCATGCCGGATGCGGTGCTTCCCGGTGCGCCGGAGCTCGATTCTCCGGCCGCCGTCTCGACAGAGAGCGGCGAGGCCGAGGTGGCGCCGGACCGCGACGAGCGGCGCATAAGAGGGCGGCGCCTGCCGCTGACCGCGATCTTCCTTGGCGTGACGCTGCTCGCCGCGGCCGGCATCGGCCTCTATTTCGCCCAGCAGACCGGCGTGTTCAAGACGCCGGCCCAGCTCGATACGGCTCCGCCGGAGGCGCCGCCGACGGTCGAGGACGACGACTTCACGCCGCCTGCCGGCTCGCCGGAAAAGGCCAGCGAGGCCGAACAGGCGCGTGACTGGATCAACGTGTTTTCGCCCGCCGACCCGACCCATGTCGCGGCACCCTCCGATGCCAAGGCCGAGGTGATGGAGGACGACACCGGCTCGTTCCTGCGCATCCGCTCCGGCACCTCCGGCTCGGCCATCGCCTTCGATGTCGGCCAGGGCGTGCTGGAAAAGCTCGCCGGCAAGCACGCGGTGTTCGACATCGTCGCCCGTTCCGAAGAGGGCAAGGAGACGCAGATTTCGGTCGACTGCAATTTCGGCGAGCTCGGCGATTGCGGCCGCAAGCGCTACGCCGTCGGCCACGAGCGCAACGAATATCTGTTCGACGTGCAATTCCCGGACAAGGCCCCCGGTGCCGCCGGCACGATCGCCATCAATTCCGACTTCGACAAGCAGGGCAAGTCGGTCGACATCTACGAAATCCGCGTCTCGATCGCGCAGTAAATCTTGTTGTTTCTGCGCGTGTCGTTATCCCAAAACCGCCACACACTTTTGCGGACACGCGCTAGTGATCAAGCAGCGCCTGAAGCGTCTCGATGCGGTCGGCTTCGGCTGCCGGCTTGTCCCAGCGCAGCCGCGAGATGCGCGGAAAGCGCATGGCGACGCCCGATTTGTGCCGGGTCGAGCGGTTGAGCCCTTCGAACGCGACTTCAAGCACCAGCCCGTTCGCGCGGTCGGCGCGCACCGAACGCACCGGACCGAAGCGCTCGACGGTGTTGTCGCGGACATATTTGTCGATCTGCTTCAGCTCCTCGTCGGTGAAGCCGAAATAGGCCTTGCCGACCGGCACCAGCTCTTCCGCGCCTTCCGGACCCGACCAGACGCCGAACGTATAGTCCGAGTAGAAGCTCGATCGCTTGCCGTGGCCGCGCTGGGCATACATCAGCACCGCGTCGACCGTGTGCGGATCGCGCTTCCATTTGAACCAAGGGCCTTTCGGCCGGCCGGCGAGATAGGGCGAATCCCAGCGCTTCAGCATCACCCCTTCGATGATCGGATGCGGCGGCGCCTGGCGCAGCTGTTCCAGTGCTTGCCAGTCCTCGAATGCGACCAGCGGTGAAAGATCGAAGCGGCTGGGGTCGAGCGTGCCGACGAAGGTCTCGAGGCGGAGCCGGCGCTCGCGGAAGGGCAGCGCGCGCAAATTCTCGCCGCCGATCTGCAGCACGTCGTAGCAGCGCATGAAGGCCGGATATTTCTGCTGCATTTTCGGCGTGACGGTCTTGCGGTTCAGCCGCTGCTGCAGGTCGGAAAACGTGCCGGTCGCCGAGGGTTCGCCGACCAGCAGTTCGCCGTCGAGCGCGGCGGAAAAATGCATGGCGTCGGCGAGGTCGGGAAAGGCGCCGGAGACGTCGTCGCCGGTGCGCGAATAGAGCCGGCGCACGCCGTCTTCGCAGACCGCCTGGACGCGGATGCCGTCCCACTTCCACTCCGCGGCATAGTCGGCTGGATCGAGCTTTTCGAGATCACCGTCACCGACCGGGTTGGACAGCATCACCGGCCGGAACAGTGCCGACGCCGTCCTTTGCGGCTTGTCCGCCTTGCCCTCCAGCCAGGCGAACAGCCCGGCATAGGGCGGTGTCAGCCCGTGCCACAATTCCTCGATCTCGGCGACGTCGACCTTGCCGAATTCGGCCAGCGCCTGCTTGGCCAGCCGCGCCGAGACGCCGATGCGCAAGCCGCCGGTGACCAGCTTGATGATGGCGAAGCGGGCCGAGATGCCGGCGCTGTCAAGCAGCCGGGCCAGCACTTTTGGCCCGTCGGAGCGGCTGGCCGCCTGCAGTTTCGCCACGACCTCGCCGAGCGTCGGCTCCCGGTTCGGGATATGTCCGGGCGTTTGCGGCCAGACCAGCGACATGGTCTCGGCGAGGTCGCCGACATAGTCGTAGGAATAGCCGAACAGCACCGGGTCCATGCGCTCGACCACCAATGCGCGCAGCATCGCCGGCTTGACCGCTGCGATCGACAGGTCGCCGGTGATCGCCGCCAGCGCCAGCCCGCGATCCGGATCCTCGACGTTGCGGAAGTAATCGATGAGCAGCGTCAGCTTGCCATTGCGCGACGGCGTCAGCACGAGACGGTCGAGGAGTTCGGCGAAGCGGTTCATGGACGCACCGCTGGGCGCACGCCGGTGATCATCATCAATCGCCCTCGTCCTCATACCCGACCAAATGCAGCGGCCGGGCCGCGATGCCCTCCAGTTCGCACCAGCGCACCAGCGCCTCCTCGCGGCCATGCGTCACCCAGATCTCCTCAGCCCCCGTCTCCTTGATCGTGGCGGTCAACTCGTCCCAGTCGGCATGATCGGAGATGATCAGCGGCAGCTCGACACCGCCCTGCTTGGCGCGCTGGCGGATGCGCATCCAGCCGGAGGCGAAGCAGGAGATCGGATCGGGAAAGCGCCGCGCCCAGCGGTCGGCGAAGGCCGATGGCGGGCCGACGACGATGGCGCCCGCGAAGTCCTCCTTGCCGCCGCTGTCGACCGTTGCCGGATCGAGCTGCCCGAGGTCGATGCCCTGGCTCTGGTAGTATTCGCTGAGCTTGGCCAGCGCGCCGTGAATGTAGATCGGCCTGTCGTATCCGGCGTCGCGCAGCAGCCGCATGACGCGCTGCGCCTTGCCGAGCGCATAGGCGCCGACCAGATGCGAGCGCTCGGGAAACTGCGCCGCCGATTTCAGCAATCGCGCGATCTCCTCCGTATCCGGCGGGTGGCGGAAGACCGGCAGGCCGAAGGTCGCCTCGGTGATGAACACGTCGCAGCGGACTGGCTCGAAGGCCTCGCAAGTGGCGTCCTTCTGGCGCTTGTAGTCGCCGGACGCGACGACGCGCAGGCCCTGGTGCTCGACCGCGATCTGCGCCGAACCGAGCACATGGCCGGCCGGATGAAAACTGACCGAGACGCCGTTGAGCGCCATCGTTTCGCCAAGTACCGCAGCTTGCGTCGCTCCGGCAAAATCCTCGCCGTAGCGCAGCCCCATGATGTCGAGCGTCTGCCTTGTGGCGAGCACGGAGCGATGGCCGGAGCGGGCATGGTCGGAATGGCCATGCGTGATCAGCGCACGGTTGACCGGCCGCACCGGGTCGATGAAGAAATCGCCGGGCGGGCAGTAAAGGCCTTCCGGCCGGGGATGGAGCAGGTCGCTGGCGCGCATCCCGCCAAGATAGTTGCTAATTCAGCCGCGGGAAGCCTGTTGCAAGAGACTGCTGACTCGTCCTACAGCCAGCCGCCGGCTGCTTCCGCCGGCGGGGTCCTTTCGCCATGAAACCGTTCCAGGCCACGTCCGGCGATCTGACCGCCGACCGTCGCGCCGACTTCGCCGAGATGCTTTACGCTTCCGGCGAGCCGGCAGCCGCGGCCGAACTGCTGCTCGGAGCGCTGGAGCTGGCGCCGCAATGGGCGGCCGGCTGGTTCCGTCTCGGCGAGATGCAGGAGGTGGCCGCACCCGATCAGGCGGCGCAAGCCTGGACCATGGCGCTGACGCTGGAGCCGGCGGATCGGCTGGGCGCCGCGCTGAAGTTGCAGTTGATCGGCAAGGCGCTGGCCGCCGCGGCACCGCCCAGCGCCTTCGTCGAGATGCTGTTCGACCACTATGCCGAGAGCTTCGAGGAGTCGCTGGTCGACAAGCTCGGCTACCAGTTGCCCGACTTTCTCAATCAGGCCATCCGGAGAGCAAGGCCGGGACGTTTCCGGCTGGCGCTCGATCTCGGCTGCGGCACCGGCCTGATGGGGCAGAGACTGCGGCCGATCGCCGACCGGCTCGAGGGCTACGACATCTCCGCCGCCATGCTGAAGAAGGCACGCGCCAAGGGCGTCTACGACCTGCTCGCCAAGGCTGACTTGCAGGATTTCTCGTATGCCGGTCCGAAAGCCGATCTGGTCGTGGCGGCAGACGTGTTCATCTATGTCGGCGCGCTCGAGCACGTGGTCCGCAGGATCGCCGGCCTGCTTGCCGGTGACGGCCTGTTTGCCTTCTCCGTCGAGACACTGGTGGGCGAAGGTGGCTTCGCGCTGCAGCCGTCACGCCGCTATGCGCATTCGCATGCGTATGTCAGGCAGCTTCTGGCCGCCAACGGCTTTTCGGTCCTGTCGATGGAAAGCACGATCATCCGGCACGACCGCCGTGAGCCGATTGATGGTCTGGCTGTGGTGGCGGAGAAGCGTCCAAAACCACCGATGTTGTGATCCTTCCTACCCCTCTGTCCCGCCGACCGGCGCATCTCCGCTGCGAAAAAGCCCGAATCGCGTGGCCGGGTGGCACGGGGCGGGCATCAACACGGAGCAGATCCCATGCGCTGGAACTTGGTGGTTTTGGCATCTTGCCTGGCTATGGCCGGTTGTGTCGGCGGCAACTCGATGGCGGAACGCCAGGACGAAAATGTCCAGTCCTCGCTGCAATACGACAACGTGCCTTGCGATCAATTGCTGGCGCAGCGCAACGGGGTGGCGCAGCAATACAAGCTTTCAACGACGGCAAAGCCGACCTTCTCCAATCCCGCAATGGGCTTCGGCCCGTTCACGCCCGACATGCGCTCCAAGGCCAAGCGCGATAGCGACAAGGCAACCGGCGAGATCGATGCCATGAACCGGTCGATCGAGCGCCGCGACTGCGGCAAGCCGAAGAAGAAGGAAACTTTTGCTCTGCCAGGCGCCAAGACCGGATGAAGGCCAAGCCTCAGTAACCCGCCTTGCGATCCACCAGGTTCTCCAGCTTTTCGCCGCGCTCGTAAGCCGCCATCTGCCGCAGCATGATCGGCACCAGGTGGACGGGGTCGGAGGTCGCCGCCGCATGCGGCGTGGCGAACACTTTCGGATGCGCCCATAGCTGGCTGGTCTTCGGCAGCGGCTCGACCTCGAAGACATCGAGGCTCGCTTCCTTCAGCGTCCCGTCCTTCAGCGCGCGCAAGATGTCGGCGTCCTTCTGCAGCCGTCCGCGCCCGGCATTGATCAGCACCGCGCCGCCGAGGCCGTTGCGCTTCCTGAGCTCCTTCAGGAGATTGTAGTTGACGATGCCCTGTGTCTGGGCGGTTAGCGGCAAAAGCACCACCAGCATGTCCGTGGCGTTGAGGAACGGGATCAGCCCGGCATCGCCCGCATAGGTGGAAACGCCCTTCATCGGATGCTCGCTGCGCGACCAGCCGTTGACGGCAAAGCCGAGCGACAACAGCACCGACGCCGCCGCGCGGCCGAGATTGCCGAGCCCCATGATGCCGACGGAGATGTCGCCGGCCGGGCGCTGCGGCGGCTCGTGCCAGGTCTTCTTCTGCTGCTGCGCGCGGTAGAGCATGCCCTGGCGGTGATGGTCGAGCACCCGCCAGACGACATATTCGGTCATGTATTGGGTCAGGTTGTCCGCGACGACCTTGACGATAGGCACGTCCGGCAGGCCTGGGTCGGCGAAGATATGGTCGACGCCGGCGCCGATCGAGAAGATGGCGCGCAGATTGGGCAGTTTCGACAGAAGGTTCGGCTTCTGCTTCCACACCACCGCGTAAGTGATCGAGGGATCGCTGGCGCCGTCCGGCTCGAGCACCACCTCGCGCTCGGCCGACAGCAGCTCGCGCCAGCGCTGCGGATGAAAGCCGGTAACGGCAAGCAGGATACGGCCTTTTTCCATCTGCGGATGCTTTTCCCTGTTTCTTCAGCCTACTCGCTGACGATGCCGGCCGGCGCCGTCTCGATCTTGAACGCGGCCGATATCAGCGCCCGAGTATAGTCGGTTTGCGGGTTTCCAAAAATCTGTTCGGAAGGCCCGGCTTCGACGATTTGGCCATTGCGCATGACGATGACGTCGTTGGCAAGCGCGCGGATGACTTTCAGATCGTGGCTGATGAACAGATAGGCCAGATCATGCTTGGCCTGCAGGCTGCGCAGGAGATCGACGACCTGCGCCTGCACGCTCATGTCGAGTGCCGAGGTCGGCTCGTCCAGCATGACGAAGCGCGGGTTGAGCACCATGGCGCGCGCGATGGCGACGCGCTGGCGCTGGCCGCCCGAGAATTCGTGCGGATAGCGGTTGCGGGTGGCCGGATCGAGCCCGACCTCCTTCAGCACATCGACGACGCGCTCGTCACGCTGGTCCGGCGACAGTTTCGGCTCGTGGATCTTCAAGCCTTCCTCGATGATCTCGGACACCGACATGCGCGGGCTGAGCGAGCCGAACGGATCCTGGAACACGATCTGCAGCTCGCGCCTGAGCGGCCGCATGGCGTTGAAGGACAACTGGTTGATGTCGCGGCCGTTGAACTGGATGGTCCCGGTCGATGAGATCATCCTGGCCAGCGCCAGGCCAAGCGTCGTCTTGCCCGAGCCGGATTCGCCGACGACGCCGAGCGTCTGGCCGGCACGCACGGTGACGTCGATGCCGTCGACCGCCTTCACATTGTCGACGGTGCGGCGGAAGAAGCCCTTCTTGATCGGAAACCAGACCTTTATGTCGCTGCCCGTCATCACCGGCTTGGCGGCCGCGTTGGCGGCCGGCGGCTTGCCCTTCGGCTCGGCCGCCAGCAAATGCCTGGTATAGGCGTGCTGCGGGTTGGCGAAGATATCCTTGGTCGGTCCGGTCTCGACGATCTTGCCCTTGGTCATCACGCAGACCCGGTCGGCGATCTTGCGCACGATGCCGAGATCATGGGTGATGAACAGCATCGACATTGCCTTGCGGCTCTTCAGCCCCGCCAGCAGTTCGAGGATCTGAGCCTGCACGGTGACGTCGAGCGCCGTGGTCGGCTCGTCGGCGATCAGCAGCTCCGGCTCGTTGGCCAGGGCCATGGCGATCATGACGCGCTGGCGCTGGCCGCCGGACAGCTGATGCGGATAGGCGTCGAGCCGCTTCTGCGGCTCGCGGATGCCGACCTCGTTGAGCAGTTCCAGCGTACGCGCCCTGGCTTGGCGATCGCCGAGGCCCTGGTGCAGCTTCAGCACCTCGACGATCTGCTGCTCGATCGTGTGCAGCGGATTGAGCGAGGTCATCGGCTCCTGGAAGATCATGGTGATCTTGTTGCCGCGCACCCGGCGAAGCTGCTTCTCGCTCATGGCAAGCAGGTCGGCACCATGGAACAGGATCCTTCCCGAAGGATGGCTGGCGCTCGGATAGGGCAGCAGCTTCAGCACCGACAGCGCCGAGACCGACTTGCCGGAGCCGGACTCGCCGACCAGCGCCACCGTCTCGCCCTTGGCGATATCGAAGGAGATGTGGTCGACGGCCATCGACTGGCTGCCGCCTTGCGCGAAGGCGACGCTGAGGTCGCGAACGGAGAGCAGGGCGTCGCTCATTTGAACGTCTTGCGCGGGTCGAAGGCGTCGCGCGTCGCCTCACCGACAAAGACCAGCAGCGACAGCATCAGCGAAATGACGACGAAGCCGGAAATGCCGAGCCACGGCGCGTTGAGGTTGCGCTGCGCCTGCTTCAGCAATTCGCCGAGCGAGGCGGAGCCGGGCGGCAGGCCGAAGCCGAGATAGTCGAGCGAGGTCAGCGTCGAGATCGATCCGCTGAGCAGGAACGGCAGGAAGGTCAACGTCGCCACCATGGCGTTGGGCAACAGATGCCGGAACATGATGGTGAGGTTGCGCACGCCGAGTGCGCGGGCCGCATTGACATATTCGAAGTTGCGGGCGCGCAGGAACTCGGCCCTGACCACGCCGACCAGCGCCACCCAGGAGAACAAGAGCATCAGCCCGAGCAGGATGAAGAAGCCGGGCGGCAGGATGGCGGCGACGATCAACAGCAGATAGAGCACCGGGATCGCCGACCAGATTTCGATGAAGCGCTGGAACAGCAGGTCGGTCCAGCCGCCGAAATAGCCTTGCACGGCACCGGCCGCGACACCGATCAGCGCCGAACCGAAAGTCAGGATCAGGCCGAACAGCACCGAGATCCTGAAGCCATAGATCACGCGCGCCAGCACGTCGCGCGCCTGGTCGTCGGTGCCCAGCCAGTTCCAGTTGCCGACGATGCAATTGGGGTCGGCCGCTCCTTGCGGGTACTGGCTGCAGCGCGTCTTGACGTCATACTGCCAGGAAGGCTTGGCGGGCGCCGCCTCGGGAATGGCGTTGTTGACGGTCTGGTAGGAGTAGCGCACCGGCGGCCAGATCATCCAGCCATTGGCATTGATCTCGTCCTGGATGACCGGATCGCGATAATCGGTGACCGCATAGAAGCCGCCGAATTTTTCTTCCGGATAGGCGACCAGCACCGGAAACAGGATCTCGCCCTTGTAGGAGGCGATGATCGGCTTGTCGTTGGCGATCAATTCGGAAAACAGCGACAGCACGAACAGGAACAGGAAGATCCACAGCGACCAGTAGCCGCGCCGGTTGGCCCTGAAGTTCTGCAGGCGCCGCTTGTTGAGCGGCGACAGCCAGGGCCGGGCGATCCGTTCCGGCGCCGTGCCGGCAGCGGCCTCTGCCATCAGACGTCTCTCCGCTCGAAATCGATGCGCGGATCGACCCAGGTGTAGATCAGGTCCGATAGCAGGCCGACGAACAGGCCGAGCAGCGAGAAGATGTAGAGATTGGCGAACACCACCGGATAGTCGCGTTCGACCACCGACCTGAAGCCGAGCAGGCCGAGACCGTCGAGCGAGAAGATGTTCTCGATCAGCAGCGAGCCGGTGAAAAAGGCCGAGATGAAGGCGCCCGGAAAGCCGGCGATGACGATAAGCATGGCGTTGCGGAAGACATGGCCGTAGAGCACCTTCCGCTCCGACAGGCCCTTGGCCCGCGCGGTCACCACATACTGCTTGCGGATCTCCTCGAGGAAGGAGTTCTTGGTCAAAAGCGTCGTCGTCGCGAAGGCCGACAGCACCAGCGCGGTCAGCGGCAAGGTCATGTGCCAGAAATAATCGACGATCTTGCCTGACCAGGACAGCTGGTCCCAATTGTCGGAGGTGAGGCCGCGCAAGGGAAACCAGTCCCAGAAGGATCCGCCGGCAAACAGCACCATCAGCATGATGCCGAACAGGAAGCCGGGAATGGCATAGCCGACAATGACGACGCCGCTGGTCCAGACGTCGAAGGTCGAGCCGTCCTTGACCGCCTTGCGGATGCCGAGCGGGATCGAGATCAGGTAGGACAAAAGCGTGATCCACAGCCCGATCGAGATCGACACCGGCATCTTTTCCAGGATCAGGTCGAGTACCGAGATGTCGCGAAAATAGCTGTCGCCGAAATCGAAGCGGGCATAGTTCCACAGCATCATGCCGAAGCGCTCGAGCGGCGGCTTGTCGAAGCCGAACTGCTTTTCCAGCTTCTTGATGAATTCTGGGTCGAGCCCCTGCGCGCCGCGATATTTCGAGCTGACGTCGCCGGCCACATCGACATTGCTGCCGCCGGCATCGCCACCGCCACCGCCGAGGCGGTCGCTGCCGCCCTGGTTGGTCAACCTGGCGATGACCTGTTCGACCGGCCCGCCGGGCGCGAACTGGATGACGGCGAACGATATCGCCATGATGCCGAACAGCGTCGGGATCATCAGCAGGATGCGGCGGAGTATATAGGCGCCCATCAGGCTGCCGGCCCTGCGCGAACTGGAATGTCAGGCTTTGCCAATTTTTGCCGCCTTGCCCTTGTCGAACCACCACAGCGCTTCGACCGGAAAGCCGAAATCGGGTTTCTGCTCGGGAAAGCCGAACATGTCCCAATAGGCGCTTCGGTGATTCGCCAGGAACCAACTTGGAATCCAATCGCGCCGCGCACGCAAGGCCCGATCGAGTGCCCGCATTGCGACGGTCAGGCTTTCGCGGTCCTTGGCGGCGCCGACCGCGTCTATCAGTGTGTCAATGGCCGGGCTTGAGATACCCGGCAGGTTGCGCGAGCCGGACACCGTCGCCGTGCTCGAATGAAAGAATATCTCTACATCGTCGCGGGTCGGTGTCGCCGAAAACGAGAAGGCGACCGAGATCAGGTCGAAATCGAAGTTCGACTGCCTGAGCTGGTATTGCGCTGGATCGACCAACCTTATCGTGGCGTCGATGCCGACCGCCCTCATATTGGCGATCCAGGGCGAATAGACCTTCACGAAGGTGTCGTCGTCGACCAGGAATTCGGCTGACAGGCGCCCGCCCCTGTCGTTGACAGCGAAATCGCCGGAACGTTTCCAGCCGGCCTCGGCGAGAAGTTTCGCAGCCTTCCCCAACATTTTGCGGTCCCGCCCTGAACCGTCCGAGGCAGGCTGCGTCACCGCCTCTCCGAAGGTCTCCGGCGGCAGGTTGTCACGCAGCGGCTCCAGCAGAGCGAGTTCTTCAAGCGAGGGCGCGCCTTCGGCACGATAGTCCGATTTCTCGAAGCAGGATTGCGAGCGTTCGTAGGAGCCGTAGAAGAAGTTGCGCCGCGTCCATTCGAAGTCGAAGCAGAGCGCGATCGCCTGCCGCACGCGCGCGTCGCGAAACTGCTCACGCCGCTGGTTGACGGCGGTGGCCTGCATGGAAGGGACTGTTTCAGCGGGAAATTCGTGCTTGACCACCTTGCCGGCGATGAGGGCCGGAAAGTCATAGGCCGTCGCCCACACCCGCGACGTGAACTCCTCTCGGTAGAGGATCTCGCCTTTCTTGAAGGCCTCGAAACCGGCGGTGCGGTCCTGGTAGAACTCGATGCGGATGCGCTCGAAATTATTCTGGCCGCGATTGACCGGGAGATCCTTGCCCCAATAGTCGGCGACGCGCTCATATTCGATCCACGACCCCGCCGACCATCGCCCGACCTTGTAAGCGCCGCAGCCGAGCGGAGGGTTCAGTTGCGAGGAATCGAAGGGATTAGCGTTGTAGAAGGCCTTCGACAGGATCGGGAATTCGGCGACGTTGAGGATGGTACGGGCGGAGTGCTTGCCGGAAAAGCTCAGCCTGAGCGTGCGCGGATCGACGGCGACCGCATCCTCAAGATGCGTGAGCGACAATGATAGGTCGGGATGGCCCTTTTCCTTGAACAGCTTGAAAGTGAAGGCGGCGTCCTCGGCGGTCAGGGGCGTGCCGTCGTGGAAGCGCGCTTGCGGCCTGAACGAGAAGTCGAAGCTCTTGCGGTCGTCCGAAATGGTCACGCCGTCTGCGATCAGGCCGTAGACGGCATCCGGCTCGTCCAGCGCCCTGGCCATCAGTGAATCGAAACACATCCCCATGCGTGGCGGCGCATCGCCCTTCGGCGTGAAGGAATTCAGCGTGTTGAAGGTTTCCGTGTTCTGGTTGTAATTCCAATTAGGCGGCGAGAAGTTGAAAGTGCCGCCCTGCGGCGCGTCGATGTTGACGTAGTCGAAATGGGTGAAGTCCGGCTTGTATTTGAGATCGCCGAAGGCCGACAGTCCGTGCATTTTGACGCCGGTCGGAATGGCGGCGAAGGCGCGGCCGGGCAGCAGCGCTGCCGCGCTGGCCGCGGCGCCCAGCGCCAGGACGTCGCGGCGGGAAAGCGTTCCCATCAATTGCCACCCTTGTATTTGGCGGCCAGCGCCTTTTCCTTCTCAGGATCGATCCACCAAGAGTCGGTGTCGGCCCCCCTGTAACTCGGCTGCTTTGCAGGAATGCCGAACTTGTTCCAATGGGCGAGCCACACCACGGCCCGATAGTATTGCGGCACGACATAGTAGTTCCACAAAAGCACCCGATCGAGCGCGTGCGTGGCGGCGACGAGATCGTCGCGGTCGGTGGCAAAGATGATGCGGTCGACAAGAGCGTCGACGACCGGGCTCTTGATACCGGAATAGTTGCGCGATCCCACCGTATCGGCCGCCTTCGAACTCCAGAAGTCGCGCTGCTCATTCCCGGGTGATTCCGACTGCCCAAGCTGCCCGATGATGACGTCGTAATCGAAATGGTTGACGCGGTTGACGTATTGGCTCTGGTCGACGAAGCGCAGCGTGGCGTCGACGCCAATCTTGCGCAGATTAGCGATATAGGGGCCGGAGATGACCTGGTCCGTGTCGTTCGTGCCGAGGATTTCGAATTTGAACGGCTCGCCAGTCTTGGCGTTGACCATCTTGCCGCCCTTGATCACCCAGCCGGCCTGGGCGAATAGGTCGACGGCCTGCTTCAGGTACTTCCGCTCCGCCTGCGGTGAATCATAGACCGGCAGCTTGAATTCCTGCGTGAACAGCTCCGGCGGCAGCTTGCCGCGGTATTGTTCCAGGATTTCCAGTTCCTTGCCTCGCGGCAGGCCGCTCGACGCCAGTTCCGTGCCTTGGAAGTAGCTGCTGGTGCGGGTGTTGAAGCCGAAGAACAGCGTGCGGTTCATCGTCTCGAAGTCGAAGGGGTAGGTCAGCGCGGCGCGCACCAGGCGATCCTGGAATAGCGGACGCCTCTGGTTGAGCATGAAAGCCTGCATCGGCTCGGGCGAGGTGGTCTTGAATTCCTGCTTGATGACGTCGCCGGCCTTGACCGCCGGGAAATCATAGAATGTCTTCCAGCGCTTCGAACTGTTTTCCGGCTTGATATCGTCGAAGCCGCCCTTGGTGAAAGCCTGCCAGGCGGCGTTGTCGTCGAGGATATAGGTGAAGCGCTCCGTGTCGAAGTTCTCGCGGCCGATCTTCACCGGCAATTTGGCGGCCCAGTAGTCGGGCACACGCTGCCAGACGACTTCCGAGCCCGGTTTGAAGCTGGCGATCTTGTAGGCGGCGGAGCCGAGTGGCACTTCCAGCGTCGGTTTGGTGACGTCGCGCTTCTTGCCGTTGGCGTCGGTGCCTTCCCACCAGTGTTTCGGCAGCACGGCGAGGTCGCCGAGTATCTTCGGCAGTTCGCGGTTGCCCTTCTGGTTGAAGTGGAATTCGACCTCGCGGTCCGAGATCGCGACCGCGTCGGTGACGTTCTCGAAATAGCGGCTATATTGCGGGCTGTTGGCCTTCAGCACCTGGAACGACCAGATCACGTCGTCGACGGTGATCGGCTGGCCATCATGCCATTTGGCGCGTGGGTCGAGCCGGTAGGTCGCCGAGGAATAGTCATCAGGATATTTGTAGGCGTCGGCAATCAGCGGGTGGCTGACGCTGCCTTCGTCGGTCGCCTGATCCATCAGCGTGTCGTAGAGCAGGCCGCCACCGAACCCGACAAGGCCGGCGGCCGGCGACCCCTGCACGATGTACGGGTTGAAGCTGTCGAACGTGCCAAGCTGCACTGAATTGTAGGTGCCGCCCTTGGGCGCGTCGGGATTGACGTAGTCGTAGTGCTGGAATTTGTCGCCGTATTTGGACGGGCCGATCAGCGAGGAGGTGGTGCGCCATTCATCCGCATGGGCCGCCTGCAACCCGGCGGTCAAAAGCGCTGCCGCCAGCAACGACCTGAGAACCGTTCGGCCAACCGTCATGCGTTCTCCTCTTCGCGATGCACGTCCACAGGCAATTTAGATCATTTGACGCCCGTGAAAACCGCAATGGACGGGCTTTGTCGCCGCACATGCGGTTTTCCTAACAAAAAAGCCGGGCTGAACCCGGCTTTTCTGTGAATGTCCGCATGACAAATTCGTTATTTGGCGGGCTCCGCACCTTCGGCCGGCTTGGCTGGTGCTGCGCCTTCGGCTGGCTTCGCCGGCGCGGTGGCATCGGCGGCGGCCCCTGGCGCCGGCAGCGGCTTCGGATTGTCGGACAGCGTGCGCAGATAGGCGATGACGTTGGCGCGATCCTCGTCCTTCGCCAGGCCGGCGAAACCCATTGCCGTGCCCTTCACGAACTTCTTCGGCGAAAGGAGGAAGTGGTTGAGGTTGTCGTAGGTCCACTTCTCGGCGCCGCCCTTGGAGAAATCCTTCATGCCGGCCGAATAGGCAAAGCCCTTATGCTCGGCCACCGGGCGGTCGACAAGATCCCAGAGATCGGGGCCAACCTTGTTCGGACCGCCCTTTTCGCCGGTATGGCAAGCCTGGCATTTCTTGAACACGGCAGCGCCCGCCTCGGCATTGGCGGTGGCTAAAAGATCGGCGATCGGCTTGGCTTCCGTCGCCGGGCCAGCCGCTCCGCCTTCGGCTGGCTCGGTCGCCTCGATCGCGAAGCCGGGCTTTTCGGGCGCGGGCGAAGCAAACAGCGCGTCGGAGACGATGCCGACGGAAAAGACGATGAAACAGGTGCCAAGGAATCCGGCGAGCAGCTTGTTGACTTCGTTGGAATCCATACGCCCCTTGCTCCCTTTTCCGGCGGACCGACCGTCCACTCCGTCCGTCGGTATCGTGGCCCGCCCCGCTGGGGCGGTCAAATCGGGCGGAAACTAGGTCTTTTGCTCTGGCGTTGCAACACCTATAAGGGCGCTTCCAGTGAGACCTTTTGCCACTTTCCCATCCGCTTTTCCAACGCCCCGCAACCTCGATGTCCACGCTCATCCTCATCCCGGCCCGCATGGCCTCGACCCGCCTGCCGGGCAAGCCGCTGGCCGACATTGCCGGCGCGCCGATGATCGTGCAGGTCGCCCGCCGCGGCGCCGAGGCTGGGCTTGGCCGTGTGGTGGTGGCGACGGATAGCGAAGCAGTGGTCGACGCAGTGCGTGCGCACGGTTTCGAGGCGGTCATGACCCGTGCCGATCACCAATCCGGCTCCGACCGCATCTTCGAGGCGCTGACCGTCCTCGACCCCGACCGTAAGGTCGAAACCATCGTCAATGTCCAGGGCGACCTGCCGACAATCGAGCCTGAGATCATCGGCGCGGCGCTAAGGCCCTTCGAGGACGCATCGGTCGACATCGCCACGCTCGGCGTCGAGATCGTCCGCGACGAGGAAAAAACCAATCCGAACGTCGTCAAGATCGTCGGCTCGCCGCAGTCGGCGACGCGGCTCAGGGCGCTCTATTTCACGCGCGCCACCGCGCCCTGGGGCGAGGGGCCGCTGTACCATCACATCGGCCTCTACGCTTATCGGCGCTCGGCGCTTGAGCGCTTCGTTGCCCTGAAACCGTCGCCGCTGGAGCGGCGCGAGCGGCTGGAGCAGTTGCGGGCACTGGAGGCCGGCATGCGCATCGACGCCGAGATCGTCCAGTCGCTGCCGCTCGGCGTCGACACGCCGGAAGATCTCGAACGCGCCAGAGAAATCCTTTCAAACTGAGATTTGGGCATGCCTGAAAAGACCAACAGAATATCGTTCCAGGGTGAGCCGGGCGCCAATTCCGACACCGCCTCCCGCAATATGTTCCCGGCGATGGTGCCGTTGCCGTGCCCGACC
The DNA here is from genome assembly GCF_056781675.1 of Mesorhizobium monacense. Classification (NCBI taxonomy): domain Bacteria; kingdom Pseudomonadati; phylum Pseudomonadota; class Alphaproteobacteria; order Hyphomicrobiales; family Phyllobacteriaceae; genus Mesorhizobium; species Mesorhizobium monacense. Next base: position 5,110,850 of record NZ_CM165567.1, on the reverse strand, counting down.
TTCGAGGATGCCTTCAACGCGGTCGAGACCGGCAAGGCCGAACTCGCCATGATCCCGATCGAGAACACGATCGCCGGGCGTGTCGCCGATATCCATCATCTCCTGCCGGAATCGAAGTTGCACATCGTCGGCGAATATTTCCTGCCGATCCACTTCCAGTTGATGGTGCTGCCGGGTGTGAAGCGCGAAGAGATCAAGACCGTGCACAGCCATATCCATGCGCTCGGCCAGTGCCGCAAATACATCCGCAAGAATGGCTGGAAGCCGGTGGTCGCCGGCGACACGGCGGGTTCGGCGAAGCTGGTTTCCGAGATCAAGGACCGCACCATGGCGTCGCTCGCCCCGGCGCTGGCCGCAGAGCTCTACGGGCTCGACATCATCGAGAAGAATGTCGAGGACACGGACTCGAACGTCACCCGCTTCGTCGTGCTGACCAAGAACAAGCACTGGGCTGAGCGCCCGGCGCCGGACGTCAAGATGATGACGACCTTCATCTTCCGCGTTCGCAACGTGCCGGCCGCGCTCTACAAGGCCATGGGCGGCTTCGCCACCAACGGCATCAACATGACGAAGCTCGAGAGCTACCAGCTAGGCGCCTTCACCGCGACCCTGTTCTACGCCGATATCGAGGGCCATCCCGACGATCCACTGGTCAAGCTGGCGCTCGACGAGCTGCGCTTCTTCTCGCGCGAAATGCGCGTCCTCGGCGTCTATCCTGCCAGCCAGTCACGCGAGCAGTGGAAGGTGGCCGACTAGCGCCCTCGTTTGAACGGGATCGTCCGCGGCTGGTGGACTGCGCACGTTCAACTCTTGCCGTCGAAGGCTCGATCCGAACCAATGAGCCGCGCGATCCTGTCGATTGTCGCGCGCACCTCCGGCAATTTGCGATCATCGCCGTGCACCACCAGCCATTGCTCATGTGACAACTCCCCGATCACATCATCGGTGCGGACCAGATCGTTGTGGGCATCGCCAACGAAGCAGGGCAACACCACATGGCCGGCGCCGGCAAGCGCGAGGTCGAGGAGCGAGCGCGGCTGGGTGACTTCAAAGCGTATTTGATCTCGCTTGTTGGCGCGCACCCAGATTGCCGATGGCGTGTTCACTGTAGCCGCGATCCAATCAGTCTTTCGAACAGCATTCGGATGTGCGTAGGGAGCAAATGCGACGGTCTTTGTCCTGCGAGCCGCGACTCCCTGCTCGGACGGCCTCCGGTTCCGAATCCCGATCAATGCCTCGCGCCTGCCTATGTTCTGCACCTCTTCAACGGCGCTGAAGACGATATTCCGGTCGCTCAACCCCAGTTTTTCGATGTTGCGTGCCAGGTACCAGGTCATCCAGGTGCCAGCGGACACACGGATGGGCGCCGACACGTTTCGTCGCGAGAACTCCCTGGCGATATCCAGGAACCGCTGCTCGATGGTCTCCGCCTGAGACGTCAGCGCTCGACCTGCCGCTGTTAGCTCATAGCCGGATGGCAGCCGGGAGAACAACTCGGCGCCCAGCGCCCGCTCAAGATCGACGATATGTCGGCTCAGCGTTGCCGCACTCTGGCCAACGGCCTTGGCTGCGGACGAAAGGCTTCCATCGCGCGCGACTGCCAGAAAGATTCTCAGATCCGACCAGTCGACATCCATTTCATTCATGCATTGCCCTCTCCATTTTTGTCGACTCCATCTGAGGTCGATCTGGCGCCATATCAATACCGGGCAGCGTGCGGAGACATGAATATGGCAACAAAAATTCACCTGGGATCGCGGATCGGCATGGGTTGCTGGGCAATCGGCGGCCCCTTTTGGTCAGGAAAGAGTGCGGTCGGATATTCCGGCGCCGACGACAGCCAATCCGTGAAGGCCATTCATGCGGCATGGGATGGTGGAATTCGGCTTTTCGACACGTCGGCGGTGTATGGGGCCGGGCACTCGGAGGAGCTTTTGGGCGAGGCGCTCTCGGGCCGTTCGGAAGCAGTCATCGTGTCGAAGTTCGGCCATTCCTTCGATCCGGATTCCCGCCAGATGATGGGCGCAAGGTTCGACCCCGACTATGTGCGCTGGTCGGTTGCTGAGAGCCTCCGCCGACTGGGCCGCGATCGCATTGACGTGATGCTGCTTCACCTGAACGATCTTGCGATCGAAGATGCGTCACCCGCGTTCGAGGTCCTGGAGCAACTTGTCCAGGCTGGCGATATTCGAAGCTATGGCTGGAGCACGGACTTTCCGCCAAGCGTCGAGGCATTCGCTGACCGGAGCGGCTTTTCAACGGTTCAGCATGCGATGAATGTCTTCTTCGATGCGCCGTCCATGTGCAAAACCGCACATGATAACGGCTTGGCGCAGCTGATCCGGTCGCCGCTCGCCATGGGCGTGTTGACGGGGAAATTCTCGGATGGACGGACGGTTCCATCCGACGATGTCAGGTCGGTTCCCGCGGATTGGCAGGTATATTTTGAAGCATCGCGCGCCCGTTCCGACTTGACCAGGCAGATCGATGCAATCCGCGACTTGCTCACCGCCGGTGGGCGGACGCTCGGTCAGGGGGCCTTGTGCTGGCTGCTGTCGAAAGGCGGCAACATTCACCCCATCCCCGGCGCAAAAACTCCCAGGCAGACTGTCGAGAACGCCGCGGCCCTGGAGTTTGGGCCGCTGCCTGAGACCGTGATGGCTGAGATCGAAACCATTCTCCAAAGACCGCCAGAAGGTGAGTTTCGCGCTCGATAGCTGCCGCCTCGTTGGGCTTTGCGATGACCACTTTGGGTCGAACGCGGTCGTCGGAGTGACTGGATCCTAACTCCAGCCGAGCGGCACGTAGTCGATCTCCATGAAGGCTTCGACTTCCGGCAGCCAACGGTCGCGGACAAATGCGACATGATCGGGGTGGTCGTTGTATCGCGTATAGGCGGCCTGATCGGCGAACTCCATCGAGAAGCCGAAGCGATAGTCGTTCTTGGGACTGACCTGCCGCAACTGCTCGAAATGGGTGACGCCCTTGATCGCGGCGAGGATACTCTTGGCGTCGGCGAGAAACCTCTTTTCCTCCAGCGAATGCGGCGGGTGCTTCAGCGTGAACACGACGGTATGACGGATCATTTTTCTGCTCCTACTCGCTATCGACCCAAGCGCGGATAAGGTGGTGGGCGATTGCCCCTTTCGGCGGTGTGATCAGGCCGCCCGCATGCTCGCGGGTCAGCATTAACCGCACCTCGTCGCGGTAGAACCAGCGGCAGTCTTCGAGCTCGTTGAGGTCGGCCTGGATGTCGTCGTTGAGCGGTTCGCCGAAGCAGCCGATCATTAGCGAATAGGGGAACGGCCAGGGCTGGCTGGCGTGGTAGATGACACGGCCAAGCCGGATGCCGGCCTCCTCCAGCGTTTCGCGGCGCACCGCCGCCTCGATCGTTTCGCCCGGCTCGATGAAGCCGGCGAGCGCCGAATACATGCCCGGCCCAAAATGCCGGCCGCGGCCGAGCAGGCATTTTTCCGGCGTCACCGTCAGCATGATCGCCACGGGGTCGGTGCGCGGGAAATGCTCGGTGCCGCAGGCCGGGCAGTGCCGCTTGTAGCCGCCCGCCCGCATTTCGGATTCATTGCCGCATTTGCTGCAGAAGCGATGGCTGGCATGCCAGGCAAGCAAGGCCGCGCCTTGCGCCAGCGCGCCTGCCGCCGGCTCGTCGATCAGCCCTTGCATGTAGACCGAGCGGTAGTCGATGGCCTTGATCGTCTCGGGAAGCTGCTCGGGCTCGATCCCGACCGGCACGGCAAGCACCGGGCCGCTCTCGGAAAAGCCGAGCAGGACCCCTTGCGCAAGTGATGGCTGGAACGGCCCGCTCTCGGTCACGTTGAACCAGGGATTGAGCCCGCCATCCCCGAGCTTCAGATGAAGCCGGCCGCCATGCATCAGCAGAAGCCTTGCCGCAGGGTCGGCGAGCGCCTTTTCGACGGAATCGTCGGCGCGGTTCTCGGACTGCCGGTCGATCGTGTTGCCGGCAAACCCGACGAACTGGCTCGGCTCGCGCAAGGGCGCGTCAAACAGGCGGAAGCTCATGGAGACTCGAAAAATGCTCAGGATGGACTCGGGAGTCTGCTTATAACGCCGCCTTGATCGTTTGGGCAAACCGGCGGATGTCGGACTTTTGGTAGGGCTCGCGCATGCCGTGCCCCCAGACCGGCCCCGGCCAGCCCGGATCGCCCTCCGAGCGCGCGATGACATGGACGTGCAGCTGGCGCACGATATTGCCGAGCGCGCCGGTGTTGATCTTGGTGCAGCCGGTGGTCCTTTTCAGCGCCTGCGCCACCATGTTGGTCTCGAAGGTCAGCATCGCCTGGTCGAGCGGCGTCATGTCGTGGATTTCTTCCACGCCCGGCCGCTGCGGCACCAGGATCAGCCATGGCCAACGGCGGTCGTTCATGACCCTGAGTTCGCACAGGCCAAGCCACATCAGCTGCTCGCTGTCCGCCTCCAGCCTGGCGTCGAGCGTGAATCCGGCCTTGAGGCCCGGCAGCATAGGCGTTTTCCTCACGTTTATGGGCTTCGCAGCGCTTTTTTTGACTCATGGACGCTAGAGCGGCTGCAAGGGGGCTGCAAGCGATTCATTGGCCGGTATTGCGGATTTGAAGGCCTGTCGGGCGAAGAACCTTCCGGGGCTTCGTGGCGCCGATTCTCGTGCGCCCTTGCATTTCATCGCCGAATTGCCGATATGGAACGCGGGAGGTTGGTGGTGGACGATCCACTCGCCAACCGGGTCAGGTCCGGAAGGAAGCAGCCCTAACGAGCCCGGAACGGGTCATTGTTCCAGCCTCCCGCCTCTTCGCCTTACTGTCGCAACATTGACGGCGCCAAGCCGTGCGGGCGAAACTATGCGCAGGAATCGGCCGCCTTCCGTCGCGGTCCTGGGAGCTTTGACGGCGAATGAGCGAAGCCGGAAATTTGGGGACGGACAAGGCCGGCGCCTACCGCGTCCTGGCGCGCAAATACCGTCCCTCGAATTTCTCCGAGCTGATCGGCCAGGAGCCGATGGTCCGCACGCTGACCAATGCCTTTGCCTCCGGCCGCATCGCCCAGGCCTGGATGCTGACCGGCGTGCGCGGTGTCGGCAAGACGACGACGGCCCGCATCCTGGCACGCGCCCTGAACTACAAGACCGCCACCGTCGACCAGCCATCGGTAGACCTTGCCGTTTTGGGCGAGCATTGCCAGCCGATCATGGAAGGCCGCCATGTCGACGTCATCGAGATGGACGCCGCCTCGCACACCGGCATCGACGATATCAGGGACATCATCGAGCGCGTGCGCTATGCGCCGGTGTCGGCCCGCTACAAGGTCTACATCATCGACGAAGTGCACATGCTCTCCACCCAGGCTTTCAACGGCCTGTTGAAGACGCTGGAAGAGCCGCCGCCGCACGTCAAATTCATCTTCGCCACCACCGAAATCCGCAAGGTGCCGATCACCGTTCTGTCGCGCTGCCAGCGTTTCGACCTCAGGCGCATCGACGCCGGCGCGCTGGTCGCGCATCTCTCGTCCATCGCCGGCAAGGAAGGCATTGCGGTCGACGACGACGCGCTGGCGATGATCGCTCGCGCCGCCGAAGGCTCGGCCCGCGATTCGCTTTCCATTCTCGACCAGGCGATCGCCCATGGCAGCGGCGCGGTCAGCGCCGAAGCCGTGCGCGCCATGCTGGGCCTTGCCGACCGTGCCCGCATCGTTGACCTGTTCGAACATGTCATGAAGGGCGACGTCGCGGCGGCACTCGCCGAATTCCGCAACCAGTACGACACCGGCGCCGATCCCGCCGCCGTGCTGACCGACCTTGCCGAGTTCAACCATCTTGTCACTCGCCTGCGCTTCGTGCCGACCGCCCTCGATGACGCCTCGCTGTCCGAGGACGAGCGCCGGCGCGGCGCCGATTTCGCCAGGACGCTTTCGGTCCGGGTGCTGTCCAGGACATGGCAGATGCTCCTGAAAGGCATCTCCGAGGTGCAGTCGTCCAACCGGCCGGTCAGTGCCGCCGAAATGGTGCTGATCCGGCTCGCCCATGCCGCCGACCTGCCGACGCTGGACGAGGCGCTGAAATCGCTGGAAGGCGCCGCATCGGTTCCCAATGGCGCGCCGCGCTCGAATGGGGGCCCCGCTAACCCCGGCAATGGCGGCGGTGCCAGCGCGGTGGCGCAGACACGCATGCCGACGACCGGCGGCGGTGCGCAGACGATGCGGCTGGTCGAGGCCGAGCCGCTACCCGCCGCTTTCGTGCCGGCACCGGAACCGATCGCCGAAGTGCCCGTGGTTCCGGTGAAATCGCTGGCCGACATCGCCGCGCTCGCCGACGTCAATCGCGACATCGCCTTCAAAGTGCTGATCAAGCGCTGCGTGCGCCTGGTGCGCATCGAGCCCGGCCGCATCGACGTCAGCTTGACTGACGACGCGCCGAAGATGCTGCTCAACGACCTGACAACCAAGCTGCGCGCCTGGACCGGCCGCAACTGGCTGGTGTCGCTGTCGAAGGAAGCCGGCGGCCAGACAATGGCCGAGGTGGAATCGACGAAACGCGAAAATGCTTTCCTCGATGCCAAGAGCGATCCGACGGTTGCCGCCATCCTGGCGCGCTTTCCCGGCGCCAAGATCATCGACGTGCGCATTCCTGACACGCCGGAAGTCGACGACGCCGAGGCCGAGCTGCAGGTCGAATCGGCGGCGGACGACGAAGAAAACTGAAAACTGAGGACCTAACGATGAAAGATCTTCTCGGCCTGATGGGCAAGGCGAAGGAAATGCAGGCCAAGTTCCAGGCCATGCAGGACGAGATCGCCACGCTGGAAGCCACCGGCCAGGCAGGCGGCGGCCTGGTCGTCGTGACGCTGACCGGCAAGTTTGAGATGAAGTCGCTGAAGATCGATCCGTCGCTGTTCAAGGAAGACGAGGTCGAGATCCTCGAGGACCTGCTTCTCGCCGCTCACAATGACGCCAAAAATAAGGTCGAGCAGGTCATGCAGGAGAAGACCAAGGCGCTGACGGCAGGCTTGCCGATCCCGCCCGGAATGAAATTGCCGTTCTAAGCCGGCTCCAACCAGTTAATTGATTATGAACGGAAATTGGACGCCGGGGCTGTTGTTAGGACTTTCCCCGGCTTAGTTCACGCTGTCATTTCCGGGCATTTATAAAGTTTTACCTATGCTGCACGAATGCTAATCCTTTAGCCATCTTTTTGCCGTTAAGAGTCTCATTCTTGCCACATCTCGGGGCGGGCTGGCAGCTGGAAATGAGGCATTTTTGTTGATCGCGACGCGATGGAAGACGCCGCTGCTGCTCAGCATCGTCACTTCTCCCCTGTTCCTGGCCGGTTGCAGCCAGACCACCACGCACGGCATGTCGGTCGCCAGCCTGACCAACGCCATCACGCCAAGCTTCCTCAGCACACGCGCTTACGGCCACACGCCGAAGGAGAAGGAGTGCCTGGAGCGGGCGATGTTCTTCGAGTCCAACCGGTCGAGCCGCGACGGCATGATCGCTGTCGGCACGGTGGTGATGAACCGGCTCCGCTCGGGCCAGCATGGCAACACCATCTGCGAAGTTGTCGGTGAGAAAGGCCAGTTCGCGCCGGGCGTGATGACGCGGCCGATGAACTCCAAGGCGATGCCCGATGTCGAGGAAGCCGCCGAGGCGGTGCTCAAGGGCGAGCGCAAGGGCAAGCTGAAGAACACGATGTTCTTCCACACCGCCGGCCTGCGCTTCCCCTACAAGAACATGCACTACACGATGGTCGCCGGCGGCAACGCCTTCTATGAGAAGCGCGGCCGCAACTGGAAGCCGCTGCCGGACGAGCCCCAGACGATGGTTGCCTCTGCGACGCCTCGGTCATCGGAGGCCGCCGCGCCGGTGACGCTCGTGGCTTCCGCGGAACCTTTGCCCGGTGTCAAGGCGACCACCGTCAAGGCGACGACTGCCAGGGCGACGGCCGACAAGACAGTTCCCGCCCAGGCAGCCCCCGCCCAGGCAACCTATGTCACCGCTGCAGTAGCGCAGCCGACGAAATCCTCGCGCGTCGCTGCGGCGGTGAAATCCGCGCCGCCCAAGCAGACCGTTGTGGCGATGCAGGAGCCCATGCAGGAACCGGACGCTTCCCGTTTCGGCGGACCCGCACCCCAGCAGGCCATCACCTCGTTCCCGGCGCCGCAAGAGGCAGCGATGGGGTTCCAGTCGACGCCTGAGAACACCGATGCCATCGGCGCGCTGATCGTCAGCCAGAGCCGGCCGCTCGAAACCTACTAAGGAACGGTCGGCGCTCAGCGTCTTGGCTGGGCGTCCTGGGCTGACTGGTTTCGGCAGGTAGCGTGCGGACGCGTGGCGCTGCGCTGTTCCAAAGCGCGTGGAAAAATCCTAGATCAGTGCGATGTCCAAGCGAATCGCCGGTCCCGAGATCGAACGCCTGATCCAGCTCCTGGCCAAGGTGCCGGGGCTCGGTCCCCGTTCGGCTAGGCGTGCCGCCCTTCATCTCATCAAGAAGAAGGAGCAGCTTTTGTCGCCGCTCGCCGCCGCCATGGGCGAGGCGGCCGACAAGGTGCGCATTTGCACCACCTGCGGCAACGTCGACACCTCCGACCCCTGCATGATCTGCACCGATCCGCGCCGCGACGCCGCCACGCTGATCGTCGTCGAGGATGTCTCCGACCTGTGGGCGCTGGAGCGGGCAGCCGCCATGAACGTGCGCTACCATGTGCTTGGCGGCACGCTGTCGCCGCTCGACGGCATCGGCCCCGAACAGCTCAACATCCGCTCGCTGGTCGACCGTGTGGCGGGTGGCGAGGTGAAGGAGGTCATCCTCGCCGTCAACGCCACCGTCGAGGGCCAGACTACGGCTCACTATTTGACGGATCAGCTTTCCGGCTTCGAAATCAAAGTCACTCGTTTGGCGCATGGCGTGCCGGTCGGCGGGGAGCTTGATTATCTCGATGAAGGCACGCTTGCTGCCGCGCTTCGCTCGCGGACGGCGTTTTGACGCAATTGGCGGGGAGGATCTGTGATGAGCGGTTTTCCTGAAACGATTGCACTCCGTCCCACCCCCCTCGGCAGGACAGAGCGGGGTGTGAAGGAACGCCAATCTCTCAAATTGGCTCTGCTTTACGTCTTCGCGGCGCTGATCGCGCTCCTCGCCACCTTCCCCGCCTCCGCCGCAAAAATCGACGACCAGTTCTATGCCTGGCTGCAGAACGACCTCTGGCCCGAAGCCAAGGCCAAAGGCATCTCCAAGAAAACCTTCGACGAGGCCTTCATCGGCGTGAAGCCGAACCTCAAGCTGCCCGACCTGGTCATGCCCGGCGAGAAGCCGACGACGCCGCAAAAACAGCATCAGGCTGAGTTCGGATCGCCCGGCGCCTATTTCGCCGAGAAGACCGTTCGCGCCGTCACCGCCGGCGGACGGACGCGCGAGGGCGCCAATGCAAGGGTGCTCGGATTGCTCGAGAAGCGCTACGGCGTGCCGGGCGAGGTGCTGCTGGCGATCTGGGGCCGCGAAAGTGGCTTCGGCGCGGCCAAGATGCCTTACGACGCCTTCGAGGTGCTGGGCACCAAGGCATTCATGTCGACCAGGAAGGACTTCTTCCGCACCGAGCTGCTGGCGGCACTCGAGATCGTCGAGCGCGGGCTGGCCCCGGTTGGGGCGATGAAATCGTCCTGGGCCGGCGCGCTCGGCCAGCCGCAATTCATGCCGACATCCTTCCTCAAACATGCCGTCGACTTCGACGGCGACGGCCGGCCCGACATCTGGAACTCGGCGCCTGACGTGCTCGCCTCGATCGCCAACTATCTCGTCCACTATGGCTGGGTGAGGGGCCGCGGCTGGGGGTTCGAGGTGACGGTGCCGCAAAAAGTCTCCTGCTCGCTCGAAGGACCAGACCAGGGCAAGAAGATCTCCGAATGGGTGGCGATGGGCATCAGGCGCGTCGGCACGAAAGCCTTCCCGACAAGCGAATTGAAGGCCGGGGGCTTTCTCCTGATGCCGGCCGGGCGTAGCGGCCCAGCCTTCATCGTCACGCCCAATTTCTACGTGCTGAAGGAATACAACACCAGCGACCTCTACGCCCTGTTCATCGGCCATGGCGCCGACCGCATCGCCAACGGCGACTCGAATTTTACCGGCAGTTGGGGGCCGGTCGGCGGCCTGCACAGATCCGACATCGCCGCCCTGCAGCGGGCACTCGAGGCCGAGGGCTACGATGTCGGCAGCGCCGACGGCCTGCCCGGCTTCAAGACGCGCCGCTCGATCGGCAACTGGCAGGCAAAGAACGGCCGCGCCGCCACCTGCTTTCCGGACGCCGATCTGGTCGCAGTGCTGAAGTAGCCCAGACATTAGCAGTGTTTCCCGATTGGAGGCATTGGTTAGCCGGCGTTTGCCTCGGCTTGGCAAGCCGTTCTGGACCAATATACGGCCTTGCAAATGCTCGTTGCCGGCTCGGAAGCCGCCGGATATGGTGTTGACCAACTGGACAAAAACCACGACGCTAAAGGGTCATGGGGCCGTCGTTCGGCCCTAAAGAATTCTGCAATCCTGAGCCGGGAACTCAGGTCAACAAACCGACAAAACAGGGAACGATCACCATGATGCTGGAAAAGTTTGCTCTCCGCTCACGCGCATTGCTTGCAGGTGCCGCACTGTCCGCGCTGCTCGTAGCACCCGCGTTTGCCGTCACGCCCGCCGACACGCTGGTCGAAGGTTTCGCCATCGACGACATCATATCCATGGATCCCGGCGAGGCGTTCGAGCTGTCGACCGCGGAGGTCACCGGCAACACCTACGATCTTCTCGTTCGCCTCGACCTCAGCGACACTTCCAAGGTCAAGGGCGACCTTGCTGAAAGCTGGACCGTCTCCGACGACGGCCTGACCTACACCTTCAAGCTCAAGCCCGGGCTTAAATTCGCTTCCGGCAACCCGATCACGGCGGCCGACGTCGCCTATTCCTTCGAGCGCGCCGTCAAGCTGGACAAGAGCCCGGGCTTCATCATCAGTCAGTTCGGCATCAGCGGCGACAATGTCGCCGAGAAGGCCAAGGCCGTCGACGACACGACCTTCCAGTTCACCGTCGACAAGGCCTACGCGCCGAGCTTCGTGCTGAACTGCCTGTCGGCCACCGTTGCTTCAGTGGTCGACGCCAAGGTGGTCAAGGAGCATGTCGCCGCGGTGACGCCGAGCGCCGACTACAAATGGGACAACGACTTCGGCAATGCCTGGCTGAAGACCGGCTATGCCGGTTCTGGCCAGTTCAAGCTGCGCGAATGGCGCGCCAACGAAGCCGTCGTCATGGAGCGCAACGACAATTACAATGGCGAGAAAGCCAAGCTCGCCCGCGTCATCTACCGCAACATGAAGGAGAGCTCGGCACAACGTTTAGCGCTCGAGGCCGGCGACATCGACGTTGCCCGCAACCTCGAGCCGAACGATCTCGACGCCATCGCCAAGAATGCCGACCTCACCACCACCGGCGCGCCCAAGGGCACGGTCTTCTATATCAGCCTAAACCAGAAGAATCCGAACCTCGCCAGGCCCGAGGTTCGCCAGGCCTTCAAATATCTGGTCGACTACGACGCGCTGAGCTCGACCATCCTCAAGGGCATCGGCGAAATCCACCAATCCTTCCTGCCCAAGGGCGACCTGGGCGCAATCGACGAGAACCCGTTCAAGCTCGACGTCGCCAAGGCCAAGGAACTGCTGGCCAAGGCCGGCCTGCCCGACGGCTTCAGCGTCACCATGGATGTGCGCAACGGCCAGCCGATCACCGGCATGGCGGAATCGATCCAGCAGACGCTGGGCCAGGCCGGCATCAAACTGGAGATCATCCCCGGCGACGGCAAGCAGACCCTGACCAAGTACCGCGCTCGCAACCACGACATCTATATCGGCCAGTGGGGCCAGGATTACTTCGATCCGAACTCCAACGCCCAGACCTTTGCCTCGAACCCCGACAATTCGGATGCCGGCAAGACCAAGACGCTGGCCTGGCGCAACGCCTGGGACATTCCGGACCTGACCAAGCAAACCGAAGCCGCCCTGCTCGAAAAGGACTCGGCCAAGCGCGCCGAGATGTACAAGGATCTGCAGAAGACGATCCTCGACACCAGCCCCTTCGTCGTCATCCACCAGCAACTGGAAGTGGCCGGCCTGCGCAAGAACCTCAAGGGCTTTGCGCTCGGCCCGAGCTTCGACACCAATTTCGTCGGTTCGGTCTCAAAGGAGTGATGCCGGCGGACGCGCCGCATGAGCGCGGCTGAAAACCAGGTGGCGGCAGGGCGCGGCAGTGCCCGTGCCGTCACTGTTCTATCATCGATCGGCCGCTTCCTGGTCATCGCGATCACGACCTATCTCGGTCTTCTCGCGGTGACCTTCTTCATCGGCCGCGTCATCCCGATCGACCCGGTGCTGGCGGTGCTGGGCGACCGGGCGCCGGCCAATGTCGTCGAGCGCACCCGTCGCGAGATGGGGCTCGACCTGCCGCTGATCGAGCAGTTCTACATCTACGTGAAAGGCGCGCTGAACGGCGATTTCGGCACCTCGGTGCTGACCACCAACCCGGTGATGACCGACATCCGCCGCGCGTTTCCGGCGACCATCGAACTGGCGACGCTCGGCACGCTGATCGGCTCGGTCATCGGTGTGCCATTAGGCGTGCTGGCAGCAGTCCGGCGCGGCAGCTTCATCGACCAGATCGTGCGCATCCTCGGCCTGATCGGCTATTCCGTGCCGATCTTCTGGCTGGGCCTGCTCGGGCTTGTCCTGTTTTACGCCAAGCTGCAGTGGGTGGCTTTCCCGGCGCGGCTCGACGTCGTCTACGAATACACCTTCACGCCGATCACCGGCTTCTATCTCCTCGACGCGGCGATGCAGGGGCAGTGGGATGTCTTCTACGACGCCTTTCGCCACATCATCTTGCCGGCCTCGCTGCTCGGCTATTTCTCGCTCGCCTATATCAGCCGCATGACACGCTCCTTCATGCTGAACGAGCTTTCGCAGGAATACATCGTCGCCGCGCGCGCCAAGGGCCTGTCGGAACGGCGCATCATCTGGTCCCACGCACTGCGCAACGCCGCGGTGCCGATGGTCACGGTGATCGCGCTCTCCTACGCCGGGTTGCTCGAAGGCTCGGTGCTGACCGAGACGGTGTTCTCGTGGCCGGGCATCGGCCTCTACATCACCAATTCGCTGCAGAACGCCGACATGAATGCCGTGCTCGGCGGCACCATCGTCATCGGCTCGGTCTTCATCGCCATCAATCTTTTCTCCGACCTGCTCTACCGGGTGCTCGATCCGAGGACCAAGGCAGGATGAGCGCGGAAACAATCCAGACCCGCCGCGACTGGCTGCTCAGCGATCGGCCGGCCTCGCGCATGCAAGCAAGGCTCGGCCGTGCCTATGTGGCCTGGCGGCGCTTTTCCGCCAACCGGCTGGCGTTTGTCGGCCTGCTCATCATCATCGGACTGCTTGTGGTCGCGGCCTTCGCCGACGTGCTGGCCCCCTATTCGCCGACCATTGGCGACCTCAAGGGCTCTCGCTTGCTGGCGCCAAGTGCCGCGCACTGGTTCGGCACCGACGATCTCGGCCGCGACATCTATTCGCGCATCATCTACGGCTCGCGTTGGACGCTCTACGTCGTCATTCTCGTCGCCATCATCGCAGCGCCCATCGGCCTGCTGGTCGGCACCGTCGCCGGCTATGCCGGCGGCTGGACCGATGCCATCCTGATGCGCATCACCGACATCTTCCTCGCTTTCCCGAAGTTGATCCTGGCGCTGGCCTTCGTCGCCGCCCTTGGCCCCGGCATCGAGAACGCGGTGCTGGCGATCGCCATCACCTCCTGGCCGCCCTATGCCCGCATCGCGCGCGCCGAGACGCTGACGGTGCGCAATTCGGATTACATCAAGGCAGTGCAATTGATGGGCGCCTCGCCGTTCCGCATCGTTCTGCGCCACATCATGCCGCTCTGCATCTCCTCGCTGATCATCCGCGTGACGCTCGACATGGCCGGCATCATCCTCACCGCCGCCGGCTTGGGCTTCCTCGGCCTCGGCGCGCAGCCGCCGCTGCCGGAATGGGGCGCCATGATCGCATCCGGCCGCCGCTTCGTGCTCGACCAATGGTGGGTGGCGGGCGCGCCGGGCTTCGCCATCCTCATCGTCAGCCTCGGCTTCAACCTGCTCGGCGACGGCCTGCGTGACGCGCTCGATCCCCGGAGCGGTGACCAATGAGCGCGCTTCTCGAAGTCGACGACCTGTGCGTCAACTTTCCGACCCGGACCGGCCTGGTCCAGGCGGTGCGCGGCGTTTCCTTCTCGCTCGGCCGCGAGCGGCTCGGCATCGTCGGCGAGAGCGGCTCCGGCAAGTCGCAGACCGGCCGCGCCATCATGGGCTTGACGCCGCCGCAAGCCGAGGTGACGGCGAAAAAGCTAGCCTTCGACGGCATCGATCTGCTGGCGGCGCCGGCCCGCCAGCGTCGGGCGCTGCGCGGAAAACGCATCGCCATGATCCTGCAGGATCCGAAATATTCGCTCGACCCGGTGATGAGCATCGGCCGTCAGATCGTCGAGACGCTGCGCACGCATGAGAAGGTCGGAAAAGCCGAGGCGCGCGAGCGGGCGCTGGCTATGCTGGAGGCGGTGCAGATCCGCGACCCGGCCCGCGTCTTCGATCTGCATCCGCACCAGGTCTCGGGCGGCATGGGCCAGCGCGCCATGATCGCCATGATGCTGATCGCCGGTCCGGAGATGATGATCGCCGACGAGCCGACTTCGGCGCTCGACGTTACCGTGCAGCTCGATGTGCTCGGTATTCTCGACAGACTGGTCAGCGAGCGCGGCATGGGGCTGATCTTCATCTCGCACGATCTGCGCCTGGTCTCTTCCTTCTGCGACCGCGTCATCGTCATGTATGCCGGCAAGGTGGTTGAGCAGCTCAAGGCATCGGAGCTCCGCGACGCCCAGCATCCCTACACGCGCGGCCTGCTCAATTGCATGCCAAGGATCGGCTTCGAACGCCACCCGCTGCCGGTGCTCGACCGCAAGCCGGAGTGGGCGGCATGAATGCCGCGCTTTCCATCGACGGGCTGGAGGTGGTCTTCGACCGCTTTCGCGCACTGAGAGGCGTCAGCCTCGAAGTCAAATCAGGCGACTCCTACGGGCTGGTCGGCGAGAGCGGTTCCGGCAAGTCGACGCTGCTGAAAGCCATCGCCGGTCTCGCGCCGGCCGCATCGGGCACCATCGCCGTCAACGGCAAGACGCTCGGCACGCGCCGTGACAAGGCCTTCTACCGCGAGGTGCAGATGGTCTTCCAGGACCCCTATGGCTCGCTGCATCCGCGCCAGACAGTCGACCGCCTGCTGCAGGAGCCGCTCGCCATCCACGGCTTTGCCGATGGCGAGAAGCGCATTCAGCGCGCGCTGGACGAGGTGGGCCTCGGAACCGGTTTCCGCTTCCGCTATGCGCATCAACTCTCCGGCGGCCAGCGCCAGCGCGTGGCGATTGCGCGGGCACTCATCCTCGAACCGTCGATCCTGCTGCTCGACGAGCCGACCTCGGCGCTCGATGCCTCGGTGCAGGCCGAAGTGCTCAACCTGCTGGAAGAGATCCGGCGGCGGCGCAAGCTCACCTTCCTGATGGTCAGCCACGACCTCGCCATCGTCACCCATATGTGCGAGCGGCTGATGGTGATGCAGAATGGCGAGGCGGTGGAAAATCTCACGGCGAGCCAACTGATCGGGCATCGCGTGACCAAGGACTACACGCGCAACCTGCTCAGGGCGAGCGAAGGATTTGTGAGGGTGTAACTTCTATCGCTTACGTCGCAACTCGAATTTTCTGCCTCAGGCTGCCCCACCTTCCGGCACCGTTTTGCCTTGTGAGCTTTCGCTCTCCTGCGCCTGCTTCGGCTCCTTGATCCTGAACCACGTCACATAAAGCGCCGGCAGGAACAGCAGCGTGATTGCCGTGCCGGCGATGATGCCGCCCATCATGGCGTAGGCCATCGGCCCCCAGAACACTTCGCGCGCGATCGGGATCAGTGCCAGGCTGGCGGCAGCCGCCGTCAGCGCGATCGGCCGCATGCGGTGCTCGGTCGCCTCGATGACGGCCGCCCAGCGATCCTTGCCTTCGGCGACGAGGTCTTCGATCTGCACGATCAGGATCACAGAGTTGCGAATCAGGATGCCGATCAGCGCCAGCACGCCGAGAATGGCGACGAAGCCGAGCGGCGCGCCGCTGGGCACCAGTGCGGCCACCACGCCGATCAGCCCGAGTGGCGCCACCGCCACGACCAGGAACAGGCGCTGGAAGCTCTGCAACTGCACCATCAGGATTGTCGCCATGATGAACAGCATCAGCGGCACCACGGCAGCGATCGGGCCCTGGCTGTTGGCGCTCTCCTCGACCGAGCCGGCGGTGGCAACCGAATAGCCCGGCGGCAGCTTGGCGATGAAGGCATCGACCGACGGCTTCAATTCGTTGACGGTGGCGGGCAGCACGTCGCCGACCAGCCCGGCGCGCACGGTGATCGTCGGGATGCGGTCGCGGCGCCATACTGTCGGCTGTTCGAGCTCGTAGCGGAAGTTGGCCACCGCCGCGAGCGGGATCGACTCGCCGGTGCCGGTCGGCAATTGCATGTTCTGCAGCGTTCCGATCGAGCCGCGTTCGGCCTCGCGCGAGCGGGCGACCACATTGATCAGGTAGGTGGCGTCGCGCACCTGGGTGATGGTGACGCCACCGACCGTGCTGTTCAGCGCGCTGGCGATGTCGGAGGAGGTGATGCCGAGCTGGCGCGCCTTTTCCTGCAGCACGTCGACCCGCAGCACGCGCTGCGGCTCATTCCAGTCGAAGGTGGGGGCTGCCAGCTTCGGATTGGTGGAAATGATGCCGGCGAACTGCTGCGCCAGGTCGCGCACCGTCTGGATGTCGGGACCGCCGACGCGGTACTGCACCGGGCGAAACCAGCGTCTCCTGCACGTTGAAGACCGCGTCGCGATCGCCATCCTCGGCGATGGTGAAGACGGTCTGCGCCGCCTGCACCACCTGTCCGGCTTCGACCTGGCGGGCGGTGATCAAACCGGCCGCACCTGCCTTGAGCTCGGTAAAGGACAGGTTCTCCTTGGCATTGGCGAGCGCGCTCTGGGCTGCGTCGAGGCTGCCTTGCGCCACCTTCGACGCCTGGTCGGCCGCGTCGTACTCTCGCCTTGTGGTGAAGCCCTGTGCGAGCAGCGTCTTCTGCCGCTCGAAGGCGGCCGCGGCCTGGGTCAATTGCGCCTGCGCAGCGTCGAGATCGGCCTGCGCCGAGCGCCGGTCGGATTCCTGTTCCTGCGGATCGATGCGGGCGAGCATGGCACCCCGATCAATGTGCTGGCCGACATCGACAAGCCGTTCGGCGACGCGGCCGCCGACACGGAACGACAAATTGTTCAGCGTGCGCGCGGCGATCACGCCGGTGAGCGAGGTCCTCGGCGCATAGTCGGCCATCGCCACTGTCTCGGTGCGCACCATGACGGGCAGCTTCTTGTCGGCCGCCTCCTGCTTCTGGCAGTCGGTCAGAAGCAGCGGCAGCACTGCAAAAACGAGAATGGCGCGAGTGGTCGGGAATGACAAAAGGCGGGGGGAGGACGGCTGCGGGGCGGAGGATGTCGCGTTCCTGCTCATGGGTCCCTCACCAGCCCGGGGCGCTCTTGACGACGAGTTGTCACAGGCGATTGCGAGGATAGTCGATCCCCCGAAAAAGGGAACCTCTTCGTACGCGTATCGGTTGGTTAAGGGCAGGCCGGCACAGGCTCCGGGGCGCGGCGGCAGGCCCAATCGCCTGGCAATGCTGCCGACTTGAGGAAAACGTGAAATAAGGTCAGAAGAGGTCTGGAACAGCCATCAACGAGAACGGGCGTCGGCCCGATGAGGGATGAAATGAAGAATTCAGCCATTTCCGAGCGCAAGAACCAGTCGATTTCGCGCGGCGTCGGCATGACGACGCAGATCTACGCCGACCGCGCCGAGAATTCCGAGATCTGGGACGTCGAAGGTCGCCGCTACATCGACTTCTCGTCGGGCATCGCCGTCGTCAACACCGGCCATCGCCATCCCAAGGTGATCGAGGCGGTCAAGGCGCAACTCGACCGGTTCACCCACACCTGCCACCAGGTCGTGCCTTATGAGAGCTATGTGCGGCTGGCCGAGCGGCTGAACGGCATGCTGCCCGGCAAGTTCGACAAGAAGACGATCTTCGTCACCACCGGCGCCGAGGCGGTCGAGAACGCCATCAAGATCGCCCGCAACGCCAGCGGCCGTCCCGCCGTCATAGCCTTTTCCGGCGGCTTCCATGGCCGCACCTTCATGGGCATGGCGCTGACCGGCAAGGTTGTGCCCTACAAGGTCGGCTTCGGCGCCATGCCGGCCGACGTCTTCCATGCGCCGTTCCCGGTGGCGCTGCACGGCGTTTCGGTCGCCGATTCGCTGGCGGCGCTCGACCGGCTGTTCAAGGCTGATGTCGACCCGGCCCGCGTTGCGGCGATCATCATCGAGCCCGTACAGGGCGAGGGCGGTTTCTACGAAGCGCCACGCGATTTCATGGCGGCGCTGCGCAAGATCTGCGACCAGCACGGCATGCTCCTGATCGCCGACGAGGTGCAGACCGGCTTTGCCCGCACCGGCAAGATGTTCGCCATGGATCATCACGAAGTCGCCGCCGACATCACCACCATGGCCAAGAGCCTTGCCGGCGGCTTCCCGCTGGCGGCGGTCACCGGCCGCGCCGAACTCATGGATGCGCCGAACCCCGGCGGTCTCGGCGGCACCTATGGTGGCAGCCCGATCGGCGTCGCCGCGGCACACGCCGTGCTCGACGTGATCGAGGAGGAAAAGCTCTGTGACCGCGCCAATGCGCTGGGCGCCCGCCTGAAGCAACGGCTGCAGTCGATCCGCGACGACGTGCCCGAGATCGTCGATATCAGGGGCCCGGGCTTCATGAACGCGGTCGAGTTCAACGATGTGAAGAAAGGCCTGCCGTCGGCCGAGATCGCCAATGCGGTACGGCTGAAGGCGCTCGACAAAGGCCTGATCCTGCTTACCTGCGGCGTCTACGGCAATGTCATCCGCTTCCTGGCGCCGATCACCATCCAGGATGGCGTCATGAATGAGGCGCTCGACATTCTGGAAAGCTCGATCCGCGAGGCTCGCGCCGCTTAACCAGCCACTCGGGCAGGTTCGTCCTGGAAGGCGGCAAGCGCCGCCTTCAATCCATCGGGCCCAGTCGCAACCGTCTGCGGCGTTGGCGAGAAGCCGGCGCCGAGCATTTTGCGGCCGAGCATGTGGTCACCCGGACGGTTGACCGATTCGATGCCGAGCAGCCGGTTTGCCGCGTAGTGGTAAATCGAGAACTTGTTCTCGTTGATGTCGCCCAGCACGACATGGCTGTCGCCGCCCGATGTCAGGCCGACCATCTGCAGTTTCATGTCGCCGATATCCGACCAGAACCACGGCACGGCCGAATAGGTTTCGGCATGGCCGACGATGGTGCGCGCGGCAAGCCGCGCCTGGTCGGTGGCGTTCTGCACCGATTCCAGCCGCACGTCGGCGTTAGTGAACCAATGGCGGTAGGACGCGGCGTCGCCGATCGCGAGAATCTCGGGCAGCGACGTGCGCATCTGCGGGTCGACGCGGATACCGTTGGCGATGGCGATGCCGGCGGCCTCGGCTAGCTCGACATTCGGCACCACGCCGATGCCGATGATGACCATCTGCGCCGGCAGTTGCTCGCCGCTGGAGGTGATAGCGCCCGACACATGGACGTCTTCACCTTCGAGCCGATCGATGGTGGTGCCGGTGAGGATGCGCACGCCCATCGCTTCCAGCCGCTGCCGGACATGGCTGGCAATGACCGGCGCCACCGCCCGGCCAAGCAGCCGGTCGACGGCTTCGACCACCGTCACCTTGCGGCCGGCCGCTCTCAGCGTCGCCGCGATCTCCAGCCCGATGAAGCCGCCGCCGAGGATGACGACGTCCTCGCTTTGCGAACTCAATTCGCGGATCAGGCGGGCGTCGGCGATCGAGCGCAGCGACAGTACCCCGGCAAGCTCCGAACCCGGCAACTTGAGAATGCGCGGCCGCGAGCCGCTCGCCAGGATCAGCCGGTCGAAGCCGAGCGTGCCGCCGCCTGATATCTCCAGCCTACGGGCGTTGGCATTGATAGCGTCGATCCGGATGCCCGGCCTGTAGTCGATGGTGCTGCCGGTGTAAAAGGCCTCGCCGCGCAGCGGCTGCGGCTTGGCCTCCTGGTCCTTGATGAAGGTCTTCGACAGCGGTGGCTTGTGGTAGGGCAGCTCATTTTCGTCGCCGATCAGGATGACGGGGCCGTCGTAACCTTCTTCACGCAGGCTCGCCGCCGCCTGCACGCCAGCGTGACCCGCACCGACAATGACCACCCCGTTCTTCATCGCAATCCTGCTTTTTCATTTCAAATCTAGGCTGTTACGCCAGGTGGCGATTGTCCGCCGCCGTCGCAAGAGCCCCGATCCGGGTCGCACCGGGAATGGTCGCCTGTCAATCGCTGTGTTCTGGGGGCACAGGGCTTAAAGTTGACAGTCGCAGTTTAGAATAATTCTAAACTGTTGTTTCAATTGAATTTTCTGATGCGTGCCAGTTGACTTCCGGCCCCTTCGCCGCTTTATGGAGGCTCGCGCGTCAGCGCATCCCTTTGATGTCTGGGCCTTGAACCCTTTCGATTGGAGGCATTTCGGTGTCTTTCTTCCGCGAACCGCGCAATGGCGCGGCGTCTCTTGTGTCATACGGCATGGCTATGCCCTGGCACCGGTCGGCACGCACGCCTTTTCCTGAATTCCCAATGAACTGGAGAACGATGATGACAGCACGATATGGCGGCAGGCTGGCTGCGATCGGCGCTACGGCTCTATTGACGGCGGCGGTGTTCGTGCTGCCGGCCAAGGCGGAAACCGATGCCAAGGCGGTCATCAAGACCTATGCCGACATCGCGCTCGCCAAATATGAGGATTCGCTAACCACCGCGCAGGCGCTCGACAAGGCTGTCGACGCGCTGCTCGCCAAGCCTTCGGTGGATACGCTGAATGCCGCCCGCGAGGCCTGGAAGGCATCGCGCGTTCCCTACCAGCAGACCGAGGTCTACCGTTTCGGCAACAAGATCGTCGACGACTGGGAAGGCAAGGTCAACTCCTGGCCGCTGGACGAAGGCCTGATCGACTATGTCGCCAAGAGCTACGGCACCGAGTCCGACACCAATTCACTCTACACCGCCAATGTGATCGCCAACAAGGAGATCGAGATCAATGGCAAGAAGGTCGACGCCTCGAAGCTGTCGCCGGAATTCCTCTCCGGCACGCTGCAGGAGGCCGGCGGGGTCGAGGCCAATGTCGCGACCGGCTATCACGCCATCGAATTCCTGCTCTGGGGTCAGGATCTGCACGGCACCGGTCCGGGCGCCGGCGAGCGGCCCTACACAGACTACGACCTCGCCAACTGCACCGGCGGCAATTGCGACCGCCGCGCCGAATACCTGAAGTCGGCCAGCGACCTCCTGGTTTCCGCCCTGCAGGATATGGTCAACGACTGGAAGGAAGACGGCGCCGCCCGCAAGAACCTCATTGACGGCGAGCCGAACACCGCCATCACCGCGATCTTCACCGGCATGGGCTCGCTGTCCTATGGCGAACTGGCCGGCGAGCGCATGAAGCTCGGCCTGCTGCTGCACGATCCGGAAGAGGAGCACGACTGCTTCTCCGACAACACCTACAACTCGCATCTCTACGACGCCATCGGCATCCGCGCTGCCTATCTTGCCAGCTACACGCGCCTCGACGGTACCGTCGTTCAGGGGCCTTCGGTGCACGACATGGTCAAGGCGGCCGATCCGGCGATCGATAAGGAACTGTCGGACAAGCTGGATGTCTCCGTCGCCAAGATGGAGACCATCAAGGCGCGTGCGCTGGCCGGCGAGGCGTATGACCAGCAGATCGCCGAAGGCAACACCGAAGGCAACGCCACGGTGCAGGCGGCGATCGACGCGCTGATCGACCAGACCAAGTCGATCGAACGCGCCGTCGGCTCGCTGAAGCTCAACACCATCGCCTTCGAGGGTTCCGACAGCCTCGACGCGCCGGACAAGGTGTTCCAGTAGGACCCAAGCATGACCCCGAACCGGAGGTCCGCGTAAGCGAAAAGTGGAAGCCGGTTTTTGCTTCGTGACCTGCGGTTCGGACAAGGTCATGCTCAACTAAAAGTACCAGCCAAACGGCGTGGAGGAACGCCGTCAGCCAGGGCAAATGAATGCTGATCTGCCATTGCAACATCATCACAGAGAGGGAGATTGAGCAGTCGATCGTCGAGCTGCTGGACCAGGATCCCTGGCAGCTTATCGTGCCGGCAAAGGTCTATCATGCCATGCACAAACGCGGTCGCTGTTGCGGCTGCTTCCCAAATGTGGTGGAAACGATCATTCGGGTAACCGAGAACTACCATGCCCGCTCGGAGGCGAGCGGCGTGGACATCGTTTCACACCTGGATCGCGTCAGAGGCCTGCGCGTCCAATACGGGAGCAGAACCCATGAAAGGCGAAAAGCAGATCATCGAGCGGCTTAACGAGGCTCTGTTTCTTGAGCTTGGCGCCGTCAATCAATATTGGGTGCATTTCCGGCTGCTCGAAGACTGGGGATACGCCAAGCTGGCAAAGAAGGAACGCGCAGAATCGATCGAGGAGATGCACCATGCCGACAAGCTCGTGGCCCGCATCATCTTCCTCGAAGGGCATCCGAACCTGCAGTCCGTGGCGCCGCTGCGCATCGGCCAGAACGTCAAGGAAGTGCTCGAGTCCGATCTTGCCGGCGAGTATGACGCGCGCACCGCCTACAAGCGCTCGCGCGAGATTTGCGAAGAAGCAGGCGACTACGTGTCGATGAAACTGTTCGAGGAATTGCTGTCCGACGAGGAAGGTCACATCGACTTCCTCGAGACGCAGCTCGACCTGCTTGCCTCGATCGGTGAGGAAAAATACGGCCAGCTCAACGCCGCATCGGCCGACGAGGCGGACTAAGGACATGCGGGAATGCGGCGCCCCGTAGAAGTCTTGCGCCGCTTGCGGCGGGCCCAAGATCATGGCCCGTCGCTCCAGAAGACCCCGCGATACCAGGTGTTTCGCGGGGCTTCGCTTGCAGTCGTGCTGACACTTTCGGCTTCGGCCCTGGCCGGCGCGCCGGAACCGGGGGGCCTCGCCACCAGCCGCACCGATCTGACGCCGAAGGATCAGGCTCGCGTCCTTGCCGTCACCCGGCCGACGTCGGATTTTTCCAAGCCCGAGCCGTTCGAGCTGATGCAGGGCGGCGCCGGCACGTCGCGCAAGGACGCCAACCGCGACGCCTTCTCGCAATTCTCCGCCAACATCACCTTCGAGGAAGAAGGCACCTTCAAGCTCGGCAATGCCCTTTTCCGCAAGAACTGGGTGTCGTCGCCATCCTCGACCCAGGCCTCGGACGGGCTTGGCCCGCTGTTCAACGAGCGCGCCTGCCAGAATTGCCATTTGAAGGACGGCCGCGGCCACCCGCCGGAAGGTGACGGCGGCACCACCTCGATGTTCCTGCGGCTGGCGCGCGACGCCAGCGACGCGGAAGAAAAGGCTGAGATCGCCGACCACAAGGTGCTCAATTTTCCCGACCCGGTCTACGGTTCGCAACTGCAGGACCTCGCCGTTCCCGGTCTGCGCGGCGAAGGCAGGATGCATGTCGCGTATCAAGAACAGAAGGTGACGCTCGGCGACGGCAGCGTCGTTTCGCTGCGCAAGCCCAGCTATTCGGTCGATGGCCTGGCTTACGGGCCGCTCGACCCGCACACCACGCTGTCGCCGCGTTTGACGCCGCCAATGATCGGCCTTGGCCTGATCGAGCAGATCGCGCCGGCCGACATCCTTGCCCATGCCGATCCGGACGACCGCGATGCTGACGGTATTTCCGGCAAGCCGAACATCGTGCGCGACGGCCTCAGCGGCACGCTGACACTTGGCCGCTTCGGTTGGAAGGCGCAGACGCCGTCGATCCGCGAGCAGGCTGCCGACGCCTTCGCCGGCGATATCGGCATCTCGACGCCCGAGATGTCGAAAAGCGAGGGTGACTGCACCGCCGCCGAAAAGGCATGTCTCGACATGCCGAACGGTGTGCAACAGCGCCTCGGCCCGGTCGAGGCGCCGCCGCCGGTCATGGACCTCGTCACCTTCTATTCGCAAAACCTTGCCGTGCCGGCACGGCGCGATCTCGACGCGCCCAACGTGCTGGCCGGCAAGAAGCAGTTCTATGAGATGGGCTGCATTTCCTGCCACACGCCGAAATTCGTCAGCCTTCGCGGCACGCCCAACAAGGCGCAGGCCTTCCAGTTGATCTGGCCCTATTCCGACTTTCTGCTGCACGACATGGGGCCCGATCTGTCCGACGGGCAGGCCGTCGGCGAGGCGACGGGCAGCGAATGGCGCACCCCGCCACTGTGGGGCATCGGCCTGACCGAGACGGTCAACGGCAACAGCTTTTTCCTGCATGACGGGCGC
This sequence comes from Mesorhizobium monacense, assembly GCF_056781675.1. Lineage (NCBI taxonomy): Bacteria > Pseudomonadati > Pseudomonadota > Alphaproteobacteria > Hyphomicrobiales > Phyllobacteriaceae > Mesorhizobium > Mesorhizobium monacense. The sequence continues at coordinate 5,086,293 of NZ_CM165567.1, read as the reverse complement.
GCGCGCACGCTCGCCGAGGCGATCCTCTGGCATGGCGGCGAGGGCCGGAAGGCGCGCGACCGCTTTGCCGCCGCCAAAGCGGCCGATCGCGATGCGCTGGTCAAGTTCCTGGAGTCACTCTGATGCTGAAGCGTCTTTTGCCCGCTCTCGTTCTTCCGCTGGCCATGTTCGGCGCTTCCCCGGCGTCGGCGGAGGTGAAGGCTACCGACGTCATAGAGCGAGCGATCGACGGCTTTGTCCGCCCGGCCTATGCCAGTCTGCATCGGCACGCTGAAACCTTGACCAAATCGATGCGCAATCTGTGCGATGCACCTTCGCAAAGCGCTCTCGATGCGGCGCGTGCCGAATATTCGGCAACGGTCGAGGCTTGGTCGGAGGCCGAGATCATCGGCTTCGGGCCGATCAAGGAGAACAACCGGCTGGAACGCATGCTCTACTGGCCGGACCGCAAGAGCATCGGCCTGAAGCAGGTGCAGGCGGCATTGGCCGGCAAGGACCCGACCGCCACCGATCCGGCGCAACTGGCTGGCAAGAGCGTCGCCATGCAGGGGCTTGGCGCGCTGGAATTCGTGCTTTATGGCGACGGCGCCGAACCTCTCGCCGGCAAGGACGATCCCTACCGCTGCGCCTATGGCGCGGCAGTCGCCGGCAACATCGAAACGATGGCCGCCGACGTCGATGAGGCCTGGAAGAAGCCTGACGGATTTGCCGCACTCTGGGCCAATCCGGGACCGCAGAACCCGCTCTACCGCGACGGCACCGAAGCGGTGACCGAACTGGTGGGCGTCTTCATCAACGAACTCGAAATGGTCCGCGACGTGCGCCTCAAAGGGTTCCTGGGCGGCAAGCCGGAAGGCGAAAAGCCGAAACAGGCGATCTATTGGCGCTCGCAAAACACGGCCACGTCGCTGGCTGGAAACCTCACCGGCATGGATACGCTGTTTCAGGCCTCGCAACTTGGCGACGCACTGCCGAAGGACGCACGCTGGATGGCCGAGTCGATCCATATCCAGCTGGTCAACGGTGTCGCCACCGCGAAGTCCGTCCAGGGTCCGATCGACAAGGCGCTCGCCGATCCGGCGCAGCGCGAAAAACTCGACCATTTCGCGCTGATCACCTCCAGCCTGACGACCCTGATCGGCACCAGGCTGACCGCCGAATTCGGCCTGACCGCCGGCTTTTCCTCGCTGGATGGAGACTGAGCATGATCCCAGAAAAGTTGCAGACTTTTTGGACAAGATCATGCTCGAACGGAGATTGATCATGCGCACGCCGCTGATCGACCGCCGCGATTTCCTCAGGGCAGCGGGCGTTGGCTTTGTTGCCGCGATAACGCCGTCGGCGTGGGCAAAGACGCTTGGCACGGACGCGGTCTTTGCCACCGCCTTCGTCAAGCGCGACGGCAGCTATGGCGCGGCCGTGCTGTCCGAGGCCGGCAAATTGCTGCATGCGATCGACCTGCCCGACCGCGGCCATGACGTCACCTTCGATCCGGTGTCTAAGCGCTCGGTGGTCTTCGCCCGGCAACCTGGTACTTTCGCCGTGGTCTTCGACCATCAAGGCCGCGACAGGCCGCTGACCATCGCCAGCATCACCGGCCGCCACTTCTTCGGCCATGGCGTGTTCTCGGCCGACGGCGCGCTGCTTTACGCCACCGAAAACGACTTCGACAACGCCGCCGGCGTCGTCGGCGTCTATGACACGCGCTCAAAATTCAGCCGCGTCGGCGAGCTCCCGACCTATGGCATGGGTCCGCACGAGCTCCTGCTGCTGGGCGACGGCAGGACGATCGCGGTCGCCAATGGCGGCATCGAGACGCATCCGGACTATGGCCGCGCCGAGCTCAACATCGCGACGATGAAGCCGTCCTATGTGCTGGTCGACCGCATCACCGGCGACCTGATCGAAAAGCACGAACTGCCGGCAGCACTGCACCAGCTGTCGATCCGCCATATGGATGCCGATCCGTCCGGCACGGTGTGGTTCGGCTGCCAGTACCGGGGGCCGGGCACCGACCGTCCGCTGCTGATCGGGCGCGCTGCGCGCGGCAAGGATCTGCAGCTGCTTGACATGCCACAGGACGTGCTGTCAGGCTTCAGAAACTATATCGGCTCGGTCGCCGCCAACCCTGCCGCGGGCACGGTCGCCGTCTCCTCACCAGAAGGCAATTCGCTGACCGTCATCGACGCCGCCAGCGGCCGCATCGTCGCCACCAGAGCGCTGGTCGAGGTCTGCGGCCTGGCGCCGGATGGCCCGGGCTTCATGGCGACGACGGGCGCTGGCGAGATCGTCGAGGGCAATGGCGCGACGCGCTCCGAGCCTGACTATGTCTGGGACAATCACATGCTGCGCATCGAGCAGGTGGCATAGGCGGCGGCCCAGAGGCCGACGGATCTGGACCCTGGCCGAAGCGAAGCCGCTTAACAATTGTGCACCGTCCCCCTTGCGGCGGCGGGCCATGGCGGGCACAGGGGATTGTTTTTCAACCCTGGGCGTTGACCAGAGACCATGAAGTTGCTTGCCATCGACTGTGCCGCCAGTCTCTGCGCCGCCTGCGTCTATGACGCGGCGGCCGGCAGCGAGCTTGGCCGCCACGTGCTCGATCTCGGCAAGGGCCATGCCGAGCACTTGATGGCGGTCATCGATGCGGCGCTGAAGGCCGCGGCGACCGACTATCCCGGCCTTGGCGCCGTTGCCGTCTCCATCGGTCCGGGATCCTTCACCGGATTGCGTGTCGGCGTGTCGGCGGCGCGCGGCCTGGCGCTGGCGCTGAAAATCCCGGCAATCGGCGTAACGACGCTGGAAGCACTGGCGGCGGAGGCGGCGACCATGTTTCCGGGCCGGCCGGTGCTGGCCGCGCTCGATGCCGGACGCGACGAGATCCACGCCGCTCTGTATGATAAAGCGTCAGTTTTGACTTACGGACCGGCGGTGACAACGCTTTCTCAGGCCGCCGCCATGGCGGCGGACATGTCCGTGGTGCTCGCCGGCACAGCAGCACCGCAAATCGCGGCGTCGGCCGGCCGCACCTTCGACATCGGCTCGACCGCGGCCACCGCCGACATCGCCGTCTATGCGAGGCTGGCCGCCATCAAGGGTGCAGGCGAAAAGCCGAAACCGCTTTACCTGCGGGGGGCCGACGCCAAGCCGCAGGCGGGCTTCATTCTACCGAGACAGGACCATGATCCCAAAAAGTGGGATCCAGTTTTTGGAGAAGATCATGGTCCAGGAGGAAACAAGTCCTGATGCGCATTCCCTTCTTTCAGCCGCGCCGCAGGGATTATGCGCTCGAACCGCTGACGGTCGCCGATAGCCCGGCGGTCTCGGAACTGCACCAGGAGGATTTTGTCCGACCCTGGACCGACGGCGAGTTTGCCTCGCTGCTCGAGCAGGACACGGTGTTCGGCTATGCCGCGCGCGAGACCGGACAGGGCTCCAAACCGCCGGTCGGCTTCGTGCTGGCGCGGCTGGCGGCCGGCGAAGGCGAGATCTTGACCGTTGCCGTCGCCCGCTCCCACCGCCGCCAGGGCCTTGGCTGGCAGTTGATGGATGCGGTGCTGCGCGAATTGCACGCGCAGCGCGCCGAGGCGCTCTTCCTGGAGGTCGACGAGACCAACGTCGCGGCCATCACCCTCTACCGGCGGCTCGGCTTCCGTGAAGTCGGCAAGCGCGCCAACTACTACAGATCGCCGGAGCACGGCCCGACCGGCGCGCTTGTCATGCGCCGCGATCTTCGCTAGCCAGACGCCGCATGACCCCGAAAATCGGATCCGATTTTCGGAAAGGATCATGCGCCAAAATAAAAGTGTTACAGCGTCCTTTGCGCGTCCAAAAGGACGCGCGGCGCTGTAACGGCAGGGCCAGCGAATGATCAAGAAATTCAGGATTTTCGTGGCGCTGGCCCTCGTCGCCACCAGCACGCTGATCTTCGCGCCTCTGCAGATCCTGTCGATGAAGACCGGGCTCTGGCCGGAGACGTTCATCCTGAAAATCTGGCACAGGATGATCGCCAGGGCGCTGGGATTGCGCATTCACGTCAAGGGAACGCTCTCCAGCCAACGCCCGCTGCTGGTTGCGTCCAACCACATCTCCTGGACCGACATCATGGTGCTCGGCTCCATGGTCGACGTGAAGTTCATCGCCCGCGCCGATATGGAAGGCTGGCCGCTGATCGGCATGCTGTCCAAGCTGCAGCGCACCGTCTTCATCGAGCGCGAGCGCAAGCGCACGTCGGGCGACCAGGCGAGCGAGATTGCCAGCCGCATGGCCAAGGGGGATGCCATGGTGCTGTTCGCCGAGGGCTCGACAGGTGACGGCAATCTGGTGTTGCCGTTCAAGAGCACGCTGTTCGGCGCTGCCTCGATGGCGATTGCGGAAGGCGCGGCCGCCGAGGTGTTCATCCAGCCGGTGGCGATCGTCTACACCCGCCTGCACGGCGTGCCGCTCGGCCGCCGACACCGGCCAATCGCCGCCTGGATCGGCGACGAGGACCTGATGCCGCATCTCAAGGTGCTGCTGGCCGAGGGCGCGCTGGACGTCGAGGTGCATTTCGGCGAGCCCTTCGCATTCTCCAAGGGATCGAACCGCAAGGAGACGGCGAGGCTGATGGAAGCCAGGGTACGCGAAATGGTGCAGGCCGCGCTCGCCGATCCGCGCCCGAGCCGGTAGGCTGAAAGCGCGCTAGGCCAGAATCGTCTGTTTTTTGTCACGGAAAGGCGATAGAAGCCGCCGGATGGACTTGAACACGATAGAGCGCGACGATATCGGCCCTGCGGCTGACGGCGCACCTGCACCCGCTGGCACGGCGAAAAAAGTCTTCGTCAAGACCTATGGCTGCCAGATGAACGTCTACGATTCACAGCGCATGACCGATGCGCTGGTCGCTGACGGCTACGTCGCCACCGACGCTGTCGACGACGCCGATCTGGTCCTGCTCAACACCTGCCACATCCGGGAAAAGGCGGCGGAAAAGGTCTATTCCGAGCTTGGCCGCATCCGCGACATGAAGGCCGAGCGCGCCGCAGCCGGCCGCGAACTGCTAATCGGCGTCGCCGGCTGCGTGGCGCAGGCCGAAGGCGCCGAAATCATCCGTCGCTCGCCCGCCGTCGATCTGGTCATCGGCCCGCAGACCTACCACCGGCTGCCCGACGTGCTGGCCAGGGTGCGCGGCGGTGAAAAGATCGTCGAGACCGAATACGCCGTCGAGGACAAGTTCGAGCATCTGCCGCAGCCGAAGCGCGCCGAAGTGATCAAGCGCGGCGTCACCGCCTTCCTCACCGTGCAGGAGGGCTGCGACAAGTTCTGCACCTTCTGCGTCGTGCCCTATACGCGCGGTTCCGAAGTGTCGCGGCCGGTGGCACAGATCGTCGCCGAGGCCGAGCGCCTGGCCGAGGCCGGCGTGCGCGAGGTGACGCTGCTCGGCCAGAACGTCAATGCCTGGCACGGCCTGGGCGAGGACGGCGCCGAATGGGGCCTTGGCCGCCTGCTGTTTCGGCTGGCCGAAATCCCCGGCCTGGCGCGGCTGCGCTACACCACCAGCCATCCGCGCGATATGGACGACGAATTGATCGCTGCCCACCGCGACTTGCCGGCGCTGATGCCTTATCTGCATCTGCCGGTGCAGTCAGGCTCGGACCGTATCCTCAAGACGATGAATCGCAGGCATACCGCAAGCGATTATCTGGCGCTGATCGAGCGTATCCGCGCGGCGCGCGGGGACATTGCGCTGTCCGGCGACTTCATCGTCGGCTTTCCCGGCGAGAGCGAAGCGGATTTCGAGGCGACATTGGAACTCGTGCACCAGGTCAACTACGCCTCGGCCTTCTCGTTCAAATATTCGCCGCGTCCCGGCACGCCGGGCGCCGAAATGGCCGATCACGTGCCGGAAGCCGTCAAGGACGAACGCCTGCAGCGCCTGCAGGCCTTGCTCGTGAAACAGCAGCAGGACTTCGGCATGAGCCTGGTCGGCAGGACCATCGACACGCTGATCGAGAAGCCTGGCCGCCAGGCCGGCCAGAAGGTCGGCCGCTCGCCATGGCTGCAGCCGGTTATTGTTGATGAAAAGGCCGGCGAAATCGGTGACATTATCCAAGTGCGAATCACAAGGACGGGCTACAATAGCCTGTTCGCCGAATTGGCCTGACGGCCTCGGCAGATGAGGAGAGACGGTTGAGCGCTGCTGAACTGAAGAATCTGCCCCCGAGCCAGGCATCCGGGGCCTCTGACATGGCGCACATCGTTCTGACCTTCGACAATAACAAGCTTGCCAGCGCCCTGTATGGCCAGTTCGACGAGAACTTGGCGAGACTCGAGCAGAAGCTCGGCGTCGATATCCGCTCGCGCGGCAACCAGTTGACCATAAAAGGCTCGGCCTCCGCCGCCGAGCAGGCGCGCCGCGCCTTGGACAATCTCTACGGCATTCTCCAGAAAGGCGCCGATATCGGCCAGTCCGACGTCGACGGCGCCGTGCGCATGGCGATCGCCGCCGACGACCAATTGACGCTGCCGACGCTGGAGCGCAAGGGCAAGATGTCCGCCGCCCAGATATCGACGCGCAAGAAGACCATTTATGCCCGCTCGCTCAACCAGGACGCCTATATGCGGGCGCTGGAGCGGTCCGAGCTTGTCTTCGGCATCGGCCCGGCCGGTACCGGCAAGACCTATCTGGCGGTGGCGCATGCCGCGATGCTGCTCGAACGCGGCATGGTCGAGCGCATCATCCTCTCGCGACCCGCCGTCGAGGCCGGCGAGCGACTGGGCTTCCTGCCCGGCGACATGAAGGAAAAGGTCGATCCGTATCTGCGGCCGCTCTATGACGCGCTCTACGACATGATGCCGGCCGACAAGGTCGAGCGCGCGATTGCCGCCGAAGTGATCGAGATCGCGCCGCTGGCCTTCATGCGCGGCCGCACGCTGGCACATGCCGCCGTCATCCTCGACGAGGCGCAGAACACCACGCCGATGCAGATGAAGATGTTCCTCACCCGTCTCGGTGAGAACTCGCGCATGATCGTCACCGGCGATCCGACGCAGATCGACCTTCCCTCGAACACCAAGTCGGGCCTGGTCGAAGCGCTGCGTGTCCTCGATGGCGTGGCGGGCGCGGTGACGGTTCGCTTCGGCGACGGCGATGTGGTTCGCCACCCGCTCGTGGCGGAAATCGTCAGGGCCTATGACCGCGACGCCAAGCTGGCGCGCGGCCTGGGCACCGAGAACTGATGTGACGATGCGGGCTCATGCCTGAAGACATAAAACCTGGCGGCGGGGATCTTTCGGTTCCCGTCGACATCGATATTTCGATCGAGTCGGGCGACTGGCCCGATGAGGCGGTATTGGCAGGCCTGGTCGACCGCGCCGCGTCGGCCGCCTTTGCCGAAACCAGCACCGACGGCCGTTCCGAACTCAGCATCGTCTTTTCCGATGACGCCCATATCCGCACCCTCAACGCCGGCTGGCGCGGCAAGGACAAGCCGACCAACGTCTTGTCTTTCCCGGCTTTTCCGTTTCCCAAGGGCGGTCCGCTGCCGCCGATGCTGGGCGACATCGTGCTGGCCGCCGAGACGGTCACGAAGGAAGCGGGTCTGGAAGACAAGCCGCTCGAGAACCATATCACCCATCTTGTCATCCACGGCCTGCTGCACCTTTTGGGCTACGATCACGAGACCGACGCCGAGGCCGAGGAGATGGAAGCGATCGAGCGCTCAGCGCTTGCGAGGCTTGCCATTCCCGATCCCTACGCGTAACTAAAAAGATCAATTGACCGGACGACGATGAACGACAAACCAGAGACTGCCGCCCGCCCCGACGCCGGCAGTGCGACCAAGCCTTCCGAAACGACGGAAGAGGGCTCGAGTCCGAGTACCACGACCGGCAGCATCGCCAGCGAGCCATCGCCTGCCGGTCCTTCCCTGTTCGATCGCGTGCTTGGCCTGTTCAGGCAGCGCAACGGCACCAGCCTGCGCGAGGAGATCGCCGGCGCGCTTGCCGAAACGACCAGCGATGCCGGTGCCTTCTCGCCCGGCGAGCGGGCGATGCTCAACAACATCCTGCGCCTGCGCGAGGTGCGCGTCGAGGACGTCATGGTGCCGCGCGCCGATATCGAGGCGGTCGAGATCACCACGACGCTGGGCGATCTTCTCGGCCTGTTCGAACAGTCCGGCCATTCGCGCATGCCTGTCTATTCCGAGACGCTCGACGATCCGCGCGGCATGGTCCACATCCGCGACGTGCTGGCCCACATCACCAAGGTTGCCCGCGTCAAGAAGGGCCGGACCAGCCGGAAGGCGCCGGCGACGACGCTGCTTGATCTCGCCCAGGTCGATCTCGCCCGCACCATCGGCGATCTTAACCTGATCCGCCCGGTGCTGTTCGTGCCGCCGTCCATGCTTGCCTCCGACCTGATGGGCCGGATGCAGACGACACGCACCCAGATGGCGCTGGTCATCGACGAATATGGCGGCACCGACGGCCTCGCCTCGCTGGAAGACATCGTCGAGATGGTCGTTGGCGACATCGAGGATGAGCATGACGACGACGAGCCGATGATCACCCAGACCGGTGAGGGCGTGTTCATCGTCGACGGCAAGGCCGAGATCGACGAGGTCGCCAAGATGATCGGCGAGGATTTCGCCGCCGGCGAGCACGGCGAATATGTCGACACGATCGGCGGTATGATTTTCAACACGCTTGGCAGGGTGCCGGCCCGTGGCGAAGTGGTGCAGGCCATACCCGGGTTCGAGTTCCACGTGCTCGACGCCGATCCGCGCCGCGTCAAGCGCGTGCGCATCGTGCAGAGCCAGAAGGGCGAGCGCCGGCGCCGCGCCGCCCGCGCCGAACAGGCCTAAGCGCCGACCTATGTCGGTCGACGACCCGTTCAAGCACTCGACCATAGGCTCCGGCGTATTCTACAAGGACCCGCGGGCCGCATTGAAATGGCTCGAAAAGGCCTTCGCCTTCGAGCCGAGCATGGTCGTCAGCGACGCCGAAGGCAGGCTCGTCCATTCCGAGATGCGCTTCGGCGATGGCTACATCATCGTCGATTCCGAATGGGCTGACCATATTGCCAGCCCGGCCTCCGTCGGCGGCCGGAACACGCAGGCGATCTACATCCGCCTCGCTACCGGCCTGGATGCGCATTGCGAGCAGGCGAGGGCGGCCGGCGCCGACATCACCCAGGAGCCTGCCGACCAGTTTTATGGCGAACGGCTTTACCGGGCGCGCGATCCCGAAGGCCATGTCTGGACATTCACCCAGACCATACGCGCCGTGCCACGCGAAGAGGCTGAGCGGCTCGGCGACCTGAAGGTCGAAGGCTGGCACCGATAGCGCGGTGATTGGCCGATCCGGGTTTCTCGGTGCAAGCCCCGTTCCGATAAATCTGATAAATCTGCTGTCGTGATTCGCGCGACTGGAAGTGTGTATGCAGCGCCTGGCCGGCCGGATAATACTGCTTTGGGGTTGGCGTCGTGCGCTGGTGGCGTTTCTCGCCGGAGCGTTGGCGGTTCTCGCCCAGGCGCCCTATGATTTCTTCGCCGTCTGCTTCGTCTCCTTCCCGCTCCTGGTCTGGCTCCTTGACGGTTCGACCGGCGAGGCCTCCGACGGCTGGCTGAGGCGGCTCAAGCCCGCATTCGCCATTGGCTGGTGGTTCGGTTTCGGCTATTTTCTTGCCGGCCTGTGGTGGATCGGCCAGGCACTGCTGGTTGAGGCCGACAGTTTCGCCTGGGCTCTGCCCTTCGCGGTGGTCGGAATCCCCTTTGCGCTCGCCTTCTTCTACGGCTTCGCCACGGTCGTCGCGCGGCTCCTGTGGAGCAACGATATCGGCCGCATTGCCGCACTCGCCTTCGGTTTCGGCCTGGCGGAATGGCTGCGCGATTTCCTGTTCACAGGCTTTCCCTGGAATGCCGTCGGCTACGCGGCAATGCCGGTGCCGCTCTTTATGCAGAGCGTGTCGGTGACCGGCATGATCGGCATGAACGCGCTGGCGGTCTTCGTCTTTTCGCTGCCCGCGCTCGCTGCGGGTCGGCGGCACCTTCGCCTGGGCTTTGGGCTGCTTGCCCTGCTTGTCGCCGCCCATGTCGGCTTCGGCTATGTCAGGCTTGCCATGCCGGTCGAGCCGGCAACCCGCTCGATCGATGTCCGCATCGTTCAGCCGGATGTCGATCTCAGCGAAAAGTGGGACGCCTCGGTGCGCGACCGCATCTTCGCCACTTTGCTCGGCCTGTCGGCGAAGGAGCCGGAGCCCGGCCACGCCAAGCCGCAGCTGATCCTGTGGCCGGAGACCTCGGTGCCGTTCCTGTTCACCGAGCGCCCGGACACGCTGACCGCGCTGGGCGACATGCTGGGCGAAGGCCAAATGCTGATCGCCGGCGTGGTTCGCGAGGAGGGCGGCTCGGCTGCCGGTGCCGGCAGCCGCTATTACAATTCCGTGGTGGCGATCAACGACAAAGGTGAGATCACCGACGCCGTCGACAAGGTCCACCTGGTGCCTTTCGGCGAATACCTGCCCTTCGCCGGCCTGCTCGGCCGCTTCGGCATCGAACAGCTCGTCGCCGGGCCGATGAATTTCGCGGCCGGCAACGAACGGCATCCGATCACGCTGCCGGACGGTGTGCGGGCGCTTCCGTTCATTTGCTATGAAGTTATCTTTCCCGATCTGGTTGCAGTTGACGCAACGTCATCCGAGCTTATTGTGAACGTTACGAACGACGCTTGGTTCGGGGATACACCGGGTCCGTACCAGCACTTCAGGCAAGCTCAGATCCGGGCTGTGGAGAATGGTTTGCCTTTGTTGCGCGCGGCTAACAATGGCATTTCCGCCGTCGTCGACCCGCGCGGACGCATCGTCGACGCGCTCGCCGTCGACAGGCGTGGAGCCATTGATGTGCGGGTGCCGATCTCTGGGCGCGCCCTCATTTCCGCCGCCCAGCGGCGAATTAACGGATTGCTGATCATATTCCTGTTCGCCCTGGGAGGGTTCACATTGAATGTAAGGCAACGGCTACGGGTGAATTGACAGCCGACACATTAGAAACTCATACTGTAAGTGCCTAAAATTTTCTCGAAGTCGGTTGGTGGTTCTGTTGGGGCAGTTGGCTCCGGCTTCGTTTGGGCAGGAAAAAATAGAAAAAGCCGGAAAAATTCGGCGAGGAGAAAATGACAGAAGAAAACAAGAAAAAGCCTAACCCGATCGACATCCATGTCGGAAGTCGCATCAGGCTCCGGCGCAATATGCTTGGAATGAGCCAGGAAAAGCTGGGTGAGAATCTCGGCATCACGTTTCAACAGATCCAAAAGTATGAAAAGGGCACGAACAGGGTGGGCGCCAGCCGTTTGCAGGCGATAGCCTCCATTCTCAGCGTGCCCGTTGCCTTTTTTTTCGAGGATGCCCCGGGTCAGGAGGCCGTGGGCAATCGTGGATTTGCCGAAGACGCGTCGATGGCTTTCGCCGTCGAATTCTGCGGCAGTCCGGAGGGGCTTCAACTCAACCGCGCCTTCGTCAAGATTGGCGACGTCAAGGTGCGCCGCAGGATCATAGATCTGGTGAAATCCCTTTCCACCGATGACGCCGACTGATCCAGAGGCTTGTGCCACCGGCGGCGCCCTGCCGTCGCTGGCACAAGCCAACTGTGCTGACATTTCATGCCAGAACCGCGGCAGCGCTTGACGAGCGGCGCCCGGCACCGCTAACACGTGGCGCGCCAAAATCGGCAACCTGCCGATCTTTTCAAGAGGGGACACCCGTGACGCGGCAGAATTACTTCTTCACCTCGGAATCCGTTGCCGAGGGCCATCCCGACAAAGTTTGCGACCGTATCTCCGACGAAATCGTCGATCTGGTCTATCGCGAGGCCAAGAAGACCGGCATGGACCCCTGGAAGGTCCGTGTCGCCTGCGAGACCCTGGCGACAACGAATCGCGTCATCATCGCCGGTGAGGTCCGGGTTCCCGAGACGCTGCTGAAAAAGGACAAGGCCGGCAACATCCTGATGGATGGCGCCGGTCATCCGGTCGTCAATCCGGCAAAGTTCAAATCGGTGGCCCGCAAGGCGATCCGCGAGATCGGCTACGAGCAGGCCGGCTTCCACTGGAAGACGGCGAAGATCGAGGTTCTGCTGCACGGCCAGTCGCCGGACATCGGCCAGGGCGTCGACAACGCCGCCGACCGGCAGGGCGAGGAAGGTGCCGGCGACCAGGGCATCATGTTCGGCTATGCGTGCCGCGAGACGCCGGACCTGATGCCGGCGCCGATCTACTACAGCCACAAGATTCTCGAACTGCTGGCCGCCGCGCGCCATGAAGGCAGCGGCGATGCGGGCAAGCTCGGGCCGGACGCCAAGAGCCAGGTCACCGTGCGCTATGTCGACGGCAAGGCCGCCGAGGCGACGCAGATCGTGCTGTCGACCCAGCACCTCGATTCGAGCTGGGATTCGAAGAAGGTCCGCAAGGTCGTCGAACCCTATATCCGCGAGGCGCTGGGCGATCTCAGGATCGCCGACGACTGCAACTGGTACATCAATCCGACCGGCAAGTTCGTCATCGGCGGGCCGGACGGCGACGCCGGACTGACCGGCCGCAAGATCATCGTCGACACCTATGGCGGTGCCGCACCGCATGGCGGCGGCGCCTTCTCCGGCAAGGACACGACCAAGGTCGACCGCTCCGCCGCCTATGCGGCGCGCTACCTTGCCAAGAATGTGGTGGCGGCCAAGCTCGCCGACCGTTGCACCATCCAGCTGTCCTACGCCATCGGCGTCGCCCAGCCGCTGTCGGTCTATGTCGACCTGCATGGCACCGGCAAGGTCGAAGAGGCCAGGCTCGAAGACGCACTGCGCACCGTGATGGACCTTTCGCCGTCCGGCATCCGCCGTCACCTCGACCTCAACAAGCCGATCTACGCCAAGACCTCGTCCTATGGCCATTTCGGCCGCAAGGCAGGCCGCGACGGTTCCTTCTCCTGGGAGAAGACCGATCTCGCCAAGGCGCTCAAGGACGCGGTCGCCGCCTGACGGCGGCGCGGGACCCGTCCATGGATCCGAAGGGCAGGCCGAGCCGCGCGACCGAAGGTTTTTTCGGCCGCCGGCACGGCAAGACCATTCGCCCGCAGCAGGCGGCGGCTCTGGAAAGCGGTCTCGGGATCTATGGTCTCGACCTCGCCGAATCGCCCGCCGAATTGCGCAAGCTGTTCAAGGCGGATGTCTCTGCGGTTCGGCTCGAAATCGGCTTCGGTGGCGGCGAACATCTGCTGCATCGCGCCACGGAGGCCCCGACGACCGGCTTCATTGGCGTCGAGCCGTTCGTCAACGGCATGGCCAAGCTGATGAAGGCGGTGAACGAAAAGCCGCTTGCCAATCTGCGCGTCCATGACGATGACGCCACGCGCCTGCTCGATTGGCTGCCGCAAGCCACGCTCGACGGCATCGATCTGCTCTACCCCGACCCCTGGCCGAAGAAAAAACACTGGAAGCGGCGTTTCGTCGGTCCGTCCAATCTGGACCGTTTTGCCAGGGTGCTGAAATCAGGCGGAAAATTCCGCTTTGCTTCCGACATCGACAGTTATGTGAACTGGACGCTGCTCAACTGCCGGGCGCATGGCGCGTTCGCCTGGCAGGCGCAGGAGGCGGCGGACTGGCATCGGCCCTATGAGGGTTGGCCGGGCACGCGCTACGAGGCGAAGGCCATCCGCGAAGGCCGGCGTCCGGCCTATCTCACCTTTATGAGGAAATAGCTGCGCACAAGCGCCGTTTGCGTCTCGGTCCAACGCCCCTGCGTCAGACGCCCGGAGTTTTCTTAGAAGCGGCCGATCCTGTTGAAGGCGGCCGGATTGATACCCAGATTGCGCAGGTCCCGGTCGCGGGGCTTGCGGCCGGCCTGCACGGCATGCGAGGCGGCGGCAGCACTGCCAAACGCGGTAAAGAAGCCGCCGATGGCGGAAAACATCAGGCGATTGCTCATGGTCATATCCTTTCGCGCGCCACCGCGCGCCGGTCATATTTGTGCAACGCAACATAGATAGGCACGCGATGCCGGCAAACACAGGTGGATTAGCGCATAGGCACCATGCACCTCATGCAACGCTGTTGCCGCTGCCGTGGCTTCTGCCCGCCCGGTACGGCGGACTATTGGTACAGCGGACTTGAAACGCCGGCCGGTATCGTCTATATCAGCCTCAAATTCTTGGTCGGTATGACGAAGAGTGGGTCCACCCGGTCCCGCTCTTTTTTATTACCTGCCGGTCAGCCACCAATCGAACGACAGGGATCGAATGACTGCAACGGCAAGCGAAAGCGACGACCGCATCATCCGCGAAAGCGGTATCGATGCGCGCATCGCGCTGATCGTGCAGCCGGTGCTGCGCGGGATCGGCTTTCGCCTGGTGCGGGTGCATCTGTCGGGCCAAAACGGGCTCACGCTGCAGATCATGGCCGAGCGCGAGGACGGCACCATGACCGTCGAGGATTGCGAAGAGGTCAGCCGGGCCGTGTCGCCGGCGCTCGATGTCGATGATCCGATCGAAAAGGCGTATCATCTCGAAGTGTCGTCGCCGGGCATCGACCGGCCGCTGGTGCGCAAGTCGGACTTCGCGACATGGACCGGCCATCTGATCAAGATGGAGACCTCGGTCCTCGTCGCCGAACGCAAGCGCTTCAAGGGCAAGATCGCCGAAAGCGACGCGCATGGCGTGCTGATCGCGCGCGACAAGGCGGCCTATGGCGAGGAGCCGACGGTGCGCGTGCCTTACGATGCGATCGCCGACGCCCGGTTGGTGCTGACCGACGATCTCATCCGCGATGCCCTGTCGAAGGACAACAGGGCGCGCAAGGAAGCAAAGAAGCGCCGCGGCGAACCAGAAGATGCGCCAGAGGGTGCTGAACTGGACGCCGAAGACGGAACCGAACAGGAAAGTTGATTGAGCTGCCGGGCGAGAGCTCCGGCAACACGCTCGGGAGAAAGACAATGGTTGTAAGCGCCAACAGACTCGAACTGCTGCAGATCGCCGATGCGGTCGCGCGTGAAAAGTCGATCGACAAGTCGATCGTTATCGCCGCCATGGCCGATGCCATCCAGAAGGCGGCGCGTTCGCGCTATGGCCAGGAAACCAACATCCGCGCCGACATCAACGCCAACACCGGCGAGATGAAGCTGCAGCGGCTGATGGAAGTGGTCGAGAAGGTCGACGACTACGCAACGCAGATCGCCATTTCCTCGGCGCGCGAACGCAACCCCGACGCCCAGCTTGGCGATTTCATCGCCGAACAGCTGCCGCCGATGGATTTCGGCCGCATCGCCGCCCAGTCGGCCAAGCAGGTCATCGTCCAGAAGGTGCGCGAGGCCGAGCGCGACCGCCAGTATGACGAATACAAGGACCGCATCGGCGAGATCGTCAACGGCACCGTCAAGCGCGTCGAATACGGCAACGTCATCGTCGATCTCGGCCGCGGCGAGGCGATCATCCGCCGCGACGAGCTGATCCCGCGCGAGAACTACAAATATGGCGACCGCGTCCGCGCCTATGTCTACGACGTGCGCCGCGAGCAGCGCGGTCCGCAGATCTTCCTGTCGCGCACCCATCCGCAGTTCATGGCCAAGCTCTTCACCATGGAGGTGCCGGAAATCTACGACGGCATCATCGAGATCAAGTCGGTCGCCCGCGATCCGGGCTCGCGCGCCAAGATCGCCGTCATCTCACGCGACTCGTCCATCGATCCGGTCGGCGCCTGCGTCGGTATGCGCGGCAGCCGCGTCCAGGCGGTGGTCGGCGAGTTGCAGGGCGAGAAGATCGACATCATTCCGTGGTCGCCCTCGGCCGCTTCCTTCATCGTCAACGCGCTGCAGCCGGCCGAAGTCGCGAAGGTGGTGCTCGACGAGGATGCGGAGCGCATCGAGGTCGTGGTTCCTGACGATCAGCTGTCGCTGGCCATCGGCCGCCGCGGCCAGAACGTCCGTCTTGCCTCGCAGCTCACCGGCTGGGACATCGACATCTTGACCGAGCAGGAAGAGAGCGAGCGCCGCCAGAAGGAGTTCGTCGAGCGTTCGGCGCTGTTCATGGAAGCCCTCGACGTCGACGAGATGGTCGGCCAGGTGCTTGCTTCCGAAGGTTTTACCAGCGTCGAGGAAGTGGCTTACGTCGATTCCGGCGAGATCGCCTCCATCGACGGTTTCGACGAGGACACCGCCTCGGAAATCCAGACCCGCGCCCGCGAGTATCTGGAGAAGATCGAGGCCGAGCACGACGACAAGCGCAAGGCTCTGGGCGTCGCGGACGAACTGCGCGAAATCGCCGGCATCACCACCGCCATGATGGTGACGCTCGGCGAGGACGGCGTGAAGACGATCGAAGATTTCGCCGGCTATGCCGCCGACGATCTGACCGGCTGGAAGGAACGCAAGGACGGCGAGACCAAGGTCTATCCCGGTGTGCTCGCCAATCACGGCGTTACGCGCGCCGATGCCGAGCAGATGGTTCTGGCTGCCCGCCTCAAGGCCGGCTGGATCACCGAGGACGAGATTGCCGCGCAGGATGCGCCGGCTGACGAAACCGTCGGTGCGTGAGGTGAAACCGCATCGCACAGAACCCGCCCTTGGACGAGATGAACGATCGCACCTGCATCGTCACCCGCAGGCAGGCCGAACCGGATGAACTGATCCGGTTCGTCGTCGGCCCGGATTCGGCCGTCGTTCCGGACATCAAGAGAAATCTGCCCGGCCGCGGTTGCTGGGTCAGTGCCGAGCGCCTACATGTCGACAAGGCAGCGGCGAAGAACCTGTTTGCCCGCGCCTTCAAGGCGCAGGTGACCGTTCCCGCCGATCTCGGCGGCATGGTCGACGGGCTGCTTTCCAGATCCGCTCTGGGCATGCTGGGCCTTGCCCGCAAGGCAGGCGCAATCGCTCTTGGCGCCACCAAGGTCGAGAGCGCCGTGCGCGCAGGATTGGCGCTTTTCGTGCTCCACGCGACTGAAGCGTCCGACGATGGCGTGCGCAAAATCAGCCAGGCGCGGCGGGCAACCGTCCATCTCGGCGGCCCCGCCATCCTTGCCTACAAACTTTTCTCCGAGGCCGAGTTGAGCTTGGCATTGGGGGGTACAAATGTGATACATGCTGCCGTTCTCGCGCAAGACGCGGGCAGGGCGGTCCAGAGGCGCATGGTTGCGCTCGACCGGTATCGGGGCGGTTCCCCGGACGATCTGGCAATGCTTGCGGCCGTTGCTGACGAAGATGATGCCGCAGAGGATATGGAATGAGCGATACGAAATCGGGCGACGACAAGACGTTGAGCGTTACGCCGAAGAAGACCTTGACGCTGAAGCGCCCCGGTACCGAGCAGGGCGTCGTGCGCCAGAATTTCTCGCATGGCCGCACCAAGCAGGTCCAGGTCGAGATCAAGAAGCGCAAGTTCTCCATGCCCGGCGAAAAGCCGGAGCCGGTGGCCGCGCCTGCGTCCGTGTTCGCGCCGAAGCCGGCCGTTGCGGCTGCACCCGCCGTGCAGGAAGCGCCCAAGGCGCCGCCGCCTCCGCAGCCGGTCGAGCGCAGCGGCATGGTGCTGAACGAATTGTCGCGTGGCGAGATGGAAGCCCGCCGCAGGGCTCTCGAAGGCTCCAAGGTTCGTGAGGTCGAAGACCGCCAGCGCGCCCAGGAAGAGGCCAAGCGCCGCGCCGAGGACGAAGAGCGCCGCAAGCGCGAGCGCGAGGAATCCGCGCGCCGCCAGGCCGAGGAAGAAGCGCGGCTGCAGACCGAGGCCGAATCCCGGCGTCGCGCCGAGGAAGAGGCACGCCGTCGCGCGCCGCTGGCCGCCGAACTGGCGACAGTCGACGACGACGAGGACGTCAAGCCGAAGCGCACTGGCGCCGGCGCCCCCGTGCGCCGCCCGGTCACGCCCGAGGTGGCGCGTCCGGCCAAGCCCACCAAGGGCGAGGAAGACCGCCGCCGTGGCAAGCTGACCCTCAACACAGCGCTTTCAGACGAGGATGCGCGCGCCCGCTCGCTGTCGTCGATGCGTCGCCGCCAGGAAAAATTCAAGCGCGCGATGCACAATGAGCCGCGCGAGAAGGTTATGCGCGAAGTGATCCTCCCCGAAACCATCACCATCCAGGAACTGGCGCAGCGCATGTCCGAGCGCGCGGTCGACGTGGTCAAGTTCTTCATGAAGCAAGGCCAGATCATGAAGCCGGGCGACGTCATCGACGCCGACACGGCTGAACTGGTCGCCACCGAATTCGGCCATACGGTTCGCCGCGTCGCCGAGTCCGACATCGAGGAAGGCCTGTTCAACATCGCCGACAATGCCGAGGACCTGGTGTCGCGTCCGCCGGTGGTGACGATCATGGGCCATGTCGACCACGGCAAGACCTCGCTGCTCGACGCCATCCGCAACGCCAACGTCGTCTCCGGCGAGGCCGGCGGCATCACCCAGCACATCGGCGCCTACCAGGTCGAGAAGAACGGTCAGAAGATCACCTTCATCGACACGCCCGGCCATGCCGCCTTCACGGCGATGCGCGCCCGCGGCGCCCAGGCGACCGACATCGCCGTGCTGGTGGTGGCGGCCGACGACAGCGTCATGCCGCAGACGATCGAATCGATCAGCCATGCCAAGGCGGCTGGTGTCCCGATCATCGTCGCCATCAACAAGATCGACAAGCATGATGCCGACCCGCAGAAGGTGCGGTCGGAGCTGCTGCGCCACGAGGTCTTCGTCGAATCCATGGGCGGCGAGGTGCTGGACGTCGAAGTGTCGGCCACCAAGGGCACCAATCTCGACAAGCTGCTCGAAGCGATCCTGCTGCAGGCCGAAATCCTCGACCTGAAGGCCAATCCGGACCGCACAGCCGAAGGCGTCGTCATCGAGGCTCAGCTCGACAAGGGCCGTGGTCCCGTCGCCACCGTGCTGGTGCAGACCGGCACGCTGATGCCCGGCGACATCCTGGTTGCCGGCAACGAATGGGGCCGGGTGCGCGCGCTGGTCAACGACCGTAGCGAGCATGTCAAGGAAGCGCCGCCGGCGATGCCGGTCGAGGTGCTTGGCCTGCAGGGCACGCCGCAGGCCGGCGACCGCTTCGCGGTGGTCAACAACGAGGCTCGCGCCCGCGAGATCACCGAGTATCGCCAGCGCCTGGCGCGCGAGAAGGCGGTGGCCAAGCATGCCGGCCAGCGCGGCTCGCTCGAACAGATGATGTCGCAACTGCAGACGAGCGGGCTGAAGGAATTCCCGCTGGTCATCAAGGGAGACGTGCAGGGTTCGATCGAAGCGATCAACGCCGCGCTCGACAAGCTCGGCACCGACGAGGTGCGGGCACGCATCGTCCATGCCGGCGCCGGCGCCATCACCGAAAGCGACGTGTCGCTGGCGGAAACCTCGGGTGCCGCCATCATCGGCTTCAACGTCCGCGCCAACGTGCAGGCGCGCGCCGCTGCAGCGGCCGCGGGCATAGAGATCCGCTACTACTCGATCATCTACAATCTCGTGGATGACGTGAAGGCGGCGCTCTCCGGCCTGCTCTCGCCGGAGCGTCGCGAGACCTTCATCGGAAATGCCGAGATCCTCGAGATCTTCGACATCACCAAGGTCGGCAAGATCGCCGGCTGCCGTGTCACCGAAGGCAAGGTCGAGCGTGGTGCGGGCGTGCGCCTGATCCGCGACAACGTCGTCATCCACGAAGGCACGCTGAAGACGCTGAAGCGCTTCAAGGACGAGGTTTCGGAAGTGCCGGGCGGCCAGGAGTGCGGCATGGCCTTCCAGAACTACGAAGACATGCGCGTCGGCGACGTCATCGAGTGCTTCCGTGTCGAGATGGTGACCCGGACGCTCTGAGTTCGTATACTGTCGATACGACCGGGCGGTGGTCGAAAGGCCGCCGCCCAAGCCGTATTGAGAAAGCCCTATTGAGACATGCGGCGCGGTCCCATCCCGCGCTTCACGATTTCAGGATCGAGAAAAATGCCCCGTTCAACCACATCAGGCCCATCCCAGCGTATGCTGCGCGTCGGCGAACAAGTGCGCCATGCCCTGTCCGAAACTCTGCAGCGCGGTGAGATCATCGATCCGCTGATCGAGAATGCCGTGGTTTCGGTGTCGGAAGTGCGCATGTCGCCCGATCTGAAGATCGCCACCGCCTTCGTCTCGCCGCTTGGCGTCAAGGACACCGATGCCGTGGTCGAGGCGCTCAACAAGCATGCGAAATTCGTTCGCGGCCGTGTCTCGGGCGCGCTGCGGCAGATGAAGTACATGCCGGAATTCCGCTTCCGGCTCGATACGTCCTTCGACAACTTCGCCAGGATCAACGACCTCTTGAAATCGCCCGAAGTGGCGCGCGATCTCGACAATGACAAGGACGAGAAATAATGGGGCGCCGCGGCAAGAAGAAGGGCCGGCCGGTCTCCGGCTGGCTGGTGCTGGACAAGCCGGTCGGCATGGGCTCCACCGAAGCCGTCTCCAAGATCAAGTGGCTGTTCCAGGCCGAAAAGGCCGGCCATGCCGGCACGCTCGATCCGCTCGCCTCCGGCATGCTGCCGATCGCGCTCGGCGAAGCCACCAAGACCGTGCCCTACGTCCAGGACGGCGCCAAGATCTATCGCTTCACCGTTGCGTGGGGTGACGAACGCTCGACCGACGACCTCGAAGGCCCGGTAACGAACAGCTCGGACAAGCGTCCGGCCGAGACCGAGGTAAGGGCGCTGCTGCCGAAATACACCGGCGTCATCATGCAGACGCCGCCGCAGTTCTCGGCCATCAAGATCGCCGGCGAGCGCGCCTACGATCTCGCCCGCGACGGCGAAACGGTCGATATACCCGCGCGGGAGATCGAGATCGGACGTTTGGACGTCATCGAGCACAGTGGCGAGCGGACCATTTTCGAAGTCGAATGTGGCAAGGGCACTTATGTCCGCTCGCTGGCCCGCGACATGGGCCGCGACCTCGGCTGTTTCGGCCACATCGCCGAATTGCGCCGGATCGAGGTCGAGCCGTTCACGCAGGAGGACTTCGTCACTATCGCCGAGCTGGAAGCAGCGCGCTTCGGCGAACAGGGCGATGAGGGCCCGGACACGGCCGATGATGCATCCGACGCACCCGATCTGCCAGTCGACTTCACGGCCATCGATGCACTGCTGGTCGACACGTCAGCCGCGCTCGATTGCCTTCCGCAGGTCGCCATCAGCGACGATGCGGCGGTGAAAATCCGGCTCGGCAATCCGGTCATCATTCGCGGCCGCGACGCCCCTGTCGAGGCCGAGGAGGCCTGTGCCACGGCGCGCGGCAGGCTGGTCGCCATCGGCGCCATCGAGCAGGGCATGTTCAAGCCCAAGCGGGTCTTTGCCGGATGATGGCTCTCGGCTAGTTTCGGTTCGACATTACGCTTGAGGGGGCACATGGCAAAAGCTGACACGACAAGGAAGCGGGCGCCGCTGAAAACAAGGCGGCCGCCCGTTGGCGCCTCGCCGGGCACGCTGATCGCCGATCCGTCGGCGCGGCGCAGCGAGCTCAGGCTGACCCTGATGTCGCCCGAGAAGTTCGAGACCATCGAAAATGCCAGTATCGACGACCTCAACACGCATTGCGACAGCTGGCCGGTCATCTGGCTGGATTGCACCGGCCTTGCCAACATCCCGCTGATCGAGGAGATCGGCCGCATTTTCAGCCTGCACCCGCTGGCGCTGGAGGACGTCGTCAACACCGGCCAGCGGCCGAAGGTGGATTTCTTCGAGGATCACGCCTTCGTCGTCGTGCGCATGATCGACGACGTCACGGCGCACCGCTACGAACAGATCTCCGTCTTCTTCGGCAAGAATTTCGTCGTCACCTTCCAGGAGCGCGAGGGTGACCCGTTCAATCCCGTGCGCAAGCGCATCGAGAGCTCGATGCCCAACCGGCTGCGGTCGCGCGGCGCCGACTATCTCGCCTATGCGCTGATCGACGCTATCGTCGACAGCTATTTCCCGCCGATCGAGGCGGCCGGCGAACAGGTCGACAGCATCGAGGACGAGATGCTGAACACGCCGCACAAGCACCAGATGCGGCAATTGCACGAATTGCGGCGCGACGCCAATGTGCTGAAGGGCGTGCTGTGGCCGATGCGCGATGCGCTGGCGACGATGATCCGCAACGACGTGTCCTATGTGAAGGCCGAGACCAAGATCTTCCTCAACGACACACTCGACCATTCGCTAAGGCTCATCGAGCTGGTCGAGACCCAGCGCGACATGCTGACCGGTCTTATCGAGATGCATCTGTCGCTGAGCCAGGCGCGCACCAACGAGGTCATCGGCTACTTGACCATCGTCTCGGGTGTCTTCATGCCGCTCACCTTCCTGGTCGGCGTCTGGGGGATGAACTTCGATCCCGAAACCTCGCCATGGAACATGCCGGAATTGAGGGCCTATTACGGCTACCCGGCAGCGCTTGCCTTCATGGCGGCCGTTGCTGTCGGGCTTGTAGCCTTCTTCAAATGGAAGAAGTGGCTCTAGAGTTTGTTTGGCTGCGGAAATTCTTGATCATCGCAGCAAAAACCTGCGACAAGCCGGCTTCGTGAATTGGGCTGGTGTTTTCCGGGGAATTGCACTATATGCGCCGCAGCTTCGCGCCCTGACGCGTTGCTTGCACCGGCCCCTGCTGGACGACATCCCGGCTGAGGGCGTCCCGTTTCCTCGAACAGATAAGGAAAAACACGATGTCGATTACTGCTGAGCGCAAAAAGGAATTGATGGGTGAATTCGCAACCGCCAAGGGCGATACCGGGTCCCCGGAAGTCCAGGTGGCCATCCTTTCCGAGCGCATCAAGAACCTGACCGACCACTTCAAGGACCACAAGAAGGATAACCATTCCCGCCGTGGTCTGCTTGCTCTCGTCTCCCAGCGCCGCAGCCTGCTTGATTATCTCAAGCGCAAGGACGACGCGCGCTATCAGACGCTGATCGAGAAGCTCGGTCTGCGCCGTTGACGAATTGACCGGCGGGCTTTCTTCGGAGAGCCCGCCGGTCGCGCATTGGAGCATCGGGTCAATCCAGTACTCCAATGCAGGAATGGAGCGCCGTGCGTCCCCCTTTGGACGCGCAAAAGGACGCTCCGAAAAGTTTGAATTTGCGCGTGATGCTTCCCGAGATTTTCGGAGTTATGCGCAAGGCCGGTCGGATCGATTGGCCAGACCCGGTTTCGAAAGTGCAGAGGGCCATTCGGAACCGCCCATGGACGGTCATGGGGCAGGATTGCAGGATGCTCGTGCGGCTACCGTGCCGATTGCCGAGCTTCCCGTTGTCTTGCCCGTGGCTGCCCGAGAAAGGAAGCCAGGCAAGGGCATACGCGCACCGTGAAACGGTGCGGCCCTTTCCGCATATGAAGGACAAGACATGTTCAATCACCACAAAGTGGAAATCGAATGGGGCGGCCGTCCGCTCGTTCTGGAGACCGGCAAGATCGCGCGCCAGGCTGATGGCGCGGTGCTGGCCACCTACGGCGAGACCAAGGTTCTCGCCACCGTCGTCTCGATGAAGGAGCCGAAGCCCGGCCTCGACTTCTTCCCGCTGACCGTCAACTACCAGGAAAAGACCTATGCCGCCGGCAAGATCCCGGGCGGCTATTTCAAGCGCGAAGGCCGTCCGAGCGAGAAGGAAACGCTGGTTTCCCGCCTGATCGACCGCCCGATTCGCCCGCTCTTCGCCGATGGCTACAAGAACGACACGCAGATCGTCGTCACCGTCGTCCAGCATGATCTCGAGAACGATCCGGACATCCTGTCGATCGTCGCCACCTCGGCCGCGCTGACGCTCTCCGGCGTCCCCTTCATGGGCCCGATCGGCGGCGCCCGCGTCGGCTACATCAACGGCGAATACGTGCTCAACCCACATGTCGACGAGATGCAGGAATCCAAGCTTGACCTCGTCGTCGCCGGCACCACTGATGCCGTGCTGATGGTCGAGTCCGAGGCCAAGGAGCTTGGCGAGGATCTGATGCTCGGCGCCGTCATGTTCGGCCACAAGGGCTTCCAGCCGGTGATCGACGCGATCATCAAGCTGGCCGAAGTCGCCGCCAAGGACCCGCGCGACTTCACCGCGCCGGACTATTCGGCGCTCGAGGGCGAGATGCTGAAGATCGTCGAAAACGAACTTCGCGACGCCTACAAGATCACCGACAAGCAGAAGCGCTACGCCGCCGTCGACGCCGTCAAGGCGAAGGTCAAGGCCGCGTTCACCGCGGCCGAAGGCGAAGACGCCAAGTACACCTCCGAGCAGATCGGCAGCGTGTTCAAGGAACTCCAGGCCAAGGTCGTGCGCTGGAACATCCTCGACACGGGCTCGCGCATCGACGGCCGCGACCTGAAGACGGTCCGCAAGATCGTCTCGGAAGTCGGCGTCCTGCCGCGCACCCATGGTTCGGCGCTGTTCACCCGCGGCGAGACCCAGGCGCTGGTCGTCGCCACGCTTGGCACCGGCGAGGACGAGCAGTATGTCGATTCGCTGACCGGCATGTACAAGGAGAAGTTCCTCCTTCACTACAACTTCCCTCCCTATTCCGTCGGTGAAACCGGCCGCATGGGTTCGCCGGGCCGCCGCGAAATCGGCCACGGCAAGCTCGCCTGGCGCGCCATCCGCCCGATGCTGCCGACCGCTGACCAGTTCCCCTACACGCTGCGCGTCGTCTCGGAGATCACCGAGTCCAACGGCTCGTCGTCGATGGCCACCGTCTGCGGCACCTCGCTGGCGCTGATGGATGCCGGCGTTCCGCTGGCCAAGCCCGTCGCCGGCATTGCCATGGGCCTGATCAAGGAAGGCGAGCGCTTCGCGGTTCTCTCCGACATCCTTGGCGACGAGGATCACCTCGGCGACATGGACTTCAAGGTCGCCGGCACCGCCAACGGCATCACCTCGCTGCAGATGGACATCAAGATCGACGGCATCACCGAAGAGATCATGCAGATCGCGCTCGGCCAGGCCAAGGACGGTCGTCTGCATATCCTCGGCGAAATGGCTCATGCGCTGTCCGGCGCGCGCGCCGAGCTCGGCGAGTTCGCGCCGCGCATCGAGGTCATGCACATCCCGACCGACAAGATCCGCGACGTCATCGGCTCCGGCGGCAAGGTCATCCGCGAGATCGTCGAAAAGACCGGCGCCAAGATCAACATCGAGGATGACGGCACGGTCAAGATCGCTTCGTCCAACGCCAAGGAGATCGAGGCGGCGAAGAAGTGGATACACACCATCGTCGCCGAGCCGGAAGTCGGCGAGATCTACGAAGGCACGGTCGTCAAGACCGCCGACTTCGGCGCTTTCGTCAACTTCTTCGGTCCGCGTGACGGCCTCGTCCACATCTCGCAGCTGGCCAACGATCGCGTCGCCAAGACCTCCGACGTCGTCAAGGAAGGCGACAAGGTCTGGGTCAAGCTGATGGGCTTCGACGAGCGCGGCAAGGTTCGCCTGTCGATGAAGGTCGTCGACCAGGCCACCGGCAAGGAAATCGTCCGCGACAAGAAGGCCGAAGGCGAAGAAAACGCCGCCTGAACGGTCTGACCACGCAATCGAAGCGGGCGCGGCTTATGTCGCGCCCGTTTTCATTTTCACGGTAAGAACGAGATCGAAGAATGTCCGCTGAGCCGCTGAAGACGCTTTTCCATCCGTTCGAGGCGGAGGCTGTTCCTCTGCCACGAAAGGGCGGGCGTGTTGTCTTTCTGGGCGCGGAACCCGGTTTCCGTTTGCCTGAAGGTTTTGAGACCGCGCTTCACCTCGTGCAGGGCTTCCGGCCCCATTTCCGCGCCCTGCTGGCGTCGGGCTTCAATGTCACGCCGCAGGCCGAAGGTGCCGACTGCGACGCAGCACTGGTGCTTGCCGGGCGTCATCGCGGGCAAAACGAATTGCGCATTGCCGAAGTGATGGAACGTGTCGCGGCGGGCGGATTGATTGTCGTCGCCGGCGGCAAGGATGATGGCATTGCCAGCCTGCGCAAGCGCATCGACGAGCTTGTGCCGCTTGACGGCCACCTGCCGAAACATCACGGCATCGCCTTCTGGTTCGCCCGACCGGCCGATAGCGGAGCCGCATCAGTGCTTCGGGCTGCCAATCCAGACCTTGTATTGGAAGGCCGCTTTCGCACCGCGCCCGGCATGTTCTCCTTCGACAAGGTTGACACCGGTTCCAGATTGCTGGTGGACAATCTGCCCAACGATCTGCGTGGCAACATCGCCGATTTCTGCGCCGGCTGGGGCTATGTGGCAGCCGAAGTCGCGGTGCGCTCGTCCGGCATATCCAGGCTCGATCTCTTCGAGGCGGACTTCGCCTCGCTGGAGGCAGCGAAGGGCAACATCGGCACGGCAGCCGAGACACATTTCTTCTGGACCGACCTGCTCGGCGAGCCTGTCGAGCGCCGCTATGACGCCGTCGTCATGAACCCGCCCTTTCATCGCAGCCGGGCGGCCGAGCCGGAGATCGGCGCTGGCATGATCCAGGCAGCGGCCAAGGCGCTGAAACCGGGCGGCAGGCTGTTCATGGTGGCGAACCGGCAGCTTCCCTACGAGGCAGTGCTGGCGGCAGCCTTCTCAAGCCATGCGGAGATTGCCCGCGACGGCATGTTCAAGGTTTTTTCGGCGCGCCGGTGACTGGCACGTTTTGGCTTAGTGCATGCTGACGATGCGCGCTTCGCTCTTGACGTGGACGACCTGCGCTTCGCCAGGCCCGATCTTGAGCGGCGCCGGGCGGCCGAACAGATAACCTTGCACCACCTCGCAACCGGCGGCCCTGAGCAGCGTCGCCTGGCTCTCGGTTTCGACGCCTTCGGCGATGATGCCGACGCCGAGCGCCCGCGACAGCCCGACGATGGTCGAGACGACGGCGCCCGAGTTGGAATCCGTGTCGATGCGGCTGACGAAGGAGCGGTCGATCTTCAGCTTGCCGAACGAGAAATCGATCAGGTAGCTTAGATTGGAATAGCCGGTGCCGAAATCGTCGACTGCGACAGAGATGCCCATGTCGGCGAGTTCCCGCAGGATGATGGCGGCGCGCTCGCGGTCCTGCATCATCGCCGTCTCGGTGACTTCCAGCTCAAGCCGCGACGGCTTGATGCCGGTGCTTGCCATCGTTTCGCGCACGATGCCGACGAAATCCTTGGTCATGAACTGGACCGGCGAGATGTTGACGGCAACGAAACAGTCCTCGGGCAGATGGCGGGCGTCGTTGCACGCCTTGCGCAGCACCCACTCGCCGATCGGGTTGATCATGCCTGTCTCTTCCGCGATCGGTATGAACTCCATCGGCGGGATCATGCCGCGCTCCGGGTGCTTCCAGCGGATCAGCGCCTCGTAGCCGATGATGCGGCCGCTCGGCAGGTCGAGCTGCGGCTGGTAATGGAGGTCGAAATCACCCCGCTCGAATGCGGTATGCAGCTCGGATTCGATCCACTGCCGATGGTCGGCGACCCGACCCATGTCGGAATGGAAGACCGACCAGTTGCCTACCCCTCCAGCGCGTGCGTTCTGCAGCGCCAGGTTGGAGCGGCGCAGCACCAGGACAGGATCGACGCCGTCCTTCGGCATGGCCACGATGCCGACCGACAGGCTGACCGATTGCAGATGGGTATCGAGCTGGTAGGGCTCCATCATCTCGTCGATGAGCTTCTCGATGGTCCGTTCCACGGACCCCTTGATTTCGCGATCCGGCAACAGCACCGCGAACTCACCGGCACCGATGCGCCCGACCACCGCGCCTTCCGGCATGCTGGTCTTCAATCGCTGGGAAAAGGCGCGGATCAACTCGTCACCGTGGCTGTAGCCGATCGCATCGTTGATTTGCTTGAAACGGTCGATGTCGATGTCGATGAGAAATACCGGTTCGCCGCTGCGGATCGTCGCCGACGCCGCGTCCGCGATCTTGCCGACCATGGCTGGGCGCGTCAGCAGGCCCGTCAGCTTGTCGAAATTGGTTTCGTTGAAGACGTAATCGGCCGATTCGTCGACACCGGCGAAGAAGGACAGCGCGGCGCCCGCGGCGGCCAGCGCGCAGAGCAGGGCCATGACGGCGACCATCGTCTGGGCCGGCATGCCGGCAAGGCCGTCGCCGAAACCGAACTTCAGGCCCCAGACACCGAGGATAAAACTGCCCATGCCCGAGCTGGCAATGGTGATCAGCCGGAACAACGGTGTGCGCTTCGGGTTGCTGACAGCAGGCATGCGGGTCCCTAAGTTATGGGACCTCTAGCGGATATCTCCTTAAAATGGGTTTCCGCCATTGCGTCCAATTTTACCGACAGGAACTATTCTCGGCCGTCGCTCTGCTTTAGCTCATCGAGCGTCGGCATGGAAACGATGTGATAGCCGGAATCGACATAGTGAATTTCGCCGGTGACGCCGGAAGACAGATCGGACAGCAGGTAAAGAGCTGAACCGCCGACCTCGTCGATGGTCACCGTGCGGCGCAGCGGCGAATTGCGCTGCTGGTAGGAAAACATGTGGCGCGCATCCGAAATCCCGGCGCCGGCCAGCGTTCGGACCGGTCCCGCCGATATGCCGTTCACCCGGATCCCGCGCGGACCGTAGTCGTTGGCGAGATAGCGCACGCTAGCCTCCAGGCCGGCCTTGGCGACGCCCATGACGTTGTAGTTCGGCATGACGCGGACCGAACCGGCATAGGTCAGCGTGATCATCGAGCCGCCGTCCTTCATCAGCGCGGCGGCGTGCCGGGCGATCTCGGTGAAGGAATAGCAGGAGATGACCATGGTGCGGACGAAATTGTCGCGGCTGGTGTCGGCATAGAGGCCCTTCAGCTCGTTCTTGTCGGAAAAGCCGATGGCATGGACGACGAAGTCCAGACCACCCCACTCCTTGCCGAGCGTCTCGAAGGTGGCGGCGACCGAAGCACTGTCCTCGACATCGCAGGGCACGACCAGCGCCGCGCCAAGCCGGTCGGCGAGCGGCTTGACCCGGCGGCCAAAGGCGTCGCCCTGGTAGGTGAAGGCCAGTTCGGCACCGTGCTCGGACAATTTCTGGGCGATGCCCCAGGCGATCGAATGATCGTTGGCGACACCCATGACAAGCCCGCGCTTGCCCTTCATCAATCCGTCCATGGCTGGCAATCCTTATGCGGAATAGCGCTGGAAAATCAGCGTTGCGTTGGTGCCACCGAAACCGAACGAATTGGACAAAACGGTGTCGATCCTGGCGTTATCGATGCGCTTGCGTACGATCGGCATGCCCTCGAATTCCGGATCGAGTTCCTCGATATGGGCGCTTTCGCCGATGAAGCCGCCCTGCATCATCAGGATCGAGTAGATCGATTCCTGCACGCCGGCCGCGCCCAGCGAATGGCCGGTCAGCGACTTGGTCGAGGTGATGAAAGGCATCTTGTCGCCGAACACTTCGCGGATCGCGCCCATCTCCTTGGAATCGCCGACCGGCGTCGAGGTGCCGTGCGTGTTGATGTAGTCGACCGGCGAGGAAACGGTGGCCAGCGCCTGGCGCATGCAGCGCACCGCGCCTTCGCCCGAGGGCGCCACCATGTCGTAGCCGTCCGAGGTCGCGCCATAGCCGACGATCTCGGCATAGATCTTGGCGCCGCGTGCCTTGGCGTGCTCGAGCTCTTCCAGCACCAGCACGCCGGCGCCACCGGCGATGACGAAACCGTCGCGATTGACGTCATAGGCGCGTGAGGCGGCCGACGCCCTGTCGTTGAACTTCGACGACATGGCGCCCATGGCGTCGAACAGGTCCGACATCGTCCAGTCGAGATCCTCGTGGCCGCCGGCAAAGACCATGTCCTGCTTGCCCCACTGGATCAGCTCGTAGCCATTGCCGATGCAGTGCGCCGAGGTGGAGCAGGCGGACGAGATCGAATAATTGACGCCGTGGATCTTGAACCAGGTGGCGAGCGTCGCCGACGCGGTCGACGACATCGCCTTCGGCACCGCGAACGGGCCGATGCGCTTGGGGCTGCCGTTCTTGAGCGTCGTTTCGGCCGCCTCGACGATGGTGCGTGTCGATGGTCCACCCGAGCCCATGACGATGCCGGTGCGCTCGTTGGTGATGTCGTTCTCGCCGAGGCCCGCATCCGCGATCGCCTGGTCCATGGCGACGTGGTTCCAGGCCGCGCCTTGCGACAGGAAGCGCATGGCGCGCCGGTCGATCATCGCCGACGGGTCGAGCGACGGCGCGCCCCAGACCTGGCATCGGAAGCCGTGTTCGGCGAATGAATCCGAAAAGCTGATGCCGGACTTGGCATCGTGGAGCGAGGCCTGCACCTCATTGGCATTGTTGCCGATCGACGACACGATGCCGAGGCCTGTCACTACGACCCGTCTCATGGGCTGCTCCTTCCAAAGTGTCTGGTGGCGATCAGGCGACCGCCGACTGCTTTGACAGACCTACCTTGAGATCCGTTGCCGCGTATATGGGTTCGCCATCTGCCTTGAGCCAGCCATCGGCGATGCCGAGCACCAGCCGGCCGCGCATCACGCGCTTGAAATCGATGCCGTACTCGACCTTCTTGACCGACGGCGTCACCATGCCTTTGAACTTCACCTCACCGGTCGATAGCGCCATCCCCTTGCCGGGCTCGCCGAGCCAGCCGAGGTAGAAGCCGGTCAACTGCCACATGGCATCGAGGCCCAGGCAACCCGGCATGATCGGGTTACCGATGAAATGGCAGGCGAAAAACCACAGGTCCGGCTTGATGTCGAATTCGGCGCGGATGAAGCCCTTGTCGAACGCACCGCCGGTTTCGCTGATCTCGGTGATGCGGTCGAACATCAGCATCGGTGGATAGGGCAGCTGCGCATTTCCCGGTCCGAACAGCTCGCCGCGGGCGCAGGCAAGCAGTTCCTCGTAATCGTAGCTGGACTTCGAACCTGCCATCAATTTCGTCCCCGTGATCGTCCTGGGCGGCAGGGCGCCCTTGTCGTTGGTTTCCTAACACAGTCTGTTTATGGCCGGAAACCGGCGTCTGCGCTTAACCCGCCCGCCTGCCGGGGTCAATGCGCACCGGGATATCTGCGCGCATGTTGCTCTATTGATCGAATTCGGCCGACAGAATATATGTCAGGAGCTGTCCAGTTTCGGCCGATGCCGTTTTTTCGCCATTCTGGGCGGGTTTTTGGGGCCGAACCGCGAGCTTCGACGGATAGGATGGATCAGGGCTGCCGGAAGGATAATGTCGCTGTGGACAAGCGGGTTCGCGAAGCCGGCCTGAGGCCGACGCGCCAGCGCATTGCGCTGGCTGATCTGCTTTTCGCCAAGGGCGATCGTCATCTTTCGGCCGAGGAACTGCACGAGGAGGCGATTGCCGCCGGCGTGCCGGTGTCGCTTGCCACCGTCTACAATGCCCTTCACCAGTTTACCCAGGCGGGCCTGCTGCGCATCCTGGCCGTCGAGGGCTCGAAGACCTATTTCGACACCAACACCTCCGATCACCATCATTTCTATATCGAAGGCGAAAACCGCATCTTCGATATAGCCAGCGGTCCGGTGACGGTTTCCAACCTGCCGGAGCCGCCGGAAGGCCTGGAGATCGCCAATGTCGACATCGTGGTGAGGTTGCGCCCGAAACGTCGCGATTGATCCGCGCTCGATGAGACCCGTCGATCTGGCGGTCCGGCTCGAATGGATTGCCGTTGCGGTGGTCGCGCTCGTTCTCTACGCGCTGGCCGGTGCCTCCTGGTGGCTGTTTGCCTTGCTCATCCTGGCGCCGGACCTGTCGATGTTGGGTTATCTCGCCGGACCGCGCGTCGGCGCCGTCGCCTACAACGCGCTGCACATCCTGATTGTCCCGCTGCCGCTGGCGCTTGCCGGATACGTCTTTGCCAATCCGATCGCGATCGCCGTCTCTCTGACTTGGATCACCCACATCGTCGTCGACCGCGCGCTGGGTTACGGCCTCAAACTGTCGAGCGGTTTTCGGGACACCCATCTCGGTCGCATCGGCCGCTAGACCAACCGGTTTTGCTACGCTGACCTACGGTTCGGACAAGATCGTGGTCCAGACCAGAAAGTCAGTTCTTGACGTGTTCGCCCGGATAAGCGCCCCAGACGACCGATTGGGGGAGCCAGCCGGTGTGGCCGTCGAAGGTCATTTCGCACCACTGGCCGTCGCAGGACTTGATCGATCCCATGACGCCCGGCTCGATGATGGCCACCACGCTGGCGTCCTTATCCTTGTCGTCAAGCAGGTTGATTCGGCCGCCCTTGCCGCGCTGCCAGGGCGCGACGATCGCCGTGCGGCGGCCCGACAGCAGCGACTGGTTGATCCAGCCTTCCGAACCGTCGGCATCGCGTACGCGGCGCCAGGTATCGAATTCCTGGATGATTTCCATCGGCAGCCCGGCCTTCATGTACATCCAGTTGACGGAGTAGTTGGCGCC
Source organism: Mesorhizobium monacense (assembly GCF_056781675.1). Taxonomy (NCBI): domain Bacteria; kingdom Pseudomonadati; phylum Pseudomonadota; class Alphaproteobacteria; order Hyphomicrobiales; family Phyllobacteriaceae; genus Mesorhizobium; species Mesorhizobium monacense. The sequence goes on along the minus strand of NZ_CM165567.1, from coordinate 5,053,976 downwards.
GGGGCCGACGCGCGCGTTGACGCGGCCCGATTTTAGGCTGACGAAACGCGGCAGCGGCAGGCCGCTCGGCCCGAGCGTGATCGTCCGCGCGGGGGCCGCGGCGCTCTGCGCCACCGTTTGCGGGGAACAAAGGAGGGCGCCGAGGACTGCTGCGCTGAAGGCCAGGCGGAGCGACGCGAAACCAGACACTTTCATTCCTTTCGGCGCTTGCCCGTCGGCACCGGCGCCCCTTTTTCTTTGTCTTCGGCGGCACCGCTTGTTACAGAGTGGCAGGCACCGCGACCGGCTTCGATTTTCGCCTGTCTTGGTTAAAGAGGTCTCAACGAGATCGGGTTCGAGGAAACAATGGCAGGCAAGAAAAGGCCCCTCGTCGTCATCACGCGCAAGCTGCCCGATCCGGTCGAAACCCGCATGCGCGAACTGTTCGACGCACGGTTGAACGTCGAGGACAGGCCGATGACGCAGCCCGAGCTGGTCGCGGCGATCAAGGAAGCCGACGTCCTGGTGCCGACGATCACCGACAATATCGACGCGGCCCTGATCGCCCAGGCCGGCGACAATCTCAAGCTGATCGCCAATTTCGGCAATGGCGTCGACAAGATCGACGTGGAGGCGGCGGCCAAGAAGGGCATCACCGTCACCAACACACCGAACGTGCTGACCGAAGACACGGCCGACATGACCATGGCGCTGATGCTGGCCGTGCCGCGGCGCCTGGCAGAAGGCGCCAACGTGCTGACCAGCGACAAGAAATGGGCCGGCTGGTCGCCGACCTGGATGCTCGGCCGCCGCATCTGGGGCAAACGGCTTGGCATCGTCGGCATGGGCCGCATCGGCACCGCCGTCGCCAGGCGCGCCAAGGCCTTCGGCCTGTCGATCCACTATCACAACCGCCACCGCGTGCTGCCGGCCGTGGAAGACGAGTTGGAAGCGACCTATTGGGAAAGCCTCGACCAGATGCTGGCCCGCATGGACATCATCTCGGTCAACTGCCCGTCGACGCCGGCAACCTTCCATCTGCTGTCGGCGCGAAGGCTGGCGCTCATGCAACCGTCAGCCTACATCGTCAACACCGCGCGGGGCGACATCATCGACGAGGAATCGTTGATCAAGCTGATCCATGACGGCAAGATCGCCGGCGCCGCGCTGGACGTCTACGAGCACGAGCCGGCGCTGAACAGCAAACTCTTGAAGCTCGCCGCCAAGGGCAAGGTCGTGCTTTTGCCGCATATGGGCTCGGCGACGCTCGAAGGCCGCATCGACATGGGCGAGAAGGTGATCATCAACATCCGCGCCTTCTTCGACGGTCATCGCCCGCCGGATCGCGTGCTGCCGCTGCGAACATAAATAGTGGTCAACCGGCTACGGCGAGCGCGCCGTTGTCGGTGACTGTTACTGTGCTTCCGCGATAGGTGTCGAAGTTATCGCGCCCGAGCTGCAGCGCCATTGGCGTCTCCCAGCCCATCTCCCTGGCCACGATCAGGCCGAGCAGCAGGATCGCATCCGGTTCGTGCAGCACCAGTGCCGCCGGCGCATGGCCATTGTGGACAAGTTCCATCAACACGGCCGACGCCGAGGACGAGCCGATCGTGCCTGGCAGGAACAGCACGCGCCCCGACAGGTTTTCGCCGTGCTGTGGATGCCGGACATCGGCGATGCGGCCGCTCTTCGGATCGACGCCGCCCCAGAAGCTGATCGGCGCCGTCAGCACCAGCGCCTCGCCTTCGCCGGCCCGGCCCGGCACCAGGATTTCTGCCGGAGCGCTCATGCGGCGATGTCCGTAAATGTTGGCTTACCAATAACGGCACTTTCGACGCAGTCGGCCAGCGCGCCGTAAAGCACGGCATATCCGGTATTGCCCGGCGCGTAATGCGCGAACTTTCCGGAGTTGGTCATCAATATGCCTCCGGCAAGCTCGGGCATGATCGGCGTCACCACCACGCAGGTGTCGGCCACGATGACGACACCGCTTGCTTCTAGCATCTTGCGCCGCCCGTTCTTTTCGAGCGACGAAAGCACATGGCGCCCGGTGCAGGCATAGATCGGCACGGTGAGGCGCCGTCCGGCGATCAGCCGCTCCAGCATATAGAACTCGTCGAGTGACAGATGCGGGCTGCCGATTGCCACTGCATCAATGGTTTTCGGCCCTGTTGCCGTCGACAAGCCCGCGCGGGCCTTCGCCGCCATCTCCGGCGTGACGCGGATCACCGTTTCCGGCGCCGCGCCGGCCAGGATGGTTTCGGCGTCGGGCGCCTCGGGTGTCACGCCGGCAATATGGAAAAGGCCAACCGCACCGGATGAAGCGGCGGCCGCGCCGAAGGCCTTCAGCGCGTCCTCGCCGGGATGGCCAGGCACGCCGGTGACGACACCGATTGTGTTGCCGACTTCGCGGCCATAGAGGCTGCCCAGCACTGGCCAGGCGATCTCGGAGCCGAGGAACGACGCGGAGAGCCCGGAGACATCGAACACCAGCCGCGCCCGCCGGTTCTCTGCGCGGTGCAAGCCGTAGTCCGGCGCGCGGCCCGATATGGCGCAGGCGATGTCGAGGAAATCGCCGTAGCGGTTGGTGCGCGCGCCAAGCACCGAATTGCAGAACACCACGGCGTTGGATTCTCCCCAGGCGACGTCACTTCCCAGTGCTGGCCGGTGCCCGGCCTGGTAGGGCGCGCAGGTCCAGCTCTGCTCGCAGCCGAGCTTGCGGTAGGCTTCCATCATCCGCCGCGCCATGCCGCGCGCCGGCTCCTCGAGGCGGATGCGCGAGCAGCCCATCAGGTCGAGCGCCCCGACATTGAGCGTCGAGCGCACCGCGACCCGGGCACCGCCCTCGACCAGCCTTTCGGCGAACAGCGTGCCGGAATCGCCGTGATAGAGCGCCCCGTCTATGTGCGCCGAGGCGATCGGGATCAGCCGCAGCGCGCCGAGCAGGCTGGCGCTGTCGGCGACGATGCGCATCGCCATCGCCGCGCCGTCCTTGCCGGAGGCGATTGTCTGTTCTTCCGGACTGAGGGCGAGGCTCACGAAAGCACCTTGCGCATGGTGATCGAGGTCGGACGGTTATAGCTCGTATGCGCCGTGCGTCCGGTCTCACGAAAGCCGAGTCGGGAGAAGGCGGCGTGGTTTTCGCTCAGTTCGATGCGCGTCTGCAGCTCGATGGCGCTCTTGCCGCTGCTGCGGGCAAGGTTCTCGACGGCCTGCATCAACCGCCTGCCGATGCCTTGTCCCTGGAGGCCCGGCTCGACGGCGAGCTTGCCGACATAGACATCATCAGCCCGCTCAAGTGCGAAAATACAGCCGACGATCCGGCCGGCCTCGAGCGCCAAAAAACCCGTCTCCTGCCGGGCCTTGTCCTTCAGGCCTTCAGGCGTCAGCAGATGCGACGAGGACGGCGGATCGATGATGCCGTCCATGAAGGCGAAGGCGCGCAGGATCAGCTTGAGTAATTCGTCCCAGCGCTCGAAATCGGGCGCAATCTGCGTAACGAGAACAGCTGTGGACTGGCCCATCTGGTCCATGCGGTCAGTTTCTCTTGTAGCGAATGGTGTCGAAGCGCGCCGAAAGCGCATCATAGAGCAGCAAGCGGCCGACCAGCGGTTCACCGATGCCGGTGATCAGTTTGATCGCCTCCATTGCCTGCAGCGTACCGACGACGCCGGTCAGCGCGCCGACAACGCCGGCCACTGCGCAGGATGGCACCAGGCCCGGCGGCGGCGCCTCGGGGAAAAGATCGCGATAGCCCGGGTTCAGCCTGCCATCCGCGCCGGTCTCGAACGGCTTCAGCACGGTCAGCGAACCGTCGAAGCGGCCGACGGCGGCATGCACCAGCGGCCGTTTCTCCGCGGCGCAGGCGTCGGCGACGGCATAACGCGTCTCGAAATTGTCGGAGCCGTCGACGATGATGTCGTAGCGCGCAATGAGGGCAGGGGCGTTTTCCACCGTCAGCCGAAGCTGGTGCAGTTCCACCGAGACGTTGGGATTGATGCGCGCGATGGCCGCCTTGGCGCTATCGGTTTTCGCCACGCCGACCGCGTCGGTGCCGTGGATCACCTGCCGTTGCAGGTTCGACAGCGAAACGTCGTCGTCATCGACGATGCCGAGCGTGCCGACGCCGGCGGCGGCGAGATATTCGAGCACCGGCGCCCCCAGCCCACCGGCGCCGATTACCAGCACCCGAGCTCGCTTCAGCTTTTGCTGGCCGGCGCCGCCGATCTCCGGCAGCACGATGTGGCGCGCATAGCGTTCGAGCTCTTCCTCGGTGAGGGCGGAGTCCATCATCGCCGGACCATATAGTGGGCGAAAAACCTTGTCAGGTATCTTTGGTTGGCCCAACTGTGCCGTGATCGACCGTCAGGAACTGTGCACGTCCAGCGAGACTGGAAAACAGCGCCGCATCGGTTCCGGTCATGAACGCCTGGCAGTTGAGCTCTTCCAGGATAGAGAACAGCGCTGCGCGCCGGCCGGCGTCGAGATGCGCCGCGATCTCGTCGAGCAGCAGGATCGGCGTCATGCCCGACATCTCGCCGGTCAGCCTTGCATGCGAAAGCACGATGCCGACCAGCAACGCCTTCTGCTCGCCGGTCGAGCAAAGTTCGGCAGGCATCGCCTTGGGCCGGTGTCGCACGACGAGGTCGGAACGGTGCGGGCCTTCCAGTGTGCGCCCGGCGGCGCGGTCGCGGTCACGGCCGTCGGCAAGTGCAGCGCGGAACCGCTCCTCGACATCGACGGCAGGCGTTGTGGCCACCTGCTCCTCCAGTTCGCCGGAGAGGCCAATGTCTGCCTGCGGAAACGGGCCGCTATCGGGCAGCCGGTCGATCATGGCTGCGAGCAGGCGCACCAGTTCCGCCCTTGCGGCTGCGATCGCCACGCCGGTCTCGGCCATCTGCGTCTCGATAGCGTCGAACCAGGCGCCGTCGCGCGATCCTTCCGTAAGCAAGCGGTTACGGCCACGCATGGCCTTTTCATAGTCGAGCGCGCGCTGGCCGTGTCCGGGGTCGATCGCCAGCACCAGCCGGTCGAGAAAGCGCCGGCGGTCGGCGGCCGGCCCCGGGAACAGGCCATCCATCGCCGGCGTCAGCCAGACGACACGTAGCCATTCCAGCATGTCCTCGACCGATCGCGCCGTAGCACCATTGATCCGCACCCGCCTGCCGCCTTCGCCGGCGTTGTCGCCACCCGCAATGCCGGTGCCGATTTCAACCTCTCCTTCGGCCCCTTCGATCCTCGCGTGCAGGGCAAAGCCGCCATCGCCGCCTTCGCGCGCCACGTCGGCATAGGGCGCGCGGCGGAGCCCACGTCCCGGCGTCAGCAGCGAAACCGCTTCCAGGAGATTGGTCTTGCCGGCGCCATTGTCGCCGGAAAGCACCACGGCGCCAGGCTTCAGGTCGATCGACAGCGCCGCATAGTTGCGGAAATTGGTAAGTGTTAACTTACTTATATGAGTTTGTTTTTGAGACTGTTTGGCGGTCACAACGGCAAAAAGGCGTGCCGGTCTCCACCTCCCTCGATGAGCAGGAGATGTCCGGCGGGACGAAGAGGGGTGATTTCTCGCATAGGCCTCGTTCGGGCCTACACCCGCATCGGCATCAGCACGTAAAGAGCGGTTTCGTCGGCCATGTCGTGGATCAGCGTCGGTGAACCGGCATCCGCCAGCATGAACTTCGCTTCCGTACCGGTCAGCTGGGCGGCGACGTCGAGCAGATACTTGGCGTTGAAGCCTATCTCGATCGGATCGGACGAATAATCGGCCGCCAGTTCCTCGGTGGCGCTGCCCGAATCCGGATTGTTGACCGCGAGCGTGACCTGGCCTTCGGCGATCGAAAGCTTCACCGCCCGGCCGCGCTCGGACGAAATGGTCGAGACGCGATCGACGGCGGCGGCGAAACTCTGCCGGTCGATGATCAGCTGCTTGTCGTTGCCGGTCGGAATGACGCGTTGGTAGTCGGGGAAGGTGCCATCGATCAGCTTCGAGGTCAGAACGACGCTGCCGATGGTGAAGCGGATCTTGGTATCCGACAATTCGGTGGTCACGGCGACGTCCGGATCGTCGACCAGCTTCTGCAACTCGCTGACCGTCTTGCGCGGGATGATGATGCCGGGCATGCCCTCTGAGCCTGCCGGCGCGTCGATCTCGGCGCGCGCCAGGCGATGGCCGTCGGTGGCAACCGAGCGCAGCTTCAGCTTGCCGCCGGCCTCATGCGTGTGCAGGTAGATGCCGTTCAGATAGTAGCGCGTCTCTTCGGTCGAGATGGCGAACTGGGTCTTCTCGATCAGGCCCTTCAAACCGACCGAATCGAGCCGGAAGATATGCGAGAAGGAGCCGGCCGAGAGTTCTGGGAAATCGGATTGCGGCAGGCATTGCAGGCGGAAGCTCGAACGGCCCGACGTCACCGTCATGGCGTTGCCGTCCTCATCGGTCTTCAGCATCACCTCCGCCCCGTCGGCCAGCTTGCGCACGATGTCGTAGAGCAGATGCGCCGGCACCGTCGTCGCCCCGCCGCGCTCGACCTTGGCGGGCGTCGCTTCGGTCACCTCGAGGTCGAGGTCCGTCGCCTTCATTTCAAGGCTGGCGCCTTCGGCGCTGAGCAGCACGTTGGACAGGATCGGTATGGTGTTGCGTCGTTCGACCACGCGGTGAACGTGGTTGAGCGACTTCAGGAGATTTGACCGTTCCAGGATAACACGCATGACGAAACAGGCTCGCTTGAATGGATGAGCGGGTCTCCGGCTGGCGGCGCCCCGCGAAAGGTCTGAACAGGCTCAGAATCTGCGTAAGCTGACAGGAAAAAACCTGCAAACGCAAGCCCGCGCCACCGGTTCAGGCCGGTTACGCGGGCTTTCTGGGGATAAAGCCGGCACGGCGCGCCAGCCGGCGTTTCCCACCCGATCAGGCCTGGTCGTTGATCAGCCTTCTCAGCAGTTCCAGTTCCTGCGCCAGCGTGTTGTCGTTGCCGGAAAGATCCTCGATCTTGCGCACGGCATGCAGCACCGTGGTGTGGTCGCGTCCGCCGAAACGCCGCCCGATCTCCGGCAGCGAACGCGGCGTCATCACCTTTGACAGGTACATTGCGACCTGCCGCGGCTTGACGATGGTGCGCGTGCGCCGGTTGGACAGAAGCTCGGTCTTCGACACATTGTAGTGGCGCGCCACGATGCGCTGGATATCCTCGATGCGCACCCGCTTCGGTTCGCCCGAACGGTAGATATGGCCGAGGATCTCGTCGATGCGATCGATGCTGATCTGCGGCTCGAAGGATTGGCGGAACAAGAGCTGGTTGAAGGCGCCTTCGAGTTCGCGCCCGCTGCCGGTCACCGTGCGGGCGACATGGTTGAGGATCTCCTCCGAAATATCGAGCGAGGCGTCATCGACCTTGGCGGTGGCAAGACGCAGCTTGAGCATGCCGATCCGCATGGCGAAGTCGGGCGCCGACATTTCGAGCGCAACGCCGCCATTGAGGCGAGAGCGCACGCGGGGCTCCAGCGATTCCAGCTCCGACGGCGGCCGGTCGGCGGCAACCACAACCTGCTTGGCGCTGTCGAGCAACATGTTGATCAGATGGCAGAATTCATGCTGGATCGACTTGCCCTGCAGGAACTGCATGTCGTCGATGATCAGGAGGTCGATGTCGCGCAGCTGTTCCTTCAGCGTCAGCGCGTTGTTGTCGCGGATCGCGGTGGCGAAGCGCCACATGAAATACTCGGCCGTCAAATAGACGACGCGCGACTTCGGATTGTGCCGCAGGGATTCGGCCGCGATCGCCTGCAAAAGGTGCGTCTTGCCGAGCCCGACCGTTGCATGAAGGAAGAGCGGATTGAAACGCACCGCGCTCGACTGCGATTCCGCCACCGCCTTGGCGGCGGCGAAAGCCACCCGGTTCGACGGGCCTTCGATGAAGGAGCCGAAGGTGTAACGTGGGTCTAGCGGCGAGCCCAGCACATTGTGCCGGTATTCGGCTTCGATGGGCGTGCCCTGGCGCGGCGCCGGCACTCGTTCCACCCTGCCGGGTCCCGCAGTGCCGGCGGCCAGCGTCGTCTGCGTCTGCCTGGTCATCTTGCGCGCCGGAACGGCCTCCGGCTCGACGCCGTTGCGTCCCTGGCGCGTGGCGGTGCGCACGACGATCTCGATCTTGAGGATTTCGGGATCTTCGTGCTTCCACAGTTCCGCTATGAGGTCGAGGTAATGGCCGTTGATCCAGGACCGCAGGAAGGCCGTCGGCACGGAAATGCGCACAATGCCACGGGATGCTTCGGCAACCTTCATGCGGCCGAACCAGCTTGAATAGACCTCGACTCCCAGACGTGCCTTCAGCTGGGTCTTGACGCGTTCGAACTTCTGTTCCGCGTCGCTGGAAGCCGCCATGCCGTCCCCTCCGACAAATGTTGCTGGGAATGGGAGTTCGCTCTTTAACTCCCTCTCGGTGCCGCTCTGCATGATCGAGTTCCTTGTCCTTTTGTACCCTTTTTCCGCCGGGGATGCGCCTCCTGCATCCATGTTTCCGACGACCGTATCTTTGCTGCGACACCACCGCCGCCGCCGGCAGGTGAACATCGCCTCGTCACAAAGGGACCGGTGCCGGCTCTTGCAAGCCGGGCCGTTCTCGACACACCAGGCAATACGATGCCATCCGGCGAAAACGCCGGCACCATCGACCTGCCATGTACAGTTACGCCAGTCCCCTACCGCCTCGAAAAGACAAACCAAGCCCGTTCGCGGAATTGATCCACGTCATGAATTCTGCCATTTTGTGCTGGCCAATTCAGGCTAGGTGAGAGCCAAAAGCCCGTCCCTTCGATGGAGGGACATTACCGAAATCGCTGTGGATAGGGCAAGGCCACGACTAACGGATTTTTAACGAATCTGGTTAGCGGAGACGGGTTCGGAGCAGATGCCGCAACGGCACATTTTGATAAAGCCATTGTGATTCAAACCCTTTTCCGGCGAATATGAAAACGGCCACCCGGCGCGAAATTTTCTGAAATAATTCTCTTGACAGCAACTTGTCCCCCATCGCCCGGATGCGATGTGAACAAGCTGTGGACCACCATCTGCAAGTTGTTGAAAAATATATGGAATTTGTGTCAGCCGAAATTGCCGACCCTGCCGCTTTCGGCATAACCGGGTATCAGCGCGCATGTATATGCCGGCAAACCATTCCGGACTTTGAAATCCAAGCCAGACGCGCTTTGCGGGCGTTCTTTTTAAGTACTTGCCGGCAAACGAAAAAACCCGGCGGGATCCGCCGGGTTTGAACAAGCCAAGTTTAGTTAAATGTATATTAGGCCGACAGCACCTTAAGCCGGTGGGCTAGGCGCGACACCTTGCGGGATGCCGTATTCTTATGCAGCACGCCCTTGGTCGCGGCGCGCATCAATTCCGGCTCGGCGGCCTTGAACGCGGCCAACGCGGCGGTCTTGTCGCCGGCGGCCAGCGCCTCTTCGACCTGGCGGACATAGGTCCGAACACGCGAGCGGCGGTTCTTGTTGATCGCCGCGCGGCGGGCGATCTTGCGCGTTGCCTTTTTGGCCGAGGAGGTATTGGCCATGATGCCTCTCTTCTGATCTGGTGGGCGCATGCGGATGCCGCAGGGCGCAAAAAACAAACGGGCAGCCAAAGGCCGCCTCGGTTGGAGCGGCTTATAGTTCAGCTTTTCCGGCGCGTCAACGCCGCTTGGCCTTCTTTTTGACCCGCCTAGCGGTTGGTGAAATTCGGCTTCCGCTTCTCGGCAAAGGCGGCCATGCCTTCCTTCTGGTCGTCCAGCGCAAACAGCGAGTGAAACAGGCGCCTTTCGAAGCGAAGCCCTTCGGCAAGGGTCGTCTCATAGGCGCGGTTGACCGCCTCCTTGGTCATCATCACCGACGGCAGCGAAAACTCGGCGATCTTGCCCGCTGCCTTCAGCGCTTCCTCCAGAAGGTCGCCGGCGGGCACGACGCGCGATACCAGGCCGCAGCGCTCGGCCTCCGCCGCATCCATCATCCGCCCGGTCAGGCACATGTCCATGGCCTTCGACTTGCCGACGAAGCGGGTCAGCCGTTGCGATCCGCCCATGCCGGGCATGACGCCGAGCGTGATCTCGGGCTGGCCGAACCTTGCATTGTCGGCCGCGATGATGAAATCGCACATCATCGCCAGTTCGCAGCCGCCGCCAAGCGCATAGCCGGCGACCGCGGCGATGACAGGCTTTCGCGTACGCGTAAGTTCCTCCCAGCCGACGAAGAAGTCCTGCACATAGGCGTCGACGAAGGTGATCGCCTGCATTTCCTTGATGTCGGCGCCCGCCGCAAACGCCTTCTCGGAACCGGTGATGACCATCGCGCCGATCGCGGCATCGGTGCCGAACCCGTTCACGGCCGCCATCACCTCCGCCATGACCTGGGAATTCAGCGCGTTGAGCGCCTTGGGTCGGTTCAGCGTGATCAGCCCGACCTTGCCGCGCGTTTCCACGATGATGGTTTCATAGGCCATGGCTTCGCCTCCTCGTTCCTGCCGATTGCTGTCGACTGGTCCTAGCTTACCGCTGACAGGTCCGGCAATAGAAGGTCGAGCGCCCGCTTTGCACGATGCGCTCGATGTGGCCGCCGCAGCCGGGCGTTGAGCATGGCTCGCCTTCCCGGTCGTAGACCGCGAAGGAATGCTGGAAATAGCCCAGCGAGCCGTCCGTCTGCACATAGTCGCGCAGCGACGATCCGCCGGCGGCGATTGCATCGGCGATGACCGAACGGATCGCCCCGGCAAGGCGTTCGCTTTGCGCCGCCGCCTTCTTTCCAGCCTTGGCGATCGTGCCTGATTCACGCAGCGGCGACAGGCCGGCGCGCCACAGCGCCTCCGACACATAGATATTGCCAAGTCCCGCGATCAGCCGCTGGTCGAGAAGCGCTGCCTTCAACGGCGAACGGCGGCCTTCGAGCAGCGAGGCGAGCAGAGCGCCGTCCAGTGTATTGCCGGTCGGCTCGACACCCAGTCCGGCCAGCATCGGATGTGTGTCGGGCGCTCCTTCGGCAAACAGCATGAAACCGAAGCGGCGCGGGTCGTTGAAGATCACGCGGGAGCGGGCACCGTCGGCTGAGACCACATCGAACACGACATGATCGTGCGCAGCCCTTTTCGAACGCTCGTGACGGAATACACCCGGCGTCTCGCTGCCATCTGACGTCTCGATGCGGAACGAGCCCGACATGCCGAGATGGCAGATCAGCACCGGCCCGCCCTCGACATGCATGGTGAGATATTTGGCCCGCCGGCCGAGTGCCGTGATGGTCTTGCCGGTCAGCCGCTCGGAAAACTTTTCGGGAAACGGAAACCTGAGATCGGGCCGGCGCGCCAGGACGCCAACGAGGCGGGCGCCTTCCAGAACCGGTTGCAGGCCGCGCCGGACCGTTTCGACCTCAGGCAATTCGGGCATGGCCACCTATCGTCGCATAGAAAGAAGTGCCGTGAAGGCCACGCGCCAGCCCGAGATGCTCGGCGACGGTTTCGCCGATGTCGGCGAAGGTCGTTCTGAGCCCGACGTCGCCCCCTGAAAGCCCCTGTCCGACGCCGATCACCGGAATGCGTTCGCGCGTGTGGTCGGTGCCGCGCCATGTCGGGTCGTTGCCGTGGTCCGCTGTGAGGATGAGAAGGTCGCCTTGCTTCAGTTTGGCAAGCGCCTCGGGCAGACGCCGGTCGAAGGCTTCGAGCGCGGCCGCGTAGCCGGCGACGTCGCGGCGATGGCCGAACTCGGTGTCGAAATCGACGAAATTGGCAAACACCAGATCACCGTCGCCGGCGTCGTCCATCGCACCCAGCGCCTTGTCGAACATCGCCATGTTGCCAGCCGCCTTGCGCACTTCGGAGATGCCACGATGCGCGAAGATATCGCCAATCTTGCCGACCGCGATGACCTTGCTTCCGCGCGTTGTCAGCCGGTCGAGCAGCGTCGGTTCCGGCGGCGGCACCGCATAGTCACGGCGGTTATAGGTGCGCTCGAAGGTAGCGACGGTTTCCCCGACAAAAGGCCGTGCGATCACCCGGCCGATGTTCAGCGGATCGACCAGCCCGCGCACCACCTTGCAGAACTCGTAAAGCCGCTCCAGCCCGAAATGCACTTCGTGCGCGGCGATCTGCAGGACAGAATCGACCGACGTGTAGCAGATCGGTCTGCCGGAGCGGATATGCTCCTCGCCGAACCGCTCGATGATCTCGATTCCCGCAGCATGGCAATCGCCGAGAATGCCGGGCACCTTTCCGTCCCTGATCATCGCCTGCGTCAGCTCGGCCGGAAAAGCCGGCACTGTCTCGGGGAAATAGCCCCAGTCGAAGCGTACCGGTAGGCCAGCGATCTCCCAGTGGCCCGAGGGCGTGTCCTTGCCGCTCGAGACCTCCTGCGCCGCGCCATGAAAAGCCGTGGCAAGCGGCATCCTGCCGCCGTCGAACCGGAATCCGGTCGCGGTTTCCGCCGCGCGGGCAAGACCGAGCGAGACCATGTTTGGCACGGCGAGCGGCCCCTTGCGAAGGCCTTCGCGATCTGCGCGGCCCTCTGCGCAGGCCAGCGCGATGTGCCCGAACGTGTTGGCGCCGGCATCGCCATAGCGCTCGGCATCGGCGGCGCCGCCGATGCCGAAGGAATCGAGAACGAAGAGGAAAGCGCGTGCCATCGAATGGGATCGTGTTGCCTGTCTGCGGTCCCAGACATAGGGTTCCACATCGCCATTGGCAATTCGGAAACCAAACGGCAACGGCTTGGGCGCGATAGACGGGGCGAGACCGGATGCCGACGCGGGCAGGGCAGTGATGAGACATGGCGGCGCATTTTCGGTGAGGTCCGCCTTGAAGGCATGCGCGGCCGCATTTGCGTTGCTGGCCGCATCATGGTCGAACGCGGCGCGTGCCGACTGGCGCGATGACATCGGCACGTTCCGCATCGGCATCGTCGCCGAACCCGGCGGCGGCAACACCGTTCCGGGCCTGGCGCTGCTGACGGACGCCTATACCAAGGGGCTCGGCATGAAGGTGGAATTTGTCGTCGCCCGCGACTACGCGGCGCTAATCGAGGCGCAGGCAAGTGGCCGGATCGAGTACGCGGTCTATTCGGCGACGGCCTACGCCACCGCCTCGCGACGCTGCGGCTGCGTCGAACCTCTCGTGGCGCCGGTCGATGCCGATGGCGCCATCGGCATCCGCTCCGTCCTCGTGACGCGCGACGGCAAGGTTCCGGATCTTGCGGCCATGGTGTCACACCGGATCGCGATAGCGCCTTCCGACAGCATCGGCGGTTCTCTGTTGCCGCTAGCCGGGCTCAAGGCGGATGGCGTCGAGCTCAGCGAGGACGCGCCATATCTTGTGCACGCCGCCTCGGCCGCCGCGGCCGAAGCGATGCTGATCGACGGCCAGGCCGATGCCCTGTTCGGTTGGGAGAAAGCCATGGCGGACGGCCAACCGGCTGTCCTGGACGGGCAATCAGCGGTACTGGACGACCGATTGGCCGAACCGGCCGGCACGGTGGCGAGGCTTGAAGCGGCGGGTCTTTCAAAGAGTGAACTTCAGGTCGTATGGACGTCTGGCTTGCTCAGATACGGCCCGCATGCCGTCCGCAGCGACCTCGACCCCGAGGCCAAGCGCCGGCTCACCGTTTTCCTCACCAACCTCAAGTCGATGACACCTGATGTCTACGATCTGCTGGAGGCGGCGCACTCCGGCGGGTTCGCCGTCGCTTCCTCGAAGGACTATGCGATGGCCGCGGCCATCGTGAAGCTGGTTTCAGGCAAAAGCGGCCAGCAATAGTCGGGAAGACGCTGTCTCAGCAGTCGCTGCAGGGGATCGTCGTGCTGCGACGGGGGCGCAGATAATAAGTCTCGCCCATCGATATCTTGTTGAAGGCCGTGGTCAACCCAAGCCGTTGCTGGCCGTCCGCCGACCAGGTGATGACCGGCTCGTAGGCAAGATCGCTTTCGACACGAATAAGAAAAGTGCCTGCAACCTTCAGCGTGGCGGGAACTGTGGTGGGAGTTTCCTTGACGGCATCGACGCTCGACGTACCATCGACCAGCTTGCGCGACCACACGACCTTCACCGTCGGCGTCGCATCCGTCGAGATCTGAATCGCCGTGATGATGATCTTCGGCGTCGAGCGGTTGTAGGGCTTCAAGGTCGATGTACCGATCTTCATGATCGCATCGAGATCTGCCTTGTAAATTGTATTCTGCTGCGTGACGAGATCCGCCACCATGCTGCCGATGCGGCTGACCTTCTTGCTGGTCTCGATGGCCTGCGAAGCCTCCATGGTCACAAAATACATGACGAGCAGGACAGGCACGATGAACGCAAACTCGATGGCCGCCACGCCGCGTCGGTCGGCGCAGAACCGCATCGCCCTTGCCCAGACTGCCAAAATCCCCCGGTGTGCCCCCGCACGATACATGCCTTTACCCCCGTTTTGCCAAAGCAAGCCTGCAATCTCAGTTGTCGAACGGTTCGTTCTGCCAAGTCACGGACGCGAAATGCAGCGTTTTGCCGTCGTTGAGATTGGCCATCGACTTGGCCATGAAATCTGTCATGACAGGCCATTTGTAGAAAACCCGCAGCATGTTCTTCGATTCCGCCAGGCCGGGAGATACCTCGAAGCTTGTCGAATTCGTGCCTTGTGTCAGCTCGATCTCGCCGTTGACGATCTTGAAGCTCGCCGCAGCGGCATCGGCGAAGGTCGGATACTCTCGAAGGTCCACCAGCAGTGGAGCAGTTGACCCAGACCCGGGGCAATTGTCGCCGACCATGATTTTCAGCCTGTCGCAGATCAGCTGCTTGATCGAGGCTTCGGTGACGTCGGCCTTCTTGATCTGACCGGTGCGCAACTGACGGGCGATATCGTCCGTGGCGTTGGCCATCACTTCCTGGCCGGCAAATGAAATGCAGCTCTCGAGGATGGCGAAGACGAGGGCTGCAAACGGAGCGGCAAGCATGGCGAATTCTATCGCCGTGCTGCCGCGCCTGTTACCAAGGAAACCATCGCCCAGGAAACGGGAGCGGAACCTTGGCCGCCTGTTGCTGCGATTGCCGTCTTCGGGTGCCGGATCCCTGCTCATGTGCCGTTCCTGCCGATGCGTGTGCGGTGTCGCGGGCACATTAGCGAAGACCCATTGAAACCCAGTTTTGATGACCGCTAAATTCGTCGAGACGCCCTTAACCGGCCACTAACCGTGGCGGCCGTCGAGCCAAGTGTGGCGGCCGTCGCGCCAAGTGCCGACAGCCGGAGCGCTCAGTGGCCGGCGCTCATCTCGGCTTCCGAGGCCTTCTCGCTGTCGCTCTTGTACGAGCTCTCGCAATAGGGCGTGCAGGACATGGTCTGAATTTCGGAGCGCCTGTAGATTCTGACCGAAGACGCGTCCTGCCGCACGACCGTGACCTGTTCGTCGATGATCGGGCTGCCGTCCTGGTCCAGGACAACCAGGTTGGTGACGCCGAATCCCTTGCCGGTCAGAACGATTGTCGAGGCATCCTGAACGGCGGCGTCGGCGATCGCCGGATTGCCGACGACGATGGTGTCGGCGGCGCGCGACAACTTGACGATCTTCGCCTGGTTCATCGTGACTTCGATACCGGATCCGGCCCTGGCCGGCATGACGAAGGCAGAGGCGGCGAGAAGCGCGGCAACTGCGAATGACGATCTCGACCCGGTCATTGAGACGCTCCAAGGCGGCAAACTGTTCAACGGAACATGAACGAGATTGGTGAACCAACGGTTAAACCTGGGCTGGGCGCGATAAGGATTGGTGCGCCGAACTCGCGGAGCGCTACAGCCTGGACTGTTTTAGCAATACTGAAGGTACGCCGATCTCCGCCCTTTCCCTGCCTGCCGGTCCACGTTCCCAGCGTTTAGCGCACGGTTAACCACGCAACGGGTTCGGTGCCGGAAAGGAATCGGTAAGGCTGTTTATTAAGCCGATCGAAAGAGCTTCTCCCTAGATTGGCAGCATCCGATCAACCGGCAAGAGAAGTTGACGGAAGTGCTGTAACACGTGGAGTAGGAGCTCTCGAATGTCTAACCTGATCGCACGTTTTGTGAAGGACGAATCCGGCGCGACCGCCATCGAATATGGTCTGATCGCTGCTCTCATCGCGCTCGCCATCATGGTCGGCGCCGGCGCCCTTGGCAATGCTCTGAACGCCAAGTTCGAGAACATCGCCGAAGTAGTCAACGCCTCGTAATACCGAAGCAACCTGGTTGCTTGCAAACAAAAGGGCCGCCTTTCGGGCGGCCCTTTATTTTATGGTGTCTGCATTTTGTGATCTCCGGCGCTTTTGAAGTCCCGGCCTCATCAATCGTTAATCGAACATGCCTAGGCTGCTGCCAGGTACATCTTGACCACAGGCGCCGCGCCCATGCTTGAAGCCCTGATCTTCGTCGTCTTTCCGTTCTGCATGCTTTTCGCCGCGATCTCCGACACATTGTCGATGACAATCGCCAATCGCGTGCCGGTGCTGCTTGTGGCTGTCTTTGCCCTGGTCGCGCCGCTGACGGGTATGGATTGGGCAACCTATGGCTGGCATTTCGCCGCCGGTGGCCTTGTGCTGGCCGTGACGTTCGGTCTGTTCGCGCTCGGCGGCATGGGAGGCGGCGACGCCAAGCTGCTGGCCGCCACCGCCATCTGGATGGGGCTCAACATTCACCTTGTCGAATACCTCGTGGCGTCGACAATCATCGGTGGCCTGTTGACGATCGCCATCCTCGTCTACAGGAAATCGCCGCTGGCGACCTATACGGGCCACAACCCGTTCCTGCGCCATTTCGCAGACGAGACGTCCGGCGTTCCCTATGGCGTCGCGCTTGGCATTGGCGGACTGCTCACCTATCCGGACTCGCCGCTGATGGTGTGGGCGCTGGCAAGGCTGGCGGCTTAGCCATCTTTATCTAGTTTCGCTTTCGAAGAGGCGGCCTGGCCGCCTTTTTTGCGCGCCAGCGGCAGTTCGTTCTAATTTATGTAAACCTTAAATTAATCACGATCGTAAGCATTACATTAACCTTGTTTTGACGATTGCGGCTGCAAAGTCCCCCTTGGCTAGGTGGTTTGCCAAAGGCGAGGGTTCGGACAGATGCCAGCATCCCGACTGATCATTCTGAGCGTGGCGGTGGCCGCCGCGGGTGGTGCAGGATATGTGGCGAAGAACATGGTGGCGACTTCGCCGCCTCAGGTCATCGTCGGTTCTCCGCAAGCGCCGGCCATCGCCCTGCAGGACGTGCTTGTCCTGACGGGCGATGTCGGCATGGGCAATCCGCTGGAGAACAACATCAGCTGGGAGTCGTGGCCGTCCAACGGCGTCAACGCCAATTTCATCACCCGCGCCGCGGAGCCCGATGCGGTCGAGAAGCTGAAGGGTTCCGTTGCCCGCGTGGCGATGTACACCGGCGAGCCGCTGCGGCGTTCCAAGCTGATCGGCGAGGGACAGAGCTTCATGTCGTCGATCCTGCCCTCCGGCATGCGCGCCGTCGCGACCGCGATATCGGCCGACACGTCCGCGGGCGGCTTCATCCTGCCCAATGACTTCGTCGACGTCATCATGACGCGCCGCTCCGATACCGGGAGCGGTGGCAACGGTTTCACCACCGAGACCATCCTGAAGAATATCCGCGTCCTGGCGATCGACCAGACCATCCAGGAGGATGAGGAAGGCAAGAAGACCAGGGTCGGCCAGACCGCTACGCTGGAGCTGACGCCACAGCAGGCCGAGATCATCACGGTTGCGCAGCAGATGGCCGATCGTCTGACGCTGGCTCTGCGTCCGATCACGGACGCTCATGAGAAGAATTTGGGCGAGGCTGACTATCTCGTTTCCGGCAACGGTCGGCGCGGAACGGTGCGGTTGATCAAGTCGGGCGAAGTTTCCGAAGTGGGAGCAAGGAAATGAGGCTAAACGGTAAACTGCCGTTCGCGATGGCGGTGGCAATCGGCCTGTTCCTGGTCGGTACGAACGCGCCTGGCCTTGTCGAAGCAAAGGCTGCGAACAGGAGTGCCGGCGTGACGGCATCCGTTGCCACCCAGCGCGTCAAGCTTGGCCTCAACAAATCGGTGGTCATCGACCTGCCGAGCGATGCCTATGACATTCTCGTCGCCAATCCCGCGGTTGCCGATGCGGTGACCCGCACCGCAAGGCGAATCTATCTGTTCGGCAAGGCCGTCGGCGAGACAAATATTTTTGTCTTCGGTCCCAATGGCGAGCAGATCGTCAGCCTGGATCTGGCGGTCGAACGCGACGTCGCCGGATTGGAGGACTATCTCAAGCGCTTCATCCCATCCTCCGAGATCAAGGTCGAACTGCTGAACGACAACGTCGTTCTGACCGGATCCGTCGACACCCCTCTCGATGCCAAGCGCGCGGTCGACCTGGCAACCATCTTCGTCTCCGGCGGTGAAGCGACGACGGGACAGTATTCGCAGACCGCGGCCGGCGGTGACGCCAATGGCGGCGTCGACATCAACAACCCGGACCAGGTACGCCGCGTCTCTAAGATCGTCAACCTGCTGCAGATCATCGGCGACGACCAGGTGACGCTCAAGGTGACCGTCGCCGAAGTCAGCCGCGTGGTGATGAAGCAGCTTGGTGTCAACATGATCGGAAGTGGTGGCAGTAACGGCATCAGCTGGACCGCGATCAGTGACAATTTCACCGGCCTCGGCAAGTCGCTGTCGCATTCGGGCCTCAGTTTCGCAACCTCTAATTTGCAGGGCTACATCAACGCGATGGAGCAAGCTGGCGTCATGAAGACGCTCGCCGAGCCGACATTGACTGCTGTCTCCGGTGAGAAAGCAACCTTCAAGGTCGGTGGCGAGTACAATATTGCGAACAGCCAGACGATCCCGGACAACAACGGCAACGTCACCTATTCGTTGCAGAAGATCGAGTATGGCATCGGCCTCGAATTCCAGCCGGTCGTGTTATCGCCTGGACGCATCAGTCTGAAAGTCAGGACCTCGGTTTCGGAACCGACACTCGAAGGATCGGTGGCCCTTTCAGCTGGTGTGAAGCAACAGGGCATGAATGTGCTTTCGCTTCGCAAGCGCCTGGCCGACACAACGGTTGAACTGCCCTCTGGCGGCTCCATGATGATCGCCGGCCTCGTTCGCGACGATGTTCGGCAGGCGGTTACCCAATTTCCCGGTCTAGGCAAGATTCCGGTGCTTGGCACGCTTTTCCGTAGCCGGGACTTCGTGCGCAACGAAAGCGAGCTCGTCGTCATCATCACGCCTTATCTGGCGCGGCCGGTGGCGCGTAACGATCTGGCCAAGCCGGACGACAATTTCAACGCGCCGAGCGATGGCGCCGGCATGTTCCTTGGCCGCGTCAATCGCGTCTTCGGTACAATGCAGACCGACAAGCCCAACGGCCGCTACCACGGCGTTGTCGGCTTCATCTACAAGTGAGCGGGGAAGCGGACATGTTCCAGTCAGCATCAAAGGCCATGATGATCACCGCCGCAGGGTCCGGCCGCGAGCGGATCCACCGGACGGTCGCTCCGGCCCTGGCGGTCCTGCTCGTCGCATCGCTTGCCGGCTGCGCCAACCTCAAGCGCGACAGCGTCACGGTCGGCGCCATTCCGGACGACTATCGCACCAACCACCCGATCATGATCGCCGAGAAGAACCAGAAGATCGATCTTCCGGTCGGCGCCGGCGACCGCGGCATGACCGGCTCACAGCGTGACACGCTTCTGGGCTTTCTGGACGGCTATGACCGGAGCGCGGCTCCGGCGCTGACGATCGCAATCCCGGTTGGCTCGGCCAACGAGATCGCGGCGGCCGCGGCGGGACGCGATTTCGCCAGGCTGGCGGTCGCCAGCGGCATCAAGCGGAACCGGATCGTGATGACGTCCTATCAGTCCGTTTCCGCCGAAGCATCGGCGCCTGTGCGCGTCGCCTACATCTCGGTGAAAGCCCAGACCGACAAATGCGGACGCTGGCCCGACGATCTGGCGCAGACGTCGGAAAACAAGCACTATGCCGATTTCGGCTGCTCGTATCAGAACAACCTTGCCGCTCAGATGGCCAATCCGGCCGATCTGCTCGGCCCGCGCAAGTCTTCCGATATTGATGCCGAAAATCGCAGCGCGGTGATCGACACGTACCGCAGCAGAGGCATTTCGGACGAGTTCCTGGGCAATTCGGAAGTGACCTACTGAGCGGCGCAAGTCACGGAAAGAGCATGACGATGAGCAATCTTGCCTATGACACTCCCGTAGATGGCGCAGAAACCTCGCAACAGGACATTGCCGCGATGCAGGCCCTGCGGCCGGTCCCGCGCATCTCGATCCAGGCTTTTTGCGAGACCGAGGGCGTCGCCAATCCGGTCAAGCTCGCCGGTGAGGATCGCCGCATGGCGAAGGCTCATCTGAAGGTCCATATGGGAGGCATCGCCACGGCGATCGAGTTCTACCAGTCGGCGCCGACGCCGAACCTGATCCTGCTTGAATCGCGCAGCGAGCCCAAGCAGCTGCTGGAGCAGCTTGCCCAGCTATCCGAATATTGCGACCCGACCTCGAAGGTCGTGGTGATCGGCCACTACAATGATGTCGGCCTTTACCGCGAACTCATCCGCTCCGGTATTTCCGAATATGTCATCGCGCCGGTGTCGATGACCGACATCGTCAGCGTGGTTTCGTCGATCTTCGTCGATCCGGAGGCCGAGCCGATCGGCCGTTCGATCGCCTTCATCGGCGCCAAGGGCGGCGTCGGCTCCTCGACCATTGCCCACAATGTCGCCTGGGCGATGTCGACGCTGTTCAAGTCCGAAGTTGTGGTGGCCGATCTCGATCTTGCTTTCGGCACGGCCAACATCAACTTCGATCAGGATCCGGCACAAGGCATCGCCGAAGCTGTATTTTCGCCCGAGCGCGTCGATGAGGTCTATCTGGACCGGTTGCTGGCGCAATGCGCCGAGCACCTGTCGCTGCTGGCGGCTCCGTCGACGCTCGAGCGGGTCTACGATTTCGATCCCGACGCTTTTTCGCAACTGATCGACACGGCCCAGCGCAGCGCACCGCTGCTTGTGCTCGATGTCCCGCACGTCTGGACGGGATGGGCCAAGAGCACCCTGATCAAGGCTGACGAGATTGTCATTACCGCGACGCCGGAACTGGCCAATCTGCGCAACACCAAGAATATGGTGGACATGCTGAAACGGCTTCGCCCGAACGATCCGCCGCCAAGGCTGATCATCAATCAGGCGGGCGTGCCGAAGCGTCCCGAGATCGGATCGTCGGATTTCGCCGAGCCGCTCGGCATCACGCCGATGGCGGTCATCCCATTCGAACCGCTCCTGTTCGGAAACGCAGCCAACAACGGGCGCATGCTTGGCGAGATGGATGCCAAGAGCCCGATCGTCGGCCTGGTCAATGAGATCGCCCATGTGCTGACCGGGCGCAGCGAAATCAAGGCCAAGAAGAAGGCAGGTCTTAGCATGCTCCTGGGCAAGCTCTCACGCAACAAGAAGTGACGCTCAAGCAGCGGAATTGGTAGTCGATCATGTTTGGTAAGAGAGGCTCAGACGACGGCAACCGGTTCAATCCGGAATTCCGTCAGCCGGCACCGGCGCCGGCTGCGACCGTGCCTGCGGACACGGCGGTTCTCGCGCGGCCGGCCCCTGCGTCGCCGCAACCTGGTGCCGCCGTTGCCCCACCCGCCCGACGCCCGGTCGAGCCGCCGCCGTTGGCGCCGCCGCCGAAGAAGGTCCAGCGCGAGCGCAGCGAAAGCTACTACGACACCAAGAGCCAGGTCTTCTCCGCGCTCATCGACACGATTGACCTGTCGCAGCTTGCCAAGCTCGATCCCGAAAGCGCGCGCGAGGAAATCCGCGACATCGTCAACGACATCATTGCGATCAAGAATTTCGCGATGTCGATCGCCGAGCAGGAGGAACTGCTCGAGGATATCTGCAACGACGTGCTCGGCTACGGTCCGCTGGAGCCCCTGCTCGCCCGCGACGACATCGCCGACATCATGGTCAACGGCTCCAAGAACGTCTACATCGAAGTCAACGGCAAGGTCGAACAGACCGGCATCCGCTTCCGCGACAACCAGCAGCTGCTCAACATCTGCCAGCGCATCGTCAGCCAGGTTGGCCGCCGCGTCGACGAATCCAGCCCGATCTGCGATGCCCGCCTCCCCGACGGCTCCCGCGTCAACGTCATCGCGCCGCCGCTCTCCATCGACGGCACCGCGCTCACCATCCGCAAGTTCAAGAAGGACAAGCTGACGCTCGACCAGCTGGTCAAGTTCGGCGCCATCTCGCCGCAAGGCGCCGAGGTCCTCAAGATCATCGGCCGTGTCCGCTGCAATATCGTCATCTCGGGCGGCACCGGCTCGGGCAAGACGACGCTGCTCAATTGCCTGACCAACTACATCGACCGCGAGGAACGCGTCATCACCTGCGAAGACTCGGCCGAGTTGCAATTGCAGCAGCCGCATGTGGTTCGCCTCGAAACCCGCCCGCCCAATCTCGAGGGTGAGGGCGAGGTGACCATGCGCGATCTGGTCAAGAACTGCCTGCGCATGCGGCCGGAGCGGATCATCGTCGGCGAAGTGCGCGGACCGGAGGTCTTCGACCTGCTGCAGGCGATGAACACCGGTCACGACGGCTCGATGGGAACCATCCACTCGAACAGCCCGCGCGAATGCCTGAACCGTATCGAATCGATGATCGCCATGGGCGGCTACTCCCTGCCGCAGAAGACCGTGCGCGAAATCGTCGTCGGCTCGATCGACGTGATCATACAGGCGGCCCGCCTGCGCGACGGTTCACGCCGCATCACCCACATCACCGAGGTGATCGGCATGGAAGGCGACGTCATCATCACGCAGGACCTCGTCCTCTACAACATCAAGGGCGAGGACTCGAACGGCAGGCTGCTGGGCGAGCACGTCTCGACCGGCATCGGCCGTCCGCATTTTTGGGATCGCGCCCGCTACTATGGCGAGGAACAGCGCCTCGCCACGGCGCTCGAGGCCATGGAGAAACGCGCTGACTGACGCATCTGGAGGCGTAGGGGTCCTGGTCGATGTTCGGAATTGATACCACCGTACTGGCGTTTGTCGTGCTGGCCGGCTCCAGCGCCGGCGCGGTCGCCTATGCTTTCCTGTTCACCCGGATGAGCAACGAGAAGCAGGTCGGCAAGCGCCTCGAGACCATCAAGACTGCCGAAACCGACCGTTCCGTCGTCAAGGCCTCGCGTGATCGTGCCGCCGAAGCAACCAAGCGGCGAAAGTCCGTCCAGGATTCGCTGAAGCAGCTCGACGAAAAGCAGAAATCCAACGATCGCAACGTCAGGAAGCCGCCGCTGAAGGCGCAGATCCGCCAAGCCGGCATGACGATTTCCATCGAGCGCTTCTACATCTACTCGGCCGTCTGCGGCATCGTACTCACCGTTCTCGCCTATATGGCCGGTGCGCCCTTGCTGATCCTTCCCGGTGCGTTGCTGGCCGGCGCCCTTGGTCTGCCGCGCTGGTTCGTCGCGTTTCGCCGCGGCCGGCGCGTCAAAGCATTCCTCGCCGAGTTTCCGAACGCCCTCGACATCATCGTGCGGGCGGTCAAGTCGGGCCTGCCGCTCAATGATGCCATCCGCCTGATCGCCAACGAATCTCCGGAACCGGTAAAGACCGAGTTTCGCCGTATCATCGATTCGCAGCAGATGGGCATGTCGATCCCCGATGCGGCGATCCGCATGGCCGAGACCATGCCTTGCCCTGAGGCGGGATTCTTCGGCATCGTGATCCAGATACAGTCGCAGGCCGGTGGCAATCTTTCCGAGGCGCTTGGCAATCTTTCGCGCGTGCTGCGCGACCGCAAGAAGATGAAGGCCAAGGTGCAGGCGCTTTCGATGGAGGCCAAGGCCTCCGCGGTCATCATCGGCGCCCTGCCTTTCGTCGTGGCCTTTCTCGTCTACCTGTCGAGCCCGAACTACATCATGCCGCTCTTCACCACCAGCACCGGCCACCTGATCATCGGCTGCTCACTGGTCTGGATGTCGATCGGCATCATGGTGATGCGCAAGATGATGAACTTCGAAGTCTAGAGCATGATCCCGAAAAGTGGGTCCCGGTTTTCGGAGAAGATCGTGCTCGAACAAAAAGATAGAAACCAATGACAGACCAGGTCGTCAAATCCCTTACCGACCCCGCCTTCCTGATCGCGCTCCTGGTCGGCATTGCGGTGTTTGCGACCGTCTTCACGCTCTTGCCCGCCCTTGGCGGCAACCAGCTCAAGTCGCGCATGAAATCGGTGGCGCTCGAGCGTGACGAATTGCGCGCCAAGCAGCGCACGCGGCTGGCCAACGAAGCCGATCGCCGCCGCAAGGGCGGCGGCCTGCGCGAGGAACAGTCGATCGGCATGCGCAACATCGTCGATCGGCTGGATCTGAGGCGCGCGCTGGCCGATGAGAGCACACTGCAGAAACTCAAGGTGGCGGGTTTTCGCGGCCAGAATCCGCTGACGCGCTTTCTGTTCTTCCGCCTTATCCTGCCCTTCGTCGGTTTCGCGTTGGCGGCACTCTACGTTTTCATGCTCGGCGGACTGCCTCTGCAGCCGCCTTTCATCAAGCTGTTCGTCTGCGTTGTCGTCGCCTATGGCGGCTTCTATGCGCCGATACTCTACGTCAACAACCGCGCCGCCAAGCGCAAGCAGTCGATCCAGATGGCGTGGCCGGACGCACTCGACCTGATGCTGATCTGCGTCGAGTCCGGCATGTCCGTGGAGGCCGCCCTGCGCAAGGTTGCCGAAGAGATCGGCGCGCAATCGGTGGCCTTGGCGGAAGAATTTGTCCTGACCAACGCCGAGCTCTCCTACCTGCAGGAACGCAAGGTGGCCTATGAGAACCTCGCCAGCCGCACCGGCCTGGAATCGGTCAAGTCGGTGACGCAGGCGCTGGTCCAGGCCGAGCGCTACGGCACGCCGGTGGCGCATGCGCTACGCGTGCTGGCCGCAGAAAGCCGCGACATGCGCATGAACGCGGCCGAGAAGAAGGCCGCCGCCCTGCCGCCCAAACTCACCGTGCCGATGATCCTGTTCTTCCTGCCGGTGCTGTTCGCCATCATCCTCGGCCCGGCCGGCATCCAGGTCAGCCAGCGCGGCGTCTTCGGCGATCAGCACAAGTCGAGCAGCGAGTAGCGCCGAGATTCGGCTCACGCAAAGACAAAAGCCGCGCTGCCTATGCCGCGCGGCTTTTGTCTTTGGCGAGATTGGAGGATCGGACGCGCTACTGTCAGTTGGTCGCGGGTTTGTCCTTGTCCTGATCCTTGAGCTGGCTCCAGGCGTTCTGCTGCGCAAGCATCTGGCGCAGATAGGCGACGTTGGCCTGCGCCTGCTCGGGCGAGAGCTCCTGCGAGGCGATCTTCTCGGCCTCGTCGAAGCGGCCCTGCAGGCCGACGACCAAAGCCAGGTTCTGCCGGACCCGGCTGTCGGCGTTGGGCTGTTCGGCGGCCGAGCGCATATAGGTCTCTGCCGTGCGCAGATCGCCTTCCAGCACGTAGGACATGCCGAGATTGGAAAGGATCGAGGGCTCGTTCGGCTTGAGGTCGAGCGCCTTGCGGTAATCCTGGCGCGCTTCGTCCTTCTGCCCCAACTGGTCGAGAATGGCTGCTTCCGCCGAAACCAGCCGCCAGTCCGGATACTCCGGCGTTTGCGCGCGGCGCACCGCATCGAGCGCCGGCTCGAACTGCCCGTTGGCGGCCAGCGCCTTGCCGTAGGCGGCAAGCACGTCGCGGTCCTTGGGGTAGGCGATCGCCAGCTTGCGCATGACGGCGAGCGACTGGTCGGCATCGCCGTCCATCTGCAGTGCCGCCGCGTAGTTCGTGGCGATGCGTTTGTCGTTGGGATTCTTGGCATAGGATTCGCCGAGCGCTATCGTCGCGTTGTGCAGTTCGCCGGCGGCCATGGTCTCCAGTGGTTTGCTGCTGGAGCGTGAAATCGAGCCGGTCGTGAACTTGCTGGTGGTGCCGCAACCCGCTACGCTCGCCGCCAACGCCGCCAAGAATGCAGTGGTGATCAGACGCTTGCCTGTGATGTTCGACACTTTGATCGGCATTGGCACCCGGTCTCCATTCGCGCGGCCATTGCCTGGCCGTCTTCCCTCCCGCAGAAATATTCTGTTAACCCTAACGGACCGTTAAGAAACGCCGACTCGCGATGCGATCGGCCGGAGATCATCGTATGCCTGTCGAACTTGTCGAACGCACGCTGCAGACCGCCTTGCCGGTTCATCTGGTGGCAAAGGGCGATCTGGAGGCAGCCGGTCTCGCGCCGTCGTCGATCGCTTGGGCCAAGGCCAACGGTTTCTCCGGTGAGGCCGGCAGGACGCTTGTCGTTCCCGGCGAGAACGGCGCGCTTGCCGGTGCGTTGTTCGGCACCGGCGACGGAGAGGGCACGCTTGCCGTTGGTGCCTTGGCACGGGCCTTACCGGAGGGCGACTGGCATTTTGCCTCCGACCCCGCGGAGCCCGAACTGGCGGCCATTGCACTGGCGCTCGGCGGCTATGTCTTTACCCGCTACGGCAAGAAACCCGGCAAGGCGCTGCGCTTCACCTTGCCATCCGGCGCCGATGCGGCGCATGTCGGCCGCATCGTCGACGGCGTTTTCCTGACGCGCGATCTTGTCAACACGCCGACCAGCGACATGGGTCCCGACCATTTGGAGGTGGCGGTTCGGATGCTGGCCGCAGCGCACAAGGCCGAGGTATCGGTGACAAGGGGCGACGACCTGCTCACTCAGAACTTCCCCATGATCCATGCGGTCGGCCGCGCATCATCCGATGCGCCACGCCTGATCGACATGAGATGGGGACCGGAGGATGCGCCGAAGGTAACGTTGGTCGGCAAGGGCGTCTGCTTCGATACCGGCGGGCTCGATATCAAGCCATCGTCGGGCATGCTGCTGATGAAGAAGGACATGGGCGGTGCCGCCAATGTGCTGGGCCTCGCTTCTATCATCATGGCCGCTGGACTTTACGTGCGGCTGCGCGTGCTCGTCCCCGCGGTCGAGAATTCGATTGCCGGAAACGCGTTCCGGCCGGGCGATGTGCTGACGAGCCGCAAGGGCATCACCGTCGAGATCGGCAACACCGACGCCGAGGGGCGGCTGGTGCTGGCCGATGCGCTGGCGCTGGCCGACGACGACGAACCGCAATTGCTGGTCGACATGGCGACGCTGACCGGGGCCGCGCGTGTCGCGCTTGGTCCCGACCTGCCGCCCTTCTATACCGGCGACGAAGCGCTGGCGGATGATCTGGCGGCAGCTTCCGTCGCGGTCGAGGATCCGTTGTGGCGGATGCCGCTGTGGCGGCCCTATGACGCAAAACTGTCGTCGAAGATCGCCGACATCAACAACGTCACCACGGATGGCTTTGCCGGCTCGATTACCGCGGCACTTTTCCTCAAGCGCTTCGTCGAGAAGACCGCGGCTTGGGCACATTTCGACATCTTCGCCTGGAACCCGTCCGATCGCCCGCACGGCGTCGCCGGCGGCGAGGCGCAAGGCATTCGCGCGCTGGAGCGGATCATCTCGACACGTTACGGCTGATGCTAGCGAGATGTCGTGACTGAAACGGAACCGAAACAATTTGCCGTCATGCTGGGGCGATGTCGATCTCGATGCGCCCGAGCCAGGCCATGCGATTGTGGCAGCAGGTGATGCTGTCGCAGGTGCGCGACGGCGCGCCCGATCTCACCATGCGCCAGACGGCGATCCTGTTCACCATCTATCTCGACCCACCGCCGCACACGGTGCGCGGGCTGGCCGCAAGGCTCAACGTCACCAAGCCGGTCATCACCCGCGCGCTCGATACGATGGGCGCTCTGAAGCTGGTGTCGCGCCATCGCGACGAACTCGACAAGCGCAATGTGCTGATCAGGCGCACCGTCGAAGGCGCGCTCTTTGTCGAGCGCTTCGGCGATGGTATCGTTGCCCGGGCTCATGAACTGCCCATCTGACCAATTGTCGATTTGCCCAACTTACCGATTAAAACGAGTGCCGATTTGACCGCCAGGGATGCCCGCCTTCACGCTTTTCGTGCCGATCTCGCCGATGCGCGATTGAAAGGCGAAGTTTCCGCCGACCGCTTTGTCGCCGGGCGCCCGGCGCTGATTTCGGTCTCAGTCGCCGATATCCGCAAGGCGCCTCGCCCCGATGCCGGCGTCAACTCGCAAGCCCTGTTCGGCGACGATGTTCTAGTCTTCGAAAACAAGGACGGCTGGGCCTGGATCCAGGTGGAGCGCGACGGCTATGTCGGTTACGTCGCCGATACCATGCTGGGCGGACGCGATCATGCGCCGACCCATCTCGTCTCGGTGCCGCGCACCTTCCTCTATCCCGGTCCCGACCTGCGCTTTCCGATCAGCGGGCAGCTGTCGATGGGCTCGGTGGTGACGGTGACGGGTACCGCTGAAACCCGCGGCACGCACTATGCGCTGCTGCCCTCCGGTCAGGCGGTCATTGCTGGTCATCTCAGGCCGATCGCGGACACCGCCGCAGACTATGTATCGGTCGCAGAGACCTTTCTCGGCACACCCTATCTCTGGGGCGGTGCCTCCGGCTTCGGCATCGACTGTTCGGGCCTGGTGCAACTGGCGATGCGCATGGCGGGCCAGGACGTGCTGCGCGATTCCGACATGCAGGCGGCGACCATCGGCGAGCCGTTCGAACCCGGTCCGGATCTCAGCGGGTTGCGTCGTGGCGACCTCGTATTCTGGAAGGGCCATGTCGCCATCATGACCGACGCCGACACCATGATCCACGCCAATGGCCACACCATGCTGGTCTCGCGCGAAGGGCTGAAGGACGCCATCGCCCGCATCGGTTATCTCTACGGTGGCCCGACAGGCTTCCGGCGGCCTTAGCAGGGTCGTCGATCACCTTTTGTTCCGATTTTGCTTGGCGATCGCGCGCGGTCGCGCTACCTCTGGCGCGTGACACAACAGCCGCGCCTCGCTGACCGGAATGCCGTAGTCGTCCTGCCCGAGCCATTCGTCAGATGGTTCGGGCAAAAAGGCTGGTCGCCGCGTGCCCACCAGATCGAGTTGCTGGCGAGGGCACAAACCGGGCAGTCGGTGTTGTTGATCGCCCCAACCGGCGCCGGCAAGACGCTGGCCGGCTTCATGCCGTCCCTGACGGAACTCGCCGATCGTCCCAGTCGAAAACCGGGCCAGGCGCATCGCGGCATCCACACGCTTTACATCTCGCCGCTGAAGGCTTTGGCCGTCGACATCGAGCGCAATCTCGGCAAGCCGGTGGAAGAGATCGGGCTGCCCGTCACCATCGAGACGCGCACAGGCGACACGCCTTCGCACAAGCGTCAGCGGCAGAAGCTGGTGCCGCCCGACATCCTGCTGACGACGCCCGAACAACTGGCGCTGTTGATTGCCGCGTCCGACGCCAGGCGCTTCTTCGAGGATCTGCGTTATGTCGTGCTCGACGAGCTGCATTCGCTGGTGACGTCGAAGCGCGGCCATCTCCTCGCGCTCGGGCTGGCGCGGCTGCGCAACTATGTGCCTGGTCTGCAGACAATCGGGCTTTCCGCCACCGTGGCGGAGCCCGACGAATTGCGGCGCTGGCTGGTCGCGCAGAACCCACCCGGCGCCATGGCCGGGCTGATCACCGTCGCCGGCGGCGCCAAGCCCGACATCTCCATTCTCGATTCACAAGAACGCGTGCCGTGGTCCGGCCATTCGGCCCGCTATGCCATTCCCGAGATCTACGAGGCGATCAAAAAGCACCGCACGACGCTTTTGTTCGTCAACACCCGCAGCCAGGCCGAGCTGCTGTTCCAGGAGCTGTGGCGGGCGAACGAGGATTCGCTGCCGATCGCGCTCCATCATGGCTCGCTCGACGTCGGTCAACGCCGGCGCGTCGAGAAGGCGATGGGCGAGAACGCGCTGCGCGCCATCGTCGCCACCTCGACGCTCGATCTCGGCATCGACTGGGGCGATGTCGACCTGGTCGTCCATGTCGGCGCACCGAAGGGCGCCAGCCGGCTGGCGCAGCGCATCGGTCGCGCCAATCACCGGATGGACGAGCCGTCCAAGGCGATCCTGATCCCGGCCAACCGCTTCGAGGTGCTGGAATGCCGCGCCGCCCTTGACGCCAACTATCTCGGCGCGCAGGACACGCCGCCACTGATCAAGGGCGCGCTCGACGTGCTGTCGCAGCATGTGCTGGGTGTCGCCTGCGGCGCGCCTTTCGATGCCGATCTGCTGTTCGAGGAGGTGCGCAGTGCAGCGCCCTATGCCGCCCTGGAGCGTGAAACCTTCGACCGGGTCGTCGAGTTCGTCGCCACCGGCGGCTATGCGCTGAAGAACTATGAGCGCTACGCCCGCATCCGCAAGACGGTCGACGGGCTGTGGCGCGTCTCGCATCCGCGCGTCGCCCAGCAATACCGGCTGAATGTCGGCACCATCGTCGAGATGCCGGAGCTCAACGTCCGCTATGTCAGGCAAGGGCGCGGCATGGCCGGGCGCGGCGGGCCGGTGCTCGGCAAGATCGAGGAGTATTTTGCCGAGACGCTGCGCCCCGGAGACAATTTCCTGTTCGCCGGCAAGGTGCTGCGCTTCGAAGGCATCCGCGAAAACGAGTGCGTCGTCTCCAGCGGCGCCGGAGCCAACATCATCGTGCCATCGTATGCAGGCGGTAAATTCCCGCTGTCGACCTATCTCGCCGAACAGGTGCGCGGCATGCTGGCCGATTCCGATCGCTGGCAGGCCCTGCCCGAGCAAGTGGCCGATTGGCTCCGGCTGCAAAAGGAAAAGTCGGTGCTGCCGAAGCGCGCCGACCTTCTGGTCGAGACCTTTCCGCGCGGCAACCGCCACTACATGGTCGCCTATCCGTTCGAAGGGCGGCTGGCGCACCAGAACTCTCGGCATGCTTTTGACCCGGCGCCTGGAGCGGGCGGGTGCGAGGCCGCTCGGTTTCGTTGCGACAGACTATTCGCTGGCCGTCTGGGCGCTGGACGACATGGCGGCGCTGTTCAAGGCAAGAAAGCCGTCGCTGGGGGCGCTGTTCGACGAGGACATGCTGGGCGACGACCTCGAAGCCTGGCTGAACGACAGCTGGATGCTGAAGCGCACCTTCCGCACCTGCGCGGTCATCGCCGGACTGATCGAGAAGCGCTATCCTGGCCAAGAGAAGAGCGGCCGCCAGGTGACGGTGTCGGCCGACCTGATCTACGACGTGCTGCGCAGCCACGAGCCGGACCATATCCTGCTGCAGGCGACGCGCACCGACGCCTCCGCCGGCCTGCTCGACGTCAGCAGACTTGCCGAGATGCTCTCGCGCGTGCGCGGGCGAATCGTGCATAAGCATCTCGATCAGATTTCGCCTCTGGCGATACCGGTGATGCTGGAGATAGGCAAGGAACCGGTCAATGGTGGCGCCAACGAGACGCTGCTGATGGAAGCGGCCGATCTGGTCGAGGAGGCCATGGGCCGAGGATGACGAACTGAGAGTGATGGGGGCATGAATTTCTCGCTGGCGCGCACATCGCTGATGGCAGAGGCCGATCTGGTCGGCATCGCTGGCGAGCGCGCCGTCTGCGATCCGCGTGGCGTGCTCTATTTTCCCGAGCTTCGGCTGCTGGCGGTGTCCGACCTGCATCTCGAAAAAGGCTCGTCCTTTGCCCGGCGCGGCGCGCTGATCCCGCCTTACGACACAGGCGCCACGTTGCTGCGGCTACAGGCCGTGATCGCCGACTATCAGCCGGTGATCGTCATCAGCCTCGGCGATAGTTTCCACGATGGCGGCGGCGCCGAGCGCATGCATTCGAGCTTTCGCGAGCGGCTGGAAGCGCTGATGGCTGGCCGCGACTGGTTCTGGGTCGCCGGCAACCATGATCCGGAAGCGCCCGCCGATCTGCCCGGCGACACCGTGCGCGAACTCGCCATCGGCTCGCTGCTGTTCCGGCACGAGCCATCGAAGGTGCGCGTCGAAGGCGAGATCGCGGGACATCTGCATCCCTGCGCCCGCATCGTCCAGCGCGGCCGCTCGGTGCGGCGGCGCTGCTTTGCCGCTGACGGCGGCCGCATGATCATGCCGGCCTTCGGTGCCTATACCGGCTCGCTCAACGTGCTCGACCGCGCCTATGCCGGCCTGTTCCGCCGCGAGACGCTGATGGCCTATATGCTTGGCGCCGAACGCATCTTTGCCATTTCCGGCTCGATGCTGAGACCCGGCTGAAACGCCACTATCTACCGTAGTAGAGCGTGACCGTGTGCTTCGCTTCGGCGAAGAACAGCCAGCGCTCGACCAGCATGCCGGCGAACTGGACCACGGCTGCGAGCCCCGATGCGATCGCCGCCAACGGCCAGGGCAGAAAGAAAGCCGCGAGCAAAAGCAAGGTGGGCAAGGCGAAGGCCAAAACCTGTGTGATCAGCCGCAGCTTTGCGCCGTGCTTGCGCGCGATGCGAAAACCCATTTCCTTGAGCAGATAGTTTTCCTCGGTGTGCGGCCATTCCAGCGACCGCACTGTGCCGCCGGCAAGTCCAGTTGCGGTATTGGCGTTGGTCGGGATTTCCTGCCTGTCATTGTAGCGCCAGGTCGCCAGCTTCCAGCCCCAGCCGAGCAACGTGACAAGCAACGATGCTACCAGCACGGTTCTCATACCAACGCCGAAGCTTTGCAGCAGGGCGTTCAGGAGCGTGCTGCCGGTCATCGCCGAGAAGATGAGGTAGGCCGGCAGCGTGTAACGGCTGTGCCACTGGGCGATCGGCTTCAGCGAGGCATAGATCATGCCTGTGGTGCAGACGGTGGCGATCGCGCCGACGGCCGCCAGCAATCCGGCAATGGCCACCCAGCCAGCAGCGCGGGCGAAAAACACCCAGCCGATGCCGAACAGCCCCGCCGGAATGAAGGTCAGGACCGACGACACGCCCTCGCGCGACAGCCAGGAGCTGCGCCATTGCGAGAAGGCACGCCATGCCCTTTCCGGTCGGCCGAGATGGCCGGTCGACGACAGCAGGCCGGCGGCGATCAGGCCGAGCGCCAGCCCCATGCCGATGAGCCCGAGCCAGAAATCAGGTGGGATCAACCCCCATCCGCCGAGCACGCCAAGCAGCGCCAGCAGGCCGTAGCCGGCACCGGTGGCGGTGGTGAAGAAGACGACGGAAAAGGCTGGATGCATCGTGTCAGTTCGAAAGCATGCGGTCGACCCAGCCGAGAAAGCCGCCTTCGGCCCGTACCGGCTCCAGCGCGGGTGCCGGCACCGATGCGGCGCGCTGGGTAAGGGCGCGCGGCGGCAGATATTTGTTGGTCGGGCTGTAGCCCATCTCAGGCATCAGGTCGACGCCGCCGCGCTCCGCCACCAGCTGCGAGACCGCCGAGGTGGGATCGCCGAGATCGCCAAAATGCCGGGCGCTGGTCGGGCAGGCAGCGACACAGGCCGGCACGCGGTCTTCCTCGGCCAGATTGTCGTTGTAGATACGGTCGACGCAGAGCGTGCACTTCTTCATCACGCCGACATCGGTGTCAAATTCGCGCGCGCCATAGGGGCAGGCCCAGCTGCACAATTTGCAGCCGATGCACTTGTCCTCGTCGACCAGCACGATGCCGTCGGAGGCTCGTTTGTAGGACGCCCCCGTCGGGCAAACGGTAACGCAGGCCGGCGTCTCGCAATGCAGGCAGGAGCGCGGGAAATTCACCGTGCGGCCGCCCATCTCGGTCGTGTGCTCGTAACTGTGGACGCGGTTGAACCAGACGCCGTCGACATTGCCGCCATAGGGGTCGATGTCGGTCAGCGGCGCCATGTGGCCGCCGGTGTTCCACTCCTTGCAAGCGGTAACGCAGGCCTGGCAACCGACGCAGGTGTCGAGGTCGATGACCAGGCCGAGCCTTTTGTCGGTGTGGGCGGGAAGGCAGGTCATTCGGCGGCTTCCCTGTTCATGCGGAATTCGGCGCCGAAGCGGAGTGTGTCGGGTGCAGGTTCGAAACGCGGCGGCTGCCGGAAGCGTTCGAATTGGGGCTCGGTAAAGCCGGCTTCTTCCGCCGTGCATTTGACGACGCGGACGCGCAGATCGAACCACGCCGCCTGTCCGGTGACCGGGTCCGAATTCGAATAGCGCTTGCCGTTCGCATCGGCGGAGGTCTGGTCGCCGATGATGTGGTTGAGCAGGAAGCCGCGATTGCTCTCGGCGGCGTCGTCCTTCAGCCCCCAACTGCCGCGCCGCTTGCCGATGGCGTTCCAGGTCCAGACAGTATCCGCGTTGACGCCGTCGACCAGCTTGATCTGTCCCTTCACACGGCCGTTGATGCTCTCGATCCACACCCAGTCGTCATCGGCAAGCTCGAGGGCGGCTGCGGTCTGGTGGTGCACGAACAGCCGGTTCTGGCTGGTGATCTGCCTGAGCCAGGCGTTCTGCGAACCCCAGGAATGGTACATGTGCATCGGCCGCTGCGTCAGCGCATGCAGCGGATATTTTTGCAGGTCGACGGCTGCTTCCTCGAACGGCGCGTACCAGAACGGCAACGGGTCCATATAGGTCTCAATGCGGTTCCGCTCGGCTTCCGGCGGCTGCACGCGGCCATGGCCGCGCGCCGCAAGCCGGAAGCGTTGCATCGGCTCGGAATAGAGCTGGAAGACGGTTCGCTCGGCCTTCGGGATGAAGCCCATCTCAACCGCGAAGTCGAGATAGGAGCGGTTGGCCATCTTGTAGTAGCGCTGGTCGGCGGAAAAATCGTGGTGCCAGAAGCCGCCATTGTCGATGTAGCGCTGCAGCTGGTCGGGATTGACCGCGCCGCTGCCGATCGCCGTCCCGTCCTTGCCGCGCCAGCCGGCCAGCGGCCCGATGCCGGGCGTGCGTTCGTGATTGACGATGTAGTCGGCATAGTCACGGTATTTGGCCGAGCCGTCGTCGTTAATGAAGCCGGGCAGGCCGAGCCGCGCACCGAGCTCGATCAGCACCGACTGGAACGGCCTGACGTCGCGGTCCGGCTCGACGACGGGATGGCGGATGGCGTCGCCGGGCCCGTCGGCGTGGCTGATCGGCCGGTCGAGCAGGCTGATGCAGTCGTGCCTTTCGAGATAGGTCGTATCGGGCAGCACCAGATCGGCGAACGGCACCGTCTCGGAATAATAGGCGTCGGAATAGATGATGAAGGGGATCTTGTAGTTGCCGGCCTCGTCTGCGTCGGTCAGCATGGCGATCGTCTCGACGGTGTTCATCGAGGAATTCCAGGCCATGTTCGACATGTACATCATGAGCGTGTCGATCCGGTAGGGATCGCCGGCCCAAGCGTTGCGGATGACGGTGTGCATGAGGCCGTGCGCGGCCAAAGGGGCGTCCCAGGAATAGGCCTTGTCGATGCGAATGGGCGTGCCAGCCCCATCGACCAAGAGATCGTCCGGCCCGCAGACGAAGCCGAGCGGCATGCCTTCCAGCGGTGTCATCGGCATGATGTTCTTGCCTGCCGGTTTCGGACCCGGCGGCACCGGGCGGGGATAGGGCGGCTTGAAGCGGAATCCGCCCGGCACGTCCACCGTGCCCAGCAACACTTGCAGCAGATGAATGGCGCGGCAGCTGTGAAAGCCGTTCGAATGGGCCGAGATGCCGCGCATGGCGTGCATCGACACCGGCCGCCCTTTGATCGTCTCATGGCGGCGGCCGGCCCAATCGGTCCAGGCCACCGGCAATTCGATCGTCTGTTCGAAAGCGACGTGAGCCAATTCGGCGGCGATCCGGCGGATCGTGTCGGCCGGGATGCCGCAGCGTTCGGCGACTGCATCGGGCGAATAGTTTTCGTCGAGATAGCGATCGGCGACGAGTTGGAACACCGGCACGCAGCGGCGGCCGTCGATGGTGAAGCTGCCGGTCAGTGCTGGCTTTGCATCCGGGTCGGCTGCGCCGATGGGCGTCCTGGCCACCCTGTCCCAGGCCAGCGGATTGCCGGCGCCATCGCGCACGAACAGCCCGTCATCGGCGGCACCGGGCTCCTGCACGACAAGCACATGCGCGTTGGTGTAGCGCAGCAGATAATCGAGATCGACACGGCCGGCCTTGAGCAACTCGTGGATGAGGGCGAACACGAACAGGCCGTCGGTGCCGGGCCGGATGCCGACCCAGTCGTCGGCAATGGCGTTGTAGCCGGTCCGGCACGGATTGATCGAGACCACCTTGGCGCCGCGCGCCTTGAGCTTGCCCAGGCCGATCTTGATCGGGTTGGAATCGTGGTCCTCGGCGACGCCGAACAGCATGAAGTATTTGGTGTTGTCCCAGTCGGGCTCGCCGAATTCCCAGAACGAGCCGCCGATCGTGTAGAGCCCACCGGCCGCCATGTTGACCGAGCAGAAGCCGCCATGGGCGGCGAAGTTCGGCGTGCCGAACTGGCTCGCCCACCAGCCGGTCAGCGATTGCGACTGGTCGCGTCCGGTGAAGAAGGCAAGTCTCTTTGGATCGGCCCGGCGGATCGCCGAAAGCCGCTCCGTCGCGATCGAGAAGGCTTCCTCCCATTCGATCTCGCGGAATTCGCCCGAGCCGCGCGGGCCGGTGCGCAGCAGCGGCTTCTTCAGCCGCGCCGGGCTGTAGTGCTGCATGATGCCCGAGCTGCCCTTGCCGCAGATCACGCCGCGATTGACCGGATGGTCCTTGTTGCCGTTGATGTAGCGGACCTTGCCGTCCTTGATGTGCACATCGATGCCGCAGCGGCAGGCGCACATGTAGCAAGTGGTCTTGGCGATGCGGTCGGAGACGCTTGGCGAAGTGTCGACGCCGTCGCCCTCGTCGGGCGCGCGCGTGTCGGCCAACGGCCGTTGCGACAGTGCTGAATTGGCGCCGCGCGGCGCTCCGTGGCTCATGATCCGCGAACGCTCTTGCCGCTCGCCGTCTTGGCTTTCGTCTTCGAACCGGGGCCGCGCATGTAATGCTGTTCAGGGTGGTAGCGCTCGCCGGCGAACTGCCGCCTTACCCGGCGGGTCCAGTGCGCGAACAGCGATTTGAAGCGCCCGATCAATTTCCCAGCCTTTGCGGCGGTGCCGCCAATTTTTTCCAACTTTCCGCAAAAACTTAGAACAAAGCAATTGATCTGTCTAACAAGCAGCTCTTGTAATTCCGATCGAATTTGCTTCTTAATTGACTATGACCCTGGACCAGTTGCGCATCTTCGTCGCCGTCGCCGAGCGCGGCCACATGACCAAGGCGGCCGAGCTTTTGGGCATCTCCCAGTCGGCGGCATCGGCCGCCATTCGCGCTCTCGAACAGCAGCATGGCGTCCAGCTCTTCAACAG
Source organism: Mesorhizobium monacense (assembly GCF_056781675.1). Taxonomy (NCBI): domain Bacteria; kingdom Pseudomonadati; phylum Pseudomonadota; class Alphaproteobacteria; order Hyphomicrobiales; family Phyllobacteriaceae; genus Mesorhizobium; species Mesorhizobium monacense. Next base: position 5,016,771 of record NZ_CM165567.1, on the reverse strand, counting down.
GGTCGGCCGCAACATCGAGCTGGCGCAGACCGGCCGCCGGTTTCTGCCCGAGGCCAAGGCCGTCCTCGAACGGGCGACCGCCGCAAGCAACGTGCTCGAAGATGTCTCGCAGACCGTCACCGGCTCGCTTTCGATCGCCGCCAGCCAGACCATCGCCAGCTATTGGCTGCCGCGCCGGCTGGCCTCCTTCCACGAGGCGTACCCCGCCGTCAGGCTGAGCGTCACCATTGGCAACACCAGGCAGGTCGAGACCCATGTTTTGGACGGCACGGCGGATTTCGGCCTGGTCGAGGGGCGCACCGAATCCGACATCTTGCGGCGCGCCAAGGTCGACATCGACAGGCTGATGCTGGTCGTCGCCACCTCGCATCCGGAGATCGCCGAAATCGCACCGGGCCGCCCCGACATCAGGGGGCTGCGCTGGATCATCCGCGAGGGCGGTTCCGGCACGCGCGAGGTGCTGGAGGATCTGGCGCGCCGCGAGGGGATTTCACTCGCTGAGCTGCAGATATTCCTGGTGCTGCCGAGCAACGAGGCAATCCGCCAGGCGGTCGAAGCCGGCGCAGGCGCCACCATCATTTCCGAGCTCGTCGTCGCCGGCGTGATTGCCGAAGGCAGCCTGCGCTCGGTGCCGATCGACCTGCCGAAGCGCGACTTCGCCATCATCACCCACCGCGACCGGCAGGCTAGCCTCGCCCAGATGGCATTGAAGGCGCATCTGAGCGAGAAGGCGATGGCGTCAGCCTAGCTGTATCAGCCGAACTTCCGCTGCGCATCCAGCGCCAGGCCGAGCCCGACGGAGCCGAACATGTCGCCCTGGATGACGGAGGCTTGCGGCACCAGTTCCAGTATCTGCCGCCGCGCAAGCGGGATTGCCGTCGATCCGCCGGTCAGGAACACGGCGGTGATGTCAGAAGCCCCTACACCAGCGTCGCCGATGGTCTGGCCGACCGTCGCGGTCACCCGCTCGATGTCGCCGGCAATCGTCGCTTCGAGGCCAGCCCGCGTGATCTCGGCGGCGAAGCGCGCGCTGGGAAGCGGGACCTGCACGCCGGCCGAAGGCTGATCCGTCAGCGCGATCTTGGCCTTTTCGACCAGACCTGCCAGCGCATGTCCGTAACGATGTTCCACGATATGGATGAATCGGTCGACCAGGTCGGCGCGTTCGGCCTCGAAGCGGATCTGTCTCAGATGCGTCATCGCCCTGGCGGTGTAGACGAGGTTGATGCGCTGCCATGTCGCCAGGTCGATGAAATAGCTGGCCGGCAGATTGCGCTTGCCGTCCTTGGTCGGCGTCAGATAGCCGAGCTGCGGCATCACATGGGCGATGCTCAGCAGCCGGTCGAAATCGGTGCCGCCGATATGGATGCCCCGGTTGGCCAGGATGTCATCCTTGCGGTCGGTTGAACGGGCGCGCTCGGGCGAGACGCGCACGATCGAAAAGTCAGACGTGCCGCCGCCCATGTCGACGATCAGCGCCAGTTCTTCTCGAGTGACCTTCTGTTCGTAGTCGAGCGCCGCGGCGATCGGCTCGAACTGGAAGGCAATGTGCTTGAAGCCCTGGATGCGCGCTGCGTTTTCAAGCTCGCCTTCAGCCTTGGCATCGGCTTCCGCGTCGTCGTCCACGAACTGCACCGGACGCCCAAGCACCACGTTTTCGACAGGCGCCTTTGCATCTTCCTCCAGCCTCTTCTTCAAATGGCCGACGAATAGCCCGACGATCTCCATGAAGCCGATCGAGCGCGCCTTGATACGCGTCTTCTCATGTACCAGCGAACTGCCGAGCACGCTCTTAAGCGAACGCATCAGGCGGCCTTCGATGCTGTCGGTATAGTCGGCGATGGCCCGGCGCCCGAAATAGGTGTGGTTGTCGTCGAAGTTGAAGAACACAGCACTTGGCAGCGTCACCTGGCCGTCCTCCAGCGCCACCAGCTGGGGCTGCCCGTCGCGGATCACGCCGACTGTGGAATTGGACGTGCCGAAGTCGATACCGCCGAATGCTGGTCGCATCGCAGTTTCCTGTCGTTTTTCTGGGGCAGCGGGGTGGCGCCTTGTCAGCTGCGCCAATGTCCGGGTGACCGGACCTTTCTGCCGAACCGGATTGTGATGTGCGCTTGTTGCGCCGGGAGGCGGCGGTCTAGCGCATGAGCCCGCAAAGGGGAACAGGCTTTCGCGAGGAAATCTAGTCTTTGCGGAAGATCAGCCTTCCAAGCCAGCCAGTGAGCATGGCAAGCGATACGGCGAAGACGCCGTAAAGAAAGGAATAGTCGTGCGCGACGCGGAAGATCGACTGTTCGAAACCGGATTTGCGGATTTCGAGCTGGGCCGAGCTTTCCTTGATGAACATGCCGCTCTTGAACAGGAAGGCGCGGGCCTTGTGGGTGCCGACCGGGACATTGGGCGCCAGCCTGACGGTGGCGCGAAACAGGTTCTGCGACAGGAACTGCACGCCGCCGACGTTCTCGCTGTAGAGGCCGGTCGCGGTCTTGCGGTCCCTCAGCGCGGCGGTGAACTCTTCGATCGTCGCCGGGCTGTCGGTCACGTCAGCTGGCTTCATGTAGAGATTGGAAGCGCCGAGCGAGAGCTGCTTGTAGCTGTTCGGATCGGTGACGTCCTGCAGCGGGCGCGTGGTTGCCACCGAATAGGACACCGGCACGTTCTCGAACGTCTCCGACTCCAGATTGATCCAGACGCCGAGCACCCTGTCCTTGCGCCGCACGACCACCGGCCGTGGCGGGCCTTCGAGCACGACGATCACGTCGTAGCGTCCCTGGCGCGCGACGAGCGGATCGGCGTTTTCCAGCGAACCGAAGATGGTCAGGTCGGCCCCCGAAAACCCTGCCGTGATCGAAACGGCGTCGGTCGACAGCCCGATCTGGATGCTTTCGGTCGGCGGCGTCTGCGCCATTGCAGGCAATATGGCTGCGGCGAGCGACAGGAAAGCAGCGGCTGCGAACGCTTTCAGGCCCGCCATCAGTTCAAGCCCGAGGCGGACAGCGAATAGAGATTGGGCGGCGTGACGAAGAGATCGATGGCAAGCCGGATGGCGACCGCCAGTACCAGCATTGCCAGCAGCGCCCTCAACTGCTCGCCGCGCAGCTTCTGGCCGGCCTTGGCGCCATATTGCGCGCCGGCGACGCCGCCCGCCATCAGCAAGAAGGCGAGCATGACGTCGACCGTCTGGTTGGTGGTGGCGTGGACCAGCGTGGTGTAGGCCGAGGTGAAGATGATCTGGAACAGCGAGGTGCCGATGACGACGTTGGTCGGCACTTTCAGGAGGTAGATCAGCGCCGGCACCATGATGAAGCCGCCGCCGACGCCCATGATCGACGACAGGAAGCCAATGCCGGCACCGAGGCCCAGCACCGGGATGACGCTGACGAACAGTTTTGAGGCGCGAAAGCGCATCTTCAGCGGCAGCCGGTGGATCCAGTTGTGCTGGCCGGATTTCTTCAGCACCGGAGCGGCGCCGCTGCGGGTGGCGCGCAGCGCGTTGACGCTTTCGACCAGCATGAGGCCGCCGACCGTGCCGAGCAGCACGACGTAGAGCAGCGAGATGAACAGGTCGAGCTGACCCAGCCGGCGCAAAAGCGCAAAGACGAAGATGCCGCCGGTCGAGCCGACAATGCCGCCGGCAAGCAGCACCCCGCCGAGCTTGAAGTCGAGCGTGCCGCGCTTCATGTGCGATAGCGCGCCGGAGAAGGAGGAGGCGATGACCTGGTTGGCGCCGGTGGCGACCGCGATCGCCGGCGGAATGTTGTAGAAGATCAGCAGCGGCGTGATGAGAAAGCCGCCGCCAACCCCGAACATGCCCGACAGGAAGCCGACCGCTGCCCCCATGGCCAGCAGTACGAAGACGTTGACGGAAATTTCCGCGATCGGGAGATAGATGCCCACCCGTCAGTCTCGATCAGTTTGCCTGTCGGCGATTGCAGCCGTTCGCGGGCAGTGTCGCACCGAAAAGCCAATTTTGTCTTGCGCCGGCGGCGCGGCCGGGTCTAACCCATGCCGCGCCGCCGAAACAAAAAACATCTCAATCAGTTAACAGGCAAATGTGTGGCAAGGGCGTCGCGGAAGCGACGCATATGCCGTTATTTGCGCGCCAGCAGTGCCTTTACCAGATCCGCGTCGATTTCGCCGGTCGCCTTCATCTTGTTGTCGGTCTGGAAGGCTATGATCGCATCTTTGGTCTTTTGGCCCATCACACCGTCGGCGCCGCCGGCCTCGTAGCCGTTCTTGTTGAGGATGAGCTGGATGTTTTTGACCGCCTTCTTCATGTCGATGCTGGCGGTCGTCTGCGGCGTGCCGTCCTGCCAGGATTCGGGGATGTCGGCCGAATTGGCCGCCTGGTCGAGCGGCTTGGCCTTCCACAGCTCGGTGGCGGCGCGCGCCCGCTCCATCTGCTCGGGCCGCAGCGCATTGGCGATCTCGTCGCGCTTGGCCGCCGCATCCTTGTCGCCGGTCTTGGCGACGAGCGCGAACCATTTGTAGGATTCCTCGAGGTTCTGCTTCATGCCGACGCCTTTGGCCGCCAGGATGCCCAGATTGAACTGGCTGTCCTTGACGCCGAGGTCAGCTGCCGCCTGGAACCAGTGCGCCGCCGATTCATTGTCGGTCACGCCGTCCGCCGCCATGGCGAACAGCACGGCCAGATTGTGCATGGCGCTGGCATTACCCTGCGCTGCCGCCATCTGGTACCAGGTCTTCGCCTTCTTGATGTCGCGCGCGACGCCGATGCCCTTCTCGTAGAAATTGCCGATGCGGTATTCCGCCGGCGCGAAACCGAGTTCGGCCGATTTTTCGTACCATTTGGCGGCTGCCGCCATGTCTTCCTTGACGCCGCGCGACTCGGCAAAGCGCGAGCCGACCTCGAACAGAGCCTTGGCGTCTCCGCCGGCGGCCGCATCGCGCAGCGCCTGCGGGCCGGCATCGGCCGGAATGTCGATCTTGGCCGCGGCTGCAGCCGTGGCGGTATTGGCGGGAGGAACGGCACCCGTGGTGTCCTGGGCCGGGGTCGGTGCGACCGGCGTGGCAGCCATTGGCTGATTGTCCGCATCCGATGCTGCCGGTTCCGCGGCCGCAGGTGCTGACGCCGCAGCGGTTGGCTCCGCCTGATCGGAAGGCGCCGTTGATTCCATGGGGGCGGGCGCCGGCTCGGAGACGGCATCCATCGGCATATCGGCGCCTGATGGCGGGGCGGAGGCCGGTTGCGCCAGCATGTCGTCCTTGACTGCCGGCTCGGAAGGCTCCGCTTGCCTGACGACACGGGCCGGCGCGTCCTGCGCCGCAGCCTCCGTCTCGCTCGTGGCTTTGACCGAAGCGGTTTCCACCGGCTGCGGGGCGATGATCGGCGCAATTTCGTTGCTGGCCACAGGCGCAGGATCGGAGAAGAAGGCCTTGCCCAGTTGCAGGCCGGCCAGCGCCAGCATGATCGCGGCCGCCGCCATCAGGATCGGCTTGCGTCGTGCCTTGAGCAGGTCGCCGATCCTGAGCGCCTTGACCGGTCCACTCATCGTCGACTGGCGCTTCAGGGCGTCAGCTTCGGCGGCGGCGGCTTGTGCGGCGCGCCTGGCTGCGGCGATGAAATCCGACTTGGCCGCGTCGCCCTCGCTGCGCTTGACCGGCTGGCCGCGCTCGTCGCGCACGCGCTTCATGATGGCATTGAGGTCGGGTGCGCCGGAGCCTGGCTCAAGCGGCCGGTTGGCAAGCTTCGGGTCGAGCGGCTCGTCGAGATCGACGCTCGGTACGTCGACATCGTGCGCCGAGCCGGCCAGCGGCGGCATATCCGGGTCCTTCTTGCCCCTAAAGGCGCGGGCCAGTCCGCCGAACATCGATTTCCTGCGGCCGGTCGTGTCTTTCTTGTCAGTGATCGTGTCCGAGCCGAGCGCCGCCATGGCGGCTGCGGCTGCAGCTTCCGCCGGCGTGCGCGGGGCAGGTTCGCCACGCGTAACCGGTTCGTTGCGCAGGATGGCGGCGGCGCGGCCGTCGAGGTCGGCCATGTCTCCGGTCAGCGGCAGCGGCTGGTCGATGTCCATCGACGGCGCGTCCTGCACCGCGATCTTGGAGCCGCGTCCGCCCCGCTTGGCCGTTGGTTGTGGGTCCACGAGTTCGCTGACGGCCTCCATCGGTTCGCTGGTTTCCAGCGAGCCCAGGCGATCGACGATCTTGAGCAGCGTGTCGTGGATGGCCTCGAAGGTGCGCGAATTGCGCTCGTCCGAACGGCGTGTCAGGGATTCGAGCGTCTTCAGGTCCTGGGCGAGGCCGCTGACGGCCGCCGTGTTGGCACTCGTATCGGCCATCGAGCGCACCGCGCTCTCGGCCGCCTCGCGCGCCGCGCTGAGGATCGAATCGCGGGTCCCGGCCAGCGACTTCTCGATCTCGTTGAGGCGCGGGCTGATGTCCTCGAATTCCGGCAGTGGCGTGCCGGGCTTGGTCAGGTGCGCTGAAAGGCCGGAAACCTGCGCCTCCAGGCTGCGGATCAGTGCCGGGTCGATGCCGGCGACCTGCGCGGCCGACGATTCCAGCCGGCTTGAAATGTCTTCGAGCCGGCTCTCCAGGCCACGGATCGCCGCTTCGTTGGCGGGATCGGGAACCCGTGTCTCCAGGCGCTTTGCGAGCGCGCTGAAGCGGGCGTCGATGGCGTCCATGATGCCGGCGCTGTCGGCTTGCGGCATGCGCTGGTCCAGCCTGTCGGCGACTTCCTCCAGCCGCCGCTCGAGATCGCGAAACAGCATGTTGCCCTGTTCGATCGCGTCGCCCTGGCGGCGTTCCATGATCCCTGACAGCGCGTCGAAGCGCTGTTCCAGACCCTGGAAGATATAGTCGGCGTCCGGCATGGCCGGCGCGCGGTCTATTCTGTCGGCGATCAACGCGATCTGCTTGCCGAGCCGCTCCATCGCCTGTTCCGGCAGATCGGCGCGGCCGGCCAGTTCATCGACACGGTTCGACAGCATGTTGAGGCGGTCGATGACTTCGCCGCTTGGCTGAGCCTGCGTGACCTCTTCGATCTGCTGCGCCAGCGAGGCGATCCGCCTCTCGATGCGCTCGAAGGGCTCGGCATCGAAGGCGTTGGCCTGCGCCGCGACGGTCGAGGCGACGATGGCGCGTGAAATCTCGTCCAGCCGCTCGTCGATCATGCCGAACGTGTCGCTGCTGCGATTGCTCTGCTGGCTGACGAAGTGGTCGACGGCGCCGGCAAGCGTGCGGACCTTTTCCTCAAGCGACCGCAGCGACAGCGATTCCGGCAGATTGTTGACCGCACTGCTGATCTGCTCGAGCCGCTCGGTCAGCGCCGAAAGGCCGGCACCGTCGGAGCGCTTACGCTGATCGGCGTCGACGCGGTCCTCGAAAGCGCTCCAGCGGCGGTCGAAGTCGTCCCAGCGGCGGTCGACCGCCTGCACGCTCTCCTCGCGAGCCAGCGTGTCGAGTGCCGCCTTGACCTGCTCCACCTCGAGCCGCAGCATGTTGACGCTTCTGTCGTCGCTCTTTTCGGCCAGCGTCTGGATGGCGCCCGAAAGCCGCTCGAATTCGACGCCGAGTTCGGCGCTGCTCTTGCCCGCCTGGCCGCCCGATTGCCCGCTTGCCTGGAAGGCCCGCTCGATGTCCTTGCGCAGCGCGTCGAATTCGCGCTTCAGCCCGGCGGTCATCTGGTGGCGCAGTTCCTCGCGCAGGCCGCGCAATTCGCCGGCGATCTTGCCGACCACGGCGACGCTGTCCTCCTGGCCGCGCACGCGGTCGATGTCGCGCGCGATCGCCTGGTAGTTCTGGTCGAAGGCAGGTGCTGACGGCGCCGGGCCCTTCGGCCGCGGCTCGGGCTGTGGGTCCTCGTACCAGCGCTGCTGGTTATAGGGCTGGGCGCTGGCGTAACGCGGTTCGGCTGCAGGCCGGCGCGGTTCGAAACGTTCGGCGGTATCCTCGCGCGTCCGCTCCAGCCGCTGTTCCAGTGTTTCCAGGGAGCGGTTCAGCTGCTCGAGCGTGGTGGTCGGCTTGCGCTGCCTGCCGGCATTGAGTGTATCGAGATAGGACCGCTTGCTGTTCATCGATGCGCCCGTGTTCAGAATGGCCGGCTCGTGACCGGATTCCCCAAAGTCCTGCCGGGAACGAAGACGACCGCGCGGTTCTGCTGCGGTGGAAGACGAGCCTCCCGGGTTTTCACCCGCGCTTCGAAAAACCGTGAAAAATTCACTACAGAATAAACACGGGTGACCGACATGCGCACATTTCACCCAACGTGGTAAACAACGCGTTAACCAAGCTTAAGAAGTTGCAACATCCTTGACGGGCTGCCTGTCGGGTGCGGCATAAAGTTCTGGCCCGAGAACGCCCTTGCGTCATGAGACGGCTATCGGTATAGCATTGACGTAAACGTAAACGGTGCGCAGATCCCGCCTTTTGCGATTTGTTTGTTGAAACCACGACTGGAAGCATGCCCCCGCTTCCACTCAGGCGACGCAAGGTCCCGGACCGCGGTGCCACCAGACGGGGAAAGCCAGTGACCATGAAACTTGTTTCGCCCGGCGAAGCCGCGGCCAATACCAATGACATACCGAGTGATGCCGGCGAGGATCTTGTCCGCATCGGCGAGATGGCCAAGAAATACGGCGTCACGCTACGCACCTTGCGCTTCTACGAGGACAAGGGCCTTCTCAATCCGCAGCGCGACGGTTCGACCCGTCTCTACACGCGCCGCGACAGGGCTCGGCTGAAGCTGATCCTGCTCGGCCGCAAGGTCGGCTTCTCGCTGCGCGACGTCAAGCAGATGATGGATCTCTACGATCCGACCGGCTCCAACACCAAGCAGTTGCGGCTTGCGCTGGACAAGTCCGAGAAGCAGCTTGCCCGCCTGCAGAAGCAGCGTGCGCTCATCGAGGACGCTATCAACGAGCTCAGCGGCTCGATGGCCGCCGTGCGGCAGATGCTCGCCGAGCGTTCGGCGCCGCAAGCCAGCGCGGCCAGCTGATCCGCCGGCATCCGGCAAACCGCATACTGACCAATGAGAGCCGCGCGGCCCGTGCCGCGCGGCTCTTTGCGTTGCTCCCTCACGAAGAGATGCGTCCGCCGCGCTGGCGTCCTTGACGCGGGGCCGCTACCGTTCGGATGCATGGTGCCAGGGAAAATTTGTCGCAACGGCAAAAATTGACGTTTACGCAAACGTCAATTTTTGCTATCCGGGCTTCAACATTGGTCCGTCTGCCGAGCACGGCACGATTTTGGGGCCAAGACCGCATGGTGGAGGAAACGCATGCCGATCTACAGGGCCCCGGTCCAGGACACGCTGTTCGTTCTCAACGACGTGCTGGGCTACCAGCGCTATTCCAATCTTCCCGGATTCTCCGACGCGACGCCCGACGTGGTCGAGGCGATCCTCGCCGAAGGCGCCAAGCTTGCCGAGAACGTCATGCATCCGTTGAACCGCGTCGGCGACATGGAAGGCTGCGTGCGCCATGACGACGGCTCGGTGACGACGCCGAAAGGCTTCAAGGAAGCCTTCGACCAGTACCGCGAAGGTGGCTGGATGGGGCTGGCCGCGCCGGTCGAGTTTGGCGGCCAGGGCCTTCCCTATGCGGTGCATACCGCGGTTGCCGAATATATGGTGTCCGCCAACATGGCGCTGATGATGTATCCCGGCCTGACGCAAGGGGCGATCGCGGCGATCATCACCCATGGCACCGACGAGCAGAAGGCGACATGGCTGCCGAAACTGGTCGAGGGCGCCTGGACCGGCACCATGAACTTGACCGAGCCGCATTGCGGCACCGATCTCGGCCTGCTGCGCACCAAGGCCGTGCCGAACGGCAACGGCACCTACAAGATTTCCGGCCAGAAGATCTTCATCTCGGCCGGCGAACACGACATGGCGGACAACATCGTCCATCTGGTGCTGGCCCGCATCGAAGGCGCGCCGGAAGGCGTGAAGGGCATTTCGCTGTTCATCGTGCCGAAGCTCAAGCTCGATGGCTCGGGCAATCCCGACGAGAAGAACACGCTCTCCTGCGGTTCGATCGAGGAGAAGATGGGCATCCACGGCAATTCGACCTGCGTCATGAATTATGACGAGGCGGAAGGCACGCTGCTCGGCGAGGCCAATGGCGGCCTGAAGGCCATGTTCACGATGATGAACGAGGCCCGCCTCGGCGTCGGCCTGCAGGGGCTTTCGCTGTCGGAGATCGCCTACCAGAACGCCGTGTCCTACGCCAAGGACCGCCTGCAGGGCCGTTCGCTGTCAGGCGCCAAGGCGCCGGACAAGAAGGCCGATCCGATCATCGTCCATCCCGACATCCGCCGCTCGCTGATGACCATGAAGGCCTTCAACGAGGCCGGCCGCGCGCTGGCGCTGTGGACGGCGATCAAGTCCGACATTGCCCACCGCTCGGGCGACGACAAGGACCGCCAGTCGGCGGACGACTACACCAGCCTGCTGACGCCGGTGGTCAAGGGCGTGCTGACCGACAAGGGCTTCGACCATGCCGTCATGGCGCAGCAGGTGTTCGGCGGCCACGGCTATATCGAAGAGCACGGCATGAGCCAGTTCGTGCGCGATGCCCGCATCGCCATGATCTATGAAGGCGCCAACGGCATCCAGGCGCTTGATCTCGTCGGCCGCAAGCTCGCGCTCAACGGCGGCCGCGCCGTGCAGGCCTTCTTCAAGGAGGTCGGCGAGTTCTGCGAGGAAAACCGCGCGGACGAGAAGATGGCGCCCTTCACCAAGGCGCTGAAGAAGGGCCTCAACGATCTGCAGGCGGCGACCATGTGGCTGGTGCAGAACGGTATGGCCAAGCCCGACAATGCCGGAGCCGCCTCGACCGACTACATGCATCTCTTCGGCCTGGTGGCGCTGGGCTATATGTGGGCGCAGATGGCCAAGGCGGCCGGGGTGAAACTGGCTGACGGCGCCAACGGTTCGGCGTCCTTCTATGACAACAAGCTCGTGACGGCGCGCTTCTTCATGGAGCGGATCATGCCGGAGACGTCGGCACATCTCGCCCGCATTTCCAGTGGCGCGGACACGCTAATGGCGCTGCCGGCGGAAGCGTTCTAGGTTTGGCGGGCCGGTACTGCCGGCCCACAATTGTCGGAACGCGGAGGAAATCGTGGCGACAAATCCAGCCGAAGTTCTTGGCCTGCCAAAGCCCGCCTGGGCGGCGGACGAGGTCGGCATGCTCTACGACATGGCGCATCGCTTCATGTCGGAAGAGATTGCGCCGCGCTACGATGAGTTCGAGAAGAACGAGATGGTCGATCGCGAGAGCTGGCTGAAGGCCGGTTCCGCCGGCCTGCTCTGCGCCTCGATGCCGGAGGAATATGGCGGCTCCGGCGGCACCTTCGCGCATGAGAGCGCCATCATCGAGGCGATCGGCCATGTCGGCGTCGACGGTTTCGGCATCGGCCTGCACAATTCGATCGTCGCTCCCTACATCCTCCACTACGGCTCGGAGGAGCAGAAGAAGAAATGGCTGCCGAAGCTGGCGACCGGCGAATTGATCGGCGCCATCGCCATGACCGAGCCGGGCGCCGGCTCGGACCTGCAGGGCGTCAAGACGCGCGCCGAAAAGGACGGCAACCAGTACAGGATCAACGGTTCGAAGACCTTCATCACCAACGGCCAGCTTGCCAATTTCGTCATCGTCGTCACCAAGACCGATCCGGCCAAGGGCGCCAAGGGCACCTCGCTGATCGTCGTCGAGACCGACGAGGTCGATGGTTTCGAGCGCGGCCGCAACCTCGACAAGATCGGGCTCAAGGCCAACGACACGTCGGAGCTGTTCTTCAACGACGTGCGCGTGCCGACCGCCAACCTTCTCGGCCATGAGGAGGGCCAGGGCTTCATCCAGCTGATGCAGCAATTGCCGCAGGAGCGGCTGCAGATCGGCACCGGGGCGATTGCCATGATCGAGCGTGCGCTGGCGCTGACCATCGACTACGTCAAGGAGCGCAAGGCCTTCGGCAAGGCGATCATCGACTTCCAGAATACCCAGTTCAAGCTCGCCGAGCTGAAGACCGAAGCCACCATCGGCCGCGTCTTCTACAATGACTGTGTTGCCCGTCACGTCGCCGGCGGCCTCGACCCGGTGACCGCATCGATGGCCAAATACTGGCTCTCCGACCTGCAGGGAAAAGTGGTCGACGAATGCCTTCAATTGCATGGCGGCTATGGCTACATGAATGAATATCCGATCGCCCGCATGTACCGCGATGCCCGCGTCCAGCGCATCTACGGCGGCACCAACGAGATCATGAAATTGCTGATCGGACGCTCTCTCTGAGCAGCTTTTCAGCAAACCCAAGGAGCATGAAAATGGCCGAAGCTTATGTCTACGACGCCGTGCGCACACCGCGCGGCAAGGGCAAGAAGGATGGCTCGCTGCACGAGGTGCCGGCGGTGCGGCTGGGCGCCAAGGTGCTGGAAGCGCTGCGCGATCGCAACGGGCTCGACACCGGCACTGTCGACGACATCATCTTCGGTTGCGTCGATCCGGTCGGCGAGGCGGGCTCGGTCATTCCGCGCGCCGCCGCTTTTGAGGCCGGCTACGATACCAAGGCGCCCGGCATGCAGATCTCGCGTTTCTGCGCTTCCGGTCTCGACGCCATCAATTTCGGCGCCGCCAAGATCGCGCAAGGCGCCGACGAGATCGTCATTGCCGGCGGCGTCGAATCGATGTCGCGCGTCGGCATGGGCGCCTCCGGCGGCGCCTGGTTCATGGACCCTTCCGTCGGCCTGCCCGGCTGGTTCGTGCCGCAGGGCATCTCGGCCGACCTGATCGCCACCAAATATGGTTTTTCGCGCGATGACGTCGACGCCTATGCGGTCGAGAGCCAGAAGCGCGCCGCCAAATCCTGGGCAGACGGCCGCTTCAAGAATTCGGTGATCCCGATCAAGGACCAGAACGGCCTGACCATCCTCGACCATGACGAGCACATGCGGCCGTCGACCGACATGCAGTCGCTGGCCTCGCTCAATCCGTCCTTCGTCATGCCAGGCGAAATGGGCGGCTTCGATGCCGTCGCGGTGCAGAAGCACCCCGAGGTCGAAGAGGTCAACCACGTCCACCATGCCGGCAATTCGTCCGGCATCGTCGACGGTGCCGCTGCCGTGCTGCTCGGCTCCAAGAAGGCCGGCAAGGCGATGGGGCTGAAGCCGCGCGCGCGCATCCGCGCCTTCGCCAACATCGGCTCCGAGCCGGTGCTGATGCTGACCGGCCCGGTCGACGTCACCGAGAAGCTTTTGCAGCGCGCCAAGATGAAGCTGTCGGACATCGACCTGTTCGAGCTCAACGAGGCCTTCGCCTCGGTGGTGCTCCGCTACATGCAGGCCTTCGACATCCCGCACGACCAGATCAACGTCAATGGCGGCGCGATCGCCATGGGCCATCCGCTTGGTGCCACCGGCGCGATGATCTTCGGCACCGTGCTGGACGAGCTGGAGCGCCGCGACCTCAACACCGCGCTGGTGACGCTGTGCATCGGTGCCGGCATGGGCACCGCAACCATCATCGAACGCGTCTGATTTTCGGCCGGAAGGAGAAAGACATGACCTATACAAACTTCACGGTTGAGACCGACACCGACGGCATTGCGCTGGTCACCTGGGATATGCCCGACCGCTCGATGAACGTCTTCACCGAAGAGGTGATGAACGAACTCGACAAGATCATCGACCAGGCGGTGGCCGACGCCGGCATCAAGGGCGCGGTGATCACCTCGGGCAAGGACAGCTTCTCGGGCGGCGCCGACCTGACCATGCTGCAGAAGATGCTGACGGTCTTTGCCAAGGAGAAGTCCAAGGACCCGGAGAAGGCGGCCAGGCTGCTGTTCGACAATGCCGGCCGCATGACCGGCCTGTTCCGCAAGCTGGAGACGTCGGGCAAGCCCTGGGTTTCGGCGATCAACGGCACCTGCATGGGTGGCGCCTTCGAACTGTCGCTGGCCTGCCATGGCCGCGTTGCCGCTGACTCAGACAAGGTCAAGATGGCCTTGCCGGAAGTCAAGGTCGGCATCTTCCCCGGCGCCGGCGGCACCCAGCGCGTGCCGCGGCTGACCGATCAGCAGCAGGCGCTGCAGATGCTGACCACTGGCCAGACGCTGTCGCCGCAGAAGGCGAAGTCGATGGGCCTGATCCATGAGATCGCCGAACCCAAGAACCTTGTCGAGACCGCCAAGGCGATGATCAGGAACGGCCTGAAGGCCGTCCAGCCGTGGGACGAGAAGGGTTTCAAGCTGCCCGGCGGCCAGATCTACTCGCCCGCCGGCTTCAACCTGTGGCCGCCGGCCATCGCCATCCTGCGCCGCGAGACCTATGGCAATTATCCGGCCGCCGCCGCCATCCTGAAATGCGTCTATGAAGGCCTGCTGGTGCCGTTCGACACCGGACTGCGCATCGAGCAGCGCTATTTCACCGAGATCATGCAGAGCAAGGAAGCGGCGGCGATGATCCGCTCGCTGTTCGTGTCGCTGCAGGAGCTGAACAAGGGCGCCCGCCGCCCGGCCGGCGTGCCGGAAACCAAGTTCAAGAAGATCGGCATTCTCGGCGCCGGCTTCATGGGCGCCGGCATCGCCTATGTCACAGCCAAGGCCGGCATCCCGGTGGTGTTGCTCGACCGCGACATGGAGTCCGCCGAGAAGGGCAAGGCGCATTCCGACAGCCTGGTGTCGGACCAGGTGAAGAAGGGCCGCACCAAGCCCGAGGAGAAGGACAAGCTACTGTCGCTGATCACGCCGACAGCCGACTATGCCGACCTCGCCGGCTGCGACCTGGTGGTCGAGGCAGTGTTCGAGGATTCGGCCGTCAAGAAGGCCGCCACCGAACAGGCGGAAGCCGTGCTAAAGCCGGCGGCGATCTTCGCTTCGAACACCTCGACCATTCCGATCACCGCGCTGGCCAAGAATTCGGCCCGGGCGAAGAACTTCATCGGCATCCACTTCTTCTCGCCGGTCGACAAGATGATGCTGGTCGAGATCATCCTCGGCAAGAAGACCGGCGACAAGGCTTTGGCCACCGCGATCGACTTCGTGCGCGCCATCAAGAAGACGCCGATCGTCGTCAACGACACGCGCGGCTTCTACGTCAATCGTTGCGTGCTCCGCTACATGTCGGAAGCCTACAAGATGCTGATCGAGGGCGTCCCGGCGCCGATGATCGAGAACGCGGCAAAGGCCGCCGGCATGCCGGTCGGCCCCTTGGCGCTGACCGACGAAACGGCGATCGATCTTGCCCAGAAGATCATGAAGCAGACCATCAGGGATCTCGGCGACAAGGCCGTCGACCCCAAGCAGATGGCGCTGATCAACACCATGGTCGACACCCACGGCCGCGCCGGCCGCAAGAACGGCAAGGGCTTCTACGACTATCCCGCGAAGCCGGCCAAGAAGAAGCTGTGGCCTGGCCTGAAAGACCTCTATTCGCAGCTCAAGCCGGAAAAGGTCGACTATGAGGAGCTGCAGCAGCGCCTGCTGGTCACCATCGCGCTGGAAGCCGCAAGGGTGATGGAAGAGGGCATCGTCACCGATCCGCGCGAAGCCGATGTCGGCTCTATCCTCGCCTTCGGTTTCGCCCCCTTCACCGGCGGCGCGCTGTCCTACATCGATGGCATCGGCGCGAAGCAGTTCGTCAAGATCGCCAAGGGTCTGCAGAAGAAGTACGGTGCCGAGTTCAAGGCGCCCAAGCTGCTGCTCGACATGGCCGAGAAGGGCGAGACCTTCTACGGTCGTTTCGACCCCTATGCGAAGGGTGAGGTGAAGAAGGCCGCCTGACGCATGCGCAGGATCAAGGGTGTTGCAGCGTCCCTTGCGCGTCCAATAGGACGCGCGGCGCTGTAATGTATGTCTGGGCGCGTATGGCGCGCATGATGGCCACGGCGTCTCGCCGTGGCCCCTATCAGATAGGCGGCGAGAGCCGGCTGGCCTTTCGCTGCCTGCCGACCGATATCGACTTCAACAGCCACCTCAACAATGCGCGCTACATGATGCTGGCCGATCTCGGACGCATTGACATATTCCTGCGCGCCGGCCTGATCGCGCTGGCGCGCAAGAGTGGCTGGGCGCCGATGATCGGCGGGCTGCAATCGACCTATGTACGCGAGATCCGGCTGTGGCGGCACTTCGAAGTGGTGTCCTCGATCGAGACCTGGGAAGGCTCGCAGGTCATCGGCAAGCACCGTTTTGTGCTCGACAATGGCGAAACGGCTGCGCTGATCATGACCACGGGCGGCGTCTACGATCGTCGCGGTCGCCGCTTTCTCGACATTGACGAGGTTGTGGCTGCGCTTGGCCGTTCTGCTCAACCACGTCCACCTACCGAGGCCGAGCGGATGTTCATGGCCTCCCATCAGGGCCTGCGCGGCCTGGCCAAGGGACTTGCCTGATCAGGCTGGCCGCGCCTGCGGCGAGCCACGTGCGGCACTGTCGCTTTGTTGATGATCCGCCGCCTGGCGGGTGGACAATCGAGCGGTTGCGGACTAGAAAGGAAAGGTATTTTTTCCTGTTCCGGAGGAGAGCAAAGTGCTCTCGCATGATCGCGTCTGGGCCGCCATCGATGCTCTCGCCGAGCGCTATTCGCTGTCGGCGTCGGGCCTGGCAAGGCGCGCGGGTCTCGATTCGACCGCCTTCAACAAGTCCAAGCGGCTGTCCTCGGATGGGCGCCCGCGCTGGCCCTCGACCGAATCGCTGGCCAAGATCATCGAGGCGACGGGTGCTTCGCTCGACGAATTCACCGGCCTGGTCGAGGGCCGCGACAAGACCGGCCTCGCGCCCGAGCAGCGGTCTTCGGTGCCGCTGCTCGGCTTCGCCCAGGCCGGCGCAGGCGGCTTCTTCGACGATGCCGGCTTTCCGGCGGGGCAGGGCTGGGATCTGGTCGAGCTGCCGGCGCAGGCGACCGAGACGTCCTATGCGCTGCAGGTGCAGGGCGATTCCATGCTGCCGCTCTACCGCAATGGCGATGTGCTGATCGTCGAGCCGGGCGCCGCCACCCGCAAGGGCGACCGTGTCGTCGTCAAGACCAATGCCGGCGAGGTGATGGCCAAGGTGCTGGATCGCCATACGACGAAGTCGATCGTGCTGATCTCGCTCAATCCCGAGCATCCGGATCGCGATATCCCGATGCGCGATGTCGAATGGGTGGCGCGGATCGTCTGGGCAAGCCAGTAGGTGCGGCTGGTCCACCTCGCCATAGCCGCCCTGGCGGTCCCGGCGATGGCGGCGCTGGTCGTCACCGGCGGTCGTACCGTGCAGCGTGGCGAAGGCAGCGGCACCGTCACTGTCGATCAGATCGAGCCAGACGTCGACGCCGCGCCCGAGGAGCCGGCGACCTCGGCCATCCCCGGGCCGCAGCCGATAAAGCCGGCACCCCATTCCAGGTCGATCGATCCCGAAATGGTGGCGCCGCCGCCGCTCACCGCCGACGAGCTCGAGCGGGTCGAACCGCGCGCGCCGCTGAGCGACCTTGCGCTTGCCAGCCCGCCCAAGCTGAAAATGCCCGACGACTGGAACGGCACGAAGCTGTTTCAGCCGGTGGCGTCAGCCGCCGGCGTGATCGAGGCGAAGGGTTATTCGGTGGCGCTTTCGGGTGTCGATGTCGTCAGACAGGACGAGACCTGCGCCGATGACGGCGGCAAGTCCTGGCCTTGCGGCATCCGGGCGCGCACGGCGTTCCGCGCCTTCCTGCGCGGCCGTGCAGTGGTCTGCACCGTGCCGCCCGAGGGCGGCCGCGACCTGATCACCGCCGAATGCCGCATCGGCAAGCAGGATGTCGGGCAATGGCTGGTCGAGAACGGCTGGGCCCGCGCCGCCGAGGGCGGTGCCTATGCCGAGGCCGGCGAGAAGGCGCGCGCGGCAAAAAAGGGCATTTTCGGATCGGCGCCAAACCTTTCCGGCCTGCCGCCGGTTCCGCCGGCACCGAGCCCCGCGCCTCAGGCGCCGGGCTCGATACTGCAGGAAGAGAACGGCGTCCTTATGCCGCTAGCTGACCAGCCAGCGCCCGCCCAATGAGTGCGCGCGTTTCGGTTATGCCATAGAGCGCCGCGAAGGACCCGAAGCGCGGACCGCGCTCCTGGCCGATCAGCACCTGGTAGATCATCTGGAAGAAGGCGACGGAAACACCCGGCCCACCTTCCGGGCTCTGCTTCGAATGGTCCTGGTAGCGCTCGATCCGGCGCGCGACGTTGAGCGCCGCGTTCTGGATCGCCTCGCCATCGGCGGCGGCCGGCAATGCGGCGAGCGCCTCCGAAAGCTTGCCCAGCGCTTCGCGCTCCACCGTGTCGGCGGCGCGGTAGACCTTGGCAGGCTTCACGAAATCGTCGAAGTAGCGGATCGCATAGCCCGTCAGCCTGTCGAGCTCGGGATGCGTCGTCGGCGTCACGCCCGGCGCATGGCGCGAGATGAAGCCCCACAGAACATCCTTGTTCTGGGCGTTGGAAGCGCTGACCAGATTGAGCAGCAGCGAGAACGGCACCGGCAGGTCGATGGCGGGCGGGTTGCCGTCATGCATGTGCCAGACCGGGTTGCCCAGCCGCTCCTTCCAGTCCTGCCGCGGATAGGCGGCGAGGAAAGTGTAATACTCGTCGACCGCCCGCGGGATGACGTCGAAATAGAGCTTCTTGGCCTGCCGCGGCCGCTGGTACATGTAGAGACCGAGGCTTTCGGTCGGCGCATAGGCCAGCCACTGATCGATGGTGATGCCGTTACCCTTCGACTTCGAGATCTTCTGGCCGTTCTCGTCCAGGAACAGTTCGTAGACGAAATGCTCCGGCGCCCGTCCGCCCAGGATGTTGCAGATGCGGTCGTAGACCACCGCATTCGTCTGGTGGTCCTTGCCGAACATTTCGAAATCGACGCCCAGCGCCGCCCAGCGCATGCCGAAGTCAGGCTTCCACTGCAGCTTCACATTGCCGCCCTTGATCGAAAGCGTAGTTTCGGTGCCGTCATCGTCGAAGGTGATGGTGCCGGCCTTGGCGTCGACATGCTTCATCGGGACGTAAAGCACGCGGCCGCTCTTCGGCGAGATCGGCAGGAACGGGCTGTAGGTAGCCTGGCGCTCCGACCCAAGCGTTGGCAGCATCACCGCCATGATCTCGTCATAGCGTTCGGCCGCGCGCAGCAGCACCGCGTCGAAACGGCCGGCCTTGTAATACTCGGTCGCGCTGGCGAATTCGTAGTCGAAGCCGAACGTGTCCAGGAAGCGGCACAGCATCACGTTGTTGTGGTCGGCGAAGCTTGCATAATCGCCGCCGAACGGATTGGGCACCGACGACAGCGGCTGGTGCAGATAAGGCTCGAGTGCTGCGCGATCGGGCACACTGTCGGGGATCTTGCGCATGCCGTCCATGTCGTCGGAGAAGCACAGTAGCTTGGTCTTGACCGCGTCCCGGGTCAGCACGCGGAAGGCGTGGCGCACCATCGAGGTGCGCGCGACCTCGCCGAAGGTGCCGATATGCGGCAGGCCGGACGGCCCGTAGCCGGTCTCGAACAGGACGGTCTGCGGAAAGTCCGTGTTCTTATAGCGCTCGATGATCTTTTTGGCTTCCTCGAACGGCCAGGCCTTGCTTTCGGCCGCCGCCACAAGCGTCTCGGGATTGAGATCGATGATGTTTGATCCCGCCATGTCACTGTTTCCAAGTCGTTCGCCGGCGCCGCCGGAAGGGAGTTTTTCAACCGGTCTCTAGGCGTGCCTGCCTTGGGCGTCAACGATGGCGGCTGTTTTTCCTTGCGGCGCCGATATGCTGTTCCTAACTACGTTGCCCTTTCAAGGAGTTCCTGGATGCCATTGCCGACCCCGCATGAAGCCCTGATCTACCTGATGGTCATCACCTCGGCTTCCGACCGCGACATGACCGATGTCGAACTGGCGCGCATCGGCGACGTCGTCCGCACATGGCCGGTGTTCGAGGATTTCAACCACGACAGGCTGGTCGGCATCGCCCAGGATTGCCAGAAGAGCCTGCACGAAAAGGACGGCCTGGAAGGTGTGCTGGCGAGCGTCGCCGAAGCGCTGCCCGAAAGGCTGCGCGACACCGCCTATGCCGCCGCCTTCGAGGTCGCCGCCGTCGATCTCGAAATGCGCATGGAGGAAGTGCGGGTGCTGCAACTCATCCGCCTGAAGCTCGACCTCGACACGCTGACCGTCGCCGCTATCGCGCGTGCGGCCAAGGCCCGCCTTCGCACGCTCACCTAGGGTTTGCTGATATTCAGGTGATGCCGGCCTGCGAATGGCAGGTTTCCTGCGCTTCCGGTGCTCGCGTACCCAAAACTACGCTCCGCTCCGGTTCTCGGAACCCATTATTCTCGGCCCGGCCTGACCTGAATCTCAACAAAGCCCTGGGCCGTGGCCCTTGGAATCAAAAAAAACTGACCGGGAAATAGCGCAGATAGAATTCGGCGAAGGTGCCTTTCACCGAGATCTCCTGCAGCGCGTAGTCCATGGCCGCGGCCAGTGCCGGATCGCCGGCCCTGGTAGCGATGGCCATGCCCGATCCCAGATATTCCGGCGCCAGATACGGCCCCCCGGCGAAACGGCAGCAGCCTGCAGCATCCGTGCCGCCCAGCCAGAATGCAAAGCGCATCCCGTCGCCGAAGGCGGCGTCTATCTTGCCGCCCTTGAGGTCGCCGTAGAGCTTTTCCGGGCTGTCGAGGGGGACGACCTGAACGGCGCCGAAATAGGCGCGCAGCATGCGCTCATGCGCCGAACCGGCGATCACGCCGACGCGCTTGCTGCGCAACTTGTCAAAGATCGGCTCCGCAAAGGCCGTTGTCTTCGGCATGATGAAGCGCGCAGGAAACTGCAGATAGGAACGCGAGAACGCGTATTTGGATCGGCTCTCCGGCGTGGCGGCGATGCCGGCAATGATGGCCTCGCCTTCGCCTTTCTGCAGCGCTGCGTCGAGCTCGCCCCAAGGCAGCGCCTGGATCTGGCACTTTTCGGCGATGCCGAGTTCGGCGCAGATCGCCCGTGCCAGATCGACATGGAAGCCGGACAGCCGCCCGGCGCCATCGAGAAAGTTGAACGGCGGAAAATCGGTGGTGGTAAGAAATCTCAACCGCGGCAGCGCCGAAAGATCGGGCTTCGGCAGCCGCTCCTTGGCGTCCCACAGCACCGGCACCTGCGGCTCGGCGGCGGCGATGCCGGCAAACGACTGCGCCCCGACCAGTATCGATATCAGGGCGATGAGTATCCACCGCATTGTCACAATAGAGCTCCGCCCGTCATGCTTTCGGCTTTTCGTACGAAAATGACGCAGGCACAATGGTTTTTGATTTCAACTTGCCGATTTAGGCGTATGGTTTAGTGGGTTTGCAAGTAGCAGCGCGGCGCCGCCGAAAGGGAGGCATTCGCCGGCGGCACGAAAGCGGTGCAGCTTTGCAATCCGGGGTTGATGGCGAGGCGTGTGTCGGGCATCTACCATCGATCTCTGAGGCGGCAGGCAACATGGGGTAGATGTTGCGATGGGTCATTTCGATCGCACACTGGAATACATCGATCAGCTGCAGCACGCCAACACGGCGGCGGCTGTCTGTGAAAGGCTGCTTGGCGTCACATCGGATTTCGGCCTGACGGCGCTGATGGCCGGAACCGTTCCGCAGCCGGGCACGCCGCGCGGCCAGCAGAAGGACCACGTGCTGCTGTGCGACTGGCCGGGCGAATGGCTGGAGCGCTACGTGGCGCGCAACTATGTCGATCACGACCCCGTCGTCAGTCACATGAAACAGCTTCAGGCGCCGTTCCAGTGGCGCGAAGCGTCCGAAAGCATTCGCATCGACAAGAGCAGCGGCGAAGTCATGGGCGACGCCAGGGAGTTCAAGCTGCGCGATGGCCTGGCCTTCCCGCTGATCACCCTCGACGGCCTGATCGTCATGGTGTCACTGGGCGGCGAGGCCGTCGAACTTTCGGAGGCCGAGTTCGGAATCGTGTCGCTGGTGTCGACCTATGCGATCGGCCGCGCCATGCAAATCCACACGATGGCGGGCAAGACCATCGATCACATTGAATTGACGCCGCGCGAGCGCGAATGCCTGCAGTGGGCAGCCGTCGGCAAGTCCGAGTGGGAGATATCTCAAATTTTAGGTATCTCGGAGCACACGTCCGAGAAACATCTCCTTAACGCCAAAAGCAAACTTGGTGCCGTCAATCGGGTGCAGGCGGTCGCGGAAGCGATTAGGCGCGGCTATATTAGTTAGGTCGGCCGCGCCGGCCTAGAAATTCTTGCCTACGTGATCGCGTAATTTTTTCGGGAAAGCTCGGCCGTATCTTCCTCTTGAAACCAGGAGACGGCTAATGCTTTTTTCCCTTACCACACAGGAATTGATGGATCGTCCCGACCTCTGGGAGGCCGTCCATCGTTTGCGCTACAAGATCTTCGTCGAGGAAATGGGATGGACCGATCTTCAGCGCCCCGATGGCCTGGAGATTGACCAGTTCGACCATGACGAGGCGGTGCACCAGATCGTCATCCGCAACGGCGAGGTCGCCGGCTACCAGCGGTTGCTGCCGACGACACGGGCACATCTTCTGACCGAAGTGCTGGCGGACCTTTATGAAGGGACGCCGCCCTCGGGGCCGAATGTCTGGGAACTGACCCGCTATGCGGTGGCGCCGGGCTTTCGTGACGGCAAGCGCGGCGTGTCGACGGTCGGCACCGAGCTGATCGCCGGCTTCGTCGAGTGGGGGCTGCCGCGCAGCATCAACCAGGTCATCATCGAATTCGAGCCGATGTGGGTCCTGCGGGCGCTGCAGCTGCACTTCCTGGCTACGCCGCTCGGCTACCAGCGCACCTACGGCAACCAGCAGGTCGTCGCCACGCTGCTCACCTTCAACGAACATACACTCGATGTCGTGCGTTCGCGCCGCAATCATTACGCGCCGGTGCTGGCCAGGGGATACCCCGACAGGCTCGGAATGAAACAGGCCTCGTGAGATTTGGAGACCCGCCATGAATACCCACCCGCAACCCGAATTGCGTGGCCACGCGCTGATCGTCACGGTTTCCTCGGACGACGGCCGGCCCGTACTCGACAGGCGCGCCTATGCGAGCCTCGCCAAGACCTTCCACGAAGCCGCCGTCGACGATGACGTCCGCGTCGTGGTGCTGCGCGGCCTGGCAGGCTGCTTCTGCCTCGGCGGCGACTTTTCCGAATTCCTCGACGCCACCAAGCATCAGCAGCTGATCGCCGCCGTCACCGACATGTTCCGCACGCTGGCGACCTTTCCCAAACCGGTGCTTGCCTGCGTGGACGGCGATGCCGTCGGCGTCGGCTGCACCATCCTGTTCCATTGCGACATGGTGATCGCTTCACGTGGCAGCACGTTCCGGGTACCCTTTGTCGATTTCGGCCTGGTGCCGGACGCGGCAACCAGCATCCTGGCACCTCAGAAGCTCGGCTATGCCGGCGCCTTCCGCTTCTTCTGCCTGGGCGACACGCTTCATGCCGAAGATGCCAAGGCACTCGGCCTGGTCGGCGAGATCGTGGCGGACGGCGCTGCCGAGGAAGCGGCTCTCGGCCGGGCAAGGCAGCTCGCCAAGAAGCCGGTTGCAGCATTGTTGCAGACGCGCGGCCTGCTCAAGGGCGACACCAACGCGCTGTGCGACCGTATCGATCAGGAAATATCGCTGTTCCAGCAGGCGTTGCAGGATGACACCACCCTGAAGCGGCTGCAGCGGATTGCCCGGCTGGCCGCGTAAAAGCAGCCTGGCCGGTAAGTTGATCGTCGGCGAAATGGGCCGATCCGGAGGAAGGCTCGGCGTGTTTCCAGACCCGCTATTTTTCCAGGCCAGTCATTTTTCCAGGAATGCTGGCCCTTCGCCGATGATCTTCTTGTCTTCCTTGCCGACAACATCGAGATCGCGACCGTCATAGGGCAGCGATAGCAGGATGCGGCGGATGACGGCCAGCCGCGCACGCCGCTTGTCGTTGGCCCGCACGATGATCCAGGGCGCGAATTCCTTGTGCGTGCGCTCGACCATGAGGTCGCGCGCCTTGGTGTAATCGTCCCATTTGCCGATGCCGGCGATATCGATCGGCGAGAACTTCCAGTTTTTCAGGGGGCTATAGCGACGGTCGTGGAACCGTTCGAGCTGTGTCTCCCGGCCGATGTTCAGCCAGAATTTGAAGAAATGGATGCCCTCATTGCAGATCATCCGCTCGAAATGCGGTGTCTCGTCGAGGAATTTCTCGTGCTGCTCTGGGGTGCAGAAGCCCATGACCGGCTCGACACCGCCGCGGTTGTACCAGGAGCGGTCGAAGGTGACGAACTCTCCCGCCGTCGGGAAATGGGCGACATAGCGCTGGTAGTACCATTGTCCAACCTCGGTCGGCGTCGGCTTGGTCAGCGCCACGTTGCGCGCGGTGCGCGGGTTCATGTACTGGCGCAGCACGAAGATCGTGCCGCCCTTGCCGGCGGCGTCGCGCCCTTCGAACAGTGCCATCACTCGCTTGCCGGTCGCCTGCAGCCAGGCCTGCGCCTTGACCAGCTCGATCTGCAGCCGCTCGAGCGTCTCGTCATACTCGTCGCTCTTCATCTTCTTGTCGTAGGGATAGCCGCCCGCGGTCAGCTTGTTGTCCTCGATCCAGTCGGGAAGCACGGGGTTCTCGATGTCGAACTCCCGCTCCTTGCCGTCGATCCTGATCTTCAGCGGGCCCGATGCGGGCGCTGCGGCGGGACTTTCCTTGGGTTTTTTCATCGAGACGAACCTTTCCAGCTTGCGGACTCATGCTATTGGGAGCCTCAAATCCGGTCCAGCGGAAGTTTTCCAGCCGGAGCAAGGGCATGGGACGCGCGAATGGCTGACATCGGCGCAGAGCGGCAAACCAGGGCGCAAGCTGTCGCGGCTCGGCTGTGGAACAGCCGCTGGCTGCTGGCCGCCGGCATCGTCGCGGTGCTCGCCGTCTATGGCTTTGCCGGCATGTCCGCCTATGTCGTGCTGGCCGCCTTGGCGCTGCTGCTTGCGGCGGCGCTGTTGCCGTCCGGTGCCACGCGTCACTCCGCCGAGGATGCGGCGGCGATCGAGGCGAGCGGGCTGCAGCGGCTTTCCGGCGAATATCTCGCCGCGGCCGTTGCCGACCCGCTGATCATCTTCGACCGCACCGCCACCATCGTTCACGCCAATGCGGCCGCTTTCGCCGCCTTCGGCGGCATCGCGCCGGGCATGTCGCTGTCGCTGAAGTTCCGCGCCCCCGAAATGCAGGCCTTGCTGGATGATCTGCTGTCGGGAAAAGTCGCTTCGGATGTTGTCGACTACACCGAAAAGCTGCCGGTCGAGCGCGCCTACCGGGTCAGCGCTTCCTCGGTCGGCCATGCCACCGATCTCTACGTGCTGGTGTTCAAGGACCAGAGCGAGGCGCGCCGGATCGACAGGATGCGCGCCGACTTCATCGCCAATGCCAGCCACGAACTGCGCACCCCGCTTGCCTCGATATCCGGCTTCATCGAAACGCTGAGAGGACCGGCCCGTGGCGATCCGGCGGCGCGCGACCAGTTCCTGCAGATCATGCAGAACCAGACCGGCCGCATGGCGCGCCTGATCGACGACCTCCTGTCATTGTCGCGGCTGGAGATGAAGCCCTATCTGAAGCCGGGGACCGAGGTCGATCTGCGCCAGACAATCGACAGCGTCATCGACTCGCTTGGACCGCTTGCCCGGGAAACCGGCGTCGTCATCGAACGCGATTTCGTCGAGGGGCCGCTCGACGTGCCGGGTGACCGGGACGAGCTCTTTCAGGTCTTCGAGAACCTGTTGGAAAACGCCTGCAAATACGGCCAATCGGGTGGACGTGTGACGGTCTCGATCGCCCGCACCGAGACCGGCCCCGAAGCCGGCATCGACGTGACCATCAGGGACTACGGTCCCGGCATTCCCGAAGAGCATATCCCGCGCATCACCGAGCGCTTCTACCGCGTCGACGTCGAGAACAGCCGCACCCAGAAAGGCACCGGCCTCGGCCTGTCCATCGTCAAGCACATCCTGACGCGCCACAACGCCAGGCTCTCGATCAAGTCGGAAGTCGGCAAGGGCGCTGCGTTCTCGGTTCATTTGCCGGCGCGCTAAGGCTGTACTATTTACTAACTGGCCGTTTCTTCTTTCTGTCATCCGGCTCGCGTATCAGCACGGGATTCGAGGAAACGACTCGGGCCAGTAGATTCCGGGCCAGAAGATTCGGGGAAGGCATTTCGTCCATGCAGTCCGTGCATATTGTCAGCGCCTATGACGAAGAGCTGAAATACCTGTCGAAGCGGATCGCTGCGATGGGTGGGCATGCCGAGCGCATGGTCGAGCAGGCGATCACTGCCCTTGTCAATGCCGATCCCGGTCTCGCCCAGAAGGTCATCCACGACGATATCGTCCTCGATGAAGGGCAGCGCGAGATCGACGACAAGGCGATCGTCATCATCGCCAAGCGTCAGCCGATGGCGACGGATTTGCGCGAGATCGTCGGCGCGATCCGCATCTCGGCCGACATCGAGCGCGTCGGCGACCTCGGCAAGAACGTCGCCAAGCGGGTGGCGGCCGTCACCGACGGGCGCCAACCGACCAGCCTGTTCCGCGGTCTCGAGGCCCTGGCCAATTTGGCGTTGACGCAGCTCAAGGAAGTGCTCGACGTCTATGCCTCGCGCTCGGTCGAGAAGATCGGCTTCGTGCGCGACCGCGACGACCAGATCGACGCCATGTACACCTCGCTGTTTCGCGAACTCCTGACCTACATGATGGAAGATCCGCGCAACATCACGCCCTGCACGCACCTGCTGTTCTGCGCCAAGAACATCGAGCGCATCGGCGACCACGCCACCAACATCGCCGAGACCATCTACTACATCGTCACCGGCGACCAGATGCCGGCCGAGCGGCCAAAGGGCGACAAGACGGACAAGGTCGTCCTTCCCGGCATGCAGCCGGCGAAGTGAATAGCCGCCCCTCGAACCCCCGGCTAATTTAGGCTAAGCTTCCCCGAACGTACCTGATCCTGACCCGAGGCCAGGCCTTGAGGAGGTAGCGATGGAAAACGTTCGGAACCTGACACCGGCCCCGCCGACATCGGGCATCATCGCTTCCAGTGTTTATACCGCCGGCCGACGCATCGCCGACATTCCGATCGAGGAGGCCGGCGAATGGGCAGCCAAGCCGGGCCACGTCGTCTGGATCGGGCTGCTGGAGCCGGACCGCAACCTTTTGCTGCGCGTCCAGGCGCAGTTCCATTTGCATGAGCTGGCGATCGAGGATGCCGAACATCCGCACCAGCGGCCGAAGATCGAGCAATATGGCGATGCCCTGTTCATCGTCGCACGCACCGCCCAGCTGATCGACGGTCGCGTCACCTTCGGCGAGACGCATCTGTTCGTCGGCGCCGGCTACATCGTTAGCGTCAGGCACGGCCCTTCGACGTCCTATGCCGCCGTTCGCCAGCACTGGGAAAGCTGCCCGCATTCATTGGCCAAGGGCGAGGATTTCGTCCTCTATGCCATTCTCGACTTCATCGTCGACAACTACATGCCGGTGCTCGAGCAGATCGAGGACGAAGTCGAGGCGATCGAGGACAAGGTGCTGCTGAAGCCAATGACCGGCCCCGACATCGAGCGGCTCTATATGCTGCGCCGCGATCTGTTGCGCCTGCGCAATGCGGCACTCCCCCTGGTGGAGGTCTGCCGCCGGCTGACCAGCGCCGAGTTACCGCAGATCCATGCCGCCATGCACCCGCTATTTCGCGACGTCACCGATCATATCCGCACTGTCCAGGAGAAGATCGACAGCCTGCGCGAGGTGCTTGCCTTTGCCTTCGAGGCCAGCCTCCTGGTCGGCCAGAGTCAGGAAACGGCGAACACCAAGAAGCTCGCCTCGTGGGCTGCCATCCTGGCGGTGCCGACGGCGCTCGCCGGCATCTATGGCATGAATTTCAACGACATGCCGGAACTGAGGATGGAATACGGCTATCCGGTCGTGCTGGCCACGATCGCGCTGATCTGCTCGTTCCTGTACTGGCGATTTCGCAAGAATGGATGGCTGTGAAGGAGTGAGTAGCGAGTAGTCAGTAGTGATTGGTGGCAGCGGCGCTCGCCGCCTATTCCTCACTACTCACTACTCACTACTCACGCCGCTCAGCGACTCCGCCGCCGCTCCGACGCCGGCTGGAACGCCACCCTTGCGTGATACTTGCAGTAGGGCCCGGTTTCGGCGGCATCGTTGCCGCAGAAGTTGAAGTCTTCCGAAAGCGGGTCGCCATTCGGCCATTTGCAGGTGCGCTCGGTCAACTCGACCAGCTGCAGGTGCCGCGAGATCGGCACGACGACGTTCTCGACCGGGCGGATATAATGGCGCACCACCGGTTCGGCGTCGAACTGCGCCTGCAGCGCGTTTGCGCCGATCGAAGTGGTGACGTGGCGCTGCGTGCTCGCGGCGCGCGACACCGACTTCTGGATGGACGAGCCCTGCACGGCCTTCTTCTGGCGCGCCGGGCTGGCTGTCGCGCGTCCGCGGCCCGACAGTTTCAGGCGATGCACCTTGCCGATGACCGCATTGCGGCTGACCCCTCCGAGCTGCGCGGCAATCTGGCTGGCGCTCAGCCCCTCCGACCACAGTTTCCTGAGAAGTTCTACCCGCTCGTCAGTCCAGTTCATGAGACCGCGCTCCTGCTGAAGCGTGCGGCGATCGGAATCCTTTCCCGTCCCGGCTCTCGCCGGGCAGACAACACCACATATACCGGGTGATTGGGTCCGCCGCACGAAATCTAGTTATTTCTCGACTACAAATACCTCATGCGCCGACTCTGTGACAAGAGTCCCAAAGGCAACACGAATCAGTTTTTCCGGTTTTCCCCAACTTGCCCGGTCGCTGATGAGCCGGCGTCCTGTCGGAGGGCGTGCCGCGCGCCTATGCGCGACGTTTTCGTTGACTTCATGGCCGAAAAACACGATAAGCCGCGAAGGCCGCCGCTTTGGCGGCTTTTTTGATTTTCCGGTACCGGAGACGCATATAATGAGCGGTTCGGCGCTTTACGAGACCTTTGCTCGCGCACCCCTGGCCTTCGACCACGGGGAGGGGACTTGGCTGGTCACCGACAAGGGCGAGCGATATCTCGATTTTGCCGGCGGCATCGCGGTCAATTCGCTCGGCCACAATCATCCGCATCTGGTCGCCGCGCTCACCGAACAGGCGGGCAAGCTGTGGCACGTCTCCAATCTCTATGAGATTCCGGAGCAGAGGCGGCTGGGTGAACGGCTGGCGGACGCCACTTTCGCCGACAAGGTGTTCTTCACCAATTCCGGCGCCGAGGCGCTGGAATGCGCCATCAAGACGGCGCGGCGCTACCAGTTCGTCAAGGGTCATCCCGAACGCTTCCGTGTCATCACCTTCGAAGGCGCCTTCCACGGCCGCACGCTGGCGACCATCGCCGCGGGCGGCCAGTACAAATACCTCGAAGGCTTCGGCCCCAAGGTCGAAGGTTTCGACCAGGTCGGGTTCGACGACATCGACGCGGCGGAAAAGGCGATCACGCCGGAAACGGCCGCCATCCTGATCGAGCCGGTGCAGGGAGAGGGCGGCATCCGCCCGGTGCCGACGCAATCCCTGAAGCGGCTGCGGCAGCTTTGCGACCAGCACGGCCTGCTGCTGATCTTCGACGAAGTCCAGTGCGGCGTTGGCCGCACCGGAAAGCTGTTCGCGCATGAATGGACGGGCGTGACGCCCGACATCATGGCGATCGCCAAGGGCATTGGCGGCGGTTTCCCGTTGGGCGCCTGCCTCGCCACCGACGAAGCCGCGGTCGGCATGACCGCCGGCGTTCATGGCACCACCTTCGGCGGCAATCCGCTGGCGATGGCGGTCGGCAACGCGGTGCTCGACGTGGTGCTGGAAGACGGCTTCCTCGAGGATGTCCAGCGCAAGGCGCTGCTGCTGAAACAGGGGCTGGCCGGCGTCGCCGACGAATTCCCCGACGTCATCGAGGGTATCCGGGGAACCGGCCTGATGCTCGGCCTGAAATGCGTGATGCCCAACACCAAGGTCAACATGGCGCTGCGCGACCAGCATTTCCTGGCGGTGCCGGCCGGCGACAACGTCATCCGCCTGCTGCCGCCGCTCACCGTTACCGACGCCGAGATCAGCGAGGCGCTCGACCGCATCCGCGCCGGCGCCAAGGGCCTGGCCGATGCCATCGCCGCGGCCGCCGCGAAGTAATCCTGGAACCATTCCCGATGAGCGTTCGCCATTTCACCGATCTGTCCGCCGTTTCCGAAGGCGACCTGCGCTTCATGCTGGACGATGCGGTGGTGCGAAAGGCCAGGCTCAAGGCCGGCGAGCGGACCAAGCCGCTCGAGGGCAAGGTGCTGGCGATGATCTTCGACAAGCCGTCGACGCGCACGCGGGTATCCTTCGACGTCGGCATGCGCCAGCTTGGCGGCGAAACCATCATGCTCACCGGCACAGAGATGCAGCTTGGCCGCTCCGAGACCATCGCCGACACCGCCAAGGTGCTGTCGCGCTATGTCGACGCCATCATGATCCGCACCACATCGCATGAGCGGCTGCTCGAACTGACCGATAACGCCACCGTTCCGGTCATCAACGGGCTGACTGACGACACCCATCCCTGCCAGCTGATGGCCGACATCATGACCTTCGAGGAGCATCGCGGTCCGGTGGCTGGCAAGACCATCGCCTGGACCGGCGACGGCAACAATGTCTTGCATTCGCTGCTCGAAGCCTCGGCGCGCTTCCGCTTCAACCTCAATGTCGCGGTGCCGGAAGGCAGCGAGCCGGACGAGAAGCATGTCGACTGGTCGAAGGCCAATGGCGGCAAGCTGAGCTTCACCCGCTCGCCCGAGGAGGCCGTCCATCAGGCCGATTGCATCGTCACCGACTGCTGGGTGTCGATGGGCCAGGAGCATCGTGCCCGCGGCCACAACGTCTTCCTGCCCTATCAGGTCAATGCGGCGCTGATGGCCAAGGCGAAGCCCGACGCGCTGTTCATGCATTGCCTGCCCGCGCATCGCGGCGAGGAGGTCACCGACGAGGTGATCGACGGGCCGCATTCGGTGGTGTTCGACGAAGCCGAGAACCGGCTGCACGCCCAGAAGGCGGTTTTGGCCTGGTGCCTGGGCGCTTGATCTCCGGAGGTGTGATGCCTATCTGCGGGCCATCACGCAAATTGAGCGCGTTTCGGTGCATGTGCCCCTCCGGGCCGCATGGCCGCGCGCCGGAGCTTTGTCATGTTGGAAACCCGTCAAGTGACTGAACATCACCCTCAACTCGGCGAATTCGGCTATGCTGGCGACGATCACGTCGTGCCGTTCGAGGTCGCCCCGCTCGACGTGCGCGGCCGCACCGTCCAGCTAGGACCGATGCTCGACGCTATCCTTGGCCGCCACGAGTATCCCGAACCGGTCGCCCGCCTGCTGGCGGAGGCCTGCGTGCTGACGGTGCTGCTTGGCACCTCGCTCAAATTCGAGGGCAAGTTCATCCTGCAGACCCGCACCGACGGGCCCGTCGACATGCTGGTGGCGGATTTTACGACGCCATCCGCATTGCGCGCCTATGCACGCTTTGATCCCGACCGGCTCGAGGCGCTGACGGCTGCCGGCGAAATCTCGCAACAGACGCTGCTCGGCAACGGCGTGCTGGCGCTGACCATCGACCAGGGCGCGCATACGCAGCGCTACCAGGGCATCGTTCAGCTCGACGGCGAGACGCTGGAAGAGGCCGCGCGCACCTATTTCCGCCAGTCGGAGCAGATCCCGACCGATCTCAGGCTTTCGGTTGCCAAGCTGGTGACGCCCGGCATAGGTGGTCCCCGCGAGCAGTGGCGCGCCGGCGGTCTCTTGGCGCAGTTCCTGCCGCAATCGCCGGAGCGCATGCGTGTGCCGGACATTTCCGGTGGCGACGGCGATCCGCGCGACGAGGTCCATGACCCGGTCGATAATTCCTGGCAGGAGCTTCTCGCCCTGCTCGGCACCATCGAGCCGACCGAGCTGATCGATCCGACCGTCGGCGCCGAGCGGCTGCTCTACCGGCTGTTCCACGAGCATGGCGTGCGTGTCTTCGGCGGCGTGCCGGTGGCCGACCAGTGTTCCTGCTCGCGCGAGAAGATCCGCGGCATCCTCGAAGGCTTCTCGGCGCAGGAGATCAAGGACAGCACCGAGGATGGCGGCATCCATGTCGCCTGCGAGTTCTGCTCGACGCAATACGATTTCGACCCGGCTGAATTCGCTGCGGCGCAGTGAGACAGTCCTTCTCCCCGTCGCTATACGGGGAGGTGAGGAGTGGTCCGCGCAGCGGACGAAAAGCCAATTGCTTGGCTTTTCGAACGACGAACGCCGGCAGGCGGATGAGGGGCAGCGATACCTTTCGGTACCTGGGGCGCCGTTCTCAGTTCACCGTCCGGCGCGTGCCCGGCAGATCGAGCGAGAAGGCGGGGATG
Source organism: Mesorhizobium monacense (assembly GCF_056781675.1). Taxonomy (NCBI): domain Bacteria; kingdom Pseudomonadati; phylum Pseudomonadota; class Alphaproteobacteria; order Hyphomicrobiales; family Phyllobacteriaceae; genus Mesorhizobium; species Mesorhizobium monacense. Next base: position 4,984,386 of record NZ_CM165567.1, on the reverse strand, counting down.
GCGATGTCGAACGTCTCGCCCCGCTTGTTGCGCATCGTGTAGTGGCCGACCATGATGCCCGATGGTGTCGAGAGCGGGCAGCCGGACGTATATTGGTAGCTGTCGCCAGGGTTGAGTTCGGGCTGATCACCGACGACGCCGGCGCCGCGCACCTCCTCGACCCGGCCGCTGCCATCGGTGATGTGCCAGTAGCGCGACATTAGCTGCACGAACTCGTCCGACTGGTTGTCGATGGTGACGTGGTAGCCCCAGACATAGCGGTTCTCCGACGGATCGGAGCGATCCTCCAGATAGAACGGCCTGACCTGCACTTCGATGTTGCGCGTAATGGCGCGGTACATGAGCTACTCCAAACAGTCCCGGCGGAAGTCTCGGCGCGCTCTTTGACTAGGTCAACGGAGCGCGGCGCCTGTCTCTTCCGTCTTTGTGCGCACCTGCCGCCAAACAATGTCATTTAAGTGACACATGACAATGATGGTGTGCACGGACCGTGCCGGGCGACTCGGGCGCTCTGTCGACCTGTTCAAAACGGCCCTCTTCCGGCCGGCTTTCCGGAGTGACGAGATCTCGATGGAACTGATCGTCATCGCCGCCGCCCTGCTTTCGACAGCCCTCATTCTTTCAAATCTCGCCAGCATCCTGCTTGCGGCCTTCAGGCTGAAGCGGCCGCGCACCCTTGCGCGGCCAGCCGGCAAGGCGCCGCCGGTGTCGATCGTCATCCCCTCCCGCGGCGTCGAACCGTTCACCGAGGAGACGCTTCAGCGCGCCTTCTCGCTCGACTGGCCGCGCTACGAGCTCGTCTTCTGTGTCGCCCATGCCGACGATCCGGTGGTCAAGCTGATAAACAGGGCGATCGTCCGGTTTCCGAAGATACCGGCCCGGCTGCTGATCGGCGACGACCGCATTAGCGCCAATCCGAAGCTCAACAATTGCGTCAAGGGTTGGGAAGCGGCGCGCCACCACTGGGTCATCCTTGCCGATTCCAACGTGCTGATGCCGAGGGACTATGTCCAGCACCTGATGGCGGCGTGGCGGCCCGACACCGGCCTTGTCTGCTCGACGCCGATCGGCTCGCGTCCGGACGGCTTCTGGGCCGAGGTCGAATGCGTCTTCCTCAACACGCTACAGGCGCGCTGGCAATACACAGGCGAGGCGGTCGGCCTGGGCTTCGCCCAAGGCAAGAGCATGCTGTGGAAGAAGCCTGTGCTCGACGCCAATGGCGGCATCCGCGCGCTTGCCGCCGAGATCGCCGAGGACGCCGCCGCGACCAAGCTGGTCAACGGGCTGGGGCTGCGCGTCAATCTTGTCGCTTCGCCCTTCGAGCAGCCGCTTGGGGAGCGCCGTCTCGGTGACATATGGTCGCGCCAGGCCCGTTGGGCGCGCCTGCGCCGCGTCACCTTCCCGTTGTTCTTCGCCCCCGAAATCCTGACCGGCGTGGCCGTGCCGCTGGCACTGGCCCTGGTCGCAGCGGCCGGCGCCGGCATCAGTCTGCCGCTCACCGTGCTCTGCGTTCTGGCGCTCGCCTATGCGCCGGAATGCGCGTTGGCCTGGGCCAAGGGCTGGTATCTGTCGCCACGTACCATTCCGGCGATGATGGTGCGTGACCTGATGCTGCCGGCGATCTGGGCGCGCGGCTGGCTCGGCGGCTCGGTCGACTGGCGCGGCAATGCGATGACCATCCGCACCAAGGCTATGACCGAGCTGGAAGAGGGCGCCTGAGCAACGCTCAGGCGTTTGTCCAATCGCAGTCTGGACCCTTTATTTGGCGGATTTCAGCGCCTGTTCGACATCGGCGAGCAGATCGTCCGCATCCTCAAGTCCGACCGAAAGCCTGAGCGTGCCCGGGCCGATGCCGAGCTCGGCGCGCGCCTCGTCGCTGAGGTTCTTGTGCGTCGTCGTCGCCGGATGGGTTATCAGGCTCTTGGCGTCGCCGAGATTGTTGGAGATCAGCACGATGTCGAGCGCGTTCTGGAAGGCGAAGGCCGCCTGCTTGCCGCCCTTGACGTCGAGACAGATCAGCGTCGAGCCGCCCGTCATCTGCTTCTTGACGATATCGGCCTGCGGATGGTCGGCGCGGCCCGGATAGATGACGCGGGCGATTTCTGGGCGCTCGGCAAGGAAGTCGGCGATCTTGCCGGCACTTTCCGTCTGCTGGCGCACGCGCAGCGGCAGCGTCTCCAGGCCCTTGAGCAGGGTCCAGGCGTTGAACGGCGACAGGCTGGGACCGGTGTGGCGGAAATAGTCGTGCAAATTCTCGTCGATCCACTTCTTGTCCGACAGGATGACACCGCCGAGGCAGCGGCCCTGGCCGTCAATATGCTTCGTCGCCGAATAGACGACGATATGGGCGCCAAGCTGCAAGGGCTTCTGCTGCAAGGGCGTGGCAAAGACGTTGTCGACGATCAGCCTGGCGCCGATCGAATTGGCAAGCGAAGCGACGGCGGCGATGTCGACCACTTCCAGCGTCGGATTGGTCGGGCTTTCGAGGAAGAACAGCTTGGTGTTCGGCTTGACCGCCTTTTCCCAGTTGGCGATATCGGTGCCGTCGACCAGCGTTGCCTCGATGCCGTATTTCGGCGCCAGCGTCTCGACCACCCAGCGGCAGGAGCCGAACAGCGCGCGTGCCGCCACGATATGGTCGCCGGCCCTGGCGCTGCACAGAAGGGCAGCCGTCACCGCCGCCATGCCGGAGGCCGTGGCGCGCGCGTCTTCCGCACCTTCCAGCGCGCACATGCGCTTTTCGAACATGTCGACGGTGGGATTGGCATAGCGCGAATAGATGAAGCCCGGTTCCTCACCCTTGAAGCGGGCTTCCGCCGCCTGTGCCGTCTCGTAGACATAGCCCTGGGTGAGGTACATCGCCTCGGAGGTCTCGCCGAAGCCGGAACGCAAGGTCCCGCCATGCACGAGTGCCGTCTGAGGTTTCCAGTCGCGCTTCTTGGTCATTGCTCTGTCCCAAACACAAAAAAACCGGCCGCGAAAGTCGCAACCGGTCCATACGGCCTTGCGGCCAACGGTCCTTTAGCGACTTGTTTAACGTGGCTGCAAGCCGACCGGCCAAATCACCACGGGATAACGACCCTTTAGACCCGCACCGCGCTTGCGTCAATTGCCGGCTTCATTAAGAGGTTTGTACCAAGCAGGTTCCGCAAAAGTGTTCGACGATTTTGCGGCAGGAACCTGCGGCGAAAAAAAGCCCGGCCTTGAAGCGGAGCCAGCCTTTGCGGCAGACAGGCATTCTTCCCGATCAGGACATTTCCGCGCTTTTCCAGTCGGGCGCGCTGAAATCGCCGCGCGCTCTCGACGCCGACCAGATCCAGCCGGCCAGCCTCGATCTGAGGCTTGGCGACAAGGCCTGGCGCGTGCGCGCCTCCTTCCTGCCCGGTCCCAATCACCAGGTCGTCGACAAGCTCGAGCGGCTGAAGCTGCACGAGATCAGCCTCGCCGAGGGCGCCGTGCTGGAAACCGGCTGCGTCTACATCGTGCCGCTGCTGGAAAGCCTGGCCTTGCCGGCCGACATTTCCGCTTCGGCCAACCCGAAGAGCTCGACCGGGCGGCTCGACATCTTCACCCGCGTGATGACCGATCGCGGCCATGAGTTCGACAAGATCGCCGCCGGCTATCATGGTCCACTCTATCTCGAGGTCAGCCCGCGCACCTTCCCGATCGTCGTGCGCGCCGGCTCGCGGCTGTCGCAAATCCGTTTCCGTACCGGCAACGCGTTGCTGTCGGAAGGTGAATTGCGCGACCTGCACCATGCCGAGATGCTGGTGGCCACCGAGCCGCCCAACATTTCCGGCGGCGGCATTGCGCTGTCCATCGATCTCGACGGCGATAAGGACGGGCTGGTAGGCTATCGCGGCAAGCACCACACCGGCCTGATCGATGTCGACAAGCGTGCCGCGCAGGATGTCGTCGATTTCTGGGAGCCGCTCTACAAGAGTGGCGCCGGCGAACTGGTGCTCGATCCGGACGAGTTCTACATCCTGGTGTCCCGCGAGGCGGTGCATGTGCCGCCGCTCTACGCCGCCGAGATGACGCCCTTCGACCCGCTGGTCGGCGAATTCCGCGTCCATTATGCCGGCTTCTTCGATCCGGGCTTCGGCCATTCGGCGGCCGGCGGCACCGGCAGCCGGGCGGTGCTCGAAGTGCGCAGCCATGAAGTGCCCTTCATCCTCGATCACGGCCAGATCGTCGGGCGGCTGGTCTACGAGCACATGCTGAAACGGCCGCAGGCGCTTTACGGCACCGATCTCGGCTCGAACTACCAGGCACAGGGCCTGAAACTGTCCAAGCATTTCCGCGCCGCGCGCTGATCGTTCCGCCGCCGCCAGACCGTGCTTGCCTGACCGGGCGCGCCATGCTTGGCTGTGCCTCGGTCCGTCAAGGTGACGGAAATAAAGGGGAAGACCATGCAAATCTCGAGATGGATCCTGTCGGCAGCCGCGGCTGCCATGCTGACGCTCGGCGCCGGTTCGATGTCGGTGCAGGCAGCGGAGAAACTGAAGATCGGCACCGAGGGCGCCTATCCACCGTTCAACACCATCACTCCGGACGGCAAGGTCGTCGGCTTCGACATCGACATCGCCGATGCGTTGTGCGCGCAGATGAAGGTCGAATGCGAAATCGTCACCCAGGACTGGGACGGCATCATTCCCGCCCTGCAGGCCAAGAAATTCGACGCCATTATCGCGTCGATGAGCATCACCGAGGAGCGCAAGAAGCAGGTCGCCTTCACCAACAAATACTATACGACGCCGCTTGCGCTGGTCGCGCCGAAGGACAGCGAGCTGACCTCGACCGACCCGGCAGCCCTTGCCGGCAAGACCGTGGGTGCCCAGGCATCGACCACCCAGGCCGATTTCGCCCAGGACGTCTACGGCAAGGCCGGCGCCGAGGCCAAACTCTACCCGACCCAGGAAGAGGCGATCACCGACCTGCAAAACGGCCGCCTCGACGCGGTGATCTCGGACAAGTTCGTGCTGGTCGACTGGATGAAGAAGGCGAGCGACGGCTGCTGCAAGATGGTCGGCGACGTCAAGGGCACCGAGACTGAAGCCGGCATCGCCGTGCGCCTTGACGACACCGCACTGCGCGACAAGCTCAACGCGGCCATAGACGCCATCGTCGCCGACGGCACCTACAAGAAGATCCAGGCCAAGTATTTCGACTTCGATATTTATTGAGGTTCACGTCCGTCCGGGTCAGCCGCGAAAGAGATGCTCTTTCGCGGCGCCCAGACAACCATGAAATTGGCCGATAAAGAGCAATTCGCGTACGGCCAAGCGTTTCCTACCCCAGAAGGCAGTGGTCCGCTTCTCCTCGTCAAGCGAGGCACTTGATCCCGACGTCAGGGGGAACAGCTGCTTGTCCACACAACCGAGCACATGAGCCCTGGCGGAATCGATACCGCAGGGCTTGGCATTGTCGTTCAACCTGTCGCTGCGAAGGTCGGTGGTCATCCGATCCGCATTGCGCATCAGGAACCCGACCTGCGCTCTCGAATATCCCGTGGCGAGAAGCCTGTTCGTCATCGCCATGCGCACTTCGTGGTAGGACTTTGCGCTGCATTGTCCCGCACTATGAGCCACTGATGACGTATGGGCGAGGAGGACCGCCAGGCCTACGGATGCAATGCCAAGTCGCAAATTGCCCATTGACCGATCCTCAACTCTGGCCCCGTTCCTCACAGCGCCTTCACCGCCACCTTCACCGGCTTTTCGATTTCGAGCCGGTTGCGCAGCGGCAGGCCGAAATCCCCGGCTTCGATCTCGAAAACATCGCCGGCTTCGGTCCTGATGCCGTCGGCGAAGGACAGCGTCGCCGTGCCGAACATGTGCACATGCACATCGCCGGGCTGGCGGAAGGCAGAGTATTTGAAATGGTGGTGCTCGAGATTGGCGATGGTGTGCGACATGTTCGCCTCGCCCGACAGGAACGGTTTTTCCCAAAGCAGCTTGCCGTCGCGAACGATGCGCGATGAGCCCCTGACGTCGGAGGGCAGATCGCCGATCAGGATCTCCGGCCCGAACGAGGCATTGCGCAGCTTGGAATGCGCCAGGAACAGGTAGTTCACGCGCTCGGTGACATGGTCTGAAAACTCGTTCGACAGCGTGAAGCCGACGCGGAACGGCGCGCCGTCGTCGCCGATGACATAGATGCCGGCGATCTCCGGCTCCTCGCCGGCATCCTGCGCGAAGGCGGGCGACATCAGTGCCGCGCCCGGCGCCACCGCCATGGTGCCGTTGCCCTTGTAGAACCATTCCGGCTGCACGCCGGTCTGGCCCTTCGCCGGCTTGCCGCCCTCCAACCCCATGCGGAACATCTTCATGGAATCGGTGAGCTGCTCCTCGCCATCCGAATTGAGCTTCTTGTGCATGGAATCGCGCGTCGCCGCCGAGCCGAGATGCGTCAATCCGGTGCCGGTGAGGTGGAGGTGCGCCGGATCCGGATGATTGATCGGCGACAGCACCCGTCCCTTCTTGTAGGCGGCGTCGAGATCGACGGCCTCACCAAAACCCTTGCGCTCGATCAGCGCGGCGAGCCCGGTGCCTGTGCGCGCGGCCTCCATGGCCAGCGAATAGACGCTGCGGGCGCCGTTGATGATCCGGGTCTTGCCGCCGTTGCGGGCAACGACGCGGATCGTCTCGGCGTCGTCGAGGATCTGGGAGATCAGCATGATGTACCCTCTCTCTGGTGCCTTGGCCCGGCCGCCTGCATGGCAAACCCTGACCAGCGCGGCTCGGAACCAATCCGCGCCACGGGTGAAATTCTTCGTCCGGATTGCGCTCGCAGGCCTGGTCCCTCGGGGGACTTCTCTGCATCGGCGGGTTGCCGACGGCCGCGATGTGACCCGTATGCCTTCCTGGTTGCCTCGCCCTTAACCCTTGTTCTTGTTGTAGACGTCGAAGACCACGGCGCCGAGCAGCACCAGGCCTTTCACGACCTGCTGCCAGTCGACATTGACGCCCATGATCGACATGCCGTTGTTCATGACGCCCATGATGAAGCCGCCGACCACCGCGCCGATGACCTGGCCGACGCCGCCCATGGCCGAAGCGCCACCGATGAACACCGCGGCGATGACGTCGAGCTCGCTGCCGAGGCCAGCAGCCGGAACCGCTTGTCCGAGCCGCGCCGCGATGATCAGGCCGCCAAGCGCCGACAGCACGCCCATATTGACGAACACCATCAGCGTCAGCCGTTCGGTCTTGATGCCCGACAGCTGCGCCGCCTTGGCATTGCCGCCCATTGCATAGATGCGGCGGCCGATCGTCATGCGTTTGGTGACGAAGACGAACAGCGCGATCAGCACGCCCATCACCATGAGAACGATCGGCAGGCCCCTGTAGCTGGCGAACTGGTAGACAAGGAACAGCGCCAGCGCGCTGGTCACCAGGGTCTTGATGACAAACAGCGTGAAGGGCTCGGCTTCATAGCCATGTGCTTCGCGCGTACGCCGTGCCTTGAGCCCGAAATAGGCATAGGCAAGCACGGCGATCAGGCCCAGCACGATCGTCGTCATGTGCAGCGTCAGGCCGCTGCCGACGATGGTCTTGCCGGCGGCGTTCACCGTCGGCGGGATCAGCACCAAGGGGCCGATCAAGTCCGGAATGAAGCCGGAGCTGAGCGCCTTGAAGCCAACCGGAAGCGGCCCGACGGACGATCCGCCACCGAGCAGCGCCTGGCAGATGCCGCGGAAGATCAGCATGCCCGCCAGCGTGACGATGAAGCTCGGTATTCGGTGATAGGCGATCCAGTAGCCTTGCCCCGCGCCGATCAGGCCGCCGATGATCAGGCAGACAATCGACACCACCAGCGGATTGCTTAAGGGGCCGAGCGGCCAGATGACCATCATCATCGCCGCCAGCGCGCCGATGAAGCCGGCGACGGAGCCGACGCTGAGGTCGATATGGCCGGAGACGATCACCAGCAGCATCCCCAGCGCCATCACGATGATGAAAGAGTTCTGCTGGACCAGGTTGCTCAGGTTCACCGGCTTGAACAGCGTTCCGGACGTGGTGAACTGGAAGAACACCATGATGGCGATCAGCGCCAGGATCAGGCCGTACTCGCGCAAATTGGTGATTAGCGCAGAGACGGCAACACGCGGCCCCTGTGGCACGTCTTCGGCGACGCCGCTTTTCGGCGCGGGAGCGCTTTCGGTGCTCATGATGCTTTTCCTTCTCCCCGAACGATGGCGCGCATGATCTTTTCCTGGCTTGCGTCGCTTGCCGCCATTTCGCCTACGATGCGCCCTTCGTTCATGACGTAGATGCGGTCGGTGATGCCCAGCAGTTCGGGCATCTCCGACGAGATGACGATGATCGCCTTACCCTCGGAGGCGAGACGCGCGATGATGGTGTAGATTTCATACTTGGCGCCGACGTCGATGCCGCGCGTCGGCTCATCGAGGATCAGCACCTCCGGATTGGCGAACAGCCACTTCGACAGCACCACCTTCTGCTGGTTGCCACCCGACAGATTGCCCGTCATCTGGTAGACGCTGGACGAGCGGATGTTGGTCTTGGCCTTGTAGTCGTTGGCGACGGCCAGTTCGCGCATGTCGTCGATCACGCTATGACGCGACACGCCGCTGAGATTGGCCAGCGTGATGTTGTGTTTGATGTGGTCGATCAGGTTGAGGCCGTAGGTCTTGCGGTCCTCGGTGACATAGGCAATGCCGTGTTCAACCGCCTTGCTCACCGAGGAGACGTCGATCGCCTTGCCCTTGAGCATCACCTCGCCGGTGATGCGGCGGCCGTAGGAGCGGCCGAACAGGCTCATCGCAAATTCGGTGCGTCCGGCGCCCATCAGCCCGGCAATGCCCACCACCTCGCCCTTGCGGACGTTGATATCGATGCCCTTGATCACCTGCCGCTCGGCATGGATCGGGTGATAGACCGACCAGTTCTTCACCTGCAGCACGGTCTCGCCGATCTTGGGCTCGCGCGGGGGATAACGGTCGTCGAGCGAGCGGCCGACCATCGAGGTGATGATGCGGTCCTCGCTGATATCCTTCTTGGCAAGCGTCTCGATCGTGCGCCCGTCTCGGATGACCGTGACCTTGTCGGCGACCCGGTTCACTTCGTTGAGCTTGTGCGAGATCAGGATCGAGGTCATGCCCTGCCGCTTGAATTCGAGCAAGAGGTCGAGCAGCGCCTGGCTGTCCTTTTCGGACAAGCTCGCCGTCGGCTCGTCGAGGATCAGCAGCTTCACTTCCTTGCTCAGCGCCTTGGCGATCTCGACCAATTGCTGCTTGCCGACGCCGATATTGGTGATCAGCGTCTTGGGGTCCTCCTTGAGGCCCACTTTCTTCAGCAGGGCGCTGGTGCGCGTCTCGTTGGCATTCCAGTCGATGATGCCGAACTTGGCGTGCTCGTTGCCAAGGAAAATGTTTTCGGTGATCGACAGCATCGGCACCAGCGCAAGTTCCTGGTGGATGATGACGATGCCCTTGTGTTCGCTGTCGTGGATGCCTTTGAAATGGCATTCCTCGCCGCGGTAGACGATCGCGCCCTCATAGGTGCCGGATGCATAGACGCCCGACAGCACCTTCATCAGCGTCGATTTGCCGGCGCCGTTCTCACCGACCACGGCATGGATCTCGCCTTCCTCGACACGGAGGTTTACGTTCGACAGCGCCTTCACGCCGGGAAACGTCTTGGTGATGTCGCGCATCTCCAAAATCGTCGAGGTCATCAGGAATTAGGCTCCTTCGAGGCCGCCAAACAATACCGGGCTCGCTGGTTAACGAAAAGGGGCCCTGCGTTGCGCAGGACCCCTGTCTTTACAACTGAGATTACTTCAGTTCGTCGGCCTTGATGTAGCCGGAGTTGACGACCAGCGCCTGGTAGTTCGACTTGTCGACGTCATGCGGCGTCAGCAGGATCGAGGGAACGACCTTGACGTCGTTGTTGTAGGTCTTTTCGTCGAGGCCGTCAGGCTTGCCGCCAGAGAGCACCTTGTCGACCAGCTGCACGGTCGCCTTGGCCAGTTCGCGGGTGTCCTTGAACACGGTCGAGTACTGCTCGCCCGAGATGATCAGCTTGACCGAGGCGGTCTCGGCGTCCTGGCCGGTCACGATCGGCCAAGGCTGAGCGTCCGTGCCGTAGCCGACGGCGCGCAGCGAAGCGGTGATGCCGCGCGACAGGCCGTCATAGGGCGACAGAACGCCATCGACGCGGCTGCCGTCCGAGTAGTTTGCGGAGAGCAGATTGTCCATGCGCGCCTGGGCGGTGGCGGCGAGCCAGCGCAGTGTGCCGACCTTGTCCATGCCGGTCTGGCCGGACTTGATCTTGATCGAGCCGTCGTCGATCAGCGGCTGCAGGACGGATATCGCACCATTGTAGAAGAAGAACGCATTGTTGTCGTCGGGCGAGCCGCCGAACAGTTCGACGTTCCACGGCTTGGTGTTCGGGAAGCGCTCCTTGAGGCCCTTGACCAGGGAATTGGCCTGAATCACGCCGACGCCAAAATTGTCGAAGGTGGTGTAGTAGTCGACATTGGCGGTCTTCTTGATCAGGCGGTCATAGGCGACGACGACGACGCCCGCGTCAGCGGCCTTCTGCAGCGCGTCCGACAGCGTGGTGCCGTCGATCGAGGCAATGATCAGCGCCTTCGGGCCCTTGGTGATTTCGTTTTCCAGCTGGCTGAGCTGGTTCGGAATGTCGTCCTGCGCGTATTGCAGGTCGACGGTGTAGCCGAGAGCCTCGAGCTGGGACTTCACGGCATCGCCGTCATTGATCCAGCGCTGCGAGGTCTTGGTCGGCATCAGCACGCCGACCAGGCCTTCGCCTGCATGCGCAGGCAGCGCCATGGCCGCGATGCCAAGGGCCGCCACGGCGGCCAGTGTCTTGATGATTTTCACAGTAACTCTCCCTGGTTGATGGACGCGACACCTCGGGGCTTCGCGGGCCGCGCAGTCGAGCAGAAGCGCAACCGCGCTGCTGTCGTCTATCGATCTCCGGTATCCTCCCAATCGGCCCCGGGACGCTGATTTTCAATCGATACGATTTTCCTCGTCATCGACTGGCACGCCCCAGGACGCGCGAAGGGTGTGTCCCTTTGACATAACTGTCAAATGCGATCTTTGATGATTGCTATACCGAAACTGATATGTGATTGAAAACAGATCGATCCTTCGACGGGAACAGGCGACAATCATGGCGGCATTGCGGAATCCTTCTGGAATTTCCGGTAGTTACGACGAGCTGCCGGGCGACGGCGAAACCCTTCTGCGCAGCGGCCTGAGCCTGCGCCATATGCGCATGATCGCAGCGCTCGACGATCACGGCCGGGTGAGTGCGGCCGCGCAGGTGATGAACATCTCGCAGCCCGCCGCCTCGCGCATGATCGCCGAGATGGAGGCGGTGCTCGACGTCAAGCTTTGCGAAAGGCTGCCGCGCGGCATCACGCTGACGCCCTACGGCAAGGCGCTGGCCAGGCGCGCGCGCTCGATCCTGCTTGAGATGCGCGAGGCCGACCGCGAGATATCCGAGCTCAAGGCGGGCAAGGGCGGTTCGGTGTTCCTCGGCGCGGTGACGGCGCCGGCGATCGAGCTGGCGGTGCCGGCGATCCGCGAGATCCGCCGCATCTATCCGCGAATCGAGATCACCATGCAGGTCGAGACCTCCAACGTGCTGGCGCGCGAGCTGATCGCCACGCGCCATGATTTCATCATCGCCCGCATCCCCGACGACCTCAATCCGCGGCTGTTCGAATCGCGCGTCATCGGCGTCGAAAAGGCCTGCCTGATCGTGCGCCGCGGCCATCCGCTGAGCATGGGCAAGGCGGTGCGGCTGGAGGACACCGCCGCCTATGACTGGGTCTTCCAGTCGGGCGGCTCGCCGCTGCGCCAGGCGATGGAAAGCAATTTCCTGAACCGCAACATCGCGCTCCCGGACCGTATCCTCAACACCAGTTCGCTGTTGCTCACCCTGGTCATGGTCGCCCAGTCCGACGCCATCGCGCCGGTGTCGATCCAGGTGGCGAAATTCATCCAGAGCCCGGAGGGGTTGGCCGGCGCCATCGACGTCGTCCAGACCGAGTTCGACATCGAGGTCAGGCCTTACAGCCTGATCACGGTCAAGAACCGCGTGCTGTCGCCGGCAGCCAAGATGCTGCACGATTTCATTCTGCGGGAAGTTGGGTGACGGCTGGAGCGGGTAGAGGGAATCGAACCCTCGCGTTCAGCTTGGGAAGCTGACAAGCTACCATTACATCATACCCGCGCGGCACCCTCGTTACCATGATGGCAGGGCCTCGGGCAATCGTCAAAGCACCTTGTCTGGATGCCGCTGCGCGTCGCTGGCCGCCGAAGATCACCTTCTCAGCGCGTAGATCCCGACGCGTCGGCACAGCCGTTGCTCAGCTCATGCTAGATGGCGTAGAGACATAGCGGGGTTCCGGTCTCGACCGGGCAAGATATCTGGGCGGGCTCGCCGGCGTCAGCGATGCGCGGGCCATCGGGGGCATTGCTTTTGCGGATTGTCTGGTTCCATTCCGACACCCGTCCGTGCGAGACGGCGATCTATCCCGGCGTCGCGCCAGCCCTCACCCGGGGCGCCCGGCCGTTCAGCCGGATAGGCCGGGGACGGCTCGATTTCAAAACCGGGACGCCGCAATGACGTCCGTCGAGCCTGTCGTCAATTCCCTGTGGATAGGCTCCTCGCTGGGCAACGTGCACGCCGCCTGTCTGCGCTCCTTCGTGCTGGCGGGACACCGCGTGCTGCTTCACTGCTATGATGTTCCGGGCAACGTGCCGCCAGGCGTGGAAACGGTCGACGCTTCCAGGCTGATGCCCAGGGAGCGCATCGTGTACTACAGGTCGAACGGAAGCCCGGCGCTGTTTGCCAATCTCTACCGGCTGAAGATCCTCGAGGCCGGCATGGGGGTGTACGTCGATTGCGACATGTTCTGCCTCAGGCCGATACCCATGCAGGATTACATCTTCGGCTACCAGACAAACAGCGAGATCAACAACGCCGTGCTGAAATTGCCTGTCGGCAGCATGACGCTGCTCGAGGCGCTGAAGATGACCGAGGATCCCTATTACATCGCGCCGTGGCTGAGCCGCGAGAAGCGCTTGTGGTACCGGTCGCGCAAGGCAATAGGCCTGCCGATACATATTTCCCGCTATGACTGGGGCCAATTGGGACCGAAGGCGATCACCCATCTCGCCAAGGCGGCAGGCGTCATGCATCACGCGGCGCCGATCGACGTCTTCTATCCCGTCCTCCATACCCAGGTCACGATGTTCCTCGATCCCGGTCTTTCCCTCGCCGATATCGGCACGCCGCGCACACTCTGCATCCATTTGTTCGACCAGATACTGAAGAAATGGATGAAAGGGCGCCCGATTCCGGCGAGCTCTCCCTTGGGCCAGATGCTCGACCGCTGCGGCCTGTCGCTTGAAGGCAGCACCTGATGTCCTTGCGTGTAATCGGCGCGCCATAGGCCATGCAGCTTGATGCCGGATCGGCAAATGCGTATTTCTGCACCGCAGCCCCGAATCCGGGCACCTCAATCGGGAGACAGACCTTGTCGGCATTGACGCGCTTTCTCGGAGACTCGCCGCTCAGGGTGCTGATCAAACTGCTGGTGGTGTCGTTCCTCGTCGGCCTGGTCATGAACGCCTTCGGCTGGTCGCCGATGGATGTTTTCTACGGCATCCGCAAATTCTTCGTCGACCTGTGGAACCTTGGCTTCCACGCCATCGATCGCTTCCTCGGTTATATCCTGCTGGGTGCGGCGATCGTCGTGCCGGCCTTTATCCTGATCAGGATCGCCAACTACCGCAAATAGCTCAGGCGTAACCGGAGGCCACCTCGAACAGGATGGCGTGGCGCGCGGCCAATGTGGCCACGTCGGTCGAATAGCCGCCGCCGATGACGCCGCAGAGCGGAATGCCGAGCGCGCGAAAATGGCCGATCACCATCTCGTCGCGAGCGCGCAGACCATAGTCGCTGAGGGCGAGCCGTCCCAGCCGGTCCTCGGCATGGACGTCGACGCCTGCATTGTAGAAGACGATGTCCCAGCGCGCTTGCGCGGAGAGCTCCGGCAGGATGCTAACCAGCCGTTCCAGATAGGCGGCGTCGCCGGTGCCATCCGGTAGGGCGATGTCGAGGTCCGAAGCGATCTTGCGCGCCGGATAGTTGCGCTCGCCATGCACGGAAAAGGTGAACGCGCGTGGTTCATCTTTCAGAATATCCGCCGTGCCGTCGCCTTGATGCACGTCGAGATCCACGATCAGGATGCTTCGTGCCGCACCTTCGGCCAGCAGCACCAGCGAGGCGACAGCGACGTCATTGAAGGTGCAGAAGCCGGCGCCTTGCGCGCGCCGCGCATGATGGCTGCCGCCGGCGGCGTTGCAGGCAATGCCGTGCTGCAAGGCGAGCCGCGCCGCCAGCACCGTGCCGCCTGCTGCGAACTGCGCCCTCAGCGAAACGCGCGGGCCGACCGGAAAGCCGATCTCTCGCTCGATTTTTTCGGGCACTTCGCAGGCCAGCACCTGCTCGACATAGTCAGGCGCATGCGCAAGCTTCAGCCAGGATGCCGGCGCCGGGTCGGGCAAGTTCGCCGCATCCGGGCGCGCCAGCCCGCGCGAACGCAGAGCTTCCATCAGCAGCGGATACTTGCTCATCGGGAAGCGGTGGTTGACGGCAAAGCCGGCGTCGTAGTCGGGGTGATGGACGATCTGCAGCGACATGATGTGGGGCGGCCTGCGCCAGTGCTGGAATTCGGTTGGCCGCCATTGGTTGGCGATTGCGTAGCATCGCGAAACTGGGGCACATCGGCTGTCCGATCAAGCCGCAATCAGCAAGGCAGCACTCCTTTGGATGCGACCCAAGCCAACGCTAGAGCCTTCGTCGTCACCAACCGCTCGGTGCTCGCCATCGCGGTGCCGATGACACTTGCCTATCTGACGACGCCGTTGCTCGGCATCGTCGATACGGCGGTGATCGGGCAGTTCGGCGATGCAGCCCTGCTCGGCGGCCTGGCGGCGGGTGCGCTGCGTCGTCTTCACCACCTTCAATTTCCTGCGTTCCGGCACCACCGGCCTCGTCGCCCAGGCTTTTGGACGCGGCGACGATCTGGAGGAACAGGCGGTATTCTGGCGCGCTGTGCTGATCGCGGTCGTCGCCGGCATCGCATTTGCAGCACTTGCGCCATTGATCGCCATTGCCGGACAAAAGTTCATGGGCGCCGAACCGCGCGTCAGCGAGGCAATGGCCGTCTATATCCGCATCAGATTGCTCGCAGCGCCGTTCTCGCTGATCAACTACGCCATTCTGGGCTACGTGCTGGGGCGCGGCGAAGGCGGACTGGGACTGATGCTGCAGGCGGTGCTGAACGGCATCAACATCGTGCTCTGCATCCTGCTCGGACTCGAACTCGGCTGGGGCGTCACAGGTGTCGCATGGGCGACCGTCACCGGCGAGTTCCTTGCCATGCTGCTTGGGCTGGCGATCGTCATCAGGCGGCCGCACCCCGGCTGCCACGCCATCGCATCTTCGACATGACGGCATTCCGGCACATGCTGTCGCTCAACCGCGACATCATGATCCGCTCGTTTTCGCTGCTCGCCGCCTTTGCGCTGTTCACCCGCCAGGGCGCGCAGTTCGGCACGGTGACGCTGGCCGCCAATGCCGTGCTGATGAACTTCTTCCTCATCGCAGGCTATTTCCTCGACGGTTTCGCCACCGCCGCCGAACAGCTTGCGGGACGGGCCATCGGCGCGCGCGCCGCCGCGCCCTTCCACCGGGCGGTGCGGTTGACCCTGTTCTGGGGCTTCGGGCTGGCGGGAGCGGCGACGCTTGTCCTGCTCACGGGCGGTGCCGGTCTGGTCGCTCTGGTCACCACGTCGCAGGATGTTCGCGCCGTCGCCGACACCTATCTGCCCTGGGCGGCCTTCACTGCGCTCAGCGGCGTGCTGGCCTTCCAGATGGACGGGGTCTTCATCGGCGCAACCTGGTCGCGCGATATGCGCAACATGATGCTTTTGTCGTTTCTCGCCTTCAGCGCCGCGCTGCTCACTTTGGCGCCGGCCTTCGGCAACAATGGCCTGTGGGCGGCACTGCACGTTTTCCTGCTGGTGCGCGGCTTCAGCCTGCTGGCGATTTTGCGGCTGCGGGTGCGGACCGCCTTTTAGAGCGGCTTCGACGCCCATTTGTCGAGGCTGATGTCGCGCAGCGCCCGGATCGATGTGAGGCGTTCTCTGTCGGCAAAACGGATCATGCCGGAGAGAATGCGGCCGGGCAGTGCAGGGCCGGCATAGATCATGCCGGTGTAGAGCTGGACGAGATCGGCGCCGGCGCGAATTTTCTCCAGCGCCGTCTCAGCGGAATCGACGCCGCCGACGCCTATGATGGCGCGGTCTGGTCCGAGCAGTTTGCGCATCTTCGCCAGCACGATGGTCGAGCGCTCGAACAGCGGCTTTCCCGAAAGCCCGCCGGCCTCGCCGGCGACACTGGCGCTGCGCAGCGCCGGCCGTGAAATGGTGGTGTTGGAGACGATGACGCCGTCCAGTTGCTTGTCGGTGACCTCGGCCGCGATGTCTTCCAGCTCGGCCTCGACCAGATCCGGTGCAATCTTGAGGAAGACAGGCGGATTCGCCGGAGCTACCGCCCGCGCGGCCATCACGCGGGACAAAAGTTCGCCGAGCTGCTCGCGCGCCTGCATGTTGCGCAAGCCCGGCGTATTCGGCGAGGAGATGTTGACCGTCAGATAGCTGGCGTATTGGGCAAACCGGGCCACGCCGCGTTCGTAGTCGCCGATACGGTCGGCGCTGTCCTTGTTGGCGCCGATGTTGACGCCGACGATGCCGCTACGGCCCTTGCGCGCGGCAAGGCGCTTTTCCGCAGCCGCATGGCCCTCATTGTTGAAGCCCAGCCGGTTGATCACCGCTTCATCCGCCGTCAGCCGAAAGATGCGCGGTTTCGGGTTGCCCGCCTGCGGCAGTGGCGTCACCGTGCCGACCTCGGCGAAGCCGAAGCCGAAGCCAAGCAGCGCGTCCGGCACCTCGGCGTTCTTGTCATAGCCCGCGGCCATGCCGAGCGGATTCGGGAAATCGATCCGGCAAACACTGACTTTCAGTCGTTCATCTCGTGGCGGCCGCCCGGCAACCGGCAGGCCGCATCGCAGCGCGGCGATCGACAGCCCGTGGGCTGCTTCCGGATCGAACGTGAACAGCAGTTTTTGGCCAATCCGGTCGAGCACGCTCATTCGGCCTCCAGCGCCGGGAATTGGTGCAGGCCGTCAGTGCCGAGCGGCAGCGGACGGACCCAGATTACCGCCTCGAGATCCAGCGGGGCGTAGAGGTGCGGGAACAGCGCGCCGCCGCGCGACACCTCGTATTTCAGCGCATCGCCGAGCCGGTTCCCATCAATGGCGATCAGCAAAAGGTCGGTCTGGCCGGCGAAGTGTTTGGCCGCCGTCTCCCGCACCTGCGCGGCGGTGGAGAAGTGGATGAAGCCGTCGGCGATATCGATCGGCGCACCGGCAAAACAGCCGTTTTTCTCGGCCTCGCGCCACAAGGCTTCGGGCGCGATCTTGTAGATAATCTGAGACATGGTTGCGCTATAGTCCGAACCGATCATGCGGGGAAGGGCAACTCTTCCCCATTTACGGCGCAAACCTGTGATAGGGTGCGTCTACTGGCTCGTGGAGGTTGAACATGCGTCTGCAGCACATACTGATCCCCGCCGCACTCGTCTCGTTGGTCGCGGCGTCGGCCTGGTCCGAGGAGACCGACCGCTACAAACTGGAAAAGTCGGCCAACGGCTATGTCCGCATGGACACCCAGACCGGCGCCATGTCGATCTGCGAGGAGCGCGCCGGCCAGCTCGTCTGCAAAATGGCGGCCGACGAACGCGCCGCCTTCCAGGACGAGGTCGACCGATTGCAGACTTCGATGAAGGCTATGGACGAGCGCGTCACCAGGCTCGAGAACTCGCTGTCCGCCCGCCTCGAATCGAAGCTCCCCAGCGAGGAGGATTTCAACAAGACGATGAGCTATATGGAGCGCTTCCTGCGCGGCTTCATGGGCATCGTCAAGGATATGGAAAAGGACGACGGCGCCCAGCTCAACTCGCAAAAGACCTGAGTTGGCCCAAGCATTTTGCCGCCAAATGGAATCATTTTGCGTCCGCATAAATGTGGCAGAACAGGCGATTGGAGCGGGTCGGCGGTTCTATCAAAACCTGAACCGCTCCAAGGAAAAATCCGAGTCAGGGCTTTGCCGCTTGAAAACAGGGCGCATCACCGCATAATCGTTCCGGTCCCGTAAAAGCAGTCAATCAGCAGCGGGATTTGGGGAGGACGATTTGCCGTCGGGCTACACGTTCGTCATCGCCGACGACCATCCGCTTTTCCGCGGCGCCCTGAAAGAGGCGCTTGCGGGCATCGGCGATGTCGCCGCCATTCACGAAGCCGGCGATTTCGAAAGCGCCAAGGCGTTGGTCGTGGCCAATGAGGATGTCGACATGGTGCTGCTCGACCTGTCGATGCCGGGCGCCAGCGGCCTCTCCGGCCTGATCTCGCTACGCGGTGTTCACCCGGCCGTGCCGCTGGTCGTGGTGTCGGCGCATGACGACCCGGTGACCATTCGGCGCGCGCTCGATCTCGGCGCCTCGGGCTTCATCTCCAAATCGGCCAGCATGGAGGAGATCCGCGGCGCCGTGCAGTCGGTGCTGGCCGGCGACATAGCGGCGCCCGTCGGCATCGATCTCGGCGTCGAGCGCGACCCCGAAATATCGGACCTGATCAAGCGCCTGCAGGCGCTGACACCGCAGCAGACGCGCGTGCTCGGCATGCTGGCGGAAGGACTGCTCAACAAGCAGATCGCCTACGAACTCGGCGTCTCCGAAGCCACGATCAAGGCCCATGTCTCGGCCATTCTGCAGAAACTCGGCGTCGACAGCCGCACCCAGGCGGTGATCCAGCTGGCCAAGATCGGCGGCGATCCGCTGCAGGCTGCAGGCTGACCCTGGATACGGGTCGGATTATTCGGCCGCCGATGCCAGCGGCCTGACCCTGGCCATCATCGACCGCAGCACGGCCGGTTTCAGCGGCTTGTTGATCACCGGCACATCAAGCCCGCCGGCAGCAGTGCGGACCTCTCTGGAGCGGTCGGCAGTGACCAGAACGGCCGGCAAGTCATGGCCGTGAATTGACCGCAACGTCTCGATGGCACCCAGTCCGGTGCCGCCGTCGAGATGGTAGTCCGCAAGCACGATATCCGGCCGGCGCATGCCGGATGCCGCCTCGACACCCGTGACGGTGTCGACGCTGCAGCCCCAGCCTTCGAGCAGCAGCCGCATCCCGTCGAGGATGCGGGCGTCGTTGTCGATGCAGAGTACACGCAATCCGGCCAGCGAATTCGTCGCGCGCACTGGCGTCTTCGCCTCGACTTCGCGTCGGGGCGCCTCGGCCGCCACAATCGGCAGGATCACGGAAAAGCGCGTGCCCTTGCCCGGGTTGGAAAAGATCCGGATTTCGAGCCTCAGCACGCGAGCGATGCGGTCGACGATGGAGAGGCCGAGGCCGAGGCCTTCGGCTTCGCGCGCGCCTTCGTCGAGCCGGGTGAATTCGTGGAACACCGTGTTCAGCTTGTCGCCGGCGATGCCGATGCCAGTGTCGATCACCTGGATTTCGGCCAGCTCTCCGCGCCGCCGCACGCCGACCAGGATGCGCCCGTGGCGGGTGTATTTGATGGCGTTGGAGATGAGGTTCTGGATCAGCCGGCGCAACAAATTGCGGTCCGTCATCACGGAGAGCGACGACGGCATGATGGTCAGGCCGAGCTTCTTTTCGGCGGCGAGCGGCCGGAAATCGTTGCCGATCTGGCGCAGCAGCCCGTCCAGGCTGAAGGCGGTGTCGTCCGGCTTCATTGCGCCCGCATCAAGGCGGGAAATGTCGAGCACGGCGCCCAAAATGGTCTCGACCGATTCCAGCGAGGATTCGATGTTGACCGCCGCCTTGCCGGCTGGACCCTTGCCGGCCTTTTCGATCAGCGACGAGCAATAGAGGCGTGCGGCATTCAGCGGCTGCAGGATGTCGTGGCCGGCGGCGGCAAGGAAGCGCGTCTTACCGAGATTGGCCTCCTCGGCCAGCATCTGCGCCTGCGCCAGCTCCTCATTGACGCGTGTCAGTTCGATGGTGCGCGTCTTGACCCGCTGCTCAAGCGATTCATTGGCCCGCTTCAGCGCCAGATCCTGTTCGACGCGCCCGGAAATGTCGGCATAGGTGGCGACGATGCCGCCGTCAGGCATCGGGTTGGAGCGTAGCTCCAGGATGCGGCCGCTGGTCTTCAGCTCCATCTGCCACGGGCTGACGAAGCTGGTCAGGCGGTTGAGCATCGCCACCCGCTGGTCGGACGGAATGTCGCCGCGCTGCGCGAGATGGTGCAGGATGCGGTCGAGCGAGACGCCGACCTGGCCCATCTCGTCGGGCAGGTCGAACAGCGCCCGGTACTGGCGGTTCCAGCAGATCAGGCGGAAATCCCGGTCGAAGACGGTGATGCCTTGTTCCATCTGGTCGAGCGCGATCTGCAGCAGGTCGCGGTTGTGCTGCAGCGCCTCGGTGGCGTCGTCGAGCAGGCGAAAGGCATCCTTGGATTCGCGGTCGTTGCGGCGGAAAAGCAGCGACAGAATCAGCCGCGCCGACGAGGAACCGACGGCGCTCGCCAGCAATTGCTCGGAAAAACGGATGACGTCCATGCTCGCCTGCTCGTTGCCGTGCAGCGTGGTGCCGTTGGTCTTTTCGAAGGACTGGAAGGAGCGCTCGGTGCGCTCGACACCGAGATAGCGCGAGATCGTGTCCTTGAGGTCGTTGACGGTGATGGCGGTGCGGAAGCGGCGCAGGCTGGGCATCGGGCCAGCCTCGCGCGGCACGAAGATCGAGGCCTGAATGCGTTCCAGCGGCACAGACGCTCGGGACAGCGAGCCTAGGACAAAGAACACCGCGTTGATCGACAGGCTCCACAGCACGCCGTGGTTCAACGGTTCGGCAACGGTGCCGAACAGAGCCTGCGGCCGCAAAGCCTCGAAGCCGAACAGGCCGTGGACGAGAATGTCGGCATCGGGTGAGGCAAGCGAGGGCAAAAGCAGGGTGTAGCCCCAAAGGAGGATGCCGGCGACCATGCCGAGCGCCGCGCCCCTGCCATTGGCGCCGCGCCAGATCAACCCGCCGATCAGCGCCGGCGCGAACTGGGCGATGGCCGCGAACGACATCAGGCCGATCGAGGACAGCCGCGCGCTGTTGGTGCTCTCGCGATAGTAGAGGAAGGCGATGAACAGCATGACGAAGATCGCGCCGCGCCGGACATTGAGGATCAGCGACGACCAGTCTTCGCTCTCGGAGGTGGTGGTCTTGAGCAAGCGGCGCACGAACAGCGGGATCACGAGGTCGTTTGAAATCATGATCGACAGCGCCACGCTTTCGACGATGACCATGGCGGTCGCCGCCGACAGGCCGCCGATGAAGGCGGCCATGGCCAGCACATCATGGCCGCTGAACAGCGGCAGCGACAGCACATAGAGGTCGCTGCTGGTCCTGGTCCCGACCAGCGACAGTCCGGCGAAAGCTATCGGCAGCACGAACAGGTTGATCGCGACGAGATAGAGCGGAAACACCCAGGTCGCGGTGCGCAGTTCCGCCTCGCCGCGGTTCTCGACGATGGTGACGTAGAACTGGCGCGGCAGCATGATGATGGCAAAGCCGCTGAGGCACGTCAGCACCAGCCAGGTGGCCAAAGAGGTGTTGTAGCCCATCGCCTGCCGCACTTCGCCATTCTCAGCGAGCTTGTCGAACATGTCGCCCGGTCCGCCGAAGATCAGGAAGGTCACCATCAGGCCGATCGCCAGGAAGGCGGCGAGCTTGACCACGGTTTCCACGGCCACCGCGAGCACCAGGCCGTCCTGGTGCTCGGTGGCATCGGCATGGCGGGTGCCGAACAGCACCGCAAACAGCGCCAGCAGCATAGCTACGACCAGCGAGATGTCGCTGACGAACGGATCGAAGGAGGGTGGCGATCCCGTGTAGTGCTCGACCATCAGGCTGACCGAGCCGGAGATCGCCTTCAATTGCAGCGCGATATAGGGCACCGCGCCGATGGTCGCGATCAGCGTGGCGATCGCCGCCACGGTGAAGCTCTTGCCATAGCGGGCGCCGAGGAAGTCGGCGATCGAGGTGATCTTCTCGGTCTTGGCCAGCCTGACGATGCGGTTGAGCAGCGGGAAGCCGAACACGAACACCAGCACCGGGCCGGTATAGATGCCGAGGAATTCGAGGCCGCGTTCGGAGGACAGGCCGACCGAGCCGAAGAAGGTCCAGGAGGTGCAGTAGATGGCGAGGCTGAGCGCATAGATGAACGGACGGGCGCGGTCAGACCCTGCCGTTGCCGAGCGCCGGTCGCCAAGGCTGGCGATGACGAACAGCAGCGTCACATATGCGATCGCGATGATGACGATGAACCAGCCCTGCACGGCCCGAAAGTCCTCCTGGTACAGACGCAATCACAGCTTGGAGGTCGAGTCCATCGCGGCTTTCGGCGCATGGCGCCCGGGTTTGTCAGCGTATTCGGCCAATGACCCAAGGTAAGGCGAAACCGGTGCCTTTGCCATTTTCCCCGTTTTGCAACCAAGGGTTTTTGTTATGGTGGATGCGGGCCGGCGCCGAAGGGACGGGTGGAGGCGGCAGCGCGGCCATGGCACGGAGGGTCGAATGCTGAAGGAATTCCAGGAATTCATTTCCAAGGGAAATGTGATGGACTTGGCTGTCGGCGTCATCATCGGCGCCGCCTTTAGCAAGATCGTCACTTCGTTGGTCGACGACATCATCATGCCAATCGTCGGCGCGATCTTCGGTGGACTGGACTTCAACAACTATTTTTTTGGGCTTTCCTCGGCCGTCAACGCCCCGACGCTGGACGCGGCCAAGGGGCAGGGCGCGGTTCTGGCCTATGGCAGCTTCATCACGGTGGCGCTGACCTTCCTCATCATGGCCTTCATCATCTTCCTGATGGTCAAGGCCGTGAACGATCTGCGCAGGCGGCTCGAGACAGAAAAGCCGGCTGCGCCTGCCGCGCCGCCGCCCGCCGATGTCGCTCTGCTGACCGAAATTCGCGATCTGCTGGCCAAGAGATAGCCGGAGCAACGTTTCTGGACCAAAACCCCGGTCGCTTGCGGCCGGGGTTTTCTGTTTTCGCCTGCCTCAAAACAGGCTAGCTGTCGCGAAACCAACGGACATTTGCATGACCCTGATCCAGAATTTACGCGCCGAGGCCCGCGCCGCGCCCGAAAGTGGTATCGTCGCCGTCGTCAATCACGGCCGGCTGCGCGACGGCCTGATCCCGCTCTGGGCCGGCGAGGGCGATCTGCCGACGCCTGCCTTCATCAGCGACGCCGCTGCCCGCGGACTGGCCGCCGGCGAGACCTTCTACACCTGGCAGAAGGGCATCCCGGAGCTGAGACAGGCGCTTTCTCGCTACTATGACAGGCATTTCGGCAAGACCTTTGCCGCGGACGAGTTCATTGTCACCGCCTCCGGCATGCACGCCATCCAGGTGGCCATCGACGCGGTCGCCGGCAGTGGCGACGAGGTCGCCTATCTGTCACCGGCCTGGCCGAATTTCGCCGCCGCTGCCGGTGTCGCTGGCGCCGTTCCGGTTGCGGTCACACTCGACCAGTCCGGCAATGGCTGGTCCTGCGATGTTGACAAGATCGCAGCCGCGATCACGCCAAGGACCAAGGCGCTGTTCGTCAACACGCCGTCCAACCCGACCGGCTGGACCGCCGACCGGGAGACGCTGCAGGCGATCCTCGACCTTGCCCGCGAAAAGGGCATCTGGATCATCGCCGACGAGATTTATGCGCTGTTCCACTACAGTCACGGCCGTGCGCCGTCCTTCCTCGACATTGCGACGGCGCAAGACCGCATCCTGTTCGTCAACAGTTTTTCCAAGAACTGGGCGATGACCGGCTGGCGCGTCGGCTGGATCAAGACCCATCCCGCCCTGCAGCAGGTGTTCGAGAACCTGATCCAGTATTCGACCTCGGGCGTTGCCCAGTTCATGCAGCGCGGTGCCGTCGCGGCGCTCGACGAGGGCGATGCCTTTATCGCCGAGCAGGTTGAGCGGGCGCGGGCGGCGCGCGATCTGGTCTGCGGTATCCTCGACGCAACCGGCAAGGCGCGTTTCACCGTGCCGCAGGGCGCGTTCTACCTGTTCTTCACGGTCGACGGCATCACCGATTCCCGAACCGCCGCTTTCGACATCGTCGACCAGGCCAATGTCGGCCTGGCGCCCGGCACCGCCTTCGGCCCCGGCGGCGAAGCCTTCCTCAGGCTATGCTTCCACCGCCGCCTCGACCAGCTCGAGGAAGCCGCGCACCGGCTGGCGAAGTGGATGAGGACGGTTTGAGCAGCTGAGGATCAGACGCCCTTCAGCCACCTGACTTCGGAACCAATAGAGGGATAATCCGGTCGCTCTTGGCGACCGCGGGGCGGCCCGCCGCACCATAGGGGATGCCGAGTGCGTCCCAAGTCTCGACCAGGGCGTCCTGCAGTTCGGCGATCAGTTGATCGGAATGGAAGGGCGTCGGCGTGATGCGCAGCCGCTCGGTGCCGCGCGGCACCGTCGGATAGTTGATCGGCTGGATGTAGATGCCGTGCACGCCGAGCAGGCGATCGCTGGCCATCTTGCAGAGTTCGGGATCGCCGACCAGCAACGGTACGATATGGGTCGGCGAGTTCATCACCGGCAGGCCGGCGGCGCCGAGAATCTCCTTGGTCCGCGACGCCTGGCGCTGCTGCGCGTCACGCTCGGCCTGCGAGCGCTTCAGGTGGCGGATCGACGTGGTGGCGGCAGCCGCGATCGCCGGCGGCAGCGCCGTGGTGAAGATGAAGCCCGGCGCATAGGAGCGTACGGCGTCGATGACGGCACTTGTGCCAGTGATGTAGCCGCCGAGCGTGCCGAATGCCTTGGCGAGCGTGCCTTCGATGATGTCGATGCGGTCGGCGAGCCCTTCGCGCTCGGTGATGCCTCCGCCGCGCGGTCCGTACATGCCGACGGCATGCACCTCGTCGATATAGGTCATGGCGTTGTAGCGCTCGGCGAGGTCGACGATCTGCTTGATTGGCGCGATGTCGCCATCCATCGAATAGACGCTTTCGAACACGATCAGCTTGGCGCGTTCGCGGCCGGCCGCCTGCAGCAGGCTTTCCAGATGCGCGACGTCATTGTGGCGGAAGATCTTCTTTTCGGCGCCCGAGCGCCGCACGCCTTCGATCATCGAGGCGTGGTTCAGCTCGTCCGAGATGATCAGGCAGTTGGGCAGCAGCCGCGCGATGGTCGAGATCGACGCTTCGTTGGAGACGAAGCCCGACGTAAAGACCAGTGCCGCTTCCTTGTCGTGCAGGTCGGCCAGTTCCAGCTCAAGCTGGACCAGCGGGTTGCTGGTGCCGGAAATGTTGCGGGTGCCGCCGGCGCCCGAACCCATCTTGCCGGCCGCGTTCTGGAACGAGGCGATGACGTCCGGATGCTGGCCCATGCCGAGATAGTCGTTGGAGCACCAGACGGTGATTTCCTGGGCGCGGCCGTTGGAACGCCAGATGGCGCGCGGGAATTTGCCCACGATGCGCTCGAGGTCGGCAAAAACGCGATAGCGCCGCTCGGCATGGAGCTGGTCGATCGCTTCCTCGAAGAACCGCTGATAGTTCATGTCGACGTCCCAAGTTTTGCGCGGGATCATAGTCATTGCCCCCTTTGGCGTCCACCGGACCTTTTTGGTCAAAATGCCACGCCCCGGACCTGTTCCTAACGTCCACGGTTCGTGGCCTATTCCCTTGATGTGGATCAATTTTGTTTCGGTATCATGCCGCAGGCCGGAGCGACTGTTACCGATTTAACATTGAGGGTTTTAATGGCCTTGCGGCGGGCTTTCCAGTAAGGCGCTTGTTGAGACAGTTTCCGATAAATCAGAAGGTGCGAGGATTCGGGATGACGGTTTTGGTAACGGGCGGTGCCGGCTATATCGGCAGCCACATGGTCTGGGAACTTCTGGATGCGGGCGAGAGCGTGGTCGTGCTCGACCGGCTTTCGACCGGCTTCGAATGGGCGGTGGCACCCGAGGCGAAGCTCGTCGTCGGCGATGTCGCCGACAGGGAGCTGGTCGGTTCGATCATCAGGGAAAACAAGGTCGACGCGATCATCCATTTCGCCGGCTCGATAGTGGTTCCCGAGTCGGTCGCCGACCCGCTCAGCTATTACGAGAACAACACCTGCAAGACACGCACGCTGATCGAGACCGCGGTGCGCGAAGGCGTGCCCAATTTTATCTTTTCCTCGACCGCCGCCGTCTATGGCGGCGCCGGGCTGGAGCCGGTGCGCGAGGACGCCAGCCTGGCGCCGGTATCGCCCTACGGCCTGTCCAAGCTGATGAGCGAATGGATGCTCCGCGATGCGGCGATTGCGCACGGGCTGCGCTATACGGCGCTGCGCTACTTCAACGTCGCCGGCGCCGATCCCAGGGGCCGCACCGGCCAGTCGACGCCGGGCGCCACGCATCTGATCAAGGTCGCCTGCGAGACCGCGCTCGGCAAGCGGCCCTTCATGCAGGTCTTCGGCACCGACTATTCCACCCCGGATGGTACCTGCATGCGCGATTACATCCATGTCAGCGACCTGGCGGCGGCGCATCGTCTGGCGCTGCAGCGGCTGCGCGCCGGGGGTGCCAGCCTGGTCGCCAATTGCGGCTACAGCCACGGTTATTCGGTGCTTGAAGTCATCGACAGCGTTCGCCGCGCCTTCGGCCATGATTTCGAGGTGAAGATGGGGGACCGCCGCCCGGGCGACGCCGCCGCCGTGGTCGCCAATTCGGAGCTTGCACGTGCGGAGCTCGGCTGGACGCCGCAGCGCGACGACCTCGACCTGATCGTCGCCGACGCGCTTGCCTGGGAGCGGATCCTGAGCAGCAAGAACTCGGCGCGGTAGCCAGCCTATAGACCAAGGGCTCGTCCCGCGCTCGCAGAAGCGCTATTGAAGGGCTTCTCGGCGGAGCGTGGAGGCGCTTTGGCCATATTTGATCCTTGGGGGGCGGCATGAAGGTTTTGGTGCTTGGGGCCGGTGTTGTCGGTACGGCCGCCGCCTACTATCTGGCCAACGACGGCCACGAGGTGACGGTGATCGAACGTCATCCGGCCCCGGCGCGCGGCACCAGCCAGTCGAATGCCGGGCTGGTGTCGCCCGGCGACGCCACAGCCTGGGCCTCACCCGCGGCGCTGAAAACGTTCCTGCGCGCGCTCTACAACCACGATCTCGGCATCAAGGTGCGGCTGCGCTTCGATCCGTATTTCCTGGCCTGGAGCCTGCGTTTCCTGCGCCAGTGCACGGTATCGCGCCTGCGCGCCAACAGTCAGGTCAAATTGCGCCTGGCGCTCTACTCCCGCGACTGCATCAACGCGCTCTCGGCCGATACCGGCATCCACTATGACGAGCGCAAGAAGGGCATCCTCTATTTCTTCCGCTCGCAGCACAGTCTCGACACCGGCACCGACAACTACCGGTTTCTCGCCAAACATGGCCTGCCGATCGAGATCGTCGGTCGCG
The DNA here is from genome assembly GCF_056781675.1 of Mesorhizobium monacense. Lineage (NCBI taxonomy): Bacteria > Pseudomonadati > Pseudomonadota > Alphaproteobacteria > Hyphomicrobiales > Phyllobacteriaceae > Mesorhizobium > Mesorhizobium monacense. The sequence continues at coordinate 4,956,779 of NZ_CM165567.1, read as the reverse complement.
ACCGCCTGATCGAGCTCGAGCCCGGCCTTGCCGATGCGAAGGACAAGATCGCCGGCGGCGTCTATTCGCCGATCGACCAGACCGGCGATTCCCGGCAGTTCGTCGAGAAACTCGCCGCCTACGCTGCGGAAAAGCTCGGCGTGAAGTTTCTCTACGGCACGGCGGTCGAGGGTCTCGACGTCGAAGGCGACCATGTGCGCGCTGTGATGACTTCGGCCGGCCCGGTCTCCGGCGACGCCGTCGTCATCTCGATGGGGCCGGAAAGCGGCCTGCTTGGCCGCCGCTACGGCATCGACCTGCCGGTCTATCCGGTGAAAGGCTACACCGCGACCATTCCCCTGGAGGACGAGAGCAAGGGGCCGACCATGGGCGGCGCCGACGAAGACCAGTTGATCGGCTACTCCCGGCTCGGCAACCGGCTGCGGCTTGCGTCCACGGCCGAATTCACCGGCTTCGACCGCACATTTCGTCCCAGAGACTTCGCCGCCATGTTCAGGACCGGCAAGGAGCTTTTCCCCGGCGCCTTCGACGAGAAGAAGGCCGAGCTCTGGGCCGGCCTCAGGCCGATGATGCCCAACTCCGTGCCGGTCATCGGCCAGGCCCGCTACACGAACCTCTATCTCGACACCGGCCACGGCCATGTCGGCTGGACCATGGCCTGCGGCTCGGGGAAATTCCTTGCCGACCTCGTCGCTGGCCGTAAGCCCGAGATCGACCCGCAAGGGCTGGTCTACAGGAACTAGCGATGTCCGGACCGCAAGTCGCCATCGATCTCGGCCGCATCGAGCGCAACGCCCGCACCATCGTCGAGCGCTGCGCGCTCTCCGGCATCAAGGTCTTCGGCGTCACCAAGGGCACCTGCGGCATGCCGCAGGTGGCGCGCGCCATGCTGCGCGGCGGTGTTTCCGGCATTGCCGAGTCGCGCTTCGAGAACATCCGGCGCTTGCGCGACAGCGGCATCACCGCGCCGATCATGCTGCTGCGCAGCCCGCCGGTTGCCCGCGTCGAGGAGGTGGTGCGCAGCGTCGACATCAGCCTGCAATCCGAACTCACCATCATCCGCGAGATAGCCCGCATCGCCGAGCGCATGGGCCGCGTCCACGACATCATGCTGATGATCGATCTCGGCGATCTCCGGGAAGGCATCTGGCCGAACGATCTCGTCCCCACGGTCGAGCAGATCCTGGAGATGAAGGGCGTGCGCATCGCCGGCATCGGCACCAATCTCGGCTGCTTCGGCGCCATCATGCCGACCGAGGAAAACCTCGGCCAGCTCGTCGCCCACGCCTACAAGACCGAGCGCCTGTCCGGCAAGAGCCTGGACTGGATCTCGGGCGGCGCCTCGTCGTCGCTGCCGCTGCTGCTCGAGGGACGTCTGCCCGCCGGCATCAACAATCTGAGAGTCGGCGAGGCGATCCTGCAAGGCGGCGTCGAAACCTTCCGCGACACGCCCTGGGATGAACTCGAACCCGATGCCTGCCGCCTGACCAGCGACATGATCGAGGTCAAGCTGAAGCCGTCGCGGCCGATCGGCCAGTCCGGCTACGACGCTTTCGGCAACCAGCCGGTGTTTCCCGATGAAGGCGACAGGCTGCGCGCCATCGCCAATATCGGCCGCGAGGACGTGCTGGTCGAAGGGCTGGTGCCCATTGCCAAGGGTATTCGCGTGCTCGGTGCCTCCAGCGACCACCTGCTGCTCGATGTGCAGGACGCCGATCCGCCGCCCGCTGTCGGTGACCGCGTCGCCTTCCGCATGAGCTACGGCGCCATGCTTTTGGCAATGACCTCTGAATATGTCGAAAAGGCCCCGATGCACGATGTCGAGGATTATTCCGGCCGCAAGATGGTGTCGATCTCGGCCGAGCCGGCGGCGGCTGGAATCGTGGCGCGCGAGGCGACCGGCGCCCGGCTGGAGGCGATGAATTTCGACGTCGTCGAGCTCGCCGATGTCGAACGGCCGCCATCCGGTCTGATCCGGCTGACCGTCGGCGCCGACCGTCGCATCGCCCACAGGGCGCTGACGGCGACAGCGCGTGCCACGCATTCCTTCGGCCTGATCTGGATCGATTCCATTGCCGCACTGATGCCGGAAGACGAGGAAGGCATCAACCTGCCCGAGGTCTCCGTGCTGGCGCGGACGCTCGGCCTCGACCACAAGCCCGGCGCCCTGCAACCGCAGCTGTCGCCGGAAAACGTCGTCATTGTCGGGCTGCGCCATGCCGATCCGGCCGAGGCGCGGGTGCTGAACGATTCGCGCGTTTCCGCCTTCACCATGACCGACGTCGACGCCATGGGCATGCGCGAAGTCATGCGCGAGGCCATCCACATCGCCTCCTCCGGCACGCAAGGTTTTCACGTCAGCTACGCGCCAACGGTGACCGAGTTCGCCGGCTGGGCGGCGGGTTCCGGCGGCATCACCGTGCGCGAGACGCATCAGGCGATGGAGACGATCGCGCTGTCCGGTGGGCTGCTGTCGATGGATGTTTCCGGGCTGACGGTCGAACTCGAGCCGCGGTTGGCGACCGAAACGATCAACTTCGTCATGTCGGCTTTCGGCAAGCGGATTCTCTGATCAACTTGCGTCGACCGCCGTATGCCACGCGCGCGCATAGTCGGCCCAGGCTGGATCGGCCGGTGGCTCGGTCTTTTCGCCCCTGCTTCCGACCGCGCCGCGATCGGTCGCCAGAAGCGCGGCGCCGATGCTGGTGCCGGTCGCCGCTTCCGAGGCAATGACCGGCCGCGCCGTCGCGGCGGCGAGCATCCGGGTGAAAAGCCGGTTGCGGGCGAACGGGCCCTCGACGATCGCCGGACCATCGCCGCCGATCAGGCCCAGACAAGTCGCCGTCATCAGCGCCAGATAGAAGGACACGGCGACGAAGCGTTGGCCTTCGGTGATGTCCTCAGCCGCGAGCCACTGCGCGGCGTGATGCGGATAAGGCCCCGAGCCTTTCTGGGTCGAGGGCAGCAACAATGTCCTGCGTGCCAGCACGGCGGCGACATCTGCGTCGCTCCAGTCCTGCGCGGAACCTTCGGTGAGCAGCGAGAATTCGCGGCCGCCCATGAAGCGCGCTGACGGAACGGGATCGCTGAGCGCGTTGACATTGACCAGCGTGTCGCGCGCCGCATCGAGCGCCACCTTGTCGCCGCCCACCGCCATCGACACCACCCAGGTTCCGGTCGAGACGACCGAGAAAGGCGGCGGGTCGGCAAGCAGATGCGGCAGCAGCGAGGCGTTGGAATCGTGCAGCCCGCAAAACACCGGCGTTTGCGGGTCTAGCCCGGTTTGTTGTGCAAGCGCAGGCAGGATCGGCCCCAGCCGGTCCTTCGCCGGTCGTACCGGCGCCATCAGCCGGCGCCAGCCCATCTCGTCGACCAGCGGCGAGTAATCCGCCTTCCAGGGGTTCCACAGATCGGTGTGGCAGCCGAGCGATGTCACTTCGTTGGCGGCGACGCCGGTCAGCCGCGAGGCCCAGTATTGCGGGTACATCAGGATCGCCGCCGCTCGGGCGAATTCGATTGGAAAATGCCTCTGCTGCCAGAACAGCTGCGCGCCGATGTTGAGGCCGGCGGGCAGGCGCGGCGTGCCGGTCTCGGTAAAGGGTGGACGGATCGCATCATAGTCGCTGGCAAGCGCGTCCGGCCCGGCGAATTCATAGTCGAGCACCGGCAGTGCCAGTTTGCCTTCGGCATCAACCAGCACCGCCGTCGCGCCATGGGTGGTGATCGATATGGCGTCGATGTGCTGCTCGCGGTGGATCGCGGCGAGGCTGTCGAGGATGAAGGCCCACAGGGCTTCGACATCGTGATGAGGGTAGAGGCCATTAGTGGAGGCCGCGTTGGCGGTGCGGCGCAGCGCTGTCTCGTGCATGGACGCAAGATCGACCAGCGCCACCTTGGCGTTGGTCTTGCCGATATCGATGACGGCGACGTGGCGCATCATGCCATATGGAACATGGTTTCCAGCGGCACCGCCACCGGCTCGTTCTTCGCGTTGGTTTCCATGACATCTGCCATATGCGCCCACCAGCGCTGCATCACCGGGTGCTTGGGCAGGTCGGCCATGCCATGATCGTCCCGCCGCCACAGCACGCCGAAGAGGATGTTGGTCTCCTCGTCGATATGGATCGAATAATCGGACACCCCGGCCTGTTTCAGCAGGGCCACCAGCGACGGCCAGATCTCGTCATGGCGGCGCTTGTACTCGGCCTTCATGCCGGGATTGAGCCTCATCTTGAAGGCGTATTTTTCCATCAGGCGAAGCCTCCGCGCAGCCGCCGCCAGACGATCGGCAGCGCAATCACTATGATCAACAGCAGCCCGATGAAGATCGACATGACGATGCCCGGCACGTTGAGCAGGCCGAGGCCGAAGGTCACCAGCCCCATGATGAAGGCGGCAAGCACGACGCCCAGAATGCTGCCGGCGCCGCCGAGGATGCTGACGCCGCCGAGCACCACCATGGTGATGGCTTCGAGCTCGTAGCCTTGCGCGATCGAAGGCCGGGTCGAACCGAGCCGCGAGGTGATCAGCACCGCGGCGATGCCCGACATCAATCCGGTCAGGCAGAACAGGATGAACTTGATGCGATCGACGCGCACGCCGGAGAACTGTGCCGCCACCGGATTGTTGCCGATGGCAAAGACCCGCCGGCCGAAGCTCGTCCGGTGCAGCACGAACCAGTAGATGACGGCCGCCACGAGAAACAACGTCAGCTCGACCGACACCACCCACCACACATAGCCCTGGCCAAAGAAGGCGAAGCTTGCTGGATAGCCCTTGTAGGCCTGGTCGCCGAGCACGATGAAGGCAATGCCGCGAAACAGGCTCATCGTGCCGATGGTGACGACGATGGACGGCAGGCCGAGCTTGGTGACGAGCAGCCCGTTGAAGGCACCGCAGCCGAGCCCGACGGCGATGCCGATCAAGACCAGAACCGGCGTGCCGGCGCCGGCCTGCACGGCCATGCCCATCATGGTCGAGGCGAGCGCGATGATGGCGGCGACCGACAGGTCGATCTCGCCGGAAATGATCAACAGCGCCATGGCGAGCGCAATCAGCGCCTTTTCGGTGAAGTTGAAGGTCAGGTCCGACAGCGACCACGGATCGAGGAAATAGGGCGACGCAAAACTATTGACGGCAAAGATCGCGACCGCGACGACGACCAGCAGCGCCTCCCAGGAGAAGATCGCCGAAGAGAGCGGCTTGTCGAGCCGGTCCGGGATGTGGCGCGGGGCAGGGGTGTCGGTCATGCCGCTTCCGCCTTTCTGAGGATGATGCGGCCCTGCCGGCGTTCGCCGCGCGCATTGAGCACCACAGCCAGGATGATGGCGCTGCCCGAAATCGCCATCTGCCAGAAGGGCGAGATGTTGATGACCGGCAGCGCGTTGGAGATCATGCCGAGGAACAGCGCGCCGAGCACCGCCCCGCCGACCGAGCCGATGCCACCGGCGATCGAGATGCCGCCGATGACGCAGGCGGCGATGATGTTGAGCTCATAGCCGTTGGCGACCTCGACCGAGGCAATCACATAGCGCGAGATCCACAGATAGCCGGCGAGCCCGCCGATCATCCCGGAAATGCAGAAGACGATGAATTTGGTGCGGCCGACATCGATGCCGGCATAGACCGACGCGGTCGGATTGACGCCGATGGCGTAGATCGAGCGGCCGAGCGCGGTGCGCGTCATCACCAGGAAGAACAGCGCGATGACGAGGAGCGCGATCCATGACAGCACCGGAATGCCGAGGAAGGCCGCGCGCTGCAGATTGATGAAGTCGGGGCTCATCTGGTCGGCATTGACCCAGGCGCCGCCGGAAATGACGAAAGTGGCACCGCGATAGATAGTGAGCGTGCCCAATGTCACCACGATCGAGGGGATGTTCAGCCGCCACACCAGCAAGCCGTTGACGGCGCCGAGCACCAGCCCGACGAGGAGTGCGATGACGATCAGCAGCGGGATCGGGATGGCCGGATGCGCGGCGTTCAGCATCGCCACCACCATGCCGGTGAAGCAGAGGTTGGAGGCCATCGACAGGTCGATCGAACGGGTCAGGATCACCACCATCTGGCCGAGCGCCAGGATCATCAGGATCGAGGTGTCGTTGAACACCTGGCGCAGATTGGCCGGGTCTGCAAAACCGGGGAAGCGCGTCGAGATCAGGCCGATCAGCACGGCGATGGCCGCAAGCAGCCAGATCTCGCGGTATTTGACGACGTTTTTCATGCCGCGATCCCCGCTGCTGTCCTCACCAGCGTCTCGGCGTCTAGCCCTTTGTTATCGTGGACAGCCGCGATGCGGCCTTCGCGCATGACGACGACGCGGTCGGACATGCCCAGGATTTCGGGCAATTCGGACGACACCATGATCACCGACAGGCCTTGCGCCACCAGTTCGGCCATGAAGCCATGCACGGCGGCCTTGGAGCCGATGTCGATACCCTTGGTCGGCTCGTCGAGGATGATCACCTTGGGCGCCGTCGCCAGCCATTTGGCGATGACGATCTTCTGCTGGTTGCCGCCGGAAAGCGTGCCGACATCCTGGCTGAGCGAGGAGGCGCGCAGATCGAGCCGCTCGGTGTAGGAGCGGGCCAGCGCGAACTCTTCCGCCAGGCGAAGCATCCCGGATTTGGACGTGCGCTTCAGCGAAGGCAGCGAGACATTCTGGAAGATCGGCAGGCCGATCACCACGCCCTGCTTGCCGCGCTCCTCCGGCACGTAGACGATGCCGGCTTCGATCGAGTCAGCAGCCGATTTCGGCGCGATGGCCTTTCCCTCGAGCGTGATTGTGCCCCTGCTGGTGCGCGTGATGCCCGATATTGCCTGCATCACCTCGCTGCGCCCGGCGCCGACAAGGCCGTAGAAGCCCAATATCTCGCCCTTGTGCAATTCGAAGCCAATGTCGTCGAACTCGGTCGGATGCGACAGGCCGGTGACCGACAGCACCGGCGCGCCGATATCAGCCTTGCGCTGCGGAAAGATGTGGTCGACGTTGCGGCCGACCATCATGCGCACGATCTTGCCCTGGTCGGCGTCCTTGAGCAGGCCTGCGCCGACCATCTCGCCATCGCGGAACACGGTGTATCGGTCGGCGATGCGGTAGATCTCGTCGAACTTGTGGCTGATGAACAGGATCGCCTTGCCTTCGCTCTTGAGGAATTCGATGAGCAGAAACAGCTCCTCGATCTCCTTCATCGAAAGTGCCGCCGTCGGCTCGTCCATGATGACGATGCGTGCGTCGATCGACATGGCGCGGGCGACGGCCACGAGGTGCTTGTTGGCGATACCGAGATCCTTCAGCCGCGTGTCAGCGTCGATATGGCCGGCGCGCATCGTGTCGAGAACCTCGCGGGCGTTCTTGCGCATCGTGCGCCAGTCGATGGTGCCGAAGCGGGTGCGCGGCGCATGGCCGAGAAAGATGTTTTCGGCAACCGACAGGTCGTCGAACAGCACTGTTTCCTGGTGGATGGCGGTGATGCCATGGCCGAAGGCGGCGTGGGCACTGTGCACGGCAACGGCCTCGCCGTCGATGCTGATCGTGCCGGCGTCGGGCTGGTAGATGCCGGTCATGATCTTGACCAGCGTCGACTTGCCGGCGCCGTTCTCGCCGATCAGCGCTGTCACCTGTCCGGGATAGAGCGACAGGCTGACATCATGCAGCGCGCGTACGCCGGGAAAACTCTTAGAGATGCCTGAGAGCGTCAGGCGCGGGGCGGAGGGCTCGGGCCGTTCCGTCTCCAATTCGTGCTGGGCTGTCGTGTCCATATCCGTATCAGGCCCTGAAGCTAGAGCAATCCCAGGAAAGGTGCGAAGCGGTTTTCGATCCAGAATTGCATAAAAACAAAATGCTTAGAGCGGTCGGCGGTTCTATCAAAAGCTGAACCGCTCCAGGTCCGTTTGAAGATGCGGCGGAGCGTGAGCCCCGCCGCATCAGCTTGAAGGACGCCAGGATCAATAGATCTTGGAGAACTTCTCGATGTTGGTCTTGTCGAACTGGAAGGGCGGAGCCATTGCAGCCGAATTGGTGTCGTCGAGCGTCACCTTGCCGACGCGGCCGATCGACAGCGTCGCACCGGGCTTGGCCTCTTCCTTCTTCACCGCCAGGTCATGGGCGAGGTAGATGGCCGAGTAGCCGAGATCAATCGGGTTCCACAGCGCGACCGCCTGGCTGGAGCCATTGTCGATGAACTTCTTGAACTCCGACGGCAGCGCCAGGCCGGTGACATTGACCTTGCCGATGAGGCCTTCGTCGGTCACCACCTGGGCGGCGGCAACGACGCCGACCGTGGTCGGTGCGATGATCGCCTTGAGATTCGGATAAGACTTCAACAGGCCCTTGGCTTCGTCGGTGCTCTTGGCCGAGTCGTCATCGCCATAGACGGTGGCGACGAGTTTGATCTTGGGGAACTTCTCCGGCAGCACCTTCTTGGCCGCCTCGATCCAGGCATTCTGGTTGGTCGCGGTCGAGGATGCCGACAGGATGGCGACATCGCCGCCTTCCGGCAGATAGTCGGCGGCGAGCTTGATGATGGTCTCGCCGATCAGGCCGGTGTCGGACGGGTTGAGGTGAAGCTGGCGGCCTTCGGGAGCGACGCCCGAATCCCACGAGATCACGGTGATGCCGCGTTCCATCGCCTTCTTCAACGCCGGAACCAGCGCGTCCGCATCATTGGCCGAAATGGCGATGGCGTTGACCTTCTGCGCGATCAGCGAATTGACCACCTCGATCTGCGCTTCGGCGGTCGCCTTGGTCGGGCCGGTGTAGATGACCTCGACATCGCCGAGTTCCTTGGCCGCTTCTTCGGCGCCCTTGTTGGCTGCATCGAAGAAGCCGTTGCCGAGCGACTTCACCACCAGCGCGATCTTGACGTTTTCGGCATAGGCGGCATTCACGAACATGGCGGCGGAAAAGGCCGCCGTAACCAGCAGTTTCTTCAAGAAGCTCATCGAATATCCTCCCTTGAGCGTTGCATTCCATCGCCGCTGCGGGCGCGAGTTGGCCTCAGGCCTGCAGTGAAGATTCTTCCTTGTTGCTTGCCGGTTTGCGGGCGACGATCAGCGTCACCCCGGCGGTTTCCAGCATCTTGGCTTCGCGGTCCTCGATGCCGTCGTCGGTGATCACCGTGGCGATGCGTGTCAGACCGCACAGGATCAGGCTGGAGCGCATGCGGAATTTCGAGGAGTTGACCAGCACCACAAGCTCGTCGGCCTGGTCGATCAGTTTCTGCTCGGCCTGGATCAGCAGCGGGTCGCCTTCCATCAGGCCGAGCGGCCCCAGCCCCTGCGCGCCCATGAACATGCGGCGCGCATAGAAATTGCGCGTCACGTCATTGTCGAAGGGCGACAGGATGATGTTCTGCTCGCGATAGATGGTGCCGCCCGACAGCATCACCGTGTTCTTGGAATGCTTGAGCAGGTGTTCGGCGATCGGGAAGGAATTGGTGAAGATCGGCATGCGGCGGCCGGTCAGGAAATGCACCATCTGGAAGGTCGTGGTGCCGCCATTGATGATGATCGGCTCGCCATCCTTGCAGAGTTCCACTGCTTCCCGGGCGATCGCCCGCTTCTGCTGGGCATTCAGCGTTTCGTTGACGGAAAAGGGCCGGCCGGCAAGGCCGATGAACTGCGGCGGCGAGATCGCCTCGGCGCCACCACGCACACGGCGCAGGCGCTTTTGAACGTGCAAGGCAGCGATATCGCGCCGGATCGTCGCCTCGGACGAGTCCGTCAGGTCGACCATTTCCTGCACCGTCACCACAGGTTTTTCCTGGACGGCGGACAGAATGATCCTGTGGCGCTCTTTCTCGTGCATGGTTCCTCCCTGCCTGGGCATCTAGGCACCCAAAACGCGCAGTGTCAATCATTTCCAATCATATATTTTCATTGTGCAGTGCAGTATGATCGGAGTTGATCGTTTGTGATTGACAATCTCGCCGCTAGCGTAGACATTTGGCCAAGCTCGACCGCACTGTTCGCGTGTCTCACGGGAGGATATTCAAATGCTCGACAAGCGCTCCGGCTCGCGCCTTGCCAATCTGTGGGACGACGCCAAGGCGGCGTCGATGAGCGAACCGGAACGCCTCGTCTATCGCTCGAACACGCTCGGCTCCGACAAGCGCGTCACCAATTATGGCGGCGGCAACACCTCGTCCAAGATCTGGCAGAAGGACCCGCTGACCGGCGAGAGCGTGGAAGTCTTGTGGGTCAAGGGCTCGGGCGGCGACAGCGCCTCGATCAAGCTGGACGGTTTCGCCACCCTATACATGGACAAATTGCGCGCGCTGAAGGGCCTCTATCGCGGGCTTGCGCATGAGGACGAGATGGTGGGCTTCTTGCCGCACTGCACCTTCAACCTCAATCCGCGCGCGGCCTCGATCGACACGCCGCTGCACGCCTTCGTGCCGAAGCCGTTTGTCGACCATATGCACCCCGATGCCATCATCGCCATCGCCGCGGCCAAGGATTCCAAGACGCTGACCAAAGAGATCTTCGGCGACGCCATCGGCTGGCTGCCATGGAAGCGGCCGGGCTTCGAGCTCGGCCTGTGGCTGGAAAAATTCTGTCTCGAGCATCCCGCCGCCAAGGGCGTCATCCTAGAGAGCCATGGCCTGTTCACCTGGGGCGACACGCCGAAGGAATGCTACGAGACGACGATCGCGGTGATCAATCAGGCGATGGAGTGGTTCGAGCGTCGGTCCGAAGGCGTGGCGATTTTCGGCGGCGAAATCGTCAAATCGCTCGATGCTGAGGCGCGCCGCGCCGTGGCCGCAAAGCTGATGCCGCGGATTCGCGGCCTGATCTCGGAGAAGAGCCACAAGCTCGGCCATTTCGACGATTCCGCCGCCGTGCTCGAATTCGTCAATTCCAGGGATTTGCGGCCGCTGGCGGCGCTTGGTACCTCCTGCCCGGACCATTTCCTGCGCACCAAGATCCGGCCGCTGGTCATCGAGTTCGATCCCGCAAATCCCGATGTCGATGCCGTCATCGCGCGTCTCGCCGACGATATTGCTGCCTACCGCGCCGGCTACCAGGCCTATTACGACAGCTGCAAGCATGCAGACTCGCCCGCCATCCGCGATCCCAATGCGGTCGTCTATTTGATGCCCGGCATCGGCATGTTCACCTTCGCTGGCGACAAGGCGACGGCCCGCATCTCGGGCGAGTTCTACGTCAACGCCATCAACGTCATGCGCGGCGCCTCGACCGTCTCGTCCTATGCCGGCCTGCCCGCACAGGAAGCTTTCGACATCGAATATTGGCTGCTCGAGGATCTGAAGCTGCAGCGCATGCCGAAGCCGAAGGCGCTGGCCGGCCAGATCGCTTTGGTCACCGGCGGCGCCGGCGGCATCGGCCGCGCCACCGCCAACCGCTTGCTGCGCGAAGGCGCCTGCGTCGTGCTGGCCGATATCGACGAGACGGCACTCGCCGGCGCCAATGAGGAACTAGCCAAGGCCTACGGCAAGGATTTCGTGCGGCCGGTGCTGATCAACGTCACATCAGAGGACCAGGTAATCTCCGGTTTCGCCGAGACCGCGGTCGAATTCGGTGGCATCGACATTCTCGTCTCCAATGCCGGCCTTGCCTCCTCGGCGCCGATCGAGGAGACGACGCTGGCGCTGTGGAACAAGAACATGGACATCCTGTCCACCGGCTATTTCCTCGTGTCACGTGAGGCCTTCCGGCTGTTCCGCGCCCAGAAGATCGGCGGCAACGTCGTCTTCGTCGCTTCCAAGAACGGCCTTGCCGCTTCGCCCAACGCCGCCGCCTATTGCACAGCCAAGGCGGCCGAAATCCATCTCGCGCGCTGCCTGGCGCTGGAGGGCGCCGAGGCGCAGATCCGGGTCAATGTCGTCAACCCGGACGCCGTGCTGCGCGGCTCCAAGATCTGGACCGGCGAATGGAAGGAACAGCGCGCTGCCGCCTACAAGATGTCGACCGACGATCTGGAAGAGCACTACCGCTCGCGCTCGATGCTGAAGCGCTCGGTCTTCCCCGAGGACATTGCCGAGGCGATCTACTTTTTCGCCTCCGACGTGTCGGCCAAGTCGACCGGCAACATCATCAATGTCGACGCGGGCAACGCCCAGAGCTTTACCCGCTAGTCGATCGCCGAGGGGCGCCAACGCCGAAGCGCTTCCCTTCTCTCCGTCTCAATACGGGGAGAAGGTGCCGGTAGGCGGATGAGGGGCGGCGCCGGCAGAACGCATATTGGGAGGAATTGCAGTGTCCGAAACCATCATCTCCGCCGAAATCGTCGACAAGGACAACGCCGTGCGCAAGGCGAACCTCGAACGCGACTATCAATCGCTTGGCGAGCGCCTTGACCGGCGCGGCATCTCTATCGACGCCATCCGCGACAAGGTGGAAAAATTCGCGGTGGCGATCCCGTCCTGGGGCGTCGGCACTGGCGGCACCCGTTTTGCCCGCTTTCCCGGCGCCGGCGAGCCGCGCGACATCTTCGACAAGATCGAGGACTGCGCCGTTATCCGCCAGCTGACGCAGGCGACGCCGACCGTCTCGCTGCACATCCCGTGGGACAAGGCCGATCCGAACCGGCTGAAACAGGCGGCCTCGCGCTTCGGCCTCGGCTTCGACGCCATGAACTCCAATACCTTCTCGGATGCCAGGGACCAGAAACTCTCCTACAAATTCGGCTCGCTGTCGCATGCCGATGCCGGCACGCGCCGCCAGGCGGTCGAGCACAATCTCGAATGCATCGAGATCGGCAGGACGCTGGGCTCGAAGGCGCTGACGGTGTGGATCGGCGACGGCTCGAATTTCCCCGGCCAGGTCAATTTCGCCAGGGCGTTCGAGCGCTATCTCGACGCCATGAAGCACATCTATGCCGGCCTGCCGGACGACTGGAAGCTGTTTACCGAACACAAGATGTATGAGCCGGCCTTCTATTCGACGGTCGTGCAGGACTGGGGCACCAACTACATGATTGCCCAGGAACTCGGCGACAAGGCCTTCTGCCTGGTCGACCTCGGCCACCATGCGCCCAACGTCAACATCGAGATGATCGTGTCGCGGCTGATCCAGTTCAAGAAACTCGGCGGCTTCCACTTCAACGATTCGAAATATGGTGATGACGATCTCGACGCCGGCTCGATCGATCCCTACCGGCTGTTCCTGGTCTTCAACGAACTGGTCGATGCCGAGCTTTCGGGTGCCGAGGGTTTTCATCCGGCCCACATGCTCGACCAGAGCCACAATGTCACCGATCCGATCGAAAGCCTGATGCTGTCGGCGGTCGAGGTGCAGCGCGCCTATGCGCAGGCGCTGCTGGTCGACCGCAAGGCGCTGGAAGGTCACCAGGACACCAATGACGCGCTGATGGCGACCCAGACGCTGAAAGCGGCCTACCGCACCGATGTCGAGCCGATCCTGGCCATGGCGCGGTTGAAGACCGGCGGCGCTATCGATCCGGTCGCCGCTTATCGTGCTGCCGGCTACCGAGCGAAGGTGGCGGCGGAACGGCCGGCGGTAGCCGGGGGCTCAGGCGGCATCGTCTGACACACCTGACATCTGATTTGATCCAGCTGGTCACCGTTGCTGGTGGACTCGGCCGCCCCAACCGGCTCTTCTAGGCGCACCCCACGCCCCGGAGCCCCGCCATGCCCTTGACCCGCCGGACGCTGATCGCCGTCAGCCTTTCGCTTGCAATCGCCTTCACACCATCCGCGGCCGCCTTCGCAGCCTCGCCCACACCGGCGAAGGGCGAACACGGCATGGTGGTGACGGCCCAGCATCTGGCGTCTGAAGTCGGCGTCGAGGTGCTGAAGAAGGGCGGCAACGCCGTCGATGCGGCGGTCGCCGTCGGCTATGCGCTGGCCGTGGTGTACCCGAACGCCGGCAATATCGGCGGTGGCGGCTTCATGACCATCCGCTTCAAGGACGGCAAGTCGACCTTCCTCGATTTCCGCGAACGCGCGCCGCTGGCTGCGACCAAGACCATGTATCTCGACAAGGACGGCAAGCCGGTGAAGGGCGCCAGCCTCGACGGCTACCTTGCAGTCGGCGTGCCGGGCTCGGTCGCCGGCTTCGAGGCTGCGCGCGAGAAATATGGCACGTTGTCGCGGCAGGATCTGATGGCGCCGGCGATTGCCTACGCCAAGGACGGGTTCGTCCTCAATCAGGGCGATGCCGGCTTTTTTGCCCGCTACGCAGACCGGCTGGCGAAGGATCCGGCGGCGGCCGCCATCTTCCTGAAACCGGACGGCAAACCCTATGGCTTTGGCGAGCAGCTGGTGCAGTCGGACCTCGCCGCCTCGCTGTCTGCGATCTCCGAGAAGGGGCCTGACGCCTTCTACAAGGGCGCCATCGCCGACGCCATCGTCAAGGCAAGCAGCGCCAAGGGCGGCATCCTGGCCAAGCCGGATTTCGAGCAATACGCGGTGCGCGAGCTGAAGCCGGTGACTTGCTCTTATCGCGGCTACGAGATCATTTCCTCGCCGCCGCCAAGTTCCGGCGGCGTCATCATCTGCGAGATCCTCAACGTGCTGGAAGGCTACCCGCTGTCCTATCTCGGCGCCGGTTCGGCCGAGACGGTCCATGCCATGGTCGAGGCGATGCGTTACGCCTATGTCGACCGCAACTCGGCGCTTGGCGACCCGGATTTCGTCGACAATCCGGTCTCGAAGCTGCTCGACAAGGGCTACGCCAAGGACATTCGCGACAAGATCGATCCATTCCGGGCCGGCGTCTCGCAGGATCTGATGCCGAAGGGTTTTGGCGAGAGCAAGGAGACGACTCACTATTCGATCATCGACAATGACGGCAATGCGGTTGCGGTCACCTACACGCTGAACGGCTCCTTCGGCGCCGGCGTCGTCGCCGACGGCACTGGCATCCTGCTCAACAACGAGATGGACGATTTCACCCAGAAGCCGGGCGTGCCCAACCTCTATGGGCTCGTCCAGGGCGAAGCCAACGCCATCCAGCCGAAGAAGACGCCGCTATCCTCGATGAGCCCGACCGTGGTGGCCAAGGACGGCAAGCCGTTCATGGTCATCGGCAGCCCCGGTGGCTCGCGCATCATCACCATCACGCTGGAAGCGATCGTCAATGTCGTTGACCACGGCATGAACATCCAGGAGGCGATCGACGCGCCGCGCATCCACCATCAGTGGCTGCCCGACACGGTCTATGTCGAGCCGTTCGGACTGTCGCCCGACACCGAAAGACTGCTGGCCGGCATGGGTTATCACCTCGATCTCGGCGACACGACTTGGGGCCAGGCTGCCGGCATACTGGTCGGCGGCAAGAGCCTGGCGGAAATCGAGAAAGGCGGCGGCGCCCGCTACAACGGCGCCATCGACAGCCGCGCCGCATCCGGCGAGGCGCTGGGCTATTAGACGACCAACGTTATGGTCGACGCAATCAGCAACACGGCCGCGATGCCGACGAACAGGGCATAGAGTCGCGGCCGGTCAAGCAGCAGCGCATTGCCCGATATCCAGGCCGAGGTGGCGCCGCCAAGCGCGAACAGGAAGCCGTTGCGGTGCCCGAAGGTCATCGAGGCGGCCATCAGCCCACCGATGATCAGGGCGCCGAACACGATGATGACGGCGACGGCATATTTCTCGAAATCGTTTCCGCTGCCCATTGCCGGTCCGATCGTGTTCAGATTCGGCAGGTCGTCCGGATCGAAGGGGTTGGCCGAGCCATATTCGTCTTGACCGATGGATTCGCGCATCACTCGTTCTCCGCTGAGCGGCAACAAACCATCAACGCTTGCCGAGCGCAACCGGCAACGCCACCGCGGCGATATGTTCGCCGCCCTCTGGTGCCAACGTGCCACGGTTTGCCAGCCAAGCTCAACGGTCAGATGGGCGATCTGGTTCCACAGGCTTGATCTATTTGGAGAAATCGCTGCGCACGATGCCGTGCCGCTGCAACTTGTCGTAGAAGGTCTTGCGCGGAATCCCCAGCGCCTCGATCGTGCGCCTGACGTCGCCGTCATTGCGGCCAAGCGTCTCGCGGATGATGTCGGCCTCGTAGCACTCCAGCCGCTCCGGCAACGGCATGGCGTCGTCCAGCTCCACAGGCGCGGCGGCCTGAGCCCTGCTGCCTTCCTCCAGACCAAGCACGAAGCGTTCGGCGAAATGCGCCAGTTCCCGCACATTGCCCGGCCAGTCGTGCTCCCTGAGATGGCGCTGGACTGCGGCCGGCACCGCCGGCACCGAACGCCGGAACCGCGTGGCCGCACGCTCGGCGAAGTAGCCGAACAGGAGAAGAATATCGTCGCGGCGCTCGCGCAGCGGCGGGATCGAGATCGTCACCACGTTGAGCCGATAGTAGAGGTCTTCGCGAAAGGCGCCGCGCTGGCTGGGATCGCCGAGATCGACCTTGGCGGCGGCGACGACGCGCAGGTCGACCGGCCGCACCTCATTGGTGCCGAGCGGCGTCACCTCGCGCATTTCCAGCACCCTGAGCATCTGCACCTGCGTCGACGGCGGCATGCTTTCGATCTCGTCGAGGAACAGCGTGCCGCCGCTGGCATGCTCGATGCGGCCGATCCGCTTCTTCTGCGCGCCGGTGAAGGCGCCGGCCTCGTGGCCGAACAACTCGCTCTCGATCACGGTCTCCGGCAGCGTGCCGCAATTCAGCGCGACGAAATTGCCCTTGGCGCGGCGGCTCCAGCTATGCAGCAGACTGGCCACCACCTCCTTGCCGGAACCGGTTTCGCCGGTCACCAGCACGTCGACATCGGTGTCGGCGATTTGCCTGAGCGTGCGGCGCAGCCTTTCCATCGCCGGCGTCTGGCCGATCAGCGGCAGGCCGTCCTGCGCCTGCTCGGCCGCCTCGCGCAAGGCTCGGTTCTCCATCACCAGCCGGCGCTTTTCCGCCGCGCGCCAGACACTTTGCGCCAGCCGGTCGGCGGCAAAAGGCTTGGTGATGAAGTCGTAGACACCGTCCCTGATCGCCTTGACGGCCATGGCGATGTCGCCGTGTCCGGTGATCAGGATCACCGGAATGTCCGGGTCCAGTTCCAGGATGCGGTCAAAAAGCTGCAGGCCGTCGATCTCCGGCATCCTGATGTCGGACACCACGACGCCGCTAAAACCGGCGTCGAGCTCGGCCAGCGCATCGGCCGCCGCCCTAAAGGCCGATACCGAAAACCCGGCCAACTCCAGCGTCTGCCTTGTGGCCTTCAGGAGATCGATGTCGTCATCGATCAGGACGACCGATGCGGGATCGTTGCTGGTCATGCTGCTTTCGCAAGATGGATGGTGAAACGGGTGCCGCGGTCGTCGCTCGCAACCTCGATGCGTCCGCCATAGTCGGCGACGATGTCCTTCGAAATGACGAGCCCGAGCCCGAGGCCTTTTTCCTTCGAAGTGTTGAACGGTGTGAACAGCGACTTGAGGATTTCGGGCGGAATGCCCGGCCCGTTGTCCGACACATTAACGGTCACGCCGTCAGCCGTTTCCTTGGCCGACACCTCAACCCTGGCGTTCTCGCGGCCGTCAAGCGCCTCCAGCGCATTCTGGAACAGGTTGATCAGCACCTGTTCGAGCCGGATCCGGTTGCCCTTCACCTTGAGGCCCGGCGGTGGTGGCGCGATATCAAGCGCGTCGAGCCGGCCGGCAAAGCGGCTTCGAAGCAGGACCACCGCACCTTCGATGACGCCGCGCAATTCGACAGGCTCGGCCGCAGTGCGGCCCTTGCGGGCAAAGGCTTTCAACTCCTCGGTGATGGTGCCGATGCGTTCCGTGAGTGCGGCGATGGCGCCGAGATTCTCTTCGGCCGGTACGGTCTGCTTCCTGTCGAGGAAGACGCGGGCATTGTCGGCATAGGCGCGGATCGTGGCGACCGGCTGGTTGATCTCATGCGCGACGCCGGCCGCGACCTGGCCGAGGATGGCCAGCCGGTTCGCCTGCACCAGCTCTTGCTGCACCACCTGCAGCTTCGCTTCTGTGCTGCGATGTCCGGTGATCTCGGCCTGCAGCCGGTCGCGGGCGCGGCTCAGATCCTCGGTGCGTTCGACGACGCGGCGTTCGAGCTCGATGCGTGCCGCCTGTTCGGCGGCGATCCGCATCTGGGCTGACTGCCGTCGCCACAACAGGTAGGCGGCAAGGCCAATGAGTGGACCGACAACGCCGAGTGCCAGAAGCCGCATTTCGCGCTGAGCCGCAGCAATCGGCGCCTCCACCGGAACGAGATAGTCGAGCCGCCACGGCGTCGATGCGATCGGGGTCGAGAGCCTGAGATATTCAGCTTCGCTGCCGCCCGGCGTGATGGCATGGACGAGCGCGATGTCGTCGCTCAAGGCTTGCGGCCGGTTGATCGGCAACGGCACCAGCGGCGCGTCGCCGAACTGCTGGGCGTTGCGGATTTCGCCAAGCACGGGTTGGCCAAGCGGTGCCGTTGTCATGAAGCGCCAGGACGGTACGCTGGTGATCAGCACGACGCCATGTTCGTCGCTAACATAGGCCGGGCGGTTCGCCTCATGCCAGTCGGCCTCGAGCTGGTCGAACTCCATCTTGACGACGACGACGCCGAGCGGTGCCGCGGCGCTGCCGACGCGGCGCGAAATGTAGAGGCCTGGACGCTTGCTGACATTGCCGAGCGCGAAATACTCAGCGGTTCCGGTCTGCATCGCACCGGAGAAATAGGCGCGGAAGCGATAGTCGTTGCCGACGAAGCTTGTCGGCTCGCGCCAGTTGCTGGAGGCGATGGCCAGGCCGTCAGTGCCGGTGACATAGAGCACCGAAGCCTTGGTGCCCGAGACCAGCCCTTCGAGCTTGCGGTTCAAAACGTCGATCGTCGCCGGGCTCCGCTCGGTCAGCGCGTCACGCACCTGCTGGTCTTCCGACAGCAGCAGCGGCAGCGCGCGCGGGTTTTCCAGCACCGCGCGCAGCAACGCGACCTTCAGATTGGCGTCGGTGCGCCCTTGCGCCGCCAGTGCCTGGATTTCGGTGCTGCGGCCATAGAGGCCGGCGCCGTAAAGAGCCGCCGCGGTGATCGCGAGTGCCACCGCCGCGAACAGCAGCCAGGCACGGCGCACCCGCTTGCCGAGTTGCTCGGGCGACGAAGACAGGACTTGAGCTGGGGCAGCGGCGGGGCGTTGCAGCATGGCCTATCTGTGCATGATTTCGCACAAAGCACAATTCGACTTATGCGGATGGCCGCACGTCGCGATATGGCGATGCATCGATCGGACACAAAATATTAAACAAAATCAAACGGAAGAGCTCACAAGCAGAAACTGGCACGCCTGTTGCAAACACCATTGCAGCAGCCGCGAGGCTGTTGGAGGTCAAACTGCCCCGGGAGGTCGAGCTTTCGATCGGGGCGCAATGGAGGACGTCATGCAGACAGCATTCGCTGCCGCCGAACCGCGCGGCAAAGTTCCCTTTTACCGGCATCTCTACGTGCAGGTGCTTACCGCAATCGCCGCCGGCATCCTGCTCGGCCATTTCTATCCCGAATTAGGCGCGTCGCTGAAGCCGCTCGGCGACGCCTTCATCAAGCTGGTCAAGATGGTGATCGCGCCGGTGATCTTCCTGACGGTCGCGACCGGCATCGCCGGCGTTTCCGATCTGCAGAAGGTCGGCCGCGTCGCCGGCAAGGCGATGATCTATTTCCTGTTCTTCTCTACGCTGGCGCTCGTCGTCGGCCTCGTCGTCTCCAACGTCGTCCAGCCCGGCGCCGGCATGCACATCAATCCGGCGACACTCGACGCCACCAAGGTGACGACCTTCACCGAGAAGGCGCATGACACGACCATCGTCGGCTTCCTGATGAACATCATCCCCGACACCATCACCGGCGCTTTCGCCAAGGGCGATATCCTGCAGGTGCTGTTCTTCTCGGTGCTGTTCGGCGTTTCTCTCGCCTTGGTCGGCGATCGCGGCCGCCCGGTGGTCGATTTCCTGCAGGCGCTGACCACGCCGATCTTCCGCCTCGTCGCCATCCTGATGAAGGCCGCGCCCATCGGTGCCTTCGGCGCCATGGCCTTCACCGTCGGCAAATACGGCATCGCCTCGATCGCCAACCTCGCCATGCTGATCGGCACCTTCTATCTGACTGCTTTCCTCTTCGTGATTGTGGTGCTCGGCGCCGTTGCCCGCTACAACGGCTTCTCGATCCTGGCGCTGATCCGCTACATCAAGGAAGAGCTGCTGCTCGTTCTCGGCACCTCGTCCTCGGAAGCGGCACTTCCCGGTCTGATGGCCAAGATGGAGCGCGCCGGCTGCAACCGCTCGGTGGTCGGCCTGGTCGTCCCGACCGGCTATTCCTTCAATCTCGACGGCACCAATATCTATATGACGCTGGCCGCCCTGTTCATTGCCCAGGCGACCGACACGCCGCTCACCTTTGGCGACCAGATCCTGCTCTTGCTCGTCGCCATGCTGAGCTCCAAGGGTGCTGCCGGCATCACCGGCGCCGGCTTCATCACGCTGGCCGCGACGCTCTCGGTCGTGCCTTCGGTGCCGGTCGCCGGCATGGCGCTGATCCTCGGTGTCGACCGTTTCATGTCGGAGTGCCGGGCGCTGACCAACTTCGTCGGCAACGCGGTGGCGACGATCGTCGTGGCGCGCTGGGAAGGCGAACTCGACCAGAGCAAGTTCGCCGCCGCGATGGCAGGCGATCTGCCGGAAGAGGCCGATCTCTCGCTGCCGGGCCTGCAGCCCGCCTGATCCTTCAAGGCCCAGACTCTGCAGGCCGCAGCCGGTCACCGGCTGCGGCCTGTTCTTTTCGCCGGCCGGCGCATAGGTTGATCTCAACCCGCCATGGCGAAAGGTCCGTGAATGAGCAGCGCGTTTCCCGAAATCTACCTGGTTCGCCACGGCGAGACGGAATGGAGCGCGTCGGGCAAGCACACAGGCCGCACCAACATACCCTTGACGGCAGCGGGTGAAGCCGCCGCACGCGGCGTGGCGGAGCGCCTCAAGGGCCTGTCGTTCCAGGCAGTCTGGTCGAGCCCCTCGCAGCGGGCCTACAACACCTGCACTCTGGCCGGCTTCGGCGCGACCGGCGTCAAGAAAGACGATCTGCAGGAATGGGACTATGGCGCCTATGAGGGGCTGACCACCAAACAGATCCTTGCCGCACGACCCGGTTGGAACGTGTTTCGCGACGGCTGTCCGGGCGGCGAGATGGCAGCGGATGTCGGCGCCAGGGCCGACCGGATCCTCGGCGGGCTACGCGCGGTCGGCGGCAACGTGCTGGTGTTTTCGAGCGCGCATTTCCTGCGGGTGCTTACGGCGCGCTGGCTCGGCCTGCCGCCGCAGGACGGCGCCTTGCTGGTGCTGGACACCGCAAGCCTCAGCACGCTCGGTTACGAGCACGACCTGACCGAGCCGGTGATCCGCAAGTGGAACCAGAAATAGCAGGCTGACGGCAGCCGCGTGCCCGTAGCTCAGTTCGCTAGCATCGCCCGTTCCTCGGGAGTGAGGTGCCGCGCCTTGCCCTTGGCGAGATCGCCGAGTTGCAAGTGTCCGATCGCCACCCGCACCAGCCGCAGCACCTCGACATCGAAGGCGCCGAGCAGCCTACGGATCTGGCGGTTGCGGCCCTCGTCGAGCACGATTTCCAGCCATGCCGTGCGGCCGCCGCTGCGCAGCATCTCGATCGAGCCGGCCGTCAGCAGCTCGTCGTCGACGACCGCGCCTTCGCGAAACCGCGCCAGCATCGCCTCGTCTGGCTGCGTGCCGATCTGCACGTGATAGGTCTTGGCGACATGCGAGGCGGGATCGAGCAGGCCATTTCCCCAATGCGTGTCGTTGGTCATCAACAGAAGGCCTTCGCTGGCCTTGTCGAGGCGGCCGACCGGCGACACGAAGGGCAGGTCGAGCCCCACCAGGCAGTCATAGACCGTACCGCGATCCTGCGGGTCGTCGCGCGTGGTGACCAGGCCGCGCGGCTTGTTGACCATCAGATAGACCTTGCGCTCGGCAACGACGCGCTCGCCGTCGACGGTGATGCGGTCGCGGCCGGGATCGACGCGCAGCGATCCGTTGCGCACCACTTTGCCGCCGACCCGCACCCGCCCCTCGGCAACCAGCACCTCGGCCTGCTTGCGCGAGCACAGCCCCAGCTTTGACAGCGCGCGGCAAAGGCTGACCCCGGCAGGAGGTGGTCGGCGGGCGATGTTGGGCGGCCGTGTCATGCGTTAGCAGGTGTTCTTCCCGGTGGTCGGCGACAGATGCCATGCGCGGCGATCGTTGCGCAACCCGCCCGGGCGTACCGCGAGAGCGCCGAGCGATTCCATGTCGCCAAGATTGTTGGCCGGTTCGGTCATCTTAAATGTTGACTATGAAAATCAGGTTTCATAGTCAGCTTGGCACCGGCGGCTGCAAGCCGGGTTTGTAGGATCGCGGCGCAGTGGGAGACCAGGATCGTGCCGGAGAATGACAGGCGGGCGGCCAGGTGCGGCAGCATGACCCGGCGCGGCGCGCTCGGGCTTTTCCTGCTGCCCTTCGCGGGCTCGCTTTCCGCCGCGCCGCGCCCCTTGCGCATCGTCTCACTGGACGCCGGGCTGACCGAGACCTTGCTGATGCTCGGCGTCAGGCCGGTCGCCATTGCCGACCGCGAAATCTGGGAGAAATGGGTGGTCGAGCCGCCGCTGGCGCCGGAGATTGCCGATGTCGGCACGCTGCTCGAGCCCAACCTCGAATTCCTGCAGCAATTGTGCCCGGATATCATCCTGGCCATCCCCTATCTGGATGGCATCAAGCCGCTGCTTGAGCGCGTCGCGCCGGTGACGACCATCGGCATCTACACCGAGGAGGGCCGACCCTATCAGCTTGCCGTCGAGGCGACCCGGCAGCTGGCGCGGCTTGTCGGCAAGGAGGAAGAAGGCGAAGCGCTGATTGCGGCGACTGAGGCCGGTTTCCTGGAGATCCGGCAGCAGCTTGCGCCGTTGTCGGCGCGGCCGCTCTACATCGTCAACTTCATGGATCCGCGGAATGTGCGTGTCTATGGCCGGCAGAGCCTGTTCCAGGATGTGTTCGATCGCATCGGCATCCGCAACGCCTGGACGGGCGACACCAACTATTGGGGCTTTGCCACGCTCGGTTTGGACGGCCTCGCGACGGCAAGCGATGCGCGGCTGGCCTATATGGAGCCCTTGCCCGAGGGCGCCGGCGGCACGCTGACCGAAAGCCCGGTCTGGAACGCCATGCCCTTCGTGCGCAACCGCTCGATAATGCGCCTGCCGGCCGTGCTGATGTTCGGCGCGCTGCCGTCCGCGGCCCGCTTCGCGCGCGTGCTGGCCAAGGCGATGACCGGGGATAACGCACATGGCTAACGACACTGCCGCCCTGGGTGGCAGGCGCGCCAGTGGGAGTTGGCCGCGCCGCCTATCCGCCGGCTTGCCGCTCGGCGCCATCCTGCTTTGCGTGGTACTCTCGGCCGCGGCGATCGCCGCCACGCTCTCCAATCTTGCCGTGCAATTGCCGCCGGCGCTCTGGCTCGATGCGCTCGGCACGCCCGATGTCGCGGATACACGGCTGGTGCTCGTCCACTATACCTTTCTGCCCCGGCTGGCCGTCAGCCTGCTCTGTGGCGCAGCACTTGGGCTCGCTGGAACTGTTCTGCAGCAGGTGCTGCGCAACCCTTTGGCCTCGCCGGAAACGGTCGGCGTCTCGGCCGGCGCCCATCTGGCGCTGGCGCTGGCGACGCTTGCCGCGCCGTCCTTGCTCGCCTTCGGCCGCGAATGGGTGGCGCTGGCCGGCGCCTTCGTCGCGATAGTCGCGGTTGTCGCTCTGTCTTGGCACAAGCGCCTGTCGCCGCTCTCCGTCGTGCTCGCCGGCCTGGTCGTCAGCCTCTATGCCGGCGCCATAGGCGCCGCCCTCATCGTGCTGCGCCATGAATGGCTGGCCAGCCTGTTCATCTGGGGCGCCGGCTCGCTCGGCCAGCAGGACTGGACGACGACGCTCTGGCTGCTGCCGCGCCTCGGTGCCGCTGCCGTCGCCATCGGCCTCATGGTCCGTCCACTGACCTTGCTCGGCCTTGAAGACGAAGGCGCCCGCAGCCTTGGCCTGCCGCTCGGCGTCTACCGTGTCGCCGGGCTAGGTGCTGCGGTAGCGCTCATTGCTTTCGTCGTTGCCGCCGTCGGCGTCATCGGCTTCGTCGGCCTGGCCGCCGCTACGCTCGCCCGCATCGGCGGTGCGCGCCGCCTCGGCCAGCGGCTGGTCATGGCGCCGTTTCTCGGCGCAGTGCTGCTCTGGGCCGCCGATCAGGGCGTACAATTGGCGACCGGACCGCAGGGCGACCTGTTGCCGACCGGCGCCATCACAGCACTTCTCGGCGCGCCGCTTCTGCTGTGGCTGCTGCCGCGCCTTGCGCTCGCCTCCGAAGCCCCGGCGCTGACCGCCGGGCATCTGCCCCGAAGCCGCCGGCCCGGCCTGGTGCTGGCGGCGCTCGGCCTGTCCTTGGTTGTACTGGTCGGGCTCGCCTTGCTGCTGGGGCCGGGGCCGCATGGCTGGAGTTTTGCTATAGGCGATCAACTGCAGCCCTTGCTGTCATGGCGCTGGCCCCGCGTCACTGCAGCGCTCGCCGCCGGTGCCATGCTGGCGCTGGCCGGGCTGATGATGCAGCGCCTGACCGGCAATCCGATGGCCAGCCCCGAAGTGCTCGGTATCAGCGCCGGGGCAGCACTTGGCATGGTGCTGGCGCTGTTTTTAGCCGCCGATCCCGGCCGCCCTGTCCAGACAGCCGCCGCCACCGCCGGCGCCTTCGCCGCCCTGCTGGTCACGCTGTCGCTCGGTCGCCGCGCCGCCTATGCGCCGGAGCGGCTGCTCTTGGCCGGCGTCGCTCTGACGGCGCTGTTCGACGCGCTGATCCTGGTGCTGACCGCCACCGGCGATCCGCGCGCCATGCTGCTGCTCAACTGGCTGACCGGCTCGACCTATGGCGTCGATGTCGGTTCGGCGTTGCTGACCTCGGCCATCGCGTTTTGCCTGTTCCTGCTCGCGCCCGTCTTCATCCGCTGGCTGGACATGCTGCCGCTCGGCGCGCCTGCCGTACAAAGCCTTGGCATCGACCTGCGCAAGGCGCGGCTGCTGGTGTTGCTGATGGTCGCCGCACTCACCGCCGCCTCGACCCTGATCGTCGGTCCACTGACCTTCATCGGCCTGATGGCGCCGCATCTCGCCCGCCGGCTTGGGCTGGCGCGCGCGCTGCCGCAGGCCCTGGGCGCGGTGCTGGCAGGCGCCCTGATCATGGTGGCCGCCGACTGGATCGGCCGCACCGCCATCTTCCCGCGCCAGATCCCGGCCGGCCTCGTCGCCACGCTGATCGGCGGCCCGGTGCTGATGTGGCTGCTGCGCCGCCGCTGACTCTTTTGCGCCTCGGGAGATCTCCATGTTCAAGTCGACGCCAGCCTTGATCGCCGACACCACGGTCCGCGATTTCGTTCCCGCCACGGGCGGCGAGCCCTGGCGAGTGTTCCTGCATGTGCCGCCCGGTGAAGCCCCCGAGGCCGGCTGGCCGGTCCTCTACATGACCGACGGCAACGCCGTCATCGGCACCGCCGTCGATGCGGTGCGCGCGCAATCAGGCTACCCCTCGGGCACCAATGTCGGCGCAGGCGTCATCGTCGCCATCGGCTATCCCGTCCCCGGCGCCTACGATCCGCTGCGGCGCTCCTGGGATCTCGGCCTGCCGCCCGGCAAGACCTATCCGCCTTTCCACGAAGGCGGCCCCGAGGTGCGGACCGGCGGTGCGGAACAATTCCTCGCCTTCATCGAGGATGAGCTGAAGTCGTTCGTGGCCAGCCGCGCCAGCATCGATGCTGACAGGCAGGCGCTCTACGGCCACTCCTTCGGCGGCCTGTTCGCGCTCTATGCCCTGTTCACCCGCCCGCGTGCCTTCCGCACCTGGATTGCGGCGAGCCCGGCGATCTACTGGGAAGACCGCGCCATCGACCGGTTTCTCGAAGCATTCGAGACCGCCGTCCCGGACGGCTTGAGCGCGCAAGTGATCCTCTCGGCCGGCGAATACGAGACCGAAAAACTGGCGCCGTTCCAGATCGGCGTCGCCGACGAGCAAAAGCGCCTGGAGCAGAAGAAAGTAACCCGCACCGACGAATTCGCCCGCGCAATGGCCGAGCGTCTAAACGCCATCCCCGGGCTCGCTGCCAGCTTCGAATTGCACGCCGGCGAAAACCACATGTCGATCCTGCCGGTGACGGTCAACCGCGCGGTGCAAGCGGCGTTTACTGTGCGACGGCAAACGTCCAATGCCGGCCCGACCAAGGCCCGCTAGGCTAGCAGCGTTTGCAAACGCGCTGCGATTGCTACCCGCCGCGAGCCGGTGGCAGTTCGAACATCGTAGCGCCATTCTCCTGGCCGCGTTCGACATAGCCGATGATCCGGAACCATTTGGCGACGTCGGCTCTCTGCAGCCAGCTGCGCGAGCGAATGGGGAGGTTGCCGGCGAGCGCCTGGATATGGCGAATGTGCCGCTTGCAGAAGCGGATGGTGGCGGCGCTGAAGAAACCCTCCTGCGCGGCAAACAGCGTATCAGCAGCGTCGCTATGTTCATGCCAGGCGATGATCGCCACCGTCTTTTCGCCCTCGACAAGGGCATGGGCACGGCCTTCCTTCAAATTCATCATCAGATTGTCGTAGGCGGCCTTGCTGTCCTTGCCGGCCGCCACATACTCGTCCGATATCCGTTTGGACAGACCGCGGAAAACACTCTCGAGATCGCCGACCGTAGCTGCACGTGCTCTCATTTCTCCTCCTGCAGCCCCGGCAGGCAGTTTGCCCTAGGAATAGGGGATCACCAAGCAAATCAAATCCGCCAATCGGCCGATGCGAGCAAAGGCGTTTCGCTTGGCGAGGCCGGCGAATGCGAGACGGAAGGGCTGGCGCCGTTCCAGATCGTCGCTGCGGACGAGAAAAAGCGCCTGGAGCAGAAGAAGCTGACGCGCGCTGACAAATTTCGCCCGCGCAATGGCCTAACGCCTCGACGCCATCCCCCGGTCTCAGCGTAGGAAACCGTTGGGAATCAAGGGTAGCCGGTCGCGCACCTTGTCCATCCGATGGCGCCAGTCCGGGGTGCAGGATTGGCTTACCTTGGCAGCGCTGAGGTGAACGTATCCGCCAACCTGGCGCTTGGGTTCGCGCAATCCTATCCGCCGGGCGAGCGAATCCAGGGCCGAACATCCTATGTCAGCTTGATCACTCTGCCTGCAGCGTCGAGGTGGCATCTGATTCGCGCCTGCCGGATCTCCGCGCCACCTTGCCTTGCATAATGTATGCGAACTGCAATCGGGGCCGAGACTGCGCCTCGGCTCAGACGGCGTAGGGACCCTGCGCTCATCGCACGTACATTCACGACACCAAACGGGATAGCGGCCAGCTCAATCGCCTCACGGCAGGCGCGAACCATTGCACCCGGCGTGCCCGGTATCGCTTCAATTGTCGTCACGGCCGATGAGCGACCGCTCCTGTAGGGCCAGAGGATGCGTGGCAGGACGATGGATTTTGGTACGCCTGCGGCCGCGGCCGCCGTGGCGGCGGGATCACTGGGGTTATCGCCTGGAGCGGCGCTTGCTGCGCTACTTTCGGACGAGGCGTCTTCCCCACTAAGTTGGCCGCTCGCTCCAACGCTCGCGCCGCCGAGTTGGCCGCTGGCTCCAACGCTTGCGCCGCCGAGTTGGCCGCTGGCTCCAACGCTTGCGCCGACCGAGCCGTTGCCAGTTCCGACCGAAGCTCCGGCGTCTGCTCCTCCTACGCTACCGACGTCCGCGCCAACACCGACTGACGCCCCGTTCTGGCCGACGCCCACACTGGCACCAACCCCGACATTGCCAGCCCGGGTGCCAACTCCCGCCTCGAGGGCCATGGCAGGCTCGATCGCGATCGCAATCGAGAAAGCGGCCGCGAGATATTTGCGCATCGCAATCCTCCGTTCCCCGGCTGTCATTGGCGGAATCCCTCAGCCGGCGGCCGGGTGGGAAGCAGCGCGTCTGGCAGCACGATCGTCATCAGCCGAGCGGCTCGCGACTTGCGCACTTCCGCGCTGCCAACTTCCTGCTGCCCCGAGTTGGGCGACGATCTGCGCTGAGACGCGCGCGCTCTCGCGCGATCGATGGGGCGTGCCTTTGCTGCGTTTTCGACATGCGAGGTGCGACGCTCAGCCGAGCGCTTAAGGGCGTCGATGTTCTTGCGTGCCGAAGCGAGGTCGCGGGCCAGGCCAATGGCCTTTTCGCGCTCCTGCTTCCACGCCTCCTTGAACGCCGTCAATTCCCCCTTTGCCGCGTCGCGTTCCCGCCGAACAGTTTCAAGATCGCTCGCAAGCGAGCTTGCTCTTTCGCGTTCCTGTGCGAGCGCCTCGCCAGCTTGCCTTGCTGCAGCTTCGGCAAGCTGCCGGCCCTGGATGGCGCCGGCCTGCGTTGCCGCTGCCAGCTTCGCGCTTGCCTCCAGCGCTTCGATGGACTGACGGGCCTCGGCAATATCACGCTCCAGGAGCGCGACCTTTCGGCGCTCCTCGTCAAGCGCCTGCCTTGTCCCGGCCAGAGACGCCTCAGCGGTATTGCGCGCCGCTTCGGCAAGCTGCCGGCCCTGGATGGCGCCGGCCTGCGTTGTCGCCGCCAGCTTCGCGCTTGCCTCCAGCACTTTGATGGACTGGCGGGCCTCCGCGATATCTCGCTCCAGGAGCCCGACCTTCCGGCGCTCCTCGTCGAGCGCCTGCTTCGTCCCGGCCAGAGACGCTTCCGCGGTATTGCGCGCCGCAACGGCCTCGGCAGCAAGTTCCTGGCGGGCATCGGCCAGTTCGCGGGGCAGATTTTCCTCATGCGCGCTGCTGGTCTTGATTGCATCGATATCCTTACGTGGCGTGAGGAAACTCTGTTCATTTGCTGCGCGTTCGCGTTCAGCCAGGTCGCGCTCCTCCTTTGCCAGGACTTGCAAGGCAAGCGCCTGGGCGCGAGCTGCCTCGAGTTCCATGCGAGCAGCGCTCAGACCACGCCTCAGTGCGTCGACCCAGGACTGCTCCCGCTCGAGGGCTCGCTTCTGTGCCGCCGCAGCAGGCTCCATCGGGATGCCACTCGGCTGCGAGACTTGGACGGGAGTGACGGGAGGTTTCGTTTCTGGCGGAACGAGTGCGATTGCCGCAGATCCAAACAGCACCAGGCAAATCGGAATGAAGGGCAGCGGGGCGGCGCCCGACTGTTTGCGGCGGTCATGAAGCAAAGCAGCTATTGTCGCGTGTGCTCGGTCAGGACATTGGCCGAGGGGCGTGGAAGCCCAGTTGGATCTCCGCCCGTGATCCATTGCGGATCCTCCATGGGTCGACCGCACTGGTGAAACGCTTGCCTGTGGCGTCAGAGTCGACGCAAACCCGAGTGCCCCGCGCGACCGCGCTAGGCAACCCTCAGGCATGTCATTCAAGCTATCAAAGGCATGTAGGGGCAGTAAGTACCGAATAAGGGTAGGGGGCTTCCCAATCTTCTCGAAACTGTCCGCACAGGGTCTCCTAAAGTATTAACTGCCATGGGCTTCGACGATCTCCCTGTACGGCACACACAATGGCAAACCCTCAGCTCCGACGATTGTCGAGGACATGCGCTGCGGTGGGCACGCCAAAAGCGTCGCCCGGCATCCTCACCAGGCTCCGCGATCCAATGCATTCCGGATCCTTGGAGTTGCTGATTGCGTCTGTGACCCGAAGAAGCCGATCACAGACGCCGCAGCCAGGGTCGCCAGCGCCGCCACCGTTCCTCCGCGATGAACTACGAGGCCGCGTTCGATCACAGCCACGCATCTTCCGAGCCGCCACACCTGCGGTTTGCAACATGGAAACAGGCATGGGTACACCGCACCTGATTACCAAAACCGTTGATTTTCTTGAGGGAAGTGATGGTGCCCAGAGGCGGATTCGAACCACCGACACGCGGATTTTCAGTCCGCTGCTCTACCAACTGAGCTATCTGGGCCTCGCCGGCAAACGAGATTTCGTTGACCGGATTTCAGGAAAGCGCCGTGGGCGCCCCTTGAAAGCGCGTGGGTTATAGCACGGGAATTCCACCTGTCCAGCGCTTAAGCGTTGATTTCCAGGGCAATTGCTTCGGGCAGATGATGGCGCCCTCGATACGTGTAATTGTCGCGGTCGACGCTGCCCCTCATCCGCCTGCCGGCACCTTCTCCCCGTAAACGGGGCGAAGGGGATTGGTCGCAGCGCCGGCGCCGAATAACTTACTTCGGCCCGTCCGTGTCCGGCTCTTCCTCGTCGTCGCGGGCCGAGATGACGTAGGCACCCTTCAGCCAGCGGTTGAGGTCGATGTCCTTGCAGCGCGTCGAGCAGAATGGATAGGTTTCGCGCGCCGAGGGCTTGCCGCATTCGGGGCAGGGGCGCTTCGGGCGCAGCGGCGTCACCTTGTCGTCCAGGCTCATGGCCGCGCGGTGAGCCAGCTGGTGTGCACCTTGAAGCCCTCGCCGGAAAGCAGCGCCACTGTCTCGTAGAGCGGCAAGCCGACGATGTTGGTGTAGGAGCCGACCAGCTTGACGACGAAGGAGCCGGCCAGGCCCTGCACAGCGTAGCCGCCGGCCTTGCCGCGCCATTCGCCGGAGGCGACATAGGCGTCGATCTCTTCGCGCGGCAGCCGCTTGAAGCGCACCCTGGTCTCGACCAGGCGCAGGCGTTGCTTGCCGCCCGGCGTGATCAGGCAGATGCCGGAATAGACCCGGTGCGAGCGGCCCGACAGCAAGCCGAGGCAATTCACGGCGTCGTCGAGCGTCTCGGCCTTGGGCAGGATGCGCCGCCCGACGGCCACCACCGTGTCGGCGGCGAGCACGAAGGCGGGCGCATGGTCGTCCTCGCTCTGCAGCGAGGCCAGCGCCTTCTCGGCCTTCTCCTTCGACAGCCGCTTGGCCAGCGAGCGCGGATGCTCGGCGCGCAGCGGCGTCTCGTCGACATCGGCCGGCAAGACGCGGTCCGGCTCGATGCCGGCCTGCTGCAAAAGCTCGATCCGGCGCGGCGAACCCGAAGCAAGCACCAGCTTCTGCAAAATGCTCATCGCGATTCCGGCAGGCTCTTGATCTTACTTGAAACGGTAGGTGATGCGGCCCTTGGTCAGGTCGTAGGGCGTCATCTCGACCAGGACCTTGTCGCCGGTCAACACGCGGATGCGGTTCTTGCGCATGCGGCCGGCCGTATGGGCGATGATTTCGTGTTCGTTTTCGAGCTTCACCCGGAACATCGCGTTGGGCAGCAATTCCGTCACGACACCCGGAAACTCGAGGACTTCTTCCTTCGGCATTCGATACCTTTGCTTGGATGGCAGTTCCAGCGCGCCGGCCGGAATTTGCGGCGGAACCTATATGATAATCGTGCGCTTGTGAACACGCTTAATCCGCGGCGTTTTTGGCCTGCGGCGCGAGGAAACGGCCGGATATCCGCGCCTTCAGCCGCTCGCGCACGTCGCGATAGGCAGCCATGATGTGCTCGCGCGTGCCGCCGGCGCCGGTCGGGTCCGGCATCGGCCAGTATTCGACGTCGACGGCGAGCGAGCGGGTGAGTTCGAGCGCGGCGTGGTGCGCTTCCGGCGCCAGCGTCACGATCAGGTCGAAATAGTCGTCCTCGAGGTCGTCCATGGTTCGCGGCTGCCGCTCGCCGAGCGTGAGACCTTCCTCGGCAAGCACCGCGTCGACGAAAGGGTCGCGCTCGCCGCCGCGCACGCCGGCCGAGGCGACGAAGGTGGCGGCCGGCAGCATGCGCCGCGCCAATTGCTCGGCCATCGGCGAGCGCACGGCGTTCATACCGCACAGGAACAGGATCGAACGGGGCAGAGGGGCAGGCAGTTCAGCCTCGCCAGTGCAGCACACAGACCAGCGTGAACAGCCGGCGCGCCGTGTCGAAATCGATGTCGATCTTGCCGGCAAGCCGGTCCATCAGCGTCTGCGAACCCTCATTGTGCAGCCCGCGCCGCCCCATGTCGATCGCCTCGATATGGCTGGGCGTCGAGGAGCGGATGGCGTCGTAGTAGCTTTCGCAGATCAAATAGTAATCCCTGACGATGCGCCGCAGCGGCGTCAGCGACAGGATGTGGGTGACGACGGCAGCACCGTCCTCGCGCGCCACCGCAAACACCAAGCGCGACTCGGCCAGCGACAGCTTCAGCCGGTAGGGCCCGGCGCCGTCGTCATTGACCGGCTGGAAGCTGTTTTCCTCGATCAGGTCGAAGATCGCCACCGCGCGCTCATGTTCGACGTCGGGCGTCGAACGGCCGATCGATTCGTCGAGTTCGACGTCGATCAGCCTGGCGCGGGTTCGATCGTAGTCAGACATGGTTGCTACATGTTCAGCCTGATGGCGACGGAACGTCCATGCGCATCCAGCCCCTCCGCCTTGGCCAGCGCGATCGCCGCGGGCGCCAGCGCCCGGAGCTGCTCCGGCCCGAGCTTCAGGGTCGAGGTACGCTTTACGAAATCGAGCACCGAAAGGCCTGAGGAAAAGCGGGCCGAACGCGCCGTTGGCAGCACATGGTTGGAGCCGCCGACATAGTCCCCGATGACCTCCGGCGTATGACGGCCGAGGAACACAGCACCCGCATTGCGCATCCTGGACAGAAAGGCTTCCGGCTCGTCGATGGCAAGCTCGACATGTTCGGCCGCGATGCGGTCGACCAGCGGCAACGAGGCCTCGATCGCCGGCACCAGGATCACCGCGCCGAAGTCGCGCCAGCTCGCCGCAGCCGTCTCGGCGCGCGGCAGGCTCTGCAACTGGCGCTCGACAGCCTGTTCGACTGCCCTGCCGAAAGCCGGATCGTCGGTGATCAGGATCGACTGCGCCGACACGTCATGCTCGGCCTGGGCCAAAAGGTCGGCGGCGATCCAGTCGGGATCGTTGCTGCCGTCGGCCACGACCAGCACTTCCGACGGTCCGGCGATCATGTCGATGCCGACGGTGCCGAACACCTGGCGCTTGGCGGCCGCGACATAGGCATTGCCAGGCCCGACGATCTTGGCGACCGGCCTGATCGTCTCGGTGCCATAGGCGAGTGCGGCGATCGCCTGCGCGCCGCCGACGCGGTAGATCTCGGACACGCCGGCAATATCAGCCGCCACCAGCACCAGCGGGTTGATGACGCCGCCGGGCGCCGGCACCACCATGACGATGCGCTCGACGCCCGCCACCTTGGCCGGCACGGCGTTCATCAGAACCGAGCTCGGGTAGCTCGCCGTGCCGCCCGGTACATAGAGCCCGACCGCTTCGATCGCCGTCCAGCGCGAGCCGAGCTCGACGCCGGCGGCATCGATATAGAGGTCGTCCTTCGGCTTCTGCCGCTCGTGATGGGAGCGGATGCGGTCGCGCGCGAAGCTCAGTGCCTCGATCGTCGCCGGATCGGCATCTGCATAAGCCTTGGTGATGTCGTCCCTGGAAACGGCAATGCCGAGCTTGTTCAGGTCGGCCTTGTCGAATTTCAGCGTGTAGTCGATCAGTGCCGCGTCGCCCTCGGCGCGCAGGCGCGCGATGATGGCGCGCACGGCGGCATCGACGTCCTCCGACACCTCCCGCTTGGTCAACAGGAAGGCGGCGAAACGCTGTTCGAAATCGGTTTCGGACTGGCGGAGCGTGATGGCCATCTGATGCGCTCAGGCCCTGTGCACGGGGCGCGAGGTTGCTTCCCAGGCGCCGCTAATGTCGGCAAGGCGGGCCTCGATGCACTCGACATCGAGCATGATCGTGCCACCGCCCGCAAAGATCAGTTCGACGATGCCGGCCGGCTTGCTGATTTCGACGAAGCTGATCGCCAGCAGCGACAGCACCTCGGCCGGTTTGTTTCGGGCAATGCCGTTGGTCTTGGCGCCGAGCACGCGGTCGAAATGCAGCACTGCCTGCCGCCGCTCATTGTGCTGGCGGAACAGGCCGGATTTCGCCTCCCAGACGAAGCGGTTCATGGTCAGCACGAAGCGCTTGGCCGCCGGCAGGAATTCAAGGTCGCCGACCTTCATCACAGCATCCTGGACATGGGCCGAGACGATGCTCAGATCCTGATCGTCGAGGGCGACAAGCTTGAGGGCATTCATGCGGATTTCGCACCTGAAAGTTGACTGTTCCGCCTTCTGTTAGAGCATGATCCCGAAAAGTGGAAACCGGTTTTCGGAAAAGATCATGCTCAGGCAGGAATCTGGAGGTCTTCCAGTCCGTCCGACCGCTCGCCAGGCCTTGCGAAAATCGCTTACCCGGAAATCCGCTCGATCACCGCGCCACAGCCCGAGAGCTTTTCCTCCAGCCGCTCGAAGCCGCGGTCGAGGTGATAGACGCGGTTGACCGTGGTCTCGCCTTCGGCCGCCAGGCCGGCAATCACCAGCGACACCGAGGCGCGCAGGTCTGTCGCCATCACGGGCGCGCCCTTAAGCTTCGACACACCGTCGACGATCGCCGTCTGGCCGGAGAGCGTGATGTGGGCGCCGAGCCGGGCGAGCTCCTGCACATGCATGAAGCGGTTTTCGAAGATCGTCTCGGTGATGCGCGACTTGCCCTTGGCCATGGTCATCAGGCCCATGAACTGCGCCTGCAAATCGGTCGGGAAAGCCGGGAAGGGCGCTGTCGTCACGTCGACCGGCGCAATGCCGGCGCCGTTGCGCCGCACGCGGATGCCGGAATTGGTTGGCGTGATCTCGGCACCGGTCTGGGCAATGACGTCAAGCGCGGTCTGCAACAGCTCGGGGCGGGCGCCCTCCAGCACGACGTCGCCGCCGGTCATTGCCACGGCCATGGCATAGGTGCCGGTCTCGATGCGGTCCGGAATGACCCGGACGCGGGCGCCGGACAGCACCTCGACGCCGTCGATGGTGATGGTTGGCGTGCCGGCGCCGGAAATCTTCGCGCCCATGGCGTTGAGGCAGTCGGCGAGATTGACGATCTCGGGCTCGCACGCGGCGTTCTCAAGCACCGTTTCACCCTTGGCCAGCGACGCCGCCATCATCAGCACATGGGTGGCGCCCACAGACACTTTCGGGAACACGTAGCGGTTGCCAACGAGGCGGCCGTTCTTGGTCTTGGCGATGACATAGCCGGTGTCGACGTCAAGATCGGCGCCCAACGCCTGCAGGCCTTCGAGGAACAGATCGACCGGGCGCGTGCCGATGGCGCAGCCGCCGGGCAGCGACACTTTCGCCTCGCCCATGCGCGCCAGCAGCGGCCCGATGACCCAGAAGGACGCACGCATCTTCGACACCAGCTCATAGGGCGCGGTGGTGTCGACGATGTTGCGGGCGGAGAAATTGATGGTGCGCGAATAGCCTTCCTGCTGCTTTTCACGGCGGCCGTTGACCGAATAGTCGACGCCGTGATTGCCGAGAATGCGGATCAGCTGCTCGACATCGGCCAGATGCGGCACGTTCTCCAACGTCAGCGTGTCGTCGGTGAGCAGCGAGGCGATCATCAGCGGAAGTGCTGCGTTTTTGGCGCCCGAAATCGGAATGCTTCCGGCAAGCTTGTTGCCGCCGACAATTCTGATGCGATCCATGGAAGAACGTCCCCTCGGCCGAAAGGCCGGTTTCAATCGTTTGAGTATCGGCCCGTCTAGACCATTGGCCGGCTTGGTTCAAGGAATAGGATTTCCACAGCCTTGGACCAAGTGTGGCCGGCCAGTGTGGCTGATTTGAGTTAATCTTTTCCAGTTTTGCCCGACGCCTGCAGCCCTTCAGGCCGCTCGTCGGCCGCGCCGGTTCGCCGCGAGCGCGACTGCGCCTTGCGTTTCTGCAGATTGGCGCGCAACTGCTCGGCAAGCCTGTCCTTGCGGCTCGCGCCACTCTTTTTCGGTAGAATTGTCTTGTCGTCCATCGTCCCGTCCCGGCCGGCGACCCGCCAGCCCGGCATTCAGGGATAGCCAACATTGTGGCGCCGCCATGTCATCAAAAGCTATCCGGCAAAGGCTTTCACAGATGCGTTGCGCTTGGCCTTGCGCTTGCCGGTTCGATATGGCAGAAGCCCCGCCATCGGCGGCTGCGGTAGCTCAGTGGTAGAGCACTCCCTTGGTAAGGGAGAGGTCGAGAGTTCAATCCTCTCTCGCAGCACCATCCCATCTCCTTGATTGGCAACAAGTTTCTGTATTTGTTGGTCTATTCGCCGCCCGTCTGGTACACAGGGGTGGTACACATGAGCTTGCGAATGCCCGGACCTTGGAAGCATCCAGACACTGGCGTCTATTACCTTCGACAGCGTGTCCCATCCGATCTGGCATCCAGTCCCATTGAAGGTGCGGTTGCAATCCCGGTCGGCGATGCCACAAAACTTGTCAAAGTTGGACCAGTGGTCAAGGTCAGTCTTGCAACAAAAGATCCCGCTGAAGCCAAGGCTCGGCACCGTCAGGCCGATACTGCGCTCCAAGAGTTCTGGCAAAGACAGCGGGGTGGACCCCAGCCCCTTACTCAGCGGCAAGTGCAGGCATTGGCCGGATTGCTTTATTCCGACCTCGTGGAAATGTTGGACAGCGAACCGGGAGAAGAAGGCATCTGGAAGGAAGTGCTTCGGCTCAACCAAGCCAAGCAGGACAGCGGCGAACTGGAGCTATGGTTCGGTCCAACGGTGGACGAGCTGTTCGCGAAGCAGGGCGTCAACACCGATCAACTGAGCCGGACGCGCGTCGTCCACGCGACCTTCAAGGCGATCCAGCTCGCCGCCGAAGCGAACCTTCGGAAGGCCCAAGGCGACTATTCACCCAATGACGCGGCCAAGCGGTTTCCGCCTTGGGAACCAGCACGGGAAGGCACCTCACATCGCGCGCCGGTCGCCGCTGGCAAGTTTGACCTGTTCAACCTGCTGGATCACAAGTTTGCCACGCAGTCCTTCAAGGCCAAGACCAGAGAGGACTATCGGGGCTATCTCAAGAAATTCGTCGCGGTGATCGGCCACGCCGATGCGCGGAGCGTCACGAAGGACGACGTCAGAGAATGGCGTGACAAGCTAATGGCGGAAGGTCTCGCGCCGAAGACGATCAACGATAAGTATCGTGCGGCTTTGAGCGCCGTTCTGAGCCACGCTGTGAAGGAGTTCGGCCTTCCGGACAACGTCGCCAAGGGCATCCGTGACCAGAGGACCGGTCCAGCGCCCACCGGGTCGAAAGGCTACAGCCCCGAACAGGCCAAGGCGATCCTGTCGGCGACCTTCAAAGGCACGTCCAAAGCAATCTCAGCGCCTCACCTCCGTGCCATCTTCTGGGTGCCGTGGATTTGCGCCTACACCGGCCTCAGGGTCACAGAGGTCACACAGTTGCGCGGCGCAAGCCTCCGAGAGCAAGACGGGGTCCCCTTCCTCTTTATTACTCCGGAGGACGGTTCAACCAAGAGCGGAAAGGGGTGGATTACGGCCGTTCATCCGCACCTCGTGCAACTCGGCATTCTCGACATGTTCAGAGACATCGGCGATGGCCCTGCCTTCTACGTTCCCTATCCGTCCGACACGGACCTCGCCGCGCTACCGGGCAAGCTGCGGGCTAAAGAGGCGGGTAACCGGGTTGGGAAATGGATCACGAAAGAACTTGGTATCCGGGCGCCGGGTGGGAAGCCGAGCCATGCTTGGCGACACCTGTTCACAACACTCTCGCGGGACCATGACATGGACAAGCAGGCGCGAGACCACATGTTGGGAAGCGGCCCGCAAGACGCACGGGAAGGCTATGGCGACTGGTCGCCGGTGGCACTTGATCGAGAGATCAGCAAGCTGCCGAAGTTCGAGGTGGAGCTAACCGACTACCGTCCATCAAACCAGCGCCTGACCGCGCGGCCGATCAGGATGCGCCCCGAACGACCAGCAGCGAACCAACCACGTGCGAAGAGACGCTGAAGGTTACCTCGGCAGGAAGTAGCGGCGCTGTCCGTCAAGCTCGCCTGTGCGGGCGATGCCGGTGGCGACGAGGGTCTCAAGCACTTGTCCAACTCGGTCCTTGCGCTTGGCGGTGGACTTGCCATCGAAGGCCGCTGCGATGGCGTCAGACGGGGCTGGGGTTGCTGCCTTGTGGAGGAGATCACGCACTACCCTTATCTGCTCCAGCCCGTCAGTGGGCCAACGCGGCCGCCCTGAAGTGTCGGGGAGAACGACATCCAGCATCCCGACATGTTCCTCTGTTGCCTGAGGTGTCCTTCCTGCGAGTTTGGGGACTTGGAACTCGGGCCTTAGCCAATGGACGGTGCCACGCTTCTCTTCCGCTGCTCGCTGCACATTCAGGGCAACCAGGCGGTTCAATAAATCCTCTTCCGCCTGTTCCTGTTTGGCTGACTTGTGGACTGGTGGAAGGGTCGCTCCCGGCTTGCCGACTAACGCCGGGATCAAGTCTTCCCAGCCGTAGGAAGCCAAGACGGTACGATCTATGTCGTCATGGATTTCCTTCAGCACGGAGATCAAGCCGGCTTGATGAATATCGCGTTCGGTCTCGCTAAGCGCTGGGACAGGACAGCCACTCTCCAGTTCACGCAGCCGCTCAAGTGCGTTGTAGAGGCCGGTCATTGTCAGGAAGGCATGTTCAGCGAGACGGTCCTTCCGGAATGTGTCCAGACGTTCTCCCAGACCCCGAAGGCGCTCCTGTTGCGCGAACAATGGATCACTCGTCCCAAGTCGCGGGTCGACAGCCTGGGGGAACGGAAACGGATCGAAGGTCCGCGATTTGGAGTAACGAGGGTCGTTTCCTACGCCGAGCCAACCACCAGTAGCAATCGCCCACGCGGCATGAAGACGTGATGACAAGACCGCGACGTGTTCTGCGGTTTGAATGCCAATGCACACCAACATGTTATCGGGAAGGATACTGGCATCGAGAAACTGAAAAAAACGATGCTTGGTCGTCCGCCAGTGTTGGGCATGATCCAGAATAGGAACTAATTCCTCATTCAGTCAATTCGCCTCTCTGCGAAGCATCAAGCGTTTGGGGCAATCGGGGAGTGACCCGTTAATCCCTCCTTCGCCTTCGGGGCAGACATTGACCTACACGCGGTGTTCGCTTGGGCCGCCTCCGGCGAGGACAGCTTTGTTCCGTTCCACCCAGAGGTGGGTTTGCTGGCGTGGTTTTGTGATAGTATTCTCTTCCTCAAGGAAGGAAGGAAGGAAGGAAGGAAAGGCCCAGTCGACCTCGATTGCGGTCGATTGCACAGGGCCACCCCGCTTGGGAGGAACCTTGCGATGACGCGTTTTGCCCACCTTGCCCTTCTCGCCTTCGCCTTGGGATTGTTGCCTGGAATTGCGCTGGCAAGGGAGCCTTTCGTCCCGAGTTGGATCAAAAACGATCCCGCAGCCAAGACGGTCGCCATAGAGATTGTTGCCGATTGGAACCAAATCGAGCGCTACCGCAGGGACAACATCCGGACCGACATTATCGACTTCAACGGGTACTGGGGCGGCAATCTCACGATCATCGTGCCAGAAGAATGGTCGGTACAGATCGAGTTCATCAATGGCTCCTCGAATTTCTGGCACGGCCTGATGGTGACCCGGGTCTATGCTCAGTCAGAGATGCCAGTGAAGTTGAAGGCTGAGGACGCGATTTGGGGAGCGTACACCGCTCCGCTTGAGGGGATCAAAATCAATGAGAGGAGACAACTCAACTTCGTTGCGCAGCAGGCGGGGAACTATTTCCTCGCCTGTCCGAGACAAACGCACCTAATGGACGGACACTGGATTGGTTTCGAGGTGAGAAGCAACCTTGAGCGGGCCGTGGCAATCGTCCATGAAGACAAGTTTCCGCAGGAGCAGCCCCCAGGACGTCCATAGGGTCTGCGCGAGCAAGCCCTGCGCGCCATGGCGTCTTATGGGCCAGCCGAGCAGCAGACCGAGGACCGAGCGATAAGGACCGGAAGGGCTTGGCAGGGAAACGTGCCGGGGTCATTGCGTGGTCGCGTGATGCGAACCCCTCGCTCGGGGAGTACGGGGAGCCGACCACGCTCTTTGTTGGCGGCGACGTGCCCGACATAGAGTGACGCCTGGACGGTCAGGGGCCTAAGCAGGTGGGAGGAACCTGTTCTCTTCCTTGGCCGCTGCCTCGAATGCCCTGCGGGCGTCCTGAGAAGGCACCTGTCCTTCAATGGCTGCCATGCAGGTCTCCACCGCCTGCTTCCATTTAGGGCCACGCTTGCTCCACTTGAGGAGTTGCTCAGCGGCCCCCTCGACGTGGCTGACCCCGAAGCGGATGCCAGGGCGATCAGTCCTGACGTAGACCGGAGGGTTGAACCAATGGAGAGCCATAGGCTATTCGCGTAGATCGAAGGCAACGACGAGGCCCAAGGCGGTCGCAACGGTCACGATAGCCTCGGTTAGCTCTTCATCCGTTTCCAGCAAGTGCGGTGCGGTTTCCCGGGCTTGGTTCATTGCCACTTTGACCGAAACGATGTCGCCACGATCCGCACTTTCGAGGAGTACGACAACCACCTGTTCCGCCGTAAGACCTGAGACGCTACGGATGCTCATGCGACCCACCCTCAAAGGACGCCAACGACATCCGATCATTAGCCTCTGCGTGAACGAAATCAAATCGATGTTCGAGACCGTGTCGAATTGGCTGAAGGATTGGTTGATGAATTGTCGTAGCGAGAGAGCCTAAGTGTCTCCCCGCTGTGCCCTGTCGCGACAGTTGAGAAGGTCGACCAGATCGTCGGCCTCCTCGATGGGCATGTCGATCAAGGGGACGCCCACCTCGACCACCGGCAGCCCGGTGAATACGTCGACGATGTCCCACGAGCCTTCAGGTGTCTTCTCTATGTCGTAACGCTGGGGCATGGGGCGACTATTTAGGGCGGGTCGGAATGTTTGGTAGAAATCTGTGAGCGGGGGGATTGGACGACCGGCTCGCGCGACTACCCCCATGCCCCCTTCGGTTGTCACACACACCAGCCTCACGCGCCCGGGACAGGCTCGCTTCGCTCATCGGGCGAGCGGCTCGATCCGTTAGCCAGTGTGACCACGCTTGCACCCTCGCGAGACTGATCGTGGCCGAGGGCTGTCCTGTCAGTGTTTGGGTGGTCTCATAAGGTGTGCCCTTCCCGTACCGGGTCGAAGCTGGTTCGCTAAATGCCTCTTGACCAGTCAAAGCGAACCATCTATTAGCGAACCAGTCAAACCGAACTGGAGCGCACACCGTGACATTCATCCGAGCCTACCTCAGGGCGTCAACCAAGGAGCAGGACGCAGGGCGTGCGCGGGAGGACCTTGAGGCGTTCTGCCGCGACCGAGGGCTGACCATCGCCGCCACCTACGAGGAGAACGAGAGCGGCGCTTCGCTGCACCGGCCAGAGCTGTTCCGGTTACTCAGGGACAGCAAGCCGGGCGACATCCTGCTCACCGAACAGGTCGACCGCTTGAGCCGACTGTCGGATAAGGACTGGGACCAGCTCAAGCGCGAGATCAAGGACCGAGAGGTCAAGGTCGTTGCGCTGGACCTGCCGACCTCGCACGTGATGATGAAGACCGAGGACGCCTTCACCGGGCGCATGTTCGACGCCATCAATGGAATGCTGCTCGACATGCTCGCTGCCATTGCCCGCAAGGACTATGACGACCGACGCCGCAGACAGGCTCAGGGCATCGCCAAGGCCAAGGCTGAAGGGCGCATGAAGGGCCGGCCCGAGGACGCAGAGCGCAACGAGGCAATCCTGGACATGCTGCGGAAGGGGCAGAGCTGGAACACCGTCGTGACGGCCACCAACTGCTCACGCTCGACGCTCGCGAAGCTGGCGAAGCGCCTACCTTGAACCCATTACCATTCGGATTGCGGGTCGCACTTGAAGCTGCGAAGATTGGGCGCTCGCCTTAGCGATGCACAGGAAGGCATCTTATGCCAAATGTTCGGGTGGAGCGGCGGCTCGCTGCGATCATGGCCGCCGACATCGTGGCCTATTCAAGCCTGATCGAAGCGGATGAGGCCCGTACACTCGCGTCGATCAGGACGCTTCGCTCCCAAGTGATTGACCCGCTGATCGCAGACCACCGAGGCCGTATCGTCAAGCTGATGGGGGATGGCGCAATCGTGGAGTTTGGCTCCGTTGTCGATGCCGTGGCCTGTGCTGTCGCCGTGCAGGAGGGGACGGCGGCGCATCAGCGGGAGGTCCCGCCCGAGAACCGCATCGTGTTCCGCATCGGCATCAACGTCGGTGACGTTGTCGTGGAGGACGGCGACCTGCTCGGGGATGGCGTCAACATCGCGGCACGGCTTGAGGCACTGGCGGAGCCTGGGGGCATTTGCATTGCCGATGCGGTGCAGAAGCAGCTGGCCGGCAAGACTGACTTCGCCTTTGAAGACACCGGCGAGCGCAAGCTGAAGAACATCGCGCAGCCGGTCCGCGTTTGGTGCTGGTCCGAGGGATCGGCACCGCCTGCCGCCGGTGCGCCGCTATCCTTGCCCGACAGACCCTCAATCGCAGTGCTTCCGTTCGACAATCTGAGCGGGCAGCCCGAAGAGACATACTTCAGCGACGGGATCACCGAAGACATCATCACCGGACTTGCTCGCTTCCGTTCGCTCTTCGTCATCGCCCGCAACTCCTCCTTTGCCTTTCGCGGCAAGGCGACCAGCCTCGCCGAGATCGGACGGCAGCTTGGCGTGTCCTATCTTCTCGAAGGCAGCGTACGGCGGGCTGGCTCGCGCTTGCGGATCACCGCGCAGCTCATCGAGGCCGTGACCGGCGCGCACCTATGGGCCGAGCGCTACGATCGAAGCCCGGATGACATCTTCGTTGTGCAGGACGAAGTCGCGCAGACGATCGTGACGACGCTGGTTGGGCGAATTGAAGATGCGAGACTTCAGCAATCGCTCCGAAAGCCGACAACCAGCCTTGCCGCCTACGAATGCTTGCTGCGCGGCATGGCCCACTTTCGCAGTGACGCGGACACTGCCATTCAGCAAGCCCTTGAGATGTTCGAGAAGGCGGTTGCGCTCGATCCCAGGTATGCCGTCGCGCATTCGTATCGCGCATTCGTCAAGCTGGCACTGAGTGGTTTCGCCTCCGCACCGGTCGAAGTCCTGGACAGGGCATTCATCGAGGCAAAGCACGCGATCGAACTTGACCCCCTGGAGAGCCGCTGCCACCGCATACTATCGACTATCTGCTTCAACCGCCGTGAGTACGACCAAGCCGAGCAACACCTCGGAAGGGCATTCGAACTGAACCCCAACGATGCAGACGGACTGCTCATGAAGGGTCGCTTGATGACCTGTCGAGGGAGGCCCGAAGAGGCACTGACTTGTTTGGAGGCAGCCAATCGCCTTAACCCATTGCGTTCTCGCTGGTACCGTCCTTTCTCCGGCATTGCCCTTTTTTCCCTTCGGCGCTTTGAAGAGGCCGCCCAGGCGTTCAAGCAGACGCCGCTGCCAACCTCGTGGTCGTTCGCGCGGCTCGCGGCGTGCTACGCCCAGCTTGGGCGGACAGCAGAGACACAGGCAGCGGTTGCGGAGATCCTACGGTTGCAACCCGATTTCTCGACAGCCGAGTACATGCGCAAGAGCGTCCTGCTTGAACACGCCGAAGACAGGGAGCTTCTCCGCGAAGGGCTCATCAAGGCCGGATTGCCGGCGTGAGTTGGCCGTCCGCCGGAGCAGTTTGCGCTGCGTAACCAAGCCGCGCCGATTTATCTCTGTCGTCCGGCCCGCTGCGCTGGTAGACGCCTGCCTGCCCGTTGATACGGGGTGGCCATTTTGAGGAATACCAGCATTGACGAATTGGACGGCCAAGCGCGAGCGCAAGGCAGAAGTGAAGGTGCGCGCCAAGGAGCCGAGCAGCATGTTCAGCCGCTGTCGCGTAGTAGGCTGCAGCAAGCAGGCCAGAGCGGGCACGGAGGATGGGCTGGATAC
This sequence comes from Mesorhizobium monacense, assembly GCF_056781675.1. Taxonomy (NCBI): domain Bacteria; kingdom Pseudomonadati; phylum Pseudomonadota; class Alphaproteobacteria; order Hyphomicrobiales; family Phyllobacteriaceae; genus Mesorhizobium; species Mesorhizobium monacense. Next base: position 4,913,041 of record NZ_CM165567.1, on the reverse strand, counting down.
GCGGTTCTGTCGTCCCCATGCGGACCACTACGCACGCCATGGGAGCCCGTACCGTCCATCCTACGGGGCACGCGAGATCGCACCATACCGGGCCGCCGCGATGGCATGGCTGGAGGCTCATGGGGATGACACCTACGTCCGCAATGCTGTCGACCGTGTGGCCTCCCTGCTGCAAGCCTCAGGGCCGCATGTGGAGGCGTTCAGGCTTCGCGGACTGTCTCCTCAGGACCGCGCCAAGGCCGCTTGGGCGAGGCTTCGAAAGGCCGCAGTGGACCCTCGTCGGGTGGTGGCGGCTTGGCTCGCAATCGAAATGATTATCCGCGACGACCCCCAAGCGGACCTCAAGGCCGAGTTCAAGCGCGTTCAGGCTGCGAAGCTGGTTCATCGCATGGCCTCAGGGACGCACAAGAAGTGGGGCGAGGGTGCCAGCGCGAGGGAACTGCACGTCTACCCGAGGTCCCGTGGACGGGTCCTGAGGCACATAGGCGAGGCGTTGGAGCAAGCCACAGAACTCCTAATTCAACATCGGGCAGCCGCTCTGCTCCGGGCGTATCCGAAGGGCGATCAGACTTGAACACCAAACACATCCGCGTTGCCGACATCATGTTCGATGTGGATACCCAGATCAGGGAGAAGACCAAGCGAGACTTGGTTCGCCGCTATCGTCAGGCCATGGCCGAGTACGACCCGGAGGGCCCCACGGTTACAGGGTTCCCGGCAATTCAGGTGGCCGAGGCTCAGGCGAAAGGGGCAAAGAAAGTCTACACGATCATTGACGGCTGGCACCGTGCCACCGCAGCGATGGAACTGGGCAAGGAGTTGATCGAAGCCGAGATCGTAACCGTCACGGGCCGCGAGGAAATCCTGTGGTTGGCGTCACGGGCCAACCTCCTGCACGGCGAGAAGCTGTCGCCGAAGGAGAAGCGAGCGGCGTTTCGCAACTACCTCAAAGCTAAGCAGCACCGCCATCCCGGCCCGCGAGGAGGCAGAGCCAACGGCAAAATCAAGTCGGCGAGGGAGATGGCAATCGACCTTGGAGGGATTGCGCACAAGACAGTCCTGAAGTGGCTGAAGGCCGACGCGCCGATGACCTACCTGCAGCTTCAAAGAGAGCGCACGGAGGAGTTTCCGGAACCGCATGATGATACCTTCGACGGACCCTACAACCGAGACGCGGGACACCGCGACGCCGCAATCGGACATCTTCAAGAAGTCGCCTTAAGGGTCCGTGTGATCAGGGGACGGGATGAGTTGGAGGCCATCTTGGCGGAACTTTCGGCTGTCGAGAGGGAAATCGTGAAGCGCCTGCCGGTGTCAGCCGATGACTTCTAAGTGGGGAAATCCCCAGCCATCACAAGTTTCTTTCGTCGGGGAGACAACCGCCCGGTTCATTTGATGCTCAATCCCATACGCCACAAGGGCTTCAGCGCCGCAATCAACGTGAGGACCTCGAAACATGCTGACTGGTTTCGTGAGGACCTTACGGGCGACTGTCACCGTAAAGGAGGGAGGACGCATTCCGCCTGCACCACACTTGCGGGCCGCCCTTGTCGAGAAGACACAGGGCTGGTACACAGGTCAAATTCAGCGGCAGGAAAGTCTCAATAGAAACAGATAGTTGGCGTGTTGTTGACCGAGTTCAATCCTCTCTCGCAGCACCAGTTCTCTCAACCATGACTCGGCCAGATCCGTCGCTTCAGCTGCGGTCGTCGCCTATATGCGACAATTCCAGTACGTCCCGGGATTGCGACAAACGCTCCTCCGCCGACCGGAACATGTCCTCGAAGGCGAGTTCGTGCTCGAACACGACGCCGCCGACGCTGATGGCCAGCACGGCTTCCGCGCCCTTCGGCGCGAAATAGACCTGCGCGACGCGGGCTCGGATGCGCTCGCCGATGTCCTTCGCATCCTGTTCGGTCGCGCCGGGCAGAAAGACGCCGAACATCGACGTGCCGATGCGGCCGACGAGATCTTCCTTGCGCACCGACGATTGTATGGTCGAGGCGATGAGCCGCAGGGCCTCGTCGCCCCATTCCAGACCGAAGCGAAGATTGAGCGACCTGAGATGCTCCGGGTGGATCACCAGGAAGGCGCCGGAGCGCGGGCCGCTCTGCGCTGGCCTCGATGCCCGTCTTTCGACCAGCGACGTGAAAACAGGCCCGTTCAGGCAGCCGGTCAGCCTGTCATAGGTCGCGGAACGGTTGAGCTCCTGCCGGTAGCGGCGAAGCTCGATCTGCTTCCAGCCGATCACCATGAAAAGCGGCAGGCCGATCGCCAGGGGCAGAAGCGCTGCCGTGATCATGCTGCGTGCGAACGGCGTCAGCCCTTCGCTGAACAGAAGCAGATAGTTGAGGCCCAGCGAAAGGCCGAGACAGCCGGCGGTCCCCAGAAGGGTCAACCACGCGACTTCTTTCCACGCATGGGCAGCGCTGGTCGTCATTGTTCTCTTCACCGGCCAATCTCCTGTCGAATGCGCTGGCATAAGGCCTGTGTGTTGCAATTTCAGTTTCGAGGAACCGTACAATTTGATGAATAGGCCAAATGACGCCCCTACCCGAGCCAAAACATCAATCCGCGCTTGCTCCAGGGGAAAACTGCGCCGCAACGGTTAACAAAAGAAATATCCGGGGCTTCGCGGCCGGCCGACTATTGCGGCGGTCCGAATATGCCCATGCCGGCAGTCCTGGCTGTAGCCTCCGCCTTGCCGTAGATACCGCCGGGCGCCGCCATCGCCCAGCCATTGGCCACCAGCCAGGCGCCGACATCCTGGTTGCCGAGCTTGCAGGGCGCGGCGATGGTGAAACGGTCGGTCTCCGGCGGCACGAAGCACTTCAGCGCCCGCCCGCGCAGCCAGGCATTGAAGGCCGCGCGGGCTCGCTGACCGCAAGGCCAGGCCGCCTCGCCAAACGAACAGCTTTTGTCCGGATCGACGCCCAGCGTGCCGCTGATGGCCACCGTCCTGCCCATGGCCTCGACAGTCGCCGACGAAGTGGCGATCGGACGGTAGAGCAGGGTCTCCCGCCAGTCGTCCGGCATCGGCGTTTCCGGCCATGAGGCCAGACCAAGCTCGCCAAGCGGGAGGCGGGGCTCGATCCGCTCGATTGCCGATACTTCGAGCGGCGGCGGAGCAATGAGGTCCTGGGCGATCCTGCGTGCCGGCTGTTGCGGTCCCGCCTCGGGAGGGCGCGCAACGTCTGGGCTCGGCGGCCCGCCGTCGACAGCCTGTGCCGGCGCAAGATTGGGCCGGTCGACCGCGAGCAGGGCGCCCGCCCAGATGATCAGCAAGACCCCGGCCAGCAGCCCGACGGCCCCGAACGCGATCGCCGGGCCGGGCCTCTGCGCCAGACCCGCGCCGCTCATCGGCCTGCTCGCTTGGCTTGCCGCCAAAGCCGATATCGCCTGGGAAAACGGCATCGATCGTTCGCTGAACCCGTCCGCGCCGGCGATCCTCGCCGTCGGTGCAAGCATATCACAGACTTTGTGGGCCTGCCGCCGTTAAGCCTTGTGAAATCTCTGCCGCCTAATCTACGCCTCGGATCGTCGAGGATGACATGAAGCGCAAACCGATACTGCTCTTTGCCTTCCCAGCCCTCATGCTGCTCATTCTGGCGGCGGAGCGAACGGCGACGTTCCTGCTCGGAGCCTATCCGTCCAGTCCCGCAATGTGGCGGATCTGGCTTGAACTGCGCCCATTGGCAACGATGTTCTGGCAGCAGGTCGGCCTTTATCTGGGTGGCTCGTTCGCGCTTGACGCCGCCATGCTGGCCAGTGCGTCCATTCTTTGCTGGATGGCGTGCCGGGCGAGGGGATCGGCCGCCTTCTTCCTGGCCAACCACGTCGCCCTGCTTTTCGCCGGGATGATGATTGCCGTCGGCAGTCATTCGGAAACGGCGAGCACGATTGCCTCATTCACGGCGCCGAGAGGCATGCAATTCTCGCTGATGGTCGACTTCACCTTGAAGAACAGCCTGGTACTGGCTCTCGGCGCAGCCGCATGCGCCTATTGCCACGTTGCCTTCCTCAGCGAAGCCAGGCAGCGCACCGAAGCGCGCGCAATCCGCATCCTGGCGCTGCAGCGCGACTTCTAGGCCGGCGTCTAGTTGATCTTCCGATAGTAGACCTTGCCGTCCGCCTGCTGGATGCGCTGGTAGGCGGGGTTTGGCGGCGGTGCAACAGCCGGGGTCCGCTTTCTCGGCGGACGCGGCATCTCGATCGCGTCCGGCTCCGCCATGTTTTCGGCAACGGCAGGGCCCTCTTCCGCGGTGCTTGTCGTGACCACCGTCGGCTCGGGCGCGCCCATGCCTTCGTCGCTGGCGGCAAGCGGCGGGTTCTGCTCGAGCCGGGCAATGCCGCGGTCGATTTCGTTGAAATTCGCCTGCAGGTCGCTGTCCAGTTTTTCGAACCGGCTCTGGAAGCCGTTGTTGATCGTATCGAGGCGGGCGCCGATGCGCTGCTCGAACTGCCCGAGCTGCTCCAGCCGGGCTTCGACGACGCGCAAATCGTTCATGCCGCGGTAGAGGTAGACGGCGGCCGTCAGGTTCACCAGGGTGACCAAAGCAGCGCCCGCGACGACGACGCCGATGGTGCCTTTGCGGCTTGGCTTGCCGGCGGCGACTTCTTGCGCGCCGAGTTCGATCGCCGGCATGTCCGGATCGCTGATCATAGTCATTCCACCACCACCTTTGCGCCCACCGCGACGCGCTTGAAGAGATCGATCACATCGGTGTTGGTAAGGCGAAAACAGCCCGATGTTCCGTCGAAGCCGACCCCCTTGGGATCGTTGGTGCCATGGATACGGTAGAGCGTGTCGCGCCCGTCCCGGGAGAGGTAAAGCGCGCGTGCGCCGAGCGGGTTGTAGGGACCGGCTGGCACCATGGCCGGCAGCTCCGGCTGGCGGGCGCGCATTTCCTTGGGCGGCCGCCATTCGGGCCATTCCGTCTTCGCGCCGACCTTGACGGTCCCGGTCCAGCCGAAGCCGTCGCGGCCGACGCTGATCTGATAGCGCAATGCCTGCCCCTGGCTGGTCACCAGGTAGAGCGCCTTCTCGTCCTTGCGGATGATGATCGTGCCGGCCTGTTCGCTGGTTGTGAAGGCGACCGCCTTGCGCAGGCTGGGGCCCATGGCCGGCAGCGGCGGGCGGTCCAGAAGGGCCGACCGGGCCTCGGCGGGACCGCAGGCCGACGCCAGTGCCAGGCCCATCATGCAGGCGCCGGTGAACCCTTGCGCGAAGCGGTGGCTAGCGAGCGGCATCGTCCAGCCGTTCCTTGAACATCAGCTTCAGATCCTTGTTGAAGCGCGCCCGCCTGTCCACCTCCAAAGGCAGGATAGCACGATTGAGCGCATCGGTCAGAAGCGCATTGTCGAGCGCGACCGATTTGATGTGCGGCGCCTTGAAGATCTTTTCCAGTTCGCTGCGCGAGAAGTGGTTCCCGAACCATTTGCGCTTGTGCTTGTTGGCGACCAGCGTGATGCTCACCTTATTGCCGCGCAATTCCCGGATCTTCTTGTAGAGCCGCTTGCCCTGGCGCAGCGAGGCGACGTTGAGCTCGAAGACGATGAAGATCTCGTCGCTCGTCGACAGCACCGAATTCTGCCAGGGCGTCTCGATGTTCGGCAGGTCGATGACGATGTCGTCGAACCGGTAGGCGACGAGGTCGAGCAGCCTGAACACGAAATCGGCGCCCTGCGGCTCGAACGGCAGCTGCGGCCGCTCGAAGGAATAGAGCGTCAGGCCGGACGGGCGCGACAGCTTGATGACGTCCATCAGCTCGACGTCCAGCCTTTCCGGCATGCCGATGATGCCGGCCAGGTCGAACTGGTTGAACTGGTTGAGATAGGCGCCGCAATTGGCGCTCTGGAAGTCGAGATCGACCAGGCAGGTCGAAGCCGCGCGCTCGGATGATTTCGACGCCAGGAATTCCGCCGCCGACAGGGCCAGCGTTGTCGCGCCGGCGCCGCCGCTGGCGCCGATGAAGGTGATGATGCGGCTCTTGGTGCCCTGGTTGCCGGTGTCGTGGAAGGTGACGGCGTTGAGCAGTTCCTTGGCGTCGAGCGGCTTGTGCAGCCAGTCCGAAGCGTTCATGCGCACCAGCGCCCGCGTCTGCTCCGATGTCAGTTCGTCGGAGACCGCGATCAGCGGCACCGTTGCCCATTTGGCGCGCGCCTCGACGATGCCCGGCTGGCCGAGCAGCTCGCCATGGCCAAAGTCGAGGATGACGATGCCGGGGCGCGTGTCGGCGGGCGGCCCCTTGAGGAAGTCGCCCGTATCGGAAATCCTGACATCGTAGATCGCCAGCGCCTCGAGCCTAGCGGTGACATCGCGCTTGAAATTCGGATCGGATGAAAACAGGGCGACCTGCTTGCGTTTTGTCGGAAGGACCTTGGTGTTGATGGCATTCATGACGCGGTACTCTTCAAATCTTCGCCCGTGACCGTACTCAGCATGGAGGGCATTGTGAGGTTTCCGTATCCGAGGCCGCCCAGAAAGAAGAACTGGAATGTAATGTTCTGAAGATTGACAGTGATGGTCGGCACTGGGCCGCCCAGGCGGGTCTGATAGCCGAGGCCGGTAGCGGAGTAGGTCACGACGACGTTGCTGCGCAGCAAGCCAGGGAAGAAGTGACACATGCCGGGTCGCTGGTTTGCCGAGAGAGGCGGGCATTCATCGTCGTTGGTGACGGCTGTGTCCCCGCGAAAGATGCGACTGAAATTGGTGGCGTCGAATGCGCCGCTGTTGGTGCAGGAGCCAGTGGCTCCGGCATAGCTGCAGGCGAACGGCCCATAGGCGCCGGCAACCACCGGAGCGCCCGGGGTCGTGGTCGGTGCGGCTGTCGCAAGCGCGGTTGCAACCGGATTGGAAATGGATGCAAGCCGGGCGCCGATCTGCACGGCCTTGGTCGCGGCATTCCACTGATATAAGGCATAGCCGAAATCGACGAAGCCGAGGGTCAAGGTGAGCAGCAGCGTCATCGCGATGGCCATTTCGACCATCGTCGCTCCGTCTTCCGATGTCACGAACCGCTTCAACATCATCAATATCGGATGAACCGCTCCTGATGGCTGGCGTTGAGCGTGATCGGGCCAATGCCGAGCAGAGAGAGCATGCCGATGCCGCCATACGCATAAGTGCCGGATGCCGTCACAACGCAGACTTGGGATGTCGTCGAGAGGTAGAGAACGACCCCGTTGACGTCGACCGTGTTGTAGCAAGTAGAAGTGTTGATGGTCACGCTTAACCCGGGAACGCGCTCAGTGCCGGTGCCGCCAACATTGCCGTGCTCGGCAATGTTTTCTGCAACGAGGGCACAGTTAATTGTCAGATTGGCTTGAGTGTAGATTTGGCTGTTGCAACGCGCGGCGAAACGCGCTGCATCGTCAAGGCCGGCTTCCATCAACAGCTTGTCATGGATGAGATTGCCGAACTCGAACACGCCAGCCGACAAAAGCAGCATCAGCGGTGCAACTATCGCCATTTCAATAAGCACCGTGCCGCGCTGGTCGCGCCTAAATCTCCGGAGATGGCGAGCTATCAGCCGAACCATTGTCGTCATCACCGGTAAAGCTGCGCTTCGTCGCGCAGGAAGTTGTCGAGAGTTCCTTGTCCGCCGCGGCCAGTAATGTCGACGAGCTCGACAAAGACCGACCCTCCCTCCGACGCACCCGGCACAGGCTCCGTCATGAAGAAACTGGCGAAGGCTTCGACGGGCAGGTTGGTGCTGTTGCCGCTCAAATTGTTGCCGGCGGCCTGAAGCGCGTTGCAGTTCAGGATCGCGCCGTAGAGTAGTCTACGGTCGACGGAGGTGACTGCCGGCTGGCACGAGCTCGGCGGGGTTCCCACCTCGCCCCCGGTCGAGGCCGTTCCGACCAGGCTATTTGCTATCTCGTGTCTGTAGACCTGGTAGCGGGTCGGCTTGGTCGTATTCCACGCAGAGGGATAGCTGGCGGAGCTGAAATTGGTGCTCCAATAGCCGGAGAGGTTCCAATCTCCGTCGCCCATTCGCCCACCCATATAGGGCGTAGCGGCATCCCGGGGCAGGCCCATATTGCCCGTTCCATTGAACGTCAACTGATTGTACTGCGGGCACTGGTTGCTATTACCGTTACCATTGCCGCTCGACGACGCTCCCTTTCGAACATTGGCGGCTGGTCCGTATACGGCACTGTTGAAGGCATTTCCGCTGGCCTCGATGCCGAAGCGGACATTGAACGCGTCCTGGACCGGGCCATTGTTCTGGCCGGTCTTGGTGCTTACGCCCTGCGCCGAATAGCAGCCGAGGGGTGTCGAGGTGGCGATTGTCTGTGCGAGTGCCTGAGCACCATTGCCGACATCATCCGGCGGTGCCAGGAAGCCGAAATTGCCCGGACCGTAGCCAGCGCCATTGCCGACCATCCGCAGTTCGATCAGCCGGCGATGAACAGCAGGATCCGTCACAGCCTGCTCGAGAGTTGCCCCGCCCGCCGAATTGGTGCCATTCACCATCTCATATGGGTTACACATGAAGACGGGGGTGTAGTTGCAGACGCCGGAGGTAAAACCGGCCACCGAGACCGTGCTGAGATTGTAGCTGGCGTCGGCAGCATTTCCCGAGGAGGCAATCGAAACGGGGAAAAACGGCGTCAAGGTCTCCGGATGTGCTTTTACCTGAATGAACCGGGTCACGATTGCCGATGCGGCATAGTTGGCTGACGTAATCGGGTCGGAGTCGTTTGCTGGAATGGAGGCGAGGAAACACCATGAAATCTGCCCTTTCGACCGGCACGCCGAATAGGTCGAGTCCACAGTGGTGGCTCCGGTCCCGGTGGTCAGCGGTACGGTGCCTCCATCCGAGAACCTGGTGCTGTTGGAAACGAGATTGGTCAGCGCGTTCTCGGCGCGTGTCCAGGCGTCGGACCGGCCGTTCAGTTCGGCCGCGGCGGCAAGAGCCAGTGCGTCGGTGCCTTTCTGCAAGTCGTTGTGCAGATTGTTCATCCGGCTCGCGTCGATCGCCAACAGCGAGAAGCCGATGATCGCCGGCAGCATGACGCTGACGAGGATCAGCGCTATGCCGCGTTGATCGTTCCAGAACGCACGAATGGTCCCCAACATGACCTTACTCTTAGCTCCCCTGGCGCCAGAACCCCCTCGTTCGCCTGGCGCGTATAAAACCGCATCCTTCTGATTAATTCGTGTTGCCGACATTGACCGTGATGTTCGGCGCCGGTGGTGGCGGTGGCGGAATCTTGTACCTTTGCGCGACACCGGCGGAGCGCGCACCGTCGCCCTCGATGGTGGTGTTCTTCGAATTCGGATTGAGCGGGTCGACCGTCTGCAGCAGCGAGTTGAATTTCTGCGCATCACCGGCTGCCAGCGTCACCGTGTCGTAGTTGTTCAGATAGTCGGCGGCGCAGCCCGTCAGCGCGCCGGCGTACAATAACAGGATCAAGAGTTTATTTTTTGACATAGAGCATCTTGTCCTTCGATTTCAGGTCCAGCATGTGGCCGTAGGGGCCGACCACGCCTTCGCCGAGTTCATACTTGCGGATCATATCCTTGTTCACTTCGAGCTGACCGAGCAGGAAGAACTCCGGGTCGTTGGCCGGCCGCGTCTTGTCGAACTGCGTCGCCAGTTGCTCGCCGGGCTTCACCGGCCGCACAAGATGCGGGGTGACGATGACGACCAGCTCGGTCTCTTCTTTCTGATTGCTCGAATTGCGGAACAGCGCGCCGACAACCGGCACCTGGCCAAGCCAGGGCACCTGTCGCTGGAGCTTGGTGTTCTTGCTCGACAAAAGCCCGCCGACCGCGAAGCTCTGTCCGTCGCGCAGTTCGACGACGGTCGACAATTTGCGGTTGGTGAAGATCGGATCGCCGGCAGTCGTAAAGCCGGTCAAGTCGCTCACTTCCGGCGCCATTATGATATGGATCTTGTCGTCGGCGAGCACGATCGGCGTGAACAGCAGATTGACGCCAAACTGCTTGTACGTGATGGTAACCCCATTGTCCTGGGTGAGGGTGCGAACCGGCACTTCGCCGCCCGCGTTGAAGCTGGCGGGCTCGCCGGAAAGCGTCGTGAGATTGGGTTCGGCCAGGGTGCGCACCACGCCCTTGTCTTCGAGCGCCTCGATGATCAGGTCAACCTTGATGTTGCTGTCGATGATTTGGGTGATCAGCGCCGCGAACGGGTTGGTGTTCGACAGCAGGCCACTGGCCAGATCTCCGGCTCCGAGCACCACCTTGTCCTTGTCAACCGCGCCAATGCCGGTTGCAAACTTGGTTGCATTGCTGCGGCCCACGAACGATACGCCGAGATCGCGGCCGGCATTGCGCTTGGCTTCGAGGATGCGGACTTCCAGGTTGACCTGCTGGCTGTCGTCGACGATGACCGAGTTGATGATGGCGTCGGGCCCGTATTGCTGGGCCACCTCCATGATGGAGGCCAGCGTTGCGCCGTCCTTGACGTGGCCGCCAAGCCTCACCTTGCCGTTGATCGAACCGATTTCGATGCGCGACTTGGGCGCCACCTGACGGATCGCCTGCGCCATGTCGCTGACGTCGACCCCGACCTCGACCTGGATGACGCCAAGCGAACGCTTGTCTTCGGAAAACAGGTTGACGGTTGTGGTGCCGGCATTCTTGCCGATGACATAGAGCGTCTTGTCGGTCATCGGCTGGGCGTCGGCGATCTTCTCGTCGCCGACGACAATGTCGCCCAGCGTCGCGTTCACCTGGATCGTCACCGATTGCGACGTGGGGATGAAGACACGGTGGACGGTGGGGTTGGACACATCGATGTTGCGGTCCGCGGCATGTGTCGCAAAGCTGAGTAGCATTGCAAAACAAGCCAAAGCGGTCGTCGCCAGTGGTCCCCAGAACGCACGCATCTACGCTACCCCCTACCGGCTGATTCGGATTCCTATCCTAATATGCCGGTATTATTTCTGTCGCGGCACATCGTATGTTTCGAGCTTTATACCTCGAAAGACACCGACTGTCGCTCGAGCCGGCGGTTCCGGCTGTACATATTTGACCACTTCCTTGACGATTTCCTTCATTTGCGGCGCAGATGCCACAGCCGGGGCTGGCTTGACCTTGCTGAGATCGTCGAGCTTGCTTCCTACCCGATCGACTGCCTGGGTCAGCCCGGCCAGCTTGTCGTCGGCGCGCTTGCGCTCGGCTGCCGCCTCGGCTTCCATAGCGGCCTGCCTGTCAAGTTCCGCCTGCCGTTTGGCGACATCCTCGGGCGTATCGCCGGTCAAGTCCGCGAGTGTGACGCGTTCTGTGGTTTCGCCGTTGCTGGCCGCAGCCTGGCGAAGCGCGAGCGACAACTGGCCTGCGCCGGCTGCCAATGTCAGCTTCTGTGCATCCTTGGTGCTGACTTCGACCGTCACGGCCTTGACCACGGTCGGGCTGTCCTTGCTCTCGTCGGCCACCTGGTCGACGGCAAGCACCTTGACGCTCTGCAGCAGCACGTCGACGAAACTCTTATCCGCCCCTCCGTCGCTGCGAACAGTGCGTGTCAACAGAACATCGACACGATCACCGGGAAAGACGAAGCCGGCAACGCCAAGCACGTCGTTGACCCTGATCGAAACGGCTTTCATGCCTTCGCTCAGCACTGCCGATAGCGTGGCGCGCTGGCCGGGGCCGGTGATCTTGGTGGCGAGAACAGGTTCGTTGGCCCCGATAGCCTGCAATGCCTGTTTCGTGCCTTCGCCGGAAAGAAGATCTTTGGTTGTCTTGAATGCGCCGACCGGAACTGCACCCACCGGCCATGCGATTTCTCGCAACTTGTCTGCGGTCAGTGTGTCACCGAATTTGAGCGGTACGCTCGCCACGACGACAGTGTCGTGCTTGACTCCGTCGGACTTCGCCAGCGCACTGCGCTGATTTGCTAGCCAGATATTGGCAAGTACCACCGCCAGTACGCCGAACACGCCGGCGAGGACGATCATGATGATTGTATTGGCGCGCATAGACCCCAAGCCCCAAATCTAGTGAATCGCCCGCCCCGGGCAAGATAGGGTCCGGACATTGCTGCCCGGACCCTGGATGGTTCTGTTATCAGCTGCCGGCGCCGCTCGAGCAGCTGCCGGGAACGCCGGTGCCGTTCATGGCAGTGCAAAGGCCGGTAAACCGTCCCGTCACCCACAGGCCGATGCCGACGATGATCAGGATAGATGCAGCGGCGATGATGCCGATCAGGATGGAATATTCGACCATAGCAGCGCCGTTTTCGTCGTCGCGGAACTGCCGGGCCATCGTCATGAGCTTCTTCATGCCAATTTCTCCCTTTGGAGGTTTGAACCCGACGAGACGAGCCTAAGGATGAACCCCATACCCAAGCATCCCCCGTCGACTTGATCTAAGGCCCGACAAAAAGCAGAGTCAAACGGGATTAACAGTTCCTTAACCTTCGAATACCTGGTTGGAAGCAAGTTCAATTTCGACAAGGGATTGATTCGATTTGTTTTTCAAGCGCCCTTAACCATTCGTTCACAATTTCGCCCCACCTGTGGCGGAAGTGCCATCATATTAGGGTGTGTGCATAGTCCTTTATATGTAAGGGTTTACCGAGACTCCGAGACGGCACATTCGCACGTTGCAGGGCGACACGTTTCGTGATGTCGGAGTTGAGGTGTGCCCCTGGATACACAGTGTTAAAATAAAACGATTTTTTTGGGGTCGCGTCTTAACTATGTTGTAAGTATTCGGCCCTCTCAGCCGCGCCCGGCGCTTGTGCCCTGCGTGGTTAACGCTTAGTTTCCGGCCTTGGGGATTCCAAGGGGGCTAGGGCGACATGTTAGGCCGCTTCATCAAGGGACCGAGTGAGCGTCAGGTCGAGCAACTGACTCCGGCGTTATTGCAGCCGGTTGCAGCGCCTGTGGCGGACATTGCGGCGAATGGCGATGAGTTTCTGACTCTCAAGGTCGAGCTGCACCGCCATCTCATCGATCGTTTCAACCTGACCGCCCTTGAAAACGCGTCCAAGGACGAAATCCTGAATGAGATCCGGCCGATCGTGCGGGAATTTGTCCGCGGTCGAAACGTGCCACTCAATGCGCGAGAGCTCGATCAACTGACCAGCGACACCGCCGACGAGATGCTTGGATTGGGGCCGATCGAACCACTGCTCAAGGACGATTCCATCGCTGATATCCTGATCAACACCCACAACCGGGTGTTCATCGAGCGCCGTGGCGTGATCGAGGAAACCGCGATCCGTTTCCGCGACGAGGCACACCTGCTGCGTATCATAAACAAGATCGTCTCGGCCATTGGCCGCCGCGTCGATGAATCCGCGCCGATGGTCGACGCGCGCCTGGCAGACGGTTCGCGCGTCAACATTGCGGTGCGGCCGATTTCGGTTGACGGCCCGCTGGTCTCGATTCGAAAATTCTCCAAGCATCCTTATTCGCTCGAGCGCCTGATCGCGTTCAATTCGATCCGTCAGCCGATGGTCGATATGCTGCGGATCGCCGTGCAGGCGCGCAAGTCGATCCTGGTTTCGGGCGGCACCGGCAGCGGCAAGACGACCTTGCTCAACGCGCTGTCCACCTACATTCCGTCTAGGGAGCGCCTGATCACCATCGAGGATGCGGCGGAGCTGCAACTGCAGCAGCCGCATGTCGGCCGGCTGGAAACTCGCCCGCCCAATGTGGAGGGAAAAGGCGAGGTTCGCCAACGTGAACTGGTAAAGAACGCACTGCGCATGCGACCCGACCGCATCATCGTCGGTGAGGTTCGCGGTGAGGAAGCCTTCGACATGCTGCAGGCCATGAACACTGGTCATGAAGGCTCGATGACCACCATTCATGCCAACACGCCGCGTGATGCGATTTCGCGCCTTGAGCAGATGGTTGGCATGGCCGGCATGCCGATGACCCATGAGTCCATTCGGGCGCAGATCGCTTCGGCCATCGACATCATCGTGCAGACGCAGCGTCTTTCCGATGGCGGCAGGCGGGTCATCTCCATATCGGAGCTGACCGGCATGGAAGGCAATGTCGTCCAACTCCAGGAAATCTATCATTTCGTTCGGCGTGATGTCGGTGCCGACGGTACGATCATCGGAGATTTCCGGGCAACCGGTGTTCGCCCGCGCTTTGCCCAGGAGGCGGCGACGCTGGGGCATCATTTTGCGAAGGATGCCTTCAATCCGCAGGCTGCGCTGTAATGCTGACCGGACAGACGTTGCTCTATTTCATCTACGTGCTGGCTGCCGCTTCGGTGATCCTTGCAGTCGAGTCTCTCTACGTGTCGTACTCGGCGCGGCGTGTAAGGCTCGGTGTCATCAATCGCCGGCTCAAGCGGCTCGGCGAGGAGGGGCCGGCGGAACAGGCCTTACAAGGTCTTTTGCGCGAGCGAGGCCTGACCTCCACCGGCGACTACCTTTTCGGAGCAATTGGTCTAAACAGGCTTTATACGCAGTCAGGCACCACTGGGAATCCAATCCTCTTTGCGGTGATCTTCCTGCTTGCGGGACTGGTTGTAGGGCTTCTCGCTACACTGGTCTTCAACCTGCAGATGGTTGTCGGGTTCATTGCCTTTCTCGTCATCGGCTTCGTGCTGCCCTTGCTGGTTCTGCGGCGAGCGCGCAACAAACGAATCCTCAAATTCGCCCGGCAACTTCCCGACTCTCTCGACATGATCGTACGGTCGCTCAGGGCCGGCCACCCGGCATCGGTGGCAATCAGCTTGGTCGCACGTGAGATGCCTGACCCGATAGGAACCGAATTCGGCATCGTGTCCGACGAGATCACTTTCGGTCTCAGCCTGGAACAGGCAGTGCGAAAGCTGTCGGAGCGGGTCGGCTTCGAGGGGTTGCATTTGCTGTCGGTGTCACTCTCTATCCAATCCAAGACCGGTGGCAACCTCACGGAAATCCTGGCCAATCTTTCGGGGGTCCTGCGTGAACGGCAAAAGCTTCGCATGAAGATCAAAGCGCTTACGGCTGAGGGGCGAGTGTCGGCCTGGATCATATCCTTGTTTCCTGTGGTGATGTTCCTGATCCTTCAGGTCACCGCGCCCGAATACTATGGAACTGTCTGGAACAATCCGCTGATGTTGCCTGCGATTACAATTTTCGGGGGTTGGGCGCTGTTGGGCGACTTCATCATGTATCGCATGGTCAACTTCGATATCTAACGGGGGCGAAGCACAGAATTGTTCGCGAACTTGCAGGACCTGGGTCTACTCATCTCCATTGCGGTCTTTCTGACCGCGGTAGCGCTTTTCCTTTTCGGAGCGCTCATCATGCTGCCGGCGCTGCAGACGCGAAAACTGGTGACGCAGAGCCTGATTGCCGAAGGCATTCCCAATCGCCGCTCCCTGCTGGGACAGGAGCAGCTTGCTAAGATCGCTGCCCAACGTCCGATCCAAGCCTATTTCCGGACTGTCGAGAAGGAGCGCGGCGAACCAAATGCGCTGGAAGCCAAGCTTTTCCGCGCCGGCTTCTATCAAGCCAGCGCGCCGGTGATCTACACCTTGTCGCGGCTCACTGTCGTGTGTCTGGGCTTCCTGGGTTGCTATGCGATTCTGTCGCAGGTTCTGCCGCCATATTTGCCGGCTTTCTTACCCTTCGTCGTCTCCGCTCTGTTCGGTCTCGCCTGCCTGGTGATTCCAAGCGTCATGCTCGACCGCTTTGAAAATGGACAGAAGAAGATCTACCGGCGCGGCTTTCCCGACTTCATGGACATGATGATCACCTGCGCCGATGCCGGCATGAGCCTGGAGGCGGCGGTCGAGCGTGTCAGCCAGGAACTGGCCGGCACCCACAAATGGCTGGGCATTCAACTCGCGATCATGAATCTGCAAATGCGCGCCGGCAAGCCGTTGCGGGATGCGTTGCGTGAACTCGCCGACCGCCTGGGACTTGAAGAGGCACGGGCTTTGGCGGTGCTTTTCAGGCAGTCGGAAGAACTTGGCACCAGCCTGACCGACGCTTTGCGGGTTTACAGCGACGAGATGCGAAGCCAGCGGATCCTAATCGCCGAGGAGCGCGCCAATTCCCTGCCGGTCAAAATGATGATCCCTTTGGGACTTTGCGTTTTTCCGGTTGTGCTTATGGTAATTCTGCTGCCTGTAATCATCCGGATGAAGGGCGTTTTCTTCTAGTTATGCGTACGCTTTGATTCTAATGTGGCGTCGGGGAATCCCTAGGGGAAGTCTATATGAGATGGCAAAATGCGGCCGCAGCCGGCCTATTGATCATGGCGATCGCCGGCTGCCAGACGGACGCCACCGACGGTGTCGTCCGCACCAACGAACCCTCCAAGGGTGACGTGACGGCTTTTGGCGATGCATTCGACGGGCTGAAGACGGTCAGCGATGTCGAATACTATGCCTCCGACCTGGCCGTCGCCGAAGCCAGGAACCAGTTCCGCGCGGAAAATTACGGCAATGCCGGCGCGCTGTTCTACAAGGCGACGCAACTGGCGCCCAATGACGGTGTTGCCTGGCTGGGCCTTGCCGCCTGCAGCGACCGCATCCGGCGCTTCGACCTTGCCGACCGGGCCTATAGCCGGGCGTTCAAGCTGATTGGCGGGACACCCGAATATTACAACAATGTCGGCTATTCCTATCTGCTGCGCGGCAAGCTGCAGGACGCGCGCACCAACTTCCTCAAGGCCTACGAGCTGGCGCCCAAGGATCCGACCGTGGCCAACAATCTGAAGCTCCTCGCCTCCAGCGTGCAGAACGTCGAGCGGTAGAGCGCCTCCATGTTGTTTGCCGCTTCGCTGCTGATGAAGGCGTTTGCGATCCCTCTGCTTGCCAGGATCGCCTGGCTCGACTTCACCACCCAGAAGATATCCAACAGCAACGTGCTGCTGCTGCTTTGCCTGGGCGCCGGCTCACTGCTGTTGTTGGCCCTACCATCCGGCTCCTGGTGGGACATGGGGCTGAGCGCGGTTGCCGGTCTCTTGCTGTTTGTCGTGCTCTTCCCGTTCTGGGTCTTACGCAAGGTCGGCGCCGGCGATGTCAAACTGATGGCGGTCATACCGTTACTTGTCGGCGGCAGCGGCCTCGTCGTGTTTTCTCTGCTGTTGATGGTGTTCGCCGTGGCCATGGCAGTGGTGATGAAAAACCCGTTTCTGCTGCCGGCAGGCGCGTTTCGGCTCTATGTCCAACACATGGACCGCAAGGGCGTCGTGCCGTTCGGCGTGCCGATTTCGGCAGCTGCGACTGGCGCTATAGCCTTCCAGATATACGGGAGTTGGATGCTGGCCAGCAGTTCTGGAGTTCTGCAGCAGCTTAACTAACTCTTGGCTGTTCGCTTAGACCCATCGCCCGCTATATCGCCAGATCATCATAGTTGCGACGATCGCCAGATAGCCGTCGGTGGCGTAGTGCCATCCGAAGTAGATCGAGCCGAACATGATAAGGCCTGCGTAGATCCAGGCGATCAAGCCGGCCCATCGGTTGAGGCTCCAGAGGAAAAGGGCGTTCAGGACAGCGATGGCAACGTGGAAACTCGGCATTGCCGAAATACCGGTACCGATCGACGCTTTGTGGGTCGTGTAGGACGAATAAAGATAGTCGGCGATGAGGAGGATGTCGGGGCCGGCATTGCTCGCCTTTAGCGACGCCATGAGGTCTTCGAACCTGTCAGACTCAAACATCCGGTCGTAGAAGATCGGCCCAGCCGAGGACACGGCCAACCTCACGATCACGCCCAGTACAATCACCACGACGGTGAGCGACAGGAAGTAGCGCTGGCGCTTCGAAGCATCGTCAAGCCAGGCTGCGGCGACGACGATGCCGGCAAGCAGAACGAACCACAGATGCGAATAAAGGACATAGAGCGCCCGATCGGCAAAGGCCGGAATTGGCAGGGCGCGCGCCCATTGCCAAGGATCGCCGAAATGCAAGGCCGCGTCGATGCTCGCCAGGATCTGATCGGCGAAGAACGGCACCATCTGCGAGAATTCGTGCTTGAAGGTTGTGAACGCAGCCAGACAAAGGATGAAGATTCCGAGCGTGCACGTCGCTCCGATGCCTCGTGACTTCAGCTTGTCCCGCAACCAGCTGAGCGGGGAGCGCGGCCGGTTGATGATGGCGGCAATGGCGAGCCCGAGCAATATCAGGAAGGGCAGCATGAGGTAGAGAAGTCTCAGCCTGTAGGTGCCCAGCGCCGCAAAATAGGTGTCGGGATAGAGGTAGGCCGCGAGCCCGGCATAGCATAGGCAGAACACTGCGAGCTTTGCGGAAGCAGAGAAGCGCGGTCGTTCCAGGGCTAGATCAGGCGCCATTTCCATTGCCGCACCGGCTTCTTCTTGACGATGGGGAGAGGCGGTGGTTCGCCGGAGACCGTCGGCCTTGGGGGCTCAAGCACCAGGCGTTCGATGAGCGCAACAGCACCTGCGCTGATCGCGCCAACAAGCGCCACAATGAAAAGCCGCCTGAGAAAGTCCAAATCAGACCCCGCTCCCGACCGGAGAATGCGACCGGTTGCACCAAAACGCAACCAACTTCCTTCGGCTGGCCCGGCCCCCTCAAAACCCCGACGTCGACTTCTCCACCAGCTTCAGCGCGCCCTTCTCGACCCGGTAGAACGGCATCGAGCGCTGGCTGGATCCATCCGCCCTGAACCTGAACAGGCCGGTCGATCCGCGGAAGCCGCTCGGGTTTTCCAGCACCTGCTTGCTGAAGCCGTCGGGACCGACGGCGCTGGCGATGCCGGCGGTCAGCGCGACCATGTCATAGGCGTAGGCGACATTGACATCCGGCTGGTAGTTGTACGTCGTCTTGAAGCGGTCGGCGATCGGCCCGGTCTCGCCCTGGTCGAGCGTGGCGATATAGGCGCTTTCGAACAGCGGATCCATCGGGTGCTCCAGCCAGCGGTCCGTTCCGATGAGCTTCGTCGTCTTGCCCGGGATGCCTTTCGATTTCAGCGCGGCAAGCAGTGGCACCGGGCTGGCGTCTCCGCTGGCGACGATGACTGCGTCCGGGGCTTCCACCAGCGAGCCCATGTCGGCGATCGCCTTGGCGCCGCCGTCGGCCAGCGAATAGGGCAGGGTGACGGCGAGCGACGCGCCATAGATGCTGAGGCTGTTGGCGACCCGCTTTTCAACGGTGCCGGCATTGGCGCCCGCCCCAACCAGCAGCACGAATTTCTTGGCGCCCTTGGCGGCGATGGCCGCGGCACCCGCCGCCGCGCTATCTGCTTCGCTGAGCCGCACGGCATAGACGCCGGGGCCGCCGGCGAAATTGTCGGCCAGCGCCAGCACCGGCGGCCGGTTCGAGCCCGACAGCTTGGCGATATGCTGCGCGGCCGGCAGTTCGCTCGGGCCGATGACGACTTTCGATCCCGTCGTGATCGCCTTGACCGCCAGGTCCTTGGCGTAGCCCGAGTCGCCGCGCGTGTCCTCGACGGTCAGCGTGAGGAGGTTGTTGCCGAGGTCGGTCATCGCCAGCCTGGCGGCGTCGAACATCTTGCGGCCGTCCTGTCCCGCGGTTCCCGGGGCCGACAGCGGCAGAAGCATGGTGATCTTGGTCGAGCCCGTGCCGAGCGACTGCGTCGCCTGCGGCGGGGCGGCGGCAGCCATGCCGGCCGGCGCATTGGGCACGGCGATCTGGGCCGGGTCGAGCGCTTCGGTCACGCTGCCTTTCGACTGACAGCCAGACAGGGTCGCCGCGAGCGCCAGCGCGATCGCCCCCAACGGCTTTTTCTTGGCTCTCATCGACTGCCGGCCGGTGTCCTGGCCTTTCCGGTCAGTTCATGTATTCGACCATGCGATCGTGAAAGCACTCGCATTTGTTGAGATAGTCTTCGTCGCGGTAGTTCGTCTTCAGGTAGCCATAGGCCTTGCCGCAGGCGACCTTGGCTTCCGATGCCCAGACGAAGGCCGGGCGGGCGGAGTGGATCCACTCCGAGCTGTTGGCGACGGCGACCGATTCGTCCATCAGCTTGACCACCTGGGTCCTGAGATCGACGATGTTTTCGGTCAGCACCAGATTGGACGTGCCCACGACGCGGCAATAGTCGCCCGTCGGCCCGTCGATGATGTCGGCGGCAAAGCCCGTCGATCCGGCCAGCAACAGCGCCGCGGTGGAAACCAGTAGTCTTGCAGAACGCTTCATCATGAATGCCCCTCCATATCCCAAATATTGGACCGTGCTAATGCATAGCACGGTCCAATGGTTTAGCGCCACGCCGTTACACCAGATTTGCAGTGGTCGTGTGCGTGGTTGTTCCGTCGTCGTAAAGCAGCGTGATCGTATTGGCCGCGGGCAGGTTCTGCAGCGTCGCGACGTCGACGAAGTTGGCGCCGCCGGTCGTGCCGTTGGCGTCGACGCTGAGCGTGCCCGTTCCCGCATTGTAGTTGACGAAGTCGCCGACATTGGCGCCGCCCGGGGCCGTGTCGAACAAGGCCGACAGGTCGATCTTGTCGCCGTGCCCGCCAAGACCGCTGTAGTCGACAATAAGATCCTTGATGTCCAGGCCGTCGAGCTTGAACGTGTCGGCTCCCGTGCCGCCGGTCATGGTGTCCTGGCCGAGACCTCCGATGAGAAGGTCGTTGCCGTCGCCGCCGTTCAGAATATCGACTCCGGCAAACCCTTGCAGGATATCGTTGCCGCCGTTGCCGGTCAGCGTGTCGCCATTGGCCGTGCCCTGCATGGTCTCGGCATCAGCCGTGCCGGTATAGGTAACACCGTTGACAACGTGAACGTCCAGTTGCTGCGCCGGTGACGTATCGCCGTCCGCGTCTTTCACGGTGACGTTGAAGGTCAGATCGGCATTCTGGGCTGTCGTCGTGGTGCTGACCAGGCCGATATCGGAGATCTTGAACCCAAGATCATTGGTATCGGAGCTCAGGTTTTGGGTTGTGGTGCTCGCCCCGCCGGCACCGATGGCGCCGTTGAGATTGATGGCTGTGCCGGTGATGCCTTCATCGGTCGGTGTGATTTGGGCGCCCACCAGCACGTAGTGCTGACCAGCAGTGTTGTAATCATTCGATTCGATGATCAGCAGGCCGTCATTGTTGTCGAGCGTTACGCTGGAGTAGATGCCCGGACCAGGGCCCGCGCCCCTGAAGATGTCGCCGTTCTCGACATACATTGCCTTGGTTGTATAGGTGCCGGCAACCGTGTCGTAGAGTTTCAGGATGACGATGAAGTCTTCGGAGTTCCCGATGCCATCGAATTTCAGGAACATCGAACCGACCTGGGCATCGGGCGCCAGGCCCGTAAATCCAGTCGGGTTCGTGGTGAAGAAGTCCATGTCAATGACTTCTCCCTTGCCCATTGTATCGCCGGCAACGCCGTTAGCTATTCCGGAGATGGACACGAATGCCGAACTCTGGGCGAGCAGTTCTCCGTTCACATAAGTAAGCGTGCTGCCGTCAATCGAACCCGATTGCAGGTTGTTGGCGCCGGTGCCGGCACCCGGTTCCGCATAGCCGGTGAACTGGATGAACAGGTTTGTATTGACCTGGGCCACCGCCACATCCGGCTGGCTGTTGTCAACCGTCGAGGATCCCGGCTCATAGCCGACGATAGAAGACGAATTGCTCACAGTACTGATCGTTACCGCAGAGATCGGGTCGGCCAGGTCCACGGTGTAAGTTCCAGCCACCTTGTCGAAAGTAATGGTGCCCGTTTCCGCCGTTGACACCCCACCCGTGAGATAGCTGAAGCTGACATTGAAGACGGCCTCCGTTGACGTCTCGGAAGCCCAGGTTACGGTCGGCGACGTGATCGCATTTCCGGCCACAGTGCCAGCCAATGTGATGGCGGCAAAATCAGAATTGACGCTGCTGTACGTCGTACGTCCGTCAGCACCTATGGAGTAGTCGAACACACCGGTGCCGCTGACAGTCCCGCTGTTGGCGAAATAGAGATCCGTCTTGTCGAGAACCGTCGGGCCGTCATCGAGGAAGGTCAGGTTCTGGCCGATGTTGAGCGTCGCCGCGGAACTGTCGCCGTCCTTGTCGGTGATGGTTGCCGTCAGCGTCACCAGATTGTCGGTGTTCAGGCTGATCGGCTCGTTCGGATCCGACGTCGGATGGACGACCGCCCGCTGCTGGTCGAGCGTCACATTGCCCGAGGCATCGGTCGAGACCGTGAACACGATCGGGCCACCGATACCGGCGCGGCCGACCACCTGGCCGCTCTCCAGGCTGAGCACGACCGCCTGGTTCGTCGCCGTGTCGACCAGCCCGGTCGACCCGGCATTGAAGCCCAGCGCATAGGTGATGGCGCCGGCGCCATCGGCGCCATAGCTGGAGGTGAAGGCGCTGGCGAAGCTCTGCGTGTCGTTGGTCACGAGAACCGTCTCGTCGACCGTCAGCGATGCACTGGCGCCCGGCGCCGAGATCGTCGGGCCATCGTCCTTGAACACCAGGTTCTGGCCGATGTCGACCGAGGCCGACTGGCTGTCGCCGTCCTTGTCGGTGATCGTTGCCGTCACCTTGATCAGGCTGTCGGCGCCGAGGCTGACACTGTCATCAGGATTGGCGGTGTTGGGATGGACCACGGCACGGAGCTGATCGAGCGTCACATCGCCATTGGCGGTGTTGACGGTCAGCGTGAACACCAGCTCATTGCTGCCCGCCGTGCGGCCTTCGACGACATTGCCGACGAGGGCGATGTTGACCGCCTGGCCGGTTGCCGTGTCGATCAGGCCCGAAGGCCCTGCCGTCACGTTCAGCCCGTAGACCAGCGTGCCGGCGCCATCGGCGCCGAAGGCCGAGGTGAAGTTGGAAGCGAAGTTCGCCGTCGCATTCGTCGCAAGCACCGTCTCGTCGACCGTCAGCACCGGCTGTGCCGCTGCCGAGGGCGCCATCGTCGGACCATCGTCCTTGAACACCAGGTTCTGGCCGATGTCGACCGAGGCCGACTGGCTGTCGCCGTCCTTGTCGGTGATCGTTGCCGTCACCTTGATCAGGCTGTCGGCGCCGAGGCTGACACTGTCATCAGGATTGGCGGTGTTGGGATGGACCACGGCACGGAGCTGATCGAGCGTCACATCGCCATTGGCGGTGTTGACGGTCAGCGTGAACACCAGCTCATTGCTGCCTGCCGTGCGGCCTTCGACGACATTGCCGACGAGGGCGATGTTGACCGCCTGGCCGGTTGCCGTGTCGATCAGGCCCGAAGGCCCTGCCGTCACGTTCAGCCCGTAGACCAGCGTGCCGGCGCCATCGGCGCCGAAGGCCGAGGTGAAGTTGGAAGCGAAGTTCGCCGTCGCATTCGTCGCAAGCACCGTCTCGTCGACCGTCAGCACCGGCTGTGCCGCTGCCGAGGGCGCCATCGTCGGGCCATCGTCCTTGAACACCAGGTTCTGGCCGATGTCGACCGAGGCCGACTGGCTGTCGCCGTCCTTGTCGGTGATCGTTGCCGTCACCTTGATCAGGCTGTCGGCGCCGAGGCTGACACTGTCATCAGGATTGGCGGTGTTGGGATGGACCACGGCACGGAGTTGATCGAGCGTCACATCGCCATTGGCGGTGTTGACGGTCAGCGTGAACACCAGCTCATTGCTGCCTGCCGTGCGGCCTTCGACGACATTGCCGACGAGGGCGATGTTGACCGCCTGGCCGGTTGCCGTGTCGATCAGGCCCGAAGGCCCTGCCGTCACGTTCAGCCCGTAGACCAGCGTGCCGGCGCCATCGGCGCCGAAGGCCGAGGTGAAGTTGGAAGCGAAGTTCGCCGTCGCATTCGTCGCAAGCACCGTCTCGTCGACCGTCAGCACCGGCTGTGCCGCTGCCGAGGGCGCCATCGTCGGACCATCGTCCTTGAACACCAGGTTCTGGCCGATGTCGACCGAGGCCGACTGGCTGTCGCCGTCCTTGTCGGTGATCGTTGCCGTCACCTTGATCAGGCTGTCGGCGCCGAGGCTGACACTGTCATCAGGATTGGCGGTGTTGGGATGGACCACGGCACGGAGCTGATCGAGCGTCACATCGCCATTGGCGGTGTTGACGGTCAGCGTGAACACCAGCTCATTGCTGCCTGCCGTGCGGCCTTCGACGACATTGCCGACGAGGGCGATGTTGACCGCCTGGCCGGTTGCCGTGTCGATCAGGCCCGAAGGCCCTGCCGTCACGTTCAGCCCGTAGACCAGCGTGCCGGCGCCATCGGCGCCGAAGGCCGAGGTGAAGTTGGAAGCGAAGTTCGCCGTCGCATTCGTCGCAAGCACCGTCTCGTCGACCGTCAGCACCGGCTGTGCCGCTGCCGAGGGCGCCATCGTCGGACCATCGTCCTTGAACACCAGGTTCTGGCCGATGTCGACCGAGGCCGACTGGCTGTCGCCGTCCTTGTCGGTGATCGTTGCCGTCACCTTGATCAGGCTGTCGGCGCCGAGGCTGACACTGTCATCAGGATTGGCGGTGTTGGGATGGACCACGGCACGGAGCTGATCGAGCGTCACATCGCCATTGGCGGTGTTGACGGTCAGCGTGAACACCAGCTCATTGCTGCCTGCCGTGCGGCCTTCGACGACATTGCCGACGAGGGCGATGTTGACCGCCTGGCCGGTTGCCGTGTCGATCAGGCCCGAAGGCCCTGCCGTCACGTTCAGCCCGTAGACCAGCGTGCCGGCGCCATCGGCGCCGAAGGCCGAGGTGAAGTTGGAAGCGAAGTTCGCCGTCGCATTCGTCGCAAGCACCGTCTCGTCGACCGTCAGCACCGGCTGTGCCGCTGCCGAGGGCGCCATCGTCGGGCCATCGTCCTTGAACACCAGGTTCTGGCCGATGTCGACCGAGGCCGACTGGCTGTCGCCGTCCTTGTCGGTGATCGTTGCCGTCACCTTGATCAGGCTGTCGGCGCCGAGGCTGACACTGTCATCAGGATTGGCGGTGTTGGGATGGACCACGGCACGGAGTTGATCGAGCGTCACATCGCCATTGGCGGTGTTGACGGTCAGCGTGAACACCAGCTCATTGCTGCCTGCCGTGCGGCCTTCGACGACATTGCCGACGAGGGCGATGTTGACCGCCTGGCCGGTTGCCGTGTCGATCAGGCCCGAAGGCCCTGCCGTCACGTTCAGCCCGTAGACCAGCGTGCCGGCGCCATCGGCGCCGAAGGCCGAGGTGAAGTTGGAAGCGAAGTTCGCCGTCGCATTCGTCGCAAGCACCGTCTCGTCGACCGTCAGCACCGGCTGTGCCGCTGCCGAGGGCGCCGCCGTCGGGGCATCGTCATTGAAGGTGATGGTCAGCGTGCCCGGTGCCGTCGAGCCGTCGGCATCGGTGATGACGTAGCCCAGATCGACTGTTGCGTTGTTCTCGTCATTGGGACCCTGGGCCTGAAGCACGTTGTTGAGCAGCGTCACATGATAGGTGCCGGTCGCCGGGTCAGTGATCTGGACCTGGAACAGCGGGGTGCCGATGCGATCGCCGCTGGTGGTCGTCGCCGTCAGCGTGTTGTTGAGGGAGTTCCAGCTATAGGTGACGTTCTCCTGGCCGATCGTGCCGCCGGTGCCATTCAGCGTCGCGAAGGAGAAACCATTGGCGCCGGCACCGTCGCCGCCGACACTGCCGCCCAGCGTGCCCGAGAAGCTTGCTTCGCTGCTGGCGGGGCCGTCGGCATCGCCGATATTGGCATTTATATCGCCCGTCGTGCTCGCCGGATTGCCGCCGGCAAGTCCGTCATCGTCGACTGCGGCCGCGGCCGTGCCGCTCGTTGGCGTATTGGCGTCAGTCACCACGAAGCTGATGCCGGCCGTCGCGGTATCGCCGTCGCTGTCCGTCACCGTGTAGGTCGCCGATGCCGCACCCGTGCCGGCAACCGGACTGTCGGCCGTGAACGAGTAGCTGCCGTCGGCCTTGACCTTGATGAAGCCGTCGCCGATGTCGATCGGCTGCGAGTAGTTGCTGTCAGCCGGATTGAACACCAGCGGCGTGCCGTCGATATGCGTCACCGTGGCGCCGTCGGCGCCGGCCACGAAGTCCAGTGTGCCGGTCAGCGTCGCGCCTTCGGCGACGTTCTGCGAAGCCTCCACGCTCGCCGTCGGCACATCATCGACGATGTTGACCGACAGCGTGCCGTTGACGCTCTGCGCGTCCTGGTCGGTGAGAGTAACGGTGAAGCTTTCGAACAGGCTGTTCTGACCGAGGGCATTGGCATGCGCCTCGTTGTCGTCCAGCGTGTAGGTATAGCTCACCTCGCCTGTAGCAGGATTGTAGGCCGTCACCGACAGCGTATTGCCGAGCGCCGTAGTAAAGGAGCCTGCGGTGAACACGCCGTTGGTGATGAAGGTGTGGCCTTCGATGGTCAGCGCGGCGATGCCGTCGGGCGAGGAAATAGTGAAGGTGCCCGCACCGGTTTCGGCCGTGCTTGCCGGATTGGAGCCGGGTCCGCCCGGCGTGCCGACATTCAATGCCTCTTCATCCACCGTCACGTCGCCGCCATTGGCTTCCGGCGTCAGGTCGGTGATGACGGGCGGCGCGTTGCCGATCGAGATGGTCAGCGTGGTGTGTGAGGTGTCGCCGTCGCCGTCCTTGATGGTGTAGGTGAAGACGTCATTGACGCCGCCGGGCGTGCCGGCGTCGCGCACATAGGAGTAGGACCCGTCGGCGGCGAGCGTCAGCTTGCCGTAGGTGCCCTGGACCTGCACGCCGAGCGTGGCGGCGTTGTCGACATCGGCATTGGTGTTGCCGGCCTCGACGCCAACCACGGCCGCGCCATCGGCACCCTTGGTGTCGGCATTGCCGTCCGTTGCGTTGGCGTCCGCGCCATCGGTTCCGCCGGCAAGCACATTGCCTGTCGCCGGGCCAAACTGTCCGGCCGCGATGCTGTCGATGTCGGCGACCGCCGTCGGCACATCATCGACGATGTTGACCGACAGCGTGCCGTTGACGCTCTGCGCGTCCTGGTCGGTGAGAGTAACGGTGAAGCTTTCGAACAGGCTGTTCTGACCGAGGGCATTGGCATGCGCCACGTTGTCGTTGAGCGTGTAGGTGTAGCTCACCTCGCCTGTAGCTGGATTGTAGGCCGTCACCGACAGCGTGTTGCCGAGCGCGGTGTTGAAGGAGCCGGGGGTGAACACGCCATTGGTGATGAAGCTGTGGCCTTCGATGGTCAACGAAGCGATGCCGTCGGGCGAGGAGATGGTGAAGGTGCCGACTTGGGTGGTGCTTTCCTTCGAGCTGTCGGAGCCTGCGGATTCACCAGGCGCACGGATGGCCAGCAGGTCGTCCTCGTTGACGGTGACGTCGCCGCCACCGGCTTCCGGCGTCAGGTCGGTGATGACGGGCGGCGCGTTGCCGATCGAGATGGTCAGCGTGGTGTGTGAGGTGTCGCCGTCGCCGTCCTTGATGGTGTAGGTGAAGACGTCATTGACGCCGCCGGGCGTGCCGGCGTCGCGGACATAGGAGTAGGACCCGTCGGCGGCGAGCGTCAGCTTGCCGTAGGTGCCCTGGACCTGCACGCCGAGCGTGGCGGCGTTGTCGACATCGGCATTGGTGTTGCCGGCCTCGACGCCAACCACGGCCGCGCCATCGGCACCCTTGGTGTCGGCGCCGCCATCGCCCTCGGCATCGCTGATCACATTGCCGGTGGCCGGGCCGAACTGGCCGGCCGCGATGCTGTCGATATCGGCGACCGCCGTCGGCACGTCGTCGGTGATGTTGACCGACAGCGTGCCGTTGACGCTCTGCGCGTCCTGGTCTGTGAGCGTAACGGTGAAGCTTTCGAACAGGCTGTTCTGGTCGAGGGCGTTGGCATGCGCCTCGTTGTCATTGAGCGTGTAGGTGTAGCTCACCTCGCCTGTAGCAGGATTGTAGGCCGTCACCGACAGAGTGTTGCCGAGCGCGGTCGTGAACGAGCCGGCGGTGAACGCGCCATTGGTAATGAAGCTGTGGCCGTCGATGGTCAGCGCGGCGATGCCGTCGGGCGAGGAGATGGTGAAGGTGCCCGCACCGGTCTCGGCCGTGCTTGCCGGATTGGAGCCGGGTCCGCCCGGCGTGCCGACATTCAATGCCTCTTCATCCACCGTCACGTCGCCGCCATTGGCTTCCGGCGTCAGGTCGGTGATGACGGGCGGCGTGTTGCCGATCGAGATGGTCAGCGTGGTGTGCGAAGTGTCGCCGTCGCCGTCCTTGATCGTATACGTGAAGACGTCATTGACGCCGCCGGCGGTGCCGGCATCGCGCACATAGGAGTAGGACCCGTCGGCGGCGAGCGTCAGCTTCCCGTAGGTGCCCTGGATCTGCACGCCGAGCGTGGCGGCGTTGTCGACATCGGCGTTCGTGTCGCCGGCCTGGACGCCAACCACCGCCGCGCCATCCGCGCCCTTGGTATCTGCGCCGCCATCGCCCTCGGCATCGCTGATCACATTGCCGGTCGCCGGGCCGAACTGGCCGGCCGCGATGCTGTCGATGTCGGCGACCGCCGTCGGCACGTCGTCGATGATGGCGACGGCAAAGGTGGTGCTGGCCGTATCGCCGTCGACATCCGTCACCGTGATGCTGAAATTGTCCGGAACCGTATCGTTGGGGTCAAATCCACTTGTCTGGTCCGGATGGGCGACCGACTCGGTGACCGTGTAATTGTATTCGATGGCACCGGTGACCGGATCGAAGGACACGATCGTGATGTAGCCGAAATCGCCCTGGATCTGCTGGCCGACGCCGTTCACGGTGACGCCATTGATGACGATTGAGCCGATGCCGTCCGGCGCGTCGATGGTGATCGTTCCGGTGTTGGACGTTTCCTCGTCGCTCGGCGCGTTGCTGCCCGGCGATTGCGATTGGCCGCCGTCGAGGCCGGTTTCGCTTGCCGCCTCGCTCGGAGCAAGCAATGACGTGGCCACCACTGAAACCTGTCTGTCGACTGTCGAGGGAAAGAGTTCGCGCCGCTCCAGCAGCCCGAACTGCAAGGCAGTCGGGGGCAGCAAGGCCGAAAGGTCGAACCCGTCGCCGATGCCGCCGGGGGGAACTGAGAAGTTGCCGCCGGCGCTGTTCGGGCCGTTGCCAGGTCCGGCCGAGATCGAACCGTCGGCGCCGAAGGCGACGTCGACATGGCTTGCTTCCAGCGCCGCGATCAAGGCAACGCGCGGCACCTCGACATCGCCGAGGATGAAGGTTGGCACGTTCAGGGCGCCGTCCTTGATGACGATCACCGAACCGTCGGGCTGTTCAAGCACCAGATTGTGGCCGTCGACACGGATGTTGTCGATCGAGACATTAGCCGGAAGCTTCACGACGTTGCTGGCGTCGGCCACATAGTCATGCGGCTGAGCCGCCGCCGCGTTTGCCGCAGCAGGTGCGCCTTCCGCTGGTGGATTTGCCGCCGCTGCCGCGGGCACTTGCGGTTGAACTGGCGCGCCGCTGCCGACATCGACCGGAACCGAATCGGCTGCCGCCGGGGCAGGCTGTCCTGTTGCTGCCTGGGCGACCTGCATCTCTGCCGGTACCGTCGCGCCGTTGTGTTCGCTGGAAGCAGAATGCTCGTTCCAAGAACCCGAAACGTTGTCCAACTCGATATTGGTGGTCATCTCTGAAACCCCTCCGGTATTTCCCGGAAAGAGACAGGGGCGGCCTCTGCTTTGCAACAGTCTCTCAATCTATTTAATATATTGGAATATACAGGCGTGCGCATTTTTTGCGCATGGTAAACTGCTACCATATAGCCACCTATATCTTGTCCCTCGCGGATCCTTTTTGACGGCGGTTGGGCCGCGATCTTTCGGCAAATATAAGTATAAATTAGATTAGAATTTTAAATAAATTAGACAAAACCAATTTCTGGAAACTTATCTACCTTCATTTCCAATAATTTGAGACGAGACTGGTAGCGTCCACAGTCAAAGGTGGGCATTATGACAATAAAAAAAGCTTCTCCGGCATCAGCCCCGTTCAAGATTCTCCTGCTGGCAATCGGCCTTGCGGGCGTGCCGTGTTCATCTTTCGCGAGCGCCATGTCGGGTGATTCGGCGCCTGCTGGCGTGCCGCTCGAAAGGCTCCAGGCGCCGTCCAGCCTTGGCGGCGTATCGCTGGCGCGGCCTCAGCCCTGGCGGCCTGCCGCGCCCTACCGTGTCGGCTCCGTCTCCGGCAGCTATGCTCCTGCCGGGGCGGATGGCGCAAACACCTCTTCGATGGCAGAAGCCAATGCCGGCATCGACCCGATGCAGACCGCGGCGATCATTCCAGGCGTGTTCGGGTCGGTTGCCCTTTCGATGCGCAACTTCCCGGTCGCGGCCCGCTGGGCGCCTGTCTACAAGGCGATCGTCGGCTGTTCGGCGGGCAGTGCATGCGAGCGCAAGAGCACGGCGTTCGTCGCGATGGTCGACGCGGCCAAGGACAAGGGGTTCAGCGACAAGCTGGCCTTCGTCAACACCAGCATCAACCGCCTGATCGCTTACCGGAAAGACAGCGCCGTCTACGGCAAGCTCGATTATTGGGCAAAACCTTCGGAAATCCTCGAGCGGCGCGCCGGCGACTGCGAGGATTTCGCCATCCTCAAGATGACGGCGCTGCTACAGGCCGGCATTCCGGCGCAGAGCATGTCGCTCGTTGTCCTTCAGGACCGCAAAAGGAAGTTCTTTCACGCCGTGCTGTCGGTGAGCACGGCCAGCGGCGCCTTCATCCTCGACAGTCTTGGCAACGCCGTCAGGCGCGACAGCGATCTCCCCGACTATGTGCCGCTCTATTCCTTCAGCATGGATCGGTCCTGGATCCATGGTTCCAGAACTGGTGGCGCCGAGATGGCCGACATCACGGGTGGTTTCACGACGGTCGCTCCCGGCGAAGGCTTGCAGCCGGATATGGCTTTGGACACGTTTTCGGCCCGCCTCGGCCCGCAGTGAGCGGCGCACTTTTCCTGGAATTGCCTAGCCGTTGAAGACGAACGCCATCAGCAATTCCGGTTCGGCCACCGGTGCGCGCACCGCGCTCAGCTGACCCCGGTAGCGGCGCTCGCCGGCGCCGATGACGAAGCCGGTCGCGACCGGCGTTTCGCCATTGGTCTCGAGCCGCGCGAATATGTCGGCCACATTGAGGTCCAGCGCCAGCTTGAGGTCGGGCCGCGCATCGTCATTTGGCGCTGTCGGCAACTGCCGCTTGACCAGCTGCTGGAACGGCGCGTTGAAGCTCAGGATCTTCTTCGACGACGACAGCGCGAAGGCCGGCGACGGACAGGCGACCAGTATGGCGTTGATGGTCCGGATCGAAGCGAGCTTTCGCAGCGCCAGGTTTTCTTCCGCCAGGCCGCGCATGCAGGCGACGCGGATCGCCGACGTCAGGTTCCCCTGATCGGCATGGCTTTCGGCGATCTCGTCGACCAGCATGCCAATCGTGCATTTGCGGCTTTCGGCCATCTGCTTGAGCGACACCCAGAAGGCGCGTTCCAGGCGAATGCCGCGGCGTATGCCGCCGCGTGCGACGACCCGGAATTCCGGGCCGAAATCATCGGCCGCAAGCGGCAGGAGCGGCCGCTCGCCTTGGATGGCGGGACGGGCGGCGCTATCGCTCACTCATGGCCTCCTGGCGTGCTTTGTTGATCGGCTTTAACAGGTAGTTCAGGATTGTCTTGCGCCCGGTCTTGATGTCGACCGAGCAGATCATGCCCGGAATGATCGAATAGGCCTTGCCGTCCCTTTCCAGCGTCGACGTGTCCGTCGCAACGCGCACCTGGTAGTAGGGTTCGCCCGTCTTCTGGTCGACCAGGCTGTCTGCGGTGATGTTCGAGACCTTGCCTTCGATGCCGCCGAAGATCGAGAAGTCGTAGGCGGTGACCTTGATCAGCGCGTCCTGGTTCTCACGAATGAAGGCGACATCGCGTGGCGAAACCCGCGCTTCGACCAAAAGGGTCTCGGAAGTGGGCACGATGCCGGCGACCACCGCGCCGGGCTGCACGAAGGCCCCGACCGTGTTCAGCTCCATCGTATTGACGATGCCGTCCACCGGCGAGCGGATGTCTGTGCGCGCCACCTTGTCGGTGGCACCGCGAATGGTTTCGTCCACCACCGAAAGCTCGGCCAATGCCTGGGTCAGCTCGTCCAGCGCTTCCTGCTGCAGCTGGAGACCGAGTTCGTCGACCTGCAGCTGCGCTTCGGTGATTGCCGCCTTGGCCTTCTTTATGGTCTCGCCGGCGAGGTTCAGCTGGCCGTTGAGTTCAGCCTGCTCCCGGTCGACACGGATCTGCTCGGTCCTGGCCATCAGGCCTTTTTTGACCATCGCTTCGACCAGTTTTGCCTCCTGGTCGCTGATGGCAAGGTTCTTTGACAGGCGGTCGGCGTTGGCGGTTGCTTCGTTCAGCTCCTTCTCGCGCTGGTCGAGGCGCGATTTGAGCACCGACAGCTTGTTGTCGAAATTCCCGCGCCGGGCGATGAGCAGTTTCTGCTCGTTGTCGCAGATTTCCGGGGCGACCGACTGGATCTCAGCCGGACACGGAAAGGGGCCGGAAAGGGTGCCGGCCTGCTCGAATTTGAGCCTCGCGATGCGCACCTGTAGCGCGCGCGCCTTGGCCTGCTGCTCGCCGAGGCTGGAGGTGTTGACCGTGTTGTCGAGCCGGATGATGAGGTCGTTCTTCTTGACGATCTGGCCGATCTTCACCGCGATTTCCTGAACCACGCCGGCCTCGCTGGCCTGGATGATCTGGGTCTTGGATGCGGGTATGACCTTGCCGTCGCCGCGCGCGATCTCATCGACTTCGGCGAAAGACGCCCAGCCGACGAACGAGACGAACAGCGCCCCGATGATGAATATGGACGCCGACGCAAACAGCGGTGGGCGGTCTTCCCTTGCAAGCATTTCCCACGTCCCATTATATTGAAATGGTTCAATATAATCCGGTTTGTCAGGCGCTGTTCTTCTGCAGCGCCTGTATGACTTGTTCCTTCGGCCCGTCGGCGACGATCCGGCCTTGATCGATGACGATGAGGCGATCGGCGAGTTCGAGCATGCTGAAGCGATGGGTCGACACGATCAGCGTCGTGTTCCGCTCGAAAGCCACTTTGAGCTGCCTGATCAGCTGCCGTTCCGAGGCAAGGTCCATCGACCCCGACGGCTCATCCAGAAAAACGATCTTCGGCTTGGTCAAAAGCAGGCGCGCGATCGCCACCGCCTGTCTCTGGCCGCCCGAGAGATTGGTGCCGCGCTCGCCGACATTCATGTCGTAGCCACGCGGATGACGGGAGACGAATTCGTCGACACCGGCAGCCTTCGCGGCTTCGATGATCTCATCGTCCGTCGCTTCCGGGGCCGCCATCAGGAGGTTCTCCTTGATGGTTCCTGAAAACAGGTCGCCGGCCTGGGCGACGATCCCCACCGCGGCGCGAACCTCCGAAGGGTGGTATTGGCGAATGTCGATGCCGTCGAGCAGCAGTTCTCCCGAGGTCGGCAGGAAAAGCCTGCCGATCAGCCGCCCCATCGTCGTCTTGCCCGATCCGATGCGGCCGATGATGCCGACCCGCTCGCCCGGTTTGACCGAGATGTTCAGCCCGCTCAGAACCTCGTTCTCCGAACCCGGATAGACAAAGCCGACATTCTTGAAGACCATCGCGCCGTTGCGGATCGGGCGGTTGACGAAGCCGACCGTATCCGGCCGGTCCTCCGGTTGAGACATGATCGCGTTGACTATTCGCAACGACAGCATGGCCTGGCGGAACCTGGACAGCGTGATGGCGATCTGGCCAAGCGGCGCCACCGCCCGGCTGGCCAGCATGACAGTGCCTATGATCGCGCCCGTCGACACATAGCCTGCGGAAAAGGCATAGGCGCCGGCCACGACCAGCGCGACGGTCACCAGCTGCTGAATGGATCCGGTGATGTTGCCGGCGGCGGCCGAAAGCTGCTTGATCTTCTCCGACGTGTTGGCTGCGTTCTTGGAGTGCTCGCCCCATTTGCGCAGCAGATAGGCCTCCGCGCGCAGCGACTTGATCGTCTCCAGCGTCGAAATGGATTCGACCAGCAGCGCCTGGCGCTGCGCGGCTTCGTTCATCGAGGCTGCGACGCGCTTGCCGATACGGCGCTGCGTGATCAGGCCGACGATGACGGAAATCACAAAGGCCAGCGCCGGTATGATCACCAGCCAGCCGCCTATCGCGTAGATGACCAGCAGGAAGATGAAGACGAAGATCGTGTCGATGAAGACGCTGATGGTGTTGGAGGTGAAGAACTCCCGCACGAACTCGTACTGGGTCACCCGGTTTGCGTACTCACCCGTCGAACTGGGCCGCGCCGACAGTGACGAATTGAGCACTTTCTCGAACAGCAGATACGAAATCCGCAGATCCGCCTTGCGCCCGGCATAGTCGATGAGCGAGGCGCGGGCCGTCTTCAAGAGCAGGTCGAACACGATGACGGCGCCGATCCCGAGCGCCAGGACCCAGAGCGTCGCGACCGCCTTGTTCGGCAGGATCCGGTCATAGACGTTCATGGTGAAGATCGGCGAGGCAATGGCGAGCAGGTTGATGAAGACCGCTGACAACACAACCTTCGAATAGGTGCGCCAGAACGCGCCCATGGTTCCAGTCAGCCAGTGCCGCCTTTCTATCTTCGCCGCCGAACCGACCTTCATTGCCTCGGTGGTGTTGGCATAGGTGATCGAGAAAGAGGCGCCGCCGCTGATGTAGCTTTCGACCAGCTCGGATTTACCGATTGTGGTGCGGCCGTTTTCCTGCGGAGCGGTCAGATAGTCGCCGCCTTCGATCTCCGCGAGCAGGGCGACTGGCAACTGGCTGGCGCGAAAGACGATGGCCGGAAGGTCGAAGCGACCGCGCACGAAATCGCGGTGGTTGAATTCCGCGACCTCCAGGCCGATGCGCTCGGCCAGATGCCTGATGTCGCCGGCCTCGATGCGCGTCTCCGCGATCGGGACACCGGCGAACAGCACTGTCTCCGCGCTCGGCCTGCCGAGATAGGCGGCAATCGCCGAAAAGCAGGCTTTGAAGGCCTCTTTGGGCGACAGGATATTGGGCTGCTGGTTCACGATCCGCTCCCGAAGGACCCGCGATCGATCTTACATCGGCTGCTTTTTCCTGACAGGGGCGAGGATGTCGAACGGCAGATCGTTCTTCTGTTCCGACGGCGTCCGTGCATAGGTTTCGGTGTCGGCGGTTGCCGGCACGGCGAATTCGGACCGCGCATAGGCCGCGGCCTGTTTGGCCGGCTGGATGTTCATCGTCTTCAGCAACTGTCCCGTTGCCGCCAGCAGCCGATACTGGGCGAAAAGCGAGGCGTAGGATGCGGTATCCGCCAGCGTCGCCGTGTTGAACAGCGTGTTCTGCGCGTCGAGCACGTCGAGCAGCGATCGCTGGCCAACCTTGAACTGTTCGCGATAGGACGCGACCAGGCTTTCGCTGGCGGCAGCCTGTTGCCGCAGCGTCTTGGCCAGGTCGGCTTGCCGGAAGCGGCGTTCCCATGAGATCCGCACTGCTTCCTCGATCTCGCGCAGGACCTGATGCAGCGCTAGTCGTTGTTCGCTGGAGCGGCGGATCTGTTCCTGTTCGTTGGCCTTGTCGATGCCGCCGCGGTAAAGGTTCCAGCGCAGCACCAGCCGCGCTTGCAGGTCGTTGGTGTCGCCATCGTCGCCATCGATGTCGGTTCCGGCCCGGGCGAGACCTTCGGCGATGATCGAGGGTCCGAATTTCGCCCGTGCTGCATCCACAAGGGAGGCCGCCGCGTCGATGTCGCTGTTGGCCATGTGCACGCGCGGATTGCTTTCCCGCGCCAGCCCGATTGCTTCATCGAGCGACCTCGGCAGTGCTGCGGAGACATCGCCCGGCCTTGAAGAGTTGGTCAGCGGCTTTCCGACGGTCTTGAAGAAGCGTATCTTGGCCGCTTCCAGTTCCTCGGTGGCTTCCTGCATGCGCGCCTTGGCGGCGAACAACCGCTCCTCGGCCTGTTGCCGGTCGGCGTCGTTCAGCGCCCCGCCTTCGATCCCCTGCCGGATATCGCCGAGTATAGCCTGGTGGAAGCCGAGGTTTTTCTTGGCCTCGACAACGATCGAAGCCTGCAGCATATATTCCAAATAGTCCTGGACAACGGAAAGCCCGATGAATTCGGACCGTTCCAGAACCCGGAACGACGCGCCGTCGACGCGCGACGCCTGACGGGTCAGTTCGGCTCGCCTTGCGCCGCTGTCATAGAGCGTCTGCGAAATCGTAAGATCGGTTTCAGCCGGATAGAGCGCGTCGTCCTCGATGGAAAGCGCGCGCCGGGATGGATTGTCGAGGCGCCGGGCGCCTGCCGACGCTTCCAGATCGACGCTGGGAAGGTAAAGACCTTTCGCCTGGCGCAGCTCGAATTCGATTGCTTCGCGGTTTTCAATCGCCTGGCCGATCTCCGGATTGGATTCGACGGCGACTGCCATTGCTTCTTTGAGCGTGAGTGCGCCAGCGCTTCCGCAAGCCAGCATTGACACCGTCACGGCAAGCGCAAAGCGCCAGCCGACGGTCACTTTACCCGTCCTGTTCATGTCTACCCCGTGACTTTCCCCGCGCCTCTATATTTTTTTACAGCGCTTATTGCCCAAGCCTGCCACCAGAGCTTGCGGCGAGTATCTATCAGATTTTTGAAAGATGTGAGCACTTAATGATCTAGACGCCTCTAAAACCCGGAGTTCTCGCCATTAGTCCCGGTGGATGTAGCAAAAATGGCACATAAGCCGTGCGTCGCCGCACTGCCATTCAGCGCGAACCGGGCCAGAAGCACGAGTCTCTTGGAAAAACTGCAGGCGCGCACCCGCGCACCCGTCCGGTCGCCGTTACTGGCCACGCTGCAGCATTCGGCAGTAATGCACCCCGTTGGTAAAGAAGTCGGGAGTGCAATGCTTTCTCTCAACGCCAGCTCAGTCCTTTGAAACGATTGGCCTGCGAGCCTGTTTGTTCAAGCCACCGACCAGCCGCCATCGACCAGTATATTGGCGCCGGTGATCATCGACGCGGCGGGCGAGGCCAGGAACACCACGGTTCCCGCGACATCGATCGGGTCGCCGATGCGGCCAAGCGGAATGTGCCCCAGCACATGCGCGTGAAAGTCGGGCTCTGCGAGCGATGGCCGTGTTCCGTCCGTCCAGATGAAGGTTGGCGCGACGCTGTTGACGTTGATCCGGTGCTGTGCCCATTCGGCGGCCAGGCAGCGCGTCAGGTGGTTGATCGCCGCCTTGCTCATGCAATAGATCGCTTCGCCCTTCAGCGTCACCGTGCCGGCCTGCGAGCTGATGTTGATGATGCGCCCGGATTTCTGTGCGATCATCAGTTTTGCAACTGCTTGCGTGGTGAAGAACGTGCCCTTGAGGTTGACGTTGACGGTGAGGTCGAAATCTTCCTCGGTGACGTTCTCGGCGAGGTTTTCCGGCCCGAGCCCGACATTGTTGACCAGCACATCGATGCGGCCGAAGGCGGCGTGCGCCTCGGCTACAGCTTTTCGCACCGTCGCCAGATCGGTGAGATCCATCCGCACGGCCAGCGCCCGGCGGCCCATGCGCTCGATCTCGGCGGTCAGTTCGGTCCCGTCGGTCTCGCTGCGCACGCCGACGATCATGTCGGCGCCGGAGCCGGCGCAGGCCAGCGCGCAGGCGCGCCCGATACCGCGCGAAGCGCCGGTGACCAGCACCGCCTTGCCGGCCAGGTCGAATTTTGGTGTGACCTCTGCCATCTCGTCCTCCCTGGATGGAAATCTCCCTTCCCGAACATTAACCGGTCGCGCTGCGAAAGCCAGAAGCCTGCAAATCGCTGCGCAAAATCTGTTCGGGTTCTGCAAAGCGCGCGCAGGAAATTGCCACGAGCGGCTGGTTTTGTTGGCAAAGCAGAGCGGTTCCCTGTATTGCGGGCCAAAAGCAAAAGCGTGGACGTTCTTGTATGACAAATGTCGCCCTGACCGGGCTTGCCCGCGACCTCGCCAGGCGCGCCACCGAGGGTAAGCCGGTACGCATCGGCGTCATCGGCTCCGGCGAGATGGGCACCGATCTGGTGACGCAGGGCATGCTGATGCCGGGCATTTCGGTCTGCGCGGTGTCGACCAGGCGTCCGCACACCGCCCGTGACGCCATCCGCATCGCCTATGGCGACGAGG
This sequence comes from Mesorhizobium monacense, assembly GCF_056781675.1. NCBI lineage: Bacteria > Pseudomonadati > Pseudomonadota > Alphaproteobacteria > Hyphomicrobiales > Phyllobacteriaceae > Mesorhizobium > Mesorhizobium monacense. The sequence continues at coordinate 4,875,106 of NZ_CM165567.1, read as the reverse complement.
CGATGGCGGTGGAAGCGGACACGGCTTCGAAAGTCATCGCCGCAATCGAGAGTGGAAAAATCGCCATCACCTCGAACGAGATGCTGGTGACAAATCCGCTGATCGATGTCGTCATCGATGCCACCGGCAAGCCCGGCGTCGCTGCCGATTTCGATCTGAAGGCGATGGAACACGGCAAACATCTGGTGATGATGAATGTCGAGGCCGACGTCACGATCGGCTGCTATCTCAAGCAGCAGGCCGACCGGCTGGGCGTCGTCTATTCGGTCGGCGCGGGTGACGAGCCGTCGAGTTGCATGGAACTGATCGAGTTCGCCGCCGCACTTGGCTACACGATCGTCTCGGCCGGCAAGGGCAAGAACAACCCGCTCAACCATGACGCCGTGCCGGACGACTATCGCGAGGAAGCGGTCCGGCGCAACATGAACCCGCGCATGCTGGTCGAGTTCGTCGACGGCTCGAAGACCATGGTCGAGATGTGCGCCATCGCCAACGCCACCGGGCTGGTGCCCGATGTCCCAGGCATGCACGGCCCGAAAGCCGACCGCGATGAACTGGCCAAGGTGCTGATCCCGAAGGCCGATGGCGGCATCCTGTCGAAAAAGGGCGTCGTCGATTACACGGTCGGCAAAGGCGTCGCGCCCGGGGTCTTCGTCATTGTCGAGGCGACGCATCCGCGCGTCATCGAGCGCATGGACGATCTCCATGTCGGCCACGGCCCCTATTACAGCTTCTTTCGGCCCTATCACCTGACCTCGCTGGAAGTACCGCTGACCGCCGCCCGCATCGTGCTCTACGGCCGGCCCGACATGGTGCCGCTGCCGAAGCCGGTGGCCGAGGTCTGCGCGGTCGCCAAGCGCGATCTCGCCGCCGGAGAAACGTTCGATGCGATCGGCGAGACCTGCTACCGGTCCTGGACCATGACCGTCCAGGAGGCCCGCGCGCATCGCGCGGTGCCCGTCGGCCTGCTCGAGGGCGGCAAGGTGCTGAAGCAGGTCAGGAAGGGCGAATTGCTAACCGCCGACAACGCCGCGCCCGACCAGACAACCAGGCTGTTCGCCCTGCGCCGGCTGCAGGACGAGATGCTGTACGGGTCAAATTAGGGGGGTTACTTCCCCAGCTCTATCGACCGCAGCCGCGCCGCTTCCACCGCCTCGGTCAGGAGTTTGGTCAGCCGCTCCTCGCCCATCAGCACGGCAAGGGCCGCGGCCGTGGTGCCGTTGGGGCTGGTGACTTGCTGGCGCAGCAGGCCTGGCTCCTCGCCGCTTTCGGCGGCCAGCGACGCCGCGCCATGGACGGTCTGCATGGCCAGCAGCTTGGCGGTGTTGGCCGGCAGGCCGGCCTTCTCGGCGGCAACCGTCAGCGCTTCGATGAAATGGAAGATATAGGCCGGCCCGGAGCCCGACACCGCTGTCACCGCGTCCATCAGGCTCTCGTCGTCGATGGTGGCCACTTCCCCGCTCGCCGACAGCAGGTCGGCGACGAAACGCCTGGCGTCGTCGGAAACCAGCGGGTTGGAGAACACTACCATCATGCCCTTGCCGATGGCCGCCGGCGTGTTCGGCATGCAGCGCACGATCGGCGCGCGATGGCCCAGGATTGCCTCGAAGGTGGCGACAGGTGTGCCGGCGGCGATGCTGACGAAGGTGGTGCGGCCGTCGCCAAAGCGCTTGTAGGCGGCGGTCACGTCGCGGATCACCTGCGGCTTGACGGCGATGACGACAAGCGCTGGCACCGCATCCGCCGGAATGGCCGCGGCATCGGCCGCAGCACCGCAGCCCAGTGCTTCGGCACGCTTGCGCAGGTCGGCGTTGGGCTCGACCACGAAGACTGCCTCCGGAGGAAGCTTGCCGGATTTCAGCCAGCCCGAAAGCATGGCGTAGCCCATATTGCCGCAGCCGGCGAGAACGAGCCTGATCGTCATTGAAGGACCTCCGCGAAGATGGCTCTCAATAGACGCTCACGGCGAGGTGGGAAAGCCCTTGCCGAAGGAGCGATCAGGAGGGACGCCGAACCGCGATCGGCCGCAGCGACACTTGCCGCAGACCAAGCACGCCGAGCACGAAGAACAGCCAGACCGGGTCACCGCGATGGAAGAAAAAACTTTCCAGGAAGGCGTTCAGCGCCGCGAACAGCACCACCATCATGAAGAAGTCGCCGAGGTAGATGTTCTCCTTGCGCAGCGGGATGCGCATGTAGTCGCGCAGCGGCGCAATAAGGAAGGTGTAGACCGCAACGCAGAGCGCCGGGATGCCCATCAGCACGGCAATGTCGAGATAGCCGTCATGGCCGTGCACGATGGTGCGGATGTCCCAGGGCCGGTCGAAGGGCTGATCCTGATTGAGTAGCAGCGGCGTTCCCCAGAAGCTCTCATAGCCGTAGCCGGTCCATGGCTTCTTCGCCAGCATGTCGCCGGCGAACTCCCACAGTGTGGCGCGCCCGGTATAGGTCAGGTCGGGAAAATAGATCGCCGCCAGATGCTTCACCGGCGGCAGGAAGACGATTCCCAGCGTGCCGACCGCCGTGGCGATGATTGCTGCCGCAAACAGGATCGGCGTGCCGAGCCGCATGCCGATCAGGCTCGGCAGCACCACGATCAGGATCGAGAACGGCACCAGGCCTGCCGTCGTCTTGGAGCCGGTATGCAGCATGAAGATCATCGCTGCGCAGAAGATTGTCGCGCCCCACCAGCGTTGCCCGCGCCGGTAGAGATAGAGGCCGGCAAAGCTGAAGCAGGCCATGATCGGCCCGGCGATGTTCTTGTGGGTGAAGACACCGCGCCACAGGCCGGCATGCTCCGGCTCCTGCGAGTCGGCCGTGTGCATGGCCTCGTGCGGAAAGATGATGAGGCCAAGGTAGGAGAGGCCCATGACGACGATGGCGGTGAAGATGATGACTTTCGAGAAAGCCTCGCCGTCGCGCGGCAGCACCAGGATCGTCGCCATCGTCAGGATGCCGATCAACGTAAAGGACGCCGCGCGCATCGCCGACGGCGGATCGGTCGCCAGTATGACCGACAGCATGAAGCAGCCCAGCATCAGCATCCAGGACGGGCTGAGCAGCGAGCGCACCACGCGCGGGTCGGCGAAGGCCATCAGCGAGAAGATCGAAATCGCGCCGAGCGACGAGAAGCCGAGCTGGTTGACGATGTCGCCGCCTTCGCCGGTGAGCTCGGCGCCGGCCGGTTGAAAGGGCCGGAAGGACACCAGGATCATGGTGAACAGCAGTGCCGCGATCGCCGTCGCCACGCCCTCGCGCGTGAACGCCGCACTGAGCGGCGCGCGCTCAGTTCTTCTCAGGCTGCCGGTATTGCTCATTAGCATATCCGAATTCCGCAAGCACGCGGCCGAGCGCGACATGGATGGGATAGAGCGCCGTCGCCGGCGATCCTGTCCGCGCCAGCCTGACCGCGCCGCGCAGCGGCGAGGCGGCAAGCAGAGCCAGGCTCTTCGCAAGCACCTTGGCGCCGGCAAGCGGCGTGCCGGCGCGTTTCTTCTTTTCGACCAGGGTCGAGATCACGCCGTTGCGCAGGCTGCGGGCGCGGATCCAGTCGGCCTCGACACGCCGTGCCGGCACGGTTTCGTGTACCTTGGCCTCGGCGCACCAGCCAAGAACGAAGCCTCTCTGCGCTGCCCGGCTGAGGAAATCGGAATCGCCGCCGCCCATGAAATTGAATCTGAGGTCGAGGAAAGGCGGCCCCATGGCGGTCAGCACGTTGCGCCCGACCAGCAGGTTGCCGGAGGAATAGAGCGCCGCAACACGTCCGGTCTCCCGGTAGGGCGGCGCGAAGACCGGGTGTTCTGCCCATCTCGCATGCGCCGGTTCGGCAAACACGGGCACTTGCGGGCCGCCGACAATGTCGGCGCCGAGCGTCTCGGCCGCCCTGCACATGCGCTCCAGCCAATGCGGGTCGGCGATCTCGTCGTCGTCGATGATTAGCAGGTGCCTGAAGTCGGGGAAATGCATGATCGCACTCTGCCAGCCGGCATTGTAGGCGCTGCAATTGCCGCGCTCATGCGCGACGATCACCATGCCCGCAATATCGCCGCGCTCGAACAGCGGCAGCGCCGCCTTGGCACCGTCGCGCGCCTCGGCCTCGTTCTCCATGACGATGACGGCGAAGCGCCTGGTGGTCTGCTGCGCCTTGATCGATGCCAGTGTCGCCAGCACCTGTTCGGGCCGTTTGAAGGTTGGCAGCGTGACGACCGCTTCGACGGTCTCGGCGGCGAGCCCCGGAGACCGTCCCGCGATCGATACCGAACCGTCCGATGGCATTGGGATCATCCGTGTCCAGCCGCCTGGTGAATCTGGTTTTCGATAGCACCCCGGTGATAACGTTTCGTTAATCACCTTTCGTGGCGAAGCCCGCAAAACCGAGACTCCCGGCCCCGATTGCGTTCACTTAATCAAGGGTTCACCCCGCTTTGCTATCTGGGCTGCACTGGATAGGTGAGATGCATCTGCTGTTCGCCACATCGATCGTGCCCGACGGCGCTCTCGCTTCGGGCTACGAGATCGCCAACGCTGCGATCATCGCTGCTTTGCGGCGCGCCGGCGCGCGCGTCACCGTGATCGGCTTCACCTGGCCGGGAAAGCCTGCCGCCGATCCGGAAAACACAATCGTGCTTGGCGCCGTCGACGTGCGCACCGAGAGCGCCTCGCCGCTGCAGAAGCTCGCCTGGGTCGCCAGGGCGGTGCTGTCGGGTCTCACCTTCGCATCGGTCAAGCTGCGCGTGGTCTCCGACGGGGAAGTCCGCGCCGCCGTGGAACGTGCCGGGCCGTTTGACGGCTATGTGCTGAACTCGGTGCAGTTCGCCGGCGCTTTCGAAAAGCTGTTCGGCGACCGCCCCTCGATCTTCGTCGCCCACAATGTCGAGCATCGCTCGGCGCAGGAGAATGCCGCCGCCGCGGGCAGCGTTTTCCAGCGCCTGCTGTTTCGCCGCGAGGCGAGGCTGCTCGAGACCATGGAAGAGCGGCTCTGCCGCCACGCGCGCTTCGTCTTCACCTTGGCCGGGGAAGACCGCGCCGCGCTCGGCGTCGCCACCGATGATCGCTCGGTGGTGGTGCCGCTGGTGACCCGCGCCGATGCGCCGGCAGGAACAGGCCAGCGCCGCATTGAATGCGACGCAGCGCTGATCGGCACCTGGACCTGGCAGCCGAACCGCATCGGGCTCGATTGGTTCCTGGACAAGGTCGTGCCGCATCTGAGACGCGACTTCCGCATCAGGATCGCCGGCGGCATGCCGTCCGGCATCACGTCCACGCATCCCGGTGTCGAATTCGTCGGCCGCGTGCCGGACGCGCAGGCCTTCGTGCGCACTGGCGCCGTCATCCCGCTGATCAGCACGGCCGGCAGCGGCGTGCAGTTGAAGACCATCGAGACCTTCGAGCTCGGCCTGCCCTCCGTCGCCACCAGCCGTTCGCTGCGCGGCATCGATCACCGGCCGGACAATTGCGTCGTGACCGACGATCCCGTCGTCTTCGCCGCGGCGCTCGAAGTTGCCGCATCCGCTGTCAGGGACGTCGACGGCGGCGCTTTCCATCGCCGGCAGGTGAAGGCGCTCGACGCCGCGATAAGGCTTGGCATGAACAAGCTTGGTCCGGTCAGACAGGAGGTGTTTGCATGAATATGCACACCGCCCGCGCCGCCATCGGGCGCGACACGTTGAAGACGATCCTCGGCATTCCGGTTCTCGCCATCCGTTGGGACGACGCCATCGCCCTGCTTGCACGGCTGATCGCCGAGCGGCGCTTCACCAAGGTCAGTTTCCTCAACGCGCACAACGCCAACATCGCCTTTAGCGACCCGGTCTTTGCCGAAGTGCTCGACGACTTTCTCATCCTGCCCGACGGCGTCGGTGTCGACATGGCGTCCAAGCTGCTTTACGGCGCGCCGTTCCCGGACAATCTCAACGGCACCGATTTCATCCCGGCCTTCCTGCAGGCATCGTCACGGCCGTTGACCGTCGGCTTGCTCGGCGCGACGCGCGTCAACGCCGAGGCGGCATCGTCCAAGCTTTCGGCGCTGGCCATGCAGCACAAATTCGTGGTCATCCATGACGGCTATTTCTCCGCCGCCGAGGAGCCGTCGATCGTCGATGGAATAGCGAAACTGCGGCCGGACGTGCTGCTCGTCGCCATGGGCGTGCCGCGCCAGGAATTGTGGATCGCGCGCCACATAGATCATCGCCATTGTACTCTGCCGATCGCTGTCGGAGCGCTGCTCGATTTCCTCAGCGGCACGGTGCCGCGGGCGCCGCTGTGGATGCGCCGTCTGCGGCTAGAATGGCTGTTTCGCCTGTGGATCGAACCGGGCCGCCTTTGGCGCCGCTACGTGGTCGGCAACCCGTTGTTCCTGTGGCGCGTCGTCGGGCAGAAGCTCTCGGGCGCCGGAGCAGGCCCCGGAGCAAACCATTGAACAGCCGGTTCGTGCCCGACGCCACCGCAGGGTCCGATCCGTTGCGGCAGACACCGACGGCCGCGGTCGTGACAGCCAGCTATGCGCCGGATTTCGAACGCTGCCGTCTGTTGTGCGAAACGATGGACCGCCAAGTCTCCGGTGTCGCGCATCACTACATCCTGGTCGAGCACCGCGACGTTGCGCTGTTTCGCCAATTGGAGACCGGCAGCCGCACCGTCGTCGACGAGCGGGATCTCCTGCCGCGCTGGCTGCGGGTCGTCGACGATCCGGCAAGCCTGTTTCGCCGCCGCATCTGGCTCAGCCTGAAGACCCAGCCGCTGCGCGGCTGGCATGTACAGCAGCTTCGCCGCATCGCCGTCGCGGCGCATGCGAAGGAGGACGTGCTGGTCTTCTGCGATTCCGACGTCGCCTTCGTCAAGCCGTTCGATCTCAGCGCCTTCTGGCACGACGGCAAGGTGCGGCTGTTCCGGCGCAACGGCGTCCTGGCGATCAACGGGCATGAGGAACATCGCATCTGGTCGCGCAACGCCGGTTCGGCGCTCGGCATCGACAAACCCAAGGTTTCGACCCACGACTACATCTCGACGCTGATCGCCTGGCGCCGCGAGGCCGTGACGGCGATGTGCGCGCGGATCGAGAAAGCCCACGGCCGCAACTGGGTCGAGGTCGTCGGCTCGAAAAGAAAATTCTCCGAATGCATGATCTACGGCCGCTATGTCGACGAGGTGCTGGATGGCGCCGGCCATTTCCACGGTTCGGAAGAGTTCTGTCGCGTCCACTGGACCGGCGAGGCGCTGTCGGACAACGAGTTCCGCCGCTTCGTCGCTGCCATGGCGCCGCAACAGGTGGCGATCGGCATGCAGTCCTTCATCGGCACCGATATCGGCCGCATCTGCCGTCTGATCGGGCTGGATATGTCTTAGATCGCCTTCGCCGGCCTGCGCATCGCCGAATAGGTGAGCAGCGCCGACGCGAGATAAAGCAGCAGGAAGACGAGGTTGAGCGACAGCACCAGATTGGGCGTGTCGGCGATCGCGGTCAGCACATAGGTCAAGAGCACCGCCTTCAGCGCTGCCAGCAGGCCGAGGTTGAGCGCCCTGACCGCCGTCTGGCCGCGCGCGAACAGAAGCTCGGCCTGGTATTCGACCAGGTTGCGCAGTCCCGGAACGCAGATCGCCAGCACCACCAGCGGCGCCGCCTCCGCGACATTCCTGCCGAGCGCATTGGGAAAGAAATGCAGCACGATGCCGAGTGCTGCCAGCGCCAGCGTCGAGACCAGGAACACGCCGCCCTCGATGCCGCTCTTGACCGCCAGCCGCGACAGCAGTTCCGGCGCCCGCATCATCCGCTGCACCAGCATCATCGAGAAGGTGCGGATCGGGATCGCCGTCAGGTCGACCAGCCGCATGATGATGGCGTAGATGCCGGCAAGGTGCGGCCCGCCGATGGCCAGCACCAGCAGCTTGTCGAATTCCATCTGCAGGTAGAACAGCACCTCGGCGCCGGCGACGTAGATCGAATCGGCAAGCCGCCTGAGATAGAGTTCGGTGCGTAGCCGCAGCCGCTGGCGTGGATAGAAGAAGCCGAAGGCAATGATCAGCGAAACGGCATTGGCGCCGATATAGTACCAGGACCAGACGCCGACCGTGTGTTGCGCCGCAAACATGAACAGCACGGCGCCGGCGGCCCGCAATGCCGTCGCCAGGATTGCCAGCACGGCGGCGCGGCCGAATTTGCCGAGGCCGTTGTTGACGATCAGCACCACCTCGACCGGCCGCCACAGCAGCGCCTCGGCGAAGACGATGGCCGCGAAAACCGACAGCGGCACGGTGCTGGCAAAGAAGACCAGGTAGACGCTGTATGAGGCGGCGGCCAGCAACGGCAACGACACAACGCCAAGCAGCAGGAAGCCGGCGGTGAAGGTGCCGATCAGATTGGGCCGGATCGTGGCGGTGCGGTACAGCGCCGCGATGAAGCCGAAGGCGAGGATGCGCGACAGCATGACGCCGGCCGCCGATGCGGTGGCGAACATGCCGAACTCGGCGATGGACAGCGTGTTGGCCAAGGCGATGAAATAGGCGAGCGAGAACACCAGCCGCCCGCCGGCGCCGCTGATGGCGGAGACATAGTCGATGACAAGCTCGCGCCGTGCGGCCACGAAGGTGCCGATCCGGGCGAAGGTCCGCCTTTGCGGTATGTCACTGGCTTGGGTCATATGTCCGGCAAAGCATAGGCCGGAAAGCTTAACGTGCGGTTCTGGACCCTTCGATCGCACCTGAAAGCGATGCAATCAAAGCGCGAAAACTCTGCCTTCTTGATCCGAAAATTAACCATTTGTTTCCTATACCTGTTTAGCGTGGCTTAACGATTGGCCGACCGCCTTTCCCAAGCCGCCGAACAGTAAAGCTCCAAGAAAATGGTCGACAGGGAAAACCGAGACGACTGGAGGCGCGAGCGCTCCCTGCTGGCACTCGGTCAGGCAATGCGTGGCGAGGATGAGGCCGACGCGTCGCTGGTGTCGATCGGCGACCGGGCCGACCCGGCATGGCGCGAGGATGCCGCCGCCCGCCACCGTCTCGCCCGTTCGCAACGCGAGGCGCGATCGAATCCCCTTTCGGCCACCGCGGAGCCTGGCCTGTATCAGGCCGGCGGCGAATCCGTGTTGGATGAAACCTTGCCCGACGACGATTGGGGGGCTCGAAGCAGCCACCCGCAGACCGCACCGCACAAAGCGCCCGCCGGTCCCTCGCAGGACCATCGCTCTAAAGCCGCCTTCGAACCTCGATACGCCGGCGAAGAGCGGCGGCCTGCCGGGGACGATGACGACGGACAAGAATGGAAGCCGCTGATCGATCCGGTTCAGGTCGTTCGCGGCATTGCCCGTTCGAAGCTGCTGATCCTCTCTACGACGATACTGGGCGCGGCGCTCGGCGTCGGCATCGCCCTGTCGACGCCGAAGAAATACGAAGCCACCACCGAGCTGATCGTCGACCCGCGCGACCTCAAGCTCACCGACCGCGATCTCACCCAGAACGTGGTCGCGTCGGATGCGACGCTTGCCATCGTCGAGAACCAGGTTCGCGTGCTCACGTCCGGCACTGTCCTCAACAAGGTCGTCGACAAACTCAATCTCACCAACGATCCCGAGTTCAATGGAACGGGCAGTGGCGGCCTCGGCGTCATGTCGCTCATCCGCTCGATCCTGTCTCGCAGCGATGCCGGCGGGGCAGCCGACGACGCGCGGCGCCGTGCGCTCGCCGTCGGCAATCTCGCCGAAAGCCTTTCGGTCGAGCGCGGCGGCAAGACCTTCGTCATCTCGGTCAGCGCGACCACCCAGAATGGCGAGAAATCGGCCCTCATCGCCAACACGATGACCGACGTTTTCCTGCAGACCTTCGGCCAGATCCAGTCCGACACTGCCGGCCGCGCCACGGACGAACTGACGGCCAGGCTCGACGAATTGCGCAAGGGCGTGGAAGCGGCCGAGCGCAAGGTCGAGGATTTCAGGGCGACGCACGATCTTGTCGACGCGCAGGGCCACCTGATCAGCGACGATCAGATGCTGAAGCTCAACGAGCAGCTCTCCGTCGCCCGCGCTCGCACGCTGGAACTCAACGCCCGGGCGGCCTCGGCGCGTTCGATCAACGTGAATTCCGTTCTCAACGGCACCTTGCCCGAAGAGATCAACTCCAACACGATGAGCGAACTGCGCTCGCAATATGCGACGCTGAAGCAGGAAGCCGACCGCGCCGCGGTTCGGCTCGGCCCGCGTCATCCCGAACTCCAGGCGCTCGGTGCCCAGCTTGACGGGTCGCGCGAACGCATCGCCGGGGAATTGCAGCGCATCGCCTCGTCGCTTCAGGTCGACCTGAAGCGCGCGGTCCAGCTCGAACAGGACCTCGCTTCGCGCCTGGCACAGGCGAAGGTCCAGAGCGGTGACGTCAACAACAATCTCGTCACCATGCGCGAACTGGAGCGCGAGGCCGCCGCCAAGCGCTCCGTCTATGAACAGTATCTGCTGCGCGCCAAGGAGACCGGTGAGCAGAAGGACATCAACACCGCCAACATCAACGTCATCTCCAAGGCTTTTGCCCCGCTCGAGGCCAAGGGGCCGTCGCGCGCCGTGGTGGCGCTTGCCGGCCTGCTGCTCGGGCTGGCCGCCGGCATCGGCCTCGGCGGCATGCGTGGCGCCTATGAGAGCCTGCGCGAAACTGCGGCATTCCGGTCCCGGAGCAAGACCGACAAGAACAGGCCGGCTTTCGAGGACAAGGCTTACCGGGTCGCACCGCCGCCGGCTGCACGTCAACCGGCTGCACCGCCGCCGGCTGCACCGCCGATTTTGAGACCCCAGCCCATCAACGATGGAACCGAACGGTCCGGGCCGATCGGCGCTCTGCTTTCAGCCATAGGCGGCCTCATGCCTAGCAGACAGCCTAAGCCCGCGGCGGAGATGCGCGCCGACAAGACCGTCTCGCCCCCCGTCGCCCAGGCGACAAGGCCGGTACGGGACGCAGATCCGCAGGAAGACACTCAGCGCCAGTCGATGTATCCGGCTCCTCGGGCGGAGGCCTACTCCGATGACAGCCAGCCCGACTATCCGCAGGATAGGCATGCACAGACACCGCCGGACAGCTACTCCAATCAACAGCCAGTGATGCCTCCGGTTGGGCAGGGACCGTATCCTCCTCAGGAATCGGACGCCGATCAGCAGACCCGGATCGATGAAATCCGCGACAGCCTGCGCGAATTCCGCGATGCGGTGCGCGAATTGACCGAAAGCCGTTCAAACCGCCGCTATTTCTAAAACTCCCGGCAACCGATAAAAGCGGCCGGTTTCGAGTTTACGGCATGTGACGGCGTTTTGACGGGATTGCCCGCTGGAATTTTCGTGAAAATGCCGCGCTGCATGGTGCCCGAAACCGCAAGGCGTTTTCGGGGGCGTCGATGTGCAACCAGAGATCGAGCGTGCACGGATAGGCGCGCTCCAGGCAGAACAGTGTTGAAGGTGGTCCATGGCCGAAGTGATTGACGGAAAAAGCGTCGCCGAAGACGTGGTTCAGAAGGTCAAGGCCCTGACCGCGGAACTGGTGGGCAAGGGTGCGGAGAGGCCCGGCCTGGCAGTGGTGATCGTCGGCGAGGATCCGGCAAGCCAGGTCTATGTTGCCTCCAAATCGCGCACCGCCAAGGAATGCGGCTTTCATTCGCTCCAGCACACGCTGCCGGCCGACACCTCCGAGCAGGCGCTGCTGAAGATCATCGGCGAGCTCAATGCCGATCCGGCCGTCAACGGCATATTGGTGCAGCTGCCGCTTCCCGCTCATATCGATTCCGGCAAGATCATCCAGGCCATCGCGCCGGAAAAGGATGTCGACGGCTTCCATTTCATCAATGTCGGCAAGCTCGGCACCGGCGAACTGGAGACGGCCTTCGTGCCCTGCACGCCGGCCGGCTCGATGCTTTTGATCGAGCGGGTGCGCGGGAAGGACCTGTCCGGCCTCAACGCGGTCGTCGTCGGCCGCTCCAACATCGTCGGCAAGCCGATGGCCAACCTTCTGCTTGCCGCCAACTGCACTGTCACCATCGCGCACAGCCGCACCAGGGACCTGCCGGCGCTCGCCCGCACCGCCGACATTCTGGTGGCCGCCGTCGGCCGGCCCGAAATGGTCAAGGGCGATTGGGTCAAGCCGGGCGCTACTGTCATCGATGTCGGCATCAACCGCATCGCCGCGCCCGAAAGGGGCGAAGGCAAGACCCGCCTCGTCGGCGACGTCGCCTATGCCGAGGCGGCGCAGGCGGCCGGCGCCATCACCCCGGTTCCTGGCGGTGTCGGACCGATGACCATTGCCATGCTGATGGCCAACACTGTAGCTTCCGCCTACCTCGCGGCCGGGATGAAGCGGCCGTCCTTCTGACCCGGAAAGCTTGAGCGTTGCCAAACCTTACTGCTTCCGTCGAACGGCCGCTCACGAACGAACCCGTTCAAGGCGGCCGGCAATTTGCCTTCTTGCTGGTCGACAAGTTTTCGATGTTTTCGCTGGCGGCGGCGATCGACACCTTCCGCTCGGCCAACCGCCTGCTTGGCCGCGATTTCTATGGCTGGACGACGGTGTCGGCCGACGGCGACGCCGTCATGGCCTCCAACGGCTTGCCGCTCAAGATCGACTATTCTGTCGCCGACTTGCCGCCTGTCGACATCCTGTTCGTCTCGGTCGGGCTCACTACCGAATTCCCCGGCAAGAGCAAGGTGCTGGCGGCGCTGCGCAACTGGGGCCGGCGCGGCAATGCGCTCGGCGCGCTCTCGGTCGGCTCCTACCTGCTCGCCGAAGCAGGGCAGCTCGAAGGCTATCGCTGCACCATCCATTGGGAAAACCGCGCCGGCTTCATGGAGCGCTTCCCCGACATCAACTGCACCGGCAACGTCTTCGAAATCGATCGCAAGCGCTATACATGCGCCGGCGGCACCACCTCGATCGACCTGATGCTGGAGATCGTGCGCGGCGATTTCGGCTCCAATCTCGCCAACGGCGTCGCCAACCAGTTCCAGCACGAGCGCATCCGCTCCGCCGGTGACCGCCAGCGCGTCGGGCCGGAGCGCGACCTGACCGGCAAGTCTGAGAAGCTGCGGCGCATCGTCGAACTGATGGCCGATCACCTCGACGAGCCGCTGTCGGCGGTGCAACTCGCCAAATCGGCCGGTCTCTCGGTACGCCAGGTCGAGCGCCTGTTCCTGCGCCATCTCAGCGTCACGCCCGGCCGCTACTATATGCGGCTGCGGCTCGAGCGGGCGCGCGAATTGCTGCGCCAGACCAACATGCCGATCCTCGACGTGGCGATCGCCACCGGCTTCACCTCGCACTCCTATTTTGCCCAGAGCTACCGGCTGCAATTCGGTCGCCCGCCTTCCGAAGAGCGGCGCACGACGTATTGACGCGTGCTCCTTGCAGTCTCGGACTTGTGTCCTGACGCGGGGTCAAATACCTTTCCGGCGCGGACCAGAGGGCGATCTCAGGAGATTTTGATGGCGGGACTTTTGCGGAGCGTCGCTGCGGCGATCCTCCTTTTGTCGATGACTTCGGTTGGCTTTGCCGCCGGCAAGGTCATCATCGTTCTCGATGCGTCCGGCTCCATGTGGGCCCAGATCGACGGCAGGCCGAAGCTCGAAATCGCCCGTGAATCGCTGCGCAACGTGCTGCAGTCGGTGCCGGCCGACGCGGAAATCGGCTTCATGGCCTACGGCCATCGCCAGAAGGGCAGCTGCGACGACATCGAACTGATCGTGCCGCCGCAGGCGGGCTCGGCCAGCGCAATTTCCGCCGCCGCCGACAGCATGAAATTCCTCGGCAAGACGCCGCTCACCGCCGCCGTCAAGCAGGCGGCCGAGGCGCTGAAATACACCCAGGACAAGGCCACCGTCGTCCTCATCACCGACGGGCTTGAAACCTGCGGCGGCGATCCTTGCGCGCTCGGCAAGGAGCTGGAAGCGTCCGGCATCGACTTCACCGCCGACGTCGTCGGCTTCGGGCTGACCGCCGACGAAGGCAAGCAGATCGCCTGCCTCGCGGAAAATACCGGCGGCAAATACATCCAGGCCTCCGATGAGAAAGCGCTGCAGGACGCGCTGGTCGAGACCGTGGCGGCGCCGGCACCGGCGCCCGAACCCGCCCCCGAACCGGCGCCAGAGCCTGCCAAGCCGGAGTTCAATTTCATCCCGACCGTCGTCATGGCCGAAGGTGGCGATCCGATCACCGACGGCAATGCCTGGGAGATCTACAAGGCTGGGTCCGACGGCACGCGCGGCGAGTCCGTCACCACCCAATATGGCGCCTACAAGGGCAATCTGGAGCCGGGCGACTATGTCGTCGTCGCGCAGGACGGCGAGGCCAGGGTCGAGCAGAAGGTCAAGATCGAGGCGGGCCAGGTCTACAAGCCGCTCTTCACCTTGAATGCCGGCACGCTCATCATCCATCCGCGGCCGAGCCCGGGCGCGGATGTCGTCGATGGCGCGGCCGTCGTCATCGACTATCCAGGCGCCGATCACCCTGCGACCTACTACGGGACCACGAAAGTCGTGTTGCCGGCCGGTGACGAGAAGGTGATCGTCACGATCGGGCAGGGCGCGGTGACCGAGACGATCGCGCTGGCTGCCGGCAAGACCGTGGAAAAGGACATGATCGCCGGTGTCGGCCATGTCGTCGCCAACGCCTATTATACCGCCGGCGGCGACAAGGCGGACGCTTCAGGCATCGGCTTCAAGGTGCTCAAGGCGAAAAAGAAGATCGACGGAACCAGGGACGAGGTGACCTATTCCTACGGGCCCGACAGCAAGTTCGATCTGCCGCCGGATGACTATGTGTTGATTGCGACGGTCGATCTCGCCGTCGTCGAGCAGCCGTTCACCGTCAAGGTCGGCGAGCTTCAGGATGTGAAAATTGCGTTGAATGCCGGCGTGCTGGCGATCACCGCACCCGGAGCCTCGAAGATCGAGATTTTCGAGATGGAGAAGGACATCAACGGCAACCGCAAGTCGCTCGGCTATGCCTACGACCAGAAGTATCAGGCGGCGATACCGGCGGGCGACTACACCGTCGTCTCGGAGAAATCGGACAGCAGCTCCAAGGAAGGCACCGTAACGGTCAAGGCCGGCGAGCGATCCGAACTGACGGTGCAATAGGATCGCATGGGCGAATGAAAAAGGGCGGCCGCAAGCCGCCCTTTTTCATGTCCTTCAAGCCGTTCCGAAGGCGCTGGCGCCATGGTCGGCGCGGCCGACCAGTTGCCGGAAGCCGGCGAACAGCTCGCGGCCGAAACCGAACTCATTGCCGATCAGGTCGGCGTCCGCCGTGCGGCGCAGCGCGAATTCCGTCCCCGGCACCAGCACTTCCAGCGTGCCGGCATCGGCGTCGAGCCGGATGATGTCGCCCTCATGGATCCTGGCGATCGGCCCGTCCTCGACCGCCTCCGGCGTCACATGGATCGCTGCCGGCACCTTGCCGGAGGCGCCCGACATGCGCCCGTCGGTGACCAGCGCCACGCGCTGGCCGCGATCCTGCAGGATGCCGAGCACGGTGGTCAATTTGTGCAATTCCGGCATGCCATTGGCCTTCGGCCCCTGGAAGCGGATGACGGCGATGAAATCGCCGGTCAAAGTACCGGCCTTGAACGCCTCGTTCAGCCCTTGCTGGCTGTCGAAGACTTTGGCCGGCGCCTCGATGAGGCGCCGCTCCGGCTTCACCGCGGACGTCTTGATGACGGCGTGGCCGAGATTGCCCGCAAGCACCTTCAACCCGCCGGTCGGCTGGAACGCCTTGGCGAACGGCGCCAGAACCTTTTCGTCGCCGCTTTCCAGCGGCGAGGCCTCGCGCACCACGCTGCCGTCTTCGCCGAGCCTGGCCTCGACCGCATAGGGCCTGAGGCCCTCGCCCCACACCGTCTGCACGTCCTCGTGCAGGATGCCTTCGTCGAGTAGTTCGCGGATCAGGAAGCCCAACCCGCCCGCCGCGTGGAAATGGTTCACGTCGGCAAGGCCGTTCGGATAGACCCGCGCCAAAAGCGGCACGGCTTCCGAAAGGTCGGAAATATCCTGCCAGGTCAGCGCGATACCAGCGGCCGCCGCCATGGCGATCAAATGGATGGTGTGGTTGGTCGAACCGCCGGTGGCGTGCAGGCCGACGACGCCGTTGACGATCGAGCGCTCATCGATCATGCGGCCGACCGGCGTATAGGCATTGCCGAGCGCGGTGATCGCCAGCGCCCGCTTCGTCGCCTCGCGGGTCAGCGCGTCGCGCAGCGGCGTGCCGGGATTGACGAAGGAGGCGCCCGGCGTATGCAGGCCCATGATCTCCATCAGCATCTGATTGGAGTTGGCGGTGCCGTAGAAGGTGCAGGTGCCCGGCCCGTGATAGGATTTGGACTCGGCCTCGAGCAGCTCGGCCCGTCCGGCCTTGCCCTCGGCAAAGAGCTGGCGGACCTTGGCCTTTTCGTCGTTGGGCAGGCCTGTCGTCATTGGTCCGGCCGGCACGAACACCGCCGGCAGGTGGCCGAAAGTGAGTGCGGCGATCACCAGCCCCGGCACGATCTTGTCGCAGACGCCGAGATAGACGGCAGCGTCGAACATGTTGTGCGAGAGGCCGATCGCGGCAGCCATGGCGATCACGTCGCGCGAAAACAGCGACAACTCCATGCCGGGCTGTCCCTGCGTGACGCCATCGCACATCGCCGGCACGCCGCCGGCCACCTGGGCGATACCGCCGGCCTCGCGCGCCGCTTCCTTGATCAGCGCCGGAAACGTCTCGAACGGCTGATGCGCCGACAGCATGTCGTTGTAGGAGGTGATGATGCCTAGGTTCGGCACCCGGTCGCCGCCAAGCGCCACCTTTTCCGACGGGCTGCAGACGGCAAAGCCATGCGCGAGGTTGCCGCAGGACAGCACCGCCCGATTGGCGGTGCGGTTCGAGGCCTCGGCGATGCGGCCGAGATAACGTTCGCGGCCTGGCTTGGAGCGCTGGCGGATCCGTTCGGTGATGGCTTCGATGTCGCGTCTGGCTGTCATGGCGGTCGGTCCTTTCAAGTCCCGGAAAACATCCTCCCACCGTCTGCCGGGACCATTGGCGAGTTGAAAATCAGGGTGCCCAGAAAACCTCTACGGCCCTGGGTGCCGCCTCGAGCACGGCGCGGATCGGCTTTTGCGGTCCCGGCGCCATGGCGTTCTCGAAGGCGCTACGTTTTTCCTGGCCTTCTATGTGGAGCGCGATGAAGCCGGCGGCAACGATCCGGGCCAGCGACAGCGTCAGCCGCGGCTCGCCGGCGCTGGCCGCGTGAACCGGCAGCACGATCTTTTGCGAGGACGGGTCGAGCAATGTCGCCAGGTCGTCCGCGTCGGGAAAGAACGAGGCGGTGTGGCCGTCGCCTCCCATGCCCAGCACGACGATGTCGAGCGGCCAGGGCAGCGACTGCAATGCCGAATCGTCGGACGCCGCGGCGGTCTCGATGCCTGTCGCCTCATGGTAGAGCGGCACGAAACGTGCGGCGGCGGCCGCGTTCTGCAGCAGGTTGGCGGCCACCAGTCCGGCATTAGAGCGCGGCGAGGAGGCCGGCACGAAACGCTCGTCGACCAGCGTCACCGTGACCTTGTCCCAGGCGATCGGAATATGAGAGAGCGCAGCGAAGAACTTCGCCGGCGTCGTGCCGCCGGAGACGGCGAGCAGCCCGGTGCCGCGCTCGGCGATCGCCTTGGTCAGGCGTCCCGCGACATGGCCGGCGAGTGCCGCCGCCAGCTCCGGGCGATCGGCGAAGCCGTTCCAGTTGTAGCTGGCGCCGTTCAATTGCTCTCGTGCCATGTCCGCCCGTCGCGTTCGATCAGCGCAATCGAGGCCGATGGCCCCCATGTGCCGGCCGTATAGCCTTGCGCTTCCTGCCTGGCGCTCTCCCAGGCGTTCTGGATCGGGTCGATCCACTTCCATGCCGCCTCGACCTCGTCGCGGCGCATGAACAGCGTCTGGTTGCCGCGCACGACATCCATGATCAGCCGCTCATAGGCGTCCGGCGCGCGGCCGTCGAAGGATTGCGCGAAGCTCATGTCAAGCGGGATCTGGCGCAATCGCATCCCGCCCGGACCGGGATCCTTGATCATGATGAACTGCTTGACGCCTTCGTCGGGCTGCAATCGGATGACCAGCTGGTTGGCGAAGATCGGCCCGGCGCTGTCGCCGAAGATCGAATGCGGGATCGGCTTGAACTCGATGACGATTTCCGAAACGCGGGTCGCCAGCCTTTTGCCGGTCCGCAGATAGAACGGAACGCCCGACCAGCGCCAGTTGCCGATCTCGGCCTTGATGGCAACGAAGGTCTCGGTGTTGCTGTCCTTGCCGAGTTCCTCGACATAGCCTTTCACCGGCCCGCCGGCCGAGGCGCCGGCGCGATACTGGCCGCGCACCGTATGCTTCGGCGCCTCGTTGCCGTTGACGCGCTTCAGTGCCCTGAGCACCTTCAGCTTTTCGTCGCGCACCGCGTCGGCGTCCATCGACGACGGCGCCTCCATGGCGACAAGGCATAAAAGCTGCAGCATGTGGTTCTGCACCATGTCGCGCAGCGCGCCGGCCTTGTCGTAGTAGGTGACGCGATCTTCCAGGCCGACCGTTTCGGCGACCGTGATCTGCACATGGTCGACATTGGCCGAATTCCACAGCGGCTCGTAAAGCGCATTGGCGAAACGCAGCGCCATCAGGTTCTGCACCGTCTCCTTGCCGAGATAGTGGTCGATGCGGAAGATCTGGCTTTCGTGGAAATCGTCGCCGACCAAATCGTTGAGCGCGCGTGCCGAGGCGAGGTCGCGCCCGATCGGCTTTTCCAGCACGATGCGCGAATTCGGCGTGATCAGCTTGTGCTCTTTCAGCTTGTGCGAGATATCGCCGAACAGCGCCGGAGCAACCGCCAGATAAAAGGCGCGGATGCGGTCGCTGTCGCCGATCGCCTTTTTGAGCTTGTCGAAGCCGGCCCCCGTGGTCGCGTCGGCCGAGACATAGGACATCCGCGCCAGAAAGGTCTTCAACTCCTTGGCGTCGATATCGGCTGGTTTCACATGATCAGAAATCGCCTGCTTGGCGAAGGCCTGGAATTCCTCGTCGGTCATCTTCGAGCGAGAGGTGCCGATGATCCGGGTCGGTTCGGAAAACTGGTGGTCGCGCTGGCGATGGTAGAGCGAGGGCAGGAGCTTGCGTTCCGACAGGTCGCCGGTGCCGCCGAAAATGATGAAGTCGAAAGGATCGACGGGAATGATCTGGCTGGTCATGGTCTGTCCGCTTTGGCGCCGGTCGCAGTGACGGGGCTGATATAATCTAATCGATTTAAATATTCCAGTGCCATGGTGTCACATCTAAGTGCTTAAGCGTGCCCCTTGACACTGGCACAAGCCGGAGGTCTGTCGACGGACGATGGTTCCAGGAGCCTTCGCACCTGCAACATAGTGCGGGATTGTGACGAAAGCCAAAGGAGAAATTGGCGTTTGCTACACATCTTTCGAGGGTTGTGGCCGGCGCAATGAGTAGTCTTCATCATGGGTGAGAAAAGCATGCGCCTGGAAAACAAGGTCGCCATCATCACGGGTGCGGCGTCGGGCTTCGGCGAAGGCATGGCCAGGCGATTTGCCGAGGAAGGCGCCAAAATCGTTGTCGCCGACCTCAACGCCAAAGGCGCCGAACGCGTCGCCGCCGAGATCGGCGAGGCCGCGATCTGGACCCAGACCGACGTTTCGCTGCGGTCCGAATTCGATGAGATGGTCTATGCCGCAAAGAGCGCCTTCGGCCGCATCGACATCATGGTCAACAATGCGGGCTACACCCATCGCAACGGCGACATGCTCGATGTCAGCGAGGAGACCTTCGACCTGATCACCGCCGTCAACATGAAGGCGATCTATCACGCAGCTCTCGCCGTCGTGCCGATCATGGAGCGGCAGGGCGGCGGCGTCATCCTGACCACCGCCTCGACCGCCGGTCTCAGGCCCCGGCCCGGCCTCACCTGGTACAACGCCTCGAAGGGCTGGGCGATCACCGCGACCAAGTCGATGGCGGTCGAGCTGGCGCCTAAGAACATCCGCGTCAACTGCCTCTGTCCCGTCGCCGGCGAGACCGGCATGCTGGAGAAATTCATGGGCGCCGACACGCCCGAGATCCGCGAAAAGTTCCGTGCCTCGATCCCGCTAGGCCGTCTCTCGACGCCGCTCGACATCGCCAACGCTGCACTCTGGCTTGCCTCGGACGAGGCCGCCTTCATCACCGGCGTGGCGCTGGAGGTCGATGGCGGGCGCTGTATCTGAACCGCGACTGCCGGGAGACTGATCACCCGGCTGTGCCGGCTGCTACCCGGCGCTCAACCGCCACTGCCGATCGTCAGGCGCCGGTCTTGATGTAGGTCTTGTAGATCCAGCCGCGTTTGCCGTTGTAGACGATCTGGCACCATTTCTTGCAGCTTATGACCTGCACCGAAGTCTTGGCCGGCACGGTGAGCATGGCGGCGGCTTTCTGTTTCGGACCCGCCCGCATCGTGACGGCCTTCAGGATGCGTCCGGTGGCGGCGCTCGCTTTCTGTGGCTTGGCCTGGGCCTGGCTGTCGTCGCCTTCGCTGGCAGCAGCACTCACCGCCGCAACCTGCGGCTTTGGTGTGGGAATGGCGGCGGTCTGTGCGCCGTCCATGCTGTCGTCCGTCGCTGCTTCTTCTGGTGCTGCGACCGCGGATAGCGCAGTCGTTGCGTCGTTTTTCGCTGCTGGTTCGGCGAAGGCCGCCGCCGATGGCTTGGCGCTTTCGTCCGCGGGCTGGTTTGCCGCCTGCCCGGAGGGGGCGGCCACCGCCGTGCTGGCAGGGGTGGTCGTGGCTTCCGTGTCCGCACCGGACCAGCGCGGGTCATTGGCCGCCAGCGCCGGGATGTTGGCCTCCTTGGCCGCCACCGCCGGTGAAACCGCGTCGGCCTTGCGCGCTGCCTGCGGTGCTGCCACGGCGACCGTCGCGTTCGCGGTCGGGGGCGCAATCTTGGTTGTCTTCACCGGAACGGCTGGAACGGTCTGCTCGGGGCTCGCGATGGCTTGCCGGTCGTTGGCCGGCAATGCCAGCCACAGCGCCACGCCCGCGACGCCAAGCAGTGCCGCGGTACCGACCGCTGCAATCACCAGATGTGAGTTCGAGCGGACACCCTGCCAGAAAGTGGGCCGCATCTCATAACCGAACTGCATGGCGAAGCGCCGCCGTTCCGGCGCACCGAAACTGAAGGGCTCGTTCACTCCACTACCTCCAACATACGGGCCGACGTTCTTTCGATCGGCGCCGGAATCCGGCTTTCGATCGGCATCGGTCCCAAAAACCTAAGCGGGCATGCCCGCGGAAGTCCCCGTTTGATAGCCCAGAACCGGTACCTTTTGCCGGCGATTGTGGCATCAGTGCGCCCTTGGCGGGAATTTTGCACACTTGTTAAGGATTCTGCAACGTGTCGCTTGGGCAAGCCAACAGCAGACTTAACAGTCTGATTCCGCGCGGAGATGCCTTTGTTAGATCCTGTCCCGCAGGGCGAACCAATTGAGCGCCAGGAACAGCAGCGGCGTGCGGAAGCGCCGGCCACCCGGGAAGGGCGGGATCTTCAGGTCCTCAATCAGCTTCAGCCGGTCGCGATTGCCGGCGACCGTCTCGGCATAGAGTTTGCCGAAGAAGTTGGACAGCATGACGCCGTGGCCGGAATAGCCGCCGGCCGAGATGACATTCGGCATCACCT
Source organism: Mesorhizobium monacense (assembly GCF_056781675.1). NCBI lineage: Bacteria > Pseudomonadati > Pseudomonadota > Alphaproteobacteria > Hyphomicrobiales > Phyllobacteriaceae > Mesorhizobium > Mesorhizobium monacense. The sequence goes on along the minus strand of NZ_CM165567.1, from coordinate 4,853,429 downwards.
CGCGCACGAACGGCTTTCTGGGCACCGTGATGCCGACATAGCCGCCCCAGCCGTGGGTGATCTCGACATCCCTCAACTCGGGATAGAGCTCCGAGATCTGCCGGCGGATGTGGATATGGATGTCCTTCGGATCTTTGACCGCATAGATCTCACGTCCGCCAAACAGCAGACGGCCGTCCCCTGTCTTGCGGAAATAGCGCACGACGAAGCGGGAATCGTCGACGGCTTCGCCGCCCGGCAGCACTTTTGTGTCAGCCCCGAGCGGCACCGTCGCGCCGATGAAGGAGCCGATCGGCATGATGTGTGCAGCGCTCACCGGCTCCAGTGTGCCGCCATAGGCGTTGACGCCGATCAGGCATTTCTCGGCAGTGATCGTGCCTTTCGGTGTCGTGACCCTCACCTTGCCGCCACTGGAGCTGATGCCGGTCGACGGCGTCTGCTCGAACAGTTGGGCGCCCGCTTCCTCTGCCACCCTTGCCGTACCGATCAGCAGCTTCAGCGGGTGGATATGCCCCGTGCTGATGTCGCGGGTGCCGCCGAAATAGGCGGTCGAACCCAGCCGCTCCGCCGTCTCCTTGGCGTCCATGAAGGCGATATGCGGATAGTTGAAGCGGCTCGCCATGATCTCGGCATGCGCCTTGTAGTCGTCGACGTAACGCTGCTTGTGCGCCACTGACAGCTGGCCCGGCATGTAGTCGATCTCGATGCTGTTGGCGGCGGCGAATTCGAGGAGATGCGCCTTGGCCTCTTCGGCAAGGTCGAACAGCGCCTTGGCGCGGGCAAAGCCGTATTCGGCTTCCAGTTCCTCGGCCCAGGCGCGTTGGCCGGTGCCGAGCTGGCCGCCATTGCGGCCCGACGCGCCGTCGCCGAACCGGTGTGCCTCGATCAGCACGACATTGCTGCCCGACTTGGCCAGATGCGCCGCCGCCGACAGCCCGGTGAAGCCGCCGCCGACAACGACGACGTCGCAAGACCGGTCGGCGTCGAGCGCCGGATATTCAGCTCGCGGCCCGGCGCTATCCTCATACCAGGAGATGCCGGGGGAAATGGGGGATTGGTAGGGCATGAGCACCGGGCAAAGCAGTAGGGCAGTAGGGCAGTAGGGCAGTAGGGCAGTAGGGCAGTAGGGCAGTAGGGCAGTAGGGCAGTAGGGCAGTAGGTAGGGACTATTCAGGTGACAATTTGCGGATCAGAAGCCGCAAGAGTGTCCCCACACTTTCGCTACGGATCATCAATGGTTCGATCGCCCCCTGCGAGGCGATTCCGACACGTTGCGCAATCATGAGATGCGTCTCCAACTCCTTGAGGGATCCTTGGGCGATTCTGAGAAATTGCTGATAGGAAGCTCGGCTTTCTCGACCGTAACCCTCAGCAATGTTGGCGGGCACAGAGGTAGCTGCTCGGCGCGCCTGAGCTGTCATCCCGTAGATCTCTTCCTTCGGCCAAGCCTTTGTCGCTTGGTAGACTGATACTGCCAAGTCCATGGCCTGCTGCCAGACGATCAGATCTCGGTACGACTCGATCTTCGCCATCGTCTGTCGCCCCCTACTCCCTTACTGCCCTACTCCCTTACTCCCCTAAACATTCAGCAGCAGATACTCCCGCTCCCACGGGCTGATCACTTCCATGAAGGTCTCGAATTCCGCCCGCTTGATCGCCGCGTAGGTTGCGGTGAACGACTTGCCGAGGATCGCTCCCAGTTCCTCGTCGCCTTCGAACAGGTCGACGGCTTCGAGCAGGCCGCGCGGCAGGTCGATCTCGTCTTCGTTGGCGGTCGTCAGCACCGGCGGCTCGGCCTTGATCTTGTTGGTCATGCCGATCAGCCCGCAGGCCAGCGACGCGGCCAGCGCCAGATAGGGATTGGCATCGGACGAGGGGATGCGGTTTTCGACGCGCCGCGCCGCCGGATCGGAGCGCGGTACACGGAAAGCTGTGGTGCGGTTGTCATAGCCCCATTTGTTGTTGACCGGCGCCGAGGCCGCCTGCGTCAGCCGGCGGTAGGAATTGACGTAGGGCGCGAACATCACCAGCGCGTTCGGCACATGCTTCTGCATGCCGCCGATGAAGTGGAAGAAGGCGTCCGTTTCCGAACCGTCCTCGGCCGAGAAGACATTGCGGCCGGTCTTCTTGTCGATGATCGACTGGTGGATGTGCATGGCCGAGCCGGGCTGGCCCTGGATCGGCTTGGCCATGAAGGTGGCATAGATCTCGTGCTTCAGCGCCGCCTCGCGGATGGTGCGCTTGAACATGAACACCTGGTCGGCGAGCTCGATCGGGTCGCCATGGCGCAAATTGATCTCGAGCTGACCCGCGCCCTCCTCATGGATCAGCGTGTCGATCTCCAGCCCCTGGCTTTCGGAGAAATGGTAGATGTCGTCGATCAACTCGTCGAACTCGTTGACGCCGGCGATCGAATAGCCGGCGCCGCCGCCGATAGGCCGCCCCGAGCGCCCAACCGGTGGCGTCAGCGGATAGTCCGGATCGGGGTTCTTGCGCACCAGGTAGAATTCGATCTCCGGCGCCACCACCGGCTTCAGGCCGCGCTTGTCGTAGGCGGCAAGCACGCGCTTCAGCACGTTGCGCGGCGTGAATTCGACCGAGCGGCCGTCCTGGTGAACGAGGTCGCAGATCACCGCCGCCGTCGGATCCTCTTCCCACGGCACCACGGTCAGTGTCGAAAGGTCGGGCATCAGCTTGAGGTCGCCGTCGTCCTCCGGATAATGGAAGCCGTTGCCGTCCTCCGGATAACCGCCGGAAATCGTCGTCATGAACACCGCCGAAGGCAGCGCCAGCGACGTGTTGGAGGTAAACTTCTTCGACGGCATCATCTTGCCGCGGGCGACACCGGCCTGGTCCGGTGTGATGCATTCGATATCTTCGATGCCGCGCCATTCCAGCCAGGCGCTGACTTCCTTCCAGTTCTTGACGCCACGTTGGTTTTTCACAAAGGCAGGCGTACGGACACGTCCTCCGCGGCTCGACGGACGGACTTCCTTTTTCGCAGGCGGCATCATTCACCAGATTGGGTTTCGGATTTTGGAGTATAGCCGTGGCTGGTGATGGAAGGAAGGGGAGCCCGGTTGGGTTCGCCCTGCCAGTTGAAAATCGCTGCAGGCATCTTAGGTTTCGGCCACCGCAGACTCGGGCGGTCCCAGTGGAAGGCGTCGAATGCAAGACACCCGTAAATTGACCACGATCGGCTTCGATGCCGATGACACGCTATGGCAGAACGAGCAGTTCTTCCGCATGACCGAGAAGCGCTTCGCCGGGCTGCTCGAAGATCACGGCGATGCCGAGCACATTTCGGCAAGACTGCTGGAGGCCGAGAGGCGCAACCTTGGCGTCTACGGTTTCGGCATCAAGGGGTTCACCTTGTCGATGATCGAGACCGCGATCGAGATCACCGAGGGCCGCGTGCCGGCGCCCGTCATCGCCGAAATCCTCGCCGCCGGCCGCGACATGCTCAGCCACCCGATCGAGCCGCTTCCCCACGCACGCGAGACGGTGGAAAGACTTGCCGGCGCCTATCGCCTGGTGCTGATCACCAAGGGCGATCTCTTCGACCAGGAGCGTAAGCTGGCGCAATCGGGTCTGGGCGATTTGTTCGATGCCGTCGAGATCGTCAGCGACAAGAGCGCAGCCACCTATGCCAGGATCTTCGGCCGTCATGGCGACGGGCCCGAGAAGAGCATGATGGTCGGCAACTCACTCAAGTCCGATGTGGTGCCGGCCATCGAGGCCGGCAGTTGGGGCATCCACGTGCCGCATGAATTGACCTGGGTGCTCGAATATATCGAGCCGCCGGCGACCGCGCCACGCTTTCGCCAGATCGCCGATCTCGGCGAACTGCCCGCTCTGGTCGAGAGCATCGCGACATCAGGCTGATGACATCGCGGCCATTGAACCGGCCGCGGCAAATTCAAGCCGTCAGCTACGGCACAATCCGATCAACCGGTCGATCACCGGTTGTAGCCTTTCGGGTGTGATCGGCTTGGCGACCACGACGTCGATCACGCTCGACAGGCCCAGGCTCTCTGGCGTGCCATTCTTGGTTGAAAGCAGGACCACCGAGGGTAGTGCCCTGCCCGATGTGCGCCGCAGTGCGTCGATGCCGGACAGCAGCGTGTCGCAGTCCTTGTTGTCGGCTCCGCCGTCCAGCACGATCGCGCCGGGGATGAGGGAACGCAGCGCCTTCGCCGCCGTCTCGGGTGATTCCGAGATCGGCTTTAGCCCGGATTTCTCGACGATTTTCGAAACCACGACCCGGTTGATCGGTGATTTCCCAACGACGAGCACCTGTGAGAAGTCCGTTACCATCTCGATGCTCGCGGCGCGTTCCGACAGATTGAGGTGTTTTACAGTCCTGGTCTCGCGATTCAAAGGGGACATAGGCGGGCGGGCACTCATCTCTGTTTCAATGCAGGGTTGAAACCTGGAGCACAAATGGCGTGAGATCAATGCCGGTGTCAAGCTGAAACGGCGGGCATCTACAATATTGCAAGAAAAGCTAAAATTTAGTGCAAGTTCTATTCCTGGCAGTAGTGCTAGAACGAAAGTCGCCCGCGCGGATCCGCGCGGGCGAGACTGCGTTCGGCCAAATCACGCCCGCGAAGCGAGCGCGCCTCAGAATTTGGTCAGCCGTGGCTCTGCTGGGTGACGATCACCGGGATCAACAAGTCGCCCCAATTGCCGTCGCCGCCATGGTGCCGCGCCGAGCGCACGAGCTCGACCGAGACGCCGGCTTCGACCGCCTTCATGACCGACTGGTTGAGCCTGTGCAGATCGTTGGCCAGCATGCGGATGGTCGCCTGCTGGTCGACGCTCATCGTGGTCGACTGTTCTTCGGCCCGTTCCTTGACGCGGCTTATCGATGCCATTGGTCTTCTCCTTGTGTCCTTGCCCTCTCGGGCGTTTCCTCTGGTTGTCTTGCCTTGTTATTCCGCTGCTGGCTTGAACTGGGCGTGTTCGGTCGATTCATGCATTGCCGTGGTCGACGACTGGCCGCCGGTGATCGCCATCGACACGGCGTCGAAATAGCCGGTGCCGACCTCGCGCTGGTGCTTGGTCGCGGTGTAGCCATGGGCTTCCGCCGCGAACTCGGCCTCCTGCAATTCCGAATAGGCCGCCATCTGCCGCGCCTTGTAGCCGCGGGCCAGTTCGAACATACCGAAATTGAGCTGGTGGAACCCGGCCAGCGTGATGAACTGGAACTTGTAGCCCATGGCGCCGAGTTCCCGCTGGAACTTGGCGATGGTCGCGTCGTCGAGGTTCTTCTTCCAGTTGAACGACGGCGAGCAATTATAGGCGAGCAACTTGCCCGGGTGATGCTTGCGCACGCCCTCGGCGAACTTCTTGGCCTGGGCCAGGTCAGGCTTCGAGGTCTCGCACCAGATCAGGTCCGCGTAAGGCGCGTAGGCGATGGCCCGCGCAATGCAGGGCTCGATACCATTCCTCACGTGATAGAAGCCTTCGACCGTGCGCCCGGCATCATAGTCGACGAAGGGCTGGTCGCGCTCGTCGATGTCCGAGGTCAAAAGCTTTGCCGCTTCGGCGTCGGTGCGCGCGACGACCAGCGTCGGCGTGCCCATGACATCGGCCGCCAGGCGTGCCGCATTGAGGTTGCGGATATGCGCCGCGGTCGGGATCAGCACCTTGCCGCCGAGATGGCCGCACTTCTTTTCCGATGCCAACTGGTCCTCATAGTGGACGCCCGCGGCGCCCGCCTCGATGAAGGCCTTCATGATCTCGAAGGCGTTGAGCGGTCCGCCGAAACCGGCTTCCGCGTCGGCGACGATCGGGGCGAACCAGGTGTCGACCGAAAGCCCCTTGCCTTCGGAGGTCTCGATCTGGTCGGCGCGCTGAAGAGTGCGGTTGATGCGCTTGACGAGTTCGGGTGCCGCGTTGGCCGGATAGAGCGACTGGTCCGGATACATCGCCGACGCGGTGTTGGCGTCGGCCGCCACCTGCCATCCCGACAGATAGATCGCCTTCAGCCCGGCCCGCACCTGCTGCATGGCCTGGTTGCCCGACATGGCGCCGAGCGCGTTGACGAAATCCTCCTCGTGGATGAGCTTCCACAGACGGTTGGCGCCCATTTCGGCGAGGCTCTGGCGGATCTGGACCGACCCGCGCAACCGCTTCACATCCTCCGGCGAATAGGGCCGTTCGATGCCGTCGAACCGGCCTTCAGGCGCGGACGGGACGAGATTGTAAAAATCGGTCATTGGTTACTCCAGATCATTCGATGGTGGTCTCGGAAACGCCGCGTCATTGTAGGTCTGCGTCGCTGGTGTGTGTGACATCATTTACATTGCGGCGCGAAGCAAGCGAGGAAAACCGCCGTTTCGAGCGGAAAATAAAAGAAAACCTGTGTTGTGTTTGACTGGCGGGCGCTGTAAATTTGTCATGATTGTAAAGAACGATGCGCCGCCTACCGCGCTGCGTTTGTGTAAAATCCTGTCAAGGATAGACGATGGCCGACCAGAAAATCTTCGCCGGGCCGCGCATCCGCCGCATCCGCAACGCCAAGGGACTGACCCAGACGGCGATGGCCGAGGGCCTCGGCATTTCGCCCTCCTATCTCAACCTCATCGAGCGCAACCAGCGGCCGCTTACGGTCCAGCTGATCCTCAGGCTGGCATCCGTCTACAAGGTTGATCCGCATGAATTGCAGGGCGAGGCGAGGGGGTCGATATCGGCCTTGAAGGAAGTGTTCGGCGACCCGCTGCTTTCGGGCGAACTGCCGGGCGACCAGGAGTTGATAGAGCTGGCCGAGGCCGCCCCCAACGCCTCGGCCGCGATGATCAAGCTTTTTCGCGCCTATCGCGAGCAGGCCGAGCGGCTTTCGGATCTCAGCGAACTTCTGGCGCGCGAGGGCCGGGCCACCGCGCTCTCCAGCGCCCGTCTGCCGGTCGACGAGGTACACGAGATTTTCGAGCGCCGGCCGAACCACTTTTCCGCGCTCGAGGAGGAGGCCGAGGCCTTCACCGCGCTGCTCGAGCCGGGCGACGACCTGTTCGGCGCGCTGAAGGCCTGGCTGAGGCGCGAATACGGCATCGTGGTCAAGGTGCTGCCGGTCGCCACCATGCCGAACTGGCGTCGCCGCTACGATCGCCATTCGCAGCGCCTGTTCCTGTCGGAGCGACTGTCGCCGTTCGACCAGTTGCGCGAAGTGGCGATGGAGGCTTGCCTGATCCGCATGACGGTCGCGGTCGCCGGGGAGATTCAAGGCTTGAAGCTGACCACCGACGAGGCCCGCCGGCTGGCCCGCTTCGAACTCGGCCGCTACGCCGCCCATGCCTTGATGATGCCCTATCAGGCCTTCCATTCGGCCGCGCTGCGCGCCCGCTACGACGTCGACGTGCTGCGGTCGCGCTTCGGGGTGTCCTTCGAACAGGCGGCGAACCGGCTGACCATGCTGCAGCGGCCGGGTGCGCAGGGTGTCCCGTTCTTCATGCTCGAGGTCGACAATGCCGGCAACCGCTTCCGCAAGGCGGGCAGCCAGGGCTTTCCACAAAGCCGTTTCGGCGGCGGCTGCCCAAAGCTTCCCGTCCACGCCGCCTTCACGCTGCCGGGCCAGATCCTTGTCGAGGCGGTGGAGATGCCCGATGGCGCCGAATTCCTCTGCATCGCCCGCACACTGGAGGGCCCGCAAGGCTCGTTCTCGGAGCGTCCGCGACGCACCGCATTGCTGCTGGCCTGCGATATCGGTTTTCGCGACGAGATCGTCTATGGCGCGGCCCTTCCGGGTCCGGCCGCAAGCGGCAAGGCGGGACAAAGCGCCGCCGCGGCCACGCCGGTCGGCCCCGCCTGCCGGCTCTGCGAACGCATCGGATGCCTCGCCCGCGCCGAGCCGCCGGTGACACGCCCGCTCGGTCTCGACGAGATGGTGACCGGGTTGAGCGCCTTCGATTTTCAGTGAGGCGGTTCGCGACGGCATTCCGTTGTCACAACCGCCGCCATCCGGTGGACCTCGCCCGACCTTCGTCTTTGCCCTACGCAATTGAAGCACGTTTCTGTCGTCCATCGCGCATCGTGCCGTCCTGAAAATCGCGACAGTGGCAACCATGACCGATACCGCATCGCCAAGTGCTTCTTCGCCGGTCGTCTCGCCACGCGAGGAACGTATAGGCATGCTTCTGGTGTTCCTCTCGGCGCTGGTGTGGAGTTTTGGCGGCACCATCGCCCGGTTCATCGACATCACCGACAACTGGACGATTGTGTTCTGGCGCTCGGCTTGGGCCGCCGCCTTTCTCATCGCGTTCATGGCCTGGCGCGACGGCTGGCGCGGCATGCTGAAATTGTTTCGCGACATGGGCCTGCCTGGCTTGGCCGTGGCCTTCTGCTTCGCCATCGCATCGACCTCGTTCATCGTCGCGTTGGCCCACACCACAGTGGCCAACATCCTGTTGATGCAGGCCGGCGTGCCGCTGCTGGCGGCGCTGCTTGCCTGGCTGCTGTTTCGCGAGCGGGTGACCAGGGCGACTTGGCTGGCAATCGCCGCCGTCATTGCCGGCGTCGCCATCATGGTGTCGGAATCGCTTGGCGGCACCGTGTCTCCCATCGGCGACGGTCTGGCGCTGCTCATCGCCTGCGTGTTCTCGATCGCCACCGTCATCACCCGGCGCTTCGCCTATGTGCGCATGACGCCGGCGACCTGCCTTGGCACGATGCTGGCCGGCGCCTTCGCCGCGTCTCAGGCATCGGCATTCGCCGTTTCCAGCCACGACATGGGTTTTCTGTTTGCCTTTGGTGTCATCAATCTCGGCGTCGGCCTTGTCTTCTTCGCCACCGGCGCCCGGTTGGTCCCGGCCGCCGTCGCCGCACTCCTCGGCACCTTCGAACCGATCCTCGGTCCGATCTGGGTCTGGCTTGTCCATTCCGAGGTGCCGTCGGCGCGCACCATCATCGGCGGCGCGGTCGTGGTCATCGCGCTGCTTGTTCACATCGGGTTCGAATTCACGCGCCAGACCCGGCCCGTGCGGCCAGGCGTCGCCGGCGTGCCATCGCCTAATTGATGCAGCGACGTGGTTGCCCACGCGTTTGCCATTGACAATGGTGTCGCTGGGCGGGCAGGCTGCTTGCACGGCAACAACAAGACAGGCGTATCTTGCCAAGTGTCTCCCCCGGCCCGATCGCGACCGGATCAGATCGTCGTATCCCTGCCCGCGCCGTGGCGAAAGCTTCTGACGGCGGCAAGACGCCCTCAAGATCTTGGCATGGGTACGGAAGCTCATCCTCCGATCGGGCATCGAGCCAGGCCTGCTCCGCCAACTCCGGCTTGCCGCTCTCCGGCAAGCCCAACAATCTGAAGCAAATGCCCGGCCGCGCGGCTGTCGCGACGGACCGGCGATGGAACACTCACCAAAGGAGAATAGCATGATCCGCAAAGCGCTCTGGCTTTCGGCGACTTCGGCATTTCTGACACTTTTCACCATAGGCGGTCATGCCGAGGACCGCGTCGTCAACGTCTTCAACTGGTCCGACTATATCGACAGTTCGATCATCGACGACTTCACCAAGGAGACCGGCATCAAGGTCGTCTACGACACCTTCGATTCCAACGAGATCCTCGAAACCAAGCTCCTGGCCGGCGGCAGTGGCTATGACGTCGTCGTGCCCAGCGGCAATTTCCTCGCCCGCCAGATCCAGGCCGGCGTGTTCCAGAAGCTCGACAGGTCGAAGCTGCCGAACATCTCCAACATGTGGGATACCGTTCTGGAACGGACGGCCAAATACGACCCCGGCAACGAGTATTCGATCAACTACATGTGGGGCACCGTCGGCATCGGCTACAACATCAAGAAGGTGCAGGCAGCGCTGGGCACCGACAAGATCGACAGCTGGGACACGTTCTTCAACCCGGAAAGCCTGGCCAAGCTGAAGGATTGCGGCGTCTACGTGCTGGATTCGCCGGCCGACATCATTCCGGCGGCGCTGAAATATCTCGGCCTCGATCCGAACAGCACATCGCCCGACGACATCGCCAAGGCCGAGGAAACACTGCTGAAGATTCGGCCTTACATCAGAAAGTTCCACTCGTCCGAATACATCAACGCGCTCGCCAATGGCGACATCTGCCTGGCGGTCGGCTGGTCGGGTGACGTCTTCCAGGCCCGCAATCGCGCCGTCGAAGCCAAGCAGGGCGTCGAGATCGGCTATGCCGTGCCGAAGGAAGGCGCCCAGATGTGGTTCGACCAGATGGCGATACCGGCCGATGCGCCGCATGTCGCCGAGGCGCTCGAATTCCTCAACTATATGATGAAGCCCGAAGTGATCGCCAAATCGTCGAACTATGTGCTGTACGCCAACGGCAACAAGGCCTCGCAGCAGTTCGTCGACAAGGCGGTGCTCGAAGATCCGGCGATCTATCCGGACGCTGCGACCTTGCAGAAACTCTATACCGTCCAGCCCTACGATCCGAAGACCCAGCGCCTGATAACGCGCACCTGGACCAAGATCGTCACCGGCCAGTAAGCGATTAGACACGACCCCGGCAGCCAGCTGCCGGGGTCAAATCTTTCGGAGCAATTCCAGGAAAAGTGTGAAACGGTTTTCCGTCCGGAATTGCGTCAAAACAAAGAGATAGAGCGGTTCTGCGTTTCCGTGAAACGATGGGGCAAGCAGCAGACGGAGTGGGGATATGAAATCGCTTGGCAGCATCCGCAGGGATTTCGCGCCATGGAATGATCCGAACGCCAAGCCGTATATCCAGTTCGACAACGTCACCAAGAAGTTCGGCGACTTCACCGCCGTCAACAATCTGTCGCTGACTATCTTCGAGCGCGAGTTCTTCGCGCTGCTCGGCGCGTCCGGCTGCGGAAAGTCGACGCTGCTCAGGATGCTTGCCGGTTTCGAGGAACCGACCGCAGGCCGCATCCTGCTAGACGGCCAGGATCTGCGCGGCATCCCGCCCTACCGCCGGCCGGTCAACATGATGTTCCAGTCCTATGCGCTGTTCCCGCACATGACGGTCGAGAACAACATCGCCTTCGGCCTCAAGCAGGACGGCATGCCGAAGCCCGAGATCGCTTCGCGCGTCGCCGAGATGCTGAAGCTGGTCAAGCTCGAGCAGTTCGCCAAGCGCAAGCCGCACCAATTGTCGGGCGGCCAGCGCCAGCGCGTGGCGCTCGCCCGCTCGGTCGCCAAGCGGCCGAAGGTGCTGCTGCTCGACGAGCCGCTCGGCGCGCTGGACAAGAAGCTGCGCGAGGAGACGCAGTTCGAGCTGATGGACCTGCAGCAGAAGCTCGGCCTGACCTTCGTCGTCGTCACCCACGACCAGGAAGAAGCGATGACCATGGCCGATCGCATCGCCATCCTCGACAAGGGCGAGGTGATGCAGGTGGCGACGCCGCCCGAAGTCTACGAGGCGCCTGCCTCGCGCTTTGTCGCCCACTTCGTCGGCAACGTGAACATGTTCGAAGGCAAGGTTGCCGAGCGGACGGCAAGGACAACCCGCATCTCCGGTGCCACCGGAGCCCAGATCGTCGTCGAGAACGCCGGCGATGCCGCGGCGGGCGCCGACATCGTCTTCGCCATCAGGCCGGAGAAGATCAAGATTTCGTCGAAGAAGCCGGCCGAAGCGGTCAATGCGCTCGAAGGCGAAGTCTACGACATCGCCTATCTCGGCGACATGACGGTCTATCACGTCAGGTTGGATGACGGGCAGATGGTGCGGGCGAGCACGATGAACGCGGCGCGCGTGACCGAAGATCCGCTGAGCTGGAACGACCGCGCCTGGGTTTCTTTCCGGTCCGATGCCGGCGTCGTGCTGACACGGTAGGGGGCGATCATGTCGAACGCCGCCGCCGCTGCAACAACGTCCCCGTCGGCAGATGCCGCCAAGTCCCCGCTGGCCAGACTGGGAGCGGCTTTCGTCGGCCGTCTGGTCATCATCATCCCCTATCTCTGGCTGCTGTTCTTCTTCCTCATCCCCTTCATCATCGTCTTCAAGATCTCGCTGTCGCAGACCGCGATCGCCATGCCGCCCTACACGCCGGTGCTTGACTTCAGCGGCGGCATTTCCGGCTTTTTTGATCAGCTCAAGCAGCTCAGCATCGACAACTACACCTGGCTGACCGAGGACGCTCTCTATTTCAACGCCTATGTGACCAGCGTCATCATCGCCGCGATCTCGACGGTCCTGACCCTGCTCGTCGGCTATCCAATCGCCTACGGCATGTCGCGCGCCCCGGCAACGATCCGCCCGACCCTGCTGATGCTGGTGATCCTGCCGTTCTGGACCTCGTTTCTGATCCGCGTCTACGCCTGGATCGGCATCCTCAAGCCCGAGGGGCTGCTCAATCAGCTGCTGCTCGCCACCGGCATCATCAGCCAGCCGCTGATCATCCTCAACACCTACACGGCGATCTTCATCGGCATCGTTTATTCCTATCTGCCGTTCATGGTACTACCGCTCTATTCGTCGCTGGAGAAGATGGATTACTCGCTGATCGAGGCGGCCAAGGATCTCGGCTGCCCGCCAACCAGCGCCTTCTGGAAGATCACCTTTCCGCTGTCGCTGCCCGGCGTCATCGCCGGCTGCCTCCTGGTGTTCATCCCGGCCGTCGGCGAGTTCGTCATCCCCGACCTGCTTGGCGGCTCGCAGACGCTGATGATCGGCAAGACGCTGTGGAATGAGTTCTTCGCCAACCGGGACTGGCCGGTGTCGTCGGCCGTCGCCGTCATCCTGCTGTTGCTGCTGATCGTGCCGATCATGCTCTTTCAGCAGGCCCAGGCGCGCGCCCAGGAGCAAGGCAAATGAACGCCACCTGGAGCCGCTTCAACATCACCTCGATCGTGCTGGGCTTTGCCTTTCTTTACCTGCCGATCGTCCTGCTCATCGTCTTCTCGTTCAACGAGTTGAAACTGGTCACCGTCTGGGGCGGCTTCTCGACCAAATGGTACGTCTCGCTGTTCCACAACCAGGGCCTGATGGACGCCGCCTGGGTAACGGCCCGCGTCGGCGTCATCTCGGCCACGGTGGCCACTGTGCTCGGCACCTTGGCGGCGCTCACCTTGACCAGGTACACGCGCTTCAGGGGCAGGGTGCTGTTTTCGGGCATGGTCTTTGCCCCGCTGGTCATGCCTGAGGTCATCACCGGCCTGTCGCTGCTGCTGCTCTTCGTCGCTGTCGGCCTCGACCGCGGCTTCGTCACCGTAACACTTGCCCATATCACGCTGACCATGTGCTTTGTCGCCGTCGTCGTGCAGTCGCGCCTCATCAGCTTCGACCGTTCGTTGGAAGAAGCCGCGATGGATCTTGGCGCGACACCGGTGAAGACCTTCTTCCAGATCACGCTGCCGGTCATCATGCCGGCGATCGTCTCCGGCTGGATGCTGGCCTTCACGCTGTCGCTCGACGACCTGGTCATCGCCAGCTTCACCTCGGGGCCTGGCGCCACAACCTTACCGATGAAGATCTACAGCCAGGTTCGCCTCGGCGTAACGCCGGAAATCAACGCCGCCTGCACCATTCTGATCGCCGTCGTTGCAGTCGGCGTCATCATCGCCTCGCTCGCCAACAAGCGGCGTGAAGTGCAGCGCCAGCTCGACGAGCAGGCGGCGCAGCGCGGCTGATCAAGCTGCAGTAGTCAGATGATGGATCGGGAACGGGCGTTCGGCTGAAGAGGAGGCTCTACTCGCCTGAAATGCCGCGGCTGATCGGCGAGATGAACGGCGTGCTCCAGGTTCCGCCGACGAAGAAGGACGACTGGCTGGGCCCTTGCTGCCCATTCGGCTGCTTGGCCGCCTGTTCCGGCTGGATGACGCCGCCCGACAGCGCCAGGCCACGTCCGGCATAGGAGGCGATGCCGGAAAGCCAGATCTTGGACTTGGCCGAATTGGCCTCGGCCTTGTCCAGCCTCGCTACGCCCCTCGAGATGCTTGCCTTGATCTCAGCGCCGTCGATCGGCAGCGTCCCGTTGGAGACATCGTCGAGCGCGAAGAACCCGCCCTGTTCGGTGCGCTTGAGGAAGGCGGGCAGGTTGAGGCCGGTGAGCGCGCCCGGTCCGAATGTCGCCGTGACCGAGCCGTCGGCGTTTTCGAAGATCGAATCCCAGGATTTGCCCGGCCCTTTCAGTATGACCGAGACCGTTGCGGTTCCGACCGGCACCAGCCGCGTCATGCCGGCCGCGGTGGCGAAGGCGCCGCCATCGACGTCGGAGGCGAGAAGCCGGATCTCGACCTGCGTGCCTTCGGGCTTGCGGTCGAAACGCAGGCTGCTCTGGATGTTGCCCCCGAATGCCGAGGCATCCGAAATGTCGAAGACGGCAAGCCCGTTCTTGACCTGTGCCGTGGCGGCGACGTCGGCAAGCTGGACGGGTCCGGCCGTGGCGTGCGCCGCTGACAGCCGCAGGTCGAGATTGATCTTGTCGGCAAAACTGGTGTTGATTTCGCCGGGTCCGGCTTCGCCCGTCGGCGCCAGCGGCGTGAAAGCGGACAGAAACGACCGGAGATCGAGCGTGTCAAAGGCGAGCGTGCCGGAGATGACGGGCAGGGACTCGCCGAAGGAGAAGTCCAGCGCCCCCATGCCCGGATTGTTGTCGAGCGCTACAGTGGTGTTTTCGAATTTCACCCGGCCGGCCGCCGCCGTCACCTTGCTGGCGACCGAGACGGAGCCGATCGCTGCATTTGGCGCGATGCCAGCCTGCGACCATTCGAGCACGCGCCTCAGCGATGGGGCGGCAAATTTTGCCTGGCCGTCGAAATAGCCGTTCTCCGACATCGAGGCCACGCCGTCGAAGGAAAAGGTCGCCGGTGCGGCCTTGAAGGACAGCGTGATCGGCGCGGCACCGCCGGCAAACAGCACCAACGGGTTTGGCGATGCGAAATCGACGGCGACGCTTTCGCCGCGCCAGATGCCGGTCGCCGACATCGTCGCGTTGCTGTTCATCGCCGCCCAGTTCGCCTGGCCGGTGAGGCTGCTCAGGATTTCAATCTCCTTGCCGCCGACCAAAGCCACCATGCGGCCGTCCCTGAACTCCACCGTGCCGAACGGATCGGCCGGCAGCTTGCTGAGATCGGGTTTGGTCGGATCGGCATTGACCACGCCGCGCGCCGTGTCGATCGAGCGCGTGATGCGTCCGCCGGACGGAATGGCCGGCAGGTAGAAGCCGTTTGCCGCGTGCTGGACCCTGATCGTCGGCCGCACCAGCCGCGCGGTGGAAAACACCACGTCGCCGCGCAATGCCGCCATGGCGGAGAGGTCGACCTCGACGCGCTCGGCTTCGATCACCGGCGGTGCGTCGGTCTCGGTCCACTGCGAAAGCGTCACGTCGCTCAGAATGGCCCGGAATTTCGGCCAGACCTCGATGCGCGGCGAGCCCTGGATGGTGACCCTGAAGCCGCTCCAGGCGCTCATCTCCCAAGCGATGCGGTCGCGCACGATGCGGGTCGAGGCAAACAGCGGCAGGGCGGCGACAACCAGCGCGATGACGAGCACGGCAACGCCGATCACCCATATTCCGCGCCGGATCAAAGATGATCGCATATCGCCCCGGTTGCTTCCATTGCCGACAAATCGCCCGACGGGTGTAACCCAGCGCTGACGCATTTCAAGTCTTTATGGCCCGGCGATGGCATTTGCGCACACCAACAGCCACGGACGTCTGCTTTGCCGGCGGTTTTCCCGATGCGTCATCGCTTGTCGGAACAAAATCTTGCTCTGCTGCGCTGCGATATGCATAAGCGATGCAGCCCGTGGAGGAACGATCATGGCTGCCGACGCACCACTCTGGATCCCGACGCAAGACCAGATCGGCGCCGCGCCGATGACGGCCTTCATGAAGGCCGCTGCGGCGAAAACCGGTCTCTCCTTCGCCTCCTATGCAGAGCTTCACCGCTGGTCGATCGACGATCGCGAGACGTTCTGGGACCTGGTCTGGGATTTTTGCGGTATCGTCGGCGACAAGAGCACCGGTGGGGGCAGCCGCGTGTTGATCGATGGCGAAAGGATGCCGGGGGCAGCCTTCTATCCCGACGCGACGCTGAATTTCGCCGAGAACCTTTTGAAGAAGACCGGGTCCGGTGAGGCGATCGTCTTTCGCGGCGAGGACAAGGTCGAGCGACGGCTGTCCTGGAATGAGTTGCACGTGCTGACCTCGCGTCTGCAGCAGCTTTTCCTGTCGCTGAAGGTGAAGAAGGGCGACCGCATCGCCGCCATGATGCCCAATATGCCGGAGACCGTGGCCGCAATGCTGGCGGCGGCCTCGATCGGCGCCGTCTGGTCGTCCTGCTCTCCCGATTTCGGCGAGCAGGGTGTGCTCGACCGTTTCGGCCAGATCGAGCCCGTCGTGTTCATCGCGCCCGACGGTTACTGGTACAATGGCAAGGCGATCGAGGTCGCCGACAAGATCGCGGCGGTGGCGGCAAAGCTGCAGTCCGTCCGCAAGATCCTGATCGTCGACTATCTCGGCACATCGGCCGATGTC
Organism: Mesorhizobium monacense; assembly: GCF_056781675.1. NCBI lineage: Bacteria > Pseudomonadati > Pseudomonadota > Alphaproteobacteria > Hyphomicrobiales > Phyllobacteriaceae > Mesorhizobium > Mesorhizobium monacense. The sequence goes on along the minus strand of NZ_CM165567.1, from coordinate 4,836,999 downwards.
GCGGCGACCATCGACAGGGCGGATGCCCTGGAGGAGGCCTTGTCTCCCTTTGCCGCCAAGCCGGTCAGCTTTGAAAGCCTGCCGTTCGCGCACCCGCTCTACATCCTGTTTTCCTCAGGCACGACCGGCATCCCCAAATGCATCGTCCACTCGGCCGGCGGCACGCTGATCCAGCACGTCAAGGAACAGCGCCTGCATGCCGGCCTGCTCGACGGCGACCGCTTCTTCTACTTCACCACCTGCGGCTGGATGATGTGGAACTGGCTGGTCTCCGGCCTGGCATCGGGTGCGACGCTGTTGCTCTATGACGGCTCGCCCTTCTACCCCGACGGCAATGCGCTGTTCGACTTCGCCGATGCCGAGAAGATGACCTATTTCGGCACCTCGGCGAAATTCATCGATTCCGTGCGCAAGGCTGGCCTTCAGCCTGCCCGCACGCATGACCTTTCGACCGTGCGCACCATCTCCTCAACCGGTTCACCGCTGTCGCCGGAGGATTTCCGCTTCGTCTATGACGGCATCAAAGCGGACGTGCATCTGGCCTCGATCTCCGGCGGCACCGATATCGTCTCCTGCTTCGTGCTCGGCGTGCCGATAGAGCCGGTATGGACGGGCGAGATCCAGGGACCCGGCCTCGGCCTTGCCGTCGACGTTTGGGACGACGACGGCAGACCGGTCCGGCAGGAGAAGGGCGAGCTCGTCTGCGCAAAAGCGTTTCCGGCAATGCCGATCGGCTTCTGGAACGACCCCGAAGGCAAGAAATACAAGGCGGCTTACTTCGAGCGCTTCGACAATGTCTGGTGTCATGGCGACTTCGCCGAATGGACGGCGCATGGCGGCCTGATCATCCATGGCCGCTCCGACGCGACGCTCAATCCGGGCGGCGTCAGGATCGGCACCGCGGAAATCTACAATCAGGTCGAGCAGATGCCGGAGATCCTCGAGGCGTTATGCATCGGCCAGGATTTCGACAATGACGTGCGCGTCGTGCTGTTCGTGCGGCTGGCCGCCGGCGTGGTGTTGGACGCCGATCTGGAAAAACGCATCCGCGCGAAAATCCGCGCCGGGGCGAGCCCTCGTCACGTGCCGGCAAAAATCGTCACCGTCACCGACATTCCGCGCACCAAATCGGGCAAGATCACCGAGCTTGCGGTGCGCGACGTCGTGCATGGCCGCGCCATCAAGAACAAGGAAGCGCTCGCCAATCCCGAGGCGCTGGAGTTGTTCAAAAATCTGCCGCAGCTTGCCGACTGATGCATGCCGCCCAAAAGTGTGTAGCGGTTTTGGGAGAACGGCATGCATGGCTAAAATGGCCATTCGCGATGGTTAACGAATTATCTCGGTCGAATTTACCTAGATTTCATGAGTGGTACACATTCGTAAATTTTCCGGCCGGCCGGTAAGGATTTGTTAAGGGCCGGCGCCGATAGTCGCACGTAACTTGAGGGAGAAATCCCGTCCTCGTCCCCTGAGGATCAGTTTCGCTCAAGCCCCGTTGTGACAGCAATCTCATTACCTAAGGCGTCCATTGGACGCCTTTTCTTTTGCTGCAAAAGCAATGGATCGGGGTCTACTCCGCCAGCACGCGGGTCGAGGGGAAGGCGACTTCGACGAGCGTGCCTTCGCCGGGCGTGGAGTTGATGCTGAACCGGGCCCGGTTGGCCTCGACCATCGCCTTGGTCAGCGGCAGTCCGAGACCGGTGCCGTCGCCGCGTCCGCGCTTCAGCGCGTTGATCTGCTTGAACGGCTTCAGCGCCTGCTCGATCTCGGCCTGGCTCATGCCGATGCCGGTATCGCGCACACGCATGACGACGTCGCCTGAGGTCTCGTAGGCGGTCGAGACGATGACCTGGCCGCCGGCCTGCGTGTAGCGGATGGCGTTGGACAGGACGTTGAGGGCGATCTGGCGTACGCTGCGCAAATCGGCCACCACCTCCGGCAGCCGCGAAGCGAAGCTGGAGCGGATGATGACGCGTTCGCGATTGGCCTGCGGCTGCATCATCGCCACCGTCTCGGCCAGCGTATCGTTGAGCGACACCGCCTCGTAGTCCATCTCCTGCTGGCCGGCCTCGATCTTCGAAATGTCGAGCAGGTCGTTGACGAGGTCGAGCACGTGGTTGCCCGAGCGGTTGATGTCGCGCAGATAGTCGCGGTAGCGGTCGTTCGCCACCGGGCCGAATTTCTCGTCCACCATCAGTTCGGAAAAGCCGATGATGGCATTGAGCGGCGTGCGGATCTCATGGCTGATGCGCGCCAGGAAATCCGTCTTCTGCGAGGAGGCGCGCTCGGCCACGGCGCGCGCCTGGGTCAGATCTTCCTCGGCTCGCTTCCACTGCGTGATGTCGCGCACCACGGCGCAGAAGCCGCTGTCGCTGGGCAGCCTGCCGATGGTCATGAACAGCGGAATGAAGCGGCCTTGCGCCTCGCGCCCGATCACCTCGCGGCCGTCATTCATCACGCTTGCGACGCCGGGCTCGGAGAGCCCGTTGAGATAGTCGCGCGCCGCGCGCTGGCTCTCGATGGCGAACAGCGAGGCGAACGGCTTGCCGGCCACCTCGTCACTGTCGAAGCCGAACAGCGCTTCCGCCGGACGGCTGATCGAACGGATCGCGCCGTCGCGACCGATCAGCACCACGCCGTCGGTGGCGGTGTCGATGATGGTACGCATTTCGGCAATGCGGCTTTTGAGCTCGGAAACATCAGGCTGGGTCGGCTCGTCCGACAGGCCATGAAGGGCCGCGGCCGGCGCCTCGTCCTCGCCTGAACGGCGCACCACAAGCATCAGCGCCTTGCCGCCGCGCCACGGAACCGAGCGCAGGATGGCGTCGATCGGGAATTCCTGCCCGTCGCGCGCCTTCAGCCTGAGCGCGCGATCGCTTTCGTCGGCAGCGCCGTCGTCGGAGTAATGATCGGCAAACAAGGCGCCGAGGCCGCCGGCATCGGCCAAATCGTCGAGCGCGGCATAGCCGGTCAGATGGAGGAATTCGTCATTGGCGTAGTGAAGCTCGTCGCCGGAATGGATGAGCAGCGGCACCGGCAGCTTGCCGATGATCGAAGTATCGGGAACTTTGGTCTCATCCCCGGTTGAGAAGGCCGAGGGCATGAACCCGTCGAGCTTGAGCGGCGGCACCTCGAGCAGCGGCCGCTCTGGCGGGGGCACGGCCGCGTCGGGGAGGTTGTCCTTTGCCAACGAAGCTGCTTCCTCCGCGGAAGCAGCAGTGTCCTCGCCGGATCGCGCCCAATCCTCGCTGTCCCCGGCGTCGCGGAAATCGTCGGCCGTCATGCTGTCGTCGCCGGCGCCCGTAGCCGGCGTCTCGGCAACGGCCGGCTCGACATCGTCAGTCTTGGTAGCTTCTGGCGCCGTTGCCGCCCGGTCCGGCTCGGAAACCGGCGCGTCGTCGCTGTTGTCCGCGACCTGGCCGGGTTCGTCCGTGTGGTCGGCATAGTCGAGCAGCGAGCCTGAAACGGCAGACGCCGTCGGCTCCTCTTCGCTGTCTTCGTCCGGCTGCGCGCCATCGAGCCGCGCCAGATCCTTCTCGTCCTCGGCGTCGCTCTCGGGCGGTTCACCCGCTGCCGTTTCGCTTTCCGCCGAGGCCGGCGGTATTTCCCCATCCGCCGGTTCGCTGACGGTCGCTGCGGTCTTCGCTTGCTCCCCGGCATCGGCAGCCGGCCCCTGTGCGGCACCCGACTGCTCAGGCGAGGGCTGGTCAGCCAGCCCGGTCGCCTCGATCGGGGCATCCCTGTCGGCGGCTGGCTTCGCCTCCTCGGCCCGGGTCTCCGCGGCTGGCGGCTGTTCGACCGGGGCTGTACTGTCCTTCTTCAGACGCTCGCCGATCTCGCGGAAGGCGCTGCGCTCCAGGGTCGACAGGCCCTTATCGTTGGCCGGTTGCCGATGCTCGGCCAGCCGGATCACCTTGTCGGCGAAGCGGCGTTCCGGCTTCGGCACGATGGTCAGCGCCGGCACTTCGCCCTTGAACGGGTCGGCCGGCTCGGCTGTCTCCCTCTCGGGCGCCTCGACCGCCGGCTCGCTGGGCCCGTGCGTCTCGCCATTTGGGACAAGCGCCATGCCGATCGCTTCCGGATCGACCACCGCGTCGCCGCTGCGGGCAACGCCGAAACCGCGAAAACCTTCGAAGGCGCGGCTGCGGCCATAGACCGGCAATGCGGCCAGATCGACTGGTATCTTGAGATCGGAGCCGGCCACCGGCCACAGCACCGAACGGCCGGACCAGGTGTCGCGCCGCTCCAGCAGGCCGGCAATCTCGCCCGAGGCATCGAGACCGAAAGTGGCAGCCACATCCTTGAAGCGGCGGCCGATCACATCGGCGGCGGGCTTGCCGACGATCCCGGCGAATTCCGCCGATAGAGCGCTGAACCTGCCTTCGGCATCGGTGCGCCAGACGAAGCGCAGCGGCGGTGCAGAACGGTCGATTGTCGCAGCGGCGGGGCGCTCAGTGGGAGAAGCGGCCCTGGCAAGGTCTTGTTGCCTGCTTTCGACTGGAGCGCCGGGTTCCGGTGCCTCGACCTGCGCCGGAGTGCCTGACCGGTTCGGCTGTCTCGCCTCATCCCCGCCGGCGTTGAAATACCAGTGGTCGTGTTGCGCCGGGGCTCTGCCGGTTGCTTGCCGATCACCGTCGTCCGGGCTCTGCGTCGCCGAAGGGGCAGGCTGCTCGTCGGCCGGCAGCACAAGGCTGCCGGCGTCCTGCGTCACTTCCGTTGCCGCGTCCGTCGGAGGTGTTGTCGTGGGCTCATTGTCCTGACCCGCCTCTGGCCGGGCAACCTTGTTGTCTTCTGCCGATGCAGTGTAAGGCTCACCAACGGCCCCTTCATCGTCGAGCTGGTCTTCGTCGATGACCACCAGCAGGTGGCGCGCATCGGTCAGCCGGGCGAGCCCGGCCGGATAGGAATTGGCGCCGCCCGGAACCAGGCGCTTGACGATACGGTCGTCCTCGTTCGCCACATCGGCGACAAGCGCCGCCAGCGTCTCGGGCAGGATCCCGAGCGCTGCAAAGCCGTCCGAGGCGGCCTCGACACCGCCCGCGGCGTTGATGAAGGCGATGAAATGGCCGACCTCGGTAAAGCCGCCAATGGCGCGGCTGGCGATTTCGGCCGGGCTGCGCGAGCCGGTTTGCGCCGCCGGCAACACCAGCATGGTCGCATGCTCGCCATCCGGCATCCTGACCGCGCTGGCCAGGAAGCCGACGGCACGGCTGCTGAGGCCGGTCGCCAGCCTGACCGTGATGGCGCGGTCGCTGCCGATTTCCGGAAAGCCGCTGGTCGCCATGATCTGGCGCCGGGCGATCAGCGGCAGCCGTGCCGAGGCGCCGATGATGGCCTCGATATCCGGGTAGCCGAACACCGCGGCCCCGGGCCCATTGGCCCAGATCACCTGTTCGAGGTCCGCCGACAATATGGCGATCGCGTCGCCGGCGGCGAAGCGCTGGCGGACCGCGTCGAGCACGGCGACGTCGAGGAAGGAGTAGTTTTCAGGCGGCATGCGCTTGGCGAATCCCTCGGCGGGCAATTTCAGTTAACGCTTTGTTAATAAAAGCCGGCGGGGCGAAGGTCCACAAGCTATGACGTGCAGCGGTCGGAATCTCTGGGCTCTTGGTTAACGGTAGGGAAGAATTTTATGGTGCACCGCAACAAAGATGTTGCATCGCACAAAAAAACCTCTATATTGCCATTATACATGAACGAGACGGCTTTCTGTCAAAGCCGCTACCACTGAAAAGGATGGAAAATGTCCAAGACCAAGACTGGCGAGACGATCGAGAACGTTGAATTCCCGACCTTCGATGCTTCCAAGACCACCGACCAGATTCGCGCTTTCGCCGAAAAGGGCGTCGAGCAGTCGAAAGAGGCCTACACCAAGCTGAAGACCGGCGCTGAAGAGACCCAGAAGGTTCTGGAGTCGACCTACGAGACCGCCAAGACCGTTTCCAGCGACCTGTCGCTCAAGACCATTGCCGCTCTGCGCGCCAATGCCGAAGCCGGCTTCTCGCATCTCGAAGCCCTGATCGGCGCCAAGTCGCTGTCGGAAGTCGTCGAGCTGCAGACCGCGTTCCTGCGCAAGCGTGTCGAGACGACCGTCGAGCAGGCCAAGGAATTCCAGGCCGTTGCTTCCAAGGCTGCCGAGGACGTCTCCAAGCCGGTCAAGACCGCTTTCGAGAAGGCCCTGAAGGACATCAAGGCCGCCTAATATTTGCGCACGTCCTGGCGATGCATCAAAACGTCGCATTTCGTCAGACAAATAGATGTGCGATAAAGTGACCAAGTGAATACCCGGCGAGTGGAACCTCCTCCCTCTGCTCCCGGGGTGACCAGCCAGCACCTCCTCCCGCTGGCTCGTAACAGGAAAAGGCCGGCACCTCCTCCCGCCGGCCTTTTCTTTTGTCCGGCGGAATCCGGCGCGGTTTGTAGAACCGTGCCTTTGCTTCTCAAAGGCCTTGAATTAAGATCCGATAGCCCGTATTGGACGCATCGCCGAACGACAGTTCGGGTCCCGGAGAACAAGCTTCACCTGGATCCTGCTTAGGCAGACGTGCCGTTGTAGCTCAGCTGGTTAGAGCGCCGGATTGTGGATCCGGAGGTCGCTGGTTCGATCCCAGCCAACGGTACCACCAAAAATTCTATGTAACTTATTGGATTTTATGAAGAATTTCAGAAATCCGATTGTCAGTTTGGCATCGTTTCGCTCAGTTGTGTTACCTATTGTGCTACTTATCGGGTAAGTCCAAGGAGCTTGAACCGGAATGTTGGTTCTGTTGTCATTTTCTACGTGCCTTGATGGCACCGTTAGACCTACCTCAAGCGCCCCGGTTTCGAAATACCTTTCAGTGACCAGTGCGGTAATCGGCGGCAACGACGTGCAATTAGGCAGGTTCCCCAGCACATCACGCGGGTCATCGATGCATCTCTGATGGCCCTTTTCGGGCGGAGAACGAACCCGCTGCGCGGGAGGGCGCCTGCGCTTAAGGTAGAGATCAAGAACCGATCGTCGCGCCCGCGTTGAGCAGGGTTCGGCAAGGGCAGAGCATCACAGGCTTCTTCAACAAGGAGCCTGACTATGCCTCATGCAATTCTCGAAGCTTCGATCAGCCCGTTGCGCCAGCGACTGATCGACGACATGAACATGCGACGTTTCTCACAGGAGACACACCGCAACTATCTCCGTGACATCGGACGCCTGGCAGCATTCCTTGGGCGTTCGCCAGACACAGCGACCACCGATGACCTGCGCCGGTTTCAGGTCTGGCAGCAGGAGGACGGCGTTCCGGTTCCGACGATGAACAGCATCGTGTCAGCGCTGCGCTTCTTCTTCACCCACACGCTCGACCGCCCGGACCTGGCGTGCCGGCTCGTCCGGCTGTCGCATCCGCGCAACCTGCCCGTGGTGCTCAGTCGCGACGAGGTCGCCCGGCTGCTCAACGCCACCACCTGCCTTAAGCACCAGGCCGCACTTTCGGTTGCCTATGGCGCGGGCCTGCGCGTTGCGGAGGTGTCGATGCTGAAGGTCGCCGACATCGACAGCGAGCGCATGCTGCTGCGCGTCGAACGTGGCAAGGGCGGGCGGTAACGCCATGCTCTCGGAGGACCTGCTCACTCTCCTGCGGCAATGGTGGAGGGTCGGGCGGGCAGCAGGGCGTAATGCATCGCGACGGCTGGTTGTTTCCCGGGCAGCACGCGATGAAGCCGATCAGCACGCGGCAGCTCTATCGCATAGTCGTCGAGGCGGCGCAGGCGGCTGACATCGCCAAGCGGGTGGGGCCGCACACGCTGCGTCACAGCTTCGCCACCCACCTGCTGGAGGACGGCACCGACATCCGGATCATCCAGGTCCTGCTCGGGCACACCAAGCTCAACAACACTCGGGATCGGCGGACCGTGTATTGCCCGCGAACTTGCCAACCGTCTGCCGACGGCCAGCATTTACGCCTGTCAGGATATTTCGACCGCCGAACGGTTCGCGGCGATCATGGAAACGGACTATTACCGTTTGTCGGTGACAACGGACGTCACGGGCGTCGAAGCCTGCGCCGCACTCAAGAATTTCTTTGCGATCGGTGTCAGCGCCATGCAGACGCGATATCCCGATCAAAAACGTGCGGACGGTCAGTCCAAAAACCCCACGGCTGCAGCCTTCACCCAGGCCAGTTTGGAAATGGCAAGGCTTTGCGAGAGACTGGGCGGCCATGCCGCCACAGCATTCGGGCTTGCCGGCCTCGGCGATCTGCATGTCACGGTCGGCGGAGGGCGCAACAGCCGCCTCGGCCATGGGCTCGGAACCGGCCGCAGCGTCCTTGATGTCTTGTCCAGCGACTTGTTTGGCGAAACGGTCGAAGGCGTGGATACTGCGCGGGTTCTGGCGACAATGGCGCTGGAGAAACCCAGCATCAACGGCGAAGCGACCCCTTATTTCCCGCTTGCGTCTGCCATTATTGATGCCGTTCTTCAGCAGAAACCCTTCTCGTTGGATTTTTCACGCCTCGTTGTTCAGTAGCCACCGGCTTAAGTCGACAAGGGAAAGGGCTTTTCCCAGAAGACAAACGGTCGTGCCCCGTCACGTCGTGTGGGAAGCAAGATGAAGCAAAGGCGGTGGCCGACGCGCTTCTTGCTGCGCTTTACCGGGTTCCTGCAGGCTGTCCATGACGCCATCGACGTCGCGGCGTGACGAACCTTGCGGAATTCCAGAGAAGGACCGTTCAGATCGCGCTCGAGGGGGATGGGCCGAGACGCTTTCTCGTGGCCGACGAAGTCGGGCTGGGCAAGACGATCATCGCGCGCTCGGTAGCCGAAGGACTGAACCCCCGCCGGGCTCAACGTGATGTACCTCTGCCCGAGCCTCAAGGTCGTCGGACAGACCGACTGAAGTTCGTGTCGCTCACAGAGATCGACGAGAAGGATTACACGACGGCGAGGACCGTCTAGACTCCTTCATGTTTTGACGGAAGCGTATCCAGCGTTGTTGAAGTAGTTTGCGCATTCGTCTGGCTTGATTGTTCCGACGAGGGTGCCGAGATGGCGCCAGGTGTCTTCGATAGTTCGCTTCTGGGCGTGGCGCATCCAATGTTTGATCTTGGCGAAGGTCTGCTCGATCGGGTTGAGATCGGGTGAATAGGGCGGCAGGAACCAGAGCCTTGCGCCGGCGGCCTTGATGGCGTGACGGATGGCTGCAGATTTATGGCTGCCCAGATTGTCCATGATCACGATGTCGCCTGGCCGCAGGGTCGGGAGCAGTTGCTGACGGACATAAGCGCGGAAGCATTCACCGTTGATCGGGCCGTCGAAGACGCATGGCGCGGTGAGTTCGTCGCAGCGCAATGCGCCCAGGAAGGTCAGGGTTCGCCAATGGCCATGTGGGGCAAAGCCGCGCAGGCGCTGTCCCCTTGGCCCCCAGCCGCGAAGTGGGGCCATGTTGGTCTTGATCCACGTCTCGTCGATGAAGACCAGACGCGCCGGATCGAGGCGACCCTGCCACGACCTCCAGCGCTGGCGGCGACGAGCGATGTCGGCTCGGGCCTGCTCAAGAGCGAACAGCGTTTTTTTTGAAGCTCAGGCCCTCGCGCCTCAAGAACACCCAGACCGCGTTGTGCGAGACCATCACCCCGCGTGCGGCCAACTCATCCTTCAGCCGATGCAGCGTCAGATCAGAGGTCTGGTTGATCCGCTCCACGATGAAGGCCCGATGCGGCTCCAGAATACGCTTGCGGTGTCCACCCATCTTGCCCGGCGCAACCGAGCCGGTGGCACGGTAACGCTGCGACCACTTCACCACCGAGGACACTGCGACGCCAAAACGCGACGCCACCACACGGCAGCTCTCGCCGGTGCCGACGGCTTCAACAACACGCTCACGAAGATCGTTCGAAAGGGCTCGTGTCATCAGACGCTGGCCTCCGTCCAGCCAGCATCTTGAATCACAAACCAGCTGCTTTGGGAATCCTACGATTCTCTCAAGAAATGAAACGCTCTAGCGCTGGTGCGCGGTGCGCTACCCGACGAGGGCAAGGGCTATCAGCGCGCTTGTCGCCATCATCGGCCCTGTCATCCCCTGACTGGTTTTCGTGGCCTCCGCTTAGTTTGAATGGTCAGCTGCGCTCTGGACAACGACTGTTGGCCGGCCCTGTGGAACGCCGTGGAACACTACGCATCAATACCAAAACGTTGCTCATCAACCGAGATAGGCCCGATGAAGGATATCCGGTTGCTGTTGAAGATTCTCGGGGGACCCGCTGAAACTGAAACGACCACGCGACATCACGTGGGCCGCCTGAGCATTCTTCAGCGCGAGTGCGGTAAACTGCTCGATCAGGAGTATGCCGGTACCGTGCTGGGCGAGTCTGCTCAGCACATCCATCAGCCGCTTGACGATCAGCGGTGCAAGGCCGAGCGACATCTCGTCCGCGAGAATGAATTTTGGTTGCGCGACCAGACCTTGGCCGAGCGACAGCATCTGCTGCTGGCCACCGGAGAGCGTGCCGGCGCGCTGTTGCTTGCGCTCGGCCAGTTCAGGGAAGATCGTGTAGACGTCCTCGACGGCTTCGGCCGCCCTTCTCGCGGGCAGCTGAAAACCGGCGGCTTTCAAATTGTCGTCGACGTTGAGGCCGTTGAGTACCCGGTGTCCCTCCGGCACCGCGGCGACGCCGGCCGCGCGGATGGCCTCGGGAGATTTGCCGGTGAGCGGTTTGCCATCGATCTCAACTGTGCCGGCCGCGATCGGGATCACTCCGGCGAGCGCCAGAACGAGCGAGCTCTTGCCGGCGCCGTTAGGCCCGAGAAGGGCAGTGATCTGGCCGCTTACCAGCGTGAAGGACAGGTCCTTGACGACATGCTTGCCGCCCCGATCAATCGCCAAATCACGAACTGTCAGGGTGCTCATGCGGTGTCCTCCATGCCGAGATAGACGGCGCGGACTTTCTCATCGGTCAGCACGCTAGCGGTCTCGCCAACGGCGATCAACGAGCCAAAATCGAGCACCATGGTTTCCCGACAAACCGCCTGGATCAGGTCGACATCGTGATCAATCAGTAGCGTGATGGATCTTGTTGCGTCGTAGATACTGGAGATGACTTGCCGCAATTTCTCGACCTCGCCCTGGGAGAAGCCTGCTCCCGGTTCATCCAGAAGGATCACCCGTGGGCGTCCCACGACGCAGCGCGCGATTTCGATCATCCGACGCTCAAAAGCATTCAACTCTCCAGCCGAGGCTCGGCGTAGCGCCGAGAGCCCAGCAAAGTCCAGCGCGGCAGCCGTCGCACTTAGCCGTTCGGCCGCCGACAGTCCGAGTTGGTCAAGCAAAACGCGGACGTTGTCCTCCACCGTCAGTTCGTCCACCACCTGTTCCTTCTGAAAGGAACGGCGCAGGCCCCAGCGAGCCCGCCGATGTGGTTTCATCGGCAGTATGTCGGTGTCCATCATGTGGATTGAGCCGCTTTGCGGCAGAACGAAGCCGGACAATACGTTGAGAAGGGTCGTTTTGCCGGCCCCGTTTGGCCCGATGATACCGCAGACCGGCTGTGTGAGTTCGACAGTGACCGCATTGAGCGCGGTAACGCCGCCGAAGGCAACAGTTAAATTCTCGATCGAGATCATGCGCTGCGGTCCGTCTTGCGCAACCGCTTCAAACCATCCGACAGTTGTCCGGCCAGACCCTTGGGAGCCGTGGAAAGCGCGTGAATAAGGGCAAATCCGAAGATGATGTAGGCCGCGTTGCCGTCCACTCCGAGGTTGTTGAGGAAGGCCGGGAGGAGCCGATAGAGCAGTGCCGCGATCACAGCGCCATACCAGTGCCAGGCGCCGCCGACGACCGTCAGCGCGAAGATCATCACCGATTCCGCGGGCGGGAAAGAGCGTGCATCAAGCAGTTGGAGATTGCCCGCGAGCAAGGCACCCGCAATGCCGGCGAGAAACCCGGAAAGGGCAAACCCCCATACTTTATAGAGCGTCACATTGACACCCGCGGCCATGGCGGCGGCCTCGCTTTTGCGAATAAGCGCCCAACCACGGCCGGCGCGGCTGCGTTCATGGATGTCTATCAACAGGAAGCCGACGGCCACCACGATCAGACAATAGCTGAAGAAGGCCGCGTCCGAGTGTGCGATTGCCGGCCGCGGCAAATAACCGGTTGCCTTGACTTCGAAACCGGTGAAGCCGCCACCGCCATTGGGGAACTGAATGACATTGATGAGAATACCGAAGCCGCCCGCCGCCATCAAGGTAATGAGCGCCAGATAAAGGCCGCGCATTCGCAGCGCCGGATAGGCCAGGATCATGCCGATCAGTCCGGCAAAGAGGCCGCCAGCAAGAAGGTTCAGTTCGAATGGCAGTTTGAAGCCATGGCCGAAACGGAGCGCCACCCAGCCGCCGCATCCCATGAGCGAAACCTGGGCCAGGGACACAAGGCCGAGACGCCGGTAGAGGACCGCGACGCTGGCGGAGGTAAGTGTGTAGATCGCCACAGCGGTCAAGACTTTGAGCCATAAGGCGCTTGCGACAAACGGCACCACGATGGCCGCGCCGACGAAAAAAAGCTGCGGTGCATAGCGGCCGAACGAAAAGCTTGCTGGACCCGCGACAGAAGGTGCCAGAACTTCGGAAAGAGGTTTTTCCGCTGCCAGCATGCTCTCAATCCTGTCCGGTAAAAGTCAGCCTGCGGCCACGCTGGAGCCACATCATGGCGAGAATGGCGACAATAAAGGGTGTTGCCACGCGGAACGGCGCGAATGGCTTGTAGAGGGTGACCACGCTTTCGAGGACGCCGATGGCAAGGCCACCAACAAAAGTCGACGGTATCGACGTGAGGCGGCCAAGGATGGTGGTCGCGATGATGGGAATGACGAGGAAGGTTAGCACTGCCGGGTCAAGCCGTACGAGCGTTGCAAACATCAGTCCGGTGAAGCCGGCGAGCACGCCTGAAATGCCCCAGGCGATCGTCTCCACCCTGACCACCGGCGTGCCCAAGATCGATGCGACTTCACGATTGTCGGCAAGCGCCCGCATCATCAGACCAATGCGGGTGCGGACCAGGAAGACGCCCATGCCGAGCGTGATACCAAAAGCCGCGAGCAGTGAGAGAACCCGGATGCCGGTGATTCTCAGGCCGAGAATCGAGGTCGAGGTACCATCGAGGGTGAGTGTCAGTCTGCGCGGTGTAACCACCCAGAGGAGGTTCATGGCGCCAAGCAGGGCGAGGGCAAAGCCAAGCGTGGCGACCGCCTTGACGATTGGTTCGCGATGCGCGAGACCCGGCGCGATCAGCCGGCCGTAAGAAACCGAGAGGGCGAGTGCGATGCCGATGCAGGCCGCCCAGGCAACGGGCTCTGGCCATTGCCATTCGAGCAGTTGCCAAGCGACCATCGCACCTACGGCGCCGATGGCGCCGTAGGCAAAATTGAGCACGCCAGTGGCCCGGTTGAGTAGCACCAGTCCAACGCCGCCGAGTGCATAGAGTGCCCCGACGGCGAGGCCGGATACGAGGAACAGGCCAAGGACGTTCATGGCTTCACCGGTCAGTTGGCAATACCGAGGGTTTTTTCCGCCGCTCGGATGGGATCGAGATAGGCGCTGTCCACGTCGGTGCAGCCGCCGACCACCTTGAAGCCGTCGCCCGAAATCTGAACCATCATATTCGCATGGTTGGGCATGTGTCGGTCGGCATTGCCCACGTAGTAGGGGCCGCAGAGCAGGTCCGAGGTCTCGTTCTTGATCCCCCGGATCGCCTCTGAAACCGACTTGCGATCAATGGTCGCCGGATCGAGCTTCAGGATGGCATCAGTGAAGAAGCGAGCGGAGAGATAGCCCGATTGGCTGAAGGTGTCGCGCGGATCCTCCGGGCGAGCATACTTGTCCATGATGGCGCGCCAGTTGCTGGCATCTGGACCGGTGCCATCGATAGGCGTGAGCTCGATGTTGACGTTCATGACGCCATTCCAATAGGCGCCGAGCATGGCGGGAACGTCTGCATCATAGAGTGGTGTCGAAGATATCCACTTGAAGTTGTCGCGCAGGTTCTGTTCCTCGACGGCCTTGAGGTAGGCTGCGGCCATTCCGCTGGGCAGGTTGACGAGAACGGTGTCGGCGCCGCTTGCGACGGTTTCCAGAACGGAGGCATTCATATCTGCCGCGCCTGGATCGAGCAAAAGGCTGGAGCCAGACAGTCCTTTGGACTGCATGTACTTCTCGGTCCAGCCACAGGAATACGGACCGACCGAGGGGATGGTGAGCCCGATGCAAACAACGTTCTTCGAACCCAGATTGGCAACGGCCCACTGGGCCGCTCCGACGCTCGAGGGCAGGGGTCCCTCATTGGTCGAAACGATGTTCTTCGATTCGAAGCATTCGGCGACCGCGCAGGCAGCCGCCATCGCCATGACATCCTCATCCGCGTAAAGCTTGGCGTTGACGCCCATCTCTACAAATGAGCCGTTGGCGACGAGCGCGACGACACCCTTGTCTTTAACAAGTTTGGTCGCAACCTGGCTCGCGACCTCCGGGTTCCATTGGTCGTCTTCAACCAGATATTCGATCGGGCGGCCATGGATGCCGCCATTGGCATTGACGCAGTTGAAATAGGCGCGTGCGGCGTCGGCCGAAGACGAGAAGTCGTCAGGCCCCGTTTGACCAACCACGGCCCCAACCCTGATCGGCTCGCCGGTGGCTTTTTCCCCGGTGTTCAGCCCACATCGTGGTGCGGCCATGGCTGAGCCACTGGCCAGGATGAGCGCGACCGTTGAGGCCGCGAGAAGTATCGTTGTCCGTTTCATGCTGTCTCCTCCCAAAGAACCGTTGAAATCAGTAGGTCGTCCCGAAAGGTCCCGTCGCTTCAAGCGACGAAGTCCTTGCCGAGTATGAAGCGGGCGGCTCGCTCGCCGATCATGATGACCGGCGCATTGGTGTTGCCCGAGACAATGGTTGGCATGATGGAGGCGTCCGCCACGCGTAGCCCCTCTACGCCGCGGACCGCGAGATCCTCGCCAACCACGGCCATGCGGTCGTCGGGCCTGCCCATCTTGGCCGTGCCCGAAGGATGAAAAACCGTCTTCGAAATCGAGCGGATGTAGTGCCTCAGGGCTTCGGGATCTCGCTCTACTCCGAGCGTGGGCAGAACACGCCGCTTCACGATGCGGGCGAGCGATGGAGCTTGAATGATCCGGATCGCCCATTCCACCCCGCGTACGAGCGTGTCCAGATCAGCAGGATTGGAGAAGGAATTCGCGTTAAACAGGGCACTATCCTTTGGATTGGCCGAACGCAGCTTGACCGTGCCTCGCGATTGCGGCCTCAGGAAACAAGGACCGATGGCAATGCCGTGGCCTGGTTCCGCGGCCCGGTCGGCAAAGCCGATGAAGGTTGGCAGAACATGAAACTGGATATCCGGCTGGCCGGTCCCGGCCGTATCGACGAAGCCGCCCGACTCCACAACATTGGATGTGAGGAGGCCGGTCTTGGTCAAAAGATATTGCAGCATGTGGCCCGCCGCCTTCAGCCCCTTGTCCTGGGTGAAGAGCGAGATCGGATCCTTGACCTCCGCCTGAACCGTGGCCTCGAGGTGATCCTGATAGTTTTCCCCGACCCCCGGCAGATCCATGATCACGTCGATCCCATGGCTCTTCAGATGTTCGGCCTCGCCGATGCCCGAGAGTTGCAGGATCTTGGGTGTGGCGAGGGCGCCTGCCGTTAGAACAATCTCGCGCCGGGCCCTATAGGTGACGCCATTCTCGGTCAGTACACCGACCGCTTTCCTGCCTTCAAACAGAACTTTGTGGACGCGGGTTTCGGTCACTATGATCAGGTTCGAGCGCTTCTCGGCGTCGCGCAGGAAGGCTTGCGCCGCGCTCCAGCGCCGGCCGTTGAGAGTTGTTGTCTGGTAGAAGCCGACGCCTTGCTGCACCTTGCCGTTGAAGTCTTCGTTATACGGAAGGCCGGCCTCCTGGGCTGCCCGGATGAAGGCCCAGGACAGGGGATGACCAAAGCGGCGATCGGAGACCCTGAGTTCGCCGGTTGCTCCATGGAATTCGCCCGAAAGGCGCTGATTAGCCTCAACCTCGCGAAACACCGGAAGAACCTTGTCATAGGACCAGTTACGGCATCCCATTTGCGCCCAGGTATCGTAATCCTGCTGCTGGCCACGAATATAGATCATGGCATTCAAGGAACTGCCGCCGCCAATCACATTGCCCTGTGGCACGACGTTGGGCTTGCCGTTCAACCCCTTGTCCGGCTCCGATACGTAGAAGTGTACATCCTTGCCCTTCTCGATCACCTTGAAGAATGTCGCCGGGATATGAATGAACTTGTCGGTGTCGCGCGCGCCGCTTTCAATTAGCAGGACCTTGTTTTGCGGATTCTCCGACAGCCGGGCTGCAACAACGCAGCCGGACGAGCCGCCACCGACGATGATGTAGTCGAATTGGTTCATGGGTTGCTCCGATGCGGGCGGGCAGAGTCTTGCGACAGCGTTGGTGTCAGCAAAAAATCGTCTGAATGGTTGTGAATTCCTTCAGCCCGTCGACGCCGAACTCAACGCCGATCCCGGACTGCTTGACCCCACCAAAGGGCGCATTCGGCTGGATTGCTCCATGCTTGTTGATCCACACAGTGCCGCATTCGAGTTGGCCGGCCACCTGTTTGGCCCTTGCCGTATCCCGGCCCCAGACTGAGCCGCCGAGGCCCGCCGGATTGTCGTTCGCCTTCGCGATCACGTCTGCGAGGTCGCTGTAGCGGATGATGGGCAGCGCGGGGCCAAATTGCTCGCGATCGACGAGCTTGCAGCCATGGTCGACATCGGCAACGATCGTGATCGGATAGAAGTAGCCGGTTCCACCGTTGCTCTTGCCGCCGATCAGAACACGGCCGCCTTTGGCGCGTGCATCCTCGACATAAGAAGCGACGATGTCGAGTTGCATCCGATTCTGTACGGGGCCAAGGACCGATTGTTCCGACAGACCGTCGCCAACCGGAATATTGGCTGCATAGGCGACGAGACTTTCGCACACAGCGTCATAAACGCTGTCATGGACATAAAGGCGCTTAAGGCAGGCGCAGGTTTGGCCGTTGTTGATGAAGGCGCCCCAGAACAGCCCTTCGGCGATTTCCTGGGGGTCGGCGTCGGGGAGTACGATGCCGGCGTCGTTGCCGCCTAACTCCAGCGTGAGCCGCTTCAGCGTATCGACGGCATTGGCCATGACCTTCTTGCCAGTGGAGGTGGAGCCAGTGAAGGTCAGCTTGGCGATGCCTGGATGGGCGGACATGGCCGCGCCAATCTCGTTCTCGCCAGTGACGACGTTGACGACGCCCGCCGGCAGAACCTCATTCATCAGCTCAACAAGGCGAATGGTCGACAATGGTGTCTGGGGTGATGGCTTGATGATAACGGTGTTGCCGGCGCGGATTGCGGGAATGATATGCCAGCAGGCAATCATCACCGGCCAGTTCCATGGTGTAATCGAGCCGACGACGCCGATCGGTTTGCGATGCAACTCCACGCGACCTTCAGGCGTATCCTGCAGGACTTCGACGGGAAGCTCGATTTCCGCCGTGTGGCGGGTCCAAGCGACAGCTCCACCGATCTCGAAGCGAGAGCCGAGACCATTGAGCGGCTTTCCCTGTTCGAGCGTCAACAGGCGCGCAAGCTCTTCTGAATTGGCTTCGATCTTGCTCGCAATAGCGCGGCAGGCGTCGGCAAGCTCTGCGCTCGATTTCAACTGCCAGCGTTCGAACGCAGCTGCTGCAGCGTCAACAGCTGCGTCGAGGTCTCGAACCGTGGCCAGAGGCATTGCGCCGACAACTTCTCCGGTCGAAGGATTGAGAATATCGGCGTGGCGAGCGGTTTCCACCGGCTCGCCGCCGATGAACAGCGTGTAGCGCTTCATATCCTGGCTCCTCCCAAAGCAATCTGTGAGGAGCATTCAAATTGAAGCTGGCAATTCTGTCTTGGATTCGAACGCGGCGCGAATAGGACAAAAGCGCAGCACTGTCACTGCTGCAGAACATCCTTGGGCGAACAGGCGAAGGCCTTTCGAAAGCAGCGGTTGAAATATGAGATATCGTTGAAGCCGGCGGAATAGGCGACCTCGGCGATCGTAGTCGCCTTGGCAGTATTCTTCATCTGCGCCAGTTGTTCGTGAGCGAGATGCAGGCGGCGCATTCGTATCAGCGATGTCGCGGTAGTGCCAAGTGCATTGAAGTCCTCCTGCAGGGTCCGGAGCGAAATGCCAACCTTGTCGGCAAGCCACTGCGGCGTCAGATGCTCGTCGGTGAGATATCTGTCGATGAGTATCTGCACGACTTCCAACCTGCCGCCAGAACTGTCCGATACCACAGGCTCATCCATCTCACTGTCGGTCGCGAAAGCCTGGCGTGTCGCGCTGAAGAGGAGTTCGCGTAAATGCGGTGCTCGCTTGTCGCTTGCGTCTGTTTTCAGAAGCTTGGCAACGACCGCTCGCAGCATCGCCGACATCGGGTCCTCTGCTTCAATCCTTCGCGAAACTTCGACCCGTGCGGACTTGTCGGCGAAGATCAGCTGGCGCGGCAGATGCACCGAGAGGTGGTTGGAAAAGCGGCCGCCGAAATGGAAGATCGACGGGCTGGAGCTATCGACGAGAATGCAGTCGCCCGGGGTAATGATCGATTGCCTGCCGTTCTGTTCGATACCGCAAGTCCCTTCGAGTTGCAGCAGCAGGAAGAGATTTTCGCTATAGTCCATCCTGATATCGGCGACGTCGCGGCGGATCACGTCGAGGTCGTTCGCAACCTGCGCCAGGTCGAGCCCGCCTGCATCCAGTATGGTGGCATTGCCGGTTACGAGGGTGTGCTCGGCTCGTTGTGTGTTGAAATTTCCGCAGATCGATTTCAGTTCCGCAGTCCACTCTTCAAGGGAATGTATAGGCCATCGAGTGGCGGTCATCCCCCTGAATTCCGCTAGGTGCTGCATGTGCTGCATGGCGTCTCCTCCCAAAGACCGTCGAGCTGTCTTGTCATTGGCAAAACAAGATAGTTCCCATGTTAAGCGATTCCTCATATTCGCTTTTGTCAACTCGTTTTTTGCGTGGCAAGGGTTGGAAGTACGTCGGCTTGAGACTGAAGGGATGGCGAAGTGGCGCGAACGGAAGCGGCAGCCTCCTGATATCGGTCCCACCAGCCGACCGGCAAGCACCTTGCCATTGCCGTGGTCATGACGATGTCGCGCCCGTTGCAGGCAAAGCGGCGATCAGTCCATGTCAGAGATCGGCGTTCCCTATCTCATCGCGGCAAATACTTGAAGGGTGATGGCAAGCCCGGGCATGCGATCGAAACCTGATCAATTCGACCACCTCAGTGCACCGAGTCAGTTGTTCGCGTACCGGAGATCATTAGGCGAAAGCGATGCGGATCGTCCCGTATTGACCGAAATCGGCGACGATGCTGTCGCCATGGCGCGCCTCCACCGGGCGCACGAACGAGCCTGATAGCACCACCTGTCCTGCCGAGATCTGCATGCCGTATTGGTGCAACCGGTTGGCCAGCCAGACGATGCCCTTGGCCGGATGATCGAGCACGCCGGCGCCGAGGCCGGTTTCCTCGACCTCGCCATTGCGTGACAGGATGGCGCCTATCCAGCGCAGGTCGGCCTCGCGCGGTCCACACGCGCGGCCACCGATGACGATGCCGGCATTGGCGGCGTTGTCGGAGATGGTGTCGAAGAAGGTTCGTATCTTGCCGGTTTCCCTGTTCGAGCGCTCGACGCGGGTGTCGAGGATCTCCAGCGCCGGGGTGATGTAGTCGGTGGCGTCGAGCACGTCGTCGATCGACACGTCAGGCCCCGACAGTGGCGCCTTCATGACGAAGGCGATCTCGGCCTCGATGCGCGGCTGGATGAAGCGGCCGGCGGGAACGATGCCGCCGTCTTCGAAGAACATGTCGTCGAACAACACGCCGGAATCGGGAATGTCGATGGCGAGCGCCGATTGCATGGCCTTGGAGGTCAGGCCGATCTTCCAGCCTTTGATCGTCAGGCCCGACGCGACCTTCCGCGTCGCCAGCGCGGCCTGCACACGGTAGGCGTCGTCCATCGTCGCTTCGGGAAAGTCGAGGCTGAGCAGCCTGATCTGCCGGCGGTTGCGTTCGGCCTCGAACAGCCGCGTGGCAGCGTCCTCGACTTGCTCAGGGGTCATTGTGCTGTCCCTTCGTCGACGACGCTGTTTCGCAGCAGGCCAATGCCGTCGGCCTCGACCTCGATCACGTCGCCCGGTTTCAGCCAGATCGGCGGCTCGAAACGGGCGCCGGCACCGGTCGGCGTGCCGGTAACGATGATGTCGCCGGGAACAAGCGTGGTGAAGGTCGAGACGTAGTTGATGATCTTGCGGAAGGAAAAGATCATGCGGCTGGTGCGGTCCTGCTGCCGGACCTCGCCATTGACGCGCGTGGTGAGTGCGATGTCGGCGATCTGCGCCTCGTCGGTGAACGGCACCAGCCACGGGCCGATCGCACCGGTGCGGTCGAAATTCTTGCCCTGGGTGACGTTGAACTTGGCGTGGCGCACCCAGTCGCGGATTGTGCCTTCGTTGCAGAGCGAAAGTGCCGCGATATGGCCGAGCGCATCGGCTTCTGCAATGCGCCGGCCGGCCTTGCCGATGACGATGACGATCTCGCCCTCATAGTCGAGCTGCGGCGATTCCGGCGGCCGCACCAGCGACTCGCCATGGCCGACGAAGGAACGCGGGAAGCGGATGAACAGCGACGGGTTCGAGGGTGCGGCCTGCCCGTCCTTGTACTCCTCGTTGCGGTCGGGAAAATTGACGCCGACGCAGATGATCTTTTCCGGCGAGGGGACCGGGATTTCGTAGGCAATGGCGTCGAGCGGGAAATCAGCGGCGAAGGCGTCGGCCTCCTCGGCCAGGCGCTGCAAGGCGCCGGCCTCGATGACTTCGCGCAATGTCGGCCATTGTGCGTGGCGTGACGAGAGGTCGACGACGCCTTTGTCGGTGATCGCGCCATAGCGTGCCTTGCCGCCGACGGTGAAGGTGGCGAGCCGTGGCGTGCTCATGGGTTCCCCCTGCGGTTAGCCATCGTCACGGCGCCACGATCGGCGAGGCCGCCAGGTCGGACTTGCGTGGTTCGACGCCGGCAAAGGTGCTGCCTTCCTCGAACCAGCTCTTCGGTGCCGGCGCGCCCCATAGCGTCTGGCGCTGCGGATCCTTGAGGTCCCATTTGATTGGCTCGAGATCGGGATCGACCGTCTGGTAGTCCGAGCAGTAGATCTCGATGCGGTGGTTGTCGGGGTCGCGGATGTAAAGGAAGAAGGCGTTGGAGATGCCGTGCCGGCCGGGGCCGCGCTCGATGTTCGGCAGCCAGCCGGTGGTCGCCATCAGGTCGAGCAGGTCGATGATGTTGAGCGGCGTCGGCACCCAGAAGGCGACGTGATGCAGGCGTGGCCCGATGCCGTTGGTGAAGGCGATGTCGTGGACGCCGCCCTTGCGGTGCGTCCAGGCCGCCCATAGCTTTCCACTGCTGACATCCTCGGTGTATTCGGTGACGCGAAAGCCGAGCTCGTTGTAGAACGCCACCGATTCATCGACGTTGGGCGAGAAACAGTTGAAGTGGTCGATGCGCAGCGGCTTGACGCCCTTGTACAGCGCATATTTCTGATGGATCGGCGGCAGCCGCTCCATCTTCGAATAGAATTCGAGCGGAATGCCGTGCGGGTCGCGCGTGCGGAATGTGCGCGACTGATAGGGCCGCTCGACCCATTCCACCGGCAGGCCCTTGTTTTTGAAGAAGTGCTCGGCCTTGTCGAGGTCCTCGTCGGAGAACAGCTTGAAGCCGAGGTCGCGGGCTTCCGCTGTCGCGCCTTTCCGCAGCAAGATGCAGTGGTGGCCGCGTTCTTCCATCGCGCGCAGATAGATGGCGTCCCTGGTTTCGTCCGTCACCTGCAGGCCGAGCGTATCGACATAGAAGGCGCGGGATTTTGCAAGGTCGGTGACGGCGAGCTCGACATGGCTCAGCCGCACGATATTGAACGCCGGGTAGAGATTGGGTGTGGGCAAGGGCATCTTTTAGGGTCTCCGGTCAGCCGCCGAGCTTCTGGATCGAGTGCGGCGCCGTGGCGAACGCGATGTTCTTGGTTTCCATGTAGAAGTCGAACGACCAGTCGCCGCCGTCGCGACCGATGCCCGAGCTCTTGACGCCGCCGAACGGCGTCGGCAGGTGGCGCACATTCTCGGAATTCACCCAGATCATGCCGGCGTCGAGCGCATCGGTGAAGCGGAAGGCGCGGGTGACGTCGGAGGTCCAGAGATAGCCGGTCAGGCCGTACTGCGTGTCGTTGGCTAAAGCCAGCGCCTCGGCCTCGTCCTTGAACGAGATCGCGGTCAGCACCGGCCCGAAGATTTCCTCCTGGGCGATGCGCATCTTGTTGGTGGCGCCGGTGAACAGCGTCGGGCTGACATAACAGCCGCCGCCCGGACCATCGAACTTGCCGCCACCGGCAGCGACGATAGCGCCTTCCGACTTGCCGATCTCGATATAGGAGAGAACCTTTTCCTCGTGCACTGGATGGATCAGCGGACCGACCACGGTTTCGGGATCGAGCGGATGGCCAACCTTGATGCGCTCGGCCTTCTCGGCCACCAGCGCGGTGAACTTGTCATAGACGCTTTGCTCGACGAGCAGCCGCGAGGACGAGGTGCAGCGCTCGCCGTTCAGTGAATAGATCATGAAAACGGCGGCGTCCGCCGCACGCTCAAGATCGGCATCGGCAAAAACGATCACCGGGTTCTTGCCACCGAGTTCGAAATGCACGCGCTTCAGCGTGTCCGCGCCTTGCTTCATGATCATCGAGCCGGTGCGGCTTTCGCCGACGAAGCCGATCGCCTTGATATCAGGATGTTCGGTCAGCGCCCTGCCGGCGTCCTCGCCGAAACCGTTGACGAGGTTCCACACGCCCTTCGGCAAGCCGGCCTCCTCGGCGATCTCGACCAGCAGCCGCGCCGTCAGCGGCGACAGCTCCGCCGGCTTGTGGACGATGGTGCAGCCGGCGGCTAAAGCCGGCGCGATCTTCCAGGTCGACAGCATGAACGGCGTATTCCACGGCGTGATGACGCCGACCGGGCCGATCGGCACGCGCGTTGTCATGTTGACCTGGTTCGGCGCGCGGATCGTGCGGCCATCGCGGGCCTCCGGCGCGCGGTCGGCGTAGAAGCGGAAATTTTCCGCGCCGCGCAGGGCCGCCTTGGCCATGAACTTCAGCGACTGTCCGGTGTCCATGCATTCGACGAAGGCGATTTCTTCCGCGCGCGCGACGATGGCGTCGGCAATCCTGTGCAGCAGCTTCTTGCGGGCATCGCCGGAGATCGCCGCCCAGTCGCGGAAAGCCGCCTTGGCCGCCTTGGCGGCGCGGTCGATGTCTTCAGCCTTGCCACGCGCCACCCTGGCGAGTGGCTTCAGGTCGATCGGCGAGATCGTTTCATAGGTCGAGCCGTCGGCGGCTGCGACAGCCTCGCCGCCGATCTGGTTGAGCACGCCCGTGCTTCTGAAGCGCTCGAGATAGGCTTCGGCCTTCCGCAGATTGTCGTCCAATGCCGCCATGGGTCTTTCCTGTTTTCTGCCGCTTGCTCACTTGCCGCCCAGTTACTTGCCACGTAGCCGCGGGTGGATGGCGTTCTTCTTCCAGTTCAGTTCGGCGTCGATCTCGCGGATCTCCAGGGAGAGCGCGAAATGCGGCGTTGTGAACAGCGATGCGAGATGCTCCGAGACGGCGGTGAAGATCGCCTCGCCGGTGCGCTTCTTTTCCTCGGCGCTGCGGCCCTTGCCGATGCGGAAGTTCATGTCGATGAAGCCGTTTTCCGGCAGACGGTCGGCGATCGCATAGGCCTCGGCACGGAAGGCGCGCACCCTGACCGCCCCTGGCTCGAACAGGCCGGTCTCGAGGATGGCGCGCGACACCAGCGCGCAAAGCGCGCCCATGTCGACTTTGGCGTCGAGATTCGCGGAATATTCAATCGCCATGTGCGGCAAGGGTTTCCTCCGCCGGCATCGCCGGTCTTTGTAATTAACATGTGAATTACATCTTGGCGATCGAATGTCAAGCGCCGTTCTCTGTCAGGACCCACGCCCTGGTGTCGGGATTGCCGCCCCCGGCAAAATCGCGGATATAGCTGCGATCCGCGTCTCATTCGCATTGCGAGTCGGAACTGGAACTGGAATTTCGGAGACCTGACCTTGCTACCGCCCAGCACCCGCCGCTCCTTGCCGATGGCTCTTCTGCGCGCCCGCGAAGTGATCATGGCGCATTTCCGGCCGATGCTTGCCCGCCACGACATCACCGAACAGCAATGGCGCGTGCTGCGCGTTCTTGCCGAGGCCGGGCCGCTGGAAGCGACCGAACTCGCCAACCGCGCCTCGATCCTGCCGCCAAGCCTCACCCGCATCATCAAGGCGATGGAAGAGCGGCAGTTCATCTCCCGCAACAAGGTCAAGGACGACGGCCGCCGGGCGCTCCTCGCCATCAGCCCGGCCGGCCTTGCGCTGATCGAAGACCTGTCTCCCGAACGCATCGCCATCTACGACGCGATAGAAAAGCGCTATGGGGCCGAACAGCACGAGCGCCTGCTCGACCTGCTCGAAAGCCTGATCCAGTCGGAGACGCTACCCGATTAGCGCTGGCCGGCCCGTCGCAGGCTCCCCAGCCCTTCGGGCGTTCATCCCCTTCAAAAGGTCCACTGGACCTTTTGATCCGCTTGAAGGCGGACCGGGTCTTCACCGTTCGTCACTCGAAAAGCCAAGCAATTGGCTTTTCGTCCGCTGCGCGGACCGCTCCTCACCCCCCAAAACTCCCCAGCGCGCTCGGCTGCATGTAGTTGCGCCCGACATAGAGCAGCGCCGCCTCGTCGCTGCCGTGGCGGATGTCAACTACGCGGCCGAACATCACATTGTGCGTGCCGACCCGGTTCACCTCGCCGATCTCGCAATCGAAGCTGACGATGGCGTCGAGCAGCGCCGGCATGCCGGAGGGCATCGTCTGCCATCGCGCGGAACCATAGCGCTCGGCCATGTCGCGGATCGCACCGGCGAACTTCGCCGCCAGGTGCATATGGGCCTGCGTCAGCACGTTGACGCAGAAGCGCCGGTTGGCGAGGAACAGTCCGGCCTGCGCCGAGCGTTCGTTCATGCAGATGAGCAGCGTCGGCGGATCGTCGGAAACGCTGCACATGGCGGTAGCGGTGAAGCCGCCACGGCCTGCCGGACCGTCCGTGGTGACGATGTTGACCGGCGCGCAGACCCGCGCCATGGCATCGCGGAATTCCAGTCTCGAGACCTGCGCCTCCATGGCCGGCCTCCTCAGCTTGCGCCGGCCGGCAGCGGCGGTAGCCAAGTGTCGCCGGTCCAGCCCTTTTCGTCGTAATCGGCCATGCAGGTGTCGACCAGCACTTCCATCGCCTTCAGACGGCCGCTGCGCTCGGCGCCCTTCAGCACTTGCAGCCGCACCTCTTCCGGCGCGCCGGCATAGTTGAGCTCGTAGAGCGCATGGCGGCCCCCGAACTCGGTGCCGGTCGCATCCCACAAAAGCTTCATGATCTTGATGCGCTCGACATGGCCCATGTCGTTCGAGCCGCGCACATATTGGGCAAGGTACTTGTTGATCTCGGGATTGTCGAAATCCTTTGCCGAGGACGGCAAATAGATCAGCCCCGAGGCGATCACCCGGCGCACCGTGTCGATGACGCGCGGATAGGCTTCCGACATGAAGGTGCGGTAGGCGAGCGCCGCTTCCAGATTGGGCAGCACCGCACCGCTCGCCCACGGGATCGGGTTGTGCGCCATGGCGTTGGAAAAGCTCCAGAACATGTGGCGCAGCGCGATCACTTCGCCGAGTGCCGCCTGGTTGCCGCGGAAGGCGTCGCCGCCGGTGGCGCGCAGCGCCTTGGCGAGCAGGCCGGAGAGGAAGTCGAGCTTGACGGCAAAGCGCGTGCAGCCCTGGAAGCAATAGCCGTGCATGAAGCCCGACGCCGGATGGAAGGACAGGATTTTTTGCGCATCGCGCAGCACCAGCACGTCCTCCCAGGGGACGAACACATTGTCCAGCACCAGGATCGCATCGTTCTCATCGAAGCGCGACGACAGCGGGTAGTCGAAGGGCTGGCCGACCGTGTTGGCGGTCTGCTCGTAGGAGACGCGGCAGAACATCTTTATCCCCGGCGCGTTCATCGGCACGATGAACATCACCGACAGCGACGGATCCTCGGTGACCGTCGCCGAGCTCTGCGCCAGGAAATTGTAGTGGGTCAGCGCCGACGACGTCGCCACCACCTTGGCGCCGGACACCCAGATGCCGGCATCGCTCTCCTTGGTGATGTGCACGAACACGTCCTTGACGGCCTCGGCCGGCTTGTGGCGGTCGATCGGCGGGTTGACGATGGCGTGGTTCATGAACAGGGCGGCTTCCTGGGCCCGTTTGTGCCAGGCAAGCGCATTGTCCTTGAACGGGCCGTACCACTCGGCATTGGCGCCGAGCGTGTTCATCAGCGCCGCCTTGTAGTCGGGGGTGCGGCCCATCCATCCGTAGGACATGCGCGACCAGTCGGCGATGGCGGTTTGCTGTGCGGCCAGATCGGCGGCGGAATGGGCGACGCGAAAATATCTATGCGTGTAGCCGCCCGAACCGGTATCGGTGGGCGAAGTCAGCACCGCCTGCCGCGCCGGGTCGTGCAAGGCGTCGTAGAGGCGGGCGAGCGAACGGGCGGAGTTGCGCATCGCCGGATGGGTGGTGACATCGGCTATGCGCTCACCATTGATGTAGACCTCGCGCCCGTCGCGCAGGCTCTCTAGATATTCGGCGCCGGTGAACGGCCGTTTCGTGTCGGCCCGGAAATCTTCCGATCGCATCCATGATCCTCCCTTTGATGCTTGAACACTAGCCCGGTGTCGTCCGATGGTTTATGGACGAAAGCACAAAACAACTTGGACTTTTTCAGGCCGCCATGAGCCAGATCGCGATTCCCGAGTTCTTCGTCTACGGCGAGCCGGCGCAAACACTCGACGTCGGCTTCCTGCATGTCGAGACGGTTCTTGCCCGCGCTGTGCTGCATCGGGGCCAAGTCCTGGCGCACAAGCATCCGCAAATGGCGCAGATCACCTTCTGGACCAGCGGCAGCGGCAGCTACCGGATCGAGGATCAGACCTGGAGTTTTTCGGCGCCGACGGTGAGCTTTATGCCGAGCGGTGTGGTGCACGGTTTCAGCATCGAACCGGGCACCGATGCCATCGTCGTCTCGGTTGCCGATGCAGCACTTGCGGCAATCGCCGAGCATTCCTTGCTGCCGCTCGATCAGCCAGTCTTCGTCACCGGACGCGGCGAGGCAGCCCTGTGGGACAAGCTCTCAGGCACGATCGGCATGATTCGGTCGGAGTATGCCGACGCACGCCCGGGTTTGGAGAAAATTCTGCCGCCGCTCATCGCCGTTGCATTGTCGGGGATCGCACGCCTCGACGCTGAGTCGCATTCCGTGACGGTGCCGGCGGCACTGGCGCTGGCCGGCCGCTTGCGGCGGCTGATCGACCGGCATTTTCGTGACGATTGGCCGGTCGAGCGCTATGTCGCCGCACTCGGCACCACGCGCCATCTGCTCGACAAGGCGGCACGCCAGGGCTTGGGCGCGGGCGTGCGGCAGGCCATCGGCGTGCGGCGGCTGGTCGAGGCCAAGCGCCTGCTGCTGTTCACCGTGCGCCCGGTCGAGGACATCGCCTACGAGACCGGCTTCAACGACCCTGCCTATTTCTCGCGCTTTTTTCGCTCGGCCGTCGGCCTGTCGCCGGCGGCATGGCGGCGGGTGCGGCTTGAAAAGAGTGAGTAGTGAGTAAGATGACGGCTCGAATCGACCGGGCGCGCCTGAAGGAATTCGCCACTACTCACTACTCACGCCGCAACTGCGCGTGCCGGCGACACTATCGTCGCCGATTTCGGCAGCTCGGGCACGGTCAGCATTCACTTCGCGATGGGCTGACGGGACTGCCGCCGGCCCGCATCAGTCGCATCGTAACCCTTTATTCCCCCCGCAGATAGGCAATCACCACATCGGCTGATATGGCCGACATGCGCATGCCGACATTCGACGCGACTCTGCACCCAGCCCAGGAAGGCGAAGCCCCGTAACGCTGAAAACAGCGGCACCGCGGCGATATCCTGCGCCGTCAGCGCCCGCTCCTGCCGATAGCCGTCGAGCAGAGCGGCTTCGATCAGCGGATAGATCGCCTCCTCGCGGTTCCGGTACAGCGCAACGGCAAAGTACATGTGCCAGCCATAGCCGCAATTGTGATGCGGATCGCACCCTCATGGACGAGCACGTTCTCGCGCACCAGATCGGCGTGGATGATGCCGAAATTGCGGGCGCTGCGTCATGGTCCGACAGCGCCTTCATAGCCTTTTCGCGTGCCTGTAAAATCAGCTCGCGACGAGGGCCCTCGATGAAGGGAGAGGTCTCGAAGGGCGTTTAGCTGGGCTGCCTCCAAGCGCGTCCTGACATGGAGTTGGACCTCGTGCCAACGCGGTTCGTCCCCCGCGCAATCTCTGTCAGGCGCATTCCCCGCCGGGATGCGTCGGAGTCGCTAAGGACCGTATTGACAAGGCGACGCCAATGTGAACATTTGACTTTGTAAAAGTAACGATGTTCATGCAGGGGCAAGCTGGCCTCCGCTGGAATCGGGGGAGTTGGGAGGCCCAATCACATGTTTCATTGCCGCTGTGCCGCTCGAAAATGGAACAGGTGTGGCCAATCCAAGCTCTTTGCGAGCCGGATCGGGTGCGACGTGATTGGGTAATCCATGCGGGCCCGGACCGGCCCGTTTTCGAAGCAAGCATCGTCGTCGCCCGCAAACGGTGCATGAGATCTCTGAGCGGGTGTTTGGGAGGATTTGCAATGCCTGTTGGAAATAGGAAGGATGTGTCGCGTCGGTCGTTTCTGATGTCGACAGCGGCTGTCGGCGCATCGGCCGTCGCGGTTGGCGGCGTCTCGCTGTTCAATGTCCGGCGCAGCTTCGCGCAAGAAGCCATGAACCCTGCCGATGTGCTGGCCAAGATCAATGTCGGCGGCTACGTCAAGAAGGAATACCGCGATCTCTACAAGCTCGCCGACGGCGATGAGCTTTGGGATCCGGCTAAGGACTGGATCCGCACCGTCGACTGGGAGAAGGTTCGCGGCGAGTTCGCCGGCACCACGGTCAAGTTTGCGATCGGCGCCGCCGACATGGAATCCGCCGCCGACGGCCTGAAGCCCTTCGAGCAGCTCTCCGGCATCAAGGTGGAACTCGTACCGATCCCCGACGATTCGATGTACGACAAGGTTCTGGCCGAGTTCATCTCGGGCAATGCCAGTTTCGACGCGCTGCAGTTCTTCTCGCCATGGCTGGGCGACTTTGCCGGCCCGGGCTTCCTCGCCAAGCTCGACGACTATGCAGAGAAGTGGAAGCTGCCGCTTGACGATTTCTATGACACCTATCGCCTCAACTATGGCTATTTCGGCGACAAGGGCCTCTACGGCATCCCGTTCGACTGCGACATCCAGATGGTGCATGTCAGGCCGTCGCTGCTGAAGAAGGTCACCGGCAAGGACGCCGACACCAAGCTGACCGTGCCGACCTATGACGAGATGATCCGTCTGTCAGCCGAGCTCAACAAGGTCGAGAAGGGCGTTGCCGGCGTCGGCATGATGGGCGCTCGGGGCTTCTGGTCGACCTACACCTGGGAGCACATCGCCGCGCAGCATGGCGTCGACCTGTTCAACGATTCCTGGGAACCGGTGTTCAACAGCGACGCCGGCATCAAGGCGCTCGAAACCATCCTGGCGCTCAAGGCGTCGTCGGCCGAAGGCGTGGCCGGCTGGGGCTGGGGCGAGAACCGTGCCGCCTGGCTCGGTGGCCAGCTTGCCATGAACATCTCCTGGCAGGACTCGGGCACCCAGGCGACGCGCCCGGACCAGAGCCGCATCGTCGGCGACTGTCTCACCGTCTACGAGCCGCGTGTGCAGATCGAAGGTGCCCGTTTCGCTCCGCCAAACATAGCTGGGTCGACCTCTTGCGTCACCGCCACGGCCAAGAACCCGGAGGGCGCCTTCCTCATGCTCGCCTTCCTGACCACTGCGTCGATCATGGCGATGAACGAGGCCAACGCCAACGGCGTCGCGCCGGGCTACAAATCGGTGCTGAAGAACGAAAAGCTGCGCTCGGTCTCGCAGCCCGCCGCGGTCTGGGCCAATTCGCTCGACTATGCCTGGTGCGCGCCGCGCATCCCCGGCATGTTCGAGATGGAGCAGGCGCTTGGCAACGAGATCAACAAGGCGATCGTCGGCCAGGCGACCCCGAAGGAGGCTCTCGATGCCGGCGCCAAGGCCTGGAAGGAGATCATGACCAAGAATGGCTTCTTCTCAGACAAGGAGCCGTTCAAGTATGCTGCGGTGGCGCCCGCGACCTGGGCCGGCAAGGGCAAGACCCCGCCGGTTTGACGGTCGATTGACACTGGCTTTGCCGACAGGTCCAGGGAGACTTCACGTAATGCAGGACTCCATGGTTCAGAACAGTTCAGGATGGGCGGCGTCAGCCGCCCGTCCCGGCATCAGGCCCCGGCCCCGGAGCCGGTTGCGCCGCAAGGCGTTTCCCTACCTCCTGGTGGCGCCGGCGATGATCTTCCTGCTGGGGATCACGCTCTATCCCGGCGTCTACGCTATGTATCAGAGCTTTTTCTTCGTCCGCTTCAACGACTGGTCTTTCGCCGGGCTCGGCAACTACACCAAGCTCCTGTCTGACAACGAGTTCTGGCAGGCGCTGTGGAACACCTTCGTCATGGGCGCTATCGCGCTTAGCCTCGAATGCGTCATCGCCATCAGCATCGCGGCCTTTGCCTATCGCGATCCCTGGGTGCGATCATGGCGCATCCTGTTTCTGATGCCGATGCTGTTCATGCCGTCGGCGGTCGCCTTCATCTGGAAGCTCGCCTTCAACGATGGGCGGATCGTCAGCGATCTCCTGATGCGCCTGGGGCTGATCGACGGCAATCTGGATTTTCTCGGCTCCATCTGGCTCGCCCGGCTGACCCTGATCGTCGCCGATGTCTGGCAGTGGACGCCGTTCCTGTTCATCATCTTCGTCGCGGCCCTGCAGGGCCAGGATGCGGAAATGGAAGAGGCGGCGAGGCTGGACGGCGCCAAATGGCGGCAGATATTCTGGAACATCTCGCTGCCGCTGATGATGCCGATCGTCGCCGTTGCCCTCATCCTGCGCGGTATCGACATCATCACCATGTTCGCTTCGGTCTTCATCATCACCGGTGGGACCCCCGGTGGCGCCACCGAGACCATCAGCTATTTCATCTATCGCGTCGGCTTCAAGACCTTCAATTTCGGCTACGCCTCGGCCATTTCGGTGGTCATGCTGGTGATCACGGTCACGGTTGCGCAGCTGTTCGTGAAACGCTTCTTCCGCTCGGGACGGGAATAGAAGATGGCCAGCAAAAGCAGATCGTCGGAGAGCCTGTTCCTGCGCTACCTCGTGCTGTTCGCCTGGGCCGTGTTCTGCCTGGCACCGATCCTGTGGTTCCTGTCCATCGGATTGCGGCCGCGCACCGAGATCATCGCCGCCGAGCCGATCTACTGGCCAACCTTTTCCCTCGACGCCTGGAACATGATCTGGACCGATTGGCCGATGGGCAATTATCTGCGCAATTCGCTTGTCGCGGTCGTCGGCAGCGTCATCATCGATCTCCTGCTGGCGATCCCGGCCGCCTATTCGCTGGCCCGCTACACCTACCGGTTTCGCGAAGACATCGGCTTCTACATCCTGTCGACGCGCATGATGGCGCCGGCCATCGTCGCCATTCCGATCTTTTTCCTGTTCCGCAACATGGGCCTGCTCGATACGGTCTGGGCGCTGATGCTGGTCTATGCCGCGATCAACCTGTCGCTGGTGACCTGGATCATCCGCTCCTACATGCTCGACATACCGCATGAGATCGAGGACGCGGCCCGCACCGACGGCGCCTCGGACCTGCGCATCCTGGTGTCGATCATCGTGCCGATGTGTCTCCCCGGCATCATCACCGCCGCCGTCATCGCCGTCATCTTCGCGGTCAACGAGTTCCTGTTCACTCTGCTCATCGCCTCGACCAAGAACGCCTATACGCTGTCCGTCGCGCTCGCCAACTTCACCGGCGGTTCGGACGGCATCATCTACAACGCGATCGCCCTTGTCGCCTTCCTCGCCTTCGTTCCGATCATGTTCCTGGTCGTGCTGATCCAGAAGCATCTGTCGCGGGGCCTGACCATGGGCGCGGTCAAGGGTTGATATCAGGCGTGGCCGCAACTGCAATGCCTGGCTTTTGCGCGGCCGGCCGGCGAAGAAAAAATGGAAAGACGGATATGGCTCAGATTCAACTGAAGAATGTCACCAAGGGGTGGGGAGCAGTCCTTGGCGTCGACAATGTCGATCTCGACATTCGCGATGAGGAGTTCATGGTCTTCCTCGGGCCGTCGGGCTGCGGAAAGACCACGACGATGCGCATGATCGCCGGCCTGAACGATCTGACGTCGGGCGAGATCTGGATCGACGGCGAACTGGTCAACGATTTCGATCCGCGCGACCGCGACGTCGCGATGGTGTTCCAGAGCTACGCGCTCTATCCGAATATGACCGTCTACGAGAACATCCGCTTTCCACTCAGGATGCGCGGCATCCCCAAGGCCGAGCACGACCAGCGAGTGCGCCGCGCCGCCGACATGGTCGAACTCGGCGACTACCTCGACCGCAAGCCCGGCGCACTTTCGGGTGGCCAGCGGCAGCGCGCGGCGCTTGCGCGGGCCATCGTCAGGCAGCCGCGCGTCTTCCTGATGGACGAACCGCTGTCCAATCTCGACGCCAAGCTTCGCAACGCCATGCGCGTGCAGCTCAAGCACGTCCAGCGTCAGTTGAAGATCACCACCGTCTACGTCACCCACGACCAGGTCGAGGCGATGACGCTGGCCGACCGGATCGTCATCATGGACAAGGGCCGTATCCAGCAACTCGGCACGCCGGACGAGATCTACTCCAACCCCAACAACACCTTCGTCGCCGGCTTCATCGGCTCGCCGCCCATGAACCTGATCAAAGGCGAGGTGCGCGACCAGCGGTTCTCTGCGCCCGGGGTGGAGATCGCTGGCGTCAACCTGGCCGATTCCCAAGGCGTCATTCTTGGCGTGCGGCCGGAAGACGCTAGGGTCTCCGCCGGTGCAACCGGCCATCTGAAAGGGACGCTGTATGGACTGGAGCCGACCGGCGACCAGACCTTTCTGTCGGTGCGCACCGAAGCGATGGTCGTCGAGGTGAAGGCCGACCGCGATTTCCGACAACCGCTCGATACGGCAATCGCCATTGAGCTCGATCTCGAGCGCCTCTATTTCTTCGACGCAGTAACGGGCCAGCGCATTCGCGCAAACTGACGGGACATCACCGTGCTCTACGATTACGCCTCCATCGGTTTCTTCACCTTCGATTGCCTTGGCCGGCCCGTGCGCCGGATCCCTGGGCCGACAGAATTCGATTTCCTGGAGGAGATCACCATTGCCGTTTCCGGCGCCGCGGGTGCTGCGGCGATCGTGGCGGCGAAATACGGGATGAAGGTGCTGGGCGTTGGCGGCGTCGGCGCCGACGACATGGGCGACTGGGTGCTGGGCAAGCTCGGCCAGCACGGCGTTGACACCAGACTGATGCAGAGGATCCAAGGCGTCGGCACCTCGTCGAGCATCGTGGCGGTGCAGGACAACGGCCAGCGGCCGGCCATGCACATGCGCGGCGCGACCGGTTCCTTCGAGATCGCGCCGGACCAGTTCGACAAGGTGCTGGATGCGACCTTCGTGCATATTGGCGGCGCCGGCCTGATGGACCGCATGGACGGGGAGCCTACGGTCGACCTCCTGGCCCGCGCCAAGCAGCGTGGCTGCACGACCACGCTCGACGTTGCATCGGCCCGCCACGAGGACATGCCGATGATCGCCAGGCTCCTGCCGCATGTCGATTATTTCCTGCCCTCGGTCGAGGAGGCGCGCCTGCTCTCAGGGTTAGCCGACACGCGGGACGTGGCGCGCTTCATGCTCGACCGCGGCGTGCGCTGCTGCATCCTCACCCTTGGCGAGGACGGCGCCTACTATCATCACGCCAACGGCACGCGGTTTCACATTCCCGCCTTCGAGGTCGAAGTGGTCTGCACCTGCGGCTGCGGCGATGCCTTCAATGCCGGCTTTGTGGCCGGGCTGCATCGCGGGCTTGGTCCGGAGGATGCGGTCACGCTCGCCCAGGCGACCTCGGCGCTCAACGCCACCGGGCTCGGCAGCCAGGCCGGGGTCCGCTCCTTCGACCACACGATGGAATTTGCGCGGCTCACGAAGCGAAAGACCAACACGCTGGCTGCTTGAGCTACGCCGGCCCGTTGCTCTTCTTCTGCCGCCGCGATCCGCGCAGCTGTATTTTCTCGATCATGCTTGCCGCGGTCACTTCATCGGTGATGAAAACCGTCGGCTCGACCAGCTTCATCACGCCGATCAATGCGTCCACCTTTTCGGGCCCGCCGGAGGCAAGCAGCCGGATCGGCGCCCTGCGCAGCCGGTCGATGCCGACCGACATCACGCGGTCGTTGATCTCGTGATCGACAAGGTTGCCGTGTTCATCGAAGAAATGAAACAGGAGATCGCCGATGGCGCCCGCCGAAACCAGCGAGTCATGCTGGGCGTCGGTCAGGTAGCCGACCCGGTAGGAGGTGGCCGTTGATGTCGTTCCGCCGACGCTGAGAAGCACGGCGTCGAGGTCCTCGGCCATTTCGAAGATGGTGTTCAGCCCGCAGCGCTCGATCAGGGTGCGCTTGGTCTCGACACTGTCGACGATGGCCGGCGCCGGCACCAGGAAACCCTCGCCCTGGAAGAGTTCGGCGAGCTGCCATGCAAACTCGGCCGGGTTGAAGCGGCGCGCCTGGATGATGCCGCCGAGCAGCGAATAGACGCGAAATCCGGTCAGCGACTGACCCCTTATGAACGGTAGCGTGTTGTAGAGCGTCCGTCCCCAGCCGACCCCGACGCGCATGTTGGATGTCGCGATCTGCGAAACATAGTCGCCGGCGGCCGCACTGATCACCGGTACGGGATCGGCCTGCGGGCTCGACAGCGGCGCCACGATCGCCTTCTGGATGCCGAACAGCTCTTCCAGGCCGCGCTCGAGCTCGGTCGTGTCGGCGACCTTCGCGTTGATCGTGATCTTGATCTCATTACGGGCGCGGGCATCCGCCAGAAGCCTGACCACCGTCACCCGGCCGATGTTGAGAATCGCGGCGATCTCGCTCTGGGTGAGCTGCTCGACATAGTACATCCAGGCGGTGCGAACTCGAACGCGATCCGCTTGACTCGAGCCGCGAACGTTCTCGCCAAACATCATCCCGGGGTCTTTCGTCCCCCGTTTCCCTTGGCGCATGGTTCCCTGGCTCCATCGTTCCGGCCCACCTGTCACAGCCGGAATACAGGATGCGCGGATGACGATGTCATAGCTTTGCAGGCCATAATTGTCTATCATTCCAGGGACCGTACAAAGCAGTCATAGGGACGGAAGCATGGCATCATTCTTGCCGGAGGAACTGCGGACGAAGGTGAAGGAGCGCCTGCGCGACGCCCGCTTTCTGGCGCGCGAGATGCGTGCTTCGGCGCGAAAGGGTCAAGACAGCCAGGCGCCTGAGGGGAACGACCCTGCTGCGGGTGCAACCGGGCTGGTGACCGCGATTGCCGACTTCTCCGATACTGCGCTTTCGGCGCTGGAATCGGTCGCCATTGAGCTGCTGTCGTCCGATCCCAAGGCTCATTTCGGCAGCGCGTCCGCCTATGCGCTGAGCCGTTATTTCGATGGTGACAATGCAAGCGCCCAGGCGATGTTCGCGCGCGATTGCTATTTTGCCGCCAAGCAGATCCTGTTGTCGAAAGGCATCTCGAACCCGCACCTCAGCGAGGAACTCTTCGCCGAGGCCCATCGCCTTGCCGCCAAAGGGCAAGCACTGGGCCAGCAGCCGTCGCCTTCCGGCAAGGCCGCGGACCGGGATGTATCGCTCGACGATGTTTCGCTGCGGGCCGCGGCCATGGCTACGGCCATCCTTCGCGCCCGTCCGGTCGAGGCACCCAGGCACATCGAGGATGCGGCCAACGGCCGGATGCTGGACAGCAACATCTACACTGCGGCAGCACTTGCCTTGGCCACGGCGGTCGCGAGCTACCATAAGGACGTGACGGCCGACGACGACATCTATCCGGGCGTCTGCGCCGCAGTCGACGCACGCTATGCGCTGTTCGCAAAAGCCCTGGCGAGCCAGGACCGGCGCGAGGACCTGGCGCACGTTTTCGCCGATCTGATCCCGCATCTTCCTTAGTTGGTCTTACGAAAGGGCCGGGGCGGAATTCGGGCAAGACGTTGAACCTTTGCCTTTCGATGGAAACACATGTACATGTGTGTGGGCTCGGAGCCTGAGCAGATATGAACGTCGCCAGGGATGGAACGAGACAATGGACCTGACGCCGAAGGACAAATTGTCTTCGATACCGGACCTCCGGCATCGCCTCCGGCAGTTGCGCTGGTTTTCCAGGGCGTTCCGCAACAATGCGGAATTGGTGGAGGCGCATTTTGGCTTCACCTACCGGATCGATGAAAAGCTGCTGAACCAGGTTTTCTTCGACTGGCTCGCCGCAATCGACGCGCAGGATGATTCAGCAGAGGTTGACCGGGCCGACTACATCGTCTTCGTGGCCGGGCTTGCCTTGCGGGAACTGATCCGCACCAAGCCTGCGGTTATGGTTTCCGACGCCGGCAAGGGACGGGTGGACGATCAAGCGACGCTCGAGATCGTGCGTTTCTGGCCGGAAGGCTTTCTGTTCACGAATTTCTGTGTCTGTGCCATTGCGGCCGTTCAGGAGCAGGAATTCGGCGTGTCGCGCGATCTCGAAAAGGCCGCCTCCGATTTGCGCATCTGGTGGT